>NZ_NIHC01000001.1 GCF_002806945.1 Marinobacter salexigens
ATCCAGGAAAGTTCTTGGGGCCGGACTATCAACATCAGCGACCCCGATGGCAACCGCGTAGGTGTCAGAGATGAAGTTGGCTTCGTCCACCAGATCAATGCTTAACAAGTCAATTAAGTTCGTTCCCGGCCTGACGGCCGTCCACCGGACGCCCTAGACGGGCGCCGCTTATTATTGGCGTTAGGCACTACGAGGATGAGCAACGCCTATGGTAGTTGCTTTAAAGGCTTTGGTAATTTGGGTTGGCATCCTAGCTTTAGCTACTGCCAATGGAGTACTGCGTGAATCGGTACTTGTACCCGCGTTCGGGACTCCGACAGCGCTCGTGCTTAGCGGCTTGTTGCTCTCAGTCTTAATCATTGGTGTGGCGTACTTGTCCCTGCCATGGCTTCATATTAGTAGGCCCTTTGCGTTCTGTATCGTTGGGGTGGGCTGGCTGGTTCTCACGCTCGTTTTTGAGTTTTCGTTCGGGCTTTGGCAAGGCAAGTCGTGGTTTGAATTGCTTGGGGCTTACACATTCAAGGGTGGGAACATCTGGCCTGTTGTTCTTGCAGCAACAGCCCTTGCACCATACATCGCTGCCAAGCTGAAAGGATGGGTGTAATGCGCCTAACCAGTGCATCAAATTCGTTCCGGCCCGAAGGGCCTCCACCGGACGCCCTAGTCGGGCGCCGTTTATGCAGGCGTTAGCAGGAGTTCCAATGGATCAGGATGAGCTGGAAAGCCAGTTAGAAAAACAGATCCAGTACTTGGTTCGTTCTGCGGAGGCATTTGATGCAGGGCACCAAGATGAGGCACCTCGGATCGCCACTACAATACGAATTTTGTTGCACGAGAGCCGTCGTTCCAGAAGTCTCTTAGGGCTACTTCGAGTTCGTGGAAAGATACAAATACTTTCAACGTCAACTTTTGATTTTAAGACTGACAAAACCTATGGAACATGCACGCTGACAGGTTTCGAGACCGACTCACAGGGAATGAGGGTTGTACCACAGTATGATCGAGTTGCCCGGTCACGTCCGATGCCTGCACACCAGTGGTGGAATGAGGTTATCTTTCGAATGCCTCAAATGGATAAATACACGCGTCGAGATTTCGTGCTGTTTTGCGCCAACAAAGATGGCGGAGCGCACGTCGACAGTCACCCAGAAAAGTTTAAAAGGATCAAGGATGGCAACATCAATTTCACAGGGAAGAAAGATGGCGAGGAATTCAAGTTTACGAATATCTTAGAATGCGCTGTGCGACAGATGGCTTATGAAATTCTCAATAGTCCGGACGTTCAAGCCTTGGTGCACAGCTAACCAGTCGCTGTTGTCGGACGCACCTGCGCTGGCGCTCCGGTACGCCGCAAAGCTTCGCGTTACACATTGCAGGAGGCATCGTGATAGTCATCTATGGAATCAAAGAACACCTTAATCCGATCAAGGCTCAGCTCTCTGAGGTCATTCACGGATGTATGCAGTCCGTACTGGGGATGCCAGAAGACAAACGGGCTCATCGTTTTATCCCTATGGAAGCCGAGGATTTTTATTACCCTGGTGGCAGAACACCCGCATACACGGCCATCGAGATCAATATGATGCAGGGTCGAACTCCCGAGACCCAAAAGGCCCTGATCAAGGAGCAACCGCCACACTGTTGGGGCTTTCGCGGCATGACTGGAGATGAGGCGCGTGATCTCAAGTATTCAGTCAATGTGTAACAAGGCAATCAAATTCGTTCCGGCCCGATGGGCCTCCACCGGACGGCTTTTTCTCCGCTTAGCTGCGTAAAAGCCGCGGTTATTGCGGGCGTTGTGCGGCAATGAAAAGATAATGAAGAAGACAATCCTGTATCGACTATTTGGAGTTGGCTCTGTTCCTAAAAAACTGCGTCCAGTGCTTGAGCGGGAGGGTATTGTTGCTCTCGATGAAGGTATTGGAGGATGGTTCGTAACGAAGCACGTTAATGGGCCTGGAAAGCGATATCGTCACCGCACCGAGGGGTTTTCTGGTTGCCTTGTGGTCACGAAGGCGAGGGTGCTCTGCTACACAAACAGGAAGCGTCAGATCAATATCTCTGTTGAAGACCCCAAGATAGCGAAACTGTATGTTGATACCCCAACAGAACAGATGTTGTGTCTTTCCTTCGAGTCTTCTGACTTTCGCGAAGAATGGCAGGGTGTAATTGTGTTCCGATTCGCAACAGACAAAGCTCTGTCATTTCGGGAGGCTTTGGTAGCTATAGGCGCCCAACAAGGCACTGCAGCGGACAAGCCGCGCCGCTGATTTCAGCGTTAAATGCCCGTGATAGCGAGATCCAGAGCCCCAACAACCTGATCCCTGAAATGTGAGAGGGAACCGATCGGGTTCTTGAGCTGTTTTTCAGGCACAGAAGAAATTTGCGGTGTTAGCAACAGCAATTCCTGGTCGGCAAAAGTGATTACCGGAGTGAGGCCTTGCATGGCTTGACCGTTAAAAGCCGCGCGCTTGCCCAGAGCGCGTGTCTTTTTCAGCAAGTCGCTGTTAACCGATAAATTTGCGGCTTTTTTGGGGCAGTTATGTTGTATAGATCGGCCATTGTAGCCTCCAGTTGCAGTAACACACTTAGCAACAGGGTATGCGCATGATTGTGCGCATGCAATTGCATTTAACCAAAGGCTGTTGTCGGACGCGCATACGCTGCAAAGCTCAGCGTTAGGTGCAGGGAGATTTACACATCATGAGTTGTATTTTCTGCGAGATTGTTCAAGGGGAATCCCCCTGCCACAAAGTATGGGAAGACGATAAGCATCTTGCCTTTTTATCCATTTTCCCTAATACGAAGGGCTTTACGGTGGTCATCCCGAAAACTCATATAGGCAGCTACGCTTTTGATCAAACTGATGAAATATTGTGTGAGTTGGTGTCAGCCACCAAGAAAGTTGCGTTGCTACTCGATAAGGCTCTGGATGGCGTTGGCCGAACTGGAATGATCTTTGAGGGGTATGGCGTTGACCACCTTCATAGCAAATTATTCCCGATGCACGGAACGGGCGACAACTCTCGTTTTCAGCTTAGAGAAGCGGGCTTGACCAAATTCTTTGAAAGATATGAGGGTTATCTTTCGTCCCACGATTGCCCCCGTGCAAACGATGAAGAATTGGCTGAGTTGGCACGGCACATAAGATTATGCGAAACGAAGCCGGGTTTATAAAGCCGAAAGTGTAAGGAGCCTTGCCCTGTAGGTTATAAGAGCATGGGCAAAGCGTCTTGCTGGTCAACGTGTTTCCAGGCTTAGGGTCAGAACGCCTGATTGCTGGGAGAAATTAAGCTGTCCAAGCACACTCATGCCCAGTAACACCATGTCACGGTCCATGGCGGGGTTGATGGTGCCGGGTACATTATTGAATGTGAGATCGCCCAGGCGGAGTTCTCGAATAGTAGTACTCCACACATTCACTGTGCCAGCGGCAGTGCGTGCATGGCCGGGCATCCCCCGGTTAAGACCGGCTTTATTCGCGATGCTCTCTGGCACAGACACAGTTGTGGCACCAGTATCCAGTATGAAGGTGACGTTTTGGTTGTTGATGGTGCCGTTTGCCAGATAGTGGCCCTGGCGGTTGGCCTGCAGTTTGATTTCGGTAGCGTTTCCGTGGGAGTGGCTAACCAGTTGCTGGTTTGGGTTGGTTTTACGGGAATCCCAACCTCCTAGTAAGTACGCCGCAGCCGCGAGGAACACAACCCAGAAAATAGCGAAGTAAAACAGGTATCGGTTTTCGGGCTTGATGAAGCCAGGTTTACTCATTCTGTTCCTTGTTATGGGGCGTCTGACAGGCTACCTGGATTCTAACCCATTCCGGGCACCAGAGCAGGACGCCGGTGCCACGCCGACTTCTCTGCTTGGGTTTTAGGGTCTTTTGGTGTAGATGAGTATGTGAGACCACAAACTGATAGGGTTGGAATATGAATGTAAGGCTTGCCGGGACTATTGGCACATTTTTTCTGGTTGTTCTGGGGCTAATGTATAACGTTGGGGAATTTAGCGTTGCCGATTTCTTTGTGTTTCTGGGCTTGGGGGCTATTGCCAGCTTAATTGCTTGGTTTAAGCTATTTAAGCCAAGCTCTCAACGATAAGGCAACTAAGAGAGCATTCAGCCTGGAGGCACACTATCACTGTTTCATTGCACCGCTTGTACTCCTTTCGTCGTTGCCCTTACGCCATGCGCGCCCGGCTCGGAATCCTGTTCGCCGAGATGAAGGTAGAGCTGCGCGAGATAGTGCTGAAAAACAAGCCGGCGCAGATGTTGGCTATCAGTCCTAAGGGTACGGTTCCCGTACTGGAGCTGGTTGAGAGTGGTAGCGCCAATAGCCTTGTGATCGAGGAAAGCCGGGAAATACTCGAATGGGCTCTGCAGAAGAATGATCCGCAAGGTTTGTTAAGCACCGATTTGGATAGTGCTAACGCCCTGATCGACCGCAACGATAACGAATTCAAACATTGGCTGGATCGCTATAAATACGCCGATCGCCATCCGGAACTGAGCCAGCTGGAATACCGGCAGCAGGGCGAGGTGTTTTTACAGGCGTTAGAGAATCTACTGGCCAGCAACACCTATTTGCTGGGGGATAGCATCAGCATCGCAGATGTGGGCATCATGCCCTTTGTACGCCAGTTCGCCCATGTAGACCGGGACGTTTTTTACAGCCTGTCTTATCCGAATCTTCAGCGATGGCTGAGAGAATGGCTGGAGCACCCGGTATTTCTGCAGGCCATGGTCAAGTTTCAGCCCTGGCAGGAAGGAGATGAATTGGTGATATTTCCCAGCGACACCCCCAAAGGAGAAAAAGCCTGAGATGAATGCAGTCCCTGAATCCTATCCCATCGGAACGCCCGGCACGCCTTGGGGCGAACGGGAACGCGCCGAATGGTTGTCCCGGCAGAGCCATCAACGCAGCTATGAAGCTGATGTGTTGAGTGTAATCAAAGGCCTGCGCTCGCGCTTCGATGTGGAAGAGTATGGCCGCCTGAACTATGGCTCTGAGAGCTATCCCCTGATGGCGATCCGAAGCCGCGACTGGCGTGAGGATTTGCCGGTTGTCCTGATTACCGGCGGGGTGCATGGCTATGAGACCAGTGGTGTGCATGGCGCGCTGCAGTTTGTGGATCAGCACGGGGAGGATTATGCGGGCCGTATCAACTTGCTGGTCGCCCCTTGTGTTAGCCCTTGGGCTTATGAGCGCATTCATCGCTGGAACGCAGATGCCATCGACCCGAATCGCTCCTTCCATCAAAACAGCGCAGCAGGGGAATCGGCGGCACTTATGCAACTGGTCGAGCCGATCCGCGATCGTGTGGTATTGCACATGGATCTACACGAGACTACCGATAGCGACGAAAGCGAGTTTCGGCCTGCGTTGGCAGCCCGGGATGGCGAGCCGTTCGAGCCGGGTGAGATTCCTGATGGCTTCTATCTGGTTGATGACAGCGAGAACCCGCAGCCCGAGTTCCAACAGGCGCTGATCAAGGCAGTGGAGCAGGTGACTCATATTGCGCCGGCTGATGACAAAGGCGAGATTTTCGGTTCACCAGTGGTTGCCCGGGGCGTTATTCAGTATCCCCTCGCGCCGCTGGGTTTGTGCGCCAGTATCACCCGTGCACCTTACAAAACCACCACCGAAGTCTATCCCGACAGTGCCAGTGTGACCCCCGAACAATGCAATGCTGCACAGGTTGCGGCGGTGTGTGCGGGGATTGATTACGCGCTGGTCTCCGGCAAGCCAGAGTAGTGAGTGCGCCATGAAGTTCATGATCGCTGCTGTATTTATTGCTGTTGCCGGCGTTCTGATTTGGCATACCAAGCAGAATCTGAATCCTGTGGAGCATGCCTGTGCAAAGGAGATAGGTGATCTGCTGGATGCCAGCCCGGATGCGGAACCGCAGTCTATTGCCAATATTTTCAAGAAGCACGGCATTCCACAATCGCGCACAGACAAAGTTGGCGCGATGGTTATGGCGCAGTTGAAGAAGCATGGTATGAAATCAGAGGACGCGAGGATTGTTATGGCACAGGTGAGGGCTGCTTACTCGCTGATTGAGTAACGAGGTGGAACCTTTTGGGGGAGAAATTAATGCATCACCCTTTTGCAGAATTGATCGGGATGGACGTTGAGTTTACCGAACCCGAAACCAGTGTTTGCTCGATGACGGTCGAGCAAAAGCACTTGAACCCTCATAAGGTAGTGCATGGTGCGGTTTTGTACGCGCTGGCAGATACGGGCATGGGCGCTGCAGTCTATCCGCTGCTTTCAGAAGGGGAGTTGTGTGCCACTGTGGAGATAAAAATTAACTACTATGCGCCGGTTTTTGAAGGCGAGGTGCACTGCAAAACGAAGGTTGTGAATCGGGGAAAGGCGATTGTAAACCTGGAGTCCGAGATATTCAGTGGTGACAGACTGGTGGCCAAGGCCAATGGAAACTACTCCATATTCAGGCCTGGTAAGCCGCGTTGATCTCTGGAGTTTCGCCATGAGTAAACGCGGGCTTCATCATCACCCAGCTTGGTGTTGCCAGAATTGACGGCTGAGCCAGTACTGAAAAACCAAATCGTTCATAAAACCCCACGTTGCTCAGCTTGTCGGTCTCCAGATAATGGGCGTCGCCAGAACCCGTCTTGAGCGCCAGTTCCATTAGTTGAGAGCCAATGCCCTGATGTTGCCATGCGGGTGCTGTCGCCAGTGGACCCAGGTGCCAGTGAGGTGTGGGCGGGTCCAGCCTGGCCCAGGTGCCTAACCAGATCGCTAAGCGCACAGTGCCTGCAGGGTTATTTGAGTTGAGTAGTGCGGGCATCATTTTTAAAAGGTCGGTAAGCGAGGGTTTGCAATGCTTGGGCGGCAGCATGCCCATTACGCCAACCAGTGTTCCTTCCACAAAAGCTCCGTGAAGCTGGCCTTTGCGGTGAACGTACCTGATCAGGCTCGGGAAAAAACGGCCAAGCCGGCGCAGTCGCAATTCTGGCGGTGCTCCAAATACTTTTATGTGAATCGGGTTGTCGTTCATGGCAGCAGCGCAGAGTTTTGCTGCCTCTCTCAGGTCACTCTTGCCCAGAGAGTGGATCGCAAAAGGTTTTCTATCCATTGAATCAGCTCCCTTTATGGCGCTATGACGCGCCTGCTGTCCCTGTACCGAAAGCCTTGCAGTTGCAGTGGTTCGCTTTGCTACATTGTTTAGTGCACCTTTGAGGACTATGATTCAATCAAACCGTGCCTTCAAGTGCAGTGGGGCAACGGGGCAGGGGAATGCCCATGGGCCTGTTAAAGAAGGTGCATAACGATGCTCATAACCTCGGGAAAATGGCGCTTTGCACTTGGGGCTATTTGCCTCGCATTTTTGGGTTCTAGCGACGCTGAATCAGCTAACTCTGCGGACACGGCCCAGTCTTCCGCTCCCGGCAATAGATTGGTGATGCGCGAACATGCCATACGCGATCCAGGTTTGAATAACATCGTGGCAAGCACGGTGTTAGTGCCTGAAGGATGGAAACTTGAAGGTGGCATCACCCGCACGCCGAGCCAGGTATTTAACCTGCCAATAATCAGAGACGTAAATATCACAGCACCAGATGGCAGGGGCGTTCGTTTCTATCCAAGCTTTTCTTTCGAATTCAGTTCCATGTCACCAGGCCAGATTATGCAGCCGACGCCGGGCGGGAGTCTTTATATGCCCCTTCCTGAATCGCCAGGCCGCTGGTTGATGGAGATGGTAGAGCGCAACCCGAACCCAACGGTCAGTGATCTCAGGCTTGTTTCTGAAGAAGTAGTACCCGAATTAACTCAAAAGCTTCGCCAGCAAAACGCGCAGATGTTCCAGTTAGTCGAGCAGGGCAATATGACGTCTGCACCTATGGGTTATGGCTCCAGATTTGATACCCAGGCCACCAAGATTCTGCTTGCCTACAAGCAGAATGGTAAAGCGCTTGAGGAAACGGTTCTCGTTACCTGGCAGTACCTGGTCATTATTAGCCAGGGGCAGATGACTGCCGGTAGCTGGAATATCAACCACATGCGCAGCTTCCGTGGGCCAGCGGGCACAAATTACCTGGGCGATGCCATGCTCTCGGCCATTGTTCAGTCGATTCGTCCAAACCCGGCATGGGAGGCAGAGATGCAGCGGTATTGGCAGAAGCTGTCTCGCATACAACAAAAAGGTGCCAGCGACCGCTTGGCCAACTTGCAGGATCATGGGCGCAAGATGGGCAAGATTAACAGCGATATAAACGACATTATCATGGGTGGATACAAGGAGCGTACCGCCAGCAGTGATCGTGCTCAGAAGCAGTACGTGGACGCCATAAGAGAGGAAACTGCTTACTCAACACCTTCAGGTGAGACCATCAAGCTGCCAAGTTTTTACGACCATGTTTATACCGACGGCCAGGGGACTTACATCCTTAATAACGATGCTTTCTACAACCCCAATAGGGATTCAACGGTAAATGGTGTCAGCTGGGATCGGATTGAAGCTCAGCAGTAACCTTGAGCAGTTTTTCCAAAGCTTGATTGTGGCTTTTATGCTCGCCTTGAATAACCACATCTGCGTAGCGGGTGTACAGCTCATACCGCTCTGCAAACAAGTCTTCCAATGATTGGTCCGGGCGCTTTGAAATGCCTCGCAGGCTGAAGTCGCCGATGCGCTGGCGTACCGTTGCGAGAGAAATATCCAGGAATACGACAAGGCTGTTTTGCTTGAGGTGCCGCATCGCGCGGTCGCTGTAGACTGCGCTGCCGCCAGTTGCAATAACCTGGCCCGTCACATCCAGGCTGCATAGAACCTGTTCTTCAATTCGCCGCAAAGCCTCGTAGCCTTCGCCATCCACAATGGCCTGTAATGTATGGCCAGAGTGCGACTGAATCAACAGGTCCGTATCTACGAACCCCAAGGCAGCCGCTTTAGCCAATAGAACGCCAAGGGTGCTTTTACCTGAACCAGGCATTCCAATCAGGACAACATTATTGAGTGGTGATGGCAAAGTGTAAGTGACCTGCATGTGGGCTAGAGGCTTGAAGACAAGTGCGTACTCAGGGTGACCCCAAGCCTGTTGCATTAACTTCCTAGTACATTCGTTTCATTCTTTTTGGACTTTTTGGCCGCTTTCTTTTCCTTTGCGGTTAAAAGCGGCTTTTTCTTGGTGTCTTTTTTTTTATCTTGCCCTTTACTCATGATTTTTACCTCGATAACCAATGCACTGAATAACAATGCAAGCTGCCATGCAGCCATGCCAGTATGGCCTCAATGATGAGCAACGGAAAGGCATTGTTATTCTTTGTGATCCTAACACGGAGGCTAAAGTGCAGTGGCATAGTGAATTTGCCCATCTGATGTTACGCCCTATAGTGGAGTTTTCTATTAATTCATAGTCTCACCTACACTGTTGGTTGAAACTGTGTCACGCTCTCTGGCCCCTTTTGCAGGCTAGGACGTATGCCCCTATCGAGTAACAAAAAAGCTCCGCACCTTTGGCATCCGCGACTTTGGCCTTCCTGGGCGCTGGTTTTCACATTGTATCTGTTGTCATTTTTGCCCATGGCTGCCAAGCAGAAGCTGGGAAAGCGGCTGGGTCGTTTGTTGAACACCAAGCTTAAATCCCGCGCGCGAGTTGCCGATCGTAATCTGGCCAAATGCTTTCCCGAGCTGGATGAGAAGGCCCGGAGCCAGCTGGTGGAAGATAATTTTGTTGCATGCAGCCGTGGGCTTCTCGAAAGTACCCACGCCTGGTGGCAGGATATGGCGCCCTATTGCGAGGCTGCTGAGGTGCAAGGCCTGGAATATCTGAGGGAAGCCCGGAGCAAGGGTAAGGGAGTGCTGCTGATTGGTGGGCACTACAGTATTTTTGACTTTGCTTTACCGCTGGTGGCCTGCCACTTGAGCAAACCTGGTTATGTTTACCGGCCCAATAATAATCCGGTCATTGATCGCATGATCGAAAATGGTCGTCGCCGTCATTTCGGCATCCGTCCGTTTGCCAAGCGCGAGCTAAGGCCGATGGTATCGTTTTTGAAAAAGGGTGGCGAAATCTGGTTCGCTTGCGATCAGGATTTTGGCGGCAAAACCGAGCTGTTTGTTCCGTTTTTTGGTGTGGAAACCGGATGTATTACCTCTCCAAGCTACATTGCAAAGGTTTCCGGCGCGTCGGTTATTTGCGTAAGCCATCTGCGTATGCCTGGTGGAAGCTACCAGGTGGCGTTTTCACCGGTACAGGTCGATTTTGGAGTCGATAAGCACAAGGATACCGAGATCTGGAACCGCTATATTGAGGACGCGATTCGTGAACAGCCTGATCAGTATTTATGGCTGCACAAGCGCTTTAAAACCCGCCCCGAGGGGGCAAGTAAAGTCTATTGAACAGCGACTTGCCTCCTGGGTCTGTATACGAATAACAAAAAACTGGCCAAGCTGTTAGCATGATAATAGATGCATTATTCTGGTTCAAATTTTGCCATGTCATTAAACACGCTGGAGAAGAATATGTCGCAATCAGGCAGGAATGTTTACACCGAAAGCCAACTTGCTTTGCTGCAGGGCGTTGTCGGGGACTTGAGCAAGCATTGGGGTTGGCTGCTGGCGTTGGGTATTCTTTTTATAGTTTTAGGAACGGTCGCTCTTGGTATGAGTGTCGCAGTCACGGTTGCAACCGTGCTGTTTTTTGGCGTTCTGTTGGCAATAGGTGGAGCGTTCCAGCTGGTTGAGGCCTTCAAATGCCGGGGCTGGAAAAGTATTCTGATGCACGTTCTGATTGCACTGCTGTACATAGTGGCTGGGGTTACAATGATAACCGAGCCGGTCTCCGGTTCTCTGGTGTTAACTGCCTTCCTGGGCGGCATTTTTGTTGCGACCGGTCTTTTGCGGATTGTGATGGGCTTCCAGTTAAAGAATGTTGGCCTGCGCTGGGGTTGGATGGTCTTTGCCGGCGTTGTTTCTCTGGTGCTTGGCGGTATGATCTTCTTTCAGTGGCCCATGTCAGCGCTCTGGGTGATTGGCCTGCTGGTTGCCATTGAAATGATTTTCCACGGCTGGGCTTATGTAATGATCGCTCTGGCACTGAAAACCGTTCGGTAGAGCTGATGCGATGTTAGCGTGGCCCCTGGGGCCGCGCTTTTCAGTGTGTTTCTGTCCTGAATGCAGAGGATGAGAAGATGTCACCGATTCTACTGAAAATAGCTGGCTTGCTCGCAATCGGTATGGCTGTCTTCGGGCTGCTTACGGGCAAGGTGCCCGCCGGGGCCCGAGGATTCAAAACCAATTACTATCACCGGAATGACGCCCCTTTTCTGTTCTACGGGTTCGTTTTCATTTATCTGTTCATCGGAGCGGTTGTACTCGCCAATTCCGGCTGATTATCAGGCACGCCAGGTGTATTTCAGTCGCCGTTCATGACTTCATGCTGGAAGCGGCCGAGCACCGCGATGATGATCAGCGCCATCAAGGTGATCATCCCGGCAAGGGCAAAGATACCCAGGCCGCAGGCCACGCCAATAGCGCCGGCCATCCATATCGAAGCCCCGGTAGTAATGCCCTGAACGTTGCCACGGCTCTGGATAATGCTGCCAGCACCCAGAAACCCGATGCCGCCGATGACCCCTTCCACAATCCGGGTCGGGTCTATGCTCGCTGAAGGATCGCCTTCTGCAGTAGCAAACAGAATGTGCATACCCATGATGATGAACGCCGAAGCCCCCATCGATACAAGCATGTGAGAGCGCAGGCCAGCGGCCTTGCCTCTTAACTCCCTCTCCAGCCCCAGAAGCAGTGCCAGGCCAGCGGCGGCAAGAAGCCGGATAAACATATCCAGTACAGGGATTTCAGTATCGAACATGGGGTGTCTCCCGTTTTTTGTTGTTCAGCAGTTTGTAACTTTGGTTTTACTTGCCCAGCAACTCACCCACGGGGCGCAGGTTTACCACGTGATCACACAGGGATTTTATGATCATTAATATAGGGGTGGCGATGATTAGCCCCACGGGGCCCCAAAGCCAACCCCAGAACAGCAGCCCGATAAAAATCACCACCGGGTTGAGGCTTGAAACCTGGCTGGTTAACCAGGGTGTGAGCAGGTAGCCCTGAATGCTGGTGATGGCCAACGAAATACCCGCTACAACGATGGCGGTATCCAGCTGGCCAAACTGGATAAAGGCGGCAATACCGGTGCCCAAAAACACCAGAAAAGGCCCCAGGTAGGGAACGGCACTGGCAACACCTGCAACCACGCCCCAAAGCATGGCCTGTTCCACCCCCAGGGCTATGAAGGCAAGCCAGGTCAGTAGGCCCACAAACAGCGCGCCAAGCAGCATCACGAAGAGAAACCGCCGAACCTGATGGTGGAAATCGTTCATGATTCGCGCCGCCTTGCGCATTCGTCCAAACGAGGGGCCGGAGATTTTGACGATCTTGCGCTTATAGAGGGGCCCCACCGCCAGAATGAAGTACACCAGTAACAGCACCGAGAACAACTGCGAAATCATAACCAGTGCCGCAGGGGAGTTTCGGAGCACGTAATCTTCAACATCCATGGGTTTATCCACCACCCGCACAGCGGTGATGCCCTGGTGTGCGGGGTGGTCGTCGCTTTGCCCCTTTGCCGCAGACTCTTCAATTTTCTTGGCGGCTGCCTGGGCTTTCTCAATAATGCCTTCCTCATGCTTTGGAGACTGGGCTTCATTACGTTGGAACTCGTTGATGGCCAGAGGGATTTTGTCCAGTATGGCCATGGCTTCACGTTGCAGCGGAATGCTTGCAGCGGCGACAGCGCTCAGCAGTAGAATCAGAATAATGGCGGCACTGAGTGGCCTGGGAATTCTGAGGCGGTCTAGAGTTGAAACGAGCGGGTCCAGCGCGTAGCTAATCAGCACGGCGACGATTAGTGGCAGTAGCACGGCCTGGGCCCAGCTAATAAAATAGAGTGAGGCGATGCTGGTGAGAACAACCAGCGACATGCTGCGAATGTTTACGGCTTCAATCAGTGCCTTTACGGGTTTTTGATTGTCGTCTGCATTGTTTGGGTTGAGCTTACCCTGTTCGTCGCGTGCCATGGTGTCCACTGAGGTTGTTGTCAGTTTTATATCCCATTAAGTGTAGACTGCACCAACGGCGTGCGAGCAAAAACATCAGCGTTGTAATAGTGCGCTTTTGTTTTGCGTCGCGACAACACCCCCTCTTATAATTCTCACTACCGTGATGTGCTCGGCATCTCACCTTGAGCTCTCCCTTGCAAATAAAAAAAGGAAAACAAAATGTTGAAACCTCGTTCTTTGATGGCTGTTGCTGCCGCGACTTTGCTGCTCAGCTCTGTGGTGAACGCGCAATACAAAGATGAATACACAGTGTCTACCGTTTTGCCGTCGGCGTTTCCCTGGGGACAGGCTGCCGACAAGTGGGTTGAGCTGGTAAAAGAGCGCTCGGAAGGGCGCATTAACATGAAGATTTACAGCAACTCCCAGTTGGTATCTGGTGACCAGACCAAAGAGTTCTCAGCCATGCGCTCGGGGCTAATTGATATGGCCGTTGGCTCAACCATTAACTGGTCGCCTCAGGTGCCAGAGCTGAACCTTTTCTCTCTTCCGTTCCTGATGCCGGATAACGCCGCCATTGATGCCATCACTCAGGGTGAGGCGGGCAAGGCTGTATTCAAAGCCATTGAAAAGCGTGGTGTAACGCCACTGGCCTGGGGTGAGAATGGCTTCCGGGAGCTGTCCAACTCCAAGCTTGCCATTAGTGAGCCCTCTGATCTGGAAGGCCTGAAAATTCGGGTTGTAGGCTCGCCTCTGTTCCAGGATACGTTCACAGCCTTGGGTGCCAACCCTACCCAAATGAGCTGGGCCGACGCCAAGCCAGCACTGACGACGGGTGCTGTCGATGGCCAGGAAAACCCTCTCTCCGTGTTCGATGTGGCGCGTATTGATCAGGTAGGGCAGGAGCACCTTACGCTGTGGCACTACATGGCCGACCCGCTGGTATTTGCAGTGAGCAACCGTGTTTGGGCTCAGTTCAGTTCAGAAGACCAGGCTCTGTTGAAGCAAGCTGCGGTGGACGCAGGTAAGTGGGAAATTGAAAAGTCCCGCGCTGAGCTGGCGGATACGCTGCAAGCCATCAAGGATCGTGGCGTGACGGTTACCGAGCTGACCCAGGAACAGCACGATGCGTTTGTGAACGCCACACTGTCTGTTTACAAGAAGTGGACACCACGTATAGGTGAAGACCTGGTAAAACAGGCTCAAGCAGCCGTAGCCAACCGGAATCAGTAACAGCCCGTGGTATCAGCACCCGTTTATGCGTAACGGGTGCTGATACCAGAACCCGGAGTATTCATGCCCTCGCGACCCCCCAAGTTCCGCCCGGAAGCCTGGCTGGCATCCGTTGCCCTGATTACCATTTGCCTGATCAGTCTTGGCAATGTGATTGTCCGTTACACCACAGATGCTTCCTTTGCGTTCACCGAGGAGTTTTCGGTGTTTCTGTTGGTGTTGCTTACCTTTGGTGGAGCTGCGGTTGCGGCTCGCAACAATCAGCACATTCGCATTGAATTGATTGAACACCATTTGCCGCCTGCCGCGTTAAAAGGGCTTTTTGTTCTGCAGTGGCTTGCCGGTGTTGCCGTTATGGGTGTCACTACTTGGTACGGAAGTATTTTTGCGATGCAGGAATACGATTGGGAGTCCTTGTCGCCGGGATTGGGCCTGCCAAACTGGATTTATGTTATCTGGTTGCCGGTGTTATCGGGTGCAATCATTATTCGGATGACCCAAAACCTCATTGATCGTCTTCGCGGAAATAAAGACCCGGAGGTGATTCATGAGTCCTGATATTCTGATGATCGGCAGCTTTCTGCTGGCACTGATTCTGGGTGTCCCGGTTGCTATAGCTTTGGGATTGGGCGGATTGGTGGGCATAGTATCCGGGTTGTCGCCGGATATGCTTGCCACCTTTGGCACCAATACCTATAACAGCGTGTCCAAATACCCGCTGATCGCGATTCCCCTGTTTATTCTTACCGGCCTCATTTTTGAGCGTGCGGGTGTGGCTGCCAGCCTGGTGCGCTTTGCCCAGGCAATAATAGGGCCGCGGCATGGCAGCCTTACGGTTGTGGCAGTGCTGGTGTGCCTGATTATGGGTGGCATGAGCGGTTCGGGGCCTGCAGATGCGGCGGCGGTGGCTATGGTTATGCTGCCCAGCATGCGTAAAGCGGGTTATCCACAGCCGTTTTCGGCTGCGCTTATTGCGGCCTCGTCGTCTACGGCGATACTGATTCCACCGTCCATCGCCCTGATTCTGTACTCCATTGTGGTGCCCGGTGTGGATCTGCGAGCCTTGTTTGCAGCCGGTTTGTTCCCGGGCATTCTGGCGGGCTTGTCTCTGCTGGTGCCAGCCCTTTACCTTGCCCGTAAATACGGTTGGGAAAACCCCGAGGAATCTGAGCGGCCGCCTTTTTGGCCCAGCTTCAAAGCGGCTCTGCCGGCGCTTTTTGCTCCTGTTATTATTCTGGGTGGCTTGCGCTCCGGCTTGTTCACGCCCACCGAAGCCGCTGTGGTAGCGGTAACCTATGGCGTAATTGTAGGCACCCTTGTTTACCGGAACCTTAGCTTCCGTAATCTGTTTGATTTGATGACCGACGCTGCGGTGACCTCCGGCGTGGTTATGCTGATCATTGCGCTGGCGGGTATTTTCGCCTGGGCAGGAACAACTCTCGGTACCTTCCAGCATCTTGCCGATGCGCTTCTATCACTCTCTGAAAACGGCTGGGTATTGCTGGGGCTGGTTATGGTGCTGGTGTTAATTGCCGGTATGTTGCTGGATGCCATATCGATTTATCTGATTCTTATCCCTATCGTACTGCCTTTGATGAATCACTTTGGCTGGAACCCGGTATGGTTTGGCATCCTGTTGGCCATGAACATTGCCATTGGCCAGTTTACGCCGCCGGTAGCGGTTAACCTGATGGTTACAACACGTATTGCTAATATTCGCCTGGAACATACCATTGGGTGGGCGTTGGTGTTTATCGCCGCCATGAGCGTAAGCCTTTTGTTGGTAATGCTTATGCCTGGCATAGCGCTTTGGCTTCCTGAGCAGCTTGGCTATGTAGTCGGGCCTTGGTAAATAAGACTGCAAAAAAGAGATATAGTTAAATGCTATCGAGCAGTTGAATTTAATCAATTTCACTTAATGTGGTGCTTTGGCTAATATTAACACCGTAGATTCATCAACCCGCAAACGAACCAATAGGAGATTCATCCATGGGCGTGATTAACAGCGAAATCAAACCGTTTAACGCAACCGCCTTCAAACAGGGCGAGTTTGTTGAAATTTCTGAAGCAGACGTTAAAGGCAAGTGGGCGATCTTTTTCTTCTACCCAGCCGACTTCACCTTTGTGTGCCCCACTGAGCTGGGCGACGTAGCAGACCACTACGAAGAACTGCAGAAGCGTGGCGTTGAAGTATTCTCTGTGTCTACCGACACGCACTTTACCCACAAAGCATGGCACGACAGCTCTGAGACTATCGGTAAGATCCAGTACTACATGGTTGGCGACCAGACTGGCACTATCACCAACAACTTTGGTGTAATGCGTGAAGGTCAGGGCCTTGCAGACCGCGCTACTTTCCTGATCGATCCGGATGGAATCATCCAGGCGATGGAAATCACTGCTGAAGGTATTGGCCGTGATGCAGACGACCTGATGCGTAAAGTTAAAGCCGCTCAGTACGTTCGCAACAACCCAGGCGAAGTTTGCCCGGCTGCGTGGAAGGAAGGTGAAGAGACTCTGTCTCCTTCACTGGATCTGGTTGGTAAGATCTAAGCAGCCCTTTAACCGGGAAGCGAAAAGTACAGGCCCTTTATGGGCCTGCTACTAACAGAAAACCCCGGGCTTCCGGGGTTTTCTGTATTTGGGTTTGCGAACTCTGTTCAGCTTTCGATTTAATTCTCGATTCAACTTTCGGCGGCACTGACGCCATAAGCAGAACCGCGAGCTTTGAGCCGATAGAATTCCTCAATGACACCCGCCATGGCATCCGGGCAATAGGCGCGAAGGCCGCCGAGAACAAGGCGTTTGGATACTTCACCTACAGGCTTGCCATCAGAGTTCAGCCGATATTCAAGGGTGACATTGCCACGCTTGCCGCTGTCTTCGAGGTCTGCGTTGTGCAGTTCCAGTTCAGGTGATGATGCATCCAGGCTTTCCAGAGCAATGCTCATGCTTTCGTACATCACCATGGGGCGATCCGGGTTGAACATTACACCCTTCGATTCCATCAATGGTTTGAGCGTGTGAGGAAAGTTTTTACCGGAGGCTGCCACGTAGCAGCGGATAAATTCCTCTATAACCTGCTCATCCCGGGTTGTTTCGCCACCCCGAGTGACTTCCATGTAGACCTTGCCGTTCTGGTCGCACACTTCGATGGTTTCATCACCAATTTCGTGAAACTCCAGCGGTATACCGTCACCTAGCAGGGCGCGGAACTGAAAGGTCATGTGCTTGGACAGGCCGAAGCGTGAAACCACCACCGCAAACAGCAGATCTCCGGGAACGCAGAACCGGCGTGCATCGGGATCGTGGATCGGGTTGAAGTCTCCGGCCACCTCTTTGGCAAACTGGCTGGCCTGGGATGCGGAGATGTGTACGCGTCCGTCCTGAATTGTATAAAAGCGGTCTGGAAACATGTGCTCTTGATCCTGCGTGCAATGGGTAACGCCTCAACGTCTTGCACTATGGTACCGGTGTCGGGCGTGTAAGGGTATGCGCTATTTGTCCATTCGCCTTGGCAGAAACGTTTTCAGAAGGCTAATGATGTCCGGTCGATACCTCTCAATAGTATTAGGCTATCAAACAGTTTGAATCAATTGATTTGAGCATTTTGTTGCTAGTCCGTATTGTTTAGATATACCCCAAACAAAGATCATGTCGGGTTTGAGACTCGAGCGATCAGTTTAAAGAGTTCAAAAGGAGAATTCCTATATGTTGGATGCAAATATCAAACAGCAGCTTCAGGCTTACATGGAAAAACTGCAGCAGCCGATTGAGCTGGTCGCAGCCTATGACGATGGCGCTAAATCCCGGGAATTGCGTGAGCTACTGGAAGAAATCGCGACCATGTCTGACAAGATCAGCCTGCGCACAGAAGAATCCAATGATGTGCGTCGCCCGTCTTTTGCCATTAACCGGGTAGGTAGCGACATCGGTGTCAGTTTTGCTGGTATCCCCATGGGGCATGAGTTCAGCTCGCTGGTTCTGGCGCTGTTGCAGGTGGGTGGTCACCCCTCGAAAGCTGCTCAGGATTTGATCGAACAGATTCAGCAGCTGGAAGGCAGCTTTGAGTTTGAAACCTACTTCTCACTGTCGTGCCAGAACTGTCCGGATGTGGTTCAGGCTCTGAACCTGATGAGCGTGCTGAATCCGAACATTCGCCACACCTCTATTGATGGAGCACTGTTCCAGGACGAAGTAGAAAAGCGCGAAATTATGTCTGTGCCCAGCGTATTCCTGAATGGCGAGTCCTGGGGCCAGGGGCGTATGACTCTGGAAGAGATTGTCGCCAAGTTGGACACCAAATCTGACGAGAAAGAAGCCGAGAAAATTAATCAGAAAGACGCCTTTGATGTACTGGTAATTGGTGGTGGCCCGGCCGGTTCTGCTGCTGCGATTTATGCGGCTCGTAAAGGTATTTCAACGGGGATTGCCGCCGAGCGCTTTGGTGGTCAGGTGGCAGACACCATGAGTATCGAGAACCTTATTTCTGTGCCCTATACCGAAGGCCCGAAACTGGTTGCCGCCATGGAGACGCACGTTAAGGACTACGACGTGGATATCATGAACATGCAGGTGGCAGAGAAGTTGATTCCTGCGGCCAAACGCGGCGAGCTCCATGAGGTTCGTCTGGCCAATGGTGCATCGCTTAAGGCTCGCACTGTGGTGCTGTCTACCGGTGCTCGCTGGCGCCAGTTGGGTGTTCCGGGAGAAGACGAATACCGCAACAAGGGCGTGGCCTACTGCCCACACTGTGATGGCCCGTTGTTTAAAGGCAAGCATGTTGCGGTTATAGGTGGCGGTAACTCCGGTGTAGAAGCCGCTATCGACCTGGCCGGTATTGTTGGCCATGTCACACTGATTGAGTTTGGCGATGAAATGCGTGCCGACGAAGTGTTGCAGAAGAAGCTACGCAGCCTGAAGAACGTGGACATCATTACCTCTGGCCAGACCACCGAAGTGGTTGGTGAGAATGGCAGGGTAAGTGGCCTGAACTACACAGACCGCAAAACCGGTGAAAATCACCATGTCGCCCTGGAAGGTGTGTTCGTTCAGATTGGTTTGGTGCCCAACACTGAGTGGCTGAAAGGCGATATCGAGTTGAGCCAGCACGGTGAGCTCATCATCAACGACCGCAACGAAACCTCGATTCCGGGTGTGTTTGCGGCGGGGGATGCCACCACAGTGCCTTACAAGCAGATTGTGATCTCCATGGGTGAAGGATCGAAAGCTGCCTTGAGCGCCTTTGACTTCCTGATTCGCAACTCTGTGGAATAAGAGGGAGCGACGGGGTATGCAATAGCTGGGGCCTATGCCTCGGCCACACCCTGAAGTACTCTGAAACGGCATTCGCTTTGATAAGCGAGTGCCGTTTTGTGTTTCAGCGCCCGGAAATATCCTGTTCCAGGCTGCCCTCAATGGCGTCCGGAGCTTCGCCGTTCGGGAACAAATGCCCGTAAGCGGCTTTGATTCCAGACAGAATGAATTCGTGGGGAACGTCGTCGAACACGCCGTGATCGTTCACGTATTCCATGTGGGCTTCTCCCGCTTCGGTATACTCCTGAAAAATGGAGTCAGTAACGCCATCAAACTCTAACGGCTCCACCTTCATCAGCTCACACAATTGCTTGTTAAAAGCAGGCGTGGCCTTTACCCACTTACCGTTCAGGTGCAGCTCAATAAACCCGTGCATGCGGAAAATATCCGAGCGCAGCCATTCAATCAGCTTGGGGCTTGAGAGGTGGTTGCGCACATCGGCCAGGCCCAGGCGGCTGGGAATGCCAATCGAGCGTGCGGCAGCGCCAAACAGCACCGCTTTAGGAATGCAGTAGCTCTCGCCGGTTTTCAAGGCATGGCTGGCGCTGAAGGTTTCCGGTTCTGGCCGGAAAACATAGGGGTTGTAGCCCACACTGTCCCGAACGGCCAGATACAGGGCTTTAGCCTGCTCTACCTTATTATCGGGCACGCCTTCTAGTTGGGTAGCAATCCAGGCCTTCAGCTCGGGCTGGTTATAGTTGAAATACTCTGTGGGCTGGAGGTAGCGTTCCATTGTTGTTGTCTATCCGGTTGGGAACAGGCCTCCGATCATCTCTGATTAGCTTGCTACACGCAATAACCGGAAGCATCACAGTGACTACCCAAATGAACCATCTGCGAGATTTTCCCTGCGCTGGTGAGACGCCGCTTACAAGCCGCGCTTCAACTCATAGGCACACATATTCACCGCAGAGGCCAGGTTGAGGGATTCGATCTCCCCATTGCCCGGGATGGTATAGGGCGTTGCGGCCAGTTGCGTCAGAGCGTCTTGTGGTACCCCTCGGGCTTCATTGCCGAACAGATAGCAATCGTGCTGGCGGAATGCTTGCGACGTGAGTTCTCCACCGTTCAGGTCGAGGCAGGCGATAGAGCTATAGCGGCTGGTCAAGCTTGCCAGCGGCACGTCGGTTTCCAGCGGTAAGTGGAAGATGGCACCCATACTGGCGCGCACAACTTTCGGGTTGAAAGGGTCAACACTGCCGGGGCTTAACAGGCAACGGAAGCCGCCAAACCATGCCAGTGTGCGCATAATCGTCCCGAGGTTGCCTGGGTCCTGTACTTCGTGCAGGTATACCGCTTTTTCACCGGCTGTTGTTTCAGAGGCACTGGATTTTGGCATGGGGACAACGGCCAGAATGCCCTGAGGGGTGCTAGTGTCTGCAAGCCTCGCCATTTGGCGATCGTTAACGAGGTGGGTTCGAAACTGGCTTTGCCAGTGCTCGTAGGCTTCGGTTACATACAGCTCTGCGGATTGCAGTTGCGGTTGGTTGGCGGCTGCTTTTTGCAGCTCCAGAATCAGATGCTCCCCCTCCACAAGGTAATGCCCCAGCGCCTGGCGGTATTTTTTTTGGTGCAGTTTTTTAATGTCATCCAGTTTCATGGAAGGGTCCGCGTTTGGCTGAGAGGGGATGATGAGCAATTGTACGTGCGCTCTATGCGGTTGTCAGGGTTTTGCCGAGGGAAGGCGCGGCACGTACAATGGCGCTTTCCCAAGCCGTATGTTATCAACCTCCATTAAACCGTTTGTGAAGAGTTTCTATGGCACGTTCCAAAAGCAGTGGCCGCTGGCTTGATGAGCACGTTAACGATCCCTTCGTGAAACAGGCGCAGG
Organism: Marinobacter salexigens; assembly: GCF_002806945.1. Taxonomy (GTDB): domain Bacteria; phylum Pseudomonadota; class Gammaproteobacteria; order Pseudomonadales; family Oleiphilaceae; genus Marinobacter; species Marinobacter salexigens. The sequence continues at coordinate 21,406 of NZ_NIHC01000001.1, forward strand.
TAGATGGCTATCGCTCCAGGGCCAGCTACAAGCTGCTTGAAATCAACAAGAAGGACAGGCTGATTCACCCCAACATGGTGGTGATGGATCTGGGCTCTGCTCCTGGAGGCTGGTCGCAGGTAGCGGCCAAGCTGGTAGGCCATAAGGGCAGGGTGCTGGCTTCTGATATTCTGCCAATGGATAACATTGCGGGTGTTGAGTTTGTGCAGGGCGACTTCACCGAAGACTCAGTCTTTGACGCCATTATGGAGGCGCTCGGTGACAGCCCCGTAGATGTGGTGATTTCCGACATGGCCCCGAACATCAGTGGGGTTACTGTGGCTGATCAGGCGTCGTCCATGTATCTGGTGGAGCTGGCACTGGATATGGCCAGCCAGGTGTTAAAGCCCAAAGGCAGTTTTGTGGCCAAGGTGTTTCAGGGTGAAGGCTACGATGAGTATCTGAAAGCCGTAAGAGAAGTCTTCGACAAGGTGGTGGTGCGTAAACCGGATTCTTCCCGCGCCCGCTCTCGCGAGGTTTATATTGTTGGGAAGGGGTTCAAGGGCTAAGCTTTCCTATTGTGGGCTATATTGATATAGCGTGCCAATATGTTGGAAATACCCCACTAATTGAACGATGAAAGGAGCTTCTTATGGCGAACGAAAGCTACCATGAACCGGTCGGCGAACTGAGCGATCAAACCCGCGAGATGCACCGTGCCGTTAGCTCCCTGATGGAGGAGTTTGAGGCAGTAGACTGGTACAACCAGCGAGTGGATGCCTGCAAGGATCCTGAGCTGAAAGCGATTCTTGAACACAATCGCGATGAGGAAAAGGAACACGCTGCCATGGTGCTGGAGTGGATTCGCCGCAAGGACCCAGTGATGGACAAGCACCTGCGGGAGTTCCTGTTTACGGAAGGTCCGATTGGCCACCACGACTGACCGGATGTAAACACTATGTTGTACCCTTTGTCGACGCTTGCGCTGGCACCGGTTTTAATCGGTCAGGGGCGCTACGTGCGCCGGGTAACGCCACGCTTGCCAGAGCCTGAGGGCGAACGCCGGGGCGCCGTTGGCAAAGGGCCGGAACTCCGGCTGCTGATCCTTGGAGATTCTGCCGCCGCTGGTGTGGGCGTAAGCAACCAGCAAGATGCGCTGGCGGGGCAGTTGGTCAGGGAGCTTGCCCGAGATCACCGTGTAACCTGGAATTTGCTGGCGGAAACAGGCCGCACGGCAGCCGATGTTCTGGAGGCAATCAACTCAGCGCCAGACGAACACTACGATGTAGTGCTTGTTTCCGTTGGCGTTAACGATGTTACCGGCCGCACCAGCACGCAGCAGTGGCTTTCGGCCCTGAATGCGTTGTCAGACCGCTTGATAAAAGGCATGGGCGCCACCCGCATTCTCTTTACCGCCATTCCGCCTATGCATGTTTTTCCCGCCTTGCCTCAGCCTTTGCGCTGGTATCTGGGCATGCGGGCGAGGCAGCTGAATGAGTTGATGAAAAACGTCTGCAAAAGCCGGGCTTCCGGGGAAGGCCACCTTGAATATCTTTGCGTATCCTTCCCCCTTGAGCCGGGCTTTATGGCTGCGGATGGCTTCCATCCCGGCCTGGATGCTTACCGGCTATGGGCCGAGCATTCTGCCAGCGCTATTCGCAAACTGGCCCAAACAACCGCACTCTGAGAACTGTCCTGTTCGGGGCATGACAATTATGAGCCGAACCAATCATGCCGCCGCTACCGAGTCGGCGGCTCTGCAACTGCGACCCATGGGATTTAAAGGCATGAGGAGGCTGCGGTATCGCCATAATTGCGGATACCCGAGAGAGACCTGAGCCCCTAGGATCTTCGGCTTTGTCGCTCAGGAAGTGCACCCTTGCAACCAATTCGTTCCGCTCTTGCCTATGTTGCCCTCATAGCCGCCATCCTGGCGCTGTTTCCCGGCATGGCTGGTCTTGGCGCCGGGGCGGTAAGCCTGGCAGTGATTCTGGGGTGGCGGGATATGCGCCGGGTGCCCAGAGCGGTTTTTCTGGTGGCCGGGTTGGCGCTGGTGTTTGCGTTGGGCCGCGACCCCGGCCTGATCGGTACAGCAGCAGGCAACATGAGCCGTCTGGCGGGGCTGATACTGGCGGTGATGCTCTTGTCCTCTGTGCTCAGTCGCACCCGTGATTTGCAGCAGATTTCTGCCAGCCTGTTTGGAGGTAATCCATCAGCTCGATACCTCAGCCTTGCCTTTGGTACCTCGCTCGTTTCCATACCTCTGAACTTTGGCTCTGTGGCTGTTGTAGGCAGTCTGGTCGGTGAGCGTGTTCGCAGCAGCGGCGACTCACCGGCGACTCGTAATGCAACCCGTGCGGTTTTGAGAGGCTTTGGTGTATCGCCTACGTTTTCTCCACTATCGATTTCAGTGGTGCTGACACTCACGCTCTTGCCGGGGCTTGGCAGCCTTGATTTGTTGTTATTCACTGTGCCGTTCTCCGCCGCGCTTGTTCTATGCGGACTGATTTGGCGCGAATCCGAAACCGATCAGCAAATGGAGACACCGGAGAGCAAAGCCGGCCTGGCGCCCTGGTTACGATTTGGCGCCCTCATTCTGGCTATCTGCGCGGGCGTGTTCGTTTTCAGCCAGTGGTATCAGCTCAGTTATGCTCATGCGGTAACGCTCAGTTGTATGGCTGCAGTTCTTGGCGCAAGACTCCTGGCCTGGAGCCGTAAAACGAACCCGCCCCTGGTGAACATGTCCAACGTCAGCAATGAACTGGCGATTGTGGGCGGATCTGCGTTTATTGGTTCGGTAATCAGCGGTGCGGTGCTGGGCCAGATCAGCGGTGATCCGGCTGTGCCTACATGGCTCTGGCCAGTGATTGCAGCCTGCATTCCCTGGATTTTCTTTGCGGCCGGTCTGGCCGGCATTAATCCTATTGTGGTTGGCACCCTCGCCGGCGGGATTCTCGGAGTTATCTGGCCCGACAATGCGCTGATTGGTCTGGGTGTTGGCATGGTAACGGGATGGGGGATTACTGCCTTCGGCACGCCCTTTGCCGCCAACGCACTTATTATGGAGCGCCTGACCGGCTATGCAGCCATGGATGCTTCCTTCCGCTGGAACCTCCGGCTGTCTCTTGTCGGGCTGATTTCTGCCAGTCTGCTTGCCGCAGCTGTCACGGCTCTGAGAGTGTAAAGCTATAATCCCCTATGGCTAATTTACCAAGCCTCTGTTAAGGTTCGTCGCATCCTGCCTCTAGGGATTCCGCAGTTTCGGGCTTTAAGCCTTCTTGTTGCGAACCATCCATACGACCTGTCAGAGGACGTCACCCCGATTACCGGCGCGTGACCGTAGTCGTCTTTTATTCCATGAATCATCATGGTATCTGCCCGCATTCGCCGAGAACGGTGCTCGTGGAGGCAGAACAATCAAGAGTTAATTTTATATGAGTTTTTCTTCACTCGGTCTTTCCGAGCAGCTGGTCCGTGCAACTACCGACCAGGGCTATGAAACCCCATCCCCCATTCAGCTTCAGGCTATTCCTGCTGTACTTTCTGGCAAGGATATAATGGCGGCCGCCCAAACGGGCACGGGAAAAACAGCCGGTTTTACACTGCCATTGCTGCAGCGGTTGGCTGCGAACCCCCGCACAGGTAAAGGCCCCCGCGCGCTGATTCTGGCGCCTACACGGGAGTTGGCGGCGCAGGTTCACGACAGCGTTAACCTGTACAGCAAATACGTTCCCACCAAAGCCGCTGTGGTTTTTGGTGGCGTTAAAATCAATCCGCAGATGATGAAGCTGCGCAAAGGCCTGGACGTACTGGTAGCAACACCGGGGCGCCTGATGGACCTGTACCAGCAAAATGCGGTGCGCTTTAACGAGGTGGAAATCCTCGTGCTGGACGAAGCCGACCGCATGTTGGACATGGGCTTTATTCGCGATATTAAAAAAATTCTCGCGCTGCTGCCAGCCAAACGCCAGAACCTGCTGTTCTCGGCCACCTTCTCCGGTGAGATCCGGACGTTGGCTAAAGGCCTTCTCGACAATCCGGTACAGATCGATGTTGCAGTCAGAAATACCACAGCCGAAAGTGTAAAGCAGTCGGTGTATGCCGTTGATCAGAACCAGAAAACCGCTCTTCTGAGCAAGCTGGTGCGTGATAACAGCTGGGAGCAGGTGCTGGTGTTTACCCGCACCAAACACGGTGCTAACCGCCTGACCCAGAAGCTGGAAAGAGACGGCATCACAGCCGCAGCCATACACGGCAACAAGTCTCAGGGTGCCCGCACCCGTGCGCTGGCGGATTTTAAGCAAGGCGAGGTTCGGGTTCTGGTTGCTACAGATATTGCTGCACGTGGTCTGGATATCAAACAGCTACCGCAGGTGGTTAACTTTGAGCTGCCTAACGTACCGGAAGACTACGTGCACCGCATCGGCCGAACCGGTCGGGCGGGTGAGAGTGGCCATGCGCTGTCATTGGTGAGTGCCGATGAGCTCAAGATGCTGGTTGGCATCGAAAAGCTGATCAAAAAGCAGCTGCCGCGCAAGGAAATGGAAGGTTTCGAGCCCAAGAACCACGTGGCCATGAAGCCCAAGGCAAAAGCGGACCCAAGCCGCGCTCGAAATCGCAGCGGCGGTAACGGACGCCCGGGTGGCAAGCCTCGCAGCTTCGGCGACAAGCCAGGTGGGCGCAGTGGTGGTCGTAGCCAGAATGGCGGTGGTCAGCGCGGACGTTCTTCGGGACAGCGCCAAAGCCAGAGCTAAAGCGCAAAAAGCATCTACCCGTGCGTGGGTGCTTTATAGCAACTTGTATAACCAAAAACGGAGCCTGTGAGGCTCCGTTTTTGGTTATGGATTACAGAGTCGGGATCAGAATTTGTAAGTGAAGCCAACCATGTAGACCATTGGGTCGATTTCGACGTCGAAATCGTCCAGTGTTTCAACTTTGGCTGTGGTGTCGATATCTGCCCACCAAACAGCAGCGTTCAGACCAAAATTCTCGCTGAGCATGTAATCCAAGCCGATCTCAGCGGCAACGCCTACGCTGTCATCCAACTCGATATCCAGGCCAGAGAGCGCGCCTGTGGTTTTTTCTTCAAAGAACGTAGTGTAGTTAACCCCTACCCCAACATATGGCTGCAGGGCGGAACCGCTGTGCATGGGGAAATACTGCAGTGTCAGCGTAGGAGGCAAATGCTTGGTCTCAGCAATCTTGCCAAGGCTTTCAATATCGCCTGCACCACTAATGTTGTGCTTGAATGGGGTAGCCCCCAAGATGCCTACGCCAAGATTGCTGGTAAACATGTAGGTTGCGCGAATACCGAGTTGCGAATTGGCGTCTACTGCAACGCGGGCGTCACTGCCTAAAACGGCAACGCCATTTGCCGTGATCACATCGCTGGAATCATCCGGCGCCACATGCACAACACCGGCACGCAGAATAAAATCACCAGCTTCGAAAGCCTGGGCTGCGGGCGCAACAGCCATAACAGCGGCGGCCATAACACTGAGTTTGAACGTACGGGACATAAACATCTCCTGATAACCTGAATCGTTGATGCGTTCAGATTAAAGATCATGGAGATAGAGAACTTGATATAGCGCAATTATTGCGAGCGGGTGAACCGCGTTACAACGGCAAATTGACGCAACTCAAGAAATGGGCCGGGAACGTATATTTTCTGGTTGTCAGGCAGAGTCTTTTTTGCTGCCGGGGATGCGTGCGTCAGGTACAAAAACGTCGCGTACGGTGATAGGTTCACCCATGGCATTCTGTACCTGTATTGTCTGGACAGGTTGTCCGGTTGCGCGGTCCCGTAAATCCAGTGGCGCTTCATCGGGCGCGGGATTCCACTTGTCGCCCCACTGGCGCAGAGCAATAACAACAGGGAACAGATCCCGACCTTTTTCGGTAAGCCGGTACTCGAAGCGGGAGCCGTGCTCGCCTGCTTCCACTTTTTTCAGCACCTCATTGTCCACGAGTCGGGCAAGGCGGTCGCACAGAATATTCTTGGCAATACCCAACTCCTGCTGAAAATCCACAAAGCGCCGGGTACCGTACATGGCGTGCAGCACAATAAGCAGGGACCACCAATCGCCTACCTGGTTCAGGGCGCGGGCGACGGAGCAATTGGAATCATCAAAACGTTTTCTGGCCATGACAACAAGTGTACATAATAAGGTTGCATCTTAAAACCAGATTAAATAAAGTTGCTTTAAGAGACCAAATTAGTGAGGTAGCTATCTGGCTGCCATGTCACTGCAACCAAAATCCATAGCGAAACCGACGTTTCCAGGAGTAGTTACTGATGACCGTAAATCTGGGCCCCATGTTTCAACCTTTCGATATCCACAATCTCACGCTGCGCAATCGCGTTGCTATGGCGCCAATGACCCGCAACTTCTCGCCCAAAGGCGTGCCCGGTGAAAACGTGGTGGCCTATTACCAGCGCCGTGCCGAGGCGGGTGTTGGCCTTATTATCACCGAAGGTACAACGGTGAATCATCCCGCTGCAAACGGTTACCCCAATGTTCCCCAGTTTCATGGCGATGAAGCGCTTGCGGGCTGGAAAAATGTGGTGGATGCAGTACATGAGGCGGGTGGTGCTATCTTCCCGCAGCTTTGGCACGTGGGTGCGGTGCGTAAGGAAGGCACAGATCCGGATCCGACAGTGCCAGGTTATAGCCCGTCTGGCTTGTTTGCGCCGGGCAAGCCAAACGGCAAGGCAATGAGTAAAGAAGATATTGACGATGTGATCGCCGCCTTTGCTGATGCCGCACAGGATGCCAAAGCACTGGGGTTTGACGGCGTTGAGATTCACGGCGCTCACGGCTACTTGCTTGACCAGTTTCTGTGGGAAGGCACCAACCAGCGGGATGATGAGTACGGCGGCAGCATGGAAAATCGCCTGCGCTTTGTGGTGGAAATTGTAGAAGCCGTTCGCCACCGTGTAGGCCCGGAATTCCCCATCATGCTGCGTTTCTCTCAGTGGAAACAGCAGGATTACGAAGCGAAGCTGGTGAGCAGCCCGGAAGAGCTGGAGCAGTTCCTGAAACCACTGGTTGAAGCCGGTGTGGATATCTTCCACGCATCAACCCGCCGTTTCTGGGAGCCGGAATTTGAAGGCTCCAGCCTCAACCTGGCAGGTTGGACGCAGAAGCTGTCTGGTAAGCCCACCATGTCGGTTGGCAGCGTTGGCCTGACGGAAGATTTCATCAGTGGCACCATGGCCAGTAAGCAAGAGTCAGTTGAGCAGTCTGGCATTGATGAGCTGGTAGAGCGCATGAATAACCATGAATTCGAACTGATTGCTGTGGGCCGCGCACTGCTGCAGGACCCTGAATGGCTGACCAAAGTGCAGGAAGGGCGGCTTGGCGAAGTGGACGATTTCGCCCGCAAATCCCTTACCAAACTGTACTGAGTTTATTGCAGGTGAATTGGTATCCGGGTGCCCCGGATACCGCATCTATCAAGCTTATTCAGTTTAGTCCCTCAGCCCGTTAACCAGCTTATCGATGCTGTCTTTGGCATCCCCAAACAGCATACGGGCGTTGTCTTTGAAGAACAGCGGGTTTTCCACCCCGGAATAACCCGTTGCCATACCTCGTTTTAAAATCACCACCTGCCGTGCCTTCCAAACCTCCAGCACTGGCATGCCGGCAATGGGGCTGCCCGGGTCTTCTGCGGCAGCCGGGTTTACCGTATCGTTGGCGCCGATCACCAGCACTACATCCGTTGTCGGGAAATCGGCGTTGATTTCGTCCATCTCCAGCACAATGTCATAGGGCACATGAGCTTCTGCCAGCAGTACGTTCATGTGGCCGGGCAGGCGACCAGCGACCGGGTGAATACCAAAGCGTACATTTACCCCACGTTCCCTCAGCATCTTGGTCATATCGCTGACCCCGCTCTGAGCTTGCGCCACCGCCATGCCGTAACCCGGGACGATAATGACTGAATCGGCGTTGCGCATTTCCTCGCACACCTCATCTGCACTGATCTCTACCGCCACCTGATCCTCAGAGCCCGCTGTGGCAGAACTGCTGCTGGTCTGGCCAAAGCCGCCGAGGATCACGCTGATGAACGAACGGTTCATGGCCTTGCACATGATGTAACTGAGTATGGCACCGCTGCTTCCTACCAGTGCGCCGGTCACAATCAGCAGGTCGTTGCCCAGCATGAAGCCAATAGAAGCCGCAGCCCAGCCGGAGTAGCTGTTAAGCATGGACACCACCACCGGCATGTCGGCACCGCCAATGGCCATGATCAGGTGTATACCCAAAACAGAGGCAATGACGGTCATCAGAATCAGGGCGAGTATGCCCAGTGCCATGCTTTCGGTGCCCAGGAACCAGGCTCCCAGCAGCACAGAGACGGCAATCGCCGCCAGATTCATCAAGTGCCGACCGGGCAGAGTCAGGGCTTTGCTGTCGATGCGGCCATCCAGCTTGCCGCAGGCCACCAGCGAGCCGGTGAAGGTAACTGCACCGATAAAGATGCCCACAAACACTTCCACCAGTTTGATGGTGTGCTCGGCACCCGTGCTGTGAATCAGCGGATCTATATAACCGGTAAAGCCTACCAATACTGCCGCCAGGCCGACAAAACTGTGCAGCAATGCCACCAGTTGTGGCATCTGGGTCATTTCTACCTTGTTGGCGATCATAATGCCGATACTGGCACCCACCAGTACCGCAATCACAATGGCGGCGAGCCCGCTGTCGCTGACACTGGCCATGGTGGCCACTAATGCAATGAGAATGCCGGCAACCCCGTAAAGATTGCCGCGGCGGGCGGATTCCTGATGGCTCAGGCCACCCAGGCTGAGAATAAACAATACGCTGGCGACCACGTAGGCCACACTAACGAGTCCTGTACTCATGGTGGTGACCCCTTATTTGCGGAACATGTTTAGCATGCGATGGGTGACCCGGAAGCCGCCCCCTACGTTGATGCTGGCAATCAGCACCGCCACAAACGCCATAATTCCGACAGCGACGTTATTCGCCTGAGCCAGATGCAGTATGGCGCCAATCACGATAATGCCGCTGATGGCGTTGGTAACGCTCATCAGGGGCGTATGCAGGGAAGCGGTCACGTTCCACACCACCTGCCAGCCAATAAAGCAGGCCAGCACAAACACCGTGAAGTGGCGCAGGAAGCTCTCCGGCGCATAAGCACCCACGCCATAGAGTGCCGCAAGGGTGACAATTAACACGGCACCTTTGCCAATCAGGCTGCGGCGTTGGGATTCCTTGTGCGCGGCAGCCTTCTGTTCTGCTGAGGGCTCTTCTGTGCCCGGTGCAGGTTTGGGGCTGGTGGGTGTTTGTGGTTGCGGTGGCGGCCAGGTGACGTCCTGGTCGAGCACAACCGTGAGACCACGAATCACGTCGTCATCCATGTTCACCTTTGGCTGGCCGTCTTTTTCCGGGGTCAGTTCAGTCATCAGGTGAAACAGGTTGGTGGCGTAGAGGTCACTGGCAACCTTGGCCATACGGCTGGGCAGATCTGTGTAGCCGATCAGCGTAACGTCGTGTTGTTCGACTATTTTGCCGGGCTCGGTGAGTTCGCAGTTGCCGCCCCGCTCTGACGCCAGATCCACAATCACACTGCCGGGTTTCATGGATTTTACCATGTCTTCTGTGATCAGTTTCGGTGCCGGCTTACCGGGAATCAGAGCGGTGGTGATGATGATATCCACCTCTTTGGCCTGCTCTGCGAACAGCGCCATTTCCGCCTTGATGAATTCGTCGCTCATCTGCTTGGCGTAACCACCGGTACCGCTGCCTTCTTCCTCGCCGAAATCCAGCTGCAGAAATTCCGCGCCCATACTTTCAATCTGCTCTTTCACTTCCAGCCGGGTATCAAACGCCCGGACAATAGCCCCCAGGCTGTTGGCAGCACCCACAGCCGCTAGCCCGGCCACCCCCGCACCAATAACCATTACCTTGGCCGGTGGCACCTTGCCCGCTGCGGTTATCTGGCCTGTGAAAAAGCGTCCGAAGTGATTGGCCGCTTCCACCACCGCACGATACCCGGCGATGTTGGCCATGGCGCTCAGGGCATCCATTTTCTGGGCGCGGCTGATTCGGGGCAAACTGTCGATGGCAAAGGTGGTGATTTTCCGGCCAGCTAACTGGTTCAGCAGGTCGGAGTTCTGGGCCGGCCAGATATAGCTGACAAGAAAGGCACCTTCCTTCATCAGATCGGCTTCATGCTTGCCCAGCGCAGGATTCAGCATAGGGGCGCGAACCTTCAGAATGAAATCCGCCTCGCCCCATAATGACGTTGTGTCTTCGGCAATGGTGGCGCCAACAGCCTCATAGGCTTCATCGCGATAATGCGCTGACTCGCCGGCGCCGGATTCGACCACAACCTCGTATCCCAGGCCGATCAGTTTGTGTACGGAAGGTGGTGTCGCTGCAACCCTTCGCTCGTCTGTAAATATTTCTTTGGGTATGCCGATCCTCATGATGCAAAAGCCCTTTGTTTGAACCGATGAAATGAAGTAAAACTATCTACAGCCTAGTGCAACCTCAGGACTTTGCTTGTCATACGTTCTGTTGCGTACGGCAAAAAACCGGATAAAACGCTATGCTTGGCGTCTTTGCATAGACCGGAATACTTCGATGTTTGAGACGTTTTTCAGCACTTATATCAGCAGCACCATCCGCTTCGTGTTCCTGTTGGCGCCGTTTTTTGCGGTGTCCATGTTCATTGCCCTGACCCGTGGGCTACCCGCTGCTGAAAAGGCCTCAATCATCCGCCGGGCGTGTATTGCCGCATCTGTTATGGGTGTCTTGTTGTTCTTTGGCGGCCCGGTACTGTTCAGTGCTATTGGCATTACCCTGAACTCCTTCCGTATTGGCGCAGGCACCTTGCTGTTCCTCACCGCTATCAGCCTGGTCACCAGCGGCACCCGCAACCACGCCACCGGCCTGCCGGAAGAAGACCGTGACGATGTGGCAGTGGTGCCCTTGGCGGTGCCCATCATGATTGGCCCGGCTACCATCGGTGCTATTCTGGTCTACGGTGCTGAACTCAAGAATGCCCCGGAAGTTGCCGGAGGGCTGTTAGGTCTGCTTTCCGGCCTGTTGATTCTGGGTATTTTGCTGCATTTGTCTGGCTACTTGGAAAAAGCCCTGGGTAAGACCGGCCTTAACATCCTCTCCAAAATCAGCGGTCTGGTACTCTCGGCTATGGCGGCTGAAATTATTCTGACAGGCATCACCGGCTTTATTGCCAGTTCGGGATTAATGGGAGCTTAAGAAAGTACAATGTCTGCAGACACCACAGAGCACAATCGCAACCGGCAGGATTTCTCTGGTATCGACTCCATCTGGTTGTTTGGTTACGGCTCGCTGATTTACAAAGTGGATTTTCCATACTTGGAAAAGCGCCCCGCATCCATTCAGGGCTGGGCGCGCCGGTTCTGGCAGGGTTCTCACGATCATCGCGGTACGCCAGAAGCACCGGGCAGGGTGGTGACCTTGATCGAGAAGCCGGGAGCTACCTGCAAAGGTATGGCGTTCCGGGTATCACCGAAGGTATTTGAGCATTTGGATGTGCGGGAGAAGAATGGCTACCTGCGATTCACCACAACGTTGACGTTCGGTGATGGCAGCCATGGCGAGGGGTTGGTTTACATTGCAACTGAGGACAATGCAGCCTTTCTTGGCGATGCGCCGGACGCGGATATAGCTCGTCAGATTGCTTCTGCGGTTGGGCCTAGCGGTCCCAACTCCGAATATCTGCTTCGGCTCGCTGAATCGTTGCGTGCGCTGGGTGACGAGTGTACTCATACTTTCGCAATTGAGTCCCATCTCAAGAAAGACTCCTGAGCAAGAGCTTTGGCTTCGGGGAGGCAACCAGGGGCGGGGCACCTTCCAAAACACGCTGTGAATACGTCCGTGTACGCTTGGCTCCGCCATCCCTGGCTCCGCACAGTTTTGGAAGGTGCCCCGCCCCCGGTTGCATCAGGCTTCGGCGGTGGCCGTCTGTTGCTCATCTCGGGTAGCAGGATTAAAGCCCCTGGGAGGTGATTTACGGCGCTGGTTCAGGCCGATCATCACCAGCGGCACAACAACCATCAAGCTGCCCACCAGGAACCACCAGTCCGGTACTTCGTTAAACCAGATCCAGCCAATACCTACCGCCCAGATCAGCCCAGTGTATTCAGCACTGGTCACCTGATTGGCATCCACCTGCCGGTAGGCCAATAAAACGGTGATGTTATAACCCAGAATAAAAAATGCCGACGCCGTGGCAGTAAACAGAATCTCCGGATGCCAGGACGCACCCTGCTGCCACTCCCATAAAGCGAGCAGGCCAGCAGCGGGTATCACCAACAAGTAGTTGAGAAACAACTTGTGCACCGTGGTCTGGCCCTTGGGCAGCTTGCGCACCATCACCGCATTGATCGCCAATGTAATCGCCGAACCCAGTGCCCCGGCAACCGCCCAGTTGAACTCAACCGGGCGCAGGATAACGATGATGCCCGCGAATCCACTGAATACTGCAAGTACACTTAAAGGCGACAGCGACTCCCGGAAGATAACCACCGAAAACACCATCACCAGAATCGGAGCTGCATAAAACACGGCGTTGGCGGTGGCCAGTGGCAGGTTGCTCAGGGCTACGATCATGCACAGCAGGCCCACCAGATGAACGTGCGCTCTTATGGCGTGCACCTTGATACCGGCAAACAGGTTGGTGCGGTCGACCTTGCGGGCCAGGGGTAGCAAAAACACGAGGGTGATCAGGCAGCGTAGAAATGCAAACTGCAGAATGGGTGCGCCGGGCTCCATCAGTTTGATAAACACGTCAGAGATGAGCGCCATGGCGTTGCCAAGCACAAGCAAAAGAATTGCGCTGTTTACAGTTTTACCTGACATCGTTTTCTTACCTGAGACACGGGGGGGATGAATAAAGCGCACACATAGAAAGTGGCAGTTACAGTCTACTTGGGTTTTAATATCCGATAAAATGATGTTTCTTACTGGTCTATTAGATAAATAGATAATGAAGCTGCCACCTCTCAGAGCCCTACCCGTATTCGAAGCGGTTGCCCGCCTCAACAGTTTTTCATTGGCTGCCGAGGAGTTGGCAGTAAGCCAGAGTGCGGTGAGCCATCAGATCAAACAACTCGAAACCTATCTTGGAGAGCAGCTGTTTTTACGCGGCGGGCGCACACTCGCGTTAACCGATGAGGGACGGCAGTATCTTGATGCCGTCAGCACGGCTTTGCTGCAAATAGAGCGGGCCAGTGAAAAGCTGTTAGGGCATGAAGAATCGCGGTTGCGGCTTGCGTTGTTCAGTTCCTTTGCTGTTCGCTGGTTGGTACCGAGGCTGCCCGACCTGCAGCGGCAGCACCCCCAAGTAGAGCTGGCGCTGGAAATGACCAGCGAAAATCCGGTGCTGTCTGATCGTGTGGCGGACTGCTTTATTACCATTAATCAGGACTCACCAGCATACAGCTACGAACTGTTATACGTGGAACAACTGTTTCCCGTATGCAGTCAGGATTATTGGCAGCGGATTTGTAGAGAGCTGGGGCGAGAGGCCGCCGCAACAGGACGTGATGAGTCGGCCATGACCACCGCTGAGGTGGCGCAGTATCCTTTGCTATCTACCCACAGTATTTATGATAAGGCCGCTGGAGATTGGGAGGCCTGGTATCAGACGGTGGGCGAAACACTACCAACAAGCGCTCGCGTTCAGCACTTCAGTCACATGCTGCTGGCCTTGGAAGCGGCGCGTCACCACCAAGGCATTGCCCTGACCAACGATTACATGCTGAGTACCCGAAAGGATTCTGAGGAATTTGTGCGCTTGCCATGCCACCCTCTGATCACCGGCGACCGGTTTTATTTTGCCTGGAAAACCAGCCGAAGAAGGGAGCGGAGCATACAGCTTCTGAGGGGCTGGCTGGTGGATGAAGCCATCAGAGGGGGACTCAGATCACAATGATGGGAAATTGACCCTTTGTATCTGCTTTTGCGTCGCTAGTGCTATCGGAGAATAATCTTGCAGCGGGTATCCTTGTTTCAACAGTAACAAAACTGCGCGTAGTCACCAACGCAGTGAACAAGGAACCACCATGTCGTTAAATCGTCGCCAGTTTCTCCAATACGCCGGCGCCCTTGGAGCTTTGGGTGCGCTTGGTAGCCAGGCCGCACTTGCACAAGTTCTCAACCCTCAACGTATGCAACCCTGGCGCAACTGGTCGGGCGTGCAAACCTGCTTGCCTGCAGAGCAGGTAGCTCCCAAAACACTGGACGAGCTGGTTGATGTGATTGCCCGAAGCACCGGCACCATTCGCCCGGTGGGGGCAGGGCACTCGTTCAGCCCGCTGGTGCCCACGGATGACACCCTGCTTTCCCTGGGCTATTTCGGCGGCATGCTCAGCCACGATCCGGAAACCCATCAGGCAGAGTTTGGTGGCGGTACCTCCATGGCGCTTATGGGGATGGCGTTGAACGAGGTGGGCCAGGGTTTCATCAATATGGCGGATATTGATCACCAGACCCTGGGCGGCGCTGTTGCCACATCCACCCACGGTACAGGCATCAAATACGGGTCTTACTCCAGTTACATCAAAGGCGTGCAGTTAGTGACTGCCAGCGGGGAGGTGCTGGATTGCGATGCCACCCGACATCCGGACGTATTCAATGCAGCCCGGGTATCCATGGGTGCACTGGGGGTTATCACTGGCCTGACCATGCAGAACCGGCCAAGCTATCGCCTGCGGGAAACCATGTGGGTTGCCAAAACAGAAGACTTGCTGGCGGATATTGATAAGCATGTTTCCGAGAACCAGCACTGGGAAATGTTGGTAATTACCCATTCAGACTACGCCCTGGCGATTGCCTTGAACGAAACTGAAGAGGCGGCTACACCACCGGTAAACAAGGCTGAAAGCGGTGGCAATGAGTTCGTGACTCTGTTGGAGAAGCTGGATAAATATGGCAGTGACTTCCCCTCTGCCCGCCGGTTTCTGCTGAACAACCTGCGGCACTTTGCCACCTTTGATGAGCGTATTGACGAGTCTTACGAAATCTATTCAAACATACGTTCGGTGCGTTTTAACGAAATGGAATACTCAGTGCCCGCGGAGCATGGCCCTGCCTGCCTGCGTGAGATTCTGCAGTTGATAGAGCGCAATGATTTACCCACTTGGTTCCCGCTGGAATACCGCTATGTGCAGGCTGACGATATACCTTTGAGTATGTTCCAGGGGCGCGACAGTTGTGCGATTTCCGTGCACCAGCACTACAGCATGGATTACCACAATCTGTTTGCGGCCATAGAGCCGATTTTCTGGAAATACGATGGCAGGCCTCACTGGGGTAAGCTGCATACGCTGAATGCCCGCCATCTTGAAAAGCTATATCCTCAGTGGCGTGAGTTTACGGGGGTACGCGAGAGCCTCGACCCCCGGGGCAAGTTCCTGAATGCCCACCTGCGCTCAATACTGGGCGCTTAAAGGAGACAGCATTGTGAATCGTCGTGGTTTTCTGTTCACAGGCCTGCTGGGAAGTGCGGCCATACTGACTGGCGCCGCCTTGCTGCGTCCTGCTGACAAGGGCAAACCTTATACGGCTTACTTTGAAGCTTTGAACGCGGAGCTGAAACGCGCCGGGCCCATGCGGCCTGTATTGGTGGTGGATCTGGACCGCCTGGATCACAATATTGATGTGGTTAAAGCTTCCCTGCAACGCAGCGGCAAGTCGTTGCGCCTGGTTGAAAAGTCGCTGCCCGCGCGCGGATTGCTGGAATACATTGCCAACCGTACCGGCACAGAAAAGCTGATGTCGTTTCACCAACCCTTCCTGAATCAGACCGCTGAGTACTTTCCACAAGCCGATATATTGCTGGGCAAACCGCTGCCAGCCCGATCCGTTGAGGTGTTCTATCAGCAGCATCAAGGGCAAGCTGATCCCACAGCGAGAATCCAGTGGCTGATTGATGCACCTGAGCGATTGCAGGAGTACCTGCAGATAGCACGAGCGCGTAACAGCAAGTTCCGTATCAACATTGAGCTGGACGTTGGCTTGCATCGCGGTGGTGTGACCGATAACGATACGTTGAATGCGTTGCTTGGCTTGATTGCCAATAACCCGGAGCATCTCGAGTTCTCCGGGTTTATGGGTTACGACCCGTTTGTGGGTATGGAGTTGCCCTCGGTTCTTGGCTCTCCGGAAACGCTGCTAGGCAAGGTGATGACCCGCTATCAGGGCTTTGCTGATTTCACGAAAAATCACTACCCGGCATTATGGCGGGATAGCCTGGCGCTGAATACAGCTGGCAGCCCCAGCTATCGATTGCATGAAACCGAAACCCTGAGTACGGAGCTGGCGGTGGGCTCTGCCATGGTAATGCCCACTCACTTTGATTTGCCTTCATTGAGTGATCATATTCCCGCAGCTTTTATTGCCAGCCCGGTACTGAAATCCACAGGACCGGTGAATATCCCGGCGCTTGATGGGAAATCCAGAATCTTCTCATGGTGGGATGTGAACCAACGTGCCAGCTACTTTATGTATGGCGGTAATTGGCTGGCGGACTTTGTTGCACCAGAAGGGCTCCAGAGCAATAGCCTGTATGGCAGGAGTTCCAACCAGGAGTTAGTGACAGCCTCGCCGGGAGTGGGGCTTGAAGTGAACGACCAGGTATTTTTGCGCCCGCAACAAAGTGAGGCCGTATTGCTGCAGTTTGGCGACATACTGGCGGTGCGCGATGGAAAGATTGTGGATCACTGGCCTGTATATCACGAAGGTTCCCGGGCATAGCCGCTAAGCCATAAGGACAGTGGCCAGCGTTTTCAAATGCTGGCCACTGCCCTTGAGATTACTTGACTCCAGGGCGCTCGACTACTTTTCGCTTGCCCTTGGCGCACCGAGACAGCGCCTTGAGACCTTCCTCATCAAATGCATCTACCCGTATAACGTCGTACAGGGCGGTCAGTGCTTCTTCAAGTTTTTCACACTCCTCAGCCTTCACGGAACCTTCTGAGCAGGCCCAGTCCACCAGTTTCTTGCGTTCGTGGCCCATCAGTAGCGTAATTTCGTCCAGATCATCTTTATCACGATTACGAATGGCTTCGTGAAGGCGACCGCGTACATCGGCGGTTTCGTTTGCCAGCTTGTAGGCATTCAGAACCCGGCCAAGGGGATCCTTCGGATCCATTGTGGTGTAAGTGCCGCGGCTGATGCGCTGGCGCAGCGGTGTGTCCTTGACAATGCTGGCAGCCACTTTGGCACCTAGCTTGTCATCCGGCCCGTTCAGGCCGGTCGCACCCAGCGGGAACACCAGCAGGCGCATCGGCCAACGTAGAGCGGGTACAGGGAATTTGGTGATGGCTTCACGCATGGAGTGCTGTAAGTCCTGCAGGCAGGTTTGCAGGCACCATTCCACCAGTGGGCGCTGGTCGGCAGGGTAGCCTTCCTCGTGCCACTGCTTGATCACGGCCGTCGCGTAATACAGCTGCACCAGGCAGTCCGCCATGCGCCCGGAGAGGCGCTGCCGGGCTTTTAGCCCTCCGCCCACGGAGAGCAGAGTTACATCGGTCATCAGTGCAAACGCCGCCGAGAAGCGGGCAAGCTGGCGGTAATATGAGCGGATGTTTCCTTGCCGTGGCACGGTTTCAAACAACCCGCCGGAGAGGGCAAGAACAAAAGCCCTCAAAGCGTTCCGTGTGGTGTGAGCCAGGTGTTTGTAGAAGATGCCGTCGAACTTCTTCGCCGCCTGGTCTTCGTCTTCCATGTCAGCCGCTGCGATTTCATCAACAATAAACGGGTGGCAGCGAATCGCGCCCTGACCAAACACCATCAGGCTGCGGGTCAGGATGTTTGCGCCTTCCACCGTAATGCCAATGGGGACAGCGTTGTAAGCGCGAGCCATGAAGTTGCGGGGGCCGGTTATTACGCCGCGCCCCGCTACTACGTCCATGGCGTGGTTGATCACTATCCGCATCAGGTCTGTGTTGCGGTATTTCAGCAGGGCAGAAGGCACCGCGGGCCGCACGCCTCTGTCCAGCATGCCGGAGGTCAGCAAGCGGGCGGCATCCATCATGTAGGTGTAACCGGCGATGGGTTCCAGAGCCTCCTGAACACCTTCAAACTGGCTGATGGAACGACCGAACTGCTCGCGGGTATAGGCGTAGGAACCGGTCGCCAGGCTGGCAACCTTGCCAGCACCTGTGCCCAGTGCAGGTAGGGAAATAGAGCGCCCGATAGACAGACATTCCAGCAGCATGGTCCAGCCCTTGCCGAGCATGTCCTGGCCGCCGATGACCTGATCCATGGGAATAAATACGTCGGTGCCCCACGTAGGCCCGTTCATGAACACGGTATTCATGGGCAGGTGTCGGGTGCCTGCGTGTACGCCTTCGGTTTCCCGCGGAACCAGCACACAGGTCACGCCAATGTCTTCGTTTTCACCCAGCAGGTTTTCCGGGTCGTAAACTTTAATGGCCAGGCCAATCAGCGTGGCAACAGGGGCGAGAGTGATATAGCGTTTGTTCCAGGTAACTTTCAGCCCCAGAACTTCTTCGCCGTTCCATTGGCCTTTGCACACAATGCCTTTGTCGGGAATGGCGCCTGCATCGGAACCCGCAATGGGCGATGTGAGGGCAAAGCAGGGGATCTCTTCACCACCAGAGAGCCTTGGCAGGTAATACTTTTTCTGTTCGTCGGTGCCGTAGTGCATTAGCAACTCACCCGGGCCGAGGGAGTTGGGTACCATCACGGTGACCGCAGCCGATACGCTGCGGGTAGAGATCTTCATAACGATTTCTGAGTGGGCGGTGTTGGAGAAGCCCATGCCCCCGTCTTCTTTCGGAATCACCAGGCCGAAAAAGCCGTTCTCACGAATAAACTTCCATACTTTGTTCGGCAGGTCGTACTCTTCGTGGGTGATCTTCCAGTCATCGAGCATGCCACAGAGTTTTTCCACCGGGCCATCGAGAAAGGCTTGTTCTTCACTGGTCAGGTGTGCGGGTTTTGCTTCCAGCAGTTTCGACCATTCAGGCTTGCCGGAGAACAGTTCACCATCCCAGTCTACAGAGCCGGATTTGAGAGCTTCCTCTTCCGTTGAAGATAGTTTGGGTAGACGACTGCGAACCCAGCCCAGCAGTGGGCGACTGAATTTATCGAGACGCATCTCGCTGGGAATAACCAGAATCAGGGCAAGCGCCAGAAAAAGACCGCCAAACAGAATGCTGGCTATGTGCCACTCGTCCTGAAACAGGCCAATCAGGGTTGCGACAGACATCACCACAGCAGCTGTGGTGCCGCCAATTCCCACATAGATAAGAACCAGGGCACTGATGAGCAGTAACAGTACACTCACGGGCAGACCTCCATATCGTGGATAAAATTCGCCGAATTTCAGATTAACCTTCGGCCAAAGTTTCCCCACATGCAAGGGCAGCACGTGAGCAGGTGCCTCTGGCTATAGGCTCAGACCGACAATGAGCAGGGCCAGGGTGGCCAGAAGAATGGCTACGTTGGTACCCAGCAAGGTGTTGAGTGCGTCTGGCTGACCAAGGGCGCCCGGCAGCTTCCGGGCAAGCCAGAGTGCGAAGGGAGCCGTTGCTAGTGACAGTATAGACGGCAATGGCAACCAGCCAGCGAGTATGGCCACTACCAAAACGACATAACCCGCCAGAAATAATGCGGATACCAACCGGGCAGCGTTACGGGTGCCAAGGGTAATCACCAGGTGGCGACGCCCTATTTTGCGATCGGCGTCGGCATCGGGGATCTGGTTGATCAGCAGTAATTCGCTCACCAGTAGCAGTGTGATCGCCGATACGGCAATGGCGGTGGCATCAAGTCTGGCGCCAAGTGCCACTAAGGTGCCCAGAACCATTACCGGTCCGAAGCCGATGCCCGGTGCAAGCAGGCACAGTATGGGGGAGCGGGTAATCCAGCGGGTATAGGTGAGCACGAGCACAACACCGGCCGTGCCCAGAACCAACATGGGCAGCCCGCGCTGCCAAAGAAAGTACAGGCCAATGAGGATTACCAGAACCAGGGTTCCAAGGCCGGCAAGCAGCACGCGCTTTGCTGCGCCTGGTTGCTCAGGCAGGGCACCGCTACCTCCTGAAAAGGGTGTACGAGTGGTTATAAAATCCAGCCCGGACACAAAATCCTCGTATTCATTGAGCAGATTCACGGCCGCGTGAGCCAAAAGTGCGCCAATAAACACCAGCAGTGTATCCAGAAGCGCCGGCGGCTCGCCTTGATGCCAGGCCACAGCAACGCCTAGCCCAACACACAGAGGGGCAAGAATCAGGAAGTTAGGGCGGGAGGCGCGCACTACCGCAACGGTTTCAGACATTTATTCGTTCCTCAGATATAACCGGCGGCAAAAACCAACCCAAGCACGATCGGCATAACAATCAGACTACCAAGGTTACTTAATAATACGAGAGAGGCCACTTTGTGGGGTTCCTGCTGATATTGCTCAGCCACCATGTAATTCAGCACCGCAGGAGGCAGGGCTGCGAAAACCCAGAGTGACGCAACCTGAAGGCCGGGTAAATCCATCAGTGCAATCATCGGCCATGCCAGGAGTAAGCCACTTACAGGGCAGGCGATGGCGCCAAGCATGCCCAGCTTCCAGTCGCTGAAATCGATATCCAGCATGCGCACCCCGAGGGTAAACAGCATAAGCGGTATGCAGATTTCCCCAAGCATGTTCAGGGAGTGGAGCAGCCAGTCGGGAAGGCTGACGCCCGACAGGTTTACAGCAAGCCCGGCAATACTGGCGAACACAATGGGTAGTCTCAGGCGTTGCAATAGGGAGGTGTGTGGGTCGAGCATGTACAGCCCTACGGAAAAGTGCAGCAGCATTTCCACAATGAACAGCACGATAGCGGCAGGCAGTGCCGCTTCCCCAAAAGCCAGAACCAGTAGCGGAATACCCATGTTGCCTGAGTTGTTGAACATCATGGGCGGCAAAAAAGTTTTCAGGTTCAGATTGAGAATCCGGGCCAGCGGATACAGAACAATGCCTGAACCCAGAACCACCACCGTCGCAGCCAAGGCAAGGCCGGCATAATCCTGCAGAGGTGCCTGCTGGTCGGCCAGCACGGCAAATACCAGCAAGGGCACAAACAGTTCCATGTTCAGAACGTTCAGCCCGCGAATATCCGGGGTGCGAAACCGACCGTAAAGGGCGCCACAGCCTGCAATAAGAAATACGGGCAGCAGGGTCGAAAGAATCTGGGCAATCATCAAAAGCTCCAATAGGCGCCGCAGGTTGGTTGCGGTGCTGATGCTACGCGACCACAATAACCCGGATACCAGGATTGCTAATCGGTTATGGAGTTTACCAGTGACAAGTCCGTTTGATCAGCCCCTTAATCGCGAACATACCTGTTCGGTTAAGCTTGATGTCCGCAAGACAGTGTTTGGCCGCGAGGATGTGATTCCAGTCTGGGTGGCAGATATGGATTTCGCCGCACCAGAGGCCGTTACTCATGCGCTTTCAGAGCGTGCCGCGCATCCGGTTTATGGCTATACCCTGTTTCCGGATAGCCTGTACCAATCCATCATTGACTGGTTTCGTGAGCGGCACGGCTGGGAAATCAAACGGCACTGGATACTGATGGCGCCGGGCGTTGTGCCGTCTTTGCATGCCGCCTGTATGGCTTATGTGGCCCCGGGTGAAGGTGTGATTGTTCAGCCCCCGGTGTACCCGCCGTTTTTCAGTTCCGTTCGCCAGAGCGGGCGGGAAATTATCGAAAATCCGTTGGCTTGCGATGATGAAACCGGTTACTACCGGATGGATCTCGAGCATCTGGAAGCGTGTGCTGCCCGCCCGGATGCCCGCCTGCTGATGTTGTGCTCACCCCACAACCCGGTTGGGCGAATCTGGTCTGAGCAAGAACTGAAAGCGGTTCTGGATATCGCCCGGCGTCATGATCTGGTTGTTATTTCAGATGAAATTCACTGCGATCTTACCTTTGCCGATATGCCCCGGCACCGGATGCTGGCAACACTTGCGCGACCCGGCGATGCGCTGATTACGGCTATTGCACCCAGCAAGAGCTTCAACATACCCGGGCTTGGGTTGTCTGCTCTTGTCATTCCCGATAAGGAACAGCGCAATGCCATGCAAGCGGTATTCGATTCCATGCACCTACCCCAGTGCAACCCGTTCAGCATTGCAGGGTTTGAAGCCGGCTACCGTTCCGGTGGGCCTTGGTTGAACGAGCTGATGGTGTACTTGCAGAAGAACCGGGACTTTGTAGTCGACAGGGTTAATGCCCGTTTGCCCGGTATCAAAACCCGCGCGCCAGAAGGGACTTATCTGGTGTGGCTGGATTGCCGGGAGATGGGGCTGGATGATGCGGCCTTGAAGCGGTTTTTCGTGCAAGACGCCGGAGTGGGCATGAACCCCGGCATCTCGTTTGGCGAGCAAGGCAGTGGTTTTATGCGGCTTAATATCGGCTGCCCCGAAGCTGTGCTGGCCGATGTGCTGCAGCGCATTGAGTCGGCTTTGAAGGGCGGCGAGCTGTAAGCCTTCAGGGCTATTCTCCCGGAACCTTTGCCTCTGTACCTATGTGGTAGGCGGCAAAGCCGGCCATGACCACCTGATCCACAGCCATGCCAATGATGCGGCCATCGCTGCTGGAATGGATAGGGTATTGCGCGTTGGTGATCGGATCAGCGATATAGCCAAGCACCTGGCCCTTGGACACTTTCGCGCCCAACTTGACCTTGCTGAACAGAATGCCGCCATCGTTTGCTCGTACCCAGGCAGAGTTGTAATACACGGGCTGTGGGTCGCCCCATACGAACATTCGCGAGATCATCCCCTGTTTTTCCATCAGGCTGGTGAGGCTGTTTACGCCGGCACTAATCTGATGCTCCTGAATGCGATGGGATTCGCCGGCTTCAAGCGTTACCGCACGGATGCCTGCATTAACCGCTGCGGTGCGAAGCATTCCGCGTGAGCCGCTACTATGCACCACTGCCATGCGGTCAAACCCTCGGGTAAATTCGGCCACAGTGGGGTTGTTCATATCGGCACGAAGTTGCGGCAGGTTGGTTCGCTTCAGTGAGCCGGTATGTATGTCTACCAGCATGTCGCAATGCTGGATAATATTTTCGAAAAGCGAATAGGCGATCCGGTCTGCCAGACTGCCGTCGGGACGGCCAGGGAAGTGCCGGTTCAGGTCGCGTCGATCCGGCAGGTAGCGGCTACCCTGTTGGAAACCGGGCAGGTTCACAATGGGAATGCCTACCACGCTACCGCTGAGTTTTTCCGGGTCAAGGTCGTACATCGTCTGGCGGATAATTTCGATACCGTTCAGCTCGTCGCCGTGGATGGTGCCTGTCAGGCACAGGGTGGGGCCGGCATTGACGCCGTTAACCACCAATACCGGTGTCGGCTGCGACAAGCCGGCAATCTGGATGCCGGACGACCATGCCAGGCGTGTAGATGTACCTGGCAACACTTCGCTGTCTAACAAAACCAGATTGTTAGCAGGCTCCGGGTCTTTGGTTTCCATTTCGGGGGCCGTGTCTTCCCGGGGTTCGATTATGGCTTGCTCTTCGGTGGCCGGGTGGTCCTGAATGGAGGGGTCCTTCGGTGGCTCAGGAGTAGGTGCGGGTGCAACTTCTTTCAGGTCAATGTTGGGCGCTACTTTTTTCGGCTTGGGTGAACGCTTTGGCCTGGGTGTTGGTGCCGCTGTTTCAGCCGCCGGGGCCACCTCGGGTGCTGGGGCCGTAAGGGGAATTCGCCGTGGCTCTGAGCGCTCTACATCCTCAACGTTTTCGTCTTCTGCCAATTCTGCCAGCAGAACCTTCTGGGTTGCCGGTTTCTGTTTGCTGCTTGCAGGCGGCTCTTCCTGCGACATCACGGGCATGGCCAGCATGAGCAAGCAAAGGGGCGTTGTAATAGCGGTCAGCATTTTCAGCCTGTAAAACAGCATGGTTCCTCACGGGTGGTTCATAAAGGGCTAAGGATAAAGCTTCGCCAAGGGTCATGAATATGGCAATAACAAAGGTTTAATGCCATTTTCATGGTGTGGCCATGAACATTGTTGCCAATAGTAGTTATGGTCGCGAAGTAGATGCGAGCTTGAACTATCCGTTATATCTGACAGAGGAAGTGAACTATATGGACTTTTTGCGAATTATTATTGCCATTCTGTTACCGCCGTTGGGTGTTTTTTTGCAGGTGGGTATCGGAAAACACTTCTGGATCAACATACTGCTGACGATTCTGGGTTATATCCCCGGCATAGTGCACGCGGTGTATATAATTGCCAAAAAATAGACATAGGCAGGCGCCTTGAACGCCTGCCTATGGGAAGGGGTCAGATGGACTTTGTGGCTTGCCAGAGCCCATCTTCCTGCAAGGCCCGGCCATCGGCCTCCAGCTTCAACAAATGGGCCAGCGCTGAACGGGCTGCAACGCCATGGATGGCGGTTGGCACATCACCATAGGCTTTGCTGGTGAGGTCTTTCAGGTTCACTGGTGAAAGCATTTCGAGTGCACGCGCAATCTTGTGCTCCCTGGCCATTCGATGGGTGATCAGGTAGTCGATGATGGCTTGTGGTTGTCCCATCACGAAACCGTGGGCCGGTGCGATGAAACGGATTTGTTCGGCCAACAGGTCGTAAAGAGATTCCAGGTAGGCCTTCATGTCTCCGTCCGGCGGGTTTATTACCACCGTTGAGCCCTGCATGATGTGGTCCCCCGAGAACAACAGCTGCTGATCCTCTAACAGGAAGCAAAGGTGATTAGAGGCGTGCCCCGGCGTGTGCAATACCTTGAGAGTGCCCGCATCAGTTTTGATCAGATCACCGTGTTCAGGTTGTTGGTCAGGCGCGAATTTCTGGTCCTGGCCCGGGCCTTCCGGCGCAGATCGGCCATAAACCCGGCAGCCTGTTTTCTCCTTCAGCGCCTGAGTGCCCGGAGAGTGGTCCAGGTGCGTATGGGTGACCACAACCGAATCGATTTTGCCTTCCGTCACCTCAAGAATACGCTCTATGTGCGCGGCATGGTTTGGGCCGGGGTCGAGTACTGTAAAGCGTTCGTGGCCCAGAATGTAGGTGTTGGTGCCCGGGCCGGTCATAACGCCGGGGTTGGGTGCGGTAAGGCGGATGACACCTGATGCAACTTCAACAACGTCACCAGGCACTATCTCTGCTTTCGTGCTGCCTTCTCCCTCTGGGTCCAGCTTGACGGCTTCTGCGTAAGCGGGGGAATCCGGCTCCAAAAACACCGGCTTGCCACGACGAATCGCGGGCCAGGGCTGGTTCGGGAAGGGTTCGGGAGGATTTGCCCAAGCATAACGCATGAGGTTTTCGACAGAATCAAAGTCGCGCAGAACCCTGAGAGTTCCAAGGGTCGGTAGCGTCATCAGGCGCGTGCCATCACGCTGTTCCTTAAGCGCCTGTTCGGGGCGGATCCATACGTGATCTATGGTTTCCTCTCCATCATGGCTCACGTACTGGTTATCTGGCGCTTCGGTCACGAAAAACCGGGTGTCAAAGCGCCGGGGAGGGCCGGGAGGGGTAATCCAGTGGCTCAGGTAAGCCAGTCTGTCGAGGGGGATTGTAAGTTGGTGGCGCTGGCACAGTTCGGCCAGGGACAGCTCGCCTCTGAACACAGCCTCACGATCATCGTGGGCGGGGTGGTCTTCGCCGATGACCTGCCGCTCGGAATCGATAGCCACCAACACACCGGCTTCTTCAAAGCATTCGCGGACGGCCGCCAGCATATAATCTGCGCCGCCCTCACTCAGGCTCATGGTATGGCTGATTTCTGTGTCTTTCAGGCCAGCGGCATGCTGACGCCCACGAGATTCCTGTTGATCTACCGCCCCGCCGGGGAAAACGTAAAAGCCGGGCAGAAAAACGGCGCTCCAGGTACGTTGTAACAGCAGTACCTCAATACCTTCGGAGGTATCTCTTACCAGTGCCAGAGTGGCCGCAGGGCGAATATCCATAGACTTTCCATTATTCACAACGGTAACCTCAACTTGCCTTTACATGCAGCACGCAAAGGCTGAATTCAGCGCTAAAAAGAACAGCAATGACAATAACCGATTTTTGCAACAAGATCATTGAGATGAACACCGCTGCACAAGAGAGTATCATTCAGAGTCGTAGATGACTCTTTGCCATATTGGCTATATAGGTACCTGAAGTGGCCCGAATCAAGCTTTCTTTCCCCGATGATGTGTTCTGCTTTGAAACCCTTCTGCAGGTTCGAACAACGGATATCAACGGTGCTAATCACCTGGGTAACGATGCGCTGGTTTCGATGCTGTCGGAAGCAAGGGCCCAGTTTTTGATCAATTACGGCATTTCCGAGGGTGACAGCAGCGGCCAAGGCATTATTGTGACGGATCTGGCGACCATGTATCAGTCAGAATCCTTCTTTCCGGAAATGTTGCGTTTTGAAGTGGGTGTTATGGATTTTAATAAATACGGCGGGGATTTTGTGTTCCGGGTAACCAAAGTCGAGAACGATCAGGCAGTTGCACTGGCAAAGTACGGGTTTGTATTCTTTGATTACCTCCAGAAGAAAGTGACTCCCGTACCAGAAAGCTTCCGGTCACGCTTTGCCTGAGGCACCTTGGCGGAGCTGTTTCATTCCGGTGCGATAGAAGCTGTAGGCCATCGCACCAGCAAGCAGATTGCCTACCAGCGCACCGCTCATCAAGCCATGAATGCCGTTGATTTGGCTGCCGAGCCACAGCAATGGCAGGAAGCACACAAACAACCGCAGCATTGAAACCAGCAACGCCCGCACGGCAAGGCCAAGGGCGTTGCAGATAGACACCATCAGCATGCATATGCCCAAGCCGCTGTAGCTGAGTGGCACCCGCACCAGATAGGCGGCAAGAACTTCCTGAACTTGCTGATCACTGCTGAACAGTTCAGATACCAGGCCAGAGGCGATCAGCCAGAGCAGGCCAATGGCCAGTTGCCAGCCCACCACAAAGCGCACCGCAATTCGTACCAGTTTACGGATCTGTTCTATTTCACCAGCACCCAACATGCGGCCGATCATGGGTGGCATGGACATGGTGAGTGCGAGTACGACAACGATAGAAAAGAATTCCAGGCGCGTGCCCAAGCCCCAGGCTGCAACCGCAGCGGATCCGAAGCCGGCCACCAAGGCCGTTGCCAACATGGCGGAAACGGGTGGCATCAGCTGGCTGACCATGGCAGGTGCCATGATGCTGTTGAGTTGGTTCAGGGCGCGGCCCAAGGCGAGCTCACGAAGGTCGAATCTGGCCCAGCCGCGCTTCAGCAGCTTGGGATAAATAAACAGGCAGCCGATTCCAAAGGAGGTGACGGTGGCCCAGGCGGCACCGGGCAGGCCCCAGCCAAATACAAAAATATAGAGCGGGTCCAGGGCAATGTTGGTGAGGCTGGTAGCCACCATCATGTAGCCGGGTAGTTTGGTGTCGCCATGGGAGCGGCAAATGCTGTAGCCAAAGTATAAAAAGGCGCCGATCCAGGCGGAGAATAGCCAGGGTACCCAGTAAGTGCGCACCATGGGGAGCAGGGTGTCGTCTGCGCCGAGGGCGGTCATGATGGGGGTTTGGAACAGCCATAAGGCGACACAGAGCACGAAGACCAGTGCGCTGCCAACGGTTATTACAAGCCCGCCCAGGCGAAACGCCCGGAGTTCGTCGCCTAGCCCGAGTGTGCGTGAAATGATGGCGGTGGTGGCAATGCCCAAGCCTACCTGTAACCCGATGATGAGCTGGTGCATGGGGAGGGTGAAGCCCAGTGCCGCCAGGGGGTCGCGGCCAAGCTGGCCGATGAAGGCGCTGTCGGCGAGCTGGAAGGTCATCAGTGAGAGCGCGCCAAACAGCATGGGCCAAGTCATAGTGTAGAGCTGGCGGGGCAGGCTGGCGGTTTGGGTTGTGTTGCTCACGGGTTTTTGGGTTGCCTTGGTGTTGGGCTGGGGTACTGAGTCTAGCAGGTTTATCTTTGGATTCGGGGGGTGATCTGGCGGACGGCACGGCCTCCCCAGACACGCCGTGAACCCGTCCGTGGGGGCTTGGCATTGCCATCCATGGCAATGCACAGTCTGGGGAGGCCGTGCCGTCCGCCAGACTCCGTACTCTGCTGTAGCCTGCAGAGCACTATTCTCTAACGTGCTTAGGCCAGATTCAGGCTGACTGAATGTTCGCGGTTATAGAGCCTTCAGTGCGGCGTCGTAGTCTGGCTCGTCGTGGATTTCGCTCACTAGCTGGCTGTGGATAACTTTGTTGTTCTCATCAAGAACCACCACTGCGCGAGCACAGAGTCCGGCCAGCGGGCCGCCCTGCAGGGCTACTCCGTAATCCTGCTGGAAGCTGTAGTTCCGGAAGGTGGAGAGGGTTTCTACATTTTTCAGGCCTTCGGCACCGCAAAAGCGTGAAGCAGCGAAAGGCAGGTCGGCCGAGACTACCAGTACCACGGTGTTGTCGAGGGAACCTGCTTTTTCGTTGAATTTACGGGTAGATGTGGCGCACACGCCTGTGTCGATACTGGGGATGATGTTCAGGATTTTGCGTTTGCCTGCCCAGTTGTCGAGGGTTACTTCTTCCAGGCCGCTGCTGGTGAGTGTGAAGGCGGGTGCTGTGTCGCCGGCCTTTGGAAATTCACCGCTCAGTTCAATGGGGTTGCCGTCAAAAGTGACTGTGCTCATGGAGTGCTCCTTTGGTGATACAGAAGGTGATGCGAAAATAGCGAAACAGAAATAATTTGAAACCGCTTACCCTGTTTAGTCCATTTTCAATGAGATTGCATCCCTTCGGGGTGTTTGAGCAGGGTTATCGGCTGGATGCTGCCTGTGGTTCAAAGCCGGGAGCGGGGTGGCGCTGAACCAGTAGCAGGTAGCTGGCCAGTGCAGCGATGGCGCTGATGGCGATGGCGGTTGCCATAACCAGTGAGGTGCCATCGTGCAGAATGCCTACGAGCATGCCCGCAAAGGCGGCGACGGCCATTTGCGCAAAACCGAACAGCGCAGACGCAGATCCGGCCATGCGGGGGAAGTTGGCCATGGCGCCTGCCATGGTTTGGGGCATAACCATTCCAGTGCCTGCCATAAACACGGCTTGGGGCAGGATAATCGACCATACACTGAACACTTCTGCCAGCGCCAAGGCCACCATTAAGCTGCCACCCGCAACGGCAACGATCAGCCCGCGAACCAGAATCTGATCCGGCACCAGGCGGCTGCCAAGACGGATTGCGGACAGGTTGCCGGTGACATAGCCGGCGACAATTCCGGCGAAATACAGGCCGAATTGTTGAGGTGGTACTTTGAGAAAATCGATGAGTACGAAGGAGGAGCCGGAGAGGAATGCAAACAATCCGGAGAACAAGAGCGCGTTGGTCAGGGTGTAGCCCAAGAAGCTGATGTCTGTGCCTATGACACGATAGTTCCGCAGCAGGCTGCAGAGCTTCAGGGGCTGGCGGTATTCTGGTCGCATGGGCTCGGGGATGCCGAAGGCGACAACGAAGGCCATGATCAGGGCATAGCCCCCCAGAGCGATGAAGATGGAGTGCCAGCCTAAAGCGGCTACCATGATGCCGCCGAGTGTAGGTGCGACAGCAGGTGCAAGAGCCATGATGCTGGCCAGAAGTGCCATGATTTTCGCGGCTTCGCGAGGGGTGTAAATGTCCCGGATGGCGGCACGGCCCAGAACCGGGCCCGTCGACCCGCCCAAGGCTTGTAAAAAGCGGCACAGGATCAGGGTTTCGATGTTGCTGGCCAGCGCACAGCCAATGCTGGCGAGCGCAAATACTACAAAGCCACCAATCATGATGGGTTTGCGGCCAAAGCGGTCAGCCAAAGGGCCACACACCAGTTGTGCTATGGCGAAGCCAGCCATGTAGAGGCTCAGGGTTAGCTGTACCTGGCTGGTGCCTGTGCCGAAGTCGCTGCCGATTTGCGGCAATGCCGGCAAATACATGTCGGTGGCCAGCGGGCCTAGGGCTACGGCGGCGGCGAGCAGTATGGTGGTCCATATACTGGTGAGTGCTAGCATTTATTGTTCATACCTTGGGGGAGGCGAGCGTGCGGGCGAGCTTTCCAAAACACGCCGTGAATACGTCCTTGTAGGCTCCGCTCCGCCATCCATGGCTCCGCAGGGTTTTGGAAAGCTCGCCCGCACGCTCGCGGCAAACTTTGGAGTGAATTCTAGGGGTTGTTCGGCTAAAAAATAACGGCAGTGCGGCTCATAAGATATATGAACAAAACAGATGAGTTAGTCGTTCAGGCCATTCATGGTGGCGGCTACCGCATTCACCTGGTTTCTCAGCCAGCGGTGCGCCGGGTCGTTTTGGTTGCGGCGGTGCCACACCATCAGCAGGGTGAAAGGCTTGAAAGTGAAGGGCAGGGGCACCCAGGAAAAATCCCGAAGTAAGTGTTTGCTCATGCGCTCAGGCGCGGTAACCAGCATGTCAGTGCCCCGGAGGAATTCCGGCAGGCCGGAGAAGTTGGAGACGGTAATGACGTTTCGGCGGGTCAGGCCGCGGGCGGATAATCCGGCTTCGAGGGCGGGTTTTTCTCCGGTGCCGAATACCAGGGCGATGTGGTCGGCTTTCAGGTAGTCGGTGACTGTCTCCGGGGCTTCGCGCTGGCTGGGGTCGTAAAAGACCACCATGCGATCCCCCATCAACCCTCGTTGCATTATGTCGGTGGCTTCGGGGGCGTGGGGTGAGATGATCAGGTCGCAGATGTTCTTGCGCAGCATGTCTGCCGTGGGAATGCCGGAAGCAATGACCTGCAGCGTAACACCAGGCGCTTGCAGACGTAGGCGTTGCATCAGTTGCGGCAGCAGCAAATCCCGCTCGTAATCGTTGGCTGCAATGGTGAAGGATATTTCGGTGGTTTCTGGCGTGAAGGGTGGGCCGGAGGCCAGAGAGTGCAGGTCGTCCAGGATCTGGCGAATGTGGGAGCCAGCCTGAACCGCATAGCGCGTGGGGGTAATGCCTCGCCCGGATTTGACGAACAGGGGGTCGCCGAGGGCTTTACGCAGGCGGTCGAGCGTGTGGCTTACGGCGGATTGGCTGACGCCAAGCTTGATAGCCGCGCGGGAAACGCTGCCTTCGTCGAGAACAGCCACGAAGGTGTGGAGTGCGCGGATATCAAGATTGAATGTATCAATAAGGTTCATGGGTAGCAGTGTAATCCACAACCGCCGTTGTCGGAACCGGGGGCGCCATCAATCTGAACGCTGGGCTAACCACTCTGCGATTTCCAGCCAGCTTTCCCGGGGCGCTTTGCTTCCGGCCAGAATGCCCATGTGACCACCCGGAGCAACACGGAATGTTTTGTCTACTGAACTGACATGATCCATCAGGCTCTTGGCAGCATCCGGAGTTACCATGGTGTCTTCGCTGCCCGCTACAGCAAACAGGTTGGCATTGATGTTGGCCAGTTGGGCTTCGTCGTCACCAATTTGCACGGTGCCCCGGGACAGTTGGTTGTCTATCCAGATACGAACCACTGTGTCCTGAACAACACCGCCGGGGTAAGCCACCATGCGGTCCAGAAAGGCAGAGGTTGTGGCATGGCTGCTCACAAACTCCCGGTCGCCCAAGCGGACAAGTAGCTCCCAGTAACCCATGAAACTACCAACGGGATTGGTCAGCTTGAAGCCGATGGTGTTGGCCCAGCCCGGGCTGTGGAACCAGTGTGGGCGAAGGTCGTGAATCTGGAGGCCAGTGCGCCTGTAAATGGCTCCGGCAACGTCGGCCATGCGCTGGTTCAACAGTCCCAGAATGCCAGATGCGTGGCTGTCGATGGGTGAGCCCAGAATAATCGCATTGCGGATGTGCTGGTCTTTGCTCAAGGCTGAATAAAACAGGGTGAACATGCCACCCATGCTCCAACCGTGGAGCGACAATTCCTGTTCGCCACTGTGTTGGCGAACTCTTTCCAGGGAAGCGGGCAGGAGCTCTGCCACATAGGTATGCAAGTTGTAATGGCTATGTGCCCGGGTTGGCATGCCCCAATCTATGAGATACACCTCAAAGCCTTTCGCCCGCAAAAATCTCACAAGGCTGCGTTGGGGGAAAAGATCGTAGATCAGCATGTTTACGGCCAGCGGTGGAACAATCACCACCGGTGTTCGATGCCGGTTTGCCTCAACGGGAATGGTTATGCCATCTAGATCGATGAAATCGTCTTGCAGTGGCGGGTAGTAGCGCAAACTGACCAGGCCATCGGTGTGCAGCGTTTCAAAAGGAGTTTGCCCCGCTTGCACCAGGCTTGCCGCGCGGAATACGCGGTCGAAGGCATTGCCGGCATAACGAGATGTTTGTCGTGCGAACCCAGCAGCTTTTTCGGTTGCGGCGTTGATAATATTGGGCATCGGGAAGATCCGTGATAAAAGAGGTGAGGCTAATACCAAACACTTGGTAGCGCCATGGCAATGCTGTCACTTCTGGTTGGCAAAGCGGTCACTATCAGCCACTGCCCATAGCAGGTGCTGATTGGTATGATTGCTCACCACTGGCTAAATAATCACAACAGGAACCGTATGCTCAGTTTCCTACCTGCTCCCGTTATTGGTGTGCTCAACTCCATTTTGTTAGCAATTAACACGCTTTTTTGGTGTTTGTTGCTTTATATTCCAGCCCTGCTGAAGCTCATTATCCCACATAAGGGCTTTCGGGTACTTTGTACCAAGATCATTATCTGGGTTTCAGAGTCTTGGGTAGCCTGCAACACGGGCTGGATGAAACTGACCCATGGCACGAAATGGCAGGTTGTGGGTGCAGAGAACCTGCAGCGTGAAAGCTGGTACCTGGTACTCAGCAACCACCAGAGTTGGGTGGATATTTTTGCGATGCAGCGGGTGTTCAATCGCCGGGCACCTTTTTTGAAGTTCTTTTTGAAACAACAGCTGATATGGGTGCCGGTTATCGGGCTCGCTTGGTGGGGATTGGATTTCCCGTTCATGAAGCGGTACACCCGGGAATATCTGATCAAGCACCCGGAGAAGCGCGGGGAGGATCTTAAAGCCACTCGCCGTGCCTGCGAGAAGTTCCGTTATACGCCGGTGAGCGTGATGAACTTTGTAGAAGGCACCCGATTTACTCCGGCTAAGCACGCGAAACAAAAATCACGCTACAAGCATCTGCTCACACCCAAAGCGGGGGGTGCCGCTTTCGTGCTGGACACTATGGGTGATTCAATACAGACGCTGGTTGATGTCACCATTGCCTATCCTGGCGGCGCGCCATCCTTCTGGGACTTCATTTGTGGCCGGGTCAAGGAAGTGAAAATGGAAATTCATACTGTGACGATTCCCGAACACCTGAAAGGCCGGGATTACGCGACAGACGCCGAGCACAGGCGCAATGTGAAGAACTGGCTGGGCGAGCAGTGGCAGGCCAAGGATGCCCGCCTTGAGGAAATGCTCGCCCCCTAGTATGTACTAGCGACGTCAGCCTTTGCGGGCGTCGCTCTCTTTTACGCTCTCCGGCGCACTCTCCCTGGCAGTGGCCGTTACTATTTTAGCCGCTTCTACCAGTTTGAAGTTGATCTGCCGACGCTCCTCTTCCACACCGGAAAAGCTCACTTTCACCGCTTGATCCAGTTGGAATGTGCGCCCGTTCTTGTTGTGAATAAGGCGCAGTGTTACCGGATCAAAGCTGTACTTGCCGTTAAGACTCTTGCAGCTG
Source organism: Marinobacter salexigens (assembly GCF_002806945.1). Taxonomy (GTDB): domain Bacteria; phylum Pseudomonadota; class Gammaproteobacteria; order Pseudomonadales; family Oleiphilaceae; genus Marinobacter; species Marinobacter salexigens. Next base: position 55,044 of record NZ_NIHC01000001.1, read on the forward strand.
ACAAAGCCTTCCAGTCCATTGGATTCGAGCCGTACAAAAAAGCCTGCAGGAATAGTTCGGCTGATTACGCCATCCAGAGGATCTTCACCCAGTGTTTTGGCAAAATCGCTCTTGAGCCAGATTTCCAGACTGTTGGCGGCCTGTCGTGCTTTGAACTGCGTGCTCTGGAGCGTCTGCAGTTCGTCTGTGCCCAGGGCTTTCATTGGGGTATCCCAAAGCGCCGCTTTAATCATGCGGTGAACATACAGATCAGAGTACTTGCGCAGCGGAGACGTGAATGTGGTGTAGGCACTCAGCCCCATGCCCTGGTGCGGGGCTGCGGTAAATGCCAGCTCGGCCCGGGCCAGTTGGCGCGAGAGGATGGATTTCACCGGCACTTCCGCCTCCAGAGTGGACGTCTCTTTCATCAGCGTTTTAAAGCCTTCCGGCGTGGTAACGTCGATATCCGCCAGGTGCGGGGCATAACTTTCAAGCAATGCCCGCACGTTGTCGGCGCGGTCGTCTCTGAGCCCCGGATGCTGGATAAACAGGCCAGACGCCTGCTTGGACAGGAAGTCCGCCGCGCAGCGGTTGGCCGCAACCATGCATTCCTCAACCAAGCGGTGCGCTTCATTCTGCACCGACGGCTCGATGCTGCGAATGCGCCGATTTTCATCCAGCCTTAGCCGGAATTCCGGGCGGTCGCCGCTTAGTAAAGCGTGTTCATTGCGCCATTTGCGCAATGCGGTAGCGGCCTGGTGGAGTTGGTCCAGACTGTTGCACACAGAATCCGGCAAAGCCTTGATGTCTTCGTCTTCGCGGCCTTCAATCAGGTTGGAGACCAGATCGTAACTGAGTTTGCCCTTGGAGCTGATAACGGCCTGATGAAAACTGTAATCACCCAGGCTGCCGTCGTTATTGACCTGCAGGTCACACACCAGAGCCAGTCGTTTTACGTCTGGCATCAGCGAGCATAGACGAGTGCTGATTGTGTCTGGAAGCATGGGCAGCGGGTCGCCCGGGAAGTAAATGGCGGTGGCGCGCTTGAAGGCTTCCAGCTCGGCCGCGCTCTTTTGGTCAATAACTGCCGCCGGGTCGGCAATGGCTATGGATAATGCCCAACCAGTGGCATTGGGTTCGGCCAGCAGCGCGTCGTCCATGTCCTGAGTGGCGGGGCTGTCGATGGTTACATAATCCCGGTCTGTGCGATCTTCCCGGCCGTCGCCGAGGGCTTCAATGGACGCCTCGTTCAGACTTTCTGCCTGCTCCACAACCGGGGCCGGCCAGGTGTCTGAAAGATCAAAGGTAGCCAGAGTCAGGGCGCGCTCAATGCCCGGTTCGCCGGCTTTGCCAATCACCCGCAGAACCTTTGCCTGGCCCTTGCCATCCTTGATCGGGTGTTTGTGCATGCAGCAGTACAGGTAATCATCAGGCTGGGCGTTCATGCGCTCTTTTGGCGGAATAAAAATCCAGCGGTTGATGCCCGGGGTTTCTGGCACCACAAAATGCCCTTTGCCCTTTACCAGATAGCGCCCGACAAAGGTGCTGAGCCGGCTTTCGATAAGCTCGTCCACAACTCCCTGGGTCTTACCTTTTTCCACCTCCTGTTCGGTGACATTGACCCGGTCACCCGGGAGCACTTTTTGCATTTCTTCCGGTGGCAGGAATACATCCCGCCCTTCATCCAGTGCGACGAATCCGAAGCGGCCGTTGGTGGCTTTAACAGTTCCGGGGAAAACAACTTTGCTTTCCTCAATGTCAGACTTTAGCTGGCGCAACTGGCTGAGAGCGTCGGCGTTGAGCATGGGTTAACCTGGCTAAAAAAATGAATGATGGGGCGGAGTATAACGGTTATGGCGATGCGAGTCAGACCCGTTACGCTTGCTTTCCATCAGCTATTTTTAGCAAAGCCGAGCTAGTTATGCTCGGCAAACACCTTGGTCTGGCCCTTATCGTTAAACATCAGCACCTGGTAATGGTCTTTGCGATCGCCCATTTCCATACCCGGTGAGCCGGCTGGCATGCCGGGAACAGCAAGGCCTCTGGCTTTCGGAGCGTCGGCAATCAGCTTGTGAATATCGGCGGCGGGCACGTGGCCTTCGATCACATAGTCGCCCACAAAGGCCGTGTGGCAGCTGGCCAGATTGCGGCTGATTCCGGCTTCGAACTTGACGCGATTCATGTCGTGGGTATCTGTGGTTTCCACGTCAAAGCCATTGCTTTCCATGTGGTCAACCCAGGCGGTGCAACAGCCGCAGGTGGGTGATTTGTATACGTGAATGCTCTGTCCGGCGCCGGCGGCTAGTACAGGTGTGCTGAAGCCAAGTGTGGCGGTCAGGGCCATTCCGAGAATCTGCTTTTTCATGGTGTTTCTCTCTTTGATGTAGTGTTCAGTGGTGGCTGTGATCTTGTGCAGGTGCGTCGCTGCCGGATGACGAAAGCCAGAACCACCAGACGATGGCGACCATCAGAACAAGCCCACCGGCATTGACCAATATAGTTTCCATCAGTTCCGCTCCTCTTTTGATTGTTCGCTTGGCGCTTGAGCCGGTTTGCTACTGGTTTTAAACAGGCGCAACCGGTTGGCGTTGGTTACTACGGTGACCGAAGACAGCGACATGGCGGCACCCGCAAGAATCGGGCTCATCAATACGCCCCAGATCGGGTAGAGCAGGCCCGCAGCTACGGGAATGCCCAAGGTGTTGTAAATGAACGCACCGAAAAGGTTCTGGTGAATGTTCTTCACCGTGGCCCGGGAGATCTCAATGGCATCCGGCACCCCGTGCAAAGAGCCGCGCATCAGGGTGATGGCGGCACTTTCTATAGCAACGTCGGTGCCTGTACCTATGGCGAAGCCAACATCGGATGCGGCCAGCGCAGGGGCGTCGTTAATGCCATCGCCCACCATGGCAACCGTGTAACCCTTGGCGCGCATTTCATTCACTATGTCGGCTTTGTCTTCCGGCAGTACTTCCGCGCGGTATTCATCAATGCCGGTCTTTTCCGAAATGGCCTTGGCGGTGGCGTCTATATCGCCGGTTACCATCATGACCCGGATACCGGCATCGTGCAGGCGCTGAATAGCAGCTTCGGAATCCGGCTTGATGGCATCCGCCACCCCCATGACCCCCAGCAGTTCTTTGCCCCGGGCCAGGAATAATGGCGTGCCCGCCTGCTCGGTAATAGAATCTTCAACCTTGGCGAGGTCCGTCAGCGACAGGCCTTCAGACTCCAGCCAGCGGCGGTTGCCGAGCCGAATCGGCTCACCCTCAAATTCGCCCGCCACGCCCTTGCCGTTCAGGGCCTCAAAACCGGTAACGTTCAGCGGCTCTGCGTTCTGCTCTTTTGCTTTATTCACAATAGCTTCTGCCAGCGGGTGCTCGGAATGCTGCTCCAGACCTGCCGCCAGCGACAGCAGCGCCTGTTCATCGCCATTCACCGCATGCACGCTGGTCACCGCCGGATGGCCTTCAGTGATGGTGCCGGTTTTATCCAGAATCACCAGGTCCAGCTTGCCTGCGGTTTGCAGGGCATCCCCCTGCCGAATCAGCGCGCCGTATTCCGCCGCCTTGCCAACACCCACCATCACCGACATGGGTGTTGCCAGGCCCAAGGCGCAAGGGCAGGCAATAATCAGAATCGTGGTGGCTGCGATAATCATATGCACAACGGCAGGCTCCGGCCCTACGTTGTACCAGACCAGTGCCGAAGCCACGGCGATGAGCATGACACTGGGCACAAACACCGAGGATATCTTGTCCGCCAGCCGGCCGATAGCCGGTTTTGAGCCCTGTGCTTTCTTCACCAGGTGGATAATCTGCGCCAAAGCGGTTTCGCTACCTACATGGGTGGCCTCATAAACAATGGCGCCGTGGGTATTCAGCGTACCGGCGGATACCTCGTCATCCACCGTTTTGGTTACCGGCATGGGTTCGCCGGTGAGCATGCTTTCGTCAATGCGGGTGCTGCCTTCGATAACCCGGCCGTCCACCGGCAGGTTTTCACCCGGGCGAACGCGAATATGATCGCCCTTTTGCACATCCTCTACCGGAATGTCCTGCTCCTGCCCATCCCGGATCACCCGCGCCGTCTTCGCCCGCAAATCCAGCAACCGGCGAACCGCCTCAGACGTCTTGCCCTTGGCTCGCAATTCCAGTGCCTGGCCCAGATTGATCAAACCGATAATCATGGCTGAGGCTTCAAAATACACATGCCGCGCCATCTCCGGCAACGCCTCGGGAATGCTCACAACCGTGATGGAATACAGCCACGCGGTCCCCGTACCCAGCGCAATCAGCGTATCCATATTGGCGTTATGGTGCCGGAACGCCTTCCAGGCTCCGGTAAAGAAGTGCCCGCCGGTGCCCGCCATAACCAGGAACGTCAGCACACCGAGACCAAGCCAGATACCCTGATTCGCCTCGGTGATATTCATCGAGCCAAAGGTCATGCCATAAACCATCATGGCAACACCCAGGCCCAGACTGACCGCCATTTTTATCAGCAGGGTTCTATACTGCTTCTTGTCCTCTTCCTGCTTCTGATCGTCTGCGGCATCGGCATCTTCAATCACACTGGCCCCGTAACCGGAACTCTCCACCGCCTTGATCAGAGCCTGCGAGTCAGACACGCCGGTTGCCGTGGCGGTATTGTCCGCCAGGTTCATATGGGCATGGGTAACGCCGGACACTGACTTCAGAGCCTTCTCAATGGTATTCACACAAGAAGCACAGGTCGCGCCGGTGACCGCCAGAAGCACCTGGTCGTCACCTTGCGCAGGCGCTGCTGGCTTTTGAGGCTTGCTCTCCGGCGCCTTGGCCTGCTCGCCCGAATCGACATCTGGCTCCGAGCCCGACTCTTTCGACTTGGACGCGCAACAGCTGGCGGGCTTTTCGGCCGCACCTACCGGTTCTGCAGGGAAGCCTGCATCCGACACAACCCTTGCCGCTTCCGTAGTATCAATGCCCTCAGGCAGAGCGACAGTCTGATCGTCCAGATTCACCCCAACCAGGCTCGCATCGCCGGTAAGTGGCTCCAGGGCATTCCGAATCTTTTTCACGCAACCCTGACAGGTCGCGCCGGAAATACTCAACGTGGTGTGCAACTCAGGTGCTTCACTCATAACGATCTACTCCTCAACATGCTTTGCGGGAGTGTTGTCATCCCAATGTTCAATCAAGCGGCAGATAGTTCGACCATCCGGTGTGCCGTCTGGCATATCCTGCCAAGCGCCCAGCGCCGCCTGCATCCGTTTTCTCAGCTGCTGCAACTCTTCAATTTCCCGCTCTACCTCTGCCAGCCGCTGCTGAAACACATCCCGAACCATAGGGCAGGGCGAGTGGTGATCATCTGCCTGATCGAGAATCTGCCGAACTTCCGGGAGCGAAAAACCAAGCTGCCGTGCCTTGCGGGCAAAACGCAGCCGCCGAAGATCCTCGGCATCGTAATGCTGGTAATTGTTATCCGGGTTCCGGGTGGGTTTAAGCAGCCCTTCGCGTGTATAGAAGCGAACAGTGTCCGGGTTAACCCCTGCAGCGGTAGCAAGTTCTTTGACTTTCATATCCAGCAGCATCGCCAAATGTTAATGAGCGGTGGTGTGGGAGGCTTGTCCGAAAATGCTCGGAGCCAGGGAAGGCGGAGAGCAAGCGTACAGGGACGTATGCACAGCGGTTTTCGGACAAGCCTCCCACACCGCCGCGGCTATCACCAAAGCAGGACAGCCGAGAGTGTTTGAAACTTAAGGATAGCCTAAAACCTATGACCTACTCACAGGTCAATGGTTTTCAGGAAGAGGGGCTTTTCGCCCGAAGGAAAGTACCACAGCTTTTGCACTGATCAGGCGCCATCAGCTTGGCCTGCCAGCCAATCTTCACGCCACAAGCAGGGCACGCCAGACGCAACTGCATAATGATAATGGGCGTAATCAAAGCCACCAGCAGAAACCCCAAAGGTCCCCATTCATCACCACTGGACAGCCCAAGCTGACTGCTGAACACCAGGATAATCACCAGAGCCACAAACGCAAAAATAAAATAATTGCGGTTCCAGCGCTCCCATCGGCGAAGCTTGGTGTCCTGTTCCGGTGTCAGATACCCCGTGGCCATAAAAACCTACCTGGAAAATTCAAATTTCATATCGTGGCTCAGCCAGCGCGAACTTCTCTAAGGTACCACCGACCAAAGCTCTCTCCAGCTCAGTGGCCGGAACCGGACGGCTGATCAAATAACCTTGAGCCATATTACAGCCCTGCCCCATAAGGAAGTCCAGTTGCGCTTGAGTCTCCACCCCTTCTGCCACCACTTTCAAACCAAGGTTGTGGGCAAGATTGATCACCGCTCGGGTAATCACCGCGTCATCATGACGCTCGGTTACTTCAGTAATAAATGAACGATCGATTTTCAGAAGGTCTACTGGGAAATCCCTCAGATACGCTAAAGAAGAATAACCTACACCGAAATCATCAATTGCCAGATGCACACCAAGATCGTGTAAACGGGACAGCTGATCCCGATTGTGTTCAATATTCTGAATGAAAATCTCTTCGGTAAGCTCCACTTCCAGCCGTTCAGCCGGAATACCCTCAGCATTCAAAGCATCGCGGATGTGATCCACCAGGTTTTCGTCATCCAGTTCCCGGCCAGACAAATTCACGGCAACCCTGAGGTGTCCAAAGCGAGTGCCATTCCACGCGGCCAACTGGCGACAGGCCGCCATCACCACCCAGTGGCCAATATCTGTAATTCGCCCGCTCTCTTCCGCAAGTGGAATGAACTCACCCGGAGCAAGTAAACCTCTGCGGGGATGCTGCCAGCGAATAAGGGCTTCGACACTGGTTATTTCACCGGTATCAAGATTTAACTGTGGCTGGTAGTGCAGAACAAATTCATTGTTGGACAGAGCTTGGCTCAATTCCTTTTCCAGCTCCAGCCGCATCACTTCGCGCTCTTGCATACCTTCAGTGTAAAACTGGTAGGTATTGCGACCCTGATCCTTGGCACGGTACAAAGCGATATCTGCATTGCGTAGCAGAGTGTCTGCATCCAGCCCGCTCTGGGGGTACACGGCAATGCCCAAGGTAGAAGTGATGCTGTGAACCTCATCCTGAACCTCAAAAGGAGCCGCGAAACACTGCTTGATAAGCCCCAGAAGATGAATGATTTCGTCAATGTCTTCCACAAACTGCAGGCAGATCATGAACTCATCACCGCCGGAGTAGGCAACGGAAACACGTTCATCACTGAGTAGATTCAAGCGTTTGGCAACCTGAACCAGCAATTCATCGCCAAACTGATGGCCAAGAGAGTCATTCAGCATCTGAAAACGGTCAAGATCCAGCATTATGAGCGCGACTTGTCGCATCTGGCGATCGGCAAGGGTCAGTGTGTGAGCCAGGTCTTCCATAAAAAATCGCCGGTTTGCCAATCCGGTAAGAACATCCGTTGATTCCAGCCGCACCAGATCCTGTTGGATGGTTTTTCGCTGTGCGATCTCTTCATCCAGCTCCTGGCGAGTGGTCAGCAGGGCCTGGTTACGCTTCAGGATGATCTGTGCCAGAAGAACCGCGAGGCTGGTTAGCACTCCCATGAGTAGCAGCGCAATAAATGTCCAGCGTGGCCAGGGGCTGAATTGTTTGGCTACCCAATCCGGTGAAGGCTCAAGCATGAGTTGCCAGTCCAGGGTCGGGAGATCTACGGGGACGGTGTAAGACAAGGAATCATCAGATCGGTCGAAAGAGTTCTGCCTGTATACCTCCGAGCCTTTGCTGAAAAGCGAAACGCGGAACATTTCAGGTTCGCGGGTAGATAACAGCTCTTGTGCCAACATCTCCATCCTGAAAACACCGGCGATAAACCCGTTGTTTTCTGCCCCCTTGCCAACCGGCGCATAAATAACAATGCCTTTGCCGCCCTGGCGAAGCTCAAGTACATCTGAAATGTCGTAATTGCCCGAGAGTTGGGCTTCTGCGAGGGCTTGTCTTCGCTGCTCATTGAAGCCAACGTTGAAACCAAGAACAGTCTCATTCAGTGAGACAGGCTCAAGCCAGCGAATGAAAAAATCACGGTCTATCCATTCAATGACGGTATAAATTCGGAAATCCATGAGGTAATTGCGAGCGTCCTGACGCCACTCATGTTCTGGCGTTGTCGGGTCTGCTGCAAGCCGCTTCGCCATGCGCTGGATAGCACCCGCATGGGATTTGAACTCCCATTCCAGGTTATTTGCCATGCTCCGGGTTTCATTTTCAAGATTGGCCTGTATTTGCCCTGTGTACTGGTGAATCAAGCCATAACGGAGCCCGGATGCCATCATTAAAAAAATCAGAAAGATGGCAACCGGAAAGGCAGGATGCAGCATGCGCTTCAGAAAATGCCCGCCTTGCGCAGATGAGTGTTCCAAGAGCTACCCCGTTGAATGAGAATCCGGTCACACAATCTTAACGGCTGAAGACCGGCCAACGTTAGTTATTATTACATTGGGGTTGTCCTGTTTAATGCCCAGCCTTGATTGCAGGAATGCCCTGACGTGGAATTTCCTGTTTCGGGCAACGATCCATAACGACCGTCAGCCCGGCAGCCTCTGCTCTGGCAGCGCCCGATTCGTTGATAACGCCTATCTGTAGCCAGAGTACAGGCACCTTCAATTCAATAGCCTGGTCAATCACCGCATCCGTGCGCTCCGGGGCCAAAAACAGTTCTACCATGTCCACGGGCTCTGGTAGAGAGAGGATGTCAGGGTAAACCGTTTCGCCCAGCACCTTTTGACCGGCCAGCCGCGGATTGACCGGAATAACACGGTACCCCTGATTCTGCATATACTCCATGACTTCATAGGAGGGACGGTGAGTTTTCTCGCTGGCACCTACCAGGGCAATTGTACGCACGCGCTCAAGGATTGCGCGCATCTGATCGGGCTGGTTGCTGGGCATGGAAATGCACCTCTTGTACGAAATAAACAGTGTTAATTTAGCGGTGGGCCTCAAGACGGATAGACACAGACTCCGTATAACGCAGCGCGTGAGGCTTATCGACTTTCACTTGGGCCCACTGCACGGCTGTGTGCTCCATTACGATATTGAGGACTTCGTGAGTCAAGCGCTCCAGGAGAGCAAAACGATTGCCATCCACATGGCCGATTATCTGCTTGGTGATGGTGCGATAGTTGAGCGCAGCGGAAATTTCGTTGCGGCTGATAGCTTCTGTCGCATCGTAAGTCAGGCGTACATTGATGATTACATCCTGCTGGTTGTTGATCTCCTCTTCCTTGATGCCAATGTAGGCGCGCAGCAGTAGGTCCTTGATTTCAACTCGTGCCTGATGGTTGCAGGTAACCTTTGTCATGTTGCCTCCAGCTGACTCTTTCCTTTGATCAACGATTGCTGTTGATCAGATTAAAAAACTCAGTGCGCGTTGCCTGGGATTTGCGGAACTGGCCCAGCATCATCGACGTCTTCATTTTCGAGTTTTGCTTTTCCACGCCACGCATCATCATGCACATGTGCTGTGCTTCGATAACCACAGCCACGCCTTTGGCATCGGTAACGCTCTCTACCGCTCCGGCGATTTGTCGAGTCAGGTTTTCCTGAATTTGCAGGCGGCGTGCATACATATCCACAATGCGAGCGAACTTGGACAGACCCAGAACTCGCCCTTGGGGCAGGTAAGCGATGTGACACTTGCCGATAAAGGGCAACACATGGTGCTCGCACATGCTGTAGAGTTCGATATCCTGTATTACGACCATCTCGTCCATTGCCGACTCAAAAACGGCATTGTTAACGAGATCGTCCAGATCCTGTTGATAGCCCTGAGTAAGAAACTGCATGGCTTTGGCCGCGCGCTTTGGGGTGTCTTGCAAACCTTCACGGTTAGTATCTTCACCCAGTCCGTTGATGATGGCGCGGTAGTGCCCCGCGAGGTCGTCAAGGGGTTTGGTCATAGTCTTATCCGGTTCTCTTGAAAATGCGGAGGTAGGGTATAAGGGACAAAGCTTAAGTGAATTTGCCCGGTATCTCTACGATTTACGACGCCGGGCACGGAAAAGACTCGTTACAAGGCGTAGTTTATTGGTTGTAATGGCGCGGCTCTGGCCGGCGAGTCGGGTTTATTCTAAAGTCGCAGGTTGTGAAGGTATATCGGGGACAGCGCATGGACCAGCAAATACCGAGTGCAGGGGAGGGAACGCCCGCCGGCTGTGGAATGGTTGCACTCGATGAATGGCAGCGAAACGGTAAATGGTTTAGCTACGAGGGCCACGCGATATTCAGTCGCATGGAGGGCCAGGGAGAACCACTGGTACTTATTCACGGGTTCCCTACGGCAAGCTGGGACTGGAACCGGCTATGGCCCATGCTGGTACAGAACAATCATCTGCTGGCTTTGGATATGCTGGGATTTGGTTTCTCCGATAAGCCTCGCAATTACGCCTACACCATTGAAGATCAGTCAGACCTGATCCAGGGGATGCTGGAAGGCCTTGAGCTGAAGTCGGTGCATCTTTTTGCCCACGATTTCGGGTGCAGTGTGGCCCAGGAGCTTCTGGCCCGAGAGCAGGAAGGCGTGTTGCCCTTCGAGATTGCCAGTGTGTGTTTTTTGAACGGGGGCCTGTTTCCGGAAGTACATAGCCCGCTGATGATCCAGAATTTGTTGCGCAGCCCGCTGGGCGGGCTGATCAGCCGGGCGCTTACCCGGCGTAGTTTCGAGCGCAGCTTTCTGAAGCTGTTCGGAGGCAAAAGTGTCCCGGATCACCAGGATATGGACGGGTTTTGGCAACTGCTTGTTTATAATAATGGTCGCGGCATTCTGCATCATTTGATCCAGTTCATGGAGGAGCGCCGGTGCCACCGCCATCGCTGGGTGTCGGCACTGCAAAATGCCAGGCAGCCTATGCGTCTTATTTCAGGTAGTGCAGATCCCGTGTCGGGTGCCGCCACGGCACAGCGCTATCAGGAGATGATTCGGGATGCCGACGTGGTGCAGCTGAAAAATGTAGGTCACTACCCCCATTTTGAGAGCCCTTGGGAGGTATTCGCTGCTTACAGAGAATTCCGTAAACGCCGGTGACCGGTGGGTGACTCTAGCTGGCAACGGGCGCTGGAGAAGTGCCAGGGATCCGGTAGCCAGCCACTGCGTAACTGGTTGCGTTCACGACCTGATTACGCCCCCTTGATTTTGCATCATATAGCGCTTGGTCGGCACGGTTAAGCCAGACAGACCAGGTTTCACCCTTCCCGACCTCAGCAATACTGGCACTGGCAGTTACCTTGATATCGTCAAGAAACGGCCTCGCACTGATGCACGAGAGCAATTGATGGGCAAGAAGGTTGCCCTCGTGCTGGCTGGTTTCAGGCAAAACGATCATGAACTCCTCTCCGCCGATACGAAAGAGCTGGTCATTTTTCCTGAGGCGTTTGCGCAGGCGCAGCGCCAGCTCTTTCAGCACCTTGTCCCCCGCCAGATGCCCCCATTGATCGTTAATGAGCTTGAAATAATCCAGATCCAGCAGAACCATACTGGATACCCGCCCGTAGCGTTCGCGCATCTGAATTTGACCGTTCAGGATGTCAGCCAGTTGGGATCGGTTGAGGCAGCCGGTAAGTGGATCGGTGGTTGCCAGCCTGGTTAACTCGGTTTGCAGCTTGCCCACCAGCCAGGCGAAAATCATGGAGAACAGGCACGTAAGGCCCAGTGAGAAGGTAATACGCCAGAAATCCGCCTCAGGAAACTTCAGGAAAGAAACTACAGCCATAACAGTGACAAAAATGGCATTGCTGGCAATGGCTTCCCGAAGCGGCAGCAGGAAAAACAGCGCAGATGCGGCTGGGTAAGCCCAGTACAAGCCTGCATGCCCATTAATGGCGGTTGAGTAGGCGGCACACACGACCGCAAGCAGCGGAAACAGCCGGCCTTCCAGGAAGTAGACACCACGAAAACGCAATAAGGCAATTACAGCAAGCGCATTGAGGCAGAAGAAAACCAGCAGGCCTGAAAGCAAAAAATGCTGCTGCTGCCATTGCACGATTACAAGGGGTGCCACTGCAATGAACGCCCAAAAGTGCAGATGACAAACCAGCTGGCGTTTGAAGCCGAGCACCGCAAGAGTGGGATTGTTCGACGGGGAATCAGTAGAGGTAGGCGTGTTCACTGCATGCTCCCGTTGTTTTGTTTTGTCGCCCTGCTTTCGCTGCCGGGCGTGTGTTCAAGTCTAGCATGGGTATTCTTCATAGAAGCTGAAGCATCTGGGCGTCGATAGTATTAGTTTTGTTAAGTTGGCCCATGGTGACCACTTCGTTAAAATCCACACCTCATCTGAACAGATTGTTAATCGTACTGAACGCTGACAGGAGCGCCATCATGACCGCCATCCATACCCGCGCCCCGGCACTGACTATCCGGGCAGGCCGTCGAACCCTGCAGCGGCTGCAGGAAAAACCCCTGACGCCTGATGATGTGCACGTTATACCCGGTGCGGCGGGTGGTCCCAAAGCGCTTGGGCTCAGTGGCCTGGATAAAGCCATTTTTGGTGATTGGTTACCCCGGGTTGAGCAGGAGCGTTCCCTGATTGGCTCGTCTATAGGCAGCTGGCGGTTTGCCGCCATAGCCTCTTCCGACAACCCCCGGGGACAACTTACACGGCTGGCGGAACTCTACACTGCCCAGCGTTTTGAAAAAGGCGTCAGTGCTGCGGAGGTTACCCGTCAAAGTGTTCAGTTCCTGGAAGAGCTGATTGGGGGCCGGGAGAACTATATTCTTGGTCATCCCTGGTACCGTTTGAATGTGGTGGTTGTTCGCAGCCTTGGCATGCTGGAACCGGATACCAAAGCCCGTCTGAGCTTCGGGTTGATGAGCGCTATAAGTGCCAATATTGTTGGCCGGCGGCACCTGGGGCGTTTTATGGAGCGTGGCATTCTTCACGATGCCAGGTTGAAGGCGCCATTGTCGGCGCTGGCTGACTTTCCAAGCCATGAAGTGCCGCTGAACCGCGATAACTTGCACGCTGCATTGCTGGCATCTGCGTCCATACCCATGGTGATGTCCGGTGTCCGGAATATTCCTGGCGCTCCGGATGGTATATACCGGGATGGTGGGCTTCTGGATTACCACTTGGACTTGCCTTATGAACAACCGGGCGTGGTTTTGTATCCGCACTTCACCGATCGGATTGTGCCTGGCTGGTTTGACAAAACCCTGCCATGGCGCCGCGGTGATGCGACTCGCCTGCAAGATGTGCTGCTGGTAGCGCCTTCCAGGGATTACCTGGAGCACTTGCCAGACGGCAAGCTCCCGGACCGCAAAGATTTCGAAAGCTATTTGGGGGATGACAGGGGCCGGGAGCGTTCATGGCAGAAAGCTATTGCCGAAAGCGAGCGCTTGGGAGACGAGTTCCTTGAACTGCTGGAGACCGGCCGCTTGGTGGATGTTGTTCAGCCTCTTTGATGCCCTGTTAACATGGCGCTTAAGCAGAGCGCCTTGCTGAAAACCGGCTGGCGCCGCCATAGACAATCAGAAAGCTGGCGAAAGCAGTTACCACTACGGAGGGGCCTGCAGGCGTATCCAGATGCCAGGACATGCTCAGACCGCCTGCCACCGCAATAAACCCGAAGACTACGGCCAGCGCTGCCATCTGTTCCGGGGTGCTGGCCAACCTGCGCGCGGTAGCGGCGGGAATGATCAGCAGGGCAGTAATCAGCAGTACGCCCACCATCTTCATGGCAACGGCAATGACCAGCGCAAACATCAGCATTAGCAACAGGCGCAGGCGCTCTACCGGCACGCCCTCTACCCGGGCCAGCTCTTCGTGGATGGTACTCATCAACAGACCACGCCAAAGCAGTGTCAGAAGCGAGAGAATCACTACAGCACCGCCATAAATCCACAACAGGTCGTTGCGGGTCATCGCCAGTAAATCACCGAATAGCAGACCAGTCAGGTCAATCCGGACTTCCGGCATGAAGCTGAGCGCTACCAGGCCAATAGCCAGAGCACTGTGAGCCAGAATGCCCAACAGGGTGTCGGTTGCCAGGGTTTTGTTGCGTGAAAACAGCAGCAATGCCATAGCCAGAATAACGCTGGTAATGAGCACTCCGAGGTTCAGTGGGATGCTGAACAAAAAGCTGATCGCTATGCCCAGCAAAGCCGAGTGTGCCAGGGTGTCGCCAAAATAAGCCATTCTCCGCCACACCACGAAACAGCCTAAGGGTCCCGCAATCAAGGCCACCCCCAAGCCGCCAATGAGGGCCCGCCAGAAGAAGTCATTCAGTACTGTATCAATGATGCTCATGCTGACAGCCCTCATGCCCGGTGGCTGGATCGGAATGGTCGGTGCTAACCACGTTGCCGCTCAGATCGTGGCTGTGGTTGTGATGGTGGTGATATACCGCCAGAGATTCGGCTACCGGCAAGCCGAAGGTTTCAATAAAGGCAGGGTCGTGGGAGATGTCGGCGGGGTGCCCGCTGCAGCAAACGTGCTGGTTCAGGCAGATAACCTTGTCGGTGGCAGCCATGACCAGATGCAGGTCATGGGAAATCATGATGACGCCGCAATTGAGTTCGTCTCGTAGCTCACGAATCAGGTCGTAAAGCGCCGCCTGGCCGTTTATATCAACGCCTTGAGCCGGCTCGTCGAGTACCAGAAGATCCGGTTTTCGCACCAATGCTCTGGCCAGCAAAAGGCGTTGCTGTTCGCCGCCAGATAGATGATGCACGGGGGCCTGGAGCAGGTGGCTGATCCCGGTTCGTTCCAGCGCTGAGACGCAGGTAGCCAGTGGCTGGCCACTGAGGAGCATGAAGCGCTGGATGCTCAATGGAAGCGTTGATTCCAGGCTCAAGTGCTGGGGCACATATCCGATAACAAGGTCTTTTGCGCGCATGATCTGGCCGCTGGTGGCAGCCTGGATACCCAGAATGGCTTTGATCAACGTGGTTTTACCGGCACCGTTGGGGCCAATAATGGTAATAATATCGCCCCGATGCAGTGCCAGACTTACCCGGTCTACAACCGGGCGGTCATCAAACCGGACGGTAAGGTTGTCGATGGCGACCAGTGCTTCATTCATCGGGCTGCTCCGCCTGACAATTGGGGCACAAGCCAGTGACTTCCAGAATGACCGATTCGGAGCGGAAGGCTTGCGTGCTGGCGGCCTCGTGTATGGCTTTGGAAACGGAGGTAGTTGTCAGTTCCAGCGCATTGCCGCAGCAGCGGCAAATAAGAAACATGCCTGTATGGAGTTCGCCCGCATGGGCGCAACCAATAAAGGCGTTCAAGGATGCTATGCGATGCACCAGGCCATATTGTTGCAGAAAATCCAACGCCCGGTAGACCGTTGGAGGCGCGGCGCTATGACCTTCTGAGGCGAGCTTTGCAAGTACATCGTAAGCGCCGAGAGGCTTATGGGATTGCCAGATAATTTCAAGAACCCGTTCGCGAGTGGTCGTCAGACGAGCGCCATGTTGCTGGCAAATAGCTCTGGCGTCAGCCATAGCCTGGCTTACACAAGCATCGTGATCATGAGGGCGGTAGGGAAGCGCGCGGGCAGACATGGTTGGGATCCTGCTGAATTTGCAACATTATAACATTCGCAGAAGCCCGTCTGCCATGGGTAACTGCGAAATGGAGCTTAGACCCCGAATTCGCTGGCGAGAGACTCCAGGTAATCCAGATTGGGAATCCACGCGGTTTCGCCGTCAACATCAACCAGCATAAGGTCTGCTGGCCCATTTTCGGCATCAATTTGTTTGATCTGATCTTGCGTAATTCGAACCTGGCTTGGAATGCCTTGGGTGATCAGGGCGGTGAAGCGAAGATGTTTGCGGTTGTCGCTGATGCCGTTGAGCACCACAATCCGGCCACGGTTTTCACCAGGTACGGACAGGGTTCCGCCATTGGCTACGTCGTAGGATATGACAGGCAGGGTCAGCCCACGCCACTCCAGGCTGCCTGCCAGCCAGTCTGGTGCACCAGTGCGAGCCTCATTGCTCACGTAGTCCACCACTTCGGCAATGGAAACGTTAGGCAGTAACAGTTGCCGTCCACTCACGGGAATCATGACGCAAGAGAGGGTTTGGCTATTTTCATTCATTGCTTGTGTCCTCAGGCAGAGCCCCGTTTCTGCCGGCTTTTCAGCAGGCAAGATTCTTCGATGGTTTTGACCAATTCCCGGGCTAATTGCTCGGGCGTACCGCAGAAACTGGTGCAGCCCGTGGCGGCGACGGAATCCGGCATTGAGCTGTTGCCACAGCTGCTGCTCTCCTGAACCCAGATCCGGCTACCATAGGCTTTGAGCAAAGGTGCAGCAATTGCCCCATCATTGCCCATGCCGGAAAACAGGATTGCATGGCAGTGGGAGCCGTAGTGGTCTGCAGTATTCAGCAATACCTGGTCAATAGACGGGCTATAGAGTCCCGGCCAGGGTGTATTTTGTTCGGTCAGCACGCCGGTAGTGTCAAACGCCCATTCGTGCTCAATCGGCATCAAAACGACATCGCCGTTCTTTATTCTGTAGTTTTCTTCTGCATGCTGCAGTTTGTAATGGGCATGGCGGCCAAGTACCCGGGTGAGCACCTCGGTAAAATTGCCGTCAATGTGCTGGGCGTACACAAAGCCCACTGGCAGGCCCGGTGGCAGGCTGTCCAGGAATGCCTTCACAGCGGCTGGGCCGCCCAAGGATGCGCACAGCACCCAGATGTCCTTTGCCACGGAACCCGGGGCCGCAGGGGTTAGCCACTGCGGAAGCTCAGACGATGCCGGGCCTTCCGGAAGCTGTACTTCAAGCTCTTCGATACTGGCTTTGGAATCGAGCTTTGAAAGATCCCCCAGCTGCTGTTCCAGCTTGCCCAGTAGCCTGCGCTCCCAGCGAAAATAGTCAGTGCTTCCGGCTCCGGGTGCCTGATCCAATCCAAACAAAACCGGCACTTCAGTGTTGTCCAGAAGATAGTCAAGCAGCGCTGGGTGATCTGCCTCGTCTTCCAGGCTAACCAGCCAGAGCCCGGCTTCCGGGAATTCAGGGTGGCCCTGCAAGCGTTCCGGGTCACCGGAGAAGCAGACCTCAAGGCCAAACTTGGCGGCGGCGGCCTGCAGCCTGTGTCGCTGCAGTACAACGTCCGACACTATCCCAACCTGAGCTCGACCGTTTTGGCCGGCCATCACTGCTTACCGGTTAGCCGTTCGATAGTCTTCAGCAAGTCGGTCTCCTGGAATGGCTTGCCGAGGTACTCGTTCACGCCAATGGCCAGCGCCCGCTCCCGGTGCTTTTCGCCGGTTCGGGAGGTGATCATGCAAATTGGCATATCCCGCAGATTGTCATCGTGGCGCACGAAGCTGGCCACCTCAAAGCCATCCATGCGCGGCATCTCAATATCCAGCAGCATGATGTCCGGCTTGTGATCCTGCAGTTGCGCCACGGCATCCAGGCCATCTTTCGCGGTGATAACCTCCATGCCATTGCGCTCCAGCAGGCGCGAGGTAACCTTGCGCACGGTAACCGAATCGTCCACCACCATAACAACTGTGGCACGCTCTTCGTAGCGGGCAGATTCCCGCACCTTCTCCAGATCGGCCAGGCGCTGGCGCTCAGACAATATGTCGGAACGGATCATGGCGGGCAGGTCGAGAATCACCACCACGTTGCCATCACCAAGAATGGTGGCTCCGGATACACCGCGAACGGTGCCGAACTGCGGGCCGAGAGACTTAACCACGATTTCGCGGCTGCCCATCAGGTTGTCCACCTGCAGGGCCATGGGTTGCTCGGCACCACGCACCAGAATGACCGGCAGCGGCAGGGCCTGACCCTGAAGTTTGGGATGGTGATCACTGTTCAGCAGACTGCCAAGGTATTGCAAGCGGTATTCCTGGCCCGCGTATTCGTACATGGGCGCATCCGGCTTGTAGTACTCCTCAAGCTCGTAGGTACTGACCCGCACGATACCTTCAATGGTGTTGAGCGGGATTGCGTAGAAGTCTTCACCTGTGGCGACCATCAAGGCCCGGTTGACCGAAACGGTAAACGGCAACCTGACAGTAAATACCGTGCCACGGCCCACCTGGGATTCGATATCCAGGCTACCGCCGAGCTGTTTGATTTCACTGGCAACGACGTCCATGCCAACGCCACGGCCAGAAATCTGGGTAACGTTCTGTGCCGTCGAGAATCCGGGCTGTACGATAAACTGCAGTATCTCGCGCTCGGAGAGGACTTCATCCTCCCGCAAGAGTCCTTGGCGAATGGCTTTTTCCCGGATTACAGCGGAAGGGATTCCTGCGCCGTCGTCTACCATGCGAAGTACCACGTCGCCGCCTTCGCGAGCCAGAGACAAGGTGACTTCACCCGTTTCCGCCTTGCCGTTCTTCTTGCGGTCGGTCGGGGTTTCAATGCCGTGGTCAATGGCGTTACGCAGCATGTGCTCAAGCGGCGCAATCATCCGCTCCAGTATGGTGCGATCCATTTCCCCTTCAGCATTGCGCACATCAAAGTCGACCTTTTTGCCCAGCTCACCACTGATCTGGCGAACAATGCGGCGCAGGCGTGGCACCATGGATGAAAACGGAATCATTCGGGTCTTCATCAGACCTTCCTGGAGTTCCGTATTGATGCGCGACTGCTGAACCAGCAGGGTTTCTGTGTCCCGCACTCGGTCAGTCAATGTTTCGCGCAGGTCTGCAAGGTCTGAAGACGATTCTGTCAGAGCCCGGGACAACTGCTGGATCGATGAATAGCGATCCATTTCCAGTGGGTCGAAGTCGTCTCCGTAGTCTGGGCCGTGCTCTTTTTCAGCACTGAACAGGATCTGCGCTTCGGTTTCGATTTCCATCCGGCGCAGCTGTTCCCGCAGACGCTCGATGGTTGCGGCCATTTCATCCAGAGTATGGCTGAAGTCACTGCTTTGCTGCTCTAGCCGGCCACGGGTAATACTGGTTTCACCGGCCAGGTTAACCAAATCGTCCAACAAAGGTGCAGAAACCCGAATGGTTTCCTGTGCGGCACGCTGAGTATCCACCGCGCGCTTGGAAGCCTTTGCCCGGGCAGGCTTGGGCGTGGGCTCTGCAGGTGCTTCTGTCTTTGCGAACGCTTTTTCTTCCGGTGCTGTTTCGATTGCCAGCGCAACTTCTGCTGTACCGGATTCATAGTGTTCGCGTATGTCGGCAACCAGCGTAGCAATGCCGTCGTGATCTTCGGTAATGGCTTGCCACTGAGTGTCATCAGGTGCCTGGCTGCCCAGATCAATCAGGTGTGCTTCAAAGGAGTGAGCCTTGTCACCCAGCTGCGTGAGCTGGGATAAACGGGCGCCGCCTTTGAGCGTGTGTAGTGCCCGTTGTGCCTCCTGGTTGAAATGGGTATTGGAAGGATCTTTGCGCCAGTCAGCAATCAGGTGCTCCAGCTGATCCATGATCTCGCCAGCTTCTTCCAGGAAGATTTCGAGAATTTCCGGATCAATAGCAGCCTGGTCGGCAACTGCAGTTTCTTCCGGTGTAGCATCGAAACTGCCGGAATCCAGGGTCTGGGCACTGCTGAAGGACATCAGAAGGTCCGGGTCTGCAGCTGGCTCTGTACCGAGCGCCAGCTCACTGAGCATGGACCCCAGGTCGTCAAGGCCGCGGGTGCTCAGAGCCAGTAGCAACTTCTGATTGCCGGGGGTTGATGCCAGCGCATCAAGGGCGCCCGCCCAGGCTTCTGCCAGCTCTGCAATGGGGTCAACATCTGACAGTCTTGCTCCACCCTTGAGAGTGTGTAGCTCCTGTTGCAGCTGCGCAACACCGTGCATTGCCTGAGCATCTTCTCGCCACTGATCGAGGCACTCGCTGATGGCGTCGTGGATTTCCTGACCTTCATCGAGGAATATGCTAGTGATATCGCCGTCATCGCTGGTGTCAGCTGACGAGATCTCAGGCGGTGGTGTCGGAATATCAAACTCTGCTGGCTCTGCTTCGGCCTCTGCAGGCGCTGATTCACCGCTGAGGATCGCCTCAACCTGATCCACCAGCTCACTGGCGGGAGGGCAGGGTTTTTCGGTAGCAACCTGCTCAACCATCTGCGCCAGCCGGTCGTGGCAGGCAAACAACAGGTCGTTCATGGTGTCGCTGGCCTCAAGCTGGCCTTCAGCTACTTTTTCGAACAGATCCTCGAGTACGTGTGTCAGGTCGCCAATGGCGTCAACCCCGGCCATGCGTGCGCCGCCTTTCAGGGTATGGACATCCCGCTGCAGCTCTGCTGCTACCGAGCGGTTCGACGGATCCTCACTCCAGGTGTGCAAGGCGCTGCCTGTAGAGTTGATCAGGTCGTAGGCTTCCTCAAGGAAGATGCCGGTAAGCTCCGGGTCCATATGCGAGAGATCGGTTCCCAGCTCACCTGCGACCGGCTCTTCAGCTTCGTCAACCTCCAACACCGGTGGCAGGTCAGCGTTGAACTCGGTGATTTCCGGCTCATGGGGTACAGCGATATCGGCAGCTGATTGCGAGCTGCCCGTGCTGTCCACATAAGCATGGATTTCGCTGATCAGATCCGGTGCCGGGCGCGGCGGCTCCTTGGCTTCGAGATTATCTACCATACCCGCAAGCCGATCATGGCAGCGGAAAAGCAGGTCGGACAGGTCTTCGTGGACAGAAAGGCGGTTCTCAGTCAGCCCTTCAAAGAGGGTTTCAAGCTCATGGGCCAGATCACCCACCGTCGAAATTTCGGCAAGGCGCGCCCCCCCCTTCAGGGTATGAAGATCCCGCTGCAGCAGACGGAGAATGTCCATATTAGCTGGCGCTTCGCTCCAGCTTTGCAGAGCGTCGGCGGAGCTGTCGATGAGTTCCCGGGCTTCTTCGAGGAAGATTTCCGCAAGCTCGTCATCCATTTCGCTGTGAGAGGCTTCAGGATCAGCCTGGCCAGCTGCAGGCAGAAGCTGGTCGGCGGGGGGCGAAGCCTTTGCACCAGGCTCGCCGGTAGCTGAGGCTTCAAGCTCGTCCATGTCGAAGCTGAGATCAATTTCTTCGAGGTCTTCTGTAAACGCCTGGTCGAAGTCGCTTGTCACGTCGGGCTCAAGCAAGAACTGGGAAAGGGCTTCAAGCTCAGCCACGACCTCCTCGCCAGACTCTGTGGCAAGCCCTGCTGCGACCTGATCCATCATGTTGATCAGGTGCTCATGGGCAGTTCGCAGGGATGAGAAGAGCAGCTCGTCTGCTGCCTCTGGCCGGCTTGCTGCGGCAACATAGACTTCGTGTAGTGCTCCGGACAAGGCGGCGACATCGGGCAGCCCGGCGTCCGACGCTGCAAGAGTCAGCTGCGCCAGCTCAATCTTGAGGCGCTGGAGCGAGCCTTGGTCTTGAGGGTCTTCTGCCCATTGAGAAAGAATCAGGTCGGCATCCAGAACAACATCAAGCCCCTCACTCAGGAACAGCTGTACCAGCTGAGACGGTGCTGGCTGTTCGCCGTCACGGCTGGTGTTTTCGATGTAGGAACGCAGCCTGTCGTTGGAAATCTGCTCAAGCTTTTCGAGAAATTCTTCTGTGCTGGGTATTGAAGCCTGAGGCTCCTGGCGTATCTGTGCTAGCCCCTGCGTCAGGAAATCACAAGCGGTTGCAATCAGCGATAGCACATCGCGGTCGGCGCGCAGGTTTTGGGCGCGGGATTCCTTTATGAATCGCTCAAGCGGGGCAATGACTGCAGCGATTGGCGCTATACCCGCTGTATGGGCGCTCCCTTTCAGGGTATGGAGGGCCCGCGACAGATCGTCTGTATAGGATACGCTGATCTTGTCGCCTGCAGACGCCAAAAACTCTTTGAGGGTTTGCAGGTGAGTTTCGGTTTCGCTTTCGAAGATGTCCAGTAACACAGGATCAACATCATCATCCTCACCGTAATCAACCTCCGGCAGTTCGATGGTGATAGCGTCATGTGCAGCGCTGCTGTCCGGTGTCGGTATTACGCTGGCATCGGGGATGTCCCCATTGGCCAGGGCATTGGCACGGGCTTCCAGGTTTGAAGGGTCGATGGAAGGGGGCTGTTGTTTCTCAAAATCACTGACCAGAGCAGGGAGAATACCGGTGGCTTCGTTCAGCAGGCTGGCTATGTCATCGTTCATGAATGTGCTGCCGTCGATTACGCGGTTCAGCATATTCTCTATAGACCATGCCAGCTCACCGACAACGAGGGCGCCGACCATGCGGCCACTACCTTTGAGCGTATGGAATGCACGGCGAACTTCAGAAAGCGCGCTGCGGTCATCATGCTGACGCAGCAGCATGGGCAGATACTCGCGGATGGTTTCCAGGACCTCACCCGCTTCCTCGATAAAGATCTCGAGGATTTCGTCGTCAATCAGGTCGCCCGGCTGTTCATCGACGGTCGCCATTTCTGGCTCAGGAGTGCTTTCAGCTTCAGGTTTCATCCCTTCGTGGCCAGTTTCCGGAACTGGAGCCTGTTCGCTGTCGCTGCGGCGGGTTGTTGCCATGGCTTCGCCGCGCTCAACCAGCTCTGCAACGTCGGCGGGAGGCTGGCCGTCACGGAACGATTGAATCAGTGAAGGAATGAGCGCATTTGCTTCATCGATAAAAGAGAAGAGTTCATCGTTTGGTTTGATGCTCTGATCGATAACCCGGTTCAGCAGGTTTTCGACAGACCAAGCCAGTTCACCGAGGTTGGTGGCGCCAACCAAACGGCCGCTGCCTTTGAGAGTGTGGTATGCGCGGCGGACTTCAGTCAGTGCCGGGCGATCGTCGTGGTTTTGGCGTAGGCGCGGGTAGACTTCGGTAATGGTTCCCAGAACCTCTTCGGCTTCTTCCACAAAAATATCGAGAATCTCGTCATCCAGAAGCTCTTCGTCCGAGGCTTTGGCCGCAGCGCTTCCGATGTTGGGCGCCGCCTCTTCCTGGGCCATCGGTTCAACTATCGGGACTCCGTCTTTTGCGGAATCAGTGCACCATGTTGGCTCTTCACCCACCGGGAACCCCAGGCTGGCAAGGCTTTCTTCAGCGATACGAAGAATGTCTTCGTTATCACTGATGCCTTCCGCCAGTCGCTCCAGGTAGTACTCAATGCTGGTAATGGCGTCGGCAAGGGTATCCAGCTGCTTCCAGTCAGGAACATGCTTGTCGCTGAGCAGAACATCTGCGATGTAGCGTTCAGAGGAGGCCAGCATGTTGGCGACGCGTTCCAGTGGAATCAGGCTGAGACCACCCCGGATACTGTGAAGCAGTCCGGGTACATGTTCGATCTCGCGGATGTCCCACTGGGAGGCAATAAAGTTGATGACAGCCGACTTTACCTGCTCAAGAGTGTTGCGGGACTCTCTCAAAAGGGCACTGCTCGCTTCGCCAAGTTCGCGGGAGCCTTGGTGCGAAGGGAGATTGTCAGCGCTGCTTCCGGAGGGTTCCTGGTGCCGGTCGCTATCCAGGCCTGCCAGACTGGCTTCCACGTAAAGCAGAGCCCCGGCGATGTCCATCAGAGTGCCGTCATCTACGGGCTCTCCTTGGGTGCTGAGTTTTTCAATCAGTTCGGCTTGTTCGGTTATTGCCTTGCGGGGAATGCCCAAACCAATCACTGCAAGGGTGTTCCCCACCTGTGCCAGGCCGGGAAGCAGGTCTCCCAGTTCGGTGTTCTGACGAAACTCTGAGCGTACAAACAGGTCCAGTTGGTCCTTCAGCTTGGCAAGTTCTTCGTTTAGCGCACTGACAACCGAATGTATGGCTTCGCGGCCAGGGCCGGAGACCCGGTTCCGGGCTGCATCCACATCGTCTTCGGAAGGCAGGGCGTCCTCGAGCTGATAGCGGTTGCGAAGATCCTTTACGTTTTCAGACTCCACATCCCGGGCCCGTGCAACGTAATAGAGAAGATGCTTTAACAAGGCATCGGGCGCAGGCTGTGCGAGGATATCGGCGTGTTCGTCGGTAAGGCGGCGGATCTCGGAATCCAGATCCCGAAGCAGGGACTTTACCGCCGCATTGACCGGATTAGCCCTGGCCTGAAGTGTTTCCACAAAGGCGGCGGCGGCTTTCCAAAGCTCGCCTCGAGGGGTTTTCTGGCACAGGCGGGTCAGTCGGTGAATGACTTTTTGCAGATAAACAAACTGGGCATCCAGGTCTTCTTCGCGAATGATGCCGGCAAGGGCAAACTGGTACATCTGGCGAAGTTTACGGATATGCCCAAGTACTTTCGGGTCCTGCAGGCGTTGCGACACAATGTCTGCAACCTGCATGCGCGACGGACCAAGGTCGGGCTTGAACAGTGAGGTGTCTGAGAGAAGGGAGTCACCCCGAGCTGCCCGCAGATCGTTCAACAGGGGTAGCAGTACCATTGGGAAGTCATCCTGGCTATTGTCCAGGTGTTCCAGATACTGAGGAAGCTGCAGGATGGCCTGCATCAGAACATTAACGGCTTCGTCCACGCTGGTAACGCTGTTATCCAGCACCGCCTGGGTAAGCTTTTCCATTTCTTCGGTCAGCAGGGCTGCCCCGTAAAGCTCAACCATCTGCAGGGTGCCATGCACCTGATGGAGATAATTCAGGCAGAAACGCAGGCGCGCCGTGTCTTCACGGTTTTCGACGTATGCTTCCAGCGCATGCTGACCTTGGGTCAGCGTGTCCTGTATCTCGCCCCGAACCCAGTCGAGGGCGATGCTGTCATGGTGATTGCCCATAACCTCTCCGGTTATTCTTCGTCAGTCTGGCGCTTTATCCACGCCAGTACATGTTCCGAGGGTACTTTTTGCAGGCCTGGGGGCTGCCAGTCGGTCAGCTCTCCCTGGCCCAGAACCAGTAGTCCCCCGGGCGCCAGCCGCTCTGCAAGACGCCTGACAATGTCCCGTCTGCGCCAGCGACGGAAATAAATCAGCAAATTCTGGCAGAAAATAATATTCATTCCGTGCATGGGAGCTCTATCCAGATCCAGCACATTCAGTCTGGTAAAGCAGACCCGCTCCCGAATGCTCTCAACAATTTCAACGGTGTTCCGCTCGGCCGGGCGGAAATACCGGGTTTTCATATGTTCTTCCATGCCCTGCAGTTTGCGGGCACTGAACTGGCCCGTCCGGGCCTTCTCGATAACCGGTGTGCTGATGTCTGAACCGGTTACGCCATAGAGCGGCTGCAGCCCCAGTTGAGTCATACACTCATTCAGCACCATGGCTAGGGTGTAAGGCTCCTCACCGGATGAGCAACCGACGCTCCAGGCTTCAATGGGGCGCTTTCGGAACTGCTCCCTTGGCCGGGTGAGAACATAATCAGCGACTAGCCGGAAGGCGTCAGGGTCCCTGAAAAAGCGGGTTTCCTGCACCGTAAGCCGGTCAACCAGTGTTGACCACTCCCGTATGGCGTCCGGCCCCGAGACAATTGTTTCGTAGTAGGCCTGATAGTTGCTGCAGTCTATTTCCCGCATCCGGATAGCCAGGTTGGTTACCAGAAACGAGCGGCGCTCTGCAGGCAGTGTCATGCCGGTACGGTGTTCCAGCAGCGCCTGCCACTGGCTGAACTGCGCCTCGTCCATTTCCGGAAGACGGCGCAGACACCAGGTGCTTTGGGCAGGTGACGGACTGTTGTGAAGTTCAGACATATACCGCCATTAGCCTCGGACTGTGACTCAGCCCACCACCGGAACGTTGCTGTCTTCCTCTTCTTCCTGGCCTGCCATTTCTTCTTCGGGCAGCGTAAAGCCGGCAACGGAGGACCGCAGCTCGGACGCCATTTCCGCCAGGTTCCCGATAGACTTCGCGGTAGCGTTGGTACCGGACGATGTCTGGGAAGTGATTTCCTGGATAACGTTCATCGTGTTGGAAATGTGTGCTGCAGAAGACGACTGCTGACGTGCTGCGTTAGAGATGTTCTGGATCAGCTCCGCAAGGCTCATGGATACGTTTTCGATTTCCTCGAGCGCAATACCTGCGTCCTGTGCCAAACGAGCACCACGTACCACCTCGGCGGTGGTGTGTTCCATGGAGATAACGGCTTCGTTGGTGTCCGACTGGATCGTTTTAACGAGCGCTTCAATCTGCTTGGTTGCCGCAGAGGAACGTTCCGCAAGGCGCTGAACTTCGTCCGCAACCACCGCAAAGCCCCGGCCTGCGTCACCGGCCATAGAGGCCTGGATGGCGGCGTTCAGAGACAGAATGTTGGTCTGGTCGGCAATGTCGTTGATCAGGGATACGATGTCACCGATTTCCTGGGAGGACTCACCAAGACGCTTGATACGCTTGGACGTTTCCTGAATCTGTTCGCGGATGTTGTCCATGCCGCGAATGGTGTTCTGTACCACTTCTGCGCCTTTCTTGGCGATGGCAACCGAGCGTTCCGCAACCGCAGAAGATTCCGCAGCGTTGGATGATACCTGGTCGATGGATACAGCCATTTCGTTAACAGCCGCAGAGGCGCCGGCAATTTCCTGGGCCTGGTGCTCAGAAGCATCCGCCAGGTGCATGGCTGTAGACTGGGTTTCCTGGGCCGCAGAGGCCACTCGTACCGCGGTTCCACGGATTGCCTGTACCAGGCCGCGCATTTGGTCGATGGCGTAGTTGATGGAGTCAGCGATGGCACCGGTGAAGTCCTCGGTTACCGTGGCCTCGGCAGTCAAGTCACCATCGGCAAGGTCGGCCAGTTCGTCCAGCAGTCGCAGGATCGCGTTCTGGTTTTGTTCGTTCTGCTCCTGGGTGGTTGCCAGACGCGTCTGGGCTTCGCGATACAGGGCTAGACCGATAAATACAACCATGGCAACCATGGCCGCCAGAATAATAAAGGCCAGTGTCGGGCTTACCAGTCGCGAACCACTTTGGCCGCGGAAGCTTTCTGCCAGAACAGAGAGCTCGGACAGTAGAATCTCGGAGTTCTGGAAGATGTCGCTGGCCGCAGTGCGCACCTTGAAGAGGTCGGGAGAGGCTTCAAGGATGGCATCGACGTTTTGGGCGACGAACTCGAACAGTTCATCAACCGCCTCAAGGCCATAGATGGCATCTTCGTCGTCAACCCTGGAGGTGCCCATCGCCGGGTTGCCGTAAAGCTGTCCGTCGAGTACCCGGCCAAAGAGACTGGCGTCTCGGCCAAACCGGTCAGCGGCGATCACGGCGTCTTCATCGCCGGAGAGTACGTTGT
Organism: Marinobacter salexigens; assembly: GCF_002806945.1. Lineage (GTDB taxonomy): Bacteria > Pseudomonadota > Gammaproteobacteria > Pseudomonadales > Oleiphilaceae > Marinobacter > Marinobacter salexigens. Next base: position 82,074 of record NZ_NIHC01000001.1, read on the forward strand.
TTACCGAGCGCACAATACGCTCTGCCAGCAGTGCCTGACGCTGAGCCAAGGCAATCTGTTCCGCCGGCGCATCGCTCTCCAGCAGGATCTGTACGATATCATCGTACTCCACCTGAAGCTGGGGAATGGTTTCGTTCAAGGTGCGTGCGACTTCGTGCAGGCCGAGCACGGCGTCCCGGGTGGACAGAATGCTGTCGGCGTTTTCGCGGACCGAGTTCCAGTGCTGTTGAACTCCACTTTCGCGGGCCAGTTCACTGGGGGGCAGGCCGGTTTCCGGGTTGCCTTCTGTCACGCTCGACCAAAGCTGCTGGAACTCATCGCGGGAGCGGCGCAGCTGGTTGAATGCCTCGGCGGTACCGCCGGCGGCTTCCGTGGCGTTTTTCGCGATTTCCTGTGACAGCACCCTGAGTTCAGCAGTGTTGGCAATGTATTCCTGGTCGTTCTGGCTGTCCCTGTTAATGATAAACAGGACCACAACGAGCAGGACTGTGAGTGCAATCAGCGAGGTAATCAGGCCGGCAACAAGCTTGTTGCCTCCCTGACCCCTACCGATTCTTCCGGCTCTGTTTTTCATTTTCTGGCTCCCGGCCTCTTCTGGAATATGGCAAGTTGTTTTAATGAGGTTTCAGGCAGTCAGGGTGTTTTCCTGCCACTGTCATCACCCTTACCACTGCGCAACGTCAAGAAAGCGTTCGTCTTCGAGCAGGTCGACGGCAGAAAACACTTTCCAGACTTCTTCATTTCGCTCATAGCCGCCTGCGACAAACGGCTGAACGCTTTCAGGCACACCGGCTGGTGCGGCCTTGAAACTATCGGTTGCAAAGTACTGCATGCCCAGCACGGTATCGACCACCAAGCCACTGAATATATCGCCCTGTTCAACTACAAGAACCCGCCGTTCACGCTGGCTGCGCGATGAGCGGGGAATGTCGAAGAAGCCGGCAAGGTCTACCAGGGGAAGGAGTCGACCGCGCACGTTGGCGGCGCCCATCAGAAACGGCCGTACTCCCGGAATGTGCGTAAACCGGGGAACGTGCAGTATTTCAGTGACCTCACCCATTGGAGCCACATAGCGCTCGCCTGCAAGAACAAAACCGATGCCGTTCCAAAGTTCAACGGCTTCCTGTTGTTCGGGCAGGCCGGCGGCCATGGATCGGCTGCGTCGGGCGATATCCGTCAGAACAGCAAAAGGGGCGGCCCGTGCGGACATGCTTACTCCACCGTTGGGGATTAGCCAATCAGACTGTTGATTGTCTTGATCAGGTCGTCTTCATTTACAGGTTTAACCAGGTATCCTTTGGCGCCTTGGCGAGTGCCCCAAACACGGTCGGTCTCCTGGTCCTTGGTGGTGACAATAATCACCGGGATGGAGGCCGTTTCAGGGCCTCGGGTAAGCTGGCGGGTTGCCTGAAAGCCATTGAGGCCTGGCATAACCACATCCATGAGTACCAGATCCGGATTCTCTGCGCGGGCTCTGGCAACACCATCTGCGCCATTGTCGGCAGTCAGCACCTCATGCTTGTGCTTTTCCAGAATAGTGGAGATTTTCTTAACCTCGGTAGGAGAGTCGTCAACAATCAGAATGCGAGCCATTGGTTCCTCGATGGTTCTTTGTGTCAGCTGGACTTACTGCGGTGCCACGGGTACATAGTGGCGAATGGTATTGAGCAGCTCATCTTTGCTGAACGGTTTGGTCAGGTATTGGTCAGAGCCGACGATGCGACCCTTGGCCTTATCGAAAAGCCCGTCTTTGCTTGACAGCATAATAACCGGCGTCTTTTTGAATGAGGAGTTGTTCTTGATGAGCGCACAGGTCTGATAGCCGTCCAGGCGGGGCATCATGATATCCACAAAGATGATGTCCGGTTGTGAATCGGCGATTTTCGCCAGAGCATCAAAACCGTCTGTTGCGGTGATAACCTCACAGCCAACCTTCTTCAGGAGGGTTTCTGCGGTGCGACGGATGGTTTTGCTATCGTCGATCACCATGATCTTCAAGTTCTCGAAGTTGTCATCCATTGTCCAGGTGCCTTGCGCTCAGCGACTGTCATTGTTTTAAACGGCGGTTTTTAGCATAAACCTCAAGGTTCTTCTATAAACCCTGCCCATTTATAGATTATCAGTGGCCTGATAAAAAGTATTACTTTGTGACCAAATGTACTTTTGCCTGCAACATCACGTAATTTGCCCAGGATTTCTCCGGATGCATTCAAGGCTCGGGTACAATACCATCTGAATTCTCAGCATAGCATTTATTGCCCGGTTCACTCTGCAGACCGGTTCTTGTTTTCACCTCCAAGGGAGTACGAAAGGCACCATGACAATTCGACTCGGCATAGTGATGGATCCGATTGAGGATATCCATTTCAAAAAAGACAGTTCACTGGTGATGTTGTTGGCGGCCCAGAATCGCGGCTGGGAAATCGAATACATGGAGTTGCCGGATCTCTATCTGGACGGTGGCAGGGCGATGGCCCACACGCGCAGCCTGACAGTGCACATGGACCCTGAAAACTGGTTCAGCTACGGCCCGGCCAGGGATCGCGCCCTGGGTGATCTTGATGTCATCCTTATGCGCAAGGATCCGCCTGTTGATGATGAGTTCCTGATATCCACCTATATTCTTGAAGCTGCGGAGCAGCAGGGTGCTTTGGTAGTTAATCCGGCAGCAACCCTGCGGGACTGCAACGAGAAGCTGTTCGCTACCCAGTTTGAGGATCTGACGCCACCTTTGCTGGTAAGTCGGTCGGCGAAGCGTTTTCGGGAGTTTTATGCTGAGCATGGCGACATTATCATGAAGCCAGTGAACGGTATGGGCGGTCATTCCATTTTCCGCGTTAAAGAAAACGACTTTAACCTGGGGGTGATTATTGAAACCCTGACCAACTATGGTGCTCGCCAGGCCATGGCCCAGAAATACATCCCGGAAATCAGTGATGGCGACAAGCGTATTCTGATGATTGAGGGTGAGGCGGTGCCTTACTCGCTTGCACGCATTCCTGCGCAAGGCGAAAACCGTGGAAATCTGGCCGCCGGCGGTCAGGGAGAGGGCCGGGAACTGACGGACCGCGACCGTGAGATTTGCGCGCGGGTTGCTCCGGTCATCAAAGAGAAAGGCTTGATGTTTGTAGGCTTGGATGTCATCGGTGATTATCTGACGGAAATCAACGTCACCAGCCCGACCTGTATCCGTGAGTTGGATGATACGTTCGGAACAGACATCGGAGGCAAGCTCATTGAGGCTATTGCCAAGCGCCTTAGCCGGAACTGACGGGAGTGTCATGGTTCAACGACAGGAACAGGTTTAGTCATGGCGGTGCAGGTAAGCGATTTTGACAGGTTTTCCTTCACGCTGTTCATGGCGCTGGTGGTGCATGCGGTTGTGGTGCTGGGTATTACCTTTGCGCCGGAGTCTCCGCGCTCCTCTGCCCAGACTATGGAGATCACCCTGTCGCAGTTCGATGACGAACAAGTACCGGAGAAGGCCGACTTTTTGGCACAAACCAGCCAGCAGGGTAGTGGTACTGAGGATGAGCCTCAGGAAATGACCTCACCGCAGCCTGCGGAAATCAGCCAGCCGGAAGTAACTCAGGTTCAGCCAGAGCCAAGGGCGCAGGTTGAGCCGGTTCGCCGCCGGGAGCGGGCTGTTGTGCAAACTGAAAGTAGATCCGCCAGACAGGTTCAACAGCCGGAGCAGCAGGTCAGGCCAGAAGAAGAGCCCTTGCCGGTGCGTGAAAAGAAAAGCTTGATGGAGCGCAGCCTGGAAATCGCCAGCCTGGAAGCTCGGTTTGATGCTCAGCAACAGGCCTATGCTCGCAAACCCAGAGTGATGCGGGTAACCGCGGCCTCTACTCTGAAATCCACCAACGCCTGGTACGTTCAGAACTGGGTGAGCAAGGTGACGCGGGTGGGCAATATCAATTACCCCACGGAAGCCAGGCGAGCTGGAGTGTATGGCACCCTGCGAATGCTGGTATCCATGCAGAAAGATGGCACAATCAAGGAAGTGGCTATTTTACAGTCGTCGGGAAGCACGCTGCTTGATGATGCAGCGATTCGTATTGTCAGAATGGCCGCACCGTTCGCGCCGTTTCCGGAAGAAATGCGGAAAGACGTGGATGAATTGGAAATTATACGTACATGGTCCTTCCAGCAACGGGGGCTGACATCAGGATGACGGCATCTAAACGTTCACCTCACAGCTTACGCCACCACTTTCTGGTGGCTTCGCCTTACCTTGCGGATCCGCGTTTTCACGGTGCTGTTATATACCTCTGTGAACACTCCGATGACGGAGCCTTGGGTCTAATGATCAACCAGCCTCTCGACATTCATTTGGGAGAGATCCTCGAACAGCTTGATCTTCAGGGAGGGGAACTCGATTTGCCCGTATACAGCGGTGGGCCGGTGGAGCAGGAGCGGGGTTTTGTGCTGCACTCTCCGGGCGCTGGCTGGCAAAATACCGCCAAGGTTGCGGACGACGTTATGCTGACTACCTCCCGGGACATACTGGCGGGCATTGGTCTTAACGAGGGTCCGGAAGAGTTTTTGATGGCCCTGGGGTACTCAGGTTGGGGTGAGGGACAGCTGGAAGAAGAGCTGGGTAGCAATTCCTGGCTAACTTGCCCCGCAACCACCGATATTCTGTTCAGGACACCTTGGACTGACCGCTACAAAGCTGTTCTCGCACAAATAGGGATAGATCTTAACCAGCTCAGTGAAACGGTGGGGCATGCCTGAAGCCGGACAACGCAGTGTCATGGCATTCGATTTCGGTCTTCGCCGTATTGGTGTGGCTACCGGGCAGGAAATGCTCGGCACAGGCCAGCCTCTGGCCATGATTCCTGCAGATAATGGAACTCCTGATTGGAGTCAGCTCGAAAAGCTACTGGTGGAATGGCAGCCGGATCTGGTGTTGGTGGGGCTGCCTCTGAATATGGACGATAGCGAAAATGAGATGTGCGGCCGCGCCCGCAAATTTGGCAAACGCCTGCACGGTCGCTTTCATGTGCCTGTAGAAATGGTGGATGAACGCCTGACTAGCTATGAAGCCAAGGGTCAGGTAATGGCAGCAGGTGGAAGCCGGGATTATGGCCGATACGGCGTGGATGATCGGGCTGCGGTGCTGATACTGGAAACCTGGTGTCGGCTGCAAACAGAACAATAAAGCGAGGATGTAATGAGCGCATTGCTTGATGTAGAGCAGCTGATGGACAAACTGGAGACAGGTCTGAAGGACTTGCTCAAAGAGCGTGGTATTGAGTCGCCACTCGTTATTGGTATCCGCACCGGAGGGGTGTGGGTCGCGGACATTATCGGCAAGCGCCTGGGTGTAGAAGAGCCTTTTGGCCAGCTGGACATCTCTTTTTACCGGGATGACTTCAGCCGGATTGGATTGAATCCTAAAGTTACGCCATCAAGCCTGCCTTTTGATACAGAAGGCCGGGACATCATTCTGGTTGATGACGTTATTATGAGTGGCCGCACCATTCGAGCTGCGATGAACGAACTGTTCGACTATGGTCGCCCAGCCAGTATCATACTCGCCACGTTGATTGATCTGGGCGCCCGTGAGCTGCCAATCCGGCCTGATGTGGCCGGGCAGGCGCTGACGCTGGATGCGGCGCAGCGGGTAAAGCTTCGTGGCCCGGATCCGCTTTGGATCGAAATTCAATCAGCTGACCAGTAAACCCCTGAACCCGATAGCAGGCACCCCATGACGGCAAACGCAGCTTCCCCCAATCACTTACAGCTAACCCGGGATGGCCAATTGCGGCATTTCCTGACTCTGGACGGTCTGGGCAGGGAGTTGTTGACCGATATTCTCGATACCGCAGATTCATTTATCGAAGTGGGTGAGCGAAGCATCAAGAAAGTGCCGCTGCTGCGAGGGCTGACGGTGGTGAACCTGTTCTTTGAAGCCAGCACCCGTACCCGAAGCACCTTTGAACTCGCCGCCAAGCGGCTTTCCGCCGATGTGCTTAATCTCGACATCAACACCTCCGCCACCTCCAAGGGGGAGTCACTTTCAGACACCCTTCTTAATCTTGAGGCCATGGCCAGCGATATGTTTGTTGTGCGCCATGCCCAAAGTGGGGCGCCTCACTTTATAGCTGAAAGCGTTACGCCTGGGGTAGCCATCATCAATGCCGGTGACGGGCGCCATGCCCACCCCACCCAGGCGATGCTCGATATGCTGACCATTCGCCAACACAAGGGTGGGTTTGAGGGCCTGAAAGTCGCCATAGTGGGCGACATCCTGCACTCACGCGTGGCCCGGTCCCAGATTCGCGCTCTGAATGAGTTGGGGGCAGAGCAGGTAAGAGTTATAGCCCCTGGTACCCTGTTGCCAAACGATGTTGAGAGCCTTGGTTGCACAGTGGAATACGACATGGCCAAAGGCATGAAAGATGTTGATGTGGTGATTATGCTGCGGCTTCAGAAAGAGCGTATGGAAGGGGCCCTGTTACCCAGTGAGCGCGAGTTCTACCGGCTTTATGGTTTGAGCCAGGAGAAGTTGGCGCTAGCCCATCCGGAGTGCATTGTGATGCATCCGGGCCCGATCAATCGAGGTGTGGAAATCGAATCTGCCGTGGCAGATGGTCCTCAGTCGGTGATTCTGAATCAGGTGACTAATGGCATTGCCATCCGAATGGCCGTGATGTCCATGGCCATGGGTGGGCAGGTGGCTGAAAGGCAGCAGAAATTGAATGAGATAACCGAGCGAGGCCAGGCATGAACGGTAACGACAATAACTCCGGTGCCAGCCTTAAAATTACCGGTGGCCGACTTCTGAATGGCCACGGTGATGAAGTCTCTAACACCGCGTTGCTAATCAAAAATGGTCGTATCGCCGCCACGGGAGCAAAGGCTGAAAGCGCCGATGCTGACCAGTCTGTTGATGCCACAGGGTGCGTGATTGCTCCGGGGTTTGTAGACCTGTATTGCAATCTACGTGAACCGGGTAACGGCCAGAAGGGCAATATGGTCTCAGAGGCCCGCGCTGCAGCCCGGGGCGGTTTCACCACTGTGTGCGTGTCGCCAGAAACCTCGCCAGTGAACGATTCCAGAGCGGTGACCAACCTGATCAAGGACAGCGCTTATGTCAGCTCTCCGATTCGGGTATTGCCGGTAGGTGCGCTAACCCGCGGCCTTGACGGCGAGCTACTTAGTGATATGTCCGGGCTCACCGCTGCCGGCTGTGTCGCTGTTGGCAACGGCTCCCGGGGGGTAAGCAATGCCCGGGTGCTTCGCCGCTGCCTGGCATACGCCCAGACTTTTGGTCTTACTGTGATGTTGCGACCCGAAAACCAGTCTTTGGCGGCTGATGGTTATGCCCATGATGGCTTGGTGTCGGCTCGACTTGGCCTGCTTGGAATTCCGGAAGTTGCAGAAACCGCTGCCCTGATGGAAATGTTGCTGCTGGCAGAAGAAACCGGCGCCAGGTTGCACCTGAGCCAGATATCCTGTGGGCGCAGCGTGGAAATGATCGCTGAAGCTCGCCGCCGGGGCATCGCGGTAACTTGTGATGTGGCTATGCACCAACTTGTCTATACCGAAGATGCGCTCTCAAGTTTCGACAGCCGTTTTCACTTACGTCCTCCTCTGCGTTCTGAGGCAGATCGCCAGGCGTTAGTAGCTGGTGTGCGCAGTGGTGTTGTTGATGCAATAGTCAGCCAGCACCTGCCTCACGAAAGCGCAGCCAAGCAGGCGCCTTTGCCAGACACTGAGCCCGGCCTTTCGAGTATCGAAAGCGTGCTCTCTCTTGGTCTTGGGCTTGTTCAGGCGGGAGAGTTGAGCCTTGCTGAACTGGTTCGGGCGCTAACGACAGGCCCGGCATCGGTAATCGGGGTGAATGCTACTCTTGAACAGGATGAAGTGGCGGATCTTTGCATATTTGATCCAGATGCCCAGTGGACACCAAGCAGGCAGTCGTTGATATCGGCGGGGCACCATGCGCCAGCGCTTAATCGGTCTATACCCGGAGTGGTGCGGCACACCTATATCGAAGGGCGTGAGGCCTGGGTGTCTGGCTGAGCTGCTTGCAGGCAGCGAAAAATGCGTCAAAGGTCGGCTAATCTTTGTCGACACCATCACATAATGTTAAATGTTGCTTAAAAACTCTTGAGTCGAGGCACCTGTGCCAACGTATTCTTGTGGCTGCCGGCATAATGTCGGCACCTATAACAAGTACGAGGCCAGGCAGTTCACACTATAAGTGCTGCAGCCAGACAATAATGATTCAGGAGTTATCCCGTGACATCAACAACCTTCCCACAAAGGGTGGCCATGGCGGTCACTTTGTGTGCCAGCTTTTTCCTGCCCTCGATGGGTTCTGCCCAAACCAATACTGCAGCCGCCGATGAAGTTATCGAGCGCAGCTTCTGTGTGTTTGATCCGGTTGGTGCCAACGGGCCACTGTTTGCTATCACGAAAACCTTTCAGCCGGTTGCGCTTCAAAATGGCATCAAGCTGAACCTGACTGCTTACACGGATGAAAAGGTTGCTGCTGAGGATTTCAAGGCGGGTCAGTGTGATGCTGTGATGCTTACCGGCACTCGTGCGCGTGAATTCAACAAGTTTACCGGCAGCCTGGAAGCCATGGGTGCTGTTCCCGGTGAAGAAGAAATGCGGTTGCTCTACAACACGCTTAGCCAGCCCAATGCTCGCCCGCTGTTGTTGGATGGGCCTTATGAGGTTGCAGGCGTATTCCCCGCGGGTGCGATTTACCTCCATACCCGTGATCGCGACATTAATTCCGTAGAGAAACTTCAAGGCAAGCGCATTGCCACGCTGGATTTCGACCAGGCGTCTGTTCGCATGGTTCGTCACGTTGGTGCGTCGGTAGTGGGCTCCAACTCCGCGAACTTTGCGGGCAAGTTCAATAATGGCAGTGTTGATCTTGCCTATGCCCCGGCGGTGGCTTACACGCCGCTGGAGCTGTACAAAGGTGTCGAACCCAATGGTGGAGTCGTGAAATACGCACTGGGGTACATGAACTTCCAGATCGTAATCCATCGCGATCGTTTCCCGGATTCAGCCGGGCAGATCGTCCGTGATGAAGCGGTTAAGCGCATGGGCGAGGCCTACGACATCATTGCTCAGGCAGAGTCCGAGATACCGGAAGATGTGTGGATGTATCTGCCTCAGGAAGATACAGCCGAGTACGACAAGATGCTGGAAAAGGTTCGTCTTTCACTGCTTGATGATGGTGTATACGATGAGCGCGCCATCAAGCTCATGAAGGCTATACGTTGTCGTGTGGATGCTACGCGCTCTGAGTGCGCTTCCTGATCGGCGTTTTAGTGGAAAGAGCCCGCTCTTCAGGCAGGGCTCTTTCCCATGCTTCGAGAGCGTATGTTCAGTCCGGGCGGAGCGCGTCCTTGAATGCTTTTCCTGCTTTGAACCCCACAGTCTTGCTGGCTTGAATACGGATTGGTTCCCCGGTTTGAGGATTTCTTCCGTCTCGGGCTTCGCGGGAGCGAATGTTGAACGTGCCAAAGCCCATAAGAGTGGTGTCTTCCCCTCGGGCTGCGGCAGCCAGGATCTGATCTGTAAATGCAGTAATAATTTCGCTGGCCTTTTCTCGTGAAAGGCCTGTGCGTTCTGCGACAGCGGCAGCGAGTTCAGGTTTGCGCATCGGGTATCCCTTTTTTGTTTTTGTTTATCAAAGCCGCAATCCAGCTTGAGTGCGACTGCCTGAATCTATAGCGGCTCACGGAGTTTTGTGCAAATTCAGGAACCACGAAAAACTGTGTACACAAGCGTCATTTGCGGTGCGAGTCTCAAAATGTGCGAGCGCTGTAGGCCATAATGCCCGGCTAACAGTGCGTTAAGAATAACAATGCAAAACGTTAAGAAGGTTCAGACATGATGATGCATACCGGGATTTCATTGACACAGACTTCCAGGCGGAATCCTTCCCGTCTGACAGGGTCCGGGCAGGTGGTTCGACAGGCAATTGCACGTTTTAAAGGCATTGCTGTGGCTTTGAGCCTCGGTACGTTGCTGTCAGGCTGTGGTGTTATCAATAACATGATGTACAAAACCACCGGCGACGTGATGCAGGGCTTCTCCCGCGATCATACGGTTCCCTATCTACTGGAGAGCGGTGATCTGGCAATGGGCTGTGCCATGAGTGAGGCCACAGCTCCGCTTCTTATGTCTTTTGGCAGGGTGACCAGTGAGCCGGACCAGCTGGCCGTCATGCTTTACCTGTCGGCGGGTGGCTGTGCCGAAGACCAGGGCCGAGAACACGAACTGGCTGCGCTGGCGGCTATGTACGATAGAAATGGTAATGCTGCGGAAGATGCCATGATCCGCCAGAAGCGGGCATACGCTTTGGCTTCCAGGCGTTACTTTAAGGGATGGCAGCATCACAACACGTTTTATGGTGAGCCAGGCACTGGTGAATGCCCGGACTTTGACGACGATCTGGATGAGTTTATCTACCTTGCCGGCCTGCTTTCCGGCCTGCAGGCATTGAATGCAGAGATACAGTCAACTTCCTCCATCGGTGTACCCAAAAACGTAGGTGCGGTGGTCGCTCGCGCCTCTGGCTGCCTTGAGAGTGATAAATGGTGGGGAGCGCCTATGGCACTTAAAGCGACAGTGTGGGCCATGATGCCTGGCGCGCAACCCGAGGGCGAAGATGCCTTTGAACGGCTGGCAATTACTGATCAGCTGGGTGAGGAGGCAGGTGTGCGTTTGAGCCATGTATTTCATGCCATTGCTGCCACTAACAAGGGCGATGAGGCTGGGGTGAAGTCGGTGGTTCGCAAGCACGCCGAGTCGCTGAAAGAGCAGGCTTCAAATGAAAAGTGGGCATTTGTGGATGCCATGGCAACCAACATAATCGTTTCGATTTCTGACCGCTTGTGGGTTGAGAATACTGGCCACCGTACACCGCTGGGCCAGCTTGGTACCTTCTGGGATGACCAGCAGAAAGAAGTTGAGACCATGGACCTTGATGGTCTGCTTTAACCTGATAACGTTCCAGAGTGTATAGCTATGACCAAGGCTAGTTTTCGTCGCAGCGGCCTGGAGTGGTTTTCATCGCTGCCTGCCTGTTTGCTTTTGCTGTCTGTCGTTCTTTTTTCTACAAGCAGCGATATCCATAACCAGATGTTGCGGGGCGGTGAGCAACTCTGGAGCGGTTATTACAAGTTGCGCATGGATCCGGTTGAGCCAACTTGTAACGCTGAGCGGGATATAGAAGCTGCAGTGGCGGAAGAGCTGGCCAAGCAACCGGCCGATGATGATCCTATGGCCATGCTGCTGGGGGCCCAGGAGAAAAACCCTGCCGATGTGCGGCTAGCCATTGAGCGTTCCATAGCGGAATGTAAAACCGCTTTCCATAGTTATGAGGAGCTCAAGGACAAACTTACCCCTGGCGTTAAAGCCTACCGGGCCGTAGAGCTGTTTATAGCAGACTTGATCGCTTTCGGGCTTGAGTCACAACGCTACATATTGGTGTTGCTGGTTATGCTGTGTGCAGCAACGGCAACACTCACTCGTCATCATATTGCCATGCGAGCCATGGAAACCCGGCTGGACTACACCGTGTCTCTGACGCTTCAGACAGTCGCTAACGCTATGTTGCTGGGCTCCAGTCTCATTTTTCGCCAGACCAGTCTCAATACGGGAACGGTCGTCTCATCCGAAGATCTGTTGCTTCATGATTTCTGGGTTGCAGGGTTTGTGGGCCTGACACTGGCCAGCCTGTATCGGCTGGTTCGTGTTCCACCGGGCCTGGCGCCAGGTGGCCAGATGAACAAAGCCTTTCTGGCGGTACCGCTGTATACCGTGATGTGCCTCATTTCCGGTACCTACTTTGTTCTGATTGGCCACGCTTCAGGCATCGGTATCTATCTTGGCAAGATGGTAGAGCTTGCAGATATGTTCTTGAATGTAGGGCTGTACGTTTGGGTGGGCATGATGCTCAAGCAAACCCGTCTGGCCACACTGGTGTTCAATATATTCCGGCCTTGGCGAATGCCTCCGGAGATGCTCGCTGTGGTTGCTGTACTTGTAGCTGCGGTACCGACTGCGTATACCGGCGCTTCGGGTATTTTTGTTATTGCTGCCGGTGCGGTTATCTACAGTGAACTGCGGGCGGCCGGTGCACGCCGGCAGTTGGCACTTGCTGCCACTGCCATGTCGGGTTCCCTTGGCGTGGTTTTAAGACCCTGCCTGCTGGTTGTTGTGATCGCCTATCTTAACCGGGAAGTGACTACAGACGACCTGTTTGGCTGGGGTATCTGGGTGTTTGTGCTGACTGCTGCTATGTTCAGCGCAGTCGCACTCACTGTTAACCGACAGAGCAAGTTCAACCTGGCATCAAGCTCCGAAGCCATGCCGGCCACGCTTAAGGCTCTGCGGTCTTTGGTTCCCTATGCGCTTGTAATTGCAGGCGTTGTTTTGTTTTACCGTTATGCCTTGGACGTGCGCATGGATGAGTTTTCGGCGCCGCGTTTGTTGCCGGTCATTATGTTGTCCATCCTGGTATATGAGCACATAAGCTTCAGAAGCAGGAAGGGTAAAGCCTCCGGTGACATTAACCATCAAGGGCTGGAGCGCAGTGTACGTGGTGCCACTAACGATACCACGGCAGAGATAGGTGCTTTGCTGTTGCTGCTAGGCCTGTCAGTAAGTATCGGTGGCGTCATCGAACGCTCACACGTTATGCAGGCTTTCCCTCAAGCATTTGATAGTGCCTGGACTGCCATGATGTTGATGGTGGTGATTCTGGTCATTCTCGGGATGATTATGGATGCCTTCGGTGCTGTCATTCTTGTAACTGCCACCGTAGCAACGATTGCCTATTCGAGCGGTATTCACCCCATTCACTTCTGGATGGTCACTCTGGTGGCGTTTGAACTGGGCTACCTGAGCCCACCGGTTGCTCTGAATCACCTGCTAACGCGACAAGTGGTAGGAGAGGCCGAAGTACTGGCCGCTCAGCAAGAAGGTGGCACCTTCTATCAGCGCCACGAGCGTATAATCATGCCACTGATTGCGATGGGTATCTCGTTGGTTCTAGTGGCCTTCGTGCCATTGATGTTCTATGCCTGAGGCGCCGCAAGAAGCCTCAGTCTTGAAACAAAAAAAGCGCCGTGCTGATCAGCACGGCGCTTTTTTATGGAGCGGCTAACTCAGAGTTTCGGGCCAGCCTCTACAATTGCATCGGAAACATCAAATTTCTTGAAGTTTTCCACGAACTGTTTAATCAGTTCTTCTGCCTTCTTGTCGTATGCGTCTGTGCTGGCCCAGGTGTTGCGCGGGTTCAGCAGGGCAGAATTAACGCCCGGTACCTGCTTTGGCACGCTCAGGTTGAGGGTCGGCAGGTGTTCAGTTTCTACGTCGTCCAGTTCACCGTTCTGAATTCCGCTGATGATGGCTCGAGTCGTCGGTATGCTGAAGCGCGAGCCTTCACCGTAGGAGCCACCTGTCCAGCCAGTGTTAACCAGGAAAACCTTGCTGCCGTACTCATCCATACGCTTCATTAACAGCTCAGCGTACACCCCTGCCGGACGCGGGAAGAAAGGGGCGCCGAAGCAGGTAGAGAAGGTAGATTTCAGTGCAGAAGATGAACCCATTTCTGTAGAACCAACCAGTGCGGTGTAACCACTCAGGAAGTGATAGGCTGCACCTTCACGGCTCAGAATAGACACAGGTGGCAGTACGCCCGTCATGTCGCAGGTCAGGAATACAATGTGTGTCGGCTCGCCGGCGCGGTTTTCGAGTACGCGCTTTTCGATGTGCTCGAGCGGGTAGGCGCAGCGGGAGTTCTCGGTCAGGGAAACGTCGGTGTAGTCTGGCTCGCGGGTTTCCGGATCGATGGTAACGTTTTCAACAATCGCGCCGAAACGGATCGCGTCCCAGATGATGGGTTCGTTCTTCTGGCTCAGGTCGATGCACTTGGCGTAGCAGCCGCCTTCGATGTTGAATACGGTGCCGGGGCCCCAGCCGTGCTCGTCGTCACCAATCAGGAAACGGTCCGGGTCAGCGGAAAGGGTGGTTTTACCAGTTCCGGACAGGCCGAAGAACAAGCAGGTCTCGCCATCTTCACCAACGTTGGCAGAGCAGTGCATCGGCAGCACGTCTTTTTCCGGCAGCAGGAAGTTCTGCACCGAGAACATAGCCTTCTTCATTTCGCCGGCGTAATGCATGCCAGCCAGCAGCACTTTACGGCGGGCAAAGTTGATGATCACACAGCCATCGCTGTTGGTGCCGTCGCGTTCTGGCACGCACTCAAAGTTGGCAGCGTTCAGAATCTGCCATTCCTGCTTGTCGGCCTGATTGTAGCTTTCCGGGCGGATAAACAGGTTGCGGCCAAACAGGTTCTGCCAGGCAGTCTCTGTGGTCATCTTTACTGGCAAATAGTGCTCAGGGTCGGAGCCAACATGCACCAGAGAAACAAAGCTGTCTTTTTCAGCGATGTAGGCTTCTACGCGCTCCCACAGGGCGTCGAATTTATCGGCGTCGAACGGGCGATTGATAGGCCCCCAGTGAATGCTGTCAGAGGTGCTTGGTTCGTCGACGATATATCGATCCATAGGGGATCGGCCGGTGCGATGACCGGTTTCTACAACCAGTGAACCGTTGGAAGCCAGGCGGCCCTCGTTACGCGCCAGAGCCTGCTCTACCAGTTGTGCTGTACTCAGATCATTATAAGTGTTGCTCACTTCGACCTCGCCCTCGGGATGTCTTGGTGACTGCTCAGGCCGCCTGCCCGAAAATTGGCGGAAATCTGAACAGTCGGATCAATTCAGGCGCGCTATTATGCCAGACGCGCCGAGAAAAAACGACTGCGCCAGAAGCCGCAGAATTGCTGGCTTCCGGGGGAATCTGCAATCATGCTCAGTGCAGTGTGTGGCCTGCGAAAAGATGATCAATATCGTTTCTGTCGAAGCGATAGTGAGCGTGGCAGAACTGACAATCCATATTAATGGCTCCCTGTTCCTCGAGAATGCTGTAGCACTCGTCCTTGCCGATGGCTTCAAGGGCCACCAGGGTTCGGTCTCTGGAGCAGCTGCATTTGAATGCGACAGGCTCGGCGTCAAACAGGCGCACAATTTCCTCATTAAACAGACGGTGCAACAGGGTTTCGCTGTCCAGCTCCAGTAGTTCAGCGGCTTCAACAGTGCGCGCAAGGTGGTTTACCCGCTCCCAGAGTTCGTTGTCTTCTTCAGTAGCGCCTGGCAGGCGCTGAAGCATCAAACCGGCGGCACGAGTTTCACTGGAGAATAGGAAAAAGCTGGTGGGAATCTGTTCAGAACGCTCAAAATACTCCTCCAGGCATCCTGCCAGGCTGTCCCGCTCCCGGGGTACAACGCCTTGGTAACGATTGCCCTGCTGAGGCGTAATGGTAATGGCCATGCGCCCGTCACCCAGCAGGTTGTGGAAGCTGTCTTCACTTACCGCATGTTCGTCAAACCGGGCCAGACCACGAATATTGCGGTCATGGCTGCACTCGGCCATCAGGGTTCGTAGCGGGCCTTCGCCCTGAGCCTGTATGGACAAGGTGCCTTCAAATTTAAGGCTACTGCTCATCATAATGCTGGCCACGAGAGCTTCGCCCAGTAGTCCCTTTACAGACTCCGGGTAGGGCGCCTGGCTGGTGATTTCACGGAAGCTATCGTCAAGCTGCACCCAGGCTCCGCGTACCTGGCTGTGCTCAAATATAAAACGCTGAAACTGGTCGCGGGATGCCATTCTGATTCTCCTGAATACTGGGTGCTTTAATCGGTGGGTGACGGTATAGCAGTCTGGTTCAGATGCTGTTCTGGTCCCGAAATCGTTGAATGTCGCGGCGATCTTTTTTGGAAGGACGTCTGGCCGGCGGCAATTGTGCTGCCTGCATGGTTTTGCGTTGCCAGGCAAGATCTTCCCGCTTCTTGATGCTGTCTTCGGTTTCATGGTAAAGCTTCTGGGCATCGGGTGCCCCGCGTCGACGGTCACTTATATCGTCTACCACTATCACTTTTTCCATATAACCAAGGCGCAGGGTAAGCAATGCGCCTGGTTCAACCAGCCGGCCGGGCTTGCAGCGTTGGCTGTTGTAGTGGACTTTTCCGCCTTCAACAGCTTCCTTGGCCAGGGAGCGTGTTTTGTAAAACCTCGCAGCCCAGAGCCATTTATCAAGTCTTACCCTTTGAACGTCCGAAGTGGATGCCGCCATGTCTACTCACCTGATGGGCGTATGCGCTAATTATACCGCTCTCAGCCAATAGATGGCAGTGGGAGGCTTTGGCTGGCGAACGGTCTTTGCTGATGAATGGCTGGCACAACTTCATCGAAGTGGTGCACACAGTGTATTTCCGGGTGAGTCTCATTTGCAGCTTTCTTGCTGTCAGGTGCCAGGATGCCAAGGCATTGGGCGATTCCGGCGGTTCGTGCGCTTTCCAGTACGGGAAAGCTGTCATCAACCATCAGTGTGGCAGCGGCACGGTAGGGCGCCAGCTGTTGCAGATCCTTCCAGAAGCTGGTGTCTTCCTTGGGTTTGCCCAGCTGGTGGCTGGAAACAATGCCATCCACATAGCTGTCCAGGCCTGTGCGCTGCAGTTTTAGCTCCAAAGGATCGGGGTGGCAGTTGGTTACGATGACAGACTGCAGGCCGGCTTTTTTGAGTGACTTAAGGAAGTCCGCCACGTGGGGGCGGTAGCCGATGCGGTCACTGAGCTCGGATTTTAGTCCGGTTATGTCAAGGGCAAGACGCTCGCTCCAATAATCGGTGCAATAGAAGTTGAGCGTGCCTCTTTCAGCCATGATCATCCTGATGATCTGGTCTCTGGCCTTGCCGGGGTGAATGCCATTGCGCTCGGCGTAACGTCTTGGCAGGTGTTCCAGCCAGAAATGATTGTCGAAGTGCAGATCAAGCAGTGTTCCGTCCATGTCGAGGAACACGGTTTCGAGGGACGTCCAGTTGATCATAAGCGGGCCCAGCTTTAATAATTTCCTTCAGGCTGCCGCAGTTCCCGGCCTTAGGCAAGCCGGAATTTTACGGATACGGTGCTGAAATCTGCGGTCTTGGGCTATCGCTGGCATCGTGTGCAGTACACAGTGGATCGGCCGCTCATGCGAATTTCCTTGAGCGGAGCTGTGCAGTCGGGGCAGGGTTCCCCGGCTCGGCCATATACCAGGAGCGATTGGGCGAAGTAGCCTGGCTTACCATCACTGTTCACAAAATCCCGCAGGGTGGTGCCGCCCATCAGAATGGCCGCACTGAGAATTTCCCGGATGGCCTCCACGAGGCGCTGGTAGCGATCGAAACTGATGCGTCCTGCTTTGCGTTTGGGGTGAATGCCGGCTCTAAAAAGTGCTTCATTGGCGTATATGTTGCCAACACCTACAACCACATGGCTGTCCATGATGAAAGATTTCACTGGTGTGTTCCGGTTTCGGGAGAGGTGGAACAGCAAGCGGCCATCGAACTCCGGCGACAGTGGTTCTGGCCCCAGATTCGTAATTAACGGGTGTGAGGCTGCTGAGTCGGTCCACAGCCAGCACCCGAACCGGCGCGGGTCGTTAAAGCGCAGAGTAGCGCCGGAGTCCAGTACAAGTTCGATGTGATCGTGTTTCTCAGCCGGCGTGCTCTCGGTGATGATACGAAGGCTGCCAGACATGCCGAGATGAATGATGGCAGAGCCATGGTCGAGATGCAGAAACAGGTATTTGGCCCTTCGGTCCACGGCGCGAATAACATGCCCCTCCATGCGCTCGGCAAGATCTGTCGGCACCGGCCAGCGCAGGCTGCCGTTGTGCACCTTGATGCGAGCGATAGATTGGCCCTCGCAGTGGGGGGCAATGCCGCGTCTGGTGGTTTCTACTTCGGGTAATTCGGGCACAGGGCTGTCTCCGGGTCAAATTTCAGGGTCTGATGTTGTGCAAATGTGAACGACAACAAACTTGTTTTGAAAGCTTGTTGTTTTGGCTAACACCTGTACGCTAAGCTGCCGTTATCGGCGCCTGTATGGTCGCTTCGGATTTTGAATTGAGGATTGTTTTATGTGGTTTAACGGTCTCCTTGACCTCTCGGTGGTGCAACTGATTCTGGTTGCTTTGGGCATGACCCACATCACGATTATCAGTGTAACGCTCTATCTGCATCGCCACTCGGCCCACAACTCATTGGATTTACACCCGGCGCTGAAGCATTTTTTCCGCTTCTGGTTGTGGCTGACCACAGCGCAGAATACCAAAGAATGGACAGCGATCCACCGCAAGCACCATGCCAAGTGCGAAACTGCGGAAGATCCGCATAGCCCCGTCGTACTTGGAATTAAAAAAGTTTTGTTTGAGGGTGCTGAGCTCTATGCGTCAGCCGCGACACCAGAAACCCTTGAGCGCTATGGCCAGCGCACTCCGGAAGACTGGGTAGAACGCAACCTTTACAGCCGCTACAAAACCTTGGGTATTGCGCTGATGGCCGTAATAAATCTGGCGTTTTTTGGTGTGCATGGCATCTGGATCTGGGCGATACAAATGCTCTGGATACCTTTTTGGGCGGCAGGAGTGGTAAATGGAGTTGGCCACTGGATGGGCTACAGGAACTTTGAGTGTGCCGATAATGCCCGCAACATTTCACCAATTGGCATCCTGATCGGTGGCGAAGAGCTGCACAATAACCACCACACCTACCCAAATTCTTCCAAGCTTTCGCGTCGCTGGTACGAAGTGGATATTGGTTGGGGTTACATTCGTATGTTCCAGATGTTCGGTCTGGCGAAACCCAAAGGCTATCGCCCGATTGCTCACTATGTGCCTGGCAAGCAGGAAGTAGATGTTGAAACAGTGCAGGCCATTGCCAACAATCGTTTCGACATCATGCGCCAGTACCGCAAGCGTGTTACAGAACCAGTTTTGCGTCAGCAAAAGAGCCTGATGGATGATGAGATTCGCCCCAGGTATCGCAAGCTGAAGCAACTACTGTCGCGGGAGGTAACCCTGATAAAGCCGCGAGACAAAGAGACTTTGGAGTCTGTTCTCGAAAACAACGCGGTGTTGCGCCAGATTTACGAGATGAGTCACGAGCTGCAAGTGCTTTGGCGCCAGCGCGGGCTTAAGCCGCAGGATAAGCTGCAAGCGCTGATGGAGTGGTGCAAAGAGGCGGAGGCCAGTGGTATCCGTTATCTGGAAGACTTTGCTGCCCATCTACGAGCTTACTCGCTGCGCCCTGCTGCTTGAGGAACCCTGTATAAACAGTAAGTGACCTGTCCTGCGGTTTTTTGTCGGTGTAGCTGCCAGTTGGCGGGGGTTGCCGGCGTAGGCAGGTCACTCTCATGTTCCACGTACACCCAGCCGCCCGGCTTTACCCAGCTTTGAGAATCCAGTAGTGGGAGCAGCTTTGTCAGCCAGCCCTGATGGAACGGCGGGTCCATAAAAACGATATCGAATGGTTGCCGTGTGCGCTGGCTCAGGTAGGTGTCCACATTCGCGCAAACCACTGTGCCTGCTTCAGAGCCCAGTAGTCTGAGATTGCCCCGAAGTGCCGTGGCCAAGGCGGTATTGTTGTCAACCAGCGTAGCCTGTCCTGCACCTCTTGAGAGCGCCTCTAGCCCCAAGGCACCAGAGCCCGTAAACAAATCCAGGCAGTCGCTTCCCGCAATATGAGATGACAGCCAGTTAAACAGGGTTTCACGTGTGCGTGCTGGCGTTGGGCGAACCCCGCCGGCATCGGGGAAGCGTAGCTTTCGGCTGCGCCAGTCGCCCCCGATTATACGCAGCTCTCCACCAGCTCCCTGGTTCCGGGCTGGGCCTTTTGAAGGCCTGCTGGATGGGCGCGGGCCTGAGGGTTTTCTGCGGCTCATGTGCTTGGCTCCGAAAGCGAATAGCGTTATTTGAGGCTGGAGTATCTTAGCGGAAACAGAGCCTTTCATGATAATCGACAGTAGCCTCACTTCCCCGGGACAGTCTGCTAGAATGTGCGCTTTATTTGTCCCGCCCAATCAGACAGACGGTATGATTTTATGATGGCAGAGTGGATTTCAATCGGCCTATTGGCCCTTCTTGTGTTCGTGTTTGTTCTGGATATCGCCAGCAACCGCCGCCGAGTGCCGCGGCCCAAGCCCGTGCCCCAGCGCAAACCGGAGGCGGTGAAAGGCCCTGAGCCGAAAGCGCCGGTTGAAGAGAAGACCCCGGAAGCGGCACCTGAACCTGCCCCCGAGGAGGTCGCAGAAGCGCCCAAAGTTGTTGTTCCAGAACCGGAACCAGCTCCTGAGCCCGAACTCAGTGTTTTTGAGCGCATCAAACAAGGGTTGGGCAAAACCCGTGCAAGCCTGACAGGTGGCATGGCGGATCTCTTCTCCATTGGGAAAAAGATCGACGAAGACCTGTTGGAAGAGATCGAAACCACACTGCTGATGGCAGATGTGGGGGTAACAGCTACTTCTGAAATTATTGAATCCCTTACCGACAAGCTTCAGCGTAACCAGCTTAAAGATGGTGAAGCTCTGCGTAAGGCATTGCGTGACGAACTACATGGCCTGCTAAAAGACGTTACCAAACCGCTGGACATTAATACGGGTGCCAAGCCCTATGTGATTCTGGTGGTCGGCGTAAATGGTGTGGGTAAAACCACCACCATCGGCAAGCTCACCAAGAAATTCCAGAGTGAAGGCAAGTCGGTCATGCTGGCTGCAGGTGACACTTTCCGCGCTGCTGCAGTAGAGCAACTGCAGGTTTGGGGTGAGCGGAATAACGTTCCGGTTGTGGCACAGCATACGGGTGCCGACAGCGCATCAGTGATTTTTGACGCGATTCAGTCAGGCCAGTCCCGTGGTGTGGATGTTGTGATTGCAGACACTGCTGGCCGCTTGCAGAACAAAGATAACCTGATGAGTGAGCTGGAAAAGGTTGTCCGTGTAATGAAGAAGCTCGACGACGCAGCGCCCCACGAAGTCATGCTGGTTCTGGATGCCGGCACAGGGCAGAACGCCTTGAGCCAAGCGCAAGTATTCCAACAGGCGGTTGGCGTAAGCGGTATCACCTTGACCAAGCTGGACGGCACAGCCAAAGGCGGAATTGTATTTGCCATTGCCCGCCAGTTGCAGCTCCCTATCCGCTTTATTGGTGTGGGTGAGCAGGTTGATGACTTGCGCAGCTTCGATGCAGAAACCTTTGTGGATGCACTGTTTGCAGAGTAATTTGACGCACAATCCGGAGCTTTGGAGCACCAGCGCACCATGATCGAATTTCGCCAGGTTACCAAGCGGTATGACAGTGACCATACCGCGCTTCGACAGGTGAACTTTCACCTCGGCCGGGGTGAGTTGGCGTTTCTGACAGGGCATTCCGGAGCGGGCAAAAGTACTCTGCTGAAATTGATCATGGTGATGGAGCGCCCGAGCGCTGGTGAAGTAGTGGTTGGGGGGCAAGTGCTCAATCGCCTGCCGCGACGACAGATTCCCTACATACGCCGGCATATTGGCGTGGTGTTTCAGAACCACCAGCTGCTTTTTGATCGTACGGTATTCGATAATGTGGCCATGCCAATGGAAGTGATGGGCGCTTCGCCCCGGGATGTGGGGAGGCGAGTGCGGGCGGCTCTGGATAAGGTGGGGTTGCTCAGCAAGGAAAAAATGAACCCGCTGCAGTTGTCTGGTGGTGAGCAGCAACGCGTGGGCATTGCCCGGGCTGTTGTGAACAAGCCACCCCTGCTGCTGGCGGATGAGCCTACGGGTAACCTCGACCCGGAACTGTCTGCAGATATCATGAATCTGTTCGCTCAGTTCAGTCAGGTAGGGGTAACCGTACTCATCGCCAGTCACGATCTCGCCCTGATTAACGAAATGGGCCGGCGCACCCTAACGCTTGATCACGGTAATCTGGTTGCCGGTGGCACTTCGTTGCAAGGAGTCTCCAGTGGCCGCTGAACCATCATCCAAGCCCCGAAAGTCGGTGTCAGGCCGAGGAGCCAAAGCCTCCCGACCACCCTGGCGTGAACAGGCCGAATCCTATTTTACCCACCATCGCAAAGTCGCCCGTGACAGTGCCGAGCGCATTTGGCGAACACCGGTTGCAAGTATGATGACCTGGACGGTTATGGGAGTGGCCTTGGCTTTGCCTGTAGCCCTGTTACTGTTTTTAACCAGTCTTCAGGGAGTGGGGGCCGGATGGGAGAGTGGCGCCCGTGTAACGGCTTATATGGATCTGGGCGCCAGCCTTGAGCAAGCTCGGTCACTTGCCGATGAAGTTGAGGCAGATGGCCGTGTTTCTGAGCTGGAGCTGATTGACCGTGAGCGTGCATTGGCAGAGTTCCGGGCATCCTCGGGGCTTGAGGATGCATTGGATTATCTGGAAGAGAACCCTCTGCCCCATACGTTGCTGATCACGCCCGAGGAAGGTGCACGGACCGCAGACGGTGTGGCAAGTATTGTAATGTTTATTGAAGGCATGGATGGAGTAGAGCGGGTACAGGTGGATCTGGGTTGGTTGCAGCGCCTTAATGCCATGACAGACCTGCTTGCGCGTGCGGTGTGGGCTCTGGCGATATTGCTGGCGGCTGCGGTTGTGTTGGTCATCGGCAACACTGTGCGACTGTCTATTGAAAGCCGCCGCGACGAGATTCTGGTGGCCAAGCTGGTTGGCGGTACGGATGGTTTTGTTCGCAGGCCGTTTCTGTACACCGGAGCCTGGTTTGGCCTGGGTGGCGGTGTTGTTGCCTGGATGCTGCTGCAGATTACCCTGTGGTGGTTAAGCGGCCCTATTGAGCGCCTTGCTGGGTTGTATCGCAGTGATTTCTCGCTGGGTGGTCTGAGCTTTGATGGTGCATTTGCATTGATTATTGCCGCGATGCTGCTAGGCTGGCTGGGCGCCTGGATCGCGGTTAAGCGTCATCTTGATGATATAGAGCCGGGAGAAATAGCTGGCGGCTGATGTTCAAAATTGCGGAAAAACCGTATTGAAACAGAGCTGATTACAAGGTAGCTTCTTAAGCAAGTGAAAGTCAGGGCGAATTCTCCATTTTGTTGATTTAAAACGTTTTATTTGGAAATTCGGGAACTTTTTAGGTTCTTGGTGGTCTTATCTTTATTCGCATACACTGTGCGACCGTCAAGTTCGGAGGTTAAAGCATGGGTACGAGCTTACAGCTCATAGAAAGACTGGTTCCGGGCGCTAATCTCGAGGCTTATATTCAGGCTGCGAGCCGCATTCCGGTACTGACCGTGGATGAAGAGCGGGAACTGGCCGAGCGGCTGCATTATGAAGAAGACGTAGACGCGGCCCGCCAATTGGTACTGTCTCACCTGCGCTTTGTTATTCATATTGCCCGCAGCTATTCCGGTTATGGTTTGGCGCAGGCTGATCTGATTCAGGAAGGTAACGTTGGCTTGATGAAGGCCGTCAAGCGCTTCAACCCTGAATACGGCGTGCGCCTGGTATCTTTTGCGGTGCATTGGATCAAGGCCGAGATACACGAGTTTATTCTGCGCAACTGGCGCATTGTGAAAGTGGCCACCACCAAGTCTCAGCGTAAGCTGTTCTTCAATCTGCGCAGCCAGAAGAAAAAGCTGGCCTGGTTGAGCCACGACGAGCTAAATGCGGTGGCGGATGACTTGGGCGTTGAGCCAAAAGTAGTGCGTGAAATGGAGGGCCGTCTGGCTTCCCATGACACCGCTTTTGATGGCCCGATGGACGACGATGACGACAGTGCATACAAGGCGCCGGCGTATTATCTGGAAGATCATCGCAGCGACCCGGCCGTTCAGCTCGAAAAAGCTGACTGGACTGAGGATTCCAATGGTCGCTTGATGGAGGCTCTGGAAATGCTCGATGAGCGCAGCCAGGACATCCTTCGCGAACGCTGGTTATCTGAGAGCAAGGCAACGCTTCATCAGTTGGCAGACAAATATGGCATTTCTGCTGAGCGTATTCGTCAGTTAGAGAAGAATGCCATGAAGAAGATTCGTACGCAGATGACTGAAGAAGCTGCCTGATCAGGTTGTTGATCTGAGCGTACTTTGAAAACGCCACCACCGGTTTCGGTTGGTGGCGTTTTTGTTTGTGCCTTATAGTTTGGAGTACGAAGCAATTGGGTAGGCCTCTCCAAAACACGCTGTGAATACGTCCGTGTACGCTCGGCTCCGCCATCCATGGCTCCGCACGGTTTTGGAGAGGCCTACCCAATTACTTCTTCCCGCTGCATATTGGAGACCCACTAACTATGACAACAACACGCCTTCACATCGCTTTCCTTGGCATTGGCCTCATGGGCACTCCCATGACCCGTAATCTGCTGGATGCCGGGTTTCCTATGACTCTTTGGAACCGCACCGCAAGCAAATGTGAACCGTTTTCCAGTGAGGTAACTGTAGCCGAGGGCCCCGCTGACGCAGTGCGAACCGCCGATGTGATTATCACCATGCTGGAAAACAGCGATGTGGTGGAGCAGGTGCTGGTTGCCAGTGGCGCTATGGACGCTATCAAGCCGGGTGCCCTGGTGATTGATATGAGCTCCATTCAGCCATCGGTCGCTCGGCGGCACGCTGCTCTCGCGGCAGAAAACGGCGTAGGCTATCTGGATGCGCCCGTTTCCGGTGGCACTCTGGGTGCTCAGGAAGCGCGGTTAAGTATTATGGCGGGCGGCACAGAGGAAGATGTTTCCAGGGCTTTGCCGGTGTTTGACGTGCTGGGCAAGTGCACGAGGATCGGGCCGGTTGGAGCCGGGCAGCTTGCCAAATTGGCTAATCAGGCGATTGTCGGGATAACCATAGGAGCGGTGTCTGAAGCTTTGTTGCTGGCTGCCAAGGGCGGGGCTGATCCGGCGGCGGTGCGGGAAGCGTTGATGGGTGGTTTTGCCGGTAGCCGGATTCTGGAGTTGCATGGCCAGCGCATGATCGATCGGGATTTCGCCCCCGGTGCGCCGGCGCGGATTCAGTTGAAGGACATGCGGATGATTCTGGATGAGGCTCGGGCTGAAGGGTTAACGCTGCCTTTGGCGCAACAGGTGCATAATGAATACCTGTCGCTAGTTGCCAATGGCCACAGTGATGCAGACCACAGTGGCCTGCTGCTGGAATTGGAGCATATTAACCGCGCCCGTCTTGGTGATTCTGGCGCAGGATCTAAGGAGTAACTGCCATGCCGCGTTTTGCTGCCAACCTGTCAATGCTATTCACCGAAGTGCCGTTTATGGAGCGCTTTGCTAAAGCGGGGGAGGCCGGGTTTGCGGGTGTGGAGTATCTTTTTCCCTACGAGTGGCCTAAAGAAGATCTGAGCAAGGCGCTGAACGACAATGGCTTGACTCAGGTTCTGTTCAATCTTCCCCCGGGTGACTGGGAGGCAGGTGAGCGCGGTATTGCTTGCTTGCCAGACAGGGTTGATGAGTTCCGCGCCGGGTTGGATCAGGCCATCGAGTATGCCCGGGCGCTGGGGTGTAAGCAGCTTAACTGCTTGGCTGGACTGAAGCCGGTGGAGCTGGATGACGATACGGCCTGGCAAACGCTGGTGGCGAACGTGGCCTGGGCAGCGGATAAGCTTGCGGGTGAGGGTATTACGCTGTGCATCGAGGCGATAAATTCGCGGGTTGATATGCCCCGTTTTTTCCTTGATACGTCCGGCAAGGTCATGGCGCTGATTGAAGAAGTGGATGCCGACAATGTGCGCCTGCAGTACGACATCTACCACATGCAAATCATGCAGGGCGACCTGGTGCGCTCCATGGAGTGTTTGTTGCCGTGGATTGGGCACATTCAGTTTGCCGATAATCCGGGCCGAAACGAGCCGGGAACCGGCGAGATTAACTTTTCGAATGTTTTTTCTGCTATCGATAAAATGGATTATGACGGCTGGGTAAGCGCGGAGTACCTGCCCTCCGGGGCTACGGCAGATAGCTTGCATTGGTTGCCGACCAGCAAATGACCGTCGCCATTGGCGACACCCTCTTACAAGATCGTAACTGGCCGGTGTCCTGAGTTATTCGTACTCTGTTGTTAATGTAATCCGCTATCAGGAGGGGATCCGGTGAAAGCGCTGGTAATCGAAGACGATCAGGACGTAGCAAATTACCTTGTTAAGGGTCTGAAAGAATCAGACTTCGTGGTCGATCATGCTGCCGATGGCAAAGATGGCATGATGATGGCCGCCAGTGAAGAGTACGACATCATGATTGTCGACCGCATGCTTCCAGGAATGGATGGGCTCTCTATCATCAAGACCGTGCGTGCCACGGGTAACCAGGTGCCGGTTCTTATCCTCAGTGCTCTGGGTGATGTGGATGACCGTGTTGAGGGGCTGCGGGGGGGCGGTGATGACTACCTGACAAAGCCTTTCTCTTTCACTGAGCTGCTTGCCCGAATTGAGTCGCTGGTGCGACGAAATCGCCAGTCAGCTGAAACTGAAACCGTACTGCGGGTCGCCGACCTGGAAATGGACCTGCTTGCCCGTACGGTAAAGCGCTCAGGCCAGAATATTGATGTTCAGCCCCGGGAATTCCGTTTGCTGGAATACTTGATGCGCAATGCCGGTCAGGTGGTTACCCGTACCATGCTGTTGGAAAAGGTCTGGGATTATCATTTTGATCCCCAAACCAACGTGATAGATGTTCACATCAGCCGTCTCCGGGCGAAGATCGACAAGGAATTCGAGACACCTCTACTGCAAACCGTTCGCGGTGCAGGGTACATGTTACGTGAAACTGCTTAGCCAGCTCAGGACATCGTCCTTCCAGCTTGCCCTGCTGTACATGGTGGTGTTTGCCACTTCGGTATTTTTGCTATTGGCATTTATATACTGGCGTACAGCGGGATTTATGACCGCACAGACCGACGAAACTATTGAAGCAGAAATCGCCGGGCTGGCGGAGCAATACCGGGGGCGGGGTGTAAATGGCCTGATCACGATCATTCGTGAGCGAGTTGCCCGCGATCCTAATGCAAAAACCATCTATCTGCTGACCACTGAAGACTTCCTCAAACTGGCCGGCAATTTGGAAACATGGCCGGAGGGCAGTCCCTCAGAGGGTGGCTGGGTTAACTTTACGCTTAGCTCAGCTGTAGGCTGGAAGGGGCCAGAACGTTTGGCCAGGGCACGAATATTTGAAGTTCAAGGTGGCCTTCGGCTATTGGTTGGTCGGGATGTAGATGAGCTTACCAGCCTTAAAAGGGTGATCGAAACGGCCATCAACTGGGGCATGGGCATCACCCTTGCGCTGGCACTGCTCGGCGGCTATCTGATGAGTCGCAATACCATTCGCCGGATTGAGGTTATCAATAATACGTCCCGGCGAATTATGAACGGGCACCTCTCTCTCCGTATTCCTACTCGTGGTACAGAAGACGATTTTGATCAGTTGGCAGAAAACCTGAACCAGATGCTGGATCGAATTGTGTACCTGATGGAAGGTATTCGTCATGTGTCTGACAGTATTGCTCACGATCTACGAACACCTCTTACGCGCCTTCGCAATCAGCTCGAAACCACTCTGATGTCCGTGGACAACGACGAAGCCAGGGAGCATGCGGGCCGCGCCGTAGCAGAAGCAGATCAGTTACTGGCTACCTTTAATGCGCTCTTGCGCATCGCGCGCCTGGAGACCAAGGGCAACTCTTCCGATATGAAACGAGTGGCTCTGGATGAGCTGGTATCTGATGCCTGTGAGCTTTATGAGGCACTGGCTGAGGATAAAGACCAAATGTTTGAGCAGTCTCTTCAGCCGGATGTAATCATCGAGGGCGATCGGGATTTACTGTTTCAGATGATCAGCAATTTGATTGATAACGCGATCAAATACACACCCGAGCATGGAGCTATCGGTGTGGCGGTACGAAAAGAGGGTGAGGATGCCATTTTTGAAGTAAGGGATAGTGGTATTGGAATTCCTGATGATGAAAAGGAGCAGGTGTTTCAGCGCTTTTACCGGGTTGGAAAAAGCCGCTCATTGCCTGGAAATGGCTTGGGTCTCAGTTTGGTGAGCGCTGTCGCAGAAGTTCATAAAGGCCGGATAGTGCTGAGCGATACCAATGAAAATACACAGCCGCCCGGATTGACGGTTGCTGTGCACATGCCTGCACTAACGCCGGTGCGTAAACGCATCAGAGCGATACCTGCAGGCCAGGCGCAAGAGCCAGGCAGTGCTGACGTATCTACGCCAGCAGCGGCCGATCGTACCTGAGTCTAGTGGCTTGGACGGAACCGGTTGACCTGTGACATCACTGGTGCAATCAGAGCATCAGTCCGGGTTTCAATCTGCTTGGTGATGCGCTCGATCTGAGAGCGGCGAAGGTTGATGCGTACCTGAATGCTGTCCCACTCACCTTCCAGATGCTTTTGCTCTGTCATCAGAAACGCTGCGATATTGTGGCGGTTAACTTTTCCGGTAATGCCCATCTGGTCAAGGCGAAAGCCTAGAGCGTCTACACCCTCAAGAGCGATATTCAGAAGCTTCTGTGTGTTCATTCTGCTATCTCCGTAGCTGGAAGCGGATATAAAGTTTGATACCTTTACGCTATCGGCGATCCTTAGAGTGTACAACCTAATTTTCGCCCACAGAGGCGCGCAGCCACCCTGTCTAAAAGGTAATCCATCGGCAAGAGCGTGGTAATACCGGGTGTGGAGAATAGGCTTTGTAGTAGGAGGCAAGCATTTATAGTCGTTTGCTTCCCCCTCCAGCACAGCGCTAGCCTTACCCCGTTTTTACGGGGTTTTTTTATGCCTGATGGAATGGGGCAAAGCGAAAGCTGCCCGGGCAGTTGTGCTATTTTTCGTACGTAATGGCATTGATGTACCAGGTGATTGCGCCCGCTTCCGTTCTCACCTCCGCCTCGTCACCCACTTCCTTTTTCAGAAGCGCCCGGGCCATGGGCGAATCGATGGAAATATAATCGTTGCGGTTAAAAATTTCATCGTAGCCAACGATTCGGAACTTCAGGGTCTTGCTATCGTCGTTCTCAACTTCCACCCAGGCACCGAAAAACACCCTTCCCTCTTGGTCTGGGTGATACTCCACCACCTTGAGATTGTCCAGGCAACGTCTCAAATAGCGCACCCGACGATCGATCTCACGGAGCCGCTTCTTGTTGTATTGGTAGTCTGCGTTTTCACTGCGGTCACCAAGGCTGGCTGCCCAGGTAACCTTCTTGGTGACCTCCGGGCGCTCGAACCGCCATAATTCATCGAGTTCTTTTTGAAGGTCGTCATAGCCCTGTCGGGTAATAAGGGGTGTTTTCAAGGCTGCTCCTGTTGCCCAAAAGGGCGCGTAGCTGGCGATCTGATTGTCAGTGCCAGTGAAAGTTGTCACAAAACGGTCAATTAACTGGGAAATACGGCCAGTTTGGCGATAGACTGATCGAAAATTGACACATTCCTGAAAAACGTGTCTGAGAGGCTGAATCTCATGAATCTCTTGCACCGTATTGTCAGATCGCCTGAATCGAGACTTTCCAGGTTTATCCCTGCTGCCATTCTGCTCATGGTAGCAGGGTTCGCCAGTGCGCAGACAAGCCCTGGTGATGACCCGGTGTTTGAAGTTGAGCAGCGGTCAACGTTGGACACCATCCCTTTCCGCTCTATTGCGGAAGAAGCGTTGTCGGCCACAGTGATTGAAGGTGGCCTGGCCGCGCCGGCAGAGGGCGTTCCAGTGCAACAGGCGGGCGCGGACGACTTCTACCTTGATCCCCTCGCGCTACAACCAGGCGATAGCCGGACAGATCTTGGGCGTTCGCAAATACCGGTAGAATTTCGTTTCAGCAATCCAAAATCCATTCCCGGGCAGACACACAGCAACAATTACCAAATCCGGTTGCCGGAAAATCGCACATACGAAACGCTCAATGTAAATATGAGCGAGCGCTAACAGTGGCCTGAAATCCCAACAGGTGCTTTGTTCGAAGAGGGGGAGTCCCGGCGGGTTTCTGCCGGGATCGAAAAGCGGAGACGGCTTACTTCAGGGCTTCGAGTTTGTCTATGTAGTTCTGCATGGCGTCGTCTTTTGACATGCCTTTGCACTTTTCCCAAGCGTCATACTTGGCGCGGCCAACAAAGTCCATCATGCCCGGGCGCTTGCCTGACACATCACCTTCGGTTCCCTGCTTGTATAGTGCGTAGAACTCCAGCTTCATCTCGTTGGATGGCTTGAAGTCGCCTTCCGCCGTTTGAATGTAGTTTACCGCTTCGTCGAAACGTGCTTTCAGGTCGCTCATATCAATCATCTCCTTGGTTTTTGTGATAATACTTTAAAGCTTTAACTAGGGGTTTCAGGAGTATAGCCACGACGCTGCGTGCCGTCATTGACCAATTTCCCCCAGGCTGTGGCCAGTAGGTCACAAGTACACACATGGATACAGGCGCTTTGGCAAAAGTTTGCCCGCGTGCACAGTTTGATGCTCCGCTGGCCAATTTTTGCTTGAGAAACCTGATCCATCTGTGTACAGTTTTGCCGTTGCGTGCCAGGACGGTGCGCACGAAGGACTGAACAACTGCAAATGATTTGCACAGGGAGCAAGCCATGTCGTCCAAAGACGGTTCTGTCGCGCCTAAAGAGCGCATCAATATCAAGTATGTCCCCGCCACCGGAGATCAGCAGGCTGAAACTGAGCTGCCGCTGAAAATGTTCGTTGTTGGTGATTTCAAAGGGCATGCCGAAGAAACCCCCATCGAAGAACGCAAAGCCATTTCCGTTGACAAGAACAATTTCGGTTCTGTCATGAAGGAAGCTGGCCTCACGTTGTCCACCACTGTATCCAACCAGCTGGACGAGCAGGCCGAGGAATTGCCGGTCAACCTCGAATTCCAGAATCTGGGTGACTTCTCCCCCGACAGCATTGCCCGTCAGGTTCCTGAGCTGAAGAAGCTGATCGAGTTGCGGGAAGCACTTGTTGCTTTGAAAGGCCCTCTGGGTAACGTGCCTTCGTTCCGTTCCAAGCTGCAGGAGTTGCTGGATAACGACGAAGCCCGTGAAACCCTCTTGTCTGAGCTTGAATTGGCCACAGACGGCGAGTAATCAAAGCTGCCGCCCGAGCGCGGTACACAACACCAAATATCAATCACGTACTGAAGGGATGTGGTATGTCTGATACTGCTGTGCAGCAATCTGCTGCCTCCGAATCTGTTATGGAAGGCTCGTTACTCGATCAGGTAATGGCCAATAGCCGCATGGCGCCGGCGGACGAGGGCTATGATGTTGCTCGCAAAGGCGTTGCAACATTTATTGCCAACCTGCTGAAAAGCGAAGAAAAAGGCCAGCCGGTCAACAAGGCACTGGTAGACCAGATGGTGGTCGAGCTGGATCGCAAGATCAGCGCCCAGATGGATGAAATCCTGCACGCTCCCAAGCTGCAGGAACTGGAATCTTCCTGGCGCGGCCTGAAACTGATGGTCGATCGCACGGATTTCCGCGAAAACATCAAAGTAGACATTCTGCACGCCACGAAAGCTGAGCTGTTGGAAGATTTCGAGTTTGCTCCCGACGTTACCCAAACCGGTTTTTACCAGCATATTTATTCCACGGAATACGGGCAGTTTGGTGGTGAGCCCGTGGGTGCGGTTGTTGGCAACTATGCCTTCTCACCGTCCACCCCGGATATGAAGCTGCTGCAGTATGTATCGTCTGTAGGCGCCATGGCCCATGCGCCATTCCTGTCCTCGGTTGCGCCATCATTTTTTGGTGTAGACAGCTATCAGGAACTGCCCGCCATCAAGGAGCTGAAAGCTGTTTTTGAAGGCCCCAAGTACGCCAAGTGGCGCTCTCTGCGCGAATCCGAAGACGCCCGTTACCTGGGTCTGACGTCACCACGCTTCCTGTTGCGGGTGCCTTACGATCCCACTGAAAACCCGGTGCGCAGCTTCAACTACAAGGAAGACGTCTCCGGCGATCACGAGCATTACCTGTGGGGCAACACCGCGTATCTGCTGGCCACCCGCCTGACGGAAAGCTTCGCCAAGTACCGCTGGTGCCCGAACATTATCGGCCCGCAGAGTGGTGGTGCGGTGGAAGATCTGCCAGTTCACCTGTTCGAATCCTTCGGCCAGCTGGAAGCCAAGATTCCGACCGAAGTGCTGATTACCGATCGCCGTGAATACGAAATGGCCGACGAGGGCTTTATCTCCCTCACCATGCGTAAGGGTAGTGATAACGCGGCCTTCTTCTCTGCCAACTCGGTTCAGAAGCCCAAGCAGTTCCCCAACACAAAGGAAGGCAAGGAAGCGGAAACCAACTACAAGTTGGGCACCCAACTGCCTTACATGATGATCGTTAACCGCCTGGCTCACTACATCAAGGTGCTGCAGCGGGAGCAGATTGGTTCCTGGAAAGAACGTCAGGATCTTGAGCGTGAACTGAACACCTGGATTCGTCAGTACGTGGCCGATCAGGAAAACCCGCCTGCCGAAGTACGCAGCCGCCGCCCACTGCGCGCCGCTCAGGTAACGGTTTCCGATGTAGAGGGCGATCCGGGCTGGTACCAGGTATCGCTGGCTGTGCGTCCACACTTCAAGTACATGGGCGCCAACTTCGAGTTGTCGCTGGTAGGCCGTCTGGACAAGGATTAATCCGTGTTCAGTAGTGATGCGCAACCCATGGGAGGCAGCTTGTTCGAGCGTTTGGAACAGGCTGCCGCTCCGGAAGGGCAGGGCATGAGCGAGGAAACCCATGTGGTGCGTTCCATCAAGCGCCATCTGGTTCGTCTGCTCAATGCACATCCTGGCAGCAGTGCTTGTGCGCCGGAACTGGGGCTGCTGGATTTCAATGATGCGACGCTGGGTACTCACGATTTGAGTATTCAGATTCGGAGTGCTATCCGGCAGTGTATTGAGAAGTATGAACCGCGTGTAAAACGGGTTGATGTAGTCGCCTTGCCTCAGGGGCCTGACCCGTTGCAGTTACGGTTTCAGGTAACGGTCTACCTGAATGTCGGCTCAAAAGACGACAAGACAACCATAGATTTATTACTGGATGACAAACGTTACTACCGAGTGATGTAACGAAAAGATCAGCAAACACCAAGGATGGCAGGAGCCGGTGGGGATGCTTTTCTGCAGGGAAAAAAATGTCTGAGCGCAGCGAGTTGTTTTTTCCCGGAAGAAAAGTATACCGACCGGATCATACTCCCAAGGAAGCAGTAGCTGTATGAAGTTGAATCGGTTTTACAGGGATGAGTTGAGCTTTTTAAGGCTGCAGGGGCGGGAGTTTGCCGAAGCGCATCCGCAGCTTACCCGATTTCTCTCTGAGCAAAGCACCGATCCCGATGTGGAGCGGTTGTTGGAAGGCTTTGCGTTTTTGACAGGGAAACTGCGGGAAAAAGTTGAGGACGAATTTCCGGAGCTGACTCATTCTCTGCTGAATATGCTTTGGCCGAACTACCTGCGGCCAGTCCCAAGCTGCACCATTATGCGTTTTGATCCGCAGCTGCATTCCATTAGTGAGCGGCAGCGGGTTGAGCGTCATACCGAGATCAAAAGCCGTCCTTTGGGAGATTCCACGCGCCAGACCCAGTGTCGGTTTCGTACTTGTCGAGCGGTCGATGTGTTTCCCATAAGTGTTGCCGATGCTCATGCCGAACATTCCCGGGAAGTGTCGTCGATGACCGTGGATCTGGCGTT
This sequence comes from Marinobacter salexigens, assembly GCF_002806945.1. Lineage (GTDB taxonomy): Bacteria > Pseudomonadota > Gammaproteobacteria > Pseudomonadales > Oleiphilaceae > Marinobacter > Marinobacter salexigens. The sequence goes on from NZ_NIHC01000001.1 coordinate 115,611, forward strand.
GCATACCGATCAACCACTAAGTGCCCTGGATCTTGAGAGCCTGCGTTTCTATCTGGGTGGGGACAACCATACCGCTGAAACGCTGTATTTGTGGCTGAACCACTACCTCAGCCGAATGGAGTTAGTGGTTGGAGATTCCGTTTTCAGTCTGCCTACGTCTTTGTTGAAACCAGTCGGCTTCGCCAATGATGAGGCTTTGTTGCCTTATCCCAAGAACGCCTACTCCGGTTACCGGATTTTGCAGGAATATCTGAGTTTTCCCGAGGCGTTCCGGTTTGTAGACATTACCGGATTAAAAAATCGTTTGCCTGCAGTGCAGGCAGATGAAATCAGCCTGCGTTTTCATTTCAGCCGTATTCTGCCGCCGGATGTGCGGGTTCGGGCGGAGAATATGCAGCTTTACTGCACGCCAGCGGTGAATCTGTTTACCCATGAGGGTGAGCCGGTGGATCTTAACGGGCGTCAGACGGAATACCGGATTCTGGCATCCAGCCGGTCGCCGGATCATTTTGAAGTGTTCAGTATTGAGCAGGTGGAAGGTTGGCTGGAAGGCCGTTCGGGGCGGGGTGAGCGCCGGCTTTATACGGCGTTTGAGAGCTTTCAGCACGAAGTTGAGCGGGATCGTGGCCGCACAGCCTTGTATTACCGGGTTCGGGCCAAAGATAGCGTGCGGGGTGATGGGTTTGATCACTATATGTCGTTCGTTCGCGGTGATGAATCCGAGTGTATGGATCGCCAGGAAGCGATTTCTCTGACGCTTACCTGCACCAATCGGCAGCTGCCGCAACAACTGGCGGTTGGGGAGGTGTGTATGGCGACGGAAACCACGCCGGCGTTTGCATCGTTCAGCAATATCACCCGGCCCACGGCAACGCTGCGGCCAACCCTCGATGGCAGTTTGTTGTGGACACTGATTTCCAATCTGTCGCTGAATTATCTCTCCATGCTGGATGTGGATGCCCTGCGCACGGTGTTGCGGGTGTATGACTTCCGCGCGCTGGTGGATCGCCAGGCGGAGCGGGTGTCCCAGAAACGGCTGGCAGGTATCAGCGCCATTGAAACCAACCCGGTGGACAAGATGATCCGGGGGCTGCCGGTGCGGGGGATTCGCTCGGTGATGAAACTGGATCAGCAGGCGTTTGCCTCGGAAGGCGATTTGTACCTGTTCGGCACCGTACTCAGCCAGTTCTTTGCACTTTATGCCAGTATCAACGCATTTCACCAACTGGAAGTGGTGAATACAGACAATCAGGAACGGTATACATGGACGTTACAGCAAGGTCAGCAGCCGCTGATGTAGCCGGCCTGCAACCCGTTCTGGGCAATGCGCGGCGCTACAGCTTTTTTCAGCTGGTGGACCTGATTCACCGGCACCACGGTGACGATCTGGAAGCTGGCCGCGACGAGCCGCCACGGCAGGAGCGTATCCGATTTTCCGCCTCGGCAGGCTTAGGGTTTCCTGGTAGCGATGTGGTTTCTGCCCTGTCGCCGGAGCATGAGCACGCGCCCTATCAGATGGAAGTGAGCTTTCTGGGTCTGCACGGATCACAGTCGCCACTACCGGGATACTATCTTGAAGATCTGGCCTGGGAGGCCGGTCAGGATCTTGGCGTGCGCCGGCACTTTCTGGATTTCTTTAACCACCGGCTAGTCACCCTGTTTCACCGGTCCTGGCGCAAATATCGCTATTACGTGCGCTTTCGCCCAGGCGCGTCCGATGGATTTTCCAATCTGATCTATTCCCTGACCGGCCTTGGCGACAGCCGCCTACGGGAAGCCACGCCGGTTAACTGGTCGAAAATGCTGGCTTATTCCGGTTTGATGGCGGGTCGAAGCCGGTCTCCGGAAGTCGTCAGCGGCATTATTGGGCACTGTTTTGATCTGGACGATGTGAGCATCGAGCAGTGGGTGTTGCGCAAGGTGGCCATTGGCGAGGACCAGCAAACGCAGCTTGGCAGACGCAACGCCACCTTGGGGAATGACACCCTGGTGGGCTCTCAGGTTCGTGATCGCAGTGGCAAGTTCATTCTGCGAATTCGCAACCTGAGCCGCCAGCGTTTTGCCGACTTTCTGCCCAACGGGCAGGATCACCAGCGCCTGGTGAAGCTGGTGGAATTTGCTACCCGTGAGCAATTGGCTTACGACCTGGAGCTGCAAATGAGGGGGCAGGATATCCGCCCCATGCAGATGGGGCAGGAAATACGGCTGGGCTGGAACTCGTTTGTAACACCCGAGAAATCCCGGACCCGGCCCGCCGTGCGGATTCAGATACGCCGTTAATATGAAAAGGAATGCAATCATGGAAGAACGGCAGGTAACCAGACTGAAGCTGACGGTCACCAACCCGGGCACGACCCGCAGTGGTGCGGCTATCGAACACAGCTTTGGCCCCCGGGGCGGCTCCATCGGCACGGCCGAAAGTGATACCTGGCAGCTGTCAGCCCACCGCACCGGTGCCGTTGCAGGCCACGCGGAAGTCCGGCTTCTTGATGGAGGCTATTGCCTGATCGATCGCAGCGGTCGCACCTACATCAACAGTGCCACCCAGCCCGTGGGGCGTGGCCGCAGGGCCCGGCTGAATCAGGGCGACACGGTCAGTATTGGCCGTTATCGCATCCGGGCAGAGTTGGTAACCAATGGTCAGTCAGCCCTGCCTGAGGATCAGGAACTGGAGCATCGATCCGCCGCAGAAGACAGAAAGCTGGTGGATGTTGCCGAAGGCGAGCTGACCCGTGGCGCAGCCCGTAATCGCGATATGCAGATCGCCGATCCTCTGGAAGGCCTGGCACCGGCGGAAGCAGAAACCATCAGCGCCGACCCCATGAGGCACTGGCAGGGCGAGCCGGCGGGTATCGATCACGAGGAGAGCGCTCTTATGGCAAGCGAAGGCGCCTGGTTCGCCACGGAAACCGACGTAACGGATGAGTACCGGGAAAATCGCGATGTGGCCATGGGCCTTCCGGTAAGAGCAGGAGAGAGAGACAGGATGTCAGACATGCATAACCGCGCATCGAACGAAGGTTCGGGCGATAAGCACCACCCACAGGGCGATCAAAGCCGCAAGCACATCAGTGCCACCCCTCTGATGCAGGGCATGGAAACCGGCCTTAACTTTGCCGACAGCGACGACATGCAGTTGTTTCTGGAGGAAGCCGGGCAAACCCTGAAGGCCACCATAGATGGCCTGTTGGCCTTGCACCAGGGCGAAGACAGCCGGCATCAGGCCCTGCGCACGCGGTTGCAGCCCATTGAAGACAACCCCTTGCGCCTTGGCGGGGATTACGAAGAGACCGTGCAAACCCTCTTTGCCAGCCAGCGCAGCCCGGTGCATTTGTCGGCACCAGCTGCGGTGCAGGAAAGCCTGCAAAGCCTGAATCATCACCAGCAGGCTACCGGCGCGGCCATCAGTGAGGCGCTGGAAGCGATTCTTCATGCGTTCTCACCGGAAGCCCTGTTGCGCCGTTTTCATGGTTATCGCCGTGGTTTGCAGAAGAATGAAGATGAAGGCCGCTGGGCCTGGGATATGTACCAGCATTACTACAAAGAATTGAAATCGAGTCGTCAGCAAGGTTTTGAGCGCTTGTTTCAGGAAGTGTTCGATCAGGCTTATGACCAGCATTTGCGTCAACTACAAAGGGAGAATCTGGTGTGAAAACCTGCAAATGGAAGTTGCTGACATTGACGATGGTGCTTGTGCTTGCAGGATGCAGCACACCCTACAACGCCGTGACCAAAACCGCGAAAGTACTCTGGGACCCCAGCATTCCTGTGGGCTATCCGGAAGATCTCCCCAGCCGGGTGGATCTCACCATGGTCGCCGAGCCTGGCGTGAACCCCAATGAGTCCCTGGCACCCACGCCCATCGCCTTTCAGATTATTGAAATGCGCGATAGTTCCCTGTTGATGGCGGGTGACTTTGATCAACTGCTGAACAATCTGGAAGATTCCCTGGGCCGGAACTACATCGAGCACAGCGATTACACCCTGGTGCCCGGCCAGTTCAAGTTTGTGGAGCCGTTTGAAATCAGCAAGGACACCCGGTTTATCGGCGTGATTGCCTTCTACGCCTATCCGAACCTGTCCCAGTGGAAGAAAGTGGTCAGGGTGGATCCCATCGGTGGTCGCTACCACCTGCTGGTGAACCTGCGGGACAGGGAAGTCAAACTCAAGCGTTCGGAAGAAACCTGATGGCGGTTACTAATCGAGTGGTCTGGAGTGATGGGCTGTTTATCAAACCCCAGCACTTCCAGCAGCAGCAACGGTATCTGGAACACCAGATCAATGAGCGGTCTCTGGCGGTTTCGGATTACCTGTACGGGTTCAGCGATCTGGAATTGAACGCGGAATATCTGAGTTTCGGGCGCGTGGGCCTGGTGCGGGCCAGTGGCTTGTTCCCCGATGGCACCCGCTTCAACCTGCCCCAGGATGATGTGATGCCAGAGCCCCTGGAAATCACCGATGCCTCGGTGGCCAACCAGGTGGTGTACCTGGCCCTGCCTCTGGGCAGCGATAGCCTGGCGGAGATTGAGTGGCCAGACACCTCTGCAGCCGGTCGCTTCCGGGCCGAGAGCGCAGAGATCCGCGACCTGCATTCCATTGACGGCGATTCCCACAACATAGATGTGGCCCGGGTGGCACCGCGCCTGATGCTGGAGCGGGACGACCGAAGCGCCTACGCAGCCCTCGCCATTGGCCGGATTCTGGAAAAGCGCCCGGATGGCAGTCTGGTTATGGACCCGAACTTTATGCCCACCATGCTCAGCGTGCGGTCGGCGCCGCGATTGCAGCGCTTTGTCGGCGAAATGGCCGGTTTGATGCGGGAACGTGCGCGTAATATTGCGGAACGTGTAGGTGCGCCAGGGCAGGGCGGTGTTGCCGATGTGGCGGATTTCATGCTGCTGCAGATGCTTAACCGGGCCCATCCGAGGTTCATGCACCTGGCCCGTTTGCGTCAACTGCACCCGGAGCGTCTGTTCGAGGCCCTGCTGGAGTTGTGTGGCGAACTGGTGACCTTCACCGACGAAGGCCGCCTGCCCCGGGAATACCCGGCCTATGATCACGACCTGCCGGAAGACTGTTTTACCCCGCTGATGCAGGTATTGCGGCAATCCCTGAGCACGGTGCTGGAGCCTCGCGCTCTGGCCATTCAGCTGCAAGAGCGCCAGTACGGCCTGACGGTCGCGCCGGTTCAGGACGGCCAGCTGATCAACGGTGCCGAGTTCATTCTGGCGGTGAAAGCCGACATGCCATTGGACGACCTGCGCAAGCAGTTCACCCAGCAGTGCAAGGTGGCCTCGGTGGAAAAGATCCGCGATCTCATCAGCCTGCAGCTGCCAGGTATACCGCTGTCTGCACTGCCGGTGGCACCGCGCCAGTTGCCGTATCACGCCGGGTTTGTGTATTTCCGGCTGGACGACCAAAGCCAGGCCTGGCAGATGCTGGACAACGCCAGTGGTTTTGCCTTCCACGTGGCAGGCAGCTTTCCGGGGCTGGAAATGCAGTTCTGGGCAATCAGGAGCTAAATCATGACAGATGCACAGGTAATGGATTTACCCAATGGCAGCAGGCAGTCCGGCGGCAGTGCATTCAGTGACCTGTTGTTTGCCGATGAGCAGCCGCAAAACGGCGCCTCCGGCAGCGACTTCGATAATGACCAATTCCAGCTCCGAGGGCTGGAAGACAACCGCCTGACGGATGCCGCCACGCCTTTGCTCGGGCTGGTGATTCGCATTCGCCGGCTGGCGGATTATCGTGCTGTGGAAAGCCTCTACCAGCAAGTTGTAGACGAAGTGGCGGCTATAGACCGTGAACTGATCGAGAAGGGCTACGAACGCCCCACCGTGGTCGCCTATCGCTATGTGCTCTGCGCCTTCATTGATGAGGCGGTGCTGGGCACAGACTGGGGTGCCCACAGTGTCTGGTCGCAGCACTCGTTGCTGTCGCGTTTTCATAACGAAACCTGGGGTGGCGAGAAGGTATTCGCCATTCTGGCGCGCATGGAGCAGGAGCCGGCGCGCTACAAGGACATGCTCGGGTTTATCTACCTGTGCCTGTGCCTGGGTTTTGAAGGCCGCTATAAGGTAATGGAAAACGGCCGTGACGAATACGAACAGATCCTGCGTGGGCTGCATGAACAGCTTCAGTCGCTCAAGGAAAACGACGATTCCCAGCCTCTGGCAGACGCGCAAATCAACGTAACACCGGCCCGTAACCGGCTACGCAGCGGCTTGCCACTGTGGGGCATTGCCGGGCTGTTTGCGGCGGCCATGGTGGGCATATACAGCCTTTACAACATAGCGCTGGAAGAACGCATCACGGATGTGCTCAGCGTATTGGAACAACTACCGAAATAAGGATATCACTGTGATTCGGGTAGAACTGCCGGCGCTTATCGGGCGCCTCAACGACATTTGCCGCAATGGCCTTGAAGCCTCTGCGGCCCTTTGCATCAGCCGCCAGGGCGCAGAAATCACTCCGGCCCATTTGCTGTTCAAACTGCTGGAAACGCCGTTTTCCGACGTGCGCCAGATTCTGCAGCAGGCCGGTATTAATCACCAGGAATTCCAGCCCATAGTGGGCGAAAGCCTGAACGGCGAACTGCAAACCGCAGAGCCGTATCCGTCGTTTTCACCGCTGCTGATCGACCTGCTGCAGGACGCCTGGCTGCTGGCCTCCACCGAGCTGAACCACCGGGATTTGCGCTCCGGCGCCATCTTCCTGGCTCTGTTAATGAACGCCGACCGCTACCTTATGACCCAGGTCAGCCAGCAACTTCGGGACATCAACCGCGAACACCTACGCCGCCAGTTCAACACCATGACCGCAGGCTCCACCGAGCGCCCGGAAATGGCGCAAGGCGAAGCAGGCGCGCCTCAGGTTGAGGCAGATATGGACCCGCTCAAGCGCTACGCCACCGACTTCACAGCCCTGGCACGGGCCGGAAAGCTGGACCCGGTGGTATGCCGCGATGCCGAAATCGACCAGATGATCGACATCCTTTGCCGTCGCCGCAAAAACAATCCCATCGTAGTAGGGGACGCTGGCGTGGGCAAAAGCGCCATCGTGGAAGGCCTCGCCCTGCGCATCGTCAATGCCGAAGTCCCTGAGCGCCTGCAAAAGGTAGAACTCTGGACTCTGGATATGGGCGCGTTACAGGCGGGTGCCTCGGTAAAAGGCGAGTTCGAAAAGCGCCTCAAAGGCGTGATCGAAGCGGTAAAAGCCTCAACCACCCCCATCATCCTGTTCATCGACGAAGCCCACACCCTGATCGGTGCCGGCAACAGCGAAGGCGGCTCCGACGCCGCCAACCTGCTCAAGCCCGCATTGGCCCGTGGTGAACTGCGCACCATTGCCGCAACGACATGGCGCGAATACAAAAAGTACTTCGAAAAAGACCCGGCCCTCAGCCGCCGCTTCCAGCCAGTCGCCCTGGACGAGCCCAGCCCGGCACAAGCGGTACACATTCTCCGTGGCCTGCGCACCGTATACGAAAAGGCCCACCAGGTACTCATCGCCGACAGCGCACTGAAAGCCGCCTCCGAAATGTCCGCCCGCTACCTGGCCGGCCGACAGCTCCCGGACAAAGCCATCGACGTACTGGACACCGCCTGCGCCCGGGTCAGCCTCAATCTGAGCACGCCACCGCGCCAGCTCAGCCACGTGCGCAGTGAACTGCACCAGCTCTCCATGGAACAGGAACTGCTGAACCGTGAACACACCCTCGGCCAGAGAGTGGATACCGACCGGGAAGCCGAACTGGAACAGCGCATTGCTGAGCTGAACGAGCAAGCTGCCGAACTGGAAGAAAGCTGGAGCACCCAGCGCGACATGGTCGCCCGCCTGGTAGATATCCGCGAACAACTGCTCAACCCGGCGGACGTTCAGGAAACGGTTGAAGACGGCGAAACCGTTACCCAAGCCGACAACGAAGCTAACTCCCAGCCCGGGCCAGAACAGCCCGCCCTGGAAGAACACCCTGACCTGCAAAGCGAAGCCGCCGCCCTCGAACAGGAACTGGCTGAACTCCAGGCCGACGAACCCCTGGTGCACGCACGGGTAGACGCCCACCAGATTGCTGAAGTCATCGCTGATTGGACCGGCATTCCCGTCAACAGCATGACCACCGACGAACTGGAAAAAATCACCCACTTACCGGCGTACCTGCAAGCCCACATCAAAGGCCAGAACACCGCCATTGATTGCCTGCACCAGCATCTCCTAACCGCCCGCGCCGACCTCCGCCGCCCCGGCCGCCCCATGGGCGCGTTTTTGCTGGTCGGCCCCAGCGGCGTAGGCAAAACCGAAACCGTGGTACAGCTGGCCGAACTCCTCTACGGCGGTCGCCAGTTCCTCACCACCATCAACATGTCCGAGTACCAGGAGAAACACACCGTCTCCCGCCTCATCGGCTCACCACCTGGCTACGTCGGCTATGGCGAAGGCGGCATCCTCACCGAAGCCATCCGCCAGAAACCCTACTCAGTGGTGTTACTCGACGAAGTAGAAAAAGCCCACCCCGAAGTCCTCAACCTCTTCTACCAAGCCTTCGACAAAGGCGAATTGGCAGACGGCGAAGGCCGGTTGATCGACTGCAAAAACGTGATTTTCTTCCTAACCTCCAACCTCGGCTACCAGACCATCGTCAACCACGCCGAACACCCGGAGAAAATCGAAGAAGCCCTCTACCCTGAACTGGCCGACTTCTTCAAACCCGCATTGCTGGCAAGAATGGAAGTAGTGCCTTATTTGCCTCTGGGCGAAGACACCCTAAACCGCATCGTCGGCGACAAACTGCAACGCCTGGCACAACAAATCCGCGATCGTTACCACACAGAAGTGGTGATGGAGGAGGGCTTGGTAGAAGCCATAAGAAGCCGAGCAATAAGAAGCGAGAACGGCGCGCGCATGCTGGAATCGATCATCGAAGGTGAGCTGTTGCCGCCGATCTCGTTGGCATTGCTGGAAAAGCTGGCGGCAAAAGAACCAGTTAAACAAGTAACCCTGGGCGTCTCCGAAAACAAGTTCTCAGGCACCGTCGCATAGGGCAACCGAGATCTAGCGCAGCGTGGGGTTCTGCTTTCCAAAACCCTGCGTAGCCATGGATGGCGGAGCGGAGCCTACAGGGACGTATTCACGGCGTGTTTTGGAAAGCAGAACCCCACGCTGTGCGACCGGGTCAGTACAGGACCGGATAACAGGAACATAAGGGAAAGAAAAATGGGACGGATGCAGATGGAACTGCACACCGGCATTGAACTGGCAGTAGCACTGACGCGCCAAACCACATTGCCGGCTTTGCTGAAAACCGCCACCACACAACTGGAAAACGCCTTCGGCCTAACCCGCTGCTGGGCACTAGAGCTCGATCTCAGCGGCCGCACCCTCCACTGCAGCGACCTCGCTGAAACCGGCGAATTCGACTGCGGCGACTTCAGCCACCCCTTCGCCCACCTGCTACAAACCGGCAAAGCCCGCGAACTCACCCGGGCCGCCAGCTACCGCCTCGATCACCCAGGCTTCCAAAACCTCATCGAAGCCAGCGACCGCCCAAAATCCCTCTGGCTAGAACCTTTAAAAGGCGACGACGGCCGAACCCTCGGCATACTCATCCTCTGCCGCGACGAATGCGACTGGAGCGGCATAACCGCCCAGCCTCTGTATCGTGGCCTCCTGCAGTTGCTCACCCACCAATGGATTGTGCAACTGCAAAGCCGCGACCAGGTATGGCAACGCCGCCTGCTCAAACGCTCACTGGACAACCTGCACGACGCCGAAACCCTCCGCAAACGCGGCGAAAAACTCGCGCAAACACTTGTGGGCGCTTCAGAATCCATGACCAGCCTGCGTGCCCAGGTGGTTCGTGCTGCCAGCAGCCAATTGTCGGTACTCGTTCAGGGTGAAACAGGCTGCGGTAAAGACGTAGTGGCCACAGGCATTCACGAATTATCCGATCGCGCCGATGGCCCCATGGTGGTCGTCAACTGCGCCGCCATCCCGGACAGCCTGCTGGAGAGCGAACTCTTTGGCCACACCAAAGGCGCTTTCTCCGGCGCCGACCAGGCCAAAGAAGGCCTACTGGCACAGGCCAATGGCGGCACTCTGTTTCTGGATGAAATTGGCGATATGCCTATGGCGCTGCAATCCAAACTCTTGCGAGTGCTGGAAAGCCGTCAGTTTCGCCCCCTTGGGGCACAAAAGGAACAACACTCCGACTTCCGGCTGGTTGCGGCCACCCATCAGCCCCTGCGTCAAAGCATCGAAGACGGCATGTTTCGCCGGGATCTGTTCTACCGTCTGAGCCAGTTCCCGCTGCAGATCACACCATTGCGGGAACGCCCCGACGATCTCGAATCCCTGAGCCGCCACTTTATCCGCCTGTATACCGAGCGCGAAGGTGCAGGTCCGTTGGGGATCAGCAGCCACGCCCTGAAACTGCTGGCTACTTACGATTTTCCGGGAAATGCCCGGGAGCTGCGCAACATCATCGAGCTGGCGTGCTTGCAGACCCCGACGGGAGATGACATCCAGCCGGAAGTGCTCCGGCATACGGATTTGTTTATAGACCCATGCGCTTCGCAAACGCCCGGCGCTGAGTTGCCTGGCACGGAAACCGCAGCCGGCCAGGGTACAGAAGGCATTCGCGACCTCAAAGCCGCCGCTCAAGCCTTCGAAGCTGCGGTTATCCGGGATCGTTTGCGTCAGTACGGCGGTAACCGCGCCCAGGCCGCCGAAAGCCTGGGCCTGCCAAAACGCACCCTGGCCCACAAGTGTTTGAAGTATCAGGTAACCGACCTATGAAACATGCAGTGGAGCATTTCGCTGCGCGCGCCTGGGCGCTGTTTAACCGGCTCTCTTTCACCGGCTTTTGTGTGAGCCTCGGGATGCTTGTGGCGGTCAATGCCCCTGTGCAGGCTGGATTATTGGAAGACGCCCGCAAGTGCACCAGCGAAACCCAGCGCCTGCAGCGGCTGGCCTGTTTCGATGAAGTGTTTGGCACCCCATTGGCGGAACCCGAAGCCGGATCTCTGGCCGGTTCTCCCGGCCGGCCAGCTTCCGAACGCTGGCGCCAAGCCTATGCCCTGGTAGATACCGCTGCCGGAGGCGTGCGCTACCGCGATACCAATCAGGCTGCCGGCCTTCTGGTTACAGTGCCAGCCTTGGGTGCACAGCCGCCCCGGCCTTTGCTGGCCCTGCAGTGCCACAACAACATCACCGAATTGACTCTGATGCTGCCCGAACCGCTGGAAGCAGAGCGGGTAAACATCGGACTTGGCGCATCAGACAACACCGCCCAAAACGCCTGGCGAGTGCGGGACAACGGCTATGTGCTCAGCATCGGGCGCGGTTTACCGGCAATCCGTGCTGTTAAAGCCATAGAGCGGGAAACAGATATTCGTGTGTTCTCACAAAACAGCCGTATCGACGGCCTGTTGTTCGATTTGACGGGGTTTGAAAGCGCCATTCGCCCGCTTCGTGAACATTGTGGCTGGTAACCGGTGCGAGTAGCACAAGGACGTGAGGGGAAAGGATTATGCAGGTAATAGAACAGCATCCCTACATTGAACAGGTGATTACGCCACTGGAAGGCGAGTCGCCCTCAGGACAGGCGCTGGGTGAAGATGCCGCCCTGGCGTTCCTGGAAGACGAGATCATGAAAATCGGCTCCCTTGCCCACACGGATATTGACTGGGGCAAGGTTGAGAGCGAATCCCTGAAAATCCTGTCTGCCCGCAGCAAGGATCTGAAAGTTCTGGGCTTTCTGCTAATTGCGCTGCAGCGCGGTGGCGACGGAGAGCGTTTCGCCCTTTCCCTGTATCTGCTCCAGTGCGTGCTTGATGGCTGGTGGGATGCAGGCTGGCCTTACCCAGGTGACAAGGGCAAGCGGGCTCGGAAAATGATGTTCACCCAAATGCTCCAGCGGGCGGTCAAAGGTGTCGATGGAAAAACCTTTGATGCCAGCGTTGGAGACGGGCGCAGCTATTGCCTTGAGGTACTGGCAAAACTCCAGGCCCAGGCAGAACAAAAAGAGTTGCCCGATGATGCCCTGGTGGACCTGAAACGGGCTGTTGAAAAGCTGCCTCAGGTGCAGGAAACCAGCGTTCACTCTGAAAGCAAACCAGAGGTGCAAGCTACAAGCCCATCCAGTACCCCAGGCGATAGCACCAAAGCGAGCGCCGCAACTTCGAGTGCGCCCGCCAGCGCATCCCTTGGTGCGCTCACTCTGGACCCGAGCGATGAGCGGGCCACCCGCCAAAGCCTGTTGAAAGTGGCAGACATGCTCACCGCAACCGAGCCGGAGCGGCCCCTGGGTTATCAGATCCGCCGTTATGCCGTCTGGCAGAGCATTACATCGGTGCCGCCTACCCGGGATGGCAAGCGGTCAGACTTGGCGGCAGTGAGCGCCGACCGGGTTGCGGACTACCGGGAAGCCCTGGAAAAAGCCCCGGATCATGCCCTGTGGCAGCGCATCGAACAGAGCCTGTCGGTCAGCCCTTTTTGGCTTGAAGGCCACTGCCTCAGTGCCAGGGTGGCTGCCGCTTTGGGGTGTGATGCTTGCGCCGAAGCTATTCGCGTTGCTGTTAACGAATTTGTGGAGCGGCTGCCGCAATTGGCGGAGCTGACCTTCAACGATGGCACTGCGTTTTTGCCTGCGGAAACAGAAGACTGGCTTTTATCTGCGCCCGCCAGCGCACAGGGACAGCCCGGCGGTGGTGCCAGCCCATGGGAACAGGCGTATGACACTGCCCGGGAACTGGTCGCCCAGAAGGGACTGGCGCCCGCCATGCAGCTGCTGGAAGACGGGCTGGCGGGTGCCAGGGAACCGCGGGAACAGTTTTATTGGCGCCTGGCGTCAGCTCGGCTGATGAAAGACAGCGGCCTGGTAAGCCTGGCATCCCGGCAGATTCAGGATCTGCAGCGGCAAGTGGGCGTTTTGGCCCTTGAGGATTGGGAGCCCACGCTCCTGAAACAACTTGAACGGCTCGCCTGAAGGCGAAATCGAAACACAGACTATTGAAAGACGCACACACAGCAGGAATGGACACCATGTGGAGAAAAGCTTTACTCATCGGTCGCTGGCTTTTGCCATACGTTAAAAATGCGGCACCGGTTACCCTGGCGCTGGGCCTGATTGCGCTGTTGGTAGCCACTTGGTGGCTTGGGCCAAAATGGGAAGTGCGCGGCGAGTTCCCGCTGGCGGCCTGGCAAATGCGGGCGCTGGTGACTCTGGGCGTTGTGCTGCTGGTCGTCATGGTCTGGGGCACGGTTCTGGCCCGCCGCCTGGGTAAGGTGAATGCGGCGAAAGCCGAGGAACAGCAGGAACAGGAAGACCCGATTCTGCCCATGGAGCGCCGCCAGCAGCGCTTGCTGGATCGTCAGCTCACGGCGCTCAAGAGCAATCTGCCTGGACGCCGGGGTGTTTATCGCTTGCCCTGGTATCTGGTTATGGGCCTGGAAGGCGCGGGTAAGTCGAGCCTCATCCAACGTTCCGGGCAGACATACACCCTCACCAACGTCACCCGCAATAACCGCGCTGACCGCAACCCATTTGGTTTCGACTGGTGGATTGGCGATAACGGCGTGCTGATTGACCCGGATGGCGAACTGCTGAGTCAGGGCGAGAATCAAAGCACCGCCGGGGAGATTCAGCAGCGGTTGTGGACGCATTTTATCCAGTGGTTGGAGCGCAATCGCTCGCAGCGCCCGCTTAATGGCGTGGTACTGGCCATTGATCTGGCGCAGCTGAGCACCGCCAGTGAAGCCAAGCGGGAAGCCCACGCCATATTGCTGCGCACCCGCCTGAGGGAACTGATGGAGCAGATAGGCTCGCGCCTGCCGGTGTATGTCTCCTTCACCAAAATGGATCTGTTGTACGGCTTCGGGCCTTTTGTTCGCAGCCTCAGCAAGCAGGAAAAAGAACAGGCTCTCGGGTTCACCTTTCAACTGGAAGGTCAGTTGGATAATGACGACTGGCTAAATGAGTTCTCAGAGCGCTATAGCGACATGGTTGCCCGCCTAAGCGAGCGCTTGCCGGATGTGCTGGCCAATACCCGGGACGCAGAAGAACGGGCTGCTGCCTACTCATTTACCCGCCAACTGGCAGGCATGAAGTCCGGGCTGGAAAACTTCCTCACCAGCCTTCTGTCGGCTGATGCCTTTTCAACACCGGCCCTGGTTCGCGGCACCTACTTCACCTCGGTTGTTCAGGAAGGCGTGCCGGAAGACGCCTTTGTGTCGGCCGCCGCCAGTCACTATCACGTATCCGGGCCGATTCAGCCGGCCCAGCGCACAGGCCAGTCTGCAAGCCTGTTTACCCAATCGCTGTTCCCGGGAATTATCTATCCGGAAGCCGGGCTTGCGGGGGATAACCGACGGGTTGTACGCAGCCGCCAACGCCGCGTGGCCGTTGCGGCTGTTGTGGCTGTCTGTGCCGGTGCCGGTGTAACCGCGGGTTGGCAGCATTACTTTATCAAGAACGCGGAAGCCGCAGCCTCGGTTGAAACACGGGCCAAAAGCTTTATCAATAACTGGCAGCCCGTCGGTTTCGAGCCGGATACTACAGGGCACAACCTGCTGGAACCTCTGGATCAGTTGCGCGACGCAACCCTGGCATTCGGAGATCATCGCAAAAAGTGGCCTGTGGTCAGTGAAATGGGGCTGTACCAGGGCCACAAGGTGGGCCCGGAAGTGGAAGCTTCCTACCTCGATATGCTGGCTTACCAATACCTGCCGGCCCTGATGTTCGGAGTCATGGATGAGTTGAGCCGGGCGCCGGATGGCAGCCCGGAGCGCCTTGAGCATCTGCGGGTATTGAGAATGCTCTACGATGCCGGTGGCCGCCGCACGGATATTGTCACCAACTATATGCGGGAATACTGGCAGCGAGCCTTCCCGGCGCGCGGGGATGTTCAGGAGCGGCTGATGGACCACCTTGACTACGCAATGGCTCATACCGACTTGGCCCAGCAGGCCCGGAACGGTGATGTAACCGCCGATATGGCGTTGGCACCTTTCAAAAGCAGCGTACAGTGGTCGCAACACGAGTTAGGACGCATGTCGACGCCAGATCGCGTTTACCGGGATCTGGAAGTGGAGGCTGCCCGTGAATTCAGCCAGCCAAACGATCTGGCACGTACCTCTGGCCCTGCGTTCAGTAACGTATTTGTGCGCGTGGACCAGTATGGCGAGCCGGTGTCGGGCTGGTCGGAAGGGCAGCATGCACAAGCACCGGAAGCGGCTGAGGATCCTCTGAGCATTCCCGCCTTGATGACCCGGGGTGGCCTGGAAAAATGGTTCCTGCGCAAATCATCCACGGTTACTGAGCTGGCACTGATCGATGCCTGGGTGCTGGGCCGCCGGGACAATGTGGACTTCAGCAAAGCCGATGAGGCAGAACTGCAGGCCAGTTTGCAAAACCTCTACGCCGAACACTACGCCAATGCATGGCGCACCGCCCTGAGCCGGGTGGATGTCCAACGGTTTGACGATCTGAACCACGGCGTGCGGATACTGGAAAGCCTGACCGGCGGCCATCAGCCCCTGGCCCAGTTCCTCGGGCAGGTGAGCCGCAATACCCAGCTGATTCCTTCCGCCGAAGGCGAGGGCGCCATGGCGCGGGAGCTGCTGGAGCAGTCGCCCCACTTCCGCATGTTGCAGAACATCGAGCGCCAGTTCGCTGACCTGAACCAGCTTACCCGCAAGAATGGCGATCAGCCCACCGGGCTTGAGCAGATCATGCTGGTGGTCAAGGATTTGCACGAATACATGCGCAATGTTCAGGAATCACCCGACAAGGGCAAGGCCGCCCTTAATGCAGCCCGAGCCAGAATGGAGCTGCAAGGGGTAGACCCAATTTTCACCCTGCAGCGCATGGCCGGGCACCAGCCGGAGCCGATGAACCGGCTGTTGAACCGGCTGGCAACGGAAAGCTGGCGCGTGCTGCTGGACCAGGCCGTGGCGCAACTGGAGAGGGAGTGGTATCGGGAGGTTTACCAGCCGTTCCAGCAGAATCTGGCCAGGCACTACCCGTTCAACGCCAGCGCCGGTCGTGATGTGGCCCTGCAGGACTTTGAGCGCTTCTTCGCACCGGACGGAGTGTTGGACACCTTCTACAAGGACAACCTGAAGCTGTTCCTGGAAGACCATCCGGAGCAGGTAGGGGATGCCCGCCGGGCCAGCCTGGTGCGTCGGGATGTGCTGGCGTCATTGAGCAGCGCGGACAAAATCCGCAGTGCTTACTTCACCCGCAGCGGCACCCTGGATGTGGAGTTTGCTCTGGAGCCCCTGAACCTGTCCTCCAATAAACGCCGCAGCGTGGTGAATCTGGATGGCCAACTGGTGGAGTTCAGCCATGGCCCGCGCCAGAGTATTCCACTGGTCTGGCCAAACACCCTGCGCGAAGCGGTGGAAAGCCGGATTACCCTGGTGCCGGTGCAGGTTAACCGTTCACCTCGCAGCATTTCAGAGAATGGCCCCTGGGCGTTGTTCCGCCTGCTGGATAAAGCTGACATCACCGGCGTCAGCAACAGTGCCGTGGATGTGCGCTTTCAGGTGGATAACGGCGAGATGCGCTATCGCCTGCATGCGGCAAGTAACATCAACCCGTTCACACAGCAGTTGTTATCCGGCTATCGGATACCCCGCAGCTTGTACTGAGTAGCGTGTCTATTTTAGAAGGCAATGGAGTGCCGATGGTGAACCTGCAGAAGACAACGGGCATGCAAGGCATGCCGATCCGTCAAACCCGGAGTGTTTTCAGGCTTTTTCTGTCTGCTTTGTTGCTGGCTCTGGCGATATTTGTGCGAGCCGGCGAGGCCAGCCCGCCGCCAGTGCCCCTGGCCAACACCTATCAGCAAGGGGTTGCACTGGAGAATTACTGGATCAGCGAGAAGCTGGATGGGGTCAGGGCTTACTGGAATGGCCAGAGCTTTTTATCCCGCAATGGCAAGGTTTACCAGACGCCTGACTGGTTTACTGCGGATTTCCCCAGTGTGCCTCTGGACGGTGAGCTGTGGATGGGGCGCCAACGCTTTGCTCAACTTTCCGGGGCCGTGCGTAAGCGGGTACCGGTGGACAGTGAATGGCAAGAGATTCGTTTTCATGTTTTCGATTTGCCAGGCCCCGGCCCGTTTTACGAGCGTTATGAGCAGCTGAAGACGCTGGTGGCTAAAGTGGGGTCCCGGCATTTGAGGTTGCTACAGCAAAAGCCAGCCTCTACTCATGCTGAGTTGATGGCTGAGCTGGACAGAGTCGTAGCAGCAGGCGGTGAAGGGCTGATGTTGAAACGGCGAGAGAGCTACTACAGAGCAGGCCGTTCCGATGATTTGCTGAAAGTGAAAACCTTTGAGGACGCCGAGGCCGTGGTGGTCAAACACATACGCGGCAAGGGTCGCCTGCAGGGCATGATGGGGGCATTAGAGGTTGAACTCCCGAGTGGGCGCCGCTTCCGCATCGGCACCGGGTTCAGCGATGAGCTGCGCGCCCGGCCACCGGTACCCGGAACCCGCATAACCTTCAATTACTATGGACTCACTGCGACCGGCTTGCCGCGTTTCGCTAGCTTTCTGCGTGAGCGTAATGATGACCCCGAGCCCAGAGGACCAGAACCCTGACACAGTGTTACCTGCGAGGACTGGCTACAGTTACGGATTCCCGACCCTGTGCTAGAGTATTTTGTGAGCGGTCTTGCAGGCCAAAGAGTTAACAGGCCTGTTCCAGCCCGTTGTCGAATGAAATCAGGAAACAGTCAGGAGACAGCCCATGGAAAAGCAAACTGCAAAAGATGATTACGCCCGCGTGAAAGATGACCTTCAGGTACTGCGTGACGACATAGCATCCCTGAGCAAAGCCTTTGCGGAAAGTCAGAAGGCCGGTGCCAATAATCTGAAAGACGAAATCAGCCGTGAGGCTCAAGCGGTATTTGAAAACCTGCGCAAACGGGGCGACGCAGCCCTGACTCGTGCTACAGAAGCAGGCTCACAAACGGTAGAAAGCGTGGAGCACAAAATAGAGGAAAGGCCATTTCTCAGCATTATTCTTATGTTTCTGGCGGGTGTCATCGTGGGCAAGATGCTTGATCGCTGATGATATTTGATTCTGCAAACATCCAGAGCGCCCTTCGCAAAGCTGTCGCCGCTATCATCGGGGTAGTGTTGGCTCTGGTGTTGCTAACTGCGCTATTGGTTACCGGTTTTTATTTGCTGGTTAACGCTGCGACCCTGGCCCTGGCTCCCTTTGTGGGCAAGCCGGGGGCCATGGCAATCACAGGGCTTGCATGTCTGTGTTTGTTGGCGCTTTTCTTCTATCGTATGACCCGCCCACCCCAAAAAAACCGTGATGCCCAAAGTACCCGGTCCGGCCTTGGCTCAGGTTCACCCATCGAGTTATTGCGCTCGCTGATTGCCCGTAACCCGCTAGAGGCTGCAGTGCTGGCTTTTGCGGTTGGTGTTGCAGAGCAGAGCGACCCGAGGTTAAAGAATTTGCTGCTCCAGGGTGGCATGGTTCTGATGCGCCAGTCTTCCGGCACCCCGGAGGCCAGTGATTCAGAGGATGCTCCCGCGCCTTCTCCAGATAAAACCCCCGTCGATTAACCCTTCGCCCCACGCTGACAGTTCCGGCACCTACCTTCTTGCAACCTTGTATCTGTGCTTTCACAGGTATGGCGATGTTCAACCTGAAAGGTTGTAAGCGATTGTTCCGCAATAGTATTTTTTATGAAGATTAAAAAAAGATGAATGGATTTTAGTCCGGATGTAACCCAAATTCGTGACCAGAGGCACTAGGGTACAAGCATGTGTTTCGGGGGCGATGAAGTGATCAACGCAGTCGCCTGAAGAACGCTTTAACGAACGAACGTCTAAACTAGCGAGGAAAAGCACTATGAACTCTAAAGCTCGTATTGCCTGTGCCACGGTTTTGTCTGCCAGCGTTTTTGCGGCTCCGGCAGCCTTCGCTCAAGGTACATCTGACCGTGATGCCTCTGGCCCTTATATTAAAGGTAGTTACGGTGGCTATAAGTCCCACAATGGGGATTTCGACGACTCGAACGATCTTTACGGTGCCGGCCTTGGTTACCAGTTCAACCAGTTTTTTGCGCTGGAGGCGGCGTACATAGATTTTGGCAACTTTGGTAAAGACGACACCAGAGCCAAGCTAAAGGGTGGTTCCCTCGTTGCAATCGGTCGCCTGCCGGTAACCAACAGTTTTGGTGTGTATGCCAAAGCCGGTGCCTTCGCAGCTGCGCTTGATGTGGATGCGTTCAATGAAAGCGAGACCTATGATGAGGTAAGCCCGGTGGTTGGCGCTGGTGTGGACTTCCGCATCACGGAACACCTGACCACGTTTCTGGAGTACAACCGTTACAATGTTGACGTGGACGAGAACGACTTCAATGGTCAGTTGAACAACGATGGCCCCGACTTTGATACCGCTCAGGTTGGCCTCAAGTTCCAGTTCTGATCAAACGTGATGTGCCCTTTAAAAGGTGCAGAGGCTTGGCCTCAGCACCTTTTGCTTGTTTCCTCTCCAATAGCCTGACTGTCGCTCATACAGATATACTGATACCGCATGGCCCGGCGGAGAGTCGGGCTGCAAAACGGTAAACAGCGAAACAGGAAAACAGCTTATGTCTGATAACCAACCCTTCGATTGGTCATCAATATCGGCAGCGGTTTGGCGTCGCCATCGCGCAGGCCTGCGCCCTGTGCGGAGGCTGGACCCGGTTCAGTGGAGTTCTTTGACGGGTATTGACCGTCAACAACAGGCACTTGCTCGCAATACGGAACGTTTTCTGGCCGGTGAACCATCCAACAACGTGCTGCTCTGGGGCGCCCGTGGCACTGGCAAGTCGTCGCTGATCAAGGCATTGCTGAATCGTTATAAAGATCAAGGCTTGAGAATTATTGAAGTGGACAAGGACGATCTGGTGAACCTGCCGGAGATTGTGGATGACATCTGCGATCTTCCCTACCGCTTCATTATTTTCTGTGACGACCTGTCCTTTGATGTGGGCGAATCCGGTTACAAGGCGCTGAAGAGTGTACTTGAAGGCTCGCTGGAATTGCCCCCGGAGAATGTTCGCGTATACGCCACGTCGAATCGCCGCCATCTGATGCCGGAATTCATGTCTGATAACCTGAAAGGCCACACTCAGGATGGTGAGATTCACCCGGCGGAAGCAATAGAAGAGCAGGTGTCGCTGGCTGACCGGTTTGGCTTGCAGCTGTCTTTCTACGCGTTTTCTCAAGAGGTGTATTTACAGGCAGTGGATGCACTCTTCCCGAATGTCACTGATCGGAAGAACCTGCACCGTGAAGCCATTCGGTTTGCAACCCAGAAAGGGGTGCGTAATGGCCGCACGGCGCAGCAGTTTTACCGGCAGTTTTCCGGTGATGAGAACCTTGGCTGAAACGGCCCGGCTACTGCCGTTTTGCCATGCGCATGAAGTGGTGATGCACAAGCCGCACAACCAGATATACCAGAGCAAGGGTGGCCGGAATGGCAATCCCCAGAGCCAGAGTTTTGTTGAAAATAATGCCCGCTTCGTAGATGGAATCCAGGGCCAGTTTGAGCAGACCGATCAGGTAATAGGTGATGGCCACAACCGAAAAACCTTCAACGGTATGCTGCATCATCAGTTGAATTTGTGAGCGCCGGTCCATGGAGCTAAGCAACTGTTGATTCTGGCTCTGTATAGCCAACTCCACCCGGGTGCGCATCATGTCTGAGGTGCGATCTACCCGTTTTGACAGATCTTCCAGCCGTTCGCTCACCGCTTCGCAGGTCTTTACTGCAGGCGTCAATCGGCGGGTCAGGAACTCGCCGATGGTCAGATGCCCTGAGACTTCGTCCTCTCGCAGTTCTTCAAGCCTGGTCAAAACAAGTTGGTGATAGGCTTTGGTGGCGGAAAACCGGAAGGTGGAGTGGGCACGAAACGCTTCGATTTTCGCCGCAATGTTGGTGAGTTTGGCAAGAATGCTTTGTTCATCCAGAGTTTCGTTGTTAGCCAGCGCCTGAGTGATAACAGCCAGTTGCTGGTCCATATCATTTAGGGCTGGCGTGATTTCACGGGCCACGGGCAATGCCAGTAGAGACATCAAGCGGTAGGTTTCGATTTCCATCAACCGCTGAACTAGCCGGCCTAACTGGCTTTCAGACATACTGTAGTTGAGCACCATGAAACGGCCGAAATTGTCAGAGTGCAACTGAAACGTTCCCAGTACCCGCGCAGCCCCTTCCTGTGGGCTGCTGCCTACCAAACGCATGCCTTCGAAGTGACGGCGCATGAACGCAGGTTCTTTGCGGGCATGCTCCGTAGATGGGCTAACGTCAATATGAAAGGCTGCAACGACGATGCCTTCGAGTTGTGCGAGCCAGCCATGAGGCAGCGCGCTGATACCGGTTTCCTCAAATGGCTCAACGTCGGACGGAGCCAGGTTGGTAAAGGTG
The DNA here is from genome assembly GCF_002806945.1 of Marinobacter salexigens. Classification (GTDB taxonomy): domain Bacteria; phylum Pseudomonadota; class Gammaproteobacteria; order Pseudomonadales; family Oleiphilaceae; genus Marinobacter; species Marinobacter salexigens. The sequence goes on from NZ_NIHC01000001.1 coordinate 137,055, forward strand.
TAAGCTGTAAATTCCAGATGAACTTCACGGCGAATGCGCAGCTTATCAAAGGTTTGCTCGTAGCAAGTCACTTCCTCCTCTGGCCAGGGTTGTCCCAGCATTCGGTGTAGGCTTTGCAGGTGCTTAAACTGGCTTTTACGCTGCTCTGACGTGGTCAAAACTGCAATGTGACTTACCCTTGCCTGCGGTGGTAATACCTGAAAAGGGCGCGAATGCAGCTCCTGATAGAGGTCAGGGCGTAGGGGGTGAAAATCCAGTGCGACTGTCTTGGCGGTCACGGGTCAGTCCTTGGTTTATCCGTCAGTTTCGGGATGATAACGCGGAAGGACGCGCCGTCAATGTCATTAACCTGCTGATTTTTAGCCTCAACCCGGCCACCAAAGAAGTCTGCAATCAAGCGCACGATCAACAGCCCCTGGCCCAGATGCCCTTCGGTTTTGCCTTCACGTTGGGATACAAACGCCTCGAAAATATTCACGCCCGAGGTGGTTGGCAAGCTTGAGCCTTCGTTAAACACTTCGATTTGGTAGTGGTCAGCGTGTTGGTGCAGGCGTATTTCAATTCTGCCGTTTTCTGGCGTGAAGTCGCGTGCGTTGTCGACCAGTTTGTCCAGCATCTGCACCAGCAGTTCCGGGGAGCCGACAAGGTTGATGCCGGATTCCGGCCCGGTGTAAATCAAGTGATGATGCGGATCCAGGGTCTGATAGGCTGCGCTTGCCTGGCTGACCACCTCGGCCAGATCGAAGGCTTCTTTGTCGGCATGATCAAAACTCTGCTCCAGCCGGGCCGCTTCGCTCATGCCGTTGAGGATTTGTCGCAAACGGTCGGTACCTGCGGTCGCACGCCCGATGTATTGTGAACGTTCTTCTTCTGTTTCGGCGTGAGAAAGGTTTTCCAGAGAGGAACGCACCACGGCCACCGGGGTTTTGAGTTCATGGGACAGGCGCTTTGAAAAGCTCTCCAGGTATCGGTTGTAGCCGTGCAGCCGATCGGCCATCTGGGCGAAATGGTTCTGCAACTGGCCTAACTCGTCCTTTGCACCAGCGCCTGGCAGGGTGCCAATGATTCGGCCATCCGCATCTATGGTGGCGCTGACTGCCCGCTGTAAGCGGGCAATGCGCCATGACAGCCAGCTGGCATAACCCAGTAAAACGAGAGTCAGGCCGATAATGATCAGGGTACTGCGGGCAATAACGGAGCCAAGGGTAGAGCCGGATAACGACAGCAGTTGATCCAGGGATTGTTCGAGGACCAGGGTCCTGCCACCGAATACGGGTCGGCTGGTCATCAGCCATATGCTGTCGTCTTCATGCCGGACAAGCCCTTCTTCAGGCATGGCGTTCATATCCAGCCGGTTGGTGTGGACAGGGAGGCGTGCGGGTGTGGGCTGGTAAAACTGCACCAGTGCACGTAATGCATTAAGGCTGATGTGCTCCACAATTTGTAGTGAGCTGAGATCATCAAATTCCGGGGGTGTCTGGCGCGAAGGCGTTGCCTGTTGGGCAATTACCCAGCCAGCCGGCTCGATCAGCCGGGCAATTTGCCCTTTGCTCATTCCGGGAATCAGTTGCCGTTCGAGTTTGGATTGGCGCTCCACCAGCACCGGTAGCGGGTCTGTTGATGTTGCGGCTTGCGCTAACCCTGAGCTGTCCTGCCATCGGGCGGCAAAACCGAAACGGCTGCCTTGCGGAGGTTTGGGTAGTTTCAATTCAAGCTGCCAGCCGTTGCCCACCCGTTCCCAGTGCCCGCTAACCCGGTAGTCGGGGGTGCCATTGCCTTCCCTGTTTGATGTATCAATCGTCGTGGCATACACCTTGCCCGGTGGCGAGGCGCGCATGAGCCAGGAGGTGGTGTGGGCATCGGGATTCAGCTGCTTGCTATCTGCAGGCTCCAGCCAGAGTTCCAGCTGGTCGTGGGGCTGGTTCGGTGCGCCGGGGTTGAAGAATTCCGGTTGGCGGTTGCTCAGGCGTATCAGCAGGTACAGGTGGCGCTGGTCGGTTGCTGCTTGCCAGTGCAGGGTGGGTTTGCCTGAGCTTTGGGCGGGCGGCTCTGAATAGGCAGCTGGCTGCCAGAGCTGGGGCTGCTCGCCCTCATCGTAACCGGGCCAATCATGGCCGTAGCCGTCCAGATTGATCGGGCTGGTGAGGCTTTCCATGTAAATGGCAGGAGTTTGGGGCGCAACGCTGGGAAGCCCCAAACTGAGGTCGCCTGCGGTGTTTGCCAGTCGATCAGCTTGATCTTGCAGCTGCTGAAGCGCCTGCTGGCGCAGTGCCTGGTCAAGCTCCAGCACGAACTGCAAGCCGGCCCAGGGAATGAGTAGCATCAGCAGGCTGGCGATAAAGAGCTGACGTTTTAAGGTCACGATTTAAAGCTCACGGGCATTCCAGCGATAGCCCATGCCGTAGGCGGTCTGGATGCTGTCGAAGGCGCTGTCGATCTGCAGGAACTTACTGCGGATGCGTTTGATGTGGGAGGTGACGGTGTTGTCGTCCAGGTGTGTGTTGGCAGCTTCCATCAGTTGATCGCGGCTGCGCACGTGGCCGGGGTGTTGTACGAGTGAGTGCAGCATCCAGAATTCGGTCACGGTGAGGTCGATGGCGTTGTCATCCCAGGCTACGGTCATGCGATCCACGTTCAGGTCGAGGCGACCACGTTTCACGATTTCATCCGGTTTCTGCAGGGCTTCTGCCCAGGCATCTGCCCGGCGCAACAGAGCGGTTACTCTTGCCAGCAGGTGCTCCATGCTCATGTCTTTGGTGACGTAGTCGTCTGCGCCCAGGCGCAGGCCGTGGACTGAGTCTATGTCGCTGTCGCGGGCGGTGAGGAAGATGATGGGCAGGGTGGCGGATAGTGAGCGCAGGTCCTGGCACAGGGTGAAGCCGCCTTCGGGTTCGTTGCCCAGGCCGACGTCGATGATGGCAAGGTCGGGGAGGCTTTGGCGCAGTACCTGCCATGCAGCGGATCGGTCACCGTAGGTGGATACGCGATAGCCGCGGCGTTCGAAGGCGGCGCGGTAGTTGTCGCGGATGGCGGGTTCGTCTTCTATCAGGACGAGGTGTTTTTTCATGGTGTTGGCTGTTTGTTTGTGGGCGTTGGGGTCTATTTAAACACGGGGGGCGTTTAGAACAAGGTTAGCTTGCGGGGTTGTCATAATTCATCATTTTTTGTGGGTAGAATGTTGGAATTTGTCATGGGTGGTCCTTTTTGGGTTGGTGAAATGGCGGTGTCTGATTTAGTCATGTAGCCAAAGGATTCTTGCCATGATGTTTTCTTCCCTTTCCTCTCAGCATAGTGCTTTTCCGTTTGCCGCTAACCCGCCCACCCGAGCGGCTGCAGCCCCTCCCGAAACACGCTGTGAATACGTCCGTGTACGCTCGGCTCCGCCATCCATGGCTCCGCACGGTTTCGGGAGGGGCTTCAGCCGCTCGCGCGGGCTCAGTGCAGGGTGCTCAGGCCGTGTCCGACGCTTTATGGAAGGCGTAAGCCTGTGGATGGCTATGTTGTTGGTTTTGTTTGTGCAGCCGCTTTATGCGGAGGCCAACACCGGCAATGAGGATTCCGCAGGAACCTTGCACTTTGTTGACGGTAAAGGGCAGTGGCAGGAACCCGCTTTGGTGCTGGGGAGCGAGTTTGATGTTCGGGTTAGTGGGCTGATTGCAGACAGCAAGCTGGTGCGGACGTTCAAGAACACGAGCGATGACTGGCGTGAGGGGGTGTTTGTGTTTCCGCTGCCGGAGAAGGCCAGTGTTTATGGGCTGACCATGAAGGTGGGGGAGCGGACGATTGTGGGGGAGGTTCAGCCTCGCGCGGAAGCTAAGAAGACCTATGAGACGGCTCGGGATGCCGGGCGGCATGCGGCGAAGGTTGAGCAGCAGCGGCCGAATGTGTTTACCACTCGGGTGGCGAATATTCCGCCGGGGGCTGAGGTGAGTGTGGAGCTGAGTTATCAGCAGTTGGTGAGCTATCGGGATGGGGTGTTTGAGTTGACGGCGCCTACTACGCTGACACCCCGATATATGCCGGGTGAGCCGTTGGCGGTGGCGCCGCAGCAGTGGCAGGGTGGTTGGGCAGTGCCTACCACGGAGGTGTTGGATGCGGATGCGATCAGTCCGTTTACGGTGGATGTGGCCGATGTGGCGGCTGACAGTCACAGGGCTTCAGTCACGTTTACGATTGATGCCGGGCTGCTGTTGGCGCAGGTGTTCAGTCCCAGCCATGCGGTGGCGACTCAGCAGGATGGTCAGGTGGTGACGGTTGAGCCCCAGGCGGGGGACATTGTGATGAATCAGGATTTTGTGATTCGTTGGCAGCCGTTTGCGGGGCAGGAACCGGGTGCGGCGGTGTTTCATCAGCAGTGGGAAGGGGAAGACTATTTGCTGGCGATGCTGGTGCCGGGGCGGGCGGGTAAAGCCCGGTTGCCACGGGAGCTGACGTTTGTGATTGATACCTCGGGCTCTATGGCTGGGGAGTCCATTCGGCAGGCCAGGGAGGCCTTGCAGCTGGGGTTGGAGACGCTGTTGCCCGGTGATCGGTTCAATGTGATTCAGTTTAATTCCCAGCCCCACGCCTTGTTCATGCAGCCGGAAATGGCGACGGCGAATCATCTGGCTCGGGCGCGGCAGTATGTCAGTCGCTTGAAGGCGGATGGTGGAACAGAAATGGCACCCGCGCTGGCCCTGGCTTTGCAAGGGCAAGGTAAGACCGCGGGCGAACAGGCGGATGAATCGACCAGGGTGCGCCAAGTGGTGTTTATGACAGACGGCGCGGTGGGCAATGAGTCTGCGCTATTTGATCAAATCCGTCGCCAGTTGGGCGATCACAGGCTGTTCACTGTGGCTATAGGCTCGGCGCCTAATAGGCACTTTATGCGGGAGGCGGCGCGCTGGGGGCGAGGCAGCTATACCTCGGTGCAGGATCTGGCCGATATGAGCGGCCCTTTGGCCAGGTTGTTTGCAGCTATGGAAGCGCCGGTGATGACGGATATTCAGGTGACCTGGCCGGGGCAGTCTGGCGCGGCAATGGAAGACAGTTTTCCGCAGCGGTCCGGTGATTTGTTTCAGGGCGAGCCCTTGTTGCAAGTTGTGCGCGGAGTGCCGCCCGCCGGTGCGCTGAGCGTGTCTGGCCGTTTGCCAGGTGGTGGAAACTGGCAGCAGAGCCTGGATTTGCAGCAGGCGGCTTCGGGTACTGGGCTGAATCGTTATTGGGCGCGGGAGAAGATCGACAGCCTTCTGGACGATGCACGAATAGAGGGGCAGGAGCCGGATAAAGAGAGAATCACCGAGCTTGCGGTTGCCCACAACCTTATGTCGCCCTATACGAGTTTTGTGGCGGTGGATAAAACACCGGTGCGGGCTTCTGAAAGCGCTTTGTTGCAAGACAATCTGCCAACCCTTCTACCTGCAGGAAGCCAGCCGGGCATGGTGCGCTATCCTCAAACCGCTACCTTTGCACCTCTGATGATTGCTTTGGGATTGCTTGGGTTAATGCTATCTGCTGCGATTGCCCTACTACAAAGGAGGGCGTACCCATGAGTCGCTCACTGTTGCTGTTGATTACAAGCTCAGCCATGTTGCTGGTGTTCGGATTGTGGGTTCCCATAAAAGCCGTGGTGGCTCAGGAACTGCTGGAAATTGCCTGGGCCGAGAGCCAGGCACGACAGACCGAGTCCCGGCCCTGGCCTTGGGCAGATACCTGGCCGGTGGCAAAACTATCCATGCCGGAGCTGGGGGGTTCGATGATCGTGCTAGCGGGTGTTCATGGTGAGAGCCTGGCCTTCGGGCCAGGGCAGATGATGGGCGTTAGCGGTCCGGACAGTACGGTTGTTATTGCCGGCCACCGGGATACCCACTTTCGGCCTCTTGAACACCTGGAGCCAGGCAATGAGCTACAGCTGCAACGCCGGGACGGGCGCTGGCAGGGCTACCGGGTGAGTGCAACAAGAATTGTGGATAGCCGTTCGGAATTCATCGATACCCATCAGTTACCTGCGGGTACGCTTTTGCTGGTTACCTGCTATCCCTTCGACAGCATGGATGCCGGCGGCCCTCTGCGTTATGTGGTGGAGGCCCGGATAGACGATGCAGCTCGTGTAGCCAATATAGAAGGCGTTCACAGCCAGGTTCGACTTAGTCCGGCCGTATTGGACGAAATTGACACTGTCGCAGGCCTATAAACTTGGCGTACACTTGTGCGCCAAAATCCCGGTGCAGAGTTTGTCGTATGGGCTTTATCAGAAGTGTTTTGGCTTGGATGAGTGTTCCCGTGCTTTGTATACTCGCCCTGCCATTCTTTATTGTCAGGCCGTTCAATCCGGATAATAACCGGCTGCTGGCCATTGCATTGGCGCGAACCGGCCGAGCAATACTCGGGATGGAGCGGCCGGTGGAAGGCGCGGGAAACATGCCTCAGGATCGTCCTGTGGTGGCAATTTGCAATCATCAATACAACGATGATCTTTTTGTGGTGGGGGATCTGGTAGCGCCTCGCACCGTAACTGTGGGCAAGTCATCTTTGGTCTGGGTGCCGTTTTTTGGCTGGGCATTCTGGCTGGGGGGCAATGTCATATTGAACCGTGCCCGCTCCCGCAAAGCCGTTGCAGTTATGCAAGCCACCAGCGAGGCGATCACTCGCGAGAATAAAAGCCTGTGGGTTTTTGTGGAAGGCACACGGAGCAAGGGCCGGGGGCTACAGAAGTTCAAAAAAGGTGCTTTTTACGCAGCGGTGACGGCGGGGGCACCAATTGTTATGGTGTGCACTGCCGAATATCGCAATAAAACCCTGGGCAGGCTGGGCAAGCGCGAGCCGGTGAGTATCCGGATTCTGCCTCCGGTGGAAACCATAGGCCTTACCACTGAGGATGTCCCTGCTTTGATAGCTCGCTGTCATAAAGAAATGGCAGAGGTTATCGCCGAATTAGGCCAGGGCTGACGCCTGATCTGGGCTGAAGGTTCTGCCCGGACTAATGGCTCCGGCTAAGGAAGTTCTCAAACGAATTCCCTAAGAGAGGTGCGAACGATGAATCTGATTTTATTCCTGATTATTGGTGGTGTCGCGGGCTGGCTTGCCGGCCTGATTATGAAAGGCCGCGGCTTTGGCGTGTTGGCCAATGTGGGTATTGGTATTGTTGGTTCCTTTCTTGGCGGTTTTGTTTTTCGCCTGCTAGGCCTGGCGGCTCAGGGCGCCATTGGTGAGTTGGTCACAGCGACTGTAGGCGCCGTATTACTGCTGGCGATTGTCAGCCAAATAAGGAAAAGCTGACTATGTTGTTACCTGTTACCGGAGTGTTCGCGGCTGTCCTCGGTATATTGATGTTGGTGCTTTCCGCTTATGTTGTGAAGTTTCGCCTGAAATACAATAAAGGCATGGGAGTAACTGATAACCCCGATTTTCAGGCTGCAGTCCGCGCCCACGGCAATCTTGTGGAGTACGCACCTATCGGCTTGATTATGCTGGGTGTCGCGGAGATGAACGGCGTTGCAAGCGGCCTTGTATACTGGACGGGCATGAGCCTGGTGGTTGGTCGCCTACTGCATGCATGGGGCATGATTAATGGCCATGGTGAGGAGCATAAAGCCCGCGCCCTTGGCATGGTGCTGACCTGGCTGGCGATGCTGGCAGCGGCCATTCTTCTGTTGTGGAATGTTTGGCAAGTGCACGGCTGATTGTTGCAGCTAAAACCTCCGGGGCCGCAGATGCCAGCCCCGGTGCGTCCTTCCTAAAGTGCTTTTGCCATATCGTCGGCAAGGTATTCAAATTCAACCCGGCGGTTGGCGGCCCGGTCATCGGGTGTTGTGAAGGGGCGGGTTGAGCCCCAGCTTGCAACAAGAATTTGCGATTCAGAAACACCTTCCTCAATCAAAAACCTGACCACAGCCTTTGTTCGTTGTCGAGACAGAAACTGGTTATAGTCTTCGGCGCCGAAATTATCAGAGTGGCCATGAATCCGAATACTGGTGCATGGGTTCTGCTTCAGATAAGCCGCATGCTGGCGAACAATTGCCGTGTCTGAGTCGTCCAGTGCATATTTGTTGAAGCCGTAATGAAACCTCATCCGGTGTGGGCGCTTGCCTTCGGCCATGAGGGTAGCTGCATTAAAGCCGGAAGCGACGGCAGCTTTGGCTATCAACTCCGGGTTGTCCAATACGAGTACAGTCATCTGCAGTATCCTTGGTTCAGACCTGTGGTTTTTCTTGTTATTCCCGCTCACTATTACCCGAGACAGAAATAACGGTAATTAGCGGATGGTCGGCATGACCTTCTCACTGAAAATCATTTAAGCGCAGAAACAAGACACTGGTATGATAGAAAACAGTTTTTCAGGGACAGATTATGATGAATTGTGACCGCCCATGTTGATTATTCCTGCAGAGAACGCCATTAACTGGAAGCGCCCGCCCTGGGTGACCTTTGGATTGATGCTCGCCTGTATGCTGGTATTCCTGTTTTATCAGGGGGGAGACAGCCGCAAGCTTGAGCAAGCGGTGGACGTTTATGTGGATTCCGGGCTGCACCAACTGGAAGCGCCGGCTTATGAGGATTATCTGCAACGAAAGATCCGCTTTGAAGGCGAAGAAGAGCGGGTTTTTGAGTTGCAGAGGTTCCAGAAACTGAGGGAGGAAGGTGAAGACTATTGGCTCTCTGCCAGTTTGCTTATGGATCGCGAATTCTATCAGTACCTGCTTCAGAACAGGGATGTGATCTGGGCCCCGGCAGAGCGAAGGCACTGGCTGGAGCAGCGCACCACCATTGAAGAAAGCTACATACAGCGCCTGAGCGCCCAGCAGTTGGGCCTGATTCCCGCAAAACTGTCTTTATACACGCTGATTACCTACCAGTTCCTGCACGGCGGCTGGGGGCACATTATCGGCAACCTGCTTTTCCTGTTCCTCCTCGGTTTTACCGTAGAAAAGGCCCTCGGCCCCGGCCGGTACCTGTTGGCCTACCTGGCCTGTGGTGCTTTATCCGGCGTAGTTTTTACCGCTTTTTCACTGGGCAGCCACATTCCCTTGGTAGGCGCTTCCGGTTCCATTTCCGGGCTGATGGGCATGTACGTAGCCATTTACGGGCTGCAGAAAATCCGCTTTTTCTATTTCCTGGGCGTGTACTTCAATTACTTCCGGGCACCTGCGATAGCCATATTGCCGGTGTGGCTGGGCAAGGAAATCTACGATTACTGGTTTGCCGGTGCGACCGGTGTTGCCTACATGGCCCACGCTGGCGGTTTGTTGGCTGGTGCTGGCCTGGTATGGCTACTGGGCAAAAGCTGGCTACAGGTCCGGGAAGAGTTTTTTGAGCCGGAAGAAGATGAGCAGGACGAACGCTTCACCACCGGTTATGCCCAAGCCATGGCCAGCCTCGGCCGCATGGATTTCGACCTGGCTCGACGCCAGTTTGAGGCCTTGCGCGCAAACTATCCCGACAGACCTATCCTGCTTGAGCACCTTTACAACCTCGCTAAGCTGCGCCCGGATTTGCCCGAGTACCAGGTTCTTACCCGCGAACTGATGAACGATTCTCTGAGCCGTCGACAGCCTGAGCAGATGATTGCTGTTTGGCAGGAGTATCTAAGCAAGGGTGAGAGCTATCACCCTCTAGCTGCGGAAGATCACAACCGGGTGCTGTTCGCCAGTCTCAAACAACATGACGTTAAAGCTGCAGAGAAAGCCTTTGAACGCTTGCGTGGGGCGGATGATCCATTGCTAACCACTGAGGCGTGCAGATTGCTTGCTGAAGAGTTTGAGAAGCTCCAAATGGCGCCGAAAGCGCGGCATTACCGACAGTTGCTTCAGGCTGGCTAGATTCGGAGGTAGCCGGGAGGGTGCGGGGAGGCCCTTCCAAAACACGCTGTGAATACCTCCCTGTACGCTCGGCTCCGCCATCCATGGCTCCGCACGGTTTTGGAAGGGCCTCCCCGCACCCTCCCTAATCTGGCACTGCAAAGGACGCTTTTGGGCCTTTGAGTAGTTCTTTCTTCTCAGCCTGCTCCAGAAACACCGGCACCTGCTCATGCAACGGGTGATTCACGCAGCGCTTCTGAATAAACGTAAGAAACGCCGTCGCTTTCTCCCACTGATTCAGGCCGTTTGCCAGGGTTTGGGCAACCAGCAAGTAGGCAGGAGCCAGTTCGTCGCTTTCCGGAAAGCGCTTGTGGAAGTCCTGCAGTAGTCGTAAGGCCAGTTTGTATTGCTCCCGATGATACAGGCAGCGGGCGCAGCGCACAGCCAGTTCCGGATCGTCCAGTTTGAACCCCGGTTCAGCTGCATCGAGCATGCTTACAACAGACGCTATGCCCTCGCCGTCGTTGCGGTCGGCCAGCCAACCGAGAATCCGTGGGTGATACTGGTAGAGCTCAGTGGCATCGTTTCGGGCAACCAATAACTGGTACAGCTGGCCAATACGCAGCGGATCCTCCCGATTACGCTTCAGAGCTTCCTTCAGCATGCCCTGAACCCGGTCGTAGTTGCCATCCTTCAGGTTCATATCAATGTCAGCATCCAGGCGGGTGCTGCGATCCCGTTGCTGCATGTCCATATCTGAGGAATCGTCCTGAATGTCTGAGGCGAACCCCAGTTCTTCCTGATACTGAAATAACAGATACCCAAGCATGTTGAACAGAATCAGCGTAAAGGTACTGTTCAGAAAACCGGATAATGGCTGTGAAAACCAGAAGGGGAAATGGTTATAGGCAAAATCCTGAGCCACACCCGAGGCCAGGGTTAGCAAAATAAGGTAGCCGTAGAGCAGGAAGTAGGGGGTGCCGATGCGGGAGATCAGCACCGCCAGGTTCATCGGGTTTACGGCTGCGCCAACGGAGCGCTCCATAGCCAACACCATAATGCTGGCGGGCAGTGCGAGTACCACGAAAGCCAGTGCCAGCAGCATCAGCAGAGGGCCACCGAGCATCGCGGCGGCACCAACCAGGCCGCCCATCACAATGAATACCAGTAGCTGGAGAATAACAATATTGAACCCGCTACCGGTAAAGGCTATCGATACTGTAGGCGGTGTCAGATGGCCTTCGGCCGTGTGATTGATCACTGCATAGGTGTACTTGAACAGCGCCAAGGCCAGTACCAGCCAGATCAGGATGCCAACAAGATTAGCGGGAGCAACAAGGGGCACCAGTGTGCAAATTGCAATGACAATCAGCGGATCGGTATGGAACGGGTAACGGAAAAAAGCCCCGATTCGGTTCCAGAACGGCACCACCTCGGTGGCAGCGCCCATATAGCGCATGGCTTTACTGCATGAAGGGCATAGTGCCCGGCGCTGGCGAGTGTCTGCATCGGGCATGCAGCGGCTGCAGAAATGAATCTGACATTCGCCGCAGTGCCATTTGGCAGGGTCGCCTGGGTGGTAGTAGCAATCGTGTTTCATATCAGGCGTCCTGCCATTTTTTTCGGATTTCCAAAACTTCCGGGAGGCACTGAAAAAATGCCTCCACCAAGTCTGGGTCAAAATGCTTACCGGCTTGCTCGCGGATTAGCCCTGTGGCCTTATCTGTTGGCCAGGCGCTTTTGTATGGGCGCTCGCTGGTGAGTGCATCGAAGACGTCTGCGAGTGCCACTATCCGGGCGGATACAGGAATATCGGTTCCCTTGAGGCCTTTCGGGTAGCCGCTGCCATCCCATTTTTCATGGTGATTCAATGCCACTTCCCGGGCCATGTCGAGCAGGCTCGAGCCGTCATCGCCTATTATCTCAGCTCCGATTGCAGGGTGAGTCTGCATTACCTCCCATTCGTCTTGGTCCAACTTTCCGGGTTTCTGAAGAATGGCATCGGGAATGCCGATTTTACCTACATCGTGCATTGGCGCAGCGTTTAATAAGGTATCAGACCATATTTCACCGAAACCGGCTTCCAGGGCGATCAGCCGGGAGAAGTGGCTCATGCGTATAACGTGCATGCCCGTTTCGTTGTCTTTGTATTCGGCTGCGCGGCCCAGGCGCTGCACTACTGACAAGCGGGTGTTTACCAGCTCGTCCATGCGCACCAACGACAAGTGGGTCTTGACGCGGGCGCGGACAATGGCGGCGTTTACAGGTTTGGTGATGTAATCAACGGCGCCAAGTTCAAAGCCTCGGTTTTCGTCGTCAGGGCCGGAGAGGGCGGTAACAAAGATAACCGGGACGCCGCTGGTCCGGCTTTCGGCCTTGAGGTTTTCACACACCGTGTAGCCAGACATGCCTGGCATCATGACATCCAGAAGAATCAGATTAGGCTTTTCACTCCTCGCCAACTCCAGCGCGCGCTCACCGTCTTTGGCGAACAGCAAGCGATACTGGTCTGACAGTATATTGCGGAGTACCTGAAGGTTTGCCGGCTCGTCATCAACTAATAAGAGAGTCTTGGTGTCACTCAACATCAGGAGACCTCCAGGGTTTTTCGAAAGCTGATCAATATTTCTGCGGCTTTTTCCGGCTCGAACTCATCCAGCATCAGGTCCATAGCTTTCGAGCAGTCAGCAGGAAGGCCTGGCTTGAGGTTCTTGATATCGTCGTCGGGCAACTCGCCGTGACTCAGGCATTCGATCACATGATTCAGCAACCGAGCATCCAAGGCTGTCACCGTTGTTTCCGCTACCACTTCAGGCAGGGCAGGCTGCTGTTTGAGCCAGTTAGTGGCAGTGTCAAAGCGTAACTGCAGGTTTTCCCAAAAAGATTCAGGAACCGGGCTCCCCGTTTTGAGTAGGGTTTCCAACTCCGCGAACACGGAGGTGAGTTGGTTGAACCCAAGATTGCCGGCAATGCCTCTCAGCCTGTGGGCGGCAGTTGCCTGATCACATGTCTGGCTGCGAAGTGCGCTGGGTTGGCTTAGGGGGTCTGCCAGGAAACTGGCAGCAGCGCCCAGATGCTTGGCGGCGTTTGGCCACAGGTGCTGCACCGTAGCTTGGTCAATGACTGAGGGCATGTTTTTATTTGTTGTTTCAGCTGGGTCGGTGCTACCAAGGCCTAAAACGATGGCTATTTCGCGAGTTAGTTGGGGCATGTTTATGGGCTTGGTTGCGAAGCCGTCCATACCTGCTTTCGAGGCCTCTCGGCGGTCAGACTCCTGCACGCTGGCCGTCAGGGCAATTACCGGGGTGTAGCGTTTTTGCTCGGTGGTTTCGTGCTGGCGGATAGCGCGGGTGGCTTCATGCCCATTCATTTCAGGCATTTGTACATCCATCAGAATCAGGTCAAAGGCTACACGGCGATAGAGGTCCAGAGCCTGTTGACCGTTATTGGCAATGCTAACCTGATGGTTGCGCTGAGTCAGCAGCGTGGACAGAAGTTCGAGGTTTTGCGGTACGTCATCGGCCACCAGAATCCGCAGCTGTGGCAAGGTCGCTTCCTGCTCGGAATGCAAGTCATCATCCACCGGCTTACCTTCAGAGATCGCCAGGGTAACCTTGAAGGTGGAGCCCTCGCCAGGCGTGCTGGTTACAGTAATCTCCCCACCCATGAGCTCGGCTAGTTGTCTGGCTATGGTGGTACCCAGACCGGTGCCTCCGAAACGACGGGTCATACTGGAATCGGCTTGGGTAAAAGGCTCAAAGATTTTATCAAGGCGGTCGGCGGAAATGCCGATGCCGGTATCTTCCACCAGAATGACCGCTTGTTGTGGCTCTGGGTGCTGGACCCGCAGGGTGACCCCTCCAGTTTGTGTGAACTTAACAGCGTTGCTTAACAGATTCAGTATGACTTGCTGAACTCGCAGGGGGTCGCCCTTGAAATAGTCGCCCGCCTGAAAATCCAGGTTCAGGTAAAGGCCTTTGCGATTGGCGATTAGCGACTGGGTAGCGATGACCTGTTCACACAGGTGACGGAAATTGAAATCCCGGGATTCAACGTCAATATGCCCGCCATCCAGCTTGGCGGAGTCCAGAATGTCGTTCAGCAGGCTCAGCAATGACCTGGCCGATGTTTTCACGACGCCCAGGTGCCGCGCCTGAGTTTCTTCAAGAGGTGTATCCAGTACCTGGTCGGTAAAACCAATAATGGCGTTCATCGGGGTGCGTATTTCGTGGCTCATGTTGGCCAGGAAGGCGCTTTTGGCAGCGGCAGCCTGTTCAGCTTGCTCCTTGGCTTGTCGCAGTTCGGTTTCCATTTTGTGGCGTTCGGAAATGTCCGTTAAGAAGCCCACAAAGGTGCTTATGCCGCCCAGCCGGGATTCGCCTATGGCGAGGAGAACTGGAACCTGATGGCCGTCCTTGTGAAGAGCCCATACTTCCCGGTTGGAACCGATGATTTTTCGCACACCGGTACGCCGGTAGTTTTTCAGGTAACTGTCGTGGGCATCCCTGTGAGGATTAGGCATTAGCATGTTTACGTTTTTACCGATAACCTCATCTGCCCGGTAACCTAAAATCCTCTCGGCAGATTCGCTGAACGACATCACAATCCCGCGATCGGAAATCTTTACGATGCCATCTACCGCTGCATTCAGAATGGCCTGGATTTCACTTTTAGCTTCCTGGCTGCGCCTCATTAGTGCCCAGTAGCGCGCCACGGCGTTTACGCTGGCAGCCAGTAAGCTAAGGCTCACCGTAACGAAGGCGATAGTAAGAGCAAGCGCGGTATGGCGGTTGCTGCCGGGCAGGAAGTTCGGATCCGGCTGGCCGATAAAGCGAGCGGCTTCCATGGCCGTGTAGTGCATGCTTGCGATGGCAAGCCCCATTACAGCGCCGGCTAGAAGTCGGCGTTTGTATCCGCGTACGCGAGTACTGCGCCGCAAACCGAAGCTGATCCACAGGGCTAGAGTACCTAGTAGCACCGCAACCGCAATAGAAAGCACAAACAGCAGTGGGTCGTACCTAAGCGCTGGTCCGATCTCCATCGCCGCCATGCCCAGATAGTGCATGGCGCCAATTCCGGCTCCAACGATCACGCCTCCGCCAATTAGCCGTGCAGGATTCAGATCGTGGCGGGCAAGCAAGCTGAGAGCTACCCATGACGCAAACAGGCTGGGAGCAGCCGATAAGGCGGTGATCCAGGGGTGATAGTGAACATGAGTGGGCATCTCGAACGCCAGCATGCCAATAAAGTGCATGGACCAGATGCCGAAACCAAGGGATGCAGAGCCACTGATCAAATGCAGGCGCTGCAGGTACACAGCTGCGCTGCGCCGAGCCGCAGCCGCCAGAGTGAGTGCCAGATAGGAAGCGCCAATGGCAATGGCCAGCGATAGCGTTACCAGGCCAGTATCATATTGGCCCGACACCAGTTTATCGGCTGCAGGATTGAGCACGAAAAAATTATCAAGCTCCAGCAAGCGGGATACCTTCAGGGGGCTGCATGTGTATAGGAAAAGCCTACCTTAACCCTGAGTGGTGAGCCCGCAAATCGAATTTTGTTTAAGTTTTGTAGTTTGGCAATCATCCCCCTGAATACTGAACATTCATGGGCGCGACCTTGAACTATAATTATTCGATGCAATAGTTGTATATGACTTCACATTCCCTGACTTTTGCGCCAGCCTGCTTGTCTGAGGTCGCAGCGCCAGTTGTAAAAGTGCTCGGATCACGACGAAGAACGGAGGCACAATCATGTCGAATAACAGCCTTGGAAAAGATAGCCTGAGTACACTCAGTAGCTTGAGTGCGGGCGGTAAAACGTTCCATTACTACAGTCTGCCCAAAGCGGCAGAAACCCTCGGTGATATAAACCGACTTCCCTTTTCACTGAAAGTGCTCCTTGAAAACCTGCTGCGCAACGAAGATGGCGTTACTGTGGACCAAAGCCACGTAGATGCCATGGTGCAGTGGCTGAAAGACAAGCGCTCAGACACCGAAATCCAGTTCCGCCCGGCCAGGGTGCTGATGCAGGACTTTACCGGTGTACCTGGTGTTGTCGACCTTGCAGCCATGCGAGAGGCCGTTAAAAAGGCCGGTGGCGATCCTGCTCTGATCAACCCTCTGTCGCCTGTGGACCTTGTTATTGACCACTCGGTGATGGTTGATGAGTTTGGCACGGCGACTGCTTTTGGTCGAAACGTTGAAATCGAGATGGAGCGTAACCAGGAGCGCTACGAATTCTTGCGCTGGGGCCAGCAAGCTTTTGATAACTTCCGTGTAGTTCCACCTGGAACCGGTATCTGCCACCAGGTAAACCTCGAGTACCTGGGTAAAACCGTGTGGCACAAAGAGCAGGGCGATAAAACCATCGCCTATCCCGATACCTTGGTGGGTACAGATTCCCACACCACCATGATTAATGGCCTTGGCATTCTAGGCTGGGGTGTTGGTGGTATCGAAGCAGAGGCCGCCATGCTTGGGCAGCCAGTATCCATGCTGATTCCGGAAGTGGTGGGCTTCAAGATTTCCGGTAAATTGCGCGAAGGCATTACCGCTACGGATCTGGTTCTTACCGTTACTGAAATGCTGCGCAAGAAAGGCGTGGTTGGTAAATTTGTAGAATTCTATGGCGATGGCCTTAAAGACATGCCAGTGGCAGACCGTGCCACCATTGCCAACATGTCTCCGGAATACGGCGCAACCTGTGGCTTCTTCCCGGTGGATGAGCAAACCCTCAAGTACCTGCGCCTGACAGGACGTGACGACCAGCAGATTGAGTTGGTTGAAGCCTATGCCAAAGCACAGGGGTTGTGGCGTGAGCCAGGCCACGAACCGATCTACACGGCCACGCTGGAGCTTGATATGGGCGATGTGGAGGCCAGCATGGCTGGGCCAAAGCGTCCACAGGATCGAGTTGCGCTGAAAAACATGAAGGCGGCCTTCGAGCTGTTGATGGCAACCTCTGAAGGTGGCCCGGAAGGCCCGGAAGCGACTGAAAAGCGTGAAATGGAGCTTAAGTCGGAAGGTGGACAAACTGCCGTGGGCGTTGATGATAGTTATCACCACCCCTGCAGCCGCGAAATCACCCTGAACGGACAGGACACTCGCCTCGACCCAGGCGCGGTAGTGATTGCGGCAATAACCTCCTGTACCAACACCTCTAACCCCAGTGTGATGATGGCGGCTGGTCTGGTGGCTCGGAAAGCGGTAGAAAAAGGCCTGAAAACCAAGCCTTGGGTAAAAACCTCGCTGGCACCAGGCTCCAAAGTGGTCACTGAGTATCTGGCCGCAGGCGGCTTCCAGGACGATCTGAACAAACTGGGCTTTGATCTGGTGGGTTACGGTTGTACAACCTGTATTGGTAACTCGGGCCCGCTGCCGGATTCAGTGGAAAAAGCCATTACGGATGGCGACATCACTGTGGCATCGGTGTTGTCCGGTAACCGCAACTTTGAAGGCCGCATACATCCGTTGGTTAAAACCAACTGGCTGGCGTCACCGCCCTTGGTAGTCGCCTATGCACTGGCTGGAAACGTGCGCTTGAACCTGCAAACAGACCCGCTGGGTAAAGACCAGGATGGCAATCCGGTGTATCTGAAGGACCTGTGGCCAAGTCAGCAGGAAGTTGCTGAGGCTGTGGAAAAGGTCAAAACAGACATGTTCCGCACCGAATACGCAGCTGTGTTCGACGGCGACGCTACGTGGCAGGCAATCGAAGTGCCTGAAACCAAGGTGTACACCTGGTCTGACGATTCCACTTATATCCAGCATCCCCCCTTCTTCGAAGGCATGGGGCCAGAGCCTGATCCGGTTGAGAATATTGTTGATGCGAATATTCTGGCCTTGTTGGGTGACTCCGTAACAACGGACCACATATCGCCTGCGGGTTCCTTCAGTGCCGACAGCCCTGCAGGTAAGTACTTGCTGGAGCACGGGGTGGAGCCGCAAAACTTCAACTCATACGGTTCCCGCCGCGGTAACCATGAAGTGATGATGCGGGGTACTTTTGCCAACGTGCGTATCCGCAATGAAATGCTGGATGACGTTGAAGGTGGCTTCACCAAGTTTGTACCCACTGGGGAACAAATGGCGGTGTATGACGCAGCAATGAAGTACCAGGAGCAGGGAACACCGCTGGTTGTGATTGCCGGTAAGGAATACGGAACTGGCTCAAGTCGCGACTGGGCAGCGAAAGGGACCCGGTTGTTGGGCGTTCGTGCAGTGGTGGCTGAATCCTATGAGCGGATTCACCGTTCCAACCTGATTGGAATGGGTGTAATGCCTTTACAGTTCCCTGAAGGTACTGATCGTAAGACGCTCAAGCTGACCGGAGAAGAAACCATCAGCATCAGCGGTTTGTCTGGCGAGATAACGCCGGGCCAAACCCTGACCATGACGGTCACCTACAAGGACGGCTCTACAGCAACCTGCGATCTGAAATCGCGGATTGATACTGCAAACGAGGCGGTGTACTTCCACCACGGTGGCATATTGCACTATGTGGTGCGTGAAATGCTCAAATCTGCCTGAGTTAACTGATTCACAGGTTCAGAGCTAAAACCGGCAGCCCTTTTGGGCTGCCGGTTTTTTTATGGCTCATGATTGCCAGCCACCGGCAGGCGTATCCAGAAAGTGGCGCCCTGGTTGGGCAAAGATTCAAAGCCAACTTCGCCACCCATCACGGAAATCAGTTCCCGTGTGATGGCCAGTCCAAGGCCTGTGCCGCCCTTACTGCGGGTGTCGGAGCTGTCTGCTTGGGCAAAGCGCTGAAAGATCTGATTCCTGAAGGCTTCAGGGACACCTGTACCACTGTCCTGCACAGTAATAGTGACCCTTGAGCCCCTTTCGGAAACTTCCAGTTTTGCAGACACATAAACGTGCCCTTTATCAGGTGAGAACTTAATGGCATTGGAAATAAGGTTGCCTAGCCCTTGCAGCAGTCGTTGGCAATCTACAAATATGTCGGCCGTTGGGATATCCGGTTCAAGATGGAGTGTGATTTCTCTTTGAGCGCCATAGGCCTGGTTTTCGCTAACAGCTTGCTCGAGCAGAGGTAATAGAGCCTGGCGCTGCAAGCTGATGGCCAACTTGCCAGCAACCAGTTTTTCGATATCCAGAAGGTCGTCGATTAGTCTTGCCAGTTGTTTGGCATTGCGCTCTGCAATGGCCATCATATCTTGCGCTTTCTGAGGCAGTTCACCGGCAGCCCCTCCAGACAAAAGGCCGATGGCACCAGTGATTGAAGTGAGCGGGGTTCGCAGCTCATGGCTAACAGTTGATACAAACTGATTCTTCATGCTTTCAATTTTTTTACGCTCCGAAATATCGTCGAGCAGAACCCAAAGCAGTTTCCGTCCGGAGGAGTCGCGTATCAGCATGGCGTGAATAATTGCCGGATAGCTGCTCCCGTTGCGGCCTACTATTTCTCGCTCTATGGGCCCGAAGTGCCCCGTTTGTTGCAGTTGCGGAACAATCTCTGCGTGCAAGGATTTGTGCTCTGGGGAGAGAAGTTGGCGATAACCAAGTTTGAGAAATTCTTCCTTTTTATAACCCGTAGATTTTAGCATCGAGTTGTTTACGTCAATGATTTCTCCGGTGCGGTAGTCAGCAAGGATGATACCGCTTGGGGCCAGTTCAAACAGGCGGCGAAGATGCTGCTCACTTTCCTCCAGAGCCACAAGTGCCCGCTTCTTATCATCAATATCTTCCAGGAAGCCGTGCCAGATGATGCTACCATCAGACAACTTCTGAGGAGTGGAGTGGCCTTCAATCCAGCGAACACTGTCCTCTGGCAGGCGGATTCGAAACTGGATATTCCAAGTACTCAGGTGCTGCGAGGATTCCTTGATGCTGTTCACTACTGCCGGATAATCCTCAGGCTCAATCATCGCGAAAAGCAATGCGGCATCATCCTGAGCCTGTGTTTGAGTGATACCAAATGTGTGCTCAATACCCTTGCTGCTGAAAGGAAAAGTCATGCGCCCATCGGGGAAAAGCCGGAACTGGTAGAGACCCCCGGGCACCAGATCCACAAGCTGCTTGAGCATGATCACAGATTCATTTTTGCTTTGCAGTTCTTGGTCCCGGTATTGAATGGCCAGCGCGCGGGCGCTGATCTGTTCCTCAACACAAGCGGCGATATCTTCCAGGCATTGCAGGTCATCATCGTTCAGTTTGCGTGGCTTGTGATCGAGCACACACAAAGTGCCGAGGGCATGACCATCGCCACTAAGAATAGGCTTGCCGGCATAAAAGCGGATTTTAGGGCCGTTGAGTACAACCGGGTTGTTGTGGAAGCGTTCGTCGTTGAGGGTGTCCTCAACCACCAGGGTGTGTGAGTCTAGAATAGCGTGACCGCAGAAAGAAAGGCTCCGAGGTGTTTGGTTCATATCCAAGCCAATGCAGGATTTGAACCACTGGCGATCGCGGTCGATTAACGAAATTACCGCAATGGGAGCATCTAAAAGCCTTGCAGCCATTCGGGTTAGGCGGTCAAAGCGCTCTTCAGGAGGAGTATCAAGAATCCGAAGTTGATCCAGTGCGGCTTGCCGCTCTCCTTCATTGGCAGGAACGTCGGGCTCCCTCATGTTGCTGGCGCCTCCGCTATGTTTGCAGTGTCCAAAGGTAGCTCAACCCAAAAATGAGCTCCACCCTTGTTGTAGAAACCAATAGAACCCTTCAAAAGTTCGGCAATCTGGCGGCTTATTGCAAGACCCAAGCCCGCGCCATTAGTTGCACGGGTAGTGCCTTCTTCAGCTTGGGCGAAACGGTCGAAAATCTGCCGCTCGAATCCCTTGGGAACGCCTTTGCCTTGATCGCTTACGGTGATTCGCAGCTTGTTTGAGCTGACTTGTTCAGCATGGATTGTGACTAAACCGCCTTTGGGTGAAAATTTGATGGCATTGCTGACGAAATTGTCCAGAATTTGCCGCAGCCTATGACCGTCGGTATATAGGGAGATTTCGGGTGCGGCTGAAGCGGTCAGGCTAACGCCGAGCTCCCGGGCCGTGGTTTTGTTGCCACTTACAGTATCTGCAAACAGTGCCTGCAAGTTCTCTGGCTGAAAATTCACCCGCATTTTTCCGCTGGAAAGCTTATTAAAATCCAGCATGTCAGCGATAAGCAGTTGCAGGCGGTCGCCGTTGCGCAAGGCTAGCGTTGTCATCTCCTTTGCGCGCTCTGGCAGCTCACCTGCAGTGCCCGACTGAAGTAAGCGCAAGGCACCGTTCATGGACGTTAAAGGGGTTCGCAGTTCGTGACTGACGTTGGAAACGAAGTTGTCTTTTAGCCGGTTATTAGCATCCCGCTCATCCATTAGCTGATTGAATGCTTGCGCCAGATCTCTCACCTCTGGCGCGCCTTGCTCTCTCAGGCGACGAGACGATTCAGGTTTTTGGATCATTGAGCGTATGCGGTGGGTCATCTGTGTGAGAGATGCTGCTGTTGAGCGCAGAGCTATGTATGTCATTAGTAATATGCCGAGAGTCGCCCCTGCGCTGATGAGGAAAAACCGGCTGAAGGCCTGTTTGGCAGGTGCTGTAGCAAGGGATTTAGGTACGGCTCGGATAAATAGCCAGCCAAGGCGGTGCAGATGGCTGGTCGCATAGATCAGTGTCTCTCCGGCATTTGTTGCAACTTCACCAAACCGGACACCTGACAGCGCAGCATCAATCAACAAGCTTTCTCCCGGGTTGGGAAGCTCCTCAATGGCGTTGCCACTCGGGCTGCCCGCGATAAACAGGAAGTTGCTCGAGTCGACCACCAGAAAAATGGCATCCTCAGTGGCATCTCTTCGCACACTATCTGGTATCAGTAGCGACTCGTCCATTTCCAGGGTGCCGCAAAGGAAACCAAGTAGCTCTCCGTTATCGCCCTTGATAGGAGCAATAAACACCATCAGCGGGATGCCCGTTGCCCGCCCAATCAGGGGGCGGCTAATGACGGATTGCTGGGTTGCAATGGCTTTCTCCCAGTGTGGACGGTCAGCATAATGAGTACCTACACGCCCAGGAACATAGATATTCTCGGCAATCAGCAGAGCCTCCGGGGTTAGAACAGTCAGGCTGTGGGAGAACAGCTCTGCCAGGCCGTGCTGCCTTTTTAGAATGCTTGTTAACTGATCGGGAGGTAGTAATTGTCCGTCGCTGCCCAGCATGGACGCAGACTGAGCCAGCACTCTGGTTCGGAACCCCAGGTCCTGGCTAACCAGCTTGGAAATATAAGCTGTTTCATTTTCCTGCTGAGCTGACAAATTCGTTGCGAAATCCTCCAGCAGAGCAGAGTAGGCCGCGTAAATAACAGAGCCCACGGTTGCCAGGCAGCCTATTAATACAATGATGGCCAGGCGCGTGCCCAAAGATAAATGATTCAAAGTGTGCTCCTGTCTGGCAATTTGCTGTAAAACTTGCTTTGATTGAACCGTAAATGAACCAGAATTCACAGCGTTTACGCGCGATAATTATCAAGAGCCCATATGCCTGTAAGTCCTTCGATTGAGGTGCAGAAAAAACTCGAGATTCTTCGCAACCGCTTTCGGGATAAAACGATAGGTGAGCTCGAAAGTCTGGTAAATGGTGTTTTTAGCGCGTCCCAACGCTCTGAAGCGCTTGGAGAGCTGGTTGTTGCCTATCAGTTGTTGCACAGGCTAGCGGGGTCAGCTGGTACTTTGGGGTTTTCTCAACTCGGGGAACAGGCTCGAAAGCTTGAGCTTGCCATCAAACCTATGGCAGATCAGATAGTTGAGGGAGCTGACAGCGAGCAAGTTCAGCAGCAATTGAAGCAATTGCTGGACGGTGATTTTAAAGATGGCATTGTTAATCTAGGTGCTTTTTTGGATGTGGCCGACCCCGTATCTACGGAATGGCACAAGCCGGCGAAAGTAGAGCTTGGGAATCGGTTTGTATTATTGGTCGTGGATCCGGACAAGCGCCACCGCGACATGGTGGCTCAGGGTTTGGCACTCTATGGCTATGAGGTTCGCAGTCTCAGTAGTGGTGAACAGTGGCCAGCCAGTGTTAATGATATCGATCTGGTGATGGTACGGGATACCTTGTTGCAGGATGAGAGCGCGAGCTGGCTGTCCAGATTGCACAAGTTGCCCACAATTTGTTTTAGCGGCGATCATGATTTTGAAACCCGATACCGGTTAGCCCGGTTGAATGTTGATGCCTGTATTGATGAGCCCCGGGATATACCGGCACTTGCAGATCGGGTGGAACAGCTCCTGGCAGAGGGTTTGGCAACCCTCACCGGCCGGGTGATGATTGTTGATGACGATAGAGAGCTGCTTGAACACTACCGGGTTGTGCTGACTAGTGGCGGCATGCAAGTGCGAGCGTTTGATGATCCCTCGCGCCTGTTATCAGAGCTGGCAGACTTCAGGCCCGATATACTGCTGATGGACGTGCAAATGGGGCGGTTCGATGGCCCGGTACTGGCTCGAATGCTTCGTTTTCAGGCCGAGTGGCTCAGTCTTCCCATTATTTTCTTTTCATCAGAAGCAGACCGCGATCTGCAGCTGGATGTTTTGGCTCGCGGGGGCGATGATTTCGTTACCAAACCTGTGTCCGACGAGTTTCTTCTGCGCACCGCAAGAATCCGCTGTTACCGTGCCCGACAGCTCGACAAGCTGGTTTCACTAGACAGTCTCACTGGCCTTTTGAAGCACGCTTTGGCTAAAACAGAACTTAACCGGGAGCACGCACGCTGTGCTCGTAGCGGGCATAGCTCGGTTGTAGCCATGCTGGATCTGGATCACTTCAAGCAGGTTAATGATTCTTATGGTCATGGGGTTGGTGACATGGTGATCAAGGCATTATCCAACCTGCTGCGTCACCGGTTGCGCAACACGGACATTATAGGTCGTTATGGTGGCGAGGAATTTCTCGTCGTGCTGCCTGAGTGCTCACTGGAAAAGGCCGTTGAGGTGCTTGAAACGCTGAACAAGGATTTCGCCCGTTTGGTGTTCAATGCTCGCAACGAGGAGTTTTCGGTAACCTTTAGCGCAGGCGTTGCCACGCTGAATGCCTACGAGACTGGCGAGCATGCTATAGATGCTGCCGACCGGGCACTTTATGAGCGTAAGCGTGCAGGGCGCAATGGTGTTACTGTCGCCAGGGAAGACTATTTTGATTCTTGATGAGAGCTGAGAGCGTCGTGATGCATGTGTTGATTCTCGAAGACGATGAGCTGGTTGGCGACCTTCTTGAGACGATAGTAGCAGGGGTTTATTCGGGCGCTGTAATCCGGCTTTTTACTTTGGTGCAGTCCGCAATCAGCAACTGGCAGGAGCAGCCGGCGGATCTGGTTATTGCTGACTGGAATCTACCGGATGGCTCAGGGCTTGAGCTGATTCGCGCGGTGCGGCAAACAAGCCGCGATGTGCCTGTACTTATGATCAGTGGCCGGGCAGATCGCGATTCTATTCTGGCGGCCGCCCATTTGGGTATCAACGGATATGTCAGCAAGCCGTTTCAGGTAGACATGTTGCACCAGAGGCTAACAGAACTGTTGCCTGCATCAATCGATCTTGATGGAGCCTCCAGTACACTGGATGAAAAAATGGAGGCGGCCTGCAATTCCGCGATTCAGTTGCCGGGCCAGATTGATACTGCCGCCGTACTGGAGTTATTTGAAAAACGTGATGAACTGGACGCTGTCGCGCTTGCAAAACATTGGAAAACGGATCCAGCCTTGAGTGCCAAGATGCTGGATGTGGCGAACAGCGCTTCTTTTCGCCGTTCTGGCACATCGGTAAAAACTCTGAGAGAGGCGATTAGTACGATTGGTATTGCCATGGCACTGAACCAGGCCCTGGCGTTATCGCTGGATATTGCAGGTAAGCTTTCCTGTCACCGCCTGGCGGAGCGAGCGCAGTTGGAGCAGGAGCAGGCGTTGCGGGTTGCGGAGGCGGCCAGCGAGCTGGCTCAGAAAGTTGGCGACGCCCCAGCGCCTTACTTTACTGCAGGCCTGCTGAGTCGAGCAGGAGAGTTGGCTGCTTTGAAAGTACTGCAAAACCAGTGCGATGAAAGTGGTGAGCAACCGGAGATTGAGCAGATTGATTCTGCTTTAGCCTATTGGGCAGAAAAGCTGGGCAATCGAATCAAGGTACAGTGGCGCTTGCCGCTCGATCTCAGGGAGTTGATTGGAGCTGTTTACTTTGTAAGCAGGGGCAATGTCAGTCAATCCAAACTGGTGATGCGAGCAGCGGCGTTGCTGGCGGTTGGGCAGGCAGATGATCCTGAGTGTCTCATTCTGTTGAGACGGCTGGGGGTTGAGCATAAGGAGGAAAGCCGCGATGCCAACTGAGAGCCTGAAACGAATTATGATGGTTGAGGATGAGCCAGATATTCGATCGGTTGCTGAGTTGGCACTTGAAGCCATTGGTGGGTTTGAGCTGATCGCCTGTGAGTCAGGGCAACAGGCGCTAGAGCAGATTGTTGATTCCAGACCGCAGCTGATAATTCTTGATGTGATGATGCCGGGGATGGATGGCCCTGAGACCCTGAAGGCAATCCGCAGCCTGCCAGAGTATGCCGAAACGCCGGCGGTTTTTATAACTGCCAAGGTTCAGAGCGACGAGGTTCGGAGCTATCTGGCTCTGGGCGCAGCCGGTGTCATTCCCAAACCCTTTGACCCGCTTACGTTGGCTGATCAGATCAGGGAAATCTGGAACGAGGCCCGTGCAATCGGTTAAGCTCTTGCCGGTTTACACTGTCGCAACTGCAAAAGGCTGTTATGTCGTCTTCCCGAAATCACGATGAAACCAAAGCCAGGCTTAATCTGGAAACCTCCCGCATACGCTGGCACGAGCTGCAAACCTACTATGCCCGGGGGCAGGTTGTGCGTGTTGACCAGGCTCTGGATTTGCTGGATGTGGCTTCTGAGCTCACCGCAGATAACCGCGCGCTCTTTGAGCAATGGCTGGCTACAGGCAAAGTAGGAGATGTGTCGCCTGATCTGGCCCGCTCCTGGTACGAGCGCGATGCTGCACTTTGGGCTGTCGTTGTGGCGCCCTGGGTGCTGGTTCAGGATCGCTCCGAGCCTACTGATCCCGTGGTGCATTAATGCTTACCGGCGCCCTGCTGATTCTTGCCCCGCTGTTTCTTGGTTTTGCCCTGTCCCTTGAAAACCGCCGTTTAATGACCGTTATTCATTACACGGTGGAGGCTCTGGTGTACTTCATTTTGGCCTTGCTGGGCCTGGGTTTGGGCCAGATTGAGGGGCTGACGGACCAGCTTGGCACCATGGCGAGCCAAATGTCAGCCCTGGTGGTGGCTTTGTTTGTGGCGAATATGGCAGGGTTGTGGCTGTTTCACCGCTGGCGGCCCATGACGCCAGAGCATCGGGAAGAAACCGCCGGAAGCACGGGCTATGTGCGGCTGTTCATGGCAGCGCTGAAGCCATTACTGGCGGTGCTGCTGGGAATGCTTGCAGGCTACTTCCTGTTGCCGCCACTGCCGCAAGCGGAGCAGTTGGCAACCTGGTCCCTGATGCTGTTGTTGTTCCTTATTGGTTTACAATTGCGCAATGCCGGGCTTTCCCTGCGAAAACTGCTGATGAACACTCAGGGCTTGGGCATCGCCCTGATGCTCGTGCTTAGTTCGCTGCTGGCGGGCGTCCTTTTGATACCCGTTCTGGGGTTGCCGTGGCACGATGTGCTTGCTCTGGCCTCTGGGTTTGGCTGGTATTCACTATCCGGCATTGTGATTGGCGATGCGCTTGGGCCGGCATGGGGCGGTGTGGCATTCATGAACGATGTACTGCGGGAAATCATCGCTTTGGCGATCATTCCTCTGGTGATTGGCAGCCGGCCAGCCATGGCCATCGGCTACGGCGGAGCCACTTCCATGGATTTCACCTTGCCGGTGATCCGCAGTAACGGTGGGCTGAGTTGTGTTCCGGTCGCGATAGCTTCAGGCTTTTTATTATCATTCCTGTCGCCGGTTCTGATGGGTGTTTTTCTGTCGTTTGGCCAGGTCGGATAAAGCGGCAAAGCAGCTATGATTCAGCTAAGAAACTTTCGGACATCAATTCTGTATTGCTGGGGGTCAACCGCACGCAGTATGCGATCCTGGTTTCCGGCTTTCGATAGGTCAATGGTTGTCACCGTAATCGGCATCCGGAATTTGGTGTGGTACATCACCCGAACTACCGGCAGCCGCTGATCGCCCTCATTAGTCTCGACCACAACGCCAAGCCGGCCACTATCCAACAGAACAAGTGACCCCACCGGATATAAGCCAAGGCAGCGGATGAACTGCCTTACCAGAGCCGGGTCCAGGTGGTCGCCGCTCCACTCCAGAAGCTTCTTCAGACCCTGTGTGGGCGTCATGCCCTTGTGGTAAACGCGATCAGCGGTAATGGCATCATACACATCTGCAATGGCCACCATGCGCCCGTAAATTGATATTTGATCGCCCTTCAGGCCCTCCGGGTAACCATGGCCGTCCATGCGCTCGTGGTGCTGCGCTGCGGTGATCACGGTAAGCTCGCCAATACCGTCAGTTGCAGACAAAATGTCACGGGAATGCCGGGCATGAAGTTTCATGACTTCATATTCCTCAGGCGTAAGTCGGCCTGGCTTGTGCAGTACATCATCGGGTGTTAGAACTTTACCGAGGTCATGAAGCAGGGCGCCCACAACAATTTGATGCATCACGTCTGCAGAGAGCTTTCGATACTGTCCGAAAATGGTCATGAGTACGCTCAGATTAACCGAGTGCTCAAGCAGGTAGTTGTCTTTTTCGCGGATTCGCCCCAGACACCCCAGTGCGTTGGCGTTCCGCGTTACGGAGTTTTGCAGTTCGTCTGCAAGCTTGTGGATTGGTGCTACATCGACAGGCGCGCCCAGTTTCGCGCTATTCATGAAGCTGTTGACGAGTTCTTGCGCTTCAGTGTGAACGCCCAGGGCATTTACCATCTCCTCAGAAAGAGGCACCCGCGGCCTAACGCCCGGTTTCTGCTCACCTGTTTTTTGCAGCTCTGTTTCATTACGCGCATCTACTTCGGCCGCGGTTTCTGAATCCTGGCTGTCCTTACCCTTTTTCACATCGATATAAACAAACTGCACGCCCATCTTGCGGATTTTTTCGATGGTTTGCTCGCGCTTGATGACACCCCGGCGGCGCTGAGTGTTGTGGGGAATCCAATCGTTGTTGAGGTCGGTAATGTACATACCGACTTTCAATGCAGAAACGGGGATGCGCTTTATCATGGTTCCGGGAAAAACGTTCTCAGGCTGTTCTTGTAAGTCTGGATAATCACTTCCTCCAGAGGCAGGCCTTTCACTTCGGCAATTTTTTCAGCAACGAACGGTAGGTAGAAAGGCGCATTCTCACGGCCACGATAGGGCACCGGCGTGAGGAACGGCGCGTCAGTCTCCAGAAGGATCTGGCTGATGGGAGACATACGAACAATATCCCGCACGTTTTCTGCCTTGTTGAATGTGGTGATTCCATTAAAGCCCAGACTCCAGCCCTGATCCAGTGCGTATTGGGCAAGCCCCGGGCCGGAGGTGAAACTGTGAATTACGCCACGGCGTTTTAGGGTCTGTTCAAACTCTTTGAGGATGGCGATTGTATCATCGTCTGCATCACGGCTATGGATAACCACCGGGCGGTCGCTGTCACAGGCTATCTGAAGCTGGCGCCGGAACACTTCGCGTTGAATGCCGCGATCTGCATTATCATAAAAATAATCCAGCCCGATTTCGCCAACCGCAACAATTTTATCATCCTGAGCGTGGGTGCGAATTTCCTGCTCTACGGCATCGTTGTAGCTTTCCGCCTCATGGGGATGGATGCCCTGTGTTCCATAAAGCCAGGGAGTTGTTGTACTGAGTTCACGTACTGTCGACAGGTTGCCTGGCGCCACAGCAATGGTAATCACCCTCTCGATGTTCACCCGCCGCGTTTCTTCCAGAATGTCCTCCAGGGGGCGGTCCTTGAGGTAATCCAGATGGCAGTGGGTTTCAATAATCGGATGGTCGAATACGGGAATCTCGCGACGTTTTTTACTCATAAACTGGTGCTAGGCTCCAATGCAGGCAGTTGGTTCAACTGCTATTCTGGTGTTTGAAGCACTCAAGTTTATCAGCTGCCCGTATATTGGCCTACTTCGGCGCGTAGGGGCTTTCCTAGATGAGTGTTATTGCTCAGGCTTGATTCAGGTTGGAGGTGCAGATGCACGTTGTTGTTATTGGTGGCGGTGTAGTGGGTGTAACCACAGCCTGGGAGCTGAAGCGTCGCGGGCATCAGGTGACGGTTCTTGAACGCCACGACGTGGCCGGGAATGAGACCAGTAAGGGCAATGCGGCTCAGCGCTCTTATGGTGTGGTGTACCCTTGGGCAGACCCGAGCATGGTGTTCAAGGCATTGCCTTGGCTGGTGCAGCAGGATCGCCCTCTCAAGCTTCGGATGCCGCCTTCTCTTGCCGCCATACAGTTCATGCTTTCAACGCTCCGTTATGCCTGGTCGCCCGGCCTGTTCGGTTTTAACAAGCGTGCCATGCTGCGGCTTGGTATTCATTCCCGAGAGCGCTTTTTGAAGCTGGAAGAAGAGTTGAACCTGAAGTTTGATGGTGAGCACCACGGGTTGTTGCATCTTGCCAGTACCCCGGAAGAGCTGGAAGATTACCGTGGCACACACCGCCTGCTGAACGAGATGGGTATAGCCACACGGTTGCTTACACCGGAGCAGGTTTACGAGGCCGAGCCGGGAATGGCAAGAAATGGGCCGCTGTATGGTGCTCTGAGTTACGACACGGACGGAACGGGTGATTGCCACCTGTTTTCCAGGGAGCTCGCAAAAGCGTGTGAAGAAAAAGGCGTGAAGTTTCGCTATAACGTTCAGGTAGAGCAATTAACCGCGAACAGCCAGAACGTTGAAATGGCGGTTCTGCGGAACGAGCGTGGCCAGACCGAAGCCTTGGCTGCTGATGCCTTCGTCGTTAGTGCCGGTTGCTGGTCCCCCGAGCTGGTGCGGCCTCTGGGCCTGAAACTGCCGATTTATCCAATCAAGGGTTACAGCATTACTGTGCCTCTGAAAAACCCTGACAGAGCGCCCACTTCAACAATTCATGATGACAACTACAAGGTTGTATCCACGCGCCTGGGGGATCGCTTGCGCGCTACCGGGTTTGTGGAGTTGGCTGGCTTCAATCGTGATATTCCAGAGGCGCGCATAGCCACCATCCGCAAATCGGTTGAATCCCGTTATCCCGGTTGTGCTGATCTGGACCAGGCAGAAACCTGGACCGGCTTCCGCCCCATGACACCGGACGGCCCTGCCATTATTGGCCGTGGCCCACGCCAAAATCTGTACCTGAATACCGGGCACGGAACCTTCGGTTGGACTTTCGCAGCGGCCAGTGCAGATGTTATTGCACAGGTGATTGACGGTGAAGAGCCGGCGGTTTGCCTGGATGCATTTCGCCCGGGGCGTTATCAGGAGTGACCGCTCATCCGGCCATCGAGTGCTTTTATACTCGGTGGCAAATCCTTAATGACTGGCTGGTAGCACACCGCTCCATCTGGCAACCCGCGCCCTTCACGGATCGGCGGCCAGCCTGGGTTGAAAGCCATCCCCGGCTCGCCCAGTGGGTGGCAGGGCTCACCGACGATGAATGTGCCGAGCTGGCTGAAGGGCCTGAAAAGCTCGCACACATCGCTTCACGTTATGCACCTGAACTGGCCCTGTACGCCGCCCTGACAGATTGCCCGGACTTGGCACCTGATCATTCGGAAGTTTTGGCAGCAACGCTGCCGGAAACCAGGGCAACCGATATGCCCGGCCGCAAGCGGGAACAGGCGGGGGCATTTACGGCTGCGCTAAAGCCTCTGCAGCAACCGATTGTAGACTGGTGCTGTGGTAAGGGGCATCTGGCCCGAACCCTGGCAGCGCAGAGCCAAAACGACGTGACAGGTTTTGAATGGAACCCGGAGCTGGTCATCGATGGCAATCGGCTGGCCAGTCGTTTCGCAGATGCTGTTCAAATATCCTGTCAGGATGTCATGGCGCAGGATCTGGCAGTGCCTGAGAATGTTCATGGGGCCGCACTCCACGCCTGTGGTGACCTGCACAGACAGTTGCTGAAACGGGGTGTTGCTGCTGAGCTGCCGCGACTGAGCCTGTCACCTTGTTGCTATCACAAAACCATTGAGGGTGTTTACAAGCCGCTTTCAAGAGGTGCGGCCACCCACGAGCCAAAACTTGTGCTTGATCGCAGTGACCTGCGTCTGGCCGTAAGGGAAACCGTAACCGCCCCAGCCGGAGTGAGGGAGCGAACGAAAACGCTCAGTCAGTGGCGCTTGGGTTTTGACGGGCTTCAGAGAGCGCTGCGCGGTGTGGATCAATACCTTCCTGTGCCGTCATACCCGCCAGGCCGTATTCAAGAAGGTTTCCCCGCCTTTTGTCAGTGGGCTGCCAGTAAAAAGCAGCTTTGCTTACCCGAAAGCACTGATTTTGAGTTTTGGCTGGAGCATGGTCAGCGCCGCCAACGTGAGGTATACCGCCATGAGCTTGTTCGGCACGTTTTTCGCCGGCCCTTGGAGTTGTGGCTGGTTCTGGATTACGCGGTCTTTCTTGAGGAGCAGGGATACAGTGTGCGGCTTGGTCATTTTTGTCCTCGGGCGCTGACCCCGAGAAATCTGATGTTGGATGCCTCCAAAAAGTAAAGGCGCCCGGGGGCGCCTTTACTGACTTCAACTGCTTGCATTCAGAGGGTTGCCGAATTAGCGACGAACCTGAATACGCGCTTCAACACGACGGTTTTCGGCGCGGCCTGCAGCAGTGGCGTTAGTGGCAACAGGCTCTTCTTCGCCATAGCCTTTCGCGCTTACTTTGGCAGGGTCGACTCCCAGAGGGCCAGTCAAACGGCCTGCAACGGCCTCAGCGCGACGCTGTGACAGGAACTGGTTGTAGCTTGCCTTGCCGGTGTTATCGGAGTGGCCAGCGATTTCCACGATGGTTTCCGGGTTTTCCTTCAGGAAGTCCGCAACCCGACGGATTTCCGCATCGTAAGCGCTGCTGATTACGGAGCTGTTCGTCGGGAACTGAACCTCAATGGTAAAGGTCTCGATGGTTTCGGTTACGCCTTCACAACCGGTTTCGTCCACTACAGCGCCGGCAGGCGTGTTCGGGCAAAGATCCTGGCTGTCGACTACGCCGTCATTATCGCTGTCCAGCTCGCAACCGCGGCTGTCTACCGCTGCACCGAGCGGGGTGTTGGGGCACTCATCACGAGAGTCGGGTACGCCATCGCCATCTGAATCCAGCTCACAGCCTGTGCTGTCAACGGTTGCGCCAGCTGGGGTGCCGGGGCACTGATCACGGGAATCGGGTACGCCGTCACCGTCTGAATCCATGGGGCGCTTAGGTGCTGGAGCGCTTCCAACAGTGCGGTTGAACGCAAAGCTGATGCCGAGAGAAACCTGGGTATCGAAGGTGCTTTCGTCAATGCCGTGGAACTCACGCAGATCGCCACGCAGGGATACTGAATCAGTTACGTTATAACGGAAGCCGGTGCCCACGTTTACACGGGTTTCGTCATGGCCAGTGCCTGAGGTGTTATAGCCGATAGTGTCTCCAACACCGAAGTCGGCATGCCCCGCGCCCAGAGAAACGTACGGGTTCCAGGCTTTATCTGGAGTTGCGAAGTAGTAGATACCGTCTATGCGGAGTTCTTCAAAGTCCGATGAGCCGGCAACATATTTACGGTCTGCATCTGCGCGTGAATAGATGGCTTCAACTGCCCAGTGTGGTCTGAAGCGGTATTCCAGTCCAACACCAAACGTACCGGACTCGCTCAAGTCACGGTCATCGTCAAAAAGCTGGTAAGCGGCGAAAGGGTTGATGTAAATCGTTTCCGTGCGCTCAGCCAAAGCCGGGGCAGCAAAAGTGCTGGCAATGGCAGCCAGCGCGATCGGGCGCATGATGTTCATGCAGAACCTCCTGTTCGGTTATCGTATTAAATAGAGTGCTGAATAATTGGGCTATATAAGTGATTAGCATGACACTTATGTGTAATTTAAGCTAAAGGGTTACAAAAAACAAAGAATTGATGGTTAATGTTACATTAGGAAATGTACGTGTTGATTGCCTGGCATGCCGCACTGCCTGCTCGTTTACAAGGGTGGGATGCTGAAATAGAGGTGTGCGCTTTTTTTGCTGAAGTGCATTTTTTCACCGCCACTGAAATGCACCTCGAAAGAGCTCTCATCTTCAGCAACCACCGTACCTGCGCCAAATATGGAATGACTAAGGCGCGACTGGTGCCATAGGGGGGCGTGGTTGCCAGTGTTGTTATGCACCTCGCCTTCAAGGGTGACGCCTTCTTGCGCGGCATAGCGTGAGCTGACCGGCGTCAGTGGCGCTTCCAGTTTCAGTTTATGGTGAGTATCCGGAACCCTTTCATCGAGCCAGCTCCCGAACTCCCTGGCCAGATCAAAACAGAATTCTTCCACAAACCGGCTGGGCCCCTGGTCGCCATCCAGATGGGGTTGTTTGCTCACTGGCCGGGTGATCAGATGCAATGATTGCCGGGTGCGGGTCATGGCAACGTACAACAGCCGCCGTTCGCTTTCGAGAATGGCCCGAGTGTCGTCCTGGGGGCGAGGGCTGTGGGGCAGGTACTTTTCTTGTAACCCGGGGATGATCACCCTTTGCCATTCCAAACCCTTGGTGCGATGAATGGTGGAGAGCAAAACCCCTGCGCCGCCCTGTTTCTCATTGGCCTGTTGCCGCAAGGCTTTGAGGTGGGCAAGTGCACCCTTGGCATCCTCGCCCAGGCCTTTCAGGTACTCGCGGAAGCCGTGAATGGTATCAATGCGTTCCTCTGCGCTGTCGTGGGTCAGCGCCAGGCTGCGAACACCTTCATACAACTCGGTGTGCTCTGCATAAACCGTAATCAAGCCGGCTGCCGGGCCTGAATAGCCACGCAACTGCTCCAGTACCTCGCCCAGCTTGCGCAGTTTACGCGCCGCCATGGGCGCCAGAGCGCCAAAATCCAGTGCCAGCAAGCGCTCGTGCCAGCCATTGGCGAACCCCGCGAGAAAGCGTGCGAGTTGCTCCAGTTCCGGCTCTTTAAGGCCAACATGGGGAAAGCGCAGAAGCTGGCGGGCCAGTTCCAGGCGATCTTCTTCCGGCAGTTTTTCCAGTGTTCCGGAAACCACTTTCAACAGTGCTGTGATGGCCTGAACTTCGCGGCTGAAGAGCGCGCCTTTGCCGGCATCGATGCGGTAGGGAATCTGCCGCGCCAGCAATTTGAGCTCAATGGGCACGCTCTGGCTCCAGACCCGGAACAGAATGGCAGTATCGGCCAGGGTGCTCTCTGCTTCTTCGCCAAGGATCTGCAGTACGGCATCTGCGTCGTTCTCCATCCGATGCAGGGCTATCTCCGTGGCTGGAGTGGAAGGGTGGGAGTGGCACAGCACGTCCTTGCGACCGGTGTTGTGGCATATCAGGTGGTTGGCCAGCAAAGCCACCCGGTGGCCGTAGCGGAAGGTGTAGCTGAGGGTTTGTTCCAGCGGGCTTTCGAACTCATCGCTGAAGCGCTTGAGAATAAACTCTGGCTTGGCTCCCCGGAACTCATAAATGGTCTGATCCGGATCCCCAACCACCGTTACCCGGGCGCGATCACCTGCCACGTAGCGCAGCAGCAAATGCTGAATCTCGTTGGTGTCCTGGTACTCGTCCACCAGAATCAGATCCATCTTGTTGCCCACCAGCCGCTGTAAAGGTGGGTTCTGGTGTATGGCCATCACTGGCTCGTACAGCATATCGGCAAAACTGATTCGGCTTTGCCCTTTGCGCCACTGCTCGAAGCTGTGAAACAGATCAATCAGGTACCGGTGCTTTTCTGAGTAGCCCAGCTCTTCAAACACGATTTCGGCGGGGGACAGGGTGGTTTTCACCATGTCGATAAATCCGGTTGCGGTTTCTACAAAATCTTTCTTGTTGCGCCGGATCTCGTCTGCCAGATCCTCCGGTGCCAGCCTCCGTATTAATAGCCAGGCCTGAAAGCTGATTTCCTGTTCGGTCAGAATTTTTTCGGAGAACCCCGGCAGGTAACCTTCCCGCACGAATCGCTTGTACAGTCGCAGACCCATGGCGTGATAGGTGCGGATTTCAGGCAGTGCCAATCCGCTTTGGTGACACACCTCTTGAAGCTTGCGCTCAAAATCCACCCGGGCACTGCGGTTGAACATAAGCACCAATATGCGTGCAGGGTCGTGTCCTTGCTGCAGCAAATAGCGAATGCGCCAGGCCAGCGTGGAGGTTTTGCCGCTGCCGGCTACGGCTGTGATCACCGAGTGCTCGTAGCCGGCGGTAATAATCGCCTTTTGCTCGTTGGTGAGAAAATCAGGCAGATCCAGGGCGAGGGTTTCAGAGGTGTTTGTTGGCATAGGTGCTATTGTACTGGCCAACTGGTAGTGGGGGTACCTGTGCCGCATAATTGCTGGCAACATGTGGGTTTACCATTCTCTACCCATCGTTCTAATTGGGTGCAAAGAAGCAGAGCGGGTCCCTTTCCAAAATACGCTGTGAATACCTCCCTGTACGCTCGGCTCCGCCATCCATGGCTCCGCACGATTTTGGAAAGGGACCCGCTCTGCTTCTTACCCCGACAGTTACAGGAGACGAATATGCAAATGGAAGAATCAATTAACGTACTCGGTGAAAAGCTGGAAACCTGCAGCACGGATCCGGAAACGGGTTTTTACCGGGATGGCTGCTGCAATACAGGGCCGGATGATCATGGCTCTCACACCGTTTGCGTGGTGATGACCGATGAGTTTTTGGAATTCTCCAAAGCTCGGGGTAACGATTTGAGCACGCCGGTGCCAGCCTTCGGGTTTCCGGGCTTGAAAGCCGGAGACGGCTGGTGTCTGTGTGCGGCTCGTTGGCATGAAGCCTTTGAAGCGGGCAAGGCCCCAAGGGTTCGGTTGCGTGCAACCCATCAGGCGGCGTTGGAGCATTGCGATCTTGGTGATCTGAAATCTCATGGTATAGACCTCAGCTAATGAGCTCAGTAACGGAAACCCTTTTACCAGACGCTGACGCCTGGCGTTCCTTGCAGTCCGAACTTGCGGCTGCCGGGCAGCGGCGGTTGGTGTTGGTGGAGGGTGCCCGTGATCTTGCCATGCAGTGGTTGCAGGCACTGTTGCCAGCTTTGGAGCTGGATGGTGGGCTGTGGGTTGGAGGGGCTGGTGATGCACCAGACAGCCGCCTGACCAGTATTGAGCCGGCCAAGGCGCGGCAATGGCTGGGCAGGGAAACGTCGGTCGTTTTCTGGGACGGCTGGCGGGGCAATCCACCGGATGGGTTCGCGGCACTCTCAGGCACGCTGAAAGCCGGTGGTTTGTTGTTCTGGTTGATGCCGTCGCTGGATGAGTGGGGGCACTATGCTGATCCGGATTATTCCAGAACGGGGCTGGCTCACGATGAGTCCCATCCTTTTGCGGAGCGGATGGCGGGCATTTTGGCGGCAGATTCGTCGGTGATCCGGGTGCAGCTCGGTTCGCAGCGGCCACTGACCCTGCCAGAGTTGTCCAGCACAATCACAGAATTCGTTGTGGCCACAACACCCGATCAGCAGGAACTGATCCGGAAGTTGGTGGCATTCGGGCTTGGGCGCAGGAGGCGGCCATTGGTGGTGACTGCTGACCGGGGGCGAGGTAAATCTGCGGCCTTGGGAATGGCCGCCGCTCAGTTGTTGCAACAGGGGCGCCGGAATATTCTGATAACCGCTCCTTCCAGGGATAATGTGAACGCCCTGTTTGAACATGCCCGGGAAACTTTGAGCTCAGACGTGCTGGACGCGAGTGACGATCAAGTTGAAACCGTTTCCGGTGCCCGTCTGCGATTTATGTCCATTCGCGATTTGTTACGGGAAAAGCCAGACGCAGAGGTGGTTATGGTGGATGAAGCTGCCGCTATCCCGGTGCCCTTGCTAAAGCGGGTGCTTCTGGGTTGGCCACGGGTGGCTTTTGCCTCCACCGTGCATGGTTATGAAGGCGCCGGGCGCGGGTTTGCCATCCGCTTTCGCCAGATACTCGACGAGAAGACGCCCCAGTGGCAGTCACAAACGCTGTCTGAACCGGTGCGCTGGGCAGAAGGTGATCCACTGGAAGCTCTTGTATCTGATCTTTTCCTGTTGGGTGCCGAACACCAGCCGGTTGAGCTGACAGATACAGCGGTGAGCCAAGTCGTGATTGAGCCCTGGCATCCTGCCCGGGCTTCCGAGGCAGAGCTGGCGGATGCATTTGGTTTGCTGGTGGATGCCCACTATCGAACCACGCCGGCAGATCTTCGGCAGTGGCTGGATGATCCTGCAGTCAGAAGCTGGCGAGCTACTGTGAATGGTAAAACTATTGGGTTGCTTTGGGGCGCTGTGGAAGGAGGGTTGAGTAATGAATTGGCCGAGTTGGTAGCCAGCGGTAAACGCCGGGTTCGGGGGCACCTTTTGCCACAATCTCTGGCCAGCCACAGTGGATTCCCGGAAGCGGCAAGCCTGCGAGGTTTGCGGATTATCCGCATAGCTGTGTCAGCTCAGGCCAGGCGCTTTGGGCTCGGCGCCCGGCTAGTTGCTGCAGCGGCTGAGAGCGCGAACCAACAAGGTCTGGATTTTACAGGCACCAGCTTTGGTGGCAATTCCGATCTCTACGCCTTCTGGGTCTCCTGCGGACTGGAGCTTGTGCGCATTGGGCTGCAGCAGGAGGCTACAAGCGGGGAGTTTCCTGTGCAGATGCTTCGTGCCCACAGCACTCGCGCTGCGGCCTTGGCCTCGCAACTGCGAGTGCGGCTGGCGCGACACTGGCTGACGCTTGTGCCACTGAACTGGAGCGACCTGGAGCCGGAGTTGCTGCTTGAGTTAACCGCCGGTCTGCCATCGTGGAGCAGGCCAGATACTGCAGATATCCGGGACTTGCAGAATTTTTCTGAGGGTCACAGGGGGTTTCGGCTGATGCTCCCGGTATTGCGGGAATTAAGCATGGCTTTGGACGTTTCAAGTTGGCTTAGGGGACATGATGAGGCGAACTTGTGGTGCCGGGCAGTGCTTCAAGGTTTGAGTTGGGCGGAACTGCAACGCGAAGGGTTATGTTCAGGCCAGCGCGATGGCGAGGATCGTTTGCGCAAGGTTATCCGTGAACTTCTGCAAGAGGGGCCAGAGTTGTGACCCGCTCGATTTAATTATTTTGACCATCTGCTCAAAATAGGCCGCTTCTATCTGACAGAGACTGCTCGTTATGGCCAAGGGAATCGGCTTCTCCCGCTCCTCGCACCTGCTATTCGTTCTGCTACTCGCTTCAGTGCTCACTTTTATTACCGGATGTGCCTCCAGAGAAGTTCCTGCCAATCTGGACTCGCAGCCTGAAAATGCATCAGGCTCCGATCTGTATCGGGCTGCAGCAGAAGGGGACTTTGATGCTGTCAGCAAACTGACAACGTCGGGTGCGCCCCTGAATACGCTGACAGGAAACGGCACACCGCTAATGGCTGCTGTGCGAGCAAAGGCGGATCGTGTTGTGTGGTACCTCCTGAGTCAGGGCGCCAACCCGGATCTTGCTGAGCGCGATCAGGTTACACCTCTGATAGTCGCTTCAGGGCAAGGAGATCGCCGGCTTACGCGTCTGCTGCTATCTGCCGGAGCCAAGGTAAACGCTGAAGATCTGCAAGGCTATACCCCCGTTATGCGTGCTGCTGAAGCGGGGCAGTTATCGGTGGTGAAAATTTTGCTGACAGCAGGGGCAAACGTTAATGTCAGCCAAAATGGCGAATCACTGTTGATGAAAGTGGTTTCTACTGGCGATCTTCTGACTGCAGAAATGCTTCTTGCAGCCGGTGCCGATGTAAACTTCCGCGCCGAGAATGGCGATACTGCGCTCGACGTAGCTCGGGCGAGCAACCACCAGGACCTGGAAATGCTGTTGGTACAGGCCGGCGCCGATCTTTAGCAGCCTGTGGTGTTCCACGCATTATTCCAGTTGCATGGGGTCCGTCTGATCGTCCCAAACGGGTAGGAAGTGGGCGTCAATAACCGCCTGAGGTACCTCTTTGATGCTGGCAAAAGACCATTGGGGGGTCTGATCGCGGTCGATCAGCCTGGCTCTTATACCTTCAGCCAGATCGGGCCTGCGCACGCACTCCCACACCATGGCGAGTTCCATGCGGAATACGTCTTTCAGTGTCATCTGCTGAGCCTTCTTAAGCTGATTCCAGATCAACCAGGCTGACACCGGACAACCTTCTTTTAAGGTTTTAATGCAGGCTTGCCACCATTCAGTGTCGACGCGAGCTGCCAGCAGTCGGTCGATAATCTCCGGTAAGCTGGAGCCAGCACACAACCTTGCAATATCCCGTTCGTGTAACTCCAGGTGGCTGGTGGGCAGGGCAGAGTAATCCGGAGTTTCAAGCTGGCTCAACAATTGGAACAGCTGGTTGTCATCGGAAGCTACACGGCCACTCCAACGCTCTTCCTGTAGGCGTGATAACAGACATTCGTGGTGGTTGTCGGGCAGGGCTATATCTGCGAGCCCGACGCGCAGCGCATCGGCTACGTTCAGGCGTGCGCCGGTCAGGCCCATGAACAACCCAAGGCGCCCCGGCAGGCGA
The DNA here is from genome assembly GCF_002806945.1 of Marinobacter salexigens. Taxonomy (GTDB): domain Bacteria; phylum Pseudomonadota; class Gammaproteobacteria; order Pseudomonadales; family Oleiphilaceae; genus Marinobacter; species Marinobacter salexigens. Next base: position 176,442 of record NZ_NIHC01000001.1, read on the forward strand.
TTCAGGAACCAACTGGCGCCAACGTCCGGAAACAGGCCAATGGTAATCTCTGGCATGGCCAGAATGGCGTCCGGTGTCAGTAGCCGGTAACGACAAGCGGAAAACAGGCCCAGGCCGCCACCCATAATAATACCGTGCCCGATTCCCACAACCGGCTTGGGAAACCTGTGCAGGGTATAATCCAGTTCGTACTCATGCCGGAAAACGCTGAAGGCCGCTTCGGGCCTGCTGGCACCTGTTAATGAGCGGTACAAATCCCGGACATCCCCGCCAGCGCAGAAACTCTTCGCCCCGGAACCACGTATCAGTACGACACAAATACGCTCATCATCAGCCCAGCGCCTGAGAGTGCTTCTGATAGTAACGATCATATCTTCAGTGAGTGCGTTCAGTGTCGTAGGGGAGTTCAGGGTCAATAAGCCGATGTGGCCTTTGCGGCAGGGGAGTTCTTGAACCTCTACAGACATTAATAGTGTCTCCGGGTAGTAAAAAAGTTTTCTGATGCGGACTTTGGCCGTACAGTCTCAGTAACGGGATCAATGTTAAAAAAATCGAGTCTTGCCACAAAAGCATTGATCTATGGCATTTGCGCGATGTTACGTCTGTGCTATAACTTTCAACCAGTTTCCGGTTCGGCTTAGAGTACCGTTTCGCACTACTTAAAACGATGATGAGAGGTTAATCATAATGAAGCTTAAACACTATGCTGTTGCAGGCCTTTTTGCACTAGGCGCCACCGTTCCTGCTGTCTCTGCTGCAGGTGATGTGGAGGCAGGCAAGGCAAAGTCAGCGGTTTGTGCTGCTTGCCATGGCCAGAACGGGATTGCCCAGATCCCAATGTACGCCAACCTTGCGGGCCAGCATGAACAGTACCTGGTTTCTGCGCTCAAGGCCTATAGAAGCAAAGAGCGCAACGGTGGCATGGCTGCCATCATGCAGGGCCAGGCAGCGGCTCTCAGTGATGAGGATATTGCGAATCTTGCAGCCTACTATGCAAGTTTGCCCGCTGGCGGTTAATTAATGCTTTGGCATCAATACAGCAGCTCAGGCTGCTGTATTGACAATGCGGTAACTTGGCCGATAAGCAGAGGGCCCAGGGAGTTTCATGCGATTATTGGCAATGAAACGCTCAAGCATTGCTTCAAGAGGTTTGATCAGGGTTGGGTCTCCTGTGATTTCAAAAGGCCCCTTCTCCTGCACTTTTCGGATACCCCCATCCTTTACGTTTCCGGCGACTATGCCACTGAACGCCTTTCTCAGGTTTGCAGCAATCAGATGTACCGGCTGATCACGGTGTAGCTCAAGAGCCAGCATGTTTTCGTGGTCCGGCTCGAAAGGTTGCTGGAATACCGGGTCGATTTTTAGCATCCAATTGAAATAATAGGCGTCCTGCATGGCGCGCCGGAAGGTTTCTACATCCTTGATGCCCTTTTTCATGGTCTGCGCTACCCGAACAGGATCATCAATAATAATTTCGTATTTGCTGGTGGCCTCTTCTCCAAGCGCGTTACGGATGAAGTTGTCGATCATCTCGAAATATTCGGCATTTTCTTTCCTGCCTGTGAATATCACCGGGAAGGGCAGGTCCACGTTGTCCGGGTGCAGAAGAATGCCCAGCAGGTAAAGAATCTCCTCGGCAGTGCCAACACCACCAGGGAAAACAACAACGCCGTGCCCGCAGCGAACAAAGGCTTCCAGTCGCTTTTCGATGTCCGGCATGATAATCAGTTCATTAACGATGGGGTTGGGAGCTTCTGCACCAATGATGCCAGGTTCGGTAATACCGATATAGCGGCCGTTTTTTACCCGCTGTTTCGCATGCGCTATTGTGGCTCCCTTCATGGGCCCCTTCATGGCGCCCGGGCCACACCCGGTGCATATGCTTAACTCACGCAGGCCAAGCTGGTGGCCAACTTCCTTGCTGTACTGATATTCCTCATGGCTGATGGAGTGGCCGCCCCAGCATACCACCAGGTCGGGCTGGCGACCGGTTTGCAGGGCCCGGGCATTGCGCAGTATATGGAAGACCATATTGGTCAGCTCGTCAGGCCCATTGCCCTTCAGAATTCCGGCAAACTTTGGTGTAGAGTGGGTGTAAACAATATCCCGCAGAACCGAGAACAGGTGCTCGCGATTTGCCAAAAGCATCTCGTCGTCTACAAACGCATGCGCTGGCGCATTAATCAGCTCCAGTTTGAGACCTCTGGGTTGTGGTATCAGGCGTATATCGAAATCCGCATAGGTCTTCATCAGGTCCTGACAGTCATCGGTCACGGCACCCGTGTTCAGAACAGCGAGGGCGCATTGCCTGAACAATCGGTACAGGCCGCCCTCGCTTTTATCCTTGAGTAGATTGACCTCGTGATTGGACAATATTTCCAGGCTGCCCTCAGGTGAAACAAGGGCATTGATGGTTGGTGCGGTCATGAATGGAAAAGCTCCTGAGTGTTGCGGTAATACCCGATTTTGAGGCATAACGCCGAAGCGTTACACTATGCGCTCTCCTGATCATACACCATTCGACAAAACGCCCATTTATGAAACTTCTTATTCGTCCAGCCTCCGAGGTTGCCATCAAGAGCAAGCCTGTCCGTCGTCAGCAGATGCGTCAGTTGCGCCAGAACATCCGTAAACTAATGGCCCGGCTCGACGAGAGCATTGTGGTTAAAGGAAGCTGGGACAGGGTTAGTGTAGATGTACCTGAGGGCCAAGGCCTGGATGGTGCAGTTGTTGATGAAATTATGCGAATTCCTGGAATTTCAACTATCCAGGAAATTGCAGCCTTTCCCCTTGTGAGCCTGGAAGACATTGCAGAGAAGGCCGTGGAAGTATTTGCGGGCAGGTTGGATGGAAAATCTTTTGCCGTTCGCGCTCGTCGACACGGAACCCACGACTTCCGTTCGATAGACATCCAGCGTTTTGTAGGCAGCGAACTGTTTCTTTCCGCTTCTGACACCAGCGTAGATTTGCGCTCACCTGATGTGGAGGTGCGTATTGAGGTTGCGGATGACCATTTCCACATTACCCAACGTAAGCACCGTGGTTTGGGTGGTTTCCCACTGGGCACCATTGAGAATGTGATGACGCTGATGTCAGGTGGTTATGACTCATCGGTCGCTGCCTACCTGATGTTGCGGCGAGGGCTGCGTAACCACTTTTTGTTTTTCAATCTTGGCGGGGTTGCTCATGAGGTGGGCGTGCGCCAGGTGGTTCATTATTTGTGGGATCGCTACGGAGCCTCTCACGGTGCCAAGTTTATCTCTGTGCCCTTTGAGGGCGTGGTGGAAGAAATCATGCAGTCTGTCGGGCACCGGCACTGGGGTGTGGTGCTCAAGCGGCAAATGCTCAAGGCTGCGAGCGAGATTGCACGGCACAATAATGCTACTGGTCTGGTAACCGGTGATGCGGTGGCGCAGGTGTCGAGCCAGACCCTCACCAACCTGAATGTGGTTGACAGGGCAAGCGACGAAGTGGTCTTGCGGCCTCTGGTCGCCATGGATAAGGAAGCCATTATCAAGCTGGCTCGGGAAATTGGTACTGAGCCCTATGCCCGCAACATGCCTGAATACTGTGGCGTGATCTCCCAGAAACCGGCTACCAGAGCCAAGCTGCACCGGGTAGAGGCAGATGAGGCTGAAATGGACCCGGAGGTGCTGGAGCAGGCTATTGCAGCCCGCGAAGAAACCCTGGTCGGTGATTTGCTGGACACCACCACCACGCCAGAAGACGTTGAGTTGGTAAGAACGCCAGGGGTTAGTGATGTAGTTGTAGATGTGCGCCACCCGGCGGAAAGGGAGCAGTCTCCTTTGGTGCTCACTGGTAACGAGATTATGCACATCCCGTTTTATGAGCTGAACCGCAAGGTGCCTGAACTGCCCGCCAACCGCCAGTACCTGTTGTATTGCGATCGTGGCACCATGAGCCGCATGCATGCAGTACACTTGAAAGCGGAAGGGCACGAAAACGTTAAAGTTTACGCACCCGCCTCATAAAGTATCAGCTTCCCATTCCTTTGAAGAACTGCTGTACGTTCTCGCTCAGGCTGTCCAGGTCATAGCCGCCTTCCTGCACGACAAGTGTAGGAAGGCCTAGCTGGCGCATGTGTGTGCCGAGTTTGCAGAAGCCTTCTGAGGAGACAGACACCTTGGCTTGAGGATCGTCTTTATAGATATCAAAGCCCAGTGTCAGAATCAGTGCATCCGGCTGGAACAATTTGATAGCAGCCATGGCCTCCTCAAGTTTTCTGAAGAAGTCCTCTTCGGATGAGCCATGAGGCATGGGGAGGTTGATGTTGTAACCATATCCATCGCCTTCGCCGCGCTCATTCTCGAATCCAGAGACTACCGGATAAAAGTTGGTTGGGTCGCCGTGGATGGATATATAGAGGACATCACTGCGATCGTAGAAGATTTCCTGGATACCCTGGCCGTGATGCATGTCGGGATCCAGAATAACCAGGCGAGGGAATCTGGGTTTCATATGCTCGGCGGCAATGGCAGCATTGTTGAGATAGCAGAAACCACCTGCCGAGTCCTTACGGGCATGATGCCCGGGTGGACGACACACTGCGTAGGAGGTGCGGTCTCCAGCCATGAGCGCGTCGGCGGCGGCCACAGCCGTTTGAGCGGACCAGTAAGCTGCTTCCCATGTGTGCTCCCCGATGGGGCTGCTGCCGTCAGCCTGATACCGGGCCGCTTCTGCCAGGATGCCTGTCAGGTGGTTGGGGGAGTGTACGAAGATATTGGACATGACTTCCTCCCCCCAGTCGTCCATTTCTTTCCAGCGGCGATGGGCCGATTCGAGAAAGCGCAGATACCCCAGGTCGTGTACCTTGGAAATTGGCCTCGCGCCCTGATCGGAAGGCTGTAATACCGGAATGCCTGCCTCTTTCAAGCCTTCCAGCATTTGGTTGGTGCGATCCGGTACCTCTTGAGGCTGTCGCATCTGGCCCCGGGTGAAGTAGGACTGGGGGGAGTGCTTGTCTTGCGCGGGATGGAAAAACGCTTTCATTATCCGACCTCCTGGATTTCCTGTATTACTCCGGGACTGTGCACACAGATACCGAGTATGAGCATTGGGAGTATAGGCACAGATCAGGAATGGTCAAAAGGCGAGGTATCGACTTTACAGGTAGTGATTCAGCATCCAAGATGAAAGGCGGATTCCACATACAAACCTATACACCTTCCGGGTGTCGTTACTGATTGAACAGGAGCCGAAATGATCGAGTCACCACTGCTGGGAAAGATGACTGGCTACATCGGCGGTCGCTGGACTGACAATGAGCAGGGCAACACCTTTGATGTATACAACCCGGCAACGGGAAAGGTGATTGCACAGGTTGCTTCCATGCCTGAAAGCGAAGTGATAGCAGCGGTTGAAGCGGGCAAATCCGCACTGCAGCTAACCAATCCTTACTCCATCGAAACCCGTAAGAAGTGGCTCGAAGATATTCGTGATGCACTCCGGGCAAACAAAGAAGAGGTGGGGCGAATACTGTGTCTGGAACATGGCAAGCCGCTGAATGAAGCCCAGGGAGAAGTGGATTACGCCGCGGGCTTTTTTGACTACTGCTCCAAAAACATTCAAACGCTGGATGCCCAGGAACTCCCGGGAAAACCCCGTGACTGCACCTGGACAGTCCACTATCGCCCTGTTGGCGTTGCCGCACTCATCACGCCCTGGAACTTTCCCATTGGCATGATCGCCAAAAAACTTTCGGCCGCCTTGGCCGCGGGCTGCCCTTCTGTGATCAAGCCGGCGAGCGAAACCCCGTTGACCATGATTGCGCTGTTCGACTTGATGGACAAGCATGTGAGCCTGCCTGATGGCATGGTGAACCTGGTGATGGGCAAGGCCAGCGTGATTGGCAAGGTTCTGTGCGAAAGCCCGGATGTGCCCATGCTGAGTTTTACCGGGTCGACAGAAGTAGGCCAAAAGCTGGTTGTGGACACTGCCGATCAGATTAAGAAGCTGGCTCTGGAGTTGGGTGGTAACGCGCCGTTTATCGTGTTTGATGATGCGGATCTGGACGCCGCTGCAGATAACCTGATTGCCAACAAGTTCCGCGGCGGTGGGCAAACCTGCGTGTGTGCAAACCGGATTTTTATCCATGAAAATGTCATGGGTGCATTCTCCGAAAAGCTTGCCGAGCGTGTAAACAAGATGACTGTCGGCGATGGTATTAACGGAGATGTGGATCTGGGCCCGCTGATCAATCAGGCCGGCTTCGACAAGGTGAAGCAGCATCTGGAAGATGCCTTGGCCAAGGGAGCCTCGCTGGTAGCTGGTAAAGATCCCGGCGAACTCGGTGATGGGCACCTGTTCTTCCCTCCAACGGTTGTGTCGGGGGTGACTCGGGAAATGCGTTGTTTCCGGGAGGAAACCTTCGGGCCCTTGGTGCCTATGGCCAGCTTCCGCACTGAAGAAGAGGTTATCGCAGCGGGTAACGATACCGAGTTTGGCCTGGCTTCCTACGTGTTCACGGCGGATACCGAGCGAGCACAGCGTGTTGCTGCCGGCCTGCGGTTTGGGCATGTAGGCTGGAATACCGGCACAGGGCCTACGCCAGAGGCACCTTTTGGCGGTATGAAAGCTTCAGGAACTGGCCGCGAAGGTGGGCATGAGGGGTTGTTCGAGTTTGTCGAGGCGCAAACAGTGCCCAGGGGCTTCTGATTACAGGGCCGTCCAATTAAATAATGAAGGCGAGCCATGGCTCGCCTTCATTATTTGGGTTATGCATGTTGCTATCATTCGGGGCTGGGGCAGGCTCGGTCACGACTTGTTATAATCCTCCGTCTGATTTCCTCATTCCCCGGACTACAGTGATTTCCCCATGGATGTCTCCCACATTATTGATTCCCTGAATGATGCCCAGCGCGAGGCGGTTACCGCACAGAATGACCACTTATTGGTGCTGGCCGGTGCCGGCAGTGGTAAAACCCGGGTGCTGGTGCACCGGATTGCGTGGTTGATGCAGGTGGATCGCGTTCCACCCACGGGGATTCTGGCGGTCACCTTTACCAACAAGGCCGCCAAAGAGATGCGTTACCGCATCGAAGAGATGATGAACATTCCGTCCCGCGGCCTTTGGTTTGGCACCTTCCACGGTATTGCTCACCGACTGCTGAGGGCGCACTCGAAGGATGCCGGGCTGCCGGAGAACTTCCAGGTGCTCGACAGCGATGATCAGCTGCGTATGGTCAAGCGGGTAATGCGGGAAGCGCAGATAGATGAAAGCCAGTTCCCGCCCAAGCAGGCGCAATGGTTCATCAGTAGCCAGAAAGACGAAGGCTTGCGGGCGGACCACATTCAGGAAAATCCGGGCGATCACTTCACCTCCACTATGGTGAAGGTGTACCGCCGTTACGAAGAGCTGTGCCAGCAGAGCGGACTGGTAGACTTCGGTGAGTTGCTGCTTCGCTCCCATGAACTCTGGCTGCACCGTCCGGAAATACTGGCCCACTATCAGCAGCGCTTTCAGCACATTCTGGTGGACGAGTTTCAGGACACCAACACGATTCAATACGCCTGGCTGCAGGTTCTGGCTGGCAACCGCGTACCGCTGACGGTGGTGGGTGATGACGACCAGTCGATTTACGGCTGGCGCGGCGCCAAAATCGAAAATATCCAGCAGTATCAACGGGATTTTCCGAATTCCCGGCTGGTGCGTCTGGAACAGAACTACCGCTCTACACAGCTGATTCTGAAAGCCGCTAACGCTGTGATCGCCAACAACCAGGGCAGGCTCGGCAAGGAGCTTTGGACTGATGGTGTGGAAGGCGAGCCTATCAGCCTTTACGCTGCGTTCAACGAGCAGGATGAAGCCAATTACATAGCCGACAGTATTTCCAGTTGGGTGAACGAAGGCAATCTGCGCAGCGAATCTGCCATTCTTTACCGCTCCAACGCCCAATCCCGGGTGCTGGAGGAATCCCTGATGCGCCAGGGCATTCCGTATCGGGTATATGGCGGCCTGCGCTTTTACGATCGCCAGGAGATTCGCAACGCCTTGGCTTACTTGCGATTGGTGCATTATCGCCGTGATGATGCGGCTTTTGAACGAGTTGTAAACGTGCCCACCCGGGGCATCGGCGCCAAGAGCCTGGCGGAACTGCGTGAATACGCAAGCAACCAGAGCATATCTCTGTGGGAGTCCGCGGAGCGTTTGCTGGAGGCCGGGCAGGTGAAAGGCCGGGCGAAAACCGGTTTGCAGAAATTCATCGAGATTATTGAGGAGCTGGCTGCCATGGCTGAAGAGGCCTCGCTTCATGGGCTGATGAAGCAGACCATCGAAGCCAGCGGCCTGAAGGACTACCACGCCAGCGAAAAAGGCGAGAAAGCCCAGGCTCGGGTGGAAAACCTGGAGGAGCTGGTAAATGCTCTTGCAGATTTTGATGTGGAAGAGGGTGTGGACCCGCTCTCGGAGTTTATTGCCCAGGCTGCATTGGATGCCGGCGAATCCCAGGCGGAAGATCATGAAGACAGTGTACAGTTGATGACGTTGCACTCTGCTAAAGGCCTGGAGTTTCCGTTGGTATTCCTTGCCGGTGTTGAGGAAGGTTTGTTCCCCCACAGCATGTCGCTGGAAGAGCCGGGGCGTATGGAGGAAGAGCGGCGTTTGGCTTATGTGGGCATTACTCGTGCCATGAAAAAGCTGGTGATTACTTATGCCGAATCACGCCGCCTGTATGGTCAGGAGAAGTTCCACGCGCTCTCGAGGTTCGTAAGGGAGATTCCCAGCGACTGTCTGCAAGAAGTGCGCTTACGCAACACGGTTACCCGCCCGGCCATGCTGGATCGCCCCAACGAAGGTTTGTTCAGTCAGGATTCTGCAAAGCAGTCGGGTTTCAGCTTAGGGCAGAGAGTTCGACACCCGAAGTTCGGAGAAGGTGTTGTAATGAACGCTGAAGGCACCGGGCACCATACGCGGGTGCAGGTAAATTTCGATGAAGGTGCCAAGTGGTTGGTGCTGGCTTATGCGCCGCTAGAGGCCTGTTAACTATTATCGGGGAGCGCAGGCTGGGGGAAGGCTTTTCAAAACTGTGCGGAGCCATGGATGGCGGAGCCCAAGCGTCACATGGATGTGCCGCAAGGAGCGTGTTTTGAAAAGCCTTCCCCCTGCCTGCGCTTCTTGCACCGAGCCAAATAGCCGCTACATAAGAACGGCGTAAATAACCCCAGCCAAAATAACTCTGTAGATAACGTAAGGCCACATGCCCACCTTGTTCAGCCATTTCAGGAAGAAGTGGATAGCGGTGATGGCAATAATGAAGGATGTAACGCCCCCTACCAGAAATGCACTCCAGTCCACGGTGATATCCGCAGCCGCGACTTCCAGAAGTTTAACGGCCGAGGCCAACGCGGTAATCGGAATGGCCAGCAGGAAGGAGAAGCGGGAGGCGGTTTCCCGGCTCATGCCCAGGAACAGGCCAGCAGTAATGGTAATGCCAGAGCGAGAAGTGCCGGGTACAAGGGCAATGGCCTGGGCGATACCAACCAGTAAAGCATCTTTCCAGTTGAGGCTATCCAGAGAGCGTTGTCGCTTGGGCATCCAGTCGGCAATACCCAGTAGCAGGCCGAAGAACAGTGTGGTGGCAAAGATGATTTCCACGGCGCGCAGTTCGTTATCGATGATGTCCAGTAGTGCCAGACCCGCGAGACCTGCCGGGATCGTGCCTATCACCAGATACAGAGCCAAAGCACCTTGGCCGACCACGCGGCGCCGGTTTATAGACATGAGGCCGTCCCGGGCAATGCTGAATACATCGGCACGGAAGTAAATGACGACTGCCAGCAGAGTGCCCACGTGAACCGCAAGGTCGAAGGCTACTCCTTGATCCACCCAGTCAAAAAACGCGGGTACAAGAATCAGGTGCGCTGAGCTGGAAATAGGCAGGAATTCGGTCAGTCCCTGGAGAAGACCAAGGAAAAAAGCCTGGAGAAAATCCATTCTAAGGTTCCGTTCGGTTCAGAGGTTTACGGTTCAATGGTAAGAAAGATGGGCGGGATATTAGCAGGGTGCTGGTTAGCTGAACAGGTCACGAGCCCCAGCGCTGTGCTTTGCAAGGTTGCCCCGGCCAGTTTCCGGGGCGACGCTGAGCGGTCAGGCCGGGAATTTATCTCGGGTATTGTTGGCGATACGCACCAGAAACAGCATTAAAGGCACTTCTACTAGTACGCCAACGACTGTCGCCAGGGCCGCTCCGGATTGCAGACCAAACAAGGCAATGGCAGCAGCCACGGCCAGTTCAAAAAAATTGCTGGCGCCAATCATGGCACCGGGAGCGGCGATGCAGTGGCGCACTTTCCACAGCCGGGCCCAGCCATAGGCCAGGAAGAAAACCAGGAAAGTCTGGATGATCAGTGGCACAGCAATCAGCACAATATGTAATGGGTTGTTCAGAATGACTTCGCCCTGAAAGGCGAACAGCAGCACCAAAGTGACAATCAAGGCGGCTGGAGTGATCGGTGCGAGGCGCTTCATGAATACCTCGTCGTACCAGCGCTGGCCGTTTCGGGTAATCAAGGTACGACGAGTCAGGTAGCCGGCGGTGAGGGGTATCACGATGTACAGCACCACAGACAAAAGCACCGTATCCCAGGGCACCTGGATATCGGATATGCCCAGCAGTAAAACCACAATGGGCGCGAAGGCGAATAGCATGATGATGTCGTTAAGGGACACCTGCACCAGGGTATAGGCGGCGTCGCCTTTGGTCAGGTAACTCCATACAAACACCATGGCGGTGCAGGGCGCAGCACCCAGAAGAATGGCGCCGGCCAGGTATTCATGGGCCAGGTCAGGCGCAATAAACGGCTTGAACACCACCATCAGGAAAAGCCAGGCAATGGCGAACATGGTGAAGGGCTTGATAAGCCAGTTCACGATGGTGGTTATGGCCAGCCCTTTCGGCTCTTTTCTTACACCAACGATGGCACCGAAATCGATTTGCGCCATCATTGGAAAGATCATCGCCCAGATCAGGATAGCGATAGGGATAGACACCTGGGCGTATTCGAAGCGAGAGAGAGTTTCGGGTATTCCAGGGGCCAGCTGGCCCAAAGCTACGCCAGCAATAATAGCCAGAGCGACCCAAACTGACAGATAGCGGCCAAACAGATCCATGCCTTCTGAGGTGGCTTCGGTTGCGGTGTTATTTTTCATGGCTGCCTCTAACTCAGATAGATCGTTGGTTGACGCGCTTCGATAACTCCTCGGCGCTTTCTTTGCGCTCGGAATACCGATCGGTCAGGTAGCCGCTTCGATCGCGTACCAGTAACGTGAACTTCATCAGTTCTTCCATCACATCGACAATGCGGTCGTAGTAGGAGGACGGCTTCATGCGGTCGTTCTCATCAAACTCCATAAAAGCTTTGGCCACGGATGACTGGTTAGGAATCGTTACCATCCGCATCCAGCGCCCCAGTACCCGCAGCTGATTGACCGCGTTGAAGGATTGGGAGCCGCCGCACACCTGCATCACCGCCAGAGTTTTACCTTGAGTTGGGCGCACGGCACCAAGAGAAAGGGGAATCCAGTCGATCTGGGTTTTCATTATCCCAGTCATGGCGCCGTGGCGTTCCGGTGAGCACCACACCATGCCTTCAGCCCACTCAGCAAGATCACGCAGTTCCTGAACTTTAGGGTGGGAAGCGTCTTCAGCATCGGCCAAAGGCAGGCCGCACGGGTTAAATATGCGGGTTTCGGCGCCCATTGCTTCCAATAAACGGGCGGACTCTTCCACCACGAGCCGGCTGAACGAGCGGTCTCGCAGGGAACCATAGAGCAGCAAAATGCGAGGAGCATGGTTTGAAGGGGCGACTCCAAATACTTGCTCTGTAGTCGGTACCTTGAACAGTTCTGAATCGAGGTTGGGAAGTGCGGTCGGCTTCATGGTGTAATTTGTAATCTCGCTATCCGAGTGTCTTTACTTTGTTATCTTCGAAAACTAGTATCGCAGAAATAGCATATATGGAAAACCGAATATGCAGAAAATTCAGGATTGGCAGGTTTTATGATTAGAGGTGTTTTTCATCATCAGGAAGCCGGGCTGAAGCGCGAAGACTGCAGCCCGGTAACCGTTTTCAAGGCCTTGAGCGACGGGTTACGGCTGGCGGCTTTGTTGCTTATTCGGGAACAGAAAGAATTGTGTGTGTGCGAACTGACGGAAGCTTTTGATGTGTCCCAGCCGAAGGTCAGTCGCCACCTTGCCGCATTGCGGGAGGCCGGACTGGTAGAAACGGAGCGTCGCGGGCAATGGATTTACTATTCAGTGAACCCACAACTGTCGGATTGGGTAACTCGGGTTCTTGATGAAACGGCGCAAAATAATAAGGCCTTGATCGAAACGCCTATGGCGAAGTTGCAGGCAATGGCTGAGCGCCCGGCACCGCAGTGCCCCTGAGCAATCACTGAATACACGACCTGCGAAATTCGCAAGGAGAACACCGCGGGCTGGAGGCGTGCTTGTTGATATCGTCGGGCTTATCGACAGCCGCCTAAAGCATGAACCTCTGGTGTGTTCAGAAGCGCAGAACCAGGCCAGCGCCTGCTTCAATCTGAAGGTAGCCGCTGCTGCGGTAGGTGAGCTCGCAGCCGCCGGAGCAGAGCACAGCCCCGCCGGAATCCAGGGCTGTGTAGATTCCACGAAGGTCCAGTCTCAGGCGCAAACTGTCGTTAAGAAAGAATTGATAACCACCCCCAAGGGAGAGCGCAAGGCGATGTTCCGTATCGAAACCTGAACCTTTTGGCTCAAGCCGCGTTACACCCAGCACTCCAGAGGCAAAGCCACCGTGGGTTTTTCGGCCCGGAAAGTAGAGCCCACCGAACTGCAGCTGATAAATCGTAACGTCAATTGCCTGTGTTCCCGTGGTAAACAAACCGCTATCGAGCTTGGCCGAGGTATCTTGCCGGCCAAAATACAGCTCGCCCTGCTTGCCTGCTTCTGGCAGGTCAAAGTTCAGAACAATCCCTTGGCTAACGGAGTCCTTGAATTTGATTTGATCCTTGGTGCTGGCGCCGGCGGATTCAATATCGACAGAGCTGCCCATGCGGTAACCTGCAAAGGGCGTGATGCCAAAATCGGCAGCTACTGAAGTTGAAATCAGGGAAAGGGCTGTTGTTAATATGAATAACTGCCTGAATCTCATGGGCTGAGGGTCTCTGATTTCTTGAAAAGGCTGTGCCGGGCGATAAGGTATAAGCATTACAGACTCGGGCAATCTTGCCAATAGGTTAGAGTGGTCGAGGTGAAAGTTGCCTGCTGGTTTTTTGAAGCTGTTCTGAAAGGAGTAATTTCTTATGTCTAAGTCGAGCTTGGTAGTAATTACTGGAGCCAACCGCGGAATTGGCCTTGAGCTTGCCCGTCATTATGCTCGTGAAGGGCATGAAGTAGTTGGTGTGTGCCGACAGTCGTCTGATGAACTGGCAAGCGTGGCCGCTCAGGTAATTGAAGGCGTAGATGTGACCAGTGAAGAAGGGGTTGAAACACTGAAGGCCGGGCTGGCTGGCAAAAGCATCAGCCTACTGGTCAACAATGCAGGCCTGCTGCAGGATGAGCAGCTGGGTAGTATTGATTTCGACTCCATCCGCACACAGATGGAAATCAATGCCTACGCGCCCTTGCGCGTGGCGGAAGCGCTGGTGCCGCTGATGGGGCAGGGCAGCAAAATCGCCAACATTACCAGTCGTATGGGCTCCATTGCCGATAACGACTCGGGTGGCCGCTACGGTTACCGGGCCTCCAAGGCGGCGTTGAACGCCTTTGGTAAGTCTTTGGCGATGGATTTGAAGCCCAGGGGGATTGCGGTTGCCCAATTGCACCCTGGTTTTGTGAAGACCCGTATGGTGAACTTTGGTGGATTGATCACTCCGGAAGAGTCCGCCCGTGGGCTGGTGGAACAGATTGCCAGGCTGAACCTGGAGAATACTGGCTCCTTCTGGCACAGCAATGGTGAAGAGCTACCCTGGTGAGCATCAAGCCACGCATTCTGCTACTGTCGGCGTACGACGCCGCCAGCCATAAGCGCTGGCGTGAACAGCTCATGGCACTGTTGCCGGAATATCACTGGCATGCCTTGGCGTTAGCCCCTCGTTTTTTTCAGTGGCGTATCCGCGGCAACGCACTGAGCTGGCTGAACGAGCCTTGCTTCGAAGAGTCCTGGGACCTGGTCATTGCTACGTCTATGGTGGACCTCGCAACCCTGCGGGGCTTGCATCCACAATTGGCAAACACACCTTGCTTGTTATACATGCACGAGAACCAGTTCGCCTTCCCTGTCAGTAATCAGCAGCAGGGGCGGGTGGAGCCCCAAGTGGTCAATTTGTATGGTGCGGTGGCTGCGGATAGCGTGGTATTTAACAGTGCCTGGAATCGAGATAGCTTTCTGCAAGGAGCCGCAGAGTTTCTGGGCAAAATGCCGGATGCGGTGCCGGAAGGGCTGATTGAAGGCTTGCAGCATAAATCCAGAGTACTTCCGGTACCCATTGAAGATTATCTGTTCGCCGACAATCCGAAGCTCTTGAATCGGGATTGTCCACATCTCCTCTGGAATCACCGCTGGGAATACGATAAAGCGCCGGACAGGTTGCTCAGTTTTTTGAAGCGTCTTGAAAAACGGCAGCAGCCATATCGACTGAGCGTGGTCGGAGAAGGCTTTCGCAATCATCCGGGATCGTTTGATCAGATAGCGGCGCAGTTCGGCAATCGCATCGACAGTTGGGGGTTTCTGGAAAGTCGGGCTGAATACGACGGGCTGCTGCGTAAGGCAGATATTGTTCTATCAACCGCACTTCATGATTTTCAGGGGCTGTCGATACTGGAGGCAATGGCATCCGGATGCGTCCCTCTGGCACCCGACCGGCTGGCATACCGGGAATACGTGCCTGACAGCTGTCGTTATGAAAGCCATGAACAGGACGCTGGTGCGGAAGCTGAAGCTGCGATCAGCTGTTTGCAACGCATTCTGGAGAAACCGCCCGCCGGGTGTCGGCCGGACCCCTGGAGGGCGTCGGTATTGGCAGAGCAATACCGGCTGCTGTTTAATGAACTCATCCGGGCCTGGCCGGATTGATCGGGCGATCAGGCTGGCTGCTGGGGTACTTCCCGAATGCGCCCCTGCTCATCAATCGCAACGTACACAAACCGCCCCTCGGTTACCTTGCGCGGGTTTTTCGCCGTGCGGTCCAGAGTCCACACTTCCACATGGATTTTCATGGAGCTGCGGCCAATATCGACCAGCTCGCAGTAGCAGCCCACTTGGGAGCCCACCCTCAGCGGGGAGAGAAACTCCATTCCGTCCATTGCCACAGTAGCGTTGCGGCCCAGGGATATGCGGCCGGCCATAGTGGCTGCTGCAATATCCATCTGCTTGACCAACCAGCCTGCAAATACGTCGCCATTCGCGTTGGTATCTTGTGGTAGGGGAATAATCTGAAGGATCAAGTCGCCGCGAGGGGTGGGTTTATCGTCATCGTACGCCGTCATGAAGCCTGCCTTTTATTAGAGTCTGGAATTATTTTCTTAGCATGGTAACGACCTGCAGCACGGCTGCAAGCTTATTTGCTGCTTCGGCACAATATTTCAGCAGGTGTAACAAAGCTGTCACACACAAGCTCTAGTCTTTAGCCATCAGTAAACCGGTGCTGTACACAATTTTAGTGACTGATGGAGATTTAACGTGATTAAACCGAATACAGCTTTTGCTATCGTTGCACTGACTGGCGGGTTATCCATGCTTTCCGCTCCGGCAATGGCCCGTGACACCGTCAACGTTGTGGGTTCTTCAACGGTTTATCCTTTTGCAACGGTTGTAGCCGAGCGCTTTGGCCGCAACACCAGCTTTCCTACACCCAAGCTGGAATCAACGGGTTCTGGTGGCGGCTTCAAGCTGTTCTGTGCGGGTATTGGTACTCAGCACCCGGACATTACCAACGCCTCTCGCCGGATGAAAACCAGCGAATTCGAAATGTGCCAGCGTAATGGCGTGGAAGCCATTACTGAAGTAAAAATCGGCGCTGATGGCATTGTAATCGCAAACTCCAAGCAAGCTGCCCAGATGGATCTGAGCCTGCAGCAGGTGTTCCTGGCGCTGGCCAAAGAAGTTCCCGACCCAAAAGGCGGTGACAAGCTGGTTGCCAACCCTTATGAGAAGTGGAGCGATATCGATTCCAGCCTGCCTGGTAAGGCCATCCGTGTGATGGGGCCGCCCCCCACTTCTGGCACCCGTGATGCCTTCGTGGAAATTGCGATGGAAGGCGGCTGCAAAACCTACGGCTTCATCAAGGCCATGGAAAAGAAAGAAATGCGCGGCGTTTGCCACAATATGCGTGAAGATGGCGCATTCGTTGAGGCCGGCGAAAACGATAACTTGATCGTGCAGCGTCTGGTGCAGGACAAAGACACCCTGGGCATCTTTGGCTACAGTTTCCTCATGGAAAACAGCGGTGAAATTCAGGCAACGACTATCAACGGAGTGGCGCCAACACCAGACACCATCGCCGATGAAGAGTACCCGGTTGCCCGCTCTCTGTTCTTCTATATCAAGAATGCCCACGCAGGTGTGGTTCCAGGCATTGCCGAGTATGCGCAGGAATTCACCACCGAAGGCGCCTGGGGCGATAATGGTTACCTGGTGGATGTTGGGCTGATCCCTAACCCCCGCAACGTTCGCATGGAAACCGCGAAGGCTGTTCGGGAACTCAAACCAATGACAGGTGATGAGCTTTAATGCAGACGGCTGACTTACTGCCCCTGGTTCTGGTGCTTGCCGCAGTAGCTTACGGGTTCGCTTATATGCGTTCCCGGGCTGTGGCAGCGCCCCTGGGGGGCATCCGTAATCTCAAGGCCCTGCCGGCATACTATGCCGCCAGGGCTGCGCTTTGGTGTGCGATACCAGCCTTGATCATCCTGGGTGCCTGGGCCGCGTTTGAAGGCAAGGTTATTCAGAACATGGTGATGGCTTCCCTGCCGGCAGAGTTGATGCCGCAATCGGCAGGGCATGCCAGCCTGACGCTATCCCAGATCAGTAACCTGGCAGCTGGCAAGCTGAACCCCGCCATGGTGCCCGATGGCATTTCCAGTGCCGCTGTGTTGCTGCAAGAGTTGCGAGAGCAAAGCAGCCGCTTCAAAAGCCTTTTGGTTGTTTTGATTGCGGTTCTTGGCGGCACCTTCGCCTGGACACGAGTAGCTCCGACTATCAATGCTCGCAAGAGCGTGGAACTTACGCTTCAGCGCCTGTTCTTTGTGTGTGCCGCTGTGGCGATTCTGACCACCATCGGTATTGTTTTTTCCGTTATTTTTGAAACCGTCCGCTTCTTTGGCAAGGTGCCGATGAGCGAGTTTCTGTTTGGCACCAACTGGAGCCCGCAAACTGCGCTGCGGGCGGATCAGGTAGGTTCAGAGGGCGCGTTTGGCGTTATTCCGCTCTTCACTGGCACCCTGATGATCTCTGCCATTGCCATGCTGATTGCCGTGCCGGTGGGCCTGTTGTCGGCGGTTTATCTTTCAGAATACGCCAGCCCAAGGATGCGCTCGGTGGTCAAGCCCCTTCTGGAAATGCTGGCGGGTGTGCCCACCGTGGTTTATGGCTTCTTTGCGGCGCTCACAGTAGCGCCTTTCATCCGCGATCTGGCTCTGATGCTGGGCCTTGAAGCCTCTTCCCAGAGCGCTTTGGCTGCGGGCTTGGTGATGGGCATCATGATTATTCCCTTTGTGTCTTCCTTGTCTGATGACGTGATCAATGCCGTGCCGCGCAGCCTTAGAGATGGCTCCCTGGCGCTGGGCGCCACTCAGTCTGAAACCATGAAAAATGTAATATTTCCGGCGGCGCTGCCCGGCATTATGGGCGGCATTTTGCTGGCCGCTTCCCGTGCCATTGGTGAAACCATGATAGTGGTGATGGCCGCTGGTCTGGCCGCAAACCTGACGGCCAACCCTCTGGATTCAGTGACTACTGTAACCGTACAGATTGTCACCCTGCTAACCGGTGACCAGGAGTTCGACAGCGCCAAAACACTGGCCGCGTTCGCCCTCGGCATGATGCTCTTCATCGTAACGCTTCTGCTGAACGTGATCGCACTGAAAGTCGTGCGTAAATACAGGGAACAATATGACTAAGCCAGGTTCACACGCGGAGCGTGAAGGCTCGCAGGCGGAGCTGATCCGCCGTTCGCTCAAGCGCCGCTATCGCAAGGAGCGCCGGTTCCGCCTTTATGGCATCACGGCTATTTCCATTGCGCTCTTCTCGCTGGTGATTCTGTTTACCGACATTATCAGCAAGGGATACACCGGTTTCATCAAAACCACCGTGACCCTTGAGGTGCATCTGGATGGTGAACTGATGTACCTGAACGATGCCTCAGATCCGGAACAGATCGCCATGGCAGACTTTCAGGCGCCCATCATCAAGGCCATGCAGGCGTATTTCCCGGAGGCTACCAGCCGGGCGGATAGGCGGGAGCTTAGCCGCATGACCGGCAGCTATGCCAGTAACCAGGTTCGTGACTTGCTGAAGGAGAATCCGGATTGGCTGGGCACTACTCGAACCATTGAGTTCCCGGCCCACGATACGGTGTCCGTTTACGTAAAGCATTCCGGCGACCCTGGGTATTCCATTCGATTGAGCGAACAGCAGCAGCGCTGGACGGATGAACTGCTCAGCAAAGGCGTGATCGATACCGGGTTTAACGATGTGTTTTTCACCAGTGGTGATTCACGAGAGCCCTCTAACGCGGGCATTCTCGGCGCACTGGTTGGCTCCTTGCTCACCATGGGCATTACCCTGGTCATTGCCTTCCCGGTGGGTGTGGCAGCGGCCATATATCTGGAAGAGTTTGCACCCAGTAACCGACTGACGGACTTTATTGAGGTCAACATCAACAACCTGGCAGCTGTGCCCTCCATCATCTTCGGGTTGCTGGGGCTGGCGGTATTCATCGGCCTGTTCGGTATGCCCCGATCGGTGCCCGTTGTGGGCGGCTTGGTGCTGGCGCTGATGACTCTGCCCACCATCATTATTTCGAGCCGTGCGGCCATCAAGAGTGTGCCTCCGTCGATCCGCGAGGCAGCCGAAGGCATAGGCGCATCGAAAATGCAGGTGGTGTTGCACCATGTTCTGCCCCTTGCCATGCCTGGCATGTTGACCGGCTCCATCATTGGTATGGCGCAAGCCCTGGGCGAGACGGCACCTCTGCTGCTGATTGGCATGGTGGCGTTTATTGTGGAGATACCGGATGGCTTCTTCAGTTCCGCCACCGTGTTGCCCGTACAGATTTTCATTTGGGCCGGCAGTGCAGAGCAGGGATTCGTGGAACTGGCCTCCGCCGGCATTATGGTACTGCTCGCTTTCCTGATCACCATGAACGCATTCGCCATCTGGCTGCGTAAACGCCTTGAGCGCCGTTGGTAAAGAGACAAGACACTATGATGAGTACCATCTCCAGCAATATGAACACAGCAACTAAAAGAGAGGCTGATATGCCTGAAGCGAACCGGACACTGGCTCGGGATGAGCGCCCGGCAGACACAGTGATCGAAGAAGGGAAAACCGTAGGCACCCCGTTTACGGACGACCCAAAGTTTCAGCTGCGGAATGTGGAGGTGTTTTATGGCGATACGCCGGCCATCAAAAACATCAGCCTGGATATTGCCCGTAACGAGGTCATTGCGTTTATCGGGCCTTCAGGCTGCGGTAAGTCCACCTTTTTGCGCTGCCTGAACCGGATGAACGACAGTATCGAGAGCTGCCGGATCAAAGGCTCGTTGTTACTGGACGGACAGGACATCTACGATCCTAAACGGGATGTGGTGGAGCTGCGCGCCCGGGTTGGCATGGTATTCCAGAAGCCTAACCCCTTCCCCAAATCCATCTACGATAACGTTGCCTACGGCCCCCGAATTCATGGCCTGGCCAATCGTAAGTCAGACCTGGATGACATTGTGGAAAACAGCCTTCGTAAGGCGGGATTGTGGAATGAGGTAAAGGATCGCCTTGGAGCTATGGCAACGGGAATGTCTGGCGGCCAGCAGCAGCGGTTGTGTATCGCCAGAGCCATAGCGGTCAGCCCGGAAGTGGTGCTGATGGATGAACCTTGTTCGGCGCTGGACCCGATTGCAACCGCGCGCATTGAAGAGTTGATTGCCGAGTTGTCCGAAAGCTACACCATAGTGATCGTGACCCACTCCATGCAGCAGGCTGCGCGGGTTTCCAATCGCACTGCCTACTTCCACCTGGGCCACCTTGTGGAAGTAAACGACACCAGCAAGGTCTTCACCATGCCGGAACATGAATTGACGGAATCCTACATCACTGGCCGGTTTGGCTGATCCAGGGTTTAAAGAACAGGGGAGAGTCACAATGCCTACGAAAAAAGATGACGTATACGGAGACCACATCTCCAATCGATTCAATGATGAATTGCTGGCCCTGCAAACCCGATTCCTGAAAATGGGTGGTCTGGTTGAGACGCAGATCGACAGCGCAGTTAAAGCACTCATTGAGGGCGATGGCCAGTTGGCCGAAGAAATACGGGGCAAAGATGATCTGGTAGACCGCATGGAGATGGAAATTGATGAAGAGGCCATGCTCATCATTGCCCGTCGCCAGCCGACAGCTCGAGATCTGAGGCTGGTGATTTCGGTGATCCGAATGGTTGCAGATCTGGAGCGAGTAGGCGATGAAGCCAAGAAAATCGCCAAGTTTGCCATTAAGCTTTTGGACGAAGGTCAGTCGCCCCAGGGCTATGTGGAGGTGCGCAATATTAGCGCCCATGTGATGACCATGCTTCACGATTCACTGGATGCGTTTGCCCGTCTGGATTCCGAGCAGGCACTGCGTGTAATGAAAGAAGACAAACGGGTGGATGAGGAATATCAGGCTGCGGCCCGCACTCTGCTGACCTTTATGATGGAAGACCCCCGCAATATCTCACGGTGCATGTCAGTCATGTGGGTTCTGCGATCACTGGAACGGGTGGGGGATCACGCCTGCAACATTGCCGAGAACGTGATTTTCATGGTCAAAGGCGAAGATGTTCGCCATACACCTATGGAAGAAGCTGAGCGGGTCGTGGGGCGTTAAGCCCCACGCCGTGTCTGAGTCGGTCAGGCCTGCTTCATTTTGTCGGTATAAGGCGGCCATCCCAGAGGTTTTCCTGCCAGCAAGTGCAGGTGAATATGGAATACGGTCTGGC
This sequence comes from Marinobacter salexigens, assembly GCF_002806945.1. Lineage (GTDB taxonomy): Bacteria > Pseudomonadota > Gammaproteobacteria > Pseudomonadales > Oleiphilaceae > Marinobacter > Marinobacter salexigens. The sequence continues at coordinate 197,635 of NZ_NIHC01000001.1, forward strand.
CTGAGTTTTCACCGCAATTCATCACAGTGCGGTAGCCATCCTCAGCAAAGCCCATCTCTTTTGCGAGCTTGGCGGCGACCCAGTACAGGTGACCGACCAGTTCGCGATCCATCTCTTCAATGTCGTTAATGGTCGCGATCAGCTTTTTCGGGATGATTAGCAGATGCACTGGCGCTTGAGGATTGATGTCCTTGAAGGCCAGGCTGATGTCGTCTTCGTAAACGATATCCGCCGGGATTTCGCGATTGATGATTTTGGTAAAAAGTGTTTCAGACATTTTGGCTTCCTTTTATTGTCGTCACTCTATGTAGATCACGTTGTGGACTGAACACTTAAAGCTGGTTCAGCCCGGGTAAGCGGGCTGTGAGTTGCCGAATAACCGCCGGCAGCTCATCGTCGATGCCCATGGCATAGCGAGCCACCTGATTACGGGCAAAGGGCAGGGCGCGAGCGGCGCCCAAACCCAGATTGCGGAGCAGGTGAACGGGCGGAATCTGGTTGCTGAACAGATGGTAGAATGCATCCATGGCATACATCATGCGCCGGTTCGCTGGTCGCCGTTGCTGCTCGTAGCTGGCCAGCACTGAAGCTTCAGCCAGATCCCTGCCCGCCCTTCGGGCCTCTTTGAGAGTATTTTGCAGGCACTGAGCATCCTGAAAACCGAGGTTCACACCCTGTCCGGCCAAGGGGTTGATGGTATGAGCTGCATCCCCCACCAGAACAATTCGACCTGCCGAGTAATGTTTCGCGTGCTGGCGGGCAATGGGAAAGCTGCCGCGCGCTTCAATGTGAGTCAGCTGCGGCAGTTCTGTCGGAAAGCCCTGCTGTATCTCCACCCTCAATGCCTCACTGCTCAGACCTTTCAGGCGGGTGAGTTCCTCTGGTGAGTCGTACCATACCAGTGAAGCACGGCTCTCGCCTGGATGGTCGGCGCCAGCACTGTACAAGGGTAAAAAAGCCCTTGGCCCCGAAGGATAAAAACCCTGCCAGGTGATGTCTTGTACCGGTCCCTGATAACGCACGGAAATGATCATGGCCTGCTGGCCGTACTGATTCCGGGTAACGCCAATACCGGCCATATCCCGCACTCGGGATTGGCCGCCATCTGCACCGATAACGAGTGTTGCCCTTAGCGCCTCTCCGTTTTCCAGGGTAACCATCGCGCAGTCATCAGATTGGGTAATGCTTGAGACACCATTGCCGGCCAGGATGGTGACTGATGGGTCTGCTTCAGCTGCGCGCCAAAGGCCCTGTTGAGTCACGGAGTTTTCAACAATATGACCAAGGTGAGAAGTGTTTAGCCTGGCGGCATCGAACTCCACCTGGTTGGATGTTCGTGGAAGCAGGATGCTCAGGGGATGCGGGGTTTCATCCCACACACCGAGGCGGCGGTAGGGTGTTGCCCGCATACTGAGGATGTGGCCCCAGGCACCCAAGTGCTGCAGATAACGTTCGCTGCCTGCGCTGAGGGCCGATACGCGGATATCGGGGGCGGCCTCCGGGTCGAACTCGGGGGCCGGGGCGCGATCAACCATCGCGACACGGAAGCCCTCTCGCCCGAGGCCGGTAGCCAGTGCAGCGCCGACCATGCCGGCACCCGCAATCACAATGTCAAAAGCTTGAGTCATATCGGGTTCCTGTCTGATGCCTACAGTTTACGCGAAGGCCAAGAACAGACAAGCGAACCAGACTAAGCCGCTTTTAAAAAACCATTAACCCATAGTGCCCGAAATCTGTTGTTCAGAAGCTTCTAAAGGCTGTCGCCTGCTCTTTTTCATCCAGGCCGGCTTCTGGGCCCCGGGTTTCATAAATCCCCGGTTGAGCACTATTGGTTGAACCAGGTTCAGAAAATCCCGGGTTTTCATGTGCACGGATTCGGTATGGCTTCCGGCCGCAAAAGCGATCTCCGGTTGTTCTGTTAGCGGCTCCGCACAGTACACTGTCATGCCAAACAGGTTGCCAAAAGGGGGCATAGCGCCAACTTCACACTCCGGGAAGCGATCCTGAAATTCCTGCTCATCGGCAAGATCAACAAAATCAGTATCCAGAATGCGGGACAGGCTTTCCCAACGAACACGAAAGGTGGCCGGCATGACCAGCATGGCCATTTTTCCATCGAGTTCAATAATGACGGTTTTGACGACCTTGTCACCGGCAATTTTTACATGGTGAGCAAGCTGTTGTGCGGTAAACGCGGGGGGGTGAGTGAGGCACATGTATTCAACATTGGCCTCATCCAGAAATTCTTTTAACTGCTGTATCGGCATAGTGACAGCCTCCTACCAGCAATGACAGCAACCCGCAGTGTCAGGACGGACTCCTTCCACTCCGGCGACCTTCTGGCGGGGCCATTTGGCCCCGCCATTAATCGTCAGCTTAGCTGAGGTTGTGCCGAATGCGAGTAACGGGTTGTATCCAAGGGATACGGAATGCTAATTCACTCGGATTTATACAAATGCACATCGCGCTGGGGGAAAGGAATGGAGATACCTTCCGCATCAAACGCCTTTTTCACCCGCTCCTGCATGTCCCAGTTAAAAGGCCACAAATCACCGGCCTTGGTCCAGGCGCGCACGGTCAGGTTTACCGAACTATCGCCCAAGCTGCCAACCACAATCAGGGGGGCAGGATCTTTCAAGGCGCGCTCATCTTCAGAAATCAACCGCGCAATAATGGCTTTGGCCTTGTCAATGTCATCGTTGTAGCCGATGCCAAAGGACATGTCGCAGCGGCGGGTTTCATAGACACTCATGTTGGTCAGGCTGGCATTGGATAGCTGGCCATTTGGTATGACGACGCGGCGATTATCGAAGGTGTCGATAATGGTGTAGAGGATGCTGATTTCACGCACTGAGCCAAGAAAGCCTTGTGCTTCGATGGCATCGCCTACCTTGAATGGCTTGAAAAGCAGGATCAGCACACCGCCTGCAAAGTTCCCCAGGCTGCCTTGCAATGCAAGACCAACGGCCAGGCCGGCGGCACCGATAATGGCAACGAAGGAAGTGGTGGCAATGCCGACCATGGAGGCGACAGAGATGAGCAGCAGTATTTTCAGAATGGCGCTGACAAGGCCGCACAGGAACTTGTTCAGGGTGGGGTCTTTCTTGCCTAGCTTCGAATCCAGTACGCCGACAAAGCGGTTGATCAGCCACATACCGATGATCAGTGTGAGGATGGCCAGCAGAACTTTCGGGGCGTAAGTCATAATCAGAGCAATGGCTTGATCCATATACTGGGATGCGGCGCCGTCAGCGCCGAACAGGTCTTCCATAGGAACTCCTTGTAGATATCTGTTTTTGGTGCATTTAAGCTTTTTTTAATGATTTTGGCGTAGCCAGGAGCCACCCACGGTCAGTTTATAGCAGAGAAAGAGAAGAGAGGAAATCAAAGCCGCTATGAAGATAGCTGTGCCGGCAACGCTGCATTGGCCCAGTCGATCAGTGTGGCTGGACCACCACGAACAAGGATTTGACCCTGTTTTTGACGAAGTTGGTAGTCGTACATAGGGTCATAGTATTCCTGCAGCAGAGGCTGAATCCAGTCGTCGTGGGCGTGTAACTTGCCGTTACTCTCCTGTTGGGTCAGCGCTTGTTCCATAATGCTGTGCAGCTGGCGATGGCGTTCGCCACCCAAGCGTTTACGTATGCGTTCAAGTGATCCCAGCAGGTAGTCACGGAAATTCAGCCAGCCGGCTTCTTCTCCGTCGCGCTGCTTGTAATCTGCGCACATATTTACGACATAATCTTCCCGGATAATTTGAACACGGTCTTCCAGTGATTGCTCAAGAATAAGCAGGGGAGCTTGTGCCATGCGCTCTTTCAAGGTGTCGGGTAAGGCGCATCGACCAACCAGGCGGCTTTCATCTTCCAGATAGATAGCGCCACCTTTCAGGTGGTGCGCTTTCAGCATGGCTACGGCCAAGCGGTTTTCAAAATCTATTTGTGATGGCTGTGGCGTTACCTGTCGCCCGAAGCTGGAGCCTCTGTGGTTTGCCAGCCTTTCCAGGTCAACCGGGTTGGGCAGTTGCTGCAGTACCCGGGTTTTGCCGGTACCGGTGCGGCCGCTGAGAATGCGAAAGTCGCCGGATTCGGTGAGCTCGTCGAGGCTATCAATAAGGAAGCGGCGCAATGTTTTGTAACCGCCTATGACCAGCGGGTAGTTAATGCCGGCATCGCGGATCCACTGCTGGGTGAGCCTGGAACGTAGACCGCCACGAAAACAGAATAGGTAGCCCTCGGGGTGGCTTGCTATGAAGCGCTTCCAGGCCTCAATTCTTTGCGCCTGAATATCGCCGGAAACCAGTTGGTGCCCGAGTGAAATGGCTGCGTCCTGGCCTTTTTCCTTGTAGCAGATTCCGACCCGGTGGCGCTCCTCATCGTTCATCAAAGGAGCATTTACGGCTTGTGGGAAGCTACCTTTGGCAAATTCCACGGGTGCCCGGACATCCATTAGTGGAATGTCGTTCAGAAATAGAGAGAGGTAATCGTCGGTATCGGATCTGCTTGGCATTTCAGGAATCAGTCGTTTGCCAGAATGAGGCCGCAGTATAACGGATGTATGGGGGCCTGCGCCGAATTGGAAAGCAAAAAAAGGGCAACCCTTGGGTTGCCCTTTACCGGAACAGGTCGGCGCATCCTTGCGCTGAGTGCAACAACCGTGTTGCGAATCCTTTTGCCACTCCGTGGAACCGGCATCCTAGCCAGTAATCCAAATAGTTATCCCTTAAGCCAGGAGTTCCTGTGTCCCTGCTTCTCCTTGCGCTCCGTGCAAGGGCGCATCCAGTGCGTCGTCCTTATCCTTGTCATCCTTGACGAGTTCACTATAGCAACGAGCGACCAGGTAAATTTGTGAGCCAGGCACGTTTCTGTGAGGCTGGTTTTCGGGCCACATTAATAACCGTTAACAGAATCAGTTAGTTAGGTGTCCGGCTGGTATTCGGGTAGATGTTGCGCACCTTAGAATGCTGGAAGTTCTCACAAGCTTGTGCGAGATGTCTCACAAGGGTTTGGGCGAATCTCGCAAGTCTTGATCGCTGTTTTTGGGCAGGAATGGCCAAGGAAGGAGGCCGATCAGTATCCCTGCGCCGTCGGCAGCCAGGTCTGCCAGGGAAAAATCCCTGTAAGGAAGGTTGGCCTGCACAACCTCAATGCCTAGCCCAAAAGCCAGCAGCGCGGGTGCGTACCAGATGGCGCGCAGGTTTGGCCAGGCTAGCCGAGTAACAATCGTCAGCTCAATAAACGCAATCAAGTGATTAACCTTGTCGCTGGGGGCGGAAGGGATTGGGTAACTGTTACTGGTAGTCGCCAGAAACCCAATGGCAATCACCGAGAGCAGCAGGGCAAAGCGCCACAGTGGCCGGAAGTTCAATAAGCTCGTCAGTTGGTGTTTCAGTGTGGCCATTGGTGAAATCCGTCAGAGTTCTCTGGCTGTGTGAAGGTTTTCAACATGATATGCTTTGCGCCCCGTAAATGTCATTGAAGCGGAGGGCTAATCGGCGATGCTCAGAGGTAATTTTTTTCGTGGCCTGGGCTATCTGGGTGAGGGTTTTCACCTGATTCGCCAGCCTGGCTTACGGCTGTTTGTCGTAATTCCGCTCATCATCAATATTTTCCTCTTTGGGCTACTGTTCTATTTTCTGGGCGAACTCTTTACTGTTTTGATTGCTGCTGCCATGGGCTGGTTGCCCGACTGGGCCTGGCTGCAGGCGTTGGATTGGCTGTTCTGGATTCTGTATGGCGCGGTGATTCTGCTTATGCTGGCATACGGTTTCGTGATTGTTGCCAACCTTATAGGTTCGCCTTTTTATGGGTACTTGGCAGAACTCACGCAAAAGCATCTCACGGGCCAGGAAGTCAGTTCTGAAGACGGCTGGGCTGCAATTATAAAAGACATCCCCCGAGCGCTTTGGCGGGAGGTGCAGAAAATTGTCTATTACCTGCCCCGGGCTTTAGGCCTGTTTATTATTGGCCTGATTCCGGTGGTCAATCTGGTGGCTGCGGTTCTATGGCTGTTATTCAACAGTTGGATGATGGCTCTGCAGTATGTGGATTATCCCGCAGATAACCAAAGGGTGAGCTTCAAGGCTTTGCGCCAGTTGCTTGCCGATACGCGGCTATCTGCTTTGGGTTTCGGGTTGCCGGTGGCATTGGCTGCCATGGTGCCCATTTTGAATCTTTTTGTGGTTCCCGCTGCTGTTTGCGGGGCAACTGCCTATTGGGTGCGCGAAAACGGCGCAACACGAAATTAAAGAGGTTGGAGGTTTTTTGGACGCATCGGATTTTGCTATTGGTCAGCGTTGGGTTAGCCACAGTGATACAGCGCTAGGGCTGGGGATAGTTACAGATATTTCTGGTCGGCGGATTACCCTGGGTTTTCCGGCGGCCGACGAGGAGCGCACCTACGCGATTGATAACGCGCCGCTTTCGCGGATTGTGTATCAGATTGGCGAGGAAATTGAGACCTTCGATGGCGCCAGATATCTGGTGCGGGCAGTTGAGGATCTTGGTGGTGTGCTCTTGTACCACGGGGAGCCGTTGGTGGAAGGTGACGAGCTGCCAGAGGCGGATCTGGAGCAGATATCTGAAGTAAAACTCGCCGGTTCCGTTAATTTTTCTGCGCCCCATCAGCGCCTGTTTGCCGGCCAGTTTGATCGCAATGGCGCATTCCGCCTGCGCTACGCTACCGTGCAGCACATGGATCGGTTGCGTGCTTCGCCTGCCCGCGGGTTGATTGGAGCCCGCGCACAGCACTTGCAGCATCAGATTTACATTGCTCATGAAGTTGCAAAGCGCCACGCACCACGGGTGCTTCTGGCAGATGAGGTTGGTCTTGGAAAAACCATCGAAGCCGGGCTTATACTGCATTATCAGTTGCAAACCGGCCGTGCCCGACGAGCTTTGATAGTGGTGCCGGATTCGTTGATTCACCAGTGGTTGGTTGAGATGCTCCGGCGCTTCAACCTCCGCTTTTCTATTGTTGATCAAAGTCGCTACGACGCACTTAAAGACTCCGAAGACGATGTCGACGCTTTGATGAACCATATCTTCGGCGACGAGTCTTCAGTTAATCCCTTTGAAAGCGACCAGTTGGTGCTCTGTAGCCTCGACTTCCTGGTGAATAGCCAGAAAGCCAGGGCTGACGTACTGAAGGCTGACTGGGATCTGATGATTGTCGACGAGGCACATCACCTGGCCTGGAGTCCTGAAAGCGCAAGCCCGGAATATCAGTTGGTGGAAGAGCTTTCGGCAGTTAGCGAAGGCCTTCTGTTGCTGACAGCTACTCCCGAGCAGGTGGGCGTGGCAAGCCACTTTGCCCGTCTGAGACTGCTCGATCCTGCGCGTTTTCATGATTTGCAGGCGTTTCAGGATGAAGAACAGCAGTACGAGGCGATTAATAGTGTAGTGCGGCGCTTGAAGGATGGAGAGTCTGATATCCGTGAGGATGACCGAAAAGCCCTGGAAGCCTGGCTGGGCGACGAGTTGGAGCAGTTGCTGAAAGGTGACTCGCCGCGGGATTCTGTTATCGATGCGCTACTGGATCGCCATGGTACAGGGCGGGTTCTTTTCCGTAATACACGGGCTGCAATTCAGGGTTTTCCAGAGCGCCGAGCCAATGCAATTCCATTGGAATGCCCAGACATGTATCAGGGGCAGGAATTTGGCTACCCCGGTCTGGCTCCGGAACAGTCGGTACCTGAAGAGCAGTGGCTTGCGGAAGATCCAAGAGTGGCCTGGCTTGAGAAAAAGCTGGCAAGTTTGCGCCCGGCTAAGGTAGTGGTAATCTGTGCTATGGCGGAAACTGCTATGGCACTGGAGCATTATCTTCAGCTCCGTGCGGGTATTCGCAGTGCTGCGTTCCATGAGCATTTGAGCCTGGTAGAGCGTGATCGCGCAGCGGCTTATTTTGCTGACAATGAACAGGGTGCTCAGGCGCTGATTTGTTCGGAGATTGGCAGTGAAGGCCGCAACTTCCAGTTTGCCCATCATCTGGTTCTGTTTGACTTGCCTGCAAATCCGGATTTGCTTGAGCAGCGTATCGGGCGGCTTGATCGAATTGGGCAAACGGAAACCATTGATATCCACATTCCCTATCTGCAGAACACCTCGCAAGAGGTTCAGTACCGTTGGTTTCATGAGGGGTTGAGCGCATTTACGGAAAGCTGTGCTGTGGGCGTTGCGGTTCAGGAAGCTGTTAGTGAGCAATGGAAAAACGCTCTTGAAGGCGAGTTATCAGTGCTGGATAGCCTTGTCGAAACCTCTGCTGCCGAAACGAGCCGGCTGAAAACACTGCTGCAAAATGGTCGTGATGCTCTCATCGAGCTCAACTCTTGTCGCGGAGATGTAGCCGATGAGCTGATTGCTGGCATTGAGCAGGAAGAGGGCTCAGCGCAGGTTCGGGATTACATGATGGAGGCTTTCGACATTCTTGGAGTGGATGTTGAGGATCACTCTGATTATGCCGATATTTTGCGCCCTGGCGAACAGTACCAAGCTGGCCATGTTGCCGAGCTGCCGGAAGATGGCATAACCGTTACATGGGATCGCCAGCACGCTCTTGAGCGTGAAGACATCGCCTTCATGAGCTGGGAGCACCCAATGGTTACCGGCGTAATGGACTCGGTGACCAGTTCGGGGCTGGGTAAGGCCGCTTTGGCCAGTCTGTCGGTGAAAGCCTTGCCGCCCGGCACCTTATTGATGGAAGCCTTGTTTACTGTGCACTGCCCCGCACCGGAATCTTTGCAGTTGACCCGGTACTTGCCCGTTTCACCCTTGCGGTTGCTGGTCGATGTGAATGGCAAGGAACTCTCTGCGGCTTTGCCTCATGATCGCCTTAACGACTTGTGCTCCAACATTCGGCGGCGTACGGCTCAGGCCGTTGTTCCGCAAATTCGGCCACAGGTAGAAACCATGGTGGATCATGTGGAACGCTTGTCTGCACCGCACTTGGAGCCGATGAAGCAAAAGGCTCTGGAACAGCTCGCCGCAAACTTTGAACCGGAGATCCGCAGGCTGGAAGCCCTGAAAAAAGTGAATCCGGCTATTCGGGATGAGGAAATTGATTATTTCCGCAATCAGCTGGACGCCGCGCGCGAAGCTATCGGGCATGCCAGTCTGGCATTGGAAGGGATTCGGGTTATCGTCACGGCGTGAGGCTGTTTTTTGAGATGCCCTTAACGTAACATTTTGTAAATTGAACCATGGATGACAGAGAGACCCTATGATGACTTTGATTCTGTTTTTAGTGGCGCTGGCAGGCCTGTTGATTGTTATGCGGCGTGAATCCGGCGCCAAACCTGCCATTGGCGTAATGGTAGTGGTTGGTGTTTTGTCGATGATCTTTGCATCTGGATGGTTGACACTGATTTTGTTTGTTGGCGCTGCTGTCACCGCGGCGGCGGGACTACCTGGCCTGCGCCAGGGCTGGCTGACTCCGCGTATCTTTGCCATGTTCAAAAAAGTGGCCCCCAAGGTGTCGGATACCGAGAAAGTGGCACTTGAAGCCGGCACCGTGGGTTGGGACGGTGAGCTGTTTACCGGCAAGCCGGATTGGCACAACCTGCTGATTAATCGCCACACAGGCTTGAGCGAACAAGAGCAGGCCTTTGTAGACAACCAGTGTGAGCAGGCGATTTCTATGTGTAATGCCTGGGACATTGCGGTAGAACGCGCCGACCTTCCTAAAGAGTTGTGGGACTTCCTCAAGAAAGAAAAGTTCTTCGGAATGATCATTCCCGAAGAGTACGGTGGGCTCGGTTTCTCGGCAAAAGCCCAAACAGCCGTGCTACAGAAAATTGCCGCCAACGAAATGCTCATGGTTACCGTGGGCGTACCAAACTCCCTTGGGCCTGGCGAACTGTTGCTCAAATACGGCACCGAAGAGCAGAAAGAACACTACTTGCCGCGCCTGGCCGATGGTCGGGAAATTCCTTGTTTTGGCCTGACCGGCACCCGTGCAGGGTCTGATGCCACCTCGTTGCCGGATGTGGGCACCGTGTGCAAGCAGGAAATCGACGGCAAGGAAGTGATTGGTATAAAGCTGAACTTTGAAAAGCGCTGGATCACCCTGGCACCCATCGCGACGGTTGTGGGCCTCGCTTTCCGCATGTTTGACCCGGACGGTCTGCTTGGTGATACCGAAGATTTCGGCATTACCTGTGCCCTGATCCCCCGTGATACCAAGGGGATGGAAATCGGCCGCCGTCATTGCCCTATCGGAAGCCCTTTCCTGAACGGCCCAATCGTCGGCAAGGATGTGTTCATTCCACTGGATTACATTATTGGTGGTCTGGATATGGCTGGTCAGGGGTGGCGTATGCTGGTTGAGTGCCTCTCTGTTGGTCGCTGTATTACGTTGCCATCAGGCGCGGCTGGTTCTGCAGCTTATGCTGTGGGTACTGCGGGCGGATTCACCCGTATTCGCCGACAGTTCAATACCCCGGTTGCAGATATGGAAGGCGTTCAGGAGCCACTGGCTCGAATCGCCGCTAAAACTTACATTTCCCAGGCGGCGGTTAATCACACAGCCAACATGATCGATAAGGGTGAAAAGCCTGCGGTGCCCTCTGCAATCCTCAAATATCATTTGACGGAATTCCAGCGCAGCATTCTGGCGGATGCCATGGATGTTCACGGCGGTAAAACCGTGACCCTTGGCCCCCGTAACTATCTGGGAATCAGCTATAGCGGATCACCGGTTTCCATTACGGTAGAAGGCGCCAACATCATGACCCGCAGCCTGATGATCTTTGGCCAGGGGGCCATTCGTTGTCACCCCTATGTGCTGAAAGAGCTGGCCGCCAAGGATAATGACGATATCAATGCTTTTGATGATGCCTTCTTTGGCCACGCTGGTCTGATCTTTGGTAACGCAGCAAGAGCCTTTACCCAGGCGCTGAGCGTCGGCCGCGCAGACGTACCCTTTGACAGCGCGAGCCGAAAGTACGCTCAGGCGGTTGCCCGCTTTAGTGCAGCGTTTGGCCTGTGCTCGGATGCCGCCATGACCACTCTTGGCAGTGAGCTGAAAATGCGCGAGCTGATCTCTGCGCGGCTGGGCGACATGCTGTCCAATTTGTACCTTGCCTCCATGGTGCTCAAGAACTGGCATGAAACTCAGCCAGTGGAAGGTGAGAAAGAGGTGATGCAGTACAGCCTTGGCTTGCTGCTGCATCGCACAGAAGAAGCGCTGGACGGTTTCCTGCAAAACCTGCCGAATCGTGCAGTCGCGTTGGTTCTGCGTGGGATCACTCTGCCTCTGGGCCGGCGCTGGGGTAATCCCCATGACGACCTTGCGCGCAAAACCGCCCGGTTTATATCCACCGATACGCCCATTCGTCACAAGCTGATTGCCAGCACCTGGACAACCGATGGGGACGGCTCGGTAGAGAACCCTGTAGTACGCTACAACGGCCTGTTGAAAGACTATGATAAAGCCGAGCAGCTCTACCGCAAAGCCACCAAGGCTTACGCCAAAGGCGAATTGCCGATGACTGCCTTGCGCCCGGAAGAGCGTTTCGAGGCGGCCCTGGAAGCTGAGATTTTCACCAAAGAAGAAGCCGGATTCATGCGTGATTACGAAGCTGTTGTGCTGGAAATGCTCACCGTGGACGATTTCCCGTTTGATGAGTTCGCCCGCAACAAGGACACGGTGATTGACCACAACCCGGCGTAACGGGGCGGGCCGCTGATATGTGGTTGTCCGTTCTGGCTGTGAGTGTTGGCGCCGTTGTCGGCGCTAACCTGCGCTGGTGGCTGGGGCTGTGGCTGAATGCTGGCTACCAGGCAATTCCATACGGAACCCTGGCAGCGAACCTCAGCGGCGGCTGGTTGGTTGGCTTGCTGATTGGTTACTTCAGTCAGGGTAGTTCACTGGCGCCTGAATGGCGCCTGTTCGCTATCACCGGTTTGTGTGGTGCGCTGACAACCTTTTCCACCTTCTCTCTGGAAATGCTTTCCGCGATTCAGGACGACAAGTGGGCATTGGCCATTACTGGCATCCTTGCCCATGTGATTGGCTCTATACTCATGACTGCATTAGGTATTTACACCTTTAGTCTAATGAAAGGCTGATGGGTACGACTACCTACAGGATTTATTTTAAATCTACTTGGCAATCCAGTGATTCAGTAGTAGAGTGTTTTGGAAGGAAAGATTCAGCAAAGCATTTCATGAATAAGACGTACTCCGCAGTTAGTAGTGACCGTCCTGTTTTTGATCCCGCGAGTTCTGTATTTCCGTAAAACGCTGACCAGCCACATTCAGTGAATGGCAGCAGATAATATGATTGATTTCAGGAAGTTTAAGTATGTCTACTACTACCGGTACTGTTAAGTTCTTCAACGAAGCAAAAGGCTTTGGCTTTATCACTCGTGAAGGCGGCCCGGACGTTTTTGTTCACTACAGCGCAATTCAGGGCAGCGGTTTCAAGACTCTGGCAGAAGGCCAGCAAGTTGAGTTCACCGTTACCCAGGGCCAGAAAGGTCCTCAGGCGGAGAACGTTACTCCTCTCTAATCCCACTCGGATAGAGTAGTAACCGCCAAAAAGGCAGCTTCGGCTGCCTTTTTTCGTTGTATGGCTCGGTATTTCTGAGCAGTGGAACTGACGTGGGACATTTCAGCCAGATGCAATGAGCATTAACATTGCCTGAAGAGTCCTGATAAAGAGTGTCACTGGGTTAAATAACCGGAGAGCTTATGAAGCTGATTGGATCAACTACCTCGCCCTATGTTCGGCGCATCCGTATTCTGCTGGATGAAGAGCGTTATGAGTTTGTTAACCTCGATATTTACGGCGCTGATCGCGACGAACTCAGAAGCAACAATCCTGCACTGAAAATACCTGTGCTAATTACTGACGGGCAGGAAATATTCGACTCCCGAATCATCGCCCGTTATCTCAGTTCCAAGCAGGGCAGGGATCCGCTTACCTGGGATCAGCAAAACCAGATGACCTTGATTGATGGCGCGAATGACTCAGCCGTTACCCTGCTGCTGGCGAAACGCTCTGGCCTGGATGTGGACGCCCCTGGCATATTGTTTTTTGATCTGCAGCGCGAACGCATTATGACCACTCTGCGCACCCTCTCTGCTCAGGTAGAAGAAGGCCAATTTGAGGAGTGGAATTACCCTGCCATGTGCCTCTACTGCCTGGTGGACTGGCTCGATTTCCGTGATCTTGTGGACTTCTCCGGTATTGAAAGCCTGATCGCTTTTCGTGACAGTCATAAAACCCTTCCTTGGGTGGCCGAAACCGATCCGCGCCAGTCTTAAGCTCGAGCTGCTAGTATAAAGGTGCCCTTGGAATCGGGCACCTGCCTCCTCTTGTTTTCTACGCCTCTTTTTTGCTTTTTTACTCCTGACGATTCTTTGATGAACTGCGCTTGTCGTAATTTGATATGGCGTTGTCGCAATTTGGCAGTGCGTTATTCGTTCAAGCGGACTAGTTTCTAAGTTGGCACCCGCAGGTGTGTTTCGGGCACCGTTTGCTCGGGCTCAAGGAATTCAAAGGACGATATAACAATGACAAAACTTACGAGGCGGGACTTCCTGAAAGCGTCCGCTATGGGCATGGGCGCAGTGGTTGTCTCAACTGGCTTGGCCGGCTGTGTGTTTGATAGTGATGATAAGCGCGCGACTGATTTTACTCACGGTGTTGCAAGTGGCGACCCACTGGCAAACGGAGTGGTTCTCTGGACACGAGTGGTGCCAGAAAGGGATTTTGAAAAGCCGGTCAGTGTTGCTTGGGAAGTGGCAACTGATGCGGGTTTCGAGCAGCTGGTGCACTCCGGCACGGCTGAGGCCAAAAATGCCCACGACTTTACCGTGAAGGTAGATGTGCGTGGACTGACCCCGGCACAGACGTATTACTACCGGTTTCACACTGCCGACAGCCAGTCTCCTGTGGGCACGACGCTAACCTTGCCAGAGGGCAATGTGGATTCGGTTCGGCTTGCGGTGGTGTCCTGTGCTAACTACCCCGCAGGCTATTTCAACGTTTATCGTGAGCTCAGCAAGCGCAATGATCTGGATGCAGTTGTGCACCTGGGCGATTACATCTATGAGTACAGTAGTGAGGCTGGCAGTTATGCAGCGGCAGATGCTGCAGCACTGGGCCGCACCTTCCCTGCGGATAATGATCTTGAGCTGATCAAGCTGAAGGATTACCGCCGCCGTTATGGAATTTACCGCAGTGATGCCGACCTCCAGGCGCTGCACCAGAAAGTGCCGTTTATTGTGGTTTGGGATGACCATGAAATCGCTAACGACGCTTGGGAGAATGGCGCAGAAAACCATAGTGCCGATGAAGGAGATTATGGCGTCCGCAAGCTTGAAGCCTTGCAGGCGTTTTTCGAGTGGATGCCTATCCGTCCGGTCATTAAAGGCAATGACGAGGCGATTTTCCGCACCTTCAGCTTCGGGAATCTGGTGGATCTGCATATGTTGGATACCCGGCATATGGGGCGGGATGAGCAGCTGGACTATATGGACTACTTTTCCTCTGGCGGCAGCCTCAACCAGGCCCAGTTCATTGCGGATGTAGGAAGCACCAGCCGCACATTGTTGGGCGCCGAACAGCTGCTCTGGCTGAAAGCTTCCCTGGGTTACTCCACAGCCACCTGGCAGGTGTTGGGACAGCAGATACTGATGGGGCGGATGAATCTCCCGGCGGAGTTGTTGGTTGCTATTGCGACCCAGGATCCAGAGAAGCTTGCCGGTTTACCGCAGACTCTTGCAGAGCTTGCGGAACTCAAAGGGCGTAAGCTGGCTGATGATCCCACGCTCACGGAAGTCGAACTGGGACGTATAAATACCGTTGCCCCCTATAATCTGGACGCTTGGGATGGCTACCAATATGAGCGTGAGGTTGTACTGGGTACGGCCAAGCAGCTGGATAAAAACCTTGTAGTACTGGCCGGCGATACCCACAACGCCTGGGCTAACAACCTGAGAGATGGATACGGTGATCAGATTGGTGTGGAGTTCGCGGCAGCCTCGGTATCGTCGCCCGGACTCGAAGAATACCTAGGGCTACCGGAAGAACTGATCGGTGGCGCTGAGGGTGGAATCGGCCTGCTGGTAGACGATCTGGAATACCTGAACATCAATCAGCGCGGATACATGCTGGCCACCTTTACCGCTGATGAAGCCAGGGCCGACTGGTACTTTGTCGATACCATCAAATCCCGTGATTACGCCATCGACACTACCCGCAGCGCAAGCCGAAGAGTCCGGCCCGGTGAAGGTAACCGCCGCGTGGAGTCTGTTCCCGGCTGATGTCAGGGAAGGCCGCGGGTGATCAGCGTTGGGTCTCCGCGGCCTTCCACAGCAGCCAGTTCGGCACTGGACAGCCACTCTCCGGGTGGCTTGTCCAGCACACTGGCGCAGGCTGCCAAAATGTGGCCCCAGGAACAGCCGTTGGCAAACAGCATCCCGGCCTCATTGAGCGTGCCGCCCCGGTTAATGTAGCCCAGGACCCTGCTGTGAACTGGATCCGGAAATAGCGGGTGTATGTGCCCACGAAACACCTCAGGCCGCATGTGGGTGAGTGCCACTCTTCGGTGTAGCCGGCCTGGTAGCAAGCGCTCCCGTTCAATCTCTGATAAGCAATATTCCGCCTCCAGGGTATCCCTGGGCTTCCGTAAGCGCCCTGGCTCCTGAATATAAACCAACCGGAATGAGGTACCGGTCTCCCGCAGTCGGTCGCAGGCCCGGATGGCTTCCGACAGCTGGTAGGCGCCATTGGCAATCAGCAGTATCGGTTCTCCCCCGGACGTGTCTTCGTCGACCACCAGTGCACCGTTCCGTGCGAGCGTTTCAGCTTCCTGGGCATCGAATACGCAAGGTCGGTTGCGCTTGGGAATAACCATGCAACTGATGGTTCCCCGCTTGGCAAATACCGAAGGAAGAACGGCCAGCGCACTGTTGTAATCCGCAGGGAAGATCACCCGGGACACATCGTTCATTTCTCCCAGCAGGCTTTCACAGAAAGTGGTGTCCTGATGGGATTGTTCGTTTTTGCCGTTTTCCCATGTGTGAGAAGTGGCGATAACCGGCAGGCCAAGCCAGCGGGCCGGGCGGCCCACGGATTTTTGGTGCCGTGCAAAGATCAGTTCCTGACGAATAGCGCCGAGCATTTTTACGCAGAAGGCTTCGTAGCTCGCCACCAGATTGATTCCGGCTTTGTTCGCCAGGCAGGCAGACACAACTGCCTCCTCGTTGAGTACCGTGATGATTTTGCCATGCACCGATTCAGAATCGTTCTCCGGGTCGTTCACCCGGTGCTTCAGATCTGCCAGGATTCCGGTCAGGCGGTTACTGGAGAGCTCATCAGGGTTGCCAACTCGAGCCCGAAGATCCGGGTTCTGCGTAACTAATGCGCGGAAAAAGTCATCCACCGCCCGCATTGGGGAAACCGTGTCGTTCCGGTGAGGAATGGTGGGAATGGCAAGGTCTGGCGGATTCCGCCTTGCCAAAGGGTGGTCGCGCTCCATCGGACGGGATTGCTGTTCGTGCTCTTTCAGTCGCCCTACGCTTTCAGCAAGCTCTTGGGGCACGACCCAGAGGCGGGATGCGTGCTCCTGAAACAAGTCCCGGGATTTTGCATCTATGCGCGGGTTGCCCGGTAACGGCAGGTTATGGGCAGGGTTCAGCCCCGCGCCATAAAAGCCATAACCTTTGTCGGTTTTGGCAATACCATAGGGAATGCGAACCGGGTAATTCAGCTCCCCTTTCAGCGCACGTTCACTTCTTTGCTGCAGCGCCTCTTCCATTTTTGCAAGCGCACACACGAAGGCCGCCGGGTCCCGACCATCAAATATGAAGGGGTCGAATCCGTGGGCTGACAAGTTCGCCTCAAACCGCTCAAGACCTTCACGGGTACCCATTTCGGTACGCTGTTCAATGCGCCGCCCATTGGCGATCATGATAGGCATCACCAGGCCACAATCCTCAGCCCGCCACCAGCGGGGTATCCAGTCACTACCTCGCTGCTCTTCAGCGGCGCCATCAGAAAGAAAGGTAATCAGTGACTCTCCCGGCAGAGGCATGTGTGCATACTGAAGCTCAGCAAAGCCCAGGTAGCCACTCTCAATAATGCCACCCGCTGTATATGGGTTAACGTGACTGCCCAAAGGCGCTGCCGCACTGCCGTCGGGTTTTTGCTGATAGCTGTAGAAATCCGCTACCATCCGTGACAGCCCGTCTATTCCGGTGTAGCGTTTGTGCTGTTCAGGAAGAAGGTTGCCGGTTAATACGTTCAGTGCATCAATGGCCGCTACGCAATGTCCCTGCCCCATAAGCCAGCTACGAGTATGCCCTGTCAGATTATTGAGGGCCATGTAGGCTGCGTAAGCGGGCACCATATTCAGTGCTCCACCAGTGTGGCCTTCGGGGTTGCTCTTGAAGTCCTTCGCAGCCAATGGAGTGCCAGAGATGTCAACGCGGTTTGCGTAGGTCATGTGTACGACCAGCCACATGCCGGCACTGGTTAGCCGGTCAAGATCTGCCAGCTTGCGGTAGACTGTAGCGGTATCCGGCTGGAGACCTGCGGAAACAAGACGTGAAGCCAGCGCCTGAACCTGGCTGCAGGTGGTGCTGGTATGTTGAATGACGCCATAGCCGCTGCGCCAGAGTTCGTAAGCAGAACAAGCCGCTGATGGCGAAGAGAGTGATGGCATGATGTGCCTCCAAGGCTTAATTATTGTACAACGATTGTATGAGGCATTCGCTTGCTACCGTTTGATTCAGGTCAGGTGGGCAGGCTTATGGTTGAGACAGTGTTGTTACTGTTTTTTAAGGAGAAACTGATGAGTGATGACAAGCGCCGCCGTTATTCCGCACCTGTGGTGGACGGTGTGGGTAAGTCTGCCAGCCGTGCGATGTTGCGGGCGGTGGGTTTTACTGATGAGGATTTCCGCAAACCCCAGATTGGTATTGCTTCCACCTGGAGCAATCTGACGCCTTGCAACATGCACATTCACGAGTTGGCAGAAGCCTCCTCGGCGGGTGCTGATGCTGCTGGCGGC
This sequence comes from Marinobacter salexigens, assembly GCF_002806945.1. Lineage (GTDB taxonomy): Bacteria > Pseudomonadota > Gammaproteobacteria > Pseudomonadales > Oleiphilaceae > Marinobacter > Marinobacter salexigens. The sequence goes on from NZ_NIHC01000001.1 coordinate 215,654, forward strand.
AAGTCATTGATCTTCAATACCATTACAGTGTCTGATGGCATAGCCAATGGCACCTTGGGTATGAAGTACTCCCTGGTTTCCCGTGAGGTGATCGCCGACTCCATCGAAACCGTTGCAGGCTGCGAAGGCTTTGATGGGCTGGTCGCTATCGGCGGTTGTGACAAGAACATGCCGGGTTGCCTGATGGGATTGGCTCGGCTCAACCGGCCATCCGTGTTTGTGTACGGCGGCACCATCCTGCCCGGCGAAAACCACACCGACATAGTTTCCGTTTTCGAGGCAGTCGGTGCCCATGCCAGAGGCGACCTCGACCTTATTGAAGTGAAACAGATTGAAGAAACTGCGATTCCCGGCCCGGGGTCTTGCGGTGGTATGTATACTGCCAACACCATGGCCTCTGCCATTGAGGCGATGGGCATGAGTCTTCCGGGCAGTTCGGCTCAGAACGCTGTTTCCAATAACAAGCTGGAGGATTGCGAAGCTGCCGGCAAGGCCGTACTGAACCTGCTGGATAAAGACATAAAGCCCTCAGACATAATGACCCGCAAAGCGTTCGAGAACGCGATTACCGTTGTTATCACACTGGGTGGTTCAACCAATGCTGTTCTGCACCTTATCGCCATGGCCAGTACCGTTGGAGTTGAGCTGAGCCTGGAGGACTTCGTGAACATCGGTAAGCGCGTTCCTGTACTTGCAGATCTGCGCCCGAGCGGGCATTACATGATGTCTGAGTTGGTGGCGATAGGCGGTATTCAGCCGTTGATGAAGATGCTGCTGGAGCGAGACTTGCTGCACGGTGACTGCCTGACGGTTACGGGGCAAACACTGGCGGAAAACCTGGCTAAAGTAGAGCCTTACCCTGAAGATCAGGATATTATTCGCGCCTTCGATAATCCTGTGAAAGCCGACAGTCATTTGCGCATTCTCCATGGCAACCTGGCACCGGAAGGGGCTGTAGCCAAAATTACTGGTAAGGAAGGAACACACTTCTCTGGCCGTGCCCGAGTGTTTCATTCTGAAGAAGAAGCCCAGGAGCGGATTATTGATGGAACCGTGGTGGCGGGTGATGTGCTGGTGATCCGTTATGAAGGCCCGAAAGGTGGCCCGGGTATGCGTGAAATGCTCACTCCTACCTCAGCAATCATGGGGAAAGGGCTAGGCAATGACGTGGCGCTGATCACCGACGGTCGCTTTTCCGGAGGTAGTCACGGCTTTGTAGTAGGGCATATCAGCCCGGAAGCAGCTGAGGGCGGCCCCATTGCGTTGGTTGAGGATGGCGATACAATTACAATCGACGCGGTTGCGAACACCATGGTGTTGGATATATCTGACGAAGAGCTTGAGCGCAGGCGCAAAGCCTGGGTTGCTCCCCAGCCGCGATTTACCCGTGGTGTGCTTGCCAAATACGCCCGCACAGTAAGTTCCGCATCCACTGGCGCGGTTACCGACCTGCCTTGAACTCATAACGATAGAGCCTGGTAAATGCACAGAACGAATATGGCAAAGATGGTGTTGTGGCTGATCTTCTGCCTGCCACTAATGGCAAATGCTCAGCAAACAAGCGCCACTGCCGAAGACTCTGCCACGCAGGGTCCTAACCTCGCTTCCGTTAACGCAGCGGTGGCTATGGAGGGCAGTAACGAGCTGGTTTTTGGTAAAAACGCCGATCGCTCTGTGCCTATAGCGTCTATAACCAAGGTAATGACGGCTTTGGTGGTTCTGGAAACCGGCGCTCCTTTGAAAGAATGGCTGGTTTTCCAGGAGCGCCATACCCCGGCGGCGGCCAATGCCTACACTCGCATTCGGGTTGGCTCCAAGTTGCGCCGTGCCGATGTGTTGCGAATAGCGCTGATGTCGTCGGAGAACTTTGCGGCCTATACCCTGGCGCGTAGCCATCCCGGTGGTTTTAATGCCTTTATCGAGGCCATGAACGCCAAGGCCAAAGAGCTTGGCATGCATGGTTCCCGCTTTGTAGACCCTACTGGGCTTTCCTCGGAGAACCTTTCAACCGCAGGGGATTTGGTGAAGCTTGTTAATGCCGCGGCAAAGTACCCCGAGATTCGGGAGTACTCTACTACCGGGTATTTCCGAGGCAACTTCCGCAAGCCTCGTTACAGCTTGTCGTTTGGCAACACCAATGCTCTGGTGCACCGTGACAGCTGGGGTGTTGGGTTAAGTAAAACCGGTTACCTTTCGGAGGCTGGGCGTTGCCTGGTGATGATTTCCGAAATGAACGGCAAGCAGGTGGTTACGGTTCTGCTGGACTCTTTGGGCACCCGATCGCCCATGGGGGATGCCGGGCGTATCAAACGTTGGTTGGATACCGGTGCCAGTGGGCAGGTGGCTAAAGCCGCACGGCAGTATGCGTTGGAAAAGAACGCGGCCTATAACTCTGTTAAACAGAACACCACAACCGCTCTGAAATAGCACCTGTGGTAATTCGAGAGCCACAATAAACAGGGCAGGAATGACATGATTCAGATCTTCACCACAGGCGGCACCATCGACAAGGTGTATTTCGACGCCAACAGCGAGTTTGAAATCGGCGAGTCTCTGGTGCCGGAGCTGTTGGCGGAATCCAACATCCACAAAGGCTACAGCCTGCAGGGATTGCTGCGCAAAGACAGCCTGGAAATGACCGATGCGGATCGTGAACTGGTTTTTTCTGCTGTCAAAAGCTGCGACAACAACCGGATACTGATTACTCATGGTACGGACACCATGGCGGATACGGCCCAGGTGCTGTCTTCGCTTAGTGACAAGACCATCGTTCTAACGGGAGCCATGCAACCCGCGCGGATGCGCCGCAGTGATGCGGTGTTCAACATCGGCTTTGCCTGGGCAGCAGTGCAGCTTTTGCCACCTGGCGTTTATATCGCCATGAATGGAGAAGTGTTTGAGGCTGGAGCGGTGCGTAAGAACCTGAAAGCCCAGCGTTTCGAACGTGCCTGAACTCAGTTAATCGAAGCGATTTCCTGCTCTGTCAGCTCCCGATATGCCCCTGCCTCCAACTTCGGGTCGAGAGAAATTGCGCCAATACTCTGCCTGTGCAGGGCTTCCACATGATTCCCTACCGCTGCCAGCATGCGCTTGACCTGGTGATAGCGCCCTTCTGAAATAGTCAGTTCAATCAATTGTGGCTCCACAACCTTTACCTGCGCGGGCTTTGTGGGTTTTGGGTCGTTGTGAAGCAGAATGCCGGTTTCCAGTTCCTTGATGGCTGAATCTGTTATGGGGGTGTTGAGGCCTACCCGGTAGGTTTTCGGGCAGTCTACTCTGGGAGAGGTGACTCGGTGAGACCATTTTCCATCAGTTGTCAGTAGCAGCAAGCCGGTGGTGTCGGCATCCAGTCGCCCCGCAATGTGCAAATCCTTGGTTAGCTCCGCTGGGAGAAGATCCAGCGCAGTCCGGTGTTCGCTGTCACGGGTCGCGCTCACAACGCCTGCAGGCTTGTTCAGCATGAGGTAGCGCTCGCCCTGAACCGTTAGCAGCGTGCCGTCTAGCTGGACACTGGCACCGGCAGGGACGTGCTTGCCCGTGTCTTTCCATACTTCACCGTTCACCATGGCTCTCCCGGCATGTATGGCGCGCCTGGCCTCTTTGCGTGAAAGTGGGGAGCTTGTGGAAATAAACTGATCAAGCCGCATGGTTTTTTAACACTCCTGTCCGGTGGCTGGCGTTGCAAGGTTGGCAAGACACAGTACCGGAATAGCGCCCGTGGTGCGGGCCCAAAGTAATGGTAATGCGCCAGTATTCATAGCGGGGCGTGGCGCGCGTTTTCCGTTGCCCGGTGTGAGTGCGCCACCCTGTTCACTGGCCAGTACGAAGGTAAATGGGTGAGCGCCGGGAATGCCCAGCCGAACATCCGTTGCGGTGATGTCGCCGTTGTGTGCCTGGTAGTCGAGAAAACCTTTGGTAAACCATTCCAGACGACGGGTTTCGGGGAGCTGTGAAACCGCATCTGCCAGTTCTGGCTGGCGGGGGAAATACTCAAGGGTTAGAGGCGCATCACCATCCAGAAAACCGGTCACGATTTCGACGCGCTGCTGATCGGTGATGGCAGTTGCACGCCATAACACTGTATTGAAAGGCATGGGCTGCACTAGCAGTTCAGCATCAGCAAAGCCTGCCTCAGCCAGAGTGGGCTGGACGCGTTCAGTGATGACTTGTTGAGCCACAAATGACCAGCCGAGATACACAGTAGACAGAGCGAGACCGGCCGCTATGGCGCGTAACGCCGGAGGGCGTATTAAAAAGGCGATGCAGCCTGCCAGTAGCGGGAGTGTGTACAAGGGATCGATGATGAAGATGCTACTTATGGCCAGCGGCCGGCCAATGGGCCAGAAAAGTTGTGTGCCGTAAGTGGTAAAGGTGTCCAGAAGCGGGTGCGTCATCAACACCAGAGCCGTCAGTAACAGCCAGCGTGGAAACCCCGGTTCTGGTTTCCAGCGCCAGAGTATGGTTGCAAGCAATACCGATAAAGGCGCAAGCACGAACAGCGAATGGCTGAAGGCCCGGTGCTGGGTGAAGTTGGCCACCGCCGTTCCGTAATCAATCAGCACATCAAGATCGGGAAGCGTGGCCAGTAGAGCGCCGGTGAGCAGAACGGGTCGCCCGAGGGTTTTGCCTGCCACGAGGCCTGCGATTGAGGCGCCAAGGGCCGCCTGAGTGATTGAGTCCATGAATTCCGTAAAAGTAGAAAGTGATGGTGGGTATTATGCTCGGAATGGGAGTTCAGATCACGGGAAGACGAATATGTTGAGAATTGAGGTGTTAAAAAAGCTGACACCCCGGGCCTGATGCAGGCGCGGGGTGTCAGTTTTGTACTCTTTTGGATTCTGTGCACTACAGGATTATGACGTTCCTGTTAATGCGTCAGCCAATTAAGCAGCTTTGCGGCGACGTGCCATGCCGAGGCCGGCGAGGCCCAGGCCGAGCAGGGCCAGGGTGCCAGGCTCGGGTACAGCTGTTGCAGTTAATTTGGCAGTCAGACTGTAGTCACGATATGTATCTTCGGGAGTGCTGCCAACAGCGCTCAGACCAAGCAATTCCAGAGAATACTCAAACCCACCAAGCCTAAAGCTGTCGCTCGTTACGGTGGCATCGGTTTGTGAAATTATATCGTCAACCGGGCCGTCGTGCTCGTCCCAGCACCAAAAAAGAAAGCAGGACTCGTATGTGGCGTTATCTGGAGTCTCAATATGTGAAAACGTAAATACACCATCTGATATGCCGGTACCGCCAAACCCTGAAAAACCAAGGGTAACGAGAAGGTCAGTGGATACCAGTGTGTCGCCGTCAACTTGATTGTTGGTGTGCCTCAACTTGCCTAGGCTGAACTCTGAATCATCAGTTCTCTCCAGCGGCAAGGATGGGTTGCTTATAAATTCGTAGCTACTTTGGGATTTGTTGCCGAAAAAACCAGTGTCGCCCCAGTAAATATAGCTTGAGTTTTCACCCCCAACATTATTTCCGCTTTCGTCTTTGGTGTTCATGAACTTTCCGTCAATGGATTCAACGGCAACCGGAAACGCTGCTACGGACATAGCGGCTGACAACAGCAGCGCACCAATAGATCCTTTCGCCAACATCTTCATGGCATAACTCCTAGCTTTAATAAAGAAATCACACAATTCATTTTGTGTCGTTAGTAGCTACGAGCATGCCATTATCGTGCCAACTAATAAATCTCTTTCAAAACATAAGGTTACAGCTGTGCATTTTTTGATCTGTAAGGAAAGCTGACAGACCGTATTAGTTGCTCACCCCAAGCTGATCAAGCAATTCCTGCCCCGGAAAGCCATCAGCGATCAGTCCTTCAGCATGTTGATACTTACGGATCGCAGAGCGGGTTGCTGGCCCGGTAATGCCGTCCGGTTTGCCGGCGTCGTAGCCTCGCTCGTTGAGAGCTGCCTGAAGTGCAAGGACAGTATCTCTGGCCAGCGCCGGTGTATCTTCCGGCGGCGGATTCTGCAGCAGTCCGGCGCCCGCAATGCGGTCTGCCAGGTGGCCCACGGCAATGGCGTAAAACTCGGAACGATTCCAACCCATGATCACTTTGAAGTTGTGATAAGCAAGGAATGCGGGCCCGCGGTGGCCGGCCGGAACGATCAGTGCCGCCGAGATATCTTCTTGGGCAAGCGGTTTGCCGAACGCATCGGTAATCCCCAGCTCGCGCCACTTGCTGAGCTCAAGGCGGCGTCCATCAGCCAATGAGTAGTCAAAGTTTTCGGGCAGCAGTACTTCACGGCCCCAGCGGTAGTCTCCGTCCCAGTTCATGGACTGAAGGAACTTGCCGGCAGACATCATGGCATCTGGCAGGCTGTTCCACAGGTCGCGGCGGCCGTCGCCATCGGCGTCTACCGCATGTTTCAGGAATACGGTGGGCATGAATTGTACGTGGCCCATGGCGCCGGCCCAGGAGCCTTCCATTTGTTCGACGGGAATGGCGCCCTCATCAATAATGCGTAATGCGGCAATCAGTTGTTCTGTAAAGAAAGTGCTGCGGCGGGCATCGCAAGCCAAGGTTGTCAGGGAGTCCGGCACAGACATCTTGCCGAAGTAGCTACCAAAGTTGGTTTCCAGGCCCCAGAAGGCGACGAGATAGGGCGCGGGTACGCCGGTCTCTGCGGTCACCCGTGCCAGCAGCTCGCTGTGCTCTTTGATCAGCTTCCGGCCGTTGCTCACTCTGGAATCGTTAACCCGGCGGTTCATGTAGTCTGCAAAGGTGGTGGTGAATTCGGGCTGCCTGCGGTCCAGCTCGATAACCCGCTCCTGGTGCTTGACTCCCGTCATAACGTCTTGAGCTGTTTTGGCGCTCACCCCGGCGGCAATGGCTTTTTCCTGAAGTTGCAGTTTGCACTCTTCAAAGCCTGCAGGTGCCTCCGGTACAACTTCACTGTCTGCCGCTTTTGCGGTAGCAGGCAGGGTGGAGATAGCGAGAAGGGCGGAGACGGAAACACGGCACGCCATGCGCCGGTTGGGTAGAATCCTTGCAAGCTTGGTCAGCACGGAAAACCTCGGTAATAGAGTAAGGTGTGGGCGTTAAAAGGCCATGTTAGCCTGTTTTTCGGCTGGTGAAACACTTTACGAGTCACATGGGAGTGACAGTTCTTTAACCTGTTGCTGTCAAAGGTCCGTGGCATGCAGTTCTTGGCTGCTTTCAGCTTCGAAGTTTGTGGTTTTTTGTAGCATGCGGGTTTTCCCGGCGGGCCTTTGATCTATAGTGGAAAGCATAAACCTCTACGAGCTAAAGACATGGCAACGCTGAAAGCGCTGGTGGTAGACGACGCCAGTTTTGTAAGGGATCTGGTTAAGCGCACAATACGCCAGCGCTTTCCGGTGATAGAAACCACCGATGCCCAGAATGGCCGCAGGGCCCAGTCCCTGATGTCTCGGGGCATGTACGATCTGATTCTTTGTGACTGGGAAATGCCAGAAATGTCTGGCCTTGAGTTGCTGCAGTGGATGCGCCAGCAGCCTCAGTACGAAAAAGTCCCGTTCGTCATGATTACCAGTCGGGGCGACAAAGACCATGTGATTGAGGCTGTTAAGGAAGGTGTGTCGGAATATCTTGGCAAGCCTTTCAGTCCGGAAGGCTTGAGTAACAAGATCATCAAGGTAATGGGCAGCACCTTGACTGCGGCTATGGGGCGCAGTCGCAAATCCATGGCCGGACCGGCAGATGCGTTCAAGGAGTCGGCAGCCCTGCTGACGCAAAAGAGGGGCCCTGTGCCTGCACCGGCGGCCCAGCCTGCACCGGCAGCCGGGGTGTTTGCCCCTCCCTCTGCGGAAGCACCTAAAACACCAGCTGCCAAAAGCCCCCTGAGCCTGGCCTCAATTCGGTTTGCAGACAGCACCCTGAAATCTGTGGTTAAAGACATCAATCTGACGGAAGTGCGGGTGATCGCCAAGCGGGATCAAGCCTTTCCGGGTATTCTCGAGCAGGCGGTGGTTGATATAGAAACCGGCGAAGGCCAGATGGCGCGGCTGAACGGCTACGTGCATCAACTGCAGGCCGTGGACAAGCGCCAGGATACGGATTTCGTGAGTGTGTCCATTCGGTTTGTGGATGAGGACCCGAAGAAAATGGAGGAACTCTCCCGGTTCATCGCCCGTTTCAGAGCAGGTAAGCGTTAGCGGATACCCTCGCCAGCATCAGGGCTTTAGTCAGTAGTCTGGGAAGCCAGGCGTTCTGCGGGGAAATGGCAGATAAACTCACTGCCCTCACCAAAGCGGCTTTTGATCTCCAGGCTGCCATCGTGGTTGATTAATACATGTTTGACGATAGCCAGGCCCAGCCCGGTTCCGCCGGTATCTTTATGCCGGCTGGGATCTGCCCGATAAAATCGCTCTGTTAGTCGGGGGATATGAACCTCGTCAATTCCGGCTCCCGTATCCTTTACCGAAAGATGCCCGCCTTTATGGTCGGTGAACCAGGACACCCTAATTCTGCCCTTGGCCGGGGTGTACTTGACCGCGTTGAAAATCAGGTTGGAAAAGGCGCTGCGAAGTTGGTTTTCATCGCCTGTCAGCTGCTGAGGACTGATAGCTTCAAGGCGGATGTCGTGCTGGTTCTCGCCGCTGAGAGTTTGTGCGTCCTGACAGATCTGGGTGATGAGTCGGCCTATGTCGGTTGGTTCGTTATTCTCCGTTTGGTCACCGGTCTCGATTCGGGACAGAAGAATAAGATCAGAAATCAGTGTCTCCATTCGAAACGACTGGGTCGCCATTGTGTTGATGGCACGGCGCCACTTGGGTGGCAGGTCATCGGCGTTGTCCACAAGGGTTTCCAGATAGCCACTGATCACCGTAAGTGGCGTTCTCATTTCATGGGACACATTGCTGACAAAATCCCGGCGCATTTGCTCCAGTTGATGCAGGCGGGTGACATCCTTGGCCACAATAAGGCGGTCGTTGTTTCCAAACAGGCTTATTTGTATTTGCAGATGAATATGGGGTTTTGCCGGTGAATGCAGCTCCAGAGGTTCCCGGTAGTCCATGCTGTCAAAGTAGGCTTTGAAGGCCGGTGTGCGGATGAGATTGTAAATATACTGCCCCTGATCCGTAGAACGGCGAAACCCCAGCAGGTGCTCAGCAGAGCCGTTCCACCACTCCAGTGCGCCTCGTGCGTTTGTCATTATGACGCCGTCCCGCATAGCGTTCGTGGATTCTTGTATGCGGTCTATGCGAGTTCTCAGCTCATCCTGCGTGCGCAGATAGTTTTTATTGAGCTTGTGCAGCCTTTCAAACAGATCCCCCCAGATACCAATACTTTGGGGGGCTTCCCCCGCTGTATCCGGGTCTGACAGCCATTGCGCCAGTCGACGGATTTGGTGGAGCGACCAGAGCAGATAGAGCACCAGGCCGGCAAACAATCCATAAAGAGGATACCCGAAGTACAGGCCGATAAGCGTCGTCCCGGCCAGAGCGGCGAGAGTATAGCCCAGGTATCGCGACCAGGTTTGCTCCATGAAGTGGTGCCTTGTAGTTCGATTCGAGTGTGGCTTTGGGTCAGGCGGGCTGGGTGGAAAACCGGTAGCCTGCGCCTCTCACCGTCTGGATCAAGTAGTCGTGGCGTTCCCCAAGGGCTTTTCGCAAGCGTCGGATGTGTACATCGACCGTTCGCTCTTCAACGTACACATTGCCGCCCCATACCTGATCCAGCAATTGCGAGCGAGTATAAACCCGCTCCTGGTGTGTCATGAAGAACTGCAGCAGGCGGTACTCCGTAGGGCCAACATTCAGAGAGGCGTCGTTTGCGGTGACGCGATGGCTTGAAGGATCGAGTATTAAACCATCCACCTCGATGGGGTTGTCGATACCGGGTGGAGTCGCCCTGCGCAGCACCGCTTTCAGACGTGCGACCAGTTCTCTGGGGCTGAAGGGCTTGGTGATATAATCATCGGCCCCGATTTCCAAGCCGCGGATTTTGTTGTCTTCCTCAACCTTGGCGGTCAACATGATGATGGGTATGTCTGCGGTTGTATCTTCTTTCTTTAGCCGCCTGGCCAGTTCTATGCCGCTGGTGCCCGGGAGCATCCAGTCCAGCAGCACTATGTCTGGCTGCCGGTCAACAATCAGGGCGTGAGCTTCCAAGGCGTCGGCAGCTTCAATGCATTCGTAATCAGCCATCTCCAGTGCAACAACGATCATCTCGCGGATGGCGGGTTCGTCATCGACAATCAGGACGGTTTTTCCAGACATATTCTCTAACCTGTTTCAGACCATGATGTGTTACTGAACTATTACAGCGCCTGAGTGTTACAACTGTGTGACAGCTTTTGTATTCAATGCTCTCACCCATGCAAACAGTAATGCCAAACTTGCGTCAGGGTGGGAAGAGGCTTCACAAACCGTGCATTGCCAGGGATGGCAATGCCGAGCCCCCAGGGATGGGTTTACGGCGTGTTTGTGAAGCCTCTTCCCACGCTGGCGCTGACGGCAATGTTAGTGCTCAGGCGACAATCAGGTCGATAACCAACCCGGTAAACACCGCAAACCCCGCCCAGTTGTTGTTCAGGAAGGCCTTGAAACAACCGTCGCGCTCGCGATCTTTGGCCAGGTATTGCTGGTAGATAAACAGGCAGGCCATGGCAACGAGCCCCAGGTAATAGAAGCTTCCCAGCTCATAGCGAGTGCCTACGATCACCAGGATAAGCACCACCATGGCCTGGAGCACCCCGATAATGGCCCGGTCGGCATCGCCGAACAGGATGGCTGTGGATTTGATGCCCACCTTCACGTCATCGTCGCGGTCTACCATGGCGTAGAGGGTGTCGTAAGCCACGGTCCAGAGTACGTTGGCAGTGAACAGCAGCCAGGTAACCTGGCTGAGTTCGCCAGCTTCGGCAGCCCATGCCATGGGGATGGCCCAGGAAAATGCAGCACCGAGGAACAGTTGGGGTAAATGGGTGAAACGCTTCGAGAAGGGGTAAATAAACGCCAGTATTGCGCCGCCGAAGGAAAGATAAAGGGTAAATGTGTTGGTGAAAAACACCACCATCAAGAAAGAAATAATACAAAGCCCGGCGAACAGTGCTACGGCTTCCCAGGCTTCTACCCGGCCGGTGGTCAGCGGGCGGTCTTTAGTGCGTTTTACGTGTTTGTCCCAGTCCCGGTCGGCAAAGTCGTTGATGGCGCAACCGGCGGCGCGCATGAAGAACACGCCCAAGGTGAAAATGATGATGTTGCTGATGCTTGGGCTGCCGTCTCCGGCAAGCCAAAGCGCCCAATAAGTGGGCCATAGCAAGAGTAATGTGCCAATAGGGCGGTCGATGCGCAGCAATTTTGCGTAATCGCTTAGTCGGCTCCGTATGTGTTCTGGCACGGCTTGAGGCAGCATGGGTCTATCCGTTTTGGGGCGTGGAACAGAGTGTGTGAAAAATAAATGTGCAGGGATTATAGCCAGTGGGCCGGCAGGGGTGAAAGCCGGAGTCTTCCCGGTAACCCGTCAGCTCTTGCGGTAAAGCACCGGTAGCAAATACTCGCCTACCAGCAATGCGCTCTCTTTGTTGCTAAACAGTGAGCGACGAGCAAGCTCGGGCTGCCCGGCTGATGATGAATTACGGCTTTCGTGGATACACAATCCGGTTTCAAGGGGGCCTCGCGCCCAATCGCGGCTGCTGAACAGGAAGGCGCCCAACGGTTTGTTGCCAAGGTTAAGAAGCCGCCTGCCTTCGCCCTTGAGGCAGGCGAGGGGAATCACGGTGCGCGCCAGAACCCAGGGCTTGCCGTCGCCACACAGGCGGACTTCACGAATCCAGGCTTGTTGGCGAAAAGGCATGCCGAGGCGCCGGGTTTCTTCCAGGGTAGGTGTGGCAAAGCCTTCGCGCTGCACTTCTACGTGAAACGAGTCTACACACTGTTTTTGCAATGCCCGGGTGAACGAACCTTCAACCCTCAGCCAGTAACGCGCCGGGCCATGCACCTCCGGATTGCGTAGCCCGGCAGCGGCAAAGGAGCGGTACCACTTGGTTGGCGGTGTAACAGTCTTCGGATTGTTTGCCAGGGAATCGATATCAAAGACCCTTAACGGCGTATATTCCAGGAGCGTTGCGCCAGTACCCTTTGTAATCCATGCCGTAGCCAAACAGAAAGCGGTCCTCAACGTACAGGCCAGTAAAGTCGGCTTTCAGATCCGGGCGCGCCTTGCGGTCATGTTGTTTGTCGACCAGTACGGCGGTCAAGACTTCCTTCGCTCCCTGGCTCAGGCAATAGTCAGCGATGGCGCACAGGGTGGTGCCTTCATCAAGAATGTCATCAACCACCAGCACAGTGCGGCCTTTCATGTCCGCTTTGGGCTGAAGAGTCCACTCCAGAATGCCGCCAGTGGTCTCCTGCCTGTAACGCGTTGCATGCAGGTATTCGGCCTGCACCGGGAAGTGGAGGCGGGGCAATAGCTGGCCGGTGAAGATCAGTCCACCATTCATCACACAAAATAGCAGGGGGTTGCTATCTTTGAGGCGGCCGGAAATGTCGTCGGCCAGAGTGCGGATGGCAGTCTGTACTTGCTGCTCATTAACCAGGCAATCAGCTTCGGCCATAACCTGATTCATTTCGGCGACGGCATCGGTCATAACGGTCGGTCCTGTCGTAAAACGGGCGATTATACCGGAGAGCGGCAGCAGAGGGGAGGGGGTACTATGCCGACAATTGGCAGAACATACAGTGCAGATGTGTTCTTGCTGGCATTGGTGAACCCGGGCATGGCGAGTATTATGTCGCTGCAATCGATAAGAATGAACCGCTTGGCAGATTTTGAGATGTGCTTGTGCCAATGTTGGCTTGTTGAATTATTGTTCGACAATTAGTGGGGTGCGTAAAAATATGTGGTGGAGAAATCGTTTATGAAGAAGTGGCAGTGCGTGGTGTGTGGCCTGGTTTATGATGAGGCAGAAGGCTGGCCGGAGGACGGTATTGAGCCAGGGACTACATGGGACGACGTGCCCGAGGATTGGGTTTGCCCGGACTGTGGTGTGGGCAAGGAAGATTTTGAAATGATCGAGATCGGTTGAACCTGAACGGAGCATGGTTATGAACGAGCAAGCGCCCATCGTTATTGTCGGAACCGGTTTGGCGGGTTATACCCTGGCCCGTGAAATCCGCAAACAGGATAAGGACGTCCGGATAGTTATGGTGACCGCTGATGACGGCGTCAGCTACTCCAAGCCCATGCTCTCGACCGGGTTTTCCAAAGGTAAGGACGCAGGAAGCTTGGCCCAGGCTGGAACTGAAGCCATGGCAGTTCAGCTTCAGCTTGAGTTGCGTACTTATACGACAGTCACTGGCATAGACACCAACGGCCACCGATTGCTGCTGGGCGACGATAGCTTGGCTTACAGCAAGCTGGTTTTGGCATGGGGGGCGGATGTCATCCGCCTGACTATCCCGGGTGATGGGCAGGAGCGGGTATTTCCGATCAATGATCTGGAAGATTACCGGGTGTTCCGCAAGGCGCTGAAGCCTGGAGGGCGAGTGGCTATTATGGGGGCCGGGCTTATTGGTTGTGAGTTTGCGAACGATCTGCGCAATGGCGGTTATGAGGTGGAGGTCATTGCGCCTTCTGATGCTGTCATGCCCAGTCTGTTGCCCCAGGCCGCCGCTAACGCAGTGCAGAAGGCGTTGGAGGCATTGGGGGTGCGCTTTCATCTGGAGACGGTTGTTGAGCGGGTTGAGCCAGCCGGAACGGGTGTTACCCTGTTCCTCGCCAACGGTGAGAAGTTGCAGGCGGATGTTGTGATTTCCGCCGTCGGTTTACGGCCTCGCACGCAGCTTGCTCGCGCTGCAGGAATCGATACAGACCGCGGGGTTAAAGTAAACAGGCTGCTGGAAACCTCGGCTCCCGATGTCTATGCATTGGGTGATTGTGCTGAGGTGGATGGCCATGTGCTGCTTTATGTTCTGCCTTTAATGGCCTGTGCCCGTGCCCTGGCAAAAACCCTGACCGGTGAGCCCACGGAAGTAACCTACGGCACCATGCCGGTAATGATCAAGACCCCCTGCTGTCCGACTGCAGTATGCCCGCCACCTTCAGGTGCTGAGGGTAGTTGGGACACTGAACAGGACGGCACTGATGTAAAAGCCCTGTTCAAAAGCCCCGAGGGTGATGTTCTGGGGTTTGCGGTTACCGGTCGGTTTGCGCTGGAAAAGCAAGCACTGTCAAAGGTTATACCGCCCATTCATTCTTGAGTTGCCTGGCCTCCCGCAGGCGCGGGCGACTTTATTATTGCGAAAGTCCCCGGCTTGCGGTAGAAAACCCTTCGTGTGCTAACGAATCAACAGGAGCAGGCATGCTTGAAATTACCAAAAAGCTGGTGGAATTGCTTTACCTGGCACCCATTAGTGATAATCACTACCGTGGCGACAGCCAGGATTTAGGGTTCCCCCACGTGTTTGGAGGCCAAGTTCTCGGGCAGGCTTTGATGGCCGCTAGCCATACGGTTGAAGGTCGCCTCTGCCACTCTATGCATGCCTATTTTCTGCGCCCGGGTAACCAGCATATGCCCATTGATTATGAGGTTCAGCGGGTGCGTGATGGTCGGAGTTTTTCTGTTCGCCGGGTCATTGCCCGCCAGGATGGCAAGGAAATTCTGACGGGGTCCATGTCCTTCCATGTCTTTGAGGAAGGCCTTGAGCACCAGGCAGAGATGCCTGCTGCCCCAGACCCTGAAACCCTGCGTTCGGAGCAGGATTGGGGCAAGATGATGGCCTCGCAGGCGCCAGAAGCCATACGAGAGATCATGACACGTGACCGCCCTATAGAAATCCGGCCTGTAAACCCCACGAATCCGTTTAAGCCTGACAAGCGCCCACCCCATAAGCAAAGCTGGATCCGGGCTTTGGGCCCTTTACCGAATGACCCGGTTTTACACCGCTGCCTGCTCACCTACGCATCGGATTTTTCGTTTTTGGGAACATCCCTTAACCCCCATAGCGTATCGTTTATGAACAAGGAGCTGCAGGCAGCAAGCCTTGATCATGCCATATGGTTCCACCGTGACTTCCGCATGGAGGATTGGCTGCTTTATGACAAGGACAGCCCGAGCGCCTCTTCCGGGCGGGGGTTCAATCGTGGCAACTTCTTCAATCAGGAGGGGGTGCTAGTAGCATCCGCAACGCAGGAAGCGTTGATTCGTCGGCGCTGATAGCCTGGTAGCGGCTACCGAATATTATCCGGTGCGTACTGTTTGGTAATAGTGTCCTGCCTTTGTGTAAGCCAGGTCAGCATTTGTTCAAACGGCAATGGCGGGCTCAGCAAATAGCCCTGAATCATGTCGCAGCCCATTTCCTTCAGGATGGCTGCAGTGGCCTCGTTTTCCACACCCTCGGCTACAACAAGGTAGCCCAAACTGTGGCACATGTTGATGGTGGTCTGGACAATAACCCTGTCTTCTTCCCGGGTGGCCAGGTCGGTTATAAGCGAACGGTCAATCTTGATTTCACTGGCGGGCAACTGCTTGATGTAGGAAAGTGACGAGTAGCCAGAACCAAAATCGTCAATGGACATCGGGATGCCCGCATCAGCCAGTGAGTTAAGGGCTTTCAAGGCATTGACGGGGTCCTGCATCATTGATGTTTCTGTGACCTCGAAGATAATCGCGCCTTTGTGTTGCAAATGAGCGCCCATCAAGCGTTTTACAAAAACCGGAAAATCCGGTTCCCGAAGGTTGTTGGGTGAGATGTTCACCGACAGGTCGAGAAGCTGCCCACGTTCAAGCAGACGGTTCCGTAGCTCTAGTGACTGCTCCAGTACCCAGCGGGTGAGTGGTTTGATCAGCCCTGTCTGTTCAGCCAGCGTGATGATCTGGTCCGCTGGAGCGGGTTGTTCTCGCGCTGGCCAGCGAATGAGGGCTTCCATGCCAGTGATCCTGCCTGTGCGCAGATCCAGCTTTGGCTGCAAATTAAGCGCTAGCTCATTATTTACGAGCGCTTTCTGTAACTCTGAAACCATGGTGAGCCGGCTGGCACTGTATGAATCTATGGATGGCTTGTAATAGGCAATTCCACGATCGTGGGCACGGTCTGAACCCTCCGCAATTGAAGCCTTGCGAATCAAGGAAGTAGCATCAGTTCCATGAACCGGCGAAACAGCGACGCCAAGCTGGGCGTTCAGCGGAATATGCATGCCCAGATAATCAACCGGGCTACGGATAGCCTCCAGCGCCCGCACAACAGCTCTGGGTGCGAGCTCTGTGGTATTGGCATCTACCACACAGGCCAGGGTTTCCGAGTCGAGTGAGGCTACGGAAAAACTGCGCCCGTTATGTTTGCCAAGAGAAATGATACCAGGTACCTGGCTGGCGATTGCGTTCAGGTTTTTTGAGGCCAGTTCCAGTATCAGGTCGCTGTTTTGGTGCCCCAGTGTCTTGGTTACAGACTGCAGGTTGTTGAAGTGGATAACCACTATACCGTGTCGCGTGTCGGGCGCCTGGTGAACCAGGTCATTCACCTGCATTTCAAAATTGGTGCGATTGGGAAGGCCGGTGAGAGAGTTGTGTAGCGCGCTTTCAATCAGTTTGAGTTCTGCGGAGCGCCGGGCGGCCATGGCCTTCAGCTCCGCTTCGCGGGCTACCACCTTTTCATGGCGCTCCTGATAAATGCGCGCAGCCAGAGCCAGGGCGAGCAGCATTGCTTCAAACGTTGAGCCAATTTCCATGCCGTAAGTGGTAATGAAATTGTTGGGGAGCAGGCCGTATTTGTTGGCCGCCGTAATGGCGCTGCCCAGGGATAGTGCGCCCCACGCTATGGTGTAATAGCCGGCTTGAGGATTTCCCCGGGCCCACTGTAATGGGCCTATCGCGGTGAGCAACAAGGTGCTTGGGATTGCCATGGCAACGGTGATCCGGATGGCGCTGCTGTAATCTATAAAGCCCGTCACGATCGTTATGGCGGCATTCACCGTAATGAAGCCAAGCACAATGCGATTGAGGTTTGGGGCCGTCTGCTTGAGCTTGAGGAAGCTGCGTGAGAACAGCAATGTGAATATCACAGCCAGAGGAACCGTGAACAGCATGGCGCGATTCTGTATTTCCGGGCTTTCGGGCCAGATCAGCTGATAGGCGGTTCCGTTAATATTGCTGATCAATAGCAGGTAGCCGAGCGTTGAAAGCACGTAAAACAAGTAAAGGGGTTCACGAAGGGAAAGAAAAACAAACAAGTTGAAGAAAATAACGCTGATCAGTATTCCGTAATAGACGGCATGTAGCTGCTCTTCAACGGAGGCGTGCTCAAAGAAGGCCTGGGTGTTCCAAAGGGCCAAGGGTGCTTGAAGCGTGCCGCCGGTTCGGATTTTCAGAAGAATTTGCCGATTTTCGGTGATACCCGGGCTGAACGGAAACAGAAAGTGGCGATTGAGAATGGGGCGCTGGGTAAACGGGTAGCGATCCCCAGTTATGACGGTGTCGACGAGCTCACCGCTTTCAATGAGGTAGAAAGTAACCTGGTCGAGCTGAGAGTACGCGAGTTCCAGTAAATCCACCTCAGGGTTCGCAGGCACCTCAAAACGAAACCATACGGTATCCTGGGTGTAGCCAAAATTCGGGCTGTTGTTTTTGAGGCGCTGCCAGTCATCCGAAGCGGCCGCTTCAAGGGGTGACATTTGAACGTCGGGCGGCACACGCAGAAACTCCACATCGGGAAAACGAAAAGTCTCAGCGCCCTGGCAGGACAACGCCAGGGACAAAAGCAGCATAAACACTGCCAGAATGCGAGACTTCTGGAACCTTGTCACGATTCACCGTTTGTTGTGACTGTTATTAAGCCAGCATGAGCTGCCGGCAATAGTGACTCAAGTCACTCTTGTGGAAACACAGCAGATACCCATTCGCGCACCCAGGGCAGAGCTTCATCTTCCGGGTCCAGGGTTTCCAACGCGTCAATGCACAGGGTTTCACCAACCTTGCGGGCAGCGGTTTCATACAGCGCTTCTTCCATCAGTTCGCCGGCACCGCAAAAGGTGTCGCCGTAGGAGCTGTCCCCCAGAACAATAACACCAAAGGGGCGCCCTGGCTGTTGTGGCAACTGATCTCGCAAGGCTGCGTAAAAGGGCAGCAGGTTCGCAGGAACCTCTCCCTGACCCGTGGTGGAGGTGCAGACCAGCAGGGGGGATGTGTCAGCCGTTATATCATCCAGCACCGGGTTCTCCAGAACCAGGACTGCATAGCCTTCGGCCTCTAATGTGTGTTTGATGGCTCTGGCAGTCATCAGTGCGCCTCCATAGACGCTGCCTACCAGAATACGAATGTCTGTCATGTGGTTTCCTGTTTAATGCAAAGCGGCTTCCGGGTTAACTGTAGCGCGGGATACTAGCCGTCAGACCTGGAGGTCTCAAGTGCCTGGCGCACTTCGGGCGCCGGTGGCCTGGCTGCGCACCCGGGGTGCAATCCGGTTACGGCCGGCTTCCTTGGCGCTGTAGAGCTGCAAATCCGCTTGCCGGAGCATGCTGTCAATGGAATCTGCCTGAGCCACCGAGCATATACCTGCACTCATGGTGATGGGTAAATCCTGCCCGCGAAAGCTGAACCTGTCTTCTGCCACCTCGCAACGCAGGCGCTCTGCCAGTGTGAGGGCTGGAATCAGGGAGGTGTCTGGTAATAGCAGCAGGAATTCCTCGCCACCCCACCGTGCGGCCACATCGGTCTGCCGGATGACGGATAACACTATTTTTGCAAACTGCTTCAGGGCCGCATCACCCGCGCTGTGGCCATACTCATCATTGATATTCTTGAACAGATCCAGATCGATCAGGACAATTGAAAAATGATGCCCGGTGCGCTGATACCGTGAAAACTCTTCTGACAAGCGGTTTAACATGTCCCGCCTGTTGGATAGTCCAGTAAGTTCGTCGGTTTTTGCGGCATGTTCATGGGTCAGTGCGAGATCCAGAAGTTCGTTTCGAGCCTTTAACCTGCTTGTTTCCAGGACAAAACAAAAAATCGATTCGAAGGTCAGTGTTGCGAAAAAACGGAGTTTGAAGTCGCTGTCGTACTCCGCCAGCACAAATGGAAGGCCGGGAAACTGGAACACAATAATCGCCACCAGATAGACCAACAGCAGAATCAAGGTGCCGGTTTTGAGATTGGTGAGGAAAAACAATAGAGGCGGGAACACATAAAACCAAAGAGGGCCGGTATTGCTTTCGCCACCAGAGGCGATGAGGTAAGAAAAAAGCAGGCTGACTGTCAACAAAAGCCCGAGTTTTTGCGTGTTGCGGTTACGGGATTTGGCAAACCAGGCCATGTTAACCACAACCGGAACAGTAAAACCCCACAGGATCAGGGCGTGGTTGTAGTATTCTGAGAGCCAGGCTTTGGTGCCGATGCCTGACAAGGTCAGAAGCGCCGCGAGTGACAGCCACGTCAGCACTAATGATATCTGTGCGCTTTCGTGTTCCTGCGCAGCTTGGTAGCCCAAAGAAGAGAGTTTGGTCATAGTGGCTCTGTTTATAGACGCGAGGCTATTTCGTGGCAACCTGGTTATTCGCTCATTATGAATCAGACAACGATAGGTATGCATCTACTACGGGTTTATTCTGTGATCGGGTCGCGTAGAAGCACATCTGTTTCAATTTGGGGGCAAAAAATTTATAGTTGCGCGCAGCAAGGCTGTTCGATCTCCATTCAGTTCAAATGAGACCTTTTCTGTTATGGCCCGTTCAAGCGGATTTCTGGATACCCTTCTTACTAGCAAAACTACGGAACGATACCGGATCGGGTTCAGTCTGTTGTTTCTGCTCGGTGTCTGGCTCGTGGTGGGCTCCTTCAGTGAGGGGATGCCCAATAGCGCGCTGTTAATGGCTGCAGCAGTCATTGGCGGCTACATGGCGATCAACATAGGTGCAAATGACGTTGCTAACAACGTCGGCCCTGCCGTTGGTTCCGGTGCCTTGTCTCTGGGTGCCGCCGTTATCCTTGCCGGCATTTTTGAATCTGCCGGTGCACTGATTGCCGGTGGTGACGTTGTCTCTACCATCAAAGGCGGCATTATAGACCCCACAAGCCTGGAAGATGGCCGAGCTTTTGTCTGGCTGATGACAGCCGCACTGCTGGCTGGCGCTCTCTGGCTTAACCTGGCGACCTGGATGGGAGCTCCGGTGTCCACCACTCACTCCATTGTGGGGGGCGTTCTCGGCGCAGGCATTGCTGCGGGTGGCTGGGGTATTGCAGATTGGTTTGTTATGGCAAAAATTGCCGGTAGCTGGGTTATTTCACCAGTACTTGGTGGCGCACTGGCTGCCCTGCTGCTCTTTATCATCAACAAAACGGTGTTGTACCGGAAAAATGTCATTCCCGCTGCCCGCGTGTTCGTTCCCTGGCTTGTGGCCATCATGGCCTGGGCCTTCGGTACGTACTTGATGATCAAAGGTGTAAAGAAAATTATCAGGGTGGACTTTCTTGAGGCGTCACTGGTTGGCCTGGTTGCTGCTGTCATTGCATTTTTCATTGTTCGTACGCTGGCTGCGCGCAAGGCCGCGACAATGGAAAACAGCGCGGGTGGCGTGAACTCCCTGTTCACCTGGCCGCTGATATTCGCTGCAGCATTGTTGAGCTTTGCTCATGGTGCAAACGACGTAGCGAACGCAATTGGTCCTCTTGCTGCCATCAACGATGCGTTATCCAACGGCGCGATAGTAACGGCCTCAAGTATTCCGTTATGGGTGATGATGATTGGTGCTTTGGGTTTGACGGTTGGGCTCATGCTGTTTGGCCCGCGCCTTATCAAAACTGTTGGCAGCGAAATTACCGAACTGGATAAGACCCGCGCCTTCTGTATTGCACTGTCAGCGGCGCTGACAGTGATTTTGGCATCGCAGTTGGGCTTGCCTGTGAGCTCCACGCACATTGCTATTGGTGGCGTTTTCGGTGTTGGCTTCCTGCGTGAATACCTGAAATCCAATTACGCGACCCAGCTGCACAAGATCATGGAAGAGCGTGATGAAGACGATCTTGAACGCCTCAAGCCTTTTCTGGATGACTTCCGCAACGCGTCTGTAGAAGAGATGGAAAAGCTTCTCAAGCGCGCCAAGAAAAAGAAGCATGTGCCTCTGACCAAGTCAGACCGCAAGCGTCTAAAAAAGATCTACAAAGAAGAAATGGTTAAGCGATCACACCTTGTGCGTATAGCGGCTGCCTGGATTATCACAGTGCCCGCATCGGCCATTATGGCGGCTATGCTGTTTTTCACTTTGCGTGGGCTGTTTGTCTGACGTGTTGGCTGGTTGTAACACGTGGGTTTGATCATACTGTGTTTATGATACGGGAGCTTTTTGCTCCCCCGGAACTTATTTGCCCCGGAGGGTGAGGTATGAGTACACCGATTGAAAGCCGTCGTCAGGCCAAGGTGATTGATGAGCTCAGAGTGTTCATCAAGAAGGTGTTGAGCGATCCGACCATTGCGGTAAAGTCCATCGACATTGCCCGCAAGTACCGCTCGGAGCCTGATTCCGATGAACTGATCGCCCGGGAGATCAGCGCCAACACGACCATTCGAATTCCGGAAAAGTGGAGCGATGCGGATCGAATGTTTCTGGAAATTATTGACGAAGTGCTGGACGACGAAGAGGCGCTTTATTGATCATCTTTTCTTTGTGATCAGCGGTTAGAGACTAGTACAGAGCAAGGGCGGCAGAAGAGTTTCCAAAACCGTGCGGAGCCATGGATGGCGGAGCCGAGCGTACAGGGATGTATTCACAGCGTGTTTTGGAAACTCTTCTGCCGCCCTTGCGGTTTCAGAAACCGCTCACCGAATCTGCTGAGCTGCCTGCCTCAGGCCTGCTTCTGACCCTGCTCATGCTGCTTCAGCACCGCACCCGCCATCTGATGCAGTATCCTGATTTCATCCTGAATGTCTTCTTCCCCCGAAAGCTCTCGCTGCTCTTCCAGAATGTCAGCCAGTATTTCAGGCGTGGTCAGAGGGTTCGCCAGAACCACCCGGAATACAATGCATGGGAAGTGATAGTAATGCGCCGGCTCCAGACGGGTTCTCGAGACAAACGCCTTACCCCGCTCCCGCTGGGTTTTCTGAACAAATTTGGTGATGCTGTTCAGGCAGGCGTTCAGTTTTTCCGCCTGCAGAGGATCAGCCAAAGCCAAAGCTTGCTGCACGTTTTCCGGGCAGTAACGGTAGGTAAGAATGTTCAGCTCAGGCCGGGTCACCAGCTCAAAGTCTGGTTGGGCCTCGATCATTTCGGCGAAAGTGGCGGCCTTTTCAATGCCCTGGTCGATCAGTATCTCGTAGCCTTCCCGGGCCAGGATTTTCAGGCCTGAATGAATCAGCATGGACATGCCGGGGCGCGAGCCTTCCAGTGTGGTCGAGCCCAGATCGCGGGAGCCTTTGCGGATGATGTATTGGGCGTGGTGCTCAACGGCGCTGGCAAGGTCAGGGTCTTTGAACACCACCAAGCCGACACCCATAGGCACATACAATTGCTTGTGGGCATCGAAGGTAACGGAATCTGCCTTTTCTATGCCGCGCAACAAATGACGGTAACTCCTGGAAAACAGGGTTGGACCGCCCCAGGCGGCATCCACGTGAAAGTGAGCGCCGAACTCCCGCGCTATGTCCGCCATAGCGTCCAGAGGGTCTACGTTGCCAGTTTCTGTAGTGCCGGCAATGCCACAAATGGCCATAACCTTGATTTTCTGTTTCTGTAGTTCCAGGCACTTTTCGCGCAGGGCGTCGGTCTGGATTTTATTGCTGTCATCTGTGTCGACTGCCACCAGAGATTCACGGCCCAGGCCTAACACGTCCGCTGCTTTGCCCAACGAATAATGGCCACGTCGTGACACCACTATAGCGGCGCCTTCGTAGCCGTAATATTTCAGGGCGCGGAACAGGCCTTCCTGATGCAGGCCACGGAAGCTGCCTTCGGGCGGGAATGCGCGGTTACGGGCTACCCAGAGTGCGGTCAGGTTGGCCACAGTACCTCCGGAGCACATGGCGCCAAGGGCATAGCGGGGGTCGTGCATCCACTTCCGGTAAAAGGCGCCGTCTTCCTGGTAAACCAACCGGTGGATCATACCCAGAACCTGTCGCTCCATAGGCGTAAAAGCCTTGGAGGTTTCGGTTTTTACCAGGTTCTGGTTCAGCGCGATCATGATTTTCGACAGCGGCAGCATGAAGTAGGGCAGCGCTGAGGTCATGTGGCCAATAAAGGCAGGCGAGGCAGTGTGAACCGAGTTGGCAACCAGTTTGTCGAGCAGGAATTGCGCTTGCTCGGACACGAACACAGGCTTTTCCGGAATGGCATAGTCGGAAAAGTTTTTCTCGACGTCTGCAAGATCCCGTTCAACCGCAACGATATGCTCCTGCAGGAAGCCTGCAAGATTGCGGGAAATGTTCTGGTCAATACGGCTGAGCGTGGACTCCGGTGCCTCGGGCACAGTGAACACGCGATACATGGCTTCAATTGAGGCCTTGGCGGTTTTTTTCTTGCCGGTCATAGATACCACACGCAATTAGTGGTCATCCGTAGGGCAGATTCCGGGTGCCCGACGAATTCAGCCGGTGTCTGATCCCGGCATTGTTTAGATAGCGCCAGTAGTACACAGGCACGCTGACATCCCTGAGGGGGCGTAGTATACGGGCTGCTCAAATGTTGTGCCACTGGGCTTTATCAGAGGATTTCCCGGTGTATGTCGAGTATGGCAGCATCGACCTTTTCCTGAATGGCTTTCTCTACCTGGTCCAGGCGTTGGGTGATTTGCTGCGAGGAGGTTCCGAGCGCTGCGATGGTCCAGGTGGCGCAGTCGAGGGCTTCCAGGTCGGCTGTTTCGGCCACGGCCAGGTCGGGTTCTTTACCCCATACGGCGCGCAGCGGGGTGAAGACTTTGCGTTTGGCCTTGAGGTCTTCGCAGCCGTAGAGCTGGAAGTGCAGGATGAGTACGCCCACGTGGGGGGTAATCGCGGTGTTATGTTGAGGTGCTTTGCCTTCTTTGAGCAGGTTTCTGAGTGTTTCGGACATGGTTCGTGGCGCCTTGCTGTGGAGTTTGGGCGAGCGGTAGCGACCACCCGGAATACGCAGTGAATGCATCCCTGCACGCTCGTCGAAAACCGTCCCTGGTTTTCGACGATTCCGGGTGGTCGCTGCCGCTCACCCTTTCGGGTTTTGGCATGCGCCACCTCGGCTGCGCGTAATGTCGGAGGCTGTGTTCCGCCTGCTTCCCAAATGAATCGTGAGATTCCGTTTTACTTAGCCTACTACAGGCGTTGCCCTCTTGATAATAGCTGCAGCATCAATGCCTGAGGGCAGGTTGCCGTAGTTCATGCCGCCATTGGATTGTAGCCGAGAGGCACAGAAGGCATCGGCTACGGCTTTATCGCCGTTGCGTAGCAGCAGGGAGGCCTGCATCACCAAGGCCAGGCGGTCTACCAGGTTGCGGGCGCGGTATTCGAAATCGCTGATGTCTGCGAAGTCATTTTGCAGTTGTGCCAGGAATTGGTCGAAGCGACGGTCTGCGCCTTTTGCTTTGGCGGCTTCCAGGAAGAAGGCGTCGAGGCTTTCTGGCTCTTTGTGGATGGCGCGCAGGGTGTCCAGGCATTGGATGTTGCCGCTGCCCTCCCAGATCGCGTTCACCGGTGATTCGCGGAACAAGCGGGGCATGATGCAGTCTTCCATTACGCCGCTGCCGCCAATGCATTCCATGGCTTCGTAGGCGTGGTTGGGTGTGCGCTTGCAAATCCAGTATTTGCCTACGGGTGTTGCAAGGCGAGCCAGCAATCGTTCGTGTTCCTGATCCTGGTTGTCGAGGGCGTTGGCGACTCGCAGTGTGTAGGCGAGTGCAGCTTCGTTTTCCAGAGCCAGATCAGCCAGTACGTTTTGCATCAGGGGCTGGTCGATGAGCCGGCGGCCGAAGGCGCTGCGGTGGCGGCTGTGGTGGGTGGCCTGTGCTACTGCCTGGCGCATGCCGGCTGAGCTGCCAATCATGCAGTCAAAGCGGGTCATGGCGACCATTTCTATAATGGTGGGAACGCCACGGCCCTCTTCACCAATCATCCAGGCCAGTGCGCCGCGCAACTCTACCTCGCTGGAGGCGTTGGCGACGTTGCCCATTTTGTTTTTCAGGCGTTGTATCTGCCAGGGGTTTTTTGTGCCATCCGGGCGCCAGCGTGGCATCAGGAAGCAGGACAAACCACCAGGGGCCTGGGCCAGTACCAGAAAGGCATCGCACATTGGGGCAGAGACAAACCACTTGTGGCCAACCAGTTCATATGGCTGGCCAGGGCCTTTGGTTCCGGTGGGGTAGGCTAGTGTGCTGTTGGCGCGTACGTCACTGCCACCCTGTTTTTCGGTCATCGCCATGCCGATGGTTACCGAGCTTTTGTCGGAATCGGGTACGTTGCGGGGGTCGTAACTGTTGGCAAGAACTCGCGATTCCCAAGCTGCCGCTAATTCTGGCTGTTTGCGGATTGAGGGGATGGCTGCAAAGGTCATGGTTACGGGGCAGCAGTGTGCGGCCTCAACCTGGGAGTGCATGTAGTATTTTGCTGCACGGGTAACCTGTGCACCTTTACCCGGATTTGACCAAGGGCTACTGTGTAGGCCGTGCTCGAAGGCCGTACGCATCAGTTCGTGATAAGAGGGGTGGAAGTCCACCTCATCAATGCGGTGGCCAAAGCGGTCATGGGTGTTGAACTCGGGCTTGTTGTTGTTTGCCTTGAAGCCCAAATCAATGGTTGCGGCGCTGCCGGCAAGAGCGCCAAAGGCTGACAGGTCGCTTGTTGCCGTGCCAGCGCCTTCGCGTTGTACAGCCTCCTGAAGTGCGACATCCTGTTCATACAGGTTGTAGTTCTCCAGCGCTGGCGGCTGGTTGATCACTTCGTGGGTGATCGCCAGGTAGCGATCTTCATGGTTCTGTGCAGGTATTCCGACCTTTGCTTGCGGGGTGTTCATGGCTAACTCCTGGTGCCGGTCAACCCCTGTATGCAAAAGCAGATGATGGTGTCGACCAGCAGGTCATGGTTATCAGTTTCGTTTGCGGCTATCTGCCCGGTCTGAGTTGGCGATAATGGGCCAACCAGGCTTTCCGCAATGGCGCCAACCAGGCACGTGCTGCTTTGGCGGGCGTTCTGATCCGGAATGCACCCTTCTTTGATGCCTTCCCGAATCGCCTGTTCAAACAAGTCAGCGTAGGCTTTTCGATAAGCCAGTCGTTCCTCTTCAACTTTCGGGTCCACCGGTTCTGCAATGAGCGACCAGGCCATAACGGGGCCTTTCAATGCACGCTCGGCAAACTGCCGTAATGCTTTTCCCAGTTGTTCTATGGCGCTTCCCGGCGTTGCCAGAGCTTCCGTTACCTTGTCTATCTCACGCTGCGTGGCTGCCCGGAATATTTCGGCAAACAAGTCCTCTTTCGACTCGAAATGACGGTAAATCGTTCCCGTAGCGACATTGGCAGCTTTCGCAATGTGAGTAATCTTTGCGTTGCGAAAGCCGCCTTCCGCTACGCACTTATAGGTGCACTCAGCGATCCGTTGGCGTGCGGCCGCTTTGCGCAGCCGCATCTTCTCGGTTTCACGGTAAGCCATTCCGGTTCCCTATGATTAGTGAATAATGATTCATTCTTTGTTTTGAAGCAAATGCTTATTGCTTGGTCATGCGCTGTTTTTTAGAGCCATGAGTGAGGTTTTAGCTGGTCGGGGTTGGGCCTTGGCCTGTTTTTGCGCTGAGTCTCGGTCGCAAACCCTGATTCCGTTTATTATATCCGCGTAAGATGCTTCAACCCTGCTTACGGGATTGTCGCCAAGCCACCCCTGGCCGGATCTGTCCTTTACCATGAACCCTGCTTCCAGATACTCTTTTGCCATTCCCGTAATCATAGCAGTTGTGATTGCCCTCTGGCTGCTTGCTGACGGAGCCCAGGACAGGCCCACCTCTACCCGTTCTTCGGTCAGTTCCTCGGAGAAGCAAACCAATGGCCCCGATTTCTCCTCAGCGACCCCTCGAAAACCCTCAAAACTGATTGGCGCTTCCAGCGAGTTTGATGTGCCTGATCAATTGCCAGATTCGCTGGCTGGCACCTCGGAACCCGGCGGATGGGTGATAACGGATCGATTTGGGGATCTCGTTCCCACCGGGGAGTTGCGGCAGCTGTTTGAATACTACCTTTCGGCTTTGGGTGAAGAGGCGTTGCCGCAGTTGGTAGCGCGAATCCGGCAGGCACTCTCTGTATTGGAAGAGCCCGCAAGACAGCAGGCGCTTGACACCCTCGGCCGCTATCTCGACTACAAGCTTGCGCTGTCGGAACTGGAAGCTGCATACGGAGAAGCAGGGATTTCCAGCCCGGGGGAAATCGAGCGCCGGATGATGGAGATTCAGGCGCTGCGAAGAACCTGGATGGATGCACCTACTGCAGATGCTTTTTTTGCCGACGAAGAAGCAATAGACCGCTTTCAGCTCACAAGGCGAAGTATTGGCCGGGATAATAGTTTGACAGAACAACAGCGTGAGGACGCCTTCCTTGAGGCTGAAAGTGCTCTGCCCGAACCCTTGCGGCAAGCCCGGCAGGAGACGCGTAAATTTGCACGCTATGAGCAGGCGCGAGAACAGATGGCCAAGGATCCGGACGCTTTGCGAGCCTGGCGGCAGAAGGAGTTCGGGGATGAAGCTGCCCAAAGACTGGAAGAACTTGACGCAGAGCAGCAGGGCTGGAATAAGCGATGGCAGTTATACACCGAGGAGCGCAATGCTCTGAAGGCATCGGGTTTGGCTGAACCTGAGCGCGAAGAAGGTTTGAGACAGTTACGGGAAAAGTATTTTAGTGAAACCGAGCGTATTCGGGTCAGAGCTTTGGATTCCATACAGTAACAGAGTGCTCTGAAAAGCCTGTTTCCTGGACCAGCACATTGGCTGATGGTTATGTCAGGGCAAGTACCTGTATCCGTTGGTAGCCTGCAATCAGCGGCTTAGGCGGTGTATGATGGATGAAAAGGCGCCATCAGGGCGCCGGGATGTTCGATCCAACTCGTTGTTGTGCCATTCAGGAGGTTTTCTGTGCCTTTATCAACGCCCCGTGTTTTTCCTGCTACCCGTTTGCGTCGCAATCGTGCCAGCGACTTTTCCCGCCGATTGGTCAGGGAAAACCAACTGACGCCAGACAACCTGATTTACCCGGTGTTTGTACTTGAAGGCGAGGGGCAACGCGAGCAGGTACCTTCCATGCCTGGCGTGGACCGCCTGAGTATTGATCTGCTGGTTGAGCAGGCAGCGGAACTGGTGGAGCTGGGTATTCCGGCAATAGCACTGTTCCCGGTGGTTTCTGCAGAACAAAAGAACTTGTCCGGTTCTGGAGCCTGGGATTCTGACGGGCTGGCTCAGCGTGCAGTGCGGGCGTTGAAGAAAGCCTATCCGGAGCTGGGTGTTATCACCGACGCGGCGCTGGACCCGTTCACTACCCATGGGCAGGATGGCATCATCGACAATGACGGTTACGTGCTGAACGATGTCACCGTAGAAGCCTTGGTGAACCAGGCGCTGTCCCATGCGGATGCGGGTGCCGATGTGGTTGCCCCTTCCGACATGATGGATGGTCGTGTAGCCGCTATCCGTGAAGCACTCGAGTCTGCCGGGCATGTTAACACCCGGATTCTGGCCTATTCCGCCAAGTATGCCTCCGGTTACTACGGTCCTTTCCGGGATGCAGTCGGCTCTGCCGCTAACCTGGGCAAGAGCAACAAGGCGACCTACCAGATGGACCCCGCCAACAGCAATGAAGCGATCCAGGAAGTGATGATGGATCTCGCTGAAGGTGCAGACATGGTGATGATCAAGCCGGGAATGCCGTATCTGGACATAGTGCACCGGGTAAAAACCGAATTGCAGGTGCCAACATTTGTGTATCAGGTGAGTGGCGAATACGCCATGCACATGGCAGCAGAGCAAAATGGCTGGCTGGATGGCGATGCGGTAATGATGGAGAGCTTGATGTCCATGCGCCGTGCCGGAGCAGACGGCATTCTGACATACTTTGCAGTTCGTGCAGCCCGCTTGATGCGGAACCAGCAGCGCTGAACCCGTTAATGGGCCATCTGTATTCTCCGGGAACAGCCGGGCGGTAAATCAGACAGGGACTGAAACACCATGAGAGCGGAAATCGTCAGAAATCTCACAGCGGGTGGGGGGCAGAGCGTACCTGCCCCCATAGATATTCCACTCGAAGGCGAAGCGATTGATCTGGACGCCAGTGAAAACTACTTCAACCGTGAACTGAGCCAGCTTCAGTTCAACTACCGGGTACTGAAGCAGGCGCTTGATACCACGCATCCGCTGATTAACCGGCTGATTTTCTGCTGCATTTTCAGCAGCAACATGGATGAGTTCTTTGAAATACGGGTAGCCGGCCTGCGCCAGCAGATCAAGTACGGTCGGGAAACCCTGGGTGCCGATGGCATCATGCCGGAACAGGCGCTGAGTGAGATCAGTCGTGTTGCCCATGAATACATTGATGAGCAGTACGATATTCTGAATCATGTCCTGATTCCGGAGATGGAAAAAGAAAACATTCACTTCGTCCGTCGCCGTGAATGGACGCCGGAGCAGGCGAAGTGGGTGCGGACTTATTTTGATGAGGAAATTCTGCCCGTGGTCAGCCCGATTGGGCTGGACCCGTCGCATCCTTTTCCCCGGCTGGTGAACAAGAGCCTGAATTTCATTGTTGAGCTCGACGGCAAAGATGCCTTTGGTCGTGAGACAGGCATGGCCATAGTGCCGGCACCCCGCTCCCTGCCAAGACTGGTGCGTTTGCCGGATGAAGTATGCAACGGCGGTGAGAATCTGGTTTTCCTGTCTTCGGTCATCCACGCCCATGCCGATGAGCTGTTCCCGGGAATGGAGATCAAAGGCTGTTACCAATTCCGCCTTACCCGTAACGCCGACCTGGAGCTGGAGGACGATCTTGAAGATCTGGCCTCTGCACTGCGGGGTGAGCTACTTAGTCGTCGCTTTGGTGACGGCGTGCGGCTGGAGGTGGCGGACAACTGCCCTCAGGAGCTGGTGCAGTTTTTGTTGACGGAGTTTGGTCTCGGGCAAAGAGATCTGTATCAGGTTAATGGCCCGGTTAACCTCACCCGGTTAATGGCCGTTACTGGCTTGGTGGATCGCCCGGATCTGTTATATTCCAGCTTTTCGCCCAGCATCCCCCGGCAGATCCGCAGCAAAGAAACCATATTTGATGCCATTCGAAAACGGCCAATCTTGCTGCATCATCCGTTTCAGAACTTCAGCCCGGTTGTGGATTTTCTGCGCCAGGCAGCAAAGGATCCGCAAGTGCTGGCCATTCGCCAGACCTTATACCGCACCGGCGCCAATTCGGAGATTGTTGAAGCGCTGGCAGATGCTGCCCGCCGCGGTAAAGAAGTCACCGTGGTTGTGGAGTTGCGTGCCCGATTCAGCGAGGCTGAGAACCTGGAGCTGGCAAGCAAGTTGCAAGAAGCCGGCGTTATAGTGGTGTATGGCGTTGTGGGCTATAAAACCCACACCAAGATGATACTGATTGTGCGCCGGGAGGAAGGGCGCTTGCGTCGCTATGTGCATCTGGGAACCGGCAACTACCATGCAGTCAATGCGCGCCTGTATACCGATTACAGTTACATGACCTGTGATGAGTCCATCGGTGATGACGTCAACAAACTGTTTCAGCAGTTGACCGGGATGGGCAAAGCTTTGAAAATAAAAAAATTATTTCACGCACCCTTTACGCTTCACAAGAGATTACTCAGTCTTGTGGAGCGCGAAACGGCCTTGGGAGAAAGCGGGCGCATTATTTTCAAGATCAACGCGCTCACAGAAGTGCAGCTCATCAAAGCGCTGTACCGGGCCTCCCAGGCCGGGGTGCAGGTCGATCTGATAGTGCGCGGCATATGCAGCATCAGGCCCGGAATCCCGGGGCTTTCGGATAACATCCGTGTGCGCTCCATTGTGGGGCGCTTTCTGGAGCACACCCGGGTCTACTATTTTGGTAACGATGGCAAGCCCGACGTGTATTGTTCGAGTGCGGACTGTATGGAGCGCAACCTGCTGAGCCGCGTTGAGACAGCATTTCCAATTGAAGACCCGGAGCTTGTAGGGCGGGTTCGCGAAGACCTGGATACATATCTTGCGGATAACTGCCAGTCCTGGATGTTGCAACCAGATGGTAGTTACATTCAGAATCAGCCGTCTGAAGGCGAGGAGCGAGTGGCTTCGCAGCTGGTTCTGCTGGAGCGCCTAACGGCTAAACCCTGATTTTTTTTACACGGAGAGAGTTCTTGAAAGCAAAGTGGATCATTGCCGGTGCCGGTGTACTGGTTGTCGCTGGCGCAATGCCGTGGGTCGTGGGTTATGTAACCGAGCAGCAGTGGCAGCAGGTTGCCCATGAACTGAATCAGTCGCAGCCGTTTATCCAGTTGCAGACCGAAGACTATCGCAGAGGCTATTTTGGCTCGGATATGAACGGTGTTGTAGAAGTGTTTAATCCGGAGAACGCCGAAACCCGTCGAATAGAATACCGTGCAGGTGTAACCCACGGTATTACTGGCAGCTTTATTGATTTTGAGCCAGTTGAAGGCTGGGAGCCTGAAGGCGCCGACTGGTTTCAGGAGCGGCCGAGGCTGACGGTTGAGACGCGCCTTTGGGGCACCGCCGTGCTTGAGCTGGAAGTGCCGGCTATTGATGTCAGCAACCCTGAGAGTGGTGAGTCACTGAGGACCAGCGGCGGTGTTACACGGATTGAAATTAACGACACCGGCTCCCGCGCTGAAGCCTTGGTTGTCTGGCCTCAAATCAGCCTCTCCGGGCCGGATATAGACATCCGTATAGACAACTTTCGAATTGAGCAGCATATGACTCATCTGGTGGACGGTGTCTGGACCGGAACCATGGATGCGTCAATTGCTTCTGTTGTCCTGGCGCCTTCAGAAGCACCCCGTGTAACCATTGAAGCATTGCTGGCGAGCAGTAGTACGGAAGCAAAAGATGGCGGGCAGCGTCTGGATTCCAGGTTGACGATCGAAGCAGAAAAGGTGCGCTTTGAAGATCAGGCCTATGGACCTCATAAGCTGGCCTTTGCTCTGGAAAACCTGGATGTTTCGAGCTGGGGTAGTTTGAGCACCAGCATGGCTGAGCTCCAGAGCCTGGCGCTGGCACCCAATGCCGGTGGCCGCGAAGTGTTCGAGCGACAGATGACGGCCATGGGGCAGGTGAATGCAGCCATGCGAAATCTGGCAGCAGCAGGATTTTCGGTGGGGTTCCCCGAGTTGGCTCTGGATACGCCGGAAGGGGCCATCACCGGAAATTTAAAGATCAGTCATCCTGAGCTGAGCGAAGCTCAGAAAGGCGACATGTTGATGGTGATGCAGCAACTTACCGGAGATATGAACCTGAGTGTACCTGCTGCTCTGGTAGATGAATATCCGGCTGTACGTATGCAGCTCGCACCACTGGTCAAGCAGGGGGTTCTGGTTTCAGCCGGCGACCAACTGATGCTGGCGGCGAAACTGAGCGACATGATAGTGGAGGTTAACGGCCAGGAAATCCCCCTGCCGCCGCTGTTTTAAAAAGGACGTATACGCAAAGAAAAGCCCCGATCGGGGCTTTTCGTGTTACTGGCGGATGTTTCAGGCTTCGCTGAATTTTTGTTTCAGAGCCGCCTCGACAACCGGGTCGACGAACCCGGAGACATCTCCCTCAAGGGAGGCAATCTCCCGGATCAGACTTGAGGAAATGTAGGAGAGATGGTTGGAAGGTGTCAGGAACACACTTTCCAGTTCCGGCGCCAGGCTGCGATTCATATCCGCAAGCTGAAACTCGTATTCAAAGTCGGAAACCGCCCGTAAGCCGCGTAAGATCACTGTGGCGTTCTGATCGCGAACAAAGTCTGCGAGCAAATAGCTGAAGCCGGTCACGCTGACATTCGGGATGCCGGCAGTTGCTTGTCGCACGAGTTCGCAGCGCTCTTCCAGGTCGAATAATGGCTGTTTCTTGGAATTGTAGGCAACGGCAACCACCACCTCATCAAACAGGTTGCTGGCTCGTTTGATCAAATCTGTATGGCCGTTGGTGATCGGGTCAAAGGTTCCCGGATAAATGACTTTAGGCATGCACAGCTCCTTAATTAACAGGTACCCAGCGTATCAGCATTTAATGAGTTTCTGTAGCGCGTGTCGGAAGCCCGGCGCTGGTGCACCGCAAGCCGCCTGCCAATAATGCTATGTCTGCAATCGCTGAGCCAGCCGGGTGCTGTTCCGCGCAGCCAGGGCGTAAACCGATAACTGCGGGTTAGCACCAATGCTGGTAGGGAAAATCGAGGCATCGTGCACGCTGAGATTGCTCACCTGATGGTGTTCACCAAAACCGTTGACCACAGAATTTTCCGGTTTGCTGCCCATAACGCAGCCCCCCATCTGGTGAGCAGTGAACAGGCGGACCCTGTGAGGCGCCATGGCAAAACCATCAATAGCGGCTTTTGCGTCGGCCCAACTGGAATACCAATCGGAGTCCAGATGCATCAAGCGCACTTTGTCTGCGCCGGCGGCAAACTGAATTTCAGCCATGGTGTAAAATGCGTCACGAAGGCCTTTCCACAGGTAGTCACTGATCGGGTAATCCAGCATTGGGCTGCCATCGTCCCGCAGAGACACAGTACCGCCGGGGCTCTCTTCGTGAAAACCGTCCCGCATGAGGGCGATAACCGACTGCATCCAGGGTAGTCGAGCCATGTTTTTCGCCTGTTCGTCGCCATGGCCGGGAACAACACCGGCAGACATGGCCGGATGCAGGGGTGGCACTTCCAGTTTGTAACCAATCTCTCCATCTACGCCGTTGCGGAAGTTGAACTCATCGGAATAAACGGACTGCGGCGCACCGTAAAACGGGTCCACCAGTTTGGGCATTTGCGCAACGCTGGCGTTAACCGGGTGTATAAAGGAGCGCTTGCCAACACGTTCATAGGGGTCAGGTACTTTGGAGCGAAGCAGCAAGCCAGGCGAACCTATGGCGCTTGCCGCCACCACAAAGTGCCTGGCCTTGAGTGTTACCATAATCTTGCCAGGGGTGATGCCATCGCTGGCCATAGCGGTAGCTTGCAGGGATTCGATCCGGTCCTGGTTCATCACCAGTCGTTCGGCACGCAGCCCGTGGTACATGGTTGCGTTGTTGTCCAGAGCACCGGGAATGGTGGTCATCAATGCGCCTTGCTTGGCGTTGGTTGGGCAGCCTACGCCGCAGTAACCGAGATTCCAGCAACCATTAACGTTGCGCGGGATGATTTGCCAGCTAAATCCAAGCTTCTCGCATCCTTGTCGAAGTATGTCGTTGTTCAGGTTGGGGTCCATATCCCAGGGTGACATAGAGTGGCGGGTTTCACGGCCATCAAACCACGGAGCCATGGCATCAGGGCTCAGTGCGTCAAGGCCAAACCGCTTACCCCAGTAGTTAAGTGTTTCGTCGGGAGTGCGAAAGCTGCTGGTCCAGTTGACCGTTGTAGAGCCGCCAACACAGCGTCCCTGCAAAATCGCAATGGCACCGTCTTTTGTGGTGCGGCTCATGCCTTCCTGATAGAGGTTTGCGTAGGACGCAAGTTCGTCCATTTTGAAATCTTTCTGATAGTACAGGCGGCCCTCCTCAACCAGAATGACGGAGAGCCCGCTTTTGGCGAGAATTTCAGCGGTGGTGCCACCACCTGCCCCGGTGCCCACAATAACGACATCCGCCTCGGCAGTATGATGTTCGGTAAGCGTGGCGCTGTCGATAACTTTCCAGCCGGATTCCAGGCCTTGGGCAATGCGATCGTTGAACGGCATTATGGTGGCTCCCTAATATAGACAAAGCAGCGGGCTAAAGCTGCAGGCTGAGCGTCAGATGTTGCGGAATTGTGGCAGGGCTTGCACGGCCCACTCGGGTGGTCCGGGATACCCGGAAAGCTGCCAGTTCTCCTGGTGGCCGTAAAACGCCACATTGCTGATTTTGGTCAGAGCTATGTAGCCGTTATTGAGAAGGCCGATGCGGCTTGTGCGCCAGCGTTGCAAAAACGCATCAGCCTGCTCGGTTGTGACGTTACGCCAGGCCGGCCAGACCCGTGCAATGGTGGCTCGGGTAAGCCCGAAGTTGAGCAGGTCAAACAGTTGCCTGAGCTCTTTCTGGTTAGCTGGGCCAAATTTATGAATGCCTGCATCTATGCGTTCCACTGTGCTGGCAATCGCCATGCGCCTGGCGCTGGCTTGCTCCGGCAGCGCGGAACCAAGAATGGCCGGGAGTAACGCTTCAAACAGCTCTATGTCATCCGTTGTCAGAAACTGGAAGCGGTAACGGGCGTCCATGCGGCTTTCAACGGCACCAAGCCGCCCGGCGGGCGCCGTTGCGCAACCGCTGAGCCCTGCAGTTAAACTAACTGTGCCCAGAAACAATGCGCCACCCAGGCCGGTGCGAAGAAAGTTGCGCCGGTCCAGGGATGCACAGTGTAAGCCTTCGGATTGGGTGAGGAGGTCAGTCATAATCGGCTCGCTCTTGTTTTGTTTATAGCCATCGCCGGGGCAGGCTTGCCCCGGTTGTCGTTCAAGATGCTTAGCGGATAAAGAACTTGTAAATCATTTTGTGAGCAGAAGTCCCGTATGGGGGATAAACAAACTTCCCGCTGTTGAACTTCTGTTTGGCGAAAATGGCACGCTGATGCGAGAAGGTCAGGAAACCTTCCTTACCATGATAATGCCCCATGCCGGAATCGCCCACACCGCCGAAGGGGAGATCGTCCTGAGCAACATGCATCAGAGAGTCGTTAATGCACATGCCTCCGGAAAGCGTGTTGTCGATCACCTGGTGCTGTTGACCCCGGTCGTAGCCGAAAAAGTACAGAGCTAATGGACGTGGGCGATCATTGATGAACTGGATTGCTTCGTCCAGATTGCCATAGCTCACAATCGGAAGGATCGGGCCGAAAATTTCATCCTGCATGAGCTTCATCTCTGGCGTGGTTTTCAGTACCAGAGTTATTGGAATCTTGCGGGTTCCGTCACTCATGTTTTCTTTTGCCGGGTTTATTTCGATCAGTTCGGCGCCCTTGGCTTTGGCGTCCTCAAGGTAACCTTTCAGGCGATTGTACTGACGTTCATTAATGATGGCTGAGTAGTCATCGTTATCCCGCAGTGAGGGATACATTATTGACAGCTGCGTTCGAAATTCATCAACAAAGGCCTGGGTGCGATCCGCCGGGCAGAGCACGTAATCCGGCGCTACACAGGTCTGGCCGGCATTGAATGCCTTGCCGAACGCGATGCGTTGGGCTGCATCTTCCAGGGGAACATCCGGAGATACTATGGCGGGTGACTTGCCGCCCAGCTCCAGGGTTACCGGAGTCAGGTTATCAGAGGCGGCGCGCATTACCAGCTTGCCAACGGAGGTGGAGCCGGTGAACAGCATGTGGTCGAACGGGCGCTCTGAAAAATCAGCGGCCACGTCAGCCTCACCCGTAATGACCGCGACCAGATCTTCCGGGAAGTTGGCCTCAATCAGCTCTTTGAACAGTGCCGAGGTGTGAGGTGTGAATTCGGACATTTTGATCATGGTGCGGTTGCCGGCTGCAAGTGAAGCAACCAGAGGCCCCACTGCCAGATACAGCGGGTAGTTCCAGGGCACTATCACACCCACAACGCCTTTTGGCTGGTAGCAGACCTTGTTGCTGGCGGGCCGGAACAGGATGGATACATGGCGGCGGGATGGCTTCATCCAGCTCTGGAGATTCTTCTGGGTGTAGTTGATGCCCTGGATAGAAGGCATGACTTCAGCAATCAGGGATTCATCCCGCGAGCGGCAGGAGAAATCCCGGTCTATCGCTTCCAGAATGCGGTCCTGGTAGGACAGCAGTGCCTGCTTCAGGCGCTCCAGGTTTTCCTGACGCTCGGCAAGTGATGGTGTGGGGTGATCGTGAAACGCCTGCTTCTGAATCTCGAAAACCCGATGGGTTTGCTGAATGTGATTTTTGCTTTCGGTGAGCTGAACAACGCTGGCACCCATAGATGTCCTCCTTTCCGGCTCTGTCGCACTGCGGCAGGCGCCTTAATTTTGTGATGGCGAAAAAACGCTCAATTTGCACTTTGAGGTATTATTAGAGTATATACTCTAGGGAGTCAAGCGGCTCCAGTGGCTAATGAGGCCATCTGTGAGCAGCACAACAACAAATGCTGATGAGCTTATGAAAACCAGAGACAAAATCTTGCTGGCGAGCCTTGAACTGTTTAACGAGCAGGGCGAGCGAAACGTAACTACCAATCATATTGCGGCGCATCTGGCGATTTCGCCGGGTAACCTCTATTACCACTTCCGCAACAAGTCCGACATCATTTACGAGATATTTCAGGAATATGAAAAGCTGGTGGATTACTACCTCGACATTCCTGATAACAGGCCACTGAACCTGGATGATATGACCTTTTATCTGGAGTCTGTGTTCGACGGGCTTTGGAGCTATCGCTTTCTCCACAGGGACCTTGAAAATCTTCTGGACCGGGATCAACGCTTGCGCACGGACTATCAGAGGTTTACAAATCGGTGCCTGGCGGCGATAAGCCGAATCTTTGAGAAATTGGCAGATGGCGGCGTTCTTGAGCCTCAGCCAGAAGCTTTGCGAGCTGCCATGTCACTGAATGTATGGTTGATAGTCACCAACTGGATGGCGTTTCTTAAAACGGCCCATGCAGAAAAGACTTCGGCCTGCATGACGCTGCGAGAGCTGAAACAGGGCATTTATCAGGTGCTGACACTAGAGATTCCATATGTCATGCCAGCCTACCGCGAGCAAGTAATGGAGCTGAGGGAAAAGTATCGGCCTATGATACCTGAGCAGACAGGTGAGCCAGTGGATGTTGTGGGCTGATTTCACCTCCGACATCGGCGGAAGTAGTTTCAGGAGCAGATGTGTGCCACCGGAACTTTTTTGATTAAAGTTTGTCTCGGTATCAGGTGTTGGAAATTCGGACGTTTCCGGCGCCTCCTGAGTGTGTTCTCAGGTTTTAACACGTCGCAAACCCTGACGTTTTACCGGCCTGATTTTTTACAGGCCGGTTTTTTCCATGTTACTGCGAACCCTCTCCAGAACCTTCCAGCCAGCCCGTTAGTGCCACCCGACACTCATCAACACCTCGCTTGGAGGTTGCCGAGAACATAAGCAGGTGCTCAACGCAGGTAAACGTCTTAAGCCTTTTGGCAATCTCCAGCATGGCGGTTTTTGCTTGCCCGAACTTTAATTTATCGGCCTTGGTGGCCAAAATCATCAGTGGCAGCTTGTTATGTTCGCACCATTCCACCATCATTTGGTCGAATTCAGTAAGCGGATGGCGAATGTCCGTCACCAGAACCAGGCCACGGAGGCTTTGGCGTTGGTTGAGGTACTGCCCCAAGTGCTTTTGCCAGTCATCTTTCATATCCCGGGATACTTTTGCGTAGCCATACCCGGGCAAATCCACGAGCCGGGCATGTTCGCGGTTCAGGGAAAAAAAGTTGATCAGGCGCGTGCGCCCGGGGGTTTTACTGGTGCGGGCCAGTTTGCCGTTCGCGGTAATTGCGTTCATGGCGCTGGACTTACCTGCATTTGAACGCCCGGCGAAAGCGACTTCTGCTCCTGTGTCTGGCGGGCAGTCTTCCAGTCGGGGCGCGCTAATCAGGAAGCGAGCGCTGTTAAAAGAGATGCTTTTTTGAGTCAGGTCAGAGTCCACAGCGGTTGGCTTTCCTTTGGATTTCAGTTATTAGAGATTAATGTATAATGCTACACCAATTCCGGGCGGTACGCTTGGCGTAACCGCTGTCAGCCTTGGTCTTGAGCCTGACTGAACAGCGCCTGCCGGCTGTAAACCAAGAATATTTTTCGAGATGAGAGAAGCGGAGCGAGCATGAAGAAACTGATCGCAGGATTTGTATTCGGCGTTGGCCTTACAGCAATGGCGCATGGAGCAGGGGATCCTGAAGCGGGC
Organism: Marinobacter salexigens; assembly: GCF_002806945.1. Lineage (GTDB taxonomy): Bacteria > Pseudomonadota > Gammaproteobacteria > Pseudomonadales > Oleiphilaceae > Marinobacter > Marinobacter salexigens. The sequence goes on from NZ_NIHC01000001.1 coordinate 254,585, forward strand.
AAACAAGCGGCGGCAGCCTGCCAGGCCTGTCATGGCCAAGGTGGAGCCAAGCCGATTATGGGCGTCTATCCGAAAATATCAGGGCTGGGTGAAAGGTATCTGTATGACCAGCTAGTAGCAATACAGGAAGATACCCGACCCATTCCCGAGATGATTGGCCAGCTTACTGGCAAGTCGAAGCAGGATCTGGAAGATCTGGCCGCTTACTTTGCCCAGCAGAAAATGATTGTTAGCCAGGCCGACCCGGAATTGGTAGAAAAGGGCGCTGCAATTTATCGAGGTGGCAATATGGCCTCTGGGGTTCCCGCCTGTGCAGCCTGTCACAGCCCGCAGGGTAAAGGTAATGAGCCAGCCGGGTATCCGCATATCGGGGGCCAGAATGCTGAGTACCTGGTCAAGCAACTTGAAGCTTATCGCGATGGCACCCGTGCCAGCGGAGCTAATGCGGCGATCATGATGGATGTGTCTGCTAGGCTGACCGATGCAGAAATTGAGGCTGTTTCCAGTTATATCTCTGGCCTGAACTGATTCGGTTTTCGTAATTGTTAAAACCCCGCCCTGTGCGGGGTTTTTTGTCTGTCGTACCTGTAATCCGCAAATAGTGGAACTTTTCAGGTTTGGCGGGTCATAATTCCCTTATAACGACATTTATAAAATCTGGAGATATTTCATGTTTCGAGCGCTCAGAGCGGCTGGTGTGCTTTTGGCAGCCTTGGCCCTGTTTGGCCAAGCCAATGCGACTGACTGGAAGGAAGGGACGCATTATAAAAAACTCGACACTCCGGTGCGTACAGACAGTGGGGCCAGTATCGAAGTGGCAGAGGTGTTCTGGTATGGATGCCCGCATTGCTATAACTTCAAACCGCTTGCCGAAAGCTGGGAAGCCAAGGCTCCGGATTATGTAGAATATGTACGTATTCCTGCCGCTCTGGGCCGTTCGTGGGTTCCCCATGCGCAGGCTTTTTATGCGCTTGAAGCCATGAACTCGCTGGATAAAGTGCACGATGCACTGTTCGAGGCCCTGGCGGGTCAGCGTCGGCCGTTAAATGATGGTGACTCGCTAGCCGATTTTGTTGCAGGCCGTGGTGTGGATCGTGAAGAGTTTCTTAATAACTTCAACAGCTTCGGTGTCAATGCGCGCATGCAACAGGCGCAGTCTAAAATCCGAGGCGCGCGTATTACCGGCACACCGTCTATGCTGGTAAATGGAAAGTACACAGTCAGTGCCTCTATGGCGGGTAGCCTTGAGGCGATGTTGGAGGTTGTGGACTATCTGGTGGAGAAAGAGCAGGTTGCGGATCAGTAAGTTGCCGCCTTGGGTGGCTTTCTCGTTTTCTGGATTAGTAAACGGGTTAAAATAACAGAAACATTATGTATAAACGCTTCAGAAAGCAGCTGGATGGCATCCTCAGTGCCCGGGCAGAGCCGAAGGGCTCTAACTCGGGGCTTGAGCATGTTCCGGCGTTTGAGCCCCAGCGCCATCTTCGGCTACTGACTTTTAATATACAGGTAGGCATTAACACCTCCTCCTATCGCCACTATCTGACCAGAAGCTGGCAGCATTTCCTCCCTCATCGCAATCGAATCCAGAATCTGGATCGTATAGCCTCGCTGCTTAGCAATTACGATGTGATTGCACTGCAGGAGTGTGATGGGGGGAGCCTGCGCAGTGGCCATATCAATCAGGTGCAGTACCTTGCTGAGGCGGCAGGTATCCCATACTGGCATCAGCAGTTAAACCGCAACCTTGGGCAAATTGCCCAGCACAGCAATGGTTTGCTCAGCCGTTTCCGGCCGCTGGATGTAAAAGAATACAAGTTGCCTGGGCGGCTTCCCGGAAGAGGCGCTATTGTTGCTCGCTATGGCACAGAGGAAGACCCGCTGGTGCTGGTGATGATGCATCTTGCCCTGAGTAAATCAGCGCAGCAGCGGCAGTTGGGCTTTATCAGTGAGTTGATCTCAAAGTACCGGCATGTGGTGTTGATGGGGGATATGAATGCCCATGCTGAGCAGCTGTTAACCCAGACGCCTCTGAAAGAAACGGACCTGATACCCCTGCCAGACAGCGCCCACAGCTTTCCAAGCTGGCGGCCCGAGAAGGCGCTGGATCACATTCTGGTGAGCCCGAGTTTGCAGATAAGAAATTCCGAGGTGGTGAGTTATCCCATGTCAGATCACTTGCCGATTGCCATGGATATAGCTTTGCCCGACGGGTATCTGGAAAAGTTCTAAGGAGCGCTTCCGAAAAGAGAGCATAAAAAAGCCCGGCAGTTTGCCGGGCTTTTTTATGGATGCCAGATCAGGAATTACTTGATCTTGGCTTCCTTGTACGCAACGTGCTTGCGGACAACCGGATCGTACTTTTTGATCTCGATTTTTTCCGGAGTGTTACGTTTGTTCTTCAGGGTCGTGTAGAAGTGACCCGTGCCTGCTGACGATACCAGCTTGATTTTTTCGCGCATGATGCAGCTCCTTATACTTTCTCGCCGCGGGCACGAAGATCGGCCAGTACAGCGTCAATACCTTTTTTATCGATGATGCGCATACCTTTGGTAGACGTGCGCAGCCTTACGAAACGCTTTTCAGACTCAACCCAAAAGCGCTTGCTTTGCAGGTTTGGCAGAAAACGACGACGGGTGTGGTTCATCGCGTGAGAAACGTTGTTACCAGTGACCGGACGCTTTCCGGTTACCTGACAAACTCTGGACATACTTGCCTCCGACCTGAGCAATGGTCTTAATAAATACGAATTCGATTTTAATGCGTCTCTGGTTGCCGAGGAGTGATTAGGCTCCTGTTTGCGCCCCTGAACTGAACGCTGCTCGCCAGACGCCGCCAGAAAGGGACGCTTTTATACCAGAACCAGCACACCAACGCAAAAAATTGTTGGGATTTTGTCCAGTTTTCCTGGGTTCGCCTGCGATGGTTTACATTAAACCACGTTCTGCAAGGGATATTACCTCACCGTGACCCACAACCATATGGTCAAGAACCCTGATATCCACCAACCCAAGCGCTTCTTTCAGGCGTTTTGTCAGTGAAATATCTGCCTGGCTGGGCTCGGCTACTCCGGAGGGGTGATTATGGGCGAAAATGACGGCAGCTGCATTATCTTCCAGCGCTTGGCGTACAACTTCCCGTGGATACACTGCAGCGCCGTCAATGGTGCCCCTGAACAATTCCCGGTATTGAATGACCCGGTGCCGGTTATCCAGGAAGAGGCCCGCAAAGACTTCGTGCGGATAGGTACCCAACCGGCTGGTAAGAAAGCGCCGGGTGTCCTCCGGTGAACGAAGTGGGTCGCCTTGGCGTAGTGGTTCATCCATTACCCTTCGAGCCATTTCCATAGCCGCCTGAACTTGCGCGTATTTTGCGGTGCCCAGTCCTTTTACGCCACAGAACTGCCTGCGCGATGCTGTCAGCAACCCACGAAGGCCAGAAAATTCGTGCAGAAGAAATCGCGAGAGCTCCATAACCGGCATACCAGTAGTGCCGGTGCGTAAAAAGATGGCAAGCAATTCGGCGTCTGAAAGGCTTTCGGGGCCGTGGGCAAGCAGTCGCTCACGGGGGCGCTCATCCATAGGCCAGGCGGAATCGGTCATGTCGGCTTCCTTGCGAAATGTTTTGAGGGTTTTTGGGAAAGTATTGGCGCTTCCTGCGCGTTTCAGTTACGAAGACTACTTCAAAAAGCAACAAATGGTAAACGAGCAGTCTGTCTTGCGGGCTGTCGGTATTCTCTGGGCATGCTATCTTAGAAGCCTTTCATATTAAGCGGATACGGAGCCTTATGATGGCCGTCAGAAAAATACTGCTGGGCATAACCGGTGGCATTGCAGCCTATAAAAGCGCCGAGCTTGTGCGCTTGCTGAAAAAGGCTGGCTATGAGGTAAGGGTCATCATGACCCGAGGTGCGGAAGCCTTCGTAACGCCCCTGACCTTTCAGGCGCTCAGCGGCGAGCCGGTGCGTACCTCCCTGCTTGACCCGGAGGCCGAAGCCGGTATGGGGCACATAGAGTTGGCCAAATGGGCTGACCAGGTGGTCATTGCACCGGCCTCTGCAGATTTTATAGCACGGCTTGCCCACGGCATGGCCGACGATTTGCTGACCACCGTCTGTTGCGCAACAGAGGCGCCCATCGCTGTTGCACCCGCCATGAACCAGGCTATGTGGGGTAACGAGCGTACCCAGCGCAATATCCGTTTGCTGGAGTGCGATTTGCAAATATCACTCTGGGGCCCGGACCAGGGCGAACAGGCTTGCGGCGATAATGGGCCTGGACGCATGCTTGAGGCTGCGGAAATTGCTGGCCTGATCATGAATAAGCACTCTGGGGCAGGAGAGCTTGCGGGCAGGCGTGTTGTTATTACAGCCGGGCCAACCCGTGAGCCCATAGATCCGGTGCGTTATATCACCAATCACAGTTCCGGCAAGATGGGGTACGCGCTGGCTGTTGCTGCCCGGGATGCGGGTGGCCGCGTTGTTCTGGTGAGCGGGCCGGTCAATTTACCAGCTCCAGTGGGGATTGAGGTTCGTCCTGTTGTTACAGCCGAAGACATGCTGAAGGCCTCCATGGAGGCAGTTGATGAAGGCTGCGACCTGTTTGTTGCAACAGCTGCGGTTGCAGACTACCGGCCTGAGAGTCGTGCTGACGACAAAATCAAAAAATCCAGTGAGTCCATGGCGCTGCCACTGGTGCGCAACCCCGATACGCTGGCAACCATTGCCGGGCGTCCGGACGCACCCTTTACTGTGGGTTTTGCGGCTGAAACATCAGATGTGGCCGGCTACGCCAAAGACAAAATGCAGCGCAAGAAACTGCGTATGATTGTCGCCAACGATGTGTCTGCCCCAGGGCTGGGATTCAACAGTGACAATAACGCTGTGACTGTGTTCTGGCCGGACGGACAAGAAACCATAGGTCCGGACACCAAAAAAGCTATTGCATCACGACTTGTGGCGTTAATTGGCGACCACCTGAAGCAGGAATAACATGAGCAAAAAAATTAATTTACAGGTACGTATTCTTGATGACCGGATTGGCAACCAGATTGCGTTTCCCGAATACGCAACAGAAGGCTCGGCCGGCTTGGACTTGCGGGCATGCCTTGATGAGCCCCTGACCCTTGAGCCAGGAGACACACAATTGATCCGAACCGGGCTGTCGATTTACATTGCCGATCCGTCACTGGCCGCCATGATCCTGCCCAGAAGCGGGCTGGGTCACAAGCACGGTATTGTTCTGGGTAACCTGGTGGGGTTGATCGATTCTGACTACCAGGGCGAGCTGATGGTGTCTTGCTGGAATCGAGGCAAAACGGCTTTCACGGTTGACGTCGGTGAGCGGATTGCGCAATTGGTTTTGGTGCCGGTGGTTCAGGCCAACTTTAAAGTTGTGTCCGAGTTTGATTCCAGTTCCCGGGGCGAAGGTGGTTTCGGCTCCACCGGAACCCGGTAGCACTTGAGCTTTAGCGCAGAAATTTGATGTGGCGTCTATACTTTGCCGAATAGAGCTTGTCCAGGATAAAAAGATAATTTGCAGGATGAACTATGAAACTGGGTAAGAAGAAAGCGTCTGAGGCACCTTCTGATGAGCAGCCGGTAGCCAAAGCAGAAAAAAAACAGAAAGCCCGGGCCTCCGCTAGTTCCAAGATGGCCCACCTGGGTCAGACGGCAATCAGGCAGGCGCTGGTCATATTGGTGGCGGGCGCGACTGCCATTGTCCTGGTGTATTTTCTTGTGTTGCAGCCAGCAGCTGAAGAACGCTTCAACGAACGGAAAACCGCGGAGGCAGATGCGGCTGCCCAGCGCATAGGTCAGTATCTTGCGTTAATGCAGCAAAGTGTAAATGGGCTGGCTACTCAGCCCCATGTTGTAGATACCTTGATGGCACGCAGGGATCCTGCTGCGATACAGCAGCGGCTGGTCACTGCCTTGCCGGGTGTTCAGGCGGCGTATCTATTTCCCTACCGCCAGATCCCGAGAACGGGCGATGCAAATGCTTTGCTTGGTTTTGCCGGGCTTGAACTGGTACGTCGCGCTGAAAACAGCCAGCCTTTGCATCCGGATGCTTTCCCACGTGACAATCGTTGGTATGTACAAATGGCAGCGCCGGTGCGGAATCCGTCCAGCAAGGCTGTTGTAGGCAGCCTTCTGGTGGTGTTTGATGCATCACAGCTTCGGCCACTCCTTTCGGTGGCTAATGCCCGTCTTGGGGGCGAGTTGGCGTTGATACAAACCGTTTCCGGAACGTCCCGAACGTTCGTCAGTAACGGTGGCAGTTCCGGGTTGGGCGCAGACGCAGCCGAAACCCGAACCCTTGCCAATCCGGACTGGGCTCTCAGCTACAGGCCGGGAGCTTTGCCAGAGCCCTCTATGAACATTGTATTGATGGCCCTGTTGGTAGGTGTGCCTGCTCTGGTCGCCGCTTTGCTGGTGTGGGTATTGCTTGTCCGTGCCCAGAAGAATTTACGCCATGAAGTGACCAATCTGATCCAGTGGGCCCATAAGGTGTTCGGAGGCGAGCGCCAGAAGTTGCCCGTTTTTCAGTGGGATATGGTTGCCTCGGCGGCAGAGGTGCTTTACAGGCTTTCCCAGGTTGTGGAAAAACGTGTGGCGAAGGCTGGTGAAGCAGCAAAGCCAAAATCTGCCCAGGGCGCCAGGCCGGCTGAAATCGGCGATGCCGAGCCGCTGTTCCAGGACAAGGAACTGCCAGACATTGATATGCTTGACGGCGATGAAGATGTTTTGGGTTTTGGCTCCGGTAACAAGGACAGCTCATTCTTTACCGGCGGAGAAATGCCGGAGGTTGAGGAAGAGCAGGAATCGGTTGTTGAAATGTCACCGGGAATTTTCCGGGCTTACGACATCCGGGGCATCGTTGGTGAGACACTTTCGCCGGCCATTGTCGAGCGCATTGGTGTAGCCATAGGCTCAGAAGCCATCAGCCGCGGGCTGGCCTCTCTTTGTATAGGCTACGATGGACGCCACTCAAGTCCTGAACTGGCGGATGCGCTGGCCCAGGGAGTCATGGCAGCTGGCTGTAATGTTATTCACGTTGGTGCTGTGCCAACACCGGTGCTGTATTTTGCCACTCACCATCTTGAGAATGGCTCGGGTGTAATGGTGACAGGAAGCCATAACCCGGCAAACTACAACGGCCTCAAGATCATGCTGGGGGGCGAAACTCTTTCTGGCGATGCCATCATGGCGCTGTACCAGCGAGTGCAGACAGGTAATCTGGCCGCTGGTCGTGGTACGCAGTCGTCTGAAGATGTGCGCAGAGCTTATCTTGATCGTATCGTGGGCGATATTGCCGTGGCTGCGCCGCTGAAGGTTGTGGTCGATGCCGGCAACGGTATTGCAGGCGAGCTGGGTCCCATGTTGGTTGAAGAGCTCGGTTGCGAAGTGATTCCGTTGTATTGCGAGGTTGACGGAGACTTTCCGAACCACCACCCAGACCCGGGCAAGCCAGCAAACCTTGCCGACCTGATTGAAAGAGTCAAAGCGGAAGGCGCAGATCTTGGTGTGGCCTTTGATGGCGATGGCGACCGGCTGGGCCTGGTAACGAATACCGGCAAGATTATCTGGCCAGACCGTTTGCTGATGCTCTTCGCCCGTGATGTGGTGTCACGAAACCCCGGTGCCGATGTGATTTACGATGTGAAGTGCAGTCGCCGGCTTGCCGGGGTGATTACTGAAGCTGGCGGGCGCCCCATCATGTGGAAAACCGGCCACTCTCTGATGAAGGCCAAAATGAAGGAGACCGGAGCGCTGCTGGCGGGTGAGATGAGCGGCCATATTTTCTTCGCCGAGCGCTGGTACGGGTTTGATGATGGGCTTTACGCAGCAGCCAGGCTTCTGGAAATACTGGGCATTGAAGATCGTCACAGTGACGAAGTATTTGAAGACTTCCCTGAGGACATCAGCACTCCGGAGCTTAATGTTGAGGTCACCGAAAGCAGCAAGTTCACCATTATGGAGCAGTTGAGCGAAGTTGGTGACTTCGGTGATGGTAATATCAGCAAGATTGACGGTATTCGTGTGGATTACGCTGATGGCTGGGGTTTGTGTCGTGCTTCCAATACGACACCGGTGCTGGTACTTCGTTTTGAAGCGGAAACGGAAGACGCTTTGGAGCGGATCAAAGATGTTTTCCGGGCCCAGTTGCAGAAAGTCGCGCCGGATCTGGTGGCTGACTTCTGAATATGGTGGCTCTTTAGACCCCCGATGTTAATTTTGAGCAATTAAGGCAAAAAGATGACGCTGGATCGCGAAACAGCAATGCAGGTGGCTACCGTTCTTAGCCGTGGATTACCGTACATTCAACGGTTTACCGGGAAAACGGTGGTTATAAAGTATGGCGGTAACGCCATGGAAAACGAGGATCTGAAGAGCAGCTTCGCCCGGGATGTGGTACTCATGAAGTTGGTGGGCATCAATCCGATTGTTGTCCACGGCGGCGGACCCCAGATTGGTGAGCTTCTGCAGCGGCTCAATATCCAGTCCAGCTTTGTGAACGGCATGCGTGTTACCGATGCCGAAACAATGGACGTGGTGGAAATGGTTCTGGGTGGCCAGGTCAACAAAGAAATTGTTTCCTTGATCAACGCCCAAGGCGGCACCGCCATTGGCCTGACGGGGAAAGACGCCAACCTTATTCGTGCTCGCAAACTGGAAGTGGTAGACCGTTCACCTGAACTGGAGCGCCCCGAGATTATAGATATCGGGCGTGTTGGCGAAGTGGCAAGCATCAATGTGGACGTGATTGATATGCTTACTCGCAGCAACGTGATTCCTGTGATTGCGCCCATAGGCGTGGGCCCGGATGGCGCCTCCTATAATATCAATGCGGATCTGGTGGCCGGCAAGGTTGCCGAAGCCATGAGGGCTGAAAAGCTCATGCTGCTGACCAACGTGTCCGGGCTCAAGAGCAAGGAAGACAAAGTGCTCACCGGATTAACTGCGCAGCAGGTTAGCGATCTGATTGAAGATGGCACAATCCATGGCGGTATGCTCCCGAAAATTCGTTGTGCTCTGAGTGCGGTGGAGAATGGCGTGCGCACCTCTCACATTATTGACGGTCGAGTGGCGCACGCGTGTCTTCTGGAAATCTTTACCGATGAGGGTGTTGGTACCCTGATTTCCCGTAACTAACGATTTCCTGTAACTGACGGCGCAGCCTGAGGAATTTCCGGATGAAACGCCTGCTCACAGCTCTGATACTGGCAGCTCTGCTTGGCTTTGCCGTGTTTAAGGCCGGTGTTTGGTGGTTGGCGGATCAACGCATGGCAGAAGCGCGCCAGGTGCTTAGCGTAAACGGCGTTCTGGAGCGGGGCAAGATTGGCTCCGGCGTTGCGGGGCGACTGGTATTCACCGACGCGTCCTGGCAGGACTTCGAACTCACCCAGCCGCTGGTTATTGGTCGCGCGGAATTTGAAGCCGGGTCTCCTGTTGACCTGTTGAAGGCGCTTGCAGATCCAGCTCAGCTTCCTGCCAGTTGGTCGCTGCAGGCAGAGGGGTTGGCCCTGGAGCTGGAAGCAACCATGTTCCGCAACTGGGTCACAGCAGACGGCGTTGGCGGCCGTGAACAGGCCGCTTTATTCGCACTTTCCTGCGCCCCGGACCCGCGCCAGCAGCTTGGCAGCGGCGATCTGCTGCGCATGGGAATCCCCCGACTGTCGGGGGAACTGATCCTTGAGCAGACGCCTGAGCGGGTCCACCTTGAGCTGAACTCGGAAAATACCGGCAGCCTTGAGCTTAACTGGCCGGGTGCCCGCATCAGCCTGGTGTCTCCGGAAAGCATCCTGACGAGCTCATCGCGGCCTCTTGAAATTACCCTGAGAGATGGCGGCCTGATGCGCCGGATTGCAGCGTACTGTGCCCGGGAAGCGGGACAGGAAATGACCCAGTGGGCCCGCCGTGCCGTGGAAGCATTCGAAACCGGATTGAAGACTCATGGCTGGTATGCAAGCGACCAGTTACTGGCGCTGTACCGGCAGTGGCTTCTCGAAGGTGGGGAGGTTACAGCGTCGGTTCGGCCGGGCTCGGAAACCCTGGGCATACCGGTGCGTGCGGAGAATGAAAATGCTGATGGCACTCTTGCCTGGGCAGTGGAATACAATGGTGCCATGGTGCCGGATGTGTTTCTTCGCAAAGCCGAGCCGGTTGCTTTTGAACCACCCAAAGAAGCTCTGGAACCCGTCGTGCTACGGGAAAATCCGGCGGTTGCCAGTTGGCATGCACAAGAGCTTGAAACAGCGCCGGCCTGGATTGGCCGAAAGGTGCGGGTGACACTTTCAAACGGTAATCTGGTGCAAGGCCGCCTGGCGAGCGCAAACGAACAGGAGCTGGAGGTTGCTCGTGAAGTGGCGGGTGGCGAGGTGGCTTACCCTATTGTTACTCGTGCCATTACAGGGTTTGAGGTCTGGCGGCGCGGCCAGAGACAATAGCACTCCAGCTGGAGTGAGGAGGCACAATGCCGCAGTTTGGTGACGATAACGATAGTGGTAAAATGACCCGCAGGGCCGACACAGTTCCGGGTGTGAGAGAAATGCTGTCTACGCTGGTTTCGCTGCCATCCATCAGCAGTGCATCGGCAGAATGGGATCATAGCAATGAGCCGGTTGTGCGGAGGCTTGGTGAGTGGCTGGAAGCGCTTGGGTTTTCTGTTGAAGTGTTGGCGGTACCCGGCATGGCAGGCAAGTACAACCTGATTGCAACGCTGGGCAGTGGCTCCGGCGGGCTGGTGCTGGCGGGCCATACAGACACAGTGCCGTTTGATGACAAGCGTTGGCAAAGTGACCCTTTCACCCTGACAGAGCGCGACAACCGTTTGTACGGCTTGGGCACTTGCGACATGAAAGGCTTTTTCCCTCTGGCCATTGAAGCCGCCAGAGCCTTCACCGCCGCCGACATGAAGCAGCCTTTGATTATCCTTGCAACCGCCGACGAAGAAACCTCCATGAACGGCGCCAGAGCGCTCGCGGAGGCTGGCAAACCGAAAGCACGCTATGCGGTCATCGGTGAGCCTACAAGTCTCAGGCCTGTGCGTATGCACAAGGGCATTATGATGGAGCGGCTGACGTTTGAAGGCCAGTCTGGCCATTCATCTGACCCAAGCCTGGGCCGCAATGCGCTGGAGGGCATGCACGAGGCCCTTGGCGAACTGCTGGCGCTGCGCGCAGATTGGCAGCAACAGTATCGCAACACGAATTTTGACGTTCAGGTGCCAACACTCAACCTGGGCTGCATCCACGGTGGCGATAACCCGAACCGTATTTGCGCCCGCTGCGAGCTGCACTTTGACCTGCGCCCGCTTCCCGGTATGAGTATGGAAAACCTGCGGCAGGATATCCTGTACAGGCTTCAGCCATTGGCTGAGCGACGCGAGCTGGCGATGGAGTTTGAGCCGTTGTTTGATGGTGTGCCACCGTTCGAGACGCCAGCCGATGCAGCGTTGGTGAAGGCCTGTGAACAGCTTACCGGTCATACCGCCCATGCCGTGGCCTTTGCCACTGAGGCTCCGTGGCTGCAAAAGCTTGGCATGGAAACCCTTGTTCTTGGCCCGGGCTCGATAGATCAGGCGCACCAGCCTGATGAGTTCATAGAAATGTCACAGCTGGAGCCCACGGTGAAAATTCTGAAGGGCCTTATTCAGCAGTTTTGTCTTTAATCTATCAGGCAGGTTAACGTAAGAGTCCGAGCGCTGCCGATGGCTCCCTCCAAAACCGTGGAGCGCCAGGGATGGCGCGACCGAGCCCTGCAGGGACGTATTTACGGGCGTGTTTTGGAGGGAGCCATCGGCAGCGCTCATGCTCCACAGTCTCCGGCGCGCGCAACAATGTATGAACGGGAGAACACTACTTGAAATCAAACGGCTGGCTGCACTCTTTTCGCCATTCATCGCCTTATATCAATACCCATCGTGGCCGCACAGTCGTGCTGACCCTTCCGGGCGATGCGGTGGTGCATGAGAATTTTATCAACATTGTTCATGACATTGCCTTGTTGAGCAGCCTGGGTGTGCGATTGGTTGTTGCCTTTGGTTCCCGCCCGCAGATTCAGCGTCGTCTGGATGAAGCCGGGTTCGAATCGTCTTTTTCCCGCAGCTTGCGCATCACCCCGGAAGACCATTTGCCGTTGGTTATGGAAGCAACCGGTGGTTTGCGGGCTTACCTTGAAAGCCAACTGTCCATGGGGCTCGTGAACTCCCCCATGCACAATGCCCGCATTCGGGTCAGCAGCGGTAACTATGTGACTGCAAAGCCGGTGGGTGTGCTGGATGGAATCGATTTCGGGTACACAGGTAAAGTGCGGCGCGTTGATGTGGCCGGCATTGAGAAGCTTCTGGAGCAAGGCCATATCGTTTTGCTGCCACCCATGGGCTACTCGCCTACAGGGGATGCCTTTAACCTGTCCTATGAGGATGTAGGTAGTCAGGTAGCCGCCGCACTGCAGGTGGAAAAGCTCATGGTGTTTATTGATGACGTGGGCTTGCTTGAGCAGGACGGTTCCCTGATTCGTGAGCTGTCAGCTCGACAAGCGCCCGAGCGGCTGGCGGATGGAACTGTATCCGGGCACGACGCAGACTTGCTGCGGGCTGCCTGCGATGCCTGTGTAAAGGGTGTCAGGCGGGCGCACTTTATCAGTTACGTGAACGATGGCGCCTTGCTGGAAGAACTGTTCACCCGGGATGGCACGGGTACGTTGGTCAGTGGTGATCACTATGAGCAAATTCGACAGGCTCGGGCCGAGGATATCGGTGGCATTCTGGGGCTGATTGAGCCACTGGAAGAGCAGGGCATTCTGGTACGGCGGTCTCGGGAAATGCTGGAGACCGATATTGATAACTTTGTTGTTGCGGAGCGTGATGGCACGATTGTTGGCTGCGCGGCCCTGCACAATTACCCGGAAGAAGGTGCAGGTGAACTCTCCTGTTTTGCAGTCGATTCCGCCTATCGCCGCGCAGGCCGTGGCGACGAGATTTTGCTGATGGTGGAAAAACACGCCCGTAGCCAGGGTATTCAAAAACTGTTCGTGCTCACCACACAAACCGAGCACTGGTTTCGTGAGCGTGGGTTCTTGCCCAGTACCGTTCAGGCTTTGCCCGGGCCAAAGCTTGCTGCTTACAATACACAACGTAACTCAAAAGTGTTCTTTAAACCGCTCTGACAATTCTTTCAGAGCCTGCTGGCGCTGGGCTTCAGGCTGCACGGAAAGGGTCTTCGCAGCGCGGTAAAATGCGGGAAAGTCGTAACCGGATTGTTTCAGTAACTGTCGAAAGGCCGGTACGTGCTGGTTGTATTGGGTAAAAAGAGCAATTCGGGCGTTGTTGAAGGCAACGGGTGGTGGGCCGAACGGGCCATTTTCGCCGTTGGCCGTGCTGGCCAGAAGTTGTTCGTAGGCGGTGTTGAGCTCATCAAAGATGAATTGCTTTTGCTCGCGCAGATGGCTTTCTGAAAGCGCGCCCTGCTGTTGATAGAGCTGATCCAGTTCAGCACTGGCGGCTGCTACCAAGGCATGGGTGCGGTCGCGCAGTTCAAGTCGGCTCAGCGCTTGCCGGAATGGTTTCGGATCACCCCTGTGCTCCAGCCAGAGTCGCAGGCCTTCCAGTTCGACGGCGGTAGCAAAGCTCTCGTTGAAGGCGGTGTCCCCATTGATATACAGCACCCGGTGGGCCAGCTCATGGAACATCAGGGCCACCATGCGATCCTCGGCAAGGTTGGTAAAGCCCGAGTGTAATGGGTCATCAAACCAGCCCAGAGTCGAGTAGGCAGTGACCCCGCCAATGAAAGTGTCGTAGCCCTTGGCATCGAATTTCTGCTCTTCTTTCCGGGCGTTTTCCAGCTGGAAGTAGCCACGGTAAGCTTGGCAGCCCAGAATCGGGTAGCACCAATGGTGTGGTTGCAGGGAAAATTCAGGCACTGCCACAAGGTTAACCACTACCCAGGGATGCTCCAGAACCACATATTCGGTAAATGTGTCTCCGGGCGTTAGCCCTAGCCGGTCATCAGAAAAGTGGAGAGCCTGGCGCGAAAGAACAAGCTTGTCGCGTAGTTCCTCAGGCGTGTCATCGCTGGCAATAAGGTTGTCGACCGGTTTGCCCGATACTGTCAAAGCCAGATGTCCGCGAATAGCCTGAGCGTAATAGCTGAATGAAGAGCAGCCACTCAGTAGTGTGGTCAGTAGTAAAATGGCATAGATCTGACTAAGCTGTTTCATAGGGCACGGCGCTATGGCTGGACTGTTTATGTATCCGTAATGGGTCGCTATAGTACACTTATCGTACTAGTCGTCAGCACTAGCATTTTAATATAACAACAGGTGGCAGTAGCCACTTGACCAGGGACGTTAGTCGCTGGCGGGCAGAATACCCAGCCCCCTCCGGCATTGCGCAATATCAGGTAGTTCATGGATCCGAGAGAACGTCGAAGCAGCCCCCGCAAACCCATCAAGCTTGCCGCCCAGATTGATCTGGGCGCGGGCGAAACCTGGCCATGCCAGATAGCGGACTTTTGCCCCGAGGGGCTTTTCGTGCGCTATTCGGGTGAAACATCCCGCAAGCTTGATCGGGCTTTTGCGTCTGGAGCTCCCTCTGAGTTGATCGTGCGCTTTCGGGACCCGGGCGGAAAGCGCCGACACGAACTGCATGTGAATGTTGTCCGGCGCATAGACGGTGCCATGGGAGTCAGCTTTTCCCGCACCAATCCGGAAGCTGTGGCGTCTATGTTACGGCAATGTGGAAGCTCTGACACCCAGGCCCGGGCTTCATTGCGTGCCCCCAGTGAAAGGGTGCAGTTTGTTTTGCACCAGTCGGCGCGTGCGGTTATTCAGCATATAGAACCGCTGGTGGATGCCTGTTTTGTACAAATGGCTGCGGCCCTCAAGACGGCGGCGCAAAAAGCCACGAACGACCAGCAGGCTAATGAGTTTATGGATTTTTCGGGGCAGGTTCAGGCCCGACAACGGGTCATCTGGCATCAGATAGCCCGCAGCCTGGAATCTCCTCTCAAGCCGGCACCCAAAGGCTTTCCTGGTTCTGAGTTGTCTGTGGTAGATAAAGGTGAGTTTGAAGACTGGTTGACAATCCGGGTCATGGTCACAAAAGCCGATACCCTGTATCGCAAAGATTTGCTGCAACTCAAACTTCGCCTGGACAAGCTGGGTATTGCCAATGCTACCGGACATCACAACCCTCTTGGGCCGTCTCTTGTATGCGAAGCTTTCCATACGGGCCTGAGCCAACTCAAAGCTTCCAGAGAGGTAGAAAAGGTTTGTTTGAAGGTGTTTGAGCAAACTGTTCTGCAACACCTGGGCCCGCTCTACGAGGAACTGAACAATATTCTGATTCGCCATGGTGTGCTGCCGGAGCTCGATCTCAGCAAGTATCTGAGTGAGCAAACGGCCAGCAGCACGTCTGGAAAGTCTGTGCCGAAAAAAAGCCCACCTGTGCCTGGCTCTGAAAGCGCAAAGCCCGGTGAAACACAAGAGAAACACCAGGAAAAGCCAGTGGCAGAGCCTGGGTTTGGTGGTCATGCAGGTGCCGGGAAAAACCGCTCAAGTAGCGAGTTCCGGGGTTACGCCAAGGCTGCACAAACAGCCTTTGCAACAGTCCGCAACTTGCTTGGAACGCTGGCGGCTGCTCGTGCAAAAGGGCCTGATAGCGAGCCCGCTCCTTTTCCTGTGAACGCCCAGCCCATGTCTTCCGGTGAGTTGCAGCGTGAGCTACAGCAATTGCAGGCGGAGCCAATTGAGACTGCAGGTAATGTGGTGCCCCTGCGCGAGCGGGTGGTAGAAAAGGTCCGTGAGAAGGGCGGCAAAAAGCTGGACGATGAACAGCAAAGCACGCTCGATGTCGTAGACCGCTTTTTCCACTCTGTAACTGAGAGCCCGAAACTCAGCGAATACGCCCAGGAGCGAATGCGCCAGCTACAGGTCCCGGTCTTGAAAGTGGTGATGCGGGACCCTGCATTTTTTGATGACAAAAACAGCCCTGTTCGAGGCGTGATGAACCGGCTGGCCCAGCTTGGGGTTAAGGGTGGGCGTCTGAACCCGGTGGTTCAGCGCCGGGTTGATGAACTTGTCCAGCGAATTACCACCGAATTTGAGCAGGATACTGGTGTTTTCGAGCATACGGTTCAGGAGCTGGATGGTCTTATTGACCGCCAGAATCTGGTATACCGCCGCAATGTTGAACGAGTGACTGCTGCCGCTGAAGGTGCTCAGAAAGTTGCCGAGTCGAAGATTGCCGCAACGGAAGTATTGAACCAGAAACTGGCAGGGCGAAAGGTGCCGAAAGCAGTTTTAAGCATGCTGGATGGCGGCTGGCGCGATCTTTTGTCGCTGACCTGGATACGACAGGGGGCAGACAGCCAGGCTTGGGAGGACTACCTTTCGGTTGTTGATTCCTTGCTGGCATTTTCAGAAGACCGCGATTCCGCTATAAATTTACCGGAGTTGCTCCGGGTTATTCAGGATGGGCTGGGATCTATTTCCAGTAACCACATGCCATCTTCCCAGATACGTGACGAACTGAAGCAGTTTCTGGTGCGCAGCCCTGAGCGCCCGCCGGAAATGGTGGAGGTTCCCAAAGCAAAGCCTGCTGAAGACCTCAAACAGACGCTGTCGGAGCGTGAGCAGCGTAGTTTGCAGCGCTGGATAAACCGTGCTCAGCGACTGCGGACGGGCGACTGGCTTCGGGATCAGGAAAAGCCCGATGAGCCGCAGTACATTCGGTTGGTATGGGTCGCTCGTGGTTTCACCCGGTTTGTTTTTGTGAATCACCAGGGCATGCGGGTTGTGGAGCTTGAGCTTGAAGCCCTTGCACGCCAGATGCGCAAAGGCGTCATCGTGCCTGATAGCCAATACGAACGGCCGTTGGTGGATGAAAGCATCGACCGTATGGTACGCAAGGTTTATGACCAGTTGTCCTGGGCCTCCACCCACGACGAGCTGACAGGGCTTCTTGGGCGCCGCGAGTTTGAACGCATGCTCGATCAGCAGTTGGCCCGGCGTGAAGATCAGCGTTCATTGCTCCGGCTGGATTTGCGCAAGTTCCGGTTGTTGAACGATACAGCAGGTTACCAGGCCGGGGACGACGCCCTTAAACGAGTGGCAGATCTGCTGCGTGAGCATGTGGGGGGCGGAATGCCATTGGCTCGGCTGGCTGGGAATGAGTTTGGCATGTTGGTGCCAGCCGAGAATGCGGATGACGCAGCACATAACCTCATTGCAGCCGTTGAATCTGCTGAATTTAACTACGGTGATCGCAGTTACCAGTTGTCTGCCAGTGTGGGGGTCGTGCCGGAGTTACCAGGCCTGGTTAGCGCTGAACGTTGGCTGAGAGCCTCTGAGCAGGCGTTAGGCGCTGCGAGGGCAAAAGGCCTTGGCAAGGTAGCTGCGTATTCTCTGGGCGCTGGAGATCAGGCCCGGCAGGAGCAAATCGCTGCCAAGGTCGCCAGCCTGGGTGATCTGGACGAAGAGCGCATGCTGCTGCGTTGCCAGAAAATTATCCCTTTGCACAGCCATACGAGCATGGCGGCCCAGTACGAAGTGTTGATCAGCATGTACGACGATGCCGGTACACTCATTACCGGCCATGACTTTGTGCGCATGGCGGAGCGTTACGACCGCATGCAGGCCGTCGATCGCTGGGTGGTCGGGCACATGCTGGACTGGTTGCGGGTGCAGGCACCGGACCCGCGCCATCTCGGTGGCGTGTGCATTAACCTTTCCGGCTATTCGCTGAATGACCAGACACTGCTGGAGTACATTTACGAAAAACTGAGCGAAAAGGACGCACCCATCGAGCGCCTCTGGTTTGAAGTAACTGAAGCATCGGCGATTAATGATGTGCAAGCTGTGGCTGATTTTATGATCGAAATGAAAGAACTCGGCTGCAAGTTCTGTCTTGGAAATTTCGGTAGTGGCACGAGCTCCTTCGAGTTTATGCGCTCGCTCCCGGTGGATTTGATAAAGATAGACAATGCCTTCACTGGCCAGCTCAATACCAGCGAGACGGATCGTGCCATGGTGCAGTCCATGGTGGACATGGCGCATTATATGGATCGGGAAGTGATAGCCAGCCAGGTTGAATCCCGCGATGTTCTGGATACACTGAGGCAGCTGGGTGTGGATTACGCTCAGGGCTTTGTGATTGAAAAGCCCCGCTCGCTCGATAGCCTTGCCTGACGCCATTGTGGCGTACACCCAACACTCACCAGAACTTAACTCAACCGACGGCGCACTTCAGCCATGTCAAAACGTCATCCCATTATTGCGGTAACCGGCTCGTCCGGTGCGGGCACCAGTACCACAAGCGAGATATTCCGGCGTATGTTTGCTAATGAAGGACTGGCAGCGGCGATGGTCAGCGGTGACAGTTTTCACCGTTATAACCGGGAGCAGATGGCGCGGCTTGCGGCCAAGGGCCAGTTTGGTGAACGTAACCACTTTGCCCTTGCCGCCAACCATATCGACAAACTGGAAGCACTGTTTTACGACTATAGCCACACCGGCAATGGCCGGTATCGCCAGTATGTGCACGATGAGGATCGTGACCTGCAGGCCGAGGGCCACAAACCGGGCACCTTCACGGCCTGGGGATCCTTGCAGCCAGACACAGACCTGCTGTTTTATGAGGGGCTGCACGGGGCAGTTGTGAGTGAAACCTATAATATTGCCCAGTATGTGGACTTGCTGATTGGCGTGGTGCCCATCGTAAATCTGGAGTGGATCCAGAAAATACACCGGGATACCCATCAGCGTGGGTACAGCCAGGAAGCGGTAGTCACAACCATCATTAATCGTATGGATGACTACGTGAACGATATAGTGCCGCAGTTTTCACATACCCATATCAACTTTCAGCGTATCCCTCTGGTGGACACTTCCAACCCGTTTGTGGTGCGGGATGTGCCTACGGAAGATGAAAGCATGTTTGTTATCCGGTTCCGCGATGATTCAGAGGTGGATTTTTCCTACCTGTTACAGGCCATTCAGAACAGTACGCTCTCCCGCCATGACACCCTGGTTATTCCAGGCACAAAAATGGCGCTGGCCATGGATCTGATTGTAAGACCCATGGTGCAGCGCCTGATGGCACAAAGAACCTTCGCCTGATTTAAAAGGCGGTGTTATTCCATGTTCCGGGAATAAAAAATCTCCAGTTTTTCACGGCGTAGGCGTTCCTCGATGGACTTGGCAAGTTCCGGGTCCAGGTCGTCGGCATTCTCGCCGAACACATGGTTGTCCAGATTGAACTCTTTCACCATCATCTTGGTATGGAAGAGGTTTTCCTGATAAACGTTCACATCGATCATCTGATAAGCGTTCTGTGTATCTTCGGTCAGGTAGTTCTGAATCGAGTTGATATCGTGATCAATGTAATGCTTGGTGCCGTCTACATCCCGGGTAAAACCGCGCACACGGTAATCCACAGTCACCACATCTGAATCAAAACTGTGGATCAGGTAGTTCAATACTTTCAAGGGCGAAATCAGGCCGCAGGTGGATACGTCAATGTCTGCCCGAAAGGTGCTGATGCCCTCGTGGGGGTGGCTCTCAGGGTAGGTGTGCACCGTTACGTGGCTCTTGTCGAGATGGGCCACGATGGTATCGGGCAGGGGGCCGGGGGATTCTTCGTTGTCTGGTTCTTCACCATCGGTCAGTTCATGTTCGGCGATGAGCATGGTAACCGATGCCCCATGGGGCTCGTAATCCTGACGGGCGATGTTGAGCACGTTGGCGCCAATGATCTTGACCACATCGGTCAGGATCTGGGTCAGGCGCTCTGCGTTATACATCTCGTCGATGTAATCAATATAGCCTTCACGCTGCTCTTCAGTCTGCGCATAGCAGATATCGTAGATATTGAAGCTCAGGGATTTGGTCAGGTTGTTGAAACCGTGCAACTGGAGTTTTGATTCCATGCTCAGCCCCTCCGGTCTATGGAGATGAATGACGGCAGGGCGGTACGTACACGCTCTGCGCAGGCCGCCACCGGCAGGGGGTCAGGTTGTTCACCCGTTGCTCATGCCGGCGGAGAAAGGGCGGTATTATGCACGCCCCATCAGGTGTTGAATAGTACTGCGAGTAAGGCTCAGTTTGCGCTGCGTATTTCGTGACTGTGGCTTATTTCCACACCGGCTTTTTCCAGCATGATGGACGCAGAACAGTACTTTTCGGCAGACAAGCTTACGGCGCGCTTAACCTGGCTTTCTTTAAGGTTGTGGCCGGTCACCACAAAATGCAGATGAATTTTCGTGAACACCGAAGGCACGGCATCGGCCCGCTCGGCTTCCAGCTCAGCATGGCAGGCCGTGACATCCTGCCGGCTTTTTTTCAAAATGCTCATCACATCAAAAGATGAACAACCTCCAAGGCCCATCAGCAGCATTTCCATGGGGCGGGGTCCCAGGTTTTCACCACCATGATCGGGTGGGCCATCCATTTGTACGGAGTGACCAGTGCCACTGGTTGCACGGAAGCTGGCATTGCCGGCCCAATCGACGGTTGCTTTCATCAAAGGTGTGCTCCTGTTGCGCGTTGGCGGGCAATGGCCCGCCTGCATGGTAATGAATGGACAGGATGCTAGCACAACCGCCCGCTTCTGGCAGTCCATGGCGCATGCTCCTGATACATTCGGTATACTGTTTCCAGTTGCCCGAAGCAGACCTTCTTGCTATAAGTTGCTATGTTTTTTGGTAAAAATGAACCCGCAGGGAAAGCCGGGTGAACAACAAACATCGGATCCCGCCAGTATTTGAGGAGGCACAACCCGCATCATGGCCACAATCATCAAGCCAGTTGAGCAGAAAACCAAACATCTCGACTATTTTCTTTCTCAGTGCCATCGCCGCCGCTACCCGGCAAAGAGCACCATTATTTATGCGGGCGACAAAAGCGACTCCCTCTTCTACATCGTCAAGGGTTCCGTCACGGTGATCATTGAAGACGATGATGGTCGTGAAATGATTATGGCCTACCTCAATGCAGGCGACTTTTTTGGTGAGATGGGGCTGTTCGACAATATGGATTCCCGTAGCGCCTGGGTGAAGGCAAAAACCGAATGTGAGGTGGCTGAAATCAGCTACCCCAAGTTCCGGGAAATTGCCCAGCAGGATCTGGGGGTGCTCTACTTTATCGGCGAGCAGATGGCTTCACGCCTGCGCCAGACCACCCGTAAAGTTGGCGACCTGGCGTTCCTGGATGTAACTGGGCGGGTTGCCCGCACTCTGCTGGATTTGTGCAAAGAGCCAGATGCCATGACACACCCCGACGGCATGCAGATCAAAATTACCCGTCAGGAGATTGGCCGCATTGTGGGCTGCTCCCGTGAAATGGTTGGCAGGGTGCTTAAAACCCTGGAAGACCAGGGGCTTGTGCGGGTTAAAGGCAAGACCATGGTGGTTTTCGGAACCCGTTAGAGCTTGGGGCAGACTGACCTGTTGCCCGGCGGGTCAGTCTACAATGGCAACAGACTTTATCTGCATCCAGACTTGCTGCCTGGGCTCAATGCTCAGGGTGTGCACAGCCCGGCTGGTCAGGCGGGAGAGGAAAGGGGTTTTCCCCGCCAGTAGCCGCACCATGGATGTCCCCGGGCTTACTTCCGAGGCTACCTCATCAACAATTGCTGGCAACAGGTTCTGGGTGCTCTGATCAACCTGCTCGCTTCGTGCAAGGCTGATATCCTTCGCCAGTACCTGCAAACGGACTCTTTGGCCGATAGTCAGGTTTTCATCGGCGCGTACCCAAAGATGCCCACCCGCAAAATCAGCCCGGCACAAGTGCCAGCGCTCGTCATGCTCCGATACTGTAGCATCAAGGATGACTCCCGCATCAACCTCAAGCCCAAAAGGCTGATCTGTGCGCGCCATGATGGTTTGCAGTGGCCCCTGGGCAACCACCCGGCCTGCATCCATCATCACAATATGATCCGCTAATCTTGCAACTTCTGCCGTGGAGTGGGAAACATAGAGCATGGGGATAGCCAGGTTGTCCCTCAAGGCCTCCAGGTAGGGCATGATTTCACGTTTGCTGTTCTGGTCGAGTGCCGACAAGGGTTCGTCCATCAGCAACAGCTTGGGGCTGGTGAGTAGCGCCCGAGCAATCGCCACCCGCTGGCGTTCGCCACCGGAGAGTTTTTCCGGCATGCGGCCAAGCAGGTGTGCAAGGCCAAGCCATTGAACGGCTTGTTCGAAGGATATCCGGCGCTCACTTTGCGGGATTCGCTTGTACCCGTACATCAGGTTTCGCTCTACCGACAAGTGCGGAAACAGGCTGGTTTCCTGGAAAACATAAGCCAACGGGCGCTGGTGCACAGGGCGGCTGCTTTTCTCACCCTCGCTTTGCCATACATCCCCGTTAATGCGCATGCTGCCTTTGGCCGCCTGTAGGCCTGCCATACAGCGCAGCAGCGTTGTTTTCCCGCAACCGGAGTGCCCGAACAGGGCCGTTAGCCCAGTGCCTGGAAGCTCCAGATCAACATCCATTGTGAATGCCCCGAACTGACAGCTGAAGCGCGCTTGTATTCCGTGTGTCGCCATCACTTCACCAGTCCGGATTGCATCCGGCCATTGAGGGAGTAGAGGGTGACCAGCACAACGAAGGAGAACACCACCATGCCGGCGGAGAGCCAGTGAGCTTGCGTATATTCCAGTGATTCCACGTGGTCGTAGATGGCTACGGAGAGCACTTTGGTTTCACCGGGAATGTTGCCGCCAATCATCAAAACCACACCAAATTCACCAATAGTATGGGCAAATGTCAGTACGCTGGCCGTGAGAAACCCCGGCCGTGCCAACGGAATCACAATAGAAAAGAAACGATCCCGGGGCGACGCCCGGAGCGTGGATGCCACCTCAAGAAGCTGCTGGTTAATCGAGCCGAACGCATTTTGTAGTGGCTGCACAGTAAATGGCAGCGAATAGATAATGGAGGCAATCACCAGACCTTCAAAGGTGAAAGGAAGCAGGCCCAGGCCCAGTTGCTCGGTAATCTGGCCGACCATACCTTTGGGGCCCATCAGAACCAGTAGATAGAAGCCGAGCACGGTGGGCGGAAGCACCAAAGGCAGGGCCACGATGGCTGAAATAGGTTGCCTGAGCCAGTGCTTGGTGCGCGCTAGCCACCAGGCGATAGGCGTGCCTACCACCAAGAGCAGAGCGGTGGTCAGGCCTGCAAGTTTCAGGGTGAGCCAAATCGGCTCCCAGTATATGCCCATGGTCTTGGCCAGGTTAATACTCAGTGGTCGATGTCATAGCCAGCGGCTTCGATAATGTTTCTGGCCGTGTCGCTGCGCAGGAACTCAAGCCACTGGTGAGCAGCCGTGTTGTTCTCACTACGAGTTAAAAGGATAGCCTGTTGGTTGATGGGGGAATAGTAGGTTTGGGGGATTAACCAGAGTGATCCATCTTTTTCATCCCAGGCGCGCACCTGGGAGAGGGCTACAAAGCCGGATTGAGCGTTAGTGGTCGCCACAAACTGAAAGGTTTGAGCAATGGAATCGCCTCGGACCAGCCGGCCCTGCAGTGCATCCCATAAACCCATTTCGGTCAGCACCTCCTGAGCCGCTAAACCATAGGGCGCAGTTTTAGGGTTGGCTATGGCAAGGCGAGCAAACTCCCCGGATTCCAGCCAGGCACTCGGGTCAGAGAAGGTGTTGGGTACCGGGGTCCAAAGCACCAGCTTGCCCCGGGCATAGGTAAACCGGGTAGCTGCTACGCCCTGGCCATTCTCCTCAAGCAGTTCGGGTCTGCGTGTATCGGCGGCAAGAAACACATCAAACGGTGCGCCATTATCAATCTGTGCATACAGCTTGCCAGTGGAGCCATAGCTTGCGACTGCTTCCAGCCCGGTCGCTTCACCAAAGGCAGCAATGAGTTGGCGGGTGGTGTCAGTGAAGTTGGCGGCCACAGCAATGCGAACATCGGCGGCCTGGGCTGAGCTGGTTGTTGCCAGTGCGAACACAAAGCACAGAGGTGCAAGCAGGCGGGCAATCTTCTTCTTTATGAGCATGGATAATTCTCCTTGTATCCGCTCGTATATAACGATAGGAATAGTATAGGTGCCTCAGGCGGGATACAAGAGTAATCAGGTTGTTTTCGGGAGGTTTAAGTCGAGGATTTGTCGCAAATCAAGGCTGCCAGCTCCGCAAGCTCAGGGCGCTCTGCTACGGCTTTTTCGTACTGTCGGTAGAGGTTGAGCACCTTCAGGCCATCTTCAGAAAGCTCGGCGCCACCGCCCCGACTGCCACCGGTAGCAGTCAGAACCAGTGGGTTTTGAAAGCAGGTGTTCATGGTATCGACCAGTAACCATGCCCGGCGATAGCTCATCTTGAGCGCCCGTGCGGCGGCAGAAATGGAGCGGTGCTGCTGAATTAATTCAAGTAGTTGAGCCTTTCCAGGGCCCATGGCAATAGCGTCGCCGGCTTTGAGCCTGAGCCTTGGGGCAAGGCGGGGATGTCTATCAGGCATTGGGTGAGTACCCCGAAACTATCAGTGACAGCACATGTTCCCGGACTTCACCGGCATTGGTCTCATTAAGCATCTCATGACGCCCCCCGTCGAATAGTCGAAGGCTTACATTCTTTATGCCAGCATTGCGTATTATTTCAAAGTGCCGGGTAATCCCTTTGCCCATTTCCCCTACCGGGTCATCTGTGCCGGCAAACAGGTGAACCGGAAGCACTTTGCGCCACTTGGAAGGCTTGATTGTAAGCATTCCTTGAATGAAATCATGCCACAAGCCTGTGGTGCACTCGAACCCGCAGAGTGGATCTGCAATATATTTGTCTACCTGGGCAGTATCCCGGCTTAGCCAGTCGCAGTCTGTCCGGTTAGGGCGGAACATGCGGTTAAACTTGCCGAATGACATCCTGGCAATGGTTGGGCTTCGGTGGTGCTGGCCGTGGACTCGGCGGATGCCATTAATCAGGAGTCCGGATACCCATAACTCCGGGCGATTAATGCGGTTGGTGGCGCTGAGTATCAGCCTGTCCAGGGAATCCGGATGCTGTTGGGCGCAACTCTGGGCGATGAATGAGCCCATGCTGTGCCCCAGGAGTGAAAGAGGGGTTCCCGGGAAACGTTTCCGCGTATCCAGCAAAACCTTATTCAGGTCGTCGACGACTTTTGCCCAACCGTCCGTATCACTGTAGTGTCCAAGCTGTTGGGGTGTGCAGGCAGGTCCATGCCCCCTGTGATTCATGGTCACAGCGGCTATATCCCTTTCCACCAGCCAACGAGCAAAGTCTGCATAACGCCCTGCGTGTTCTGCCATGCCGTGGGCGATAACCAGAACCGAGCGAGGCTCGTCCGGGGTAAAAACGTTACCCGTTATGGTGTGGTTATTCTGGCCGGTCAGGCTCAGGGGCTGTTCTTGCATGTTGCGTTCCGGGGGCTGTGGATGGAATTGTCAGCATGCCAGAAGATGCCGTCGATAAGCGATTTATGCCACAAAGTTATCGGTATTCCTCATACACTCGAGCAAGCACCTGCAACTGTGGTTGCCACTCGTTGAGCCAAGCCTTTATCTCTTTGGGAATTCTCGCGGGCTTAGGCCAGGGAACCGGGTAGGCCTGTGGCTGAAACAGCGGGGCAAAGAGGGCGGCGGCCGTCAGGTCAGCTCGAGAAAAAGCATCGCCGGCCAGAAACCGCTGTTGGCTATAAGTTTCCGCTAGCTCAGTTAGCAGTTGCTCGAGTACCTTCCGGGATTCTTTAGCGGTTTTTTCGTTGATCTTCATCCATTTTCGCATGATTTCGTCGACCCGGCTGAACGCCAGGCTAAGCATGATGCGGTTGTAGAAGGGCGTACCTGCGGCAAGTAAAGGCACCACTATTTTCGGGCGCTGCAGGAAATGGTGATAGGAGTAACAGCGCACAGCCGGGCCTGCCAGGTCATCCAGGCGCTTTTCCCACGCCAGAGCCTGAGCCTTCGCAGGCTCGTCCACTGGAGTGACGGGGTTGTCAGGGAAGGTTCTGTCAAGGTAGTCGAGAATCTTGGAAGAGCCTTGAATAACCTCACCATCGTGCACCAGCACAGGTACAGATGCGCCCGCGCCTTTGGTGAGTTTTTGCATGGTCTTTACATGCTGCCCTGGCAGCAGGTTCGTGGTTTCATAATTGAGGTGCTTGTAATCCAGTGCCCAGCGGATCTTTTCACAGTAGTGGGATATGGCAGATTGATAAAGCCGTAAAGCCATGGGTGCCTCCTGAGTGGTGGGTTTTAGCATAGCCTTGAGTCAGCACGATAAAAAGCAGAACAGCCAGATTAGCTGCTTGTTTTTAATAGTTTTGCAGCCCTGTAATTGGTTTTACCCAGGCTTGCCTTTAATATGCAGGCACTCACTCACGTTACCAATACAGGTTGTGACCATGTACTTACAGCGGGTTTTGAAAATATCCAGCGTCGCAGCGGCGGGGCTCTTTCTCTCTGCATGCGCCACAGGGCCAGATACGCAAGCAGCTTCAGGTCATTATCAGTGTGGCCAGTTGAGCGTTACTGTGGCCAGCGCAAGCGATAGTGGTTTGCTTGGTGTCGATTACCAGGGCAAACGCCTGCTCCTGACGCCGCAAGAGAGTTCTTCCGGCGCGCTTTATGCCGCTCCTGGAGACGATGACACCCGTTTCTGGAGTAAAGGCGAGCGCGCAACTTTTACCGTAAAAGGCCAAGCCTACCCGGAGTGTCTGCAGGCAGGTGCGCTTGAGACTCGCTTTGAGGCCACAGGCAATGAGCCGTTTTGGCATGTCGGTGTAGAAGGTGAAGAGTTGGTGTTGAACCGCCCGTACGATACCGGGGGGCCCGAAAAGGTTGCACTTGAAACAGTCGTTGCGAACCACCATGGTCGCGAGTTTCGCGGAGAATTGGGTGGCCAGGAGTTAACGTTAAAAGTAGCCCGTCAGCTGTGTGAAGACAGCATGTCCGGAGCCCAGTTTCCGGCCCAGGTCCGCCTGGGATTGAACGGTGAGGTTTTTCAGGGCTGCGGTGGTGATCCGGAGCGTCTGTTCCGCGGTGCTGAATGGGTTGTTGAAGACCTGGCAGGCGCGGGCATTATTGATCGCTCCCGTATAACCGTCGAGTTTTTTGAGGGCAACCGTCTTGCCGGCCTGGCCTCCTGTAACCGTTACGGAGGTCAATATGAGCTCACTGCTGAAGGAGTAAGCTTTGATCATATGTTTTCAACAAAAATGGCCTGTGCTCCTGCCTTGATGAATCAGGAAGACCGTTTTCTGGAGTTAATGTCGAAAGTAAAACGCGTGGCCATTGGGCGCAATGGCAAGCTGCTGCTGACAACGACCGAAGGCGATGAGATCAAGGCGTTTCAGGCGACGTACAATAGAGGTGAACAGTAAAATTCAAGTGCCGCCCCGTGTGCCGGATTTGCTCCGGCATGCGGGGGTGAGGTCGCGAACTCTAACGGTTGTCTGCCCTGCGCTGGCTCATCAGCCTTGGTGGTTGGTTTCAGGTGATGCGACGGTTGGAACCAAAGCACGGGTCAGGTCTTTCATGCAGAGGCTGCCCACCATTTCACCGTTCCGAACCACACGGAATATCTTGTCTGTGTCGCCGCCCGAGCGGGAAAGTACAGTTTCAAGGTTGTCTTTCTCGGCAATATCTCCGGCGTAGTCGGCGTCGTTATCGGCGTGCTTCTTCATAATTGAGCGCACCCTGAGTACCCGGGCGCGATTAATGTCGTGTATGAAGGCCTCAATGTAAGGGTCGTTGGGATTCAGCAGGATGTCTTGCGGGTCGCCTTGCTGCACCACTTCGCCATCTTTGAGTATGACCAGATGCTCGGAGAGCTTCAGGGCTTCGTCCAGATCGTGGGTGATGAATACAATGGTTTTCTGGAGTTCGTCCTGCAGTTCCAGCAGCAAATCCTGCATATCTGAACGGATCAACGGGTCCAAGGCCGAGAAGGCTTCGTCCATCAGCATGATGGGGGAGTTGGATACCAGTGCCCGGGCAATGCCCACCCGTTGCTGCATGCCGCCGGATAATTGATGGGGATACTGGTTCTCGTTGCCCTCAAGACCCACCCGGGCAAGCCATTTTACCGCTTCACTTTCAAAATCTTCAGTTTTGGAGCCACGAATGTTGAGGGCCATGCCGGTGTTCTCAAGCACAGTTTTATGGGGCAGCAAGGCAAATTTCTGGAACACCATGGACATCTGTTCCCGCCGCAGTTGACGTAGCTGCTCTTCATTCAGGTCCAGAACATTTTTGCCGTCCAGGCGGATTTCACCCGCGGTGGGTTCAATAAGGCGGTTCAGGTGACGGATCAACGTTGATTTGCCAGAGCCCGACAGCCCCATGATCACCGTGATCTTGCCATCAAGGATATCCACGTTGATATCCCGCAGCCCCAGAACATGGTTTTGCTGATCCAGAAGATCGGCTTTGTTCATGCCGCGCTTCACATATTCCAGAGCCACATCCGGCGTTGGTCCGAATATCTTGTAAAGGTTTTTGATGGAAATCTTTATATCATTCGCCACGTTTTGTCCTCACTGCTTTTGACTGGCGTTGATGCGCGCAAGAGATGCTTTTGTCACCCGGTCGAGAATCACGGCCAGAATTACAATGCCAAGGCCGGAAACCAGGCCAACGCCCAATTCCAGATTGCGGATGCCACGAAGCACCAGAACACCCAAACCGGGTGCCGACACCAGTGATGCGATAACCACCATCGCCAGGCTCATCATGATGGTCTGGTTTACACCGGCCATAATGTTGGGCAGTGCCAGAGGAATCTGAACCTTGAACAGCTTCTGCCTGGGCGTCATGCCGAAGGCATCGGCGGCTTCGATTACGTCTTTGTCCACCAGGCGTATGCCCAGGTTGGTCAAACGCACAACCGGCACTATGGCGTAGAGAATAATGGCAATGCCGTAGAGTTTGGATTCGGTCACGCTGAACAGGAAAATCAGCGGGATCAGGTACACAAACGGCGGTAAGGTTTGAAGCATATCCAGCACCGGAATCGTCAGCCGTTGCATGGTGTCGCTCCGGGACATGGCAATGCCTATGGGCACCCCGAAAAGCACACACAGGAAGGCGCATACAAAAATAATGGCCAGCGTCTGCATGGCGTAAACATAGTAATCAATAAAGGCCAGTAGGCAGATACTGCCGGCTACCAGTGCAACCAGCTTCCAGGATTTGGTCACCAAGAAAACGATCGCCAGCATAATCGGGATAATGATCCACCAAGGCGTGTTCAACATGCCGTAAAGTGCGCTATCCAGAAACCAGCTGAGAGGCTGGGTCAGTGGGTCCAGAACAAGGCTGAGGTTGTCTTTTATGGCGAGAAAACCCTGCTCCAGGCCTTTAGTTAGCTCTCTGGACTGGGGAAATGCTGCGCAGGAGTCGTTCAGTGCATCCATGGACGGGAAAGGAAGGTCCCACAGGGATTCGGGTTCTGCATCTTTGCCTTTGGATTTGGCGAGTAGATCCGCCATCGACATAGGGCCGTCTTCTTTACCTTTCGCGCACCAATCTTCTAACCCTAGCGCCGAAAACAGGGAATCGTAGGTTGCCATTTGTGTTTAGCCTCTTCTGTACATGGGGGCCATGCGACACAGAAATCGGTTGTTGTTACTGCCAGATAGACGTATCCCAGGGCACTCGTTAAAAGAGCTGCCCCGGGCCAGGGCGGGATAATCAGTTTTCGAGAATCGCCGCAAGATTTTTGCGGGCCTCGTCGTTGAGCCAGCCAGACCACTCGTCGCGGTTGGTGCTCAGGAAATAAACCGCAGCTTCTTCAGCGGATGCATTGTTGGAATCCATCCAGGCCAGAAGCCCGCTCATGGTGTCGGTCTTGAAGGTCATTTTGCTCAGCATCTCGGTTACCTCTGGCTCCCGATTTTTGAAGCTGGTGGTGACCGAGGTAAGAACCGTTGCCGCCGGGAATTCGGAAACGCCCGGGCTGTCGGCGTTAGCGTTCTGGTTTTTCTCGTGAACCTTCTGCTTGTATTCGCCCAACTCTATACGGGTCATGTCGTACTTGCCCATGGGCACAGTTGGGCCCCAGTAGTAACCGAACCACGGGTCACCTTTCTGAACGGCTGAGGCCATTGAAGTCGCCAGGGTCTCGCCTGAACCGTGGTTAAACACCTTGATGCCAGACTCCTCAAGATCCAGAGCGCGAATCAGGTTGTCGTTAACAATTCGGCAGCCCCAACCATCCGGACAGTTATTAAAGCGTGAGCCCACCAGTTCCGGGTTGGCCATGACGCCTTCAATTGTTTTCAGTTCAGGGTGTTTTTCCACCAGAGCAGTGGGCAGCCACCAGCCTTCCTCACCGCCGGGATCAAGCACCTTGCCCAGTCTTGCAATCTTGCCTTCTTCTTCGAGGCGCAGATAAGCTTCTCCTGCGGAGTTTAACCACAGCTCAGTAACGATGTCTGGCTCGCCGTTTTCTGCAACTGATGTTACGGCCGGCACGGTGTCTGAGGGGATAACCGACACATCACAGCCATAGCCTTGTTCCATAATAAATTTGGCCACGCTTGTGACGACGGTATTGGACGCCCAGTTCATTTCTGTGATGGATACTTCGCCGCAGTTGGCTTGTGCCATGGCGGGTACTGATAGTGCACAAAGTAGTGCTGCAGACGTAAGCTTTCGCATAGTCACTTCTCCATTCGGGGTTGGTGAGTTCTGGCAGAACATTTTGTTGTCATTTTTTTTGTTAAGCACGTTGCTAATTTATTACGACTGGCATGGAATAACCGGAAGATGCGCTCCGATTTGGGGTTTTCTGGCAATGCGGGGAAATAGGGCAAAACATCTCGTCTCGGTTATCACGTAGTTATAAGCATAAGGATCTTGAGCGCAGTTACAAGGTTTTAACGCAAATGCGCCAACGATGGATACGTATTCGCCATGTAGCGGGGGCTAACCTGGTTGCTTGACGCAACCCTGTATTCGGGTCAGTCTCTCGAATGCTTTGTGCGCAAAAAAGCCCTTGAGAAAGCTAGACTGGAGCCAATAATAATGAAAATCTATGAAACAAAAACTGCACCAAATCCTCGCCGTGTGCGCATGTTTATGGCTGAGAAAGGCTTGCTAGAGAAAGCCGAGTTCATCGAAATTGATTTGCAAAAGGGTGAAAACCTGACGCCGGAATACGTGGCCCGTAACCCCATGAAAAAGGTGCCGGTGATGGAGTTGGAGGATGGCACCTGCATCGCCGAGACCATGGCGATTTGCCGTTACTTTGAAGAAAGCTACCTGCAGGCCCCAACGCTTCTGGGGGACACGCCTCTTGAGAAGGCCTTGATCGAACAGTGGGTAAGGTGGGTGGAGTTCTATTTTTTCATGCCCACAGGTATGTGTTTCCAGCACACCAGCGGCTATTTCAAAGACAGGATGAACCCGATCAAGGAGTGGGGGGAAGATTGCGGAAGGGGTGTTGCCAAGTTTATGAAGTTTCTCGACGGGCACCTGGCTGACAAGGAATATATTTGCTGTGACAGGTTTACCGCAGCCGACATCAATGCGTTCACTACAGTAGCCTTTGCCCGGGTTGTGGATATCCGTATCCTGCCAGAATATACCCACTTGCAGTCATGGTATGACCGCATCAAGGCGCGCCCATCTGCGCAGGTTTAAAAATGATGGTTTGTTAGCTTTATCCTGAGGGATCAGTTTGCAGTATCAAAGATGATCTCAGCTTCTGTTAATGCAGGTTCGGGGTTTGGGGGCGCAATTTCCTCAGTGCGATTGCGCCCATTGTTCTTGGCAAGGTACAACGCATCATCGGCTCGCTTTATCGTGCTTTCAATGTCATCAAGCCCGTAGCAGCTGGTGATGCCCAGGCTTATGGTTTGAGGAATGCTGTGCTCTTTGACCTCCATCGGTTTCTCAGCAAGAGATAGGCGAGCCTTCTCGGCTACGTGCCGGGCTCCATCGAGATCCGTTTCCGGTAACAAAATCAGGATTTCTTCGCCACCCCAGCGGCACAGTGCATCCTGCGTACGCATGTGGCTTCCCAGCCTGCGGGCGGTTTCCTGAAGTACGATGTCGCCAACATTGTGGCCGTAGGTGTCATTTACTCGCTTGAACCAATCGAGGTCCCCTAGAATAAGGCTGTAAGTAGCCCCGTAGCGTTGGGCACGGGAGTGCTCGCGCTCCAGCAGTTGGAGCATGGCTCTGCGGTTCAGCAGGCCGGTTAACTGATCGGTAGTCGCATGCTCTTTGAGTCGTTGCCTGGCTATGAACTCTCCAACCCGAAGCTGCCCCAGTGCCTCACTCATCACGAGACCTATAATCATCATGACGAAAGGGTCAAACATAGGGGGAAGCAGCTCGGCGATGGACAGCCCCATAGCCTTTGCAGACAGGAAAAAGACCGGGAGAGGGATGAGAAACATCAGGCACCATTCTCTAGGGCCCCTGACTGAGAAAGCGGAAACCCCGAAAAAGCTGATGATCATCATGTTTGTAACCTGATAGGTCTCGGCAGACGGCCCGCTGTAGTGAATGAGAAACAGTGCAAGTATCATCGTCATCAATGAGAGCCCCATAATTCTGAGCAATTGGCGGCTCTGGATGAAGGGCTTTCCCGTGTAGTGGGAGAATAGAGTGATAAGTGCACTGAGCAGAACAGGTATCCGGAACCCCAGTTCCGTGAGCCACATCTCTGTCGGGTGAGCAAGGCGGAGTTCGTGGGTAAACTGGTAGAAAAGTACCGTTACAAGAAGAGTCCAGGCAGCGATGACAGCTACCTTGCGCTCCACGATCCGGATGTACGCCTCATAGGCGGGTATCCATTTTGGCGGTACTCTTTTGAGTGGCGGTTGGAGATCTGAGCTTTTCACCATCATCATGATCCGGCGGCCAGTAGTTATCATCATCAGGGAATTTGACAGTCGTCGCAATAGCCCCCGAGGGTTAGTTGTGTCGTTAAAGGAGATAGTATGAGTGGGGCATCCCTTAAGTGTGCTCTGGATGCGATTGACAGCGCCAATCGCGCCGACCCAAATGAAGAGGTTGTGGCAGGTGAAACCATGCCCAGGGAGTATGCCTACAGTTTGCATATGACTCGCTGGCTCTATGAACTGGAGCCGGCGCCTTCTGCGCGAATGCAGATAGCCTGCAGAGCCCAGCATCTTGAGCGCTGGAAGTTGCCCCGCAGTGATTACCCGGTGGGCCGAAAAGCCTACTATGCTTGGCGCCAGGCGTGTGGGCGCATGCATGGGCGCAGGGCTGCGGAAATTATGGCTGAGTGTGGATATCCTGAGAGCGAATGCGAACGGGTTGAGGTGATTATTACCAAGCGCGAGCTGCGAAAAGACCCGGAGACGCAGTTATTGGAAGACGTTGCCTGCATGGTGTTTCTGGAGAAGTATTTTGCCCGGTTCTACGCAGATAACGCGGAATATGATCGGGAGAAATGGCTCAGGATTGTGCGGCGAACCTGGGGCAAAATGTCGCAGCGCGCCCATGAGAGGGCTTTGGAATTATCGGTTGATCTGCCTGAGCATTTGCAGTCGCTGATGCAGGAAGCGCTGGCGGATACTGACTAGATCCGCCTGACGCGCTTGTTTGCCCTCTGGCGCTATTGGCCACTCTACTGCGGGAAGAACAATTCCTGCAGCTTCTCACCAGGGTTGTCTGCACGCATGAAGGATTCACCCACCAGGAATCCATAAATTCCACGACCGGTCATGGCTTCCACGTCGGCGCGGGTCATTATGCCGCTTTCGGTGATGGCCATGCGCTCTGCACCTATGCGCTGGTGCAGGTTGAAGGTGGTTTCCAAGGATACGTCGAAGCTGTGCAGGTCGCGGTTGTTGATGCCCACCAGTGGGGTGCGGAGCGTGAGTGCATCGTCCATTTCTTCGCTATTGTGGACTTCTACCAGTACGTCCATGCCGATTTCGTGGGCTATGCCTTCGAGTTCCTGCATCTGGTCTTTGGTTAGGCACGCTGCAATGAGCAGTATGCAGTCGGCGCCTATGGTTCGGGCTTCGTATACTTGGTAGGGAGCGACCATGAAGTCTTTGCGGATAACGGGCAGGCTGCAGGCGTTGCGGGCGGCGATCAGGTAGTCTTCGTGGCCCTGGAAAAAATCATGGTCAGTGAGTACTGACAAGCAGGCAGCGCCGCCCTTTTCGTAGCTTTCGGCAATCTCGGCGGGCTCAAATGGGTCGCGGAGTATGCCTTTGCTGGGTGAGGCTTTTTTGATTTCAGCAATGACGGCGGGTGTGCCGGCTTCAATTCTCTGGCGCAGGGCGTTGGCGAAGCCCCTTGTAGCGGGCTGATCGCCAGACATGGCCTTGAGATCTTCCAGACTCGTTTGGCGTTTCCGAAAGTCGATTTCTTCCCACTTTCTTTCTACGATTTTGCGCAGGATGGTGGGGGTTTTGTCGTTTTGCTTAGCCATTTTTGTTTGGTTCCGTGTATGAGCATGCCGCTGGTCGCCTCTCAAAACACGCCCGTGAATACGTCCATGTAGGGCTTGGCTGCAGCCATCCCTGGCTGCAGACAGTTTTAAGAGGCGACCAGCGGCACGCTCTCAGAGTTTGGTGAAGCCTGCTTACAGCTTAAAAACAGTGTGAAAAATCTGCCAGTTCGGCGAGTTTTCCGGCCGCAAGGCCCGAGCCCATGGCGTCCAGGGCCATTTCTACGCCCATTTTGGCATTTGGAGCCAGGCCGGCTACGTAGATGGCAGCGCCGGCGTTCAGGGCGATCATGTCCCGGGCTTTTTCGGCCATTTCATCGTGGCCTCGGCCGAAGGCGGCTTTGATCAGGTTCAGGGACTCTTCTGCAGTATCCACGGACAGCCCCACCAGAGTCTGGCTCTTTATGCCGAGGTCTTCCGGGGTGATCTGGTATTCGGTGATCTCGCCGTCTTTCAGTTCGGCCACATGGGTAACGCTGGCCAGGCTGATTTCATCCAGTCCGTCTTTGGAAGCCACCACCATAATGTGTTCGGCGCCTAGTTTTTGCAGTACTTCAGCCATTGGGCGGCAGAGGGCTCGGCTGAATACGCCGATCAGTTGGCGTTTAACACCTGCCGGGTTGGTCATGGGGCCGAGGATGTTGAACAGGGTGCGGCAACCCATTTCCTTGCGTGGGCCAACGGCGTGTTTCATGGCACCGTGATGGCTTGGGGCGAACATGAAGCCTACGCCGATTTGCTCTACGCAGCGGGCGACTTGTTCAGGGGTGAGGTCCAGGTTGATGCCTGCTTGTTCGATCAGGTCGGCACTTCCGCTTTTGGAGGACACCGCGCGGTTGCCGTGTTTGGCAACAAAGCCACCAGCGGCAGCAACAACGAAAGCGGAGGCAGAGGAAACGTTGAACAGGTTGGCGCCGTCACCGCCGGTGCCAACGATATCAATCAGTGGCTCGGCTTTGATGGTTACGCCGGAGACCAGTTCGCGCATGACTTCCACAGCGCCGGTGATTTCATCGACGGTTTCACTTTTTATCCGCAAACCCATGAGCAGGGCGCCAATCTGAGCATCGGTGGCTTCGCCGTTCATAACGATGCGCATCACGCTTTTCATTTCTTCCCGGGACATATCGAGGTTTTCGGCCACCCGGTTCAGTGCGTCTTTCATGTTCATTCGTAGTGCCTTTTCTTATTGGGTTCGCAGGAAATTGCGTAGCAGTTCGTGGCCCTGTTCGCTCATGATGGATTCAGGGTGGAACTGCACCCCTTCGATGGCCAATGTTTTGTGACGCACGCCCATGATTTCTTCCACGCTGCCATCGCTGTTGCGAGTCCAAGCGGTCATTTCCAGGCATTCCGGGAGGCTGGCCTGCTCGATGGCCAAGCTGTGGTAGCGGGTAGACTGCACAGGATTGTTAAGGCCGCGGAACACGCCGGTGTTGTTGTGAAACACCGGGGATACTTTGCCGTGCATAACGCGCCCGGCGCGGATTATGTTGCCGCCGAATACCTGCCCGATGGCCTGGTGTCCAAGGCAAATGCCGAGAATGGGAATTTTGCCGGCAAAGTGGCGGATGGCTTCCATGGAAACCCCCGCTTCATTTGGTGTGCAGGGGCCGGGAGAGATCACCAGCCGTTCCGGGTTAAGTGCTTCGATCTCCTCCACGGTGATTTCGTCGTTGCGGTGCACCTGTACGTCGGCGCCCAGTTCTGCAAGATACTGCACCACGTTGTAGGTGAAGGAGTCGTAGTTGTCGATCATTAATAGCATGATGTGTCCCTCGCCTCAGTGGTTGAAATCGTTGTAGGTCATAGCCACCGCGCGGAATATGGCGCGGCCCTTATTCATGGTTTCTTTCCATTCAAGGCGAGGAACGGAATCGGCAACAATGCCGGCGCCGGCCTGTATGTGCAGTGTTTTGTCCTTGATAACGGCGGTGCGGATAGCGATTGCGGTATCCATGTTGCCGTTGAACGACAGGTATCCCACAGCGCCGCCGTATACCCCACGCTTTACCGGCTCCAATTCATCAATGATTTCCATGGCCCGGGTTTTCGGGGCACCGCTCAGGGTACCTGCAGGCAGGGTGGCCTTGAGTACATCAAGGCAGCTGATGCCGTCTTTTACCTGGCCGGTTACGTTGGAGACTATGTGCATTACATGGGAGTAGCGCTCCACGGCCATTTTTTCAGTGAGCTTTACGGTGCCGGTTTCCGACACGCGACCCGCATCGTTGCGGCCCAGGTCGATCAGCATCAGGTGTTCGGCGATTTCTTTCGGATCGGCGAGCAGCTCGGCTTCCAGGGCTCTGTCTTCCGCATCGGTAGCGCCGCGTTTGCGGGTGCCGGCGATGGGGCGAACGGTGACTTCCCGGTCTTCCATACGTGCCAGGATTTCCGGCGACGAGCCCACAATGTGGAAGTCGTCCAGATCCAGAAAGTACATGTACGGCGAGGGGTTCAATACCCGCAGTGAGCGGTACAAATTCAAGGGAGGAGCTTCAAACGGAATGGACATGCGCTGGGAGATGACGGTTTGCATTACGTCGCCGTCCAGCACGTAATCTTTTATTTTGCCAACAGCGGCTTCGAACTTTTCCTGGCTAAAGCCAGATACAAACTCGCTTTCATCCACAGTTTTTCCGCGCAGATGGGCTGGCGTTTGCGGAGCATTGGCGGTTTGCCGGTGTAATTTCTGTTCGAGTTCGTCGAGCCTTGATTGTGCCTGTTCGTAACTACCGTCATCGGCCGGATTCACGTGGACTATCAGGTGCAGCTTGCCCCGCAGGTTGTCGAATACCACCAGCTCGTCGGAAACCATCAGCAGTATATCAGGGGTGCCTATGCGGTCCGGGGGGCAGCTGGTGGCCAGGCGCTTTTCGATGTAGCGAACCGTGTCGTAGCCGAAATAACCCACCAAGCCACCATTGAAGCGGGGTAACTCTTCCAGATCCGGGGCGTTGAAGCGTTCCTGGTAGCTGGCTACAAATGCCAGAGGGTCATCTACTTCAGCGGTTTCAATTACTTCGCCGTGCCGACGGATCTCTATACGGTGGTCAAATACCTTGAGCACTTCCTGGCTGGGCAAGCCGATGATGGAGTAACGGCCCCATTTTTCGCCACCCTGAACAGATTCAAACAGATACGAATATGGGCCGCTGGCGAGCTTGAGGTAAGTACTTAAAGGGGTGTCCATGTCCGCTAGTACTTCACGATACACGGGGATGCGGTTGAAGCCGGCCTGTGCCAGCTTGCGGAATTGTTCGGAGTTCATGGTCGGGTTTCCTGGGATCTGATCTGCGTTCGAGCAGGCAAACAGTATGTAGGTTTGGCCTGTCGGGTGGTGGCGTTAAGCGGGCACGGGCGCGCTGTTCGCCGGGCTGAGAGTGTTCAGCCGGTACGCCATCGCCACCATCGTGTTGCGCGGGTAGTAAGGATGCCTCGCGCGGCAGTCAAATTCAGTCCCTGCACGGCAGGAATCTCCCGAATTGAAAAGAATTAAAGTTCAAGATCTGAGAGGTTACAAAAGCTCGCTCAGGGAATCAACCACAGCGTCTGCTCCCAGTGCATGTACCCGACGGCCAAAGTTGTAGCCATAGGTGACAGCAACACAGGGAATGCCTGCGGCCTGGGCGGCGGTGACATCCGCTGCAGAGTCGCCAACCATAACGGTAGTGCCCCGGCTGCCGTTCAGTGCCTTCATGGCGTGGAGCAAGGGGCCGGGGTCCGGCTTTCTTGTATCCAGAGTGTCGCCACCGATCACCAGTTTGAAGTGCTGATCCAGCCCTAGCTGTTTTAATAACGGCGCCACGAACTGTTCTGGCTTGTTGGTTACTACGGCCATGGGGCAGTCGCGTTCGCTCAGAGATTCCAGGCAGGCTTTTACACCCGGGTAGACCACTGCGTACTGGCCGTTGAGTTCCCGATAGTTGGCAAAGAACAGCGCCAGCGCATCGTCAAACAGAGCGTCGTCTACCGCTGTTGCGGGCTCCCAGTCGGCTTTGCCAGCCAGGGCCCGCCGCATCAGTATGGGGGAGCCGTGGCCCACCCACTGGCGCACCTGCTCAAGCCCGGCGGGCTTGCGTCCAAGCTGTTCAAGAGTGCGGTCAACCGCCGCGGCAAGGTCTGGAGCGCTGTCTACCAGGGTGCCATCAAGATCAAACAGGGCAACTCCGGGCCAGCGGGCGTTAAACAGTCCAGCGAGGCTCATTGGTTTGGTGCCTGATGGCCCATTGCGATACGGGCCTGCTCCAGCTCCTGACGCATGGTGTCGATGGTGGCTTTGTAATCGTCGGTATTGAAGATGGCTGAACCCGCAACAAACGTGTCTGCGCCGGCTTCGGCAATTTCCCGGATATTGTCGGTTTTTACGCCGCCATCGATTTCCAGCCGGATGTTGTAATTGCTGGCGTCGATGCGCTTGCGGGCTTCCCGAAGCTTGTCGAGGGTGCCGGGAATAAATTTCTGACCACCAAAGCCCGGGTTCACCGACATCATCAGCACCATGTCGAGCTTGTCCATTACATGATCCATATAGTGGAGTGGTGTAGCAGGGTTGAACACCAGGCCTGCTTTGCATCCGCCCTCGCGAATCAGTTGCAGGGAGCGGTCAATATGCTGGGACGCTTCCGGGTGGAAGGTGATGTAGCTGGCACCGGCGTCGATGAACATACGGATCAGGTCGTCCACTGGCGATACCATCAGGTGCACATCGATGGGTGCGGTAACGCCGTGTTTACGGAGGGCTTCGCACACCATCGGCCCAATGGTCAGGTTGGGCACATAATGGTTGTCCATAACGTCAAAGTGCACCACGTCTGCGCCTGCGGCCAGTACGTTATCCACCTCTTCGCCCAAACGGGCAAAATCAGCAGACAAAATGGATGGGGCAATCAGATAAGGGTTCATTTCGGTTCTCGCAAACAATTGGCAGCCGTTAATATTAATGACAGTCTAACAGCACCAGAGCGTGTTTTCGTAGCCAGAGGAGCTGGAACTGTGCGCCGAATCAGAACAATCAGTAAAAGCATATGTTTCAAGAACATTTCCAGCTGCCTGTTGGTCGTTATGCTGGCATCTGTTGGGGTGCAGGCATTCGCCCAGGACCAGGTTGATGGAGCAGGGCCCGCCGAATCCGTTGCCAGCGAAGTGCGCGGTGTTGTCTCCTCCGGGATGGGTGAGTGGGGGTTGAGCCAGCGATTTCCAGACTCTGTGCTCTGGCTTGAACTTGAGGATGGTGCTCGCACATTGGCACTGTTCTGGCCCGAAATGGAAACGCCGGTAAGGGGGGCTGTGATCATTCTGGCGGACGAAGGCGAGAATGCAGGTTCAGGGCTGGCAGGCACTCTGGCCCGGGAATTGACGCACCGTAAATTCGCGGTGCTCAGCTTGGGCCTTGAACCGCCGTCGGTCGCCCTCGAGAAGATGCTGGAGCGCCCGCAGGTTGCACCTGAGGCAGGTCCGGAAGGGGGGAGCCAGGGTGCTCCTGTACGAGCAACGATTGATGTATTGGAAACGGAAGCCCCGAGTGATCTGGAGGTTGCCTATCGGGAACGCATTCGTGAAGAGTTGGTGGCTGGAGCCGTGGAGCTGGGCAAACGTGAGTACGACTTCTTGGCAGTGATCGGTATCGGGCGAGGCAGTAACCATGTAGTGGCCTACGCTGCTGAGCTTGGGGCTCCCCCGGCCTTGGTCTGGGCGCAGCCGAAGTTCTATTCCAGGGACGCCGGGCAGCTGGCCGAAACGCTGGAGAAAGCGTCTGTGCCGCGCATTCTGGAACTATCCTCCTCGAGTGGGGGGGAGCAACGTAAGGCGAGTTTAGCCAGAGCCGGAGTGCAAGGCTTCAGTTTGCAGGCTGTGGGTTCGGGGACAGTTTTCTTGCCGCGAGATGGTAAAGCTCTGGCGGGCAGGATAGCTGCCTGGTTAACATCGGGTCCGCGCCAATAACTGTTACCAGTCAGTGTCGCCGCCGGACCAGCTCCCAAGCCTTTTGGTAGG
This sequence comes from Marinobacter salexigens, assembly GCF_002806945.1. Taxonomy (GTDB): domain Bacteria; phylum Pseudomonadota; class Gammaproteobacteria; order Pseudomonadales; family Oleiphilaceae; genus Marinobacter; species Marinobacter salexigens. Next base: position 294,988 of record NZ_NIHC01000001.1, read on the forward strand.
CTAGCAGACGTTCTTTGGCGAGAGCATGCTCGGCGGGGGTGAGTTGCTGTTGTGCCAGTTTGTCCGGGTGCCACTTGGAGACCTTTTTCCGGTATGCGCGCTTGATTGACGCTATCGGGTCTCGCCTTGTGACGCCCAGCAGAGCGCAAGCTTCTTCAAGGTTGACGGGCATGGAAGGCACATTGTTGAGATCGCTCCACACCTGGCTGGCATAGCTGGCGAAGATGTCTTCGCTGATGGTAAACGGCATGCCAATGTGGTCAATCGCATCCTCGCACCGGTAACGCCGGGGTTTGCCTGGGCGGCCGTTGAGTTGAGCCGCGTGACATAGGCAAATGGCCATTTTCAGGGCGGGGGCAGGCGAGATCCGGTGGCTGAGCCTCAGTGTGGCACCGGTGAGTGGCGGCAGCGCTTCCGATGACTTGCCTTTCTGAAAACTGCTGATGGCCCTGTGTCTCTGGCGTTTTGAAAGGTCCAGCGCCATGATAAGGTTTTCTGCAAAGCCGATATCCTGCTCTGAAACCCGGCCCTCTGCTTTTGCGATATAACCCAGAAAGAAAAACATGGGGCGCTGACACCATCGGGGCAAGCTGGTTTGGCCAATCAGTGTGTGCGCCTGGTGATCAGAGGCGACGAGTTTGCGCAGCAGGCCAGAGAATGCTGCTTCCATTCGCGGTGGCAGGGCAGGTTGCGCAGAGCGGGTCGTCATCGCGCTAAGGCTCCCGGACAGCCAGTTGCTGGTCCAGTTTCCGCAGGCGCTCCGGAGTGCCAACATCAATCCAGTGCCCCGGGTGGTGTATGCCGGCAGCCCTGCCCTTCGCCATAGCGGCCCGAAGCACCGGGGCAAGCTTTCCCGCGCCATCAGTGAGCCCATCAAACAACCTCCGGTGCAGGAGGCTGATGCCAGCAAAGGTCAGTTTTTCACCCTCTTTTCCGGCACACTCCTCGTACAGCAAGCCGTTATCGTTCAGGCAAAAGTCGCCCTTGCGATGGTGTGGCGGGTTGTCGGTCATTACCAGTAAAGCGTCAACAGAAGGGTGTTTGCCCGGTATTGGCGGCTGCAGCCGGGCCAGATCAAAATCGCTCCAGATATCGCCATTTATCACCATAAACCAGTCGGTATCCGGGGATGCGAGTAGTGGCAGGGCGCGGACAATGCCGCCGGCGGTTTCCAATGGCTGGCCTTCCCGGGAGTAGTGCAGAGAAAGACCGAACCGTTCACCGTTGCCCAGGGTGTACTCAATCTGCTCTCCGAGCCAGGCGTGATTGATGACCACATCCCGAAAACCCGCTTGCTTGAGGCGTTCAAGGTGATGCTCAATGAGCGGTTTGCCGCCCGCACTAAGCAAGGGTTTCGGAGTGGTAAGGGTCAGTGGTCGCATGCGTTCACCCTTGCCTGCAGCAAGAATCATTGCTTTCACTATGCATGCTCCCGAAGCGGAATTGGGCCAATCCGTTCTTCAATTCTCGGTATGGCCACTGCTTCCAGCCAGTCATGGAAGTGCCTTAGCGCGGGTTGCCGGTTGCTGGCTGCAAGCAGGTAGCCAACAGTGCGGGGGATGTCGCCCAAATAGCGTGACTTGCCGTCACGAATAGCCAAGCGGGCAAAAATGCCGGCGGCCTTCAGGTGACGCTGCATGCCCATCAACTCAAACCATTGTCGGAAGGTGTCGGGATCGGCACTGTGCAGGCCAGCTTCCAGGGTTTGCTTGCGGAAGGTTTCCAGCCATGCGCAGACGCGCTCTTCCGGCCACTGGATGTAGCAGTCCTTAAGGAGCGACACTGCGTCATAAGTCACCGGGCCGGTTACCGCATCCTGAAAATCGATAACACCGAGGCGGTTGCGGTGTTGTCGCACCAGCAGGTTCCGGGAATGGTAGTCCCTGTGCACGGTTACTTCTGGCTGGGCCAGGGCGCTTTCCCGGAGCAATGCAAAGGTCGTGTCCAGCATGGACTTCTCGATGTTGTCCAGTTCCAGCTCCAGATAGCTTTCCAGCAGCCAGTCCCGAAACAAGGCCATCTCACGATTCAGTAGGGCCGCATTATAAAGCGGTAGTGGGTAGCCGGGCTCTGCGTGAACTTGCTGAATAAGAAGCAGCTCATCCAGAGCGCTTTGGTAAAGAGTGTCTGCGGTTTCGGGATTCAACTGGCCCAGCATTAACTGGTCGCCGAAGTCCTCCAGCAGGAGAAAGCCACGTGCAAGGTCAGCTTCGAAAATCTGTGGAACAGCAATCCCGGCCTGGAGCCAATGCCTGCCAATTTGGACAAATGGCCCGCAGTCTTCGAGCTCCGGGGGCGAGTCCATAACAATGAAAGATACGTCGCTGCCACTGGTATCTGTTTTGCAGACACGGTAGTAGCGCCGGAAGCTGGCATCGCCGGAAACGGGCTTGGCCTGAGCGTTCTCAAGGCCGGGAAACTGGCTGACCCAGGCGGTCAGCATTTGCAGGCGGTTGTCCATAGTGCGGGCAGTTGTCCTGGAATAGAGTGTACGTTGTATACGGGTATTCGTGAGCCCGGAGTTACGCCCATAAATGGGGCTCTCATTGAGGGCTCTTTGCATGGAGTATAAAGTGGGTAAAACGGTTTTGCAGCGGAGTTTCGATTATCAGGCTCCGTTTCCGTTAACAAGCTCCAGAGGCACGTGTAAACTAGGCGGCTGTTGTTTGTGTATATGCGCTCTGTTGCGCCAATCACATTTCTCCATGCATCTGGAACAGGAATCTTGCCATCGTGCCAATGTCCGACAGCTATCTGCAAGCGCAGACAGGCACATTGCAGCGCTGGTTTACGAGCCTGCTTGCCGGATTGGGCCTGATGTCGGCCGCCGGTTTATCTGCCGGCGAAGTAGCACCATCCGCCGCCGAGCTGGACTGGCGCCCTAAAAGCCAGCTTCCGGAGGATGTCAGGAATTCGCTGCCCGCGTTTTGCACAGGTGGGTATCTGCCATCAGGCTCTGGTGAAGACGGCACGGCTGTTTTTGGAGAAAGTACTGGTGAAGCCGCAGCTCTGCAAGCCAGTGGCCTGAACGCCCGGTACGAGATTGACAGCGAGCTATACCTGCAAGGCGATGTTCAGGTGCGACAAGGCAGCTTTCAGGTGGCTGGATCTGAGGCCAGGTACAGTCAGAGTGCAGGCCTTGTATCAATTCAGGGACCTTTAGTCAGTCGTGGTGATGGGTTTTTGTTGACCGGAGAGCGCGCAGAATACAGCGTGAACTCAGGGCGTCTTGATATCAACACTGCCACCTTCTTGTTGCATGGGCCGGAAATGCGGGGTAGTGCCGGAAGCCTTTCACGGGTGGATGATGCCCGGGTAGAGATCCATGGCGGCATGCTTACCACCTGTGGCCCACAGCAGAATGATTGGGCAATTGTTGCTTCTGAGATAGAGTTGGATCAGGCCGAAGGCTTTGGAACAGCAAAGCATGTGCGCCTCGAAGTTCTGGACGTGCCTGTGCTTTACTGGCCTTACGCCAGCTTTCCCATTGATGATCGGCGTAAAACCGGTTTTCTGTACCCGCAGTTTGGCTCTTCCAGCGCGGGTAGCGGCGCATTTTTTGCGGCACCTTACTATCTGAATCTGGCACCCCATTATGATGCCACTTTTACGCCGCAGTACATCCATGGCCGCGGGCTGTTTAATGAGGTTGAGGGCCGCTATCTCAGTCCCCTCGGAGAGACCACGCTGCAGCTTGGCTATATTGATAACGATTCAGCCTACAAAAATGACAACCCCGGTGAAGCCGGGCAGCGCTGGGCACTGGATGCCACCACCCGCGCCGAATTGGGCCGTGGCTGGCGCGGCTACGGTGACTTTTCCGTAGTAAGTGATGAAGATTATCTGGGGGATCTGAATCGCAGTCTGGAAATCAACCAGGCCACCCACTTGCAGCGCAAGGGTGGCGTGCGCTATGAGGACGCGAACCAGTATTTTGATTTGTATCTTAATGATTACCAGACCGTCAGCGAACGTATTGCCCAGGCTGACAGGCCTTATGCCCAGTTACCCGATGTGATCTATGCGGGAACGGCAGAGGCTGGCTGGTTTACGGCAGGGCTGGAGAGCCAGTACACCTGGTTTTATCGCGACAATGACGCGCTGACGGGACTGGATAAAGCCAATGGCCAGCGTTTTCGAGCCCGCCCCGAGCTGGCTCTGCCGATGCGGGCTCTCTGGGGCTTCAGCCGCCCTTCGGTCAGCCTTGATTACACCCGCTATGAGCTGGAAGACTATAGCGCCGGGAACAGTGGGTTTGATCGCACTGTTCCGGTGGTGGAGTGGGATAACGGGCTGTATTTTGATCGCCAGTCCAGCCTGTTTGATGTGCCCTACAATCAGACCCTTGAGCCTCGACTGTATTATGCCTGGGCAGATGCTGAAGCCGATCAGAACTACATTCCTGCATTCGATACGGCGTTGCAAACCTTCCGCTTTGAGCAGCTGTTCCGGCCAGATCGTTTTGTAGGGGGAGACCGGGTGGGGGAGGCCAATCAGTTAACAGTGGCTCTGACCAGCCGCTTCAACGACCTGGTGACGGGCGCCGAACGGGCTCGCTTCAGCATCGGTCAGGTGCAGTATTTTGAAGATCGTGAGGTGACGCTATTCGGTGTGGGCGGAAGTGATCGAAGCCGGTCACCGCTTGCAGGGGAAGTTGTGCTGAATCCCCTGCAAAATCTGCAAATCCGGACGTCCGGGCTATGGGATCCTGAAACCGGAGAGACCGAAGAGGGCCGCAGCCAGCTGGTTTTCCACTCGGAGGATTACCGGTATCTGGCAAGTGTCGGGCACACTTACAGCAAGGATGAGCTGGATCAGGCTGATATTGCCGCAGTTATCCCGGCATCAGACCGTGTTAGTCTAATCGGCCGCTGGGTGTACGATTCGGATCTGGATCGCACGGTTGGCTCCCTTGCCGGGATTGAGTACAACAATTGTTGTTGGAGCGTTCAGGTGGTTCACCAGAACTATTTCACCGACGACCAGGAACTGGACAGTCGCATACTGTTCCAGATTCAACTGAAAGGCCTGGGCGGAAGTGGCGGAGCCGCTACTTCGATTTCCGAGGCGATATACGGTTTCGATGAGCGCGAGCGGCGCCGTTTCGGGGCTCGTTGATTGGTTTTTCCCTGACGGTAACCGTGCCATTCCGGTACCCTGTCCGCAGGCTTATTTGAACATTATGAGGTGGTTATGAAGGCGACGATTCGCCAGGGTTTACAGATACTGCTGATGCTGTTGGCAGTGGTGCTTTCTTTTTCGGTTCAGGCTGAACGCAAATTGCTCGATCAGGTGGTTGCCATTGTGGATGACGACGTGATCCTTCAAACCGAACTTGAAGCGAGAATCAACACGATTGTGGGTCGCCTAAGTGCTCAGGGCACTGGCCTGCCACCGCGCCGTCTTCTTGAAGAGCGGGTTCTTGAGCAGCTGATCACCGAATCTGTACAGTTACAGATGGCCGATAAAGCGGGGATGCGCATCAGCGACAATGAGCTGAATGAGACCCTGGCCAATATTGCCAGAAGCAATGGCATGAGCCTGTCCGAATTTGAGGGCCAGCTAGCCGCAGAGGGCGTAAGTTATCGTCAGGCCCGAGAACAGATCCGCCAGGAAATGATCACCGGCCGGGTACAACAGCGCCAGGTTGGCAGCCGGGTTCGTGTAACGGACCGGGAGGTTGAAAACTATTTGCAGGCGCTTGAATCTGGCGGTGGCAACGATGCGGAATACCGGTTGGCCTATATCTTTATCGAGCTGGATAACCCAGCGGATGATGCGACTGTCGATGCCACCCGTGAAAAAGCGGAAGAGCTACGGGCAGCTATACTGAGTGGCCGTGATTTCCGCGAAGTGGCAGTGGCTGAATCGGATGCCAGTAACGCCCTTGAAGGCGGTGATATGGGGTGGCGCAGTGAGAGCCAGCTACCCTCTCTGGTTGCGCCGGTTGTTCCAGCACTTGACGTTGGTGAGCCCTCAGAAATTCTGGAGAATAACAGCGGTTTCCACATGGTTATGGTGATGAATAAACGCGGCGGCGCACAAAAACAGGTCATTCAGCAGAACCGTGTGCGTCACATACTGATCAGGCCATCTGAAGCGGTCACAGATGCGGAGGCGGAAACGGCGATTCGCAAACTCGCTCAGCAACTCCAGGACGGCGCTGATTTTGCTGTGCTGGCCCGGCAACATTCAGACGACCCCGTTTCCGGCTCCGATGGTGGCAATCTTGGCTGGGTAAATCCGGGGCAGATGGTGCCAGCGTTTGAGCAAGCTATGCAGGAGGCCGGTGTAGGAGAATTCAAAGGGCCGTTCCGCTCACAGTTTGGCTGGCATATCCTTCAGGTTGAAGAGCGCCGCGAGAAAGATATCAGTGTCGATGTGAAAGAAGCAGAGGCGCGCCAGGCGATTTATCGCCGCAAGTTCGAAACCGAGCTGCAAAACTGGCTGCGGGAAATCCGCGACGAAGCTTTTGTAGAGCTTAAAGGTGAGTATGCAACCGAGACAACAGAAGAAGAGCCTGGTGACTCTCAGGAAGCTGCTGAATAATGAGTGATGAGGTTGTTCTGGCCCTTACCGCGGGCGAGCCTGCCGGTATAGGCCCCGAGCTTTGCTTGCAGCTGGCTACTGCGCAGCGTGATGCAAGTGTGGTCGTTGTCGCCAGCCAGCCACTGCTGGAAGCTCGGGCCCGGCTTCTGGGCCTGAACGTTAAATTGTACCCATGGCAACCCGGCATGGCGCCAAAGAAAGGTGCGGGCGAGCTGTCTGTGTTGCACGTTGAAGGTTGCACATCGCTTCAGGCGGGTAAGCTGGATTCTGCCAACAGCCAGTATGTGCTGGAAACCCTCGAGGTTGCCGCTAAAGGCTGCCTTGGCGGTGATTTTGATGGCATGGTTACGGCGCCCGTTCACAAAGGCATTATCAACGAAGCCGGTATTGAATTCAGTGGCCATACCGAATTCTTGCAGGCGCTTTGCGGGGTTGAGCGAGTGGTTATGATGCTCGCCACAGAGGAACTGCGCGTGGCGTTGGTAACAACTCACTTACCCCTGAAAGACGTATCTGCGGCGGTTACGCCAGAACGAATTACCCAGGTTGCCACCATTTTGAATGCCGACCTGAAAAAGTTTTTCGGAATACAACAGCCCCGAATTCTCGTTACCGGCCTGAACCCCCATGCCGGGGAAGGCGGCCACCTTGGCCGGGAAGAAATTGAAGTGATTGAGCCAACCCTTGAGAAACTTCGCGCCAAAGGCATGCAACTGGTTGGCCCTTTGCCGGCAGACACCCTGTTTACACCGCACTGGCTTGATGGCGCAGATGCCGCCCTGGCCATGTACCACGATCAAGGCCTGCCAGTTCTTAAATTCCAGGGTTTCGGCCGTGCGGTAAACATTACTCTGGGGTTGCCCGTAGTGCGTACATCGGTGGATCATGGCACTGCCTTGGATCTTGCCGGCTCAGGCAAAGCCGACTCGGGCAGCTTACATACGGCTATCCGAGTGGGGGAACAGATGGCACGCTCCCTCAAATCTGCGAATCGCAAAGCCTTTAATAAAGAGAAATCTGAGTGAGTAAAAAAGCCGGCCATCAGGCCAGGAAACGGTTTGGACAGAACTTTCTTCACGATCCAGGCGTCATTGAACGCATTATTCGCGCCATTCACCCGAAGCCGGATGATGCCATTGTTGAAATTGGCCCTGGCCTTGGCGCCATCACCGAGGAGATCCTGGCGGTTAATCCAAAGCTCCAGGTTGTGGAGTTGGATCGCGACCTGATTCCTGTGCTTCGCACCAAGTTTTTCAACTATCCAGAATTCCGTATCCACGAAGCCGACGCTCTCAAGTTTGATTTCAGCCAACTTGTGGATGACAGGCCGCTTCGTATTATCGGCAACCTGCCCTACAACATATCCACGCCCCTGATTTTTCATTTGTTGGCCCAGTCAGGCGTGGTGCAAGACATGCACTTCATGCTGCAGAAAGAAGTAGTGCAGCGTATGGCGGCGGTACCAGGTGATAACAATTATGGCCGGCTGGGCATAATGACCCAGTACTTCTGCAAGGTTCAGCCGTTGTTTGAAGTGGGCCCCGGTGCCTTTCGACCAGCGCCGAAAGTGGATTCCGCCATTGTGCGACTGGTTCCCCATAAGGAGCTTCCACACCCGGCGAAGGATCATGGCACGCTGCAGGCGGTGGTACGAACAGCCTTTAACGCTCGCCGCAAAACCTTGCGTAAGGCGCTAGCTGGCATGGTAACGGTTGAACAGTTACAGACTTTGAGTATCAATGACGGCCTTAGGCCCGAAAACCTGAGCCTTGCAGATTACGTGAGTATTGCGGATTTGCTGGTGGCTGAAAAAAACAGTGAGCAAGGCAGCGTCCAGCCCGGCAAGGTTGGCTCAGGAGACGGAAGCGGAGACAACCATGACTGATTACGCCATAGGCGATATTCAGGGTTGTTATGATCGCTTGAAAGAGGTGCTGGCGAAGGTGGATTTTTCGCCATCCCGTGATCGTCTCTGGGTGGCGGGTGACCTGATCAACCGTGGCCCATCCTCCCTTAAAACCCTGCGCTACATCGAAAGCCTGGGCGATTCGGCCGTAGTGGTGCTCGGCAATCACGATCTGCATTTGTTGGCCGTGGCCTTTGGCGGCCACGAACCAAAGCGCAAGGACACACTCAAGGGAATACTGAAGGCCCCCGATCGCGATAAGCTTTTAGGTTGGCTGCGACAGCAACACCTGTGTGTGCACGATCCCGAGCGCAACCTCATCATGGCCCATGCCGGAGTTCCCCATATCTGGAGCGTTCAGCAGGCTGTTGAGAATGCTCGGGAAGTGGAAGCAGTGATTCGCGGGGAGCATGCCCGGGAATACTTTGCACTGATGTACGGCAACAAGCCGGCAGGCTGGGATGAAAGTCTCACGGGCATGGATCGTTGGCGGGTGATCACCAATTATTTCACCAGAATGCGTTTTGTTGCCCAGGACGGCAGGCTTGAACTTACCGCTAAAGAATCCGCTGGCAGTGCGCCTGAGGGCTATGCCCCCTGGTTTGAATTTCCCCGCTCCGATGACCTGCGCGTGATCTTCGGACACTGGGCAGCTATCGAAGGTGAAACAGGCAGAGACCGCTTCATAGGCCTGGACACTGGCTGTGTTTGGGGCGGAGCGCTCACCATGATGAATCTGGATACCGGAGAGAAAATCCACTGTGACTGTTGAGCCTGTAAAACCGAAACCCCGGGGTCTTATGCGCCTGCCCATTCTGATCGGCGCTTTTTTTGCCCTCACGGCAGTGATGGCTGGGGCATTTGGTGCTCATGGCCTGCGTAACCTGGTAAGCGAACGCAGCCTGGAGGTTTTCCAGACCGCAGTTACCTATCAAATGTATCATGCCATCGCACTGGTGCTGGTTGCTCTGTTGACTGGCTTTGGGCTTTCGCAGCGATTGCTGGGGCTGGCCGCTGGTTTCTTTGTGGCAGGTATCCTGTTGTTTAGTGGCAGCTTGTATACACTGGTGCTGACCGACCTGCGCTGGGTTGGTCCAATTACGCCCATGGGTGGTGTGTGTTTTATGATTGGCTGGATATTGTTGCTGACCGCTGGCGTGGGCCAGCAAACGGATCAAAGCAGAGGTTAGGAGCGTTATGCAGGTTAAGGTTAATGGCGAAGCCATGGTGCTCACTAAGGGTGCCACAGTTTCAGCATTGTTGGAAAAAATGGCACTGACAGGCAAGCGCTTGGCGGTGGAAGTAAATGAGGACATAGTGCCTCGCAGCCAGCACGTCGAGTTTACCCTCAATGACGGAGATCGCGTTGAGGTGGTACACGCCATCGGAGGCGGCTAAGCCCCATTTGGCGGGGCTGAGGCCCGGCCGTGACAGGCGTTTTCAAGAGATGACACCCTTACGTTTGACCAACCCGGAAACACTATGACCGACACACCAGAACTCCTGCTGCCCGAAGATAAACCGCTTGAAATTGCGGGCCGCATTTATCAGTCGCGGTTACTGGTAGGCACTGGAAAATACCGAGACCTGACGGAAACAGCTGAGGCCATTGAAGCAAGTGGAGCTGAAATTGTGACCGTGGCGGTTCGCCGCACAAACTTGGGCCAGAATCCGGATGAGCCCAATCTTCTGGATGTGATTTCCCCGGACCGCTACACCATCCTGCCCAACACGGCCGGTTGTTATACCGCCAAAGATGCAGTGCGTACGTGCAAGCTGGCGCGGGAACTTCTCGACGGGCGCGATTTGGTAAAGCTGGAAGTGCTGGGTGAGCACAAAACCTTGTACCCGAACATGCCAGAAACCCTGGCGGCCGCCGAAGAGCTGATTAAAGACGGCTTCAAGGTGATGGTTTACTGCTCCGACGACCCCCTGCTAGCCACGACTCTTGAGGAAATGGGCTGTATTGCCATCATGCCTCTGGGCGCACCTATTGGCTCCGGGCTGGGTATTCAGAACCGTTACAACATCCGGTTGATCGCCGAAAATGCCAAGGTTCCGGTGTTAGTGGATGCGGGCGTAGGCACAGCCTCCGATGCCACCATCGCCATGGAACTGGGTTGCGACGGTGTGCTGATGAATTCCGCCATCGCACAAGCCAAAGACCCGATCAGAATGGCCAATGCCATGCGCCTGGCCATTGAGGCGGGCCGTGAGGCCTATCTGGCAGGCCGTATGCCCAAAAAGCTCTACGCAAGCGCTTCCTCGCCCCTTGATGGCACTTTCTTTTAATTTCGATTCTGATTAAGAGCGCTGCAGTATGGCCACAACCGATCAGAAACCCAGTCGCCGGGAGGCAATACTCCACGCGCTGTTGGAGCTGCTGGAAAAAGATCCTGGCGCCAGAATCACCACGTCTGTCCTCGCCAAGTCCGTTGGTGTAACCGAGGCGGCGCTGTATCGGCACTTTCCCAGCAAGCGGAAGATGTTTGAGGCGCTTCTGGAGTTTGCGGAAGAGGTGGTGTTCTCTCGCTGTCAGGTAATCCTGCAGGAGCAGGAGGACGTGCGCGTGCGAATGCAGCAGCTGGTGCATCTGGTTTTGGTATTCGCCGAGCGTAATCCGGGTTTGTGTTGTGTTCTGACGGGCGATGCCTTGGTCGGCGAAAACGAGGCACTGCGCAAGCGTGCTTCCCAATTCTTCGAACGCCTGGAAACCCAGGTTCGGCAAACCCTGAAAGAAGGCGAAATCCGTCAGGGCTTGCGACCACGCACCAGTGCAACTCGCGGTGCGGATTTTGTTCTGGTGTTTATGGAAGGCCGAATTCAGCGGTTCATCCGCTCGTCGTTTTCCCGATTGCCCACGGCTGATTTTGACGAAAGTTGGGCGTTGGTTGCTGAGGCTGTTTGGCCCCAACCTCACTCATACCCGGAAGCAGACCGAAGAATCTGACGAACAGGCTCCCAGATAGCGGGTGCCGAAATCAGAATGTCGCGCCCCCAAAGGTCAGCCGGGTAACCCTCAGGCACCTCGCTGAAGTGGCCGGCGGTGGCACCCGCTTCCAGAGCAATCAGGCGGGCGGCGGCGAAATCCCAAGGGCTGACGTTTTCGTAGTAGATATCCAAACGCCCGCAGGCTACCCAGCAGATATCCAGAGCCGCAGAGCCGATACGGCGCAGGTCGCGGCACTCATGGATCATCGCATTCAGGCGGTTAACCAGCGGGGCCAGGTTGTCTTTGGTGTAAGGGAAACCGGTCGCAAAGAGTGAGTCTCTTGGCACCGTCGCACCGCTGTGGTGAATAGGAATGCCGTTGAGCGTGGCACCATCGCCGCGAGTGGCGCGGAAGGTTTCACCGGGGAAAGGTGCATGCACCACACCCGCTTGCACACGACCATTCTCAGCATAGGCAATGGACACAGCAACCTGCGGGTGGCCGTAAGCGTAATTTACCGTGCCATCAATGGGGTCAATGATCCACAACGGAGTTTCCAGTTCTTCAGCCTGGCTAAGATCCGGAGTGCTCTCCTCGGACAGGATGCGGTGATCCGGGAAGTTTTTCTGAATGGCGCTGGTGATGAACTCGTCGGCCATGATATCGGCATGAGTTACCAACTCAGCCTGGTATTTGTATTCAGTACGGAGGGTGGTTTTGTCACGCTCCCGTTGAATCAACTTTCCGGCCTCAACAGCCAGATCTTCTGCAAAATTGGTAATGGCCCGCAGGGAAACAGAATCAGACATGGCGCCCTCGCTTGATCTTCTCTGAAGAGTGAGAGCACCAGTCTATCATGGCTAGGTCATAGGCTGTTCAGCCAGCCCTCCAGCTTGTCCATGGCCTCGACCAGACGTGGGCATGCCCGTTTCACAAATTCTTTATCCAGAGCCTGGTCGGCATAGTCCCCGCCGGCCAGTTCCAAAGATGCAGCCCCGTCGAAGTCTACGAACGCCAAGCGTGCGCCCAAGTGGTCCGGTACAAAACCGAAATCGCTGGCAGGCAAAATGGCTACGCCGGTGCTTGCCAGCAAGGATTGGCAAAACGCCTGGCTGGTTTTGATGTCCTTCCGCGCAAGCTGATCGCGGAAGCTGTCAAAGTTCGGGAACAGATAGAAGGCGCCTTCAGGTTTCTGAACCACTGCGCCCATCGCGCTCAGGCGAGAGTGCATGTATTCCCCAACAACTTTCAGCACGCGCCGGGATTGCTTGAGGTATTCCTCAATGTCGTCACCACCGTCAAAGGCAGCGATGGCAGCATACTGTGTGGGAGCGCTGGTAGAGGTATAGGTTTCACTGGCGATGATCGCCATGGCGTCCTGCAGCGCTCTCAACTCCCTGGGAAAGATGAAGGTGCCGAGTCTCCAGCCCCCAGCACCGGCCCACTTGCTTAACCCGGTGCTGATGATGGTGCCTTCCGGGTAATAACGGGCAATGGACTTATGCTTGCCTTCGAAGTGGACTTCTCCGTAGATCTCGTCCGAAAGCAGTATGAGCCTGTACTTTCTGGCCACATTGGCAATGGCCAGCAGCTGGTCGTCTGTGTAAGTGCAACCGGTTGGGTTGGACGGGTAGTTGAGGATCAGTATGCGCGGGCGGGAAGCGTCGTCCCGGCAAATAATATCCAGCTCTTCGGCAGTCAGCTGCCAGTTGTTTTCTGCATGGGTGGGCAGCCAGTGCACCGAACGGCCAATAATGCGCGCCTGAGGTGCGTAGGAGACCCAGCTTGGGCGTGGGATCAGAAGGTCGCCATAGTAGGCCAGCTGCAGAATAAACAGCAGCTCCTTGGAACCGGGGCCAATCAGTACATCTTCCCAGGTACACCGCATGCGTTCACTGCGGTTGATGTAACCCGCAATCGACTCGCGGAGGCCTTTGAGACCTTTGACCGGCAAATAGTCTTTTTCGTGTGCGTGCTCCCTTAACGCTTCTACCACCCGCTCGGGAACCGGGAAAGGTGATTGCCCCAGCCCGAGCTTAATGATGTCCTTGCCTTCAGCTTTGAGCTGGTTGCTCAGCTCGTTGATTCGCAAGGTGGACGAAGGTTGGATGCCTCGAACGTTGAGGTTAATCGCAAAGCGCTGATCGTTTTGGATGTTCATTGTCTCAATCTGTTGGTTGGGGGGTGGCAGCAACAGTATAGGAAACCCAAACATATCTGGGGGCACTAAGCGGATAGGTGATTGCCGAAGCAGCGGCTCAGCTAGAGATCACGAACCCATACCTCTACCCGTCCATTTCGCTGTTCGCCACTTTTACCGCCAGCCATGCCCACAGGCATATAATGCCCGTAACCGGTGTAACGGACATCCCGAACGTTGTGACCAAAGAGCGCCTTTCGTACAGAAAGCGCACGCAGTTCCGAGATCATCTGGGCGCGTAACTCATCGGTTTGCTGGTCGGCAAATCCGATAAGCATCAGGTCATCAGCGCTTCGGTTTTCTCTGCTGAGGTATTCAGCTACTCGCGTCAGGTCTCTCTGTGCCTTGTTGTCCAGATTGGTGCGCCCCTCAGAAAAGCGGAAGTTGACGGTCAGTCGACTGTAGTTTCTGGTTAGTACCTTGAAGGTCGATGGGGTGTTGTCGGCCAAGTCGGGCTTAACAGCCAGCGGGTTCTGGGAAACAAAGCCTGATGTTGATACAAGTGCCTGACCTTCTTCACTCAGTACGAACTCAACGAAGTCCTTTGCCATCGGTGAGGCTGAATCGCCAAGCGTATACATAAACAGGCGCCTTGAGAGAGGGTAATCTTCACTGGCAATCGTCAGCCTGGATGGTGCTAGTGCAGGAGCTTCGCCATCTGATATCGCCAGTACTTTGCTATTGCGAATTGAAGTAAGCCCGGAAAATCCAATACCGCCGGGATCCGCACTAACGCTATCTGAAAGCCGGTCATTCGATTCATAGCGTCTGGCTGAAAGGTGAAGAGGGTAGCGCTTACCGAGAACCAGGCTCTTGAAAGTATCCCAAGTCCCGGAACGATCATCCCGAGCGTACAAGTGGATGGGTAGGTTGGCACCACCGACCTCTGACCAGTTGCTGATCTCCCCCGAAAATATTCTGCCCAGAGTTTTGGTGTCCAGCTGATTGACTGGGTTTGACCGATGAACCAGCACCGCTAGGCCATCGATGGCAATAACATTCTCGCTTCGGGGATCCTTAAGGTTGGCGCGGCCGGTCACTTTTTGCACTTCCGCAGGTTTGACTGGGCGGGATGAGGCCCATACGTCTGCTTTTCCTGCCTCCAATGCCTCGAAACCAGTGCTGGAACCGTGTGCGGCTACCAGAACTCGCAAGGGCGCGCTGCCCTCAACTCCAATCAGGAGTTTCTCATTCTCTTTGCCGTTGCCAAGAACCCGTACCGGACCCTTGCCACGATTTTTCAGAAAGCCGTCAACAAGCAGGGGGGCAAGCTCAGCGCCAATTGTGTTGGATCCATGAATCTCCATGTCTTCGGCGTGGACAGAAAGAGTTTTGAAGACAAATAAAAGGCAGAATATTCCCCGCAGGGCGCTCCGCAGCCGGAGTGAGTGGAGCTGCATCATAGTGAAGCCTCGTCGCAACAGATAGTTAGAGTTGCGGGAAGAATGAGGCAGAAATATTACAGGGATGTTTCAGTAGTAATAATGGGTGGCTAAAACCGGGCTTTAACCAGTGCGGGTTAGGAGAATCGGTGTGGGTCCAGCTCCATGTGCTGTATCCGAGCGCCGAGCATGATAATCCTGCCGCTATAGCGTTCTTCGCCGGTGGATGTGAAATCGAACATAAAGCGTCGCCAAACGCGGATTTGGCCTTGGTCATCCCGCTTGAACCAGATGCCGCGCAAATAGATGGCATCATCAAGCAGCATAACGTCCATGGTTTTGCAGTAGCGGTGAGCGGCCTGGAGTACAGAATCCTTGATGGCCTTGGCACGCCACCAGTACCAGATAGCAAAGGCTGAAATAAATAGCCAGAACAGTGTGCCTAAAGTCATGATAACAACACGATAGCGACGATTTTCCGGAATAATCAGCGGGTCAGAGCGCCAGACTACCCTATTGCGAAGGATCGGGGAATCTTTAGGGTTTCGCCGGCGTTCCGATTCGGCCTGCCGGTAATCGGGCAGAGAGCATTTTCAGGAAGTGGCTGGCCAGAAGTTGTGCCTGGTCCACGCTGTTGCTGAGATCTTCTGATTCCTGCCGGACGCTTTCGCTGCTGCGAACGGATTCATCTCCGAGTGCAAGCAGTCGGTTTACCTGTTGCTGTGCCTGAAGACTGAGGGTGGACTGCTCTTCCGTTGCGCTGGCATCCTCATGGGTGCAGCTGGTAATTATTTCGATGTCTTTGAGGGTAGAGGTGAGAGCCTTGCTGGCCTATGAGCTCTTCCACGGTATAGCCAGAAACCTTTGAGAACGCCTCATCCGTAGCGGTAATCCTGCCTTGCAAGTCAGTGGTGGTGATGAGATTGAAGTCATCGGGGTAGGTTTGTTCTTTCTGGGTAACCGGTTCGTTTCTACGCATATCACATCCTGGATTCTTATTATTGTGACACTGCTTTGCAGGCATTAGCCCGCACATAAAACCATTTGATGCTCGTTTGCGATGAAAAGCACTTAGCTGCATATCCATATACTAAAAATAATGAACTTGTGTTCATTTATGGTTATTATTTGGGAGGCACGAAGCGCGCACTTTTTCATAATCCGGACAATCAGGATTTGGTTTTCCTCTACGCTGAGGGTGTGTAGTGAATTGAATATAGCGGGACAGGAATATCAGGAGCAGATGATTCATGCAGTTCGAACAACAAGCAGATTTCAGGGTTTTGGTGGATCAATACCCACGCGCCATCATGATTGCCAATAAAGAGCCCAGAATCACCTATGTGAATCGCATGTTCCATTCCGTAACCGGTTTCCAGCCCGATGAGGTGATGGGTGAGTCACCTTCGGTTCTGAGCGCTGGCCTCCACGCTCCGGATTTTTACCAGATCATGTGGCGTTCTTTGATCGATAACGGGCGCTGGGAGGGGATGGTTTGGAACCGTAAAAAAAGCGGTGAGATATACCCTCAGTGGCTTAGCATCTACTCGATGGGCTCCGAAGGGCAGCGTGGTTATGTTGGCATGTTTATGGACATGGGCAAAAGAGACGGTGCAGATGCGCGTCTTGCCTCTTTGGCGTACTACGACCCACTCACGGAACTCCCCAATCGTTTACTCTTTCAAGAATTTCTGAAGGCTCGTGTCAGCCAGCGTGCACGGGAAGGTGCTCGTTTAGCCGTTCTGTTTATTGATTTGGACTTCTTTAAATCGGTGAATGATTTGCATGGACACGAGTTTGGCGATGGTGTGCTGCAGCAAGCTGCCCTCTGTATCCAGAGTGTGGTGGGCAAAGATGATGTGCTGGCTCGGCTGTCTGGTGACGAGTTTGCCGTTATTGTTGAGTTGTCGGGGCAGGATGAGCTAAACGAAGTCTGTCAGCGAATGGTTCAAGCCTTTCGTGCTCCGATAGTCGTTGGCGATCGGGAGTATTTTCTTTCTGCGTCCGTCGGAGCAACGGTTTATCCAACCCATGGGAAAAGTGGTGCTGAGCTTTTGCAGAAGGCAGATCGGGCCTTGTATGCTGCGAAACTGGCAGGCCGGGCCTGTTTCCGCATATACAGTGAGATAGAGGACGAACAGGGCCGCCGAGCGCAACAGCTCTCTGAGGCTTTGACCACATCACTCAAGACATCCACGGATGAATTCCATGTGGTGTATCAGCCCCAGTATGATCTCTGCTCAGGTAAGGTGGTGGGTATGGAGGCTTTATTACGCTGGAATCATCCAGAGTTTGGCCCAGTATCGCCTGCCGAGTTTGTACCGCTTGCAGAGCGCCGTGGCCAGATTCATGAAATGACGCAGCAGCTGGTGCGCGCAATACTGTCGGACTTGCGAAGCGATCCTCCGGACTTGTCTGGAAAGTTTCGGTTGGCGATTAATATATCCGCACGTCAGATGACTGATGCCCGGCTGCACTTGGTGATAGGGCCGTTATTTGCCCGTATCCGCGAGATAGGGTGGGTGCCGGAAATCGAAATTACTGAAACGCACATTATGCAGCTGTCCGGCCAATGCCTGGATAGCCTCCGAGCGTTCCGGGATCAGGGTGTGCTGATAGCCATTGATGACTTTGGAACCGGCTACTCTTCCCTGGCTTATTTGCAGGAACTGCCCGTGCAGGTGCTTAAGATCGACCGGCAGTTTATCAGCAGTCTGGCTACAAAGAATCGTGATTCTCGGATCGTGTCGGCCATTATAGGGATTGGGGAGGCGTTGGAGTTAGAGTTAGTGGCTGAGGGCATTGAAACCCAGTCCCAGTATCAGGAACTGCAGAAGTTGGGGTGTGAGCGTGGGCAAGGGTTCCTGATGGCCACGCCTCAGCCTTGGCAAGCGGTAAGGGCAACCATAGTCGATTCATATCAATAAAAAGCCATGTTCAGGCTCACCTCGAAGTGCTTTGCAAGATCTGGCCATCGTAGTGAGCATGGTTGCAATAGATTGTCGTGAGAAGAAACGCCACAGGGTAGACGTGCTAAGCCTCCGATTTACCTGATAAATGTGGAACATGACAATCAAATCTGAGCTGGAAGCTTACCTTCGTCTCGATCAAATACGCAGCAAACATCTGTTTCGGGTTCTTGAACCGGTCTCTGGCTTTTCGCTTAATGAAAGAAGTTTGCACCAGGGTTCCGGACATTGCATTCGTGTGGGTTCACCGGGCTGCCCAGTAAAACGATTCAGTGTCGCCATCAATTGCTGGGTGCTGAGGCTAGAGAACTGCCCTGTGAAGAGTTGGCACAGGGCTGAAGCGATAAAAAACCCGGTTCACCACTCAGTGAGCCGGGTTTTCAGCATCTCCGCTACCCGTTACGAATTCACTGGTAAGGGTTTTGGATCATCAATCCGCTCTTCATTTCCTTCATTGTGATCACGAGCCAGCAGGATGTAGAACGCAGGCAGCACAAATACCGTGAACAGTGTGCCAATGCCCAAGCCGGCACTGATTGTCAGACCAATGGCAAAGCGGCTTTCTGCGCCCGGGCCAGAGGCAACCAGCAGTGGCACCATGGCGAAGATCAGCGCCAGAGAGGTCATTATGATTGGCCGCAAGCGAATAGCCGCTGCTTCAATAACTGCATCAACCTTGTTCAAACCACGATCTTTCTGCAGCAGGTTGGCGAATTCAACTATCAGTATGCCATTTTTGGAGACAACCCCGATCAGTGTAATCAGGCCTACCTGCGTATAGATGTTCATGGTCGCGTAACCCAGTACGATAAAGGCCATTGCGCCAGCTATCGACATGGGGACAGAAACCAGAATGATGAACGGATCACGCCAGCTTTCAAATTGCGCCGCCAGTACCAGATAGATAACCAGCAGCGACAGGAAGAAGGTGACAACCAGTGCGCTGCCCTGGTTGGCCAGCTGCCGGCTCTGACCGGTGTAGTCGTAAGTGAAGCCTTGTGGGAACACCTCGTCTGCGGTCTGCTCCATGAAGTCCATAGCCGTACCTGCAGCAACACCGGGCATAACCACACCCTGCAGGGTGAGTGAGTTCTGCTGGTTGAACTGTGTACGGTTGGAAGGCTCTACATCATGGGTAAAGCTCACCACGCTGCCCAGTGGCACCAGAGTGCCCTTGCCAGTGCGGATATAGTAATCGTTCAATGCCTGTTCATCCAGACGGAACTTCTGGTCCACCTGAGGGATGACCTGATACGAGCGGCCTTCCATGCTGAAGCGGTTAATGTATCCGCCGCCAAGCATGCTGGAAAGCGACTGACCGACATCCTGCATTGAGAGCCCAAGATCGGCAACCCGGTCGCGATCCACGTTGATGCGCGTAACCGGGCGGTCGAAGTTGATGGATTTCTGCAGGAACATGAAGTTACCGCTGCCCATAGCCTTGCCTAACAACTCATCGGCTACCTGGTCCAACTGCTCATAGCTGCTCCCCGTGGTGATCACGAACTGGAAAGGCAGGCCGCCACCTGAGCCGGGGAGGGCGGGGGGCGCGAAAGCTGCGGTTTGCAGACCCGTTACTTGCTTGAGTGTGGCATCAAGCTGGGGTTGAACCTCGAACTGGGTGACCTCCCGCTTGCTCCAGGGTTCCATTTTGAAACCGCCGAATACTGCGTTGGGTGCGGTTATGCCCACGATCATGAAGTCTTCAGCGTAGCCGGGGGTTTCTGCCAGGCGGCCCTGAACTTCTTCACCGTGCTCAAGCAGGTAGTCCAGCGTGGCTGTCTGGGGCCCGAGGCCTTGGTAGAACAAAATACCTTGATCCTCTGTGGGTGCCAGTTCGTTCTGGCTCATCATTGCCATGAAGTAGATGGAGCCCAATACGATCAGCGCAAAAAACACCACCACAGATTTGGTCTGCATCAGCGAGCCAAGAGCCGCTTTATATCCCGATGAAATACCGTTGAATGTGCGCTCCACCAAGCTCTCAAACTTGCCGGGGTTGCCGTGGGGTTTGAGTACCTTGCCCGAAAGCATGGGGGACAGGGTCAGCGCAATGACGCCGGAGACTACCACCGTGCCGGCGAGTGTGAACGCAAATTCTGTAAACAGGGAACCAACAAGGCCACCCATAAAGCCAATAGGCGCGTAAACGGCCACCAGAGTAGTGGTCATGGCAATGATTGGAACCGCCATCTCCCGTGCGCCGTGGAGCGCTGCCTCATAGCGCGACTCACCCGCTTCAATATGCCGGTGTACGTTTTCCACCATGATGATGGCGTCATCCACCACCAGCCCGATGGCCAGAACCATGGACAATAGCGTCAGCAGGTTCAGAGAAAAGCCGAACATCAACATGATGAAGGCGCCGCCAATCAGCGACAGAGGAACGGCAACTGAAGGCACTATGGAAGCGCGGATGGACCCCAGGCAGAGGAACACAACTACCAGAACGATACCCATGGCCTCTATCAGTGTGCGGATAACCTCGCTGATGGAGTCTTCAATGAAGTCTGAAGCATCGTAGGCCAGTCGAACATCCAGATCGCCGGGTAATTGGCTTTTGATATCCGGAAGGTCGTCTTTAACCAGGCCCGCCACGGTGAGTGGGTTGGCACCTGGTGCCAGTTCAATGGCCACATAGGTGGCTGGCTGGCCCTTGTACAGTGCCAGCGCGCTGTAGGTTTGTGATCCCAGCTCAACGCGAGCGATGTCCTTGAGCCTGATCTGAGTTCCGTTAGCCTGTTTGACCACCAGGTTGTTGAACTCATCCGGATCCGCCACATCGGTGTCACTGGTCATGCTTACTTCAGTGTAGGTGCCTTTGGTATTACCGACGGCCGCCTGATAGTTATTGGCGCGCAGCTTGGCGACTACTTCCCTGGGTGTCATGTCTACAGCTGCAAGGCGTTCCGGGTCAAGCCAGACCCTCAAGGCGAACTCACGGCCAAGGAGTTGTGCTTTACCCACGCCCGAAAGGGCCTGCAGCCTGGGCTGCACCACTCGGGTCAGGTAGTCGGTAATTTGCGGAACGGCCATATCCGAGCTGTAGAAGGCAATGTACATCAGTGCCGTAGAGTCACCGGTAGTGGAGGTGATTACCGGGTCCTGGGCATCCGCGGGAAGCACGTTGCGCTGGCTGGCCACCTTGGCCTGAATTTCGGCAAGTGCCGCGTTGGCGTCGTAGTTCAGCACCATCTTGGCTTCAATGGTCGACTTGCCCTGGGAACTGGTGGATGTCAGGTAGTCGATACCACTTGCTTCAGCAATGGCTTGCTGCAGGGGCGTGGTGATAAAGCCCTTGATCAGATCGGAACTGGCGCCAGGGTAGGCCGTGGTGACCGTAACCGTTGTACTTTCGAGCTCCGGATACTGCCGGATTTCCATTTCCATGGCGGCCCGGGCACCGAGCAGCAGGATAAGCAGGCTAACCACCGTCGCCAATACGGGACGATGGATAAAAATGTCGGTGAATCGCATTACTCAGATGCCTCCTGCGGCTGCTTTTCCTGGCCTTCGTCCTGGATATTGACCTTCTGGCCGGCGCGGAGTCTCAACAGTCCTTTGGAAACCACCTTCTCGCCTGCTTCAAGGCCAGAGAGAATCGCAACACGAGTGTCACGGGTCGGGCCTGCAGTGATGCTGCGGCGGTTGACAATCAGAGCGCCCTCGTCGTTCTCTTCAATAACAAATACGAAATCACCGTAAGTGTTGTAGGACACTGCGGTGCGGGGAACCGTCACCACGTCGTCATCGTTTGGTTGCAGGGTCTGTATGGTTGCGAACATGCCTGGCCGAAGCAGTTTCTCCGGGTTGCTCAGGCTGGCGCGCACAAGCACGGTGCGGGTTTCCGGGTTC
This sequence comes from Marinobacter salexigens, assembly GCF_002806945.1. Classification (GTDB taxonomy): domain Bacteria; phylum Pseudomonadota; class Gammaproteobacteria; order Pseudomonadales; family Oleiphilaceae; genus Marinobacter; species Marinobacter salexigens. The sequence continues at coordinate 316,781 of NZ_NIHC01000001.1, forward strand.
ACTGACGTGTTGATTGCACTGATTTCGCCCCCAAACTCTTGTTCTGGAACAGCGGCAACTGTGGCGATGACAGAATAGCCACGGTCTACGCTCTGAAGATTCTTTTCAGACAGGGTGAAATCCAGGTAGATCGGGTCGAGCATGTTGATCTCAACAATCGGCGTACCAGTTGCAATGTATTCGCCCTGGTCGACCAGGCGAATGCCCAATGTGCCGTCAAAGGGGGCGCGAATAACCTTTTTGCTGAGCTGTGCTTCCGCTTCGTTTACGCGGGCTTGAGCGGCATCAAAGTTTGCCTTTGATTCATCATACTGGGATTGTGAAACCGCGCGCCTTGGTAGCAGGTCGGAGATGCGCTTGAACTCTTGCTCAGCCAGCTGTGCTTCTGCACGGCGGGTGCGAACAGCAGCTTCATCAATGGCGGTGTTAAGGCGAATCAGCAAATCGCCCTGTTTTACGGTATCACCAGACTCAAAGTTAATGGTTTCAATAACGCCAGGCACCTCGTTAGCCACTTTGATGCCGTTCACCGCTTTGATGCTGCCCACGGCCTTGATAGAAGGCGTCCATTTTTCGGTGCGGGCTTCGGTGGCGGATATCTCCGCAGGGGGCTGCGGCTGGGACAGCATTTCTTTCATTTGGCCGAATTGGTAAAACTTGTAGCCAAAGATGCCGCCAAGCACCACGCCAAGGAATATAATTGCGATCAGGAAGCGGGAAGCAGTGCGCATAGTTCAGGTCCTGGAAATCTTTGTTTGGGTGCGGAAGTTATATCTTCGCGACAAAACGTAGCATGCTACAAAATTCAGGGTGCTGTTGTCACCGGTTTGTAGGTACTTTTGGCTAACATTGTCGTTACACTAGGTGCCAGAGTTACGTTTATTTAGCAGTAAGGGATCAGCCATGCATTGGATACTGGGAATTGCGCTGGCGGCGGCCGTCTTTGTAATTCTGAAGCAATGGGGACAATTGTCGTCGGTAAAGAAAAAAGCCGCAACCTGGAAGCTGGTTCTTATAATCGGTGGGATCTTTCTGCTGGTGATGGTTTTAACCGGCCGGGTGCATGTGCTGACGGCCGCCGTTGCGGCATTAATCCCACTGTTGCGCAGATTGCCGGAACTGGCCCGCTTCTTCCCGGCGCTTAATCGTTTGTTTACGGGGCAGGATAGTGCCGGCCCTGCGAATGGCACTGGGCCAAATGCGGAGCGCGCCGGGGCGGGGCAGGCCCGGGGTGGAGATATGACCGAGAGAGAGGCCTGTGAAATACTGGGCGTTACCACAGCCTGCTCAAGGGAAGATGTGGTTTTGGCGCACCGCCGCCTTATACAGAAGCTGCATCCGGATCGGGGTGGGAGCGATTATCTGGCAGCAAAAATCAATGAGGCCAAGAGTGTATTACTTCGCAACAGAGCGTAAACCCTAGTGCATTACGTCGACTTTGACCTCGAAACTTCGATTGTCAGACCGGCTACTCTTCACGTTGTAAGCAATGCCTGATTGCCTGCTGGTGGAGTGGGTTGAGGTGCTACCTAAAGAGATCCATTGGCCAGGTTCCACTCTGCGAATGGTGACGAGTGCTTGAGTTTCAAAACCTTCCAGTTCCGCGGGATCGGCCTCAAAAGAGACAATGTTCAGTTCCACCGCGCGGTCTGAGATCACCTGTGGGCTGACCACGAACCCGCTGCGTGTTTCTACCTGGGTTAAAATAGCGGCCGGATTCCTGCCACCACGCACAGCGAAGGGAAGTGTGCGTACCTGGCCCGATGTAATATGAGCGGATTGCCCATCCATAACCACCAGGCTGCGCTCCCGTGAGCCGCCGGTACTGGTAACCCGGTGCTCCACGGTTGCGCCAACCGTGTTACGCGTGGTGGTGACGCCGCCGCCGGAGCGCTTGCCGCCTATATCTTCTGTAGACCGCACGGTGATACGGAGTTGGGCGGGGGCGACATCAAGGGTGTTGACCAGGGTGGCGATTTCATCCAGCAGTTGCTGCTCGCCGCGAACCACAATCTGTTGCCCCCGAGCGATAACGGAAACAGGTTCGCCTTGATAAAGCTCTCTGACTTGGCTGGCAACGTCTGCAGCGGGTCGGTTGTTGAGCTGGTAAGCCCGGGATTCTGCGTGTGCTGAACCTGTGCCGGAAGCAAGCGCCAGCACGGATATAAAAAAAAGCAGGAAGCTGAAATTCCGTAAGTTCAGTGCCATATCTGGTTCCCATCTTTCCGATAAATCCGGTTTGTTTGCTAAATAATCCGGTTTACGGGTTGCCAAGTTGAAAAGCGGGGGTATATATTGATAAGCATGAAGACGACACAAGCGATCTGTCAATTGAATGTTCTGCAAGCTTTCGGCCATAAACCGATGGCGGCAGTCGCTGCTGTGTTTTTTTGGTGGTTTGGTTATGGCTATTTTAGCCAGAGCCAGGGCCGCCCATAACATCTTCACCAAACGAATAACGAGGATGGCAGCCCGGCGAAAACCAGGCTGCCGTCGGACTCAGAAAGCCCCGACTGTAGCTCAGCCGGGGCTTTTTTGATTCTGAAGCAGGGAAACGGGAATACAGATATGAACATGCCTTTAAACACAGCCGGGGAACGCCAGGTGCAGAGCTCCGCCGCACCGCACCGACAGGAAACTGCACTGCCAACGCCGGCTGAGCTGCGCGAGGGCTTGCCTGTTGATGAGCGGCTTGCCCGGCAGGTGAGCGGGCACCGGCAAGCGGTACGTAATATTTTGCACGGCGCAGACGATCGAACGTTAATTGTGGTGGGGCCGTGTTCGGTTCACGACGAGGTTGCGGCGCTGGAGTACGGCGAAAAACTGAAGATTTTGGCTGATGCAGTGAGTGATCGCTTTTTGATTGTAATGCGAGCCTACCTGGAAAAGCCAAGAACCACCGTAGGCTGGAAGGGGCTGCTTTACGACCCTGAACGCACAGGCGCCGGCGACCTGAACGAAGGCTTGCTGCGCTCGCGCCGGCTGCTTCTTAATCTGGCTGACATGGGCTTACCGCTCGCCACTGAGGCTTTGAGCCCCTTTGCCATGGATTACCTGGGCGATCTGGTGAGCTGGACAGCCATTGGAGCCCGTACCACCGAATCCCAGATTCACCGTGAAATGGTCAGCGGCCTGCCCATGCCTGCCGGCTTCAAGAATGGTACTGATGGCGGAATAAGCGTGGCTATCAACGCAATGCAATCCGGTGCCCACCCGCATCATCACTTGGGTGTATCCAGCCATGGCGCACCTGTTATGGTCAGCACACCGGGTAATCCGGATACACACCTTGTGCTGCGTGGCGGTCGGGGTATCACCAACTTCGACGAAGCGAGTATTCAGTATGCCACGCATAGTCTGTCTGATGCCGGCTTGTGTGCTGCAATCATGGTGGACTGCAGTCATGACAATGCCTGTAAACAGTCGGAGCGGCAGATCGACGTCGCCCGCGAAGTGATGCGCCAGAAGCACGCCGGCAGTACCGGAATTCGTGGGCTGATGCTGGAAAGCTTTTTGGAAGCCGGCCGGCAAAACGATGGCGACGACCTGCGCTACGGCTGCTCTATTACTGACCCATGCCTGAGCTGGGATCAGACGGAGGCTCTGCTCCGCTCACTGTAGAAAGCAGGAGCTGGCCCGCCAGTAGCAGCAAAACGCCGCCCATGAGTCGGTCCAGCCAGTGACCAAAGCGGTTAAAGCCCTTGCGTACGGCGGGCAGCGTGAAAAACACCGCTACCAGGGTGAACCATATCCCTGTGGCCAGAGCCATATAGGCACCATAGCCGGCTTGAATGGCCACCGGCGTACCCGGGCTGATGATCACCGAGAACAGCGATACAAAAAACAGGGTGGCCTTTGGGTTCAGGGCGTTGGTGAGAAAACCCAGGCGTAGAGCGGCTACTCCGGATTGCAGAGTGCCCGTTTCGGTTTCCACATAAATTCCCCCAGCTCGTGCTTTCAGGCACTGCATAGCAATCCATGTAAGGTACAGAGCGCCGGCAACTTTGAGTATGGTGAACAGCAGAATCGACTGTTGGATAATCAAGCCAATGCCCAGCAGAGAGTAACTCACATGTACCAGAATACCGGCGCCAATCCCTGCTGCGGTAAGCAGTGCGTTTTTACGGCTTTGACACAGAGCCTGTCGGAGCATAATGGCGAAGTCTGGCCCTGGGCTGGCAACAGCCAGCAAGTGAACCAGCGCAACGGTTAAAAATTCAGGCCAGTAGCTGTTCATTCGAAAGTTTCTCTCTAAGTTCTTTATATTTGAGCTAGGCTGAACCACGAGTACAAGTAACGGCTTGTGGGAAAGAGCCCGAAGGTTGTCGAAACCTTTGCAGGCCTGTCAGCATAAATCCCGCCGTCGGTTTTTTCACGTACCGAATAAAATAATTCCGGCTTCTATACTGGTGTAATCACGATTGAGAATTTCACCCAGGTTCCCGACTCCCGGGAATAATGGTTTGGAGACTGTTTTATGGAAAAGCGAGAAGTAGACGTTGCCATTATTGGTGCAGGTACGGCGGGGATGGTTGCCTACAGTCGTGTGCGAAAAGTTACAGATAAAATTGCGCTGATTGAAGGTAGTCAGTATGGCACTACCTGTGCACGAGTGGGTTGCATGCCAAGTAAGCTGCTCCTTGCCGCTGCAGACAACGCGTATCAGATGGCGCAGGCAGACCAGTTCGGCGTATCTGCGGATAACATTTCAGTGGACGGAAAACGGGTGATGGAGCGGGTGCGCTCGGAGCGTGATCGATTTGTCGGTTCGGTTGTGCGCACCGTAGAGGCGTTCCCCGAGGAGCATAAAATCATGGGCCACGCACGCTTCGCCGGGCCCAACCGTCTCATTATCGATAATGAAATCGAAATTCACGCCCAGCGCATTATTATTGCAACTGGTTCCCGCCCGAATATCCCGGGCTTCCTGAAAGAAGCTAAAGACCGGCTGGTGGTAAACGACGATATTTTTGATTGGCAGGACTTGCCAGAGTCGGTGGTGGTATTCGGGCCGGGAGTGATCGGGCTGGAGCTGGGCCAGGCGCTTAGCCGCCTGGGTGTTCGGGTGCGAATGTTCGGAGTGGGTGGCGCTGTGGGGCCAATCCAGGATGACAGCATTCGCGAGTATGCCCTCAAACGCTTCAATGAAGAGTTTCCTCTGGACCCGGATGGCGAAGTGAAGCGGGTCGAGCGAGTGGATGGCGGAGTGGCGATCACCTTTACTGACGGTGACGTTGGCGAAAAAACCGAAACCTTCGAGTATCTGCTCGCAGCTACCGGGCGCAGGCCTAACGTCGACGGGCTGGATATACAGAATGCGGATATCGAACTGGATGAAAGAGGCATGCCCTTGTTCGATACACACACGCTGCGTTGCGGGCAGAGCCACATTTTTATTGCCGGGGATGCCAATAACAATTTGCCGCTCCTGCACGAGGCGGCCGACGAAGGGCGAATTGCCGGCGACAATGCGGCCGCTTACCCGGATGTAAGGGCCGGCAAGAGAAGTACACCCCTTGCAGTTGTGTTTACCGACCCCCAGATAGCCAGTGTAGGCTTGACGATTGATGAGGTGGATAAGCGTTGCGGCGGCTGCTTCGCCGTTGGCGAAGTGTCCTTTGAAAACCAGGGCCGCAGCCGGGTAATTGGTAAAAACAGCGGTCTGCTGCGAGTCTACGCCGAGCATGGCAGCGGATTGTTTATGGGGGCTGAGATGTTTGGCCCAGCGGCGGAACACATAGCTCACCTGTTGGCCTGGGCGGCACAGCGCCGGTTGACGGTCAGTGAAATGCTGGAAATGCCGTTTTACCACCCGGTTATTGAAGAGGGTGTGAGAACGGCACTGAGAGATCTCAACCGAAACCTCAATATTGGGCCGGCTCCAGAGGGCGACTGCACCGATTGCGGGCCCGGCGTATAGGTTTTTTGCCGGTATTGATTTGTGCTATGGATGGCATGGGATAACTTAACTTCACGGACACCTGAAGCCTTGGCTAAAGTGCTTTCAGGTTCGATTTAACAGCCACGAAGGAGATGTACAATGACTAAGAATTTTATTGGCCTGGATAAGGAAAAAACTGTAAAGCTGGCTGACTCTCTTAACGATTTGCTGTCCAACTACCAGATTTTCTACATGAACGTGCGCGCCTACCACTGGAACATCAAGGGCGCTAACTTTTTTGAATTGCACTTGAAGTTTGAGGAGTTGTATGACGACCTGCTGCTCAAGATTGACGAGATTGCAGAGCGTGTTCTGACGCTGGGGCATCGCCCTTCCCATGCATACAGCACTTACATTGAGCGCTCGGAAATTCCGGAGCAGAAAGATGTTGCCGATGGCAAAACGGCCATGAACAACATTGTCGAAAGCTTTGCGAAGCTGATTGGCAAGCAGCGGGATCTACTAAGCCTTGCGGGCGACGCTGAAGATGAGGGAACGGTTGCGCTGATGAGCGATTACATATCCCAGCAGGAAAAGACGGTCTGGATGTACCGCAGTTACCTGGGCCACTAAGCTCGACAAAACAGGTTTATCCGGCGGCCAATCGGCCGCCTTTTTAATCCCTTTAAACAGAGCGCTGTATCAGGAGTTTGTAGCCAGCGCCGGCACCTCCTGATGCAGGAACCACTTTTCAGTTACCACCTTGCGCGTAAACCAGTGGGATCGCATCAAGGTGCCTGCCAGTGGCATCTTGATCCAGTCCGGCACCTGAAACCCCTCCTCGGTACCGGACCCACGATGGCCGAAGCGCTCCGCTATCGCATCTCCGTAGGCCTGCAAAGAGGTGGCAGAGAAGTCCTGTGCCTGACGGATCACGTCTGCTGCCAGCAATGCAGACTCAATTGCCGGGCGAATCCCTTCACCGCTTTGAGTGTAAGCAAGCCCGGCGGCATCGCCAATCAGCAGCAAGCCGTCGTCCACCAGCGCCCGCCCGGCATGGTCATAGAGCAAATAAGCGTGGCCCTTGAAGCGCCCGGGCAAGTCTGCAGGAATCCTGCCTGCAGCTTTCATGGCCTCTACAAAATCCTGTAAGTGCTCGTTCAGCTTGTGATTGTCTTCGCGCCCAAGGCCAATGTTCAGGTAATTGCCCTTGCGAAACACCCAGGCGTAACCTTTAAGGTCTTTGCAAAACCAGAGCTCCGGGGTGTCACCCCTGGCTTCGCAGGCTTTGGCCTGCTCCTGGGTCATTTCGAATTCGATTTCTTTCGCCGCTACAACGGTTTCATGGCTGCCCGGGCCATCGCCAATCAACCGGGCAACTGGGCAGAAGTGCCCACCTGCACCCACAAGTAATGGCGCGCACCAGGTGTTGTTGATCAGCCAGTTACCGTCTTTTCGGATAATGCTTTTTACGGGTGTGCCAAGCTGTTTGGGCACGCTGGTTCTCGCCAGAAGGTAGTCGTCAAACTCACAGCGCCGGATGCCATAGCTGACAGTGCTGCCATGGTCGTTTTCAATCGCCTGCTGACCCATCATGCCAATCCGGAAACGGCGTATAGGCTGGAGCGTTCGGCCATTCCCATAGTCGGCGATGTCAATGTTGAGGGTTTCAATAACTGCAGGTGTTACCCAGCCGGCGCAGGTTTTGTCCCGGGGGAACGCCTGCTTGTCGATCAGCAAGGTGCGCTTGCCGCTATCCTCAAGTGCTTGCGCCAGTGTTGATCCGGCTGGGCCAGCACCCACGATAATCAGGTCATATGCGTCCATAGCCGATAACCTCACACGTTTTCGGGCGCAGCGGGGAAGTAGTACAAGTCTTGTCGGGTTGCAGGCACCTGATGGTTGTCACCTTGGGTGAATACAACTTGGAAAAGCTGCAATGACCCTGCCCGGAACGCAGCGATGGAGCCGGCCAGATACATGCGCCAGGCTCGGGTAAAGTGCTCGTCGTACATGTCAGAGATTGCTGCTTCCGCCATATTGAAGCGCTCCAGCCATTCGCTAAGGGTATGGGCATAATGGAGGCGGAGGTTCTCGACATCGAGCACGGAAAAACTGCTGTGCTCACACAAAGCCATGATTTCGCCGATACTGGGGGGATAAGCCCCCGGGAAAATGCGTTTTTCAATCCAGGCGTTCATCAGCATGGGCTTGTTCCTGCCAATGCTGTGAAGCAGCGCTATGCCATTCGGGCTGAGTGAGCGTTTTATCAGTTCAGACAACTCGAGGTAATTCTCCTTGCCTACATGTTCCAGCATGCCAACCGAAACGAACGCATCATACTGCCCCTGAATATTGCGGTAGTCGTCTTCAATGAACTCAATCTGGCTATCCAGGCCTTGTTGGCGTGCCTGCTCGCGAGCGTAGGTGATCTGCTCTCTGGAAATATTGTAGGCGTGAACGGTTACCCCGAAGTTCCGGGCCATGTAGCGCGCCAGCCCACCCCAACCACACCCGGCTTCAACCACGGTCATACCTGGTTTTAGTCTGAGCTTCCTGCACACGTGCTCCAGCTTTGCCAGCTGTGCTTGTTCCAGGCTCAGCTCGGGTCGTTCGTAGTAGGCGCAGGTGTACTGCATTTCTGCCTGATCCAGCCAAAGCCGATAAAACTCATTGCCCAGGTCATAGTGGTGGTGAATATTGTCCCGGGCTTCCCGCAGTCCTGTGGATCTGGGGGCGTGGTTTCGCCACAGGGCTTCAAGCCATCGCGGCCATTTCTGGCGGGCTTGATGGATAGCCTGGTAGAGCGCGACCATGAGTTCTGGCAAGTCACCTTCAACGTCCAGGCGGCCGGCGCTGTAAAGATCGCCAAAGGCCAGGTTGGGGTTGGTAACCAGCGCATAGAGAGCCTTGGGGTCTGCAAGCTTTATGGTAAACCGGGCCGATTGTCCTGGCGGCTCAATCACATCGCTGTTCCAGAGCTGGAAGCGAATGGGAGGGGACCCTGCCATGCGCATGAGTTTGGCGACCAACCAGCGCTCATGGGTGTGGGGTGCACGATCTACGTGGGTATCCTGTAAAGGCAGGTTCAGAACATGAGATTGGTTGGTTTTTTCATTAAGCCCAGCAGTATGAGTGTTCTTTTCGACACTTTTTTGGGCACTGTTATGATTCACGGATTAGTCCTCGTTATACCTTAACCTTGCTGCTCAGGCCGGCGGCTCTGCGCCAAGGCTGTCCCGAATACTCATCTGAGAATGATTGATTGTCAGTTCAGTATAGAAAATGTTTTGCGTTTGTCAGGTAGGCGGAGAAGGGGGAGCGTTGCAGCCGGGTCGAGCGACCCGGCTGCCTGGTGGGTCAGTATGAGGAGCTCATGCCAAACCACTCGGGGAATACGACAATCATGGCCAGTACCAACACTTGCAGGAAGATAAACGGCAACACCCCTTTATAGATGTCGACAGTTCGCACTTGTGGCGGCGCAACGCCTTTCAGGTAAAAGAGTGAGAACCCGAAAGGCGGTGTGAGGAAGCTGGTTTGCAGGTTCATCGCGATAAGAATGGCAAACCAGAGCATATTGATACCCAAGGCTTCTGCCACCGGAGCCAGGATGGGCACAATGATGAAGGAGATTTCCACAAAGTCGATGAAAAAGCCCAGTATCATAATCACCAGCATGGCCAGAATGATAAAGCCCCACTTCTCGCCGGGTAGTGCCAGCATCCAGTCTTCCAGCAGGTAATCGCCACCGGTGTAGCTGAACACCATGGAGAAAGCCGTGGCGCCAATCAGGATGGCAAACACCATTGCGGTTACTTTGACCGTATCTTTCGAGGCATCCCAAACCATCTGAAATGAGAACTGGCGGTAGATGATGGCCAGTATAATTGCGCCAACCCCACCCAAAGCGGAGGATTCTGTGGGTGTCGCAATGCCTGTGAAGATGGAACCAAGCACCACAACGATCAGAGCCAGTGGCGGGATGATCGCCAGCAGGGCATTCGTGATCTCCTTTTTACGGGAAATGCTGTCGTCTTTCGGCATAGCCGGAGCCGTCTCAGGCTTGAGGCGGGTAACAAGCAGGATATAAGCAATGTAGAGCCCGATCAGAACCATGCCCGGGCCAACGGCGGCTTTGAAAAGGTCGCCAACAGGGAGGCCAAGAACGTCGCCCAGAATAATCAGAATGATCGATGGGGGTACTATCTGCCCCAGGGTGCCTGCCGCACAAATGGTGCCCGTTGCCAGGCGCTTGTCATATTTGTGAGCCAGCATGACCGGTAGCGAGATTAAGCCCATAGCTACCACGCTTGCGCCCACAACCCCGGTAGAGGCCGCAAGTAATGCGCCCACAAGAATGGTTGATATGGCCAGGCCGCCGGGCAGACCGCCAAACAAGCGCCCCATAGACGTTAACAGCTGCTCAGCCAAACGTGTGCGTTGCAGAATAACGCCCATGAAAATAAACAGTGGTACTGCCATCAGTACCGTATTGTTCATAACACTCATGATGCGATAAGGCATGAAAGCGAACAGGTCCATACCTTCTGCAAACACACCGAAAAATAATGCAACGCCGCCAAATGTGAAGGCAACAGGGAAGCCCAGCATCAGCATGAACAGGGCAACGAGGAACATAATCATGCCGATCATGCGAGCCCCCCTCCGCTTTGCTCACCTTCGTATTGTTTTTCGCCGGTCATAACTCGCAGGGCGTAGGTCGCCATGTTGAGACCGGCAATCGCGATAAAAAATGCGGAGAGAGGAATAACAGTTTTGATAAGCCAGCGGTGGGGCAGGCCGCCCGGGTCACCACTGCCTTCTCCCATGTTGTAGGAGTCGAGTGCAAAATCGTAGCCGTAAATGCCAATCAGATAGGCGAATGGAATGACAAACAGCAATGCACCTGCCAAATTTACCCATGCCTGGGCTTTGCTGCCCCAACGGGCGTAAAAAACATCAACCCGTACATGGCCATCTGTTCTCAGTGCATAGGGTATGCCGAGCAGGAATACCACTGAATACAAGTGCCACTCCATTTCCTGCATGCCGATCGACACTTCACTGAATGCGTATCGGGCAACAACGTCGTAAAACACGTTCCCGGCCATCAACAGCATCGCGACGCAGGCAACCCAGCCGCAGAACATGGATGCTCGAGCAAGGCTCTCGTCCAGTTTTATAATCCACTGCATTCACAACCCTCCACCAGAGTGTGGCGATTTTTCTAGTTCTATAAATAACAAAACCGGGATCACCCACAGAGCGATCCCGGCTCCACTTCAGCCCCTATCTTACTCGACTGTGCCCATGGTGTTCAGGTATGCGCGCTCAGAAATATTAGAGTAAGCGCGGCTCTGCTCCTGGTAGTCCAGCTGCGATTTAATAATTCTGGCTGCCTGTTCGTTGCTTTCAGCCGCTTCTTTCAGGAGTTTTTTGTTGGCGTTGTACATAGCCTGGAAAATATCCTGAGGGAACTGCTTGATCTGTACGTTCGGGTAGTCTTTCTTGATGTTGGCCCAAGCTTCCGCGTTGGCGTGCTGGGAAAGAACCAGCATGTCATAGGAGGCTGTGCGCATGGCCACTCGCATGATTTCCTTCAGATCGGCCGGCAGCTTTTCCCAAACCTTCTTGTTTATCAGGAACTGCAACTCGGTGGCTGGCTCGTGCCACCCGGTGTAGTAGTAATCAGCAATCTGCTGGAAACCGAGACGCAAATCCAGAGCGGGGCCTACCCATTCAACCGCATCAATGGTGTTGCGCTCAAGGGCGGTGTACAGCTCACCCGGTGCAATGTTGGTTGGGTTAACACCTACTTCGGCAAAGACTTCACCGGCAAACCCTGGAATTCGCATCTTCAGACCGTCCAGATCGTCCAGGGATTTGATTTCCTCACGGAACCACCCACCCATCTGAACGCCTGTGTTACCACCGGGGAAGGACAGCAGATTGTGGGGTTCATACACTTCCTGCATCAGTTCCATGCCACCGCCATGGTAGAACCATGCATATTGCTCCATGGCATTCATGCCGAAGGGCATGCTGGTGAAGAACAGGGTTTCGGGTACCTTGCCTTTCCAGTAGTAAGAAGCCGAGTGGCCCATGTCGTACTGGCCAGCCTTCACCATATCAAACACGCCCAGCGGGGCTTTGTGTTTGTTGGCAGAGTCTATTCGGATTTTCAGGCGCCCATTGGACATGGTTTCAACAGATTTGGCGAAGTTCTTGGTGGTGTCACCAAAAATCGGGAAGTTCGGGCCCCAGGTTTCTGCCATTTTAAGCGTAAAAGTGTCTTGGGCAAATGCTTGTGCGGAAGTGAGCGTAGCCGCCACGGCGAGTGCCGCTGCGGATAGAACGGAACGGATTTTCATTGCTCTTGTGTCCTTTTGTCATTGTTATGGATCGAGCCTGACCTTCTTTTAAGAGGTCTTTCAACTTGTTTACATTATCAAGTAAGTTGATGCAGTAAAATGAAAAAACGTTCCGGATAAGACATAGGTCTTAGGCCAAGCGGCGGCTTCAAAGGTCACTCATTCTTCCGATCTGGCTGGAGAGCTGCATGGCCTCGTGTTGCTCAAGGGAGAGAAGGTCCTCAAGTAGTGTCTTTGCGCCTTCGATTTCCGCCTTGCCAATGAGTGTTTTATACAGCTCCATAACCTGATCGTGGAAGGCAAAGATTTCTCTGGCTATGTCATCAAAGCTCATGGTTACAAGCCGGGGGTCGCAGGCCGCGCCAGGGGTAAACGGTTTGTGGTTCTGGTAATCATATAGCCGCGTTTGTAATACCTTGGGGTCGGCCTGCTTTTCGAATTCTGCTACCGCTTTTGCCAGCAGGGTTTCATGGCTGGCAACGTAGTCCATAAGCGCACTTGCGCGCTCGTTGCTGTGCTTCTCTGCCGCGTCGCGCAGGCACCGTGCCAAGTGAGTGTGCAGTTGGCGGGTCCAGTCAATCAGGTCTTCAAAGGTTTTTATTTCCATGGCCCAACTCCGTCAATCGGGTGTTTATACAGTCCAGTGAACACAGATTAGCCTATTCGGCTGCTTTTGCAGACGGCAGTACGCATGAGATATGCCATTCGCTTGCGGTAGGTATACCATGTGTTAATACACCGAGCTGATAGGGAGAGCGCCATGAGCACAACGCTGGGGATTATCGAAGGCTTCTACGGGCCAGTATGGAGTTGGCAAGAGCGGAAGGAGCTGGTGCAGGCACTGGCGCCCCACGGTTACGGCTTCTACCTTTATGCACCCAAGGCAGATGCTTTTCTGCGCCGTCGCTGGCAGGAAGCTCACCCGCCGGAAATGGTTTCAGAGCTGGCGGAGTTTGGCCGGTTTTGTCGTAAGCAGGGCCTGCGATTTGGTATTGGCCTGAGCCCCTTCGAAATCTTTAATCACTTTGACAACGCTGCCCGCAAAGCCCTTGCCGTGAAAATTGAACTGCTTGATCGTATCGGGATTGATGAGTTGGCCATCCTGTTTGACGACATGCACGCTGATACCCCGGGGCTTGCAGAAACTCAAGTGGAAATCATGCACTGGATTCGGGAACGCACCCAGGCTCGCGTGCTTTCACTATGCCCCAGTTACTATTCTGATGATCCGGTTCTGGACAGGGTGTTCGGTGAGCGCCCGCCGGGCTACCTGGAAACCCTTGGTCGCCTGCTGAATCATGATGTTCAGGTGTTCTGGACGGGGGAGGAGGTGTGCTCCAGAGAGATTTCACCCGGACATCTCAAGCGAGTGAGCGATCAGCTGGGGCGTAAGCCGGTGCTCTGGGATAATTACCCGGTAAATGATGGTGATCGCATGTCCCGACACCTGCATGTCCGAGCGTTTACCGGCCGCTCTGCGGCGAATGGAGCCTATTTGTCTGGCCACGGCATAAACCCGGCGCTGCAGCCCACATTGACCCGGATTCCTGCAATCACCTTGGCTGAGTCTTATCGCCAAGGGCCGGACTACCAGTACGGACAGGCGTTTCGCCAGGCTGCGAAGGAGGTGCTTGGGCGGGAGTTGGCAGAACAGCTCCATGCAGATTTACTAGTGTTGCAGGATGCCGGCCTGGGGCGCATCAGTGAAGAAAAACGGCAAAGCCTGATGCGGACTTATGATGCCTATGATCACCCGGCAGCCAGCGAAATACTGCGCTGGCTATTGGGTGAGTATCATGTGACCGATGAGATGGTTCAGACGCAATAAGCGACAGGTTACCGTAAATAATACTCAACGGTAGAAACCACCCGCACGGTCTTCACCGGGTGCTGTTGCTCGGAAACTCCCGGAGCCTGGTCCCGCGCAAGGATCTGGAACACGCCCTGATTGGCCCGGCGCAGGTCGCCCAGTTCGGTTTTGGCGTCCTCGGCAAACTGGCTGGCGGCTTCGCGAGCAGAAGCTGTCGCCTCGGCGATCATGCCGGGCTTGATCTCATTCAGCCCGTTGAACAGATAAGTCGGGCCGCTGGGACCGTAATCTGAAGACAGCACTACGCCAGAATCTACCAACTCGCTGACGCTCTGCGCCGCTTGCTGAATTTTCTGAAGATCCTCACTGCGCACCATCAGGGTCTGGCTGATGATGAATTTCTGTTCGCTATTGTTGTCCTGATAAGGATTAGCGCGGGTGTCAGTAACATCAAGCCGTTGCAACTCAACCGCGTTGTCAGCAATGGCCTGCAGCTTCAGGAAAGCCATGATGGTATTACGGCTGCTACGGGCTTTTTCCTGAGCCTCGCCCAGGCTTGATCCGGTGGCTACGAACCTGATCGGCCATAAAGCGAGGTCGGCACTCACTTCCCGTTCAGCAACACCTTTTACGGTGACATAGCGATCGCCGGTGCGCAGGTCGGTGAGGCCTTCACTGATCAATGAGGCTGAAATGATGGCGCTCAAGCCCAGAATCAGAGCTGCAATAGCTTTCATGGAGAATCTCCTTGGCAAGTGTTTTCAGCGGAGTGCCGGAACCTTGTCGACATCGCCTTATGTTTGCGATCTTCATCAAGGAACTCTTGCGGCAAAGGCTGGATGAAGTAGAGAAAATCACCTTTATTGCGATTTTCCTGCAAAGGCATCTTGTTTGTATCCGTTGGCCATACTACGGGTGAAACCACTGCAACCGAAACATCTGGCGCCCGTTGTTCGAGCAGAGCAACGGTTCCCAGATGCTCTTCGCTATGGAAGGTACCCGTGGTGTGAATAATCTGGGCACCGGGGTGTGCTTCGCGGGCGGACAGTATGCGGCTGGCCATGGTGTTGTCACGCAATAATTGGGCTTGATAGGTATTGTTCATGCGCTCCGTCATGGCGTCGTCTGTTGCACCGTGGCTGCTGGAGATCGCGGCGTTAAATTTTTCCCGGTAAGCAGGCGTGTCCATGAATGGGCTGTCGGGCAATTGTGCCCGGTCTTCGATAGGTAGCTTGCTCAGATAGCCCGGGCCTGTCCGGCCAACGCAACGCACGATGGCTGCTGGCGCGTTGGCGGCCGTTACAGGCAGGCCATGATGACGTGCAAACTCCACTAACGGGCGATACGAAGCCCGGTAATTATGCCAGGCGTTACTGTCTTCAATGAACTCGGTTTCGCCGGTAGCGCCATCCATATAAGCATCGACTGCAGTTTGGGAGTCCAGGTTGAACTGTTCCATGGTTAAAACCTGCAGTGGTCGCTGGTGATAGAGAGCCGCCTGAATCTGCGACTGCAACAAGTGCGCAGCCTGGTGGCCGTGGTACTCGCCAAGGACAACTACATCTGTGTGGGCAAGCCTTTGAGCGAGTGCTTCTACGCTCAATGCCGTGCCACTGCTGGCATCCACCAGGCGAGCCTCGTAAAGAGTCTCTGGCCTCGCCTCTGTGTTGCTTGCGCTGGAATAGGACGTGGTTGCACACCCTGCCAAGCTGCTTGTCAGTAGTGCCAGTGCGGCGATGAATAAACTTTTCACGAAAAAATTATATATGATGTAAGGCCTCGCTACTTGTATGTATTTCCAGACACGAGGCCAGTATGCCCCATCGCGCTCATCTTTTTTCACTCCGGCTTGCCCACGCCTTCCGGGAAGCCTGTATTGACGAACCTTACAACAGTCGCCGCTTTTTGCGCGACCTCATGGCCGGCATCACAGTTGGCATCATTGCCATACCGCTGGCCATGGCTTTGGCCATCGCCAGCGGCGTTGCCCCACAGTACGGCCTTTATACGGCGTTCATTGCCGGCTTTATCATTGCTCTGACCGGCGGTAGTCGCTTCAGTGTCTCGGGCCCCACCGCGGCGTTTGTGGTTATTCTTTACCCAATCGCCCAAGCCTATGGCCTGGGGGGGCTTTTGCTCGCCACTCTGATGTCTGGTGTTCTGCTGATCATCATGGCATTTATGAGGCTGGGGCGTTTTATTGAGTATATCCCCGAATCCGTCACGCTTGGTTTTACCGGTGGTATCGCCGTAGTCATCGCTACCTTGCAGGTAAAAGACCTGTTTGGTTTGCCTGTGGAGAGCATGCCGGAGCATTACTGGGACAAACTGGCTGTGCTGGCGCAGCACTTCCCGGCGCTGGATAGCATGAGTGCGCTTGTAGCCGGAGTTACCCTTGGAGTTATGCTGATCTGGCCGCGCCTGAGAACGCCGGTGCCGCCGCATTTGCCGGCGGTGATTATAGGCAGCATGCTGGCAGTTTGGCTCAACGCCAATGGTGCCACGGTAGACACCATAGGGTCGCGTTTTAGCTATTTATTGCCAGGGGGTGGTACGGGAGCCGGTATTCCACCGTTTCTTCCTGAGTTTGCCTGGCCCTGGCAGCAGACAGGCGCCGATGGCAACCCGCTTGGGTTTTCCTGGGGCATGGTGCGTGAGTTGTTGCCGGCGGCCTTTGCAATTGCCATGCTTGGTGCGATCGAATCCCTGCTCTGTGCGGTGGTGCTGGATGGCATGACCGGCAAGCGTCACAGCGCAAACAGTGAGCTGATGGGGCAGGGGCTTGGCAATATTATTGTGCCGTTTTTCGGGGGCATCACAGCAACGGCTGCCATTGCCCGGTCTGCGGCAAACTACCGGGCCGGTGCAGAATCGCCGGTCGCAGCCATGATTCATGCCGCGGTGGTCCTACTGGCTCTGGTATCTCTGGCCGGTGTACTGGCTTATTTGCCCATGCCTGCCATGGCAGCCCTGCTGATAATGGTGGCCTGGAATATGAGTGAAGCGCCGAAAGCTGTGCGTTTGCTGAAAACTGCGCCGCGCAGTGATATTTGGGTCTTCCTTACCTGTTTTTCCCTGACTGTGGCTCTGGACATGGTAATAGCTATTACCACGGGCGTTCTGCTGGCGGCTGTGCTCTTCATGCGTGAAATGGCCGAGATGACCAAGGTAACCGATATCACCACCGGCAAACGGCTCCAGAATGAAAAGCTGCCAACAGGCTGGCGTGTATTCAAAATCAATGGGCCGCTGTTTTTTGCCGCGGCAGACCGGATTTTTGGCGAACTCGCGGAGCTGTCCAGGGATGTAAACGGATTTATACTGTATGTGGATGGCGTTACGGTTCTGGATGCGGGTGGCTTGTCTGCCCTCAACAAGCTGATTGCCACCTGCCAGAATAACGGCACCCAAATTGTCATTGCCGACCTGCAGTCCCAACCTCAGCGTACCATCGCACGCGGGGGCCTTGGGCCAGTGGAGGGCGTTTTGCAGTTTACATCGTCGTTGCGGGAAGCTCTCGCCTTGCCCCTGTCATCCATGGCTAAGCAGAGCTCAGCGCCTACCGGGCCAGGCTAATGAAAAAAAACGCCATGTTGCCGTTTCGCGTTGTTGACCGTGTAAAGTTTTTTGTAGAGCGGCAATTGGTAAAAGGTGCCGGCTTCCAGTTGGTGGTGGTGGGTGCTTTTATTGGGCTGATTTCTCTGATTGGCGGCCTGCTCGTGGTTCCGCAGGGTGGTGAATTTGATGACCCCGGGTCTGCAGTGTGGTGGGCCTTCCTTCGCCTGACCGACCCCGGTTATCTGGGCGATGATGTGGGCACCTGGCAACGCTTTGTCTCGACGCTGCTGACCATTAGCGGATATGTGGTTTTCATGGGCACCCTGGTGGCCATCCTGACCCGCTGGTTAATTGCTAAAATGGCGGATCTTGAGCGCGGGTTGACACCGGTTACCCTGAAAAACCACGTGGTTGTGCTGGGATGGAGCAGCCAGACGCTGCCTTTGCTTTCGGAGTTGCTGGGATCCTCTGGCCGGATGCGCCGATTTCTGGAAAAGCACGATACCCAGAGGCTGAACCTTGTGGTTTTGTCGGAGGAAGCCTCTGCAGCGCAGGTGCATGAGTTGCGTATGGAGCCAGGAATTGGCCGCCGTGCACGTCAGGTCATCCTGCGTTCGGGATTGGCGATTCAGCCGGATGCCTTGCACAGGGTAGCCTGCCTTGATGCGGCAGCTGTAATTGTTCCGAGCACAGCCTATGAAGCCGGCAGCCTGATATCCTCTGATGTGGAAACCGTCAAGGCGCTGTTGTCTATTGCGGCGCAAGCAAGGCAGCACCGGGCGCCTTTGCCCTATGTGGTCGCCGAAATACAGGATGTTCGCAAACTGCCGGTGGTTGAAAGGGCTTACCCCGGTGCTGTTGAAGTGGTGGCCGGGAACGCAACCATCAGCCGGCTGATGGTGCAGACCGTGTTGCACCCTGGGCTATCGGAAGTCTACAACGAACTGCTAACGGCCGGAGAGGGCAATGAAATCTATGTTCGGGGGGGCGAGACCTTTGCAGGCCTGACACTGGAAGAAATCGCCACCCAGCGCCCGGAAGTAATCATCCTGGGGTTGCTTCGCCATGAGAAAGCAGGCTGGGATATATGTTTGGCCGCAGCCTCTGGCACCCTTGTAGAATCAGACGACCGGGTTGTGATGATGGCCCGGGACTATTCCGAAACCGAAGCCGATCCCAAAGCGCAGACTTTGTCGCCGATAAAACGTGGAGAAGCAAACTGTGCTGTCCGCGGGGAAGGCCTGGAAGGGCGTCGGATACTGTTGCTGGGGTGGAACCATCGGGTGCCCAGTCTGATGGCTGAATTTGCCAGCTACGGCCCCGGTCAGCCGGTGCTGGATATTGTTTCCGCGGTACCCACATCGATGCGTGAGCATGCACTCAGTCGTTACGCTGCCGGCCAACCGCCTGAAGGCTACAGCCACATAGAGGCGGACTATATGGTTGAAGATGAATTGCGCCGGATCAATCCGGCCAGCTACGATACCATTATACTGTTAAGCAGTGACCGGCTGGCCTCTGGAGAAGAGGCAGATGCACGAACCATGGTCGGTTATCTGCAGCTCGAAGACATACTGGCAGAGGCGACGAGCCGGCCTCAGCTAATTATGGAGCTGAGTGATCCGGATAACCGCCAGTTGCTCTACGGCCACCAGAGTGAAATGCTCATCAGTCCGATGATTCTAAGCCATATACTGGCCCAGGTTGCGTTGCGCCGGGAACTCAGGGCGGTTCTGGATGAACTGTTTACGGTTGGTGGTGCTGAGATCAGGTTCCGGAACCCGGGCGACTATCCATTACCTGCGAGTGCAGACTTCCATATGCTGGAAAAGGTACTCGCAGCGGAAGGCGAAGTAGCACTTGGCGTTTTTCGCGCCACGGCAGACGCCCGCGGCAGGCACCTACTGATGAATCCCCCTCGCAGGCAGTACCTTGAACTGCAACCGGCAGACCGGTTGGTTGTGCTGGGGCAGTCCTGAACTCTGGGGCCCGGTTGGTCATGGTCTGGCCATTGCTGGGTGACCATCGGGTAGTATTCATAGGAAAAATGCTGAAAATAGATCATATAAATTTCAATTATAAGTTCTGAGCCATTAAAGTACCGCCAACACTGACATCCAGCTTGGTGCTTTACCCAGGCTCAAATCATTAACCCCCTTCATCAACACACAAAGGATCGAGACCATGCCATACGCAAAAGACGTCGATACCATTGCTTCAGTACTGAAGCAAAACCCGACCTGGCACGCTATCAACCCTAAGCACGCTGCTCGCATGCGCGCCCAGAACAAATTCAAGACTGGTCTGGACATCGCCAAGTACACTGCGAAGATCATGCGTGAAGATATGGCTGCTTACGATGCCGACACGTCCAAGTACACCCAGTCTCTGGGTTGCTGGCACGGTTTTATCGGCCAGCAGAAGATGATTGCTATCAAGAAGCACTTCGGTTCTACCAAGCGCCGTTACCTGTACCTGTCTGGCTGGATGGTTGCTGCCCTGCGTTCTGAGTTTGGCCCTCTGCCTGACCAGTCCATGCACGAGAAAACCGCTGTTTCTGGCCTGATCGAAGAGCTGTACACCTTCCTGCGTCAAGCTGATGCCTGGGAACTGAACCACCTGTTCCGTGATCTGGAAGCTGCTGAAAAAGCAGGCGACACTGCCAAGGCAGAAGAGCTGATCAAGCAGATCGACAACCACGAAACTCACGTTGTACCCATCATTGCCGACATCGATGCCGGTTTCGGTAACGACGAAGCAACCTACCTGCTGGCCAAGCAGATGATCGAAGCAGGCGCTTGCGCGATCCAGATCGAGAACCAGGTTTCTGACGAGAAGCAGTGTGGCCACCAGGACGGTAAAGTAACCGTTCCTCACGCAGACTTCCTCTCCAAGATCAACGCTGTACGTCTGGCGTTCCTTGAGCTGGGTGTGGACGACGGTGTTATCGTTGCACGTACCGACTCACTGGGTGCTGGCCTGACCAAGCAGATTGCTGTAACCAACGAGCCAGGTGACCTGGGCGACCAGTACAACAGCTTCATCGATGGCGACATTATCGAGAAGGCTGAAGACATCAATAACGGCGACGTTGTGATCAAGCAGAACGGAAAATTGGTTAAGCCCAAGCGTCTGGCCTCTGGCCTGTTCCAGTTCAAGGAAGGCTCTGGTGAAGACCGTGTTGTTATGGACTGTATCGCCAGCCTGCAGAACGGCGCTGACATGCTGTGGATCGAGACTGAGAAACCGCACGTTGGCCAGATCGCTGCCATGGTTAACCGCATCAAGGAAGTTGTTCCCGATGCCAAGCTGGTTTACAACAACAGCCCGTCCTTCAACTGGACTCTGAACTTCCGTCAGCAGGTATTCGACGCGTGGCAGGAAGCTGGTAAGGACGTATCTGCATACGACCGCGCCAACCTGATGAGTGTTGAATATGACGGTACAGAGCTTTGTGATGAGGCTGATCAGTGGACTGCCAACTTCCAGCGTGATGCTGCACGTGAAGCGGGCGTATTCCACCACCTGATCACTCTGCCGACCTACCACACTGCGGCTCTGTCTACCGACAACCTGGCCAAAGGCTACTTCGGTGAAGAAGGCATGCTGGCGTACGTTAAAGGCGTACAGCGTGAAGAGATTCGCCAGGGCATCGCGACGGTTAAGCACCAGGATATGGCTGGTTCTAACATCGGTGATGACCACAAGGAATTCTTCGCAGGTGATGCTGCGCTGAAAGCCGGTGGTGAAGACAATACTATGAACCAGTTCGGTTAATTGAACGGTAAATAGTCTCCCGCTCCCGGACTTGTTCCGGGAGAATAAAACCTCGCAACTGGAGACAGTTAGCGGGGTTTTCTTTTTTTTACACTACGGGTTTCGTGTATCTACCTGAAACCGCGAACAAACCTTCGGTTCACCACTTTTTCTTCTTCCGCACTGTTTCATCCTTGAAACAGTTTCTGACTTCGCAAGCTCTTCCTGCTTTAACTTTATCCAAATAAACGCTTTTAAAAATAATAGTTTAAGTTTAGTTGGCCTGTGCTGGCACGGGAATCGCATTCGTTGTCTTGTGGGTCTGGACCTTGGCTTACCCGGAGGCTAGCGGGTTGGGTCGGATTCCTTAAAAAGCCAATAACTTAGAAGGAAACGTCATCATGAATACTCGAAAAGGATTGCTAGCAGCCGCTATCGCTATGAGTTTGGGTGTGACCGGCTTTGCTTATGCTCAGCAGGGCGGAGATGGGGATCCGAATACCAATGCGGATAACACCTCGGCCGCCAATAATGACAATTCCGGAAATACTGATTCGGGGAATGACAACTCGAACTATACGGATACTTCGGACAATTCAGACAACTCCGATAATTCCGATGCCTCCGATAACAGCGCCAACGCCACCGATTCGTTCAAAATAGCGGACAGTGGGAATGATAATTCCGACAACTCCGATGCTTCGGATAACTCGGATAACTCGGATAACTCCGACAACTCAGATAACAGTGCCAACGCCACCGATTCGTTCAAAATAGCGGACAGTGGGAATGATAATTCCGACAACTCCGATGCTTCGGATAACTCGGATAACTCAGACAACAGCGCCAACGCCACCGATTCGTTCAAAATAGCGGACAGTGGCAATGACAACTCCGACAACTCCGATGCTTCTGATAACTCGGATAACTCGGATAACTCCGACAACTCAGATAACAGCGCCAATGTGAGTGACTCGTTCAAAGTTGCTGACAGTGGCAATACCAATGCTTCGGACAACTCGGATAACTCCGATGCTTCCGACAATTCCGACAACTCCGATAACTCCGATAGCTCGGACAACAGCACCAATGTCAACGATTCGTTCAAGATTGCTGACACTGGAAACAACATGTCGGACAACTCCGATAACAGCGATAACTCGGATAACTCCGACAATTCCGATAACAGCGACAACTCGGACAACTCAGACAACAGCACCAATGTGAACGATGCATTCAAGATCGCCGACAGCGGCAATCCGGATAACTCAGATAACTCTGATAACTCGGATAATTCTGATAACTCGGATAATTCCGATAATTCCGATAACAGCACCAACGACTCATATAACGATGAGTCGGATCACAGCATTGCTGGTTCCTACAACGATTCGTCGGATAGCAGCACTCAAACGCTCAACCTGTCAGTGGATGCATTCCTCAATAGCGCGGATCTCAATGGTACCGTCAGCGGCGTAGCCGTCACTTATGGTGATGCGCTTGGCGACGGGTCCTATACCAGCATGAGCAACAGCAACGCCATTGACGGCGGTTCTGCGAACTTCACCGGTGTGGGTGCATTTGCCCAGAACGTCGGTACAGGTAGCGTTACCCAGGCTAACGTCAGTGTCATGTCTAACCTGACCACAGGCAGCGGTGGTGGTTCCCAGTAACTAGGCAATAGGTGCAGGCTGCCAGTTCCTGGCAGCCTGCTTAAGCCCTGGAGGCATGGGATGGACAACAACCTTTACCAAGTCAAACGTGGCTTTATTGCTGGCTGCTGCACTTATATGGTGGGTTTGGCGTTGTTGGCGAGCGCAGCGGTCGCGCAGGGTGAGACTGCCAATACTGACGAAGCCTGGTTGCAGCAGTCTGCGCTGACGGCGCAACAGCTGAACGAGGCAAGCGGTCGTCAGGGGGTTTCACTGCAGTGGCAAATGAACAATAGCGACCAGAACGCCAATGTCAGCGATAACCTGCTGTCAGGACAGGTAATAACAGGTGATAACCTGGTCAGTGGAGGTGCTTTCCAGAATATGAATGGCGTAGCCACAGTTATCCAGAATTCGGGTAATCAGGTGGTTATTCAGGACACAACCCAGATCAACGTACTTATCAACCGATAACGGGAGACGGGCTATGGCCGGTGGTGCAGGCATTACCGCGATATTAGCGACTATGCTGCTGGTTATCAGCCCTGTGGCTGATGCTGGTCGCGTGATGATCCCGGGTTTTACTGGCGGCCTTGAGGTGGCTGTCGAAAGTTTTCAGGCGCGTAAATACAGTTCGGTGTTTCGCCAGCAGTACGACTTTAGCTGTGGCTCTGCCGCAATCGCATCCTTGCTGACCTTTCACTATCAGTTTGAGGTGTCCGAAGAAGAAGTCTTCAGCGGCATGTTCGCCTTGGCAGATCCGGAGAAAGTGCGGCGTGAAGGTTTTTCTATGCTGGACATGAAGCACTATCTGGAGAGTGAAGGTTATCAGGCCGATGGCTTCCGTCTGCCTTTGGCAGGATTACGCAAAGAGGTTCGGCTGCCGGTGATTGCCTTGGTCACTCTGGATGGTTACCGACATTTTGTCCTGATCAAGGGTATCTCTGCCGACGAAGTGTTGGTTGGAGATCCTGCGCGAGGAATGAAAGTGTATCCACGGTCGAAGTTCGAACAATATTGGGATGGCACGGCGTTTGTTATACGCAGCCACCTGAGGCAAGGGCGTAAAGCGTTTATTACGGATGGGGCCTGGCCACCATCAATTGCAACCGCGCCGTTGAATCACCTCCAGGACGCACCGCCATTGGCGCATACATTGCCCCATTGGCCGACGATGACAGAGTGGTGAGCCCTATGGCGATCTGCCTATATTTGGCTGTCAAATCAATCAGGTTGGCGCTGGCGTTGAGTTTCGCTCTGTCAGCTGGCGTTGCCTATGCAGCAGACTGGAGCACGGCGGCGCTGACCGATGCGGAGTTGGCGCAAAGACGCGGCGGATTTTTTCTTGACCGGTTTGAAATTGCTATTGGCCTGGAGCAGAGAGTGTCAGTGAACGGCGACCTGCAGGTGATTAATAGCTGGCGCATACCCGATATCGGTGATGTAAACAGCTATGCTCACGCTCTTGAAAATATGCCGGTACTGGGGGATGTCAGTCGTGCTGGTGAGGGTACACTTATAACCAGCGGGGTGCTCAGCAGTGGTAGCTGGATGACGTTAATCCAGAATAATGTTGACGGCGCGGTTATCCAGAATATGCAGCAACTGAACATTGAATTGAACAACCTGGGCCAGACCGGGCGCCTGCCCCAAAATATTCATGACTCTCTGCTGTCGCTGCCGGTTCGTTGAGGGCAGTTCCAGGCAAACAGCCGCACCTTGATCTTGATGGATGCTAAAGGTTGAACGGCAGCTTCAGGGTAATTTCGCTGTTGGGTGCACTTTCAGTTACTCCAATGCTAACAGATACGTTCAGCGTAGTGCTGTTCGTTAGCCGGTGGGCCAAACCAAAAGACAGTGAACCCACGTGGATGCGATCAAATGTAGCGTCAAACTGATTGTTGCCGTGCTCAAACGATGTCTCTCCGATTACCGAGTGGTCGTACCCCAGGCTGAAAGAAGTGCGCGGGTTGAAGGCGAAGCCCATTCCGAAACCGAAACGAATGACGTCTCCCGGATCAACAGTACCGCCGTTGGCAAATCCCTGCTCTTCTTTGAGAGTGAACACATAGCTTAAATTGCCAAACAGAACCGCAGGATCGGACGGGTAAATAAACGAAAAACCGGGTTCGAATGACCAGAATCCCGAGCCGGTCGGGCGTTCTTTCAGAGTAACGCCAATGGGGGTGCCATCGTCGGCAAACAGCGTTGTTTGCTCTACGTCGTAGGGGCTTTTACCGGTAGGGCCTTTCACTCGAAACAAGCCGATAATATAGGGCCAGCCCTCTACCCCGTCGTTAAGCTGATAGCGGGTAGATAGCTCAACATCGCCCAGACCGTCGCCAGAAGACTCCCGCAAATTATCCACTGGCGAGCCAGAAAAAACGTCCCGCTCACGAATGTTTTCGCTGATACTCAGATAGGGCACACGTACAGCGGCTTCCCAGCGGCTGGTGAAGCCGTATTTCAGCGAAATGGCGCCCACAAATGTATCCCGCTGCACCTCGGATATGTTGATCAGACCTATCACCAACGCGGGAATGACGGTATAACCTTCAATCGCCACCAGAGTGGAGGTGCTGTGAGCGTAGGACAACGATGGCTCAATGGTGAAACGGCCGGGCCGGGTCACAATACCCCGGTCAGCCGTAATTGAGGCAATGTCTGAGGCGTGTTCGCTCTCTTGTTCAGTTTGGTCTGGATCATTGTAGACAGCATCCTGCTCCGGTTTCGCCATGGCAGTTGCAGGAATCAGGGTCAGGCTGATGGTGAATAGCAGAGGGCTATGATTTCTCATGGTAAATCTTCCTTCTGGTCCGGGTTTTGTCGAGGGGCACGGCTCAGCGGGTTCGAGTTGTGCTTTTCCAGGAGTCGGTAAAGGGATGCTCGCGATATTTTCAGGAGTCGTGCGGCCTCAGACATGTTGTAGTCCGCAAGTTGGAGGCTGCACTGCAGCGCCTGCCGGTCGGCATTATCACGAAACTCTTTGAGGCTCAGGTTTGTGTGTGCCTCAGCGCCTGACCCGGGCAGGCCGAGCCCAAGATCAAAAGCCTCGATAACAGGCTGGTCGCTTAGCAGCCACCCCTGGCGCAGACGGTTCTGCAACTCCTGGAGGTTGCCTGGCCAAGAGTGGTTAAGCAGGCTCAGGTTCGCACCTTTGCTTAACTGCTTTGGCTCAGAACCGTGAGCGGATGCTTCCAGCAAACCGCGGGCCAGAATCAATATGTCCTCTCGCCGATCTTTTAAGGGAGGGAGCCTTATTTCAAGACTGCCGAGCCGGAAGTACACATCGCTTCGAAAACGCCCGAGTGCAACCAAGTCAGGTAAGGATTCGCTTGTAGTAGCAATAATGCGGCAGTCAACCGGTATCTGGGCGCAGCCCCCCACACGTTCAACCGAGCCCTCCTGAAGAAAACGCAGGATTGCAGACTGTTGCTCGAGTTGTAGTTCGTTAATGCCAGAAAATACCAGGGTGCCTCCATTTGCCTGTTCAAGGCGCCCCTGGCGTGAACTGAGAGCACTGGTGAAAGCACCTTTTTCATAGCCGAACAGCTCGCTCTGGGTGAGAGTGGCGGGCAGGGCTGCGCAGTTAATTGTCACCAGCGGGCCTGCCGCACGAGTGGAGTGTGAATGCAGGTAGCGGGCAGCGGCCTCCTTTCCTGTGCTGCTTTCACCGGAAATCAGCACAGGCTCCAGGGTTGTCGCAAAACGACGGAGCAGGCTGCGCACATTCTGAATAGCTTGAGAGTCTCCCTGCAGCGCAAGATTCTGATAATCATCATGGGCCAGCCTGCTGGCAGGCTCCAGAATCTCCGCCATACCCCACAGGTGACCGAGCACCGAGTTGATGCGCTTATAGTCCACAGGCAATGTATGGAAATCGGAGCAGTAACGAACAATGAGACGTGCAGCACGGGTTCCGCTGACAGGTACCTCTGGGGCAATGGCAACCCAGTATTCCAGGCCCAGCATTTCAAGCCAGCTTCCCGGCCAAGGCATGTTTTCTTCTGGCTGGCTTGGGAATTCCAGCACGCCAACTTTTGCCCCGTCCGGGGCACAGGCGAAAAGGGGGACCGGTTCGTCAAGATTGAAATCGATCAGATTCCAGTTTGCTTCCAGTTCCTTTCGCAGGCAGGTGTTACTGTGTGCCGCTGACAACCAAACAAGCGGTCGCTTTTCCACCATGGCAAACCTCCACGGGAGTGATGCCTCGGAAATGGGACTGCCAGTCGTTCAGGATTATGCTAAATAACCGGTACTGCGCAGAATCCGGTCACTGTCCTGTGTGACCCCCTATGACTGTTTCCATCAGCCATGATTTTCATTTTTACAGGCAGGTTATGTACCAAACGGAATTTACGGTTGGTTATACAGTCGCTTGCGAATCGTGTGCAGCATGTGTTTTGTGAAACTGTAAGAAAGACTGACAGGTTCGGGGTGTTTGTGTTCGCCCGAGAGCCTGTGCCGGGGCTACTTTGCTCCGGCTTTGTTATATTCTGGTACTTGGCCAGTAACAGGAGATAGCCCTTGAGTATCGAGCAGGGCATTGTGTTTGCAGTGCTCGGAATCACGCTAGCCATGTTTGTGTGGAACCGCGTGCGCTTTGATGTAGTGGCCATGCTTGCCTTGCTTGCGGTCGCCATTACCGGACTGGTTCCAACAGAGGAGTTGTTTGCTGGCTTTGGTCATCCGGCCGTGATCACCGTAGCGGCCGTGCTCGTGATCAGTCAGGGGCTGGTGAATGGTGGCGTGGTGGATAACTTCGCGCGCCTGCTTGGAAAGATTGGCCATCGCCCGACCCTTCAGGTGCTTACCCTCACCGGCGTGGTGGCGCTTTGCTCTGGTTTTATCAACAACGTTGGTGCGCTCGCGTTACTGATGCCAGTTGCCATCTGGATGTCACGGGAAGCGGGGCGCTCACCTTCGCTGCTGCTGATGCCATTGGCCTTTGGATCACTTCTGGGCGGCACTATGACCCTCATAGGTACGCCACCCAATATCATTATTGCCTCCTATCGAGAAGGCGGAACCTTCGGGTTGTTTGATTTTGCTCCGGTTGGCGTGGCGGTTACACTTGCCGGCATTGCCTTTATTACGCTGATTGGTTGGCGGCTCACGCCCCGTCGCGAGGAACGCTCAGCTAACAGCAAACTGTTCAGCGTCGGGGAGTACGTTACAGAGTTGCGCATCCCTGAGGACTCTTCCCATGCTGGGTCAACTTTGCACAGTTTGATCACCGGGGCCGGAGAAGAGCCGGATATTGTCGTTCTTGCCCTGATTCGAGGTGACAAGCGCCAGGCAGTACCGTCTACCTACAAAATAATGCGAGAGGGCGATGTTTTGCTGGTTGAGGCTGATACCGAAAGCCTGCAAACATTTCTTGATAAGACAGGGCTCGAACTTGCACATCAGGCTATCGACGAAAAGGAAACAGAAAACGATAGTGAAAAGACAGCTGACGGGTCTTCGAGCGGCATCGTTAGCGAAGACAGCTTGGAAGATGATAATAAAAGCACGGTACGTATAGCTAAAGGTGAGTTTCATTTAGTGGAAGCGGTTATAGCACCCGAATCTTCCCTGGTTGGGCAAACCGCCAATCGATTGCAGTTACGGGAGCGTTACCGGATTAATATTGTGGCGGTGGCCCGTTTGGGCGTTCGCTTAAAACGGCGCTTGGGCGATATACGCTTTAATGCAGGCGATATCTTGCTGGTGCAGGGCTTTGAGGATTCCTTGGGTGGCACCCTGGCAGAGCTAGGTTGTTTGCCGCTTGCAGAGCGAGGCTTGCGGCTCGGCTCTCCACGCAATACGGCGATGGCCTTCGGCATTTTTCTGGCCAGCATTGTTGCTATTGTTTCAGGCCTGCTTTCGGCGCCCGTTGCGCTGGTGGCCGGAGCGGTTGCGATGGTGTTGGTAAAACTCTTGTCCGCGGCCGAAGCCTACAAATCGATTGACTGGTCTGTGGTTGTGTTATTGGCGGCCATGATACCTGTTGGCCAGGCTATGGAAACAACGGGAGGAGCCGGATTGATCGCCACACAAATGCTCGTGTTGGGCGAGAATCTTTCGGTTGCTTCTATATTGGCCATGATACTTGTGGCCACAACGCTGTTGTCCAACGTAGTAAATAACGCAGCAGCGGCCATTGTGGTTGCGCCCATAGCACTGAGCCTGGCCAGTGAGCTGCAAGTGTCTGCCGATGCAGTGTTGATGGCAGTAGCCGTGGGCGCGTCCTGTGCGTTCCTGACACCTATAGGCCACCAGTCCAACGCACTGGTCATGGAGCCGGGCGGCTACGAGTTTGGCGATTACTGGCGGTTGGGTTTGCCCCTGACACTTGTGGTTACGGTCGTTGCAGTGCCAGTCATCATGCTGGTCTGGACCTGACAGTGTGAACATGAATCAAGTTTGAGGAACCACGATGGAAGCTGAGCAGATGCACAAGGCGGAATTGCTGGCGGCGCTTGCGAGCACACGCAAACGAACGCGAGAGCTCATAACGTCATTGGCTGAACACCAGCTTGAAGTGCCTTACCACCCGGGGGTCAACCCACCGCTTTGGGAAATGGGCCACGCTGCTTTCTTCTATGAAGTGTTCGTGTTTAATCTCTTGGACGGCGATGCCAGCTTTGATCCGTCCATGGACGACTTGTGGGATTCCTTCCACATTGATCACCAGGATCGCTGGCGCCGGGATCTGTTTCCAGGCCTGAAAAAAACACTCGCTTATTTCGATCACGTTTACGACAAAATGGCGCAGCGCATTGAGTGCGAACCGCTGACAGACTGCGAACTCTACCTGTATCGCTATGCGATCTTTCACCAGAATATGCACATAGAGTCACTGGTGTGGTGCCGCCAGACGGTTGGATACGAGCCACCGCCGGGAGCCGATTTTGGGCGCCCGGCGCCGGGTGAGAAGCAGCCCGGTTCACTGCCAACGGATACCATTGTTCCCGCCGGCGATTGGCTGATTGGTATGCCGGGGGACTCGGACCAGTATGCCGCCGGGGATTTTGCTTTCGATGCTGAAAAACCCCGATATGCTGTGAATCTCAGTGAATTTTCGATTTCCAGATATCTGGTCAGCAACCGGGAGTTTATGGCGTTTGTGGAAGACAGCGGCTATGAGAAACCGGATCTTTGGTCGTTTGGGGGGCAGAAATGGTTGCGAACGGAAACCGACGTGGCACTGGCTCAGTGTTTGGCTGAGCCCATACGGCAAGCTCCAAAGCACCCGTTATACTGGCGCCATTATGAAGGCCAGTGGCAAGAGCGGTTATTTGATCAATGGCAGATACTGAACCCGGATGCGCCGGTAACCCATATCAGCTATTGGGAGGCGGAAGCATACTGCTGTTGGGCAGGGCGGCGCCTGCCAACAGAGCAGGAGTGGGAAGTGGCGGCGCTTGGCAACCGCAAAGGTGAGGCATTCCGTAGATTCCCTTGGGGTAACGAGCAGCCGACGGCCAAGCATGCCGATATGAACGCCAGCGGCATGGCACAAAACCCCGTAATCGACTATCCGGAAGGCGCCAGTCCCTTCGGTTGCCGCCAGATGATAGGCACCGTGTGGGAGTGGACCAGCAGCCAGTTTCTCCCTTATGACGGCTTTCGCACAGACATGTATCCGTTCATGTCCACGCTTCAGTTCGGCGATCACAAGGTTAGTCGTGGGGGCAGCTGTGCCACATCATCCAGTTTGATTCGTGGCACTTACCGCCAGGCGTACCTGCCCCAGAGAAACGACGTATTCACTGGCTTCCGGACATGCGCTGTGGCCGGAAGCTGAGCTTAGCTTGCCTTTTCTGATGCCAGTTTGGGAGCGCCCGGGCATTTTTCCAGAAGGTGGCTGGCCAGAGCGACACCGGTTTCGCTCATGGTCAGGTAAGCTTCATCAGCGCCAGCTTCGCGGATGATCTTGGCCTCATCTTCAAACATGCTGTGCGCAACTATGTAGCCAGTAAAGCCGTATTTTCGTAACTTTTTCGCTGCGATGAGCTTTGCCTCAATGTCGCTCATAGCTAGGATGACTGCATCCAGGGATGGCTTGTGGAGTGCTTCCCAAAAGGTTTTGTCTTCAGCGTCCGCATAGACCACGTTGCGTCCCTGCTTCTGGTGTCGCATAACTTTTGCAAGATCGGAATCCAACCCCATTAGCCTGGCCTCAGTAGTTTGTAGCCAGTCATAGGCAGCCGTGCCGGTTCGCCCCATGCCCATAACAAGAACGCGGGTATCGCCCAAGGAGACAGGTAGCTCGTCAGGGTGACGCTGTTTGCTCTCAAAGGGCACAAGCCTATGGCTCAACCAGTCATACAGCGGGTGGGCGAGCCGGTTCAGGGGTGCAGAAATCAGGAAGG
Source organism: Marinobacter salexigens (assembly GCF_002806945.1). Classification (GTDB taxonomy): domain Bacteria; phylum Pseudomonadota; class Gammaproteobacteria; order Pseudomonadales; family Oleiphilaceae; genus Marinobacter; species Marinobacter salexigens. The sequence goes on from NZ_NIHC01000001.1 coordinate 348,172, forward strand.
ACAGGGCAACCGTGATGGCCAGGGGCACCAGCCACTCGGGTAGGGCAATACTAGCGACGATTAGCCCGAATTCACTGTAGTTTGTAAGTGCCAGCGCGGTTAAAAAACCACTGCGGGCGCGCAGGCGGAACAACAGCATCAGGAAGAAGAACAGAATGCCTTTTAGAGGCAGCACCAGAGCGGCCACCACAGCAAAAACAATGGCATTGGTATCAGGCAGGCCGCCTATACCAATTTGCAGAAAGAAACCGACCAGAAAGATCTCTTTCACACTCCACAGTGATTTTGCCAACTCCTGGCTACGGGGGTGATTTGCCAGAATGGCACCAAACACCAAGGCACCCAACTCGGAGCTGAGGCCGACGGCTTCAAAGCCCAGCCCCCCAAGCACCAGCGCCAGCAGCATGCCTAAAAGAACCAGAAGTTCGTCGTGGCCACTGACATCCAGCAGTTTGTATAGCAGTGGCCTCAGCAGCGGCAAACCGAAAACAATCAAAGCCCATTCTGAAGGCGCTTTCCCTGCCGCCAGGCTCATTACAAGTAGCGCAATCAAGTCCTGCATGATCAGGATGCCAATGGCCACCCTGCCATGAAATGCTCGAAGTTCACGCTTGTTATCGAGTACCTTGGCCGCCAGCACAGTAGAGGAGAAGGACAGTGCAACGGCCAGCATGAACGCCACGTACCAACTTATGTCCATAAGCAGGTAGAGACCTGGTGTAAACACAAAGCAGGTGATGGAAAAGTGCAGCAGACTGCCGCCAATCACTTCTGGGCTGATAACAGACCTGAGCTTTAGTTTGAGCCCTATCGTAAACAGCATCAGTAGCACGCCCAGATGGGCTATGTGGGCAAGTACGGCCGTAGGCTCAGCGGAAATACTGGTATACGGGCTGGCGGAAAGGCCGCTCAGTACAAAGCCTGCAGCCAAATAACCAACTAGTGGCGGCAAACCTACACCTTTTATCAGAAGGCCGAGACCGAATGCAAAAGAAATCCAGATAGCTTCAGGCATGAGAGGTTCTTTAAGAGGACAGGGAAAACAAATCAGCTTTACAGGTAAGGCTACCTTGTTTTCCCTGGTCGTTGAAGACTACAACGGCATAACTTGTTGCTTGAGGCCTCAGTTGGCCTTTGAGATAAGAGGTTTGGCAAACTCCAGGAACAGTTGTGCAGACTCTTCTGGAGTCTCGATCATCGGTGCATGGCCGATCCCGTCCAGGATAACCAACTGCGAGCCTGGAATGGTCTCCTGAAAAACTGGCCCATTGCGGTAGTCAAGGATGCGGTCTTCTTTGCCCCAGACGATAAGCAACGGGTCTTCAATGTCCTTGATGGTGGATCGAAATAACGGCTCGAAATCCGGGTCTGCGATAGCATCAAAGATGACTTTGTTTACCGCTTGGTTGGCGATGGCTTTTTCTTCCAGCACGCCCAGAATCGGCCAGGGCACGAAGGGCCTTTTCTCCAGGGCGAAATCCATCAGTCGCTCAAAATCTCCCGGTTGGCTCGGAATGAGTGGGTTGTCGCCCGCGAGCACCAGGCCGACCATATCGTTTTCATACTCCAGAATACCGGCGGGATTGAACAGTACGGCACTTTTGATTTGATCCGGGTAGGTTGCTGCATAGAGGGCTGTGATACCGCCGCCCATAGAGTTGCCCATCATGTGCATTTCTTTGATGCCTAAAGCCTCAAGAATGCGGGAAAGGTGGCCGACCTGATCTGCCAGGCTGTACCCCAAATCCAGCGGCTTGCTGCTCTCGCCGTGCCCCGGAAGGTCGACCGCGTAAACATTAAAGTCATCGGTGAGTTCCCGTGCAAGACGGGTCCAGTTGTCTTTGTTGGCGCCGAATCCATGCACCAGAACTATGGTGTCGCCGTCATTGGCATCGGAGTTTTTCAGGTAAGCAATGGTTAGGTCGCCCACCTGGATGCTGGAGGTTTCAAGGCCAGCACTGGAGCGTTCAAATTTAATGGCTGTTTCATAAATGCTATGGCGAGAGCAAGCACTTGCTAACAGCATAGTTACAATCAAGAGCACAACAGTAAAGGGGGATTTGTGCAGCATTTTTGGCGGTTCCTGGCTATTTGATTTGTAAATCGGCGGGGCGAATGCCGTTAGATTACGCCATAAAAAAAGCCCGGTCATTGGCCGGGCTTCTTCTTGCAGAGCGTCGTTACGATTTTTCCCGGGCAATGGCTCGGTAGGCAATGTCTTTACGATAAAACACGCCATTCCAGCGAATCTTGTCCGCTAGTGCGTATGCCTTCTTCTGGGCTTCGGTAACACTATTGCCCAGAGCCGTTGCACAAAGTACCCTGCCACCATTAGTGACGACCTCAGCGCCATCTTGCCCCAGGCTGGTTCCAGCATGGAATGCCTTCTCACCTTCGGTTTCGGTTTCTGGCAAGCCGGAAATAACGTCGCCCTTGTTATAGTCACCAGGGTAGCCGCCTGCAGCCAGCACTATGCCGACAGCTGCGCGCTCATCCCAATCCGAGCTGCACTCATCCAGTTTGCCGTCGATAGCGGCCTGGCACAGGGCAACAATGTCCGATTTCATGCGTAACAGGATCGGCTGGGTTTCCGGGTCACCAAAGCGGCAGTTGAATTCGATCACTTTAGGCGCGCCGGTGGCGTCTATCATCAGACCAGCGTACAGGAAACCTTTGTATGGCAAACCTTCTGCAGCCATGCCACGCACAGTTGGGTAGATAACCTCATCCATAATGCGCTTGTGCACTTCAGGGGTTACCACAGGCGCAGGAGAGTATGCACCCATGCCGCCAGTGTTCGGGCCGGTGTCGCCGTCGCCTACGCGCTTATGATCCTGTGAGGTGGCCATGGGCAGAATGTTTTCCCCGTCGACCATCACAATGAAGCTTGCCTCTTCGCCGTCAAGAAACTCCTCAACCACGACACGGCTGCCTGCCTCGCCAAATGCGTTGCCTGCCAGCATGTCACGGATGGCGTTTTCGGCCTCTTCAAGGGTCATTGCTACGATAACGCCTTTGCCTGCAGCAAGGCCGTCGGCCTTGACCACAATCGGGGCACCCTGTTTGCGAACGTAAGCGAGGGCTTCGTCTACGTTGGTAAAATTGCCGTAGCCTGCGGTGGGGATTTTCTGGCGAGCCAGGAAATCCTTGGTGAAGGCTTTCGAGCCTTCGAGCTGAGCTGCGTCGGCGCTGGGGCCGAATACGCGTAGACCGCGCTCTTCAAAAAGATCCACAATACCGGCCACCAAGGGGGCTTCGGGGCCAACGATGGTCAGGCCAACGCTGTTCTCGGACGCAAATTTAGCCAGGCCTTCAATATCCAGCACATCTATGTTGACGTTTTCAACACCCGGCTCGTGGGCGGTGCCCGCATTGCCTGGAGCTACAAAAACCGTATCCGCATCCGGAGACTGGGCTGCCTTCCAGGCCAGAGCGTGTTCGCGCCCGCCGCTGCCGATTACCAGAATATTCATATCTCGTTGCCCTGTACTTTTATAAAAGAGTTTTCGTCAGTGCCGGAAGTGACGCATTCCCGTGAACACCATGGCAATGCCGTGCTCATTAGCAGCGTCAATCACTTCCTGATCCCGCATGGAACCACCGGGCTGAATTACAGCAGTAATGCCAGCTTCGGCGGCGGCATCAATGCCATCCCGGAAGGGGAAGAAGGCATCTGAAGCCATAACCGAACCTTTCACTTCCAGGTTTTCGTCGGCAGCTTTTATGCCTGCAATCCGGGCGCTGTACACGCGGCTCATCTGGCCTGCGCCAACGCCAATGGTGCGGCCAGCTCGGGCGTAAACAATAGCATTGGATTTAACGTACTTGGCCACTTCCCAGGCAAACAGCAGGTCGTTCAGCTCCTGCTCGGTGGGCTGGCGGTTGGTTACAACTTTTACGTCTTCCATTGCAACCATGCCGAGGTCGCGATCCTGCACCAGAAGGCCGCCAGTTACGCGCTTGTAGTCCATGGACTTGGCGCGCTCACCATTTATTTCGCCGCAGGCCAGAAGCCGTACGTTCTTTTTGGCGGCAACCAGTTCCACTGCTTCAGGGGCGATGGTTGGTGCGATAATCACTTCAACAAATTGGCGGTCAATAATCGCCTTGGCTGTTTGTGCATCCAGCTCGCGGTTAAAGGCAATGATGCCTCCGAATGCGGAGGTGGGGTCGGTAGCAAAGGCCAGGTCATAGGCTTGTAGAATGTCTGCACCAATCGCAACACCACAGGGGTTTGCGTGCTTGACGATTACACAGGCCGGATCTGCAAATGGCTTGACGCATTCCAGAGCGGCGTCAGTATCTGCCACATTGTTGTAGGACAGTTCTTTACCCTGAAGCTGCTTTGCCGTGGCAACGCTGGCTTCCTTCGGGTCGCGCTCAGCATAGAAGGCAGCACGCTGGTGCGGGTTTTCGCCGTAACGCATGTCCTGCACTTTTACGTACTGGGCATTGAACGTGCGAGGGAAGTCGGCGTTGTCGTTATCGGCGGTGCGGCCACCCAGGTAGTTGGCGATAGCGCCATCGTAACCTGCAGTGTGTTCAAAGGCTTTAACAGCCAGATCAAAGCGCGTGGCGTGGCTGAGCTGACCATTATTGTCATCCAGCTCTTGCAGAACGAGGCTGTAGTCAGATGCGTTAACCACAATGGCCACATCGTTGTGGTTCTTGGCAGCAGCGCGAACCATGGTTGGGCCGCCAATGTCGATGTTCTCAATTGCGGTAGCAAGATCGCAATCCGGGTTGGCGACTGTGGATTCGAACGGGTAGAGGTTCACCACAACCATATCAATCGGGTTGATGCCATGCTCGCCCATGATTGCGTCGTCAGTGCCGCGACGACCGAGAATGCCGCCATGGATTTTCGGATGCAGGGTTTTTACCCGGCCGTCCATCATTTCCGGGAACCCGGTGTAGTCAGAGACTTCAGTAACGGGAACGTTGTTGTCTTTCAGAAGGCGGAAGGTGCCTCCAGTGGAGAGCAGTTCGATACCGCGGCCTGCTAGGGCACGCCCGAACTCGATGATGCCGGATTTGTCACTGACACTGATCAGTGCGCGGCGGACGGGGGTATTAGCCTGGTTTGCCATGGGGTCACATTCTTCACTAGGGGTGAACGAACAAGGGCCTCGCGAAGGGTATCCGGGAGGCCCTCTTCAAGTCAGGGTGTCTCGATTATAGCAGTCCGTACTGCTTCAGTTTTTTGCGCAAGGTTCCGCGGTTCAGGCCGAGCATGGTCGATGCTTTGGTCTGGTTATTGCGAGTGTACTTCATTACCTGCTCGAGTAACGGTGCTTCTACTTCAGAGAGCACAAGCTGATACACCTCAGTTACGGGGGCGCCATCAAGCTGAGCGAAATAGTTTTTCAGGGCCACTTCAACGTTATCCCGCAGGGTAACGGTGTTGCCGCTGCTGTTCACTGTTTGCAGTTGGTGAACATCATCGTTGGCCGGGGTGTTCAGTGGGCTATTTACCAAAGTCTCAGCGGTCATGCTGCGAATTCCTCTCCATTTCGTAAACCTGAAAAATACTGTCGGATACTGTCTTTCTGCTCCAGCGCGGTGTCGAGCGCGTTGAAGCGACTGCGGAACTGTTTGTCCGGGTCGTGGGTCTGCAAGTACCAGCCCACGTGTTTTCTGGCAATACGCACGCCCATAAGCTCGCCGTAAAAGCTGTGCAGGGCGACCAGGTGTTCGCTTAAAATCTTTTCTACTTCGTCCAGCGGAGGTGCCAGCAGGTGCTGGCCGGTTTCGAGGAAATGAAGAATTTCCCTGAAGATCCATGGGCTGCCTTGGGCAGCGCGGCCTATAAGCAGGCCATCGGCACCCGTATGCTTTAATACCATGCGGGCTTTTTCCGGCGATGTGATGTCGCCATTGGCGAAAACCGGGATGCCAACGCTGGCTTTGACCTGAGCAATAGTGTCGTACTCGGCATCGCCCTTATATTTGTCAGCACGAGTACGACCATGAATCGCCAATGCCTGAATGCCGCTATCCTCGGCCATACGGGCAATGGTCAGTGCGTTACGACTGTCTTGATCCCAGCCAGTACGCATTTTTAGCGTAACGGGGATATCAACTGCACTGACCACAGCATTCAGAATATCTCTGACCAGGCTTTCATCTTTCATCAACGCTGAACCAGCGGCCTTGTTGCACACTTTCTTGGCCGGACACCCCATATTGATATCAATAATCTGGGCGCCAGATTCTGCGTTGAGCCTTGCTGCATTGGCCAGCATTTCCGGGTCGCCGCCGGCGATTTGTACGGATCTTGGCTCTGGCTCCCCGGCATGGTCCATGCGGGTTCTGGATTTGCGCGTATGCCAGAGTTTGCTGTCTGCGATAACCATTTCCGAGACTGCCAGGCCTGCCCCCATTTTTCGGCATAGTAGCCGGAAGGGGCGGTCTGTAACGCCCGCCATGGGCGCGACAATCAGCGGATTGGGCAAGGTGTACGGCCCGATTTTTGCCGTCGGCAACATGGTTTGAATCCGTATCACAGCAGGTTGAGCAAAAGTCGGAACATGCGGTTGTTCAATAAATAACCGGTATCAGCTCCGAAGGGCGCTAATGATACCGCCGGGGGCACTTTGATTGAAGGGGCAGGGGAGCGAAAAAGCTGATTATTTTTCACTCTTTTTGGTTGACATTTGTGCTACACGGTGTGGTGTGAAGTGCCTGCCGGGTTGCCGGCGGCAGGCAGATTCAGGGCGTGTAGGGGCGGAACGCTATATTGTAATTTACTGCATCGCGTCCCGGATCGCGGATGCTGATAGCAATGCGAACAGGGGTTTCTACAGGCATGGTATCAAGCTCTTTGGCTTTGTCTGCCAGGTAATCCGAGGGGGTGAAGATGCTGTGGGCAACTACGTCCCCATTGAGGTTGGAGAAGGTCAGTGCAATGGCCGGAAAGGGCTGCTGAAAGTTTGCCCGGTTGATGATTACAGCATCCACCACCAGCTGGTTTCGGTTTTTCGGGTCGGTGCGAACGACTAGTTTGCGACTCTGAATGGCTTCAACGTTGATCAGGGGCTTTAGTTCACAACCCGCCAATTCGCAGCCTTTTTCATAAAATGGCCTCAATTCCGGTATTGCCGACAGCCGATCGAACTGGAACCACACGACCTGCGCGACCAGAGCGCCGACAAGACCGAGCACAATGAGAGACCAGGTCAGCGTGCGCAGCCAGCTTTTTTTGCCACTACCTGTTGATACCGGGTCGTGTCTGAGGTCGCCAAAGAGTGCGTTTGCCGTAAACGGCTCGCTTTTATGCTGGAGTTCAGAACGTGATTTTACTTCAGGGTCGTCGGTGGCAAAGGATTCAAGGCCGGGGTCGGGTTGTTCATCAGCGAAAAAACCCTGCGTATCGTCTTGCTGGTCTTCCCTGGAATTTTCTGTTGGTGTTATGCCGGAATCCTCATGCTCAGGCAAAATATCTGGCTGAGCTTTTGGTGCAGCTTGCGTGTCCCGCTGCGCCTCTTCTGGCTGAGAGTCTGCTTTCGGCGGGGTCTCTGCCTTCTCGGTGGGAGCAGTGTCCTCGGAAAGAATGGCCTCTGCCCAGCTTTCATCAATGTCTCCGGAGAGGCTGTCGTCGTCGGCTGGATCGAGTGCCGGGGTATCCCGGTCGTCAAAATTACGAAAGCTGTCGCTCAGCTCGTCATCCGAGAATGTCAGCTTGGTACCGGCATACCGGCCTTCCGCAGCGTCTTCCTCGGGATTGTCCGCAAAGATAAAGTCGTCTTCCGTTGAGTCGCTTTCAAAGCCGCTGGCGGGTTTGTCTGGTGGGGTACCCTCTGATGGCTTTTGGGCTTCTGCACCAGAGGGTGCTTTTTGCGTGCTACTGGCGGTGCCAGTTATCTCGTGTTCAATTGCATTGAAGATATCCATACAGTGTCCACAGCGCACCTTGCCCCTGGCAATGCCAAGTTGCTCATCGGTTACCCGGAAGCGGGTATGACATTTCGGGCATTCGGTCTGCAGACTACTCTGGGACATGCTTCGTTCCTGAAAGCGACTGAACTAGGAGTTTGGGAGTTTAGTCTTTAAGACAGTCTTCGTCATCTGTCGTTGCGCCGTCCTGTGAGGCGTATCCATTCTTCGCGCTGTGTCGGTTCGTCCATGATAAACCAGGGCTCATAGGCCGCCATTACCTCGCGGGCCTGGTACGAAAGAATGCCCGAAAGCACCAGGTCGCCTCCAGGGTTCGTTAGCGCAGCCAAATGAGAGGCAAGGTCTATCAGGGGTTGCGCCAGAATGTTCGCCAGCATCACATCGGCTTTGGTGTCAGGCTCACTACCTGGCAGATACAGATCCAGCCTGGCCTCATCCACACCGTTGCGACGGGCATTTTCCAGGCTTGCTTCCAGGGCTTGAGGGTCAGTATCTACTCCGACAACATGGTTTGCGCCCAACAACAAGGCTGCCAGGCCGAGTATGCCGGAGCCGCACCCGTAGTCGGTAACCTGTTTACCCTTTACATCTGCTCCATCCAGCCATTCCAGGCAGAGAGCGGTTGTGGGGTGAGTGCCGGTGCCAAAGGCCAGGCCCGGGTCCAGCATCAGGTTCGCAGCATTCGGGTCCGGTGCCTGGTGCCAGCTCGGCACTATCCAAAGGCGCTCGCCGAATTGCAGCGGCTGAAAGTCGTCCATCCAGGCCCGCTCCCAGTCTTTATCTTCCACCAGGGTGACATCAATGTCGGTGAGTGGTTGTTGGGTTTGCTGGTGCCAGGCGTCGCGGACGTCTGTGCACAGCTGCTCGATGTCACGGTCGGCCTGAAAAAGCCCGGTAACCGTCGTCTGGCTCCACAGGGGTGTGGTGCCAGGGTCGGGCTCGTAAAGAGGTTGGTCTGCGGCATCTTCCATGGAAACGGCATCTGCGCCCATTTCCATAAGCAGATCCTCAAGCTGGTCCGCTGTTTCAGGATCAGCCGGGATCTGAAGTTGTATCCAGGGCATAGGTCTTCCTGCAATATGATGCAGGAGGTTAGTCCCGCATCAGTTTTTCAAGGTAGTGGATGGTGAAGTCTACCGTTTTAAAGCCACCATCGCGTATCAGTTTCCGATGTAGAGGCTGGTTGGTCTTGATACCTTCAACCAGCAACTCGTCCAGTGCGATCTTCATGCGCCTGCGAGCTACCTGTCTATCGTCGCCCCAAGTGATCAGTTTGGCAATCAGGGAATCGTAAAACGGCGGAACCGTATAGCCACTATACAAGTGAGAGTCCACACGCACACCATAACCACCGGGGGCGTGAAAATACTTCACCTTGCCGGGGCTTGGTACGAACGTGTCGGGATCTTCTGCATTAATGCGGCACTCCATTGCATGGCCCCTTATCTGGATATCTTCCTGCTTGTACTGAAGAGGGAGGCCGCTGGCAATACGCAGCTGCTCCCGAACAACATCAACACCGGTTACCATTTCCGTGATGGGGTGTTCCACCTGGACGCGAGTGTTCATTTCAATGAAAAAGAATTCGCCGTCCTGATACAGGAACTCAAAAGTGCCGGCACCGACATAGCCGATCTCTTTGCAGGCATCTACACAGGCTTTCAGAGTGCGCTCACGGGCTTCCGCGTCAATATTTGGAGCAGGCGCTTCTTCTATCACCTTCTGGTTACGGCGCTGGAACGAGCAGTCACGGTCACCCAGATGAATGCAATTGCCATGCATATCGGCCAGAATCTGAACTTCAACATGGCGGGGGGTTTCAAGAAACTTTTCCAGATAAACCGTTGGGTCGCCAAAGGCATTCTGGGCCTCGGTCTGGGTGATCTGTACGGCCTTGAGCAATGCGGCTTCGGAGTGAACCACCTGCATGCCACGACCGCCGCCGCCCGAGGCTGCCTTGATCATTACCGGGTAGCCGATTTTGCGAGCGACTTCCAACGTGCGGTCGTCGTCTTCGGTGAGCGGGCCGTCCGAACCGGGCACAGTAGGAACGCCAGAGCGAATCATCGCGTTAATGGCGGATACCTTGTTGCCCATCAGGCGGATGGTCTCGGCTTTGGGTCCGATAAAACGGAAGCCGCTTTTCTCGACCTGTTCCGCGAAGTCGGCATTTTCCGCAAGAAAGCCGTAGCCCGGATGTATACCCACGGAATCTGTTACTTCGGCGGCGCTGATAATCGCCGGAATATTCAGGTAACTTTCCAGAGGGCTGTTGGGGCCGATACAGACAGATTCGTCGGCCAGGCGCACGTGCATCAGGTCGCGGTCAACCTGTGAGTGTACCGCGACGGTTTTTATGCCGAGCTCCTTGCAGGCACGCAGGATCCGGAGGGCGATTTCACCCCGGTTTGCGATCAGAACTTTTTCTAACATGGCCATGAGTAGCTATCACCCGGTTCAGGAAATGATTAACAGAGGCTGGTCAAACTCTACAGGCTGACCGTTTTCAACCAGGATTTCAGTCACCGTACCGCTCTTGTCGGCTTCAATCTGGTTCATCATTTTCATGGCCTCAACAATGCAGACTACATCGCCGGCTTTTACCTTTTGGCCAACCTCAACAAACACGTCTGCAGAGGGAGATGGCGCCCGGTAGAAGGTTCCAACCATGGGTGAGCGCAAGGCATGACCGTCAAACGAAGCTTGCGTGGTGCTGTCTTCTTGTGCGACGGGTCCGGGTGTTTCCGGGGCCGGAGCGTACTGTGTCGGTGGCGGTGCGTAGGCGCTGATAAATTGTGTGCCCGAAGCCTGTTCGCTTCGACGTGAGATGCGTACTGAGTCATCGCCTTCGTGAATCTCAAGCTCTTCGACGTCAGATTCTTCGAGCAGTTCGATCAGTTTCTTGATTTTGCGAATATCCATAGTCAGTCCAATCCCGTTTTATCAGGTCTATCGGTGAATTTTTTGCAGGGCAGCCTGAAGGGCGAGTTCGTACCCTTGGCTGCCTAATCCGCAGATAACGCCTTCGGCGATATCAGAAAAATACGAATGATGGCGGAAGGCTTCCCGCGCATGCACGTTGGAAAGATGTACTTCTATGAACGGAATTTCCGAGGCCAGTATTGCATCCCGCAGGGCAACGCTGGTGTGGGTAAATGCGGCGGGATTAATAATGATGAAATCCACGCCTTCAGCCCGCGCTTCGTGAACCCGCTCAATCAGTTCGTATTCGGCGTTTGATTGCAGGTGCAACAGATGGTGGCCTTCCTGCGTGGCCTGCTGGCGCAACCGGTCATCAATATCTGCCAGTGTCTCGTGGCCATAAACCTCTGGCTCGCGGGTGCCAAGCATATTGAGGTTTGGGCCATGGAGCACAAGAATTGTCGACATGGTTGTGTCTGCCTTTATCTCTTTATGTACAGGATCACCGAATATAACGGCATTTTCCACCCATGGTGTGTGCTTTTATTCTTCAGATCAACACTTTTTGACAATGCTCTATGCCGGCTAATGGTCACGATAAAAAAGTCGGAAGGGGCAGTGCGATCGTTTTGTCGATATTAATCATTGTCGTTAACGGAGGGAGGGACTTCTATACGACGATGGTTTCATACGGACACCCTGCGAGGACTGCTCGGTCAGGGGGCTCAATTGGTCAGCTATCTGCCAGGGTGACGCAATTGCGGCCAAGTGCTTTGGATTTATAGAGCGCGCGGTCCGCGCGCTCGCACAAGGTGTGGGAGGGGTCGTTATCCCAAGCAGCGACGCCGCAGCTGAAGGTTACATTAAACTCTGTGCCCCCTGCGGGTTGCCGGAGTTCTGCAAAGCGTTCACGGATTTCATTGAGAACATTGCGAGCGTCGTTTGGCCGTGTATCTGGAAGAATGATGGCGAACTCTTCGCCACCGAAGCGGCCAATATGGTCGGTTTTACGCAGACGTTGTTTGAGAAACATTGAAAGGCTGCGTATAACGCGGTCGCCGATGGGGTGTCCGTAGGTATCATTTACCTGTTTAAAGAAGTCAATGTCGATCATCGCAAAGCACAGAGATTGGCCCTTTTGCTGTGCACGTACGATTTCCTGATCAAGCAAATGCAGTGTGTGGGTGTGGTTGTACAGCCCGGTGAGGCTGTCGCGAATCATCAGTGCCAGGAGTGAGCGGGCGCGGCGGCCACGGTTATGGAGAGTTGCAATCAAATGCTTGGGGTCTACGGGCTTGGTCAGGAAGTCGTCGCCGCCCAGGCTCATGGCGTGCAGCTGTTTGGTGACATCCTCCTCTCCTGACAGGTAGATGATTGGCACGCTGTGAAACCGATCCTGCTGACGGATCACCCGCGCAATCTCCATGCCGGTGCAGCCGGGCATATACATATCGAGGATGATGATTTCCGGCGAGAAAGTGTCCAGTGCGTGAATGATTTCCATGGGGTCGGTAATGATATGGGCGGTCATACCCGCTTTTTTGAGAACCGTTTCCATGAATTTTGCTTGTGCTCTGGAGTCATCCAGAACCAGTACCCGATAGGGTTCCACGGTGTTGCTGTGGGTATAGGTTTCAATCTTTTCTATGAGCTGGCCCGGATCTACAGCCGGGTAGAAGAACTCCTCCCCGCCACAGCGGGAGGCGCGGAGGCGGGTTTGTATAGTGCCGTCCTCATCGCTCATAAAAATAATCGGGACCGGTGTGTCGTGCCGTTCCTGAAGGTGTTCTATCGTGGCTATGCCGGTATTCCCGCCGTTTCCAAAATTTACATCCATAAGGATGGTTTCTGGCTTGTGCAGGGCGCAGGCGTCGATCAGTTCCTTTGCAGAATCAAAGGCTGCAGCACGGAAGCCAAAGTACTCCAGCTGGCGAATCAGTCTGCTGGCCATCTCGGCATTGTCGAGCGCGATATATACCGGAGTACGTCGGAACTGGTGAGGGGCTTCTGCGTTGTGGTGATCGTTGCGCCTGAGGGTATTTCGGGCGAGCGCATCAAATGCATCCTGGAGCTTTTGATGGGTAGCGTCGCCCGGCGCCGTCTCAGGTGACCAGCTGCTTAGAGCTTCGAGAATCTTAGTGCCCGCATTGGCATGGTCTGACATTTCAAATCGTTGTGCATAACGTACCAGCTTGTCAGACGCGGACAGAAGTTCTTCACGATGCGCGGGAAAGGATCCGCTGCTGGTGTGGATGTTCTGCCAAGTGTCGAGTACAACCCGGGCTTGCGTTGTCACACGGCGTGCAAAGTGCTGCCTGAGTTTTTCTTTCTGGCTTGCGTCGCTCATTCTTATCTGGGCTGCCTCTTCCAATCATGGGCCGTCCTTTGCGGCTACTATACGGACGTTTGCCCAACTTTAGTCTGTTTTTGGAGTCTATAGTGTTTAGAGTTGTCGGTGTAAGTTGCACCATGTAATTGTTTGTGAATTCTGTGGTGTGTATATAGGCGGCACCATAGGTTAGGATCCATACAGACCATTTGCACAGTCAATTAACAGACAAGGGGCTTAATGTAATATGCCAGGCAAATTCAGACAGTATTTCAGAGACAAGAAAGAGGACGCCCAGGATTATTTTGGCAATTCCGGTGTCATTGGGAAATTCGTAGCGTTGGTCTTGTTGGTCTATCTATTGGTGACAGTGGTACTGGGGATTTATTGGAGTAGTGAGCCCGAGACATTCTCTGTGCGTGAGCACACCCGGGCGGTAGCCAATGAGATGCAGCGGGAACCGGTAACAGGCTTTGCTACAACCGTAACCATGATTCGCATAGCCGAAACGCTTTTGAACAAGCCTGGCGGCTATCTTTCCAACGATATATTCCCTCCGGGGATATGGCTGGACAACCAGCCCAGCTGGGAATTTGGCGTGCTGGTTCAATTGCGTGACCTGTCACGTGCCATGAGAAAGGATATAAGCCGTTCCCAGAGTCAGTCTGCTGAAGACCCGGATTTGATCATAGCGGAACCGCAGTTCCACTTTGATAGCGGCAGTTGGGCCATTCCTTCAACGGAGGCAGAATATCGTCGTGGCATTGCAGCGCTGAAGCGTTATCTTGATCGTCTTTCCAGCCCGGAACAAAGCAACGCTCAGTTTTTTGCCAGGGCTGACAACCTGGGTAACTGGCTGGCTGATCTGGAAACACGCCTGGGGAGCCTTTCTCGCACCCTTGGGGAGAGTGTTGGCAAAGCGTCTGTATCCGATGCGGTGGCCAATGTGGATTCAGACAATCCGCTTATAGAGGAAACCGGTGGCAGCGATATAAAAACGCCCTGGACCAAGATAGACGATGTGTTTTATGAGGCTCGAGGCAGTTCATGGGCGCTGTTGCACATTTTCCGCGCCATTGAAGTGGATTTCCGCAAGGTGTTGCAGGACAAGAATGCCATTTCCAGTGTTAAGCAGGTAATTATTGAACTCGAGGGTGCCCAGGGGGAAATGTGGAGCCCGGTTATCCTTAACGGTAGCGGGTTTGGCGTTCTGGCGAACCACTCGCTGACCATGGCGGCTTATCTTTCCCGTGCCAACGCAGCAATCAGCGATATGCGGGATCTTCTGTCACGGGGTTAGTGAGCTCCATGCAGGCATAAAAAAACCGGGCTAAGGCCCGGTTTTTTGCTTTCTTCAGATTGGATCAGCCTTGGTAAGCCTTGATTGAATCGACAATGGCTTGCTTGGCAGCGGCAGCGTTGTCCCAGCCCTTTACCTCGACCCACTTGCCTGGCTCAAGAGTTTTGTAGTTTTCAAAGAAGTGGCGGATCTGGTCACGCAGCAGAATCGGCAGGTCGTCGATTTCCTGCACATCCATATACGAGTTGGTCAGTTTTTTGTGAGGTACTGCCACCAGCTTGGCGTCACCGCCCGCTTCGTCGTCCATGTTCAGCACGCCTACCGGGCGGCAGCGGATCACTGAGCCGGCCTGAAGCGGGTAAGGCGTCACAACCAGAACGTCCAGTGGGTCGCCATCGTCGCCCAGAGTGTGGGGGATGAACCCGTAGTTGGCCGGGTAGAACATAGGAGTAGCCATAAAACGGTCGACCAGCAAGGCGCCCATGTCTTTGTCGAGCTCATACTTGACCGGGGAGCTGTTAGCCGGGATTTCGATGGCTACGTAGATGTCTTCCGGTGGGTTTTTGCCTGCGGGAATGTTGCTGAATTGCATGAGAGTTCCTTCCTGATACGTTAGGTTCGTTTAACTGTGCTGGAAAAGTAAGCGCAATTATACGGGACTCTGCAGGCATTCGAAACTAAACCTTGGTTGAGGGGGTTGGGTGTAAGCTGCCCTCTGGGAACCTTGCCCGAAAAACGCCCGTAAATACCTCCCTGTAGGGCTCGGTCGCGCCATCCTTGGCGCTCCACGTTTTCGGGCAAGGTTCCCAGAGGGCAGTCCAGGCCTTGGTGTAGGCCGGAACTAGTAGTTCCCGAAGCCTACAGCCGGATTTGTTTGGCAATCAATTCTTTCATGATTTCGGTGGTTCCGCCGCCAATCGACAGGATTTTGGTGTCCCGGTACAGCCTGTCCACCACGGATTCCCGCATGAAACCCATGCCGCCGAACAGTTGGACAGCCTCGCGAGTGACTTTTTCGCAGACATCCACAGAGAAGTTTTTCGCCATGGCGATCTGTTTGATCGGATTTTTGCCGGCTTGCATTAATGCCGCGCAGCGGTAGGTATATTCACGAGCCACGTCAATTTGGGTGGCCATGTCGACCAGCTTGTGGCGAGTCACCTGGAAACCGGAAACCGGGCGGCCGAATGCCTGGCGTTGTTTTACGTAATCCATGGCTGCTTCATATGCTAGCTGTGCCGTCATGTAGGCCATGATGGACAGGCTCAGGCGCTCAGCGAGGAAGTTGCTCATGATGGCAATGAAGCCGGCGTTCTCTGCCCCGATCAGGCGGTCTGCAGGCACTCGGCAGTCTTCAAAGAAAAGTTCAGCGGTGTCACTGGCCCACCAGCCCATTTTTTTGAGTTTGTTGCCATTGGAGAAGCCGGGCATATCGCGGTCGATCAGCAGCAGGCTGATGCCGGCGTGGCCCTCGCCACCGGTGCGCACGGCTACCGTGAAATGGTCGGCCCGGGTGCCGCTGGTGATAAAGGTTTTACTGCCGTTCACTATGTAGTGGTCACCGTCTCTTACAGCACGGGTTTTCAGGTTGGCTACGTCGGAACCTCCGCCCGGCTCAGTGATCGCCAGCGCAGAAATTTTATCGCCACTCAAAACTGAGGGGACGATCTGCTCCCGGATTTCTTTTTTGGCCCACTTGGCAACGGGTGGCAAGCCAATGTCGAGGGAGCCAATGCTGGCAACAAAGCCGCCCGATGTTGAGCGCATCAGCTCTTCAGAAACAGCTACTTTCAGGAAAATGTCCCCTTCACCCACGCCGCCAAAAGCCTCAGGAAAACCAATACCCAGCAAGCCAGCATCTCCGGCTTTTTTGTAGATCTCGCGGGGAAATTCGCCGGCTTCTTCCCACTCATCGATATTAGGAAGAACATGCGTTGAAATGAATTTGCGCGCGCTCATGCGTGCCTGTTCATGGGTTTCATTGAAGTAGCTGGACACGTTGGAACACCTCTGTATTTGTAATTGGCAGGCCATAGTGTCACGCAAATCCAGCTGCCAAGCAAGCGCTTGGTTTGGTGTGCGGCAGGCGTAAAAAAACTGGCATGTAGCGCCAGTTCTTTTGTGGGGGCGGGTCAGGTGCCTTTGCGAGGAATGCTCTCAACCCCGGTACTGGTTCCAAGCAGCAAAAGATCCGCTGGCCGGCGGGCAAACAGGCCATTGGTGACAACACCTACGATATTGTTCAGCCGCTCCTCAGCCATAATCGGGCGAGAAAGGTCCATGTTGTAGATGTCCAGAATGATGTTGCCGTTGTCGGTGGTGAAGCCATCCCGGTACACCGGGTCGCCGCCGAGTTTGACGATCTCGCGGCCAACATGGCTGCGTGCCATGGGAATAACTTCGATCGGCAGTGGGAAGTCGCCCAGTATGTCCACTTTTTTGGATTCGTCTGCAATACAGATAAAGGTTTTGGCAACTTCTGCAACGATTTTTTCGCGGGTCAGGGCGCCACCGCCGCCTTTGATAAGCTCAAGGTTTTCGTTTGTTTCGTCGGCGCCATCTACATAGAATTCCAGCTCGCCGGCGCTGTTCAGGTCATACACAGGTATGCCGTGGCTTTTCAGACGTTCTGCTGTCGCTTCCGAACTGGCTACAGCACCGTCGAATTCGTTTCTCAGGTCTGCGAGCATGTCGATAAAGAAGTTGGCGGTGCTTCCTGTGCCTACGCCAATAATACTGTCACGCTCCAGACGCGGTGCGATGTAATCTACGGCCGCTTTGGCAACGGCTTTTTTGAGTTCGTCCTGGGTCATTAGGCGCTCCGGGTGCAAATCGTGTGAGTTCAGGGCCATTATAGCGCTTAAGAGCCGTCTGCTTATAGACGACAGCCGTGCAAACTTCCTACACTGTGGGTTTTCCCCGACCAATCATCAGCAACCGGAACTATCATGCCGCAACGCTACATCAAGAAGATTCTCGATGCGCGCGTCTATGACGTGGCCATCGAAACGCCCCTCACTGAAGCCCGTAGTCTTTCCAAACGCTTTGGCAACAATATTATGCTCAAGCGGGAAGACCTTCAGCCGGTGTTTTCTTTCAAGATTCGCGGTGCGTACAACCGGATTGCCCAGTTGTCTGACGAGCAGAAATCGAAAGGTGTTATCTGTGCGTCTGCAGGAAATCATGCGCAGGGCGTGGCGCTGGCGGCCAAGAAGCTGGGCATCAAGGCGGTAATCGTGATGCCACAGACCACGCCGGAGATCAAAGTGCGCTCAGTGCGGGACAACGGAGCGCGGGTGGTGCTCAAGGGCGATGCCTTTGATGAGGCCGCGGCCCATGCCCAGGGGCTGGTTGAAAAACATGGCTACACCTATATCCCGCCCTACGACGACCCTGATGTGATTGCCGGGCAGGGCACGGTCGCCATGGAAATGCTCTGGCAGTTCAGCAAGCCTATTCATGCGGTATTTATCTGTGTAGGTGGTGGTGGACTGATTGCCGGTATGGCTGCGTATATCAAGTACCTGCGCCCGGAAATCAAGGTGATTGGTGTGGAGCCGGAAGATTCGAATTGCCTGCAAGCCGCCATGAAGGCTGGCAAGCGTGTGGTGCTGGATGAAGTGGGTATTTTTGCGGACGGTGTTGCCGTTAAACAGATCGGAAAACACCCCTGGGAAATCTGCAAGGATCACGTGGATGAAGTTATCACGGTTTCCACTGATGAGATCTGCGCCGCCATCAAGGACATTTTTGAAGATACCCGCTCAATCTCTGAGCCTGCGGGTGCGCTGGGTGTTGCAGGAATCAAGAAATACATTGAGCGTGAACAGATTGAAGATGAAAACCTGATCGCCACCCTGAGTGGTGCCAATATGAACTTCGATCGTCTGCGCTATATTTCCGAGCGCACGGAAATCGGTGAAAAGCGTGAGGCTATCCTTGCAGTCACCATTCCTGAGAAGCCGGGTGCCTTCAAAACCTTTATCAACTCACTGCACAAGCGCAGCATCACGGAATTCAATTACCGCTATGCAGATACCAGTCAAGCCACCATCTTTGTGGGTATCCAGATACAGGCAGGCGGTTTGGGGCGGGATGAGTTGGTGCAGGATCTTCGGGAAAACGGCTATTCCGTGGTTGATCTTACCGACAGCGATATGGCCAAGCAGCATATCCGCCACATGGTAGGTGGTCACGCGCCGATCATTACAAACGAAAAAGTGTTTCAGTTCGAGTTTCCTGAGCGCCCGGGGGCTTTGCTGAAGCTGCTGATGTCGCTGGGCACGCGCTGGAATATATCCATGTTCCACTACCGCAACCATGGCGCGGCCTACAGCCGGGTGCTGTTGGGTGCTCAGGTAGACGATGATGAAGTAAAAGACTTTGAAGCAATGTTGGAGAAAGTGGGCTTCCGTTACGAAAATATGACGGATAATGAAGCTTATCAGTTGTTTTTGGGGGCGGGTAACGGCAACGCCTCCTGAGTCAGCCTGCCAGTCCGAGGGATAACCTCCGGACTGGCATCCCGCCATAGTTAGTATGCTTCCGCATTTCTTACTGAACGGTAACCTGTTAAAAATTGTAAAATGCCAGATGCGTGTTAATCTTTCGTCGAATTCTTGAAAACAAGAATAGCTAGCTGATTTTCTGAAGAATTAACCATATCTGGAACAGGAATGCGTGTCATGGGTGGTAAGCCTGATGTTATCCGGGCCATTGTGCTGGCTTTTGCTGTCGGCCTCGTAATCACAGGGTTTACCTCGCTTCAGGCATCTGAAAGCAGGCCTGCATCCATATCAGCAAATTCCGCTGCACCAGTCTCCGCCTATGCAGCCAGACCGTCGCTGACAAAGTAAGGTTTTTCCCGGATTATTTTACCTGGTACACCTGCTTGTCTGTCACCACGCTGTGTAGTGGTACATCCCAGGGTTCAATCGGCAACTCGTCCACCTTCTGGAAGTCGTGAGCCAGGCCAATAAGCTTGGGTGCCAGTCTGGGGCGCAAACGGCTGAACGCGAAAGTGCGGTCGTAGAACCCGCCCCCCATTCCCAGTCTCCCGCCGTTCCTGTCAAACCCCACCAGTGGAAACAGCACTGCATCCAGTGCCCAAGCCGGCCGCCTGAGCCCTTTGCTGAATGCTGGTTCGGGGATGCCGTAACGGTTCGCAGTGAGTTCAACGCCATCGTAATACGGGCTGAAAACCAGCCTGCCCGAGTGAATCGGGTGCAGCACCGGTAGATAAAACTGAATGCCTTTGTTCCGGGCCATAGTCATATATGGATGCGGGTCGATCTCGCCATCGTTAGGTAGATAAATAGCTATGTGCCTGGCCCGGTGCAAATCCGGATTTTTCAGAAGATTAAGAGCGAGGGAGGCAGAGGCTTGTTCCTGTTCCCTGAGTGACAGAGAGCACCTGCGCTGGCGTAATTGCTTTCGCAGTTCGCTGCGGGATATGGGAGGTAAGCCGGATACGGAAGGGTGTGAGTCGGAATTCTGGCTCAAAATAAAGCTTCCCGAGCTGCCGTTATCGGATGTAGCCCTTGAACCCAAAGTTCAAGGTCGGTAGCCGCTGTGACATATTAGGCTTTCCCCTTGCGGGGACGTGCACACAATGCCCTGAAGTGGCCACCTGGGTAAAGCGCATCGGCTCGAGGACGAATCCGACTTGCGAACAGCCCAGGAAGTGATTCCATTATAGGGCCAGATGCGGGGTGAATTGCAACACCTATAGGGGAAACTACAGAAAATCAGTGGTTTGACTGTTCCCCGAGGGCGTTTTCCAGCTTGTTGTCCATGGCTTTTAGGAGTGTGCTGGTGGCTTCGGACATGGTGTTCCGCTCGAGCAGTTCGTGGGTCATATTCAGAGCGGCCATCACCGCAATACGTTCGGTTCCAAACACCTTGCCGCTGGCACGAATTTCTCGCATTTTATTGTCCAGGTGAGTGGCTGCCCGAATAAGAGCATCCTGTTCCTCCGCAGGGCAGGCGACCAGGTATTCTTTGTCGAGAATTTTCACCTCAACGGTGGTGGATTGCTTAGACATCAGTGGTGCTCCAGCGCCCGAAGGCGGCCGATCATGGCTTCGATCTTGTTTTTAGCAAGATCATTTTTTTGCAAAAGCTGGGCCCGTTCCCGGTTCCAGTCATCCTGCAACTGCCTCAGGCCTGCGTTGGTCTGCTCCAGTTTTTGGCAGTGTTCGATCAGCTTGTCCAGCTTGTCCGCTAATGCTTGTACTTCGGACTGTTCCATGACGTGCCCAGCATAAGTTGATGTTATTGCGACTTACTATAAGTGTGTGTGAGATAACGGTCAATTTACAGGCGTGTTATAAGTTGCAAGTCGGTGTTTCTTGCACTTGGCGCACCAACCTGCGAGTGCCTTGAAGACGCCTGAATGCTAGAATGAATGCCTCATTCCACAACACAGGATTGTCTTGCTTCATGTCAGAGACAGACACTGCCAGCACGGGCTACGCTGCTGAATTTGAGCGCTGGGCGAATGTTTTTACAGCCCACAAAGCGTTCAGTCATCCTTCGGAACTGCATGGGGCACTATGCGGCCGCTTGGCTACCGGATCCCGCATTGAGGAAGATGAATGGCTGGCCATGGTATGTGAGCACATGGGGCTGCCCGAAAGCTCCGCTGAGGAGGATGAAAGTCTTGCAGGCTTCATGAACGAAGCCTACAAACAAACATTGGAGTTTTTGAAGGCGGCTGACATGAGCTTTCACCCTCTGTTGCCAGACGATGACTATGCCATCGACCAACGCCTGGAAGCCCTTGTGGCCTGGGTGCGCGGTTTTCTTGAGGGCATGGCCTTGTCTGCCGGCGAGTCGCTGGGAGACGCACCGGAGGAAATCCGGGAACTCATCGAGGATATGGTAGCCATAAGTCAGGTTTCTGAAGACCAGGATTCGGATGAGGAAAGCGAGCAGCAACTGGTGGAAATAACCGAGTACATCCGGCTCGGGGCCCTGGCTGTGTTCACCGAATTCAATCCGCCGGAAAAGCCGGCATCAGAAGCACCAACACTGCACTGAGAATCTTACACACTGCGGGAGAACCCATGTCGTCCATTATACCCGTCAAGGAATTCGCCGAGCGCCGTCGCAAACTGATGGAGCGTATGGCGCCAGACAGCATTGCCATTATTCCGGCCGCACCGGAGCGTGTTCGTAATCGGGATGTGTTGCACCCGTTTCGTCAGGACAGCGATTTTCAGTACCTGACCGGTTTCGGTGAACCCGAGGCCGTACTGGCGCTGATTCCCGGCCGTGAACACGGCGAGTCGGTGCTCTTTTGCAAAGAGAGGAATCCTGAAAAAGAACTGTGGGATGGTTTTCTTGTGGGTCCCGAAGGTGCGATTGAGCGCTACGGACTGGACGATGCTTTCCCGGTGGCTGATATTGACGACATACTGCCCGGCATGATCGAAGGCCGCAGTCGGGTGTACTACCCGCTAGGCAAAGATCAGGGGTTTGATACCCGGGTAATGGACTGGGTCAAGGTGATCCGCAGCAAGGTTAAAAGCGGTGCCCATCCGCCCGGTGAGTTTGTGGCGCTGGAGCATCTTTTGCACGACCTTCGGCTTTTCAAAAGCGCCAACGAAATCAAGGCCATGGCCAAGGCCGGGCAGATCAGCGCAGAAGCCCACCGCCGTGCCATGAAGCGTGCCCGCAAGGGTGGTTACGAATACAATCTTGAGGCTGAGCTGATTCATACGTTTATGGATAACGGCGCCCGATCCACGGCCTATCCCTCCATCGTTGGTGCGGGAGCCAACGGCTGTATTTTGCATTACATCGAAAACACCGCCCCTCTGAAAGATGGCGACCTGGTGCTGATCGATGCGGGCTGTGAGGTTGAATGTTATGCCTCTGACATTACCCGCACCTTCCCGGTCAGCGGCAAGTTCAGCCCGGAGCAGCGGGCAGTTTACGAGGTGGTGCTGGAAGCGCAACACGCTGCCATCGACGCGGTCCGCCCCGGCAATCACTGGAATCATCCCCACGAAGCGGCTTTGAGAGTATTGACCGGCGGTCTGATCGATTTGGGCATATTGTCTGGCACCGTTGACGATGCCATTGCCAGCGAAGCCTACAAACCCTTTTTTATGCACCGCACCGGCCACTGGCTGGGCCTGGATGTGCACGACGTGGGTGACTATAAAATCGGCGATGCCTGGCGGTTGCTTGAGCCGGGCATGGCGCTGACGGTTGAGCCAGGCTTGTACATAGCGCCGGAAAACACCGAGGTGGAGGAAAAGTGGCATGGCATTGGTATTCGTATCGAAGACGATGTGGTGGTCACCAAAGATGGTTGCCGGGTGCTAACGAGCGGCGTGCCCAAGACTGTTGATGAAATCGAAGCCCTGATGGCGGAATGAGTCTGTGAAACACACTGATACCGATGTGGTCATTGCTGGTGGGGGATTGGCGGGAGCTACGCTTGCGCTTGCGCTTGCAAGGGTGTCGCCAGCCTTGCGGGT
This sequence comes from Marinobacter salexigens, assembly GCF_002806945.1. Taxonomy (GTDB): domain Bacteria; phylum Pseudomonadota; class Gammaproteobacteria; order Pseudomonadales; family Oleiphilaceae; genus Marinobacter; species Marinobacter salexigens. The sequence continues at coordinate 371,108 of NZ_NIHC01000001.1, forward strand.
TACTGTGGTCGAGGCTTTTCCGCTGGCGGCAGATGCCTTGCCTGACTCGTACCAGCCCAGCTATGACGCCCGCTCTACAGCCTTAGCTTGGGGTTCCCGGCTGATCTTTGAAGAGCTCGGGCTGTGGCAACGGATATCAGAGCATGCCACGCCCATTCAGCGTATCCATGTGTCCGACCGGGGACGTTTCGGCGCCACCCGCCTGAATGCCAGCGAATACGAGCAGCAAGCCTTGGGCTATGTGGTGGATAACCGCTGGTTGGGGCTGTGCTTGATGAGGGAGTTGCTTGAAGCCGATATTCAGTGGCAGGCGCCTGCCGAAGTCATTGGTATGACACCGCTGGAGCAGGGCGTAAGCGTTAGCTTGAAGACCGGTGATGCGATAACCGCCTTAACGGCACAATGCCTGATTGTTGCAGATGGTGGCCGCTCCGGGTTGAGGGAAAAACTGGGCTTTCAGCCAAGCCATCGCGGCTATAACCAGAACGCGCTGGTTGCCAACGTAACCACCAGCGACAGTCACCAATTCACCGCATTTGAGCGTTTTACCGGAACCGGGCCCATGGCACTCTTGCCCCACGGATCAGCTTCCCGTGCAGGGCATCAATCCGCACTTATCTGGACGTTGAGCGATCAAGAACTCGAAGAGTTCCTGGTCATGCCCCAGGATGAAAAGTGCCAGCGGCTCCAGGAGCGCTTTGGTTGGCGCCTGGGTCGGTTTGATCGCATAGGTGAATGCAGTCATTACCCTCTGACCCTGACCACAGTAAGCGAGCCCGTAAGGCCGGGTGTCGCGCTTGTGGGTAATGCTGCCCACGCTTTGCATCCGGTAGCCGGGCAGGGCTTTAATCTTGCTTTGCGGGGGCTGATGACGCTGGTAGAACAGTTTCGGCTGGCGCAAGAACAAGATTTGTCGCCCGGGGATTTGCAGGTTTTACGTCGCTACCACGAACTGCACCGCCCGGACTGGCAGCAAACTGTGCAGTTCTCGGATTCTCTGATCCGTATTTTTGGTCATCCACTTGCACCAGTGGCTGCAGCGCGGGACGCCGGTTTGGTAGGCCTGGATTTGTTGCCCGGAGCCAAGCGTCTGTTTGCGCGCAAGGCTATGGGCACAGGTGGGCGTCGTGCCGTTATAAACCGTCCAACGGCGAGCGAGAAGAAATGAGTGACATCAAAGTGTTCGATATTCTTGTGGTTGGCGGTGGCATGACAGGCACCGCTCTGGCTCTTGGCTTGTCCAGGCAGGGCTGGCGGGTTGGACTGGTTGAAGGTGGTGACCGTGCCACGCTGTTGCAGGCGCCCGTTGCGGTTAAAGGTGTTGCGGATTTTGAGCCGCGAGTCAGTGCCCTCTCCATGGCCAGCCAGCGGTTGCTGGAATCACTGGGCGCCTGGCAAGGTGTTGTAGCAGGCCGCCATTGCCCCTACCAGGGCATGACTGTGTGGGACGGCGATGGCACTGGACGAATCCATTTTGATGCCGCTGAGCTGCAGGCTCGAGCCCTTGGCACCATCGTAGAAAACCGTGCACTGGTGCGGGCGCTGTTCGAGGTTGTCGAGACCAGCGACGTAGAGTTGATTGACGGGGTGCAGGTAGTCGGTTGCTCCATGCATGGTGATCAGCGCAGCATTGAGCTTGCCGATGGCAGAAAACTTGGCGCCCGCCTTGTGATTGCCGCGGATGGCGCCAACTCCCGCCTGCGCCAGTGGACAGGGCTTCCTACCCGCGAATGGGATTACGACCAGCAGGCAATAGTTTGCACTGTTCGCACGGCTCAACCCCATAGATACACCGCCTGGCAACGGTTTTCACAAACCGGGCCTCTGGCGTTTTTGCCGCTGGCAACGGAAAGCGGCGATGAACATTACTGCTCCATCGTCTGGTCCCAGGACACCGAAGAAGCCCGCCGTTTGATGGCACTTGATGATGCCACCTTTACTGCGGAACTTGAGAGGGCGATTGAAAGAGAGCTTGGCACCATCGAGTCGATTTCCAGGCGTTTTTCCTTCCCGCTTCGACAGCGCCATGCCAAAGACTACATAGCAACCGGATTTGCGTTGGTGGGCGATGCAGCTCACACCATTCACCCCCTGGCGGGCCAGGGTGCCAACCTCGGGTACGGCGATGTCCGGGTGTTGCTGGAGGAACTGGGCAAAGCAAAACCCGGCGGTTTGAGCCCGGCCAATGAGCTGGTACTGGCACGCTATCAGCGCCGCCGTAAAGGCGAGAATTTGACCATGATGGTGGCTATGGAAGGCTTCAAGCAGCTATTTGGCCGCGATGAGTTGCCACTCAGATGGCTGAGAAATACCGGAATGCGTTGGCTTGATGGTTTGGGTCCGGTAAAAAACAGAATTGCGGCTGAGGCCATGGGCCTCGATATTTAATCGAATAATTCACTACAGAATCGGTACTTATGGCAGGAACCAGTCTACTCGCGCTATTCGACGACATTGCTACTATCCTTGACGATATCTCCATGATGACCAAGGCGGCAGCCAAAAAAACCGCCGGGGTGCTGGGAGATGACCTGGCCCTGAACGCCCAACAGGTAACAGGGGTAAGAGCGGCTCGGGAGCTTCCTGTAGTCTGGTCTGTTGCCAAGGGTTCGTTCGCAAACAAAGCTATACTGGTGCCCGCTGCGGTTGCTATCAGTTTTTTCGTACCCTGGCTGGTTACGCCCCTGTTGATGCTTGGCGGTGCTTTTTTATGCTTTGAAGGTGCTGAAAAAATCATCCACAAGTTCTTCCATTCAGAGGAAGAGGTACAGCGGAAAGAAAAGTTGCTCAAGGCATTAAAACAGCCTGAAGTGGATTTGCGAGTTGTAGAAAGGCGAAAGATTAAAGGCGCTATACGCACCGATTTCATCTTGTCGGCAGAAATAATTGCCATCACTCTCGGAGTGGTCACCGCAGAAACTATCGGGATACAGTTTGCTGTGCTGGCGGTGGTTGCAGTGCTGATCACAGTCGGCGTTTACGGCTTGGTGGCTGGAATAGTGAAGCTCGACGACGGCGGGCTTTACCTGACCCAACAAGAGAGTGTGCTGGCTCGTAAAATAGGCCATGGCATACTCTGGTTTGCGCCTTACCTTATGAAAACTCTGTCCATTGTCGGCACGATTGCCATGTTTTTAGTAGGTGGCGGCATTTTGGTGCACGGCGTAACCCCACTTTATAACGCTATAGAGAACTTTGCTGCAGGGTTTGGCGGCATCCCGGCGGTGCTCTTCTCTACGGTTGCTAATGGGCTGGTTGGTTTGTTGGCGGGCGGGTTGCTGGTGGCAGTACTTACGCCACTGATTCGGATGTGGGCATCCAGATCACAGGCAAGCGTCGAATAACCGACTAACCAGAACGGGAACGGCTGTTTCCACTCTCAGAATGCGGGGTCCCAGGTGAACGCCTTGGCAGCCCGCCTCTTCCAGCTTACCTACTTCGTAAGATGTAAAGCCGCCTTCCGGGCCGACACACAGCGCTGCAGGCTTGTTCAGGTACGTGGGACAGGGCGTCGCGGTGCCCGGGTGCGCAACCAGGGCCACCTTGCCTTGTAACAAGCTGGGCAGCTCATCTTCCACGAAGGGCTTGAACAGCTTGCGAATATGCACTTTCGGCATATTCGTATCTTTTGCCTGCTCCAGACCGAGCGTAAGGTTTTCCTGCAGGTGTTCATCCGACAGCCAAGGCGTTTGCCAAAAGCTTTTTTCAACCTTATAGCTGTTGATCAGCCAGATATCCTTGATGCCCAGCGTCGCGCTGGTTTGCAGAATGCGGCGGAACATTTTAGGTCGTGGCATGGCCAGGAAAAGCGAAAGGGGGAGTGGTGATGGCGGTTGCTGGTCGAGATTAACAAGCAGTTCAGCTTCTGAATCTGTGAGTTTTATAACTTCTCCGCTCCCCATCAGACCGTTGACACGGCCAACCGGGAGTTGGTCACCCAGGGAGGCGCCGAGCACCGACCGAATGTGCTTGAGCCGGCGCCCCCGCAGGACTGCGCGGTTTGGCGCCACAAAATCCTCATCAAAGAGTAAGGCGTGATTCATTTAGAGGAAGGCTCGTCCGTCTCCGTATCTGACACTTCACGAACCGCCAGTCGGCCAAATAAAATCCCAGCTTCAAACAGAATCCACATGGGTACAGCCAGGAGCGTTTGGGAAATGATGTCCGGGGGGGTCAGCATCATGCCGATCACAAAGCATCCCACCACAACATAGGGGCGTTTCGCTGCAAGGTCTGATGGCGTTGTTGCACCGCTGAGTATCAGCAGAATAGTGGCAATGGGGATCTCAAAGGCAATTCCGAATGCAAAGAACATTTTCAGTACGAAGTTCAGGTAGCTGCTGATATCTGGCAGTTCAACAATCCCTTCCGGGCCTATGGCGGTAAAAAACCCGAACACCAGTGGGAATACCACGAAATACGCAAATGCCGCCCCCAGGTAAAACAGAATTACGGAGGTAAAGAGCAGTGGGAATGCCAAACGCTTCTCATGGGCGTAGAGGCCGGGAGCAACGAAGCTCCATAGCTGGTAAAGGATGATTGGGATCGCTGCAAAGACCGACAAAAACAAGGCCAGCTTCAGAGGCGCGAAAAACGGCGAGGTGATATCCGTTGCGATCATGGTCTGGCCTACGGGCAGCAGAGACCGAATAGGTTCGGATAACCAGAGATACAGCTCGTTAGCAAAGGGGTAAATAATGGCAAAGCAGATAACGACCGCCAGAACCATCTTCAGCAAGCGATCGCGAAGTTCCAGCAGGTGCGCGACCAGCGGCATTTCAGGTTGTTCAGGTGTACTGCTCTTATGGTCTGGCTGTTCACCATCTGTTTTTGCATTCATGAAGGCTTATCCGACGGTTTTGGTGCGGCGTCTGACGGTGCGGGCTTGTTTTCATCGGGGGCGGCGGTGCTTTGGTTGCTTGCTGGCTTGCTGGCGGGATCGTCCGACAGGATCATGTGCTCGTACTTTTTGGCTTCGTCCAGAGCGCCCCGCACGGTTTTCTTTACGTCGTCCAGGCCAACATCGCCGGCGTCACTCAGCTCTTTTCTCAGTTCTTCGGCTTTTAACTGGCGATCCAGCTCCGAGGTGAACTGGGTGACCATGCGGCGCGCACCACCAATCCAGCGCCCAGCCGCCCGGGCAGCTGTGGGTAGCCGTTCGGGGCCAAGCACCAATAGAGCTATAACGCCGCAAATCAGCAGCTCAATAAAGCCGATATCAAACATCTTGTCTGGTCTCAGCTTTTGGTTTTTTCCCTGGGCTTCTCTTCAGATGCCTGATGGGCCTGTTCTTCATGAGTAGTTTCCAGCGAATCCGGGTCGTCCGTCTTGCTGTCTTCGTCGCTCATGGACTTTTTGAAACCACGAATAGCACCACCAAGATCGGTGCCAATGTTGCGTAGCTTCTTGGTTCCGAATAACAGAATCACGATGCCCAGTACGATAAGAAGTTGCCAGATGCTGATGCCCATTACGGGATCCTCGTTTTGATGTTTGCGTAAATTAACAGTATACGTTATCCGAGCAGGGTGGCGGAAACCCCCGTAAGGGGTATAACCCGGTCACCTGCTTCGGGATGCTTTTTCTTCTAGCCCGGAAAGATCAAAGCGGCCGTTCAGCTCATCCAGAACATCCTTGGGACCAAGACCCAGGTTGGAGAGCATAACCATGCTGTGGAACCACAAATCCGCCGTTTCGCTGATCACTGCGCGGGTGTTCCCGGAGTGTTCTGCATCCTTGGCGGCCAGCAAGGTTTCGGTGCATTCCTCGCCAACCTTTTCCAGAATCTTGTTCAGGCCTTTAGCATGAAGGCTGGCAACGTAGGACTTCTCCGGGTCGGCTGCTTTACGGGCTTCCAGAACCCGCGCCAGGTTTTCCAGAACATCACTCAATGCACGCACTCCTCAGTTGCTGCCATATATGGCATCCGGATCTTTAATAACGGGGTCAACACCCACCCACTGGCCATTTTCCAGGGAGCGGTAAAAGCAGCTGCGCCGGCCTGTATGGCAGGCAATACCGCCTTTCTGTTCCACTTTCAGCAGTATCACATCCTCATCACAGTCGAGGCGGATGTCCTTTACAATCTGCTGATGCCCCGAGGTTTCGCCCTTGCGCCAGAGTTTACCCCGTGAGCGTGACCAATAAACCGCCTGGCCTTCTTCGGCTGTGAGGCGAAGGGATTCCCTGTTCATCCAGGCCATCATCAGGATGTCACCCGTGGCCGAATCCTGTGCGATAGCAGGAACCAGGCCATCCGCTGTCCAGCGGATGACTTCAAGCCAATCAAGGGTGGCTAGAGTATCAGATAAGTCTTTCATTTTTATGAATCCTGATAGAAAACGAGAATTGCAAAACTATAACTTCGCACGAAGCAGGTTCAAACCAAGCCCGATGTACACAAACCCGGTAACTTTCCCTACCGCGCCAGACAAGCGAGAGTTCGATCTGGCTACCTCTGAAAAGCTGGCGGCGAAGGCGACCAAAAAAAGACACCACACCGTACCGCCCAGTACAAATACACCGCCTAAAAACAGAAATACAGCAGAGCTGTTACCGGCCTCGGGGGCTACAAACTGTGGCAGGAACGCGAGAAAGAAAATGGCGATTTTGGGGTTCAACAGGTTGGTCAGAAAGCCTTGGCAGAACAACTGTGAGCTGCGCTGAACAGCAGTTTCCCCGGATATCGACAGTTTGCTATGGCTGCGCAAGGCCTGAATGCCAAGGTAGATCAGGTACGCAGCACCAATAAACTTGACAGCTGCAAATGCCAGCGCCGACGTTGCCAGTAGCGCAGAAAGCCCGATTGCTGCAAACAGGGTGTGCACCAGTATGCCTGCGCTAACGCCGAATACTGATAACAGCCCGGCAAAGCGTCCCTGGGATACGGTTCTGGCTAAAATGTACACAGTGTCTGGCCCTGGTGTTATCCAGAGCAAAAAGCTTGCACTGAAGAACAACCAGAACTCATGCGCCTGCAACATCTAAGGCTCCTGCCTGACTCTGTAATCGGGATGAAATTATCGCAACCTGGAAAGCATTGTTTAACCGAGGCTCCTATGCCAAGTTTACTATCGATGTTACGGCTTGCGGTAGATGCTGCAAGCCCGATGTTCCTTTTATTTCGGCGACGCGCTATTTTTACGTCGCCCGGTTAAAGCGAGGAAATTGTTATGAATGATGACATCATTGAAGGCAACTGGAAGCAACTTAAAGGCAAGGTGCGTGAACACTGGGGCAAGTTAACAGACGATGATGTGGATGAGATCGCCGGCCGCCGCGACCACTTTATTGGTAAAGTACAAGAGAAGTACGGCACCACGAAAGAGGATGCGATTAAAGAGTGGGAAAAACTCACCAAGTCCTGAGCATTCATAGCCGCTATGACCTTCAAAGCCGGTATCTTCCTGGACTCAGGCGCCGGCTTTGATTTACAAACCCCGGAAATAAAACTTTGAGCCGTTCCCCGCGACGTAATACGCATCAACCGAAACCTGGTGCAAAAGGCCTGCATCCGAAAAACCTGCACAAGCAAGGCTACGATTTTCCAGCCCTTATAAAAAGCCAGCCTGTATTAGCGCCCTATGTTAAAGCAAACGCCTACGGCAACCTCTCCATAGATTTCGCAGATCCACAGGCCGTAAAGTTATTGAATGCCGCATTGCTGAAGCACTACTACGGCATCGTTGACTGGGATATTCCGGAAGGCGCACTTTGTCCCCCTGTTCCAGGGCGGGCCGATTACATCCATCACGTAGCTGAGCTGTTTGGGAAATTTGAGCCTTTTGCCCATCAGGCAGGCACGCAACACGACATTACCTTGCTCGATATAGGCACCGGGGCCAATGGCATATACCCGATACTGGCGTGCCAAATGTACGGCTGGCATTGTGTTGGCAGTGATATAAACGCCCTGTCGCTTGATAACGTGGCCCAGATTATCGCCAATAACCCCACGCTGAAAGACCTATTCAGCCTGCGTATGCAAAGTGATAGGCATAAGATCTTCGACGGAATTATTCAGGAGGGGGAGTTTTTTGATGTCAGTGTGTGCAATCCACCCTTCCATGCTTCACAAGAAGAAGCACTCAAGAGCAGTCAGTTAAAGCTGAAAAACCTTGCGCGTAATCGGGGTGAGAAAAAGCCGGTGCCTGCATCGCAAGCTCTGAACTTTGGTGGTCAGGAAGCGGAGCTGTGGTGCAAGGGCGGCGAACAGATGTTTCTTAAGAAAATGATAAAAGAAAGCCAGGTATTTGCAGTGCAATGCCGTTGGTTTACATGCCTGGTCTCAAAAGCCGAAAACGTAAAACCCTCTATAAAGTTGATCCGCAAGCTTGGAGCGACTGAGGTACGGGAAATTGAAATGAGGCAGGGGAACAAGCTTACAAGAGTGTTGGCCTGGACGTTTTCTGGTTAGAGCCGGTCATCAAGCTGCGAATGAGCCCCTATGGTTGCCTCACTCAGGCATCAAATCCAGCGTCTAATCCGCACTTTGGGCGCAGTATATTCGGGTCCGAAGATCGCATCGAGGGCGCGTTCCTCCGGAATGATTTGAAATCGGGTTATATAGAGCGCAAACGCTATAAGGCCGGGTAATGCGACCAAGATGGCCGCGACTATTTGAGTGGTGTCGTGAAATTGAAGTAATGGCGTCACCACATTTATGCCCCACATGATAAGTGCTGCAATGGCGGCAACTGCGGGAGGGGGATTCTCAGCTCTAATGACGACATGCTTGTGATATAACTCCTATCGTGTGCTTGAACTATGTCATATCCGATGAACAAAGATACTACTTGGAACACGATACCGGAGTCCCTATGAAGCGCGTGATCATACCTAAAGCTGGAAACAGCAGCGTACTGACTCTCAAGGAGTTCCCAAGCCTGGAGGTTGGCCCGGGTGAAGTGCGTATCTCGGTTAAAGCTTCGGGCCTGAACTTTGCTGATATTATGGCGCGCCAAGGTTTGTATCAGGATGCCCCAAGCTTTCCCTTCACTGCCGGGTATGAAGTGTCAGGTGTGATCGACTCCATTGGCGACGGTGTCGAAGAAAAATGGATGGGTAAGCCTGTAATCGCTTTGACCCGGTTTGGCGGCCATGCATCCCAGGTAGTTGTTTCTCTCAACCAGATCTTCGAGAAACCAGGCCGGCTCTCCTATAAGCAAGCGGCAGCTATCCCCGTGAACTATCTGACCGCCTGGCAAGCCCTTATTATTTGTGGTGCGCTGCAGCCGGAAGACACCGTTTTGATTCACAACGTTGGGGGCGGGGTAGGCCTTGCTGCGCTGGATATTGCACAGCACATTGGTGCCACCACCATTGGGACGGCCAGCCCGGGGAAACATGAGTACTTACTGTCTCGCGGCCTTAACCACGCCATAGATTACCGAAATGATGACTGGTACACCGAGTTGATGCGCCTTACCGAGGGTAAAGGCGCTGAGCTGATTCTCGACCCACTGGGTGGAGAGAGCTGGCGTAAGAGTTACAGGGCTTTGCGCGCATCCGGGCGCTTGGCGATGTTTGGAATTTCAGTAGCATCTGGCAATGGCTTTGGCAGCAAGTTATCGCTGGCGAAAACTGCAGTGATGATGCCCATATTCCATCCCATCAGCTTGATGAACGAAAACAGGTCTGTGTTCGGTATCAATATGGGGCGGCTTTGGCATGAGCCTGAAAAAATTCGCCTGTGGATGAATAAAATCATCGCCGGCGTGGAAGAGGGCTGGATCGAACCCACCATTGCCCAGTCCTTTAGCTTTGACGATGCGGCACTGGCCCACGACTACATCGAAGGCCGTGCCAATATAGGCAAGGTGATGCTAACCCCCTAGTTATGCTGACAGGGTTGAGCGTGCCTTTGATCAAGGAAGGGAGTGCCGGGATTATGCACGCCCTTTTAGCTGGGACGCCGCATTTGAAAGGTTCTCTCTGGCTTGGAGCATCATTCTCCGTATCCAGAATGAGCCTATGAACACGATCGACCTCTTCACTGCAGCTTATGTCGTGTCCAGAGGCCCCTCCTATCGAGGTGTGCCCCATGATGGTCATGCCCCCTCTAGCGACTACCACGCCATACCAGCATCCCCGCTGCTGCCAGAAACGCCCAAGTCCACACTGACGCGTGTTCTGCCCATTCGCGGGCTTCGGGCTGGGTTCCTGTTAGGGCTGCGGCAACCAGCGCTAGAGCGACAATTCCCCGGCGCCAGCGGCGGTCGGTTCTGAGCTGCTGTTCGCGGAGCAGTGCCAGGGTATCCTGATTTTGCTTCTCGGTAGGGCCGGCACAGCGCAGTTGTAGCAGTGCGTCGTGAACCAGTTGGGGCATTTCAGGGGACTGCTCCAGCCATGAGGGCAGGTGGGTTTGCAGGGATTTTATCAGGCCGCTTGGGCCTATCCGTTTGCGCATCCAGCCTTCCAGATAAGGCTGGGCAGTGCTCCATAGATCCAGTTCCGGATACAGCTGGCGACCGAGCCCCTCTACGTTTAAGAGGGTCTTTTGTAGTAGAACCAGCTGCGGCTGAACTTCCATGTTAAAGCGGCGTGCAGTCTGGAACAGGCGCAGCAGGAAGTGGCCGAAGGAGATGTCTTTCAGGGGTTTTTCAAAAATCGGCTCGCATACGGTGCGGATGGCCGCCTCGAATTCGTTTACCCGGGTATCTGGTGGCACCCAGCCAGATTGAATATGAAGCTGCGCCACTTGCCTGTAATCCCTGCGGAAGAAGGCCAGCAGGTTGCGCGCAAGATAGCTTTGATCGTCGGGTGCCAGGGTGCCCACTATGCCAAAGTCGATGGCGATGTATTTCGGGTCGGCGGGGTTGGATACGTCTACAAAAATGTTGCCCGGGTGCATGTCGGCATGAAAGAAGCTGTCCCGGAATACCTGGGTAAAGAAGATCTCGACGCCTTTTTCCGCCAGCACCTTCAGGTTTACACCGGCCGCTTCCAGTGCGGGAACGTCGGCAATAGGAATGCCGTAGATGCGCTCCATTACCATCACGTTTTTGCGAGTGTAGTCCCAGTCGATAAACGGAATGTAGATCAGCGAGGAGCCTTCAAAATTGCGGCGGAGCTGGCTTGCGTTGGCGGCTTCCCGCTGCAGGTCCAGTTCGTCGTGGATGGTGGAATCGTAGTCTGCCACCACCTCTACCGGGTGCAGTCGCTTGCCTTCTGCCCAGTACTTCTCAAGCAGGCCGGCCATCAGATACATCAGGGCGAGGTCTTGCCGGATCACTTTTTCAATACCCGGGCGCAGCACCTTCACTACAACTTCCTGGCCATTCAGCAGGGTTGCCGCATGAACCTGAGCTACGGAAGCTGAGGCCAAAGGATCTGCACTGAACTCCTTGAACAGCTCGGCTACCGGCGCCCCAAGGGAGGTTTCAATAATATTGCGGGCAACATCGCTGGAAAAGGGTGGAACGCGGTCCTGAAGGGTTTTGAGTGATTCCGCCATGTCGTCGGGTAACAAATCGCGGCGGGTGGAGAGTATTTGGCCGAACTTTACGAATACCGGGCCAAGCTCTTCCAGAGCCAAACGCAGGCGATCACCGCGGCTAAGTTTTGGTTGCGGGAAAAGATGCCAGGGCGCCAGCAGAAAAAACACCTTCAAAGGCGCGGGAAGCTCCGCTATTGGTAAAAACGTGTCCAGCCGGTAGCGGCAGAATACCCAGGAAATGCGAATCAGGCGTTGCAGGCGGGTCACGGAGTCTCCGGTTTGTCAGTAGTGCCGCGGCTTTCGATCTGGTGAATGCGCGCTTCCAGGCGTTCGGTGCGCAGGCTAAGGGTGTCGATGTCTTCGAACGTGGCTTCCAGTTCGCGGCGGCCGGGCAGGGCGCGGCTTTCCTCGTGCACATATTCTTCAATGTTGGCGTTCAGGGCGCTGAATGCCTGACGGCTCCAGCCGACGGCGTTACGAATACGCTTGCCGATGAAGTGAGCTGGCACGTCGCCTATGTGCCTTGCCATGGCGGCTTCCCAGTCCGGATTCAGTTTATCCAGTGCTCGCTGAAACTGGTGTGCCAAGGCAGTGTCGCCAGCAACACTCAACCGGTTATCCGTGAATACACGGTTGTCACCGGTGGCCAGCGCTGCGAAGGCCAGTGGCTTGCCGCTGATTTCCAGTGCGTGATCGTGAACGGGTTGGCTGCGCACCTGCACCCGGTTGCCTGCCCTGTGCAGTGAGCAGGTAAGGGAGATCGGGTGGGTAATGCGGAACTGTACCGGCCCTTCAAGGGCGCCCAGCAGCGCCTGCTGGCCGGCGGGGTCCAGTTCAAGCGCGTGGTTCAGTGCCCGCTCGATTATGGCGGTGAGCGCCGTAAGCAGGGTCGGGCCGGGAAACATCAGGGTTTGGTTCCCACGTGCAGGGCCACAATGCCGCCGGTCATGTTGTAGTACTTGCAGTTCACCATGCCTGCGTTTTCCATCATGCCTTTGAGTGTGTCCTGGTCCGGGTGCATACGGATGGATTCGGCCAGATACTTGTAGCTCTCGCTGTCACCGGCGATGAGCTGGCCCATCAGTGGCAGAGCCGTAAACGAGTAGGTGTCGTAGGCCTTGCTGAGCAGTGGGTTAGTGGGCTTGGAGAATTCCAGCACCATCAGCTTTCCGCCAGGCTTGAGTACTCGCATCATGTCTCGCAGTGCCTGATCCTTGTCGGTTACGTTGCGCAGGCCAAAGGCAATGGATACGGCATTGAAGCTGTTATCCGGGAATGGCAGGTGCTCGGCATCGGCTTGCACGTACTCAATGTTGCCGGCGTAACCGCGATCCGTCAGGCGGCTGCGCCCAACCTGCAACATGGAGGCGTTGATGTCGGCGAGAACCACTTTGCCATCTCGCCCAACCAGGTCAGAAAATTTCATGGTGAGATCACCGGTGCCACCGGCAATGTCCAGAACCTGATGCCCCGGGCGAACACCTGATAGCTCAATGGTGAAGCGCTTCCACAATCGATGAACGCCCATGGACATAAGGTCGTTCATGAGATCGTATTTACCCGCCACGCTGTGAAATACTTCGGCTACCTGGCCAGCTTTCTGGCTCTTGGCCACATTACTGAAACCAAAATGGGTAACCTCGTCCTGACCATTGCCGGGGGTGGCTGGCGTTTGTTGCTCGCTCATGGGGTATGTCCTGTCAGAAGCTGGACCTCGTATTCTAACGCTTGACGGAGTTGCTACAAGGGTAGCTACACGTTTAATACCGCCTTACACTGTAAAACTGTCCAATTTTGAAGAGAAAACTGATTCATGTCCGTAATCGATGTACACCGCGCCCACACTCTTGATAAAGAACATGCTCGCGAAGCCGCAGAAGCGCTTGCCAAGGATCTTTCCAACAAGTTCGAACTCAACTACCAGTGGGAAGGCGATCATCTCAAATTCAAACGCTCGGGCGTTAAAGGTCATGTGAAGATTACCAATGGCGACCTCAACGTGCGTCTGGAGCTGGGCATGTTGTTGCGGCCTTTCAAATCAAGGATTGAACAGGAAATTAACAGCCAGCTTGATCAGATTCTGAAGGTCTGACTCTTTCAAAGGTCGCCCGGGAGCGCAAATGGCTCCGGGTGGCCGTTGAGAATGTTGTCCATAACCCGCTGTTCACGGGTTACCAACCGCTCAATCAGCACATCCACTTTATCCATCTTCCGGAAGGCGGAATAACCCCGATGCAGGAAATTATGCAGGTCGCTCAGATTGGCCATTTCTGCGGGTGTCCGGCTCATTGAAAGCAGCCAGCCGAGGGTTCGGTTGCGCACGTAGCGATCCAACTGCTGCCCCACATCGGCGACGAGTACAACCTGCCTTCTACGCTGCTCCAGCTTCTGGCTGGCGCGGTAAACCTCGCAGTAGTGCTCGGCGGTGACCATTCGTGCAGGAATGCGGCGTTCATCAAGCAGTTCCGCCAGCTCAAGGTCCAGTTGCTGGGTAATCAGATTAAGCTCGACCAGTCCCGCAAGCACTTCCAGCTGCTGATCCGGCAGCCACTTGACCATTTTCGGAAAGACCCGGTCTATGTTGTCGTCGCGGTGGGTCATGCCGGTAGGAGCGTAAAGGTCGGTGAGCAGAAATTCCAGGCCAGCATGGTAGCCAGGGTGCTGGTACAAATCCTGATGGGTAGCCTTCAGGCGCCCAGCCTGCCAGTCGGCAATAATAAACGTGCTATCGAACAGCCGGTGGCCTGCCTTATGATGGCGAAAGTCGTGATAGTCCAGCAACAGTTTTTGCAGACGGCGGGCGCTTTCTGAGCGCACATCTGTGCTAATAAGGCGCTCACGATACATGGTGCCAGCTCCGGTGGTTTTGCGAAGAAGCTAGTAGTTTACCGAAGGGATGTCTCATGTGCAGCAAACCCGGTCAGGTGCCGGACGCTACTTCATGAAACTGAATGTCTGGCCCTAGCCTTGAGAGGCGGCGGCCAGAGATTCGAAGCCCGGCAGCCATTCTTTGCTGTCAAGAGTTACGAAGTGGCTGGGTGCGTGGGTTTCAATGATCCGCATGGTGGTTGGGCTCTGCCGTGCGCTGGTGAGCATGGCCTGTCGATCCAGAATGCGGTCTATTCCGGGTACCAGGAAGGTGCCGTGGCGCACATGCTGGTAAACGTTGGTGTCGGTGCGCTGCATCCAGTCCAATATGTTCTCTATGTTGCGAACAATCGTCAGCTGATCACGGGTTGAGTAAAACAAACTGGCCAGCAGCTGTTTTTTGCGCGGGTTCATTTTACCGAAGAAGGATTGGCCATAGGCAGACGCTGGTGCGTTGCTGATCAGGCGAATCAACCAGGGCCACATGCCGTGGCTCACGGGTTCCAGAAGAGCGGATATCAACGGGCTTACTTTACCCTGTGGCAGGGCCGGCGCTTCAAGAACCACTTCTACGTGTTCATAAAGCTCGGGGCGCTGTTTTATCGCCTCAAGAGTAACTGCACCGCCCCGGGAGTGGCCGTGAATTCGCACATTTCGAGTGCTGGGCAAGTTTGAAAGCGCCTGGTTCAAGATGCAGGCATCGTATTCAATAGTGCCTTCCAGATGTTTGATCGGCACTTCCCATTCGGGATTTTCAGGCGTTACACCGTTTACCGGAATATGGTAGTTGCTGCAGGTAAGCAGGATCAGTTCTGTTGTTGGTGCGTCGTAGGTCTGGGTGAAGTAACAATGGTTTTCCAGAAAGCCATGCACGCCGATAACGGTGTGCTCTGCTTCGCCGCTATGATTGCGAACAGAAACCGCCCCTTCGCCAACGCGGTAGACGCGTCCCGAGAACATCTCTGAATAGGCACTGTTAATGGGCCTGATCAGCTTGCGAATGTGGCTTGCTTTCATACTGCATCTCCTCCCAGCACGGCGGTAGCTTGTTTTTAGAGTGCGGTCGTTCGACCTTGGTTGTGCTGGTAACCTTCTACCTACTAATAACTAATACACCAAGCCTTATAACCAGTATAGGGTGAAGGCATGTATATGTGTAATATTTTGTAACCTTGGGCGGCGTGTAGCTTTGTGGAGCCAGTAGTGTATGTCTGGCACAATGCCTGACTCTGTGCTTTTTCACTTCACCACTTCCGGGGATGTTCGGGTTTGAGTCACGAGCAAACGCACCTTATGCTGCCTGCAGATTCTGCCTGGCTGGCTTTGGAGTCCCCCAACAACCCCATGACCATTACCGTCATGTTTCGGGTCGAAGGCCTGACTGCGCCCAGGCTCCGGGATTTTTTACAGGTTTACTGGATGGCGTGGGAGCGCTTCCGGTACATGCCGGTGAAACGCACGCCGGCGTGGTTCTGGGAGCTGGATCGGGTTTTTGATCTCCGGCACCATCTGGATGTGGTGCTTGACCGTTTCACGGAATCGGCTCTTCAGAAGTGGGTTTCCGAGCGCCTGAACCAGCCTCTTCCTTCATATCGCCCCCCTTGGAAGTTCTGGTTGGTGCCGAATGCCGACGGTGGCGCGGCGTTGCTGCTTCGAATACATCACTGTTATGCCGATGGTGTTTCACTTACGAGTATTTTTGACCGCCTGTGCTCGGCTTCGCCCCAGCAATATCCTGCGATATACGGGGCGCAACAAACTGAAGGCTTTTCCCCCTGGGTGTCGGCAGCCAAAACGCGGTTTGAGGAATTAGTCGGTGGGGCCGAGGCTCCCGAGGCCGGTGCAGCAAAACAAAGCCCAGAGTCAGGTGACCATGAGCACGGCTACAGTGAGTTGCTGGATAAGCTGGCTCGCAACGGCTTGAAGCTGATTAACGAGTTGAGTGATTTTCTGGCAGAGCCGGAGGACACACCATCGGATCTCAAGCGCCCCCTGCTGGGTCGGCGCTATTGCCGATGGTCAGTACCCGTTCCGCTCAACCGGTTCCGGTTAATCGCCAAGGCGGCGAATGTTACCATTAATGATGTTCTGCTCAGTTGTGTCGCCGCTGCGGTGCGGCCCCGCCTTGGGGTTATTGGCCCGGCTCTGGAAGATGCCGTTTTGCACGTTGCCGTTCCCGTTGACATTCGTAGCCGTTTGCCAGAAGACCTGCAGCCAGAGCCGGGTGCGCTTGGCAATTATTTCGGCACGGTGTTTGTTCCTCTGCCCATCGATGGCGAAAGTGCGTTGGAGCGTCTTTATCGCATCAAGCAAGAAACCCGTCGGCTGAAAAAGAGCTGGCAGCCCGGCATAGCCTGGGGGCTGTCTTCCTGTGCCTCTCTTATACCGGACGTATTGCGCCAGCCGCTTTCGGATATGTTCTATCGCAAAGCCAGTGCTGTGGTATCCAATGTGCCCGGCACCCCCGAGGCGCGCTACATTGCCGGTTGCCGGATTACGGAGCAGATGTTCTGGGTGCCTCAGGCTGGCGATATCGGATTAGGAGTCAGCATTGTCAGCTATGCCGGGCAGGTTCAGTTCGGTGTGGTTGCAGACGAAGCGGTCCTGGCGGACCCCAAAATGTTTCTGGAAGACTGCGTGCAGGAGTTGTCGGAATTCCCTGGAGGTTCACCTATTGTTGTTTGAGGGCTACAGTGAATGAGTAAACGCGCATGAGCGCGCTGTCATTTACAAACACAACAAGAGGTGGTGACAATGATTTACGCACAACCTGGAAAAGACGGCTCCGTCGTTTCCTTCAAATCCCGTTACGGAAACTACATCGGCGGTGAGTGGGTTGCTCCGGTCAAAGGGGAGTATTTCGAGAATATAACGCCGGTTACCGGCGATTTGATCTGCGAAATTCCGCGCTCCTCCGCCGAGGATATTGATCTGGCCCTCGACGCCGCGCACAAAGCAGCCCCAGCCTGGGGCAAAACCTCTCCGGCAGAGCGCGCTAACATTCTGCTTAAAATTGCCGATCGTATTGACGCCAACCTGGAAAAGCTGGCTGTTGCGGAAACCTGGGACAATGGCAAGGCGATACGTGAAACCCTGAATGCTGACATTCCCCTGGCAGCTGACCATTTCCGCTATTTTGCCGGTTGCATCCGCGCCCAGGAAGGACACATGGGCGAGATTGACCACAACACGGTGGCCTATCATTTTCATGAGCCCCTTGGAGTGGTCGGGCAGATCATTCCCTGGAACTTCCCGATTCTGATGGCAGTATGGAAGCTTGGTCCTTGCCTGGCGGCGGGTAACTGTACCGTGCTCAAGCCGGCAGAACAGACGCCTGCCAGCATTCTGGTACTGATGGAAATCATCGGTGACCTGCTGCCGCCGGGCGTCGTTAACATTGTTAACGGCTACGGCATCGAAGCGGGTGAAGCGCTGGCAACCAGTAAGCGCATTGCAAAAATTGCCTTCACAGGCTCAACCCCGGTGGGCTCGCACATTCTTAAGTGCGCGGCGGAAAACATCATTCCGTCAACGGTTGAGCTGGGTGGCAAATCGGCCAACATCTATTTCTCAGATGTTATGAAGGCCGAGCCGGAGTTCGTGAGCAAGTGTGTGGAAGGTCTGGTTCTCGCATTCTTCAACCAAGGTGAAGTGTGCACCTGTCCGTCCCGGGCATTGGTGCAGGAAGACATGTATGAAGAGTTCATGCAGAAGGTAATTGAGCGCACCAAATCCATCAAACGCGGCAATCCGCTGGATACGGATGTACAGGTGGGGGCTCAGGCCAGTAAGGAGCAGTATGACAAGATTATGTCTTACCTGGATATCGGTAAGCAGGAGGGCGCTGAGGTGCTCACCGGAGGCTCCAAGGAAGAAATGGGCGCCGAATTCCAGGATGGCTTCTACATTCAGCCCACGTTGTTCAAGGGCGATAACAAGATGCGGGTGTTCCAGGAAGAAATTTTTGGCCCGGTTGTGGGCGTGACCACGTTCAAAACCGAAGAGGAGGCTGTGGCGATTGCCAACGATTCCGAATTCGGGCTGGGTGCCGGTGTCTGGACCCGCGACACCAATCGTGCCTATCGTGTGGGGCGTAATCTTGAGGCCGGACGGGTCTGGATGAACTGCTACCACGCCTACCCCGCACACGCAGCCTTTGGCGGTTACAAGAAGTCCGGCATTGGCCGTGAAACCCACAAGATGGCGCTGGAGCACTATCAGCAGACCAAGTGCATGCTGACCAGCTACGATATCAACCCATTGGGCTTTTTTTGAGCCTCTAACGAACGCAGGCGGCCTTGGTGAAGGCCGCCTGCTGTATTCTTGAGGTCCAGCTAGCCATCCTGATACAGAAGCAAGCAGGAGCAGCCATGAGTGAAAATGGAGACAGTGGAATAAGTACCCAAACCAGAATAGAAACCGATAGTCTGGGCGATGTTCACGTTCCCGCAGACGCACTTTGGGGTGCCCAGACCCAGCGTGCCGTTGATAACTTTCCTGTCAGTGGCCAGCCCATGCCACCGGCCTTTATCTCCGCAGTTGCCCGCGTTAAACAGGCAGCCGCAGAGGCCAATGCCAGTCTGGGCCTTCTCGACAATAGTCGCTGCGATGCGATTACCGACGCCTGCCAAGCGCTCATTCGCGGAGAATTTGCGGACCAGTTCCCGATTGATCGATACCAGACTGGCTCGGGCACCAGCACCAATATGAACGTCAATGAGGTGATTGCCGCCATCGCTGCCAGAAATGGCGTGGAGGTGCACCCTAACGATCATGTGAATATGAGCCAGAGCTCCAACGATGTGATCCCTACTGCTATCCACGTCAGTTCCGTGACGGGGATCCGGGAGCGGCTTATTCCCGCACTTACCCACATGTGCGGGGTTATATACGAGCGCGAAGCTCAGTTCTCGGAGCAGGTGAAAACAGGCCGCACGCATTTGATGGATGCCATGCCGATTACCCTTGGGCAGGAGTTACGCACCTGGCGTGAGCAGCTACTGGCCGTGGAGAAACGCCTGGATGCCGCAGCAAATGAACTGCTTGCGGTGCCCCAGGGCGGCACGGCAGTTGGTACCGGCGTAAATGCCTTGTCGGAGTTTTCAGGCCAGTTTGTGAAGTTTCTCAAGGCCAACACCGGCTACCCGTTTCGTTCCATGGAGCATAAATTCATAGGGATAAGTGCGGTGGATGGCCCGGTTGCGCTGTCAGCCCAGCTGCGCGGGCTGGGCATTGTGCTGACCAAAATTGCCAATGATTTGCGCTGGATGAACAGCGGCCCGATTCATGGGCTGGCGGAAATCAGCCTGCCAGCCCTGCAACCGGGCAGCAGTATTATGCCCGGCAAGGTAAACCCGGTGGTTCCCGAGTCGGTAGCCATGGTGGGCGCGCAGGTAATAGGCCTGGACAGCGCCAATGCCATAGCAGGGCAGTCCGGCAACTTTCAGCTGAATGTGATGTTGCCACTCCTTGGCGGTAACCTGCTGGATATGATTGATCTGCTCAGCAATGCAACCAGCATGCTGGCGGATAAAGGCCTCCGGGACTTTAGTGTGAATACAGATACGCTGGATGCCAGTGTTGGTCGAAACCCGGTATTGGTAACCGCGCTTAACCCGGAGATTGGTTACAGCCTGGCCTCAGAGATTGCCAAGGAAGCCTACAAAACGGGCCGACCAGTGATTGATGTGGCTGAGGAAAGAAGTGGTCTTGACCGGAAGCGCCTGGAAGAGATTATGGACCCGCTCAAGCTGACGCGGGGCGGAGGCGGTTGATGATGGTAAGACCATTGATAAACTGATCTGTTTGCCGTCACAATCGGTAAATTGATAAAGACTGAATACACAAAGCAGAGGTCATTATGACATCATCTTGCAGCATTCCAGGCCTGACGGTACCTCGCAGCCGCTTCCCCGAGCCGGAGCAGGATCTGCCAGCTGGCGACAGTGAGCAGAGAGTGGTTCTTGCCGGTGGCTGTTTCTGGTGTGTGGAAGCTGTGGTTTTGGCATTGGATGGCGTTACACGGGTCGAGTCTGGCTACGCCGGTGGCTCGGCAGACACAGCTAACTACGACGCCGTGTGCACGGGCACCACGGGGCACGCGGAAGTTGTAAGCGTGCACTATGACCCCGGCCGGATCAGCTTTGGGGAGATACTCAGAGTATTCTTCTCGGTGGCGCACGATCCAACCCAGCTGAACCGGCAGGGTAACGACCGGGGGACGCAATACCGCTCTGCAGTGTTTTATGAAACACCAGAGCAAAGGCGGATAGTGGAATCCTATATTCGCCAGCTTGATGCAGCCGGTGTGTATCCTGAGCAGATTGTCACCACTCTGGAGCCTCTGGAAGCGTTTTATCCGGCGGAGGCACACCACCAGAATTTTGCAGCGAGGAATCCGCACCAGCCCTACATCATGGCTGTTGCGGCCCCGAAAATCGAAAAGCTGGTTGATGGGTTTAGTGACCGCTTAAAGCCGGAATATACAGATTCCAACGACAACCTGGCCTGAGGAGATAGTAATGAGCAGTTCCGCTGCGGGTTATGACCTGACGCCTTTAACAGAGGCGCAGATTCAAGAGAAAGCCGCGAGCCTGACCCCAGAGGAGCGTCGGGTATTGCTGGATCATGGAACAGAGCATCCGTTCTGTGGCACTTTGCTGGATAACAAGCTGGAAGGTGTGTATCACTGCCGGCTCTGCGATCTGCCCTTGTTCAGCTCTAATGCGAAGTTTGATTCCGGTACCGGCTGGCCCAGCTTTTTTCAGCCATTCGACAAGCAGCACATTCGCTATATTGAGGATACAAGTATGGGGATGGCTCGCACAGAAGTGCGCTGCTCCCGATGCGACTGCCACCTTGGGCATGTATTTCCGGATGGGCCGCCGCCAACCGGCCAGCGCTATTGCCTGAATTCAGTCGCTATGGCGTTTCAGGAGAGCGATTAAAGCTCTCTTGAAACGCTGAAAGGCAGTCGCTGTCAGCTTGTGCTGGCAGCTACAACCGTTGAAAGCAGATAGCCGGTATAGGCCACATACACCAAGAGAAGAATAGAGCCATCAAACCGGCTGATCAGCTTGCGCCAACCTGTCATGCCGAAACCCATAAACAACAAGCCAACCGTCAGGGCAAGCATCAGCGTCCAATCCCGGTAAAGGACTTCGGGCTCTACCGACAGCGGCTGAATAACCGCAGCCAAACCCACAACCGCAAGGGTATTGAAAATGCCCGAGCCAAGAATATTGCCCAGGATCAGATCGTGCTCGTTCTTCCGTACGGCTGCCAGAGCTGAGGCCAGTTCCGGCAGTGATGTGCCAATGGCCACGATGGTCAGACCAATTACCAGGTCGCTGACACCCAGGGTTTGGGCAACCGTAACCGCACCCCAGACCAACAGGCGGGAGCTGACAACAAGCAAAACCAAGCCAATGATTAGCCATACTATGGCCGATTTCATGGGCATGAGTTCTGAGCCTATTTGCGCTTCGGTTTCATCCGACAACGAATCTCCCTTTCCCCGCAAGCCTTGAAATATCGACCAGCCCATGACGGCCGCAAACACACCTAGCAGCACCCAGCCATCAAAGCGCGACAGTTCGCCATCGAGTAATTGAGCGCCGGCGATCAGTGTAAGTGCAACCAATATGGGAAGTTCTTTACGGATAACCTGGGAATGCACCGCAATAGGTGCAATTACAGCTGTGAGGCCGACGATAAGAGCAATGTTGGTGATGTTGGAGCCGTAGCCATTTCCCAGGGCGAGCCCTGGATTGCCATCGGCCGCAGCCATGGCTGAAACCGCCAGTTCCGGTGCCGAGGTGCCGAACCCGATGATTACCATGCCAATCAATAATGCAGGCATGCCAAGGTGCTTGGCAACTGCAGCGGCGCCCTCTACAAACTTGTCTGCACTCCAGACCAGTAATACGAGGCCGGCGATAATTGCGCCAATAGCCATAACCATAGATAAGCCCTAGTCGTGTAGCATCCGAAAACAGGCACAAAAGCGCTCCGTGTAAGCAGAGACGCAAGCGCCGGAAAGGTGTGCAAGATACCGCATATAGGCTGCTGAGGTCAGCCCCTTTCGGAAGACCGGGTGTTATCACAGGGGAAGATGGCCGAAGTCACCCATCAGGAGTATTACTTATGGTTCTGCGCAAGCCACCGTTCGTATGCGCGGCGAACAACCGTTAAACTAACGTGCAGTTTACGCACAGGTCCGGGTTCATTAATAATCGCTATTTATATTTTTGCGACAACGCGGATATCTACGCGCTTATTCAAAGCGGACGCACAAGGCAGCGCCATTACCTCGCGCATTGCCCGCCGTGCCCCGCAGGCCTCTTCGTTGATCATGAAGGGGCGACATGCTCAATACTAGCTAGGATGAATAACCAATGGCCGCTAAACAGGCAGATGTAGTGCTGGTCGGTGGTGGTGTCATGAGTGCCACCCTCGGCGTAATGCTAACGCAGCTGGATCCGTCCCTGAAAATTATCATGCTGGAACGTTTGGATCACGTTGCCCATGAAAGTACCGATGGATGGAATAACGCCGGAACCGGGCACGCAGGATACTGCGAGCTCAACTACACGCCTGAGACCGACGATGGCGATGTGGCAATCGAGCGGGCATTGCAGATTAACGCGCAGTACGAGGTGTCTTTGCAGCTGTGGTCGCACCTGGTAGAGCAGGGCATGTTGCCTGAGCCCTCAAAGTTCATAAACCGCACGCCGCACCAGAGCTTTGTTTGGGGTGAGAAAGACGTAGCGTTTCTCAAGCGCCGCTTTGAGCTTTTAAGCGGTCACCACCTGTTCCGCGAAATGGAATACACCGAGTCCCCACGGGAACTTGAAAACTGGATGCCTCTGGTTGTTGAAGGCCGGGACCCAATGCAACGGGTGGCAGCAACCCGTATTCGCCATGGTTCGGATGTGGATTTTGGTTCTCTTACCCGCAGCATGGTTGAGTACCTGAAAAAACAGCCCAATTTTGAGCTGATGTTGAGCTGCCCGGTGCACTACATAGACCAGCGTGACAATGGTCGCTGGAAAGTTCGGGTTAAAAACCAGCACACAGGTGAGCTGACCAAACTGGAAACCGGGTTTGTATTCCTGGGTGCAGGTGGTGGTGCGTTGCCGTTGCTGCAGAAATCCGGTATTGCAGAAGCCCGTGGTTATGGCGGCTTCCCCGTTAGTGGTCAGTGGCTGGTATGCCGAAAGCCTGATGTCGTAAACCAGCACCACGCCAAGGTATACGGCAAGGCGCCCATTGGTGCACCGCCGATGTCGGTGCCGCATCTGGATACCCGCATTATCAATGGTGAGCCGGCTCTGTTGTTTGGCCCGTTTGCCGGCTTTACTACCCGCTTCCTCAAGCAGGGCTCCATTTTTGATCTGTTTGGCTCGGTGCGCACGACCAACCTGAAGCCCATGCTGTCGGTGAGCAAGAGCAACATGGATCTGACCCGCTATTTGATTGGCGAGGTTTTCCAGTCCCACGGCCACCGCGTAGAAGCACTTCGCAATTTTTTCCCGGAAGCTGAGGAAGAGAACTGGGAGCTGCGCAATGCCGGCCAGCGCGTGCAGATAATCAAGCAGGCTGAAGGCGGTGGTGGAAAGCTGGAGTTCGGGACTGAGATTGTGGCTTCGAAAGACGGTACGCTGGCGGCTCTTCTCGGAGCTTCGCCGGGGGCGTCTACGGCGGCAAACGCGATGATCAGCGTTATTGAACGCTGCTTCCCGAAGAGCATTCAAACACCTGGGTGGCAGGAGCGTATGAAGGTAATGGTACCTTCCTATGGGCAGTCTCTGGTAAACAATGAGGCGTTGCTGACAAAAGTGCGAGAGAGAACGCTCTCGACCCTGAAGTTGAACTGATATTCGCTGAAACATCAGGACGGTCTGGATATCTATGTATAATCGGGCTATGCACTCACATCTAAAGGGTATGGTGCAGGCCCCGAGGAACATCGTTTGAACGATCACCCATCGAACCATGCAGCTCTCATGGATCTGGATAGTTTGGCACAGAGGCTGGATTACGCGGTCCGTGCCATGGATGAAAGTACGGATTTGGCCAAGTTCGGCAATCTGCCACTGGTATTTGACCTTGTGCGCCAGATACTGCTGCAGCCGGAAGGCTGTGCATTGGTTGAAGCGCGGGCGGAGAGCCTGGAAAAAGCCGGTGTATTTGCAGGCTCGGATTGGGCCGAGCCCGCCAACCTGCTTCCTTCATTAACGACCCTTTCGTTACAAAGCCCGAATCCCGATACGGTAATTATCGAATCGCTCAGCGAACTTCGTTTGCTGGCGGTTGTTCGTGGTCACTATCTGCACCCATCAATCTCTGCCGAACAGGCCCACCACTATCTGACCCAGGTTCTTGCAATCAACCTCGGCCTGCTGTTTGGCATGACCGGAGAAGCTGAGCGCGAACAGGGAAAGCTGGCACTCATCAGCCAGCATGTTGTGCAACACATAGCGCAGCAGATTGGTTACGAGCACGTTATAGACAGCCTGGTTGAAGAAATCTGGCGCATTCTGCAGCAGCGGCCGATACAGGTGGGCGATGTGCGCAAAATGATTACCCAGATCGCCATTTGCCGAGCTGAGCCCAGTGTGGATCTTGGTAACGCAGGGCGCGGAGCCGACAGGCTGATATCGGCCTTGTACGGGCCAACCCGGGCGTGCAGCGAAGACCCGGGCATTGTGGTGTATCAGCAGCGGCTGGAGACCATGGATGGCCAAACCTTGCAGAACGAGGCCACCGGATTTGCCCGCTCCATGCACGATACTGGCCTGGTGTCGCCATACCATGCCTGTTTTGTGCGCTACATACTGGAGGAAGGTCAGGACAACCTGCTCAGTGAAGCACTGGGCCTCTCAAGCACTGGCCGCGATTGCCTGATGTGCTATCGGGAGTTGGTGTATGCTCTTATCACCGAGGGTATTTTCCCCGAGACAGCGCAGGGCTTGTATGGCCTTGCTCTTATGCTGGAGCGCGGCATTCTGTATCAGCCACCCGTGGCGCCCGCCCTTTGGCGCCAGGCCAGGCTGAATCTCTGCCCAGAGGCCCGTGAACGCCTGCAGCTGGCCTACGGTTATCAGCCCCAGGCAGGCGCCTGGTTAATCCAGGGTGTATTGAATATGCTGGGGCAGCCTTTGGGTGTAGGCCAGGGCAACAATCCAACCTGCCAATCTGCCCGCGCTCTGTCCATGTGGGCGTACAACGACCCTGACTACCTGCTGCAAATGGTTGCCTGGGCGGCCAGGGATAATGAAATAATCATGCATTTTGAAGGGCAACCGGTCTCTTCAGCACACAGTCTTGGTGGCGTTGCGTCGGAAGTGACGCTGGATCTCGACCCGGTCTCGTTGGTCGTGGTACCACATCTTGACCGGATTTACGGTGAGATGGGCCGCATGTGCATAGGCCGCGAAGGCGATCCACACCGATGGGTGAACCCGGAATTCCACGGCTGGTCTGCCGGGCGAGGGTTTGCCATCAACGTGGACGTGGCCACCGGCAACCTGCACGATCTGGAAGGCTTTATCCGGCACTTCTATGCCAGCTACCACCCCTACTATAACGGCAACCAGCCCCTCATCCACCCCCAGCCTGCAGGGATTGCGGTAACCGACAGGGCCGCGCGGTTCATTGGCTGGCACGCGATTACCATTCTGCGGGTAGCCCTGGATCCAGAAGGCGAAATGCGCGCGTATTTCTACAACCCCAACAACGACAGTGGCCAAAGCTGGGGTGACGATGTGCATGTAAGCACGGAAGGCTGCGGTGAGCGCTTTGGTGAGGCGTCCTTGCCGTTTGAGCAGTTTACATCGCGCTTATACATCTTCCACTTCGACCCTCTGGAGCGGGGAGAGCTGGCGGATGTCGGCGAAGAAGAACTGCAGCAGGTAATGGCGCGGGTCTATCGCAGTTGGGGCGAAGGCCGCATACCGGCGACCGAGTTGCAGGCCGAGCCTCCACCGGCTCAGTAAGCCTGCATAGTCCGTTACCGGATTCAGGGCACTACAGCGTAGGCGAGGATCTCTATCAGCATTTCCTCGCGGGCAAAGCCGGAGACAATAATGGCCGCCCGGTTGGGGAAAGGCTCGGATACGAAATCCGCGTACACCCGGTTAACGGTGGCAAGATGCTCCCGGTCGGTTACGTAGATCACAACCTGGGTGAGGTCAGATACCCGGCTACCAGCGCTTTCCAGCGTGTGCTTCAGATTGGCCAGGGTCTGGATAATTTGCGGCTCAATACCGCCGTCTACAACCTTGCCCTCGGCATCAATGGGAATCTGCGCGGTAAACAGGATGTCATTACCCACTGTAGCCCAGGCCAGTGGTGATTTGGATGCTGGTAGGTCTGTTTTAACCGGATACGGGTTCATGGGTGACTCCTCAGTCGTTATCGGTTGTGCCGGCGCCTGCGCCTTGGCGTGAATCGTCGGATGATTCCACAAGCATCTTCGTGGCCAATACTTTCAGTCGCTCCCAAAGAGCAGTATCTACATCAATGCCATCAACCAGCGAGCGTTCATGCCAGTCCAGCATGGCGGCGCGGTTTTGCAGAATCAGATCATTCGCTGGTGCTTCTGGCTTGAGATCTGGCAAAAGATCTACGTGGTTCACCATCACCAGGGTTATACCATCGTTGGGCTCTGTGTCGTCTGGCGTGGATGGCAGACCGTACATGCAGATCTCCGGCTCAGCCTCACCGGATTTGAAACTCACCAGGATTTCCGTCAGCGGCTCGTGAGAATTGCGCCAGAATGCCACAACGCACATATCACGGCGGGCAATACGGGAAAGATAGCCGACAATCAGCATGCGGTTGTGGCAGTGGCGGATTTTGGTCACCGAAAGCCCTCGGGCGCGACATTTCGCGTAACCCAGCTCGATGGCCAGGCTGGCGTGGCCCAGAATGGTTTTATTCTGGGCGTCCACCACGCACAGGTCCGCATCCTGGTAGATCAGCTTGGGCGGCTGGGATTTGTCTTCGTTGAGCAGAAAATCCAGGCTTTTCCCGAGAGCAGCCAAACCGTTGAGGCCGTGTGCTTCCATCCAGGCCACCATGTCGGCCGCATCCGTGGCATCGCCATCATCAAAGCCAATGCCAATGAATGCCTTGCGGGATAACCCCTGTAATTCGTTGAATGAAACTTTCATAGCCTGTCACTCCGGGCTGTCTGCCCTTTATCCATTCCGTCCAACTCTGGCTCCAAAGGGAAGCCCCAATCATCCAGTTGGTGCAGTGGGAGTTGGGCGTTATGCAGCTCGTCGGGTAAAGGAGCCCCCTGAAACAAGGTAATACGCACCCAGCGGTCGGATTTGGGGTCAAACCGGCTGGCGCCGAAAAACGACAGCTTGGTTCTCAGCAGGTGCATAGGCTTCATATCTTTGTGCCAGAGATTTGCACGGATTTCGCCATAGGGTGTCTCCCCCATGGTCTGGATACGGCGCACGCATTCCTTCTGCCCGGGATGGGCCATGAGAAACTCCACTACGATGGCGTTGGGGTTGCTCTCAATGAACTCTTCCAGCTTTACCAGGCATCGACTGATCCGTGGGCCAATCGCCAGGGCCATTTCTTTCTCTGCCCCGGATTCGGTTCCTCGTACGCCAAGTCTGGGCTCTTCTTTTTCGACGGAACGGTACCAGAACCAGTAGTTGTCATCCGGGCACTCTTCACTGTAGTTCAGAGCCCACCCAAACTTGTCGTGAATCAGATCCCGCAATTGCCGGACTTTCATATCCGGTTTCAGGTCCATGGACTCCCGGCAGCCCAGCTCGTCGTCAATAGCTTCAACCCGTTCCGGGTACAGCTCTATCAGTAGAGTGTTGATGAGCTCTTGTGCTTCCAGGGAGCAATGCTCCTTGGCCCAATCGATCAGCTCTTCATAAAGCGCGATGTGCACGGGTGTTCTGTCCAGCCAGGTAATGACCTTTTCGATTGAACTGGCGGTTTCCCGGTTGCGTAGCGTCTGGTCTGTATCCTCAGTAACGGTTTGCTGCAAGTGCTTGAGCGCTCGCGCCATGAATGCCCGCAGTGACGTGTGGGTTTGCTCGTTGGCGGGTTCCTGGCGAACATAGGCAAGCGCGCGCTCCCGGCCGTAAACCCATTGCTGAATCAGTTGAGGGTGGTTGATCAGGAAGGGCGCCATACCCAGCCCTGTAGAATTGCCGATGCCAAGGTAACGCTGCAGTTCCCGGTGCAGAGGTACGGCTTGCTCCGGCGATTGCGCCCTTGCCATATGGTCGAGCTGCTCGATGGAGAACTGCCGCAGCACATAAACAGCAAGCATCTGAGCTGCGAAGGGGCGGTTGAAGTCCGGGTTGCGCTCAAGCCGGGCAAAATCCGCAATGCCGAATTTTCCGTTTCCGTACACGGCCGTGGTTCTGTAAAGATAACCCACAGAAGTCAGCCAGGCGGGGTCCGGCTGGCGGCCTGATGCCAGCGCTTCCAGAAACTGGCTGAAGTTACGCAGGCTTTTGTTGGCACGGGATAGCACAAGCACCCTTGGATGCTGTCGGCCCGCTTCCTGCAAGGGAACGTTTGCTTCCATCTGCTCCAGCAAAGAGCTTTCTGCTTCACCCTCAACCAGGGCAAAGGTGACATCCCACGCTTCTGCAATTACCCGGTCGGAGCGCTGATCCGGAGCGAGATCCCTTGAGAAAATCACACACTCGTAGTATTTGCCCGGTGTTGTAATTCGATAGATCGCGAGGCCATGGCCCTTTGAGTCCAGATCAAACACGGTGTTGCTAACCTGCCAACTTTCTTTGATCATTTTTCGCATCAGCGATCTCACAAAGCTGAGCCTGCTGGCGAACATGCTGCCTAGCCGTTCCAGCTTCATCACTTCGCTGGCGGGACGCAGGTTGGTATGTGGTGCGGATGCTGATGTTGCTGAAATCATGGTCTCACCCTTGCCTTTTCAGGCAGGCAACCCGCCTGGCCGGTTCTAACAGCCAGGCGATGCCCGTATGTCTGTTGTTAAGAAATAAGGTTCTGTTCCCTGGCCATAGCGTAGGCGGCTTTAGGTCCGAGCCACAGAGAGGGCAGCAGAATGAACGACACCGGAATAGCGGTGATCACGATGAACTGCTGCAACACGCCAATCTGGCCCGCACCCATATACAGAAGAATAGCGGCCATGCCAGCCATTGCCATGCCCCAGAAGGCACGCACAAAGGTGTTCGGCTGATCGTGACCAGTGCTGGTTACCGCAATGGAGTAGCTCATGGAATCACCGGTGGTGGCCACAAAGACCGTGGTCAGTACCAGAATCGCCAGCGCCATAAAGCTACCCCCTGGCAGTGCTTGTGCTACGGTGAGTGTTGCTACATCAAAGCGGAAGTTGTTCAGTGCTTCGGTCAGATCAATCTCGCCCGTCATCTGGTAGTAGATGCCTGAACCGCCCAGCAGGGTGAACCAGATGGTGGTGGCAATCGGTGCCATCACTGCGACGGCCAGAATCATGTCGCGAATGGTTCTGCCCCGGGAAATGCGGGCCACAAAAATCGCCATCAGTGGTGCATAACCGATAAACCAGGCAAAGAAGAACACCGTCCACCACTGCATCCACCAGCCAGGAGCGGTGTCTGCTGTCATAGTCGCCATGGCCATGAACGAAGAGACATACTCACCCATGCTCTGGACGTAGGTGTTGGTGAAGTACAGGGTTGGGCCGAAGATGAAAATAATGGCGCCAATGGCCAGAGCGAGAAACACGTTCATCCGGCTCAGGAACTGAATGCCCCGGTGCACCCCGGTAACCGCTGAGGTTACGTAGATCAGCGCCAGTGCAATCAGAATCACCATTTGCGTGGTGATGCCATCGGTCAGACCAAACAGCTCACTCAAGCCAAAGCTCATCTGAGTCGCAAGAAAGCCAATAGGACCAACCGTACCGGCCACAATGGCGATTACACAGCAGGCGTCGACCACACTGCCCAACCAGCCACTCATGATGCGCTCACCAAACACGGGATACAACAGCGTGCGAGGCTGCAATGGCTTGCCCTTAACATAGTGAGCGTGAGCCAGAATAATCGCCGCCAAGGTGCCCAGCACCGCCCAGGCCAGGAAGCCCCAGTGCATAAAGGACTGTGCCAGCGCTTTGGATACTGCCTCTGCAGTTCCCGGCTCTGTGGAGAATGCCGGAGGTGTGACCACAAAGTGATAGATGGGTTCGCCAGCGGCAAAGAACACGCCGCCACCGGCCAGCAGGGTACACATAATGATGGACAGCCAGCGGAAAGTGCTCATCTCCGGCTTGTCGAGGTTGCCGATTTTGGCTTTGGCTGCGGGAGTGCAGGCCAGGCCGATGGCAATAAAGAAAGTTGCGAGCAGTAGCAACTGGAAATAGGTGCCAAACACTTTGGCCGTCCAGGCGAAGCCGTTGCCGATCAGCTCGGCCACGCCTTCAATGTCGAACAGAGAGAAACCCACAAACACGGCAATAAAGCCCACGCTGAGGGTGAGTACCACCGGGTCACCAAGCTGAGCTATGGAATAATCTCCGCCTGACTTGAAATCATCAATTTTCATTGCGTTTACCTTTTGTTTTTAGAAGGTTTTGTCAGCAGTTTTGTTTTAGGTTATTGGCTGCCGGTGCACGGTGGCTTTTTTCGTTTTACTGCTGGGCCCGGGTTCCTTTTTCCAATTGGTTCAACCAGTTGCGCCCCATTATTTTTTCGACTTCGGGTTCTGAAAAGCCTTTGTTACGCAGCCCTTCGATAATCGCAGGAAAGTCGCGATTGTCTTTGAACCAGGATAGTGGTCTGGGCCAGCCGGCGTTGTTTTTGTTGCCTTCACCAAAATCCATCTCTTTTGACCAGCGCCCGTTGCGCATCCAGTCCAGAACCGACTGGGGTTGCCCCTGGCACAAGTCGGTACCTATGCCGATGTGATCAATGCCCATCAGGTCGGCGGTATCGGCCACCATGTTGCAAAAGCTTTCCAGGGTGCAGTCCGGCCCGTCTTTCAGGTGGAAGGGATACACGGAAAAACCGAGCAGCCCGCCGCTTTCAGAAATGGCTTTCAGCACCGTGTCTGACTTATTACGCTTCGCCGGGTGAAATGAAGCAGGGTTCGCATGGGAAATAATTACCGGCCGGGTGGAAAGTTCAATGGCATCCAGCGTAGACCTTTCGGAGCTGTGGGACATGTCGATGATCATGCCCACCCGGTTCATTTCTGCGATGGCCTGTCGACCAAACCGGCTCACGCCACTGTCTTCGGCTTCATAACAACCCGCCGCCAGAAGGCTCTGGTTGTTATAGGTGAGCTGCATGATCATCAAACCGAGGCGACGCATCACCTCGATCATGTCGATGTCATCTTCAATGGGCGAACAGTTCTGGGCGCCGAAAAAAATCCCGACGCGACCGGATTCCCGCGCGATCTCGATATCCTCAGCTTCATAAACCGGCATGATCAGGTCGCTGTGCTGTTCGAAGCGTCGGTTCCAGTCGCCAAAACGAGACAGGGTTTCACGGGTGTTCTCGTGGTACACCAGAGTAGCGTGCACGGCGGAAACACCGCCGGCACGCATCTGCTCAAAAATCTCCCGGGACCAGTTGGAGTATTGAAGTCCATCAATGGTGAGCATGGAGTTCATCCTCTTATCAGGCCCGCACGTAGCAGGTTTTCACAACGGTGTAGAATTCGCGGGCGTACTGACCCTGCTCACGGGGGCCAAAACTGGAGTTTTTGCGGCCGCCGAACGGAACGTGGTAGTCGGTGCCTGCCGTTGGCAAATTAACCATTACGCAGCCGGTTTGCGCCCGCGCCTTGAAGTCGGATGCGATCTTCAGGGAGTTGGTGATGATGCCCGCCGTCAGCCCGTACTGTGTGTCGTTCAGTGTGGTCAGCGCGGTTTCGTAATCGGCCACTTTGATAACACAGGCAATGGGGCCGAAGACTTCGTCCCGGTTAATTGCCATATCGTTGGTGGTGTTTGTGAACAGCGCCGGGGCCATGTAATAGCCTTCGGTTTCGGTCTCAACATCAGATCCGCCGAACGCGAGTGTTGCGCCGTCTGCTTTTGCGCGTTCAATCCACGCCAGGTTGGATTCCAGCTGACGTTTGTCGGCGATGGGGCCAATCTGCACACCGTCTTCGAGGGCGTGCCCGACTTTGGCCTGCTCCAGCCGCGCCTTCAGTTTTGCAACGAATTCATCGTGAACCGCTTCGGTTACGATCAGGCGTGATGAGGCGGTACACTTCTGCCCGCTGCCGGAATAGGCGCCGTTGAATGCGGCTTCTACAGCCAGATCCAGATCGGCATCATCCAGCACGATCAGCGCGTTCTTTGAACCCATTTCCAGCTGGCACTTCACCAGATTGCCGACGGTGGCTGCGGCCACCCTGCGGCCTACCTCAAGAGAGCCGGTAAAGGTAATGGCTTGCACATCCGGGCTGTTGATCAGGGTTTCGCCGGTTTCGCCACCGGAGCCCATCACCAGGTTAAAGGTGCCGGCTGGCAGATCCTGCCTGCTGATGATTTCAGTAAGAGCCCAGGCGCTTGCAGGCACCAGGTTGGCAGGCTTGAACACCACTGCGTTGCCAAAAGCCAGAGCAGGGGCAATCTTCCAGACTGCAGTTGCCATAGGGAAGTTCCAGGGGCTGATGATGCCCACAACGCCCAAGGGCTCACGGCGAATGTCAATTTCCACCCCCGGGCGAACCGATTCGGCACGCTCGTCGATCTGGCGCAGAACTTCGGCCGCGTAATAGTGGAAAAACTGACCGGAACGATAAACCTCGCCTTTGCCTTCCGCCAGTGGCTTGCCTTCTTCCCGGGAAAGTAGCTCGCCCAGCTCGTCCTTGCGCTCAATCAGCTCGTTGCCAATCGCCATCAGGATGTTGTAGCGCTGCTCCAGACCACTTTGGCTCCACTGCGCGAAACCGCTTTGGGCAGCGCTAATGGCCTCGTTGGTTAGATCGGCGTTCGCTTGATCGTATTGACCGATGACGTCACTGAAATCAGAGGGGCTGGTGTTGGTAATGCTGCTAGCCCCGGTTACCCATTGGCCATTGATGTAGAGCGGATGAGAAGTAGACATGAAGACCTCCTTATTTACGGTGCATTCATACTAGTCAAGATGTAATAATAAGAATAATCAATTATAAAGATTGAGTGATAAGAAAGGCTTATCAGGTGGGGTTTATGTTGCCAGAGCTCAAGATTCAGCAGTTACGTTATGTGATTACAGTGGTGGAGGAGGGGAGCTTTCATGGGGCATCCAGACGCTTGCACCGAACCCAACCGGCAATCTCCATGGCCGTTCGGGAGTTGGAACATCGCTTGGGGCAGAATTTGTTTGAGCGGGGCGTTCAAAACCGGTTAACGCCGTTTGGTGAGTACTGCCTGCCGAGGTTCCGTGACCTGGTGAGCCAGCACGATCGAACCGCAAAAGATGTGGTCAGTCAGGCCGACGGGCAGGAAGGCCATATACACATTGCTACTGTGCCCTCAGTAGCCAGCCGCATCATGCCGTCATTTCTGGCAGAGTTTATTGACCGTTTTCCGGGCCTCAACATCAGCCTGCATGATGAGAACGCCCACTATGTGTGCCAGATGGTGGCTCATGGTGAGGTTGATCTGGGCATTACCAGCCTTTGGCAGAGTGACGAAGAGTTGGAGTATACCCATCTATTTGAGGACAAGGTGGGTGTGGTGTGTCGCCACGACCATGCCTTTGCCGAAAAACAGGCTTTGGATTGGCAAAGTTTGCAGGGTGAAAAGCTGATTCGAAACGGGACATCCCGCCTGTTGATGGGTACGGCCGCTACAGAACTGGTGGAGAACAGCGCCTTTTACATTTCCAATATGATCTCGCTGATAGCCATGCTGGAAGCGGGTGCTGGCATAACAACCCTGCCGCGACTGGCGTTCCCCGAGCACAGCGCCAACCTGCGGTTCATTCCGCTAAGCGATCCCATTGTGGTGCGTAAAATTGGATTGGTAAAAGCCGCAAATCGAACGCTCAGCCCTGCTGCGCAGGCTATGCAGGCATTCGTGCTGGAGAAGTTACGATATAAGGAAGGGTGACTGCTTGTGGGGTGTTTTCTTGTCGCCTCCCGAAAGCAGAACGCGTTCGGGAGACACAAGAGAAGCTTACCGTATTGCTTAGTCGGCGATCAGCTTCTGTTCCCTGGCCATAGCGTAGGCGGCCTTAGGCCCCAGCCACAGAGAGGGCAGCAGAATGAACGACACCGGAATAGCGGTGATCACGATGAACTGCTGCAACACGCCAATCTGGCCCGCGCCCATATACAGAAGAATAGCGGCCATGCCAGCCATCGCCATGCCCCAGAAGGCACGCACAAAGGTGTTGGGCTGGTCGTGTCCGGTGCTGGTCACGGCAATGGAATAGCTCATGGAATCACCGGTGGTGGCCACAAACACGGTGGTCAGTACCAGAATCGCCAGAGCCATAAAGCTGCCGCCCGGCAATGCCTGGGCCACGGTGAGCGTTGCTACGTCAAAGCGGAAGTTGTTCAGGGCTTCGGTCAGATCAATCTCACCGGTCATCTGGTAGTAGATACCCGAGCCACCCAGCAAGGTGAACCAGACAGTAGTGGCAATCGGTGCCATTACCGCAACGGCCAGAATCATGTCGCGAATGGTCCTGCCCCGGGAAATGCGGGCCACAAAAATGGCCATCAGTGGTGCATAACCGATAAACCAGGCAAAGAAGAACACCGTCCACCACTGCATCCACCAGCCTGGGGCGGTATCTGCCGTCATAGTCGCCATGGCCATGAACGACGACACATACTCACCCATGCTCTGGAAGTAAGTGTTGGTGAAGTACAGCGTGGGGCCAAAGACAAAAATAATGGCGCCAATGGCCAGTGCCAGAAACACGTTCATCCGGCTCAGGAACTGAATGCCCCGGTGCACCCCGGTAACCGCCGAGGTTACGTAGATCAGCGCCAGTGCAATCAGAATGATCATTTGTGTGGTGATGCCGTCGGTCAGACCAAACAGTTCACTCAGGCCAAAGCTCATCTGGGTTGCCAGAAAGCCGATGGGGCCAACGGTGCCCGCCACAATGGCAATCACGCAGCAGGCGTCGACCACACTGCCCAGCCAGCCACTCATGATGCGCTCACCAAACACGGGATACAGCAGCGTACGGGGCTGCAGAGGCTTGCCCTGTACATAGTGGGCGTGGGCCAGAATAATCGCCGCCAAAGTGCCGAGAACGGCCCAAGCCAGAAAGCCCCAATGCATAAAGGACTGTGCCAGCGCCTTGGAAACGGCTTCAGCCGTGCCCGGCTCTGTGGTAAAGGCAGGCGGTGTGACCACAAAGTGATAGATAGGCTCGCCAGCTGCGAAGAACACGCCACCACCGGCCAGCAGGGTACACATAATGATGGACAGCCAGCGGAAGGTGCTCATCTCCGGCTTGTCGAGGTTGCCGATTTTGGCTTT
This sequence comes from Marinobacter salexigens, assembly GCF_002806945.1. GTDB lineage: Bacteria > Pseudomonadota > Gammaproteobacteria > Pseudomonadales > Oleiphilaceae > Marinobacter > Marinobacter salexigens. The sequence goes on from NZ_NIHC01000001.1 coordinate 406,873, forward strand.
GGCTGCGGGGGTGCACGCCAGACCAATGGCAATAAAGAAGGTTGCCAACAGCAATATCTGGAAGTAGGTGCCAAACACCTTGGCGGTCCAGGCGAAGCCGTTACCGATCAGTTCGGCCACGCCTTTAATATCGAACAGAGAAAAGCCCACAAACAGGGCAATAAAGCCCACGCTGAGGGTGAGTACCACCGGGTCACCAAGCTGAGCTATGGAATAGTCTCCGCCTGATTTTTCATTACCCTTAATCATAAACTAAACCTTTTTTAATAAACGCCGGCGCGGACATTGCCATAAAACGCCTGTTAATACCAATGTCTACAGGCGCTTTTTTCCTCTGATTGCAGCCGCTTGGCTTCCCCGCCTCAAGCGGGGGTATGCAGTTGGCCATGCCGCGCTTCGCCCATGGTCTGATGGCGAAACCAGCATGGTTTTTACGTCTTCCTCGGTATCAAACTGCACCACAAACACACGGTTATCTCGACCCTGGCCTGCGGGCCGTGAGCACTGCGGGCCATGCACAGGAAAAAGGCAGGCACGGTATTGGGTAGCCTGCCGAGAATCTCGTCTTGCCAGGGCAGGTAGTGCTCCAGCAGTTGCTTGCTCAGAACCGGCCCCGAAATAGCGCTGGCAACTTCCTCTTCTGACCATGCTGGAGGCACGGACGATTCGCTACTTGCGTGCCTGCCTTGAAAATTCTGGTTGGTTAACGAGGTGCGCCGACGAATAAGCAGGCTGTTATCTGAGCAGTATTTGGATATTGCTGCAGTGAAACGCGAAATCGCAGAGCGATATTTGCGGGAGACCAATCTGGCGCTGGTGGATATTGCGCTACTCCGAGCGCAATGCATTCACCCGAAGTTCTATTCGGTGGACCGGGGTATCACCGAATGCGTACAGGCGGCAGGCGAGGCGGGGTTGACCGGGGTGTTGCCACGCCATTGACAAGGTTGATGAACCTTCCGCGAAGCGGTGCCCAATTTACGGCACCGCCCGCCCCGGATCATAGCCCGTATTGTGAACCTACCTATGCTTGGCAGGTCTCAATTCTCTGTAAGACCTTTGGTAGGTTTTCTTTCCACACATTGTGCCCAGTTATAAAGTCAGTGCAGTCGAGGTTGCGTGCGCCTACTACTGCTGGGCCAAGCCCTGCTGGTGAGGAGAGGCCGGCATTAGCGGTGCGATATAAAAACCTTAGTACGTCATCGTTGTCAGAGTGGCAGTTGTACAAGGTGCCCTTAACAGCTGAAGAGGCATCTAGCCAGGATGTTCTTTCGTCACGCCCGACGGCTCCACCTACAAGGACGGCATCTTCGATATATTGCTGTTCTTTGGTTGCAAGGGCCATAAGCGCGAAAAACACCACCCTTGCACCTAAGGAATGTCCGATCAACGTGAACGATTGACCTTCGGTACGACTTATAGCTTCGGCAAGCAGAGCCCCCGTTTTCTCTGCGTTAAACATAGCTGAATGCCATGGGTTGCCCACCATGTCTGCGGCGGTATATGCCCAGCCTGCAGCGTTGACTGAACCGGCTAAGCGCTTGGATGCAGCCGCAATCCCGATCTTTGCCGTTTGCTTGGCAGCGACGTTCTTGCTGAGATTGCCAACGAATGACCCTAGTTTCCGCAAAGTTTTTGCTTCCCAATTCAGGTGCCATAGTTGGCTGTCTGTTTGGTGTTCTGCGAGAGCGGTGGTCCAATCTGTTGTATCTCGATCATTTTCCGTAAGAAAACCGTTCACAACAATGGTTTGATGGTTGAGATTTGTCTTTAACGCGCGAAGCGGTGTGAAGTCAAAATCAGGGATGTCCTTGAGGTATGAACCGGCAATGCCGAAGCCCGCTTTTCCGCCTAAGCCTGCGCCAGCAGCTGTCACAATTGCTAATCCACCAACCCCTAGTTTTGCAACAGCTGCGCTGGTTAATGCTGCGCCGGACAAAGAGGAAATTGCAGTGCCTGTCCCGGCGGCACCTAAAATACCGGTAGTGCCGAGTGCGGCAGCAATACCTGGTGCAGCAAAAACAGCTCCGGTGCCAACGGCAGCGACACCACCGGCGATTGCTGCGCCTCTTTTTGCGGCACCATAGATGTTCTTCTGCTTGGGCTTCATAAGCTCCGAAAAGCCGGAAAGATCTTCGATCGTATCGCGTGCTTTGCTGAAGTCCGGGGTTGTGCCATCGTGCTCCGAGCAGAGCTCATTAGACCAGTTATCTTTGAAGAAGCTTCCAACTTTCCCGGATTGCTCACTCTCCAGCTCGCTGTTTTTCACCTCTAGACTCGCGGCCTTGGCCATATTCTCACAGTACCGGCAACCGACTGTAGGTAAGAAACAACCACTGCACTGATAGGTGGACCGAGCAACTTTGCGTGCTACCGTTAGCGTATGTGAAGAGTATTCTCCGCACCAGGAGCACCACGCTTCCAAGTTTTCAGGATCTTCTTTTTCTAGACGCTCTTTTAATTGGCCTGAAACGTCGACGTATGTTTTGGACAGCTGTTCACGACCTTCACTCAAAGCTTTTTCAGCTTTGATTTTTGCGCTATCCAGCTGATCTTTGAACCGGTTAAACATGCAAGCCTCTCAATCTGCGGAGATATTTATTAGATTGCAGAGAGCATTGCTAATGGCCGGATTAGTAGCAAGTGGTGATGTGTCGCTATAGTGTAACGTCATGTAGCGGGGCTGATTACAGCTGTGCTCGGGTTGCAGGCAATAAAAAAGGTGAACTGGAAACCAGTTCACCTTTAGGATTTGGTGGAGACGGCGGGAATTGAACCCGCGTTGCCGTTATGTTCTCCGCCACTCAAAGCCACAGTATTAGTGTTTTCAGTATCTTGCTTTTTCTCTTACCACACATCAACACAATTTTGCGCTACGCGGTGGACACTTTGTTGACACCTTGGCTAGTATCCTATCTAAAGCTATAGGGAGGTAGTCATGTCATTTTGGAAGGTTTTTTGGGCGGTAGTGCTCGGGAACATTGTTTCTTGGTTTGTTGTTTCTATTATCGGTTGGATTGTTTGGGCTCTGTTTTTAGGTGCTTTGGTTAACGGTTTGAGTGATCGTTTACAGAGTCAGCGTTCTTTGGTTAGTCCACCTTCTCAAGTTGTTCAGTCTCGGTCTTCTCGTTCCGTTACTCCGGTTCTTCCAGCTCCTCAGCCAGTCCAGAAGCGAGAGCGTGTCTTTTCTGATTCTGCTATTGAGCAGAACAGGCGTATGTGTGACTTTTGGACTAAGCAGTATCGTAAGGATCATGATCCTGAAAGTTTGGGTTATCGTGATGCTGCCTGTTCTCGTTATAGACATAGTGTTACTGCTTATAAATGAACCTGAGTCGCCACCACTCAGTTAGGCGACTTTCCGACCGTCCTTTATTTTTGTTGTCTAGGTGCTTCCCCATCTGGCGGCTATTCGAGCTGCCAGGGCAAACCCTATCCTATTTTCAGGTTGTGCTCTGATCTTGCCTTTTCCATTTCTGGGCTGATTTGCCCTGCTTCTGGGATTGTCTTCCCTGTCATTATCCAATACGCGAACTGAGGGAATACCTCAGCTAGTGCTTCCAGGTAGTCCTCGTTAATTTTCTGTTTTTTGCCCCTGATGTTTCCCCATTTGTATCTGTCTATTCCTGTTAGGTCTTCCATTCCTTTAGACGTAATTTTCAGGGTGTCAAAAAGCACTATCACTCTATCTATTATCATAGGTATTTTAAATTAGTACATTTTACTCATTTGGCTATAATAAGTATAAGTTACTCAGTAAGGCAATTTCTCTATCTGAGTGTTCATGTAGAACAGTGTAGCAGAGTGTAGAAAAGTGGACGAACAGAAACAGGTTTTCATGGCAGGAATTCCGGTAATGACGCAAGAGCGCTTTGCCCAGTTGTCTGGCCTTACTGAGGGTCAGGTACGGGGCATGATCGAAAAAGGCCACCTTCCGTCAATCAAAATTGGCAAGCCTCGCCTGGTTAATGTTGCTGCTCTTTCTCAGGAAGCTCTGGAAAAGGAGGAGTTCTAATGGTCACCGCTGACATTCGTGCCGAAAAGAAAGAAGAGATGGATCAGCTTTTTTTGCTTTCTTGCGATTTATGGGACGCTCGTCATTACGAAGAGTCTGCCCGTATTGGTACAAAGCTTCACGGCTTTAAGGATGCTTTTTTAGGGTTTGATACTGACCTATACAAGTACGGTTGTAAGCTTATTTCCCTTTTTTCTCAGTTTATGGTTTCCGATTGCAAGACATTTGAAGCTTTCGCCATGCTCAAAGCTTGCCAGGCATTTAAGGGTTTGAAGCTCGATCCAGTTTTAGATTTTGATCTTCCTTTACCTCAAGTTGAATACTCTTCTGAGCTTCATAATTCTTCTTACTACTTCCGTCTTTCTTCTGAATTCCGTGAGGATCGCGGCTATTCCGGTGGTTTTGTCATTATTTTTGATGAAGTGGTGTCGGGCTGGATGGATGAACTTCGCAATCCTGAGCGTTGGGAGCCTGGCTGCATTGCTATTGATCAGTTTGGTAATCAGTGGCAAGCATACGGTGGTGATTCCTATCATGGTGCAAAACACTGGATTCCGCTTGTTTCGGCTGACCTAGTCCAGGAGGTTTCATAATGCCTCGCATCCCTCCTAGGCAAACCAATATTGAAGACAAGGACAAGCGTTTCTACGTCCAGTCCACCACATCCGTAAAGCTCGCCCTTGAAAAGGAGGCTTTCTCTAGAGGTACTGATCTTTGGACACTTTCCGGTTCCGTACTCGCGGCCTGGCTCCATGCTGGCTGTCCTGATTTCGGTTTTTCGGGTGATCAAGTTCCTGACCAAAGTATTGAAGCCCCCCCCTCGTCATCGTCGCCGCTCACGGGCCCCAAGGGAGGTTCGGCATGACCGGCGCAAGGCTGCGCAGCACGCGTAGCGCTTGGCCTTGCGCTGGGCATGACGTGCCTCACGTTGCCCGTAATAGAGCGGAGACGTTGACGAGGGGGGAGGCCCCCCCTTTGATTCCGAGCTGTGAGCAATCGAGGCAAGCGGAGCGCGGCAGGCAACCGGGATCGTCACCCGTAAGGGCCGCGACCTTAGGCGCGGGGAGCAAAGCGACTAGAGCCCACCCCGGAGGGGTTGCGCTAACGGTTACGGATTCTGAAGCCTTGATTCTTCAGCGTCTTTTTGAACGCCACATGATTGCCCTTAACCAGAGCGTTACCTTCTGGCGAAAAGAATTGGCCTTTGGCCATAGCCCCACGTTTGAACTGTCATATCGAGAACGTGAGGCTGAACTGATGCAGCGCCTTTACCTGGCCCTGTTTGATGTCAACAAGCAAAACCCAAAACTCAATAAAGCAAATGCCTATAAATCGGCCAAAAACGCGGAGTAATAACCATGCAATTTGAAATGACATCCACAGTATTTTCTTGCAACAAGGTCACCGTAGAAGGTCGCACCTTTTGCAGTATTTTCACCGGTCAGCATCCAATGGGTGATAACGCAGAAAATACCCTGGGCCTGGAAGTAACCAAGATTTCGGCAGAGCCTCAGGTTTTTGAACAGCTCAAGGCCGAAAACTTTAAGCCTGGCGATAACGTGAAACTGGTAGCCATGATCAAAAAGGCCGCTAACGGCAAAAGTCAGCCCTACATCGTTGGTGTGGTTCCTGGTCAAAAACTGGCTTCTGAACCACAGAAGAAAGTTAGTTAAGGGGTAATGACTCATGTCCTGGATATGGTTGCTGAATACGTTGGGCGCTTACCTTGCCGTTCTCTTTTCGGGCTTATTGGGTGGGTTTACCGTCTTCGCATATATCGCTGAAGAGTCTGTTTCTGACTACTTCCAGGAATATGGTTGTCCTGTTGTGGAGGCTAATAATGAGATTGCCCAAAACCCTACTAACAGAATTAGGTACTGAGCGCCGCTGCACCAGGTGTAAAGAATACTGGCCTCAAGATCCTGAGTTCTTTTACACCAGCAAGCGCAAAGATCGGAAAACAGTTGATATTCAGCAACCCTGCAAAGCCTGTTTTTCAGAGCTTAAACGGAATCAAAGGAGAGCAAAACATAATGAAAACCTTCCTCTTTGTGACCTTAGCAGCCTTTACGGTAGGTTTCTTGCTCGGTGATGCTCACGGTTTCATCAATGCCCTGGAAGTGTTTGAGGCTGCTCAATGGGCAAACTGATCGCGTGTGACGGTGACTGGACGGTAGCAGCCACCGGCTGGGACTGCTTAGGCACCGTCACGCAGATCGTGTACACGGCACCTGTCGAGTACACGGGGCTAATGGCAACTGAAGCCATATTTCATGGCTTCAGCATGACATTGCCACTTATGGCGCTCGCATGGGGCGGTCGTCATGTTCTTAAAATGGTGAGGTAACAAAAATGAACGCAAAAAAAATGCAAGCGGCTAAGGCGCGTAAGTACGCTGGAAAAGTTGCTATCTGGTCAGCCGTTCCGGCTACCTTCCTTGCAGCTGGCTCCGCCAATGCTGCTGATTGGGCTGCTATGACAGCGGGCCTGGACTTCTCCGGCGAAGAAACTGCAATCATCGCGATTGTGGGCGTTCTCTTCGGGTTCTATGTAGTCCGGCGTGGTGCAAATCTCCTGTTGAGCATGATTCGCTAATCAAATCCCCGCCACGGTTAGTAGCCGTGGCTTTTTTCTTACTAGGTGAAACATGGCAGAACTTTGGGATTGGACATTCTTCTTAATGGGGGCGTCATTGTGCGTTTATCTTTTCAAGGATGTTTGATTCTTTTTCTCCTTTTTTTATCGAGTTTATCATTTGCTGAAAATGCAAAAGTAACACGTTTTAAACCAAGTGATACCAACATTAAAGACTGTAATTACCATCGTGGCATTGGTAAAGAGGATCACCAATGCATGGAAGTTGAACACAGTTACTATACTGACGGCAGTTCACCAGGCTATCTTGTTGTTGCATTCTGTTCTGATCCTGAATATAGCATTCAATGGGACAATCATTATAATACGTGGCCTTTGAACGGTAAAACTGCACAGAGCCCAAATTCTTTTTATTGTCAAAAAGTCCCTTACTGTGATGATTTCCCAACACATGAGGGGGCAATTTTACCTAATACTTCGTGTGGTATGTGTAGCTCAGATCACGTCCGCTCGCCCGGTATTTACTCTCCTGATTCTGGTTCATCTATAGCGGCTCCTTACGAGTGCATGTTGATTGCAGAGCCTGCTGAGTGTTTAGAGGTTGGGAAGTTGTCTGTGCCTGTTGGTGGTCAGTATTTTTGCAATAACGAATGTTCATTAGGATCAATTAACGGTGTTTGTGTTGGTGAACCTGAGCCTGATAACGAGTGTTCGAAAGATAGCCCTGATTATCGTGGTCAGGTGGTTCTTGGTTACGGAAAGCCGCCAATAAATGCGTGTGGCGATTTTGATCAGTGTTCTGGTGATAAGCCTGGTCAAGTTGGATTTGTGAATGGTGAATTGCGTTGCATCCCTGAGGATTATGGCGTTCCTCAGTGTCAGCAAGGCTCATCCAATTATATTGCGTCCATGGATGAGTACGGTTTTGCCTGTCTGCCATTAACTGATGTACCTGAGGATCCTGAGGTACCGGAAGAGCCTAACGAGGATACTACGGGCGACGGTGAGCCTGATACATATAACCCTGATAGTGATCCAAATATTAACCGTAAGCAGCTTGATAAGCTTAATAAGGGTCAGTCTGAAGGTAATCAAAGTTTAAAGAATCTTGAGGGCGCTGCTAATAAACTTAATGAATTGACCGGCAAGGGTAATCGTTCCCTTCGTGATATTGAAAAAAACACCGGCAGTTCCGCTAATTCGTTGAAAGAAATTAACGATTCGTTGAGCGCTCCTGAAGGCGGTTTTTCTCTGGAGGGCCTTGGTTCGGCTCCAGAATTTACGGAAACTATTGATCGCCTTTCTTTAGCGTTTTTTGAACATCCAACTATCCAATCCGTGTCATCAGTGCCGACACTGGCTAGTAGTTCCAGTTGTCCCGTCTATACGTTTCCGGCCAATGAGTTTTGGTCTGCTCATACAATGGATATACATTGTTCCATTTTCGAGAATTATAGGGCGCAACTTTCAGGCTTGTTTATGTTTTTCTGGACAGTTGTGGCAGTGTTTATTTTTCTGAGGGCTTGATTATGTTTCAGTCTTTTTTAGATGCTCTTATTGGTATCGTTTTATTTATTCCGCGCTGGTTGTTTTCTGTTGTCGTGGATATTTTGGAGCTGTTTCTTAGTTGGATACCTGTAATTGATATGGTTGATCCTGTATCCGCGTCTTCTGGTTTAGGTTCTGATGTTCTTTATTTCACTACTGTAATGGAAGTTCCTTATGGCCTTGCCGCTGCGTTATCGGCCTTAACTGCTCGCTTTGTTCTTCGTCGTATTCCGTTTATAGGTGGCTGATTATGTCCATCGTTGGTTATTCGGGTTTGCCTGGTTCTGGAAAGTCTTATGGTGTAGTTGAGAATGTTATTCTCCCTGCTCTGGAATCCAAGCGTCACATAATTACAAACATTCCGTTAAAGCTCGGACGGCTTTCTGATGATTTTCCAGGCGCAAAAGTAACGATATTCGACAATAAGCAGGCAGAAGATGATCCAGATTTTTTTAGCCTGGATCGTCACCCTTCTGGCGTTATCTGGATTATCGACGAGGCATGGCGCTTTTGGAAAAACGGCTCCAAGTCCGTAAACATGCCCCAGTGCCAAAAAGAGTTTTTCACTGAGCATCGTCATGCGGTTGGTGATGATGGTCGAACAAATGAGATTGTCCTGGTCACGCAAGACTTGTCTCAGTTGGCAATGTTCGTTCGCCAGCTTATTGAGGAAACCTATCGAGCCGTTAAGCTTACTGCCATAGGCCAAAATAAAAAGTATCGTGTTGATGTGTATATGGGCGCTGCCACGGGCCAGAAGCCTGGTAAACCCATGCGCCAGCTCTATGGTTCCTACAAGCCTGAAATTTATCAGTACTATAAGAGCCACACCCGCAACAAAACCGATTTTGCGGCAGGTATGGAAGAGAAAGCCGATGATCGTGCTAACATTCTGAAGCACCCGCTAATAAAAATCGGCATTCCCGCGGTTCTGGTTATTGCGTCCTGGGGCATTTATAACGTCTACAGCTATTTTGATGTAGGCGAGCCTGAATCAAACCAGTCGCTTCCTTCTGAGTCTTCCTCTGGCTCCTCTATTGCACCTCGTACTAACTCACCAGGGAATTATCAACGAACTTCTTTACCTGCCAGAGCTATGGACCAGTCTAACTTCGAGATTGAGCCCGGCTGGCTTCCCCTGTCGGATCAGTGGCGCATCGTTGGCGAGGTTAACGGCGTTTACTGGGTATGGGGTGAGACGGGTACGCGCAAGATTCATTCGCGTAATTGTTCCCGGTTCATCAAAACAGGTGAGGCTTACTGTGTGATCCAGGGCAGTTTGGTCACTTATTACAGTTTTCGTGAGCCTGTCCGTGAAATTGAGCGTTCTGCCGGGACTGAGGTTATGGCAGCGAACAAAACGGGATCAGGCGCGTGAATGCGAGCGGAGCGACCATCACGCGCCTGATCACCGTTTAGACGTCCCTGTAACACGTCTTATAGATAACAACATAAGCATCGTTAGCAACACAGAGAACCACAATTATGGCAATTCGTGATTATGAGCGGTTAGATATCTCAACTGGTGAAGTTGGCAAGGGCGATTTGTTCGTTGGCCCTGGTGCACATCAGGTTAATCTCTCCGGTTTGAACGTCCTCTGGTCTGGCGTCGATACCGTTCGCCAGCTCTTTCAGGGTCGTTTAAAGCCCGAATTGCTCGCTGAAGTGGCTGCTGCTTATGACACGGGCCATGGTGCGACAATTTCGGTTAATAATACTCTGTTTTACGTTATGTCAGGGCGTCGTGGTGGGTTCCGTTACATACTTCAGAATCGTGAGTATGGTCTTACCATTCTTATTCAGAATTTCTATGCTGAGGCAGATAGCCAGGGCACACACGTAAAGATTGAAACATCGCCCAGGTGGCTTTATGAGCGCTCTAGCGATCAGATACACCAGGAGCTTATGTTCTGGGGTCGGTCTTTTCTGACAAGCATGGAGCCTTCTGGTGTAGCTATTCATCTTGCGGTTGATTTGCAGGGCTGGGAGCCACCATCAGACTTTGCGCAATCATTTGTAACACGCGCAAAAACTGTCAGTGTTCATAACGGCATTAGCTCTCTTGAGTGGGAGAGTGGTTCAACCATTAATGGTCGTGGTGAAACCTATACCTTTGGCAAGGCAAACAGCCTTCAGACTTGTATCTATGATAAGTCTAAGGAGGTTGATGTGTCCGATAAGCGGGCTTTCATGGAAGGTATCTGGGAGTGTGCTGTTAACGAACAGTCGTTCCCTGATAGCTGTTACGATCCAGAAAAGCCGGTCTGGCGTCTCGAAATCCGTTTCCATCATCGTATTGTTAACGAAATTTGGCAGGGTACCGAAATCAAGCCGATCGTTGATTTTGCTGGGGCGGTTCCTCACCTCACCGGCCTCTGGCGCTATGCCTTGGAGCGTAACCGTTATGAGGTCAAGCGAGATCTTGTTCACCCGGTTTGGACAAAGCTTCGCGATGATGTTTCCTTTGGTTGGGTTGCCCCTAGTCTGGCTTACAAACGCGTAAAAAAGGAGCCGGGTTGCGGCAACGAAAAGAACGTTATTCTGGCATTCGGCAATCTGTTAAGCGTTTATGCTCGCAACCATTTCAACCCCCGGCAGGCTTGGGATTGCCTCAAAACCTCCGGCCTTTGGGATGATTTATCAGCCTATTATCGGAACCGGGGTGTAGATAAAAACGAGTTATTCAAGCTCATTGAAGATGGTATGATTCGGCGGCGCTTGTTAACCAAGGTTGCCTCGTGATTAAAAAGCTTCGTACGGGGCGTTGGCATGTCGATATTCAGCCAGGTGGTCGGGGCCGTAAGCGTGTTCGTAAAACCTTTGATTCCAAAGCGGAGGCTTTGAGGTTCGAGCGCCTTCTAATGTCTCAGCATACTGATCCTGAGTTATCGTCTTTTCTAACCAAAGATAAGCGGCATCTTTCCCAGCTTGTCCAGGTCTGGTTTCAGAGTCATGGCAAGTTTCTTAGGGATGGTGATAGACGCTATCGTCATTTGTTGCGCATGGCTGATGCGCTTTCCGATCCTGTAGCCCAAAAGCTTAAAGCTCGTGACTTTACGGTTTATCGTGCGTTGCGTATTCAGAATGGAATTAGTCCGAAAACGTGCAATAACGAATTAGGCTACATCAATGCTGTGTTTAACGAGTTAGTTAGGACAAAAGATATTCACTATGAAAATCCGTTTTCCAGCATTCGCCCAATAGCTGTCCCTGAGCGTGAAATGGGCTATCTCGATCATCACCAGGTGAAAAAGATATTTGGCGAATTGCAGGAGCGTTCCCAAAATCCACACGTGTACCTTGTAGCAAGGATATCGCTTGAAACGGGCGCTAGGTGGTCTGAAGCTGAATCGCTCATTCTCGATCGTGTTAAACCTTACCGCGTCACCTTCCATCTTACTAAGTCGGGTCGTAATCGAACGGTTCCGGTTTCCCAGTCGCTTTATACCGCGATTGTTTATCACCTGGAGGAGTGGGGCAGTTTCGGTACGTCCACTATTTCGGCCTTTAGGAGGGCGGTTGAACGGTCTGGCGTGCAGCTTCCTCAGGGCCAGTGCGCTCATATTCTGCGCCATACCTTTGCCAGCCATTTTATTATGGGCGGTGGTCATCTCCTTACACTTCAAAAGATTCTCGGTCATTCTACTATCAACATGACCATGCGCTATTCCCATCTTGCACCTGATCACCTGGAGGATGCTGTTAGGCTTAATCCGTTTGCCGCTGTTGACGTTCCGTTGACACTGACACAAAAAACCCCTTCCTAAAAACGAAAAAAGCCCCTGATATCAGGAGCTTAATTCTGCTTGATTGGTGGAGACGGCGGGAATTGAACCCGCGTCCGCCAGCACTAGGCCTTGAGATCTACATGTTTATGTCCTTCTATTGTTTTAACCTCTAGCGACCCGAAGGCCAGGGTGCAAGAGGCGAGTTCTTTAAATCTTAGCCGTTAAACAGTGAACTCTGGTTAACGGAGCATCCCGTAAGCGATGACGTCCTGAGATGTAGCTCTGGGCTACGGGCGACCCAGTCAGGACGACTAGCGGCCCTTAGGCTGCTAGTGCGTAGTTTTCGTCGTTTGCGACTATTGCATTGCAGCTTTGGATTAACGAGATTGGCTGCCATCTCGACATGCACCCAAGGGTTCGCCACCAGCGTCGAAGCCATGTCGTCCCCTTACTCTCAGTATATGTGGCCGCCTTGCTCAACTTCAAGGGGTCTTTGTTGTTATTTTGCACAGGCAAGGTTTTAAAGCTTTTACTGCCGCATGGAATACCTTGGGGTCTATGCGCCCTGACGCCCCGCCAAAGCTACGTGGCTTAGGGCTTCGAAGCTTTCCCGGAAGTATTCCATCACGGCATTTGGGTCTGCGTGAATGGCTTTGTCTACGGTAATGCCGAACTGCACGGTGCCGGCATAACTGAAAATACTCATGCCGATACCAATATTGCCGCTTTGTGGTACCCAGAACATAGGTTGTACCAGTTTACTGCCCGCCAAATAAACAGGTTCTCTGGGGCCGGGTACGTTGGTGAGTACTGCAGAAGCTTTGTTGCTGAGCAGGTCCAGGGCGCGTCGTTCCAGAATGTCGGGGCCGCGCCCGAACAGGTCCAGCAGGCTGTAAGTAACCTGGGCCTGATAGGATTGCTTGAGGCGATTCATGTTTTCCTGCACTTGCCGGAAACACATTATGGGGTCTGCGATTTCAACCGGCAAGCTTACCAATACCAGGCCGAACTGATTGCCCAGGGTTTCGATCGGCTGATCAAGCGGTCGCAAGTTGAAGGGTACCGCGACACGGATCCCGCAATCCGGAATAACTTCCTTGCTTGCTTTGAAGTGCCTGTGGAGGGCGCCGGTTGTCGCACATAGCAGCGCATCATTAATGGTGCCGCCCAGTGCTTTTGCACAGGCCTTTACTTCCGCCAGATCCAGGGGCTCCGCCCATGCAACCTGTTTGCGCCCGGACAGTGGTTGTTTCAAGCCGGTTTTTGGCTCGAACGGCGAAAACCCCAGTTTGAGTAGGTCTACCGCAACGCCGCTGGCGGTACTGGCCAGTTTTAATGGGTAGTTTGGTTCTTCCCTGATTGATTGCACCAACAAGCGGGCCTGCTGTGCTGCGGCTTCGGTAGTGTCTAAAGCTCGGTGCAGGATCTGGCTAATGGCTGACGATGGAGGAAGTTTCCGGGCCCGAGCCTTGGGTATTTTTTTGTTGTCCGGCTCCGGTGTTTTGTCGGTGAGTGATAGCAATACACGCACAAGGGAAATGCCATCGGCAATACAATGGTGGATGCGTATCAGAAGTGCGCATCCATCTTGGTAATTGTCTATGTAGTGAATTTGCCACAGGGGGTGACGCATATCCAGGGAGGTGCTGTTGTAGTCGCTGGTTAGCGCCTGAAGCTCCGCTTTGCCGGCTTTCCCGGGGAGGGCTATCTGGTGCAGGTGATTGTCTAAATGAAAGAGTGGGTCGTCTTGCCAGTAAAGCTTGTCGTTTTCATCAACAATCCTCTGGCGGAATCTCTGAAAGCGCAGAAACCGTTCATTGAGAATGCGCTTTAGCCGGTTGATGGCGATCGGTTTATCGAATGCCAGAACGGCAGAAATCATCATCGGGTTGCTGGCAGAGTCCATCCGCAACCACGAGCGGTCAACTGCCGTCATCGGAGTTCGTTTAGGTGACATGGATCCTCCCTCGGATGTACACCGAAACTGCAGTATAGGCAGAATAGATAAAGGTGCGTATAGAAGGAGTATGCAACACAGTGTACCCGACCCTTGTGACCCGGGTCAGGAAAACTGGCAGTTAAAGCCCTGTGTCAGGTGTTGGCACCACGCAGGATTCGTTGTTTTTGGCGGTCCCAGTCACGCTCTTTCTCAGTCGCGCGCTTGTCGAAGAGCTTCTTGCCTTTTACCAGGGCGATTTCGCACTTCACTTTGTTGTTTTTCCAGTACAACGCAAGGGGCACGCATGTTTGGCCGGCCTGGCTGGTCTCTCCGATCAGCTTGGAGAGCTCTTTGGCGTGCAACAGCAATTTGCGGGTGCGGGTAGGGTCGGCAATTACGTGGGTAGAGGCCTCTGTAAGGGGCTGAATGTGAGAGCCCAGCAAGAAGGCTTCGCCGTCTTTCAGCAATACATAGGCGTCGGTTATCTGGCCTTTGCCAGCTCGCAATGACTTCACTTCCCAGCCGAGTAGGACGAGCCCCGCTTCAAAGCGGTCCTCTATATGATATTCGTGTTTCGCCTTCTTGTTCAGGGCGATGGTACTGCTCGGCGTACCGGGTTTTTTCTTGCTCATGAATCAATTATCCGGATGCGGACGAATTAACGGGCCGACCGTGCGTGGGTCGGAAAAGCGTGCATTGTAGCTCAGGAGTGCCGGATTGGTCACGAAATGGCCTTCTAAAGGCGCAGCAGGTTCGTGTGAAAAGGAGCCCATCGGCTACAATATCAGCCCAGACACTTTCTGAGGCGAAAATGCCTACGCCATATCAAACACATATCGGGTCGTTTACCCGAAAATCAACCTTCTTCTGGGCCGCTGTGGGTGCAACTGTTGGCCTGGCTAACCTTTGGCAGTTTCCTTATCTGGCGAGCCTGCATGGCGGTGGGTTGTTTGTTTTGCTGTATCTCGGTTGCTTGTTGTTGGTCACTCTACCCTTGATGGTTACCGAGGCCGCCATTGGGCGCCACGCTCGCCATGGGATTGTGCTGGCTATGGACGGCCTTATCCGCAGTGCAAAGCGTTCCGGGGCGTGGATGGCTGTGGGGCGGCTCAGTCTCTTGAGTGCTTTTCTGGTTCTATCGTTTACCGCCGTTATTGGGGCTATTGCACTGGCCTATGTGTTTTTAGGTGCCATGGGGCGGTTTTCCGGGGCGGGTCAGGTGGAGGCCGTTGAGATTCTTGCGGGGCTGGTTTCGGACCCGCGGGAGTTTCGTTCTTTTATGGGCTGGCACGCTTTCTTTCTGGTGATGGTTTTATGGGTGTCGGGCCAGGGGGTCGTTGGCGGTGTCGAGCGTGCATTCAGAATAGTAGTGCCGTGTACTTTGGTTCTCTTGCTTGCACTGTTTGGGTTTGCAGCCTGGTACGGTCGATTCGACGGGGCGATCAACCAAGTTCTTGGGATGCATCTACAGGATCTGACCTGGGCCAGCCTGAGCGCGGCACTGTTTCATGCGTTCTATACCTTGGGGTTGGGGATGGGTGTGTGGGCAATTTTGGGGGCTTATACCGCGCCTCACACGCAGCTTAAGCGGTCCATTCTGGCGGTTGTGCTGATGGATACCCTGGTTGCGATTCTGGCAGGGCTGATGATCTTTGCCATGGCTACACAAAGCAGCGCTCTTGATAGTGAACGAGGCTTCAGTCTGCTGTTTATCTCGCTGCCCGTTGCTCTGGGCGACCTGCCGGCAAGTCAGTTTATTACCGCCACCGTTTTTCTTATGGTGGTGATGATTGTATGGTCAACATCTTTGGCTTTACTTGAACCGATTGTTGGCTGGATCCGCGAATGGACGGGCGCCCCCCGTGGATTGTCGGTGTTTTTGGTGGGTTTAGCTGTTTGGCTCGCAGGGCTGACATCTCTGTTTTCATTCAATCTGTGGACGGAGTACCGATTAGCCGGGGCGACGGTTTTCCGCTGGCTTGAGCTGGTAACCGGCGGTTTGATGATTCCGCTGGTGGCGATTCTTGTTGCGCTGTTTACCGGTTGGTACATCACGCGTAACCTCGCAAAAACCATGCTGGGTAAAACACCGCAACTCTTTGCCGCAATCTGGTTCTGGGTGATGCGGCTCGTGTTGCCTTTGGTGGCTGCTTATATCGGTATCCATTACACCGCCAGCTCACTGGCAGGATTGTGCACTGATGGTAGCGAGGTACTTTGGTGTGAGCCGGCACCCGGAATCGTATTGCAGGAGCGAGGGGGCGATTCGGCTGGCACCGTCGAGACGGGTGATAATGGAGTTGTCAGGGAGAGAGCCAATAAGGGGGCAGGGACGTTGCTACCGGCAGAGCAGGCACCTGAAAACGTGCAAGGCCAGCAGCCCTCTGAAAATGCCCCAAAAGAGGGTGATATCCTTTATCATAGTATTTGATTGCAGCTGTACCTGTTATTGCTGAGGCTGCAATTTGCCTAATAGTATGTTTGTAATCAGGACAACCGGTTCTAATGCCCCATCAGATTGATAAAACAGCCCTGGTTATGCACTCCGCAGAGCGCATGTTCCATCTGGTTAATGATATTGCCCGCTACCCCGAGTTTTTGCCTTGGTGTGCGGGTGCAGAGATCCACCAGCAGGACCCCCAGCAGATTATGGCGTCTTTGGAAATTGCCAAGGGTGGGGTTCGCCACAGACTCACTACCCGCAACCAGTTGCTGATGCCAGAAGCCATTGAAATGAACCTGGTGGATGGTCCGTTTCGAAACCTCAAGGGGCGTTGGCACTTCAAGGCCTTGGATGAAAATGCCTGTAAGGTGATTCTAACGCTGGAGTTCGAATTCTCCGGCTCGCTTTCGCGCATGACCTTCGGCCCGGTTTTCAATCAAGCGGCGACAACCATGGTAGATGCTTTCTGCCGACGCGCAGATGCTATCTACACAGGAGGAGTCTGATGCTTCGAGTTGAGGTGGCTTACGCGCGCCCTGACAAGCAGCAAATTGTTCCTGTGCAGGTGCCAGAGGGCTCAACTGCAATTGATGCCGTCAAGCTGTCAGGAATTACCGGCATCTTCCCGGAAATCGATGTGGATTCCATCGATATGGGGATATTTGGCAAGGTGATCAAGAAGCCGGCGGAACATCAGTTACGCGAAGGAGACAGGGTGGAGCTGTATCGCCCGCTCCAGATTGATCCAAAGCAGGCGCGGCTGAACCGGGCTAAAAAGAAGGGCCGGCCCGATCAGTAAGCCGGAGTTTCCTCCAGAAGTTCTGCTTCGTAACGGGTATAGCGGTCGGCATCGTAATACACGATGATGCGTTGCTCCTCGATGTCGCCCCCGCGCCTCTGGAATGTGTATACATAGTACTCTCTGGAACTATCAACCGGGTTCAGCATCAAAGGGCTCCCGAGTAGCGCCCGAACTTGGCTGCGTGGCATGCCTTCATTGAGTTTAGACAGCTCTTCATCGGTAACAATGTTGCCTTGCTGAACGTTGATTTTGTACACGCCGGGAAAAACACAACCGGACAGGGTCAAAGTGAGAATGAGAGCTATGAGCTTTTGCATCGCCGGAGGAAATCCTCTATCTTGAAATCGCCTGCCAAGGGCAGGTGTGGCACGGGTTAACCGTTAAATGGCGGCTTCATCATACCGGAAGCCATGAGGCACACCAAAGAGTGAATAGTAACATGTCATCTGAAAACGCCGAACTACGAAAAGTCGGTCTCAAGGTAACTCTGCCGAGAGTGAAGATCTTCAACATCCTGGAAAACGCCAAGGACCATCATCTGAGCGCCGAGGATGTGTATAAGCGGCTCCTCGATCAGGGTGATGATGTGGGCTTGGCCACCGTATACCGCGTACTTACTCAGTTTGAGACGGCGGGGCTGGTTTTGCGTCATAACTTTGAAGGCGGCCATGCAGTATTCGAGATGGCTGGTGAGGATCATCATGATCACATGGTCTGCACGCAGACAGGGCAGGTGATTGAATTTGTTGATGATATAATCGAAGAGCGTCAGCAGATAATAGCGAAAGAGCACGGCTATGAAATAGTCGAGCATAGCCTGATCCTTTATGTAAAACCCCTCAAGGATTAAAACTCGAAGTAGGGCTAAGAATAAAAAAGGGCAGGCCGCTAAGCCTGCCCAACAGCTCTCAGGTTAGAGAGGGGGAGTCGTTGGCGCCATCTGCTCAGTGATGGGTAGCCTGTCCTTTGGAAAACATTTCAGCCGCGTGGGCAACGGTTTGTTCAGTCATATCCACACCGCCCAACATTCTTGCAACTTCACTGATTCTTCCCTGGTCGTCCAGAGATTCGATTTTCGAGAAAGTCGCGTCTTGCTGGGTAAACTTGCTGACAAACAAGTGTTGATGACACTGGGCTGCTACCTGCGGCAAGTGCGTCACGCAGATAACCTGGCCACCATCCCCCAGAGATCGCAGGAGTTTACCCACCACCTCGGCGGTGCCACCGCCAATGCCAACATCAACTTCGTCAAAAATCAGAGTTGGAGTGGTGGACGTTTGTGCAACAACTACCTGGATCGCCAAGCTGATTCGTGACAGTTCACCCCCGGAGGCTACTTTGGCAAGCGGTCTTGCCGGCTGTCCGGGGTTGGCACTCACCAGAAATTCGATTTCCTCCAGTCCGTGCGGTGCAGGTTCACCCTGATTGTTGCGGTTCAGGTGGGTAACAAACTGTACCGAGGGCATGCTCAGTTGAGCCAGCTCGCCTGCAATGCGCTGGTCCAGTTCTCCTGCAGCCCTGGCGCGGATATCTGAAAGCTTGCTTGCCAGTTTATTAAAGTTTTGATGCAGAAGCTCCAGCTCCTCTTCCATCTGTTCCAGACTGCCTTCGCCGCCATCCAGCTCTGCCAGCTCTGAACTTTGGCGCTTATGAAACTCCGGGAGCTCCTCGGCGTTTATGCGGTGTTTGCGAGCCATTTGGTATATGGCGCTCAGTCTTTCTTCGACTTCAGACAGGCGTGCTGGGTCTGCTTCGTAATCATCTACAAAATGGCGGAGGTTGTCGCCGGCTTCGCTGATCTGGATTTGTGCTTCGCTGAGCATCTGAATGGTGTCAGCTAAGGCCGGTATTTCAACGGGAAGCTGCTCCAGTTGTTGCAGTGCCTGGCGCACCAGTCCAGCGGCGCTGGTGTCTTCCTCGGTGCACAGTAAAGCTGCCTGATGGCTGCCGTGGAGGATTGCATCGGCCTGGCTTAGCTGTGCTTGTTCCTGTTCCAGTTGCTCCTGCTCGCCGCTTTCAAGGGCTAGGCGGTCGAGTTCTTCTACCTGATAGCGCAGGAGCTGGAGTCGGGCTTCTGATTCTTCGGCGTTCTGCTGCCGTTCAGTCAGCTTTGTGCGCGTATGGTTCCATGCCTTCCATGCTTCGCGGGTCTGGTTGGCGAGATCCTCAGCACCTGCGTATTCATCAATCAGTTTTCGGTGGGTATCTTTGCGCAGAAGCGATTGATGCTGGTGCTGGCTATGGATATCCATCAGTAGCCCGCCTAAGTCTTTCAGGTGTGCAAGTGGGCAAGGTTGGCCGTTGATGTAGGCTCGTGAGCGGCCATCTTTGCTGATTACCCGGCGCAGAATGCAGTCGCTGTCGTCATCCAGTTCGTGGCTTTCCAGCCAGTGCAGGGCCTCGGGAATGCCCGAAACATCGAAGGTGGCAGTGATGTCTGCGCGTTTTGCGCCGTGGCGCACAGCCCCCGCATCGGCGCGACCGCCTATGGCTAGTCCCAGGGCATCCAGCACAATGGATTTGCCCGCTCCTGTTTCGCCTGTCAGGGCTGTCATCCCCTTATTGAATTGCAGTTCTACTCTTTCGGCGATCGCGTAGTTGGAAACGGTGAGCTGTGTGAGCATGCAGATAACCTCCGCTCTTGAAAAGATACTGTTCTTACATACAGTGACTGTGAATATATACAGGGTTTTTGGGGTTTGCAAACCTGTCGGGAAATTTTCTTCAGGAATTGCAACCGCTAATGGTTGAAACCTGAGCGGCGAACCCCATATCCGTTCGCAATAGCATCCTTCCAGCTCTGTGAGGCTGGAGCCCATGTTCAATTGGCCGCGTTTAAGCCGGCCGCCGAAGATCTGGCAGGAGTATTCATGAGCACCGATGAAAACCGCAACGAACAGGTAGATGAGTTGAAAGAGGCCGTTGAGGCGGCAGCGGAAGAGGCGCAAGCAGGGGCGCAGGAAGCCCAGGAGGAAGAGATTTCTGAGCTTGAGGCGCTAAGCCAGCAGCTTCAGGATTCCCAGGAGCAGATGTTGCGTTTACAGGCTGAGATGCAGAATGTGCGGCGTCGGGCCGAGATGGACGTCGAAAAGGCGCATAAGTTTGCGCTGGAGAAGTTCGTTAAAGAGCTGCTTCCAGTGGCAGACAGTCTTGAAAAGGCGGTGGAGAGCACCGAAGGGCAAGAAGGCGCCGGCGAGTTAGTTGCTTCTATTCGTCAGGGTGTGGAAATGACGCTGAGTCTTTTTGTCACGAGCCTGAAAAAGTTCAACGTTGAGCCGGTGAATCCTGTGGGTGAGCCGTTTGATCCCCAGATGCATGAAGCCATGTCGATGGTGCCCGCGCCGAATGCAGAGCCGAACAGTGTGGTCGCAGTGGTTCAGAAGGGCTACCTGCTTAACGGGCGTGTGGTGCGTCCGGCCATGGTAATGGTGGCGAAGGCCCAGGATGCACCAAAAATTGATGAGCAGGCTTGAAAAGCCAGCTAAAGCGCCAATATAGCCATTAAATAGAAACCGTCGGGCTAGATGTTTCCGGACAATCATTAAGTACAGCATTCAGAAGAACTGGAGTTAACCAATGAGCAAGATTATCGGTATTGACCTTGGAACGACAAACTCGTGTGTTGCCATCATGGATGGTGACAAAGTCCGGGTTATCGAAAACGCAGAGGGTGATCGCACCACGCCCTCTATCATCGCGTACACAGATGACAGTGAGATTCTGGTGGGTCAGTCCGCCAAGCGTCAGGCGGTGACCAACCCCCAAAACACTATTTATGCTATCAAGCGTCTGATCGGGCGTCGTTTTAAAGATGATGTTGTTCAGAAAGACATCAAAATGGTTCCTTACACTATTACCGGTGCAGACAACGGTGATGCCTGGGTTGAAGTGAAGGGCGAGAAAATGGCGCCGCCTCAGGTGTCTGCAGAAATTCTGAAAAAGATGAAGAAGACTGCAGAAGATTACCTGGGCGAGAAGGTAACTGAAGCCGTTATCACAGTGCCTGCGTACTTTAACGACAGTCAGCGCCAGGCCACGAAAGATGCTGGCCGAATTGCTGGTCTGGACGTGAAACGCATTATCAACGAGCCGACCGCAGCAGCTCTGGCCTATGGCCTCGACAAGAAGAGCGGTGACCGCACTGTAGCTGTATACGACCTGGGTGGTGGTACGTTCGACCTTTCCATCATCGAAATTGCCGATGTGGACGGTGAGCACCAGTTTGAAGTGCTCGCGACCAATGGCGACACCTTCCTGGGTGGTGAAGATTTCGATATGAAAATCATCGAATTCCTGGCCGACCAGTTCAAGAAGGACAGCGGTATCGATCTGCGCGGCGACTCGCTGGCCATGCAGCGTCTGAAAGAAGCCGGTGAGAAGGCAAAGATTGAGCTTTCCAGCAGCCAGCAGACCGACGTTAACCTGCCGTACATCACAGCAGATGCGAGCGGCCCCAAGCACATGAACGTGAAGCTGACCCGCGCCAAGCTTGAGTCGCTGGTAGAAGATCTGGTCGAGCGCAGCCTTGCGCCTTGTAAGGTTGCCCTGAAAGACTCGGGTCTGAGTGTTGGCGAGATCGACGAGGTTATCCTGGTTGGTGGTCAAACACGTATGCCGCTGGTTCAGGAAAAAGTTAAAGAGTTCTTTGGCAAAGAAGCCCGTAAAGACGTAAACCCGGACGAAGCTGTTGCCATGGGTGCAGCAATCCAGGCGGCTGTACTTTCTGGTGACGTTAAAGACGTACTGCTGCTGGACGTGACTCCGCTGACCCTGGGTATTGAGACCATGGGTGGTGTTGCTACACCAGTGATCGACAAGAACACCACGATTCCGACTAAGAAGTCCCAGACGTTCTCAACAGCAG
This sequence comes from Marinobacter salexigens, assembly GCF_002806945.1. Classification (GTDB taxonomy): domain Bacteria; phylum Pseudomonadota; class Gammaproteobacteria; order Pseudomonadales; family Oleiphilaceae; genus Marinobacter; species Marinobacter salexigens. The sequence continues at coordinate 428,807 of NZ_NIHC01000001.1, forward strand.
AGGACAACCAGACAGCGGTGACCATTCACGTTGTTCAGGGTGAGCGTAAACAGGCAGCGCAGAATAAGTCCCTGGGCCGCTTCGACCTGGCCGACATTCCGCCGGCTTCCCGTGGTGTGCCGCAAATCGAAGTCACTTTCGATATCGACGCTAACGGTATTCTGAACGTGTCTGCAAAAGACAAGGCGACCGGCAAAGAGCAGTCCATCGTCATCAAGGCTTCTTCTGGCCTGAACGACGACGAAATCGAAAAGATGGTGCAGGACGCCGAAGCAAACGCTGAGGAAGATCGCAAGTTTGAAGAGCTGGTTCAGGCTCGTAACCAGGGTGACGGCATGGTTCACGCTGTGCGCAAGACCCTGACTGACGCTGGAGACAAGGTCAGCGACAGTGAGAAAGAGTCGATCGAAGCTGCCATCAAGGATCTGGAAGAAGCATTGACCGGTTCCGACAAGGATGACATTGAGGCCAAGACTCAGAAGCTGACCGAAGTGTCTGGCGAGCTGGCCCAGAAGATGTACGCAGATCAGGACGGCCAGGCACAGCAAGCTGGTGGGCAAGAAGAAGCTCAGTCCACTGACGATGCAGTGGATGCCGAGTTCGAAGAAGTCAAAGACGACGAAAAGAAGTAATTCTGACGTACATCAGGTAGTTGGAAAACGCGGAGCTGATCCGCGTTTTCCTCGTTTAAAAAACAGGGTTTTGAAGCATGGTCAAGCGCGATTATTACGAGGTTCTCGGAGTTTCCCGGGGCGCGGACGAGAAAGAAATCAAGCGAGCGTATCGAAAGCTCGCAATGAAATATCATCCCGACCGTAACCCGGAAGACAAAGACGCCGAGAACAAGTTTAAAGAGGCTAGCGAAGCCTATGAAGTGCTGGCAGACCAGTCCAAGCGTGCGGCCTATGACCAGTTTGGTCACGCCGGAGTTGACGGGCAAGCGGGCGGCGGCTTCGGTGGCGGCGGCAACTTCTCCGACATCTTTGGTGATGTATTTGGCGATATCTTTGGCGGTGGTGGCCGAGGTGGTCGCAATACCCGTGGCTCGGATCTACGTTACACACTGGACCTGGATCTTGAAGAAGCGGTAAAGGGAAAAACTGTCAAAATCACTATTCCCGGACATCGGGAGTGTGATACCTGTGACGGCAGCGGTGCTGAGAAAGGTTCCCGCCCTGAAACCTGCGGAACCTGTAAAGGTATGGGTCAGGTGCGCATGCAGCAGGGCTTCTTTGCCGTGCAGCAGGCGTGTCCCACATGCCGTGGGTCCGGCCAGATCATCAAGAACCCGTGTAAATCCTGCCATGGGCAGGGCAGAGTGCAGGAAGAGAAGACCCTTTCCGTGAAAGTGCCACCTGGAGTCGATACCGGCGACCGCATACGGCTCTCCGGCGAAGGCGAAATGGGCATCGACGGTGGCCCCCCGGGCGACCTGTACGTGCAGATGTCCGTTCGAGAGCACTCAATCTTCACCCGTGAAGGGCGCAATCTGTATTGCGAGGTGCCTATCAGCATCATCGACGCCACACTCGGCGGTGAGCTGGAAGTGCCGACCCTGGACGGTCGCGTGAAGCTGAGAATTCCGGCGGAGACCCAAACCGGAAAGCTCTTCCGATTGCGTAACAAGGGTGTCAGCCCCGTTCGCGGAGGCCCGGCTGGTGACCTGCTGTGCCGGGTTATCGTTGAAACGCCGGTTAACCTGACCAAGCGCCAGAAAGAACTCCTCCAAGAGTTTCAGACAACCCTGGATGGCAGCAACGGCAACAATCACGCACCGAAGAAAACCTCCTGGTTTGAGGGTGTTAAGAGCTTCTTCGACGAAATGAAATTCTGATCAGTTTCATATAAGGAAAAGGCCATGAGGGTAGCAATCATCGGCGCCGCCGGGCGTATGGGTAAAGTGCTGATTGAAGCGGTTGACGGCACAGAAGGGCTCGAGCTGGGCGCAGCTATCGTTGAGCCTGGCAGCAGCCTCATCGGAGCCGATGCCGGCGAAATGAGCAGCATCGGAAAAACCGGCATCAAAATGGCGGGTACCCTGGCTGACGTAAAAGACGACTTCGACGTGCTTGTGGACTTCACCTTCCCGGACCTCACCCTGGAGAACGCCGAATTCTGCAAAAACAACGGCAAAATGCTGATCATAGGCACCACCGGTTTGACCGACGCCGAAAAGCAGCAGCTGGCCCTGGCGGCAGAATCCACCCCCGTGGTGTTTGCGCCCAACATGAGCGTAGGCGTTAACGTGGTGCTCACCCTCCTGCGCACCGCTGCCGCCACCCTGGGCGACGACTACGACGTCGAAATCATCGAAGCCCACCACCGCCACAAAAAAGACGCCCCCTCCGGCACAGCTCTACGCATGGGTGAAGTGGTTGCTGAAGCGCTCGGTCGCGATCTCAAAGAGTGTGCTGTCTACGGCCGCGAAGGCTTCACCGGCGAACGCACCCGCAAGGAAATCGGCTTCGAAACCATCCGTGCCGGCGACGTTGTAGGCGACCACACAGTCCTGTTCGCCACCGAAGGCGAGCGCATCGAGATTACTCACAAAGCAAGCAGCCGGATGACCTTTGCAAAAGGTGCCATGCGTGCAGCTCTGTGGCTAAAAGACAAGCCTGCTGGTTTGTATGACATGCAGGATGTTTTGAATCTGAAGTGAGTTGCTTTTGCAGGTTGAGTTGAGGCCCTGCTCTGAGGCAGGTGCTCGGTAGCTTTGCTCCGGGAATGTCGAAGGCCAAGGACGGCCGAAGACAAGCGCACATGGATGTGCTCGTAGCGGTTCCCGGAGCAAAGCTACCGAGTGCCGGCCGGTGTTTGGTGCGTACTCGAGTGTGAGGGGCGATTTTACATGGACACAAAACCGCAAATTTCATACAATAAGGCGGTTTAACTGCACCAAGCGTAGGCTTCAAAAAGCCCAAGGGACCAAAAAGTCCCCGGATAACAATAAGCGGGACGGAGTTTTAACTCCCTCTCGCTTTTTTGCGACCTGAATTTGCGCTTGCGTTCCTGCACGTGACGAAACGAAACGCCACTCGATGAGGATACAAGCCTTGAGCACACCCGCAATCCTTGCACTCGCAGACGGAAGCCTGTTTTACGGCACCGCCATTGGCGCTGACGGCGAAACCAGCGGCGAAGTGGTGTTTAACACCGCCATGACCGGCTACCAGGAGATCCTGACCGACCCGTCCTACTCCCGCCAACTCGTTACCCTGACATACCCCCACATCGGCAACACCGGTGTTAACGAAGAAGATGTAGAGTCTGATCGTATTCAGGCTGCCGGCCTGATTATCCGGGATCTACCCCTGATCGCCAGTAACTGGCGCAGCGCGCAGACGCTCGATGACTACCTGCGAAGCAATAACATTGTCGGCATAGCCGATATCGATACCCGCCGCCTCACGCGCATCCTCCGCGAGACAGGTTCCCAGAGTGGCGCCATTGTGGCTGGCGCTGACGCTACGGCAGAGCGCGCACTTGAGCTGGCTAAAGCCTTTCCCGGCCTTGAAGGCATGGACTTGGCAAAAGTTGTCACCTGCGACAAGCCTTACAAATGGACCCAGGGAGACTGGACTCTTGGTGAAGGTTATGCAGAAGGTGGCGAACCAAAATTCAAGGTTGTCGCTTGGGACTACGGCGTTAAGTACAACATCCTGCGCATGCTTGCCTCTCGCGGCTGCGAAGTGACAGTTGTGCCCGCAGAAACCCCTGCATCAGATGTGCTGGCGATGAACCCGGACGGGATCTTCCTCTCCAACGGCCCGGGCGACCCAGAGCCTTGCGATTACGCAATCAAGGCCATCCAGGAAGTACTCGAAACCGAAATTCCTGTGTTTGGCATCTGCTTGGGGCACCAGCTACTGGCTATTGCCAGTGGCGCGAAAAGCATGAAGATGAAGCATGGCCATCACGGTGCCAACCACCCGGTTCAGCGTCTTGAAAACAGCACAGTTATGATCACCAGCCAGAACCACGGTTTTGCTGTGGATGAGGCAAGCTTGCCTGCCGTGCTGGAAGTTACCCATAAGTCGCTGTTCGATGGCACTTTGCAGGGTGTTCGTCGCACCGATAAGCCAGCATTCAGTTTTCAGGGGCACCCCGAGGCGAGCCCGGGGCCTGGTGATGTGGCGACCTTGTTTGATGAGTTTATCCGGTTGATGGAAGCCCGAACGGCCTAAAGCCGGGCAAGGGATATACGCATCACCCCAGATACGCGCCGCATTGTTGCGCTGAAAGAATTTAAACGTTGCTGACAGGTTTACCAAGACATGCCGAAACGGACCGATATTAAAAGCATCCTCATTCTCGGCGCAGGCCCGATCGTAATCGGACAGGCGTGCGAATTTGACTACTCCGGAGCCCAGGCCTGTAAAGCCCTGCGCGAGGAAGGTTACCGAGTCATCCTGGTTAACTCGAACCCGGCCACCATAATGACCGACCCGGTGATGGCGGATGCCACCTACATCGAGCCGATTACCTGGCAAACCGTTGCCAAAATAATTGAAAAAGAAAAGCCCGATGCGGTACTTCCAACCATGGGTGGCCAGACAGCATTGAACTGCGCGCTGGAATTGGAAAAGCACGGAGTCTTGGCTGAGCATGGCGTAGAAATGATTGGCGCCAACGCAGACACCATCGACAAAGCAGAAGACCGCAGCCGTTTCGATAAAGCCATGAAGGCTATCGGCCTGGAATGCCCACGCGCCTCAATTGCTCATTCCATGGAAGAAGCCTGGAAAGTCGCCGAAGATATCGGCTTTCCGTGCATTATCCGCCCCTCTTTCACCATGGGTGGGTCTGGTGGTGGCATTGCTTACAACCGCGACGAGTTTGAAGAAATCTGTACCCGCGGGCTGGATCTCTCTCCAACCAAAGAGCTGCTTATTGATGAGTCGCTTATTGGCTGGAAAGAATATGAAATGGAAGTTGTCCGCGACAAGGCCGACAACTGCATCATCGTGTGTTCCATTGAGAACTTCGATGCGATGGGTGTTCACACGGGTGACTCCATCACTGTCGCGCCTGCCCAGACGCTGACAGATAAAGAATATCAAATCATGCGGGATGCCTCTCTGGCAGTACTGCGTGAAATAGGCGTAGAAACAGGCGGCTCCAACGTTCAGTTCGGTATTCATCCGGACACCGGGCGTATGGTTGTTATCGAAATGAACCCGCGGGTTTCCCGTTCATCGGCGCTGGCTTCTAAAGCCACCGGCTTCCCGATTGCCAAGGTTGCTGCCAAGCTGGCCATTGGCTACACGCTGGATGAGCTGCGCAATGAAATTACAGGTGGTGTAACGCCGGCTTCTTTCGAGCCTAGCATCGACTACGTTGTTACAAAGATTCCCAGGTTTACCTTCGAGAAATTTCCCCAAGCCGACGCACGCCTAACTACCCAGATGAAGTCTGTGGGTGAAGTTATGGCTATTGGGCGCACCTTCCAGGAATCCATGCAGAAGGCTCTTCGTGGGCTCGAAGTCGGGTCTGATGGTTTTGATGAGCAGCTCGAGGAGTACACCTCTGAGAGTTCCCGCGAAACCCTCACCCGCGAGCTAAGCGTTCCCGGTGCTGATCGTGTTTGGTACATCGGTGATGCCTTCCGTGCAGGGCTCAGCGTTGAGGATGTGTTTGAGGTGACCAAGGTCGATCCTTGGTACCTGGTACAAATCGAAGACCTTATCCGCGAAGAGCAAGCCTTAAAGACTGCGGGTAAGGCCGATATTGATCATGCCACCTTGTTCCGTCTTAAGCGTAAAGGCTTCTCGGATGCTCGCTTGGCTAAGCTGCTGGCTATATCAGACGTAGAGATGCGCAAAATGCGCCACGATCTGAATATCCGCCCTGTCTATAAGCGGGTAGATAGCTGTGCGGCAGAGTTTGCCTCCGATACGGCGTACATGTACTCAACCTATGAGGAAGAGTGCGAAGCTGAGCCGACTGATCGGGATAAAATCGTTGTGATTGGTGGCGGACCCAACCGGATTGGTCAGGGCATCGAGTTCGATTACTGCTGTGTTCACGCGGCATTGGCCATGCGTGAAGATGGCTACGAAACCATCATGATCAACTGCAACCCGGAAACAGTGTCCACTGATTACGACACCTCAGACCGGTTGTATTTCGAGCCGATTACCCTTGAAGACGTGTTGGAAATCATCAACATCGAGAAGCCTAAAGGTGTCATCGTTCAGTATGGTGGTCAAACGCCGCTCAAACTGGCGCGTGGCCTTGAAGCAGCCGGCGTTCCCATTATTGGTACCAGCCCCGATGCCATTGACCGGGCAGAAGACCGTGAGCGCTTCCAGCAGATGATTCAGCGCCTGGGCCTGAAACAGCCCGAAAACGCCACAGTTCGCAGTCTCGAAGAGGGTATTGTTGCGGCCAATGAGATTGGCTACCCGCTGGTTGTTCGCCCGTCGTACGTGCTTGGCGGCAGGGCGATGGAAATTGTTTATGGTGAGGACGAGTTGGTGCGCTATATGCGCAGCGCTGTTCTGGTCTCTAACGATAGCCCGGTATTGCTGGATCACTTCCTTAACGCCGCTATAGAAGTAGATATTGATGCTATCTGCGACGGCACGGATGTGGTTATCGGCGGTATCATGCAGCACATTGAGCAGGCTGGCATTCACTCTGGTGACTCTGCATGTTCGCTTCCCCCTTACACGCTGCCGGCAGATGTGCAGGATGCCATGCGCGAAGCGGTCAGTAAGATGGCCATTGAGCTGGAAGTGGTCGGCCTGATGAACGTACAGTTGGCTTGGCAGGATGACGAGATCTATGTGATCGAAGTTAACCCGCGCGCCTCAAGAACAGTGCCGTTTGTATCCAAGGCTATCGGTGTGTCTCTGGCCAAGGTAGCGGCTCGTGTTATGGCAGGCACTTCGCTCGCAGAGCAGGGATTCACCAAAGAAGTGGTGCCAAGCTACTACGCTGTGAAGGAGTCTGTATTCCCCTTCAACAAGTTCCCATCTGTAGACCCGATCCTTGGGCCTGAAATGAAGTCCACTGGTGAGGTTATGGGGCTTGGTGATAGCTTTGATGAGGCCTTTGCCAAGGCTTCTTTGGCCATTGGTGAGCGCTTGCCCTCTAGCGGTACCGTATTTATGTCCGTTCGTGATGTGGATAAATCAGGCGCGATTCAGCTAGCCCGTGACTTGGTTGAGATTGGATTCCAGCTTGTCGCCACCACCGGCACCGCGAAGGCTCTCCGTGCCGAGGGCATCGAGGTGGAGCGGGTTAACAAAGTTGGGGAAGGGCGCCCTCACATTGTTGATGCCATCAAGAACGGCCAGGTTCAGCTCATTATTAACACCACAGAGGGCCGTAAGGCTGTGTCTGACTCGGCGCAGATTCGCCAGTCGGCGTTGCAAACCAAAGTGGCTTATACAACAACGCTGGCGGGTGGCGAAGCCTTCTGCCGAGCTATAAAATTTGGTCCAGAGCGTACAGTGCGCCGTCTGCAAGACCTACACGCAGGGAAGTAAGATTATGAGTGAACGAGTACCTATGACCATCGCGGGCGAAGCCCGCCTCCGCGAGGAGCTTCAGCAGCTTAAATCCAACGACCGCCCCCGGGTTATCGCGGCAATTTCGGACGCCCGTGAGCACGGCGACCTTAAGGAAAACGCCGAGTACCACGCTGCCCGGGAGCAGCAGAGTTTTATTGAAGGCCGGATTCAGGAGATTGAGGGCAAGCTTTCTGCAGCTCAAGTGATCGATGTAACGGCTATGGAGAACACCGGCAGGGTGATCTTCGGCACCACAGTTCATCTGCTGAATGTTGATACAGATGAGCAGGTGGTTTACAAGATCGTTGGTGAGGATGAGGCGGATATCAAGGAAGGTAAGCTGTCGATTTCTTCACCCATTGCCCGCGCGCTGGTTGGCAAGAGCGAAGATGATGTTGTTGCCATCCGCGTGCCCTCTGGCACAGTGGAGTATGAAATCGAAAAGGTAGAGTACGTCTGATGGAGGCGACGCTGGCATAGTTCGGCGTGCAGAGAATGAAAAACCGACTGCGTTGTGCGCAGCCGGTTTTTCTGTTTATTAGCGTTAGAGAATGTCAGCTCTTGTGGCGCAAAAGGTTAGAGAGCTTTGGGTTGGGTTGTTTTGCCCTGCGCATGAGTACAGCAATTTTTCCTATGGTTTGTACCAGTTCAGCATTGCTGGCTTCACACAGGGCGCTGATCGCTTGCTGGCGGGCTTCCCGGTCCTGGCTCGCGACTTTGATCTTGATGAGTTCGTGATCGTTCAGGGCGCGCTCCAACTCTTCCTGAAGGTTCTCAGTAAGGCCCTTGTCGCCAACAATAATGATTGGTTTCAGGTTGTGGGCAATGGCGCGGTATTCCCGGCGCTGTTCCGCTGAAAGGCTCATGATGTAATCTCTTTATCGGTGCAATTAACAAAAGGTCAGCGGCATATTCGCTGGCAACGTCGTATAATCGGCGGATTGTAACAGACAACCTTGTATACAGATCACCCTGCAGGCGTTGTAATTTCCGAGATAAGGCCCACATACAAAGAACATGGGGATTTATCCGGCGTTCAGAAACGTCTCAAGGTTGATCCGCAGCTACGTTTTTCTGTGGCCGTTACGGATGGGCCGTTTCTGGTGGATAGACGTATAATTAGTGTAAGGTGTCAGTAAAGAGTAGTTCCTTCGATGGCCTGCTCTTCAATTCACAGGTGATGATCCTTGAACGATATGGCAAAAAATCTGGTTCTCTGGCTGATAATAGCCGCGGTACTGTTGATGGTGTTTCAGAATTTCTCTCCCACCACCACCGGTCAGCAAGTCAATTATTCCCAATTCGTTGAAATGGTTCAGCAGGGCCAAGTCAACAAAGTCACTATTGATGGTCTTGAAATTCAGGGCACCCGTGGCGATGGTTCCCAGTTTCAGACAATTCGCCCTCAGGTGGCGGACAACAAGCTGATGGACGATCTGCTGGCGAACAAGGTGGAGGTGATCGGTAAAGAACCCGAGCGCCAGAGCCTGTGGACGCAGCTGTTGGTTGCGGCTTTCCCGATTCTGATCATCATTGCGTTGTTTGTGTTCTTCATGCGGCAGATGCAAGGCGGTGGTGGCGGCAAAGGCCCCATGTCGTTCGGCAAGAGCAAAGCGCGCCTGATGAGCGAAGACCAGATTAAAACCACCTTTGCCGATGTAGCGGGTGTGGATGAGGCCAAAGAAGATGTTAAGGAGTTGGTGGATTTCCTTCGGGACCCCAGCAAGTTCCAGCGTCTTGGTGGCAGCATTCCCAAGGGTGTCTTGATGGTAGGGCAGCCGGGTACCGGTAAAACCCTGCTGGCCAAAGCCATTGCTGGCGAAGCCAAGGTGCCTTTCTTCTCGATTTCCGGTTCGGATTTCGTTGAAATGTTCGTGGGTGTGGGTGCTTCTCGTGTGCGGGACATGTTCGAACAGGCCAAGAAACAGAGCCCTTGCATCATCTTCATTGATGAGATTGATGCGGTCGGTCGCCATCGTGGTGCTGGCATGGGTGGTGGCCACGACGAGCGTGAGCAGACACTGAACCAGTTGCTGGTTGAAATGGACGGCTTCGAGGGTAACGAAGGCGTTATCGTTATCGCTGCGACTAACCGCCCGGACGTTCTGGACCCGGCGCTATTACGCCCAGGTCGCTTCGATCGCCAGGTTGTGGTTGGGCTGCCCGACATCATTGGACGCGAACAGATTCTCAAAGTACACATGAAGAAAGTGCCTTTGGACGATAACGTTGAGCCCGCGTTTATTGCCCGTGGGACGCCCGGATTCTCTGGTGCCGATCTTGCCAACCTGGTGAACGAGGCAGCCCTCTTTGCGGCTCGCCGCAATATGCGCCTGGTTTCCATGGAAGAGTTTGAGCTCGCGAAGGACAAGATCATGATGGGCGCTGAGCGCAAGTCCATGGTGATGAGCGAAAAAGAAAAGCTGAACACGGCCTACCACGAGGCGGGCCACGCAATTGTTGGCCGGTTGATGCCTGAACATGACCCGGTTTACAAGGTGAGCATAATTCCCCGTGGGCGGGCGCTTGGTGTAACCATGTTCCTGCCTGAGGAAGATAAGTACAGCCACAGCAAGCGGTTCCTGATCAGCTCTATTTGCAGTCTGTTTGGTGGACGAATTGCGGAAGAGCTGACACTCGGCTTTGATGGCGTTACCACCGGAGCCTCGAACGACATTGAGCGTGCCACCAGCTTGGCCCGCAATATGGTTACACGTTGGGGGTTGTCCGAGAAGCTTGGGCCTTTGCAGTATGATACCGACAGCGAAGAGCCGTTCCTCGGCCGCTCCGCTGGTCAGGCGCAAACGGTCTATTCGCCTGAAACGGCGCAACGCATTGATGAGGAAGTCCGAAATATCATCGATACTTGCTATGAGAAGGCGACAGAAATTCTGGTGGACAACCGTGACAAGTTGGATGCCATGGCTCAGGCCTTGATGAAGTACGAGACCATTGATCGTCATCAGATTGATGACATTATGGAGGGCCGCACTCCACGTCCGCCGAAAGGTTGGGATGACCGAGGATCTGCAGGTGGAGCCAAGGCAAGTGGTTCGGGTTCTGCCCCTGAGTCCAAGCCGGCCGAAGACGGTAAGCGGCCGGATGTTGGTCGGCCCGCAGGAGAGCATTAAGGCTTCCGGTCTGAAATAGCTCAATCTGATTCGCGCCGCCCTGACTACGGGCGGCGTTTGTTTTTGCCAGGCACTGCTTCTCCGGTTTCTGGTACGCCTGTCCAGAAAGGTTAGTTATGGAAATGAAGTTTGCCCGGCGAGTGTTGGACATGTCCCGCTGCCATGTGATGGGTGTCCTCAACGTTACGCCAGACTCTTTCTCCGATGGTGGTCGGTTTAACCAGCTGGATATGGCGCTCTTTCGGGCGCGCCAGATGGTCTCTGATGGCGCCGCGTTTATTGATGTCGGCGGCGAATCGACTCGCCCTGGTGCTGCGAGTGTCTCGGTTCAGGAAGAGCTCGATCGGGTCTGTCCTGTGGTTGAGGCAATTTCGCGGGAGCTGGATGCGATTGTTTCCGTGGATACCAGCACGCCAGCGGTCATGACTCAGGCGGTGGAGTTGGGCGCAGGGCTTGTCAACGATGTGCGCGCGTTGCAAAGAGACGGAGCTCTGGCGGCTGCTGCAACCGCCGGTGTGCCTGTTTGCATCATGCACATTCAGGGCGAACCGAAAACCATGCAAGATCGCCCCGAATACCAGAATGTAATGCGCGAGGTTGGGGAGTTTTTATCCCAGCGCGTTCGCGTGGCTGTGCAGGCCGGGGTGTGTGCCGAGAATATTATTCTGGACCCCGGTTTCGGGTTTGGGAAAAAACTTGAGCATAACCTGCGCCTGCTTGCTTCCCTGGAGCAGCTCCGGGCGCTGGGTCATCCGTTGTTGGTGGGGATGTCCAGAAAATCCATGCTCGGAAATATAACTGGTCGGGATGTAGATGAAAGGTTGCCCGCGAGCCTCGCGGCCGCGACAATATCTGCAATGAAAGGTGCCAGTATCATTCGTGTGCACGATGTCAGGGAAACCATAGATGCCGTCAAGGTTGCGACGGCCGTAAAGGAGGCGGATTAATGGCCGGAAGAAAATATTTTGGTACAGACGGCATACGCGGCAGGGTGGGTGAGCACCCGATTACACCCGAGTTCATGTTGCATTTGGGCTGGGCTGCCGGGCAGGCGTTTAAAAGGGCGGGACAGCGCAATAGTGTATTGATTGGCAAAGACACCCGTTTGTCAGGTTATATGTTCGAGTCTGCTTTAGAGGCTGGATTGTCAGCGGCGGGTGTGGATGTGAAGCTGCTGGGCCCGATGCCGACGCCAGCTATTGCTTATCTGACTCGTACATTTCGTGCGTCAGCAGGCATTGTGATCAGCGCCTCTCATAACCCCCATCACGATAATGGCATCAAGTTTTTCTCCGCGGAAGGCACCAAGCTGGATGACGCTCTGGAAGCCGAGATTGAGCGCTGGCTGGATACGCCAATTGCCGTCTGCGGCCCTGGAGAACTGGGTAAGGCTTCAAGAATCGAGGATGCACCGGGGCGCTACGTTGAATTTTGCAAGAGCACCGTGCCGAACGAGTTTACCCTCGATAACTTGAAAATTGTTCTGGATTGCGCCCATGGAGCTACCTATCACGTTGCCCCGAAAGTATTTCGTGAGCTGGGAGCAAAAGTGTTTGTTATCGGTGCAGAGCCGGACGGACTGAATATCAACCTGAATGTCGGGTCGACACACCTTGATGCCCTGAAGCAGGCAGTTATTGATAAAGAGGCCGATCTGGGCATTGCCTTTGATGGCGATGGTGACCGGGTGTTGATGGTTGACCAGGATGGCTCCGAAGTTGATGGCGATGAGTTGCTGTACGTAATGGCCGCTCAAAGATTTGAAGAGGGTCGCCTCAAGGGTGGTGTAGTCGGCACGTTGATGACTAACCTTGGGGTTGAGCTGGCGCTGACAGAGATGGGTATATCATTCGAGCGTGCGAATGTTGGTGATCGCTATGTAATGGAGCGGCTGATCGCAAACAATTGGGTGCTGGGTGGTGAAGGCTCCGGGCACATGGTTATACGTGATTGCACCAGTACCGGCGATGGCATTGTGTCGGCTCTCCAGGTGCTTTTGTCTATCTGGAAGTCCGGGAAGACGCTTGCTGAAATGCGTAAAGGCATGAGTAAGCTGCCTCAAACCATGATCAACGTGCGTGTAGAGCAGCGCTTTGATCCGTTTAGTCGTGCGGATATAGTCGATGCAGTCAAGAGTGCAGAGCTGGAGCTTGGTGATGCTGGCAGGGTTTTGCTGCGCGCATCTGGAACTGAGCCGCTGATTCGTGTGATGGCCGAAGGTCAGAACGCTGACGATATACGACGTGTTGTTGAAAATCTGGTCAAGGTCGTCGAAAACTCAACACCCTGATATTGTTGATTTCAGGCGGTTGTCTGTTATGAGGGACTGCTGTATAGTGCGCCCTCCCTTACGTTAGGGAACTGTTATGCGTCGCAAGATTGTAGCCGGAAACTGGAAGATGAACGGGTCGAAAGATCTGTCTGAAAAACTGGTAGGCTATGTCCGGGGTGAAGCCGGATCTCTTGATAATGGCGTGGAGGTTGTTATTATTCCTCCCGCACTTTACGTCGGCGATGTTTTGGCGCAGGCACGAGGCGCTGTGTCGGTTGGCGTTCAGAATGTAGGGCAGTGGCAGTCGGGTGCCTATACCGGGGAGATTTCTCCGGAGATGGCTAAAGATGCAGGATGTCATTACGTTCTGGTAGGGCATTCAGAGCGTCGTCAGCTCTTTGGCGAGACCGATGAGCTGGTAGCTGAGAAGGTGTCGCTAGTTATTGCCAGCGGTTTGACCGCCATTGTATGTGTTGGCGAAACTCTGGCCGAGCGGGACTCCGGTGAAGCCGAGTCAGTTGTTGCTGACCAGGTGCGCAAAGGCTTGGTTGCGGTGGAACAGGCAGAAGACGCAGGTAAGGCGTGGAAGAGAATCGTTGTTGCTTACGAGCCAGTATGGGCAATAGGTACCGGTAAAACGGCTACTGCAGAAGATGCCCAGGCTATGCATGCATCAATACGCAGCGTGCTGAAAGATATGGGTGCGCCTGCCGAGGAGATTTCACTACTTTACGGCGGCAGTGTAAAAGCGGATAATGCAGCGGCTCTTTTTTCTGAGCCCGATATCGACGGCGGTTTAATCGGTGGGGCATCGCTGGTCGCAGAAGATTTTGTTAGTATTTGCCGGTATGTTCCGGCGAGTACTTAAAGCTAAAGGTTTGCGGGAATCGATATGGATTGGATGGAAACACTGGTAGTCGTTGTGCACGTGGTGATCGCGGTGGCGCTGGTGGGTCTGGTGCTGATCCAGCAAGGCAAAGGTGCAGATGCGGGCGCGGCATTCGGTGGTGGCGCTTCACAGACAGTTTTTGGTAGTCAGGGTAGCGGTAGCTTTCTGACCCGTGTAACGACCTTGCTTGCAGTCGTGTTTTTCGTGACAAGTTTTTCGCTGGCTGTTTTTGCGAAGCAGCGCGCGGAAGTGGCGGGTGAGGCAGGTATTCCGACTGTCAAGGAATCCCGTCTGACTCCTGCAGCTGATGCGGCGGCTGAAAGTGAATTCGAGGGCGGGGAATCTGATCTCCCCGAGCTTGAGTGAAGTATTGCCCAAGTGGTGGAACTGGTAGACACGCTATCTTGAGGGGGTAGTGGCGAAAGCCGTGCCGGTTCGAGTCCGGCCTTGGGCACCAATTAAGAAAAAAAACGGCTTGGGTAATCCAGGCCGTTTTTTTGAGCAGTCCTTGACCAGTCCGCCCGGCGTCTCTATACTCCGGCGGATATTGGAGCCTGACATCCGTTTTTGTCGGGCTTCTGGCAGGCCAGGTGTCTGTCAGCAGGAAACGGTATACCGGTTTGTTTCCTGCGAGTTCTTGCAACAAAAGGCCCCGGTTATCGGGGCTTTTTGATTAAGGGGCCTGGCGCATCGGGTCCTGGTGCGTAAAAAGGGCTGACTAACAGCCCTTTTTTTGTTTTTGGGGCCGGTAAATTACATAACGGAGACCGCCTAACTTGTCAGGCAAGCTTAAACAACTGGAAGACATTCTTCGCCCTGTGGTGGAAGGATTGGGTTATGAGTTCTGGGGAATTGAATATCGTTCCAAGGGCTATCAATCCATGCTGCGGGTTTTTATAGACGATGCTGAGAATGGTATCGGCATTGACGATTGCGAGAAAGTCAGCCGTCAGATCAGTGGTGTGATGGACGTAGAAGACCCCATCCAGACTGAGTACACGCTTGAGGTTTCATCACCGGGGATGGATCGACCGCTGTTCCGGCTTGAACAATATCAGGCATTTGTCGGGCACAAAGTGCAAATTCGCTTGCGCATGGCGTTTGAAGGCCGGCGGAAGTTCCAGGGGCTTTTAAAAGGTGTAGAGGGGGATGATGTCGTGGTGGTTGTTGACGATCATGAGTATTTGTTGCCTTTTGACAGCATCGAAAAAGCCCAAATCATTCCCGTATTCGAGTGAGCTATTTGAACAACTCAGTAGATGCACAGTTTATATTCAGGGCAGGGCAATCCAATGAGTAAAGAGATCTTGCTGGTGGTTGAGGCCGTCTCGAACGAAAAAGGCGTCGAGAAGGATGTGATTTTCGAGGCAATCGAACTGGCCCTCGCCACCGCTGCAAAAAAACGCTACGAAGAGGAAGAGTCGGATGTGCGCGTGTCGATAGACCGCCGCACAGGCGAATATGAAACCTTCCGTCGCTGGCTTGTAGTTGATAATGATGCGGTTCCTGCATTGGGTACCGAACTGACGCTTCAGGAAGCTGAAGAGATCGATCCTGAGCTCAAGCCAGGCGATACCTATGAAGAGAAGGCTGAGTCAGTTGCCTTCGGTCGCATCGGAGCCCAAGCTGCGAAGCAGATCATTTTCCAAAAGGTTCGCGAAGCTGAGCGTAGTAAAATCGTTGATAGCTACCGCGACCGTGTTGGCGAGTTGGTATCAGGTACCGTCAAAAAGGTTACCCGCGATAACGTTATTGTTGATCTGGGTGCAAACGCAGAAGCTTTGTTGCCAAGGGAGCACCTTATCCCGCGTGAAACCTTCCGTATGGGAGACCGGGTTCGCTCGCTACTGCTGGAAATTCGCACAGATCACCGTGGCCCGCAGCTGATTCTTAGCCGTTCAGCGCCTCAGATGCTGGTTGAGCTGTTCCGCATCGAAGTTCCCGAGATTGCCGAGGAGTTGATCGAGATTCGGGGCGCTGCCCGGGATCCTGGCTCTCGAGCCAAGATTGCGGTCAAAACTAACGACCGTCGTATAGATCCGGTGGGCGCTTGTGTAGGTATGCGCGGTTCCCGTGTCCAGGCCGTTTCAAACGAGCTGGGTGGTGAGCGTGTCGATATCGTGCTTTGGGATGATAACCCTGCACAGCTGGTTATCAACGCAATGTCGCCTGCAGAAGTTGCTTCTATTGTGATGGATGAAGACCGCCACACAATGGAAGTAGCTGTTGCAGCAGACAACCTGGCTCAGGCTATCGGTCGTAACGGGCAGAACGTTCGATTGGCTACCGAACTGACAGGCTGGACTCTGAACGTGATGACGGAAGAAGAGGCCGGAGAGCGTCAGGAGCAAGAATACAATACGTTGATTGAACAGTTCACAGCCCATCTTGATGTGGATGAAGAATTTGCTGGCGTGCTGATCGACGAAGGCTTTACCTCTATTGAAGAGGTTGCCTATGTGCCAATGGAAGAAATGCTGGCAATCGAAGGCTTTGACGAAGACACAGTTACTGAGCTTCGTCGCCGCGCCAAGGATGTCTTGTTGAGCCAGGCGCTGGCTAACGAAGAGGCACTCGACGGTGTAGAACCAGCAGAAGATCTTCTGGCTATGGACGGAATGGATCGTGGACTGGCATTTAAGCTGGCCGGAATGGGAGTGCTTTCCATGGAAGATCTGGCTGAGCAGTCGGTTGACGACCTGCTTGAAATTGAAGGTATGGATGAAGAGCGTGCAGGGCAGTTGATTATGGCCGCACGCGCCCCCTGGTTTGAAGACCAGGCTTAATTCGGGAGGAGACCGGTATGGCTGAAGTAACGGTAAAACAACTGGCCGAGGATGTAGGCGCTCCCGTGGATCGTTTGCTGAAGCAGATCGTGGAAGCCGGCTTGAAGGCCCGCTCAGAAAACGACACTGTATCCAGTGATGAGAGGCAGCAGCTGCTGACCTATCTGAGAAAGACCCACGGTGAAGCAGGCGCTGAGCCGAACAAGATTACTCTTAAGCGTAAAACCACAACCACGCTCAAGGCAGGTAAGGCCAAGACCGTTAATGTGGAAGTGCGCAAACGCCGCACCTATGTAAAGCGCGCTGACTTGCAGCCGGAGCCTGAAGTTGCAGCGCCGGCACCTGTAGCAGAAGAGTTGCCAGAAGAGAAAAAGGTGGAGCAGCCTCAGGCAGAGCCCGTAGTTAATGAAACTGCTCCGCAGGCAGAAACAGCAGCGCCTTCCGAGGCAGCTCAAGCTGAAACGCCCGCTGTTGAAGAAAAGGCACCTGCTGAGAAGGTTGAACCGAAAAAGGCCGCTGAGCCTGATCCTGTCGTCGCACCGGAAGATATTCCGATGCCACCGCCTGAGGGTGACGGTAAAGATCGCAAGCCGAAGAAAAAGAAAGAAAAAGTTCGTGACCGTGGCGATGATGGTGAAGATGGCAAGCCTAAAAAGAAACAGGCTGGGCATCGCGGGCCACGCAGTCGTCCTGCAGAAGCGCCGTTGGTAGTCTCGGATGACGATGATGACACCACGCTGCGCAAACCACTGCGGGCGAAAAAGAAACCCAAAGAGAAGCGACATGGCTTCGAGAGGCCGACCAAACCAATGGTCAGAGAAGTAGAAGTTCCAGAAGTAATTACCGTTGGCGATCTTGCCCAGCGGATGGCTGTCAAGTCCGGTGATGTCATCAAAGCGTTGATGGGCATGGGTGTGATGGCAACTATAAATCAGCCGCTGGACCAGGAAACCTCAACACTGGTTGTTGAAGAGCTGGGCCACAAAGCCAAGCCTATTAGCGATGATGCGTTTGAGCACGATGTGCTTAGCGAATTCAAAGTTGAAGGCAAAGATAAGGCAAAGCGTGCTCCGGTAGTGAGTGTGATGGGTCATGTAGACCACGGTAAAACATCGCTTCTGGACTACATTCGTCGTACCAAGGTTGCCTCTGGTGAGTCTGGTGGTATTACGCAACACATAGGTGCATACCACGTAAAAACTGACCATGGCATGATTTCCTTCCTGGACACCCCGGGTCACGCAGCGTTTACCGCTATGCGTGCTCGTGGAGCCCAGTGTACAGATATCGTAATCCTGGTGGTTGCCTCTGATGACGGTGTTATGCCGCAGACCAAAGAAGCAGTGGAGCATGCCCGCTCTGCAGGCGTCCCACTCGTGGTAGCTATCACCAAGATGGACAAAGAGCAGGCCGACCCGGATCGGGTGAAGAACGAGCTGTCTGCTATTGAAGTTATCCCGGAAGACTGGGGTGGCGACGTACAGTTTGTACCTATCTCTGCACACACCGGGGACGGTATTGATACGCTTCTTGAGGCGGTGCTACTTCAGGCCGAGATCCTTGAGCTTGAGGCCTCTCCCGACGCGCCAGCCAATGGTGTCGTTGTTGAGTCCAGTCTTGAGCGTGGCCGAGGTTCTGTGGCCACGGTGTTGGTTCAGAACGGCACATTGCGTCAGGGGGATATGGTTGTAGCCGGTTCCTTCTTCGGTAAAGTCCGCGCAATGACAGATGAAGCAGGCAAGCAAGTTAAAGAAGCGGGCCCGTCTATCCCTGTTGAAATTCTGGGGCTGAATGGCACGCCTAACGCTGGAGACGAGTTCTTTGCCGTAGCCGATGAGCGCAAGGCGAAAGAATTGGCAGAGTTCCGTCACGTGCGTGAGCGCGAGCAGCGTTTGCAGCGAGCTCAGGCAGCCAAGCTTGAAAACCTGTTCGAGAACATGGGTAAAGATGAGGTTAAAACCCTCAACCTGGTTCTTAAAACAGATGTGCGTGGATCACTGGAGGCGATCACCAAGTCGTTGCAGGATCTGGGTAACGAGGAAGTACAGGTCAAGATTGTGTCTTCCGGCGTTGGCGGTATTGCTGAGACAGACGTAAGCCTGGCCATGGCCACCAACGCAGTCATTTTTGGTTTCAACGTGCGAGCCGAAACATCGGCGAAGCGCTTGGTTGAGCAGGAAGGCTTGGACCTACGCTACTACAGCATCATCTATAACCTTCTGGATGATGTGAAAGGCGCGTTGACCGGCATGCTGGCACCGGAGTTCCGCGAAGACATCGTTGGAATTGCCGATGTGCGTGACGTATTCCGGTCACCAAGGTTTGGCCAGGTTGCTGGTTGTATGGTTACCGAGGGTACTGTGTACCGTAACAAGCCAATCCGTGTACTGCGCGACAACGTGGTTATCTTTGAGGGCGAGCTGGAATCCCTGCGCCGCTTCAAGGACGACGTGCCAGAAGTCCGTAACGGCATGGAGTGTGGTATCGGTGTTAAGGGCTACGATGTGAAGGTCGGTGACCAGATCGAAGTCTTTGATCGTGTCAGGGTCGAGCGTAAGCTCGAATCCACGGGGGCCTAATGGCTAGAGAGTTCAGTCGTATTGATCGCATTGGCGATCAGATGCAGCGTGAGCTTGCCCTGCTGATTCAGCGCGAGGTAAAGGATCCGCGGTTAGGCATGGTAACGGTGAATGCGGTCAAGGTCAGTCGCGACCTTGGCTATGCCGATGTTTATGTCTCTCTGTTGACCACCGAGGAGCTCACTGCTGAGTCTCCCGAGGTTGTGGACTCGATTTCTGTGCTGAACAGAGCAGCAGGATTCCTGCGCGGACAGGTGGGAAGGGCTATGAAGCTGCGGGTTATCCCGCAGCTTCGGTTCCACTTTGATGCGTTGCAAGGCTACAGCCGCAGAATGGATAACCTGATTCGCGAAGCGGTTGGCGATACGCCAGCCGTTAAGTTGAATGAAGAGAATCAGGGCGACAATCCGACTGATAACCAGAGTGATCCGGAGTCAAACGCTTGAGCCGTAGACGCAAAGGCCGTGATGTTAATGGCATTCTGGTAATCGATAAGCCGCTTGGCATTACCTCCAATGGTATTCTGCAGCAGGTTAAGCGCCTTTATGGCGCTGCCAAAGCTGGCCATACCGGCGCGCTCGATCCGCTTGCTACGGGTGTGCTTCCCCTGTGTTTCGGAGAGGCCACAAAGTTTTCCCAAATGATGCTGGATAGTGATAAAGCCTACATAGCCACTGCAAAGCTTGGTGTTCGCACCGAAACCGGTGACAGTGAAGGTGCAGTGGTCGCTACAAAACCAGTACCAGAGAATCTTACTCCGGAAGTGCTTGAGCCCGTGCTTGAGCAGTTCCGTGGTGATATACAACAAGTTCCTTCCATGTATTCCGCGCTCAAGCATAACGGACGCCCGCTCTATGAGTATGCCCGTGAAGGCATTGAAATTGAGCGCCCTGCACGTCCGGTTACTATTTATAGCCTTGAGCTGCTGGCCGTTCGTGAGCATGAGTTGGATATTGCGGTTAAGTGCACCAAGGGTACGTACATTCGCTCACTCGTTGAGGATATCGGCGAAGTGATCGGTTGTGGTGCCCATGTCATTGAACTCAGGCGCACTCTGGCTGCAGGGTTTACCCTGGACGATGTACACGCAGTGCCTGATCTTGAGGCAATGCGGGAGCGTGGTGAGAGCTTGGATGGCCTTCTGGTAGCACCAGATGCGGCGCTCTCCATGTTCCCGGAGCACCGTCTTTCGGGCCAGCCTTTGGTGTCGATATTGAATGGACAACCGGTTAGAATACCAGGCCGGGCTTATGATGGCTTCGTGCGCCTTTATGGCAACGAGGGCTTTGTAGGACTGGCAGAAGCATTGCCTGAAGGCGAGGAAACCAAACTGGTTCCACGTCGGCTGGTGAGTGATAGCGGCAAGCGTTAAGCAAACCGCTGTTTAGCCGGGCTGTAGAGATGCGCGGTTCGGCCGGATTAGACAGCATCGCAAACATTGAGGTGAGTTATGGCATTGTCTGCCAATGAGAAAGCACAGATCGTTAAAGATTATCAGCAAGCTGAAGGTGACACTGGTTCCCCGGAAGTGCAGGTTGCACTGCTGAGCGCCAACATCAACAAGCTGCAGGATCACTTCAAGGTTAACAAGCAGGATCACCACTCCCGCCGTGGCCTTATCCGGATGGTAAACCAGCGCCGTAAACTGTTGGACTACCTCCGTAAGAAGAATGGCGATCGTTACCTGGAGCTGATCAAGCGCCTGGGTCTGCGTCGCTAAATCCGGTCTTACGACCTGACGGCTACTCCGGTATTTTTCCGGAAGTAGCCAACAGCCGGCGGGTTCCTTACGGGGCCTGCCGGTTGTGCTTTTCACCACTGTATTGAAAATGTTAGTGAATCTGGGCTTTTCTGTCGTATTGGAAAGCTGAATTTGATAGCAGGTTGTTGAAAGCCCGGGCGGCACGCTATAGCTGCGTACCGAGCCTCCCGCCAGGGTTTTGCAACAGCCTGTTAGCTTTCAGGCAGAGTGTCTTCAGAATCACACTACAAATATTCTGAACAGATAACGCAGGAGTTTATTGTGGATCTGCAACCGCGTAAGAAATCATTTGAACTGGGTGGCGAAACCGTCACTCTGGAAACGGGCCGTATTGCTCGTCAGGCTACAGGTTCCGTTCTGGTCACCATCGGTGATATTTCGGTTCTGGGTACTGTTGTTGGTGCCAAAGAAGCCAAGCCAGGCCAGCCGTTTTTCCCTTTAACCGTTAACTACTTCGAAAAAACCTATGCCGTGGGCAAAATCCCAGGTGGTTTTTTCAAGCGTGAAGGTCGTCCTTCCGAGAAGGAAACTCTGACATCCCGTCTGATCGACCGTCCGATTCGTCCGCTGTTCCCGAACGGCTACATGAATGAGACGCAAGTTATTTGTACGGTAATGTCGTCCAGCAAGAAGCAGGATCCGGATATTGCTGCCATGTTGGCTGCTTCTGCAGCACTGGCTATTTCCGGTATTCCTTTTGACGGCCCTATTGGTGCGTGTCGTGTTGGTTACACCAATGAAAGAGGCTACTTCGTAAACCCAAGCTTTGAAGAGCTGGAAACCTCGCTGCTGGATATGATCGTAGCGGGTACGGACGACGCAGTGCTGATGGTTGAATCTGAAGCCAAAGGCCTGACCGAAGACCAGATGCTTGGTGGCGTGCTTTTTGCGCACCAGGAAATGCAGTCTGCGGTTACCGCCATCAAGGAATTTGCCGCTGAAAATGGCAAACCCCGCTGGGATTGGCAGCCAGCAGCAGAAAACACTGAGCTGTTGGACGCGATCAAGTCCGAGTTTGCCGGTGCTATCGAAGAAGCCTACGGAATTCGCGACAAGATGGCCCGTTATGAGCGCCTTGGCGAAATCAAAGCCGCTGCCGTTGAAAAGCTGGCAGGCGAAGAGGAAGATCAGCCTTCCGCAGAAGACGTTAAGAAGAACTTCGGTAAGATCGAAAAAGCAGTGGTTCGCCAGCAGGTTATTGATGGTAAGCCGCGTATCGATGGTCGTGACAACAAAACAGTTCGTCCGATTGAAATCGAAGTTGGCATCCTGCCAAGCGTTCACGGTTCTGCACTGTTTACCCGTGGTGAAACTCAGGCAATCGTTACGACGACTCTGGGTACTTCACGCGATGTGCAAACCATCGATGCGCTGGAAGGTGAGCGTAAGGACCCGTTCCTGTTCCACTACAACTTCCCTCCGTACTCTGTAGGTGAAGCTGGCCGTGTGGGCACGCCTGGCCGTCGTGAAGTTGGCCACGGTCGTTTGGCGAAGCGTGGTGTGATGGCGGTTATGCCGACCATGGATGAGTTCCCGTATGCCATTCGTTCTGTATCTGAGATCACTGAGTCCAACGGTTCCAGTTCCATGGCATCTGTCTGTGGTTCCAGCCTTGCGTTGATGGATGCCGGTGTTCCGCTGAAGACTGCGGTTGCGGGTATCGCCATGGGTCTGGTTAAGGAAGGCGACAAGTTTGCCATCCTGACTGATATTCTGGGTGATGAAGATCACTTGGGCGACATGGACTTCAAGGTAGCCGGTACCAAAGACGGCGTGACTGCTCTGCAGATGGATATCAAAATCCAGGGCATTACCGACGAGATCATGGAGCTTGCCCTGGAGCAGGCTTACACCGCTCGTCAGCACATCCTGGGTGAGATGAACAAGGTTATCTCTGAGTCGCGTACTGAGCTTTCTCCACGCGCTCCTAGCATTACTGCGATCAAGATCAACCCGGAGAAGATCCGTGACGTTATCGGTAAGGGCGGTTCCATGATCCGTTCTATCTGTGACGAAACTGGCGCTTCCATTGATCTGGATGACGACGGTAACGTGAAGATCTACGCAGATAACCAGGAAGCGGCTCAGGCAGCTGTTAACCGGGTTAAGGAAATTACTGCTGAGATTGAGGTGGGTGCTATCTACAAGGGTCGCGTTGAGCGCATTGTGGACTTTGGTGCCTTTGTTAACATCCTGCCTGGCAAGGATGGTCTGGTGCACATTTCCCAGATCTCTGATCGCCGGATTGAGAATGTGACTGACGAGCTTAAGGAAGGTCAGGAAGTTCTGGTCAAGGTGTTGGATGTTGATAACCGTGGCCGTGTGAAGCTGTCTATGAAGGAAGTCAAAGAAGGCGAGCAGCCGACTGACTTTTCTGAGTGATCGTTAGCAGCTAGTAAAAACCCGCCTTTCCTTTTGGGATTGGCGGGTTTTTTTTGGCCTATAACTTAGGGAGTAGCGTCAGTCGGGGGGAGCTTTTCAAAACACGCTACGAGCACATCCATGTGCGCTTGTTTCGGGCCGTCCTTGGCCCTCTACAGTTTTGAAAAGCTCCCCCCGACTGACACCTGAGCAATTAAATTGCCTATAAAAAGCTTGTTAAAATTCGTTCAATTACGGTTTTAGTTTGCTCGTTCACCTTCGAAAAACTCCAGTACCGCATTCTTGTATGCCGGAATGATGAACGTCGCGGCGTGGGGTGTGTCCGTCTGCAGGAATCGCTTTGGCTCATCGGCGGCCTCATAGAGGTCTCGGCCGTGATGGAAAGGGATAACGCCATCACGGACGCTGTGGATGACCATAACGGGCATAGGGCTGATGTTGGCGATATGGTCTACGCCTTCGTATTCATCGGGGATGGTCCAGCTCAGGGGGATTTGGAGCGGCCAAGTGAGCCAGAAGGCGCCAAGTTTTTCTCTGGCTATTCCGCGGAAGCCGGAGAAGGTGCCGTCGAGGATGACGCCGTTGAGTTCCGGGGTTTCGTTGCGTTGTACCCATTCGCTGGCGAGGATCAGGCCCAAGGCTCCGCCCAGGCTTTGGCCGAGGAGGAATGTTGGAGTGTTTTTGACGTCAGGTTTGCTTACCAGCCAACGTAGGCCAATTTCGGAGTCGTGGAGGGCGCCTTCTATGTCGGGTGCCCCGGTGGACTTGCCGTATCCCCGGTAGTCGATGGTGAAGACGTTGTAGCCTTCAGCGGGCAACCAGGCGATGTTTAGCAGGTGGCTGCTGATGTTTTGAGCGTTGCCGTGGAGGAAGTATATGGTGCCTTTGGGTTTGCCTTGGGCGGGGAGCCACCAGCCGTGGAGGGTTTCTTCGTCGGCGGTTTCGAGGAATACGTTTTCGTAGATCAGGTTGAGGCGGTCCGGGGTTATGTAAGTGTTCCTGTCCGGAAAGAAGAACAAACTGCTGCAGCCGCTTTGCAATAGTGCTGCGGCTGAGAGGAGTAGGCCCAGTACGGGTGTTTTTAATCGTCCCGCATTCAGAAGTAAGCGTGGATTCCGGCGTGCCATGTGCTCTGGTACCTGTCGTAGTGGTCTTCCCGGGTGAATTCTGCGAACAAGCTGAATTCGCGGCCGAAGTGCCAGTTGCCTTTGGCGTATAGCTGGTCTTGCCGGTGTTGACTGCTTACGATCCAGGCTTTGATTTTGGCGCCAGCGAGAAGGCTGAAGCGGTTGTTCTGGTGCAGCAGGCCAATGTCAGCGCCAGGAGCAGCGTCGTAGCCACGGCGCAGGTCGTCATCGATTTCGAGATCTGCTGTTGCAACAGCGAAGGCTTGGGTGTTGCGGCCCAAGCTCCAGCTTCCACCAGCCCCGCCCTCAAGGTAGGGCGCAAGAACCCGTTTATTACCAGTATCGGTGCGGCGGCCACCAAAGCCTACCTGCCAGGACAATGGCGAGAAAAACGCATCTCTCGGGCTTAGGGAGCGGATTTCAACGCCGGTAAGCCGTTCCACTTGCAGTTCGTCGTTGTCAGTGTAATAGCGTGCATCCAGGCGGAGAAATTGCAGTTGCGCTCCACTGCGGTAACCGGCAGGTGGGTCAAGAATGTCATGGTAAGCCGGTCGGAATGTCAGCTGGGTAAACTCGCGGTGGTCCAGTTGCCCGGCCCCCAGGCTTACGCGGAATGTGTCGTGGCCTTGGTCATCTCTGACCTCCGGCTCTGGTGGTTGCTCAAGGGGGAGGGCACCGTCAATTTTGCTGCGTTCGCGCAACAGGTTGTGGGAGAGTGGTGCAGCAAACTCTCTTGGCCAATTGTCTGCTTCGCTCTGGTAGCGCACGTAATCGTAGGTGGCATCAAGGAGGTGGGCGCGTTCCTGTGGAGGTAACGCAAGTACCTCGTCGCTGCTTGGGTCTATATAACCGTTCGCTATTGCAGCAGCCAGAGTCTGATTGGATTTTGGCAGTGCAGAGAGACTGTGGGCTACATCAGTGGCAGCCGATGGTCGATAATGCACATCGGCAACCAGGTCTTTGTTGATTACCCAGCGCACGGTATCCGATGGTATTGCATGAGTGCTGACCTCGCTCAGGAGGTCGGTGCCGGGGCGGGCAACGTCGATGAGTGCCAGCAGGCGATAAGCGCAGTTCTCATCGAAAAAATAGTAGTCGAAATTGCGATCCAGTAATTCCCAGGCGTGAGACAGCATGAAGTCGACTTCTTGCTGGTTGAGGTTCAGTTTGTATTCCCAAAGATCCCTGTGCTCAATGTCGGAGTAGAGGCGAATTTTCTCGTAATAGGGCTGAACCGTGGTGATGCCAGGGTAACCGCCAAAAATACCGCGATAAGCGAACATCAGTTCGTTGTCGTGGGCGGCCGCATCTGCCGCATAAGAGATAGTGTTGGCGAGCAACAGATTGGTTTTCTCATCTTCCTGGGGAGGGTCCAGTCTCAGGAAAGTGTGTCCGAACATGGAAGAAGGGCTGTTAAGGTACGAGGCTGCAAATACCAGGGTTACGCTTTCTGTATTCAGCTTTTCCGCCCACTCCTTGTAATCCGGGCACTCTGCTTTGGCCGCTGGCAAGTCAAGGTGTTCACGAAGCCATGTATCCCGGGCAGGAAAGCGGCATCTGGCATGGTCATTTCCATCTCCAGGTTGCTGTATCGCTTCCAGGGTTGCTTCAAGCTCTGCTTTCGGCGAGGTTTTGCCGTCCTCACTGAGAAAAAACTCATGGTCGTCGGCTTGGCTGGTATAGCCACTGCCAAACTTGTTGGGCTGGTAGTGAACGAGAGTGAGCCAGGCCGGATCCAGGTGCAGTGAGTCTTCAGCGGCTTGAGTTTGAGCCTGCAGAGGTAAACTGATAATGAGCCAAAGCGCCACTGGCCCAATACGAAGCATGTTGCCCATGGGTAAATGCGAGTTCCGGTCGGGAATTATGAAATGGGGGAAGCGCGCCATCCTTGGCGCTTGGGGCATCCCTGCAGATCAGCTATCAGGCCGCTACGTACTTGCTCAGCGACTCATTCTTCTCCAGCAGTGCGACAATCGCGTCTACTGCTTCACCTGAGGTGGTGTCGGAGCTTGGGAAGATAGCAGCAAAGTTGTCCTGCAGAATCTGGCGGAAATCGCCACGATCTGCTGCTTCAACGCCCAGAAGGACCGCCAGGGTTTCCAGGTTCTCGCCGTTTCCGCGTGACATGTCGCGGGCAACTTTATCAATGTTGCTGTCCATGTACATGGCCATTGACTGAACTGACTCGTTGGTCTGGCAGCCAAGGGTGCCGGAGGTCATGCCGAATGTCTGGTTACCGAACGTACCGTTGGTTGTTGCAGCCAGTACGTGGGGAGCAACACCGGATTGTCCTTTCCAGATCATTGCGCCTACACCGCAGCCTGGTTGAGCAAAAGCCATGGAAGAGGCGCCCAGAAGAATTGCACCTGCGATCAGTTTTTTCATAATCCACTCCTAGATCTATGTTGTTATCTGTTGTCGCAAAAATCTACATAGCCAGCTTGTTACCGACTGTGCGAAAACGGCCCTGACGTATTCCTGTGGAAACAGGTGTGGAGACCGCTTCCTGTGTATAGTGCAGATTTGATTGGGTCAAGTCTACACCTCTAGCGCGATTTGATTTCGAAAGAGTATTTCTTTTTATTCAGGATGTTGGTGCTGGAAAAAAGAATAAAAAACCGGAGCAGGCTCCGGTTTTTGTGCTACGCATCTAAGAGATCAGCCCCCCAAATACGCATTCTGCACATCGGGGTTTTCGAGCAGATTTTTGCCTGTATCGTGCAGGCGTATTTTGCCTGTTTCCAGCACATAACCCCGATCGGCCAGATGCAGTGCCTGGTGAGCGTTCTGCTCTACCAGAAACACAGTAATCCCTTCGTCCCGGAGGTGGCCGATGATCTCGAATATCTGCTTGATAATCAGGGGGGCGAGCCCGAGTGAAGGCTCGTCCAGGATCATCATGTGAGGGTTGCTCATCAGAGCCCGGCCGATGGCCAGCATTTGCTGCTCGCCGCCAGACATGGTGCCCGCCCGTTGGGTTTCACGTTCTTTGAGCCGCGGAAACAGATCGTACACATGATCCTGGGCTTTGCGGATCTCGGATTTGCTGTTGAAGAACCCACCCATGTGCAGGTTCTCTTCAACTGTCAGGCCAGAGAATATGCGTCGGCCTTCTGGAACGATCGCTAATCCTGAACGCATGATCTGGGCAGTGGGTGCGTGGGTGATATCCCGGCCCTCCAGCATTATGCGTCCTGAGCTGGCTTGCGGCATTCCGCAGACTGTCATCAGCAGAGTGGTTTTTCCAGCGCCGTTGGCACCGATCAGTGATACGATTTCACCCTTGTTAACTTCAACAGATACCCCGTGAAGGGCTTCGATCTTGCCGTAGTGGGTGTGGACATCTTCTAGTACAAGCATACTCATAGTCAGGCCTCGCCCAGGTAGGCTTTGATCACGTCGTCGTTATGGCGGATTTCTTCCGGAGTACCACTGGCCAGGGGTTTGCCCTGGTTGATGACATTTATCCGATCGGAAATATCCATTACCAGGCTCATGTCGTGCTCAATCAGCACCACGGAAACGTTGTAGTCCTCTTTCAGGCTCACAATAAGCTGATTGAGTTCTTTGGTTTCCGCCGGGTTGAGACCAGCAGCGGGCTCGTCGAGCATGAGCAGCTTGGGTTCGGTAACCATGCAGCGTGCGATTTCCAGCCGTCGCTGCTGGCCATAGGCAAGGTTGCCTGCATCCCGGTTGGCAAGGTCTAAGAGACCAACACGCTCCAGCCAATAGGCTGCGCGATCCAGTGCGCTCTGCTCACGTTCTTTATAATTGGGCGTACCAAAAAGCCCGGCGAGCATGTTGGTGTTGAGGTGGCGGTGTTGGGCCACAAGCAGGTTTTCCACAACGGTCATCTGAGTGAACAGGCGCACATGCTGAAAGGTTCGCACCATGCCTCGTCGGGAGATTTTGTAGTCTGGGGTGCCCTGTATTTCCTTGCCTTCGAAGATGACTTTTCCACCTGTGGGTTTATAAAAACCACTCAGGCAATTGAAAACGGTGGTCTTTCCGGCACCGTTAGGGCCGATGATAGACACGATTTCCCGTTCCTGAACATCAAGTGAAACGCCGTCTACTGCCAGCAGGCCGCCGAAGCGCATGGACAGATTTTGTACATCAAGCATGGTCTGTCACTCCTGCTTTTTCAGTGTGATTTGGATGCGGCGCACCGGGAGCAGGCCTTGTGGTCGCCATACCATCATCAGCACCATGGCAGCGCCGAAAATGAGCATGCGGTACTCGGAAAACTCCCGTGCCAGTTCTGGCAGGATTGTCACCGCAATAGCCGCGAGAATGACGCCTAGCTGAGACCCCATGCCGCCAAGAACCACAATCGCCAGAATGATAGCGGATTCCAGGAACACGAAAGACTCGGGACTGATAAAGCCCTGCTTGGAGGCAAATACAGTACCCGCAAAGCCGGCAAAGAATGCGCCAATGGTGAAGGCAGAAAGCTTGACTGCAGTGCGGCTGAGGCCGAGAGAGCGAGCTGCGATTTCATCTTCTCGCAGGGCTTCCCAGGCGCGGCCCACTGGCATCCGCATAAAGCGGCGGATGATCAGGGCAGTAATAACCGCCAGCACCAAAGCAATCAGGTACAGGAAGATAACCTTGTGCTCGCCACTGTAGGCAATGCCAAAGGTTTCGTGGAAGGAGGTGTTGCCTTCTTCCTTAACCCGCCGGCCGAACTCCATGCCAAACAGAGTGGGCTCGGGAATGCCGCCAATGCCGTTGGGGCCGCCGGTCAGGCTTGTCCAGTTGTTGAGCAGAATGCGGATAATCTCACCAAAGCCCAGGGTAACGATGGCCAGGTAGTCCCCCCTCAGGCGCAAAACCGGAAAGCCGAGAATCATTCCGGTGACGCCGGCCAGCAGGGCACCGATAGGCAGAGCCATCCAGAATGAAATGCCCGTGTACTGGGAGAGCAGGGCAAAGGTGTAGGCGCCAACCGCATAGAAAGCCACGTAGCCGAGATCGAGCAGGCCCGCGAGGCCGACGACCACGTTAAGACCCAGTGCAAGCATGATGTAGATCAGTACAAGTGTGGCCAGATCCACTGATCCACGGGACACCAGAAACGGCCAGAACAGTGCAAACACCACTATGCCGGTGAGTATCCAGGATTCCAGTTTGACCCGTTTGGATTGCTCCATGGGTTCTCTGCCCGCCAGCGGATTGAGGTTGGGCAGTTTACCCAGCACGCCCATGAATGAGTCACGGAACGCCTGGAACACAAACACCGCAACAGCAGCGAGGGCAATGGCTATGTAGGTTGAGGTCTGGGCTCCGGTAAGTGTGATTTTGACGCCCTTGGCCTCCAGATTAAGGCCAAGGATCGGGAAGGAAATAATCAGCGTGACAACCGCGCAAAAGAGCGCGTGCCTGTAGTTGTTAGCAGTCATCAGATTTTCTCAACCTCCGGTTTGCCAAGCAGACCCGTGGGCTTGAACAGCAGAATGAGGATGAGCAGGCCGAAGGAGACCACATCTTTGTACTCACCGCTGAGGTAGCCCGAGGTCATGCTTTCAGACACGCCAAGAATCAGGCCGCCGAGCATGGCTCCGGGGATGCTGCCGATACCACCGAGTACGGCAGCGGTAAAGGCTTTTAGCCCGGCAATAAAACCGAACAGGGGGTCTACAGAGCCGTAGTACATACCAAGCAGCAGGCCGGCAACAGCGGCGAGGGCGGCACCAATTATAAAGGTGGCGGAGATAATGCGGTTGGTGTCGATACCCAGCAAGCTGGCCATGCCAAGATCCTGGGATACGGCCCGGCAGGCGCGACCGGTTCGGGAGCGGGAAATAAATAGCGACAGTGCCGTCATACAAACCAGGGTGGTCACGAAAATGGTGATTTGCATGTAAGAGAGCGACATCTCGAACGCGCCATCGGCGCTGAAATTGAACCCGCCTTCAATCAGTGCAGGGAAGCCGACATTTCGGGAGCCTTGGGCCAGGTGAACATAGTTCTGCAGGAAAATGGACATGCCGATTGCCGAGATCAGCGGGATCAGGCGGTGACGCCCGCGTACCGGACGATAGGCAATGCGTTCCACTGCCCAGCCCATGGAACTGGAGACAAGCATGGCGCACAGCAGTGCAACAATAAGAATGAGCGGCAGCCAGGCAATGCCCAGAGCGGTCAGGCCGGTAATGGCGATGAGCGCGGTGTAAGCGCCGATCATGTAGATCTCACCATGGGCAAAGTTGATCATGCCGATGATGCCATAAACCATTGTGTAGCCGATGGCGATCAGGGCATAGGCACTCCCGATCGTAAGCCCGTTAATGAGCTGCTGAGAAAAATAAAGGAGATCTTGCATTGTTGTTTGACTCCGGAGGCCTGCTCCCTCCGCTGAATCAGCCCGGCGCAGGATAACCGCATCGGGTGTGAGACAGAATTAACAGGAGCCTAGAAAAACACCTTCCCCCGGATCGCGGTGAGAAGGTGCTCTTTTGATTACCGTTTATTAACGATCTGGCTTAGTTTAACGGAGTTTTGCTGCCATCTGAATGCCATTCGTACACGACAAACTCAAATGATTTCATATCGCCGGCCTTGTCGTACTCCACAGTGCCGATAGGCGTTTCAAAGGTGCCGCTGCGAAGCGCTGCCGCAACGTCAAACGGATCCTGGGAATTTGCCGCCTCGATACCTTGAGCAACCAGTTGAACAGCTGCGTAGGAGGTCAGTACAAATGGGCCTGAGGGATCTTCGCCTTTGGCTTCAAATGCGTTTACCAGCTCCTGGTTTTCCTCTTTCTCGTCAAAGCTTGGCGGAAGGGTTACCAGAAGGCCTTCGGAGGCTTCGCCGGCAATGGTGTTGATGTCGTTGTTACCGACGCCTTCAGGGCCCATGAACACTGCATCCAGCCCGGCCTGACGAGCCTGGCGCAGGATCAGGCCCAGCTCTGGGTGGTAGCCACCAAAGTACACATAATCCACATCGGCCTGCTTGAGCTTAGTGACCAGAGATGAAAAATCCTTATCGCCTGCGGTAACGCCCTCAAACATGGCAATTTCGATGCCTTTGTCTTTCAGTGTGTCACGAACGGCAGTTGCGATACCTTCACCGTACTGCTGTTTATCGTGCACAACGGCAACCCGCTCGGGGTTCAGGCTTGCAATGTAGTTGCCGGCAACCGGGCCCTGCATGCTGTCGAGGCCGATCGTGCGGAAAACCAGTTCATAACCGCGCTCGGTAACTTCCGGGCTGGTTGATGCCGGTGTGATCATCAGTATGCCTTCGTCTTCATAAATATCGGACGCGGGCTGTGTCGAGCTGGAGCAGAGGTGACCAATCACATAGCGTACGCCATCATTTACCAGTCGGTTTGCTACGGTAACGGCCTGCTTGGGGTCGCACACGTCATCGTATTCAACCGCGACCAACTTCTCGCCCATCACGCCGCCTTTGGCGTTAATCTGGGCAATGGCCATGCGGGCACCGGAGAATTGCATGTCGCCATACTGGGCAACCGGGCCAGTCATTGGGCCGGCGATACCAATCTGGATATCGGCTGCTGCGTAGCCTGCTCCCATGAGAGCAACGGAAGTACTAACTGCGGTTACAAGCTTTTTCAGTGAAGTTGTCATTGTGTCTGTCCTGTTAGGTTCAGGGTTATTCTTATGTTCTCAGATAGCTAAACAAACACTACACATCCAGCCTTGTCAAGCTAGCCCGAGGCTTCTTTGATCATTTAACATTTACCGACGCACAGGTAGGTGATGCGACATGATCGATGAGCCTCAGTGTGCGGAAGCTTTCGCTGCTGCGCAACTGTCCAAAGCCCACTTCGGGAAAGTATTGTCAGGAGTTTGCAAATAAGGGAAGGCACTGCATGTAATTCCTTGCATTCAAGAGTGCGAAGACCTCTAATAGTTAGTGGTGTAAACAAGGGCCGGTCGGCCCCATTGGAGCAGCGATACAGTGAACAACCATGAACATGTTCTGGTAGCACTCCGGCGTGTTATCCGGGCAACAGACCTTCATTCCAAACGCCTCAGCAAGAATGCCGGGCTCACCGGTCCGCAACTCTTGATTATGCGCACAATCCGGGATCTGGGTGAGGTAACCATTGGCACCATTGCCGAGAATGTCAGCCTGAGCCAGGCGACTGTGACTACTATTCTTGATCGCCTGGAACATCGCCAGCTGGTCTACCGTGTTCGCAGCACGCAGGATAAGCGAAAGGTTCACGCGCATCTGACAGAGAGTGGGGCAGACAAGCTTGCACGAGCACCCAATCCGCTACAGGAAGACTTCATCAAGAAGTTCCAGAGCCTTCATGAGTGGGAGCAGAATATGATCCTGGCTTCGATCCAGCGAGTCGCCAACATGATGGATGCTGACGACATTGATGCTTCACCGGTATTGGATGTGGGCCCCGTGCTGAAGGACGACGGCTGGAAAGAAAAGGCCTGAGCCTTTTCTTTCCCTATGCTCAGTGCACCGCAGAGCCTGCCTTGGGTTTGCTGCCAAAGCACACTTGGAACACATCGTTGTAGTGCCGGGCAAAGTTAACGGTGAGACCTTCCTTGAGGTAATCCGGTAGTTCATCATAATCTCCGCGGTTTGCTTCCGGAAGAATCAGGTTGCTGATTTTCTGTCGGCGGGCCGCAATGACTTTCTCGCGAATACCTCCCACGGGTAACACTTGGCCGGTGAGTGTCAGTTCTCCGGTCATAGCGGTGTTTTGCTGGGGCGCTTCCCGGCGGGCGATAGACAGCAGTGCTGTTGCCATAGTAACACCGGCGCTTGGGCCATCTTTAGGCGTGGCGCCTTCCGGCACATGCAGGTGCACGAAAGACTTATCGAAAAAGCCAGGGTCGCCTTTGAAACGTTTCAGGTTTGAAGAAACATAGCTGTAGGCAATTTCTGCTGATTCTTTCATCACATCGCCAAGCTGTCCGGTTAGCTTGAAGCCCCGCTGGCTGGAATGCACCCGTGTGGCTTCAATGCTGAGCGTAGCCCCACCCATAGCAGTCCAGGCCAAGCCGGTGACCACCCCGATGCCCCGGAGGGATTTCTCTTTCCGGAACGCTGGCTGCCCGAGGTAATCCTGCAAATCTGCCACTCCTACTCTTACTGGATCGTCCGGGTTTTCCAGCAACTTCACAATGCCTTTGCGCATCACCTTGTGAAGCATTTTTTCCAGATTCCGTACTCCCGCTTCCCGCGCATAACCTTCGATGATCTGGCGGATTGCAGGATCGGTCACGTTGAACTGCTTTTTGAGCAGTCCGGCCCGCTTTAACAGGCGCGGCATCAGGTGGTGCTTGGCTATCGCGAGCTTTTCTTCGGTGATGTACCCGGACAGCCGTATAACATCCATCCGGTCCAGCAACGGACGGGGAATGGAGTCGAGCTGGTTGGCGGTGCAAATGAACAGGACCTTGGACAAGTCCATTCGCACATCGAGGTAGTGATCCAGGAACTCCTTGTTTTGTTCCGGGTCGAGGGTTTCCAGTAGTGCAGAGGCAGGGTCACCCTGAAAGGAGGCTCCGATCTTGTCGATCTCGTCCAACATGATCACAGGGTTAGCTACTTTGGTGTCTTTCAATGCCTGTACGAACTTGCCCGGCATGGCGCCAATGTAGGTGCGTCTGTGGCCTTTGATTTCCGCTTCGTCGCGCATGCCGCCAACGCTGAACCGGTAAAACTCTCGACCTAGCGCGTCTGCCACCGAGTGGCCAATGGAGGTTTTACCTACACCTGGTGGCCCAACGAGCAGAAGGATTGAACCACTGACCTCACCCTTGAAGGTGCCTTCGGCCAGGAATTCGATGATCCGGTCTTTTACGTCATCCAGGCCATCGTGATCCCTGTCGAGAATGCGGCGCCCCTCTGCCAGATCAAACTGATCTTCGGAGTATTGGCCCCAGGGCACCTGGGTCAGCCAGTCAAGGTAGTTTCGGGTAACGCCATACTCCGGCGAACCCTGCTCCAGAATCTGCAGCTTTTGCAGTTCTTCGTCGAAACGCTCCTGAACAGCCTCCGGTGGATCAAGCTCCGCCATGCGGGCTTCGAAACGTTCAGCATCCGCCGTTTTGTCGTCTTTCGACATACCCAGCTCGCGCTGGATAACCTTGAGCTGTTCTTTCAGGAAGAAATCGCGCTGGTGTTTTTGCACCTTTTCGTTCACTTCTTCGCTGATTTCTGACTGCAGTCGCGCCACTTCCAGTTCTTTACGCATCAACAGCAGTACTTTCTCCATGCGCCGGAGTAAAGGCACTGTATCGAGAACCTCCTGGAGTTCCGAGCCAGGTGCGCTGGTCATGGAGGCGCCAAAATCGGTCAGCGGGGAGCTGTCTTCCGGCCCAAAGCGGGAGAGGTACTGTTTTACTTCCTCACCATAGAGCGGGTTGGTGCGCAGTAGCTCTTTAATGGCACTGATGATGGCAAGCGTGTACGCCTTGGTTTCATCTGCATCTTCCTCAGGCTCCTGAGGGTATTCCACTTCTACCAGATACGGTGGTTTACGGCGCAGCCACTGCACAATGCGGAAGCGCTGCAGGCCCTGGGCAATAAACTGAACGTTGCCA
Organism: Marinobacter salexigens; assembly: GCF_002806945.1. Lineage (GTDB taxonomy): Bacteria > Pseudomonadota > Gammaproteobacteria > Pseudomonadales > Oleiphilaceae > Marinobacter > Marinobacter salexigens. Next base: position 463,799 of record NZ_NIHC01000001.1, read on the forward strand.
TCCTTATTCTGCGCGTGATGAACCCGCACAGCGCAGCCAACCGTGGCCAGTTCGTCACTCTCGGGTATGCTTTGGCCGGGCTGGTGATCATCGACAAAGCAGATGCCGAGCATTTTGTGGTCGGTTTCGGCTACGCGTTTGAGCGTCTCCTGCCATGGGTTCTGATTGACCACGACAGGCTGCACCTGTGCGGGGAAGAACGGCCGGTTTGATACCGGCAGCACGTACATTCTCTTGGGCAAGGATTGCTCCGGAAGAGCCAGTTCTGTGCCGTGTTCATTTTTGCCAATGTATTCGGTGATGTCTTCCTCGAATTCTTCCAGCGAGTCTTTGTCGTTGTCGTGATTCATGCTGCTAATGCTTCCTCATATAAGGAGTGTCTAGTCAGTAACTAGAGCCTAAAGTTATATTTTCAAGCTCAGGGGTGTTCAAGCCTTGGTCTGGTGCTCTTGAATTTCGGGCCTATAGCCCCATCTACGCTTTAACCCATATACGAACATTTCAGGTGCCCCACATGAGCAGCTCTCCCCATATTTTTGAAGCCACCATGGAAAACTTTCAGCAGGAGGTTATGGATGCCTCTTCGACCACACCTGTGCTCGTGGATGTTTGGGCCGAGTGGTGTGCGCCCTGTAAGCAGCTTATGCCATTGCTGGAAAAACTGGCGAACGAGTTCCAAGGCGCTTTCCGCCTTGCGAAAGTAAATGCGGACGAGCAGGAACAGCTCACTTCCAGTTTGGGTGTGCGTAGCCTGCCAACGGTTATCCTTGTTAAGGATGGACAGGCCGTTGATGGATTTAATGGGGCTTTACCTGAGAGTGAAATTCGCAAGGTGCTCGAGAAACACGTCGAACTGCCCGAGGAAGATCCATACGAGAAAGCCCATCGCATATGGGAAGAAGGCAATATCGACGGTGCAATGGAAATTCTCTCGGAATTGAACCAGAAAGACCCGGAGAATCTGAAAGTGCTGATCGACCTCGCTCAACTGAAGGCTGAAACCGGTGATCTTGAAACCGCTGAGCAGGTGCTGGAAAGCCTGCCGCCGGAGGAAAAACTGCAGCACCAGGCTAAACAGTTAGCCGCCAGAATAAAATTCCTGAAACAGTCCGCTGAGCTGCCGCCCGTGAAAGATCTGGAAATGGCGCTGGAGCAAGACCCGAAAGACCCGAACGCCTTGCACCTGTTGGCGCTGCATAACGTGCTCCAGGAGAAAAATGCGGAGGCGATGGAACTGTTGATCCGGCTTATGCAGGTGGACAGCAAATACAAGGACGAAGTGGCCAAAACCACCCTGGTTGAGTTGTTTGAGAAGCTGGGGAATAACAATCCGGATGTGCGGACTTATCGGCGCAAGCTTTATACTTTGATGCACTGATTGTTGGGGGTTTTTCACCGGGTGCGTTTGAAAGCACCCGGTGACAAAACCTGTATCAGATATATACGGAAACACAACTTCACCTTATTTGACTTTCAGGCTCGCATCGCTGAGCTACTATCTTCCGTGAACCATTAATGGCATTTAATAAAAAGCCTTTATCACGGAGAAGATAATGACACTTACGTTTAAAAAAGCCGCTTTATCCCTCGCTGTTGCTTCAACTTTAGCCATTTCTGGCTGTGGTGGGTCTTCAAGCTCAGACACCCCAAGTAACCCTCCACAGCCTCCCGCTGCAAGCGCAACGACCGTTAGTGGTGCAGCCATTAAGGGCATTGTCAGAAGCGCAGAAGTAACCGCGCATGACCTTGACCAGAACGATGCAATCGTGGGCACTGCCACTACAGATAAAAATGGCGAATATGAAATTAGCCTTAGTGACAGTTATAGCGGTGGCCCTCTCAAAATCATTGTTGCACCTACCAGCGAATCCAGAATGGTATGTGATGCACTCTCCAGCTGTGGAAATGTCAATAAAGGCGATGAGCTTAAGCTTCCTCAGAACTTTAGGCTTTCTGCGGTCACTGCCAATACCAAAGGGCAGAAAACAGTCAGCGCCCCGGTAACCGCCTGGACAACGATTGCTGCCAAGCGTGTGGAAAAACTGATTTCTGAAGGTAAGTCCCCAGCAGGTGCCGCAGGTATCGCTAATGCAGAAGTTTCTTTGGCCGCTGGCTTTGATATCGAACGCACCCAGGCCAAGAGTATTACGTCAGCTGATATCAGCACGGCGTCTGGTGACCAGCGCAAAGCCGCACTCATGAACGCCGTTGTTGCAGAAGCTATCTTCAAGCCTGCTTCTGCTGGTGGTGATGTGGATTTTGTTGCAAGTCTGAACCAGCTCGCTAGCGCATTTGAAGATGGTGTGCTTGGGGCGGAAGACGAAAGCAATGAAGAGAATGCGCTTAAGCAGGCGCTTGCCAGTGCGGCGGATGTGGTGGCTAAAGATCCCCAGATACAGTCGTCTTTCTCGAAAGAAGTCGAAAGTGTTGCGGAGCGTCAGGTTGCATTGGCCAAAGCTGAGCCATTGGCGGTCAAGGATCAGGTTAGTCAGGACGAAACTGATTACACGGGTGATCGTGGCCAAAAGATTGAAAGTTTCAAGAACTTTGTTGCGGATGTTCGTAGTTGGGCACGGGCGATTGAAGGTCAGGATAGCGATGCCTTGGCGGCTGCGGTAAAGGTCGATCAGGCTACCGTAAAAAATATTTTCAAGTCCACCACAGAAGGGCAGTTTGAGTTTGTTGGTCTTGCTGTGGATTCGGCTTTCAATCTCTTGATAAATAGCCCGGAAGATGCCAGCAGTTTGATCAAAAATGGCGGTAGCCGCAAGATTGACGTGCTGACAGAAGGCGGTCAGAAAGTTGGGGAGTTAACCGTTACTTTTTCCGACTATCAGGGCGGTGTTCAGGTTCGCATGCAAGGGGCAGCAGTTGATGCAGGTGGCAAGCTGTTGGAGCCTCTGGATTTAACGCTCAGCACCGACATTCCAGTGGATTTGGTTGCTAATCCGTATGAAGCGGATTCAGTAGATTTAATTGTTAAAAAGCTGGCAACGCAAAGTAACATCATCGCATCGGGCACCATTGGTGCATCTTTGATTGAGCTCAAGAACACAAAGCTGAACCTCACCCTTAACCAGTCATGGGTTGCTTCATCCGATCGCGGCTTGTTTGACGATTCGAATTTGGATGCGGAGTTTAACTCCCGGTTTGTTTCGGCACGCTTTTCCGGTGGTATGGCCGTAAGAAGCGCCGCCGGCGATCAGTTTGATGGGAATGTGGATCTGGAACTAGTGCGGCTGGGTGATGCTGGCGCAGGGCGCAATTCCGCTTTGAGTCAAACCCGCGTAAGTTTGAAAAGTTTTGGTATCGATGGTTTTTTCAAATCATCAGATCTGACTCACCAGTTCGAGGCCAGTGCCAGGCTCAACGTCCGCAATGCAGATCGCTTTGATGTGGTTGCCTGGGCGGATTACAGCAGGCAGGTGCGCCCGGTAACCGTAAGCGTACCTGCCAGTGAAGTGGCAGGGTTAATTCCAGAAACTGCGATAGAACCAGTGATCGGGTACGTAGAGGTTAGCCCGTTTTATGGCTACTCAGGCCAGGTAGGCAGTTGGGGAAATGCGTTTTATGCTACGAAAGGCTCCACTACACGGAACTTGTACAATTTGAACCAGCAGCAATTGCAGGTAGTAAAAACGGCGCTGGTGGATAAGTTGGCCGATACCTATGCGGGAGGGTTTATCATTGGGTCACAAGGAGCAGGTGGTGAACTGAGTGAGCAAACTGTTTCTGCCGCTGATCTTTTGACCGGCACTGAACTGAACTATTGGGACACAACGTTTTCTAACTCTGTTAGCGAGAGCATCCCTAAAGGTGAGGTTTATGCCATCGGGCCTGGGACTCGTGAGTTAGTCGGGCAGGTTTCAGAGTATTGGAGTGGTGCGAGAGTTTTCTCGATGGATCTTCCACCACAGCTTACTGATGAGCTGATTGCTGCCGTAAATCCGACTCAATTCCTTGTGGATGATGCCCAGCCAGATTCTTACGGAATCAGCTCTTATGGCGGTGACGTCTACGGGTATGTAAGTTATACCCTGCCAGTGAGTCGCGGAAGCTTTAACGGCTGTGTTGAAAATCCGAATACTGCGCTGAAGGCCTATACGGGCTATGTAGATGGAAGCTTATCGGGATTTTCCACTGTCATTAATTGTGCGGAAGCAACCTTGGAGGGCGTTCATTTGCTCAGTGAGGCTGACAATCAGGCAGCATGGAATCAGGCAGAGACCAAAGGCATCCAGCAACTCAAAGATGGACTGCATGAGAGTGTGAAGGGGCAGGTTACTCCCTCTTTGTGGAATGCATATGTCATGTTTGGTGAGGTTGCCGGCGATGAGCCTGCGCAGCTTGAGCTGAATGCTGAGTTCCCCGATCTGGAAGCGGCAGACTACTTCCTTGAGGGCTCTATTGCCTTGAGTGCGAGTGTCCAGATGCCGGAATTGCCGGAAGCCTCTGTTGCCTTGACGCTGGATCGCTCCAGCCAGAAGGGTGGTGAGGTTGAGGCCAAGGTAAACTGGAATGGCGGCAACTACACCGCAGTTGTTCGTTCACAGAATTTCGAAGACCTGCAGGGAGCGGATGTAGTCACTGCACAGTTCTCTAACGCGGAAGGCTACCGCCTTATCTTGGCAGGTTCTTTTGATGAAAACGGAAAGCTGAGTAACCTGACAGGAGATGCCTACGTGAAGGATGCAGACATTGGTGACGTAGAGTACCGTGAAGGTCGGCCAGTCATTACTTATCCGAATGGTACAGTAACCGAGTTCGAGACTTTGTTCTGATGACAAAACCGGGCAACCGGGAAAAAAGGTGGGGCTTTGGCCCCGCCTTTTTTTTCACTGCAGCATATATTTGCTCCTTTTCTGCTGGCGGTTATGAGCTGTTTGGGCGCACTGAGAATCAGTTTCTCAGCGAGCCTGAGCCGATTCGTACGAGCCTCGAGAATTGGGGATCTGAATTTGGTCGTGGAGAGCGACAGTGGGCTGTCAGTCTCTTTGAACTGGGCGTTCGCTACCAAGGAGTAGAAATGTCCTTGCAGCAGCGTGGTTTGGTGGATTTGCGTATGAATGCGGATCTTGCCGAATACTGGGGGCGGATTGAGGCCGGTTTACCTCTTGATGAGGGAGCACAAATACCGGCGCGATTGAGCGTTAATGGCTTCACTGCCCTTGCATTGCGTTTTGGTTATCGTTTTACCTGGGATCGTGGGGCTTTGACCGTTGGTGCAGCAGTACTTGACGCAAAACATCTAATGACAGGTGATCTAGCGGGTGATATCCAGGTGACGAGCCCGGAAGATTACGTGTTCAGTGCACAGGTTGATTACAGTTACTACAGGGATGTGCTCTTTAATCGCCCTATAACAAACGAGCCGGCAGGTTTGGGCTGGGCCGGTGATCTTAGTGCCCAGTGGCAGCCTGATGATCGTTGGCTCTTCAGCTTAACGGTTGATGACCTTTTTGCACGAATCCGATGGAAAGACGCGCCCTATACGATTGCCAAAGGGGATTCTGATATTAAGCCTGGCGACGGCAGCAGTCTTGGAAGTGGCATTGAGGGCTATCGTGATGTTTCCCAGAGAATAGATCCTCGGTATCAGGTAGCCTCTGAGCTTTCGGAAGGCCCTTGGTCAGCACACCTGAAAGGCCAATATCAGTTCGGCTATGGGTTGGTTGGTTTTGGCGCGGGTTATAGCTACGCCAGCGGACTAGGATTGAAGGCAGTCTATTGGCCCAAATACGAAACAATCGGGATTGAAGCGGAGTACAACGGCTGGCGGGCAGGGTTAGCGGTGGATCAGTTGGAATGGCGCAAGGTGCAGTCGCTGAGTTTTAACGTGTCATATGGTTACTGACGATCCTGTATCGCGCCAGTTGAGAATCTTCTGGGAAATAGCTTTCAGTTACAGATAATGCGCACCAGAAGCTCAGATGCGCGAAAGAAGCGTTGAGGGTTCAGGCACTTCTCAAGGCATAAATCCTCAAAGCTTACTTTTTAGCGGGCCTTCTTCAGACTGGAGCAACGGCTTCTGAAAACTTAAACCAAGAAATGCCGGTTTATTGTTGGCCAGCCTCAGGCTTCGTCTCCGGCATGCTCATCAGGCTCAGCTTCTTCACCTGCGTGCTCGTCCTCATCCGACTCCTCTTCGGATTCCACTTCGTCGCCAGCGTGTTCGTCTTCACTAACGTCTTCTACGGCTTGTCCGCCGTGTTCATCTTGAGCTAGAGCAACGCCACCGAATGACATAGCAGCGAGCAGGAACATCAGAGCTATTAGAGAGTGGAGCGTTTTCATACTGTTTCTCCTGTTGGGGCAGTATTATTTACTTATACTCGCGTTAAAGATTACGAGCAACGTGTTGGTTTGGATGTTCCGGATTCTGATTTCTTGGTCGAAAGGGTTCTGTCAGCCAGGTGCTGAAAGACAGATAATCCTCTCGGCCTTCCGGAAGACCCAGTTGAGCCATTTCCTGTTCGTCTGGCTCGGCGTAGGTACCAAAAAGACGGTCCCAGACAATAAAGATAGTGGCAAAGTTGGCATCTCCGGTTCGGCGGGACACTGTATGATGGCTGGTATGGAAACGGGGCGTGACAATAAAACGTCGCAGCCTGCGTTCCCAGCGGTCTGGTAGATCAATGTTGGAATGATGAAACTGGCTGGCCAGGCTGACAGCCATTTCGAAGACAACAAAACCTGCGAGGGATGGCCCCCAAAGCGCAATCCCCCCCAGTTTTACAAAGAAGGAAATGAACAACTCGCCTGGGTGAAATCTCAGAGCTGTGGTGATGTCGACGTGTGTATCCACATGGTGAACCTTGTGAAATCGCCAGAGCAAACCAACGCGGTGATTAAAGCGGTGCCACCAGTAATCCAGCATGTCCAGCACGATAACGGTTGCGAGAATGCCACCAAGCCCGCTGTAACCAAGCAGCGGCGCCAGCCCCCAACCCTGTTCCAGTACATACTCAGTCCAGTAAAGAAACGGGGCGAGTATCACCAGCTTGAGAAGCACAGTGTTGAAAATGGCCATGGTTACATGAGTTCGCAGGCGCTTGCCCCGAGCTTCTATCCAGGGACGAGCAGAAAAAAGGGTTTCCACACCGTAGAGCAGGGCGAAGCCGAGTAAGAAGATAATGAGTTTGGCGTCGTCCATAGTCGTCTGCCCGCCTACCGGAGTAGATTGATCCGGTCGTTTACAAAGTTGTACCGGGGCTGCTGCACCCATTGGTTGTTTGATCGTACTGGGAGCTTGTGCACGTTTTCTTCGTAGACGACGAGTTCGCCATCCAGCTCCTGCAACCAGAAATCAAGATCGTAGGTCTTGTCAGGGTCGTTGATAGCGGCAAAGTTGGTGCAGGCAAAATAGAACTGGCCGTCAATCACGCGCACCGGGTCGTGAATGATTTGAAACTGAAGCTCTAGGCTTTGGCTGGTACGTGGATCTGTGATTTCGAAAACGCCAGGATTGCCGAGTGCTGTACGTTTGGCGATGTGCTCGCGCATGGCAGCTTTGATCTCGCTGGATGAAAAGCGCTTTTTGTCTGATGGCTTATCTGTTGGTGTCGATGCGGCAAGTGTTTTTGGTTCGTCGCTCACCTCTGCGTCGGCTAGGCTCTCAGGGGGAGTGGTTTCGCTCGTATCGCCGCTGCAGCGGGCAAGGGCGAGCACCAGAATAACAGGTAGTGCAATCCAGGCTTTGTTGGTGAGCCATGTCGATCTTGAGGTTTGCATAGGCTATTGCCTCGAAGCTGCTCTTTAAGAACTCCTGATTTTTTATAGTGGCATTGTTTGAGGCGGTTGTCGCGTTGTGTGGTTTCAGCTCCCATGCAACGAAGTTGAGATGGACATGCAATGTATAAAAAACCGGGGCAAGCCCCGGTTCAGGAATCGTTAGTGAACAACGGCATCAGCCGTTCTTCATCGCCTCAAACTCATCCTCAAAGAAAAACTTCTCCTCGCCAAACGCCGGCTCCAGCTCATGCAACCAGGTGGCGGTTTCGCTGTACTTGGCGAAGAAAGGACGCTGTACCCAGTCCGGGTTGCGGCCCTGCAGGAAGCGCAGTACAAAGACTTTCTCGCCAGCGACCTCTGCAATGCCCTGAACTTCAACCTTGCCGGGGCCTGCACTCATGCTGGGGCCGCGGGCGGTGCGGGCCAGGCCGCTGACTTTTTTCATGGCTTCGCGGTAAATGTTAAACGCTTCGGCCAGGGGCACTTCAAAGTAGTTCTTGGCGCCTGTGTCCCGCTCTACAAACATGTAGTAGGGAATGATGCCCAGCTGTACTTCTTTTTTCCAAAGCTTGGCCCAGTCGTCGGCGTTGTCGTTTACGTGTTTGATCAACGGGCCCTGCGCGCGGATTTCCGCACCTGTGGCGCGAATGCGGCGGATAGCTTCTTCGGCAATGTCGGTGGTGATTTCCTGCCAGTGGTTGTAGTGGGCCATGATGGCAATGTGCTTGCCGGCATCCACAAGCCTGGCGAACAGATCGATCAGCTCGTCTGCATCCTTATCGGTCACAAAACGGTAAGGCCAGAAGGTCAAAGCCTTGGTGCCAATACGAATAGTCTGGATGTGGTCGAATTCCGGCTGTAGCAGCGGCTCAAGGTACTGCGCCAGGCTCTTGGTTTTCATCACCATGGGGTCGCCACCGGTCACCAGTAAATCCGTTACTTCAGTGTGCTCCTGCAGATAACCATGCAGCTTGTTGGCTTCGGTGCTCGACATCTTCAGGTCTTTATCGCCTACAAACTGCGCCCAGCGGAAACAGAAGGTGCAATAAGAGTGGCAGGTCTGGCCCTGAGCCGGGAAAAACAGCACGGTCTCGCGGTATTTATGTTGCACACCGTCGAGCACTTCGCCTTCCAGTTCCGGCATGTTCATTTCCATCTGGCCAGCCGGGTGCGGGTTCAGATCGTCGCGGATCTCTTTTGCTACCGCTTGAATCTCTTTTTTCTCCGCACCTTCCCGGTGCAGTTTTGCCATGCGGTCAAAGTGCTCGTCTTTGAGCATGCCTTTTTGCGGGAAAACCAGCTGATAGATGGGGTCGTTGGGTACCTTGTCCCAGTTGATCAGTTCGTTGATCACATACTCGTTCACCCGGAAAGGCAGCACACTGGCCACTACTTTCATTTCAAACAGAGCCTCTTCCGGGAGGTTCTGAATGATTTCGATTTTATCTAGCTGGCGGTCTGTATAAACCTTGAAGCGTCGCTCCTCGAATTCTGTAGTGGGAATTCGGTTAGGAAAGGTGACGATTGAATTCATGGTTCGCCCTCTGTGGTTAAAAGTATGAAATGTCAGGAGGGCAAAAGTAGCGCCGCTCCGGTGGTCAAAAAATGGGCAGGCGAGTATACATAAATTGTTGTTTAGTTTCAGGTCTAATTAAAAAAGCGCGTAATAAAAATTCACTATTCTGAGCATGTGTTTTTAAGTCATTGAGTTTAAAGGGTTGTTTCTGTTTGTGGGTTTGGGTGAGTTGCGTGGAGATCGTTTAGCACGGTAATTAATAGGGATGTTTCTATAACTAAGACGTTGGTCTGAGTTTGGTTGTTTGACCCGGGTAAAAAAGGCACTATTGCGTAACTAATCGTAAATAGTTTTGCGTTTTTCAAGGTTGTTTCAAATTTCTAAAGGGTTTCGGTTGGTTTTGGTAGTAAAACTACTACAGAATGAAGTGCCCGCTCTGAGGGAGAAAGCCAGTTTTTCGCAACAGGCCGGCAATCGTTTTGGAAGCAGGCAGTAAAACTATAAAAGCTGTTCTATGCTTGGTGAATGCAATGTGTACCCTTGGTTGGTACTTCGTCAGGTAGAAGAAACAGTAGTCAAGAAGCTGAATCGGTTGTTTTTATAGCTTGAATTTTACCGCATGCGCAGTTGCCGCGACCGGCGGCTGCAGCACTTTTGAATGCGAAGGGGGAGGTTTGATGTACCAGGATGATGATCCCATTGAAACGAGCGAATGGCTTGATGCACTTGAGTCGCTCATGGAAAACGAAGGCATAGAGCGGGTTAAGTACATTCTGGAGCGCCTTTCTGAGCGCGCAAGCCGGGATGGCACCGAGTTGCCTTATTCAATTACCACGCCGTTCCGCAATACCATTCCGGCAACCCAGGAAGCGCGTATGCCGGGCGACCTGTTTATGGAGCGTCGGATACGTTCGCTGATCCGCTGGAACGCCATGGCTATGGTGGTGCGGGCCAACAAACGCCCGGGTGATCTGGGTGGCCATATTTCCACCTTCTCATCAGCTGCCACGCTTTACGATATTGGTTTTAACTATTTTTTCCACGGCGGTGATGAAAAGCGTGAATCCGACCTGGTTTATTTTCAGGGGCACGCGGCTCCGGGTAATTATGCGCGGTCTTTTCTGGAAGGCAGGTTTACAGAAGAGCAGCTTGATAAGTATCGGGAGGAAGTGGATGGCGACGGCCTTTCTTCCTATCCGCACCCCTGGTTGATGCCGGATTACTGGCAGTTCCCCACCGTATCCATGGGGCTTGGGCCGATTCAGGCCATTTATCAGGCTCACGTGATGAAGTATCTGGACAGCCGCGAACTTGTTGAAATGGGTGATCGCAAGGTTTGGTGCTTTGTGGGTGATGGTGAGACCGACGAGCCAGAAACCCTCGGGTGTATCTCAAAGGCCGGCCGGGAAAATCTCGACAACCTGGTGTTCGTGGTGAACTGTAACCTGCAACGCCTTGATGGCCCGGTGCGAGGTAACGGCAAGATTATTCAGGAGCTGGAAGGCGCGTTTCGCGGCTCTGGCTGGAATGTTATCAAGGTGGTCTGGGGCCGGGTGTGGGATACCCTGTTTGATCAGGATGAAAGCGGCATTATGCAGCGCGCCATGGATGAGATTTGCGATGGTGATTTGCAGAACTTCACCCATAATGGCCCGGCATATACCCGTAAGCATTTCTTCGGGAAGTACCCCCAGCTGGCCAAGCTGGTGGAAGATTGGACTGACGAAGACATCAACAAGCTAAACCGGGGTGGTCACGACCCTTATAAGGTTTATGCCGCATACAAAAAGGCAGCAACGGAAGCAAACGGCAAGCCAACGGTCATTCTCGCCCACACCATCAAAGGTTACGGTTTTGGTGCGGCCGGAGAGTCCCAGAATACAGCCCACTCCCTGAAAAAACTGGATATTGAAACCCTGAAGGCATTTCGCGATCGCTTTGCGATTCCGTTGAAGGACGAAGAGCTGGAAGATGTACCTTATTACCGCCCAGCGCCCGATAGCCCCGAGCTGGTGTATATGAACAAGCGGCGGCAAGAATTGGGCGGCTTCTACCCCCGCCGCCGCAAGGATTGCCAGCCCCTCAAGATTCCCGAGCTGGATATTTTCAAGTCCGTTCTGGAAGGCTCGAATGGGCGGGAAATTTCTACAACCATGGCGTTTGTGCGTTTGCTGGGCGCATTGGTTAAAGACAAGCGCATTGGCAAGCGGATTGTGCCGATTGTGCCGGATGAGGCCCGGACCTTCGGTATGGAAGGTATGTTCCGCCAGTTGGGAATCTACACCTCTGAGGGCCAGAAATACGTACCTCAGGACCGGGAACAGATCATGTATTACCGGGAGGACAAAAAAGGGCAGATTCTGCAAGAAGGTATTAACGAGGGCGGTGCTATGGCTGCGTGGATGGCAGCAGCCACCTCCTACAGCAATAACAACTTCCCGCTGATTCCCTTCTATGCCTTCTACTCTATGTTTGGTTTCCAGCGTGTGGGTGATCTGGCCTGGGCTTCAGGTGATATCCAGGCGCGCGGCTTCCTGATTGGGGGTACCGCAGGGCGCACCACGCTGAACGGAGAAGGCCTGCAGCATCAGGATGGCCATAGCCATGTGTTGGCGAACACCATACCTAACTGTAAGGCATATGACCCTGCCTTTGGTTATGAAATGGCGGTGGTGATTCACCATGGTTTGAAGGAGATGTTCGAAGAGAACAAAAGCGTTTTCTACTACATCACCATGGAAAACGAGAACTATGAACAGCCAGCCATGCCTAAGGGCGTGGAAGACGACATCATCAAGGGCATGTACAAGTTCGAGTCTGTGGAAGTCAAAGGCGGCAAGAAAAAGCTGCGTGTACAGCTACTGGGTGCAGGTGCAATCCTCAATGAAGTGCGAGCAGCGGCTCAGATGCTGAAAGATGATTGGGGCGTTGCCTCGGATGTCTGGAGCGTGACCAGCTTTAACGAGCTTGCCCGTGATGGTCAGCACGTTGAGCGCTGGAATCTGTTGCACCCGGATGATAAGCCCCGCAAGGCTTTCGTCGCTCAGTGTCTGGAGAAGCAGGCAGGCCCTGTTGTGTCGTCTACAGACTATGTCAAGCTGCACTCCGAGCAACTGCGGGCGTTCATCCCCAAAACCTTCCTGACATTGGGTACAGACGGTTTTGGTCGCAGTGATACCCGCGAGAAGCTGAGAAGCTTCTTCGAAGTGGATCGCTATTACGTAACGGTAGCCGCCCTGTCTGCCCTGGCCAAAGATGGCGAGGTTAAGGAAGATCAGGTTCTTGAGGCCATGCGCAAGTACGGTATCGATCGTAACAAAACGAACCCGGCGCACTGCTAAGGAGACCGTCATGAGTGAACAGGAAATTAAAGTTCCCGATCTCGGCGGGGCAGATGAAGTTGAGGTGATCGAGATTCTGGTCAGCCCTGGCGATACGGTTGAGGCGGAAGACTCCATTCTGACGGTTGAAACTGACAAGGCTTCAGTAGAGTTACCGTCCCCCGGAGCTGGCAAGATCACCAAACTCTCCGTGAAGGTGGGAGACAAAGTAAAAGAAGGCGACGTGGTAGCCATGATGGAGACCGACGGCGCAGCGAGCGCGGCTGATGATGAGCCAGAGGCTGAAGCTGAAAGTGAGCCTGCTTCCGACAATAAGCCCGAGCCCGAAGAGAGCAAGCCGGAGCCCAAGAAAAAATCTGGCGGCTCCCGCAAGGAAACAGTGCTGGTCCCGCCTCTGGATGGCATGGAAGATGTGCCGGTTATTGAAGTCAACGTTGCCGAGGGCGATACCCTTGAAGTAGATGCATCTTTGGTTACTGTTGAATCCGATAAGGCATCCATGGATATACCGTCTCCTTATGCCGGCAAGGTGGTCAAGATTCTGGTGGCCGAAGGCGATAAGTTGTCTGAGGGCGACAAGCTTCTGGAAATGATGGTTACCGTTGACGGCGACGAGGAAGAAGAGGCGCAGGACGAGGCGCCTGCGGACACTGCTGAGAAATCGAACTCCGGGCCAGATGAAAAATCCTCGAAAGAGGCAGAGGTACAGCCGCAGAGTTCAACCTACGAGCCGCTTTCTCCGGGTGCCAAAGTTCATGCCGGCCCGGCTGTTCGTAAACTGGCCCGCGAGCTGGGTGCAGATATGACACGCATCAAGGGGTCTGGCCCGAAAAGCCGGATTCTCAAAGACGATGTGCATGATTATGTGAAGAACCAGTTGCAACAGGCGCAGCAGGGAAGCCCGGGTGGTGGTGCTGGCTCCGGAATACCGGGAGTGAAGCTGCCAGATTTCAGCCAGTTTGGCGACGTAGAAAGAGAGCCCATGTCGCGGATGATGGCGGTAACGGCCACCAACATGCAGCGCAGCTGGCTGAACGTACCCCATGTTACCCAGTTTGAAGATGCAGACATCTCCGACATGGAGGCATTCCGTAAATCCCAGAAAACGGCCGGTGAGAAGAAAGGCGTGAAGATGACGCCTTTGCCGTTCATTCTGAAGGCCTGTGCAGTTGCGCTGGCAGAGTTGCCGCAGTTCAACGTGTCTCTGGATATGGAGCGCAAAGAGGTTGTTCACAAGCAGTTCATTCACATTGGTATTGCAGTGGATACGCCTAACGGGCTGATGGTGCCGGTGATTCGTGATGTGGATCAGAAGGGCCTATGGGAGCTGGCGGCCGAAAGCGCCGAACTTGCCCAGAAAGCCCGGGACAGGAAACTGAAACCAGCAGAAATGCAGGGTGCCTGCTTTACCATCACAAGCTTGGGCGGCATAGGCGGTACGGCATTCACGCCAATTGTGAATACCCCTGAGGTGGCGATTCTTGGGGTTTCCAGGGCGGCCATGAAGCCTGTGTGGGATGGTAGCGAGTTTCAGCCGCGGCTAATGCTGCCGCTGTCGTTGTCCTACGATCACCGTGCAGTGAATGGCGCTGATGCGGCGCGGTTTACCACCTTGCTCAGTCAGCTGCTTGGGGATATTCGTACCCTGCTGCTTTGATGGCCGATAGATCCGCCACCCCAGCCTTTGAAGTCCGGGGTGGCGGTGTGAGGCAAGGTAAGCCAGTAATACTGACCCAGCGCAATGAACGCAGTGCCAAACCCGCTAGGCTATTCGGATTTAGTCTGCAGGTATCGAATGTATGAGCACACAACTGGATCTCGCGGCAATTATCTACGACAACGATGAGCAGCCCGTAGATAAATTGTTGCACAAGGTGGCAGCCACACTTAATAGCCATGGTGACCGGGTCGCAGGTTTGGCCATGGCGTTGAATGACCAGGGTTTGCGGCGAGAGCCCATGGCGCTTCAGGATCTCGAAACGGGTAAGGAATACTCCATTGCCCAGGACCTGGGGAAAGAATCGCAATCCTGCTGCCTCGATCCTTACGGGCTTGCGGATGCAACCAGCGTATTGCGCGCTTTGCTGCAACAGCCGCCCCGGTTGGCTGTCGTGAACCGGTTCGGGCAACAGGAAATTGAAGGCAAGGGCTGTCGCGCCGAGTTTATTCAGTTAATTGAGGCAGGCATACCGGTTTTAACGGTTGTTAAGCGCAAGTTCCTCTCGCAGTGGCATGAATTTAGTGGCGGGCAGGCGGCGGATTTGCCATTTTCAGAGGAGGCGGTCTTGCAATGGTGTGATGAGGTTGTCCAGAGGCAATAGCGCCGGATGTGCTTAGGCCTGAAGTGGCGTAGTATAAGGCATTAATCCGCACACCTACTTACTTGCCTGTGCCGGCAACTCCACTATTTTTATAGGCTTAACTGCTTTTCCGAGAGAGATCTATGAACAAAGAACCTGTCAGCCGCGAACTGTTTGATGAAGTGATGGTACCCAATTACGCTCCGGGTTCGATTATACCTGTGCGAGGTGAGGGTTCCCGAATATGGGATCAGGACGGGCGCGAGTTTATAGATCTTCAGGGTGGCATTGCGGTGAGCTGCCTCGGGCATTCACATCCGGGGCTGGTTGGCGCCCTGGTGGAGCAGGCAGAGAAAATCTGGCACCTCTCCAACGTGATGACCAATGAGCCAGCGTTGCGTTTGGCCAAAACCCTGTGCGACCTGACATTCGCAGAACGGGTGTTTTTCGCAAACTCCGGTGGAGAGGCTAACGAGGCCGCTTTCAAGCTGGCACGCCGTTATGGTTGGGAGCACACAGGCCCGGAGAAGCATGAAATTATCTCCTTCAAAGGCGCTTTCCACGGCCGCACACTGTTTACTGTGAGTGTGGGTGGCCAGGCGAAATACCTGGAAGGGTTCGAGCCTGCTCCGGGAGGCATCCACCACGCAGACTTTAACGATCTGGAATCCGTCAAAAAGCTGATCTCCAAGGAAAAGACGTGTGCTGTGGTTGTGGAGCCGATTCAGGGTGAGAGCGGTGTGGTTCCAGCCGACCCTGAGTTTTTGGAAGGCTTGCGCAAGCTCTGTGATGACAACGATGCCTTGCTGGTTTTTGACGAAGTACAATCTGGCGTTGGCCGCACTGGCCATCTTTATGCCTATCAGATGTACGATGTGGTGCCAGACATTCTCACCAGCGCCAAAGGTTTGGGTGGGGGCTTCCCGGTAGCCGCCATGCTGACGACCGCCAAAATTGCAGCCAGCCTTGGCGTTGGCACTCACGGCAGCACCTATGGCGGCAATGCACTGGCCTGTGCCGTTGCCCAGAAGGTGATTGATACCGTGAGCCAGCCCGAGATCCTCAAGGGTGTTAAGGCCCGTGCTGAACACCTGCGCAAAGGCATGAAGGATATCGGCGAGCGCCATGGAATTTTCAGTGACGTTCGCGGTGCCGGGCTTTTGTTGGGATGCGTACTGACCGAACAATGGAAGGGAAAGGCCAAGGACTTTCTCAACGCGGGTCTGGATGAAGGTGTGATGGTTTTGGTTGCAGGCGCCGATGTGATTCGGCTGGCGCCTTCGCTGATCATTCCGGATACTGATATCGATGAGGCGCTTGAGCGCTTTGAAGCGGCGGTGAAAAAGCTGACCGCCTAGGAGCTTTTATGTGGCTGGTACGTCCGGCACTGCCGGATGACGTGAACCAGATACTGGAGATTGCAGGCGCGGCGGGTTCAGAGACCGCCCGCCTGTCATCCACGCTGCCCAGGCAGCGTGAAGCGCTTGCCGAAAAAATATCCCACTCGTTAACCTCTCTCGCCGGTAAAACCATTGCTGGCGGCCCCTTGCCACGATTTCTGTTCGTTTTAGAAGACACTGCCACAGGCAAAGTTCATGGCACGGCGGGTATTGATGCCCGTGCGGGCAATGGCCAACCGTTTTATAACTACCGCCGGGATGCGCTGATTCATGCCTCTCACGAACTTGGCATCTCAAGCCGGGTAGACGTACTTTATCCAAGCCACGGCTTGACCGATCACACACTGCTTTGTTCGTTTTCCATAACACCTGAATTGCGCAATACGGAAGCCTTTGAGCTCTTGTCCAGAGCCCGAATCCTGTTTATTGCCGGGCACCGCGACTGGTTTACTCATCGCATTGCTGTGGAAATTCAGGGTGTTCAGCTTGCGGATGGCAGCGTGCCCTTCTGGGACAGCTTGGGTCGTCACTTTTTCAATATGGATTTTGAAACGGCTGATCGGCACTCTGGCACGCTCAGTAAAACCTTTATTGCGGAGCTTATGCCTCCGCATCCAGTGTATGTCACTTTGCTTTCCGAGTCGGCTCAGGCGGCGTTAGGGCAGCCCCATGAGCTCACTGTGCCGAACCTCGAACTGCTCCAGAGGGAGGGGTTCCAGGCTGGCTGTTATCTGGATATTTTTGACGGTGGCCCGGTATTGGAAGCGCGTACCGATGCCCTGCACACGTTGGTAACCAGCCAGCCCAAAGCTCTTCACGGTGCTGTCGATGATGCCGGTGGTGGGAACGGAGACCTTTGCCTGATTGCAGCGGGCGAGGGTGCCAGCTTCCGTTGCACCCTGGCCCGTGTTTCCGGAACGCTTGAGGGAACCCTCAAGGTGCCGGTGAAAACCTGGGAGTTGCTAGGAAAAACAGCGGGTGACGAAGTGAGGGTTGCGCCATGTTAGTCATCCGGCCGCTCCAGCAAAGTGACCTTGAAGACCTATACGCCATGGCGCAGAACGCGGGTAAGGGGTTAACCTCATTACCGGCCGATCGTGACCTGTTACAAAGCAAGATCAACCACGCGCAGGAAACCTTCAATCAGCGCTGTGCGCCGGAAGCCGGGCTGTATCTGTTTGCCCTGGAAGATACGGAGACAGGGAAAGCCGTGGGCATCAGCGGAATCCAGGCCCGGGTAGGGCTGGATGAGGTGTTCTACAACTATCGGCTTAGTGTGACCGTAAACGCCTCTAAAGAGCTGGGCGTGCATGTGCGTACGCCAACGCTGCACCTTTCAAACGATATGACAGACATTAGCGAGATCTGCTCGTTGTTGCTCTCCAGCGAATACCACGGTGGTGGCAATGGCTTGCTGCTATCCCGCTGTCGCTTCATGTTTCTTGACGAGTTTCGAAAGCACTTCTCTGAAAAAGTATTTGCAGAAATGCGCGGTGTGTCTGACGAGCAGGGCATGAGCCCGCTATGGGATGCACTGGGCAGCAAGTTTTTTGATATGGAATTCATAGAAGCCGACATGCTGTCCGGGCTTGGCAATAAATCGTTTATCGCGGAGCTGATGCCCAAGTACCCGATTTACCTGCCCATGCTGCCAGATTCGGCGCGGGCAGTTATCGGCCGGGTTCATGGCAATACCGCTCCGGCGCTGACCATGCTGAAGGCTGAAGGGTTCAACTTTAATGGCATGGTAGACATCTTTGATGGCGGCCCGGTGGTTGAGGCATTCGTACACACCATTCGCACCGTACGAGACAGCGTTAACCGCTATGCCTCGGTGACCCGAAAAGCCATTGATCTTGATGTGCCGGCGGATAAGCGGGTGATGATTTCCAACCGGTCATTCCGCAACTTCCGGGTAACAACGGTACCGGCCAGTTGCGTTGACATAGATACAGTCAGCATAACGCCGGAAGTGGCAGCCGCCTTGCAGATTGAGTCGGGGGATCCGGTTCGGCTGGCCCCGCTTAAAGAAAGGTCCCAGGTACCGGCGAAAGAAAATACAGCAAGCTAAAAACATACAATTCCAGCACCAGGAGAGTGAGTAATATGGCAAACCTGACAGGCGAACTGTTTATTGGCGGGCTTTGGCTTCAAGGCCATGGGCCCGCGTTTGAGTCTGTTCAGCCCGTTACCGGAAGTGCCGTATGGCAGGGTTCAGGGGCCAGCCTGGCAGATGTGGATGCAGCCGTGCGCAGTGCGCGGGATGCTTTCCTGAAGTGGCGGCGCAAGAGCTTTGCCGAACGCCTGGCGGTGGTTGAGGCGTTTGCAGAGTTGCTGGACGCAAACAAGGAAGAGTTGGCGTACCAGATTGGTCTGGAAACCGGCAAGCCTCTGTGGGAGTCCCGCACGGAAGTAGCCGCCATGGCCGGGAAAATCGGCATTTCTGTGAAAGCCTATAAGGATCGAACCGGGCATTCCGAATCAGATGTTGCGGGTGGCCATGCAGTGCTTCGTCATAAGCCCCACGGGGTGGTTGCTGTGTTTGGCCCCTACAACTTCCCTGGCCATCTCCCAAATGGCCATATTGTGCCGGCGCTGTTAGCGGGCAATACGGTTGTATTCAAGCCCAGTGAGCTGACTCCCGGCGTGGCGGAGTTCACGGTGAAACTGTGGGAAAAAGCTGGCCTGCCTGATGGTGTAATCAACTTGCTCCAGGGTGCTGCGGATTCGGGTAAGTCTCTTGCGGCCCACCCAGCGATTGATGGTTTGTTCTTCACCGGCAGTTCCATGGTGGGTCATAAACTGCACGAGCAACTGGGTGGCCAGCCGGAGAAGATTCTTGCTCTGGAAATGGGCGGTAACAACCCGCTGATTGTTCAGGATGTTGCGGACATTGATGGTGCGGTCCATCACGCTCTGCAGTCAGCGTTTCTGTCCGCTGGCCAGCGCTGCACTTGTGCCCGAAGACTGCTGGTGCCAAAAGGCAGGAAGGGCGACGAGTTTCTGGATCGCCTTGTGGCTGTTTCTGCACGGATTCATGTGGGAGAGTTTGATGACAAACCCCAGCCGTTTATGGGGTCGGTGATTTCTGCACAGGCGGCGGAAAAGCTATTGGCTGCCCAAGCCGGTATGTTGGAGAAAGGCGGGAAGTCCTTGCTGGAAATGAAACAGCTCAAGCCAGGCACCGGCCTTCTTTCTCCGGGCATTGTGGACGTGACCGGGCTGGAGTTGCCTGATGAAGAGTTCTTTGGGCCGCTTTTGACTGTCTACCGGTACAAGGGTTTTGATGATGCTCTGGAGCTGGCTAATAACACCCGCTATGGGCTTTCTGCAGGCCTGCTTTCAGACGACAGAAAGCTCTACGAACGATTGTTGGAAGAGGCAAGGGCAGGCATTGTTAATTGGAATCGTCCTTTGACTGGCGCCAGCAGTGCCGCGCCCTTTGGAGGAGTGGGCGCTAGCGGAAATCACCGGGCCAGCGCCTATTACGCGGCGGATTACTGCGCCTGGCCTATGGCCTCTCTTGAGGCAGGTAAGAGCGAAGTGCCCGAAAGCCTGGCGCCGGGCCTTAACTTCGATTCCTGATTGGAAACGTTGAGATTTATTCCCTGAATCCGGATGGATGGAATACCAAGACATGGCAAAACATGCGGTAGAAGCAAACTTTGATGGCCTGGTTGGCCCCACCCACAATTATGCGGGCTTGTCTTGGGGTAACGTGGCCTCGAAATCCAATGTGAACGCGGTGTCCAACCCCCGGGAGGCTGCACTGCAAGGGTTGGCAAAAATGAAGCGCCTGGCAGACCGGGGTTATATTCAGGGGGTTCTGCCACCCCATGAGCGCCCCCATATACCCACACTGGAAGCGCTCGGATTCAACGGTACGGATGCGCAGATCCTGGCGCAGGCAGCCAAATCCAGCCCATCGATCCTTGCGGCTGTGGCTTCAGCATCCTCCATGTGGACAGCCAATGCGGCCACAGTTTCACCCAGTGCCGATACAGATGACCACAGGGTGCATTTCACGCCGGCTAATTTAAGTGCCAAGTTCCACCGCTCCATTGAGCACCGGGTAACCGGCCGCATGCTCAAATCTATCTTCGCGGACGAGGGGTATTTTGCCCATCACCCGGCGCTGCCTTCGGTCAACCACTTCGGTGATGAAGGCGCCGCCAACCACACCCGGCTTTGCGGCAGGTATGGTGAGCCGGGGGTGGAGCTGTTTGTGTATGGCCAGATAGCATTCAACGAACAGGCACCTGCTCCGAAAAAATACCCGGCCCGGCAAACGCTTGAGGCCTCACAAGCTATCGCCCGCCTACATGGTCTGAAAGATGGGCATCTGGTATTTGCCCAGCAAAATCCGGCGGCCATTGATGCGGGTGTGTTTCATAACGACGTTATCGCTGTGGGCAACGGGAACACACTGTTCTATCACGAACAGGCGTTTCTTGATGAACAGCGTATGCTATCAGATATTCGCGCCCGGCTTACAGGTGTTGAGCTGGAAACTGTTCGGGTAAGCAGTGCGGATGTGCCCATCGCAGATGCGGTCGCTTCATACCTGTTCAACAGTCAGTTGTTGAATGCGCCCGATGGCATGCTGCTGGCGGTTCCGGGTGAGTGCAGGGACGTGCCCACTGTGAGCAAGTATCTGGATAAGTTGCTGGCCTCTGGCGGGCCAATTACCTCGGTGGAAGTGTTTGATGTGAAGCAGTCCATGCGCAACGGTGGCGGTCCGGCCTGCCTGCGCTTGCGTGTGGTTCTGAATGATGATGAGCTAAAGGCCATGCACCGGGGTGTCATCCTGACCGATGCGCTCTATGAGCGCCTGATCACCTGGGTTGAAACCCATTACCGCAGTGAGCTCGCCCGGGAAGATCTGGCCGACCCCATGCTGCTGGAGGAAGTGCGCAAAGCGCTGGATGAACTGACCGGGATTCTGGGATTAGGCTCTATTTACGACTTCCAGATGTAACAGCTTTCTCCGTTGCTTATAAGAGCAGTATCAGGGTGCCGAAATCGAAGAAGCCAGCATGTCCATAGTATGTCGGATCAGGCTCTCAGCCGGGAAGTTGTCGCCACTCTCGCTGGCTTCAGACTGACACAGCAAGAGGGCGCCGTGCAGCGCCCCCCGCAGGTAGAGAGCGGTCTGCTCAGGGCTGTGAATACGTTGACGGCTCATAGTGCCGTCTTCCAGGCCCAATTCAATAGCTTCAGTCATAAGCGCCATCAAGTCTGTCTTTGAGCAAAGCATTTCCTTGGCTTGCGCTTCATCTGCCTCAGCCATGGCAGTCGAGGCTTTGGTGAGGGCAGAGAAGTAGTCTGGTTCGTCCAGATAGAAGCGATAATAAGATTCCCCCATGGCGCGTATCTGTGCCAGCCCCGTATCGGCAGTCTGCTGTGCCCTCCTGAAGCGTTCATATAAACTGTGACCCGCACGCAGCATGATGCCCCGCTGAATCGCCGCCTTATCCTTGAAGTAAACGTACAGCAGGGCCCGGCTCAGGCTTGCGGTGCGTGCAATATCATCCATGGAGGTGCGTTCGTAGCCCTTGTCCGAAAAGGCCAGCTCTGCAGCATCCAGAATCGTGTCGTAGCGGGCCTGTTTCTCCCGTTCACGGCGTGTTTTCAGCAGTTCAGTCATCCGGCCCTCACGTCAGGTTCTTTCAATGTTTATCTTTTCATTCAGGGAATGAAAGCTGATAATTGACATAATGTCAAAGAGTGACATTATGTCGAGATTAGCGCCCCGGATTTCCGCAGGAAGCGGTATCAACACCAACTTGAGCACGGATGAAAGGATACCTTATGACACCACTACGCACCCCTGTTGCCCTTGTTTTCCTAGCTGTTTGCGGCCTGCTTCTTTCTGGTTGCATGGGCGATGATGCCCCGGCAGCCTCTGGCAAGCATGAGGTCTCGGTGCGTGTTTCAGACGTCACGGGAGGCGAGGCCCAGGAAATACCCCTGCGTTTTTCCGGCATTGTAAGGTCAACCCAACGGGCAACACTTACGTTTCAGGTTAGCGGAACACTGCGGCAGCGCACAGTGGAATTAGGTCAGACCGTAGTCGCCGGTGATTTGCTCGCCCGGGTGTACAACCCGGCGTTGGAGCCTGCTCGAGATTCGGCAAAAGCCAAACTGGACGAACTGATTACCCGATACGATCAGGCCAAGCGTGAGTGGGAACGTTCGAGCCGTCTGCATGAGCGAGGCGTTGTTTCGGAGCAAAACCTTGAACAGATCGCGGCACGTCGGGATTCACTGAAGGCCAGCGTAGCGACAGCCCAAGCCGCATTGGCAGAGGCCACTCAGTTGCTGGAAGAGAGTACCTTGCGCGCGCCGTTTGGTGGCCGTGTAGAGGCGCTGCTAGTTGAAAGAGATGAGTTTGTAGCCGCTGGCCAGCCAGTGATGCGTTTGTCCTCACCCGAGGGCAAGGAAGTGGAAGTGCGAGTGCCTGCTTACTTGTTAGCCCATGTGTCGGTAGATCAGGAACTACCGATCTGGTCTGTTCAGAATCGAATTGAAGCTCCGGTGACAGGATCTGTTGTCGAAATCGCCCAAGCAGGTGCCATCCGTGGAGAGTTGCATCCGGTATTGGTCAGCTTGCCGATTAACACCCTCGATACGGGTGAGCCTGTTGAAGTGGGCATAACGCCTAACCGCGAATCTGCAATCACGGTTCCGCTTTTGTCTGTTATTCGCAGCGCAGAGGGCATGACAGTGTTCCGGGTGCGTGAAGGCATTGCCCGGCGTGTTCCGGTGCAGGTTGAGCGAGTAGTGGGTGAGCGTGTTGTCGTGCGAACGGGTGAGCTGGAGCCCGGCGACAAGGTGGTTTACGCAGGAATGACTCGCCTTGCAGACGGTGATGCCGTGGAGGTTCGCTAATGACGAGCCGGTTACTTAATTACCAGCGTTTGTTGGGCATGGTGGTAACCATGCTTTGTCTGTTGGGTATTGCGGCATACAGTACCATGCCGCGCCAGGAGGATCCGTCTTTTCCTTACCGGGCTGGAATGGTCTCGGTTAACTACCCGGGCGCCAGTGCCGATGCGGTAGAGCGATTGGTGTTAAGGCCACTAACCGATGAGTTACGTCAGGTAGAAGAGGTTGATGTAGCACAAGGCACTGCGCGTACCGGCGTAGCGCTGGTCAGGCTGCGGCTCAACGATGATATCTACAATACCGACCCAGCCTGGGATCGTGTTCGCCAGGCCATGGAGCGTGCAAAGCTGGATTTCCCGGACGATATTGGCCAGATGTCATTGGATGACCGGCTGATCGATAACCCTGCGATTGTTCTGGCGATCAGTGGCGCGCCTTCTGTGAGTGAGTTGACCAACGTAGCTGAGCGACTCAAAGAAAACCTGTCCGATATTAGTGGTGTGTCCCGCATTGAGCTGGAAGGGGATGCCGACGAGCAGATCACATTGGCACTTGATGATGCAGCGCTTTACCGGCTGGGCATTTCACCCGCACGAATACTGCAAACACTGGCACAGCGTAACCAGACGACCCCTGGGGGATTTGTGGTGGTGGATGGGCGCCGTTTATCGGTGCTTCCCAACACTGAGTTTGCCGACATTGACGCTATTCGCGCCACACCTATAGAGCTACCAGATGGCTCACAGGTACCACTGGCTGCAGCAGCGGATGTGTGGCGTGGCCCCGCCGAACCCCGGCAACCGGAAACCTGGTTTGATGGCGAGCGGGTGGTATTGCTTTCAATGATTATGGAAGAGGGCACCACCGATGCCATCCGCTTTGGTGAGCGGGTGCGTGAGCGGATTGCTCAAATAAGCCCGGACTTTGAGCCCTACCAAATCCGGGAAATGTTCTTTCAGCCGGATAAGGTCTCAGACCGCCTCGACAATCTTGCCTGGAGCCTGGTGCTTTCAGTGTTAATTATTGTGGCTGTGGTGTTCACCGGCATGGGCATACGAATGGGGCTTCTGGTGGCTTCGATCTTGCCTATGGTAGCCCTGATCAGTGTGGGGCTTTACGATCTTGGCGGCGGTGTTCTGCACCAGATAGCTGTGATCGGCATGGTCATTTCGCTGGGTATTTTGATCGACAACGCCATAGTGATTGTCGAAAACATTCAAGGGCATCTGGATGAAGGCATGCGCCGGCTTGATGCCTTGCGCAAAGCCGTGAGTGAGCTTGCAGGGCCGCTCGGGGCCTCTACCGGAACCACCCTGGCGGCTTTCGCGCCATTGCTTTTAGCCAAGGGCGGTGCAGCAGACTTCACCCGAGGTGTGCCGGTAATGATTATGCTCACGCTGTCTGTGAGTTATCTGTTGGCGATTTCAGTGGTACCCCTGCTTGCAGCCCGGTTCCTCAAGCCCCGCCGCAATGCCGAAGCAGATCGGCTGCTTGGTCTCGCCCGTTTTCTGGGTGGCCTGGTTTACCGGCACCCAAAGCGGTTGATTGCGGCCGGGGCTTTGCTGGTTGCCGTGAGTTTAACCATGACGGCCTTTATGGCCCAGCAGTTCTTCCCCGATGCGGACAGGCCCCAGGTGATTGTTGAACTCTTCATGCCCGAGGGAACAGATCAACAGCGCACGGCTGAAGCCGCTGCCAACCTGGAACACGCTATACGCACACAGCCTAATGCCATACAAATTCACCGGTTTGTCGGCTTTACCGGCCCTGCATTTTATTACAACCTGCAGCGCGCGCCCCAGGCTCCGAACAGAGGCCGGTTGGTAGTGGCGACACCAACGCTGGAAGACACGACTGAAATGATTCGCTGGATTCGCGCCCATGTGGACGAACAGATGCCGGAGCTGGATGTAAGTGTGGGTGTTCTGGGGCAGGGGCCGCCGAGCATTGCTCCGGTGGAAGTGCGGGTGTACCACGCCGATGACCAGATACGCACCCATGCAGTAGAGCAGTTGTTCAGTGCGTTGCGCGAGGTGGAGGGCACAGTGGATGTTCGGCACGACCTGGATATTGGTGTGCCCAGTATTGCCATTAACGTGGACGACGCCACTGCGGCAAGATATGGCCTTACCCGTGCGGATGTGGCCCAGAGCCTGTATGGCCAGAGTTTTGGTGTGGTTGCCGAGCGCTACCGTCAGGAAAAAGATCCAATACCGCTGGTGCTGCGATCTCAGGAAGGAACCTCGCTGCCACTGGAGCGCTTGCTTTCAGTGAATATCTATAACGAGCGAGGGCAAGCAGTGCCGCTGTCTGCTGTAGCCAGTGTGGAGACCACTTGGGAACCAGCAGCACGTTATCTCCGCAATGGAACCCGGCTGAATACCGTAACGGCTAACCTGCTGACCGGTTACAGCTTTAGCCAGGCGCTGGACGGACTGCAACGTGCGCTGGAAGACAATCCACTGCCTGAAGGCACTCGTTTGGAAATGGGTGGTGATGCGGAAGGCTCCGGCGATGCTAACGGTGCCCTGTTAACCGCGGCGCCCATCGGCATACTCCTGCTGCTCTTCTTCTTGCTACTGCAGTTCAACTCGTTCCGCCGGGTGGGCATCATCCTGCTGACCGTACCCCTGGCAACCGTGGGCATATTCCCCGGCTTGGTGCTATCCAGCTCACCCTTCGGCTTTCAGTCATTGCTGGGTGTAATCGCACTGGTGGGCATTGTGGTGAACAACGCCATAGTACTGCTGGATGTAATGGACAGAGAACTGGAAAAAGGTGAGAACATCCACGAAGCCATGCGCAAAGCCGTAATACAGCGAACCCGCCCGATCCTGCTGACCACCGCAACCACCGTGGCTGGCCTGTTGCCACTGGCTTTCTCCAGCTCCACACTTTGGCCGCCCATGGCGTGGGCGATCATCTCAGGGCTACTGGCATCAACCGTACTGACCCTGCTGGTGATCCCAGCGGTCTGTACACAGCTCATCAAGGTGAAAGTGGCCGAACCGGAAAATGCTCCCGCATAAATAGCAATGCTCCGTGCCAGCGGGATCACCTGGGTCTTATCAACAGACCCACCCGCTGGCCAACCGGCACATCCCGGTTTGGAAACACAATCGCCTCTGGAATATCGCCAACCTTGTAACAGGTATCGTCATCCTCCCAGATGACGGTGCCCGGTGCGTATTCAGTAAAGTTGGCCACATCATCGGGAATGTGAAACTGAAAATTCTTCCCTGTATTCAGAATCTCGTACACCACCTCAAAGACCGTGAGATCATCAAACGGTGGTTGCTTGGCAGGAGCTGGCTCACCACACAACCGCCGCCGAAGTGCCTTCTTGACCCCTTCAAAACGGGTAAGATCATTCATTCCGAACGGATAAACCTTGCCCAGCTCCACCGTAAAACTTTCAGCGTTCAGCACGGATGAAGAAAAGGACGAAAACGGAGTCCCCACCCTATGCTGCAGCAACAAGGTTTCCACTTCCGCTTCCAACAAAAAATCACACTGACTCTCTGGCACCTGCCTGCCTTCAACAAACGGATAAAGCGCAAACCTCTCCCGCTGGGAAGGCCTTATGGCCGTATGCAAATCATAATGGGAAAGTGCCTGCGGATGCGCCACAGCAAACTGCCGACACACCTCCTCAAGAAACTGCGCCCGAGCTGCTTCCGGCAACCCACTGTACTCCGGCTTGCCATGGGCACCGTTGAACAACCGGTTAAGATTTACATCCAAAAACCGTTCCCCGGCAACCATGGCTGACGGGTTCCCCAGAATCAGCAACAGCGGAACTGCCAACGGCCACTCCCCGTTCAGCAGCTCGCTGAGCAGGGCGTTAAGAACCTCAATGGGAGCGGTTTCATTGCCGTGAATACCCGCTGAGACAATCAGCGCCTCCTGATTCGGATTGGCACGATTGGCTGGCGGAGTAAGCTGCAGAACACCAACAACTTTGCGGCTGATACGGGTGCCATCGGGGAGGACAGTTTTGGTTTCCGGGAGATCGGCTGCGGCGTGGGCAAGCGTATGAGCTAGCCAGTCAGGATAGGGTTCAAATAAGTGTATTTGTGCAGTTGCTGTCATGAAGGCTCCCCGAAGAGCTCGGAGGGCGGGCGGTTACGCTCCTTCCGGGAGTGTCTGAAGCCATGGATGGCTTCAGTCAAGCCCACATGGGTGAGGCAAGCGTTTATGAAGCGTAGCTTCATGCGCCGCCGAACGACAGCAATCTATGATTGCTGGCCGGACCCCGCAGGGGTGCTCGTAGCGTCTCCCGGAAGGAGCGTAACCGCCTGCCCTGGCACATTGTTTCAGGCGGTGCTTTTAATCTTTGGTCAAGAGCCCACAGGCCGCTGATGCCGCAACAAATGATTCTCAAGTTTGCGGAACGCAAACACCAAAATAAACGTCAGCACCATGTAGCAAAGCGCCACAAAAATAAACGCATCAAACGGCGCATAAAACCGCGAATAAATATTCCGCGCAGCCCCCGTAAGATCCACAATCGTTACCACACTCGCAATCGCACTCGAGTGCAGCATGAAAATAACCTCATTAGAATACGCCTGCACCGCCCGCCGTGCCGCACTGGGCAACACAATACGCCGCATCCGCATAAACCAGTTCATACCGTAAGCCTTGGCCGCCTCAATCTCACCATGGGGCGTAGAAATAATCGCGCCACGAATAATCTCAGTGGTATAAGCACAAGT
The DNA here is from genome assembly GCF_002806945.1 of Marinobacter salexigens. GTDB lineage: Bacteria > Pseudomonadota > Gammaproteobacteria > Pseudomonadales > Oleiphilaceae > Marinobacter > Marinobacter salexigens. Next base: position 491,693 of record NZ_NIHC01000001.1, read on the forward strand.
ATTCAAAGTGAACGCCAGCAGGGCAGGGTAGAAAGGCTCCCGGAAAATCTCCCACCAAAAAGTGTCCTGAATACCGGGAATCTGGGCAACGCCATAGTAAATGATATAAAGCTGGATCAGCAGTGGTGTACCACGGAAAAGATAGGTGTAAAGCCACACTGGGCCAGACACAAACGGGTTTTTTACCGTGCGAAGAATCGCCAGAGGAACTGCAAAGACAAGGCCGATAATCAGACACAGGAATACCAGTTGAACGGTGGTAACCAAACCGTCCCAGTATTCCATGATGGTCATGGCAGTGAAGATTTCGTTCTTGTTAAGCCAGGCTGCAATGAAATCGGGAGGCATTATTTATTCTCCTGAATCACGCCGACATTGGCCCGTTTGTCGAGCCACTTGATGAACAGCTCAGAGCCTGCCGTAAGGGCGAGGTAAACAAACGCAACCGGAATAAAAAAGTGAAACGGCATGCGCTCAGCCTTGGCCGCTTCCTCTGCCACCCGCACCATATCTGTGAGGCCAATAATGGAAACCAGCGCGGTGGTTTTGAGCAGTACCTGCCAGTTATTACCGATACCGGGAAGTGCGTGGCGCAACATTTGCGGAACCATAACCCTTCGGAAAGTATGCCATTTGCTGAAACCGTAAGCTCGCGCCGCTTCAATCTGGCCAGTTTCAACGGCAAGAAAAGCGCCCCGAAAGGTTTCCGTCATGTAAGCGCCAAAAATCAGCCCGATGGTAATAACGCCGGAAATGAACGGATTGAACTGGAAGAAGAAATCGATCTCATAGACCTCCCAAATGTAATCGGAGATCATATTTACACCCACCTGGCCGCCATAGTAGAACAGCAACATCATCACCAGATCGGGCACGCCGCGAATCAGGGTGGTGTAGGCGGTAGCTACGCTGATAGCGACACGGCTGTTCGACAGCTTTGCAGCCGCACCAAGCAGCCCGAGAACCAGCGCCAGGGCAAGAGACAGGAAGGCGAGCTCTATGGTTACAATCGCCCCGTTTAAAAGGGCCGGACCATAGCCTTTCAGATCAAGCATGGGAGTGTCCGGTAGTCAGGGATAGCCGTCGGGCTATCCCTGAAGCTGGAGTTATCAGACCTTAACGTCGTAAGCGAAGTACTTCTTCATGATGGCGTCGTAGGTGCCATCTTCCTTCAGCTTACGCAGGGCTGCGTTCACCTCTTCGGCAACCTTTTTGTCACGCTTGCGCATGGCAACACCCACGCCTTCACCCAGCTTTACAGGCTCGCCAACTTCCTTGAAGCCATCTTTGGAAAGAACAGTCTGTTCACCAACCGGGTAGTCAACAAACACGGCATCCAGGCGCTGACCCTCAAGGTCGAGCACCATGTCGTCAGCCGTGGTGTAACGCTTGATGGTTACTATGCCGGTCATTTCCTCGGTTACAAAAGTGTCCATAGTGGTGCCACGCTGCACACCGACTGTTTTACCCTTCATGGCATCCATATCAGTTACGTCTGCACTGAAGTTGTCAGGACCGAACCATCCACCCGGAGTGTTGTAGTACGGCTCAGAGAAAAGAACCCGCTCGGCACGTTCCGGGGTAATCGACATGGAGGACATGATCAGATCGAATTTACGAGCAATCAGGCCAGGAATCATTCCATCCCATGCCTGAATAACAAACTCGCAGTTAGCCTTCATCTCTTCGCACATGGCAGCTGCCAGATCGACTTCGAAGCCGGTCAGGTTGCCATTTTCATCTTTATATTCGAACGGCTCGTAGGGTACGTCGAAGGCAATACGCAGGTCGCGACCCTCTGCATGAGCACCGCCGGCAAACATGGCCAGGGCGCAACTTGCTGCAATCATCAATTTTTTCATGTGTCACTTCTCCATTGGATCGCCTTTTAGGCGTTATTTTTTTGGAAATTATATATCCGACAACGATTAAGATAGCATCGCCTGTCAGAACTTGGGAGCCAGGAACTGTTTCATGCGCTCCGAGTCCGGGTTATCAAACACCTTTTGGGGTGTGCCCTGCTCCTCGATAACGCCCTGATGTAAAAACAACACCTGGGTCGACACATCCTTTGCAAATGCCATTTCGTGAGTGACTACGATCATGGTGCGGCCTTCCTCGGCCAGACTTTGCATAACTTTAAGTACTTCGCCAACCAGTTCCGGATCCAGTGCGGAGGTTGGTTCATCAAACAGCATCACTTCCGGTTCCATGGCCAGTGCTCTGGCAATCGCAGCCCGCTGCTGCTGGCCGCCAGACATCTGTGCCGGATAATAATCCTTGCGCTCGTATATACCTACCTTGTTCAGGTAAGCCTCTGCCCGCTCAATGGCTTCCTTCTTTGGAACCTTGAGCACATTAATAGGCGCTTCAATGATGTTCTCCAACACCGTCATGTGAGACCACAGATTAAACCCCTGAAATACCATGGAGAGTTTTGCACGAATCAACTCTACCTGCCTGTTATCAGCAGGAATGCGTTCACCCTTGCGGTTGGTGGTAAACCTTATGGGGTCGCCGTGCACAATAATGTCGCCAGACGTTGGGGTTTCCAGCAAGTTGATGCAGCGTAGAAAGGTGCTTTTACCTGAGCCGGAACTGCCGATCAGGGAAACCACATCGCCTTTGCGGGTCTCGAGCGAAATACCCTTGAGTACTTCGAGTTCGGCAAACGTTTTGTGTATGTCCTTGCAGATCAAAGGCGCTTGGTCCGCCATGGATGGCTCCTGAAACTGGAATTCAAGGGCGCTTGTTTTACGGACTGTGGCTGAAGAAATCAATGCTTTACGCTCACAGAAATTATTATTTTACAGCGCCTGTAATAGAAACCACGTATTGTGGCGTAATGAGTGCTCAATGCAAGCATTTTGCAGGTGTCAGCCGATGGGGTGTTGGTTGTCAGAAACTTCCGGCATAACCGGAATGCGTATAAGTTCGCTGCCTTCGTTCTCCATGTCGCGCATGGATTCACTTACAAAGCGTACATGAGCCATGGCAACTTTTTGAGCGCTGGCAGGCCGTCCGGCCATAATAGCTTCATATAGTTGCCTATGCTGCTGCACAATTTTCTTCCGCTTTTCGGCTCTTGGGTTTAGGTTGGCAACCGATGCTTGCACCGTCATCAGCATCATGTTTTTAAGGCTGTTGAGTACGTGCACCAGAATCGGGTTATGAGAAGCCTCAACAATTGCCTGATGGAAACCGTGGTCCGGCCGGGCGTTGCTTAACGGGTCAGTTTCTTCCAATGCCCTGAACGCTTTGGTAATTCGGTGATGATCCAGGCTGGTTGCGCGCTTGGCAGCCAGAAACGCAGCCTGCCCCTCCAACTGCTCACGAACTTCCAGTAAATCGTAGAGGGTTCGTGGGTGCCCTTCAAAAAGATGCATCAAGGGACCCTGCTCACGGAGGTCGTCAGATCCGGGCACCATTGTAGACACGAAGGAGCCCTTGCCGTGGCGGGTTTCTATTACACCGCGCCCCTGGAGCTCATGAAGCGCTTCGCGAATCACCGATCGCGAAACCCGAAGGCGCGCTGCAAGTTGCCGTTCTGAAGGTATTTTTTGCTCTGGCGCCAGCCCTCCGTCAAGGATCAGCCTTTCCAGTCGGTACGAGACTTCACGCGAAATAGCCATTTTCTTGCCTGCGGGATCACTGGTCTGACCAGTGTTGGTTGTCTTTGTTGTTATCAGGTTATGGCTGCCCGCAATGCGACAGCCCTTTGAATATGGCCGATTGGGCCGCATTCGTCCATTTTTACCGTTACAGAAACTGGTCTGACCAGTGGTGTCTTTGCTGGACTAAACAGGTGCCGCCAACGAATATCGTTTTTGATACCGGATTATGAAGCCGGTGTTGCTCAGAGCTCTACAAAAAAACATAACAACAATTTTAGCGGAGATGTCTCGATGAAACCGAGCAAGACCAATACCAACAATTGCGGAGCCGGCGCAGTTTCGCAGCGCAGGAGTTTTCTGAAAACCGCAGCCCTTGGCACCGCTCTGGCGGGTGCGCTGATGATGGGGGCAGGCCAGGCTCACGCTGCAACAACCTGGAAAATACAGTCAGTTTGGGATGCGGGCACTGTCGGTTACGACCTGTTTGAAGAATGGTGCGAGAGCATCAAGGAGAAAAGCGGCGGCGAGCTTATTTTCAAACCCTTCCCGGCCAAGGCGGTTGCTGCCGATAACAACGCCTTGTTTGAAGCTGTGCGTAATGGCGTGCTGCAAGGGATGAACCCCTTCACCTTGTATTGGTCTGGCAAGATCCCTGCATCGGTATTTTTGTCTTCCTATCCTGCTGGCCCGGATCAGCCGCACCAGTGGGACACCATGTTCTACTCCATGGGCATGTTGGAGAAAACCCGGGAAATCTATAAAAAGTATGGCCTGTTTTATGTGGGGCCCATTCAGCACGACGCTAACATCATTCACTCCAAAAAGCCGGTCAACAGCCTTGATGACCTGAAAGGCATGAAGATCCGAGTGCCCGGTGGAATGGTCGCCGAAGTGTTCCAGCAGTTTGGTGTCTCGACGGTGAGCTTGCCCGGTTCTGATATTTTCCCGGCACTGGAGAAAGGCACCATTGATGCTGCGGATTATGTTGGCCCAGCGGTCAACTACGAGTTGGGCTTCTCCCAGGTTACGGACTACATCATGTTCGGCCCTCCCGGTGTTATGTCTATCTACCAGCCCGTGGATTTGATGGACCTTACCGTCAACCTGAGGAACTGGAACAAGCTTGATCCGAAACTGCAAAAACTGGTGGAAGATGAAGTTCGCAACTATTCCCAGATGCATTACCTCACTATTCAAAAGCGCAATATTGAAGCCATGAAGAAGTTCAGGGCAGACGGCGATACGGTGACTCGCCTCAGCCAGGATGACCTTGCCGAGTTCCGCCGTGCCGCGATTCCCATCTGGTACAAGTGGGCTAACAAGAACGAGGATGCTCGCGCCATCTTCGACATGCAGCTTGAGTACATGATGAACGACACCGTTGGTTATGTAAGCGAGTCTGATCTGGAAGGCGTCAAAGGCAAGTAAGCCTGCGTTACCTGAAAATAATAAAAGCACATTGGGGAAGGGCTCGGGCAGCCCCGGAAAAGCGGGGCCCCACCTTCCCTGTTTTATGGCTGAGGTAGTAAGCGTATGTCTGATCTGGAAGGCTTCGGATTTGTAATGCCGCACTGGTTGTACTGGGGTTGGCTGGCGGTGATGCCGCTCATCATGATGGGGTGGCACAAGTGGGCTTGCGCCCGGGGCGGCGAACCCGCAGAGCCTGGCATGACGCCGGGTGAATTGCAGGCCATGGAAGACGACCCACTGGTTTACCTGAAGTTCGAAGGTAACTGGTTTACCCGCCCAATTGATTGGATTAGCGAAAAGTCGGGTGAGTTTGTCGCTTTCTGGACCGTTAACGCCGTAGTTTTCTATTTCTTCGAAGTTGTCATGCGGTACATGTTTAACCAGCCCACGGTTTGGGTGCATGAGGCCAGCTTCCTGTTGCTGGGCATGCAGTACCTGCTGGCAGGCGCATTTGCCATGCTCCACGGCGCCCATGTGCGAGTGGATGTGGTTTACAACCTCTTGCCAGTACGCGGCAGGATTGGCATGGATATTTTCACTTCAATGTTTTTCTTCGTGTTTGCCTTGGTACTCATGGTGACCTCCTGGACCTTTTTCGAGAACTCTTACTCCATGAATGAAACCACTGTTGAGACTTGGGGCATTCAGTACTGGCCAGTCAAAGGCATGATGATGCTTGGCTCCACCTTGTTGTTACTTGCGGGCGTATCCAAGCTCATAAAGGACATTGTTCTGTTTGTTCGCCTTGGGCAGGAGCGTGTGGCATGACTACTAATGCACCGACTGCTTCAGGGTCTACTCTTTCGGGCAAGCTTGGCACCTGGCTGATGATTCTGGCTACCATCGGCTTCGGGTTTGTCATCTGTGTTGAGTTGATCAACATCCTGTTCTACGACCCGTTTAGCGACGAAAAATTTCTGTTCAAGTTTGCCGGTAGCCTTGCCAGTGTAGAAATTGGCCCGCTGACCTATTTGATGTTTGGCTCGCTGTTTGTTGCCCTGATGATGGGGCTGCCACTGGCGTTTGTAACGGGTGGCCTCGGCGTCCTGTTCGTCTATCTCGTTGGCGATGCGATGATGCTGAACATTGTGCCAAGCCGCATCTTCCCGATGATGACCAACTCTGACCTGGCTGCGATTCCGCTGTTTATATTTATGGCGTCGATGCTTGAGCGTGCCGGGCTGATCGAGGAAATGTTCAGCGTGGTCTACAAATGGATGGGCGGCCTTAGCGGTGGCCTTGCAACGGCAACCATACTGGCCTCTACACTTCTGGCTGCCATGGTGGGTGTAATTGGTGCTGCGGTTGTAACCATGGGCATCATTGCGCTGCCAGCGATGCTGAAGCGTGGCTACGACCACAAGATCGCCATTGGCTCCATTATGGCCGGCGGTACCTTGGGTATTCTTATACCCCCTTCCATTCTTGCCATTCTCTATGCAGTGGTGGCACAGCAGTCGGTGGGTGAGCTGTACCTGGGCTCGGTGATTCCCGGGTTGATGCTCTCCGGCCTCTATATTGCCTACGTTCTGATTCGCAGCTGGCTGAACCCAAGCCTCGGGCCTCCTGTACCCGTGGAAGAGCGAATCTCCCTGCGGGAAAAGCTGCTTCTGCTGAAAGGCCTGATTGCGCCCCTCATACTTGTGGCTCTGGTGCTTGGCCTGTTGTTCGGTGGCATAGCGACCCCGGTTGAAGCAGCGGGCATCGGTTCATTCGGCGCCATTGTTGTCGCCATCATGCACGGCCGGTTCAATATCAGTGGCCTGCGTGAGGCCTCCATAACCACGGCTAAAGCGTCTGCCATGGTGCTGTGGATCATGTTCGGGGCTTCGGTTTTTGTGGGTTTTTACATTCTCCAGGGTGGTCAGGAGTTTGTAACAGACTCCATTTTGGGCACAGGCATGAGCGCATACGGCATTCTGTTTTTGCTGATGGGGCTGTTGATAGTGCTGGGCATGTTCCTGGACTGGGTTGGCATCCTGCTTCTGGCCGTTCCTATCTTCATCCCAATTGTGAAGGCGCTGACATTTGAAGGGTTATTCGGATTGCCGCCGGTAGAGGGCGATGATGTGGTGCTCTGGTTCGGGGTGCTGTATCTGGTGAACATGCAGATGTCGTTTCTCAGCCCACCCTTTGGCTATGCACTGTTTTATATACGTGGCGTGTGCCCGCCGGAAATATCCATGGGCACTATCTTCAAATCCTCCCTGGTGTTCCTTGCCATTCAGGCGTTTGGCCTGATGGTGTGCATCGCTATTCCGGGTGTTGTTACCTGGCTGCCCGGGTTGGTTTACGGCTAATTCATTGTGGAGAAAATAAAATGCTAACAATCAACAGACTGGATTTGGCCGAAGCGCGACTGCTGATTGCCGGTGCGGCAGAAAAGGCCAAGGAAATAGGCGTGCCTATGTGCATCGCTATTGTTGACGAATCTGGCAGCCTGATCGCTTTCGAGCGCATGAATGGAGGTAAGATTACAAGTGTGACCATTGCCCAGGATAAAGCGTTCACAGCCGCAGCAGCCAAGAAAGCTACCCATGAATATAATGCCGTTAACGTACCTGGCAGCCTGGCTTTTGGAATTCACACTGAAGTGGGCGGGCGCATAAGTTCTGTGGGCGGAGGTTTGCCTGTGATTGTCGATGGCGATGTTGTAGGTGGTATCGGCTTAAGCTCTGGCACACCACAACAGGACATGGATTGCGCCCAGGCGGGAATTGATTATTTTGCAGCCCAGCGGGGCTGAAACAGGCGGTTTGAGGAAGGCAATATGACAACCAAACCAACCATCAGCAAAGCCGAGCTGGCTGAAAAGCTCCGGGGCTTTGTTGATGCAAATTTCGTTATCACTGATGACGAAACCATGAAGCCCTACGAATGCGACGGCATGTCCATGTACTGCGAAATGCCGTTGCTGGTGGTGCTGCCGGAAACCGTAACCCAGGTGCAGCGGATTATGCGGGTCTGCCATAAATATGGGGTTCCGGTGGTTGCCCGTGGCGCGGGAACAGGGCTGAGCGCAGGGGCCATGCCAAACAAAGAAGGCGTGGTGCTGTCGCTTGCCAAGTTCAACCGCATTCTGAACATCGACCCACTGGCGCGAACAGCCAGCTTGCAGCCGGGTGTTCGCAACCTGGCGATTAGCGAAGAAGCCGCTCAATACGGCCTTTACTACGGCCCCGACCCTTCATCACAAATTGCCTGCACCATTGGTGGCAACGTGGCGGAGAACTCAGGTGGTGTGCACTGCCTGAAGTACGGGCTGACAGTGCATAACCTTCTCAGTGTGGAAATAGTGACCGCTGAGGGTGATGTGGTAACCGTGGGGAGCGATGGGCTGGATAGCTGCGGTATGGATCTACTCGCCCTGCTAACTGGATCGGAAGGATTACTGGGCGTGGTAACAGAAGTGAAGGTAAAGCTTCTGCCCAAGCCTGAAGTGGCGCAGGTGGTGATGGCCGGTTTCGACAGCGTGCAGATGGCGGGTGATGCGGTGGGTGGCATTATTTCCCACGGCATTATTCCAGGCGGCCTGGAAATGATGGACGGCTACGCCATAGTGGCGGCGGACGACTTTGCCGGTGCCGGCTATCCGCGAGACGCCAAGGCGCTGCTTCTGTGTGAAGTGGACGGCACCGAAGAAGAAGTACACGAACACATAGCCGAGGCCGAAGAGGTTTTCCGTAAGCTTGGGGCCACCTCGGTTCGCACCTCTCAAAGCGAAGAGGAGAGGGCGCTGCTGTGGTTGGGACGTAAATCTGCATTCCCCGCCGTTGGCCGCATTTCTCCAGATTACTACTGCATGGACGGCACCATTCCTCGTCGACACATTGCTTATGTTTTGTCTGAGATGGGCAAAATGTCTGAAGAGTTTGGCTTGCGCGTCGCCAACGTATTCCATGCCGGCGATGGCAACCTGCACCCGTTGATCCTGTTTGATGCAAACGTACCGGGAGAGTTCGAACGTACCGAAGCCTTCGGAGCGGCAATACTGAAAATGTGCGTGGATGTGGGTGGCTGCATTACTGGCGAGCATGGCGTGGGCGTGGAGAAGATTCGCCAGATGGCAATTCAATTCAACGATGAAGAGCTGCAACAATTTCACGATGTGAAAGCAGCGTTTGATCCGACGGGCATTCTCAACCCGGGTAAAGCGGTACCTGCCCTGAAATTCTGCCAGGAATATCGGTCGCTCGAACACAAACAACACAAGCACGAACACACGGAAGCCGCACAACATGGCTGATATCTCTCAACAACTTCAGGAGCAAGTGCTCCAGGCCCGCGCTCGCGGGGAGAAGCTCAACATAGTGGGTGGCAACACCAAAGCCTTCATCGGCCGTGAAGCCAGTGCAGAGGCAGGCACCCTCAACGTGAGCGAGCACACCGGCATAGTGGATTACCATCCCGTAGAGTTGGTAATGACCGTGCGTGCAGGCACGCCGCTGGCCGAGATTGAGGCAGTGCTTGCCGAACAAGGCCAGGCACTGCACTTCGAACCCCCTCACTTTGGCCCCGAATCCACCATTGGCGGCACACTCGCCTGCAACCTGTCTGGCCCAGCCAGACCCTGGACTGGATCAGTTCGGGACCAAGTGCTTGGCATACGCCTGATTAACGGCAAAGGCGAGCATTTGCGGTTTGGCGGCGAAGTGATGAAAAACGTCGCCGGTTACGATGTCTCCCGACTCCAGGCCGGAGCCTTAGGCACCCTGGGGCTCATCACTGAAATCAGCCTCAAAGTAATGCCCAGCCCCGCAGCCAGCATGACCTTGGTGCAGGAAATGGGCATGAACGAAGTCCTCCACTATATGAACAGCCGCTCAGCCGAACCCAAACCTATCACAGCCGCCTGTTGGGTAGATGGCAAAGTCTATTTACGCCTCTCCGGAGCCAAAACCGCCGTAGAAGCCACCGCAGAAAAGTGGAGTGGCGAGGTATTAGAGGCAGATGCAGAATTCTGGCACTCAGTACAAGACATGCAGCACGACTTCTTCGCCGGAAGCGACGAAGCGCTATGGCGATTCTCCGTTAACTCCACTGCTGCGAACCCCACCATCGAAGGCGACTGGTTCATAGACTGGGCCGGCGCCCAACGCTGGTTTCGAGGTGCGGGACAACTGAGCGACATGGAGCCATTGGCTCGCGCCGCTGGCGGACAGGTAAGCCTGTTCCGGGGTGGTGACAGAAGTGGTGAGGTAATGCACAGCCAGCCTGATGCGCTTAAAACGATTCAGCAGCGGGTGAAGAGCTCATTTGATCCCGACGGGCTGTTCAATCCAGGCAGATTATATAGCTGGATGTAGGCAATACCTTAGCCAGATTAGCGGTCGGGGACTCTTCTTCTGAAACTGTGCGAAGCCATGGATGGCGTAGCCAAGCGTACAGGGAAGTATTCACAGCGTGTTTCAGAAGAAGAGTCCCCGGCCGCGGTACTCCTGATCAAGGATCTCTAGCAGGCACGATATGCAAACAAATTTAGTCCAACAGTTCGCCAACACAACAGAAGGGCAGGAAGCAGAAGCCATACTGCGGGCTTGTGTCCATTGCGGATTCTGCACCGCAACCTGCCCAACCTACCAGGAACTCAACGACGAGCGCGACGGCCCCCGGGGCCGCATCTACCTCATGAAAATGTTCCTCGAAGGCGCCGAAGTCACCGAAAAAACCCGTGAACACCTCGACCGCTGCCTAACCTGCCGCAGCTGCGAAACCACCTGCCCCTCAGGCGTAAAATACGGCCGCCTACTGGACATCAGCCGCGACCTTATTGACAAAGAACTGCCACGCCCCCCGAAAGAAAAATGGAAACGCTGGGCCCTCGCGCGAGTAGTCCCCAACCGAGTACTGTTTGGGTACCTGCTGAAACTCGGGCAAACCTTCGCGCCGCTACTGCCCGCCAAACTGCGAGCAAAAGTACCACCGAAAAAACAGGCAAGCCCCTGGCCAGCCGCAAGCCATAACAGAATTGTTCTGGCGCTGGCCGGTTGCGTGCAGCCTTCAGCTACACCGAACACCAACGCGGCTGCCGCCCGAGTGCTGAACAAGCTCGGCATCACCATGGTCGAAGCCCCGGAAGCCGGATGCTGCGGCGCGGTGAACTACCACCTCTCCGAGCACGAGAAAGGCCTGGAGCGCATGCGCCAGAACATTGATGCCTGGTGGCCAGCCATAGAATCTGGCGCAGAGGCGCTGATTATGACCGCCTCGGGTTGTGGAGCCATGGTGCAGGACTACGGGCACTTGTTAAGAAACGATCCGGTTTACGCCTCCAAAGCCGCCAGAGTCAGCGAAATCTGCACCGACCTTGGCGCATTTTTGCTGGAGCAGAATCTTGAAAGCCTTAGGGTACAGAGTTCCTCTGGCAAAGTTGCGTTCCATTGCCCCTGCACACTCCAGCACGCCATGAAGCAAAACGGTGTTGTAGAGCAAGTGCTTACCAAGGCAGGCATCAACCTGGCCATCACCAAAGACAAGCATCTGTGCTGTGGTTCGGCAGGCACCTATTCGGTATTGCAGCCAGAACTTAGCCAGAAGCTACTGGGCAATAAACTCAAAGCGCTGATGGTGGATAATCCTGACCGCATTGTAACGGCCAACGCAGGCTGCCAGATGCATCTGGAAACCAAATCCCGGGTACCTGTGCAGCACTGGATAGAACTGCTCGATCCACAATAGCGCCGAGGCTGGCTTACACCACCTCTGGGGACCCGTTATACTGCTGCTGCAATTAACGCTACCACAGGGAGTGGTTATTTATGCCAGGGATTTTGGCAGCTGCGATTCTGATATTTAGTTTCTCATCATCGGCCATTGCCGAGATTTATACCTGGACAGACGCCAACGGCGTGGTTCACTTTACCGACACCCCGCCCTCTGATAAAGAGCACCAGTCCTTGGACGTTACGACGCCCGTAACAGTGCCCATGGCTGAGAATCTTAAGCAACATCAGCGTATTTCAGGTATCCGTAAGCAGGTGCGTGGGATGCTCTCGTCTGATCGCAAAGACAGTTCAGCGCGTGGCAGGTCGAGGGAAAAGGCGATTGCCAAGCAGGAAAAGGCCTGTGCCAGATATCGGCGCGAACTTGCCAAGGTTCAATCGCAACTTCGTGCGGGCTACGGTATTAGTAAAGGTAACAGCCTGCGCCGAAAACGCCGTAACCTGAACCATTCACTCAGCTGGGAGTGTATGTTGCGCTGATGCTGTAGACTGTCATGTACTAAGCACCCTAACAAACCAAGGTTCTTCATGTTTCGCCTGTGCACGACGTTTGGAATTCAGTTTTGAATACAACACCATTATCTCACCTTCAATTAGCCATCCTGCTGGGCATGACCGTTGCTTTGGGGCCGCTGGCGCTTGATGCCTATCTGCCTGCTTTTCCGGAAATTGCTGATGAACTTGGTATTGGACATGGCGGTGTCGGGCTCACGCTGAGCGCCTATATTGCCGCGTTGGGGCTTGCACAGTTGCTGGGCGGACCTTTGTCCGACCGCTATGGCCGGCAGCGGGTATTATTCGCAGGGCTGCTGGTTTTTGCTATTGCCGCATTTATGGTTGCCCAGTCTGAAACCTTGGCAAACATGCTGGGATGGCGAATTGTGCAAGGAGTTGGTGGTGCTTTTTGTGCAGTGTCTGTGCCAGCGATTGTGCGCGATCAAACCAGTGGCCAGGATGCAGCACGATTGTTCGGGTTGATTGGTCTGGTTATGTTTATTGCGCCTGCGGCCGCACCGTCCATTGGTTCAGCTCTGCTGTACCTCAGTGAGTGGCACGTGATTTTCCTTATGCTGGCAGGCTACGCAGCCCTGTTAGCCGTTATTCTGCACTTTCTGTTGTTCCAGCGCCTGCCGTCTCGACAATCAGAACGCACGCCTGTCACCACATTGGTCACCAACTATGGGCTGGTGCTTCGCCATGGTTTGACCATGCGGTTTGTTGGGCTTCAGGCGCTGTGTTTCAGCTCCATGATGGTGTTTATTACACACGCCTCTTTTATCTATCAGGAGTGGTTTGGGCTCTCGAATTCCATGTTTTCGGGGCTGTTCGCGGCCAATATAGTGGCTATGGCAAGCCTGAACCTGCTCAACCGGCGCTTGCTCAACAAGTATCGGTCGGTGCGGATTCTCAGAGCCTGTGTATTTCTGCAGGCCATGGCCGTCAGCGCCCTGGTAGTTTGTGCCTGGGCTGGAGCGCCTTACTGGGTTATAGCGGCCTGTATTATTGTCGCTGTCGGGTTTATGGGTGCCATTATTCCCAATAACATGGCCAATGCGCTGGAGTTTTTCCCCCACCTTGGCGGGACTGCTGCAGCGATGCTCGGAGCTGCGCAATTCACTATCGCGGGCGTAATCAGCGCCTTGTCTGCGACTCTGGCGGGGGGAGCTCTGTTGCCCATCGTGCTGGTTATGGCGGTGTGTGTCTATGGCGCAGCCATACTTGCAGCAGGCGGCCCGGCTGCGACTGAACGAGAGGGCCAGGCTAAGCCTGAGGGCCAGAGCATTTAACCTTTAAAGCGTTGCTTCTTTGCGGTATTGCTTTGTTTGGCAATGGCCGCTCGGGAGCTGATGCCCTGGTCGATGTACAATACCGCGTCTGTTATCTGAGGGAACATGTGTTCGTCCAGCACATACTCATGCAGCCCCACCGACTGTGTGAGAGTGTCGCGCACAGGGCCTATGAGGCTGACCAGGTAAAATTCAATTCCCTGTTCCTTCAGATTCTCAATCACGCTTTCCAGCATGATCAGCGAGGTACTGTCGATGCTGCTTACGGATTGTGCATCCAGTATCACTGCCTTCAATGCACCCTCAGGTCGCTTTTTTATAAGGCTGTATAGCCGGGTTTTAAAAAAGTCCTTATTTGCGAAATACAGCGGCGCATCAAAGCGGAAGATAAGCAGATCCTTGCGGACACTGATGCTTTCGAAGCGGTTGATGTTGCGATAAAGATCCTCACCATCAAGCTTTCCCAGCTCGGCCATGTGCGGGGTTGTGCTGTTGTAAATTACCAGCATCAGCGACACGGCAACGCCCACCAGTAAGCCCTGCTGAACCCCCAGCATCAGAGTGATCACGAAGGTAACCAGAAGGATCAGGAATTCTTTCCTGTCTTGTTGGAACAAGGCCTTCATTTCTTTGTATTTGAACAACCCCAGCACCGACATAATGATAATCGCGGACAGAACAGCTTTGGGTAAGGGGTAGTCGGTAAACAGAGGCGTAAGAAAGATTACTGTTATGGCAATCAGGCCAGACGAGACGAGTGCCGATACTTGAGTCAGCGCACCTGCTTCGCGCATTGCGGCACTTCTTGAAAAGCTGGCTGAGACGGGGAAGCTGCGGAACATGGCGCCTAAAGCGTTAGCCAGGCCCAGGGCAACCAGTTCTTGGTTGGGCTGTACACTGCGCTTATCCTTGGGGGACTCCTGGGATTTGCAAATCGACATGGTGCCCACAAAACCCATCAGGGCAACAGTGAAGGCAACCGGAAGCAGCTCACCCAGCTTGTTGAAATCAAGATCCGGGAACTGCAAGGCCGGGAACCCTCGTGGTACAGAGTTAATGACTTCAACACCTGCCTGCCCGGCATGGAACAGCCCGGATAGCAGCATGGTGCCAACCAGCAGAATCAGTGCACTTGGAACCCTTGGTGTCCGCCGTTTGCAAAAAAAGATAAACAGCAGACTCGCAATAGCAATTGCCACAGTAATGCCGTGCCAGTGACCAATGTTCATCAGTAACTGATAGCAGAGGTCCAGCACGTTGGCGCTGTCGACATGAACCCCGGTGAGGTTCTGAAGTTGGCTGCCGATGATGACAATAGCGGCTGCAGAGGTGTAGCCAACCACAACCGGGTAAGAGAGGAAGTTGACGATGAAGCCAAACCTGAGCAGTCCGAACAGAAACTGAATCAAACCAACCAGAAGGGTCAGTTCAATCGCCAATTGAAGGTAGTGGTCTGACCCCGGCGTTGCCAGAACGCTCAGGCCAGAAAGGATAAGAATGGCATCCAGTGCCACTGGCCCGATAGAAATCTTGTTAGAGGTGCCCAGCAGAGCATATAAAAGTGGCGGAAAGATCGACGCATACAGCCCAAATTCTGGTGGTAAGCCGGCCAGCACCGCATAGCCCATGCTTTGCGGGATCAACATCACACCGATAGCCAGGCCCGAAACCACGTCTCGCTTCAGAGTGTGGGTCGTATATCCCTGCAGCCACAGCAATCCAGGAAGTAATTTGTAGAGCATAAAACGCAGCTTTTCGCTTGAGGGCTGGCCTTCAAGTGTGTGGAAATCAACTGGCTGAATCAAGCAGTATCAGTGGGGCGTTCAGTAGGCTCCTCTAATCAGATCGATTCCAGGTGTAAGCACCTCCCTCCAGGCATCTCCAAGTTCTTTGGTAAACTCTGGGTCATGAAGACGCACAGTTTTCACCAGCGCATCCAGCCATAACGAATACCATTCAGGCTTGATGTTAAAGTTCGAGCGATTATGGCTCTCGCCAAGTGCTTTGAGCTTACGATCTGGCATGCCACGAGCAGTAAGAATAAGCTGCAAAACGCCGTGACGCAGAAGATGTCTCTGCGCCGGCATATCTGTATTCACAAAGCGGTTCTTGATGGCATCGGAACTCGACATGAAGTGCTCGTAGAAATCGACAAAAAACTCGTCGCGATTACAGCACCTTCCGTAGCTTTGGAAAACCAGATCGGTGTTATTCATATGCGTTCAAGGGCCCTTCTGACAAGTTGACTAATTGAGTAGGGCGCTAAGGGTAATGGTTGAGTGTGCTTTCTTCTGTTGAAATTTGTTACCGAGACAGGGCCCTGGGCACGACAGGTGCATCGGAAATCAGGCAGTCCAGGAGATGCGTGCCATTCCTTATGCATTCCGGAGTATCACAAAGTGCTATAATGGGAGAGTTAAAACACATTTGCCAATGGAGGCATTACAATGGCGAGAAACAAAGCAAGGCCTACAAAGCACAGTGCGGTGCAGCGGGAGCTAAAAACCCCGAAGTATCAGATGCGCGTCGTTGAAGACAAAAGCAAGTACCGTCGCAGCCGCGACAAAAGCGTACGGATGGAGGATTTTCGCAAAGCTGCCTGATGGGCTGTTTTACGAAAATCCTTCGTTTGTATTCTTCCCGGCCATGGCTGCAAATGCCTTGCGTTTGGTGCCATTGAGCAAGTAAGCACAGGCATAGAGGCAGACCATTATTACCACTGAAAGGACGGCCTTTTTCCACAAGGGCAGGGTGAACTGCTCAAACAGTAGGTGGCTGATTAAGGGAAGGGTGGCCAAAAACAAGGCGACCGACATGGTCTTTTGCCAGATGCTTACGTCCGGGTCGTACTTTTTATAGTTCTCAATGTCATAGGGCGTCCACGGATCGCTCTCGTTGACATCCGCAGGGCGCCAGCCCGTAGGCATGAACCACAGCTTGATCTTGTCGGTCCACTTTTCGGTATTCACTGCGTCTTTCCACAGCCTTGCCCACCAATCCACATGAGCATATAGCGGGTCCCAGCTTCGATAGGGCTTGCGCACACCGTAAACGCAGGGCTCTTCGTCCCGCTCCTCTGCCCAGGTACCAAAAAGCTTGTCCCAGAACATGACCACTCCGCCATAGTTCTTGTCGATATAACGGGGATTCACTGCATGGTGCACGCGGTGGGCGGAAGGCGTGTTAAAAACGCCTTCAATTAGGGGGACCCGGCCAATAGCTTTGGTATGTATCCAGAACTGGAAGAACTTGTTCAGAAGCAAAACCGTTGCGAAGACTTCGATGGGGCAGCCCATAAACGCCATCGGAAGAAAGATCGGGAATACCAATGTGTCCTGCAGGGCACCCTGGCGGAGAGCTACCGTAAAATTGTACTCCTCACTTTGGTGGTGGGGCAGGTGGCCATTCCACATAAAGTTGATGGTATGGGACAGGCGGTGGCCCCAGTAATAAAAGAAGTCGTAAACGAAGAAAAACAGAATCCAGGTGAACGCTGAGCCCATATTCCATTCAAAAAGGCCAAACCTGTTGGACAGATAGGCAAAGATCAGGAACAGGCCGCCTTTTGTAAACAGCTCGAAAATCAGCGTGATAATGCCGCAGCTCATATTGGTGAGGCTATCGTTCACCCGCAGCGAAGTCCGGTTTTTGCGCCAGAAAAAAAATGATTCCAAGCCTATAAACAGCAAAAAGAACGGAATGGAAAACGCTACATAATGATCAGCCATTGCTACCCTCATTATTTTTATTTATGGCTTGAAGTTACCTTGGCATCAAAACAAAAGCTTGTGAGAATGCGACACTCTGTTGCTTTTAGACGCATCGGTTGGGTTGTTTTGCCCGGAAATTTCTACCGTCTGTCTGTGTTATGGTGTTGATGAACCCAATAGGAATGGAGAAGGATTATGGCAAAAGTTACTTCCGGCATAGTGGTTGCCTGTGATGGTTCAGATCACTCGTTAGAAGCAGCAAGGATGGCAGCAGAGCTGGCAAAGGCGACTAGCCAACCACTCAAACTCTTGTCTGTGTTCCCGAGCTCGCGGTTAGAGAAAATGGTGATTGGCGGCGCTATGCCTGAAAGCATCGACGAGGAGGTGGAGGGCTTCGGGCGCGAAGTGTTTGATGCTGCAAAGAAAGCGGTGGGCAGCACAATTGAGCCAACTGAAGAGGTTCTTCTAAGAGGCGACCCGGCCAAGGAGATACTCGACTATCTGGAAGATAATGCGGGTGTGCATCTTGTACTGGGGCGTCGCGGCCATTCGTTGGTGCGCAGCCTTACGCTTGGTAGCATCAGCGAGAAAGTAGTTCGCCATGCTTCGGGGCCGGTTACTGTTGTGAATGGGTAACCGTCGCTTTTTTAAATCACAATATGAGCCGATTAGCGCGGCTATTCGGCTCAGAAAGCACGGATCAGCGTTAACTCAGCTTGGGCGGTATGGTGATGTTGGTATGGTCCAAACACGAAAAAGCCCGCATCGAGGCGGGCTAGATCGTTAAATATTGGTGTCCGGAGGCGGAATCGAACCACCGACACGAGGATTTTCAATCTGTTGGTAACCGTTTTTAGCAAAGCGCCACAAAACAAAACGGCATGTAAAACAATGGATTGTATGGTTTGTGCGTTGTGGGCTGCCGTGTAGCTCTGCCTTTTTTTGCAGTTCAGTGTCCCGCTAGTGTCCCACAGTTACCCCTTAGCCTGGGGCTGGCGGCTCAGATTCAAAACCTTAGTTTTGTGGAAATAGAAATCTATCTAACAGGGCGGTCGAGGGCGTGAGGCGCTTTGGAGATTTAACCGGCCCTCTCCCATACCGGTGTCGAACAATCCGCCAGCCAGCCATTTAGGATTGTAGTGTCAGAAGCGTTAAAGCCTCTGGCTTCGGTTGCTAGCGGATAGTGATACAACAACCTGCCCCCATAATTTTCTTATGTAGTGAGTATTCGAGCTCTGCGCTACCCACCAAGCCCCACCCTTCTGGAGTACCTTTTCTGGTGTGGCTCTCAATGCTGTAATGTTGGACAGACGCCCCAGAGGGTAAGCGTTGCAGGCCATAGTGTTGCGGCTTCATCTGGTGAGGTGGCAATGTGCGCCAAAAATTAACCTTATACCGCGTGGTTGCTCCGGCTCGTGGTGACTCTCGGGGCATCAGGGGCCCCATGGCTTTGCCGGTGGCTTTGTACTGAATGGCTGGTCAGAATCATGTGGGGTTGTGATTGCGGGGCGCGGGCGGACTTGTGAGGGTCTTCTGGCAAATGCGAACCCATGCCGCGAACCTTGATGGCTCAAACCATAACATTTGATAACAGGTTGGCTGGGTGAAACTGCGCACTTTCTGTGTGCACGAGTCACGCCCAGAATGATTACATTTGGTGGATACCGGCGCGGTTACCAGTTGGCATGTACAAATGGAAAACTCTAACCAAACGAGGGTTTTCTCACGTTCTAGTCGATGCAGAATACTGAGGTTTCTGGCCTGGCGGGCGCTTTCCGTTTTCAGGTTTCCGGTCGCTCGGGGTGTTGAGATTTGACAGGTTTGGGTGCTCGAGCCACCTGCTCGAAAGAAATCCGTCTGATAGCTAGGGTGAGTCTAGCTCTATCAGCGTTTTGTCAGCTTACTTGCCAAGCATTGCATTAAGCCGGTTGTGTAAACCTATAGTTGGTAGTGGCTGCTATAGTTAACGGTGGGCGCGCTAATCTGAAGCGTCATCTCCATGCGGAAAGAAATCAATTTTTGGATGGAACCTCATAATGAAAAAATGGCACTACATTACAAAAAATGGTGAGCGCGGGCCTGTTTCTTCTGATGAGATGCGGGATCTTTACGAAGGCGGAAGCGTTGACAAGGACACACCCATTTGGAAAGAAGGGATGACTTCTTGGGAGCCATTGAGTTTTCACCCTAACCTGTATAAAGCCACGGTTAAACATCAAGCTTGCTTCAGCGATGACACTAAAAACAAGGAGCCGTTAAACGAGCCTAGCCAAAGTGATACTGTTTCTGATCCCTCTTTTAACACTCCCTTGAGGCGTGGCCAGCCACCTGCTTCCTTTCAAAAAATTGTACTGTGGGTGGTGATAATTATCACAATTGGAATGATTCTTTACCCACCATTTCAAGTCACATATCAGGGCACGGTTCGCAATATGGGGTATCATTTTTTGCTGAGCCCCCCGGCCGCTGGAAGGCTCGTAGCATCAGTAAATGGTTCATTTTTGCTAATACAGCTGCTCGGCGTTGCAATCGTTGGGGGTGCGCTATGGCTTGTTACTCGACCAGAAGAGAATACAAGCGCAGTGGAAGTGGCAGGTTCAAATGAATACCCATCAAGTTCTTCAAAAAAAATCGTTTTTTTTATTCTTCGTGTAAGCCGAGCCCTGGCTGGGTTTATTGCAGTTTGGCAAGTATTTGGGCTGATGCCTGCGGTGACTTGGATTGCTGATCCAGCGGCGCTAACACCAGATATTTTTGCAAGGTTTTTTATAAAGCTAATCTTATTGATCGTTTCGTGGTTTGTGTTTTCACGGCTTCATGGCTTTATAAATAGACTTCACCTCCGGTGGAATGGCAGCCCACATCCTGCATTGTCTAAAATGCTGGCATTGTAAGCTAGTCGTGCCAAACGTGAAGCATTGCGAGGTTCTCAGCCGCTTAGGGGGGCAGAATTCTAGCTTTTGCTAACAGGCTGATTACTATCTTTGACGGCGTGTAGCAGGTCAGATAGCAATTCACGGGCGGCTAGAATGTCCTCCGACCCTGCCACGAATATCAGGTGTTCTAATGCCTGTTTAATTTCTGCGGCTATCTGGTCATACCTTAGCCCTTCCGTCAGTACGCGGGTAATGTCTCCGGCCTGGTATTGGTAGGTGATCTGGGGCTTGTCGGTCAATCTTGTGATGTTGCTCATCGTGCGAGCTCCTGCATTGGTCGGGGGCTTTTATAGTCGGGAAACATCCGAGCATTTCTAAATTAGAGCCAAGTGGAAAATGCCTGGATAGGTTATGGTTTGTTATGTTGATATCTCTACCTTTTCCCATACTGCTTTGGGGGCTGGCATTCAGATTTAGCGCCGTTGTCCGGCACTGGCCCATCAATGAGCCTTGCCAGAATCCTGGTGCATACATCCATGCCGGTGTATTCGCTCCGGTTCCCGGCGGTGTCGAACTCAAAGTCTCTAATACGCATCAGGTCAATCAGAAGGCGCTCAAGTATGTTCCGGGTTGCTGTGTCGATGGCCGGGCGGTGCTGTTGTGCAAGCCGGCAACTTGCCATCAGCCCGCATCAGCCGGAAGTAATCCAGCATATAGCTCTGGCTGTTGTAGCCTTGCGCTATATCGTCCAGGTCGTCAGCACTAAGCAGGTCGCGTAACTGGTCTGGGTCGGCGTGAATCATTACCGCGATATCTGCCAGCAATGCATCAGGGTTTTGCTTTTCTCTTTGCCCTTCTGCGTTTTGTGGTGTTACCTGTGTTACTGGTGTTACCGCCAGTGTTGGCGCGGCTTGTAGTGGTAACATGGGCGACGTTACCGGTGTTGCTGGTGTTACCGGTGGTTGTTTGTATCGGGCAATCAGGGCGGCAAGGCTCATTGCTCGCTGTCCTTCGGTAGCACTGAATACAGGCGTGTATTTTTGCCGCCAGCCTTCCTAACCTTTGAGCGCTCCTTACCCAATAGCCAACCTTCAGCGTCCAACGCATCAGCTACCCGGCGCATATCAAAACCTTTTGTGGCCTCGTTTAGCCCGGCTGCGGTGAATAGAAATACCCGACCTTCGTTGGTGTCCTCCCAGTATCCGGCCCGGCCTTGACCACTGGCCTTTACTGGGTCTGTTTCCGTTGGGTGAATCTCTGAAAAACGACTGTCGCCATGGGTTTCTATAAACTCCGTTACGGTATCCAGAATCTGGCGGGTTTCGGTGCGGCCTTCGCCCCGGTTACCCTGCCAGCTTGCATACATATCAAAGGCAGTTGTGAGCGCGGCTCCTTCAGGCCAGCCAGTAAGGTCATATTCTGTGGCTACCTCGCCAGCCATGCCGATAAGCGCAAAGGTACTGGCGGCTCGCGCTTCTACGCCATCGCGGGCGCTGAATCCGGACAGGCTGCATAGCTCGCTGTATTGTTGGGCTCGGTCAGTATCGTCATTCAGCAGCGCCTCAACAAACGCGGCCCCGGCCTTGCCGTAGTCTTGGCTGGAACGCTCCTTGATAGCACTGTTGAAGGCGGCCCCATTCGGGTAGCCGTGAAGGTTGTCGTAAGCGCCATGGGTGCGGTTATCAACGCGAATATCCAGAAGGCGGGCTTCTTGTCCTGCTTTGATTTTGGCCCCGCCTCCGGCCTTTTTTATGTGGGTTGAGAGCGTGTGTTCTCCGGTGGATAAGACAACAATCCGCCAGCGTGCAGACAGTCGAGCGCCACCACTACGGGCGGCCCTTTGTTTGCCCAACCCATTAGCCAGCGCGTATACCGTTGCTCCGATTTCGTGGGCGTTACTTTCGCCGATTTCATCCAACGGCAAAAGAGTGTCGTTTCGGGCGGCTGCGGTGGCTTCTAGCCCGTTGCCGGTGGCTCGCCAGGTCATTACATAATCAGGCCCTCCCCACACGGTAGCGGCGGCTTGTGCGGCCCCTGTTTTGCCGGTGCCTGAATCACCGACTAAGTGAATGCCGCCACCACCATTGAATTGACGTTTGGCTTTCAGTAACAGCGGCCCGGCAAAGGCGGTTGATACCGCCAACATCAATACCGGGTTGCCCACACATAAGGCGGCGATATTGTCCCGCCAGCCTTCCAGTGTTCCGGCTTCTTTGTAGGTGTCGGGTGCGGCGTGTTCGGATTGATAGCTGATTTTTTGGTTGCCGATTGTACGGCTTGGTAATACAAACGCCTTTTCGTCACGGCTCCAACCGGTGCAGGTGGCGGCGGTGATTTGCTCTTTTGGTTTGCGGCTCATCATCCACTGTTGAAATAGGTTTTTCTTTCGCAGGTCGAAACGGAAGCCATTATTTAAAAGCTCCCGCATCAGCTCATCACCACCACCTGCCAGTAGCGCCATAGGTGCAGCCCATGATTTCCAGCGCCCTTGTGGGTCGGTGTACTTCAGTAGCAGCCCGTGGCTACTGCCATGCTCGTCATGAGTCATGGCGGCGGCGTGAATGGGTGAGCCAATCCAATCATCAACGGGTGTTTCTTCCTCGCCTTTGTCTTTTACCCCATGCCAGTACAAGCCGGGCTGGCACTTCCTGCCGTTCAGTTGGAACCAGTCATCATGGGTCTGGAAACACGGGCGGCTGATTTCCGGCTCGGTCAGGCTTGTCGGTTCGGTTTCAGCGGGTGCCAAGGGCATCACGGTAACGCCAGTAACATGGGCGTTTTCTGTGGCGTTATCGCTGTAGCCCCCGCCATTGCTGGCGGTAACATCAGTAACACCAGTAACGTCACTTTTTACAGGTGCAGGGTTTGAATTGCTCATAACGCCCCCTTCTGCCACTGGTGCAGGTCGTTGAAGTCGGAAAGGGTCAGCGGTGCATTGTCTGGCCATTCAGGTAGGGCATAGCGTGCCCCGGCGGCAATGGCTGCGGCGCGGGCGGCTGTTTCTCCGGGGTTGCCTTCGGTCTGGTGGTCGTCGTCACCACAAACCACAATCTCAGCATCAGGCCAGCGGTTGCGTGCTCCGGTGGCCACGGCTTTCAGGTTGCCACAATCAATGGCCGCCAGTACCAGGGCATTACCATCTATCTCTGCCAAGGTGCAGCCGGTGGCGAATCCTTCACAGATAAGAATGTGGGCGGGGTGGTCGTGGCGGTTCACGACGATGAAGTTCCCGGCTTTCCGTCCGCCAGCCATCAGGCGCTTATTTCCGACCTCGTCTATGGTTTGCAGACTCCATGCTTTGCCGTTGAAGTCGGTCAGCAGCAATACAAGGTCGCTGCCTTGCTGGCGGGCGTTGTGGGGTTGTATGCCCTTGCATTGCAGGTAACCATGGTTTGGGTTAGCCGGTGTGCTTTCATGCCAATGGTGGGCGGCTCTGGCGGCGGCTTGCTCCCATTGGCGGGCTTGTTCTGCTTCTCTGGCCTGCTTCGCCTCAGCCAAGCGGCGTTGCAGTTCTCGGCGCTCGGCATCGGTCATGGTGTCGCCGGTTTGAGCTATCCACTTCATGTCAGCACCGGTTGCCCAGTCGCCAGCGACGACAACAAAAGGCAAGCCACTGTCGTGGTAAGCAATCAACCATAGGTTTTTGCTGCTGGGCTTGCTGGCGGTGCCGGTGCGGATTAGCTGCCCATCAGTCAGTCGTGATAGCAGGGCATCCATGTTTGCAGGCTCAATGCCGGCGTTCAGCAGGGCTTCACGTATGGCGTCTAAGCGTTCGCCGTAGGTGCTGACGGTGGTATAATGGTCTTGGGTATGGCGCTTTGCTCTTTCGGGGGTGGGCGCTTTTTTCATTGTGCTGCTCTCCCGCTGATTTGTGCGGCGTGTCCCTGTTTTATCCCTCCCATAAATTCCAAGCGGTCAAACAGCAGTTTGCGTCCAAAGCGATAAACGCCGGGCAGGTCGTGGCCCTTGGTGAACAATAGGTGGCGAACGCCTCCCGGTGTGATTGCGGGTTCAGCCTGGCATAGCTGGCTGAGTGTCAGCAGTGTCGGGCCTTGGTTGGCGGCTTCGGTGTTGGTGTGGTTTTGTGCTGCAACGGTCATGTTTCATGCCCTCAAGTTTCGAGAATTGCCGTGGTTGGCTGAGTGCATGAAAACAGTAAAAGCGCGGTGCCATAAGTGGGGAGGTTGTCGAAAACCTACCTATGCAAAAATGAGTTCAGTGGGGGAGGTTGTAGCTCTTCAGGTGGGTAGGTTCTGCCCTTGGTAGTTCGGGGAAGGCAGTAATACCAAGGGCTGAAAGGGTGGGTAGGTTAGCCGGGGGTCTTCGGTGCACCCCCGCTTGTCTCCCAGTTAACAATAGTGGCAATCCGTTCTATGGCGCTTCCGCTCCGCTTGCCATTATGCATTAAGCCAAGCTCGCGGTAGTTGGTTTCAAGCCATTCGGTAGCAGCCGCTTTTGCCGTTTTTCCTTTTCGCAATTCTGGGTCTTGTATTGCTTCCCATGCCCTAATTGCTGCCGCGATTTCCGCGCTAAAGTTCGGGTGTTTCAGTTCCAGATAGTCGGGAGTGTTACCGGCGTCAGCGCCGAAAAAGAATTGCGGCTTGCAGTTGCGGGATAGTAGCCAGCGTTTGAGTTCATCAACTTCAATGATAGTTTCTTTGATTACATAGTCAGCCGCTGTAGCGTGCTCTGAGTCCGGGCGCTCTAGGTGGGCAACTTCAAGTTTTCCCGTTGTTATTGCGTTGCAAATAGCCTGTACGACGATATTGGTTTCTGCTGAGGGAAGTAGGTCGTTTATATTGGAATCGCCAGCGTTCAAATGAATAGTCATATATGTGTCATTTGTAATTAAAGCTGGTGATACACCGACAATGCAGCAAGCTGCGTTTGCAATAGAAAGGGTATCCGAAAGTTTGAGAGCATCATCTTCCGTCATAAACTTGCCGCTGCCTCCGAGGCTGAAAACGGATAAATCAACGTAGTCAGAAATGTAATCCGGGGTCATTTCTCAATCCTCAAATACGGCTTTGGCCATCCGTTCCACAACGGCGGCCTTGTGGTCTTGCGTCAGGTGGCTGTAGCGTTGAACCATGGCCAGTGTCTTGTGCCCCAATATGTCGGCAATCTCCCGCAAGCCTGCCCCGTTCATTGCAAGGTAGCTGGCGGCGGTGTGGCGTAGGTCATGGAACCTGAAATCTGTCAGCTCTGCCCGTTTTAGGGCGGTCATCCAAGCGCGTTGGAAATCGAGCGGCTTGTCTTGGGTTTTGTCGGTGCGGCCCTGAAATACATGGGCGGTGGAATCCAGCGGGCGAACCTTTGCCCACTCCTTCATGGCTTCCAGTGCGGGCCCTACCAGCGGCGCGGCCCTTGTCTCCCCGTTCTTGGTGTCGGCAAAAATGATTCGTTTGCGCTTAAGGTCAACATCCTGCCAGCGCAGGCCGGATATTTCGCCACGGCGGCCCCCGGTTGTCAGGGCCAATAGAACGATGGTTTTCAGTTCGGGTGTATCGGTGGCTTGGTCGCAAGCCGCCAGCAGCCTGTTACGCTCGTCTGTGCTTAAAAAGCGGGTGCGGCCTTTTGATTCTTTGCCCCGGCGAACCTTCCGGCAGGGGTTGTCAGTAATCCATCCCCAGTCATCGGCGGCGGCTTTCAGTACCGGGCTGAGTGAAGCCAGATAGCGGTTAACGGTTGCGTCAGTGCGGGGTTTTTCAGTCTTGCCGTTCATGTAGGGCGTTGCCTTCAAGGTGTCCCGGCATTCCGTCAGCAGTGCGGGCGTTATGTCGCTGATTGACGTTGCGCCAATCTTGCTACGCCACCACTTCAAATGAACACGGCGAGGGTTCTGGTCTTTCAGGTCGGGCAGAATGTCGCGGCTGTATCGGTCGATAGCGTCCGCCAGCGTTTTTCCCTTGCCAGCAGTCGAATGAAAATACCGGCCTTCTCTGATTGCTGCCTCTGTCTGGGTAGCCCACCGCTTGGCATCGGTCAGCCGTTCAAACGTGGCGGTTTCAGCCTGGCGGCCTTTGAGGCGTATTTTTACCCGGTAGGTTGTTCCGGTTTGAGTCGTGCGTTTTTCTATCGTGGCCATGCGTTGCCCCCCAATAGTGTGAAGGGCGCAAGGTGATATAGTGGCTTTGCCATTGGCTGAACCTCCCTATAAGGTTTTGCCGGTGGTTGCCGGGTTGGTGTTAGCGCACTGGCCCGGCTCCCCTTCACTGTAAGCCGCAACACGTCACAATATCAACCACGGGATAGATAGTCCTCGGGTAATATCTTTTATCTCCATGAAATTATTAGGTTTGTTTTTCTGTGGTGTGGGAAAGGGACACTGGCGGGACAGTGTGGGCTGAAATTCGGCTCTTTGAGGTGTCCCGCGGGGACAATTGGCGGCGCTTGGGTGTGCAGGTAAGGGGGGCTGATTATTGTGGTGTTTTGCGGTTTGGTGTCCCGCTAGTGTCCCATTTTAAGGGGCAGAAACGAAAAAGCCCGCTGGTGGGCGGGCTAAGTCGTTGAAATAATTGGTGCCCGGAGGCGGAATCGAACCACCGACACGAGGATTTTCAATCCTCTGCTCTACCGACTGAGCTATCCGGGCAAGTTGCTTTACTGCTATGCAACGGGGCGCTATTAAACCGGTTTCGGTGTGGTGAGTCAAGGCCAGCCCGGAAAAATATCTGAATCTTTTCAGGGTTGATCGGCCTTTGACCAATTCTGGGTCATTTCTCAGGTGGTACGTAGCCTTCGGCTTTGTCGAAAGGCTCGTTGTTGAAGAAATGCTCCATTTGCGCCTGCAGGTATTTGCGTGTGTTCGGATCCATCAGGCTCAGGTGCTTTTCGTTGATGAGCATGGTTTGCTCGTGCTGCCATTCTTCCCAAGCCTGTTTGGAGATGTTCTCGAAGATGTCCTGGCCCTTGGCACCGGGCATGGGCGGCAAGCTCAGGCCTTCCAGTTCTTTCTGGTGTTTGCGGCAGAATACGGTGCGGCTCATGATCGCTCCTGTTGTAATGGGTAAGTGATTGGATGATAGCAGATTGTGCCGGTCGAGCGTGCGTAGGCTGTTATCACAGCAGGGCGGCTTGTTCCGGGCTGGTGAGTAGTGTGCGGATTGGCGCTGGCAGGCCCAGGGCCAGGGCTTCGTGTCTGTGCAGCCATTTGTGTCGGGAATCATCCTTCACGGTGTTTTGCCCGTTCACGCCCAGGCGCGCAGGCTGAATGTGCAGGTGGTAATGGGAAAAAGTGTGGCGAAAGCCGCTGATCAGCTCCGGTTCTGTGCAATTAAATCCCAGATCCCGCTCACAGGCGTCCTGGAGTTCATCTGCACCATAGGCCGGATCCAGTTCCGGTAAGCTCCAAAGACCACCCCAGATACCGCTAGGCGGGCGGCGTTCAAGCAACACGCGGCCATCCTTATCTTCCAGTATGACCATCCAGGTGGTTTTTTCAGGTTTTGCTTTCTTGGGCTTGGAACCGGGGTAGAGGCTGGTCTCTGCTCTTGCGTATGCGGCACAGCCCTTTTGCAAAGGGCAGTCGTTACAGGCTGGTCGGGTGCGGGTGCATACCATCGCGCCAAGATCCATGATGCCCTGGGTATAGTCGCGCACACGTTTGTTAGGGGTGTGTGCCTCGGCATGCTCCCAGAGTTGGTTCTGCACTGCAGTTTGGCCGGGCCAGCCGGGAACCGCGTGGTAGCGGGCAAGCACTCGTTTTACATTGCCGTCGAGAATGGCAGCACGTTTGTTGTAAGCTTGGGCAAGAATTGCAGCCGCAGTGGAGCGGCCAATGCCGGTGAGGCTTTCCAGCTCTTCCTGTGTGTCCGGGAAGTTGCCGCCAAAATTCTCAATAACTGAGCGGGCGGCTTTTTGCAGGTTGCGAGCCCGGGCGTAATATCCAAGCCCGGACCAATGGCTGAGCACGTCATCCGTGGGCGCCTCCGCCAAAGACTGGACATCCGGGAAGCGAGCCATGAACGCCTGATAGTAGGGGATCACGGTTGCGACCTGGGTCTGCTGAAGCATGATTTCAGATACCCACACTCGGTAGGCGGTACGGTTATGGTGCCACGGCAGGTCGTGCCTGCCGTGTTGGTTGTACCATTTCAGAAGGTTTGCAGCGAAGCTGTCTGCTGTCACTTGAACAGACCTTTGAGTGTGTCTTTTACTTTGTCGCCTGCACCTTCACCGAGCTTTTCTTCGAGTTTTTTGCGTACTTTTTCTTCGGCCTTTCCCTTCGCCCTGTCTACTTCTTCCTGGGCCTTTTTGCGCGCGGCATTGGCTGCTATGGTTTTCAACGTATCGCGAAAGCGGGAGCCATCAAAGGAACACAAGTTGGCCGCACCGGCAGAAAAATCACCGCGACACTCAACCGGAATAATAACGTCCTCCACGTATTCAGTTACGCGGCAGGCATTGTCGCGATGAATGTCGCCCACAATCCTGAGGCCAAGTTCGTAATCAACCAGAGTTTGCTTCAGATCTACAGAGCCTTTGCCTTCCAGTTTCATACCCGCCAGCGAGGCAACCAAATCGGTATTGTTGAAGACGTTGCCATCGATCTCAAGCACGCCATGCATGTCGTTGAATGGCGTGGTGTCGCCCCAGTCATCCGTTGATAATTGGTCTTGGTTGGCCAGAGCAATGCCTTGGCAGGCCATGTGGGTCAGGTTCATTTTCCGGAACTCACCTTCAGCAAGGTTGAAGCTGATTTGGCCATCGGCTTTGTCTCTCAGAACCGAGATGCGGTTGCCAGAGGTTGTGGCGTTTACTTTGAGGTTCGCGCCACCGGAAAGCATGGTGATTTCTGCCAAGTCTGCGAGCAGGGGGAGGGTCTGTACATTGCTTACATCGGATTTGATGGTCCACTTCGGGGTGTCGGTGCGGGCATCGATAGTGGCGTTCGCGCCAAAGCTGCCTTCATAGAGCTTGCCGCTGAACTCATCCACTTTCAGCACGCCTTTGCTGGCGGTTGTGCTGGCTTTGATTTCGTTGATGCTCAGGTTGCTTACAACCAGTTCGCCCAATCCGAAGTTGATGTCAAAAAGCAGGCTGCGCAGGGTTTCCAGTGGTAACAGGTCGCCTTCCGGGCCGCTGGCGGCGGTCTGAGCCGGCGCATCGCTTTCTGCATCTGCACCCTCAACCGCTGGGGGCAGGTAACGGTCAGCATTCAGCTTGTCACCCTGAAGGTTGAACACAATGCCGCCGTTTTCCAGATTGTAGCTGCCTGAGCCTTTGAAGGTGGTGTCATCCAGTTTGATCTCCAGGTCAGACAACGCAGGCTTGCCGGCTGGCCCGCCGATGTTGGTAGAGAACGCGATGGCTTCAAGGACGGTTTCATCGGTTGTCTCAACAGCAGGTTGCCCCAGGTTTTCGAGCAGGTCTTTCAGGGAAAACTCATTGATGGCCAGTTCGCCCTTGATGGCTGGCTTGGCGCCGAAGCCTTTAACGTCCAGATTGGTACTCAGGGTCAGATTTGCGAGGCTGGCGGTAAAGTCGCTCAGCGTTGCGGTTTCATTTTCCAGGTTGGCCTTGGCCGAGCCAGACATCTCTGCCGTTACGGATTTGCCCCCGAACGGCTCGCCATTCATTTTGAATTCTGCTTTCAGGCCAGACATCGCGAAATCGTTCAAAGCTTCGTTAGCAGCAAGGCGGGCTTCTATGCTTCCGTCCACTGCGAACTGCGGCTGGGCTGTTTCTACACGGAAACCGATCTCCAGCGGAAATTCAGAGCCCAGGGTAATGCTGCTGGCGTTTACTGTGAAATCCTCAAGCGTCACTTTCTGGCCAGTGCTCAGATCGCTGTAGTGCACCTGGGCATTGCTGATCTGCACGTTATCGACATTAAAGTTAAGGGTCTCGCCGCCCTGTTCGTCGCCAGTGTCCACTGCAGTGGATTGTTCAGGTGTGCTGGCAACATCCTGCTTATCTTTTACATCGCCTTCTGCCGGCTCCGGCATGATGCGAGTCCAGTTGCCTTCCCCCTGTTCATTGATGGTCAGGTGTGCTTCGAGTCCGTCGAGTACGAAGGTGTCTACCTGCGGCGACATGGCGATGAGAGACCAGAAGTCGACCTGTGCCACCAGTTGTTTCAAGGCAACGAAACGCTCGCCATCCAGAAGGGCTTCTACTTCGTTCAATTCAAGTCCTAGAGGAATGAAAGACCAGCCGATATCGCCTTCCAGAATGAGGTCGAGGTTGGTTTTTTCCTCAACTACTTTTTCGATTTGCGGCTTGTAGTCGTTCGGGTCGATAACGACCATGGCAATAGCGATCGCTGCTATAGATAGAACAATCACTGCAACTATGGCGATCAGCACATATCGAATGGCTTTCATGTTTCGGGCATCCTTTCTTGTTGCGGGAGCTTTCAGGATTCAGTGCGAATCCGGTTGCGAATAATCTAAAGGATAACGCAGGGTTAACAAATTTACAGGGTGGGAGTATGACAATGCTGTAGTGTTAAGCCAAAATGCACCCTGCTTGTTTTCCGACTACATTGATATGTATTAACAAAAAAGGAGTTCGCTGTGGCTATTACTGTTTCGATTGAACTGAACCGAGAGCTGGAAATTCCGGGCAGCTATGATGAGGTGTTTGACCTGCTGGCGGATGTGCCACGCTCTGCGTCTCACTTTCCGAAGGTAGACAAGCTCACAGATCTTGGCGATAACACCTACCGCTGGGAAATGGAAAAAGTAGGTATCGACAAGCACGCTATTCAGTCTGTGTACGCGAGCAAGTACGTTTCCGATAAGGACGCGGGGAAAATCACTTGGGAGCCGGTAAAAGGCGAAGGTAATGGATTGGTAAGTGGCTCTTGGGTACTGAAGGCCAATGACGACAAGTCCACCACAGCGAAATTTCAAACCAGCGCCGAGCTGACTTTGCCACTGCCTAAACTTTTGAAATTGGCCATTAGCCCCGTTATCAAGCACGAGTTTAACGGCTTGGTGGATACCTATATGGATAATCTGAAGAAGGTTTTTTGATCTGATTTTGAATCAAACGGACTATCGTATCGATTAATCCGGTTATGGGACTCCTGAGAGCAGAAAAGGTATAATCCGGTAATTGAAATTTTCCGGCGTTGTGCCACTTAATTTGCTACGGAGTCTCCATGGCCGAACGTAAGGCTCGGGTAGAGCGAAATACCCTTGAAACCCAGATCACTGTTGACATAAATCTGGATGGTACCGGCAAATCCAGTTTTGACACCGGGGTGCCATTTCTGGAGCACATGATGGAGCAAATTGCCCGTCATGGAATGATGGATCTGGATATTGTTTCCAAAGGTGATTTGCACATTGATGATCACCACACCGTAGAAGATGTTGGCATTACTCTGGGCCAGGCATTCAAGCAGGCGGTGGGAGACAAAAAAGGCATATGCCGTTATGGCCATGCCTATGTGCCCATGGACGAAGCCCTCTCCCGTGTTGCGATTGACCTGTCTGGCCGCCCTGGCCTGATTATGGAAGTTCCCTTTACCCGCGCTGTTGTGGGCGGTTTTGATGTGGACCTGTTTGAAGAGTTTTTCCGTGGGTTCATTAACCACGCTATGGTAACGGTGCATATTGATAACCTGCGTGGCAAGAACACCCATCACCAGATCGAAACAGTGTTTAAAGCATTTGGTCGTGCCCTGCGCATGGCGGTTGAAATGGATGAGCGTATGGCGGGTGTTACGCCGTCAACCAAAGGCTTGCTGTAAACCGCCACTAAAGGATTCCGCATAAACCATGAAAACCGTTGCCATCATCGACTACGGCATGGGTAACCTTCACTCTGCCCGCAAGGCAGTAGAGCACGTCGCCCCGAATACCAGAGTTCTGGTAACCGACAACGCAGATCAGATTCGTGAAGCCGACCGGGTGATCCTGCCCGGTGTCGGCGCTATACGCGACTGCATGGCAGAGATTCGCCGGCTGGGTGTGGACGAATTGGTTCGGGAGGTATCTCGGGATCGCCCATTTCTCGGTATTTGCGTTGGCATGCAGGCTCTAATGTCTCGCAGCGAAGAAAATGGCGGTGTTGATTGCATAGGTCTGTTTCCTTCCCAAGTGCGGTATTTTGGTGACAACCTGGTAGTAAACGGCGAGCGCCTGAAAGTGCCTCATATGGGGTGGAACGAGGTTTATCACTCGGTGAAGCACCCACTGTGGCAGGGCATTCCCGATGGAGAGCGCTTCTATTTTGTGCACAGTTACTACGCTGAGGCAGAAGGTAATTCAGACATTGCCGGGCGCACCCATTACGGTGTTGATCTGGCAGCGGCAGTAGCCCGCAACAATATTTTTGCAGTGCAGTTTCACCCTGAGAAAAGTGCCGGGGCAGGGCTGCAACTTCTCAAGAACTTTACTGACTGGAACGGAACATGCTGATTATTCCCGCCATTGATCTGAAAGACGGCCGATGCGTTCGCTTGCGCCAGGGCCGTATGGAAGATTCCACCGTATTTGGTGGTGACCCGGTTGATATGGCCACCCGTTGGGTGGACGCCGGAGCCCGCCGTTTGCACCTTGTTGATCTGAACGGCGCCTTTGCGGGCGAACCGGTTAACGGCGAAATCGTTAAGGCCATAGCGCGCAAGTACCCGGATTTGCCAATTCAGATTGGCGGCGGCATTCGCTCAGCAGAAACCATTGAGGCCTACCTGAAAGCCGGTGTGCAGTGGGTGATTATTGGTACCAAGGCCGTCAAAGAGCCTGAGTTTGTGACGGAAATGTGCAAGCGCTTCCCGGGCCACATTATTGTTGGCCTGGATGCTAAAGACGGTCGCGTTGCTACTGATGGCTGGGCTGAAGTCTCCGAGGTTATGGCCGTTGATCTGGCCAAGCGGTTTGCCAACGATGGCGTTGAATCCATCGTTTACACCGACATCAACCGTGACGGCATGATGCAGGGCGTTAACGTGGAAGCCACGGCTGCTCTGGCAGAGGAAGGCGGCATTCCGGTAATTGCTTCCGGCGGTGTAACCAATATGGATGATCTCAAGCGTTTGGCGCCCGTTGCTCACAAGGGCATCATCGGAGCCATTACTGGTCGCGCCATTTACGAAGGCACGCTGGACGTTGCTGAAGCCCAGGCTTACTGCGACTCCCTGAAAGGCTGAACAAGGCAGATATTATGACACTGGCAAAACGCATTATTCCTTGCCTGGATGTGGATAAAGGGCGCGTTGTAAAAGGCGTGAACTTTGTGGATATCCGGGATGCCGGCGACCCGGTAGAAGTGGCTCGCCGTTATAACGAACAGGGCGCCGACGAGATCACCTTTCTGGATATCACAGCTAGCAGTGAGAGCCGTGATACAACCTATGAAATGGTTGAGCGCATGGCAGCAGAAGTCTTCATTCCGCTGACTGTAGGGGGCGGTGTTCGAGCTGTTGAAGACATCCGCAAACTGCTCAACGCGGGCGCAGACAAGGTTGCCATCAACACAGCTGCCGTATTTAACCCTGAGCTGGTAAAAGAAGCTGCAGAGCGGTTTGGTAGCCAGTGCATTGTGGTTGCGATTGATGCCAAGCAGGTAAGCGCTGAAGGTGAAGAGCCGCGCTGGGAGATATTCACCCATGGTGGGCGCAAGCCGACAGGGCTGGATGCGGTGGAGTGGGCTCGCAAAATGGTAGAAATGGGTGCCGGTGAATTGTTGCTTACGAGCATGGATCGGGATGGCACCAAAATCGGTTTTGATCTGGGCCTGACCCGCGCAGTCAGTGATGCGGTAAGCGTTCCTGTGATCGCTTCAGGCGGTGTGGGCGAGCTTCAGCATTTAGCAGATGGCGTCACCAAAGGTGGCGCGGATGCTGTGCTGGCGGCTTCTATATTCCACTTTGGTGAGCACACGATTCCCGAAGCAAAAGCCTTTATGAAGGCCCAGGGTATCGAAGTCCGGGATTAGGGTTTTTTAGCAAAAGCAGGCCGGATGGTCTGCTTTTCACCTTCTGCGAACATTCTCTGGTTATTATTGCGAATGGCCCACAGCCCACTTACCGTTGCTATTGCAATGCCTTGTTCATCCAGCAATGGAAGGTGCTTCTCCAGATAATCAACGGTCACCTTGTGTGGATGGCCGATTCCCACTGCACTGCCGTTCTCCTTTGCTCTCTCGACCAGTTCCTTGAACTGCCTGTCTATAAACTCTTCCGTTTGCTCGTGATCCAGAAACACATCCCGTGTCATGGTCGGGATCTGATAGGCTGCGGCAACATCGCTAGCAACGGATGAGGCTATGGTGCGGCTGTCAACAAAATAGACCGGGTATCGATACAGCTCCTTCATTACCCAATCCATAGGCTTTAGCTGCTGGGTCAGCAGGCTGCCCATGTGATTGTTCACACCCTGTACATAGGGGATGGACTGCAGAGCGCGGCGCAGAGTGGTTGTCAGACTCTGTTCATCCATATCTGCCGTTAGACCACCTGGGCCAAGACCAAAATTCCGGGTGTTAGCCATGGGAGCGTGCAGCATGATCTCTTTGCTTTGGTTATGAGCAAGGCGCGCAAGGGTGTCGGTGTGCCTGCGGTAGGGCAGGAATGCCAAGGTCAGTGGTTGGTCCAGGTTGGCCAGGCGCTTGCCCTCATGCAAGTTGTGCCCCATGTCATCAATGATAATGGCAATGGTTGGCGGAACACCGCGAGTGGAGGGGTCGGCAGCAACTGCACTTGTTACCAGACTGGCCAACAATGCCAGCACCAGTTTAACCGCAGTTAAACTGGCCGAGGTTAGCTGAAGGGTCGCATTCACTGTGCTGAGCCTGCTCCCTTGCGGTTCAGGATGCTCAGGCCTTTCAGCAGGTTAAGTGCTGAGCGTAGCTGATAATCCCTGTCTGCGATGGAGCCAGGCTGGTTTTCAGTGTTCGATTGCTTGTCTGTGCTTTCTGCTTTCTCATCCTGGCCAATCAGGTGGCCGCTCAGGTCTGCTTCGGTAAAGAATGGACGGCTATCCAGCTCCTTGAGCTCTGCCGGTTTTACCTCAATGTCTGGCTTGATGCCGGTGGCCTGTATAGAGCGCCCTTCAGGCGTGTAGTATCGAGCCGTTGTCATCTTGATGGCGTGGGTTTCATCAAGTGGGATAACCGTTTGAACACTGCCCTTGCCAAAGGATTGTGTGCCCATGATGACGGCCCGTTTGTGATCCTGTAACGCACCTGCGAGTATTTCTGACGCGGAAGCAGAGCCTCCATTGATAAGAACAACAATGGGGGTGCCGCTCATAACGTCGCCAGCTTTCGCGCTGAAGCGCAGACGAGAACTCTGAATCCTGCCTTCGGTGTATACAATCAACCCCTCATCCAGCAGGGCATCTGCTGTGGCAACTGCTGCTTGTAACACTCCACCGGGGTTGTTGCGCAGGTCGATCACCAGCCCATCCAGGTCGCTACCATGTTCTTTTTTCAAATTGCTGAGGGCCTTAGTAAACTGCCCACCTGTTTCCGCCTGGAACTGGGTCAGGCGCACATATCCGTATCCGTTCTCAATCATGCGGCTCTTCACGCTGGTTACCTTGATAACGGCGCGCTCAACATCGATTTCTACAGGGCCGCTCTCACCGTCGCGCATAATTGTCAGCGTAAGGACGGTGCCAGGCTTGCCGCGCATTAGTTGAACGGCCTCTTCCAGGCTCATGCCTTTTACTGGTTTCTCATCAAGCTTGATAATCAGATCGCCTGCCCGAACACCGGCCTGCTGGGCAGGAGTGTCATCAATGGGGGCAATAACCTTTATAAAGCCGTTCTCCATACCCACTTCAATACCCAGACCGCCGAACTCACCGGACGTGCTTTCTTCAAGCTCTTCATAGTCTTTTGGGGCCAGGTAGGTCGAGTGCGGGTCGAGATCGGAAAGCATGCCCTTGATGGCGCTTTCCAGAAGCTGGCGGTCATCTACTTCTTCAACGTAGGCGGCCTTGATGCGGCTAAAAACTTCAGTGAACTTGCGCAGGTCGTCCAGAGGGAGCTGTTTTTCCGGGTTGGGCAGCGTGATTTCAATACGCTTGCCGTCCTCGGTAGCTCCCAGCGCCTGAGTGTTGCCCGCAGGGTTATCGTTGGCGAGCGCTAATCCGGGAATGGATATGAAACAGGCGGCCAGGATGGCTGAGCGCAAAGGAGAGGCTTGGAGTTTACTTCGGACCCGTTTCATTCACATATCCCGTGGTTATTCCGGTAGTTGGGCTGAACCCTATGTATCACGACAGTATGGCGGCAGCGGGCCCGTTTGTCAGCCCCGCGGCCAGTGTTCAGTTGGCCAGCCAGCGCCCCGGGTTGTCCGGTTTGCCATTGTGCCGAACTTCAAAATACAGTGCCGGCGTTTCTGTTCCACCGGTACGACCTGATTGTGCAATGGCTTCCCCGGCTGCAACCCAGTCGCCTGGACTGGTGAACAGGCTGCTGCTGTGGCCATAGAGTGTCATGTAGCCATCGCCATGATCAATAATTGTTATCAACCCAAAGCCCCGGAGCCAGTTGGCAAAAACAACACGGCCATAGTGAATGGCTTTGACCTCAGCTTCTTCTCCAGTCTCAATGATCAGCCCGTTTCTATGCAGCTTGCCATCTGCGTATTTATCGCCAAAACGACTGACCACCTTGCCCTGTGCCGGCCAAGGCAACTTGTTGCGAAGTGACGGGAAAGGTTGCGATTCGTTGGGAGCAGGGATGTTTGCGATGGCCTCCTGGACTTCGGAAAGCAGTTTTTCCAGCCGTTTGCGGTCAGATTCCAGCTCAT
Organism: Marinobacter salexigens; assembly: GCF_002806945.1. Lineage (GTDB taxonomy): Bacteria > Pseudomonadota > Gammaproteobacteria > Pseudomonadales > Oleiphilaceae > Marinobacter > Marinobacter salexigens. The sequence goes on from NZ_NIHC01000001.1 coordinate 528,589, forward strand.
CTTTTTCGCTCCGGCGGCTACGAATATCCTGGTCAAGTGCAGCCAGGGTTTGCTGGCGCTCCAGCCGGGAAGCTTTCAGTGCCTGTTGGCGTTTAACAATTCCTTCCTCGGTTTTTGCCAGCTCTGCTCGGGTGCTTTGAACCTCTGACTGTGTAATCTTGAGCGCTTCAAGATTCTTATGGAAAACTTCCAGGCGCCGGACGGTGTCGCTGCTGAGGTATTCGTAGTAGGTCATTGTCCGCGTAATGCTGTCCGGGTCTATCTCGTTAAGCAGCACTTTAATAGCGGGGGTGTCGCCTTCCATCCAGGCGGAGCGGATCTGTTTTTTCAGGCCTTCCCGTTGGCGCTCCAGAGTGTTCGCCAGGTCCCGTTCCTCGTCCCGCAGTGTTGCCAGCCGTTTCACCTGGTCCTTTACCTGCTCGCCCAGAGATCTGCGCTCACGAGTCAGCCGGCTGATGGTGCGTTCGGCCGCAGCCAGTTGTTGCTCTAGCGCGGAACGGTCCTTCTCGGCACTGGCCAGCCATTGATCTATGCTCTCAATGCGTTCCTTGAGGGCTTCAATCTGGGCAGGTGTAACCTCTTTTCCGTACACAGCGGGCACTGCACTCAGAGAGAGTGTGAGTGCCAGTGCCAGTATTGCAGTGAGTCGCAATGGTAGAGCCTGTTTCCGGATCAACCAATGTTGACCAGGCTGTGCCCGGTCATTTCCTCAGGCGGTTCCAATCCCATCAAAGTGAGCAGGGAAGGGGCTACATCGCTCAGGCTGCCATCGCCACTCAGGCTTACCTTTTGGCTACCGGTGTATACCAGAGGAACAGGCCCGATGGTGTGTGCAGTGTGCACCTGGCCAGACTCCGGGTCTGTCATCTGCTCGCAGTTGCCGTGGTCAGCGGTTATCAAGGCTTGGCCACCAACTTCTTCCAGAGCTTCAACTACTCGCTTTATGCACTTGTCGAGGCACTCTACCGCTTTGATGGCTGCGTCCAGCTTGCCGGTGTGGCCAACCATGTCGCCATTGGCATAGTTGCATACCACCAGGTCGTACTTACCGCTCTTGATGGCTTCGACCAGTTTGTCGGTGACTTCCGGAGCGCTCATTTCTGGTTGCAGATCGTAGGTAGCCACTTTTGGTGAGGGCACCAGAATTCTGTCTTCGCCCGCAAAAGGCGTTTCCTGCCCGCCGTTAAAAAAGAAAGTGACGTGGGCATACTTTTCGGTTTCTGAAATTCTTAGCTGGGTTTTGCCCAGATTTGCCAGATATTCGCCCAACCCGTTGACCAGCTGCTCTGGTGGGTAGGCGCAGGAGGTTTTGATATCTGCGGCATACTCGGTAAGCATTACAAAGTCGGCCAGTTGCGGGTGCTTCTTGCGCTCAAAGCCTTCGAAATCTGTTTCTACAAAGGTGCGGGTCATTTCTCTGGCGCGGTCGGCGCGGAAATTCATGAACAGAACCGCATCGCCATCGTTAATGGTGGCAGAGGGCTCGCCAGCGTTCTGAATAAGTGTCGGTGTTACGAATTCATCGTTCTCGCCTCGTTCATATGCCAGTTCCAGACCCGATACAGGGTCTGTGGCTACGAATTCTGATTCGCCCAGGGTCATCAGGTTGTAGGCAGCTTCAACCCTGTCCCAGCGATTGTCTCTGTCCATGGCGTAATAGCGACCGACAATGGATGCCACACGGCCAACACCCAGACTTTTAAGTTTTGCGGCGGTTTTCTCAAGAGAAGGGCGGGCGCTGCGAGGTGGCATGTCTCGGCCATCAAGGAACGCATGCACGTAAACCTTTGTGGCGCCCCGCGCTGCCGCAAGCTCTGCCGCTGCGAGTATGTGGTCTTCATGACAGTGAACACCGCCGGGTGAAAGCAGGCCCATAAGGTGAACTGCGCCACCATTGCTTATGGCCTTGTCGATTGCGGAGCAAAGAGCCTTGTTTTCGTTAAAGGTGCCTTCCTCTATATCTTTGTCGATGCGCGTGAGGCTCTGATAAACAATTCGGCCCGCACCAAGGTTCATGTGCCCGACTTCGGAATTGCCCATCTGGCCTTGGGGCAAGCCTACAAACATACCGGAAGTATTGATGAGAGTTTTGGGCCTGGACTCCCAGAGATTCGTCCAGAAAGGCGTACTGGCGTTGCTGATGGCGTTGTCTTCGGCGGGTTTACGATGGCCCCAGCCGTCTAGAATTATCAGTGCTGTCGGCTTGCGCAATGCTGTCATCATTCAGTCCGGAGGTAGAGTTGCAGTAAGTTTATAGGGATAGGAGTGAAGCTTATCCATTTTCTCACTTTGAGGCCACAGTCGTCACCTTCATGGTTACCTTCTGTCCGGCGAGCAGGCTGTGTATAATCCGGCCAAACTTATTTTCAGGGTAGCCTCATGGATCGGTTGTTTGAATTTGTTGTTAACCACTACGTTCTAGCTTCACTGTTTGTGGCTTTTCTGGTCGCTATTCTGGTGCTGGAGTCCCGGCGTGGTGGTGCCAAGATATCTGCGCAGGGCGCTGTTAGCCTGATCAACCGCGACGAAGCCATAGTGGTTGATATCCGCGACCGTAAAGAATTTGGTGAGGGTCGTATCACCGGTTCGGTGAATATTCCGCTGAACAGCCTGAAAAGCCGTGCTGCCGAGTTGAACAAACACAAGGATAAACAGATTATCGTGGCGGATAAAATGGGCCAGCATTCTGCCATGGCGGTTAAACAGCTGAACGCAGAAGGTTTCACCAACGTGGTGCGACTCAATGGTGGTGTCAGCGATTGGAAAGCCAGTAACCTGCCACTGGTAAAGAAATAGAAGCGGAGGCAGAACTTGATCTGAGCGTCGATCTGCCGCACTGTTTCACATAACTGATCGCCGCCAGACAGTAGACTGTGCCGGCAGATGTAACCATAACAACGGGCCCAGAGCCCATTCAACGACTCCTTACAAAAGCAAAAGGACTTAACATGGCTGAGAATCCGCAAGCCGCTGCAGGCAATGAGAACCAGAACCAGGCTCAGTTTGCCCTTCAGCGTATTTACGTGAAGGATCTGTCTTTTGAATCCCCTAACTCACCAGTAGTGTTTCAGGAACAGTGGAAACCGCAGGTGAACCTGGACTTGAACACTGCTCACAGCAAAGTGAGTGATAACCAGTATGAGGTTGTTCTGTCGCTGACGGTCACGGCAAAAATAGACGAAAAAGTTGCCTACATTGTCGAGATTCAGCAGGCAGGTGTATTCCTCGTGTCCGGTATTGAAGGCCCGCAGCTTGGCCAGATGCTGGGTGCATACTGCCCCACTATTCTGTTCCCTTATGCCCGTGAAGCGATTGACGGCCTTGTGAACAAGGGTAGCTTCCCGGCGTTGATGCTGGCGCCGGTTAACTTCGATGCTATCTACGCCCAGGCACTGCAGCGTAAGCAGGAAGAGGCAGCTGGTGAAGCCGGTGCAGAGCAGCAAACTCACTAATTGAGTTGCTTTGCTTCAATTACAAAACAGCCCGGCAATTGCCGGGCTGTTTTGTTTAGGGCGTATCGTCTACCGCGCCTTTGAACCCTAGCTGTCGCCAGGCTTCATAAACCACTAAGGCGGCCGTATTCGAAAGATTCAGGCTGCGACTGCCCGGGCACATGGGCACTTTCAGGCAATGTTCTTCAGCTAGCCCCTCCCGAATGCTTGATGGCAGGCCGCGAGTTTCCGGGCCAAACATCAGGTAGTCGCCCTCCTGATAATCAACCTGGTGATATTGGCGGTGGCCCTTGGTGGTCAGGCCAAACAGGCGCCTGGGCTGTTCACTGTCCAGAAACGCCTGATAGTTGTTGTGCACTTTTACCGTGGCGTATTCGTTATAGTCCAGCCCGGCGCGCCGCATCTGCTTGTCCTCCAGAGTGAACCCCAAGGGCTCAATCAAATGCAGGCGGCAGCCGGTGTTGGCGCACAGCCGGATGATGTTACCCGTATTGGGGGGTATCTCCGGCTCATACAGCACTACGTTCAGCATTACGCCTTAGCGCTCAACGGCCAGAGCAACGCCCATACCACCGCCGATGCACAGGGTTGCCAAGCCTTTGTGGGCATCACGGCGTACCATTTCGTGCAAAAGCGTTACCAGAATGCGGCAGCCAGAAGCGCCAATGGGGTGGCCCAAAGCAATCGCGCCACCGTTAACGTTTACCTTGCTGGTGTCCCAGCCCATATCGCGGTTTACAGAGATAGCCTGGGCAGCAAAGGCTTCGTTGGCTTCAACCAGATCCAGATCGTCCACACTCCAACCGGCAAGTTTCAGGCAGCGCTGGCTGGCGGGGATTGGGCCGGTCCCCATGATGGTGGGGTCAACACCCGCATTGGCGTGGGCTTTGATTGTCGCCAGCGGGGTCAGACCCAGTTCTTTCGCTTTTTCTGCACTGCAGACCAGAACAGCCGCCGCACCATCGTTCAGGGATGAAGCATTACCTGCGGTGACAGAGCCGTCTTTTTTGAACGCAGGGCGAAGCTTGCCCAGGCCATCGCTGGTTACGCCATCGCGGGGGCCTTCGTCTTTGCTGATGATTACCGGGTCGCCCTTGCGCTGTGGGATGGCTACCGGAACGATTTCATTTTCGAAATTTCCGGCTTCCCAGGCGGCGGTAGCTTTTTGATGAGACGCTGCAGCGAACGCATCTTGCTCTTCCCGACTGATGCCATACTTCTCAACAATGTTCTCCGCTGTAATGCCCATATGGTAGTCGTTAAAGGCGTCCCATAGGCCATCGGTAACCATGGTGTCGATCATGGTCCAGTTGCCCATGCGTTGGCCATTGCGGCTGTTAGGTAGTACGTGGGGGGCTTGGCTCATGTTCTCTTGCCCGCCCGCAATAACCATCTCGGCATCGCCACAGCGAATTGATTGAACCGCCATGTGAACGGCCTTGAGGCCGGAGCCGCAGACCTTGTTGATGGTCATTGCAGGTACAGACGCGGGAAGGCCAGCATTGATGGCCGATTGCCGCGCTGTGTTCTGGCCGGAGCCTGCGGTCAGAACCTGACCCAGAACGACTTCATCAATTTGCTCGCCGGCAACACCCGTCTCTTCCAGCAGTGCCTTGATAACGGCGCTGCCGAGCTGGTCCGCACGAAGGCTTGATAGGCCTCCACCAAATGCACCAATGGCTGTACGCCGAGCGGCAACGATGACGACATCACGCATGAGATTTCTCCGGTTAGGTGGTTGTTCTGCTGAGGGGAGAGGCAAATTGAGCCTTGTCCGCACAGGGTGTAAAAAGTTGCGCGCATTGTAGCCGGAAAGATAGAGCCGGCAAAAGCGCAAGGCGAGTCTTGGGGTTACATGTTCAGGCTGCGCCCGCCATCCACAGAAATAATTTGGCCAGTAATAAAAGGCGCATCTTCAAGCAGAAACACAATGGTACGGGCAATATCATCTGGCGTGCCGGTGCGGTTCAAGGGCGTTTTTGCCAGTATTGTACTTTGGTATTCGGAATCAACACTTGCATCGCCTTCAGGCCACAAAATGGCTCCGGGAGATACCCCATTTACACGCACTTCTGGGGCCAGATCCTTGGCCCAGGAGCGGGTAAGGGCGGCCAGGCCAGCTTTGCTGACACAGTATAGAGGGTGGTTGGCCAGCGGCTTATCACTATAGATATCAATAAGGTTCACCACGCTGCCTGTGTTTTCCCGCAGAGAAGGCAGGCAGGCCTGAAGCAGAAAGAACGGAGCCTTCAGATTAGTGTGCATGATGCTATCCCAGTCGTCTTCCGTGGCTTCCGGTGTTGGGTTTGGGTAGAAAACGGACGCGTTGTTTACCAGTGCATCTAGCCGGCCCCATTGCGCCATGGCCTCGTGGCCCAAGCGCTGGGTGTCAGACATTTTGCTCAGATCGGCTTGCAGTGCGGTGGCCGAGTTCGGACGCTGGCGGTTCATGGCTTCCACTACTTCCAATGCCTGGTCTTCACGGCTGCGATAATGAATAGCCAGGTTCCAGCCCCGTTTGTGGAGCATTTGTGCTGTGCGAGCCCCAAGGCGGTGGGCAGACCCGGTAATCAGAGCAACAGGTGTGCTTTCAGGCATATTGGCTCCTCAGGAAGTTGAACTGCAGATTGCCTGGGTTATACGCGCCAGACGCACAGTCTGGATTGCGTTACCCAGTTCTTTCCCCAAAAAGCCTTGCTCCATCAGAGCCTTCGGGTCAACGCCTTGTGTGGCATCTGCAGCGCATTTAAGAATGTCCAGTTGCCGCTGGTTTTTGGGTTCAAGGGTGCATTCCACCGCATTGAGTAGCAGTGAAAACCGCTCAGGCCGACGCCACAGGTCGGCTTTCTCCAGTAGCCCAAGCAGGGTGTCGGCATCTGGCCGCTCTGAATCAAGCTGCTTGAGTGCAGGGATAAAAATAGCCAGCAAGCGGGTAAGTTGCTGGCAGTCATTGGGTGCTTTCAAGGCCTTGGTTCTTTTTGTAGACGCGGCCTCATCAAGCGCGCAGAACAAGGCGGCAAAACGCTCTGCTGTTGAGCCATCACTGGCATGAACGCATTGCAGTGCGTTAATGGCGGCACGGAAATGAGGCTCTGGCTGCAGTTCCGGAATCAATACAGCAAGCGCGCCGCAGTCTCGCAGCACTTGAAAAAAAGTGCCCGGTGAATTCTCGTGGAGAGCCCTCTGAATCTCCTGCCATACTCGCTCAGCCACCAGATGCTCCACCTCGCCCTCGGCAACCATAGAGCGCATCAGCTCCATGGTTTCTGCACAAACACCAAAACCAAGAGGCTGAAAGCGCGCAGCAAACCGTGCGGTTCGCAAAATTCTCAAGGGGTCTTCTTTAAACGCCAGCGAGACATGACGCAGCTCTCGTGCCTCAAGGTCTTTACGGCCATTGAAGGGGTCGATCAGCTCACCTGCGTCTGAGCGCGCCATGGCATTTATGGTGAGATCCCTGCGCATTAGGTCTTCTTCCAGAGTGACATCCGGGGCACTGTAAACAGAGAAGCCGTGATAGCCATGCCCCTGTTTGCGCTCCGTGCGGGCGAGGGCGTATTCCTCATGGGTTTTAGGATGCAAAAACACAGGAAAGTCTGAACCTACCTGGGTAAAACCTTGAGTAAGCATTTGTTCCGGAGTTGCGCCGACGACCACCCAGTCTCGATCTTTGACTTCCAGGCCAAGTAACTCATCGCGAACAGCGCCGCCAACCAGATAGGTTTGCATGAGGGGTGGGGTTCCTTTCAGAGAAGTATCCGGGAATTATCCTTTTCCCGGGCGGGCCAGGCAAACCCATACGTTCGGTTTGGCTTGTCTGACCCATGAAGCGGCGTTTCGCTATGACTAGAAAGAGGTGCCCAGCTCCAGCGCAGCGCCTATGTCCGCATCACTGAACAGGGCACCAAGATCAAAACGCACGCCCATCAAGTTGAGCCCCAGGCCCGCGGTGAACTGGGTTTCTTCTGCAATGCCGTCGTTGTCGTCGTTACTTGCCAGGTTGTAGCGAACACCGGCGCGAAGCTGGGCGTAGCGGAAAGCGTCAAATTCTGCACCCAGAGCGAGCCATTGGGTGTCGTCTTCAAAGCCAAAAGCTTCTTTCTTGGTTAGATCAATTTCCGCTGTTACAACGTGGTAGGCACTTTTGTGGGCGAGGCCTACGGTTGCCATTGGGTCTAGCTTGAGGGTGCGTACTTTCTCGTCCAGATCTGCCCGGCTTGCTGCAGAATCCAGCTTCATGGGAATCAGGTTTTTTACCAGGATTCCTGCGCTCCACTGCTTTTCATCTCCGAACGCATAAGCAGCACCTATATCGAGGTTAAAGCCGCTCTTTTCAGTTTGCGAATCATCACTGTCGAAATCGTTGTCATCAAAACCGGAAACGGTTTCCGTGTATTGGAACGTTTGCAGCTTTACGTATTTTGGGGAAAAACCCAGCTGGAGAGTTTCACCATTACTCAGCTCCAAAGCGTGAGCAAAGCTTATGCCTGCCTCTATCACCGCCGAAGCAAGGACCTTTCCGCGGGAATTTAATGTCAGAGTGCCGCCAGGGAGAGAGGTCACCGTGCCGTTTTCAATATCTTCCAGTATTGCGTTGTCACTTTCGTCGTACTCTCCCCTGGCTGTTGCAGTCAGATTGCCGTTGGTGAACACGCCCATGGAAATTGTCTTTCCGGGAACAGCAACAGCAAAGCCCAGGCCGAGGTTGCCTCGGACGGTGTCTCTATCAAATCCGGCAAGTTGTTCACGCAACTGCCCCGCCTGCTTTTGAGTTTCGGTTGAATTATTTAAGCTGATAGCGCTCTCAAGCCCGTCAATTGAGTCCTGGATATCATCAATCTGATCAATGGTTTCTTCTTCATCCGCAACCCGCACGTTGACAGACGGCAGCATGAGACCAAAATCATCAGCCCAATCGTGCTGGTCGGCGGCCATCATCGCTGGGTTTGCAGAAGTGGCTGAGGCTGGGTGAGCAATGGCTACACCAGTGCCCCCCATGGCAAAGGAACGTGACGACATGAACGCTTGTGGACCAGCGAGCGCTGAGGAGGTTGCAACGGACAAGCCCACGGCAATAAACAGTCTGGACAGGCGGTGTTGATGCATTTCGGTACCTTGGAGATAAGAGTGTGGATGTGAACAATGAGAGTGCTGAAAGGTTAGAGCAATATCCGTACGGGAACACGGCATAACCGGTAACGGTTTGTTCTCAATGTGTAAGCGGAGGCAGATATTTGCCGGTTTAGCATGCAACTATGCTGCTGTGGCGTAGAAAGGCCTTTTAAACAGCGCGTTAGGAAAACTGGCGTGAATTTTTCATGAGACCAAGGAAATGAATTCTGGAGGCAAAAAATGGCCATTCGCTGGATAGTTATTCCCTTGTTGGCTTTCACGTTGGCTGCGTGCGCACCTGTTGGCGGGTATCGGGACAGCGGTAGAAGCACAGCGAAAAGCGAACCCCGGCTTGATCCCATTACAGTTCGGGTTAGCGGGTTTGGTACCTATGAAGACGCCAGCAAAGACCGCCTGAACACTCGTAAGCGCTTGATGGCGCGCCGTGCATCTCAAATGGATGCGTACAGAAATCTTGCGGAACGGGTGTATGGCACGGTGGTTTATGGCAGCGCTACTGTGAATGATTTTGTTCTGCGTAATGACAACTTCCGAACGTACGTGGATAGCTACATTCGTGGTGCAAAAATGGTTGCTGTTAACGAACACAGTGATGGGGTGGTCGAGACCGTAATGGAACTGAAACTGGAGCCACGCTTCCGGGCATGTGTGGCTAAAGTAGACGCCGATCAGGTACAGGACCTTTGCCCTATACCCATGCCCAGCTACAACGACAGTGCGGGTGATGTTCAGAGCAAAAACGTCGACTCCTTGTACTATCTGGACTGATATTTTGGGCTCGACTGATATTGCCGGCCCGGCCGGTTTGTATTGATGCCGGACGGGTGGCCCCGAAAGTGTGGCGAATTTGGAAAAGCGGGTATGAAACAATGCGTGGGTTAATGAAGCAGTTTGTTTGGTTGTCACTGTGGTGTGCACTGCTGCCGCTAATGCTGGTTGCCAACGCTCAGGCGATTGTTCTGGAAGGTGTAGGCCACGCTAGCATCCACAATGAAGACCTCACAACAGCCCGGGCGGAAGCCCGCAATGCGGCCATGCGCGACCTTGCGCTTCAGTTTGAAGCACAGGTGAGTACCAGAGACACCATGGAAAATGGTGTTCTTACCGAATCCAGAATGCGCCTGGCCTCGAGCGCCAGGGCGCGGAATGTAAAAGTGATTGATGAGCATCGCAGCGGCAATCTTTTGCGTGTGACAGTTCGGGGAGACATCTCTGCCGGGCAGGCCAGTTGTGGCGGTGGAGAAGCGGGACGGTTGAAAAAACGGGTGGCGGTAACCGGGTTCCCGCTTTTGTATCCGGAGCAGGCCCGGGTAGGGCGTCTTGATGATGCTGGTGAAATCCTGCCTCAGCAGCTGCAACAAAGCCTGCGGGAGGCTGGCAGCTTACAGGTGTTTTCTGCATCCACCTTCCGTCTTTTTCCCGATCTTCTGAATGCACCAACACTGCAGCAGGGCACCAACCAGCTTACTAATGTAGTTCAGGTGGCTCGAGAAATGGGCGTCCAGTTTGTAGTGGCGGGTGTTATACGGGATCTTGGCGTTGCTGATCCTGCGGCCTGGGGTACGTCTGTTTTGGACAAGATGCAGAGAAGTATCGGAGCTGCTGACATGCGCCGGAGGTTCGCTGTCGATCTTGTTGTTCTTGACGGCTTCAGTGGCTCACCTGTTTACCAGCAACATTTTGAAACGGCCGCTGTTTGGAATGCGGGCTCCGGCAGTTCTGCGGGTTTTGGCTCGGAAGGGTTTCGTAAAACCCATTATGGCGAAGCAGTTGCTGGTGTTCTTGGAGATATGGGGCAGGCAGTAACCGACGCTTTGGCGTGTCAGCCATTTATGGCGCGGATTACCCGGGTGAATGGTCAGCAGGTTACACTGGATTCTGGTGCGACGGCAGGTTTGAGGCCCGGAGATGAGCTGCACTTGTATCGCAGTGCCCGGTACTTTGATTCTTTGGGAGGTACACCGGAGCTCAGTGACAGCCAGGTGGCGGTCACTCTGAATAATGTTCATCCGGACTTCAGCAACGGCAGCATGCCCCGCGTTGGTGGGCAGATCAACATTCAGCGGGACGATATTGCCATAATCTGGTAGCACACAATCAAACGTGAGCTGATCAGGAATCAGGCCGCCGTTTCAGCTGCCGCAATATCCCGAATCTTGCCAACCATGGAGCGTAGGCCGTTGCCACGGGTGGGGGAGATGTGGCGAAACAGGTCCAGTCGTTCAAAAAGCTCGTCTATATCTGTGGCCAGCAGGTCTCTTGGGGTTTTGCCGTTCAGAGCAATCAGAATCATGGCCGCAAGGCCACGCACGATCATGGCATCGGAATCGATCAGCAGGTAGAGCTTGCCGCTGGCTTCATGAAAGTGGGAGATCAGCCAGACCTGGCTCTGGCAGCCATGAACGTAATTCTCTTCAATCCGGGCATCGTCCGGAAAAGCCGGTAGCTGTTTTCCAAGATCAATAATGAACGCGTAGCGATCTTCCCAGTCGTCCAGAAACTCAAAGCCGTCCAGCACGTCTTCCAGAGTTGGGTTTTCCCCAAGCGGATTGTTCAGGAAATCCTGTTCTGTTGCTGGCATTTACAACATTCCCAATTCGAGTTTGGCTTCGTCGGTCAGCATGTCGTTGTTCCAAGGTGGATCAAAGGTTAGCTCTACGGTTACCTTGTCTACGTTGGGAACGTGCTCAACCTTGGTTTTCACGTCTTCCGTAATGACGGGGCCCATGCCACAGCCGGCGGCTGTGAGGGTCATCAGGATGAAGACATGGTTGCCCTCTGGCGTATCGTTTTCAATGCGGCATTCGTAAATCAGACCCAGATCCACTACGTTCACCGGAATTTCCGGGTCGTAGCAGTTGCGAATGGCTTCCCACACCTGGTTCTCATTAATCGTTCCGTCTTCTGGTGTTTCAAAGCTGCTTTGCAGTGGCTCCTTGCCCAGAGCATCGGCATTGTGGCCTTCTATGCGGGCGAGGTTGCCGTTAACGGCAACCGTAAAGGTACCGCCCAGAGACTGGGTGATGGTTACAAAACTGTCTGCCGGAATCATGATTTCTGTTCCAACAGGAACAAGGCGGGCTTCCACCTCGCGTTTGGTCAGGACGACTTCGCGTTCTTGCATGCCTGGTTAACCTCAACTTACTGTAAAACTCTCACCACACCCGCACTCAGCAGTGGCATTTGGATTGCGGAATTGGAACATGGAGTTCACGCCTTCGGTAACGAAGTCGATCTCTATGCCATTCACCATGGCCAGGTGTTCCTCTTTCACAAACACATCTACGCCATCAATGTGGAATATCTTGTCGTCAGATGAGGCTTCGTCCACCCACTGGGTTTCGTATTTGAAGCCGGAACATCCGCTTTTTCGAATCGCTAACCGTATACCTTTGGCGCTCGTTGCTTTGTCGAGTTGCTTGCGTACGTGCTTGACGGCACTGGGTGTCATTGTGACACCTACGGTCGGTGTGAAGACTTCGGCTGTCATGGTGTCTCCTCCATCAGGCAAACAGGCGCTGGACTTTCTGTAAGGCGGTAAACAATTGCTCCACCTCGTCCAATGTATTGTAGAACGCAAAGGAGGCCCGTGCTGTACCGGGAACTCCATAGAAATCCATTAGTGGCATGGCACAGTGGTGGCCAGTGCGAATCGCAATACCCTGCTGGTCTAGCAGTGTACCTATATCACTGGGGTGCAAGCCGTCGATTTTAAAGGACATCACGGGAACTTTTTGCTTGGCGGTGCCAATAACGCTCATGCCCGGAACCGTCTCAACCAGTTGGTTGGCGCGCTCCAGTAAGGCATTCTCCGCTGCTTCCATGGCTGCCCTGTCGAGACTGCTCAGGTAGTCGATAGCTGCGGCCAGGCCAACGGCCTCAGCGATTGCCGGTGTGCCAGCCTCAAACTTGTAAGGTAAAACGTTCCAGGTGGTGCGCTCAAAGGACACACGCTCAATCATCTCGCCGCCGCCCTGGTATGGGGGCATCTCTTCCAGCAGAGCGGCTTTTCCATAAAGCACGCCAATGCCGGTTGGGCCAAACAGCTTATGAGATGAAAATACATAGAAGTCACAATCCAGTGCCTGCACATCCGGCTGGAAGTGAGGTACGGCCTGTGCACCATCGAGTAGAGTGATTACACCACGGGCTTTGGCCTGAGCAATCATCTCGGCGACTGGGTTAATCGTACCCAGCACGTTGGAAACATGGGCGACGGCCAGCACGCGGGTGCGATCATTCAGCAAGCTGTTGAATGAATCCTGGTCCAGTTCACCGGCAGGCGTAACCTGTATGGGCACCACTTTTGCACCCGTGCGCTCGGCAATCATTTGCCAGGGCACTATGTTGGCATGGTGCTCCATGTGGCTTACCAGAATCTCGTCACCAGCTTTGAGCTTCGGTGCCAAGCCATTCGCCACCAGATTGATGGCCTCAGTGGTGCCCTTTGTCCAGATGACTTCCTGCGTACTGCCTGCATTCAGAAAGCTGCGAACGGTTTCCCGGGCGCCTTCGAATGCCGTTGTAGCACGGTCACCAAGGGTGTGGGCACCCCGGTGAACGTTGGAGTGCATTTCCCGGTAATAACGATCCATGGCATCCAGAACAGCGAGGGGCTTTTGTGCCGACGCGCCGTTGTCCAGATACACCAACGGCTTCCCGTTTACCTGTTGCGACAGGATAGGGAAGTCACGGCGTATGGCTTCTACGTCAAACGCCTTCTGTATAGTTGTGTTTGCCACGGACAGGTCGTTCATACCGGTTTAGCCCTCCAGGAATACTTGGTCAAAAAACTGGTTCAGGCGGATTTGTACCGTGTCTTTTACGGCATCTACCGGAATCTGGGCAACCAGTTCGTTGATGAAGGCCAGTGTCAGAAGAACGTTGGCTTCCCGGCGGCCGATGCCCCGTGAAATCAGGTAGAACAAAGACTCTTCATCAAGCTGGCCGATGGTTGCGCCGTGGGCACACTTTACGTCATCGGCGTAGATTTCCAGTTCTGGCTTGGTATCGATTTCTGCGCCAGTGGAGAGCAGCAGGTTTTTGTTGTGCATATTCGCGTAGGATTTTTGAGCATCCGGATGAATATGGATCCTGCCGTTGAACACTACATGAGACTTGTCCGTTGCAATGTTGCGATAGGTTTCTTCACTGTTGCAGTTGGGCGATACGTGCTCAATGGTGGTGTGGTTGTCGTAGTGCTGTGTGCCCTGGGTGACAACAACGCCGTTAAGTTTGCATTCAGCGCCTTTGCCTTCCAGCCGAACCCGCAGGTCGTGGCGCCTCAGGGGGCCGCCAAAGCCTACGCAGTGGCTTTCGAAGCGGGAGCTGCGCTGCTGGGTTACGCCGGTGGCGCCAATGTGCTGAACCGTGTCGCCGTCCATGCTCAGGCGGATGTTGGTAACATTTGCGCCTTCGGCAAGAACGAACTCGGTTACAGAGTTCACGAACACAGATTCCTGGCCGCTGGAAATGTATTCTTCAACCAAGGTGATCTGGCTGTTAGGGCCAGCATCCACAAAAATGCGCGGGAAGGCAGATCCACTGGCGTCTGCAGTCACTTCATGGATGATGAACAGTGGCTGATCAAGAACCGCGCCCGGTTTCAGGCGAATGATCAAGCCATCTTCAAAGCGGGCTGAGTTGAGGCCGGCAAACTGCACGGCTTTCGCGTCCAGGGTGCTGTCCAGGCGCTCTGCCAATTCACTGGCTTCGGCATCAGAAAGATCGCCAAAGCGCTGGATAAGAATGTTGTCCAGATCCGGGTATTCACTGGCTTCTGGTACTACTACGCCATTGATGAAAACCACTTTGTAGCCGGGTACCGCAAGAGCGCTGCCAGTTTTGCCCTCTGTAGGCAAAGAGATGGCCATCTCGTCGGTCAACTTCAGGTACTTGCTGGAGTATTTCCAGTTTTCCGTTTTCCGCGTTGGCATGGGCATGTCGACCAGGGCAGCGCCACGCTGTTTGCGCAGGGCAAGCAGGGGCTCAGGCAGTGCCTGGCCAGCCGGATGCAGGAACGCGGTGGAAAGAAGAATTGGTGCTGGTTTCATTCCGCGATCTCCTTAGTTGGCTGAGCTGGCTGCAGTTTCGTCTTCCTTGATGCCAAGCCAAGCGTAACCGCGCTCTTCCAGTTCCAGAGCCAATTCTGGACCACCGGATTTCACGATCTTGCCTTCGGCCAGAACGTGTACAAAGTCCGGAACAATATGGTCGAGTAGACGTTGGTAGTGAGTCACCATCAAGATGGCCCGGTCCTCGGCACGAAGAGCGTTAACACCGTCTGAAACGACCTTGAGGGCGTCGATGTCGAGGCCGGAGTCGGTTTCGTCCAGAATCGCCAGCTTAGGCTGCAGCATCAGGGCTTGCATGATTTCGTTACGCTTTTTCTCACCACCGGAAAAACCTTCGTTTACGCCGCGCTTGAGAAATGCAGGGTCCAGATCTACCTGTTTGGACACTTCTCGCGCCAGCTTCATAAACTCAGCGGCGTTCATTTCTGACTCGCCTCTGTGGTGGCGCAAGGCGTTTACAGAGGTGCGCATGAACTGCAGGTTGCTAACGCCCGGAATCTCTACTGGGTACTGAAACGCCAGGAATACACCGTCCCGTGCTCGCTCTTCGGTTGCTTTCTCCAGCAGGTCTTCATCGTTCATGGTGACGCTGCCTGAGGTGACTTCAAATGCGTCGTTGCCTGCAAGCACTTGGGCGAGCGTGCTTTTGCCTGAACCGTTCGGGCCCATAATGGCATGTACTTCCCCGGCTTTGATGTCCAGGTTGATGCCCTTGAGGATTTCTTTGTCCTCAACGGATGCGTGCAGGTTTTTGATGCTCAGCATTTGTGGCTTCTCTCTTTAATCTGAAAAATCTGTGTATGTAAATTAACCAACAGAACCTTCGAGGCTAACTTCAAGAAGCTTGCCGGCCTCAACCGCAAACTCCATGGGGAGCTCCCTGAAAACGTCCTTGCAGAAACCGTTCACAATCATGGAAACGGCCCGCTCCATATCGATACCGCGCTGGCGGCAAAGGAACATCTGCTCATCGCTCACTTTTGACGTTGTGGCCTCGTGCTCAACGATGGCTGATTTGTTCAGGCTCTCAATGTACGGGAAGGTATGGGCTCCGCACTGGTCGCCGATCAGCAGCGAATCACACTCGGTAAAGTTACGAGCGCCTTCCGCACGGGGGCCAAACTTGACCAGGCCGCGATAAACGTTGGAGCTTTTACCCGCCGAAATACCTTTGGAGATGATGGTGCTGGTGGTGTTCTTGCCCAGGTGGATCATCTTGGTGCCGGTGTCGGCCTGCTGGTAGTTGTGGGTGAGGGCCACAGAGTAGAACTCACCAACGCTGCCTTCACCACGCAGGATGCAGCTTGGGTACTTCCAGGTAACCGCCGAACCGGTTTCTACCTGTGTCCAGGAAACTTTGGAGTTCTTGCCAATACAGGCCGCGCGCTTGGTTACAAAGTTGTAGATGCCGCCTTTGCCGTTTTCATCGCCCGGGTACCAGTTTTGTACCGTGGAGTACTTGATCTCGGCATTGTCCAGCGCGACCAATTCAACTACCGCAGCGTGCAGCTGGTTTTCATCGCGCATTGGGGCGGTGCAGCCTTCCAGATAGCTCACGTAACTGCCTTCATCGGCAATGATCAGTGTGCGCTCGAATTGACCGGTGTTGGCCGCGTTAATGCGGAAGTAGGTGGACAGTTCCATGGGGCAGCGAACGCCTTTCGGAACGTATACAAAGGTTCCGTCGGAGAAGACTGCAGCGTTGAGACCGGCAAAGAAGTTGTCTGTGTGGGGAACAACCGTGCCCAGATATTTTTGCACCAGCTCAGGGTAATCGCGTACCGCTTCTGAGATGGAGCAAAAGATGACGCCTGCTTTTGCGAGTGGTTCTTTGAAGGTGGTGGCTACCGATACTGAATCGAACACCGCATCGACGGCTACGCCGGCGAGCTTTGCGTGCTCGTGCAGAGGGATGCCCAGCCGCTCGTAGGTTCTCAGCAGCTCGGGATCTACCTCGTCAAGGCTCTGAGGCATATCTTCTTTGCGTTTCGGGGCCGAGTAGTAGGAAATGTCGTTGTAATCGATTCTTTCGTAGCCCAAGTGCGCCCAGTCGGGCTCTTCCATTTCAAGCCAGCGACGATAGGCCTTGAGGCGCCATTCCAGCATGAACTGCGGCTCTTTCTTGATTTCAGAAAGGCGGGTGATAACGTCTTCATTCAAACCGGGCTCGAAGGTATCTACTTCGATGTCTGTTACGAAACCGTGTTCGTATTCCCGTTTGATCAGTTCGTTCACCTCTTTGTTGGCGGTCGTCATGATCGTCACTCCGTATTCTCTCTCGCGGGCTCTATGGCCCTTTGATTTGCCGGCAACCAAGACTGGGTTGCGGGGCCTGATCTGTTGCTTATGAGTCGTAATTGTACAATACCAGACTAAATTAGTCAGGTATTAAATGTAGGGATGATCAAGTATATCGCAATACACCCGCCAGACGCTAAGTCTGGCGGGTGTAGCGCGTGTTTGATAAGCGTATATACGGAGCTGCAAACCCAGAGGGAGTGTTAGCTTTGTGGCGGCAAAATGCGGGTGAGGTAGCTGTAATCAAATGCTTCAGGGGTGCCGGTCGGGCGGGGGATGCGAACGATGTGCCCGCTACCGGGAGCACAATCCATACTCACGCCATTGCGGTTTTCCATGGCCGGAATTGAGAACTGCAGGTTGCCTGAGGGGGTGATGAGTTCAAGCTGATCGCCAGGTGCAAATTTGTTTTTCACGTTAATTGTAAGCCACTGGTCATCGGCCTCGAGTATTGTGCCAACCACTTGTTGAGTGCCCAGGAAGGATGAACCTTGTTCATAGGTCTGGTACTCCTGAGGCAAGTGCCTGCGAAGAAAGCCTTCGGTGTAGCCGCGGTTGGAAAGAGCCTCCAGTTCATTCATCAGGCTCATATCAAACGGCTTGCCTTGGGCAGCCTGGTCAATGGCGTTGCGGTAGACCTGCGTGGTGCGGGCAACGTAGTAGGTACTTTTGGTGCGACCTTCGATTTTCAGGGAGTGTACGCCCATGGCCGCCAATTCAGCTACGTGTTGCACTGCCCTCAAGTCGCGAGAGTTCATGATATAGGTGCCGTGCTCATCCTCATAAGCAGGAATGTAGCTGCCAGGGCGGTTGGGCTCTTCCAGAAGGATTTCTTTCGGCTCGTAGTTTTGTACTGCGCTGTTGGTACCGTTTTGGGCTGATGTGGCAATCAGGTCGCCGGCTTGGTCCTGGGTATGGGCAACTTCCTTGTAGTTCCAGCGGCAGGCATTGGTGCAGGCACCTTGGTTGGCATCTCTGTGGTTCATGTAGCCGGAAAGCAAGCAGCGACCGGAGTAGGCCATGCAAAGGGCGCCATGCACGAATACTTCCAGTTCCATTTGGGGAACTTTTTCACGGATATCACGAATTTCTCCCAACCCCAGCTCCCTGGACAAAATCACTCGGCTGATGCCCTGCCGCCGCCAGAACTCTACCGTTGCCCAATTCACGGCATTGGCTTGAACAGACAGGTGTATGGGTTGTTCTGGCCACTTTTCCCGTACCAGCATGATCAGGCCCGGGTCGGACATGATCAATGCATCCGGTTTGTGCTCGAGTACTGGCTCCAGATCTCTCAGGTAAGAGCGCACCTTGTCGTTATGGGGAGCAATGTTTGAAACCAGATAAAACTGTTTGCCCAGAGCGTGGGCTCGCTGGATGCCAGCGCCCAGTGCAGCGGTGTCTTTGAAGCTGTTGTTGCGAACCCGCAGGGAGTAGCGGGGCTGGCCGGCATAGACTGCGTCAGCGCCATAGGCAAAAGCGGTTTCCAGGTGTTCTGGGGTGCCGGCGGGCGCCAGCAGTTCCGGGATGTTCATGTGGGCTCCGGGTAAATCAGTGGTGGGCTATTTTGCCGGAGGTCGTTTCACATTCCCTTGATCCTGCTCAAACGTCTTATTGATTGTTTTCAGCTAACATGTGTACGCTGTAAGTTGTGACGGGAGACTGAACGTTTATGAATCTGGAGGATAGAAAGATGGCATCAGAACCTCTGAACCAAGAGGTGGTGCGGGTTTCGCTGGGTAACAGAGTAAGTTCGCTGATCAGTATTCAGCTTGCCCGAGGCAAGGTGGGTGTTGAGGTGGTGGCGTCTCAGTTGCATATGAGTCGGTACACGCTTCACAAGAAATTGAAGCAGGAAGGTGTAACCTTTGCCCGTTTGCTTGAGGATGTGCGCCGTAAGCAGGCGCTGACTTACATGCAGGATAGAACCAAGCCGCTGGTGGAAATTGCTGAGCAACTCGGGTTTTCAGAGTTGAGCGCATTCAGCCGGGCATTCAAACGCTGGATGGGAACTTCCCCGGCTGAATATCGCTCTGTCAGGCTTTCCTGAGCTTGGAATTGCAATAAATCAGAACTTTTTGAATACCAGTGTCGCGTTGGTGCCACCAAAGCCAAAGCTGTTGCTCATAACGAGATCCAGATTCTGGTTGTCCAGTCGTTCACGAACGATCGGGTATCCCTCGGCGCCTTCATCCAGAGTGTCGATGTTGGCTGACGGCGCGATAAATCCATCCCGCTGCATAATCAGGCTGTAAATGGCCTCATGAACCCCGGCTGCGCCAAGCGCGTGGCCACAAAGGGGTTTGCTGGAGCTTAACGGTGGAATCTTGTCGCCAAAGGTCTCTTTCAGGGCTTTCAATTCTGTTACGTCGCCAGCAGGTGTGCTGGTGCCGTGGGTATTGATGTAGTTGATCTCGCCATCCAGGTTTTTCATGGCTTGCTGCATGCAGCGTATGGCACCTTCGCCGCTGGGGGCAACCATGTCGGCGCCGTCTGATGTGGCACCGAAACCGACCAGTTCCGCAATAATGTTCGCACCGCGGGCCTCGGCATGCTCTAGGGCCTCAAGCACCAGAGTACCGCCGCCGCCGGAGATAACAAAGCCATCGCGGTCCGCATCGTAAGTGCGGGATGCCTTTTCAGGAGTATCGTTGTACTTGGTTGAAAGCGCGCCCATGGCATCAAACATCAGGCTCAAGGTCCAGTGGATATCCTCGCCGCCTCCGGCAAGCATCACATCCTGACGTCCCAGAGCGATCTGATCCGCAGCATGGCCGATGGAGTGGGCGCTGGTGGCACAAGCTGAAGTAATGCCGTAGTTGATACCAGTAATGCCAAACGCCGTTGCGATCGAGGCGTTGATTGCGCTGCCCATGGTGCGGGGCACCCGATAGGGGCCAACCCGGCGTATGCCTTTGGCGCGATGGGTGTCGATCGCATCCAGCAGTTCAACCGTGGACGCGCCGCCGGTGCCGAAAACAGCGCCGGTGCTGTTGGCTGTAAGGTGCTCCTTGGTCAGTCCGGCTTGCTCAATGGCTTCACAGGATGCGAGATACGTGTAAGCAGCAGCCGGGCACATGAAGCGCAATAGCTTGCGATCAATCAGTTCGGGAAGATTCAGATTGATTTGGCCGCATACGTGGCTGCGCAGGCCGTTGTCACGGGCTTCTTCACTGAAAGCGATCCCGGGAATGGACTCCTTCAGGGAGCGCGTGACTTCTTTTTGATTGGTTCCAAGGCTGGAGACAATCCCCATACCGGTGATAACAACACGCCGCATCTTGCTAACTCCTAAAAATCATCGGTGGAAGAGAATACGCCAACCCGCAGGTCTTTGGCGGTGTATATTTCTTTACCATCCACTTCCATGCGTCCATCGGCAATAGCCATTGTAAGCTTCCGACGGATTACGCGTTTGAGGTCGAGGTAGTATGTTACCTTTTTGTTGGTGGGGAGAACCTGGCCGGTAAACTTCACCTCTCCCGAGCCCAGAGCACGACCTTTACCTTCACTGCCGCCCCACGCCAGGAAAAAACCCACCAACTGCCACATGGCATCGAGGCCCAGGCAACCAGGCATGACCGGGTCATCCACAAAGTGCACTTTGAAAAACCATAGGTCGGGATTGATATCCAGCTCAGCCACCAGGCTGCCTTTACCGTAAAGGCCGTCATCCGCGCCTACGTGGGTAACACGGTCAACCATCAGCATCTCATCAATGGGCAGCCGAGTGGCGCCCGGGAAAAGTTTGCCATGACCACACTTAATCAGGTCTTCTTTGTCAAAATGATCCGGGTTCATAGTGCCGTCGTCTCTATTGCAGAATGATTTATTGTTACTTTAGCTGTTATTTCGCGAGTCGCTATTGACCATTAGTGGATGATTGACGTTTAAGTGCAGAAGTTGCAAGCAAGCCAGCCCTCAGGGAGAGCTAAAAACAAATAGGGCAAGCGTTTGTGCGCTTGCCCTATTTGTTGGATAGGCTGGTATAGAGTGCGCTTCACATCAGCCTGTGCGGCCATCGGGCCTGGGGCTTGCGAGTATTTTGGTGTAGCGCACCAGGAACATGGCAAAGGCAAAAATCCAAAGCAGGCTGCTACTGCCAATCCCCGGGTGCCAGGCAATGATGTCGAATGCAGTTAGCACACGGATCACCGCCGCCAGTTGAATCGCAATGAATGCGGTAACCATGCCTTTTGGCAATACCAGGGGGCGGCCAGTATGGCCTAGTGTTACCCGGGCGATAACGCCCAGAATGAGGCAGCTGATAGCGCCCGTGCCTGCCGCATGGCTCCATGCGTTAGAAGGCCAGCCAGCAAAAATGGTACCTGCGAGAAGGTACAGTGAAACCGGTACCCAAAGAATGGACAGGTGAAGCACCCATAGCAGGGGCTCTTTACGAGCCAGCCAGCCCTTCCAGTTAGCGAGCCGAATCAGCACAAGCGTGCCGGCAAGGGTCGCCAATATGCCGGTGAGGGCTTGCCAGCCGGTCACCAGAGAGGCCATAAGCAGAATCATGGAGAACAGTGACGCCATATCCAGCGCCGGGATGTTTTTTACAGCGTCAGCATTAAGTCCCCGCTGGCGGAGCCAGCCGGTTGTAAAAGCAGGCGTTATGCGCCCCCCGACAATGCTGATAAGCGCCATCGCAGCAATCAATGCCCCGTGGCTGTAGGTCATGTCCAGGCGAGTAACAAAGCCTATCTGCATCAGCCATAGCAAGCCCAGAACCACCAGGAGCATGAACTGACGTTTTTGTCTTGCCTGCCAAACGCGCCAGCCGGCATCCAGCATCACCAGCGGCAGGAAGGCCAGGTTGACCCCCTGCACCAGCCAGTCGGGCAAATCTGCCCCCAATGCCAGCAACAATCGGCCTGCCAGCCAGACCCCCCAGAGCAAGACCAGCCGGAAGCCATGGGTGCGCTCAGTCTGAGTCCAGACACAGACCGCCGTCAGCAAAAAACCTGCAATGGCTGCGGTCAGAAAACCAAACAGCATTTCATGTTGATGCCAGAACAGCCCTGGCATGGCCAGAGGCAGGTTGATAACGCCGGTCACCTGCAAAACCCAGAGAGGTATAGTTAACAGCGCCAGTACTGTCATTGACAGAAAGAAGATCCGGAATGGGTAGCCGAATAGTTGACTGACGCTGGCGGAGCCGGATTGAGCTGAAGTGGGGATAGCCTGCATGTTGGTTCCTGCTAATACATATATGTGAGTTATATGTTAATCGTGTGCGGCTGGAAATAACATACCCGGTTGGTGGTATCTTTGCGTACAATGCCGCTATCGTTTTGATTCACAATGGAATGGTTTATGAACTCATACATGATTTTGAAGCACCTCCACATGACCACAGCCTATCTCACGGTTGTCCTGTTTACACTGAGACTGCTGATGGACGCCGTGGGTCGGCCCGGCTGGCGCCAGACCCCACTGCGCTGGATTCCCCATGCCAACGACACTGTTCTGCTGGTCGCTGCCATCAGCCTGCTGTTTGTGGGCGGCTGGAATCCCCTGGAGCAAGGCTGGATTCTGGCCAAAATTGTATTGCTGCTGGGCTACATCGCCGCCGGGCTTTTCGCCCTGAAAGTCACTGTATCACGCCCGGTTCGAGTTGTTGCCGCAATTCTGGCCTTGGTGCAGGTATCTGCCATTCTTCACCTTGCCATGGCAAAGCCCGTCATTTTCTGACTCAGTGAAGCCAGTAAGAAAAAGCCCAAAGTCTATGGGGTGATTTCCTGACAGTTATACGGAGCAAGCAATGTGGGACGAGCGTTTCAGTAGCGAACACTATGTATACGGGGAAGAGCCAAACTCTTTTCTGGTGGAGCAGTGGAATAGATATGAGCTGGATAAACACAAAGGCAAGGTGTTGTGCCTCGCCGAGGGAGAGGGGCGCAATGCTGTTTATCTCGCAGAGCGGGGGCACAGTGTAACCACGGTGGACTTGTCTGAGGTCGGATTACAAAAGGCCGACCGGCTGGCGCAAACCCGTGGTGTAGCTCTGAAGACGGTGCACGCAGATTTGGCGACCTATGCCCCGGATACAGACATCTACTCTGCGGTTGTCATGATCTTTGCCCATACCCCTACCGATATCCGTAAACGCTCGCTGCAAATGGCAAAGGACGCGCTGAAACCGGGCGGCTATCTGGTTCTGGAGGGCTACACAGAAGATCAAATAGGTCGAGGCACCGGCGGGCCGGGCAATAAAGCCATGATGTTCAGCAAGCAGGAGCTGGAGGAGTTTTTTGAGCCCGACGAGATTCTTCTTTCCCGTGAGCTCGTCCGTGATATTCGTGAGGGCCCGCTTCACGATGGTGAAGGTGCAGTGGTTCAGTTTGTGGCTCGCAAGGCATAAATCGGGCCGCATGCCCTCGTCTAGCGTTGCAGTTTTTCTGTCAGTTCGTCCAACTTGCGTTGAACCGAGTGGAGCTGCTGAACAATCTCATCCCGCTCGTCGTGAGCTTGTTGAGCCTGTTTAGCGTTCTGCTCCTCGCTCATTACCTCCAGAATCGCACCGATCATCATGTTCAAAAATACGAACGCCGTCAGGAAAATAAAGGTCAGGTAGTAGACCCAGCTCAGCGGGTACTGCTCCATGGTGGCATACATCACATCGGTCCAATCCTCGAACGTGGCCACACGGAACAGGGTGAGCATTGAGATGGCGACATCGCCCCAGAGATCCTCATCTACTTTGGCAAAGAACATAGAGCCCATGGCGGCATAGATGTAAAAAATAATGAACATCAACAGCGCGATGTAACCCATGCGTGGAATGGCTTTGAGCAGGGAGTTGATCAGGAATCGCAGCTCCGGCACCACAGAGACCAAGCGCAACACACGGAACACCCGCAGCAATCTTCCAAGCAGAACCGCCTCCGAGTTATCCAGAGGAATCAAACTGCCAATCACTACCAGCGTATCGAACAGGTTCCACCCGTCCATGAAAAATCGGCGCTTGACCGGGCTGGCGGCAAAGCGGAAAAGAATTTCGACCAGGAAAAACAAAGTGATGGCAGCATCCATAACGCCCAGTGACTGTTCCACCAACGGCGGCAGGTCGTAGGTTTTCGCGCCTATGGTCAGGGCAGACAGGATGATGATGGCGATCACTACGCCCTGAAAGAGCGTGCTGGATTCAATACGGCGCAACTGGTTGAAGCTGGCCGTGGGTGAAAGTTCCAGGGACATGGGGTTTACTGCTCCAGGTGAAATCGGGTGTGCGAATTCTAATGGCACGGCCCGCGCTGGAACAGTGTTGTTACAGAGATTTCAAGAATCGCTCACCAAGCCGCTTATGGTCGTAGTGAGCGGGTGTCTCTTCCTTGGCCCTGGTTGCGATTCAGTGGGTAGAACAGTTGTGGTGATGCCAGCTCGGGCAGGTCTGTCTGTTCCTGGTTTGCGGCCCATTCAACCCGTTCGGCTGAGCGTATGGCGTAGTGCATCCAGGCGAGGGCTGCGGCCACAATAACGAACATAAGCATGAAACAGCTCTGCCAGATGCCGGTAACATCGTTCAGCACGCCAAAGGTCAGAGGCAGGATAAAGCCACCCAGCCCGCCAATCATGCCCACTACCCCGCCCACAGCACCCACGTGCATGGGGTAGTAAACCGGAATGTGCTTGTAAACAGCTGCTTTGCCCAGTGACATGAAAAAGCCCAAGGTGAAAATCAGAATAATAAAGACCGGCAGGGTCATTTCCAGAGTAAAGCGCACATCGCCATCAATGCCGTGTACCACATAATCCGTAGGTGGGTAACTCAACAGAAAGGTGCAGACCACCGATGCAATAAACGTCCAGTACATAACGCGCCTTGCGCCGAACCGGTCAGACATCCAGCCACCAAGAATACGGAACAGGGAAGCCGGAATGGTATACAGCGCCGCAATCATGCCCGCCGTTGTTATGTCGAGGCCATAAACGCCGATAAGGTAGTGGGGGAGCCAGAGCGCCAGGGCCACAAAGGCCCCGAACACAAAGAAATAATAGAGCGCAAAACGCCAGACCCGCAGATCTTTCAGTGGCTCCATTTGCTCCATGAATGAGCGTTGCTGTTCGTCTTTTTTGCGCCCAGCAGAAACAGGATCTTCTTTGGCCAGCAAAATAAAGGCCACGCCCATAACCGCCAGTACAGAGGCATAGACCTGAGCGGTGGTCTCCCAGCCAAAAGCGACCAGAAGAAAAGGTGCGCCAAAGTTGGTTACCGCAGAACCAACGTTACCCGCGCCGAAAATACCCAGAGCCGTACCTTGGCGGGCGGGCTCAAACCAGGCTGCAGCATAGGCAACGCCCACAATGAACGAGCCACCGGCCAAGCCAACCCCCAAGGCGCCAACCAGCAACATTGGGTAGGTAGTGGCGAAAGTGAGCAGATAAACACAGGCAGCGGTTGTCAGCATGAGTATGCCAAACACCCAGCGCCCACCGTAACGGTCTGTCCAGATGCCAAGAAACAGGCGGCTGATTGAGCCGGTCAGAATAGGTGTGGCCATCAACAGGCCAAGTTGGGTGTCGGACAGCCCCAAGTCTTCCGCGATGCGGATGCCGATAATGGAAAAAATTGTCCATACCGCGAAGCAGAGCGTGAAGGCCAGCGTGGAAAGGCCGAGTGCACGATGCTGCTGTGTTCTGGTTGGTGAGATCATTGCTGCCGCCCTCCCTGTCTGCATTTTTCAGCCTTTGTTAGTGGCTTTTATAACCATATCAAAACCCGGTTTTTCCGTGTGAAAGCATTAGGGGTACCTCCAGCAGGGTGGGGTGGTGGTAGCTCCAGGCTGGCTTTTTCTGTGAGGAGGTAGGGCTCTGATTGCTCTGGTGGGGTATGCGGTACACGTTTTGATATAAATCAATTATACGCCGCTATGGATTGTGGGCTAATGCTGAGCAATATCAATTGGCGCGATGCCCGCGCGTGGCATCACTGCCTTCGGAGACTACTATGAAAATCATGATTGCCTACGACGGCTCCAGGAACGCGAAGCTGGCGCTGGTTCAGACGATTACGATGTTTCGCGATCTGAAACCGCAGATTACTTTGGTTGCTGTGGCGGAAAATCCCAGAGATATCACTGCCAGCAACGAAGACATGTTTCAGGAAGAATTGACGGATCTCAAGCGACACCTTCTTGAAGCGCAGGAGGTTTGCGAGAAAGAAGAGATTGCCTCAGAGACCCTGCTACTGGAGGGTGACGCCCGCAAGATGCTGCTCTATGCCGCGGATAACAAGGTTAAGCCCGGCATGTTGGTTATTGCTCGCCACAGTGAAGAAGTGGACGGGGGCCTGATTGCGCGCTCACTGAACTATTTTGTGGACGAACTGGATTACATGACATTCGGCAAGGTCAGCTCATTTCTGGCGCGCCGGGTGCAATGCCCGCTACTTATCCTGCCCAGTCACTAACAGCACCAGGCACTGAACTTTATGCCCCCGGAGGGTGAAATGAGAGTTGCAGACGTATTTCGCTTCAAAAACCCAGAGATCAAGGCACTGCACCTGACCTGGATTGCGTTTTTTATCACATTCTATGTGTGGTTCAACATGGCGCCGCTGGCGTCCAGTATGCTTAAGAGTGTCGATTGGCTGACCCCGGACGACCTGCGCTTGTTCGCCATCTGTAACGTGGCGCTGACAATTCCTGCCCGCATAATTGTAGGCATGGCGCTTGACCGCTTTGGCCCGCGCCGGGTGTTCTCCATACTGATGATTCTGATGTCGATTCCGGCACTCACCTTCGCCTTTGGCGACACCATGACTCAACTGCTTGTCAGCCGTTTGGTGCTCAGCTCCATCGGTGCAAGTTTTGTGGTGGGTATCCACATGACAGCTATGTGGTTCAAGCCGCGTGATATCGGCTTTGCCGAGGGCTTCTACGCGGGCTGGGGTAACTTTGGTTCCGCTGCTGCAGCACTGACACTGCCTACCATCGCCTTGCAAATGTATGGCGGCGATGACGGCTGGCGCTGGGCTATTGCCCAAAGTGCCATCGTAATGGCGCTTTACGGTGTTTACTATTGGTTTGCCGTTACCGACGGCCCTGCAGGCACCGTGCACCGTAAGCCGCGCAAAGCCAGCGCACTGGAGGTCAGCACCTGGGGCGATATGGTCAAGCTCATTCTGTGGACCATACCCCTGATTGGTGTTCTCGCGATTCTGGTGTGGCGCATCCAGAACATGGGCTATCTGAGCGTGACCGGTGCAGTTATTGCTTACGCAGTCATTGTTGCCATTGTGCTCTACCAGATTGTGCAGATTCTGCGAGTGAACCTGCCTATCCTCAAAAAAGGCGTGCCGGAAGACGACAAGTACCCGTTCAACAGTGTTGCAGCCTTGAACAGTACCTACTTCGCCAACTTTGGTGCTGAGCTTGCGGTTGTCTCTATGCTGCCGATGTTTTTCGAGGAAACCTGGAGCCTGAGTGCCGCTGCTGCGGGCATGGTTGCTGCATCCTTCGCTTTTGTGAACCTGGTGGCCCGGCCTATGGGCGGTATGGTTTCCGACCGTATGGGTAACCGTCGGTTTGTTATGCTCAGCTACATGTTCGGTATCTCGGTTGGCTTTGCGCTGATGGGGCTGCTTAACTCCAGCTGGCCATTGATTGTTGCCGTGGGTATTACTGTGTTCACTTCCTTCTTTGTGCAGGGTGCAGAGGGGGCAACCTTCGGCATTATCCCGTCAATCAAGCGCCGCCTGACCGGCCAGATATCCGGGATGGCGGGTGCTTACGGTAACGTGGGTGCCGTGGTCTACCTGACTATCTTCACTTTCGTAACACCCAACCAGTTCTTCTTTATCATTGCCGGTGGTGCGTTCATAAGTTGGGTGCTTTGTCTGATGTGGCTGAAAGAGCCTGAGTCGGGCTTTGCAGAAGAGTACGAGGTGTCTTCTGTAGATCTTCAGATCGAAGAGGAAGAGCGCCAGCGCCAGGCGGCGCTCGGCAAGGCGTGATGCCCTGATGTCGAAATAGTAAGAGTAATACCAAAGCCCCGCCGGGAGTGATCCCGACGGGGCTTTGTTTTTATGGGTAGTTTTTGCATATTCTCCGATCGTGTGGACGTTCAAAATCCTTCTGCTATCTTGATTTTATAGTCTGTTTTAGTGGGAACACTGTATGAGAACCAAGTGACGTCGTCGCGCTGGGCTCATAAAGAAAGGGTTGGAACGCATGACGACATTATCTTTTACGCCCGAAAAACATCGGGCGGTTGCGGATTCCGGGCATCGTTTCGATGCTGACCGCCACTGGGTTGCGTCTTTAAATCTGGGGTTTGGCACCCGATCGGTCAGAGGCTCCAGCATTACCACCATGGTCAAAGCGCAGCACTTTGGCCCCCTGCGCGTGCAGCGGCCGTTTTATCCAGAGGGCCGCGACGGCTGCTGCCATGTGTACCTCCTGCACCCACCGGGTGGCATTGTCAGTGGTGACGCGCTCACTATTGATGTGAGTGTTGAGGCAGGTGCCCATACCCTGCTAACCACACCCGCTGCAAATAAACTCTACCGCGCGGACAGCCATGGTGTTGCCTGGAGCCAGCACACCCATCTCAAGGTTGTGGATGGTGGCGTGCTGGAATGGCTGCCTCAGGAAACCCTCGCGTTTGACGGTTCCAGAGGCCAGCAAACCTTCGCGATCGAGCTAGAGGGAAATGCCAAATGCCTGGGTTGGGAAATTCTCGGGCTTGGCCGGCCTGCCAGTGACCTTCCTTTTGCTAATGGCCACTTGGAACAGCGGTTTCAGGTGATGCGCGATGGCCGCCCCCTGTGGCTGGAACGACAGGCAATGGACCCAAACCATCGCCGCTTCACCGGCAAGTGGGGGCAGGGCGGTGCCACCGTGCACGCGACCCTTTGGGCGATAGGTCTGATCGACCCCGACGAAGCAATCGAGGCCCTGCGAGCGCATCTACCCGCGAACAGCCGCTGGGCGGCAACTTGTCGCCGTGGTGTGCTGCTGGTTCGCTATCTGGGCCAGGAGCGAAATGAAGTCTGGGCCTTGTTTCAGCAGGCGCGGGAAGTTCTGCGCCCCCGACTGACCGGCCATGAGGCCACGGTACCAAGGATTTGGTTGACCTGAATTTACACGCCAGCGCGTGAGCTTTGGTGATTATCAGTGCCTGTGCTTTTCAAAGGCTAGAAGGCATCAATGCACAACATCGACGACTACGGAGTTAGCGATGGAATTAGCACCAAGAGATAAAGACAAGCTGCTGCTTTTTACTGCAGGGTTGCTTGCTGAACGCCGTAAGGAAAAAGGGCTCAAGCTGAATTACCCGGAATCGGTAGCCTTGATCAGTTGCGCCATTATGGAAGGCGCCCGTGAGGGCCGCACGGTTGCAGACATGATGAGTGCCGGCCGCGAGATACTGACCCGGGACGACGTGATGGAAGGCGTTGCCGAGATGGTTCAGTCCGTTCAGGTTGAAGCAACCTTTCCCGACGGCACCAAGCTGGTCACTGTTCACAACCCCATTGTCTGAGGAGGCTCGCCATGATTCCTGGTGAATATCAGTTGAAGAGCGAAGACATTGAACTGTGTGTGGGGCGGGAGAGTATCACCATGAATGTCGCCAATACCGGCGACCGCCCGATACAGGTAGGTTCCCATTATCACTTTGCCGAAACCAACCCCGCTTTGCGCCTTGATCGTAAAAAAGCTTATGGCTATCGCCTGGCAATAGCTGCGGGTACAGCAATTCGCTTTGAGCCGGGTCAGGCCCGTGAAGTGACCTTGATACCCTATGTAGGTTTGCGCCACATCTATGGTTTTCGTGGTGAAGTTATGGGGCCGTTGGATAAGAACCCGAAAGAGGGAGCAAAATCATGAAGATATCCCGGCAAGCCTACTCGGATATGTACGGCCCTACGACCGGTGACCGCATTCGCCTTGGTGATACCGAGCTGTGGATCGAAATCGAACAGGACCACACCCATTACGGTGAAGAGGTGATGTTTGGCGGGGGCAAGGTTATCCGTGATGGCATGGGCCAAAGCCAGCGCTGCGATGACGCCGTTATGGACACTGTGATTACCAACGCCATCATCATCGATTGGTGGGGGATCGTTAAAGCAGATGTGGGTCTGAAAGACGGCCGCATTGCCGCCATTGGCAAAGCCGGTAACCCGGACACCCAGCCTGATATTGATATTGTTATCGGCGCGGGTACCGAAATCATTGCGGGCGAAGGTCAGATAGTTACCGCGGGAGCGGTTGATACCCACGTCCACTATATATGCCCGCAGCAGGTCGATGAGGCGCTGATGAGCGGCCTGACCACCATGATTGGCGGTGGTACCGGCCCTGCAACAGGCTCTGTGGCGACCACCCATACCCCCGGGCCTTGGCACCTGGGTAAAATGATGCAGGCCGTGGATGATTTGCCCATTAATATCGGGTTTCTTGGTAAGGGCAGCGCCAGTACGCCGGAAGCGCTGGAGCAACAGGTGAAGGCTGGAGCCATGAGCCTGAAAATCCATGAAGACTGGGGCGCCGCACCGGCTTCCATCAGTAACGCACTGGATGTGGCCGACCGCTTTGATATCCAGATTGCCATTCATGCCGATAGCCTCAACGAATCCGGTTTTGTTGAGGACACACTGGCGGCGTTCAAAGACCGGTGTATCCACACCTACCACACCGAAGGGGCTGGCGGTGGGCACGCGCCAGACATTATCGTGGCCTGCAGCCTGCCTAACGTTTTGCCATCGTCCACCAACCCGACCCGGCCCTATACCGTCAACACGGTGGATGAACACCTCGATATGTTGATGGAGTGTCACAATCTGGACCCCAATATCCCGGAGGATGTGGCGTTTGCCGATTCCCGTATCCGCCGTGAAACCATTGCGGCCGAAGATATCCTTCATGACATCGGCGTGATCTCAATGATCTCTTCAGATTCCCAGGCCATGGGGCGTATTGGCGAAGTCGTGTGCCGCACCTGGCAAACCGCCCACAAAATGCGCGTACAGCGCGGCCTGTTGCCGGAAGATCAGGAGCGTGGAACTGACAACTTCCGGGTGAAGCGTTACATCGCCAAATACACCATCAACCCGGCAATCACCCACGGCGTTGGCCATGAGGTTGGCTCAGTAGAGGTTGGTAAGCTGGCGGATCTGGTGTTGTGGAAGCCCGGTTTCTTTGGCGTTAAACCGTCCATCATTCTCAAAGGCGGGATGATCGCAGGGGCGGCCATGGGCGACCCCAATGCGGCTATCTCCACACCGCAACCGGTGCATTACCGGCGCATGTTTGGTGCCTTGGGCAGGGCAGCCGCGGCAACCCGGATGACCTTTGTCAGCCAGGCATCAATGAACACCGGGCTGGAGGAAAAACTGGGCCTGAAGAGCCCGCTTGTCGCCGTTAAAAATGTTCGGCAGATGCGTAAGAGCGATATGAAACTCAACAGCGCCTGCCCGGATCTGACCGTGGACCCGCAAACCTACGAGGTGCGCGCAGATGGCGAGTTGCTGACATGTGAGCCCTTGTCGGCATTGCCGCTGGCCCAGCGTTATCACCTGTTTTGAAACGCTTGCAAGGACATCAAAATGCTTGAGTTAACACAGAGGTTGGAAGCAGGTTCTGAAGGCGAGGTGCTGGATACCCTGACTTTGCCATACGAGCTGCGCATTCGTGGCCGCCTCAGGGCCGTAACCGATAATGGCCGGGATGTAGGCCTGTTCCTCGATCGTGGGCCGGTGTTACGCCACGGTGATCTTTTACGGGCCAGCAGTGGTGAGGTTATCCGTGTGCGTGCCGCTGATGAGTCAGTCACCACGGCCTACAGCGAAAGTGGATTGCCGCTGGCACGCTTGTGCTACCACCTGGGCAATCGCCACGTAACCCTGGCCTTGGGGGAAGATGCTGACGGACGCCAATGGGTGCGTTTTCCGCCGGACCATGTACTGGAGGAACTGGCGGAGCTTTTAGGTGCAAAGTTACAGCATCACGAGGCACCGTTTGACCCGGAGTCCGGGGCATATGCCCACGCAGGCCGTGAACAGGCCCACGGGCATTCCCATAGCCATAGCCACTCGCACGGCCATAGCCATGATCATTCTCATGCCCACGACGATGGACACAGCCATGCACACTGAGAGCGCGGCGGAAGCGATCAATGATATGGCACTGCTTGGTTTGATGCAGTTGGTTAGTCCGGCCCTGCCGATTGGTGCGTTCGCCTGGTCTCAGGGCCTGGAAAGCGCCTTTGAGCTGGGCTGGGTCACGAACGAACAGGAGCTTGGCGAGTGGCTTGAAGGCGTGCTGGATGATGGCCTTACCCGTTGCGAACTGCCGGTCCTGGTGCGCCTGCAAAACTGTTGGGCCAAGGCTGACAGCGAGGGCCTTGCGTACTGGAACGACTGGCTGCATGCCAACCGGGAAACCGCCGAGCTAAGTGATGAGGGCGCGCGATTGGGTTTGGCATTGGTGCGCCTGCTCACCAGCCTTGCGGTGCAGCCACAGACTGAGCAGGGCGATGCCCGGCTTCCGGAAGAGCCGGATTACGTCACGGTATTTGCCTGGACAGCGCACCAGCGGCGAGTGCCGGTGCGCCAAACCCTGCTCGGTTTTGCCTGGGGCTGGCTTGAAAATCAGCTGGCGGTGGCGTGCAAGGCCATGCCGCTTGGGCATACAGCAGCGCAGCGCCTGAGTGAGTTGCTTCGCCCGAAATTGGTGACGGCGGTTGAGGCTGCATTATTACTCACCGATGAACAAATGGGGCCCATTTTGCCGGGGCTCGCCTTGGCCAGTGCCCAACATGAAACCCAATATTCAAGACTATTCCGAAGCTGACGCTTCGAGTAAACAGAGGAAAAAATACCCATGACACATTGTTTACGAGTAGGCGTAGGGGGGCCGGTGGGTTCCGGTAAAACAGCCCTGTTGCGCCAACTGTGCAGCGCATTGAAAGATCACTACAACATAGCGGTAGTCACCAACGACATTTACACCCGTGAAGACGCCGACTTCCTGCTGAAGCACGATGCGCTGCCTGCTGACCGCATTCTTGGCGTGGAAACCGGAGGCTGCCCCCACACCGCTATCCGCGAAGATGCCTCCATGAATCTTGCGGCCATTGACGACTTGCAGGCTCGGCACCCGGGCCTGGAGCTTGTGCTGGTGGAGTCTGGCGGCGACAACCTGGCGGCCACCTTCAGCCCCGAATTGTCGGACCTGACGCTGTACGTTATCGACGTAGCTGCGGGCGATAAAATTCCCCGCAAAGGCGGCCCAGGCATTACCAAGTCAGATTTGTTGATCATCAACAAAATCGACATTGCCGAATACGTGCATGCGTCGCTGGATGTAATGGAACGGGATTCCAGGAAGATGAGAGGCGAACGCCCGTTTGTGTTTACCAATTTGTATGACGGTGTCGGCCTGGAAGAGATCATCAGCTTTATTCTGGAGCGGGGCATGTTGCCTGAACGTCGCCCCGAAAAACTGACTGATACCGCTTGATTGCACAGATGCCAGATATTCTAAATAGAAAGAACTGACGGAGAACGCTATGAACAAAATGACAAAATTGCTGATGACCCTTGGACTGATGTTGACCGCCAGCCTGGCCGCCGCTCATCCCGGCGAAATTGGGCACACCCACGGCGGTTTCCTTAGCGGCTTGCTACACCCGATGCTGGGCATTGACCATTTGTTGGCCATGGCGGCTATCGGTTTCTGGAGTATTCGCCAGAGCACCACCATGAAGCGTGGCGCGCCATTGTTTGTCGTGGGCGGTATGGTTGTGGGCGCAGCCATCGCATGGGGTGGCATAAGCCTGGCGGGTGTGGAAACCGGTATCGCCATGTCGGTGCTGCTGGCCGGCGTGCTGATTGCCACCATGGCAAAACTGCCGACGATTGTCGGTGGCACTCTGGTTGCTTTGTTCATGGTTGCCCACGGTTATGCCCATGGCGCTGAAATGGCGGCAGGCAGCAGCCTGGTGGCCTACATGGCTGGCTTTGTTGTTGCTACGCTGGCAATCACCTTCGCGGGCCGTGGCCTGGGAGTCCTGATGCTGAAGGCCGATAACCGTATTACCCGGGCACTGGGTGGTGTGGTTGCTGTGATAGGCGGCATGTTGGCAGCGGGCTGAGGGCTCTGAACAGAAAGACTGTTCTTTTTTAGACGCAGTAAAAAGCCCGCCGGGGGATTGTCCCCCGGCGGGCTTTTTGTTTGCCTGCCTTGGTCGCAGTTTTATGGGTTCTTGATGTAAGCGCCTTTGCGCAGGTAGAACCACCAGTTAACGATCAGGCACAGTGCGTAGAATACTGCAAATCCGTACATAGCCACTTCCGGAGTGCCTGCCTGGATCTGCTGGCCTAGCAGCTTGGGCGCAATAAAGGCACCGTAAGCAGCGATGGCACTGGTCCAGCCAAGTACTGGCCCCTTCTGCTGCTGGTTAAAGATGTAACCAATGCTGCGGAAGGTGGAACCGTTGCCGATGCCGCTGGCGGCGAACATCACAATGAACAGAATCAGGAACAGGGCGAAGTAGCTGTTGGGATCAGTGGAGTTGTAGGCCAGCATCATCACATAGCCAGTTGCCACAGATGCCACCACCATCACCACAGAAATGATCTGGGTAACGATAGAGCCGCCAAACTTGTCGGAAATCCAGCCACCTACCGGGCGAATCAGAGCGCCTACGAATGGTCCCATCCATGCCCAGGTCAGCGCGCTCGGGGCGTCCGGGTTAACAACGCGGGTGACGGTGCCGTCGGCAGCCACTTCCATCATGTTGCCAAAGATTACGCCGATAGACAGCGGCAGCGCAGCGGAGAAACCAATGAACGAGCCGAAGGTCAGGATGTACAGCACGGTCATGGACCAAGTGTGCTTGTTACTGAAAATGGCAAACTGATTCTTGATGTTAGGTTTGATGTCACCCGGGATCAGCCGGAGCAGAACTACAGTCAGCACAATGGTCAGCGGCAGTGCCAGCCACATATTCATAATACTGAGCGCCCAGACACCAACAATCGAGGTCAGAATGCCTACGCCGTACAGGCCCAGGATCTTACCGAAGGCTGAAGCCGGGTTGCCTGGGTTGGGGGTAACAACTTTCAGGTTGTTCATGCCGAACCAACTGGCAAATGCCAAGGGGATTAAAAACACCAACCAAATAAAGCCGGCGTTCTGGATCCAGGTGTCGGTACCGGCTTCAATCCGGCCAATCAGCGTGCCACTTGGGCTTTGCAGTTGCATGGGATCGCCTGCCAGAAACCCGAACATGCCAACGGTCATTACCAGCGGAATCAGGATCTGCATGGTGGTAACACCGAAGTTGCCCAGACCCGCATTCATGCCAAGGCCGTAACCCTGCTTGCTTTTGGGGTAGAAGGAACTGATGTTGCTCATGGAGCAGGCAAAGTTACCGCCACCGATACCGGAGAGCAGAGCCAAAGCCTGAAATACGATAAACGGTGTGCCTGGGTTCGTCAGAGCTATGCCAGTGCCTACCGCCGGGATCATTAACAAAGAGGTGGTCAGGAAAATGGTATTACGCCCACCAGCAATCTTGATCATGAACGACGCCGGTATACGCAGTGTGGCGCCAGACAGACCGGCAATGGCCGAGAGGGTGAAAAGCTGGTCTATGGTGAAATCAAAACCCAGGTTCTTCATCTGGGTGGTGATCATTCCCCACATCAGCCAGACAGCAAACCCCATCAGCAGGCTGGGGATGGATATCCACAGGTTGCGGGAGGCAATTCTTTTCCCTTCTTTTTCCCAGAATTCTTCGTTTTCGACATCCCAGTGTTCGATGTCGGCGTTGGTTTTAGCCATAACAATACTCCCTCGGTTAGCCTGCCCGGTTCCGCATTGGGCGCAGTTTTCGGGCTTCTTGACACCATTGTGCAAAGTCAACCGTCTATGCGTTCATGACATTTATCAAGGTAAGTTTTCGTGCAATTGGGTCGACTTTTGAGTATAGGTCAAGATGTGTGAGGGTGGGGTATTTTGATAATAAAAACAATGGATTGTGGAGGTGATATCACCAAGGAGGTAGGCGTGTCAGAGGTTGGCGCAGGAGAGGTAGCCACTCATTTCCGGCGGTATTGCCCATGTTTTGCAAGAGCGAGGAGCCGAAGGGTAACCCACAGATAGGCCAGTGCCCAAGCGCAGGCTGATAGCCATAGCAACGTTGATGCGCCGAAGGGAGATGCGCCTGCCATAAAGCGGCTAATGGCGGCGACAGCCATAAGGGTGGCAATAAGGAAAACCTCACTGGCAGGTGGTGGTTTTCGATGGCTTCTTTGCCAGGCAAGCCGAAGCATTACGCTGGTGGATAAGGTTCCCAGCCCACCAATCGTAATCAGGTGCAGTGCCGGCGCCGGTAGGCTGCCGTGTAGTAGCGATAGGCCTGCGGCCAGGGCACCAACTGCCAGCCATACATACCCTGAAGCCAAAACCAGCAAATCGGGACGTTCAGGGCAGAGCCAAAGTTTCCAGCGCAGTGTGCGAAGGGCTATCAGCGCAGAAGCCACTATCAATAGTATGCCAGTCAGTGGATCAGCTACAGGAAACGCTATGAGACATGTTGTGCAGCCCAGCATCAGAATTAACGACCCTTCAATCCGTGGCTGAACCCGCGCTTCCAGAGGTATGCCCTTTTTCTCCAGGGTGCCAGCAACCGCAGGGGCAATGATTCGCCCGCCCATGAAGGTCATGAGTAGCAACAGCCCGACAATGGCAGAATGCATAAGCAAGAATGGGCCAGGCAGCCATGGCGTGTAGGCCAGGCCGGCACCCGAAGAAAGCCAGAAGATAACCGCAAGCATGCAAATCAAAAAGATGAGCGGCCCGACCATTTTGTTTCGCCATTTTTTTGCAGCGCTGAAGCGGGGCACCACGTGCCAGGCAAGCAGTATGGCAAAGGCAGGGCTCAGAATCTGTGCTACCAGAAAGTTTGGTAACAGGATCCAGCTTATCCTGGCCGCCAGCCACAGCCCAAACAGCGGATAAAGCATTGCTGCAGGCTGTGGCCCAAGAGTGTAGCCGGCAATCAGGGCCAGTGCGAAGCCGAAAATCAGTTCATGGCCATGCCCGGCACCAACGAGACCGGCCGGCCAGCCCGTGCCCGACCAAACCGCCCAGACAGACAATGGAACAGCAAGTGCAGCAAGCAAACTCGCGGCTGGGAAAAACAGCCAGAAAGCCTGAGCTTTGGGTTGTCGCTTGTTGGTTGAATTGTTCAAGATCATCCCGGCTAATTGACGGTTTGGGGAAAGGCGCCTAAAAAGAATAAGTAAAAGCCATCATAATATTGCAAATGCTGTCCCGAGAGGCAACTCTGCCCCACTCGAGAGCAAGGAGGTTCACCATGAACGTTTCAAGCTTGTTTAAACTCCCGTTTTCCAGCAATGGGGGGTGGGCTGAACTTCAGGAAAGGCAGATCTCCATACCTGTTCTTGCCTGGTTTGTTGTTGTGCCCATGTCGCTCATACCACCGGTAATGCTCTACTACGCAGGCACTCACTATGGTGATGACTTTATTGCCGGTTTTGGAAGTAAGGAATGGCGTTTCATTACCACCATCCTCTTTCTTGCAGAGCTATTGACATTTTTTGTGATGGGCTGGCTGATTCATAGTGTGGTGGAAGGTCATAAACTGAAAATCAGTTATAACGACGCCTATTTGCTTGCGGCGATTGCACCTATACCTCTTTGGATATCTTCACTGGCACTACTGGTACCAGTGGTTATGTTTAGTGTTTTGGCAGTTATGGTTGCAATGGCGTTGTCCTGCACCCTTGTGTATCAGGGCATGAGGTCTTTGTGCCACCGTAGTCCGGGCGATGTCCTCAGCATGTCCGTTGCCTACACCGTAATGGCAGCATCCCTGCTGGCATGGGGAGTATTGATGGCGCTGGTTTGGGCGTATTGATTCAGCCGCTAAAAATCAATTGGCCTGTGGGGCTGTAAAAAGCCCCGCGTGGTCAACGAACTTTCCCCGTGCGCCATTTACCATTGCTTGCTTTATGCTGTCAGGAATCGGCATTTTCTCGACGTTTTTCGGATTAACAGCAACCCCGATCAGTTCGCCCTTGGCAAGGAACTGCCCGGTCTTTGCATTTCGAAACTCTGTGGTCAGCTCAAACGAGGTGTTGCCCACATGAGTAACATTGACGGATATTTCCAGAGTGTCTCGATAGCGAGCCGGCGCCTTCCACTCAATAGTCAGCTTGACTACCTGGTAGTCAAAGCTGGCCTCCAGATCTGGCAACTCAGCGCCCACAATGTACAAGAACTCAGTGGCTGCCAGTTCAATGTAATCCCCGTAGCGGGCATTGAAAACCACAAGCTGGGCATCGCATTCGCTATACCGAACCTGCATAAAATACCTGAATGGCTTCTCTTCGGAAGACTTTTGCTCAGAGGTCTCCGGTATTTTTGTCATTGGTGCTTTCCTTGTTCTTTAAAAGATGTGCTTACCAGGTATCGATCATGGGCCTGCGACGACCCTGCCTTGGCCCTGCTTTCTTCGCGGATTTGAGCCCCCGGATAATCCAGCTCCGGGTTTCCAGGGGATCAATCACCGCGTCAATCTCCAGCGAGACTGCCATGTTCAGGGCTTTGCCTTGCTCGTAGTGCTTGGCGACCAGTTTTTCAAAAAGCGCTTTTTGTGCAGTCTCGTCACCCGCCTTCGCAAGTTCATTCTTGTACCCCAGGCGAACCGCGCCTTCTAGCCCCATGCCGCCAAACTCCCCGGTGGGCCAGGCCACGGTGAAGAATGGATTGTGGAAGGAGCCAGCGGCCATACCCATGGCGCCGAGTCCATAGCCTTTGCGTAACACAATGGTGAAAACTGGAATCTGCAGGCTGGCGGCGGTGACAAACAGTCGGCTGGTGTGGCGAACCAGTCCGGATTTCTCGGCCTCTGGCCCGACCATGAAGCCCGGGGTATCGCACAAGCTCACCAGTGGAACATCGAAGGCATCGCACAGCTGCATGAAACGTGCGGCTTTGTCTGAACCATTGGCATCAATGGCACCGCCAAGGTGTCTTGGGTCGTTGGCAATGATGCCTACGGGCCGGCCTTCAATGCGGGCAAAGGCCGTGACCATGCCTGAGGCGAAGTCTGGCCTTAGCTCAAGGTAGCTGTCGGTATCGGCCAGGGTGCGAATCAATGCACGAATGTCGTAGGAGCGCAGCCGGTTTTCAGGAATGCTTGAACGTAACAGGCGCTGGTCGTCGCATTGCCAATCAGCGGTGGCACCCTGGAAATAGGACATGAGCTTGCGGGTTACCTGGGCGGCCTCTTGCTCATTCTCTACCAGACAATCCACTACACCGTTGGCCACCTGAACAGACATGGGGCCAACATCTTCTGGTGCGAATACGCCTAGACCTCCGCCTTCAATCATTGCCGGGCCTGCCATGCCCAAGCTGGCGTTGCGGGTGGCAATCACCAGGTCACTGGAGCCGGCGAACACCGCGTTCCCGGCAAAACAGCGGCCAGACACAATGGCAATGCGTGGTGCCAGAGCGCTTAATCTGGCGTATTGCAAAAAGCTGGGCGTGTGCAGGCCGGCGATCAGTGTTGCATCATCGGTATCACCGGGGCGGCCGCCGCCACCTTCTGTGAAGAAAATCACCGGCAGATGTTGCTCTTCCGCCACATGCAGAATTCGGTCGGTCTTCCGGTGGTTCATGGTGCCTTGGGTGCCGGCAAGTACGGTGTAGTCGTAAGCCAACACGGCGCAGCGAGCCTGTTCTTCGCTGTAGCTATCACCGTTCACCGCACCCACGCCCGTTACCAAACCATCGGCCGGTGTGGATTGCATCAGCTCCTCTGCTGATCGACGCTTGCGCTGGGCGGCAAAGGTGAGGGCGCCGTATTCCATGAAACTGCCGGGGTCGCAGATATTGGCCACGTTTTCCCGTGCCGACAGCATGCCCCGTTTGTGGCGCTTGGCCATAACTTCTGGGCGAGCTTCGTCCTGAGTCAACCGATGGCGCTCGAAGGATTCTGCCAGATCCGGGCGGACGTGGTTCAGATCGACCGTTTTCTCGGCTGTCTCTGTGTTTTGGGTTACCTCGCCAGGCTCGATATAGGCAATCGCCTGGCCTTCGCTCACGTAGTCACCATGTTCAAGTGGAAGGCTATGAACACTGCCTGCAACGGAGGCTTGTATCTCATGCTCCATTTTCATGGCTTCAATAATGGCGAGGGTTTGGCCTTTGTGTACGCTTTCCCCTACCGCCACCAGAGCTTTGATTAACTGCCCTTGCATGGGAGCCAAGGCAGCCTCTGTGCCTTCCGGAGCCTCTGTTCCGGGCTTGGCACTATCGGCTTTTTGTGTAGGTGCAGTGACGGAAAACAGGCGAGGGTGTTCCTGCTCGCATTTGGCTACCAGCGCCGCCATATGGTCATCCACATAACGGGTATACACGCTGTTATCCGCAACATCTGATTGGGACAACAAGGCCTGCAAGAAGCTGAGGTTGGTTCTGACGCCCTCAACCCTGAACTGGCACAGTGCCCGGTAGGCTTTTCTTACTGATTGGGCGTAATCCTGTGAGCGGCTGTGCACGATAACCTTGGCTAACAGGGAGTCGAAATTCGGGTTGGTGGTGTACCCGTTGTAGCCGTAGGTGTCGACCCGCACGCCCGGGCCGCTGGGTGGTTCGAATACACTCAGCGTGCCGCCGCTTGGGCGAGTGATTCCGCTGGTGTCCAGGGATTCCATATTAATACGGCACTGGATGGCAAAACCGCTTGGAGCAGGGATATCGGCTTGTTGTAGCTGAAGACTCTGGAGGCTGGCACCGCCAAGCACCGCAATTTGCGCCTGAACCAGATCAATCCCGGTGACTTCTTCAGTAATGGTGTGTTCTACCTGAAGTCTCGGGTTAGCTTCCATGAAGTAGAAATCGGAGCCGTTTGCGTCCACCAGAAACTCAAAGGTACCCAAACCTGCGTAGTTTACTTCCTGTGCCAGGCGTAAAGCCGCTTCCAGCAGTCGGTTCCGGGTGGCTTCGGACAGTGTCGGGCTGGGGGCAATTTCAATCAGCTTCTGGTTACGTCGCTGAAGGCTGCACTCCCGCTCCCATAGGTGT
Source organism: Marinobacter salexigens (assembly GCF_002806945.1). Taxonomy (GTDB): domain Bacteria; phylum Pseudomonadota; class Gammaproteobacteria; order Pseudomonadales; family Oleiphilaceae; genus Marinobacter; species Marinobacter salexigens. The sequence goes on from NZ_NIHC01000001.1 coordinate 569,620, forward strand.
ACGGCGTTACCCATGCCATCGCCCAAGACCTGAACTTCGATATGGCGGGCTCGCTCAATAAGCTGTTCAACATATAGATCGTCGTCGCCGAAAGCCGCTTTGGCTTCACGGGCGCAGGCGTGGAAATTGGCTTCAATATCATCGCCTGGATGGATAATGCGCATGCCCCGGCCACCGCCTCCAGATATGGCCTTAATCACAGCTGAGGCATCGCCGCTCTGGTTGGCAATGAATGCTTTCACCTCTTCGAGGGAGGTGCTGCCTTGGGTGCCGGGCGTAATGGGCACGCCACACCTCTGCGCAAGGTGCCGTGCTGCGGCCTTATCTCCAAGTTGTTCAAGGGTGCGGGCATCGGGGCCGATAAACGTGATGCCTTGTTGCGTACAGCTGCGAGCCAGTTCTGGATTCTCACTCAGAAAGCCGTACCCAGGGTGCAGGGCATCAGCACCTGCCTCAATCGCGGCTGCTATGACCGCATCGATATCCAGATAGGCTCGGGCACCTTTACCGGGGAGTTTTATAGCCTGATTCGCGTGTTGGATATGCAGGGATTCGCTATCGTCTTCCGAATAGACCGCAACAGATTCCAGCCCCATGTCTCCGGCGGCTCTGGCAATACGAATGGCGATTTCGCCGCGGTTGGCGATCAGTAGCTTGTTGAACTTCACTCATGCACCTTTTTGTTTTGTCTGCAGGTTTAAAAACTGGGTTTTAGATTTATTTCGCTAGCATGTCCGGCAAGGCCGTCCGGTTCGGGTAGGCTTTTGCGCCGCGGTTAATCAGGTCGAGGTAGGTTGTTGTCATAGTATTGCCCTCTTAACATTTCATATTCTAATTGTTGAAATCCCCGTGACGCCCTGCCCCTTCGGCAAACCGTTGGGCTCCTGCAATGGCCTCTTCGAACACGATGGGGTAGCCCTTCTTGCCTTCATTGCGCAGGGCGTCCGCCAAAGGTAGTTCCCATTGGCGATAAGCAGAGGCCCGGTCTGCCAGCATGCACTGCTGCGGGAATTCTGCGATCTGTCGGGCGAGGGCTTCGGCCGCTTCACGGCTTTCTCCATCTGGAACAATGCGATTCGCCAAGCCTATCTGTAAAGCCTCATCTGCCTTCACTGGACGCCCGGTCAGGATCATGTCCAAAGCGCGAGACTGGCCGACAACTCGGGGCAGGCGCACAGTGCCGCCATCAATCAAGGGAACGCCCCAGCGTCGGCAAAATACGCCAAATACGGCCGACTCTTCGGCTACCCGCAAATCACACAGCAGTGACAATTCAAGGCCACCTGCCACCGCGTAACCTGATACAGCCGCTATTACAGGTTTGCTTAATGCCATGCGGGTCGGACCCATTGGGCCGTCTTCCTCACCTTCGGAATCAATGTTGTTGCGGGTTTTCGGATCGTGCAGGGCTGTCAGGTCGGCGCCGGAACAGAAGGTGCCGTTTGCACCCCAAAGTACGGCGACACGTAAGTTCGGATCGGTCTCGAAATGCTCAAATGCCGCATAAAGCGCCTCGGCAGTTGGTCGGTCCACGGCATTTTTTTTACCAAGGCGATCCAGAACAATGGTGCAGATATGACCTTGTTCTTCGATCCGGACGGCGGAAGTGTGCACGCTGGAGCTTCCTTTTTGTTACAGTTATTGTTCTAGGGTGCCAATTTATGAAACATTACGCATTATGGGCAACGATATCAAACTCTATAGCAAGAATTCTGGTATCACTGGCAGCGAGTTGGCGATGGACCTGTTGGCGACACATCCAGCTCATGAGCTATCGACCGCTTCGCTGTGTAAGGCGGGAGCATTGGTGGGTCTTTCGGGCCAGAGCGTTCGTGTTGCGCTTACCCGCCTTCTACGAGAGGGTAAGGTCACAAGCCCCGCGCGAGGGTTATACGCATGGAACCCGGCGGGAAACAGTCTCTATCGTGATGTGGAAAACTGGATAGCCAAGGAGCACAGGAGCTCTTCCTGGCAGGGTGGCTGGGTTGGCGTGTTGGATACCGAGGTTGTTCGTCGTGATAAAGCCATTTGGCGAGCCCATGAGAGGGCGCTAAGACTGCGGGGGTTTGAGAGGTTGTTTGAGGGTTTAAGTGTGCGCCCGGATAACCTTGTTGGTGGCGTAGATGCACTCAGGTTGGATATGGATAGCTTGGGCCTTGCAGCCAGTGCCCATGTTTTTGAACTAGGGGCGTTCACGGACAAAGATGAGCAAGCGGCTCGGGAGCTCTGGAACCGCGACCAACTGGTCGCCAAATATGCAGGGTTATTAGCTCAGGTGACAGATTGCCTCGAACGCCTCGAGACTCTCCGGCCGAAAGAGGCAGCGGTAGAGTCACTGTTGTTCGGGCGGGCGGTCATTCGGGAGATTATCCGTGATCCGCTGCTGCCGGAAGAGTTGGTTCCAGCAGAGCAGCGGCTCAGGTTGATTAGCTTGATGCAGGATTATCAGGCAAGGGCCGTCAGAATCTGGATCGCTGTCATAGAGGCGTGAGATTCAGGTCCCGGTATAACTGTTGGAGCTCACTCCAGAGAAGGGAGGAAAAGAATAAACTCGGGAACTGCGATCAGGAATATCAGAACCAGGAAGTCCATGACCAAGAACCAGAATATGCCCCGAAAAATCGCCGAGGTAGTGACCAGATTGCCTACAACGCTTTTAATCACAAACACGTTCATGCCGATTGGCGGTGTTATCATGCCTATCTCCAGCAACTTTGTCAGTACTACACCGAACCAGAGTAGGTTAAGGCCGGCACTGTCGACGATTGGCAATATGATGGGAAGAGTCAGCAACATAGCTCCGATAGGCTCAAGGAACATGCCTAGAAACACGTAGATCAGAACGATTGCAAAAAGCAGCATGAAGTGGCCCGAGTTCAGACTTATTATCAGTTCGGATAAATAATCTCCCGCCCCGGATAGCGCCAGAAATCGAGTAAGCAGGCTGGCACCAACCGCGATAATGATAAGAGCCCCGGTTGTCATCAGCGTCTCAAGAATCGCGTTGCGAAAACGCGTCCAGTTGAGACTGCGCTTAAGTGCAGCCACTACGAGTGAAAGAAAAGCGCCGACAGCACCCGCCTCGGTAGCAGTGAAGATGCCGCCGAACAAACCGCTGAATATACCAATCATAATCAGCAATACAGGCCAAGTGTCCTTCAGTGCGCGGATTTTCTCGACGGTGGGAATGACTTCATTCGTATCGGGTGCGAGCGAAGGGTTTAGCTTTACTCGTATCAGAATCACAACGACATAGCCGATAGCGGTCAGAATGCCTGCGCTGATGCCCCCAAGGAAAAGCCCTGTAATGGACTGCTGCGCGATAATACCGTAAAGGATCATAATTATTGAGGGTGGTATCAAAGCACCGATTGTACCCGCTACCGCAACCGTGCCCGTGGCCAGCTCAGGATGGTAGCGATGGCGAATCATTTCCGGAACAGCGATCCTGCCCATAGCCGCTGAGCAAGCGACGGACGACCCGGAAACCGCGGCAAAGCCTGCAGAGCCGAACACTGCTGCAATTGCCAGCCCTCCGGGCACACCTGATAGCCACATTCGAGCAGCGCGAAACATCCCCTGTGTGAGCTGGGTGTGGTAGCAAACAAACCCCAGCAATAAAAACATCGGTACAGAGCTTAATACCCAGTTCGAGGCGAACTGGTAAGGAATTATGCCGAGGGAGCCCCAGGCAATTTTCCACCCCATCATGTACCAGAGCCCACCGAAGGAAACCCCGATTAAAGAGACCCCAATCGGAACTCTTAAAGCAAGAAGTGCAATTAATATCCCGAGTCCGGATAACCCAATTTGTACGTCAGACATTGTTATTTTTTCACCCCGTCATTAGCGTCCAGGTCGTCGGCTTGCGCTGTAAAAGTATCCAGTCCTGATTTTGTCCCCAGACAGGAACTTACCAGTTTGTAAAAAACCACCAGCGTCATAAGCCCGCAGCCAAGGGGCAACACGTAATAGGTGATCCAGATAGGAATGGCGTCGCTGCCTTGTACAACCGAAGCACCAAAACTCCTTTTTTTCTCTGCTTCTTCCCATGTGCGAACAGACAGCAGTGAAAAGACGACTGTCGACAAAAGGAAAGACAGGCGTTCCAGGTTACGCTGCATCCAAATTGGGAGTCGGGCGGTAATCACTTCGACTGAAATGTGAGCATTTTTCTGTTCAGCGAATGCCAGAGGAATGAATACCGCAATAACCATGTAGTAATAGGAAACAATGGAAATGGTGCCCGGAATGGGCGAGTTAAGAAGGTAGCGACTGGCAACGTCCAGAGTGATGTGTAACATCATTAACGCGATTGCTAGTCCACCGAGTACGGTCATCAAATTCGTGACCATAGATAAAAATCGACCAATACCGTACATGCTTGTCCCCACTACGCCCCCAGAGGGCCGGCTTGTTTTTATTGAGTTTGTGTGCGTCAGCATCGACTGTGGCAAGGAGATCATGGCCTTGCCAGCAATAGGTTAATTCAAGAATAAGCGCGGTGGGTCGGCGCAACATCGTCGTAACCGACGAATTCGAGAACTAAGGCCGTGCGGCAGGGAATATTGCTGAGGTTTCAGCATTCTGTGATAGGCTTTTGAGTTGCTATTCAAACGGTCAGAGTTGAACAGCTGCGCCCTAAGGGGCTGCTGAGTGAGTAGTTGGTATTCGATTTAACACCGGAGCTGTTAAGCGCTATGCCTGTTTCCCAAACGCCCAAGCGTTTTCTAATGGTTAGCAAACTCAACCCACCTGCTTCCAGGGCTGCTCAAGTTGAGCGCGCTGAGCTGTGCCAAAAAATATTGTCCGCTTCTGCGGCTAAGCTGATAGTCGTTCGTGCTTCTGCAGGGTTTGGCAAAACCACTGCAATGACCCAGAGCATGTCTCGGATGAACAGCGCCGGAATTGCTACGGCTTGGCTTACTATTGATGATGCCGATAATGACGTCTCACGATTTTTGTTTTGTCTCAACGCGTCAGTCTCACAGCTAACAGAAAATGAAGCCTACACGTTTAATGAAGAGCCCATTGAAAGCCAGACGGCCAGTGAGGCGGCTTTTAATATAGTGGCTCGACTGTCCGAAAAGCGATCTGCGTTTGCTCTATTCATTGATGATTTTGAGAAGGTTCATGAGCAATCTGTTCTTGGGCTTATTCGAGAAATAATCGAGCACTTGCCGGCAAGTGGGCAAATCATTATAGGCTCAAGGCACGTGCCGGAGCTGGGCCTTGGACGCCTGAGAGCGCGAGGACAACTGCTGGAAATCGATGTTTCTGAATTGCGTTTTTCAGTTGATGAGACTGCCGATTTTTTGGTGAACAGGCGTCAACTGGAATTGACGCAAGACGACCTAATCCATATTCATAATCGCTCGGAAGGCTGGGCAACCGCACTTTGGCTGGCTTCGTTGGCGCTTGAAGGTAATGCCAGTCCGCAGTCTTTCATTCATCGTTTTTCAGGTGAAAATGATGCTGTTGCAGACTATCTTGCACACGATGTACTTGAGCAGCAGCCTGATAAAATTAAGTCTTTTTTGTTGCGCACGAGCATTCTTCGCCATCTGACTCCGTCCTTGTGTAACGCTCTTGTGCCAGGATGTGATAGCGAAGCAATGCTGCGCCACCTGGATACTCGCAGCGCTTTTCTTGCGCCCATTGAACACGAGCAGCTAACTTACCGTTACCACAGTTTGTTTGCAGAGTTTTTACGCTCCGTACTGCACGCAAAGTACCCTTGTGAGGTGTCGGGTCTTCATTTAGCTGCATCACACTGGTACGAGAACTCAGGGCGCTTTGTTCCCGCAATTGATCATGCAATCGAGGGGCGTGCGTTTGATCGCGCAATGTTCTTGTTGGATGCGCATGCCGAGCGATTGTTATCGCAGGGGCGGATGAAGCTTCTCGCGCGCTGGCTGGGCGAACTTCCAGCAGATCAGCTCAGCAAGTATGAACTTCTCGAAATGATTTACATGTGGGCTGTCGGGTTTACTCGTGGCCCGGACGAGGCGCTTGAGATGCTTTCGAATACCAACTTGGAAGCTTCAGTGAATCCTGTAGTGAAATCACACATCCTAGCGTTCAAGCCTCTGATGATGGGCATGATGGACCGCTATGAGGAAGCCAGTGAACTAGGCCGCACTGACGACAACGAGCTCTCAGGTTTTGCTCCGTTTGCAGATATTGTCTCGATTAACTCTCGAGCGAATGTTTTTTCTGTCATGGGTAACTACGATCAGGCTCGCCAGCTCATTGACGGAGCCAGAGACGCCCAGTTTAGTCACTCGAGTTCTTTCAACTCTATGTACTCAGAATCTTTGGAAGGGTTGATTGACCTTCAGGAAGGGCGACAGAAACAAGCGGCTGCACGTTTTCGCTTGGCTGTCGGTGCGACAAGTTCGACTTATGACTTTAGCCATACCAGTGGGAATGCCTGGGCTGGCGTATTGCATGCAAACACGGTTTATGAGGCGAACGATCTAGAGCTGGCTGCCCGCTTATTGCACGTATACGGTCCGCTGGTGCGGGAGGCCGGGTTGCCGGACCATATGTTGATTAGCGATATTATGCTTTCGAGATTAGCGTTCAACTGCGGGGATGTTGACCGGGCATTTCAGGCTCTGACTGAACTGGAGCACATGGGTAGGATCAGAAAACTACCAAGGGTAGTCGCCACGGCCAGGCTTGAGCGTTCGCGGCTATTTTTGGCGCAGGGACGACCAGAAGCGGCAAAGCAGGAGCTTGACAGGGCGGGCAATGAGGAGCTTTGGCGGCGAGTCCGTAAACATAGGATGCCTGCAAACGATTTACAATATATGGAGATGGCCCGCCTGCGCTGGGAGGTGCTTGCCGGTGACCCTCAAGCTGCGCTCGCACCACTCGATATGGAAATAAAGGAAGCGCAAAACAGTTCGTTATACCGACGGGTGCTGAAATTGAAATTGTTCAAAGCCATTGCGCTGTATCGCTGTAATCGGCTGGAAGACTCGATCGAAGTGATGACCGAGATTATGCCAACCTGTTGCGCGGAGGGATACGTGCGTTTGTTTGTAGATGAAGGCGCTGCGGCAGGCATTGTGGTCAAACTTTACCATCAAACATTTCGGGAGGCAGGACGTCAGAGTGATCCGGTTTTTGTTAGCTATCTTGAGAATTTAATCGAGGCGTTTGGGCCAGCATTATTGTCGACCGCCGTATTGCCTGAAACAGACGAGCCGACCCTGAATGCTCTAACGCGAAAAGAAACCCGGGTTCTACAGCTATTGTCGGAAGGGTACTCAAACAGCGCTATGTCGGAAAAGCTGTTTGTGTCAGATAGTACCGTGCGTACTCATCTGCGAAACATAAACTCCAAACTGAACGCTTCCAGTCGAACTCAAGCCGTTGCCATTGCGCGGCGTTATGGGCTTATTTGACGTATGTGTCACTAACAGCGAGCCGCAGGCTTTAAATCAAGAATCTGCGGCTCCCTGAAGCGGCCTACCTAAGCAATTGCAGTCTTTTTCTGTTTCGCAAACTCGGCAAAATAGCAAAGGCTATCCGGGTTGGCCATGGCGTCGGGGTTAGCAACGCTATCCATTGCAGCTCCCTGCAATAGCTTTTTAACCGGCAGTTCCATTTTCTTGCCCGTCAAAGTTCGAGGTATCTCAGTCACCTCGATTATGTCATTTGGCACATGTCGAGCTGAAAGGTGGGTGCGTATGGCGTTACGAATACGCTGATCAAGCGCGCTCGTTAACTCCACGCCTTCTCGTAGCACCACGAACAACGGCATGTACGGATCGCGACCCAGGTATTCCAAATCTATCACCAGGCTGTCGACAACTTCCGGGGCTTCTTCTACAACGCGATATATTTCGCTGGTGCCCATTCGAATACCCTGACGATTGATCGTGGTATCTGACCTGCCGTAAATGACTGCTCCACCACGGGGAGTTATCCGAATCCAGTCTCCATGTCTCCACAGCTTCGGGAATACGTCGAAATAGCTTTCGTGATAGCGTTGGCCATCGACATCTCCCCAAAAATACAGGGGCATGGATGGCATCGGTTTAGTGACAACCAGCTCGCCTACTTCGTTTTCTATGATCTTGCCGTTATCATCCATAGCGTAAACAGCTGTGCCTAATGTACGACACTGCATTTCACCTTCATAAAGTGGCATGATCGGACAGGAGCCTACATAAAATGCAGCGACGTCGGTGCCTCCGCTGATGGGAGCAATCAGTACGTCATCAAGCTGCTCGTTAATCCATTTGTATCCCTGTTCAGGTAATGGAGAGCCAGTTGAGCCAATGGAGCGAATTTGCTTGAGGTCCGCAATATTGTCGAGCTCAACTCCGGCTTTCAGGCAGCTTAGATAATATGCGGCGCCAGCTCCAAAAAACGTTATCTCGGCTTCTTCGGCAAATCGCCAAAGAGTCCCTAAATCGGGATATCCCGGATTACCATCAAACAGGCAGATGGTCGCTCCAACCAAAAGGCCGCTGATCTGACAATTCCACATAATCCAGCCAGTGGTTGAGAACCACATGTAGCGATCCTGTTTGCCCAAATCCAAGTGGAGGCCGTGGCCGAGCATGCCTTCAAGCAAGGCACCCCCGTGGCCATGAACAATGGGCTTCGGCATCCCTGTGGTTCCTGATGAATAGACTATCCATAGTGGGTGGTCGAAGGGCAGGTGCTCAAATTTCATTGGAACATCATGCCCCAATAAGTCGTCCCATAAGGTTGCATTCTCAAGGCGGGCTTCTGGATTGAGATAGGGTAGAAGAATCACGTTCTCTAACGTAGGCAGTTCGATTTTGAGGTTCTTCAGAATCTCAAGCCTATCGAATTCCTTTCCACCGTACTTGTAGCCGTCCACGGCTAGCAAGACTTTTGGGTCAATCTGGCGAAAACGATCTGTTACGCTGCGCACCCCCATATCGGGCGAGCAGCTTGACCAGATTGCACCGATGCTTGCACAAGCATAAAACGCGATGACTGCTTCAGAAATGTTAGGGAGGTAGGCAACAACCCGGTCGCCTGGCTCTACCCCCATTTGCCTTAAGGTAAATGCGACAGATGCGATCTGGCTGCGCATTTCGGCCCAGGAGATGGTTTCGGTCGGGCGTATTTCTGAACGAGAGATTATGGCTGCACGATCGGAATTTTCATGGTGAAAACGAAAAACCTGCTCCGTGAAATTTAGCCGGGCACCTTCAAACCATGCAGCGCCCGGCATTTCGTGACTGCTCAGAACGCTTCGGTAAGGGGTGGTCGATTGAATATCATAAAATTCCCAGAACGCTGCCCAAAAGTCCTCCAGTGACTCTACTGACCATTCCCAAAGGGAATTGTAATCACTGAAGTGCAGCGATTTTTTCTCGCCCAGCCAGTCCATGAAACCTTTGATTTGGCTCTGCTCGATGCGTGCCTGGCTTGGCTGCCACAGCGGTTTGGGAGTGACTGCTGTCATTTTAGAACCTCTAGCATATTGTTGTTGACGGGGGTGTGCGCACAGCTCGCTCCTTGGAACCCCTGCTCATAATGATTCTATGACCGTGCAACAGACATCGTCTGAACCGACGAAAAACACACACAGTCTACTTCCGCTGGCTAAATAAGAGGCCTGGTTGAGATGGGGTTTGTACGCCAGCGAAAGATTCGTCGCTTCCGACGATGTCGAAGAGTGTGATTTGCTTTCAACATGTTATGGCCGGTGCGAACTCCCGATGATTCAGTCTGGCGCACTTTTGCAACTGACTATAAAAAATTGAACGTATACAGGAGAATAACAATGAACTGTCCTAACATGCTTAGACGTGGAGTGCTTCCTGCAATTCTGGCAGGTATCGCTATGACCAGCGCTGTTGAAGCAAAGCAGCTGAGCTATGCAACCGGCTATTCGACAGGCTCCATTGGTGCTAAGGCCGCGGAGATTTTTGCGAAAGATGTTCAAGGCCACTCCGGCGGTGACCTGACTGCAAAAGTGTATGCGCAGTCGCTACTGAGCTTCAGCGAAATTCCGCCAGGTATTCGGGACGGTATGGCCGACAGTGGGTTGGTCTTGACACCGTACTTCCCGTCTGAGTTTCCAAGTACCAATCTCGCCACTGAACTCACAATGCTCATTGAAATGACCGGCGCACCCACGGAAAAGGTAGGTCTGGCCTTTGCCGGTGCGATGGCTGAATATGTTTTCTTTAATTGCCCAAGCTGTGTAAACGAATACAAGCAACAGAATCAACTGTTCCTAGGAGGCGGTGGGACCTCGTCATACTTCCTGATCTGCAACAAGCCGGTTAGAACGCTGGAAGAAATCAAAGGTAAACGTCTGCGTATAGGCGGTGCCCAATGGGCACGCTGGGCCAATGCAGTTGGGGCAACTCCTGTGTCTATCCCTCAGCACGAAACATACGAAGCTCTAAGTCAAGGTGTTGTGGATTGCAGTGTGCATTCTGCGCCTGAGCTAACCATCGTGAAGTTGATGGAAGTTACTTCTGATATGACTCCCAATATGCCCGGGGGTGTCTTCTCAGGGCTTGCCAATAATATCAATTTGGACGTATGGAAAAGCCTGGCACCCAGCGAGCGCAGCACGATGCTCCATGCTTCTGCGGCGCATGCCAGTGCTCTGAGCTGGGGTTATGCCCAGGCAGCGATCACGAATATGAAAACAGCCGAAGAGCAAGGAATTAAAATCCACGAACCCGATGCAGGTTTAGTGAAAGTAACCCGTAATTTTATCGAGCAGGATATCAAGGCTGTCGCTGCCAAGTATGCTGAGTCCCATAGCCTGGGATCGTCAGCGCAACTGGTTGAGTCATTTCGCACGTTGTTAACCAAGTGGGTAGAACTTGTGAAAGAAGTAGATAACAGCGAAGAGCTAACGCAGATTTATTGGGATGAGGTGTACTCTAAGGTTAATGTGGACACCTACGGACAATAGGATTCACCGTTTGAATTAGACGTTGCAAAAGCGCAGAGATTGCCAGTGGTCAGTCTCTGCGCCTATTGGCTTTACAGAAGTCTTATGTAAGTTCGCCCAATAATAGGGTCAAAACTTAACCCGCCCGTCTGTGACGCTATAAGTACCCTCTCCAGCCAGACCTAGCCAGTGTTGGGCGTTCGGGAGAGTAGTTGTGGTGTTATCCCTTTATCGCACCAGTTTTGAGCCGGGAGAAGGTTGCAGGTACAACGCCTAGCCATGAGGCAAGCTGGTTGTCCGGTACTCGCTTTACCAGCTCCGGGTATTCTTCAAGCAGCAATTGATAGCGCTCTTTGGCGGACATGGTGTGTTTGCGGAATTCCCGCATGCTGGTAAGTTCTGCCAATTCTTCAGTGAGCGCCATTGCAAACTTTGGCCAGATGCCATCGCCATGGGCGTGAATAGCGGTACGGAAAGCTGCAAAGTCGGCAACCCATACTGTGGCAGGTGTGACTGTGGTGAGACAGAGAGTGTTGCGCACTGTGCGGCTGCGGCCAAACACTGGCCAGACCATATCCCCTTCGGTAAAGAAATGGTGTATCGCGACCTTACCATTGGGAGCTTCTCTGAACAGGCGCATGATACCGTGCTGAATGAGATAAACATTCGCCCAGGGAGTATCGTGTTTTTCCAGCTGCGCTTCGGCATCTACCCTGCGCTGGTGAAATAATCGCGTCAGATCGCTTAAAAACCGGGTTTCAGGGGTGTCCTGATTATCGGCCAGTCTTATTCCAAATACGCGGCTCAGTCCATTAAGCAGGGCTGTTGATTGTGGCGCTGTCTCATACTGAATGATGTCTGGACTGTCGTCTCCCAGCATGCAGGGGGATGAGGACAGTTTGGGTCTCGAGCTGCGGGTCATTGGGTGGTCGCCATTGGAATATGTGTCAATTATCCTAACAGAGAGAGGCTACAGGAAATGACTTAAATCATTAAGGCTTTTTCATTCATTCGATAAGCAGCTTCAGAAGCTTTTTTCGGATCAGGCTTATTTGGAAAAAATCCCCCTCAGCCTTCAAGTGCCCAAGGCTTCAGCCGATAGCCACAGTTATAGTTGTGCTATAGGTATTACGTTACATCCCATTGTGGCGCTAATGGATCATTGGCCCTGAATAGGTTATTCGAAATATGAGCAAGCTTTCCCTTAAGTTCAAGCTGTACGCTTTGGTTATCAGCCTGTTGCTGGTGCTGGGTGTCAGCATGATGATTACAGCGCAGGTGTCTCTAAGCCAGATGGAGAGTCGCCTTACCTCGGAAACCAGCGCGCTGGTGCAAGGTATTGTGATGGATCGCTTGTCAGCGACCGCAGGCGAATACGGAGAGGAGGTCAGTGGCCAACTTACCGCAGCGCTGAAAACGCCCGAGGTGGTGAGCAGCATTATTGAAGAGAACATAAAGGCAGATAGCTCGGGGAGGCTCAGCAGAAGCGCCTTATCGGATACCGTGCGCGCGGTGCTGGTTGCAGAACAAGGGCTTGGTGGAATTTACGCACAGTTTGAGCCAGATGCCTACGATGGTCAGGATCGGTATTTTACCGGCGGAGTTGAAGAATACAGTAGCCCGGTCGGTACCCTGGAGATCTATTACTACCGAGACGAAGAGGGGCAGATCCACTTTGACCCCACCGAAGATGTTGCCGAGAAGTACGATGAAACCCTGAATGAGTTTGGCGCACGGGAATCGGAGTGGTACCTGTGCCCGATGGATACCAAAGCGGCCTGCGTTCTGGAACCCTACGATTATGAAATTGTTGAAGGCTACAGCGAATTGATGACAACTCTGGTAGTGCCGGTCATGAATGGCGCTACCTTTGCTGGCGTGGTTGGCGTTGATATCAATCTGAATAGCCTTCAGGAAACAGTTCAGCGGGTAAGTCAGCAGCTTTACAGCGGACAGTCACGGGTCACTCTGCTGAGTAGCCAGGGTTTGATTGTTGCAGCCAGCCACTATGAAGACGCCTTGGGCCGGCCCTTTACCGAGCGTGCTCCTGAGTTGGCAGGTGAGTTGATGGAGCTGCATCGTAAAGGCGGGCGCTATGATGATGGAGAAACACTGGCAGTGTCGTTTCCGGTGCGGCTGGCGGGCACGGGCAGCAGCTGGTCGTTGTTGATTGAATTGCCACGAGCCGCCGCCTTGGCTCAATTGGGCGAAATTACCGCACTGCTTGCGAATGAGATTTCAGCAACGGCTCAGCGTCAAATGTTTGTGGGCATAGCGGTGTCAATTCTGTCGCTACTGGGTTTGATTGTTATGGTTCGCTCAGTGATCCGGCCATTGGATGAGATACGTGACCGGATGAATAACCTGAGCAGCTCCGAGGGCGACCTGACACGTGAGCTTGTTATAGATACCCACGCTGAGCTGATTGATCTTGCCAGCGGGTTTAATACGTTCCTCGCGCGACTGCGGGAAATGATCACAGACCTTAAGGCGGTCAACGTTCGGGTGCACCAACAAGCGGCAGATGTTGGCGCAATTGCCTTGGAAACAGAAGAGAATACAGCAAGACAATACCGTGAAGTGGACAGCGTGGTTGCTGCAATGAATGAAATGTCGGCGGCGGCCAGCGAGGTGGCAGGTTTTGCGGGAGAATCGGCAGACAACGCTCGTCAGGCGCAGGACGGGATTCGTTTTACCCAGGAAACACTTGGCACCGCTGTTGAAGGAGTGGATGCCTTGGCTGGTGAAATGGGTGAAGCAAGTGAGGCCATTGGCCAGGTCGCCAATCGCAGTGAGGAGATCAATCGTATTTTGGATGTGATCCGAAGTGTTGCCGAGCAAACCAACCTTCTGGCGCTGAATGCTGCTATAGAGGCTGCGCGGGCTGGAGAGCAAGGGCGCGGGTTTGCGGTGGTCGCAGATGAAGTGCGCACACTGGCTTCGCGCACACAACAATCAACCGATGAAATCAGTCAGATGATCGAGGGCTTGCAGCAAGATGTGCATCAGGCCGTATCTGTTATCAATGGAGGTGTTGATCGGGCCACCAACGCCGTTGATGGCACTCGCGAGGCGGATCACTCATTGGCGGCCGTGGTCGCACGTATCGGAACGATTGTGGAGCATGTAACTCAGGTAGCAACGGCTGCGGAAGAACAAAGTTCGGTCAGCGAGGAAATTAACCGCAACCTGACCACCATCGGTGATGCCGCCAGCGATCTACGCGAACTTGCCCAGCGGGTAAGGAGCAGTGGTCAGTCCCTCGACCAGGAAGTTGAAATTCTCGACAGTGAATTGAACCGATTGAAAACCTGAGCCAGGTTGGAGCCACTGGTTCGCTAGTGGCTCGTTCCTTCCTCGTAATTTATCTTGTTCCACACATTGTATTTTCCCGAGGGTTTGTTCATCGGGATCCGCTTTTCTTCCTCCAGGGTATCTGCGTTGTAGACGATTACAGCGCCCTCGTTGTCCCAGATGCTCAACAAGAGTTTTTTACCGTAACGGTCGAACTCAACGTGGGCCGCGACTTTTCCTGGTGTGGGCTGGAGGGTTTTTACAATTTCCAGCGTCTTTTTATCAATCACATGGACTTTATCCTTGTTGGGGCCAAAGAAGACGTCTACCCAGGCGTAGCGTGAGTTTTCGTGGCTGCGCATGAAGAATCCGGGGCCGGCTGTTTCCAGGGTTTTGATCACTTTCCAGGTGTCCATGTCGATGATGGAAACCGCGCCTGCGCGGAAGTGAGGGGTCGCCATTACCCGTGTGCCCTGGTAGTCCCAAGTGATGCCGGAGCCCAAATGGGGCATGCCGGGCAGGGGTAGGTCGGCGGTGGTTTTTCCGGTATCCATGTTGATCACCAGGCCGTGTTTGCCATCACGCGCTGCGCCGATGAGGTGCTGGTAACCGGGGTCGAAGAAAAAGTCGTCAAGCCAGGTGTCGGTTTGCATTCTGCGTACCTTTGCCCGGTCGTTTTCTACGGTGATCTCCCAGGCTTCGGGTATGTCCTTCAACGCGGCAATAAAGCTGTCCCGGGGCGGAGCTGCGTAAACGGCGCTTACCCTTGAGCTTTCTTTGGCGTCGTTTTCAACCGGGATGATTTCCAGCAGCTCGAGATTGTCTGCATCGAACAAGACCAGCGTGTGGGGCAGGTAGTTGGCCGCCATTACGTGATCGCCATCGGCAGAGACAGCAATGTTACGCATGTTGATGCCCGCGCGGATTTCGGCAACCACTTTCAGATTGTAGAGGTCGTACTTGGTGATCCAGCCATCGCGGGAACCGAAATAAACGTAGCGGCCATCCGGGCTGTATTTGGGACCGCCGTGTAATGCGTAGCGGCTGGCGAATCGGTGGATGGGCTCCATTCTGTCGCCGTCCAGCAGGGTAACGTGATGGTCACCGATTTCCACCACCAGGAACAGGTTCATCATGTCGGCATCATAAACCGGCGTGTCCGGGAGCGAGCCGAACGGGTGCGGCAGCAAATGGCTGGTGGCAATTTCGTTTTTGCCCCAAACAGGTTCTTTTGCTGGTGGCTGGTAAATATATTCAGCCAGGGCGGTGATGGATTGGTCGTTCAGTACGTCGGCGAACGCAAGCATCTGGGTGGCGGGTCGACCTTTACGAATTGCGTCTTCAGCCTGATCTTTTTTCAGACGCGAGAGGTTGTCTGGCAGTAAGGCCGGGCCCATGCCGCCAAGCCTGTCGCTACCATGGCAGCTTGCGCAGTGTTGTTGATACAGAGCTTCTGTCTGTGCGTCTGTGTTGGCAGATATCAGGGGTGAGGCCAGCAGGCCTGCGGTCAGCATCAGGGTTTTCAGAGTCTGTTGCATCGAGTTTCCAGTTTGGAGCGTTGGCAATGGTTTTCAGGCTTGTAGTGCTTATGCGGGCCGTTGTGTCGCAGTGACAGCCGCGGGTGCAATTAATGCGCTGTTCCAGCCTGCCTGGGCGGGTTGCGCGAGTTTTTCAGCCAGCTGTACAACCTCGCCAACAATGATCAGTGTGGGTGGCTGGAAACCTTCCATTTTGATGGTTTCTTCAAGGTTTTTCAGTGTGGTTACGGCCATGTGCTGTTGCGGGGTTGTGCCACGCTCTATCAGCGCCACCGGGCAGTCGCCGGACTGGCCTTGGGCCATCAGCTCGCGCACAATCGTGGGTGCGTTGTGCAGGCCCATGTAAAACACGCAGGTCTGGTTTGGTGCCGCCAGAACTTTCCAGTTCAGGTCCAGGGCATGGTCAGCTTTGCGATGCCCGGTTACGAAGGTCACGCTGTGTGCGTAATCCCGGTGTGTGAGTGGGATGCCGCAATAAGAGCCGCAGCCGGCTGCAGAGGTAATGCCGGGCACGACCAGAAAATCGATGGCGTTATCCACCAGAAATTCGGCTTCTTCACCACCACGCCCGAAAATGTATGGGTCGCCGCCTTTTAATCGCACGACGCGACGTTGCTTTACCGCTAACTGCACCAGAAGCTCGTTGGTATCTTCCTGGGCTACGTAGTGACAGCCGCTGGCTTTCCCCACGTGGATTCGCTCGGCGGCAGGGTTCACCAGTTCCATGATCTGTGGCGACACCAGTCGGTCGTAAACGATGGCATCTGCCTGTTGAATCAACATCAGGGCTCGAAGTGTCAGCAGGCCGGGATCACCAGGGCCGGCGCCGACAATGGCAACTTCACCCGCTCGCAAGGGTTGTTCCGCCAACTGGAACTCTACCAGGCATTTCTTTCTCTGGCTGATGGTCATGATGCGTTCCTTACAGATTATTGACCGGGATTTCGACCACCGGGGCGGTAACGCGCCTGGGCATGTCGATAACACCAATCTCTTCGTTGGTGAGATAACAGCCGGGATCTTCCTCCCAGAAATCACCGGAAACGTTGTAAGCCCTGACCCGGGTGTTGCCGTTGCAGATAGCCAGGTATTGGCACTGGGCGCAGCGGCCTTTCACAGGTCGTGGTTTCTGCCGGAAACCTTGCATCAGCTCATCGCTGGCTTCTGACCAGATCCGTGAAAACGGCTTTTCACGTACGTTGCCAAGGTTGTAGTCCCACCAGAAGGTATCGGGATGCACAACGCCCAGGTTGTCGATGTTGGAGACGTTCTGGCCTGAGGAGTTTCCGCCCCAGTTAACCAGCCGCTGTTCCAGAGCCGGTACCTGATCCGGGTAGTGTTCCGCTGCCCACTGGAGGAGGAAAGGGCCATCGGCGTCGTTGTTGCCTGTGACGTATTCCCGCTCGATGCCGCGTTTCAGTTCTTCGTGGCAGTGGTTGAACAGTAGGTTCATGGCATCCCGGGTCATGTCATACCAGGCATCGCGCTTGCGGTTACGACCACCTCGGCCGGAGTAGTTCAGGTGCGAGAGGTAGAATTTGTCGATGTCATGCTCGTCGAGCATTTTCAGCATGTCTGGCAGCTGAGCAGCGTTGTCCTGGGTGAGTGTGAAGCGCAGCCCCACCTTGATGCCCACATCCTTGCACAGCTTGACGGCTTCCATGGAGGCAGCAAAGGCACCTTTTTTCTGGCGGAATTCGTCGTGGGTTTTTTCCAGGCCGTCTATGCTGATGCCCACGTAATCGTAGCCGGCATCGGCAATCTGCTGGATGTTGTCTTTGGTAATCAGGGTGCCGTTACTCGACAGGCCCACGTAAAAACCCATGTCTTTGGCGCGGCGTGAAATGTCGAAAATATCCGGCCGCATTAATGGCTCGCCGCCGGAAAGAATCAGCACAGGAACGCCGAAGGCTTTGAGGTCGTCCATCACCGTGTAGACTTCATCGGTACTCAGTTCACCTTTGAAGTCGATATCGGCAGAAATCGAATAGCAGTGTTTGCAGGTGAGGTTGCAGCGACGGATCAGGTTCCAGATCACCACCGGGCCGGAGGGTTTGGGGATGGCTCTCACCGGGGCCGGATTCATCAGGCTTTTTATGTAGCGGGTCATTCTGAACATAGTGCTTCCCCTTGCGTTATTTGCGCAGCCGCAGGCCGGTTTTCTTCAAAATGGCCGAGCTGTAAAGAATGGTGTGCTGCTGGCAATCTGCGCCCAGCACGGCACGAATCCGGGCCGCTTTGTCCTCTACTTCTTCCCGGGTGGTGCCGTGCACCATGGCAAACAAGTTGAACGACCAGTAGGGCAGGTGGCGCGGGCGCCGATAGCAATGGCTTACAAAAGGCAGTTCACCGATGGCGGCGCCTAGCTCAGCGATGCGATCATCAGCAACGTCCCACACGGTCATGCCGTTGTATCGATAACCCAGGCGGTAGTGATCGGGCACTGCGGCAACGCGGCGTATTACGCCGGCTTGTTGCATAGCCTGAAAGCGGGCAAGCACCTCGTTGGCGTCCATGCCCAGCTGCTTGCCTAACTCAGCCCATGGGTCGGATACCAGGGGCAGGCCGGCCTGGGTGGCAAGAATCAGTTCGCGGTCGCGTTCTGTCATTGCGAAGTCTTTTGGTGTTGCCGCATCAGACAGTGAAGTGGAGGTGGACATGGAACTCCTGCTCCTTTGGCATGTTGTAAACCGGGTAGCCGGTGGTGTCTTCTATGGCTCTGATGGTGCTGGCAATGGCGCTTTGGGTTTCAGTTGCCAATACAAACCACATGTTCAGGTCGTGCTCACGACGGTAGTTGTGAGCCACTTCATCAAAGCTGTTTACCTGCTCGGTAACCCGTTCAAAATCCGCTTCTGGAATGCGCATGGCGGCCAGCGTTAGAGCGCCGCCCATTTCGCCGGCGTGGAACATGGGGCCAAAGCGAGTCAGTACGCCTTCAGAGAGCAGTTTTTTCACTGTATCGAGGATTTGCTGCTCTTTGAGATTCAGCTCATCTGCAACAGCCGCGAAAGGGTGGCGAACAAGGGGTAAACCGTGTTGTAAACGGTTTATCAGGACTTTCTCAATCGGGCTCAGGTCTGCAACCGGGGCCAGGCGTCGGGATTCAGTCGTGGCTGACATAACGCCCTCCACGCTGCCGGTAGGCTTTGTTACTGAACAACACGGCATGCTGAATATGCTGAAGGTTGTGGTCTGCAATCAGGCTGTCGAGTTGTGCCAGTACGCGTTCGCGATTGGTTCCATGAATCATGCAGAAAAGGTTGTAAGGCCAGTCCGGAAGTCTTCTGGGGCGTTGGTAGCAAAGAGTGATAAATGGTACGTCGGCCATGGTTTTACCCAATGTACTTACTTGTTCGTCGGGAACGTCCCAGACCACCATGGCGTTGGCGGTGTAGCCCAGGGTGCGGTGTTTTACCACAAGCCCGAAGCGTTTGATCAGGCCCTGCTCCTGCCACTGGGAAATGGCGCTCATCACTTCCTGTTCGGAGAGGCCAGTGCGTTCGGAAAGTGCCAGATAGGGGCGGGGTACAAGCGGTAACCCCTGCTCGAGTTGCTGTCTTAGGCGTAACAGCCCCCAGGCACTTATCTCGCTTATAGCTGAGTTCGGAGAGCCCACGGCCAAATGGTTGGCTGATAAAGGCTGGCTCATGGCAAAGCCTCCCAGTCGATGTCGAAGCCCAGGTCAATGTGATAGCCCTCAACCATGGGTAGGCGAAGCATGGGCAATTTCAGTTCCTGTTCCAGTTCGTCGAGATGCTCATCCAGCAGTTCATAATCCGGCGCGGTCATGACAAACCAGAGGTTGTAGGTGTGCTCCCGGGCGTAGTTATGATTTACCCCCGGAGCACGATTGATGCGGGCAGCTACCAGATCCATTTGCTCTTCCGGCGCTGCCACGGCAGCCAGCAAGCTTGCACCTGCCCGGCTGTGTTCAAACACCGGCCCGACCCGGCCGACGACATCGCGAGACTGTAACGATTGCAACCGCTCAATGACCTCCTGCTCGGAAATGCCCAGTTGCCGGGACATCTCCAGATAGGGTCGCTCACACACCGGCAAGTGCCGTTGATAGTGATTGATCAGTTGCTGATCCGTATGATCCAGTCTCATGGCTCGTCTCCTCCGGGTCGGTGCCGGGATCAATACACGTCGTTCTGGGTGTTGTATGTGTTGAACTTGCCGGTCGGAGTGATCATGTAGTCGCCCTTGATCACCTCCTTCAGCTCGCGTGTCTTGTCATCAACCACAACAATGGCGGAGTTCTTGTCCTGAGTGTTCCAGACAGAGAACCAGACTTCATCGCCTGCCCTGTTGTATTCCGGCTGTACCACACGCTTGGGACCTTCACCAAGGTCGGCCCACTCGGCAATCGGAAGCACTTTGTAGCCTGCATCGAAGTTGTTGATATCGAATACAGCTATGCTCTGGCTCACTGCTTCGGCAGGGTTAAGCGCAGTGTCTACCCACAGGTTGGTGGACTTTGGATGGGTTTTCACGAACAGCGAGCCGCCACCTTGACCGTTAACCGTGCGGACCACTTTCCAGGCTTTGTCCGGGTGGCCTTCCGGGTCGGTACCGATCAACTGGATGGTGGGGTCGCCCAAGTGAGACGTTGCCCAGACAGGACCATGCTCCGGGTCTACAAAGTTGGCACCACGACCCGGGTGAGGGATTTTGCCAACATCGATAAGCGCCTCAAGGTTACGGTCCTTGGCATCAACAACCGCAATCTTGTCGGAGTTGTTGGCTGCCGTCAGGAAGTAACGCATGCTGGCATCCCAACCACCATCGTGCAGGAATTCTGCAGCATTGATGGAGGTGATGTTCATGTTGTCCAGATCTTCGTAGTTTGCCAGCAGGATTTTGCCGGTTTCTTTTACGTTGATGATGAACTCAGGGTGCTCGTGGGAAGCAACAATGGCCGCAACACGTGGCTCAGGGTGATACTCCTGCTTGCTCACAGTCATGCCGCGGGTGCTTACAATTTTCTTGGGCTCCAGGGTATCGCCATCCATGATGACGAACTGTGGCGGCCAGTAGGTACCTGCAATGGCGAGCTTGTCTTCCCAGCCCTTGTACTTTGAGGTCTCAACAGAACGTGCTTCCATGCCCACTTTGATCTTGGCAACGGTTTGTGGCTCTTCCATCCACAGGTCGATCATGTTGATCAGAGCGTCGCGGCCGATAACCATTACGTAGCGGCCAGAGGCAGACATCCGCGATATGTGTACCGCGTAACCGGTATCGATGATTTTCACGATGTCCTTGGAGTCGCCGTCAATCAGGGCTATCTGGCCCGCATCGCGCAGGGTGACACTGAAGATGTTCTCCAGATCCAGATCGTTCATCTGCTTTTTGGGCCGGTCTTCCGGTGGCACGATCACTTCCCAGGTTTCTTTCATGTCGGCCAGGCTGAACTCGGGAGGCATGGGCGGCTCGTGCATGATGTATTTGGCCATCAGCTCCACGGTTTCTTCGTCAAAGTCACCGGAGGTCAGCCAGTTGGGCATGCCGGCGGGGGAACCATAGCTGATGAACGCTTTCAGATAATCGATACCGCGCTCCTGTGTGATATCCGGAGTCAGTGCTTTACCTGTGGCGCCTTTACGCAGAACACCGTGGCAGCCAGCGCAGCGTTGGAAGTAGATTTGCTTTGCTTGTTCAAATTCTGCATCAGTAAGATCCGGGGCTCCGGGGGAGCGGACTACCTTCGCGGTACTTGCGTCAATGGGGCTGGGGGTGCCTTCATAGGCGGTTGAAGTCGGGTCGGCGTGTTTTGGTGCAGCGTTTACGCTCATTACGCCGAGCGACGCCACAGCCACGGCAATCGCCAGTGGTTTCAGGAATGGGTTGGTTGCTCTCATCAGGCTCTCTCCTTTGAGTTAAGAGTGTTGTAAGGTTTCTCTTCTTTACCCTGATGAACATTGATTAAAATCAGATATATGTTATTTGTCCAGTGAGTACCCACCCATGGGTATAACCAAAGAGTTGTTGTGGCTGAAAGGGTTTTTAACCAATATCAAAGATGCATTGGATCGGCTGCATCATCATGTTGTAAACCCGCTACAGGGGCATGGGAGAAAACGAACTGTGAACGGTTCCGGAAGGGGTAAAGGCAGGCTTCAGGTTGGCACCATAATAGTGTCGGGGATGCTGTTTTTTGCACCACCTTTGCTGTCGGCGGGCGAGCAGTTGGCGCCTTCAAAAAACCTGGCTGACCTTGAAAACTTTGTGATTCAGGACTGCGGTTCCTGCCATGGATTGACGCTCAAAGGTGGCTTGGGCCCGCCATTACGACCTGAAAACCTGAACCACCTGCCGGAAGCAGCCATCGCCGCCATAATCCGCGAAGGTATTCCTGGCACTGCAATGCCCCCTTGGAAGCCGCTACTGGCCCCAGCCGATATTGTGTGGATCAGTCATCAATTAAAGGCCGGCAAGCTGGTCTCGCCCTGATAATTAGCCCGGAGGATGTGCCAGATGTCTTGGATAACCCGCTGTGCGAAGCGTGTGTTGTTGCTGTCTTTTTTTGTGGTACTGGTGAGTGGATGCCAGGCTCTTTCTATTCCCGGTCCTGATGGGGGGGCGCAAAGCGCAGCATCGGCAACTGAAACCGACAGTTTAATGGGCACTGGCGATCTGGGCCTGATTATTGAACGTGCAACCGGCTCGTTGCTGGTTATCAACACAACCAGTCGAAGCGTTATCAATCGCATTGAAGGGCTGGGCGATCTTTCTCATGCATCTGTTGTGTATTCCAGAGATGCTCGCTATGGCTTCGTGTTTGGTCGTGACGGTGGCCTCACCAAAGTGGACCTGCTTACCCAATCTATCGTCGGAAGAGTTATCCAATCTGGCAACAGCATTGGAGGCGCTATCTCTCAGGATGGCCGCTATGTTGCTGTGTCCAATTACGACCCGGGGGGAGTGAAGGTTTTCGATAGCAAAACGCTGGAATTGGTTGCCGATATCCCTGCTACCTATACCCGGGGAAACGGTGAAATCGCGCAATCCAAAACGGTTGGTCTGGTAGATGCTCCGGGCAATCGTTTCGTGTTCAGCCTGTTTGATGCGGGGCAGATCTGGATTCTGGATATGCCGGAAGACGGTACCGGTGGCGCGCCTGAAGTGACGCGCTTTGATGCCGGGAAAGCACCGTACGATTCCATGATCACCCCTGACGGACGTTACTACATTGCGGGTTTGTTTGGAGAGGATGGTCTTTCCATGCTGGATCTTTGGGACACCGACGCTGGTGTGACAGAAATTCTGCCGAATTACGGCAAGGGTGAACAGCAACTCCCAGTCTACAAAATGCCGCACCTTGAGGGCTGGACAGTTGCCGATGGCAGAGCCTTTGTGCCTGCAGTTGGGCACCATCAGGTGTTAGTGGCCGATATGAATGACTGGTCACTGGTTGATAAGGTGCCGGTACAAGGCCAGCCGGTTTTTGTGATGGCCAGCCCGGATAACAGGAGAATCTGGGTCAGCTTTGCACACCCGAAAAATGATGTGGTTCAGGTGATTGACTCCCAGACCCGAAAAGTCATTCGCACACTGGAGCCTGGCAAGGCAGTGTTGCACATGGAGTTCACTCCGCGGGGTGAGGAAGTCTGGGTATCGTCCAGAGACAGTAATCGGGTAACGGTTTACAACACCCAAACACTGGAGCCGGTTGCCGAACTGGAAGCGGTCAAGCCCAGTGGTATTTTCTTTACAAGCCGAGCTCATGTGCTTGGGCTATAGCTTCAGTTGTGCCTGCGCATCAGCGTTGGCGGTGCTGATGTGCGGTATGCCGGTCGCCATAGCGGCTGAAGAATCTGAGCCGGTTGTTGTGTTATCCATTGATTCAGTCACGCGAGTCACAGATGTTGCGGCTTATCGCCTCAGCCGTTACCTGCGAGGGCAGGGTTGCGCCGCCGAGATTCGCTTCGACAATGAACCCGGCGAAGTGGCATTGATGTTCCGCTATACAGTTCAAGCCGAGCGGAAACCGGCAGTTTTGAGTGCAACGAGCCTGGATGGCCACTGGCCCCGCCCGGCCTGGATAACCCGCAGAACCTCGGGAGTCCCTGCACTGTCGGAGCTTGAGGGTCGCGACCTGGCGACAGTAGCCGGCCAGGATCCGCTGGGGTCAACCCTGCCCCATGCAGCACTGGAAGCTGTGGGCGTGCATCCGAAACCGGAAGCCATATACGAATCGGGAGACTTCAGTTCAGCACTGGGTCTTCTCTTGCACAACAACACCCATGCTGCAGTTTCCGAGGCAGGATTTGTTGGTCAGTTTCTTGAGAGCCGGGATTTGGTCATCACCTGGCAAGGTGATCCGGTCACAACAGTTGGCTGGTACCGGGGTAAAGCCTGGAGTAAACAGGCGCTGGCCTGTGAGGAAGCTCTGGGTCAACTGGAACGAGTCGCAGACAAACAGATGTTTGCCGTTTTTCCTGAATGGGTTCATGGCTTTGCCAGAATCGACGATGAGTAACAGAGGATTGTGATAGATGACGTTTTACCAGCCCGTTGGTAATGAAATAGAACTGTTCCAGGCAGCCGCCGATAACGGCCTGCCGGTTCTGATCAAAGGCCCCACAGGCTGCGGTAAAACCCGGTTTGTGCGCTACATGGCCGAAAAGCTCAACCGGCCGGTTTACACGGTAGCCTGCCACGACGACCTGACCGCTGCCGATCTGGTTGGCCGCCACCTGATAGGCCCGGAAGGCACCTATTGGCAGGACGGCCCACTGACCCGTGCCGTGCGTGAAGGCGGCATCTGCTATCTGGACGAAGTGGTAGAAGCCCGGAAAGACACCACGGTCGTGCTGCACCCACTGGCAGACGACCGCCGGGAATTGCCCATAGAGCGCACCGGCGAACTGCTCACCGCAGCACCGGGCTTTATGTTGGTGGTTTCCTACAATCCGGGTTACCAGAGCCTGCTCAAAGGCATGAAACCCAGTACCCGCCAGAGATTTGTATCACTGCGGTTTGATTACCCCTTGGAAGAGGCAGAGCAAACCATTGTGAAGGAAGAGTCCGGTTGCACCAGCGACCTTGCAAAGCAGCTGGTGAGCCTTGCGACTGCCTTGCGCAACCTGAAAGACCACGATCTGGAAGAAGCCGCATCAACCCGGCTGCTGATACATACAGCGTTATTGATACGCGCTGGTCTGCCAGCGGCAGAAGCCTGCCGTGCAGGCATGATCGAACCATTGTCTGATGACGAAGCAACAGTTATTTCATTGATGGAGGTGGTATATGCAGTATTCGGGCGGCAGGAAGAAACCCGCTAGCGGGGCAGTTGTGCCCGTTGTCTGGTATTTGCTGAACTTGTTGGCAATTCCGGTGATCAGTTTTGTGATTTTGCTCTGGCTTTTTATTAACAGTTCAGGAACAAATGAACTTCGCAGGGCCCATACCCGTGCGGCTATGTTCATGTCGCTGATTGGTTTTGTCTTGATCAGCTCAGGCGTTCTCATTAGCTGGATGTTCTTCGGCGATGTTGGCCATTTCGGAACCTTTGCTCTGGTTTGGGCAATCGCGTTACACACAGGGTTTGTGCTGTGGGGAATGATTTCTCTGGCGCAGGCTATGTCTGAGAAGATGCCTTATTTTCCGGCTAAGTGGCTGTAAGCCTGAGAGTTGGAGGGGAGCACTGGCGGGGCCGGCCTCTCAAAACACGCTGTTAATACGTCCGTGTACGCTTGGCTCCGCCATCCATGGCTCCGCACAGTTTTGAGAGGCCGGCCCCGCCAGTGCAATCTAACCTTGGCAGTTTCATCAGCCTCACTTGTTTAAGGCGTTTGATCTCAACTCCAATGTTGGAAGCATCAGGGGGGAAGTAGTATCCAAAACTGTGCGGAGCCATGGATGGCGGAGCCCAAGCGTCACATGGATGTGCCGCAAGGAGCGTGTTTTGGATACTACTTCCCCCCTGATGCTATCGCGAAGTCAAACTATATCTATGTGATCGTGTGAAACCCAGCAACCGCAACAATAACCACCGGCGCCCAGGACTGGGCAATCACCCTCCAGCCGCGAGGTGCATTCTTCATCTCCATGAAGTGATCCACCAGCAACATGGATTTCACAATCACCATACCGAATACCAGCCAGGCCAGAAACTCAGGCCCGATACCGACCTTTAAGGCAATCACCGGCAAAGCCGTGCAAATCATCAGCGCAAAATAGACAGTCAGCATCCCAAATCCTCCCTAGGCCAGTACGTAAATCATCGGAAACAGCACCAGCCACACCAGATCTACCATGTGCCAGTAGCAGGCACCGGACTCCATGCCATTCATATCCGAGCCGTCGTAGTCACCGTTGCCGACCTTAACGGCCAGAACAACCAGAATGACCTGCCCCAGAATGACATGCATGAAGTGAAAAAAAGTCAGGAAAAAGTAGAACATGAAAAACGTGTCTGTACCCAGGTTATAGCCCTGGCTATACAGGTTCACGTACTCGTACATCTTGCCTACTGTGTAAATGCAGGAAACCGCAATGGCTAACCACAGGCGCCATTGCACACCAGGTAGCTTTTGGCGGAGTTGATGAACCGCAGTTGCGACGAAATAGCTGGCTGTGATCAGCGCTGCGGTATTGATCAACCCTATTATCGGATGCAGAGCCTCGCGGCCAGCGTGGAAGGTAGCCGGGTCCAGGCTGCGGGCAACGGCAAAGCCGATGAACATGATGCCGAACACCGCCAGCTCGGCGAAAATGAAGATCCACACGGCAATATCGCCGGGAAGCTGGCGGGTATCGGTTTCTGGAGCAAGGTTAAGGTGAGTCATATCGCTCCTGTTACTGGGTGAGGTTCAGGTAGAGTTTGGGTAGCTGTACAGGCAGCTGAGCCGGGTCGCGGATAACCACAAAGTTGCTGCTGCCAAACACGTAGGGCAGGTACTCACTGGCCTCGTCATCAATGGTGACACAGAACGGCGTCAGCCCGGCTTTTTGAGCTTCCTGCACCGCCATGCGAGTGTCTTCCACGCCATAGCGCCCCTCGTAGATATCCAGGTCGTTAGGCTTTCCATCGGTCAGCAATAACAGGATTTTCTGATGCTCATGCCGGGTTTCCAGCAGTTTTGTCGCCTGCCGGATAGCGGCGCCCATGCGGGTATAGAAGCCGGGTTCCAGCGCCTGAATGCGCCCACGAATGGTGTTGGTATAGGGCTCATCAAAGCTTTTCAGATGGTGGAATCTTACGTGGTCACGGCGACGGGATGAAAATGCGAACAGGGCAAATGGGTCGCGGCTGGCCTGCAAGGCCTCACTGAGCAATTGCAGGCCATCGCGGGCAACGTCGATAACGCGCTGGTGGTTGTTGATGTAGGTTTCGGTAGAAAGCGATATATCCGCCAGCACCAGGCAGGCAAGATCCCGCTGACTCTGCTGGCAGCGGCGAAACAGCTTCTGGTCTATTACACCTTGGCCACGCCGGTGTTGCACTTCCCGTTCAAGGCAAGCGTCAAGATCCAGTTCGTCGCCATCCATCTGTCTCTTTTGCCATTGCTTGAGCGGTTTCAGGGCACTGAACTGACGCTGCAAGCGCTTTGCGGGTCGGCGCAAAACTTCGGGAAGCTCGGCGGGCACGGCGTCCTTCGCCAGCAGGGGCTGTAAGCAGCAGAAGGCTTCACGGTAGCTTTGGCTGCGCCAGTCCCATTCCGGCAAGTGTATGCCAGGGCCAAGGTGCAGGTCGTCGTGCTCTTCCGAGGGCAAATCCAGATCAAACTTGATCGCCGATGAGGCTTCTTTGCGGTCGTTGGATACGGAAATCATGTCCATATCGTTCGCAACGGCTTCGGCATCTTCTTCGTCGGTGTCGTCGCCCGCCCGGTCAACCGGAATGAATTCAGTCCAGGAGAACAGGCTCTCCAGCCGGAAGATCATCAAACCCTGATCGCGGTCAAAGGCTTCCACCCGTTCTGCCTGCTTGCGCTTGTTCTTTTTCGTCAGGCCGCCCGGGCTCGATTGAGTATCTTCATCGCCGGTTACCTGCCCGCTGGTTGTTCCCTGTTCAAGAGCAGGGTATAGCCAAAGGATGACGGGCCAGGGGTCAGTGTCGGCTGAGGGTAAAACAGGTACGCTGCCCGGGTGAATCAGTGCCTGGCAGATGGCCTGTTCGCGGATAGCCTCAGCGTCGGTCAGGCTGTCGGGGTCGGGGCGCCAGTACAAAACATGCTTGACCAGGCGCTGGTAAACATTTTCCAGCCCCGGCCAGCGTGCAAGAACATCCTGCACCAGGGCCTGGTTTCCGGTAAACCAATCGGTTTCTGCCGGTGCCGGAGTAGCCGCAAGCGCAGCCAGCCAAATATAGAGATCCCGGTTTAACTGCCTGGACGGGAACCGGGCTACTCTCTCAGGCAGCCGCAGGTTCTGGTCATCACGCCATGCCAGTTCAAATTTGCGGTGTGTTCCCGCAAGTTTGTGCAGAAACTTGCGACGCAGGCGAAAGTGTCGGGGCTCTGCGGTGACCAGGCTGAGCGCCGGGTCGCCCCCGAAGGCGCGGAATACAATGCCCAGGCTGCGGGCTTCGTCTTTCAGGTAAACGGCGTGCTCGGGGAACTCACCCAGAGCCTGGCGAGTAATGTACTCATGCCATTTGTAGCCGACCCACTCTTCCATTTCGAGTTCCTTTTAGGCCTGCGTACTGACAGGCTTGCTGTCACGTCGCTGGCCGGTGGTTAATTGACGAACAGGAATCAGAATTGTTTGCCGGCTGGGCTCGCCTGGTTGCCATTGCAGCAGACTGCCTTCCGGGTTGTTTTTTTGTACTTCACGGCAAGCGCTCACACATTGCAGGCACTGAGTGCAGGAGAACTTTGCCCGCTTGTGACTGCGAGTAGGCAGTCGCATGGGGCAGGCTTCGTCGCAGGCCTTGGTGCAGTCACGACAGGCTGCGGCGCGGGTCGTATCAAAAGTAACTAACTGACCCCGGCCATGGGTCATCCAGGCAATGCTTTGCACCACACCAAAAGCACAGCCGTACTTGCAGAACAGATGCCGTGCGAACAGGAAGTCGAGAGTAAACACGGTGGTTGCTATGGTCAGAAAGATAGCGGGGTAAAAACTCAGGTTGCCCGTTATCAGGTCTGAATATAACGGGATAGGTGGCAACAGGTAAGATAGCATCGCCAAAGCCCAGGAAAAGCCAATCAGGCTGCAAGCCAGAGTCAGCCCCATCCAATGGATAACCTTGCCGCGACGGCCTTTCTTCAGGGCCTCCCAAAGTGTCGGGCGGCCCGTAATACGGGTCATCAGATCGTTGATGGTTTCCACTACAGAAAAATGTGGGCACAGCCAACCGCAGTAGATGCGGCCCCATTTCCAGGCAACCCAGAGCACAAGGGGGACCAGAACAAGAATGGGAAGGATGAACCACAGCAAAACCTGGCTGGCGACGTCCGCAGGGGAACTTTGCACCACCCAGTCGAGATTCAGGTTGAACGAAAGCGGAAAGCCCAGCAGTACAAATCGGGCTTCCGTTAAGTCATAGCGAAAAATATTCAGTACCGGTGCCAGCAGGAACAGCCCAAAAAACGCAGCGCGAGTGAACAGGCGCTTGTTCTGGAGTGTGTCCTTGGGGTTTGCTTGCTGCACGGTCACAGTATGGTTCCGGGGTAGACAGGGCCGGAAACGATTTCCGGCCCTGTGGGTTTTAAGGGCGCCGGTTTATGCGTCCTGAATAGTAGCGCCGCGGACTTCCTCGTCAAAAGATGCTTGTCCCTTGATAAAGAAGCTGCCGAAGTACACCACCAGACCCGCCATGAAGAAGCAGCCGGCAATCATGCGCGCCCAGTAGAACAATGCGATGTTGTCCTGGGTAGCCATGAACGACAGGGCTTCGCCACTATCCGGAATACGCTGCAACCAGATCTGCAGGATGCCCGCACCGGTCAGGAACAGGGTGATGAACACCATGGATATGGTCATTAACCAGAAGCCCCACATTTCCACAACCTGGGCAGTGTTACTGTTGCCGTAGGGTCGCCCGCGCATAATCGGCACCGCGTAGGAAATGATGGTAAGCACAATCATCACATAGGCGCCGTAGAAGGCCATGTGGCCATGAGCCGCTGTGAGCTGAGTGCCGTGGGTGTAATAGTTGATAGGTGCCAGTGTGTGCAAAAAGCCCCATACACCTGCGCCCAGGAACGCCATTACCGCAGTACCCATGGCCCAGAGAATGGCGGCCTTGTTCGGGTGGTTACGCTTGCGCCGGTTGATCATGGTGAAGGCGAACAGCACCATCATGAAGAACGGCAGGGGTTCCAATGCAGAGAACACAGAGCCCAGCCACAACCAGTACTCAGGTGGCCCAATCCAGAAGAAGTGGTGGCCTGTACCGATGATGCCGGTAATCAGCGCCATGGCGATGATCACATACAGCCACTTCTCGATAACCTCCCGGTCTACGCCGGTGAGCTTGATCAGCACATAGGCCAGAATGGCAGCCATGATCAGTTCCCACACGCCTTCAACCCACAGGTGTACTACAAACCACCAGAAGTATTTGTCAGTGGTCAGGTTGCTTGGGTTGTAGAAGGAGAACAGCCAGAGTACCGCCAAACCAATCAGGCCGGTGATCAACACAATGTTGACCACGGTTTTGCGGCCTTTCAGAGCAGTCATCATGATGTTGAACAGGAACCCGACCACCACCAGGGCTATGCCTATCTTGGTTACTGTTGGCTGTTCAAGGAACTCCCGCCCCATGGTTGGCAACAGCTTGTTCATGGTGATGTCCGCCAGAGTGGCGTAATCCACAAACAGGTAACCAAGAATGGTGAGCGTACCGGCAACGGCGAAGACCCAGAAAAGAATCCAGGCAAGCAGCGGGCTGTATAGCTCGGTTTGTGCTTCTTCCGGCACCAGGTAGTAGGTGGCACCCATAAAACCGAACAGCAACCACACAATCAGCAGGTTGGTATGAACCATCCGCGCAACGTTGAAAGGGATTTCCGGGAACAGGAAATCACCCACCACATACTGCATGCCCAGCACCAGGCCGAACACGATCTGGCCAGCGAAAAGTACCAAGGCAAAGATGAAGTAGGGCATGGCAACCCGTTGAGACTCGTATTTCATAGTTACTCCCTTAACCTTCGATGTTGGGTGGCCAGCCGTTATCATCGACCTTGGATGTCCACTCAAGGAACTCCGACAGGTCGTTGATTTGCTGGTCGGTCAGGTTGAAATTAGGCATTTGCCGGCGCCCTGGCACGTTGGTGGGCATGGCGTTCATCCAGGCGTTCATGTACGCCTTGAAAACTTCGCTGTTGCCACCGCCGCGACGGTCAAATACGTTGGCAAGTTCCGGTGCAAAATATGCACCTTCCCCCATGATGGAGTGACAGCCAACGCAGTTGTTGTTTTCCCAGACGTGTTTGCCCCGGACAACCTCTTCGGTAAGCTGATCCCTGTTATCCCGCTCGGGCATTGCCCGCGATTGGGTGTCAAAAGTCAGAACCAGAAACAGCAGGATGAAGAATGTGCTCCCCCCCAGATATATGTTTCTGGCCATGCTTTTGGTAAAGCGTTCGGCCATTGGTCTCTCTCCTTGGTCGTTGTGGAATACCTGACTGCCCTACTAGGATATAAAGATGTATTCGCAATGCTGTTGATGATTATCAATCATGACGGAAAATCACACTACTGCGCTGGGGAGTTACCTCTGTAGGGGTAGGTGGTAGACTTCGCGCCCTGTTTTTTTAACCCGAATGCCCGGAGTAAAAATGACCGCAGCACTGGCGTTGTTTATCAAGCTGATTCCGCTTTATGTCACGGTCGCTCTTGGCTGGGTGGCTGGCCGTTATCTGGAGGCCAGTGGCAAACATATTGCGGGCATCATGCTTTACATTGTTACGCCCTCAGTGGTGTTCTCCGGCGTGATGACCGCACCGCTTTCGCCTGAAGTGATCCTGTTGCCATTTTTGGTGTTCGGTTTTGCTGCGGCGCTGGCGGTTGCGCATCTCAGGCTGGCGCGTCGGGTGTTAACTGATGGCAGTGCCAGCATGATTCCCCTGTGTGTGGGCTCGGGGAATACGGGTTATTTTGGTGTGCCTGTTGCGTTGCTATTGTTCGGGGAAGAGGGACTGGCGATCTACATTGTGTGTATGTTGGGGGTCACTCTGTTCGAAAGTTCGGTGGGGTATTACCTGGCTGCTCGCGGCCGGCATGATTTGAAAGACTCCCTGTTGCGGGTTGCTAAGCTCCCTTCTGTATACGCCTTTCTGGCGGCAGTAACCCTGAATCTTTCGGGTATTGGAATTCCCGATGTGTTTGTCCCCCTGTTCGATAACCTGCGTGGCGCCTATAGCATTCTGGGCATGATGATTATCGGCATGAGCATCAGCAGTTTTCGTGGACTGGCGGGTAATATACGGTTTACCGCGCTGGCGTTTTTCGGAAAGTTTGTGGCCTGGCCAGTATTGGCGACCATGTTCTGGTGGCTGGACTCACAGTTTTTGGGAGTCTACGAGCCCGCAGTGCACAAGGCTATATTCCTGATTTCCATTACTCCCATTGCAGCTAATACGGTTGTTATTGCCACCCTGCTGGACACATCCCCGCGGCAAACCGCAGGGACAGTTATGCTATCAACACTGTTTGCATTGGTGTTTATACCGGTGATGATTTCGCTGGCGTTCTAGCGTGCTGGCTGGCCAGGATTCGTCCACCTGCTGGAAATCGCTTCGGGGTTTTCAGAAAGCCGTATAAGCTAGCGTATTTCGTCCTGGGTA
Organism: Marinobacter salexigens; assembly: GCF_002806945.1. Taxonomy (GTDB): domain Bacteria; phylum Pseudomonadota; class Gammaproteobacteria; order Pseudomonadales; family Oleiphilaceae; genus Marinobacter; species Marinobacter salexigens. Next base: position 602,115 of record NZ_NIHC01000001.1, read on the forward strand.
TTATTGATCTGACGTCTGTCGGGGTGTGGTTGTTTTGGTTATGGTAGGGGGTAACCCTATCATTTGTAAACGTCACAGGGAGGTTTGATTTGCTGGAGCGACTGCAACGCAAGCTTGGATTGCAGACAATACCGGGCGTGTTTTTTACGTCAGCAGGGGTGGCGACACTGTTTGTGCTGCTTGCGATACCATTTGATGAAGCCGTTGCAGCTATCTTCGGCGTTTTGACGGGCTGGGTGGCGCAAAACCTTGGTTGGTTCTACATCCTCTCTGTTACCTCACTTTTACTCTTCCTGTTAGGGCTTGCGGTCAGTCGGTACGGCAGCATCCGCCTGGGCGCTGATGACTCCCGACCGGATTACTCCAACCTTACCTGGTTCACCATGCTGTTTGCGGCGGGCATTGGTACCATTTTGATGTTCTGGGGTGTGGCCGAGCCGGTTTCCCACTTTGCCAATCCCCCCTTTGAGGGTGTTGTCGCCGGCAGTGAGCGCGCAGCCAGTGATGCTATGACCATAGCCCTGTATCACTTTGGCCTGCACACCTGGACCATATTCGCCATGCCCGGACTGGCGATTGCGTATTTTGCCTACAGGCACCAATTGCCCATGCGCATCAGCAGCCTGTTTTACCCGCTGCTTGGCGATCGAATATACGGGCCATTGGGTTGGACTGTGGATGTGATCGCGGTGCTGGGTACTCTGTTTGGTGTGGCCACCTCCCTTGGCCTTGGCACCTTGCAGTTGAATAGCGGCCTCACGTATCTGTTTGGTATCCCTTCAACCGGGTGGATTCAGGTTTTGCTGATAGCGGTGATTACCAGCATCGCTGCCACATCGGTGGCGCTGGGGCTGGACAAGGGCGTGCGCCGTTTATCCCAGGTCAATATTGTGATGGCTTTATTATTAGTAGTGTTTGTGCTGGTGGTAGGCCCAACAGTATTTATTGCAGAGGGAATGGTTCAGAGCATTGGAGACTACTTTGATGCTTTGCCTTGGCTGGCATTCTGGACTCAAACCTATGCCGAATCGGGCTGGCAGCGGCAGTGGACCCTGTTTTACTGGGCCTGGACGATTACCTGGGCGCCTTATGTGGGTATTTTTATTGCCCGGATTTCCCGGGGAAGGACCATTCGTGAGTTTGTGGCCGGCGTGCTGTTTGCGCCAACCGTGTTTACCCTGGTGTGGTTCGGGGTGTTCGGGCTCTCTGCCATCAATGTGGAAATGAACGGTCAAGTGGCCTTGTATGAGCAGGTTCAGCAGGATCCTTCGGTAGCTATTTTTGCCTTTCTCGAAGCTTTTCCTCTGGCGGAAATTGCCTCACTGCTCAGCATCATCATTATCGTAATTTTCTTCACCACCTCGTCGGATTCTGCCTCTCTGGTGATTGATATGCTTACGCGCCGGGAGGACCAACCGTCGCTGGTGCGACAGAGGATTTTCTGGGCCGCAGCCCAAGGTGTGATAGCAGCAACCCTGTTGCTGGCAGGCGGGCTGGATGCATTGCAGAACGTCATTACGTCGTTGGGGCTGCCATTCTGTGTGTTGCTGATATTTATGGCAGTGTCGTTATTCAGGGCGTTAAATGCCGACCATCGCGGGTATTCCGTGAGCGAACTTGTGCAGGGGCGCGTCTTCCCGGAAGTGGAAGGCAAGGCTGTGCCAAAAGAGGAGGGGCAGAATGTACCGTAAAATACTGTTAGCCATCGATTACGAAGACGCTGGCGAAGGCAAGCGAGCGCTGGAGGAGGGCGTAAGGTTGATGGGTGAAGGCAGTGAGTTGCATTTGGCCACGGTGTTTAATCCTGGCGGTGCGGGCTTCTTCCCCCATGTAACCACAGACGCTCCCGAAGACCGGGAAAACGAGGTGAGGGAAAGCCTGAGCCTGCTGGCACGAAAGTACCTGCCCATGAAGCACAGTGCCAGCCTGCATGTTGTTGCCGGCACGCCTGGTGAAAAGCTGCTGGCACTGGCCGCAAACATTGGTGCGGACTTGCTTGTGCTTGTATCCAAAGGTGCCAGTAGCCGCTGGCCAATGCGCCGGGCTACAGTGGAGTATGTGGCAGTGAATGCCTGCTGTGCCGTTTTAATTCTGCCATCTTTGGTGAAAGCGCCGGAAGAAGCTGATGGCGATGTCTAGACTGACTCAGCGCTTGTCGGGCAATCAGCACCCCGAAGCGCTCGGGCAGCCAGTAAGGGCGCGCTCCCACTGAATGGTCACATGCTGAATATTGAACTCGTGGTTCAGCATGTGGGTGGCCTGTTCGATCACTTGATCATCATCGGTAGAATCCGGTTTTATCAGATGCACGGTCAGCGCGTTTTCGGTGGTGCTGAGCGCCCAGATGTGCAGGTGATGGGCCGACTCCACGCCGGGCAGGGCCTTCAGCTTCTCAAGCACCTCACTTGGATTGATACTCTTGGGCACCGCATCCACCGCAAGGCTGACTGAGTCTTTCAGTAACCGCCAGGTGCCGATAAAAATCACCACCGCGATGACCAGGCTGACAACGGGATCAATCCAGCGCACGTCGGTGAGCAGGATAATAACCCCCGCAATCACTACGCCCACCGACACCAGCGTATCCGCAGCCATGTGCAGGAATGCACCTCGAATGTTCAGGTCTCCTTCCTGGCCCTTGAGAAACAGCAGCATGGTCACACCGTTGATCAGCACGCCGATGCTGGCGACAATAATGATGGTTTGGCCTACCACTTCGGCGGGCTCATTGAACCGGCGAATGGCTTCCCAGGCGATGCCACCAACAGCGGCAATCAGAAACAGGGCGTTGAACAGCGCCGCCAGAATGGTGGTTTTCTTGAGGCCATAAGTATTGCGGTCTGTGGCTTTGCGACTGGCCAGCCAACTGGCTACCCAGGCCATAATCAGCCCCAGAACGTCACTCAGGTTGTGCCCTGCATCCGCGAGCAGAGCCAGAGAGCCCGACAGCACGCCATAAACGGCTTCAATGATCACGAACCCGAGGTTGAGAAAGACCGCAATAGCGAATGCACGGTTATGGGTGTCGAAGTGTTCTGCGTGGCTGTGACCGTTGCCGTGACTGTGGTTGTGCATGAAGGGCTCTGAATCGATGAAGTGGATTTGTGCCAGTAAAAACCCTGTAACTGATACAGGGCCAAGCCACATTGGAGCGGCTTTTGTATATTTGGTCAATATGGCGTTAACTGATTGGCGGCAATCACAGGATTCTGAATAGCCAGAGGATTGTTTATGGAACGCTTGAGAGGGCATGTGGTAGCACCCTCGGCGCTGATCTTTGACTGGCATGGGACTCTGGTAGACACCCACGATGCCATGTTCAGCGCCATGGAAGACATGCTGCCGCAACTGGAAGAGTTGGGGCTGGTGGGTCAGCTGTTACCAGAAGAGCAGTGCCGCACCGAAGACGATGCCAGATTGGTACGATACATTCGCATATTCCGGCGTTTGCACCCGCGTATCCTGGCTGAGCGGCGAGTATCGAGGACGGATATTTTCAATGCGATTTTTGGTGACAATACAGCGGCCAAACTGATAGCCCACCAAGCCTACAATCAGGCCTACCGGCGTTACTTCGGGCAGGTTCGGCCATTTCAGCCGGGTGCTTACGAATATTTGTCGGCGTTGAAGGCCATGGGCATCCGGTTGGCCGTGGCCACCAACAGAAACCGGGAGTTTTTCGATAAGGAACTGAAAACCGTTGACGAGGGTCGCTGGCAGGATCTTTTTGAAGTTGCCATTTGCGCTGATGATGTTACGGAATACAAACCTGACCCTCAGGTGATCCACACCATATTGGAAAAAATGAACCTCCCGGCGAACGGGCGTGCCTGGTACATGGGTGATAGCTACGTGGATATGCTAACTGCCCACCGTGCCGGGATTTCCGGCGTTTTTTATAACGGTGCCCAATGGGAGGCGGACCGGATTCGAGGCTGGTTTACCCGCCGGGACGAGCCCGTGGCGGTTTTGGACAGTTTTGAAGAGCTTATGGATTTACTGGCCCTGATTGAGCGTGAGGAACCGGAGAAGTTCCTGCAACTGCCAGCGGAAGTGAGGCCTTCTCCCTTCCCGCCACCAGAGCGCCCGGAACCTCGCATAGAGCCCGACTGGCATCCCGCTGTGGTCAAGCTCATACGGCCTGAGGTGATCCTGTTTGATTGGCACGCCACGCTGGTGGATACCCTGGATGCCATGTACCACGCTGTGGATGACATGTTCCCGGATTTTTACAAACTCGGGTTGATGGAGCGCATGGTTGCCCCTGAAGACAGTAAAACGCCGGAAGATGCAAAACTGGTGGCTTATGTGCGCGAGTTTGCCAAGCTTCACCCCAAGGTGAAGGCCGACCGCAAAATCTCCCGCACGGATATCTTTGAAGTGCTGTTCGGTGATGATCAGGAAGCAAAGCAGATTGCTCACAAGGCCTTCAATCACCATTACCGCAATCATTACGGCACCGTAAAAGCCTTTGAGGCTAAAGTCCGTGCCGTGCTGGAAGGTCTGCGCCGCCTGAACATTCAGGTGGGAGTTATCACCAATCGCGACCGGGAGTTTTTCGAACACGAACTGGCGGCGGTGGAGGATACAGGTTGGGTGGAGCTGTTTGATGTGGACGTTTGCGGCGATGATACACCCCTGCGCAAACCCCATCCGGATCAGCTCTTGCTGGCGGTTCAGAAGCTGGATTACCCGCCCGACCCCAGTGTCTGGTACGTGGGTGACAGCACCACGGATGTGATTGCCGCCAAGCGCGCGGGCATGACCTCCGTGTTTTTCAACGGCGCACAGTGGGATCTGCCCTGGCTGAACCGGATATTCCCTGGCACTCACAAGCATCCGGACAAGCCGGATGTGGTGGTGAATGATTTCTCGGAATTCTGGGCGTTGGTGCTGGCGTGCGAGGTTGGGCCGCCCTGATGGGTTGGCTTAAAGCTCCTCCAGGTGTTCCAGCAAATAATTAGCCCGCTTCAACAGGGCTTCGCGTTTCTCCGGCTTCTGCTTGTCCCAGTTGCGGTACATCATACCCATGCGCGGATTGCCCTCGAAGTCCGCCCGGTGCCGGTCAATAAAGTGCCAATACAGGGAGTTGAACGGGCAAGCGTCCGATTCGGTACTTTTGCTGACCTTGTAGTGGCAGTTGGCGCAGTGGTCAGACATCCGTTGAATATACTTGCCGCTGGCGGCGTAAGGTTTTGAGCCAAGGTAGCCGCCATCGGCATGCATTACCATGCCCAGCACGTTGGGCAGCTCTACCCAGTCGTAAGCATCGGCATAAACAGCCAGGTACCAGTCGCAAATTTCATCCGGTGCGATGCCTGCCAGCAGTGCGAAGTTGCCGGTCACCATAAGCCTCTGGATGTGATGGGCGTAGGCGTTGCGCCGGGTGGCGTCGATGGCCTTGTGCATACAGCGCATTTTCGTTTCACCGGTCCAGTAAAACCAGGGCAGGGCGCGGATGTTACCAAGGCGATTTTCCTTGGCATAACCCGGCATGTGCAGCCAATAGATACCCCGCACGAACTCGCGCCAGCCAAGAATCTGGCGGATAAAACCTTCTACCGCATTGATGGGTGCTTGCCCGGCGTACCAGGCTCTTGCGGCGGCTTCACACACAGCGAGTGGGTCGAGCAGGCCGCAGTTGATATAGGGCGAGAGAATCGAGTGGAATAGCCAGTCTTCTGTGTCAGACATGGTGTCCTGATAATCGCCGAAACAGGGCAGGGCAAACTCGAAAAAGTAGTCGAGGGCTTCTTGTGCTTCCTCCGGCGTGACTGCAAAGTGAAAATCCTCTGTAGTGCCGAAGTGATCGGGGAAGTGCTGCTCAACCAGATCAATCACCTCACGGGTTATGGTATCCGGCTCAATCCTGAAGGGCGCAGGCGCGGGTGGTTTGCCACTCCATTTGCGCCGGTTGTCGGCATCGAAGTTCCAGTTGCCGCCTTCCGGTTTGTCGTCCGGAGTCATCAATAGCCCGGTTTTGCGGCGCATTTCCCGGTAGAAGAACTCCATACGCAGCTGCTTGCGGCCTTCGGCCCAGTCTGCAAACTCTTTTTTGCTGGCAATGAAACGGGTGTCGGTGCGGATTTCTACCGGCACGCCAAGCCGTTCCTGCCATTGGCTTATCTGATCGTGCAGGCGCCATTCGCCGCACTCGGTTGTGATGATCTTGTCTGGCTGCAAGTCTTCAAGGAGGTGGGATATAACGCCTTCAAGGTTTTGATGTTTGTTGTCCGGGTGGTAATGCTGGTAGTGAACCTGCCAGCCGTCTTGCTTCAGTCGCTGCGCAAAGTGGCGCATGGCACTGAACAGCAGAACCAGTTTTTTCTTGTGGTGGTTGGTGTAGCTGGCCTCCTCATGAACTTCCGCCATAACAAGGGTATCGCGTTCCGGGTCAGCTCCCTCGAGGGCACTGATATCGGTTGTCAGCTGATCACCAAGAATCAGAATCAGGTTGGTCATGGGGGGGATGCTCCGTGTGTCGGCGGGCTTTCAGGCTTGCGCACCTGAGAAGGGCTGGGGGGTACTTACCCATAGTAGGTAGCCAGAATACGCACTAGGCACAAGGGTAGTTCATGTTTCAAGCTGATAAAATTCCGGTATTCGCCAAGATGACTCGCATCAACATGCGCCTGGCCCGGTTAGCATACAATGCCCTTACATCACGGCTGATCCCACACATTACACGCTCAGAGTGTTTATTATGGCTTCCGATTCCGCACCACAAACAGCTGAATCCACACTCCCGGAATTTATCTGGGACGATGCGCTGATCAGGCGCTACGATCTCAGTGGTCCTCGATACACCTCTTACCCCACGGCGGTGGAGTTCAACCAGAGCTACCCGGTGGAACAGATGGTGGAGGCAGCCGCCCGCAGCAAGGCCAGCAACCGTCCGCTATCTCTGTACACCCATCTGCCGTTTTGCGCGCACCTTTGTTATTACTGTGCGTGCAATAAGGTGATCACCAAAAAGCGCGATAAGGCCATGCCTTATGTGGAGCGTGTTCTCAAGGAAGCGGCCATGCAATCTGAGCTGTTCGGCTCGGACCGGCCAGTAAAGCAGTTGCACTGGGGTGGTGGTACCCCCACGTTTTTGCCCAGGGATGTCATGCAGGAGCTCATGGGGGGCTATGCAGAGTTGTTTAACCTGCAAAACGATGCTGAGCATGATTACAGTGTGGAAATTGATCCCCGGGAAGTGGATCAGGACACCCTGCCAACCCTCTGGGAGCTTGGGTTTAACCGAATCAGCCTTGGGGTGCAGGATGTAAACCCGGAAGTCCAGAAGGCGGTTAACCGCATACAACCCCGGGAAATGACCGAGGCTGTGCTCAAGGAAGCCCGCCACCTCGGCTTCGGCTCCATCAACCTGGACCTGATTTACGGCTTGCCCCACCAGACCCCGGAGAGTTTCTCGGATACTCTGGAAGCGGTTCTCGAAATGTCACCAGACAGACTGTCGGTGTTCAGTTACGCGCACCTGCCGGATCGCTTTTACCCGCAAACCCGGATCAAGGACGATACGCTGCCAACGCCCCAGCAAAAGCTGACCATTCTGCACAACACCATTAACCGGCTTCTGGAAGCGGGTTACGAATACATAGGTATGGACCACTTTGCCAAGCCGGATGACAGCCTGGCGGTGGCCCAGCGCGCCGGAAAATTGCACCGGAACTTCCAGGGTTACACTACCCATTCAGACTGCGATCTGGTGTCTCTGGGGGTTTCCGCCATTGGTCAGACTGACGATGCCTACTTCCAGAATAATCACGATTTACCCGCCTGGGAGGCATCCATCGATGCAGGCAAACTGGCCATCACCAAAGGTGTGAATCTGACTCGGGATGACCGCATTCGCCGCTGGGTAATTGGTCAGCTTATTTGTCAGTTCCGCCTGGATCGACAGCAGTTTGCTGCTGAATGGCGGGAAGATTTTGACCAGTATTTTGCGGATGAGCTGGCCCGGTTGCGGCCGATGATGGCCGATGAGTTGATTAGTGATAATGGCCAGGTTTTGCAGGTTGAGCCGGCCGGGCGACTGCTGATTCGCGCCATTTGCCAGATTTTCGATTTCTACCGCAAGGAAGGTGCAAGCCAGCGATTCTCTCGCATTATCTGACCTCGTTTTATCTTGTCTTCCCCCGGGGCAGTCTGTGCCCCGGAAATTTGTTACGACCCCTAAAGACTGGACTACTGCCTTTGTTTGGCGTAACTTCTAGAGCTTCTTTTCAGGATTCTTAGAAAAAACTTCCCTGATTCAATGGCTTTGCGCTTGTAATACACTCTTTTTCGGCTTGCATTGCGGCCGGAAGAAAATAGCCTCTGCCAGCTGACTTCAGGGCCAAAGGGGCTGCAATTACAATGACTACTAAACAAATTTCCAGGCTGTACATACACCTCCGCTTTCTTTAGCGACTCTCATACCTTGGCGAAATAGCGGCTCCGCTTTTCGCCGACACCGCACCGGTGTTCTCGCACTGTTCATTTTCCGCGATTGGCGGGCTTTCTGAATATCTGTGCCGCAGGTAAACGAATAAATGTGTTCGGCGCCTGCTCAATTGGCACTGTGGTCGTAAAGAGGTTGTGTTTTGAACGAAAGTGGCTTTGTTCAGTTCTCGATACTGACAATCATGATCTTGCTGGTGGGCTTTTATGGCGGTACTTATCTGCTCACCCTGCTAATACGCAAAAAAGAAGAAGATACATCGGGTTTTATGGTTGCCGGCCATAACGTAGGCTTTGGCATGGGTGCAGCCAGTATGACCGCAACCTGGATATGGGCAGCGTCTTTTTATGCGGCGGCTACATCCGGTTATACCTATGGCGTGTCCGGACCGATCCATTATGGCCTGTGGGGCGCCTTGATGATCCTGTTCATCTACCCGTTTGGCCGGCGTTTTCGCAAACTGGCGCCCAATGGCCATACCCTTGGAGAGCTCATCCACGCACGCCATGGCTCCTCCAGCCAGCTGATACTGGCCGGCTCCAACATTCTCGGCAGTATTATCAGCCTGATGGTGAACTTCACCGCTGCGGGTGCCCTGGTATCAGTACTGTCGCCCTTGTCGTTTCAAACTGGCGTGCTGGTTGCCGGTGTGGGTGTGCTCAGCTATACCCTGACCTCGGGTTTCCGGGCTTCCGTTTTCACGGATTTCGCCCAGCTTGTTGCCTTGATGGCGATAACGGTAGTGATCATTCCTGCGGTGCTGTTTGCGGTGGGCGGGCCATCGGTCATGGTCAGCGGCCTTGAGAACCTCACCAGCGAGCAAGCCGATTTTTTCTCGGTCGATGCCATCATGAACCAGGGGGCGCCGTTTTTTGTTGCCGTTCTGGCGTATGCTATCGGTAACCAGACCATATCCCAGCGCTTGTTTGCGGTGCGTGAGAAACACATCAAGCGGACCTTTGTTACAGCGACGCTTGGTTATGGTGCCATTGTTATCGGTCTTGGCATGATCGGGCTGATGGCACTGACCGTGGGTGTGGAGCCGGTAAACGGCAACATGAACAACCTGATTCCGCAAATGGTTTCCACCTATCTTCCCCCGGTGTTTGTGGGCTTGTTCTTCGTGTTGGTGATCGGGGCTCTGTCATCCACCGCGGATTCGGATTTGTCTGCCTTGTCTACCATAGTGATGGCCGATATTTACGGCAAAAACATCGCGAAGAATGACCCCAACCCCAAAACAATGCTGTTGGTTGGTCGCTCGACCATGATTGTTGCAACTGTGGCGGGTTTGATTTTTGCCAGTTTCTCGCTGGATATCCTGGTGATGCTGGTGTTTGTTGGCGCCCTGTGGGGGGCCATTGTATTCCCGGTTATTGTCAGCTGTTACTGGGACAGGGTAACCAATGCGGCCTTCACCTGGTCTGTGGTTATTGCTATGGCGCTGTTCTGTATCGCGCGCTTTGAGCTGCTGGAAATGACCGGAGCCACGGTACTTTTCTTTGAAATACTGGCATCGGTTGGTGGCGCCGTTGTATTCGGGCTTATGGCATTTGGTTTCTTTGGCCGCGCAGTAGGTTTGGGGGTTGGCGTGGTTTCGGGACTGATTTTGTTGGTGTACGCCACGGGTTTTCTGCGGGACTACATGGTGCTTACCGCTTCTCTCACAGCATACGGCGCCAGCGCCATAGTCTGTACTGCCATGACACTGCGCAGTAAAGAACGATTTGATTTTGACCTGATCAAGCAGCGCGTTGGCAGTTACGACGTGCCTGCAGATAAAGAAGAAAATGAACCCACAATGATTCCTGAAGGAGCACACTGATGAGTGAACTCGTCTATGGTAGTTATATTCTGGTTTGGCCGGTATTGACCTTGGGGGTGCTGGCTGTCATTTGCGGTGCGGTTATCAAGGATGCCGTGCAGGCGCGCCAGTCGGACCGCGACATGGTCTGATGCGTGGATGAAACGACATGAAAACGGGAGCCCTATGGCTCCCGTTTTTATTTTGAGCATAGGCACTCAGGCCACTACTACTTTGAACTCGTTGGCCAGGTCTTGCAGTTGTCGCGCCAACCGCGCCTGCTCTGCGGTAACATGGGAGATCTCCTGCGAGCCAGTGAGCGTCAGTATGGCCACCTCACTAACGGCTTCCATGTTCCCTGCCAGTTCGCGGGTTACGGCAACCTGCTGTTCCGATGCGGCAGCAATCTGGTTGGCCATGCCGGAGATGTCGTTGACGTCGCCAAGAATGGCAGCGAACGTTTGCTCCAGCTCAGAGGATTGCTCACTGGTTTCATGGGCAAGCTTGTGGCTGGCGGTGATAGAACGGCTGGCGTTCTCGGTAATTACTTTGAAGCCATCCACTATGTCTTCAATTTGCGTAGTGGAGTCGTGGGTCTGGCGCGCCAGCGCACGAACCTCGTCGGCTACAACCGCAAACCCCCGGCCGTGCTCGCCCGCCCGCGCGGCCTCGATGGCGGCGTTCAAGGCCAGCAAGTTGGTTTGGTCGGCCACTTTGCGAATGACATCCACAACTTCGGCAATGCTACTGCTGCGGGTTTCGAGTTCCTCGATCACATCGTTTACGTCCCTCACTGACTGAGCCAGGGAGTGGATGCGATTGACACTGCCTTGCAGAACCTCTTCACCCGTGCGGCTTCTTTCCATAACCATGTTGGCAGCTTCTGCCACTTGCTGGGTGTTCTGGGAAATCTGTTCAGACGTAGCCGACATTTCCTCGGTAGCGGCTGCAACCTGTTCTATTTGTTCCTGCTGGCTTTTAGCTTCTGTGGCATTCTGGTCAGCGGTTGAGCTGGTTTCTTCAGTCGCTGTGGCCAGTTGTACGCTGGCCCTGTCGATGTGCTGAAGTGCGTTGCCAAACCGGCTGAACAGTTCGTTGATAGCGCGCGCGATATTTCCAGCTTCGTCTTTGCCGGAAACAGGGATTTTTTGCGTAAGGTCCTTGTTGTCCATCGCAAATTGCACGCCATCTAGCAGGTTGTTGATCTGGCGATTTATTGCGCCGACCATAAAGAACATCAATGCAAGCACGCCAATAATGGCCAGGGCAGCAATGCCGGACGCTATCATTAGCTCGTTGCGGGCACTCGCAAGGCCATCAATGGCGGCGGCTGATGTACGGTCAAGCAATGTTTTACGCAAGCGGTTCAGGCTCTCCAGCCGTTTGGTAGCTATTTCAAACCATTCGGCTGAATCCAACGCATACATGCCCGATGGACTGCTGAAAAGGGTCTCCCGTTTTGCTTGCAGATCCTGGCTCTCGTTGGTGGCGGGCTGGCTATTCAGTGTGGCAAGCAAGGCAGAGCCTGGGGGCAGCATGGCGCCAGCTTCCCGGATAAATGCTTCCTGCTGGCCTTTGAACGCTGCAACTTGTTGGAGCCCGGGAAGATCAAAATCACCGCCGCTGATAAAGGCTGCTCCGGTAGCGCGCTCCTTGCCTGCTGCCTCAGCAGCTTCTGCAAGGGCATAGTAGGCATTCGTATCGCGGGTGAGTGTCGGGTCGGTTGAGCGGGCAATAACCAAAGGTATCCGGCTGAGCAGTCCGTTAATCAGTTGGGTGTACTGCTTCCCGGCTTCCAGAGCTTCCAGGGAGGCGCTGTCGACCTTGCGACGAAGTTGCCCGATGTCTGCCAACCTACGGGAAACGGCCTGAATACTGGTACTGATTTCCGGCCCGAAGCTCGTATCCTGCCGCAGGTTGTCCAGACGAGAGTAATAGTCTGTTATACGGTCATCGGTTTCCTGACGCTGGCTGGTAAGCGCTTGCACGGCCCGCCGGGCGGCGGCGTGATCGGAACCAGCTGAAAGGACAACCGCCGAACGGCCCCTTTCTTTTTGTAAAGACTCAATCAGAGGGTCGCCAATACTGGCGAGCTGGACCAATGCGCGCAGTTGTCGCATGTCGCTCAGTTGCCCGCTATTTACCACAATGCTTTCAATCGCAAAATAGACGATCACCAGCAAGGCCGGCATCACAAGTGTGATGAGTTTTCCTCGCATGGAGAGGTTGTTGATGATGTTTTTCATCGGGATCCCTCATGTTTGTGAATGGCGCCCATTTTGGTCAAGTGTAGCCGCTCCTGCTATTCACAGGACGAGGTAGTGAGGGGGTAGGTATGAGCTCGTAACTTCTTGTTTCAAAGTGCTATGTTGTTGATTTTATGGTTGAAAGCAAGGCTATACGTAATGGTGCGTGGAGTAACCCTGAATGGGTAGAAAGTGAAATATAGCGGATATCGGCCACTCCGCTGATAAAGGTCAATGCCCGGGAAGATCGCGCCGCGTATGGTCTCTATAACTTTTACGTGGAGACAGCCCATGGAACTTGTTTGCCCGGCCGGTAGCTTGCCGGCATTGAAGGCGGCGGTGGATAACGGAGCCGATGCCGTATATCTGGGGTTCAAAGACAGCACCAACGCGCGCCAGTTTGCAGGCCTCAACTTTAATGACAAACGCGCGGGTGAGGGCATAGAGTATGCGCACAGCAAAGGTGCCCGGGTGTTCTGTGCTATCAATACTTACCCGCAGCCAGACGGATGGGAAACCTGGAAGTCTGCTATTGATCGTGCAGCTGCTTTGGGTGTGGATGCCATTATCCTGGCCGATATGGGCTTGCTGGAATATGCCGCCAATAAACACCCACAAGTTCATCGCCACCTTTCGGTTCAGGGCTCGGCCACCAGCTATGAAGCACTGAGGTTTTATAAGGATAACTTTGATATCCGCCGCGCTGTTCTGCCCCGTGTTTTGTCCATAGATCAGGTGCGCGGTGTTGCCAAGCATAGCCCGGTAGAGCTTGAGGTATTTGCCTTTGGCAGCTTGTGCATCATGGCAGAAGGGCGGTGTTACCTCTCATCCTATCTTACTGATGAATCACCCAATACCCGTGGTGCCTGCTCGCCGGCTAAAGCCGTGCGCTGGCAGGAAACTGCGGAGGGTTTGGAATCCCGCCTCAATGATGTGCTCATTGACCGATACGGCAAAGGGGAATCTGCCGGCTACCCCACCCTTTGCAAAGGCCGTTTTGAAGTGGAGGGGAGTGTTTACCACGCTATTGAAGAACCGGTCAGTTTGAATACTCTGGATCTGCTACCCGAGTTGAAAGAAATAGGAATCAGTGCGGTGAAAATTGAAGGGCGCCAGCGCAGCCCATCGTATATTGCCGATGTCGCGCGTACCTGGCGACAAGCTTTGAACAGATTGGATTCTGGCGCAGACGGTTTTCTGGTGGATCCTGCCTGGAATAAAACCTTGTCGGGCTTGTCGGAAGGTGGGCTGACCACCATCGGCGCCTATCACCGCAAATGGAAATGAGGCTGAATAACCCATGATGAAGCTTTCTCTGGGCCCGATTCTCTGGTTTTGGTCCAAGCAATCCGTGTTCGATTTTTACGCCAATGCGGCTGAATGGCCGGTTGATACAGTGTACCTGGGGGAAACCGTGTGTTCCCGGCGCCGCGAGCTGAAGCTGGCGGATTGGCTAGAGATTGCCAGTGTGCTCAAAGAGTCCGGTAAGCAGGTGGTGCTTTCTACGCAAACCCTGATCGAATCTGAGGCGGACTTGCGGGCATTGCGTAAAATTTGTAGCCAACAGGATTATCTGGTCGAGGCGAATGACCAAAGTGCACTCCAGTTGGCCACTCAAAATAACCTGCCGTTCGTGACCGGCCCTTCAATGAACATATACAACAGCGCCACCCTGAAGCTACTAGCTAAGCAGGGGTTGAAGGGGTGGAGCTTGCCAGTAGAGTTGGGCCAGGAAACCTTGCAGCAACTGATTGCTGAGCTAAAAGCGGAAGGGTTGGATTTGCCTGCAGAAGTCTTTGCCTGGGGCTTTTTGCCTCTGGCTTGGTCATCCCGCTGCTTTACTGCGCGGCACTACAATCTGCCTAAAGATAATTGCGAATTCCGTTGCCTGCAGCACCCGGATGGTTTGGAACTGCGCTCCAGGGAATCCCAGGAACTGTTTCGCCTGAATGGCACATCCACGCTTTCTGGCTCGCGCTACGACCTGATGCGGGAAATGCCAGGCATGGAGCGAATGGGTGTGGCAACTGTGCGCCTAAGCCCGGAGCATCAGGGGATGGAAGAGGTTGTTCGCCGCTTTGATCAGATGCGCCGAGGGGAGATCCCATCAACTGATCCGTTACAGCTGGTGGAAGCACCCCCCTGTAACGGGTACTGGTATGGCAAGCCTGGAATGGATCTTGTAACGGGTCAGGCTCAGGCCTGACCAAATAGCCGTCTTTTCCAATCTTCTACTTGCTGCGTTTCAAGGCGTTGGTTTGCAAGTTGTTTCAGATTGGGAGAAAGTTCGCTGATGCCGGCCATCAATGCCAGTGCACTCAAATCCAGAGGGTGCTCGTAGAGTATCGACAGCACCCTGCTAAGAGGCCAGTCTGCATGGGGGCGCTCCTTGAGCAGTAGGGTGTCTCCTTTGCTGATCTTGCCGGGTTGCAATACCCGGTAATACCACCCGGTTCGGAGGCTGTTTTGTAGCCTTTGGGACATGTCCGGAATGCCAAAGCGCAGGTTCAGCCGCCAGCATGGCTGGCGAGGTTGAGATACCTGAAGAATCGCTTCCCCTAGCTGATAGGTATCGCCGGCACACACATCTGTTTCGGTGAATCCTTCTGTCACCAGGTTTTCACCAAAGGCGCCCGGTTCGCATTGCCCTGAAGCTGGGTCAGGAAGCTCTGAACGCAAGCGCACATAGTGGTCTGAGGCAAAATGATGAAGGGCTTTTTCCGGCCCGCCATGATGGCGTGTGTCGCCCTGCTGATCACCGCTCAGGCCATTCACGTTCAGGTAGGCCGATTCAATTTCTTGCTTATGAATGCCCGTGAGGGTTTCGGTGCCTGCAAGTCTTTCCAAGCTGCCAATTCTGAGCTGCTTAATCAGAACGCCATTTGCCATTTGAATCTCCAGTGCCCTCGTAACGGATGACATGCTACCAGATCGATATCATGGCACCGGTTCCCAGAATCAGCGAGCCGCCCACTTCCGCCACAATCAATGCAATCATAAAACCGTGAACGATCCAGGAAGGGAGTGTCATGCTTCCCAGCTTATGAGGCTTGCGTAACTGGTTGCTGGTATCCCGAAGAAACCCGTGAATGATATAGGTGCCAATCGCCAAGGCAAAAAAGCCGAGTGCGCATACGGCTGCCAGTGTATTCAGCCAATCCGGGAACACGCTGTGGCTTGCAAACCAGCCCAGTACAACAGCGGCAAAGCTATACATCAGAGAGCTGCGATGGGCAATATCCACATATCGGGGCGCGGCCGCTTTTGGGCTTTTTGCCATGCACCAGTATTTCCAGATGCCTGTTAACAAGCCGGTCATGAAGAAAATAAATGCGGCGGTTAGGCTGAGTTTTTCAGCCAGTGTCATTATCTGTGTACCATCCATTCTGTTCGCTCTTGGCCAAATTATGCAGGGAAGTGTCTTGTGGATTCGCTTGAATGCTAACCATCCCACAGGGTTGTCGAATTTTATATGGCTTGAGCGTCGGAAGTCGTCAGAAAGAAAGTAATGTTCGGAGATTAAGGTCCCATTCCAGGCTGTCCAGAAGGTTTTTCAAACCCAATCCCAGTTCGGTATCCCCCTCTATCACCAGGCGTCTCTGGAAAAAAAGTTGGTCAGGGTCTTGTTTGCGTTCAGCCAGAGTCTTAAAGGCAGAAAGGGAGCCGCGGATGGTTGCTTCGCCCGGGCCATTCAGAACCCGCAGGCGGCCTGCCCAAAACCCGAAGGTAACGCCAGGGTGGCCTCCGGTAACTTCAAGGCGAATGCGTCGCCCCTCAAAATCATCAAACTCGCCATCTGCAATGGCTTGGGCAAATATGCGGTTGAGTGGAGCTTCTGCAAATAACTGCTTTACGGGAATGGGGATTGATCGATCGATAGCCCCAAGTAAAGGGGAGGGCGAAGGAAGGTATTCAGAAAGCAGTGCCAGAGAATCGCTGATAAGGGGTTTGGCTGGCAGCGGAAAAGCAAAAGGCAGGGCCATAATCAACTCCGGGCAGTGGGTACAGTCTGCCCAGAGTAAACAAAACCCATTAGGTTTGATTTGATATAGCTCAGCCCTTGTGCAGACCTTCTTCCACAGCCCATACCGCCACCTCAACCCGGGAGCGCAGATTGAGCTTTTTGAGCAGGTGTTTTACGTGCACTTTTACGGTGCCATCACTGATATCCAGCTTGCGGCCAATCATTTTGTTCGACAGGCCTTCGGCAATCAGGCGCAGAATGTCTTTTTCACGCGGGGTCAGGCTATCGAAATCCGGACGCGATGCCTGTTGTGGCTTGTTGGAGCGCAGAGCCTCCGCAAGCAGAGTGGTCAGCCTGTCGCTGATGACCATTTTTCCCAAGGCGGCTTGGCGCAACTGGGCAATCATGTCTTCGGGCTCCATGTCCTTCAGAAGATAGCCGTCGGCTCCGGCGCGCAGAGCGGCAACGACATCGTCTTCCTGATCAGACACGGTAAACATTACGATGCGGGAGCTTACATTCAGTTCTCTGAGTTTTTTCAGAGCATCAATGCCACTGACCTCGGGCATGTTGAGATCCATCAGTATGAGGTCTGGCTCCAGCTCCGTCGCCAGGCGAATGCCGTCAGTAGCATTGCTTGCTTCGCCTGTTACATCCATGTCCCCCTCCATTTCGACGAGTTGCTTGATGCCTTGGCGCAACAGTGGGTGATCGTCGATCAGCAAAATGCTGGCGGGTGTGTCAGATGCTGCTTCAGGCATGGTGCTTAGCTTCCTCTCTCTTAATTTGCTAGCGACAGTTTAGGGCTGTCGCACAATAATGGTGCTCAGTTAGTCGACACTTCTGTGGGAATTAGGTGTCGGTTTTTCGGAACAAATGTAAGAACAACTTCCACACCGCCAACTTCGCGGTTTTGGACAATAATCTCGCCACCCAGCGTGCGCGCACGATCCTGCATGATGATGAGCCCGTAATGGTTGACCGGCTGCCCGCTCTGGGGCAAACCTTTGCCATTATCTCGTATTTTCGCCTTTACTTGGGGCGATTCGAATACCACATCAACAAAAACTTCTGTGGCGTCAGCGTGTTTAACGGCGTTGGCCAGCCCCTCGCGCACTATTTGTAGCGTATGTATTTCTTCATTTGGCGATAAGGCCTGGGGTGGTAGATTGTAATTCAAGACTACGGGTTTCCCCAGTCGAGTAGAAAACTCTTCAATGGTTTTGCGCAGTGCTGTTCCCAAGTCTGGAGTATCCAGCTTGAGGCGGAAGGTGGCCAGCAACTCCCGTAGCTGGCGGTATGCGCTGTTAAGTCCTGTGCTGAGCTCATCCAGAATGGCATCGTGAGCAGCTTTTTGATCGCCATCAATGTTCAGCCTGCGCATACGAGCCACCTGCATTTTTAGGTAGGACAGGGACTGAGCCAAAGAGTCATGCAGTTCACGGGCGATCACAGTGCGCTCTTCGGCCAGCGTAACCCGTTGCTCATCAGTAATCTGCTGCTCCAGAAAAATGGCAGTTGCCAACTGGTCACTAAGTGTCTCAAGCAGGCGGCGGGCAGTGTCCGAAAGGCCGGTTTCGGCTGGATACCACACCTCCAGAGTGCCAAGGAGTTTGCCAGGGGTGCGGATGGGAAGCAGCAGTCTGCGGCCATCGTTATCATCTATGGGCAGTTCGTCATAGACTTCGGGTGTTACCAGGCAGGCATTGCACTCGTGGTCGCGGCAGTAGAACGGGCGCTCTGTTGACGCTGTGGTAATTGCCTGCACTGGTTCTGTGGATTCTTTGTCGTGAAGGTAAAGACGAATCGGGCCTATCCCCAGGAGGCTTTCCAGCTCCTGCAGCATGGGGACTGCACCATTGCACAGATCATGATTGGCAAACAGATTGCGGCTTGCAGTATGCAGCAACTGAAGTGCGGTATGGCTTGTTTCCAGTTCCTCGGTTTTGCTGCGCGCACGCTCTTCCAGCTCATAGTAAGTGAGCGCCAATTCACTGCTCATTTGGTCGAATGCTATGCCCAGTTGAGCAAGCTCATCGCTTCCCTTCATATTCGCCTTCTGCGAAAAATCCTGCTCGCCTACCGCTCTGGCAATGGTAACAAGTTTGCGTAATGGTTTGAGGACGCGGTTTCTGAGGTCAAGAAACAGGGCAGTAATTATAAGAATAGAAAGTGCGAGACTGATGATCTGGATAAGGTGCAGCAGGCCAATCCGCGCTTCAGTGCGCCGCTCAAGCATGCTGACCAGTTGATTTACTGAATCAACATAAGCTTCTGTGGTCGCGAGTATTTCTGCGCTGACAGGCACTCCGGATGAGTGAGCTTCCAGTTTCGGGCGTAAAGACTCTTCCCAAATGGTGCTGATGGTTTGGTATTGCTTGGTGAGAGGGTGGTCTTTAGTGCCTGGAATTGCACGGGTGATGTGTCGGTCTTTTAAATCACGCTCGTATTGGGAGGCGAGGCTATGAATCCTGGCGTTGCTTTCTTCCGGGCTGGCTGCGTGAGATAGCAACCGGAAAGCACCCATGCGTAGCGCCCCTGCAAGGTTAATGGCTGTGGCATTACCTTCTATACTTTTCGAGATCCCAAGGGTGGTCGCCATGCTGACAAGAGATGTCAGTACAATAGCGCACACTACAACAGTAATCCGGTTTACAAGGGGGCTTCTGGGTTTCATTGAATCTCGTCTTTGTAGTCCCGGGCTCAAGTACCTCCTTGAGGATAGTCAATTACCCCAATGGTTGGTATCCCATCATAGTCTTTGACCTGCGTGAGGGCAAAAGCTAGAACTGAAAGGTAGCTTAGAGAGCACTCACAAAGGCGAAGGCGGATGAAGTCAGAGGCGGAGCAGGAGGATGAGCGGCTGGCGTCGCTTGCTGTTATTCTGCCGCTGGCGGTAACAGGATTTGTTATCGCCGCTGGTTGCTGGACGCTGTTTGCAGTAGCTGGAATCCATCTTCGAACCGAGCTCAACCTCAGCAATCTTCAATTTGGTTTGCTTCTGGCTATGCCTATGGCGGTTAGCGCTCTGCTAGCCCTGCCTGCGGGTTTGGCTGCTCGAAAATTTGGCGCCCGCCGAATTATGCTTATCTGCCTTGCGGGGCTTGCAGCCTGTATGGTGCTTTTGCTCATCACCCGAACGTTTACTGGTTACCTTGTGGCTGCGGGCGGCCTGGGGCTGGCCGGTGGGTTTTACAGCGCTGGTATGCAGTTTGTAACCAGTAATTCCCAGTCTCACCGGCTTGGACTTGTTTTGGGTGTGTTTGGTTCGGGGGTTACCGGCGCCGGGTTTACCTATTATCTGGTGCCGCTGTTCCATGAAGCCTTCTCCTGGCACGGTGTGCCCTTGGCATACCTCATAGTCCTGTTGTTGGTGCTGGCACTGCTGACCTTATTGACAGATCCGGAAGATACAGCCGCGGACCCGGAAGCTGAAGCCTCTATTGTTGTGCTGTTTACACACCTTCGGAGGCAGGGTGTATGGCAGCTTGGTGCCTATTTTTCAGTGGTGGCGGGGAGTTTTTTTGCGCTGGCGCTATGGTTGCCAGACTATCTTTCTTCTCAGTTTGAGCTGCGGCTGGATTCAGGCGCCAGGTTAGCGCAGTGGTTTATTGTTCCTGGGGCTCTTGCACAGATTTTGGGTGGCGTGTTGTCTGATCGCTACGGCAGCCCCAAAGTCGTCAGCCGTTCACTGTTTATAGGTTTGGTCGCTTTGGTGGTGCTGTCTTATCCACCCATGACGCTGTTTATTCGGGGTGTAAATGAAATCATAGCCATTGAGTTTGCATTGCCCGTCTCTGTTGAAAGTGTCTTTGTGGTGTTGCTAGGCATAGCACTTGGTTGCGCCATGGGTAGCTTGCAGAGAATGGTCATTTTTGAAAACCGTGAGAGCGCTGCGTTCGTTGCAGGGTTGTTACTGGTGGGCGCTTGTTCAGTGGCGTTTTTGTTGCCGGTTATTTTCGGTGCGATATACCACTGGCTGGGTGTTCGCAGTGCTGTATTCATGATTCTGTTTTTGCTGCTTTGTATTTGCCAATTCATGTTTGCCCGCTTTAATCGCCACTACGAAAGAAAAGCACTTCTCCATCCGGGGATATGATTCCTATACCTCCTCAGTGGTAGGTGCGGGCTTTGTGGTAGTAACCACGCAGATTTCAGGGTTTTTCTCCCACACAATGGTTCCAATTCGGGAAAACGATCCGGTAGACGGGTTGATGGAGAGAGAGACCATGAGTCATTTGATCGACAAGCTGAGCTACTTCAGTAAAAAGCGCGAAACCTTCGCGAACGGCCACGGCGAGACCCACGACGTAAACCGTGACTGGGAAGACAGCTACCGCCAACGCTGGCAGCACGACAAAGTTGTACGTTCTACCCACGGCGTTAACTGCACCGGCTCCTGTAGCTGGAAAATCTACGTCAAGAACGGCCTGGTAACCTGGGAAACCCAGCAAACCGACTATCCTCGCACCCGTCCGGACCTGCCTAACCACGAACCCCGTGGCTGCCCCCGTGGCGCCAGCTATTCGTGGTACATGTACAGTGCCAACCGGTTGAAGTACCCATTGATGCGCAAGCACCTGATGCAGCTTTGGCGTGCAGCACGCATTCAGTTCAACGATCCGGTTGAAGCTTGGGCTTCCATTGTGGAAGACCCGAAAAAAACAGCTGAGTACAAACCCCGCCGTGGTATGGGCGGTTTTGTGCGTTCTACCTGGGATGAAGTTAACGAGCTGATTGGTGCGGCAAACGTATACACCGCCAAAAAAGTTGGCCCGGACCGCATCATTGGCTTCTCGCCAATCCCGGCCATGTCGATGGTGTCTTACGCCTCTGGTAGCCGTTATCTGTCGATGATCGGCGGTGTGTGTCTTAGCTTCTATGACTGGTACTGCGATTTGCCACCGGCTTCTCCGCAAGTCTGGGGTGAGCAGACCGACGTTCCTGAATCTGCAGACTGGTACAACTCGGGCTACATCATTGCCTGGGGTTCCAACGTGCCTCAAACCCGTACTCCAGATGCCCACTTCTTTACAGAAGTGCGCTACAAAGGCACCAAGACTGTTGCCGTCACTCCCGACTTCGCCGAAGTGTCCAAGCTTTCAGACGAATGGCTGAACCCCAAGCAGGGCACTGATGCGGCTATGGGCATGGCTATGGGCCATGTCATTCTGAAAGAGTTCCACCTCGACAACCCCAGTGAGTATTTCACCGATTACGTGCGTCGCTACACCGACATGCCGTACCTGGTTAAGCTCGACAAAACGGAAGATGGCCGCTACGTACCTGGCCGATTCCTGCGCGCCAGTGATCTGGTGGGTGGTCTGGGTGAAGAGAACAACCCTGAGTGGAAAACCATTGCCATTGATGAAGCCAGCAACCAGCTAACCGCGCCTAACGGCTCTATCGGTTACCGTTGGGGTGAAAAGGGCAAGTGGAACCTGAAGCAGACAGCCAAAGCTGAAGATGTCAGCCTGCAGTTGTCTCTGGTTGAGAAGCATGACGAAGTGGTTGATGTAGCCTTCCCGTACTTTGGCGGCATCAAGCACGATCACTTCAAGTCTGTTGAAATCAGCGACACCCTCACTCACAAGTTGGGAAGCCGCAAAATAGAGTTGGCCGATGGTGGCGAAGCTCTCGTGGTAACCGTGTACGACCTGATGATGGCCAACTACGGCATTAGTCGTGGCTTGGGCGATGACGACAGCGCAACTTCCTACGATGAAATCAAGCCGTACACTCCAGCCTGGCAGGAGAAGATCACTGGCGTACCCGCTGAAAAAGTGACTCGTATTGCCCGTGAATTTGGTGAGAACGCCCATAAAACCAAGGGTCGTTCCATGATCATTGTTGGTGCCGGTATGAACCACTGGTATCACATGGACATGAACTACCGCGCTCTGATTAACATGCTGGTCATGTGTGGCTGTATTGGCCAGAGCGGTGGTGGCTGGGCTCACTATGTAGGCCAGGAAAAACTACGCCCGCAAACTGGCTGGCAGCCGTTGGCCTTTGGTCTGGATTGGCAGCGTCCACCGCGTCAGATGAACGGTACCTCCTTCTTCTACGCCCATTCCGGGCAGTGGCGCTACGAGAAGCTGGATGTGAGCGAGATTCTTTCGCCTCTGGCCGACAAGTCCAAGTTTGGTGGAAGCCTGATCGACTACAACGTACGTGCCGAGCGCATGGGGTGGTTGCCATCTGCGCCACAGCTTAATCGCAACCCACTGACCATCGCAGCAGAGGCTGAGAAGGCCGGTATGGATGTGCCTGCCTACGTGACCCAGTCCATGAAGGACGGTTCACTGGCCTTTGCGTCGGAAGATCCTGAAGCACCGGAAAACCACCCGCGCAACATGTTCATCTGGCGCTCCAACTTGCTGGGCTCTTCCGGTAAGGGACACGAGTACATGCTCAAATACCTGCTGGGAACCACCAGTGGACTGCAGGGCAAAGACCTGGGCCATAACGGCGGCGTTAAGCCAGAGGAAGTGAAGTGGCGTGACGAAGCACCTGAGGGCAAGTTGGACTTGCTGGTTACTCTCGACTTCCGTATGTCCACCACGTGCCTGTATTCAGACATCGTTCTGCCGACCGCTACCTGGTACGAGAAGAACGACCTGAATACATCAGACATGCACCCGTTCATTCACCCGCTGACTGCAGCCACCGATCCTGCGTGGGAATCCCGCAGTGACTGGGAAATCTACAAGGGTATTGCCAAGTCCTTCTCCAAGGCGGCCGAAGGCCATCTGGGTGTTGAGAAAGACGTGGTTACCCTACCGCTGATGCACGACGCACCGGCCGAATTGGGCCAGCCGTTTGATGTGAAAGACTGGAAAAAAGGTGAATGTGATCTGATTCCAGGAAAAACCGCACCAAACTTCATTACTGTGGAGCGGGATTACCCCAATACCTACGCGCGCTTTACCTCTCTTGGGCCTTTGATGGACAAGTTGGGCAACGGCGGCAAGGGTATTAATTGGAACACTGAAGACGAAGTGAAGTTCCTGGGTGATCTGAACTACAAGCACATTGAGGGTGCGAACGCAGGCCGGCCGAAAATTGAAAGTGCCATCGATGCAGCAGAAGTGATTCTGTCTCTGGCACCGGAAACCAACGGTCACGTGGCGGTTAAAGCCTGGAAGGCGCTTTCAGAGTTTACCGGTCTGGATCACAGCCACCTGGCGGTGGGTAAAGAGCACGAAGCCATCCGCTTCCGCGACATTGTGGCTCAGCCCCGCAAGATCATCTCCAGCCCTACATGGTCTGGACTGGAAGATGAGCATGTGTCCTACAACGCTGGTTACACCAACGTGCATGAGTTGATTCCCTGGCGCACGCTGACAGGCCGTCAGCAGTTCTACCTGGATCACGAATGGATGCGCGCGTTTGGTGAAAGCCTGTTGGTGTATCGCCCGCCCATCAACACCAAAGCGGCGGCACCTCTGCTGAATGCCAAGCCTAACGGCAACCCTGAGAAGGCGCTGAACTTCCTGACGCCGCACCAGAAGTGGGGCATTCACAGTACCTACAGCGACAACCTGATGATGCTGACCCTGTCTCGCGGTGGCCCCATTGTGTGGCTGAGTGAAGACGACGCCCGTGATGTGGGTGTAGAGGACAACGATTGGGTTGAGGTGTTCAACGCGAACGGTGCAATTGCTGCCCGTGCCGTAGTCAGCCAGCGGGTTATGCCGGGCATGATGATGATGTACCACGCTCAGGAGCGGATTGTGAACATTCCGGGCTCTGAGGTTACCGGTACCCGCGGTGGTATCCACAACTCAGTTACCCGGGCTTGCCCGAAGCCGACGCACATGATTGGTGGCTACGCGCAGTTCTCCTACGGATTTAACTACTACGGAACCGTGGGTTCCAACCGCGACGAGTTTGTGGTGGTGCGCAAAATGAAGAAAGTTGACTGGCTTGACGGCGAAGGCAACGACACTGTTCAGGAGGCTGTAAAATGAAGATCCGTTCCCAAGTAGGCATGGTGCTGAACCTGGACAAGTGCATCGGTTGCCATACCTGTTCAGTGACCTGTAAAAACGTATGGACCAGCCGTGAAGGCATGGAGTACGCCTGGTTCAACAACGTTGAGACCAAGCCCGGTATTGGTTACCCGAAAGAGTGGGAAAACCAGGAAAAGTGGAAAGGCGGCTGGATGCGTGATGCCAGCGGCAAGATCCGCCCGCGCATTGGCGGTAAGTTCCGGGTACTGGCGAATATTTTCGCTAACCCGGATCTGCCGGAAATCGACGATTACTACGAGCCGTTTGATTTCGATTATCAGCACCTGCACACCGCAGGCGACAGCAAGCATCAGCCGGTTGCACGGCCACGCTCGCTGATCTCTGGCAAGCGTATGGAAAAGATCGAATGGGGCCCGAACTGGGAAGAAATCCTGGGTACCGAGTTTGCCAAGCGTCGCAAGGATAAAAACTTCGACAATGTGCAGGCCGATATCTACGGCCAGTTCGAAAACACATTCATGATGTACCTGCCCCGCCTGTGCGAGCACTGCCTTAACCCGACTTGCGTAGCGGCCTGCCCAAGTGGCGCCATCTACAAGCGGGAAGAAGACGGCATCGTACTGATCGACCAGGACAAGTGCCGCGGCTGGCGGATGTGTGTATCCGGCTGCCCGTACAAGAAAATCTACTTCAACTGGAAAACCGGCAAGTCTGAAAAGTGCATCTTCTGCTACCCGCGTATTGAAGCTGGTATGCCGACCGTGTGCTCCGAGACCTGCGTAGGCCGTATCCGCTACCTGGGCGTGCTGCTTTACGATGCCGACCGCATTGAAGAAGTTGCCAGCACTCCTGGCGAGCACGAACTGTATGAGAAACAGCTTGAAATCTTTCTGGATCCGAACGATCCAAAGGTTATAGAGCAGGCGCAAAAAGACGGCATCCCGATGAACGTCATCAAGGCAGCTCAGCGCAGCCCGGTGTACAAGATGGCAGTGGACTGGAAACTGGCTCTGCCACTGCACCCGGAATACCGCACTCTGCCGATGGTTTGGTATGTACCACCACTAAGCCCGATCCAGTCTGCAGCTGAGGCTGGCAAGGTTGAGTTCGACGGCATACTGCCGAAGATCGAAAGCCTGCGAATCCCGGTGAAGTATCTGGCCAACCTGCTTACCGCGGGTGACGAGAAGCCGATAGTGCGTGCGCTCAAGCGCATCATGGCTATGCGTCTTTACAAGCGTGCAGAAACAGTAGACGGCGTTGAAGATTTGCGGGCATTGGAAGAAGTTGGTCTGACCAAAGCGCAGGCTGATGAAATGTACCGCTATCTGGCCATTGCTGACTATGAGGATCGCTTCGTGATTCCTACCAGCCATCGCGAGCTGGCGAAAGAAGCCTTCCCGGATGCACACGGCGAGCGCGGTGGTTGTGGCTTCAGCTTCGGCGACGGTTGCAGCGGTGGAGACAGCGAATTCAGCATGTTTGGTGGTCGTAAAAACACCACATCCATGGTGCAGAAGCTGACCACTGTGAAGCAAGTTGACCCGAAACAGCTGCAGGAATAAGGAGGCCACATGAAACTATTGAAAGTACTGGCACGGATTCTGGAGTATCCCACAGCGGAACTTCAGGCCTCCAAAGACGCTCTGGTTGCTGCTGTCCTGGAGGACAGCCGGCTGCCACGGAAAAACAAGGAGCAACTGCTGCAGTGCATCGACCGTCTGTGCGATGGCGACTTGCTGGACCTTGAAGAAGCCTACACTGGCACCTTCGACAAAGGCCGCGCCACCTCACTGCTGTTGTTTGAGCACGTTCACGGAGAATCCCGTGACCGTGGCCAGGCCATGGTTGATCTGATGGAGCAATATCGCGCCAACGGGCTGGAAATCGATGCCAAGGAACTGCCGGATTACCTTCCGCTGTTTCTGGAGTATCTGTCGACTCGCCCCTGGGAAGAAATCAAGAACTGGCTGGAAGATATCCACCACATTCTTGGGTTGTTGGGTGAGCGCCTGTATCAACGTGAAAGCATGTATCACGTAGCCATGGATTCTCTGCTGGAGTTGTCTGGCCGCAAAACAGACCGTCAGGAGCTGGCACAGCTTGTGGCATCTGAAGAGCGGGACGATACAGCGGAAGCGCTGGACAAGGTCTGGGAAGAAGAAATGGTTAAGTTTGTGGATGACCAGGGCAGTTCCTGTAACACGGGTGGCGTTGTTGGCCAGCGCCGCCGCGAGATGGAGCAGACCCAAACCATTCACCTCAGTGATCATCTGATGACGGATGTAACGCCCGCTCAGGCGCGTGCTGCCGCGAGAGACGCCTGAAGGCGCAAGAGGAGACCAAGATGATGTCTTATCTGAATACACTGCTTTTCGGAATTTATCCGTACATCGCTCTGGTAGTGATGGTTGTAGGTACCTGGGCGCGATATGACCACGGCCAGTTCACCTGGAAGGCTCACTCCACTCAGATGCTGAGCAAGAAAAACATGGTAATGGCCAGCGTGCTTTTCCATGTGGGGATTCTGGTGATTTTCTTCGGCCACCTGGTTGGCCTGTTAACTCCGCACTTTATGTACGAGCCGTTCATGACCGCGGGCACCAAACAGGTGCTGGCGATTGTGGTTGGCGGTATAGCGGGTGTGATGTGTCTGGTAGGGGGTGCCATGCTGGCCTATCGCCGGCTGACAGACCCAAGAGTCAAAGCCAGCAGTACCTTCGCTGACAACATGATCATCATCATACTGGTTGTTCAGGTAGTACTGGGATTGCTGACCATCTTCCCGACACTGGGTCACCTCGATGGCGGCACCATGCTGCAACTGGCAGGCTGGGCGCAGGCAATCTTCACCTTCCAGGGCGGAGCTGCTGACTATGTGGTGGGCGTACACTGGATCTACAAGCTTCATATGTTCCTGGGCTTGACGATCTTTGTACTCTTTCCGTTCACCCGTCTGGTGCACATGTTGAGTGTGCCACTGGAGTACTTCGGCCGGAAATACCAGGTCGTGCGTAAGCGGGCGTAAGAGATAAAGCGCCCCCTCTCCCCCAGCCCCTCTCCCGCGAGGGGAGAGGGGAGCTACACATCCCAACCTGCGGGATTGCCCTCACGCCAGAGAGCTGTGCAGTAAAAGCCCCTCTCCCCTCGCGGGAGAGGGGTTGGGGAGAGGGGCTAGCGCCACTGAAAACATATACGGAGACTTTCCATGCAACTGATCCCCACCGGTGAACCCGAAAAACCCAGAAACCAGTTTCCGCCAGTGTATGTGGGTGAAACCCTGATACCTGAAGAGGATATCGCTCGGGAAATGCAGCATCACCCGGCTGAAGAGGTTGCTGAAGCCTGGCACGAAGCCGCTAAAAGCCTTGTTATCCGTGAGCTCCTTTTGCAGCAGGCTAAAAGCCTGAAATTGCCGGAAGAGCTGGATGAAGAAACTGCGATAGCACAGGTGCTTGAGCAGGAGCTCGACGTGCCGCAGCCCAGCGATGAAGACTGCGAGCGCTTTCATGCAGCCAACCCCGGGCGTTTCCGTAGTTCTACATTAATGGCCGTAAGCCACATTCTGCTGGCCGCAGCGCCGGACGATGTGCAGGAGCGCATGCGCCAGGAAGAGGTTGGGCAACAGTTGCTTGCCTCCTTGCTGGAAGGTCGTGCCCAGTGGGCGCCATTGGCCAAACAGTACTCTGCGTGTGAATCCCGTCATCAGGGCGGCAGCCTTGGGCAGATCAGCAAGGGGCAAACTGTGGAAGAGTTTGAGCGGCCAGTGTTAACGCTCAAAGAGGGTCTGAACCCGGAACTGATTGAAAGCCGCTACGGTTGGCACATTGTGCGTGTGGATCAGCGTGTGGATGGTGAGCAGTTGCCATACGAGCATGTGAAACCACAAATTCGCCAGTACCTGAGCGAAAGCGTAACCCGCCGGGCATTTCGCCAGTATTTGCAGGTGCTAGCGGCCGAGGTGGGCGTTCAGGGTGTTGACCTTGAGTTGCCCGATTCACCGTTGATGCAGTGACGCGCCCACACTGGAACGAGAGCCCGCTCAAGAAGTAGGTAGTAATACGAAGAATTGCGTTACGTCAATTTTGCCCAATTTACCGTGTTACTACCTCCATGGAGGGAGCGATTTTTCCAGAACATCCTCCTATTATCTAAAACATGATTCTGAATGCATGATATGGAAGGGTAGAAAAATGATAGCTACGCAATCTGCAGAAACCCGCTACGCCAAACCAGTTATGGTGGCAGTCAATGAGTTGACCAACGATAAAATCGGGCTACAGCAAATGCGCGGCCACGCCCTTTTCAACACGCTCAGTGATGCGGACTTTGAGAGCCTCGTATTGCAGTCCCGCCGCCTGCGCTTGGGGCACCATCAATTGCTTTACCGGCAAGATATGCCCGCTCATCATTTTTTCTTTGTGGTATCTGGCCGCTTGCGTCTATACAGGCTGGATTCCTCCGGCATTGACCGAACCCTCGACAGCATCGCGCCAGGGGATTGCTTTGCCGAAGTGATGATCTATGCCGATCCTGCCCGATATGCCTGCTACGCTGAAGCCTTGAAGTCCAGTGAAGTTCTGATGATTCCGGTGAAAGCCTATCAGGAGCTGCTCGATAGCAAGCCTGAGTACGCCAACGCAGCCCTTAGGCACTATGCCAAGCGTGCAGTCTCCCGGTTCCATGATCTCGAGATCATGACCGTTCAAAATGCCCGGGATCGTCTTATCCGTTACCTGATCGACTTGCTGCCGAATGGTGTTTCAGAAGGCGGGGAAGTGGAATTACCTCTGCCGAAGTGCCTGGTTGCGTCCAGGCTTGCGATGCAACCGGAAACCTTCTCCCGGATATTGGCGGATCTGAAGGCTAACGGTCTGGTGCGGGTGAACCGAAGTAAGTTGTATATCTCCGACCCTAAAAGATTAGTCGAAATCAGCCAGTAGAAACAGAAAGGATATTGCTTACATGATTAGCAGTTACAGTGACTTGGTCAAAGCAGCTAAAAACGAGCACGAGCCTCAAAGACTTTTGTTCGTATTCTGTCGAGCCGAGCTGCCCGATGATGCGTCCGCTGATGAAAAAGCCGCTTTTGAACAAGGTGAGGGTGGTGCCCTCACACCAGTTATCTGCGTAGACAAAGCGTTGCACGAAGTTCTTGAGTTTCCTCTGCTGGTCGAAGAATCCAAAAGTACCGGCCAACCCTGGGATGTGGTCTTTGTTGCAGCTATGTCCGGCAGGGGTGGTACGCCTCCTACGACTGACGAAGCGCAACAGCCATTGACAATGATGGTGGAGTCCATTCGTCTGGGGCATATCAGTAACTACTTACCCCTCGACAAGAGCGGAAACGCTGTCAGCCTCGGCTGACACGCGTATCTCGTTGGTTTCCAAGAGGAAGATATAACCATATAGAGGTATTTGATTTACATCTGGATCGATTAGGCTGTAAGCATCACAAGTAGGTGATCTGCTGTTTCTGTCGGGGGCATGTTTTGAACGTTATTTTCCGCACTGTTTTTTGTTTCTTTTCTGCGTTGTTGGTACTCACATCCATGGCTCAGGCAGAGCCGCTAAGCCAGTATGAGCCGATCGCCGGGCGTCAGGTTATCGAGAAGGCCTTCCCGGAAGTAGACCGGATCGAACCGAAGGAAGGTAATCGAGCAATACAAGAGTTGTATGCCGGCGACGAACTTAAAGGCTACGCCTATCAGTCCCTTGACTTTGTCCAGACACCTGCCTATTCCGGAAAACCATTGAACGCGATGGTGGTGCTCGATACCGAAGGCGCAATCCGTTTTGCCAAAGTGATTCATCACGATGAGCCCATATTGTTGGTGGGCATCCCCGAGAGCAAAATGCATGATTTTACCGACCAGTACGCGGGCCTGAAAGCAGACCAGCGAGTAACCGTGGGCGGTACCTCTACCGAGCGCAAGGTCGCAGTTGACGGTCTCTCCGGTGCGACGGTAACGGTGATGGTGATTAACGAAGTCATTATGCGAACCGCTCACCGGGTGGGTGTTGAGCTGGGGCTGGTTGAAGGTAGTGGTGCCAAGCGCCCGCCTGTTGCTGAGGTTATCGAAGATGGTTACCAGTCACGTTCCTGGGAGGAGTTAACCGGCGATGGTTCGATTCGTCGCATGCTTCTGACCAAGGGGCAGGTTGATGATTCCTTCATAGGCACTGATGCGGAAGGCATTGAAACAGCCGCGCCTGATGAGCGCGATGAAGCGCTGATTGATCTTTACGCTACCTACCTGGATGTGCCGTCGATTGGTCGAAACCTGTTAGGCGAAAAGCAGTATGACTGGCTGATGACGGAATTGAAGGAAGGTGAGCAGGCCATTGCCGTGTTGGCTAACGGTGAATACTCCTTTAAAGGCTCAGGCTATGTGCGCGGTGGTATTTTTGACCGAGTACAGATCCGTCAGTTTGGCGACACCTTTAACTTCCGCGATCTGGATTTTTACCGACTCAGCGATGTTTATGCCCAAGGCATGCCCGGGTTTATGGAAATGGCGATTTTCATTATCCGGCAGCAGTACAACTTTGACCCGGGTTCACCCTGGACTTTGGAGTTAACAGTTAAGCGCCAGACCGGACCCTTGGACAGTGAATTCCAGGTGTTCCCTCTGGAATACCAGCTCCCGGAGCAGTATTACACCCGTGCGGAGCCAGTACTTACCGAGGAGGAGTGGCTCGAAACCCAACCGCTCTGGGTGCAGGTTTGGTATCAGCGTCAGTTCCAGGTGATCGTTCTGGGGGTTGGCATCGGAGTACTGCTACTGATTCTGTTCTTCCAGGACTGGTTGGTGAAAAAGCCCAAGGTGACGCGCTGGATTCGTCATGCATTTCTTACCTACACAGTGTTTTTCATTGGTTGGTATGCCTTGGGCCAGTTGTCCATCGTTAACGTGCTGGCGTTTGTACACAGCCTGGTTAGCGGATTCACCTGGGAAACCTTCCTGATTGACCCGATTATCTTTGTGCTCTGGGCCTCTGTAGCAGGCATCGTGTTGCTATGGGGGCGTGCCGTCTATTGCGGTTGGCTGTGCCCGTTTGGAGCACTGCAGGAGCTGATCAACGAGATTGCCCGCTTCTTCAAGGTTCCACAGTACAACGTGCCCTGGCCCATTCATGAGCGTTTGTGGGCGGTGAAGTACATCGTATTGCTGGTGCTGTTCGGTGTGTCTCTGGATTCGCTGGCAACCGCCGAGAGGATGGCAGAAATCGAGCCCTTCAAAACCGCGATTACTCTCCGCTTTGATCGCAGTTGGCCATTTGTCACCTACGCGGTCCTGCTGCTTGTAGTAAACATTTTTACCCGCAAGGTGTTCTGCCGCTACATGTGCCCGCTGGGTGCGGCATTGGCGTTACCCACCAAACTGCGTGTTTTCGACTGGCTCAAGCGTCGTAAGGAGTGCGGCAACCCATGTCAGCTGTGTGCCAAGGAATGTGAAGTTCAGGCCATTCACCCTGACGGCACCATCAACTATCAGGAATGTCATTACTGCCTGGATTGCCAGATGACCTATTTCGATGATCACAAATGCCCGCCGCTGATCGTTAAGCGTCGTGGCAAGCGCCGTGGTCGCAATGCACCGGGTCGCCCTGAAGAAATTCCAGTGGTTCAGGTGACCTAGCAGAGTAAAACCCAAAAAAAGAAAAAGCGAAGCAGAAATAGAACCGCCATTACCAATAACGGAGTTCAATGCTATGAAAAAGAAAGATGAGTTAGGAGCCGAAGTGGCTGAAAATGGCGAAAGTGGCCTGAGCCGTCGTCGTTTCCTGGGTGCCACTGCTCTGGCCGGAGCGGTTGGCGCAGCGGGCCTGGGTGGTGCCGTAATGACCCGTGAATCCTTTGCTGCTGCAGCCAAGGAGGCCCAAAACAAGATCCACGTAGGGCCCGGTGAGCTGGACGAGTACTACGGTTTCTGGAGTGGTGGTCACCAGGGTGAAGTACGTGTGCTTGGTGTTCCGTCCATGCGTGAACTGATGCGGATTCCCGTGTTCAACGTTGATTCAGCCACAGGCTGGGGTATCACCAACGAAAGTAAGGATATCCTGGGACGCGACAAAACCTATCTGAACGGTGATTGTCACCACCCCCACATTTCCATGACCGACGGTCGCTATGATGGCAAATACCTGTTCATCAACGACAAGGCCAACACCCGCGTTGCCCGTATCCGCCTGGATATCATGAAGTGTGACAAGATTACCCATATTCCCAACGTACAGGCCATTCACGGTTTGCGCTTGCAGAAAGTGCCCCACACCAAGTATGTGTTCTGCAACGCGGAATACATGATTCCACACCCCAACGATGGTAGCGATTTCTCCATGGAGAACAGCTACACCATGTTCAACGCGCTGGATGCGGAAACCATGGAAGTCGCCTGGCAGGTGATTGTAGACGGCAACCTGGATAACACAGATGCTGATTACACTGGCAAGTACGCGGCTTCTACCTGCTACAACTCAGAGAAAGCAACGGATCTGGCAGGCACCATGCGCAACGACCGCGACTGGGTGGTTGTGTTCAACGTTGAGCGCATTGAGGAAGCCGTCAAAAACGGCGACTTCAAGACTCTGGGCGATTCGAAAGTTCCCGTGGTTGATGGCCGTGGTAAATCCAGGCTGACACGCTACATTCCCGTACCAAAGAACCCGCACGGCATTAACACTTCTCCCGATGGCAAGTACTTCATTGCCGCCGGTAAGCTGTCGCCAACCTGTTCGGTGATTGCCATCGACAAGCTGGACGACTTGTTTGATGACAAAATCGAACTGCGTGATGCGATTGTTGCCGAGCCTGAGTTGGGTCTTGGGCCCCTGCATACCACCTACGATGGTCGCGGCAACGCTTACACCACGCTGTTTATCGACAGCCAGGTCGCCAAGTGGAACATCGAGGATGCCATCAAGCACTACAATGGTGAAAACGTTAACTACCTGCGCCAGAAGCTGGATGTGCATTATCAGCCGGGCCATAACCATGCGTCTTTGACGGAATCTCGGGATGCCGATGGTAAATGGCTGGTTGTATTGTCGAAGTTCTCGAAAGACCGTTTCCTGCCGGTTGGCCCGCTGCACCCGGAGAACGATCAGTTGATCGATATTTCCGGCGAGGAAATGAAGCTGGTTCACGATGGTCCTGCGTTCGCAGAGCCTCATGACTGTATTCTGGTTCGCCGCGATCAGATCAAGACTCAGAAGGTTTATACTCGTGACGATCCCTACTTTGCAGCGGCTCGCGAGCAGGCCAAAAAGGATGGGATTACTCTGGAAGCCGACAACAAGGTGATTCGCGATGGTAACAAGGTTCGCGTTTACATGACGTCGGTTGCGCCTATGTTTGGCTTGAATGAGTTCAAGGTCAAGCAGGGTGATGAGGTGACTGTGTATGTTACTAACCAGGATACCATTGAGGATGTGACTCATGGTTTCTGTATGGTAAACCATGGTGTGAGCATGGAGATCAGTCCTCAGCAGACTTCTTCGGTGACGTTCATTGCGGATAAGCCGGGTGTTAACTGGTACTACTGCAACTGGTTCTGTCACGCTCTGCACATGGAGATGACAGGTCGGATGTTGGTAGAGCCGGCTTGATTTAGGCGCTTTGACCGGAGCTCTGTACGGGGCTCCGGTTATTTCTGACTTTGGAGTAGCAAGACACTGGAAGAGCGCTTTCCAAAACACGCTGTGGATACGTCCCTGTACGCTTGGCTCCGCCATCCATGGCTCCGCACAGTTTTGGAAAGCGCTCTTCCAGTCTCTTGCCCGAATTTGGCAGTAGCTTTTAGCTCGAGAACTTATTTGATGCACCACATTTTGCGTTTAGGGGCGGCCCTGACAGTCGCCTTGCTATCGCTGACCGCGCAGGCCGATATTCAACAGCAGTTGGATGATCTGGAGCCGGGCGCGACTTTTGATCTTCCTTCCGAAACTCTTCCATCTATCGCTATCCGGGTGCCGGGTGTGACTGTGGCCTGTGGGTCTGAAACTCTTATTGATGGCGGAGGCCAGGGCAATGGGGTGGAGATTCAGGCGGAGGGTGTAACGCTTACTGGTTGTCGTATCCGGAACTGGGGTACGGATTTGAATGAATTGAATGCCGGAGTGTTTGTTAAGCGGGAAGCCAGCAAGGCAACGGTTGAGAATAACGATCTGCAGGGTTCGGCGTTTGGTGTTTGGTTGGATGCAGCACCAGATGCGACGGTGAAGAATAATACGATTCGGGGGGATGCAACGGTTCGCCCGAATGATCGGGGTAATGGGATCCATCTGTTTAATACCACCGGGGCATTGATTGAAGGGAATGACATTCGCCAGACCCGGGATGCCATTTATATCGAGACTGCGAACAAGAACAGGATTCGCAATAACACCATGGCCGATCTGCGTTACGGGATTCACTACATGTATTCCATGGATAATCTCCTGGAAGGCAATGTGACCCAAGGGACTCGTACGGGTTATGCGCTGATGCAGAGCAAGCGGCTTACGGTGTTGAACAATCGTTCTGAGAATGATGAGAACTACGGCATTCTGATGAACTTTATTACTCACTCGGTATTGCGAGGGAATGTGGTTTTTGGAGTGTCGCAAGGGCAAACAGCCGGGGTGGCGGTTTCTGGTGCAGAGGGGAAGGCTGTTTTTATCTATAACTCTTTGTATAACACTTTTGAGAACAATGTGTTTCGAGACAGTGGTGTGGGGATTCACTTGACCGCTGGTTCGGAAGAAAACCATGTTTTCCGCAATGCGTTTATCAGTAATCAGCGTCAGGTTAAGTATGTAGCCCTGCGCACCCAGGAGTGGTCCAAGGACGGTGTGGGCAATTATTGGAGTGACTACCTGGGCTGGGATCGTAATCAGGATGGTGTTGGTGATGTGCCCTATGAGCCTAACGATAATGTTGACCGGTTGTTGTGGACCTATCCTGAAGCAAAAATCCTGATGTTCAGCCCGGCGGTGGATACGCTGCGTTGGGTTCAGGAGGCGTTTCCTGTTGTTAAAGCCGCGGGTGTCAAAGATTCTCACCCGTTGATGAGCCCGCCAAAATTATTGGAGCCGGAGTCCTGATGAGCTGTTTTCGTCTTGAGAATGTGAGCTACCGGTACGACAAAGCGCTGGTACTGAATGGCGTTGATTTGCGCCTTGATCCGGGGGAAATCCTCGGTCTTTTTGGTCACAACGGTGCCGGCAAGACCACCAGTATTAAACTGATCCTTGGGTTGATGGCCCCTTCACAAGGCAAGGTGACGGTGTTGGGTGGAGAAGCAGGTGATCCCAAGGTGAGCCAGTACATAGGCTATCTGCCAGAGAACGTGATGTTCTATCCGCAGTTGACCGGTCGCGAGATTCTTGCGCATTTTGCACGGCTGAAAGGTGCAGATCTGCGTCAGGTACCTGAGCTTTTGGGGCAGGTGGGTCTGGATGATGCTATGGATGCCCGGGTTAAAACCTACTCCAAAGGCATGCGCCAGCGCTTGGGGCTTGCCCAGGCTCTGCTCGGAAAGCCGCGTTTGCTGATGCTGGACGAGCCTACGGTTGGGCTGGACCCCATTGCTACGGCAGATCTTTATCGTTTGTTGCGCACCCTGCGTGATGATGGAACGGGTGTGGTGCTTTGTTCCCACGTGCTTCCCGGTGTGGAGCCGTATATTGATCGCGCCGCGATTCTGACCGAGGGCAGTCTGAAAGCGGCAGGGGACCTCGCTGCGCTGCGCAGGCAGGCAAATATGCCCACTACGCTTTCTCTGGAGCCTGAGAACTCAGTGGCCGCTCTGGAAGCGGTAGTGAACAGTGCCAAGGCCTCAGCGGGATTGATGATGCGTCAGGATAATGGGCGACTGCATGTGGATGTGCGTTCTGCAGAAAAAATGGGATTAATGAAAGCGTTGATGGCGTCGGGTGAAGTGCGGGATATGGGAGTTTACCAGCCAACTCTGGAGGATTTGTACGTGCACTTTATTGGTTCTGGTGGCTTGGCCCATCGCGGAGGCGCCCAATGAACAGCATCTGGACCATCGCTCGTAAAGAGTTAAGTGATAGCTTCAGAAACCGTTGGTTGATTGCCATAGCCCTGGTGTTTGCCACTCTTGCTGTGGGCATCGCCTGGTTTGGCGCAGCGGCTTCCGGGCAGGTGGGTTATGCGTCTACACCGGCAACGATTGCCAGCCTTGCCAGCCTCGGTATTTTTTTGATCCCGCTCATTGCGCTGCTACTGGCCTATGACGCGATTGTGGGCGAGGAGGAGGGCGGCACGCTCTTGCTGCTGATGACCTATCCACTAAGCCGTGGGCAACTGTTGTTTGGCAAGTTTTTCGGGCACGGGCTCACATTGGCGCTCGCCACCCTGATTGGCTTTGGTGTGGCGGGAATCGCCATAGCACTATTGGTAGAAGATGTTGCCGTTGGCGCTCTGGCCATTGCCATGTTGCGCTTTATTATTTCCACTACGTTGCTGGGCTGGAGCTTTATTGCGTTGGCGTATGTGGTCAGCGTACGAGTAAGTGAGAAGCCGATTGCCGCTGGTTTGGCCCTGGCAATCTGGTTCTTTTTTGTTCTGATTTTCGATTTGATGTTGCTGGGGGTTTTGGTCGCCAGCCAAGGCGAATTCAATGCGGAATTGCTGCCTTGGCTTCTGTTGCTGAACCCGACCGACATATACCGTTTGCTGAACATAGTTACCTTCAGCGATAGCGCGCAGTTGAGCGGGGTTCTTAGCCTTGGTTCGGATTTGCCCATAGGTCCGAGCGGGCTTTGGCTGGCGCTGGTGCTTTGGTTTGTTATTCCTTTGACCGGCGCCTGGGCGTTGTTCCGCGGTCGCCGTATCTGATCTTTGCAACCCACTCTGGAGAACTCCATGAAGTTCACTCATTTGAAATCCCTTTCACTAATGCTGTTGCTGGCATTGTTTCTGGTGGGCTGCTCCGGCGAAGCTGAAAAGGTGGTTGAAAAACCTGCCCCCGTGCACATCGAATCCGGCGATGAATGCCACATTTGCGGCATGGCCATAACCCGTTTTCCCGGGCCAAAAGGTGAAGTGATTACCGAGAAAGAACAAACCGTTCACAAGTTCTGTTCTACTCGCGACATGTTTGCCTGGGTGTTGCAGCCGGAGAACGTTATGCGCAAGCACACTCTGTATGTGCATGATATGAGCCAGACCGAATGGGCCAGCCCGGACGACACTGCGCTGATTGACGCCCGTGAAGCGGTTTATGTGATTGGTTCAGAGCGCAAAGGAGCCATGGGGCAGACAATGGCCTCCTTTGCTACAGAGGCGGCTGCCCACGATTTCGTGATGGAATACGGGGGTGAAGTGGTGCGCTTCGACGCAATCACCCTGGAGCACCTCAACACAGAGATGCCCATGGGGGATATGCACGGCGATATGCATGGAGAAATGAAGCACTAAGGCCGGACTCTTCTCCACAAGGCGCGGCCCACAATCTTCACCTTGTCTCGCGTCGCCATGCGGGAGAGGTTGGTTTTGACCACGCCTGCTGTGAAGCGTGTCGATTTGGAGTAGTCGATGCGCACATTCACCAGTACGGGCTTCCCAGCCGCCGATTTCTGCAGTGCGGCCTCTATGCTTGCAGGAATATCCTGATTGCCAGCGAGGGAAACATACTCAACACCCAAGGCCTTGGCTAAAGCCTCATAGTCTACTGAGCCAAGCACTGTGCAGGTTTTCTGGTTATAGGGAATCTGCTGTGCTTGAGCAATCTGTGACAGTTCGCCATCGTTGAAGACAAAAACCATCACCCCTACATCCAGGCGAGCAGCCGTTACCAGCTCCATGCCTGTCATCAGTAGCGCACCATCCCCTGCAATACCAACTACCTGCCGATGGGGATTTGCCAGTTTGGCGCCTATAGCACCTGGAACACAGTACCCCATTGCGTTGAAGTCGCTGGGTGACATGTAATTCCGTGCGCCCAGTATGGGCATGAGTTCAGCTACCAGAAATGTATGATTGCCGTCATCAGCAACCACTATGGCATCGTCATCAAGACGCTCACGGAGGTGACTGAAAAACAGCTCCGGGTTTACCCGGTCGCCGCTGTCATGATCCCGCCACTCTTTCTTGTAAGCCGCTTTATCTTTGGCAATCTGCTCGCGAATGCCTGTGTTTGACGCAGAGGGCTTCAGCTTTTTCACAGCTTCTAACAACGCCGGTAGAGTCACTCTGGCATCGCCCTCGATGGTGTGGCTGGCCGGGTAGTTGGCGCTGAATACCTCAGGATTGATGTCCATGTGAATCAAGGCTGCTGGCGGGGTGATGCCATAGCTACCTGTGGGGATTTCAGAAAAGCGTGTGCCTATGGCCAGCAGACAGTCGGTTTTGGCGAAGGCATTGGTTGCTGCTGGAACAGCATAGTTGCCCATACCCATGCCGGTATGCAGAGGGTGGTTGCCCGGAAAGGCGCTAAGGCCTTGCAGGGTTGTTGAAACGGGTGCGTCCAGCAGTTCCGCCAGTTCGATCAGATCGGCTTGAGCATCAACAGAGCCCCAGCCTGCAAAAATCCCGGGCTGTTTTGCTTGCACCAGGGCTTGGGCTGCCGCATCAACCAGAGCCTGATCCGGCTGTTTGAGTGTTGGGGGGGCTTGGTATAGCGGCATGTCATCTACTTCGCCCAGAAAATTACTGATGTTGACGGGGATTTCGATAAACACTGGCCCCGGCTCGCCACCCATGGCGGTGTCATAGGCCTCGTAGAGCGTCGGGATGATTTCTTTATGACTGGTAATACGCCAGGTTTTCTTGGTAATCGGCTTCAGCAGGGCGTGTTGGTCCATCTCGTGGAGCTGGTACCTGTGCCCGGATTCCGAATGAATCCCGCCAGAGATAATCAGCATGGGGATGCCATCTATGCCTGCTTCACCTATGCCGCTGGCTGCATGAGTAACGCCCGCAGCAGGTACAATCAGCAGCGTGCCTAATTCGGTACCAGTCCGGCTTATGGCATCGGCCATGAAGGCGCCACCACATTCATGGGTAACAAGTGTCGGTTCGATGCTTTCTGAGCGGTTAAGCTCATCATAGATTTCGGTGGTATGGACGCCCGGGATGCCAAACGTGCGGCGAATGCCGAGCTGCTCCAGTGCGTGGCGAACGAGTGTGGCGCCGGTTTTCTTCATGGATATGCCCTGAAATTTATTGTTGTGAGTTCAATAGCTTAAAGCTTAGCGACTAATCAGGCCAGTGATGGGAGTCATAGAGTGGAGAAATGCTGCAGGGATCTGGCTTGGCCAGCAGTGCGGCTATTACCGGGGGGTCACCCCCCAGTCATATTCATGAAACGCAAAATCTGCACATCACCGTTGGATGAGAAGTGATGGCGCTCTGGTTTCAGGTCCATGGAGTCGATGATGGTTTGTCTGAGCTTGTCGTCTGTTACCGGGTGGCCACGAAGAACCCGCCGCAGATCGACAGAATGCTCATTGCCCAGACAAAGCAGTAATCTGCCTTCAACAGTTACCCGCACCCGGTTGCAGGTGGAACAGAAGTTGTGGGAGTGAGGTGAAATAAAGCCAACCTTTATCGGGCTGTCAGACATTCGGTAATAGCGAGCTGGGCCACCTGAGTCTTCAGCTGTAGGGATCAGTTCGTGATGCTGGCCGACAATGTCGCGCACCTCATCACTGGTGCACAGAGCCTGTCCGCGATCACGCTCTGAAATCTCACCCAATGGCATTTCTTCAATAAATGTAATGTTGACGTTTTTCTTCCGTGCAAACTCGATCAGATCAGGAACCTCATGATCATTCCCGCCCTTCATCACCACGGTATTCAGCTTGATGCCTTCAAAGCCAGCATCACGGGCCGCATCTATGCCGTCCAATACCTGAGATAGCTTGCCGGTGCGGGTGATGCTCGCAAACTTTTGTGCATCCAGTGAGTCGAGGCTGATGTTCAGTCGCTTCAGGCCTGCTTCTCGAAGCTTCTCTGCCATGGCAGGTAGCTGGCTGCCATTTGTAGTCATGGCGAAATCGCGCAGGCCGTAGGTGCCAATCTCCCGAACCAGTTCAAGAATGTCCTTGCGAACCAGGGGTTCGCCACCGGTAAGGCGGATTTTCTCGGTTCCAAGAGATACAAACGTTTTCGCAACCCTGGCGATTTCCTCAAGCGTCAGAACCTGCTGTCGGGGAAGAAAGGTCATTTCTTCTGCCATGCAATACACGCAACGGAAATCACAGCGATCAGTAACAGACAGGCGTACATAATTGACGGTTCTGCCAAAACGGTCTGTCAGTTTGCTCATGGCCATTGGATTCATTCCTGTAATAACTGAATTCGTGCTTACGGATTCATTATAGGCCCAGTATCGCAGAACCCAACTGCGAATCCGATACCCCACGCGGGGTAAGCCTGGTGGCTTTCTTGAATCTTATGGCTTTGTGGGGGTGTCATCAAACATAGCATAAAGTGATTGATTTTCACCGTTAACATTACTATAAAATACTTGTTATGTTTTGGTGACTAAATTTGATGGTGTTCCTGGAGGGTAAAATGGAAAAACTACTGTTTCGTGCCAATAGCGCCATGGTTTGGTCCGTACTCGGGTTGGCGGCCACCGTTTTGATGGCCTATCCCCTTGCCGGGCGCTTCCCGATGATGGTTCAGGTATTGGCTCATGTCGGCACTTTGTTGTTTGCAGTCGGAATCAAAATATCCTATGTCGCTCGTCTGGTGTTTTTAAGTCGCTTGGGAAGACCTGTTCACTGATAAGCGGTAGAATAGGTGAAAGATTAAACAATGCTGAGGTTCTCGCCATGACCGTGCAATCCGGAAAAACCGGTTTCAGGGTTCTTGCGTACATATCCATAGGGCTTGCTGCCATCGGAGTGGTATTGCCTTTATTGCCTACTACGCCCTTTGTCCTGCTGGCCGCATATTTTGCCGGCAAGGGGTCCCCGGCCTTCGCCAGTTGGCTTG
Source organism: Marinobacter salexigens (assembly GCF_002806945.1). Taxonomy (GTDB): domain Bacteria; phylum Pseudomonadota; class Gammaproteobacteria; order Pseudomonadales; family Oleiphilaceae; genus Marinobacter; species Marinobacter salexigens. The sequence continues at coordinate 643,508 of NZ_NIHC01000001.1, forward strand.
AGAGGCACCCTACGTTCGGGCCTGCCATCAGAGATTGGCGCCAGAGCCGGGTTATACCCTTAAAGGCCAAGATGCTTGCCTGCAGCATGATGCTGTTGAGCTGGGGAATGCTTTGTGCTCTTGGGGCAGCAGCAATAGTTTTGGTTATTTCGGGAACTTTTATGGCTGGCGTGGCGTCCTATTTGCTGACCAGGCCCTCGTACTGACTGCTTTCACCTAAAAACCGGAGTGCTGAATGCATATTACCCGTTACACCGATTACTCGCTTCGTGTACTGATTTATCTCTCAGTGCAGGGTGATCGCCTGACCACCATTCAAGAAATTGCGGATAGTTACGACATTTCTAAAAACCACCTGATGAAGGTGGTGCACCAGCTAAATAAAAAGGGCTACATAGAAACGGTGCGAGGGAAAAAAGGTGGAATGAGGCTGCACAGAGCCCCAGAAGATATCAACGTGGGTGTGCTGGTTCGGGAAACCGAACATGATCTTAGTATTGTTGAATGCTACTCATCGAAAAACGACTGCAAAATCTCTCCGGTTTGTGGCCTCAAGCCGATTTTCGGAGAGGCCTTGCAGGCTTTTCTCTCTGTACTCGATAAGTACACCCTGAAAGACATTATGCAAGAACAACATAAGCCACAATTACTCAGGCTGCTTCAGATCGCCTGATTGCCTTTATTCATGAACCATGGTGCCCCCGCGTGCTCTATACCCCTATTCTGAAGCGCAACTATGCCGCGCAGCAGAGCGTGGACGTAGCCAAGGTCTTTGTGGCCTTTTTCGATGATGCAGCAGCAGCGCATTTGGGATAACCAGCAACCCTGAAAACAGGGTTGCTGGTATTCAAGGTTTCGCGTTTTTGCTCGCCTGCGCTTTTTTTGGTTTGCGCTTTGGCGGCAAAATGAGCTGCTCCAATTCATCCAGAGCTTCGCCAGTGTAAACAGCCAGTTTCTGCATGCTGGGCAGGGTATCCCGGCAGCCGGTAAATCCGAAGTTCAGCGACCCCGCATAGCTCAGGCACGTAATGTTCAGTGCGCCGCCATGTGCAATCAGCGAAACCGGATACATGGCCTCCAGCTTTGCACCCTCGTAATACAAAGCCTCCTGAGGACCAGGTACGTTCGAGATGGTAACGTTGAACACCGGGCGCATACGGCCACCAAGGCCAGACACAAGCTGCAGAATATAGGGCGACATCAGCAGCATTGTGTACTGAGTGAGGGCGCTCTTGGGCAACTTTTGCAGGTGCTCTTTAGCCTGATGAGTGGAAGTCTTGATGCTCTGCAGACGTGTAAGAGGGTCGGCCTCATCGGTGGCCAGAGAAGCAATCATGAAACTGATCGCCGTTCCTGTGCCCTGATCATCCGCTGGGCGAATATTCACAGGAATGCCCGCTGTAAGAGGTGTATCTGGAAGATCGTCCTGCTCCAGCAGAAAACGCCTCAGAGCTGTGCCGCAAAGATAAAGAACGATGTCGTTAAGAGGGGAGCCGGATGCGTGGGCCAACTCCTTCAAACGATCAAGTTGATAGTGCTGGGTGGCGAAGCGACGCTGGCCGGTTACTCGATGGTTGATTTTGGAGACCGGGCCAGCGAAAGGTGCGGTAAGCCCCCCTTCCGGGTGGCGGGCAGACTGCACAAGGCGGTTACCCGCGCGCAAGAGTGTTGGCGCCATGTCTGCTTGCAGTTTTACGGCGCCCACCGCTTGTGAAAATATAGCGGGAACGCTTTGTCTGGTCTCGCCCTTGCGGGGCTTGAGCCTTTCTGGCCGCATAGCCCAAGGCGGCAACATGCCTCGCTCATCCGGGTCTTTGCTCAAAACCCGTTGTAGCAAACGTACGCCACTGATGCCGTCAATCATTGAGTGATGCATTTTTGTGTAAAGTGCAAAGCGGTTGTTTTCCAAGCCCTCGATAACGTGGCACTCCCATAGTGGGCGGGCGAAATCCAGAGGGTTGGAGTGCAGACGCGATACCAGAACACCCAGCTCCCGTTCACCACCCGGTTTGGGAAGTGCTGAGTGGCGTACGTGGTAGTCAAGATCGAGATCCTTGTCTACCTTCCAGGCGGGGGCCAGTAACCGGCCCAGTGTGCCAGACCAAGCCAGTTTGGAGCACCAGGGAGGAGCGATCTCTCCGGTTTCCTTCATGCTGGTAACCATATCGCGAAGGAAAGTGTCAGGCGCGCCTTCCGGCAATGAAAAGATCAGCATGTTCCCCACATGCATTGGCGTGTCTTCAGATTCTACGGCTAGCCACGAGGCGTCCAGTGTTCCCAGGCGTTTCATTCCTTGTTCACCTCTGCCCGGTTTGGGCTCAAAAGTTGGAATTTTAATTGTTAGTTGCAAGTATACGGGTTGATGGCCTTGCAGACGATCATGTGAGTGAAAAAATCACAAAGTGAGCACCGGGGCGGTTATGAATTCTTGTTCGTCATGCACTCCCGAAAGGGAAGCAGTTGTGTTATTTTCAGAACAATGAATTAATAAAAACAACAACATCCGGAGGCTCTGTGGAATCCAGTCCACTCATCTCAGCAGGATTACCGATCGCCCTGTTTATTATCATGATCGGTATAGGCATGACCCTCAACATCCGTGATTTTCGGCAGGTAGCAGTTTACCCCAAAGGGATGATCATCGGGACCTTGGCGCAGATTGTACTCATGCCTCTGGTAGCGTTTGCGCTTGCATCATTGCTGGCCGTGCCGCCTGCCATTGCGGTGGGCCTGGTCATTATTGCCGCCTGCCCTGGAGGAACAACGTCCAACCTGTTTGTATTGCTTGCCCGGGGTAATATTGCGCTGTCTATTGTGCTAACCGTTAGCGCCAGCCTGATTACCATCCTCACCTTGCCACTTTTTACCAACCTGGCACTGAAATTTTATATGGGTACGGAACACGACATTGTGCTGCCAGTATGGAAAACCATTGCCATGCTGACCGGCATTGTTCTTTTCCCGGTCGCAATAGGCATGCAGGTTCGCTCCCGTAAGCCGGAGGTGGCGCATAAAGCAGAGAGTATTGTGAGTGTGTTTGGTGGCATTGTGCTGGCCATTTTGATTGCTGTGATTGTTTATGGGGTGCGGGATGAGATCTGGGACTTGTTGAAACAGGCGGGGCCAGCAACGATTCTGCTGAATGTGGTGGGTATTTTCATGGGCTTGCTGGCAGGCCGTGCGGCCAGGCTTACCCAGCGGGAGTCTTTGGCTGTTGCAGTAGAGTTGGGTGTAAAAAATGGCACCATTGGTCTGATGGTCACGCTCACAATATTGGAGTCCAGCGCCATGTCCATACCGGCTGCGGTCTACGGCGTGCTGATGTTTCCGATCGGATTTTTACTTGCCATGTACGGTAGGCGCAATATTCCCGCAGCGACTGCTGGCTCTTGATAACAGGGGTTGTTGCTGCCGGCGGTCCCTCGACCGCCGGCAATGGTTTCGGGTTTACATCCGGCCGTCTCTATCCACTTTGGTGGGTTCCAGGCTGCCGGTGCGGAAATCAATTTCCAGCTCCTGCCCATCGGCGTTATCCCCTTCCACTTCAATATCGCCTCGAGCGTTGGAGTTAATTTCCTCAATCCGGCTCATGCCCTGGTTTACGCTGGCATCAATGTAGTCTGAAGCTTCGGCTGCGGATAGGCCCCATGGGCCATCTGTGCGCTTGCGGCGCTCCTCCTTACGGATGGAGCCATCGCTGTTTACATCCAGCTCTACGTACCACTCCCCATCTACCCAGCCTTCAATTTCCATGCTGCCATCGTCGTCGCGGTCATCTTCCAGCTCAATGCTGCTGAAGTGGGAAATGCCATAGTCCGAGCCGATCTGGATGGCTCGTTTGGCGTCGTCTATGGTTCCGGATGCAAAAGCCAGCGGCGCGCCCACAAGGCTGGCTGCAAGTGCGGATGCGATAAGTGTTTTCATGGTATAGCTCCTGATTCTTTGATTTACAGTACTTGTGATATTGCGCCCTTGGGGAAACCACCTGAAGGAAAACTTCCTGAGCGTTGAGTGCATCTTAAGTAACGTCCGCTTGCAGGAGGGTGAGTGTTTCGTTCATGGTTCATTCATCTTGGCTCTGCCAGAATGAACCTATGAAAAATCTGCCAGGCTATCTTTTGAAACTCATCATCCCCACCGCCGCGTGTATTGCTGCGGCGTTTGCCATTGCCTTGTGTCTGGCTGTTCCCGTGCCGGCCTCAGCTGACGACGACTGGCGCAAACTCCATGAAGAAGTGCAGGCAGGTCGTATAAAGCCCTTGGGCGATATTCTGGACAGCCTTCTGCGCGACTGGGACGGCCAGGTGATTGATGTGGAGTTTGAGGAAGACGATGGCCAGCGACTCTATGAAATTGAACTGCTGGGCTCAGAAGGCCAGGTGGTGGAGTTTGAGGTGGATGCAGTAACTGGTGAACTTTTGGGCATTGAAGGCACCAACATCAACGGAATGAGGCGCCAATGAAAATTCTACTGGTAGAAGATGATCAGCCCTTGGCTAAGGGGCTCGCTACGTCGCTGGAAGCTGCCGGACTGCTGGTGGAAGTTGCCGGTGATGGTCGTACGGCGGATTTTCTCATCAGCACCGAGCGCTACGATGCGGTTATTCTGGATCTGGGCTTGCCCGATGGCAGCGGGGTTCAGTGGTTGTCTGGGTGGCGCGAGCAGGGGATTGAGCTGCCGGTTCTGATTCTCACTGCCAGAGAGCGCTGGTCAGACAAAGCCGCAGGGTTTTCAGCAGGCGCCGATGATTACGTTACCAAGCCGTTTGAAACGGCTGAAATCCTGTTCCGGTTGAGAGCCTTGGTGCGCCGGGCCCACGGCCACGCCCACCCGGTTATTCGGGTAGGGGATATTTCCCTGGATACCCACAGTGCCCAGGTAACTCGTGCCGGCATGCCAGTATCCCTGACTGCTCAGGAATTCCGGCTGCTTTCCCACCTTGTTCATGCTGCGCCCCGGGTGGTCAGCCGAACCGAGTTAACCGAGCATGTGTATGACGGCGATACAGAGCCAGACTCCAACGTGATTGATGTGCAGGTCAGCCGCTTGCGCCGCAAACTGGGGAGCCAGAGCATTGAAACCCTGCGCGGCCAGGGCTATCGGATGCATGCAGATAACACTGAGACCCCATGATGCTGGCAAGCCGGCTGCGTCGTCTTCCCATTGCCATGCGCATGCTGGTATCCGCGTTGGTTCTGGTGGTGTTGGTATTGCCAGCTGCAGGCGCGCTGTTGTCATGGAACTTTCGCGAGGCGGTGAACACCGCCTTTGATGAGCGCCTGGAATCCCTGCTCAATGTGGTGATTGCCGGAGTTAGCTACGATGTTCGGCAAAATGCCTTGGTAACCAACCGGCAACTGGGCGATTCCCGCTTCGACCGGGTGTTTTCCGGCTGGTACTGGCAAGTCAGTAACGGCGGTGAGCGGGTGCTTACTTCCCGCTCGCTATGGGATCAGCGGCTGGCGGTTATCCGCGAGTCTGGTATGACTTTCCGCAGCATTACCGGCCCCAGAGGCAAACAGCTTCGATTGTTGGAGCGGGATATACGCCTTCCCAACCTGGATGAGGTGCTGCATGTGCAGGTGGCCGCGAGTCTGGACGAAGTAGAGGCACAGGTTGCGCGTTTCCAAACGTTACTGTGGCTGTCGCTGGTGACACTGGGCGTGGTTCTTGTTGTATTGATTGGTTTGCAGATTCGCTGGGGGCTGGCTCCTCTGCGCCGGGTTGAGCAAAGCCTGAAGGCGGTAGAGCAGGGCAGGCAAGCCTCGATTGAGACGGATTTGCCCAGGGAGTTGGCGCGGCTGGCAGGTGCCATCAATATCGTACTGGAAAGAGACCAGCGATTGATGGAGCGGGGCAGAACGGCAACGGGCAATCTGGCCCATGCCCTGAAAACCCCGGTGGCGGTACTGGGCACTCTGGTGGAGCGGTTGCCTCAGGAGCAGCAAGAGGCCATGGCGGCGGAACTCAAGCGTCTGGATGAGGCTATAAGTCACCATCTCGCCCGTGCTTCCGCAGCGGGGCCAGTAACTCTGGGGGCGGAACAGGATATCATGGTCGTACTCAAACCGGTGATTGAGGGTGTAAAGCGCCTTGCCGGCAGGCGCGGCCTGGTGTTTCACTGTGATGTGCAGCAAGGTCTCGGGGTACGGATTGATGCCCAGGACTTACAGGAAATTGTCGGCAATCTGCTGGAAAATGCCATCAATTGGGCCAAAAGTTCCATAGGCTTGACCAGTGCTGTGGAAGGCGGCTGGCTGGTGCTTGCGGTCTTTGACGACGGGCCAGGCATGTCACCAGAAACCCGTCAGCAGGCCCTGAGCCGGGGCGGCAAACTGGATGAAGCAAGGTCTGGCTCCGGGCTGGGGCTGTCGATTGTTACTGATCTTGTGGAGTTGCACGGCGGCGAGCTCCGCTTGGACGAAAGCCCCGAAGGCGGCTTGCGCGTTGAAGTAATCCTGCCCTTGGCGCACCTGCGTTCAGGGCTTTAGCGGTGGCGGGTGCGGGCAATGGTACTCCTCTACCACGGTGCCTTCGTCCACGCTTTCCAAATGCACATCAAAGCCCCAAAGCCTGTGGGCGTGGCGTAACACTTCTTCGGTATCCTCGCCCAGGGGCACTCTGTCTACAGGCACATGCCTGAGAGTGAGCGAACGGTCGCCCCGTAAATCCACGTTCCACACCTGGATGTTGGGCTCCCGATAGCTGAGATTATATTGGCGAGCCAGCTTCTCACGGAGTTCACGATAGCCCGGCTCATCGTGTATGGCGGTTACCTTGTAACTGTCCTCCATATCGTCATCCTGAATGGCAAACAGTTTCATATCCCGCATCACTTTGGGTGACAGGAATTGTTGGATAAAACTCTCATCCTTGAAGTTGGCCATCGCAAAGTGCAGGGTTTTTATCCAGTCTGTGCCGGCGATATCCGGGAACCATTCCCGATCCTCATCGGTGGGGTCTTCACAGATCCGCCGCAGGTCAGTGAAGATAGAAAATCCCAGGGTGTAAGGATTGATGCCGGAATACCAGGGGCTGTTGAACGGGGGCTGGTACACCACAGCTGTGTGGCTTTGCAGAAACTCCAGCATGAACCCGTCGGTGACCAGGCCTTTCTCGTACATTCTGTGCAGCAGAGTGTAATGCCAGAAGGTGGCCCAGCCTTCGTTCATCACCTGGGTCTGGCGTTGAGGGTAGAAGTACTGCGCCAGTTTGCGCACAATCCGGATGATCTCCCGCTGCCAGGTTTCCAGTAGCGGCGCGTTTTTCTCGATGAAGTACAACAGGTTTTCCTGGGGTTCCTCCGGGTAGCGCTTTTTGCGCTTTATCGGGTCTTCATCCTCGTCCATTTTCGGAATGGTGCGCCAAAGATCATTCACCCGGCGCTGCAGGTATTCTTCCCGTTCTTCCTGACGCAGAGCTTCCTTGGCGGCAGAAATCGGCGCAGGTCGTTTGTACCGGTCAACGCCGTGATTCATCAGCGCATGGCAGGAATCCAGTATTTGCTCAACCGCATCCACGCCGTAGCGCTCCTCACAGTCCGACACATAATTCCGGGCAAACACCAGGTAATCAATAATAGCGCTGGCGTCGGTCCAGGTGCGGAACAGGTAGTTACCCTTGAAGAAGGAGTTGTGACCGTAACAGGCATGGGCAATCACCAGTGCCTGCATGGGCAGGGTGTTTTCCTCCATCAGGTAGGCAATGCAGGGATTGGAGTTAATCACAATCTCATAGGCCAGGCCCATCTGGCCGCGCTGGTAACCTTTGGATGTGCTGAGGAATTGCTTGCCGAAGGACCAGTGATTGTAACCAACCGGCATGCCAACAGAACTGTAGGCGTCCATCATCTGCTCGGCGCTGATTACTTCAACCTGGTTGGGGTAGGTGTCCAGGCCGAACTCGGCCGCACACTTGGCGATTTCTTCATCGTATTGCCGGATCAACTCGAAGGTCCACTCTGACCCTGTGGAGACCGGGCTGCGAGTGTCCGGGTTTTCACTGCCCTGCACATTGGGGCGGTCGATAGCATCGCTCATGCCGCTTTCCTCTCAAACAGCCGGCGGAAAACCGGGTAGATCTCGCTCGGGTCGGCAATTTGCTGCTGGGCAAAGCTCCCCGGGAATTGCTCCTGCACCCGCTCGTATTCGTACCACAGCATCTGGTGATCCTGGGGCGTAATCTCCACATAGGCGAAGTACTGCACTAACGGCAGAATGCGCTCGGTCAGCAGCTTGCCGCAAATAGGGGAGTCGTCGTTCCAGTTGTCGCCATCGGATGCCTGGGCGGCATAGATATTCCACTCTGCTGGCGAGTAGCGGGAGTCGATGATCTTGTGCATCAGTTTCAGGGCGCTTGAAACAATGGTGCCACCGGTCTCCCGGGAATAAAAAAACTCTTCCTCATCCACTTCCTTGGCGCTGGTGTGGTGGCGTATGAACACCACGTCGATTTTCTTGTAGTTCTTTTTCAGGAACAGGTACAGCAGGATGAAAAACCGCTTGGCGGTATCCTTGTGCATCTGCGTCATGGAGCCGGATACATCCATCAGGCAAAACATGACCGCGCTGGTGGCGGGCTTGTGCTGCTTCAGGTGCTGGCGGTAGCGCAGGTCGATTTCATCAATGAAGGGGATGCGCTTCACATTGGCTTTCAGTCGGGCAATTTCGTCCTCAAGCACCCGGATTTGATCGTCGTGGCTGAAGGCTGCGTCCAGATCCGCAGGGGCGCTTTTGAGATCCGCGAGTTGCGCCTCAAGCTCCCGGATTTTCTTCCTGCGTGCGCCACCCAGCCCTAACCGGCGAGCATGGGCACCGCGTAAAGAGCGGATAACGTCGAGTTTGGCAGGCACGCCTTGGGTGCTGTACCCGGAGCGCACATAGTTGAAAGACTCAGTATCCTTGAGTTGTTTTCGGACAAGGTTCGGAAGTTCCAGATCATCGAACAGAAAGTTCAGGAACTCGTCCTGGGTGATCTGGAAAGCAAACTCATCCATGCCTTCGCCGTCAGGGCTGGCCTTGCCTTGCCCCTGGCCTTGACCGCTGCCACCCTCTGGCTTGGGTATCCTGTCTCCGGCTACAAAATCCTGGTTGCCCGGGTGCACCATTTCACGGTGTCCGCCCTGGCCGTGATGGAACACCGGCTCATCGATATCCCGGGTAGGAATGCTGACGTTCTCTCCCCGCTCTATATCGGTGATCGAACGCCGGTGTACCGCGTCAGAAACGGCTTTCTTGATGTGATGCCGGTAGCGGCGCAAAAATCGCTCCCGGTTCACTGCACTCTTGTTTTTGCCATTCAGCCGTCGGTCGACAATGTGGGTCATACCCATAATTCACACTCCACTTACACGTTCGGGGCTAAAGCTGCAGGCTGGGTTTCCCCAGCCATGCCGCCCTGCTAGTGGGACTTGCGAACCCGCAGGTACCACTCTGCCAGCAGGCGTACCTGCTTCTCGGTGTAGCCCCGATCGACCATACGTTCGACAAACTGCTTGTGTTTGCTCTGATCCTCCTGGCTGGCTTTGGGGTTGAAGGAGATAACTGGCAGCAGGTCCTCGGTATTGGAGAACATTTTCTTCTCGATCACACTGCGCAGTTTTTCATAGCTGAGCCAGGACGGGTTTTCACCCTGGTTGTTGGCTCGCGCCCGAAGCACAAAGTTGACGACCTCGTTGCGGAAATCCTTGGGGTTACTGATGCCCGCCGGTTTTTCGATCTTTTCCAGTTCCTCGTTGATAGAAGAACGGTCGAGAATCTCCCCGGTTTCCGGGTCCCGGAATTCCTGATCCTGAATCCACAGGTCGGCATAGGTTACGTAACGGTCGAACAGGTTCTGCCCGTATTCGCTGTAGCTTTCCAGATAAGCCGTCTGGATTTCCTTGCCGATAAACTGAACATAGTGGGGGGCCAGGAATTCTTTGATGAAGCGCAGGTAGCGCTCCTGAACTTCCGGTGCGAACTGTTCCTGTTCAATCTGCTTTTCAATCACGTAAAGCAGGTGCACCGGGTTAGCCGCCACTTCGGTGGTGTCGAAGTTGAACACCTTGGAGAGAATCTTGAACGCAAAGCGGGTGGAAAGGCCGTCCATACCTTCGTTTACGCCCGCCGCATCACGATACTCCTGGATGGACTTTGCTTTCGGGTCGGTATCTTTGATGTTCTGGCCGTCGTAGACTCGCATTTTGGAGAAGATACTGGAGTTTTCCGGCTCTTTGATCCGTGAAAGCACGGAAAACTGAGCCAGCATATCCAGCGTATCGGGAGCGCAGGGCGAGCCTGCAAGGGAGCTGTTTTTTAGCAGCTTCTTGTAGATCTCGACCTCTTCCGTAACCCGCACACAGTAGGGCACTTTGACGATGTACACCCGGTCAAGGAATGCCTCGTTGTGCTTATTGTTCCGGAAGGTCTGCCACTCGGATTCGTTGGAGTGGGCCAGGATAACGCCATCGAAGGGTACAGAGCCCATGCCTTCGGTGGTGTTGTAGTTGCCTTCCTGCGTTGCGGTCAGTAACGGGTGCAGCACTTTGATGGGCGCCTTGAACATCTCCACAAATTCCATTAGTCCCTGGTTGGCCTTGCACAGGCCGCCACTGAAGCTGTAGGCATCCGGGTCATCCTGGGAAAAGTCTTCCAGCATGCGGATGTTCACCTTGCCCACCAGAGCAGAGATGTCCTGGTTGTTGTCGTCCCCAGGTTCGGTTTTGGATACGCCAATCTGATCCAGCACAGAGGGGTACTTTTTCACCACGCGGAACTTGCTGATATCGCCACCATATTCGTGCAGGCGTTTCACCGCCCAGGGGGACATGATGTTCTTTGTATAGCGCGTGGGAATACCGTATTCCTCTTCCAGAATGGCGGCGTCTTCTGCGGGATCAAAAAGCCCAAGAGGGGATTCGTTAACGGGAGAGTCCTTGATGGCATAGAAGGGCACCTTCTGCATCAGGTACTTGAGCTTTTCCGCCAGTGACGATTTACCACCACCAACCGGACCCAGCAGGTATAGAATCTGTTTCTTTTCTTCCAGGCCCTGAGCCGCGTGCCGGTAAAAAGACACGATGTTTTCTACAGCTTCTTCCATACCGTAGAACTCGGAAAATTCCGGATAGCGCTTGATGATTTTGTTGGAAAATATGCGCGACAGACGGGTATCGCGGGAGGTGTCGACAAATTCGGGTTCGCCGATGGCAATCAGTAATCGTTCGGCGGCCGTGGCATAGGCCGTGGGGTCGTTCTTGCAGATCTCGAGGTATTCCTCGAGGCTGTACTCTTCTTCCTGGGTGCTCTCATACCGGTTTTTAAACTGCTGCAGTATGCTCATGGGTAGCCCCTCGCTTGCTGGTCTTCAGCTTTTAATACACGCAATATCCCCGTTGCAGTTACGGACGCCATGCTGGCGATTCGGTTAGTTAAGGGTGGGTGGAATCAACTAATACAGCGGGCCTCGATCTGTGTCGGGTTTCCGCCTGCTCATTCTGAGCTTAGTTCACGGTCACTGGGTTGGACAGGGAGTAAATGGTTAAGGTTCATTAAATTATGTTATCGCCAGAATTACAGCCTCAGCGTTTGGTAAGCCGAAAGACGCTCTCCGTTGCGCTGGCAAGGCCTTTGCGCTTGGTGAATGGGTGGTCGCTGGCCAGGGTGTTGGTAAGAATGTGCTCAATATTATAATCGGGTGAATAGAGTTCGCGGACTTCATCATCGCTCACGTTGAACGGCGGTGGGGTAATTTTGGTACCGTAGTCCAGAGTGATGAGCAGAATGCGTGTGCCCTCTGGGATGATGGCCGTAAGATGGTCAACATAAGCCTTGCGCATGGAGGCAGGCAGTGCGATTAACGCAGCGCGGTCGTAGACCAGGCGGGTGTACTGAAGGTCTTCCGACACCAGTTGAAAGAAATCGCCGCACCATAGTTGCAAGTTCTCATGCTTGAATGTGGTGAAGGGCTCGCTTGGGTGGACCATGGCTTTCTCGCCGGCCTCGGCAAAAAAATCCTTGCAGGCAATTTCGCTTAGCTCCACGCCGATGACAGGGTGGCCGCGATCGTGGAGCCACCACATATCGTGGGCCTTGCCGCACAAGGGTACAAAAACCCCTTCGGTGCCTCCGCCAGAAAGCTCCGGCCAGTGCTCGTAAAGATATTTGTTAACAGAGCCTTCATGGAAACCGATTTCTTTTTTGCTCCAGCGTTCGTGCCAGAATTCGTGTTCCATGGTTGCTGCTCCCTTACTTGTGTGTTTGATTCAGTTTACCCTAATCTTTGCGTTCATTGATGAAGGACGAAAGTATGAAAGCCGTATTTTTAGATGCCACTACACTGGGCGAAGATGTGGATCTCTCGCCTGTTGAGCAGGTTGCCGGCGGCCTGGTGAAGTATGAGGCCACCTCGCCAGGCCAGGTAGTTGAGCGGATTGGGGGCTTTGATACGGTGCTGGTCAACAAAGTGGTACTTGCCCGGGAACATATCGAACAATGCCCGGATCTGAAAACCATCGCTGTTGTGGCCACCGGGCTGAATAATATCGATCTGAATGCAGCTAAAGACCATGGCATACGGGTGCTGAATGTAAAGAACTATGGGCGCTCAACAGTGGCACAGCACACCATGGCACTGATGTTGGCGCTGGCAACACGCTTGCTGGATTACGACAGAGATGTGCGAGCCGGGCGCTGGGCGCAAAGCGACATGTTCTGCTTGATGAATCACCCGATTCTGGAGCTGGAAGGGAGGACTCTGGGTATTCTTGGCTACGGAGACCTCGGCCAGGGTGTTGCCGAGCGAGCCAAGGCATTCGGCATGAAGATACTGCTCGGCGCACGCCCCGGGCAAGCGACGGGGGAGGTCGATGGCTATCCCCGGATACCTCTGAATGAACTCCTGCCGCAGGTCGACGTTCTCTCTCTGCATTGTCTGCTCACGGACGAAACCCGCAACCTGATTGGCGCCCCGGAGCTGCAGGTGATGCGGTCAGACGCCTTGCTGATTAATACCAGTCGCGGTGGTTTGGTCGATGAGGCTGCGCTTGCAAATGCGCTGCGAAAGGGTGTTATCGGGGGAGCAGGGTTTGATGTGTTGACCGAGGAACCTCCGGTAAATGGCAATCCACTACTTGCTGATGATATTCCAAATCTGATTGTTACGCCGCACTCGGCCTGGGCCAGCCGTGAGGCAAGGCAGCGGATTGTGGAGATCACGGCACGAAACCTTGCTTCAGTTTTATGATTTGGTTGGTGTTTTGCACAAGTTGGTTGGTTACTGTGCAGTCAATAATTTTTGCTCGATGTTCGTGTAGCAATTTGTTGGTGGGATTGTAAAACGTTGCAATAAAAGCCGGGCTGCTTCTATCAAATCGGACGCTTTCAAACTAGGTTAACGCGTTGTAAGTATTTGGTAATCTAACGGCTGACATCAGTGTTATGGGCTTTTGCCTCTCACTGAGATAAAACAGCCAGCAGCTTCAGGGAGAGGATGTGTGACGGCAATCAAGTATTTGGTGCTGGTGTTAGGCGTTGCGGCAATGGTTTCCGGGTGTTCGTCATATCAGCATCGTAATCAGATGGCTTCGTTCAATACGGCTTATTCCTCGGGCGATTACGACGCTGCTTTGAAAACGGTGAGTTTCGGTTCCGAAGATGATGAGACCGTAGATTCTGAGGGGCGACTTCTGGAGCTCCTGCATCAGGGCGAGGTGTACCGGCTCACAGGACGTAACGAAGAGTCGGTAAGGGCGTACGATCTTGCAGAAGTGGGCATGAAGTACCTCGACACCGAGGGGATGCTTGAGACAGCTGCCGAGAACTTTATGGCGGTGATGGTGAACGACTCCCAGCGGGATTATGAAGCACTGATGGCTGAGGCTGTCCTGGTTAACACCTACAAAGCGCTAGCATTCCTGGCGGCCGGTAATAATGAGTACGCTCGCATTGAATTCAACCGGGCCAATGACCGTACCCGCCGTGCGGTTGATTACTTCCGTGAGGAAATTGCTGAACAGCAGGCTGCGCTTGAGGAAAAAGCGCGAGAGGGAGAAAACAACGCCTCTATGGTACGAAACAGCCTTCAGAACAAAGAGTTTCAGGCAGCGATTGAGAACCACTATGGTCCCGCCTCCAGCTGGTCTGTTTTTCCCGAGTTTATAGTTCCTTCGAGCACTTACCTCCACGGCATATACTTCCTTGCGAATGCCACGAGTGGTGGAGATTATGAGCGTGCGGCCACGTCGCTCAAGCGGGTTGCGCAGATGAGCCCCGATAGCGCCATATTGAAAGCCGATTCAGACCTGGCAACGAACCTTGCATCTGGCAAGCAAAGCTTGACCGAATTGCCTCCGCAAGTCTGGATTGTTTATGAAAACGGATTGGGTCCGGTTCTGCAGGAAGAGCGCTTTGATGTGCCCTTGCTGCTCTTTCATGGTAACCAGCAAGCTCCGGCTTACATTGGCATTGCATTGCCGAGATACGCTGACCGACCGATGGTCCCGGGAACCTTGGGGGTAATGGGCGATAACGCTGAGACTGTGCAAACGGAGCGGATCTCGGATATGGGCACAGTTATCCGTACCGAAATGAAAGAGCGCTTTGCCGGTGTGCTTACCAGAGCGGTAACTTCAGCGGTTATCAAAGCAGTGATACAGAATGAGGCAGCGGAGCAGTTTGGAGCCCTTGGGCAATTGGGCGCAGCAGCGCTCACGATTGCTACCACCCAGGCAGACTTGCGTGGGTGGCAGGCAATGCCGGATCACTGGCAGGCGGCCCGAATTGACCGGCCAGAGAGTGGTAACCTGACTCTGCTGGATAACCAGGGTGGCGTGCTTGGTAATGTGGAAATACCACAACAACCTTTTACTCTGGTGTATGTTAAGCGCCCGACAATGCTCGCCCCGGCAACGGTCATCACTATGGATCTGCAGGGCGGTGGCGAGGCCGTAGTGGCGCGCCTGCCTGAGATCGCAGAATCAGCTCAGGTGTCCGGTATTCAGTAACAAGTACAACGCATCAAAATCACAGGATGTAGATTATGAAAAGGATAGTGTTTGCCAGCATGCTGGTGCTCAGCCTGGTGGGCTGTGCTTCCCAGCCCGAAACCAGTAGCTCCCTGATCGACAGGCCTGAGTTGAAAGTAGATCCGGAGGTTGTTTACACCATGGGTGTGACCGAACTCTTTCAAGAACGCCTGGCTCAACCTGATGGTGAAAGCCTCCTGCAGGTACAGTTTGCAGTTGAAGCAAGATCAGACG
The DNA here is from genome assembly GCF_002806945.1 of Marinobacter salexigens. Classification (GTDB taxonomy): domain Bacteria; phylum Pseudomonadota; class Gammaproteobacteria; order Pseudomonadales; family Oleiphilaceae; genus Marinobacter; species Marinobacter salexigens. Next base: position 658,747 of record NZ_NIHC01000001.1, read on the forward strand.
CCGAACTGGCCTGGAAAGTGACCTGGTTTGACGCCAGCGGCATGATGGTTAAGGGCGTTGGTGAAAGCTACCGAAAAGCATCCTTGCTGACCGGCCAGACCCGTTACTTCAAGGCAACGGCGCCCCATTCACGGGTCGTCAGTTACCAGTTACATCTTCGCGAACCCCAATAAAAGGAACATTCAATGCTGATACGCGCTGTTGCTATCTCTGTAGGCCTTACCGTCATCGCCGGCTGTGCCGCACCCACTCGCTATATTGACCCGGCTGCCGACGATGGCCCTGTAGCCATGACTATGGATTACCGGGATTTTGAAAAAGCGGCGACCGATGCCGTGGAAGACATGCTTGCGAGCGGCGCTGTTAATAACCCCAACGGTGGGCGCTACATCATGGTGGTCAGCCGAATTACTAACGACACCATGCAGCGTATTGATACTGACCAGCTGACCAAGAAAATCCGTGTGGCACTTTTGCGCTCCGGCAAGGTAGTCACCACTACTGCCGTTGGCCTGAATGGCGCTGAAGACGAAATGTCCATGAGAGCCCGTGAGCTACGTGATTCCGAAGAATTCGACCAGTCTGGTGTGCAGCGCAAGGGTACGCTCCAAGCTCCCGATTTGAGCCTTTCCGGAAAAATCCTGCAGCGTAATCATCGGGTTGGTAAGGAGCAGCAGGTGGAGTACTACATCCAGCTGTCACTTACAGATTTGGCATCCGGCCTGGCTTTCTGGGAAGGCGAGACTCCCATCATCAAACGTGGCTCTGACAGCTCAGTTTCCTGGTAACCAATCGAGAGATTTGAATAAATGGAATTTCGCAGAACAATGTTATCACTGCTTGTTGCAGCCACCATCTCAGCCACACCGCTAATGACAGGTAGCGCCCTGGCGCAGGAAGATCTCAGCGCACAGGTTGAAGCTGCCGAGCAGGACGCCAGCAAAACCCCGCCGTCCCCCTTTATGGCGGTATCTGAGGTGGATTCAGGCAATGAAGAAGTGCAGAATTTTCTGGATGCAAGGGGTTGGGTGCAAGGTGAGTCTGAAAAGAATCCCGGTGGAGGCATGCTGGTTATTGGTCGCGCATACGTGGCTGCAGATCCACGGGATATCAGCTACAGCGAAGCCCGGATTCTGGCCACTCAGGAAGCCTTCCTGAGTGCCATGGGAGAGCTTATTTCCCAGAACGCGGTGCAGGTCGGTGCCCGGATGACAGACAAGTTCATGAAGGATGACTTGCCAGAGGATGTCAAAGACACCACCAGCATCGAAGCCTTCGGGAAAGCGGTAGCTGGCCGGGCTGCAGAGCTGACTGTGCAGGGGCTGAACGCTCTTCTTGAAGAGTTGGGAGCCGACACTTCCGAAATGCCGGAAATGAGCGTTGCCGAGCGCAAGAACATGCTCTATGACGAGTTTGTAGCTGAAGCAACCAAGCGGGCTATGGGCGAACTCTCAGGCATCGGTATTTTTGGGGTTATCCAGGAAGTGGGCGGCTCTGCAATATCGGAAAATGGCGCAGTTTCCGTTGTTGTTGTGAAGTCTGACCGTTTCAATGAGTTTGCGCGACAGTTGCGAACCGGTGATGTGGCTCCAGGCCAAGCTATTCCGGTAGATGATATTCAGAAGCGTTTGATGCCTCACGTTAAAGATAAGGTGCCCATGCTGGGATACTACGGCGTTCAGCCTATGGTGGACGGTTCCGGCAGGTTTGGTCTGGTGTCATTCGGTATGGCGGGGCCACAGCTGGTGCGTGGCACAATGGACAAGTACGACGTAGCCGCTGAGCTTGAGGCCTCGCGCAAAAGCGCCAATGCCATGGCCGATGCCTGGCTGGCACAGTTTGCATCCATGACCGTGAAAATGGATTACGAGGAAATCCGGCGCAAGCTGGTGCAGAAAGTTCGGGAAACCCGCGGCAACGGTCGTACGGAGATCAAGACATCCACTGGTGTGGGCAAGATGGTGAATGAAATCCTGCAGTCAGAGGCCAACGTGCGCCTGCGGGGAGTTCAAACCATCGCTCAGTGGGATGCGCAGGATCCGGAAACCGGCCACCCCTACCTGGGCTACGTAAAATACTGGTCGCCCAGCACATCTGCCAAGGCTCAGGGTATCGATAAGCCTGCCCCCAAGGCCGCAAAAAGCACGTCTGCAGATGGCGCCGGTAAAGCCGGTACAGAGCGCTCGGTGAGAAGCACCGGTTCGTTCGGAGACTGGTAATGAAGTGGCTCCAGATTGTTATTGCCTTTCTGCTTCCGGTTGTAGCCCATGCTGCAACCGAAATCAGGACCGTGTCTGCCGAGGCCACCGGAGTTAACCGGGAGGAGGCCGTCTACAATGCGCTGAGTGAGGCAATACGGCAGGTGCGTGGGGCCCAGATCAGTGCCAGCCGGCAGGTTCAGAGCGCTCTGCTCAGAGTTACCGAGCGTAGCGAGGGGGGGCGTGAACGCAGTACGACCATGTCGGCGACCCAGTCGAGCGATACGCAGGTATCATCAAGCGGTCTCATTTCCGGGTACAGGATTCTGTCGGTATCTGACGCGCCGGGTGGAGGTGGCAAGCTTGCCCGGCTGGAAGTGAAAGTTCCTGTTTATAAAACGCCAGGATCATCATCCCAGGATAGCCGCTGGCGGATGGCGGTTTATCCGGTCTGGGTACCCCGTCCACACTATCAGGTGGCCGAGCGGCGCCTGTCCAGGGTAGAGGTCTCTGATCGCATGACTCAGGCCATTAGCGAAGCTCTTGTTCAGTCCCGCCGCTTTGCAATGCTTGCTCGAGACAAGGAGCATGCCATGGTTCTGGAAAGGGCCCGCATGGCCGGGGAGGACATTCCAGTGGCAGAGAAGGCCATGCTCGGTAATGAACTCGGTGCAGAGTATCTGGTGGTTGCTCAGGTTACGGACTTGACGCTGGGCGTTGATGAAAAAGTATCCTCGCTCACCGGGGAACGCACACGGCAACAGACCGGAGCAGTCGTAGTTGAAGCGCGAGTGGTCGTGCCTGCCACTGGAGCGATGGTTTGGAGCGATACCCTTAACCTGTCAGCTGACGCTCTTGGCCTTGAGCTGGACGGATCTCCGGGAGCCATGCAGCGGCTCTTTGACAAGGCCGGGCAGGAAGTTGCCCTGGCTGTTATTGATGCAGTCTGGCCGCCTCTGGTTGAAGCCCGTCAGGGTGACGAGTTGGTGATTAATATGGGTGGCGAACTGATGAAGAAAGGTCAGCGCTGGGAGGTTTTCTCCCTCGGTAATGCCGTCCGAAATAGCCATACCGGCAAAAGCCTGGGGCGCACAGAGACTTTAATTGCAACTGTGGAAGTGACTCGCTCCACGCCCAAAATGGCATACGCTCGAATTGTTGAGGGTGCCGTTCAGGGAAAAGGGCATGTATTGCGCCAGCCTTCCTACGTTGAAAGTCAGGATCCGGCTGAAGCAATTCGGGGAACCCGTAAGCGCACTTGTTTGCCTATTGATCCTTGCTAATCAGCTTCCCCGGAAACTGGAGTCAAAATCTGATTCAGTGGTGTCCGGGGAAGTCTGGTCTACCCAATCGGTCGGCTTGGGTATCAGTACCTCCAGCCAACGCTGAAGGATGCACCCATCTGGCTCATGCTCAGCTCAATTTCCTGGCCAGGGCCCATTGGGTTATCGCCACGGACGCTTTTGCGTGGAGAGTAGAACGCCATACCGGACGCTTCCAGGCTTTCGCTGAAGTGATGGGTGAAGCCGCCGGTGAAGTGCCATTCCTGAACGCCCGGTGCGAGGATGTTAAACAGCACTTCCTCGTCGCGAATCGGTTGCTTGCCGTAGCTAACACCGGCGCGCCAGGTTTGCGTGTTGTCTTGCTGCCACTGCCAGCCGAGTTTAACGATGGTCATATCGTCCCAGCCAAAGCCGGCGCCTTGATCATCACCTAGCGGCGCTTGCATCAGGTTGGGCATCATCGGATTGCCAACACTGTTGATGTCACTGTAACGGACGTGCTGCACATCCAGCAGAATCCAGTGGTCTTGAATGCCTGACCAGGCAACGCCTGCATTGAACATCTGTGGAATATCGAATCCACCTTGTTCTGCAAACAGGCCTTCGTATCGGTCAAACTCTTCCATATCGAGAATGGTACGCCAACTTGCACCTGCACGAAGAGTTTCGCTTACCTGACCCTGCCAGCCAATTTGAATGCCATAGCCCCAGGCATCATCAGTGCCGTTGTTGGTTAAGGCATCAGGGTTGGAAGAAAAGCCCGAGAAATTGCGCAAGCCTTCGGCTTTAAAGCGCTGGTAGGCGATCAGTGGCGAAATACCCAGAGCCTGCCCTTCAGAGAACTCCCAGGACCAGGTGGGAGCAATGAAAACCTGCTCCAGATTAACCCCGGCTTTACCCCCTCCATAAGTGCCGCCATTATCACCACTGTACTCGGTGTTCATGCCGCCATTGGCAAATATAGACAGTCCGAGGCTGTGACCATTGCCGAGATCACGGTTATAGCCAAAGTGAGGAATAAAAAAGGCTTTGTTCTCGCTCGATACCTTGCCAGGAGCCAGGTAAAAGGTCTGCGGTGTGTTAGGGGCTCCACCCTCCACTGTATAGCGGCGGCGAGGAGAGAAAACTTCCAGCCCACCGTCTATTCTGCTGCCTACAAACGCCATGCCCGCCGGATTGGTCGCTGCTGCCATGCTGTCTTGGGACAAAGCGGCCCCAGTGCCTGCCATGCCCGCACTAATGGTGCCGTAGCCATGGCTGAAGTAGCCATTGGTTGCCAGAGCTGTTGTTGGGAGGGTTGCAAGAGCGAAAGCCCCTAAAGCAAGTTTAAAGCGCATGTGTAGTCCCGTTTGGTTTAGCGACATATATTAGGTAGCCGCCTTTTTACAGAGAAATGGTTATAAGGGGAAGTGATAAATATAAATATGGTTATATCTAATGGTGAGCCTCGCAAAAAACGGCTGATCAGCCATACTTGATTGAAGGCGGATATCTAACTGATAATCTGGATAAAACAGGAACAACAGGAACAACAGGAACTAAAGTGGCTTCATTCCAACTTAAAGAACGGCTCCAGGCAGCAGAAACATGGATTCTTGCAAACCCGAATCCGCCGCAAAGTTGGCCCTGGACTCTGTTGTACAAGGCCGGGCGTTCTGTATATGCGCTTATACGGGATGTCGTCAGTGGCCAGTTAACCCTCCATGCCATGAGCCTGGTGTACACCACACTGCTGAGTATTGTGCCGCTGTTGGCTCTGAGCTTTTCGGTGTTAAAGGCTTTGGGTGTTCATCAGCGTATGGAACCTTTCCTGTTCCAGTTTTTTCAGCCCATGGGGCCGGAAGGCGTAGAAATGGCGGAGCGCATCCTTGGCTTCGTGGACAACATGAAGGTTGGCGTTCTGGGCTCTGTGGGTCTTGCCTTGCTGGTGTACACCGTCGTTTCGCTGGTGCAGAAAATCGAGCGGTCTTTCAATATGATCTGGCGAGTGCCAGAGATGCGGTCGGTGGCCCAGAGGTTCAGTAACTATTTAAGCGTTATCATGGTCGGGCCGCTGCTGATGGTGTCGGCTATTGGCGCGAGCGCCACTATTTTTTCCTCCTCAATTGTTCAAACCCTGATGGCCGTTGAGCCGTTTGGCTCGCTGATTCTTGCAATTAGCCGCTTTACCCCATTCTTTCTCGTGGTCGGTGCCTTCACATTCGTCTATGTGTTTATGCCCAACACCCGTGTAAAACTGCGATATGCATTTCTTGGTGGTTTGGTTGCTGGTGTGTCCTGGCAGGCTGGTGGCATGTTGTTTGCCTCGTTTGTTGCAGGTTCAGCAAAATACGCAGCGATTTATTCCAGTTTTGCGATCGGCATAATCATGCTGATATGGATTTACCTTAACTGGATGATTCTTCTTTTAGGGGCGAGTTTGGCATTTTACCTGCAAAACCCGGGGTCGGTTGCCAAGCGCAGTCATGTTCAGCTTTCTCCGGAGCTTCAGGAAAAGATCGCCTTGGCCATGATGTGGTTGGTAGCTCGGCCGTTCAGTGAGGGCAGCAAGGCGCCGCAACAGGAAGTTTTGGAGCAATCATTACGGGTGCCAGGAGAGGTTACGCGAGGGGTAAGTGACAAGCTGATTCGCGCTGGTTTGTTGACGCTTGCCGGTCGCCAAGGCGACCAGTTGGTTCCGGGGCGTGCGCTGGACCTTATTACAGTGGGAGACGTGCTGAAGGCCGTTCGCCACGATGAAGATCGTGTTGTGGACAGGCTTCCGCCGGTGTTCCCCCCTGAGCTGCTCAAGGGCGAGCGAGAAAATGACTCCACGACCTTTGCGGTCCTGCTGAAAAGCGGCGGTGGTACGGCGGTCAGCCCCGAGCAGTCTCGCTAAGAACTGCTTTAAGGGCCGCCCGAACGCGGCCGGTCTGCTCCGGAGTGAGTCGCACGAGTTTATCCAGATCTTCCTCAGGCAGGTTGCGCTGGTTAGCATGACGCAACACCTCACGGCTGCCTATCACCATGCCATCTGCCAGTGTTGTCTGTTCCTGATCTGGCACAGGGCGCTCAGCAGACATTAGGTAAGCGTGATATTTTGGCGGCAAGCCCCATTCGCTGGCGATTAACTGTGATGCGACCCACTGGTAGCGAGCCAAAGCGGTGCGAATCAATGCAACATCCGGCTCGCCGCCTCCACGTTGCGCCCGGCATATCCGCTGAAGCTCGCGAAGAATGGTGATATAGGACAGTGCTGGCAGCAAGCCGACAGTGAAATATGCGCTGGTGTCCTCGCCATGAAACTTGGCGATAAACTCCGATGCCCTTGCACAGGTAAGCCCCCAGCGCCATGCTCGCTTCGCAAACTGCGCTTCCCGGCTGTTGCGGGCCGTCATCAACGGGCGCATAACTGCCGCCGCAACAACGTTCCGGATACCATCGATACCCAGGATGAAGACAGCCTGGTCAACAGATTCGATGGTGTGATCACCGGTGCGGAAATAGGGGCTGTTAGCAATCTGCAATATTTGATCGGTTAAAGAAGGGTCGCCCAGAATAATTTGACTCAGCTTTTGCCTGTCGCCTGAATCATCCGAGAGGGCTCTCATCAACATGGGGAGTGTCATAGGCTGTCTTGGCAGCTCTTCCACCTTGTTGTTTGTGAGACGGTGCTCAAGCTCCTGAAGTGCACGGTCGGAGTGCGACAGCTCACCGCGCAGCCTGGCCGGGCCTGTGTCCAGGAGCCAGCAGAACAGGTTTTCTTCAAGCAGCAGCATCAGGCTCTGGTTGCCGTCTGCTGGTGTCTTTGGTTCAGAGGGCGATGCCGAGTTGAACAGCCGCGCCTCTGGGGCCGGAGGAGGCGATGGTTTTGCTGTGGTGAAGAATCCTGCTATCCAGGAAAAAAAGCCTGGCATCCATTGCCTCCAGGTAAATCAGTCGTCAAAGTATACGTGCTTACAAAATACAGTATAAAGATCTGCTGAAGCCTTTGCACAGAATAAAGCATTGCGGCCAGAACAGTCGTTACGTCAGAGCTCCACCGAACACAAAGATGAGCTGGCAAACACCTGCAGAAAAACCCAAAAATGCGCCTACAAGGATCAGCTTTATTTCGTCTTCCTGGAAGCAGGGGCGAAGCAAATCCTGAAACTCCTCAGACGAAAGCGCAATCATCCGCTCAAGCATAATCGCCTCAATAGCCCGGGCTCGGTCTGTCTCAAACATCGGATCATTAAAGGATGTTTTCGATATTTCGATGGCCTTTTCGCCCACCTGGTTTTTCAGGGTGGCAAAGCCGGTAGGGCCGAATGCCACCTGTGTAAGAGCTTTGCCCATACCCGCTGTTTCGTCCACCAGCGGTTTGATGTGCTTTTTAACCATGTTACGTGCGCGGTCTCCCTTGGGGCCTTCAAGAATGGCGCCAATGATATTGCCGACGGTGAGAATTTCATGGGTGATGATATGGCAGAAGGACTGGGAAACTTCGGGTTGCCGTTTTAGGAATAACCCCTGAATTCGCAAGGGGCCAATTTTTCTTTCTCGCAATGGCCGGAAAATAACGTTCAGTGCAATCCAGTTGGTTGCCCATCCCACCATCAGGCCAAAGAAAGGTAGCACCCACCAGGCCTGGTAAAAGTACCAGACAGCCATCTGAACCAGGCCGAAGAGAAAGCCGAAATAAAGGCCGGAATTGACGATAAAGCGAAACTCGGCTTCGCCACATTCGAGAAATATCCGGTTCAACAGTTTCTTGTCTGCGGAGAGCTTCTCAATGGTCATGGTCTTGATATCGAGCAGGTCTTCTATGTTGTTGGAGATGTCGCCAACCAGGTTGTCCACCAGTTGTGGAGTAGCCCTGCGAACCCTGTCATAAATCATCTTGCGGGCAGAGGCGGGCAGGTTCTCCCAAAACGTGGGGTACTCCCGAAGCATCATTTCATCAACATATTCTTCAATGCGAGGCTCTACCGAATGAACAATATGCGTAGCGAGTACTTTGGGGTCAATTTGCTCAAAAATCTCCCGCACCGTGCCGATTTTCGAAATGGTGGCATCTACGGCAATGGCTGCCATCTTACTGGCCTTTGAAGGAATAATGCCCTGCCAGCCCAGAAGTGGAGGTTTGCCAACAAACTCCAGAGGGAGGAAGGTCATTTTTATGGCGAGCCAATTAGTAATCCAGCCAATGAGAGCGGCAATAACGGGAATGCTGAGGTATTGCCAGAATTCAGGGTTGTTGAGCAGGCTTGTCATCCGGGTGTTGCACTCGCTTTTTGTTAGTGTCGGCGGGTTGAAGCATGTGTGGGTGGCGAGAGTCTGTCAATGACTCATCAGACTCGCTGGGGGCGGCAGTGTGGTCTAGCCGCCAACATCTCCCCATAACCACTGGCACAGGGTCATTGCAGCGACGGGCGCTGTTTCTGTTCTCAGAACCCTTGGGCCCAGTGCTACGGGTAAAAAACCTTCCTTTTCCGCAAGGGCAATTTCGTCTGCCGTCAGGCCACCTTCAGGGCCGATCATCAGGGCCAGGCTGCCAGGTTTGGATATGGAACTGAGGGATTGTTCAGTGCGGTGGTGCAGTACCAAGCGCAACTCACAGATACGGCTGTGCTCCAGCCATTGTTCAATGGTCATAACCGGAAGAATCTCGGGTATGCGCGCCCGGCCGCATTGCTCTGCGGCGCTGATGGCAACCGATTGCCAGTGGCGCAGGCGTTTTTCCTCCCGGTCGCCTTTGAGTTTTACGTCGCAGCGCTCAGTTGTGAGGGGCACTATTTGGGTAACGCCCATCTCAACTGCTTTTTGAACGGCGTAATCCATTCGATCGCCCTTGGATAAGGTTTGGCCAAGGGTGATTTGAAGAGGCGATTCATTAGGGTTGGCAATTGGCGCGCCCACTAATACCTCTACGTGCTTCTTACCTGCTTCAGTAATGGTCGCCGGGTAATCCTGACCATCCCCGTTAAACAGTCTGAGCTCTTGCCCTGGCTGCATGCGCAACACCTTACCAACATGCTGGGCAGCGTTTTCGTCCAGACCCGCATGGTTGCCTTCGCTTAGTGGCGAATCGGTATAAATTCTGGGGATGCGCATGTGTGTTTACCTTGATCAGTCCCTAACGGCTATGTTGATGCCTTCTGTCGCAACCTGGGCCAGATGGCGTATCTGATCTTCAGTAATGACGTAAGGCGGCATGAAGTAAACCACATTACCCAGGGGGCGAAGCAAGGCCTGGCGCGTGAGAGAGTGCTGATACACGCGAACACCCCGGCGTTCTTGCCAGGGGAAGGGTGTTTTCGAGGCTCTGTCTTTCACCATTTCAATTGCCAGAGTCATTCCGTGCTGGCGGATATCACCTACATTCGGGTGATCGGCCAGGTGAGCTACGGAATCAGCCATGCAAGCCGAAAGTCTGCGGTTGTTCTCAATCACATTATCATCCCGGAAGATGTCCAGAGTGGCCAGCGCCACGGCGCAGCCGATGGGGTTGCCGGTGTAGCTGTGGCTGTGCAGGAACGCTTTCAGAGTTTCGTAATCATCGTAAAAGGCGTTATAAACGGTGTCTGTTGTTAGCACGACCGAGAGGGGAAGGTAGCCGGCGGTAAGGCCTTTAGATAAACACATGAAGTCTGGCGTAATGCCGGATTGCTCGCACGCAAACAGGGTGCCGGTGCGGCCAAAGCCCACGGCAATCTCATCGGCAATCAAATGCACGCCATAGCGATCACAGGCTTCTCGCAACTTGGTGTGGTAAATCGGGTGATGCATGCGCATGCCACCGGCGCACTGGATCAGCGGCTCCACCACAACGGCACAGATTTCATCGTGCTTTTCTTCAAGCAGCTTTTCCATTACTTCAAACTGACGCAGAGCATAGGCCTCGTCGGTTTCGCCTTCTTCCTTGTTGTAGGCATCGGGTGAAGGTGCGGTGATGACCTCCATAAGCAGGGGTTGATAGGTGTCCTTGTACAAAGCCACGTCGCCTAATGCTAAAGCTCCCAGGGTTTCACCGTGATAACTGTTGGCCAAATTCACAAAATTCTTCTTGTTGGGTTTGCCCTGGTTCTTCCAGAAATGAAAGCTCATTTTGAGGGCAGCTTCGATGGCTGATGATCCGTTGTCGGCGTAGAAGCATTTGTTGAGGCCTTCAGGGGTCACCTCAATCAGCCGCTCTGAAAGGTTAACCACGGGTTCGTGGGTGAAACCGGCAAGAATGACGTGTTCCAACTCACCAATCTGCTTCTGGATGGCTGCGTTGATTCTGGGGTTAGCGTGGCCGAACAGGTTAACCCACCAGGAACTGACTGCATCAATAAACCGGTTGTTTTCGAAATCCTCCAGCCAAACACCTTCACCACGCTTGATAGGCACAAGTGGCAGGGTTTCGTGGTCTTTCATCTGGGTGCAGGGGTGCCATACAGATTTGAGGCCGCGGGCGACAAGGTCGGCGTTACGCATAGGGCGGGGCTCCAGTTAAAGCAGTAGTTCAAGAATCGTGAGTTATCGGCTGTTAACCGAAAGGGATAATACAGTTAACAGCGGCGACTGACTACTGTGCCAAACCTCATCGATTAATTGGCCAATGTGTGCAATGGGATCTGCCCTGACAATCTCAAAAAAACAAATATAGAGGTGAGATTACTATGGACGTTCAACTGACCCACCCGTATCAGGCAGGCCTTGAACAAGTGCTGGGAGCCTTCTTTAGCGAGGATCATATACTTGAGCGTAATGCCATACTGGGCGCCCGTAACGTGCGTGTGGCTGAGCTGGAACGGGATGATTCAACGGCAAAGGTGGTTGTTGAGCGACAAATGACAAGCTCCAGTGAGGTGTCGGGGTTTCTGTCTCACTTCCACCGTGAGTGGAATGAAGTCCGGCAGGAAGAACACTGGTTTCGCAAAAGTGACGGCGAGTGGCACTGCGAGTTTCGGGTGCACGTGAACGGTGTGCCGGCGAAAATCAAAGGCATGATGCGGCTGGAAGGCACAGCAGAAGCTTGCACCAATCATGTAACCCTGAGCGTGCGCTGTGATGTGCCATTGCTGGGTAAAAAAATTGCGGCATTTCTGCGAGACGACTCACACGCCAAAATCGAACGTGAGTATGAAACCATACAGCAATTGCTATAATGCGCGATCACGGATGAACACAACGCAAAGGATGCGGTATGAGCAAACCAGTAGTGCTTCTCGGAGACTTGGGCTCTGATCACCAGGGCTTCCCTCCCACACCGGTACTAGCCGGCTCCCCCGATGTGCTGATAGATGGCAAACCCGTCGCCCGAGTAGGCGACCCACTAGCTCCTCACTCCAAACCGAAACATCCTCCACACCCCCGGGCTATTGCAGCCGGTTCTGGCACTGTGCTGGTTAATGGTATACCTGCTGCTGTGACGGGTAGTGCTATTACCTGTGGTGGGGTGGCGATTGGCACTGGTTCGGTGGTTATTGGTGATTCTCATACGCCAGCGGCTTTTTCTGGAGCATCGTCTGCGCTTAAAGGACCGGATCGTGCATTGATGGAAATCGGTACTTCTGGCGAGAAACAGGTGTCCTCTGAGTCAGCTCGGTGGTCGGAAAGGAAAACAGGCGCGGTGGACGTCCCAGGTTTCGCCTCAAAGTTGCAGGTAACAGGGTCATCAGAGCAAACCGATGGTTTCCGCGGCGGACAGCTGGAGGGTGCAGCGACCAGTAAGTCTGGCGCCTCGACAGATGACGAACTCTTCGAGCGAGCTATTCGAGCTCTAGAAGCAGAGGTTGCCAATATCGGAGCTCACGCTACGGTCGATGGGCAAACTCGACAAGCGTATGCACGCCAAATCGGAGAAATGGCTGAAGAACTTCGAGCTCAGGCTCGATCTGGGCACATTAGCTGGAAGCAAGCTGCCGAACAGGCAGAGGAGGCCCGAAACCTGATCATGGACATTATCCGGAATCGTAGCACTCCTGTCGGACGGGCCCTTGCTCAGCAGATTAAAAGCGAAGGAAAAACACTGAATGAGCTGGTTGGTCGAAAGACAAGACAGCTCTTTGGCTCGAATGCCAGCTTCCCGTTTTTGGACTCATCGCAGAAGCAGGCAGTTTATGGGGCGATAGTTGAATCGGCAGGGAAGTCGAATCCGAAAGTATCGGCGACCATGAAGCGACTTTCTCATGCAGGAAAAGGACTTATCATTTTGTCTCTGGGACTTTCGGTCTACAGAATCGCTGTCGCGGATGATCGGGTGGAGGCCGCTGCAGAAGAGGCCGCGATTACCAGCGCGGGTGTAGGTGGAGGCATTGCAGGAGGTGCAATTGCTGGACTCGCCTGCGGCCCTGGTGCGCCGATTTGCGTAGGTGTCGGAGCTTTTGTTGGCGGCGGGTTGGCTGCTTTTGGCGTAAGCGTTTTCTGGTGAGGGGGTTATTGTGAGGCAGTTACTCCGCGAGGACGTTGAGCTTATTCTAGCCAGTAAAGCTACGGAGACCCGCTTGGCAACAAGCCTTGTTAAAATTGGGGCTGGCATAACCGGAGAGCCGGTTGAAGGCGCGGTACTGGAGGCATGCGTTCAACAAGGTGAGCATTACATTGTCTTCCTTACGGCTGGTATTCCATATGAGGATTCGTTGCATATTCATTTGCTGGATAGTGATCTCTTACACCGGGACAGTGTGATGCTAGCTGCCGCGTACACGACTGGCAATTTTCGAAACCTGATCCTTGAGGAAGGGGGAGCCCTTTCCTTCGAGTTCTTTGGGAGCAGACTATGGACAGTATCTGTTCTTTCAGAAAAGCGGCTGCGTATACCGTATCTCTCGGGACCCTCCGGTGTGTCTTGGAGTAAAGGCCTTTTTCATCAACTGGATATACGAAGTAGCCGCAACTAACTTGCTGAAGGTTAAGGTTTGACAGGGGGATTCGAAAAATCTATGAGTACATGGTTTGATCGTTATCCCATGCCAGCATACCGGCATTATTTTATAGTAGGTTTTTCTGGCAATGAGTGTGTGGTCGTTTTCCATATGCCGGAACCTGCCAATCAGACTGCTTTCCGTGATGTCTGTTTTGGGCCAATGGACAGTGATTAGGATTTCCGTAGTAGAAACCAAAGAGGCAAGGAGGCTTCAAAATGATTATCAGAACTATTCTCAACTTTTCTGGCTTGTACGCAGCCATTCAGTTACTTGCAGTCACAATTACTCATGTGATCAATCTCGAAATCCCATCTGGCGCCCACCCGTTCGGAAAAGCTGCACGTCGTCACTTGTTGAAAGTACAAACAAAGAAGGCAAGCGCCGTAGTCTGACCCAAAGAATAAAGCCCCCGATCGGGGGCTTTATTGTTATGGCCTAGCGCACCAACACCCTCGATAAAAACGCCTGAGTGCGTTCGTTCTGGGGATTATCAAACACATCGTCTGGCTTGCCTTCCTCTACAATCTGGCCTTCGTGAATGTAGATCACCCGGTCGGCTACTTCCCGGGCGAAGCCCATTTCGTGAGTGACCACCATCATGGTCATGCCTTCTTTTGCCAGTTCGCGCATTACGTCGAGCACTTCACCGATCATTTCCGGGTCCAGCGCTGAAGTAGGCTCGTCGAACAGCATCAGCCGTGGTTCCATGGCCAATGCTCGGGCGATAGCGACACGTTGTTGCTGGCCACCGGAAAGCTGGCTGGGGTATTTGTCAGCCTGGCTGCCAATGCCCACTCGTTCTAACAGGCGCTCTGCCGTGGCGTTGGCAACAACTTGAGAGGTGCTTTTCACTTTCATGGGCGCCAGCATGATGTTCTTTTTCACCGTGAGGTGAGGGAACAAGTTGAACTGCTGGAACACCATACCCACTTCTTTGCGAATTTCCGCAAGAGCTTGCTGATTGCCGCCTTTCGGAGCAAGCGCTTGGCCATCGACTTCCAGGCGGCCAGATTCAAACTCTTCAAGGCCGTTCACACAGCGAATAAGTGTGGATTTGCCGGAGCCGCTGGCGCCGATAATCACCACTACTTCGCCTTGCTCTACGGACAATTCGATATCTTTAAGGACATGCAGCTTGCCGAAGTACTTGTTCATGCCCTTCATTTGTACAATCTGAGTCATGGGTCAGGTTCCTTCAGACAGAGGCCAGTCCGCGCCTTTCAACCAGGCGGAGAATCAGGGACAGGGAGAGGGTGATGGCCAGATACATAACCGCGACCACAAAATACACCTCAAAGGCGGTGAAGGTGCTGGCAATGTAAACCTGGCCCTGACGAACCAGTTCGCCCACGCCAATAACTGAGAACAAAGATGTGTCCTTGATGCTTACAATGGCCTGGTTGCCAAGCGGCGGAATCATGCGCCGGAAGGCTTGTGGCCAGATGATTGACCAGAATGTCTGAGTGCGGGACAAGCCCAGAGAAAGCCCGGCTTCTGACTGGCCTTTATCGATGGACTGAACGCCACCGCGTACCACTTCAGAAATGTAAGCGCCGGAGTTCAGCGCAATCGCGGCGATACCCGCGGTAAGAGGGTCGATAGGGCCTCCGATCAGATCTGGCAGGCCGTAAAAAATAAACAGGACCTGTACAAGAATCGGGGTGCCTCGGAAGATTTCGATATAGGCTGTTGCAGGCCATTTCAGAAACCATTTTTTGTTGATGCTCAGCAAGCCAAAAATGATACCCAAGGCAAAGCCAATCAATAGGCCGCCAAAGGAAATCATCAGAGTGTAGGGAATCCCCTTGATAAGGAAGGGAATAGAGTTGATGGCTGCTTGCCAGTCGAATTGGAACTGGGATTCCACAGTGTGCGTCTCCGCAGGGGTTGGGGTCAGAAGTCGCCGGAGCTGTTAGCCCCGGCGCTACATAACAAAGGGCCGGTGGGCCCTTGGTCTTTACTTGCCTTCCGGCATTGGACCAAACCATTTTTCGTAAATGGTTTTGTAGGTTCCGTCTTCTTTCATTGAAGCGAGGGCTTCATTTACCTCGTCAACCCACTCACTACCGTCTTTCAGCGCGATGCCATACTGCTGGCCTTCGTAGAGCTTACCAACGGTTTTAACCTTACCTTTGCCTTTTGTACTGGCGAAATAGCCAACGTTCGGGGCGTCGTAGAATACTGCATCTACTGCACCCGACATCAATGCCATGTACATGTCCGAGCTGCCTGGATAGGGCGTGACGCCATCGTTTTTATCCAGGTTTTTCTTCAGGAAATCGTAACTGGTGCTGCCAATCTTGGAGCCAACTTTCAGGCCTTCAAGGTCAGAGATTTCTGTTACGTCGTTGTTGTTCTGGCGAATCAGGATTCTCAGGCCAGAATCGTAATACGGGTCGGAGAAATCAACGATTTTTTCCCGTTCTTCAGTAATGGTAATGCCGGCAATGGCGATATCCACGTTACCCGTTTGCAGGGCAGGAATAATGCCGTTGAAATCCATGGTGTTGAGCTTGTAATCAAAGCCAGCGCGCTCAGCGACTTCGGCAATGATTTCCATGTCAAACCCGATCATTTCACCGGTTTCCTGGTCCATCATTTCAAAGGGAACAAAGCTGGGGTCGGTAACCACCCGCAGGGTTTCAGCGCTTACGCTGCTGGCAGCGATGGTAAGAGCCAGGCCTGCACCCAGTGTTTTCAGCCATTTCGTGCTCATGCTTTCTCCTTTCTTTCTTATTGAGGCTCCATTTGCCCGATAAGGCAGGCCGGGTGGTTCACTGTTGATGACCGTGACCCCAGGGGAGCATTAGTGGAACTGCATCACGTACACTTTAGACTATGACTCAGGTGAGCGCCGAAAATCAAATGCTTGGAGAGGAAAACACCCTCTCCGCGAGCGGGAGAGGGGTGGGGCCAAAGGTGAGCGGGAAACCTCAGAAAGAGATTCTTTCCCGCTCACCGATACCCAGGTTTTTCCAGATGCTGATACTTGGCTCAGCCTGGTTCAGAGTATAAAAGTGCAACCCCGGTGCGCCAGCTTTCAGTAACTTCTCACACATTCCGGTAACCACTTCCTCACCGAATTTGAGAATGCTTTCTTTGTCGTCACCGTAAGCTTCTAACTGCTTCCGAATCCAGCGAGGTATTTCCGCACCGCACATGTCAGAGAAACGCACCAGGCTAGAGAAGTTCACGATGGGCATAATGCCAGGCACCACCGGAATGGTGACCCCTAGCTGCTCAAGTCGATCGATGAAATAAAAGTAACTGTCCGGGTTGAAGAAGTACTGGGTTATGGCACTGTTGGCACCAGCCTCCACCTTACGGGCGAAGTTTTTCAGATCTTCTTCAGCGTTACGGGCCTGCGGATGAAACTCCGGATAGGCCGCGACTTCCAGGTTGAAGTGATCGCCACTGTGCTCGCGGATAAACTCAACCAGTTCGTTGGCATAGCGCATCTCGCCGGATGCACCCATGCCGGAAGGCATGTCACCGCGAAGGGCGACAATCCGGTTGATGCCGTTCTCTTTATACACATCCAGCAGTTCCGCAATCTCTGCCCGCGTACCACCGACGCAGGAGAGATGTGGCGCTGTGGAAATGCCCTGCTTGTGGAGGTTGAGCACGGTTTCAATGGTGCGGTCCCGGGTGGAACCGCCCGCGCCGAAGGTGACCGAGAAAAAATCCGGGTTCACCTCGGCAAGCTGGTTGCGCACAACCTGGAGTTTTTCCTTGCCCAAGTCGGTCTTGGGCGGGAAAAACTCAAAGCTGAAGCGGCGTTTGAATTGCTTCTGGGATTGCATCTTGTTACCCGATCAGTATTTGTAGCTTTCTGGCTTGTACGGGCCTTCGACCGGTACACCAATATATTGTGCTTGCTCTGGAGTCATCTTGGTGATTACACCACCAAAACCTTCAACCATGGCGAGGGCCACTTCTTCGTCGAGCTTCTTGGGCAGAACCTGAACATAGATGCCTTTGGCGCGGGCTTCTTCCGGCAGATCGGCGAACTTGCGCTCGAACAGGTACATTTGCGCCAGAACCTGGTTGGCGAAAGAGCCGTCCATGATGCGTGACGGGTGACCCGTTGCGTTACCCAGGTTTACCAGGCGGCCTTCGGAGAGCAGGATCAGGTGGTCGTTTGCAGCCTTGTCGCGGTAGATCACGTGAACCTGAGGCTTAACTTCGTCCCACTCCCAGTTCTTGCGCATGAAGGCAGTATCGATTTCGTTATCGAAGTGGCCGATGTTGCACACAACCGCGCCGGACTTCAGAGCCTTGAGCATGTGCGCATCGCACACGTTCATGTTGCCGGTGGTGGTTACCAGAATGTCGGTGTTTTGCAGCAGGGCCCTGTCGATGCCCGCTTCGGTGCCGGTGTTAATGCCATTGATGTATGGGGAAACAACTTCAAAACCGTCCATGCAGGCCTGCATGGCACAGATGGGATCCGCTTCGGTTACCTTAACGATCATGCCTTCCTGGCGTAGGGAGGCAGCAGAGCCTTTGCCCACGTCGCCGTAACCAATAACCAGGGCTTTTTTACCAGACATCAGGTGGTCGGTGCCGCGTTTGATCGCGTCGTTCAGGCTGTGACGGCAGCCGTATTTGTTGTCGTTCTTGGACTTGGTAACGGCATCGTTCACGTTAATAGCGGGAACTTTCAGAGTGCCGTCGCGCAGCATTTCCTGCAGGCGGTGTACGCCAGTGGTAGTTTCTTCGGTCACACCGTGGCAGTTGGCCAGTACTTCAGGGAATTTTTCGTGGAGCAGGGCAGTCAGGTCGCCGCCATCATCCAGGATCATGTTGGGTTCCCAGCCATCTACGTCTGCACCGATTGTGCGCTCAAGGCACCACTCGTATTCTTCGTCGGTTTCGCCTTTCCAGGCAAATACCGGAATATTCTGGGCGGCGATGGCAGCAGCCGCCTGATCCTGTGTGGAAAAGATGTTGCAGGATGACCAGCGTACGTTCGCGCCGAGTTCGATCAGTGTTTCGATCAGCACGGCGGTCTGGATGGTCATGTGGATGCAGCCCATGATGTTGGCGCCTTCCAGCGGCTGCTCTGCTTTGTATTTCTCGCGAAGTGCCATCAGGGCGGGCATTTCGCCTTCGGCAATTTTGATTTCTTTGCGGCCCCAATCGGCCAGGTTGATATCGCGGACTTTGTAGTCGTTGAAGTTGCTCATTGGTGTTCTCCGGTTAGTTCTGTTTTGGCCATTGATTCTGGCCGCTAAATTGGGAGTCTGCGGGGATGGGGCAAAGCTTCCGTGGAACCGCTACGAGCACATCCATGTGCGCTTGTCTCCGGCCGTCCTTGGCCTACGACATTCCACGGAAGCTTTACCCCACCCCCTTGTTCTGACTATTGGCGCATGAGGTCTTTCATGCGGCTGAAATTTGTTTAGATACCTGCAGCGTCTTTAAGCGCGGCTGCACGATCCGTCTTTTCCCACGGGAAGGTGGTGAAGGTCTTGCCGGCAACGGTTACTTCTTCTGGCTCGCGGCCGAAGTGGCCGTAGGCTGCTGTTTCCCGATACATTGGGTGCAGCAGGTCGAGCATGTTAGTGATGGCATAGGGGCGCAGGTCGAAGTGCGCGCGTACCAGGTCGATGATTTTGTCATCGCTGAGTTTGCCAGTGCCAAAGGTGTTCAAGGAAATGGAGGTAGGCTGTGCTACACCGATGGCGTAGGACACCTGGATCTCGCATTTCTCGGCCAGGCCGGCGGCAACAATGTTTTTGGCAACATAGCGGCCAGCGTAGGCAGCAGAGCGGTCAACCTTTGAGGGGTCTTTGCCCGAGAAGGCACCGCCGCCGTGGCGAGCCATGCCACCGTAGGTGTCTACGATGATTTTACGGCCGGTCAGGCCGCAGTCGCCTACGGGGCCTCCTATGACGAATTTGCCGGTCGGGTTGATGTGGAACTGGGTGTCTTTGTGCAACAGCTCAGCGGGCAGCGTGTGTTTGACGATCAGTTCCATCACTGCTTCTTTCAGGTCTTCCTGGCTAACGTCCGGGTCATGCTGAGTAGACAGCACAATGGCGTCAATGCCAACCACTTTGCCGTTTTCGTAGCGGCAGGTTACCTGGCTTTTTGCGTCCGGCCGCAGCCATGGAAGCAGGCCGCTTTTGCGGGCTTCGGCCTGGCGGTGAACCAGACGGTGCGAGAAGGTGATGGGAGCAGGCATCAGCACGTCGGTTTCGTTGCTGGCGTAGCCGAACATCAGGCCCTGGTCGCCAGCGCCTTGATCTTCCGGCTTTTGGCGGTCAACGCCTTGGGCGATATCGACCGACTGTTTGCCGATGATGTTGATCACGCCGCAGGTGTCGCCGTCGAAGCCTACATCTGAGGAGGTGTAGCCGATGTCTTTGATCACGCCGCGAACCAGGTCTTCCAGATCAACCCACGCGCTGGTGGTGATTTCACCACCTACGATGGCTACGCCGGTTTTCACCATGGTCTCGCAAGCAACGCGGGCGTGGGGATCCTCTACCAGAATGGAATCCAGAACCGCATCAGAGATTTGGTCGGCGAGTTTATCCGGGTGGCCTTCGGAGACCGATTCGGAGGTGAAGATGTTGTAGTCAGACATAGCGTTGCTCCTTTGTGAGCGTTTCGAAATCTTGCCGGTGGCTGAGCGATACTGCAGGTACCGGCTGAGTTATTTTTCTGGTTCGACGCCTGTAGGTGTTACTACTTACGTCAATATCAAAGTTTTTTGATATTCCACGCCAGAAGGCGGAATCTCAAGGTTTGATGCCTATAGGAGCTATCGCAGCGGTAATTGGGTTTTCCAGAACTCTCTAACCTGAATCTGAAAGCCATTACGTAAGCCGATAAACAGCTGTTCTCCAGCCTTCAAGCCCGCTGCTGCTGCCCAGGCGGTGAGCTCCTCTGGCTCAAATCCAAGCCATAGGTCACCGCAGTTTTCTTTTGCCCAAGTCTGGTCGTGCCGGCACAGGTCGCTAATCATTAAACAACCGCCGTTATTCATCAGTGCGGCCGCATCCAGAAAAATGTCTGCCGGGCTGGGTACGTGGTGTAGCACCATGTTGGCGACTACAAGATCAAACGCATCCCCTCGGGCCAGCAGGTTGTCGGTTACACCTTCAATCAAATCAATGTTATTCAGGCGCTCATCAATGCAGGTGCGCGTTGCTTTGGCGAGCATGTCCCGGCTGTTGTCCAATGCGACAACGTGGTCGCAAAGTTCCGATAACACCGGCAAAAAACCGCCTTCGCCGGGGCCGATTTCCAGGGCTGTATGCCACTGTTTTTTCTTCGTCCGCTTGCGGATCATGTCCGCAACTGGTGCGGCATACAGGTCGAATGCGGCAATGAGTTCCTGCTGCTCCCGGAATTGCTCCGAATGTCGGGAGAAAAACGCCTGGGACTGATCTGCGCGCTGATCACGAATGGATTCAATCTTCTCCTGCAGGTGCGCGGGCAAAGGTGCGCGATCCACTGCTTCAAAGATCTGGCGAATGGTCAGGTCTGTTGGCTTGTCGTTGTCCAGATGCAGCGGGCGGCGGTAAAAAATCGCGTTGCCTTCGCGCTGTGGCTCTACCAGCCCGGCCTTGTGCATCACTTTCAGATGATGGCTCATGCCCGACTGGCGCATATCAAATAGTTGACTTAGTTCCAGCACGCCGAACGTATCCCTGCGCAGTACTCGCAGTACTTCCAGGCGCAATGGGTCGCCACTTGCCTTGAAGATAGGAGCAAGTACGTCCACAGAGGAGATTGGGTTAGTGTGGGTGCTTAAACTTGTCATGGTTGCGGAGTGTAAGTGGGTTGGGGTGTTCAATCAATAGCAATATCAAAGTTTTTTGATATAGATTTATCATTCTTTGAAATCAGTCTCTTTCGACAATCCCTTGCAGGGAATTCACCTATAAGAGGTACGTCGATTTGCCCCCGCCCACCCTAATCGGCGAAAATACGCGCTTTATTTCTAAGCAGTCTTTTATTGCCCTGTGCAAAAGTGCTGGAACCTTGCCTACTTCCTTGAAAACATTGGAGAAACGTAAATGCCCTCTCGTAAAGATCTCGCCAACGCCGTTCGCGCGCTGAGCATGGATGCGGTTCAGAAAGCCAAATCCGGCCACCCGGGTGCGCCCATGGGTATGGCGGATATCGCCGAGGTGCTGTGGAACGATTACCTGAACCACAACCCGGCCAACCCTGAGTGGGCCAACCGCGATCGCTTTGTGCTTTCCAATGGTCATGGGTCCATGCTGCAGTACTCGCTGCTGCACCTGAGCGGGTACGATGTTTCCATTGACGACATCAAGAACTTCCGGCAACTGCACTCCAAAACACCGGGCCACCCGGAATACGGTTACACCCCGGGCGTAGAGACCACCACCGGCCCACTGGGACAGGGTCTGGCTAACGCTGTAGGTTTTGCGCTGGCAGAGAAAACTCTGGCGGCACAGTTCAACCGTCCTGGCCATGATGTTGTTGATCACTACACCTACGCCTTCCTCGGCGATGGTTGCCTTATGGAAGGGATTTCCCACGAAGTGGCATCGTTGGCAGGCACCCTGGGGCTGGGTAAGCTGATCTGCTTCTATGATGACAACGGTATTTCCATTGATGGCAAGGTCGATGGTTGGTTCACCGACAACACCCCGCAGCGCTTTGCTGCCTATGGATGGGATGTGCTTGCCGGTGTTGACGGCCACGACGCAGATTCCATCAGCTCTGCGCTGGAAGTTGCTCGCAGCAACACCCGCAGGCCAACGCTGATTTGCTGCAAAACCGTTATCGGTTTTGGTTCCCCCAACAAGCAGGGCAGCGAATCCTCCCACGGCGCACCGTTGGGCGAAGATGAAATCGCATTGACCCGCAAGGCACTGGGTTGGGAGCACGGCCCGTTTGAAGTTCCGGCTGACATCTATAATTCCTGGGACGCCAAAGAAAAAGGCGCCAAGGCAGAAAGCGACTGGAATGAAGCTTTCGCCGCCTATGAAAAAGCCGAGCCAGAACTGGCTGCCGAGCTGAAGCGCCGTATGGCCGGTGACTTGCCTGCCGACTTCTCTGAGAAAGCCCAGGCGTATATTCAGGAATGTCAGGACAAGAGCGAAACCATCGCCAGCCGAAAGGCTTCCCAGAACGTTCTGAATGCTTATGGCCCGATGCTGCCAGAACTGCTTGGCGGCTCTGCCGACCTGGCCGGCTCCAACCTCACTATCTGGAGCGGCACCAAAGGCCTGACCAAAGAAGACGCCAGCGGCAACTACGTTTATTACGGCGTTCGTGAATTCGGCATGGCAGCCATCATGAACGGTGTTGCCCTGCACGGCGGCTTCGTGCCCTACGGCGCCACCTTCCTGATCTTCATGGAATACTGCCGCAACGCGGTACGCATGGCAGCACTGATGAAGCAGCGCGCCATCTATGTGTTCACCCACGATTCCATTGGTCTGGGCGAAGATGGCCCCACACATCAGCCAATCGAACAGCTGGCCAGCCTGCGCACTACGCCCAACATGAGCACCTGGCGCCCGGCTGATGCAGTAGAATCTGCCGTAGCCTGGAAAGCCGCCCTTGAGCGTAAAGATGGCCCCAGTGCCCTGATCTTCTCCCGTCAGAACCTGCCAGCTCAGGCTCGTGATGCACAGCAGTTGGCAGACGTAGCCAAAGGTGCTTATGTGTTGTCTGACAGCGAAGGCACCCCGGATCTCATCCTGATCGCCACCGGTTCCGAAGTTGGCCTGGCGCAAGATGCCGCAGCCAAACTGCGTGAGCAGGGCAAAAAGGTACGGGTTGTTTCCATGCCATCTACCGATGTATTTGATGCCCAGAGCGCCGAGTACAAGCAGCAGGTACTGCCACTGGAAGTCACCAACCGCATTGCTATCGAAGCGGCGATTGCAGATTACTGGTACAAGTACGTTGGCCTGGACGGTCGCATTGTGGGCATGACCACCTTCGGTGAGTCGGCACCTGCCGGCGAGCTGTTCAAGGAGTTCGGCTTTACCGTGGACAACATTCTGGAAGTGGCTTCGGAACTGCTGGACGCCTGATGACAGACTCCACGCCCTTTCGTATTGCGATCAACGGGTATGGCCGTATTGGCCAGTGCGTGTTGCGTGCTCTGTACGAAAACGGTTTTCGCGATCACCTGCAGGTGGTCGCGATTAACGAGCTTTCTGATATCGACACCATTGCACATCTGACCCGCTACGATTCCACCCACGGCCGGTTTACCGGAAGTCTTGCAGTGCAGGATCAGGATTTGATCATGAACGGTGATCCTATCCGCATACTGCGCCATGCAGATCCGGCAGAACTACCGTGGAAAGAGCTGGATGTCGATCTGGTGCTGGAGTGCTCTGGTTCTTACTCAGACAGAGCCACCGCGGAGCTGCACCTACAGGCAGGTGCCAAGCGACTGCTATTCTCCCAACCGGCAGAATCAGACGTCGACCGCACCGTAGTGTTTGGGATAAATGAAACAGAAATCACCGGAGACGACCGCATAGTGGCAGCAGGGTCCTGCACCACCAACTGTCTGGTACCGGTGATTACCGTATTGGATAAAGCCTTTGGCGTGGAGCAGGGCAGTACCACTACTATTCATGCCGCCATGAACGACCAGCCGGTGATTGATGCCTATCACCAGCAGGATTTGCGGCTTACCCGCAGTGCGTTGCACAACATGGTGCCGGTAGATACCGGGCTGGCGCGGGGCGTTGAACGCCTGCTTCCACACATGGAAGGCCGCTTCAGCTCAGTGGCCTTGCGCGTGCCCACCATGAACGTGTCTGCCATCGACATGGTGTTCAACGTGCGGGAAGCCACTGACGTGCCATCGGTAAACGCCGTATTGAAAGAGGCAGCCGATGGCCCGCTAAAAGGCATACTCGGCTACACCGACGAACTGCTGGCCAGCTCCGATTTCAACCATGATTCCCACTCCGGCGTAGTAGATGGCGGCCAAACCCGCGTAACCCGGGGCACCATGGTGAAAGTGTTATGCTGGTTTGATAACGAATGGGGATTTGCCAGCCGCATGCTGGATGTAAGCCAAAGCTGGCTGTCCCGGCTTTAAACTCTTTGCCAACTCATTGAATTAACGGAACCCAGATCATGGCCATTAAGAAAATGACCGACCTGAACCTCGCTGGCAAGCGGGTTCTGATCCGCGAAGACCTCAACGTGCCGGTAAAGAACGGCGCGGTATCCAGCGATGCCCGCATCCGCGCCTCCCTGCCAACCATCAAGGCCGCCAGAGACGCTGGCGCTAAAGTGATGTTGATGTCCCACCTGGGCCGCCCGGAAGAAGGCGTGTACGATGAAGCCTCCTCCCTCAAGCCAGTTGCAGACCACCTCACCAAAGCCCTGGGCCAGGAAGTGCGCCTGATTAAAGACTACCTTGGCGGTGTTGAAGTGGCCGACGGCGAAGTGGTTCTGTTTGAAAACGTTCGCTTCAACAAAGGCGAAAAGAAAGACGACGAAACCCTGGCCAAGCAATACGCAGCTCTGTGTGATGTTTACGTGATGGACGCCTTCGGCACCGCCCACCGCGCCCAGGCATCCACCCACGGCGTGGCAAAGTTTGCCCCTGAAGCCTGCGCTGGCCCGTTGCTGGCAGCAGAGCTGGATGCTCTCGGCAAGGCTCTGGATAACCCGGCCAAGCCCGTAGTCGCGATTGTTGGCGGCGCTAAAGTGTCCACCAAGCTCGACGTACTCAACGCACTGGAAAAAGTGTGTGACCAGATCATTGTTGGTGGCGGCATCGCCAACACCTTCCTGGCCGCAGCCGGCCACCCGGTAGGCAAATCCCTGTGCGAACACGACCTGCTGGATACCGCCAGAGATATCGCCTCACGTGTTAACATCCCGTTGCCCGTCGACGTAGTGGTTGCCAGCGAGTTCGCGGAAGACGCGACCGCCACCATTCGGAACATCTCCGACGTAACCGAAGACGACATGATTCTCGACGCAGGCCCGCAAACCGCTGGCCAGTTCGCCGAATTGCTCAAGAGCGCCAAAACCATTCTGTGGAATGGCCCAGTGGGTGTGTTCGAGTTTGAGCAGTTTGGAAACGGCACCAAAACACTGGCCGAAGCCATCGCAGAAAGCGACGCCTTCTCACTGGCCGGTGGCGGCGACACAGTGGCTGCCGTTGACAAATACGGCATAGCTGACAAGATCTCATACATTTCCACCGGCGGTGGTGCCTTCCTGGAGTTTGTGGAAGGCAAAGTGCTGCCCGCCGTAGCCGTACTGGAAGAGCGCGGCGCGTAAGAATTTCTGACCAGATTTCAAACTAATGTGTAACTAAGGAGACAACCAAATGGCCCTGATTTCGCTGCGGCAACTGCTGGATCACGCCGCCGAGCACGGTTACGGTGTGCCAGCCTTTAACGTAAACAACCTGGAACAGATGCGCGCCATCATGGAAGCCGCCGACAAAACCGATTCCCCGGTTATTGTCCAGGCCTCTGCTGGTGCCCGCAAATACGCCGGAGCCCCCTTCCTGCGCCACCTGATCCTCGCCGCTATTGAAGAGTGGCCACACATCCCGGTGGTAATGCACCAGGACCACGGCACCAGTCCCGCAGTGTGCCAGCGCTCCATCCAACTGGGCTTCAGCTCCGTAATGATGGACGGCTCCCTGGGCGAAGACGGCAAAACCCCTATGGATTACGACTACAACGTAGACGTAACCCGCCGCACCGTAGAAATGGCTCACGCATGTGGCGTGTCTGTAGAAGGTGAACTGGGGTGCCTGGGTTCTCTGGAAACCGGCCAGGCCGGTGAAGAAGACGGTATCGGCGCTGAAGGCATTCTGGACATGGACCAGATGCTGACCGACCCGGAAGAAGCTGCCGACTTCGTGAAGAAAACCCACGTAGACGCACTGGCCATCGCCATCGGCACCAGCCACGGTGCCTACAAGTTCACCCGTCCACCCACGGGCGACATTCTGGCCATCAACCAGATCAAAGCCATCCACGCCCGCATCCCAGACACCCACCTGGTCATGCACGGCTCCAGCTCCGTACCCCAGGAGTGGCTGAAAGTCATCAACGAATTCGGTGGCGAGATTCCCGAAACCTACGGTGTACCGGTTGAGGAAATTGTAGAAGGCATCAAGCACGGTGTGCGTAAAGTAAACATCGACACCGACCTGCGCCTAGCAAGCACCGGTGCAGTACGCCGCTTCATGGCCCAGAACCCGGCCGAATTCGACCCACGCAAATTCCTGCAGGCCACCATGGTAGCCATGACAGACATTTGCGTAGCTCGTTACGAAGCCTTCGGCTGTGCTGGCCAAGCCAGCAAGATCAAGCCCATCAACCTGGAGCTGATGTATCACCGCTATGAGTCTGGTGAGTTGGACCCTAAGGTTAAGTAAGTATTTTGAACTAAGTCGCCCTGGGTATTTTGACCGGGGCTTTTTTCCCCACCTGAGAGCTCCTCCGATACTTTCTGCGGGCACCCGATCGAAAAAGCGATCACAGCCTCGCATTACTCTCTGAGATTAATGGCTTTTCATAAGGCAAGCGCATTTAGTCCAAGTGTGGTCGAATGTAGCTGGTTATAGGCTATGGAAGCTTGTTCTAGAGAGCGGTCGGTGATATTTGGGCTCTGATGTAGATTTTTTCTTCCGGTTTTCGGCCCTTTTGCTGGTCAGGCTAGCTACGCTTATCACCTATGCCCTGTTCTGAAATTGCTACCGTTTTATTTCATTGTTTGTGTTGCTGTTATTGACATATCGATATTTTTTCATAGTATGTTACTAGCTCGCGCGTTTCGCGTGAATGCTGCAGTTAGACATCAAGCGCTAAAGCGATGCTTCATAGAATTTATGAAGCGCTTTGAGAAAAGCACTTCCGGCAGGGGATTTAGTCGCCCCAACTGCTACGCAGTAGATGTCGGTGATTGCACGGGCCGGAAACGCAGAGGCTGTTTCTTTAGCGAGTCTAATGAATGCAACTCTGCGTTTTCTCTCCTTGGGTATGGAGCGGCCTAGTGCAATATCAATACAGGAAGTATCGTGATAGACCCAAGATTTCCTCTTTTCCCCGAAAAAACCTCTAAACAAGCTATCTCAAGTCTTGAATCCTTGGCCGAGGCACTTAGTGTAACAGTTAAAGATTTGGAAGAGGTACGCAGTCTAGAATCCGACAAGTGTTACAGGTTGAAAGAAATACCGAAAAATGGAGGGGGGCTTCGTAAAGTTTATGACCCTCATCCTTTGATTCGGAGACTGCAGTCACGCATCAATAAAAGAATATTTTTGGATTTGATCCAGTGGCCTGGGTATCTTTTCGGCTCATTGCCAAATATAAATATTGATGGTCAGTTGGTTAGTAGAGATTATATAGCTTGCGCCCAGAAACATTGCAAGGCTAAAAGTTTATTGAAGGTCGATGTAAATAATTTTTTTGATAATATTCATAGAGATCATGTTTTCGATATATTTAGGATGTTTCTTAAATTTTCGGATGAAGTCTCTAACTGTTTAGCTGATATTTGTTGTTACAATGGATTTCTTGTTCAGGGTGCTTTAACTTCAAGCTATATTGCAACATTGTGTTTTTGGCAAAATGAAGGTTATGTTGTTAAGCGGCTTTCTAGGAAGGGGTTGATTTATACAAGATTGGTGGATGATATTACGGTATCATCTAAGCGTCATGATTTTAATTTTGAATATGCAGAGCATCATATAAAGATGATGTTGGTTGATCTAGACCTGCCTGCCAATAAGAGAAAGAGAGAAATACTCCGTGACGGCATTGAACCTCTTCAGGTCCATGGATTAAGAGTTAACTACGCTAGCCCAAGATTACCTGCAGATGAGGTGCGAAGAATACGTGCTGCAGTGAAAAACGTAGTTAGAATGTCTAAGAT
Source organism: Marinobacter salexigens (assembly GCF_002806945.1). Classification (GTDB taxonomy): domain Bacteria; phylum Pseudomonadota; class Gammaproteobacteria; order Pseudomonadales; family Oleiphilaceae; genus Marinobacter; species Marinobacter salexigens. The sequence goes on from NZ_NIHC01000001.1 coordinate 686,977, forward strand.
AAATAACTACAGAACATCTTTATCGTATCGTGCGATGCATGATCGCTGCATGGGTAGAGTAAATAAATTAGCGCGAGTTGGTCACAATAAGCATGGAGATTTTAAGCGTGAGCTTGTCGATGTTATACCACTGCCTTCGGTGCGAGATTTAGAAAAAGCTGAAAGTTCCATTTCATTTCTTGAAAAGTTAGACCCAGAGAGATTAAAGCTAAGGAAGTATACTAGAAGATATCATCTAGCAAAGTATCGAGTTTCTATTGTGGCTAGGACATATTGTCAGGAAGCGGATGATTTGAGTTTTCGGTTACAGAAGCTCTCTGTTTTTGTAGGGGATTATGAGTTATGAAGGTTTTTATAGGTGCGATCCTAACTATAGCTTTCATAACCTTTGTTTTTTCTGTGCTTTCATATTGGCAAACATTAAGTAATAGCTCCTTAAGTTTTGAGGATTTTTGCTTGGCGTCGCAGTGCGTATTGAATTTTGAGAAGACTTTTTCCGGTACAATTAAAATCATGCAGTTTGGTGCCGCTGTTGCATGGATTTTTGTTTTTGTTAGTGGTGTGTATATAGCATTGAAAAATTATCTTACAAGTGTGAGGTCCACCGCACTCTCTGGGCATATTAGTCACCTTTCTATGTTTAAGGAGTATTTGGAAGGTGAGGTTGTAAAGTTTGGAATGTTAAAGCTAAAAGAAATAGATGTATATAAGTGGTATGGTTTTGCGTTTCCAAATTCTTCAAAAGGTGATATTAGTGTTTCCAAGAAGTATCTCTATGCTGTGAGCGAGATTTTAAGTGTAATTGAAGAGACTAATTTATCTATAAAATCTCCAAAAGGTGGTTATGGTTACCGAAAGCATCAAGATAGAGTTAAGCGTGCTCTTGCCCCATTTGGGATAGATATGCCATATTTGCCAAAAAACAACTTTAATGATGTTGAGATCCAGATTTTTAATTTAATTGATTCGGTCAATCACACGTTTACTGATTTAAGTGATGTTATAAGTGACTGTGATCGTGATTATGTTTAAGTGTTTTTGTTTTTTTGTCCTGGGTTCGAGCGTTAAATGTAGCGCCAGCCGTGTCCATGATTACAGAGTTTGTTTATGGGAGATAACACCTAAGCGTCAACAGCTTTAATCGAAGCAGGGTGCTGGGTTAACCCATATTTATTCTGGAGTGTAGCCCTGATTCTGCTGGCTTTGTTGCTGGCTGGCGCATAGTGCCTTCTGCTTTACCGCCGAGCTATGGATGCTCAAGATTTATTGGTGCAGGAGTTGCGTGAGGGCGCGGGTTCTTTTCGTTATCTTGTTGAAACTGCCCACGAAGGGATTGCCGTGGTGCAAAATACACGGCTGGTATACCTAAAACAAACCGCGCATGTGCGAAATGAGCGGGTATGATGAAGCTGAGCTCAAGGCACTGCCGTCTTCCATGCCTCTCATTGGTCCCTCTGCGCAGGATGAAAGGATGGCACCAGCTACCCTATAAAAATAAGTTGCGCAGCGCAGTAAAGACCTATTTGCCGTGTTGTTCATCGACCTTAATTCCCCCATAAGCAAGTAAATGATACCTACGGGTACGAGGTGGGAGGCGCTTTGCTGCGGAAGGTGAGTCAACGCATCAAACAGCAACTGAGAGACGCGGATACCTTTGCCCGTACTGGCGGTGATGAGTTTGTAGTTTTGCTGCCCCAAATAAAAGACAACTTGGGGGTGAAGCAAATCATGCCCGCTTTGAAGAGGCTACGGCTGAGCCATTTTAGATTCAGCATCATACGCTGCAATGCCATGTGAGCCAGGGTGCGGCGCTATCCCCTGAAGACGGAGCATCGGTACAAGCGCTGTTGAGTCAGGCTGATAAAAATATCTATGCGGATAAATGTGATTGCTACGTAAGCAATAACTAGTCCTCCAGCATGATATTGTTCCTGCTCATCCGTTGCGGTTCTTGCGTGAACCACGGGTATCCCGACATCGCACTTTTTTCAGGCTCATTGGTTTAATCAACAAAGTCGCCTTAAGCGTACTAGCGGAATTTAGTTTATGTTTTCCGATTTCCTGAACCATAAAACGACGTATGAAACCGAGTTGCGAGACTTTCCCGAGTGGCATGAGGGTATTGAGCATTTTGGCTTCTGGGCGATTGAAATATCAGACGCTGATTGCCTGAAGAAAATAAGGTCTCATCAAGAACATCTTTCCGATAAATTGCATTCTGGCTACTTGCGGCAGCCTCATATTACCTTGGCTCTGGAAGGGTTGATGGAGGATGGCGCTCGCCTCGGGCCCTCGATAATGAAAACTGTCAAGCGGTTGGAGGCGTGCAATCTGCAGGTTTTCCCTTTGTGGTTAGGCGGCTGCAACAGTTTTCCCACCTGTCCTTACCTGCAAGTTATTGATCCAAAAAATAACTTAAGCGATATTCGTAGATGCTTGAACAGTGCTCCGCACGCTGGTGACCCGAAAATATACACGCCACACGTCACCCTTGGCTTTTATAATAAAGCTTACGATACGATCCGTATCTCAGAGCACATATCAGAAATACAATCTCCAGATATAGAATTCACGGTTGATGAAATCGTATTCGCTCAATATAAAACGAATGAAGTGCAGGGGCCGTATCGGGTTTTGCACCGTATCAGATTGGGGGGATTATGAATTTAGTCGTTTTAATCGCTACCGGCTTGCTGGTAGTGGCTACGCTATTGCCAATATGGCGCCATCCCCATTGGTTGATACGGGGATTGGATTTCCCACGCCTGCAACTGGCCGTGGTTGCAGCGCTATTAATTCTGGTGCAAGTCTTACTCCTTGATCATGCCAAAGCTCAAACCTGGGTTCTTGTTGGTGTCACATCGGCTTGCCTGGCCTGGCAGCTGTGGTGGGTTCTGCCTTATACGGTTTTCTGGCGAACGGAAGTTAAAAGAGCAAAGTCCCCCAGCCCCGAACGCACTTTAAGCATACTTACGGCCAATGTACTGACACCCAACAAGCAAGCCGATGCCTTGTTGCGGCTGGTTAACCAACACAAACCGGATGTGCTGGTAACGCTGGAGTCTGATGCGTGGTGGCAGGGGCATCTCGATACGCTGCAACAGGACATGCCCCACAGCATGAAATGTCCTTTGGACAACCTGTATGGCATGCATGTGTATTCTCGCTTGCAGCTGGATGAAAGAGAAATATCCTACCTCGTTGAAGACGGCATCCCCTCAATGCACGCCCTGCTCACGCTGCGCACGGGCGACCAGGTGCGCATGCATTTTCTTCATCCTGCGCCACCAAGCCCTACAGAGAATCCCGAGTCTGCCGAGCGGGATGCTGAGCTGGTGATTGTTGCCCGAAAAATCGTAGACAGCGACCAGCCTGTAATCGTGACCGGGGATCTGAATGACGTGGCTTGGTCAGAAACCACACGGTTGTTCCGTAAGCTCAGTGGGTTATTGGACCCGAGAGTGGGGCGTGGCATGTTCAATACGTTCCACGCTAAATACCCTTTCCTCCGCTGGCCCCTGGACCACCTGTTCCATAGCCATCATTTCACTGTGAGTTCGATCAAACGCTTGCCCTACTTTGGTTCAGATCATTTTGGGTTGTTCACAGAGTTGTCGTTCCGCCCTGTGCGGGGTAAAGATCAGGAAGGCGTGAAGGCCGACGCCGATGACAAGTCCTGGGCTAAATCTATCGCTGAAGAGCAGGATGTGGATTCGAGAGATGTGCCTGCGCCGGGTGAGTAGACAATAATACGATCCCTGTTGTTGGTGTGCCTTGGAGGCTTCCGACGCTCGACATTAGGAGCACTCGAAAGTGAACCAACCCAAAACCATCGATTCTGTTGTTGAGCTGCAAGGCGACCTTGCACGGAAACACAAAGCCTATGTGCCCACCGAGGCGGAAGCGACCAAAGCGCTGGTTGCTCAGGATTTCGAAACCCTGCAGAAAAACGGCTATGTGATTATCGAAGGGTTGCTCAGTGATTCAGAGCTGGAATCAATCCGTGCGGAAACCGCGCCGCTGTTGAATAAACCCGGCCGCAATAATTTTGAAGGTGTGAAAACACAGCGGGTTTACAATGTTCTGGAACAAACCCGGGTTATTGATTTCCTTGCCGTTCACCCGAGAATTACCGGCCTTCTGAATCGGCTTTTTCAGCCAAATTACCTGCTTAGCCAAGCCCAAATAATCAATATCTTGCCGGGAGAAGCCGCTCAGCCACTGCATTATGATGATGGCTTCTATCCCATACCCCGCCCACGGAAGCCCCTTGGTGCCGCTACGGTCTGGGCGATTGATGATTTCACAGAAGATAACGGTGCAACGGTGCTCATCCCGGAAAGTCATTTGCTTGGCCAGGAGATAGTGACCGATCGCAGCAAGGTGATTCCAGCCGTTATGCCTGCGGGATCGGTTGTATTCTTTCTTGGCACCACTTGGCACGGTGGCGGTAGCAACCAGTCAGCCTCATCACGCCTGGCGGTTACCTGTCAGTATTGTGAGCCTTGGCTTCGCCCGCAGGAAAATTTCTTTCTGGAATTGAACCAGGAAACCTTGGCCGCCATTCCGGAACAATTGCTGAGTATGGTTGGCTATTCGATTCACCCGCCTTTTATGGGCATGGTGAACGGTATGCACCCCAAGCGCACGTTGAGCAGGAAGAAAAATGACAGCTAACTATGGTGTATTAAACGCATGAGCAATGAGCAACCGAATAACCCTCTGCATGGCATCACGCTGGAGCAAGTCGTAACACGGCTGCAGGAACATTACGGCTGGGACGGGCTGGCTCAGCGGGTCAATATCAATTGCTTCAAGAGCGATCCGTCGATCAAGTCATCCCTGAAGTTTTTGCGCAAAACCCAGTGGGCCAGGGATAAGGTTGAGGGTTTGTATATATCAACGTTTGCTTGAGGCTAATAGCCTCCGGATTTCAAAGGAACCAAATTAATGAACCAACACCCAATCGAAGCCTGGCACCAACTCGTCAAATCCAGTGACCCATCCCGCTTGGACAGCCTGCTTGCAGACGACGCAGTGTTCATCTCTCCAATCGTTCACACCCCACAGCGCGGCAAGGCGCTGACCAAAGCCTATTTGAGCGCTGCTTTCCAGGTCTTCTTCAACCCAAGCTTTCAGTATGTTCGAGAAATCATCGGAAACACTGATGCAATGCTGGAGTTTGAAACAGAGGTGGATGGCATTCTGGTAAACGGAGTCGACATCATCAAGTGGAACGAGCGTGGCCAGATCATCGAGTTCAAGGTAATGGTTCGCCCGCTCAAGGCAATCACTGTTATCCATGAGCGCATGGGCGCTATGCTTGCGGCAGCAAAGGGTGGAAGCTAGCAGCCAACAATTCATTTGAGCAGTGCCAGCCTTGCAGATAACAAGATATCCCCCCAAGGAGGCTTTTATGCAATCCGAGTTTTCACGGCAAATAGCACCGCATGTTGAGGCTGAGCTGGCGAATGCCAGGCGAGCGGGTTCCGCTGGTGATGCGCAGCAGGAGTTTGCCCATCTGGAGCGGGCCCACGTAATCGGGCAGGAATCAACGTATTGGCACGTTAAGGTTCACGTGCTGATGCTGGGTTGGGCTCTGCGAAACCGCTCAGCCCGAGAAGCGTTCGGCCAAGGCTTTCGGATACTGGGAGCGGCAACGAAAACAGTGTTTGGGTTGGTTCCTCAGGGCAATACGGGTGGCGCGAACGTCAGCCCGTTCAAAAACATGCCGATTGAGCCGGAACTTGCCACATTGATTCAAAAAGCCAAGACTCATATATAGGCAAGACCATCTCGGTCTTGAGTGCAGAAAAGGTAACTCGAAAACAAGGAATCCTGAGGAGTAAGAATGGCTGTACCCGCGGCGTTAACCGAGAGCCAGATTTACCACCGCTGTCCACCGGAGAAACTGGACTTTGAAACCACAGAAACGCTGGAAGACCTTGATCTGCCATTTGGTCAGGATCGCGTGCTGCGGGCCCTGGAGTTCGGAGCAAGCATGGCAGCCAGTGGCTTCAACCTGTTTGTGCTGGGGCCCACGGGGGCCGGCAAGCACGAATTGGTAAAGCGGTTTCTGGCCAGTCATGCTGCCGCCAAGCCGGTGCCGCCCGACTGGTGTCATCTGTTCAATTTCCAGCAGTCAGACAAACCTGGCGCCATAGAGTTGCCGCCGGGCGACGGTCGAACCTTCAGAAGTGATATGGATGATCTGGTCGGCGAACTGAAAACGGCCGTTCCGGCTACGTTCGAAAGTGAGGAGTACCAATCCCGCATTCAGGAACTGCAGGAGGAGGTGAATCGCCGCCAGCAGAAAGGGCTGCTTGTTATACAGGAAGAGGCGAACGCCAATAATATTGCCATGGTATCCACGCCCGCCGGGTTTTCCTTTGCCCCAATGCGCAACGGCGAGGTGATCGAGCCTGAGGAGTACGAAACCTTCTCCAATGAGGAGAAAGAGTTGGTTGAAGCCAAGGTTGAAGATCTTCAGCAAAAGCTTCAGCAGGCGATTCAGCAGGTTCCGCGATTGCGCAAGGAGGTGCGGGAGCGGGTACATCAGCTTAATGAAGAGATGGTGCAGCTCACCCTCGGTGGCCCCATCGGTGAATTGCGTGAAAAGTGGGCACATGTGCCCGCGGTAGTCGCCCACCTGGATGCGGTACGGGAAGACATAGTGGAGCACGCCGAAGCCTTCCAGGATAACGAGAAGGGTGCGCCCACCGGGTTACTGAACCGGTACCGGGTGAACTTGTTGGTCGACAATGCTGAAACCCTGGGAGCCCCCGTGGTGTATGAAGACCTGCCCACCCATCAACACCTGAGTGGGCAGATTGAACACAGGGCCCGCCAGGGTAACTTGTATACCGATTTTACTCTGATACGTGCCGGCTCCCTTCACCGGGCCAACGGCGGCTACCTGATTCTGGACGCCCGCCGCATTCTTACCCAGCCTCTGGCCTGGGAGAGCCTGAAGCGTATTTTGTTCTCCGGTGAAATCCGGATTGAATCGCTGGAGCGTTTGTATGGCCTGGCGACCACGGTCAGCCAGCAGCCGGAGCCGATTCCGCTGAACGTGAAGGTGGTTCTGCTGGGTGACCGCATGTTGTATTACCTGTTGGCCCATTACGACCCGGACTTTCTGGATCTGTTCAAGGTGGAAGCAGATTTTGAGGACGATCTGGACCGGGATGATAGCAGTTACACGCTCTATGCCCGGATGATTGCCACCATGGCCAGGGCCTCCGGATTGAAGGTGCTCGACAAGGCTGCGGTGGCAAGGGTGATTGAACATGCGAGCCGCTTGGCCAGCGACCAGAAAAAGCTCACAGCCCACGATCGGGTGCTGAGGGATCTACTCGCCGAGGCAGATCATTGGGCATGTCAGGATAATCAGAGCCTCATCAGTGCTGAACATGTGCAGCAGGCTATTGATGAGCGGGAGTACCGGGCCAGCCGTATTCGTGAGCGGAGTCTGGAGCAGATTCGTCGGGGCGTCATGATGATTGCTACCGAGGGTGCACAGGTAGGGCAGGTGAATGGTCTTTCTGTAATGCAGATTGGCGCCACCCGGTTTGGCCAGCCAGCCCGCATAACCGCCACTGCGCGCCCTGGTAAAGGGCAGGTGGTGGATATCGAGCGGGAAGCCAAACTTGGCGGGCCGATTCATAGCAAGGCGGTAATGATTCTGTCCCGCTTTCTGGCCAACCGTTATGCCCCGATGGGGGAGCTTTCGCTGTCTGCCAGTCTGGCGTTTGAGCAATCCTACGGTGGCGTGGAAGGGGATTCCGCGTCGGTGGCAGAAACCTGTGTGTTGCTTTCGGCCATTACCGGCGTTCCTTTGAAGCAGTCACTGGCGGTGACCGGTTCGATGAACCAGCACGGCGAGGTTCAGGCTGTGGGTGGTGTGAACGAGAAAGTTGAGGGCTTTTTCAATGTCTGTGCTCTTTCTGGGCGCGTGGATGGCCAGGGCGTGCTGCTTCCAGCCAGTAACGTGGAGCACCTGATGCTCAACGAGCAGGTTCGGGAAGCCGTGCGGGAAGAGCGGTTCAGTGTTTACCCAATCAGCCATATTGATCAGGCCATTGAGCTTCTGATCGGTATGAAAGCGGGCGTTCCCGATGCCGATGGTATTTACCCGGAGAATACCTTTAACCGCCTGGTGGCCGATCGGCTGGCTGAGTTTGCCGAAGTCAGCAAAAAACATGACGATGACACGAGCGGAAGCGGAGGCAATCGTGGTGACAACAACGGCGACCACTGACAAACCGAAAGCGCCACTGTCGGCCGGCCGAGTTCTGATTCTGCTGGATGGCTCGCGCCTGAGCCATGCCGCGTTGGAAGCCGCTGCCGAAATTGCCTCGGCACGTAATGCAGAGGTTTTGGGTATCTTTGTGGAAGAGACCAACCTGCTGCGCGCCGCCGGTTATGGTTTTGCCCGGGAAGTAGGCGGCAGTTCCGGGCTGGCCCGCCCGTTTGACGCGGCAGCGCTGGAGGCTCGCATGCAAGCTTTGGCGGTGCAGGCCCGGAGTTCGCTGCAGCAAACCATGGCTGGCAGGGGGCTGGTTCAGACTCTGAAGCTCTGTAGGGGGCGGGTGGCAGAGGAAGTGTTGAATCTGATGCAGCCGGAAGATCTGATTGTGCTGGGGCGGGCCGGTTGGTCCGGTATTCCCGGAAGTCGACTGGGTTCCACTGCTCGGGACCTGGCGCGACAGGCACCGGGTGATGTGTTGCTCTGGGCAGCGCCTCGGACTCAGCGCCAGGATCGCGTGGTGGTACTGCTCAATCATGATCAGGGTGCCAATCACCGCGCGATACGTTTAGGGGTCGAAGAGGCCCGTCGCAGCAACCAGCCGTTGAGTGTGTTGATTCGCACCAACCCTGAAGATGATCAGCGGGTGGCGGAGGGCGTGCGGGCCTACCTGCAGAGTGAGGGCATTGCTGGCCGGGTAAAGCAGGTGCCAGTGGCCAGTGCCCACGCTGTTGTGAGGGTTCTGCAGGAAGAAGGCGCCACTCAGTTGATAGTAAGCCGCACCAGCAGCTTGTTTGCCGATCGGGGCGCAGAGGCCCTGTTGTCGGAGTTGAACCTGCCGATTACGGTTACGCCTTGACCCGCATTGGGCAGAGCAAGGTTTATAAGTTGGACAGAAGGGAGCAGAGAGTAAGCATTGAAAAACACAGCTAAGTTATCCGATTGCAGGAAATACCGTTTCGCCCTCTGGCGAACCTGGGATGAATCGAAGCCCTATGTGATGTTTGTTGGGCTCAACCCATCCACTGCGGATGAGACGACGGACGATCCAACCCTGATTCGGTGCATGAACTATGCGAAATCCTGGGGATTTGGTGGAGTGTGCATGGCCAATATTTTTGCGTTTCGCGCCACTGCACCTAATGATATGAAGGCGGCTGCAGATCCGATAGGCTCCGAGAACAACGAGTGGCTTATCAAGCTGTCTGACGATGCGGGTTTGGTTGTGGCTGCATGGGGCAATGACGGTTCGTTTCTGGGTCGGTCTGAGCAGGTAAAAGAGCTTCTGCCGAACCTGCACTGTTTGAAGTTGAACAAGTCAGGTGAACCGGCGCACCCGCTGTACCAGAAAGCGGATAGAAAACCTGTGCCGATGGGTATTTAAAAAAAGCCGCGACTTTTATCGCTGTTCTCCAGGGAGATGTGATTTTGCGTTTGCGAATACTGTCGGATTTGCACGTTGAGAGTTTTAAAGAAGGCCGCGAACTGCCTGAGGTCGCCGCGGATGTGGTTATTCTTGCGGGCGACATTCACCGCACAACCGAAGGCCTGGCTTGGGCGGCGGAGCGATTTGGTGGACAGGAGATTATCTACGTTGCAGGCAACCATGAGTTCTATGGAACCAGCATGCCCAAGGCCCGTGAAGCACTGCGTGCCGAAGCGGAGCGGGTGGGGATTCACCTGCTTGATAACGATACGATTGATATTGACGGTGTGAGGTTTCACGGCACCACGCTATGGACAGATTTTGCTTTGTATGCTGGCCAACCTGACGATGATCCGGTGGGAACCCGCCAGCGCGCGCTGGCGTTCATGCCGGATTTTCGGATTATCCAGCAGCCAGTTGGAGAGATATTCACGGTTGATGAAAGCCAAAAGTTGCATGCAGAAGCCATTGCATGGCTGGAGGCGGAATTAAGCGAACCTGCCTCTGGGCCGCGAGTAGTGGTCAGCCACCATGCGCCGCTGCCCGAGTGCATTCCACCAAAATACCAAGGGGATATGTTGTCACCAGCCTTTGCGTCGGATTTGCGGGCGCTGATGGGGAAGATGGATTTGTGGGTTCACGGCCATGTTCATGAGCCTGTTGATCTTGAAGTTGAAGGCACCCGCGTTGTGGCTAACCCAGGCGCCTATCCAAAAGAATACGATCCACCACTGTTTGCTGCAGACAGAATCATTGAAGTGTGAGCCCGGGAAGGCTTTGATTTTTGCCATTTAACTATGCCCATAAACAAGTATGATGGATGCCTTAATTCAAAGTCGAGTGAATATCATGACAACAGATCTGAATAGCCGGCACGGTTTGAACCCTGCGCACAGCGAGTTGGTAGAGGCGTGCAATCTTGTTGAACCCTGTAAAGCCCTTGATATGGGCTGCTCCAATGGGCGTAACGCGTTATACCTGAGCCAGCTTGGTTTTGATGTAACCGCCGTGGATAACAACCCGGGTGCTATCAACATGCTGCAGCAAATTGTCAGCAAAGAGGGTATCACCAATGTTGAGGCGAAGGTGTACGACATCAATAATGCCGATCTTGGTGCCGATTATGGGTTGATTGCCTGCACTGTAACCTTGATGTTTCTCGATCCGGCCCGTGTGGGTGCTGTGATTGCTGACATGCAAGAACGCACTCTGCCCGGTGGCTATAACCTGATTGTTTGCGCCATGAATACCCCGGAATACCCTTGCCCCGTTCCCTTCCCGTTTACCCTCGAATCGGGGCAGCTGAGAATAGCTTACGAGGGCTGGGAGCTGGTTAAGTACAACGAGGAGTTGGGCACTATGCATAATGGCGCCCAGTTGCAGTTTGCTACGATGTTGGCTCGGAAACCTGGCTAGATGCAGTGGTCGCTAATCAGGAACAGCCCCTTAGGATATTTGTCGCTAGTAGGATCTCTGTCGAAGCATCCTTGTGTGCGACACTGTCGGGGCCGAATGGGTGTGTGTCCGGGCCAATAAATAGTTTCTGCGTAGCCTTGGGAAAATCGTTAAACTGGGGCGGTTTTTTTCACTGCTCGGGATTGTATGTCAGATTTTTCTCTAATCCAGTATGCCCTGGTCGCACTGATTTTTATCTGGAGCGGCTTCGTGCGCTCTGGCCTGGGCTTTGGGGGAGCGGTGCTGTCGCTGCCGTTCCTGTTGCTGGTGAAAGATGACCCGCTAATATTCCTGCCCATCATTGCGGTGCACCTGCTGTTTTTCTCATCTCTGACCATCTGGATGAACAATCGCAAAAGCCGAACCGGTAAAGCCGGTGATGGCAGCCAAAAGCTGACCGGGTTCGGGCCAGATGCAGCCTCCAAAGCACCCGAAGGCACGGTTGATTGGCCCTACCTCTGGCGGATGCTGGGCATCATGCTGGTACCCAAACTGATTGGCGTGTTCGGCCTGTTTACGCTGCCGCCACATGTGCTGAGCGCGATTATTTTTGTGATTGTGGCGGTCTACTCGGTGTCGTACATCATCAATCGACCTTTCCGCAGCAGAAGTAAAACCGTGGATGTGATCTTGCTCATGACAGGTGGGTACATCAGCGGTACCTCGCTGATCGGCGCGCCTCTGATAATTGCAGTTGCGTCCCAACACGTGGCACGGGAGAAACTGCGCGATACCCTGTTTGGTCTTTGGTTTATTCTGGTGCTGATCAAGCTGGCCGCGTTCATCTGGGTTGGGCTTGACCTGCAGTTGATCCACCACTTGTGGCTATTGCCCTGCGCTGCCATAGGGCATGTGATCGGGCTGCGTTTTCACGAACGCATTCTGAAAGCAGACACGCCGGTGTTTTTCCGCATGCTCGGGGGGGTGCTGTTGGTGGTTAGTGGTGTGGGTATGGTTAGCGCATTGCTTTAAACGCGCTATTCTATGGGCAGAATTCGATCTGTATTATGGCCAGTTTGATGGCAATGATCCGCTGTCGACTGACCGCGAGGGCCTGACGTTTATGCCGGATTTATCAAGGTCTGAGCTATAGGGTTGTGCAAGCCTTAGCAAAGCGAGCAGTAACAAGTCTGCTCGCTTCGGTTAGGCACTGGCTTGAAGTACATTGCCCGTTTTTTATGTTTGCGAGGTGAGCACTCCGATTACATGCAGGGTCTATGGCGCCCTTCATGAATCTTTACCCGGTCAATGGCGAAACCGTCAAACTGCCTCATGTAGGCAGCATCTCCCACCTTCTCAAAAACACTGCAACCGCCACGATGCCCGTAACCCACGTTGGTGCAGAATTCTCCATCTTTTACCTCCCAGGTTCCGAGATATCTCGTATAGCCAGAAGCTTGTTGAGCTCGCTTTTCCTGACCATAGATTTTTCCATCCTCTGAAAAGTACTCATAAAATGTGCGACGACATTCACCACCTTCCTGGTAATCTGCTTGCAAAGTATTGCCTACGAGCAACTTGGCAATCTGCTCTCCATCGAGAATCTCCTGGCTGAGAACAGCGCTGGAAGCAGAAAACAAGAACGCCAACACGGTGATAGCAAAAGTTTTTTTCATAATATTCCCTCAAGAGTGAATCCAAGATTCAGAGTATAGGATATCTGCCCTGCTTTTCCATTCATAATGCAGTGCCGTGAAAACTTGCTATGATGCTCAAGGCATCAATGCTGATCAGGCCATTGCCAGGGTGGTGCGTCCAATAACCCTTGGCCCACAACAACCGTTTCACCCAGTTCCTTGTTCAGGGCAATGGAATTGCAGTCACCATCCCTTTCCAGCGTTGCCACTAGCCGTGGTGCGTGGGAGACCACCCAAACCTGAGTCTCCCGCGAGGCACGGATAATCAGGCGCCCGAGTGCAGGAAGCAGATCCGGGTGCAGGCTGGTTTCCGGTTCGTTCAGCACCAACAGGGAAGGGGGCCGGGGTGTAAGCAAGGCAGCCACCAGCAGAAGGTAGCGCAGCGTTCCGTCAGAAAGTTCCGCCTGGTTCAATGGCCGCAAAAGCCCATCCTGAAGAAACTCCAGAACAAAACGATTCCCCGAGTCTGCAGAGAAGTTTATTGTTGCTCCGGGAAACGCATCCTCAATCGCGTGATACAACGCTTGGCGGTCACCTATCTCATGGATGGTTCGCAGAGCCGCAACCAGGCTATGGCCATCGTGATCAAGCACAGGGGTTCGTGTGCCTATCTGTGGCGTGCGAATGATGGAATGGGGATCGGTTCTGAACTGATCGTAGAAGCGCCAGTTGCGGATTGTTTGTCTCACCGCGTGTACTTCAGGCACGGCCACTGGGTCGCTGATTTCGTTGAGGATGCTTTCGTAAGAATTGAGGTGGGCGTTATACACCTCCCACTTTCGGCCGGAGCGCACTTTTACCACAGGCCCCACGCGGTCGATCAGGCAGCTGCTGGGCCGAAAAACATCCCCCACCCAGATGCATTCACGCTTTATTTCCGGGTCGAACTGAAACATGGAGGGGTCTTGGTAGCCGGCGAATCCCTGCGGTGCTGGCATGCCCAGTGAGATAGCGTAGCTGAATTCTTCACTCGCAAAACCCAGTCTCAGGCGTGAGTTGTGTTTTCGGGCGGAGCCTTGAACAGGCGCGGAACCTTCCCTCATGCCGCTGGTAAAGCTGTCTGGCCCGGCCCAGAAGGTGTAATCCAGCCCGCCTTCCTGTGCAATCGACGAAATCAGGTTTCCTTTCGCCGCTTCTGCGAGTAGGCGCAGTGATTTGTACAGGTTGGATTTGCCGCAACCGTTTGGGCCCGTCACCACGTTCAGGCCCGCCAAAGGTGCGGCAACATTCTTCAGACTGCGGTAGTTTGATACTGCGAATGCATTGATCATGCTCACGAGCCCAGCCCCTTTCGCCCCAACCTTTCCAGCGCCATTAACGTATCCGTGTATTTCACCAGCCGGTTCAAGTATTCCGGTGACAGCCTTTGCATTTCAGCCATGGCCAGGCTCACCAGGCGGTGAGCGTTCATGGGGCCAGCGTCTTCAGGTGCATTTTCAATGGCATGGCGGACACGGTCATGGAGGGCTTGCTCGCCACGGCCTGCCGATGCTCTGGCCATGGCTTTTAGCGGCTGACGGGAGCTGGTGGCGGAAGCGTTCTCGGGGGCGCTAGCGCCTTTTTCGGGCGTGCCAAATACCAGCTGTTCCAAGGCGGAGCGGGGCTGAGTTTGGGGTGCTGACGGGGTTTGATTCAGTCTGTCCAGCAGAGCTGAGAGCGGCGAAGGGCTGCGGGTCTCAATGGCTTGTGTTTGCTGTTGCGGTACTTCGAATCGTGTTTTGTAGTCTGCAACCGCCTGCTCCAGCTTCTGCCAGTGCCGGGTGTGCTGCAGGCCTTTCGTTTCCAAGCGCAGCGCCAGGGCTTCCAGGTAACGGAAGTGAGTCGGGTTCATCTGGTCGGCTCCGGCGTTTCGGAGATTTTCCAGTTGCGGGTGCAAGCTGGTGGCTTCAGCTAACGCATTCATTCGTTGTCAGCCTCCGCTTCAATGTTTGCAGGTGCTTGAGGCGCCAGAGGTACGGTACTGATCTCTACCCGCCGATTCTGAGCTCGGGATTCAGCATCAATATTGGGTACCGCGGGATGGTGTGGACCAAAGGCAGCGGCAAATACCCGGTCGTTGGGTAGCCCAAGTTCTATTAATGTTCGGGTGACGGTGAGCGCTCTCTGGGCAGACAGCCCCCAGTTGTCTTGGTACCGATTGCCGCTATGCATGGGTAGGTCATCTGTGAAGCCGCTGATCATCAACAGTTCCTGGTGTTGAGTCAGATAGGTTTGCAGCGGGGTGATGAGGGCTTCCAATACGTCCACACCGTCGGCTTGCAACTGATCTGAGTTCAGCTCAAACAGCACGTTGCCACTGATACCAATGCGGCCATTCTGAAAGGTCACCAGGCCTTTGGTGAGTGGATCTTCCAGTGCTTGCTCCAGGGCAATGCGCCGCTGCTCTTCCGCCTCCCGCTTGGCCTTTTCTTCTTCCAAAGATTGGCTCAGTTCCAGCTGAACGCCAATCACCCACACCAGGATCAGTACCAGAATACCCACCAGCGCTGCCATCAGGTCTGAGAATATCGCCCAGATGGGGGTGGACTGCTGTTCGCCGTCTTCCAGATATTCCATTAACTGGCTCCACTGGTCTCGGCGTGATTGGCGATCAGGGCCGAAGCCGCATCAATCACATCTTTCTGGGAGCTTACGGAGAGGTCGATGACTTCTCGGGCCTGGGCAACGTAATAGGCCAGTTGTTCGTCGTGGCGGGTGCCGGCTCCATCCAGTGCTTTCTGGATGTTAGTCAGGCTTTCCTGCAGCTGAGTGTTGGACGCGCTGAACATTTCCACTGCGGCAAGGAAGGATTCGCTGAGGGCGCCGACTTCCTGGCTGCTGCCGGTGATATCTTCGCCCAGTTTGCCGAGTTGCTGGCTTTGTTCCTGAATCAAAGTGTTGAAGCGTTCGCTGATGCCTGTGAGGGTCTCACCTGCGCCGCTGATAAGGGAATCCACGGCCTGGCGTTGGCTGTCTGCATTGCTGCGCTGGGATTCCAGGAGGCTGTCCAGTTCCTGAACCAGCCGCTGACGCTCTTCCAGTAACTGGTTTTCGCGCTCGCTGTTGCGTGTCATTTCGCTTTGCAGTTGCGAGATCACCTGTGCTGCGGCCTTTGGAGTTTCCGACGCGGTTTCTATCAAACGGGTCATGGGGGCTTCCAAGCCTACGCCCAATTCGGTCAGGTGTTTGGTGACTGTTGCTTCCAGCTGAGCCAGGCGCTCATTAGCTGCGTCGCCTCGGGCTGCTTCTTGCTCATGCAGTTGAGAAAGCTGCTCGCTGATGCGGGTGATGAGAGCATCCAGGCCTTGCTGCTGATGAGAGGCAAGCTTGGCGCTTTCTTCACGGAAGTGGGCTTGGTATTCCTGCAGGGTGCTTTGCAGATTGGTTGTCAGCTTTTCAGCGGTTTGCTGTTGCTGCTCTACACCAGACTGCCACTGTTGCGCGGTTTGCTCAGTTGCCTGCTGTACCTGTTCCAACAGTTGTTGCTGAGCCTGCTGGGAAGTTTCCTGCAGGGCTTTGTTGTGTTCAGCCGAGGCCTGTTGCTGAGCCAGAAGATTCTGCTGCCAGTTATCACCCGCCTCTTGGGTGGTTTTCTGGAAGCTTTCTGTGAGTTCAGCAAGCTGCTGCTTGGTGGTGGCAGACCAGTCTTCATGCAGTTTACCAGCGCTGGACTGCAGGCTTGCCATGGCTTCGGTAACGATCGGCTCTATGCGTTCAGCGGTCAGGCGGCTGCTCGATTCCAGAGCTTTCTCAAGAGAATCAGCCACAGACGTGGCTAAGGTCTGGTAGTGGCCGCCAACGGTGGTGTGGAACTCTTGCTGGTTTCGGGTAAGGGACTCTTCCAGCTGCTTGCCTAATTGCTCCATGCGGGCGGTCATGGATTCCATGGCGGTGGCCATTCGGGGCAGGGCATCCGCCTGGGTTTCCAGTGCTTTGAACGCCTGTTGGCGCTGATGATCAGCCGACAGGTGATGTAATCGTTGGCGCAGGGTTTTATCCAGCTGGCGGGACACCTGCAACAATTCTCGGCGGCTGAGGGTGGAGGCCAGCCCCAGCATGGCAGAAGCTGCCACACCGGCAATAGACGTGCCGAAGGCCAAGCTTAATCCGGCAATAGGGGCAGCCAAAGCACTGCGAATCACACTGAGTTCGGTGCTGCCATCCAGGGCAGATGCCGCGCCGCTCAAGGTCACAATCATGCCGGCAAAGGTGCCCAGCAAGCCAAGCATAACCAATAGCCCAACTAGGTAGGGTGTGAATTGTGGGCTTGGCAGTGCAGCAAAGTGCCCATCAATGCGCCTCTGTACTGAAAATTGCACCTGCTCCGGCAGGCCAGAGAGCCAGCTTGTCACTTGTTCGTGGCTTTCCGGTGTGGTGCTGAGTTTATGCTGTAGTTTCCGGGTTGTGCCCCGGAACCCCAGCAACTCAACAAAGCCCAGCGTATAGACCGCAGCAATGATCACCGTGACGGACAGTGCCAGCAGGTCAGAGCCTAAAAAGCGCTGGCCAATCCAGGCCGTTACCGTCAGCCCTATGGCAAAAGCGAGAAAGAAGAAAAGTCTGCTCATGGAGAATCCATTACCTCGTTGTGGCAGGCCTCAAGTAATCCCAGTACCGGCTCCAGCCGAACATCCAGTTCAGCGAGCAAAAGATTCTGCGCTTCTTCGCAGTAACGGTGGAGCCAGTCATCCGGCGCAATGCCGGTTTCATGGGAGAGTTCAGAGGTTGTCTGTTCTGCGGAAGAAAGCGCGTGGAATCGCTGCTCCAGCACTTTGGAAATATGGGAGAAACACTGGCTGGTGTACCCGGCCATCGCGTGGTCGAAGGTTGCATCCAGCTCTGCCAGCCTGGCCAGATTCTGGCTGTGATCCTTCATCGCTTTTCGGGTTTTGTCCCGAAGCTGCCGGCTGGCGGCGGTCACTCTGCGTTGCAGGGTGAGCCAAGTGTTCAGCCAGGGCTCAACATCCACTTCGTTGGCAGGCTCAATATCATCGCCGTACTGTTTGATTTTGCGTATCAACGCTGTGCGAGTGGTGGCCAGTTCCTGAATGATTCGTTCAAACGTTGACCCCTGATCCATGCCCGGATGGCGGGCCCGGAAGGCAATCGCGGAATCCAGCACCAGGGTGTCTGAAAGCCCAAACAGTCGTCCCAGCCGTTCGCCGCAACAGGGCAGCGGGCCGTCCGCAAGCGGCGCCCCGGATTGAGCAAGCAGCTGCAGCAGCCTGGGCGGTGTAACCCCGGCAGAATGTGAGGGTGTTTGAGTCATCAAATAATCGCGTACAGATTGGGATATCTGAGTGAATTTTGAGCTTTCAGGGGCGACTATTCTAAAGGGAAAGGTGGGGGAATGATAATGGCTGAGTTGCCGAAAAGAACGCGCCTGAACCGCTAGGGTTCAGGCGCGAATGCACTTGGCCTGGTGATTATTACTTGGCCAGCAAAGCCTCTAATTCATCGGCGCCGCCAATTAGCTTGCCATCGATAAAGACTTGCGGAGTAGTGCCTCGGCCGGTTACAGCCTGCAGGGTGCTGTATGACAAGCCACCACTGCCCAGAGCAATCTCTTCATACTTGAAACCTTTATCCTGCAGCAGCACTTTGGCGCGGGTGCAATGAGGGCATCCGGTTTTTGTGAAGAGGCTTACCCGTGCCGGCAGGGTTGCATCTGGCTTGATGTAATTGAGCATGGTGTCGGCATCGGACACTTCAAACGGGTCACCAGGCTTGTCTGGCTCAATGAACATCTTCTCGATAGTGCCATCCTTTACCAGCATGGAATAGCGCCAGCTGCGGTCGCCAAACCCTATGTCGCTCTTGCTGACCAGCATGCCCATTTCACGGGAGAAGTCGCCGTTACCGTCAGGCAGAAACTCGATGTTGTCAGCGTGCTGATCTTCAGCCCAAGCCTGCATCACGAAAGGATCGTTCACCGATAAGCAGATCACCCGATCTACGCCCAACTCTTTGAATACCGGTGCTAGCTCGTTGTAGCGCGGCAAGTGAGTGCTTGAACAGGTTGGTGTAAACGCGCCTGGTAAAGCGAATACAATGACTGTTTGGCCGTTGAATAGTTCGTCGCTGGTTACTGTTTTCCATTCGTTGTCATGACGAATAGGAAACGAAACCTGAGGGACTTTCTTGCCTTCTGATGAACTTAACATTTTAAATTCCCTGAAGTTGGTGGGTTCTGTGCAACAATGAAACTGTATCCTAATCAACAGCCTCTGGACACAGGAGATTCTCTGGAAGACCTACGGAACGGATCTCGTAAACCCCGACCCGGGTTTCTGGAATGAAGAGAATAAATGGGGTTCGCCACTGAATTATGTTCGGCTACTCCCTGTAACAGGAGCTGGGAGGGCGGAGCACTGTCAATGAATCAAAAAGGGCTGAGCGCCTCAGGGAACGACGCCACGTGGTTTATAGTATTTCCTCAATCGGGTAGACATACTGCAGGTACAGATAGAAGAACAACAGCGAGATCACCAGGATGATCACACCCAGTACCGGTGAACTGACCTTGATGCCTGAGGTCGAGGCTTCCAGCGTGGAGACGCCCCGATTCCCTTCCTTGTCGGTCGTTTTCAGGTCTGCCCGGAACTGCAGCCATGAAAAATAGATGCCGGCACCAACCAGGACGATCACAACGACAAAGATGATCCTGGATGACAACAATTGCCACTCAAATACTCGCTTACGGTGGTCGTATCCTTCCGTGCGGTAGTCGTAGTAGGCCTTGAGGGCGGCCTGCATGGCAGCGCGCCCTTCGGCGTCCAATAACTCGCCAGAGATCACCGCCGGGGCCTGCAGTGGTTCGAAGCTGTTCTGATTGTCTTCCGCTTCGAGGGCGGCCTCCATAGCATCAATCCGTGACGTATCGGCCGGTTCGGGGCTGTTTTCACGGTCCTCGCCCCAGGTAATCGACAGGGGACCTAACAACAAGCCACTTACGATTAATGCATGCCAAAGTCGCACTATTCATCGCCCTCCAGGGCGGTCAGGAACTGGATACTGCGTAGGCGCCAGTTGATACGCTGGTAATAGTCTTTGTCGGCTTCGGTTTGCTGGAAGGCTGCGAATTCAGCGTCGGTCAGGATGTTTCTGAGGATGGCCAGCAGGTCGCTGGAAAGGAAGCTTCCCCAGTCGTTCAATGCCTCGGGCAGCTCCGGCAGATCGGCGCCCTGAACCTGGAGGGCTATGGGAGACATTACGGTGCCATCCGGACTGACGTATGCAACCAGACCGTCCGGCCTCAGGTGCCGTTGTGAACCATCCGGCCATTTCAGGACAATAGACCCGTCTTCAAGAATGGTTCGTGTTGCGTCGGATGTGTCGACCGGCGTCTCCGGCGTGACAGGAGGCGGGCCAAGGTTGCCCCGCTCCGGCCCGATGATGCCTAGCTCCAGGTCTCGGTGTTCGGGCAGGAGTACCTCAAACCTAGGCAGGGTTGGAATCAGTCTGGGGGACAGATTGATTGAAAGGCTTTGGCAATGAGTATTGTTGTCTTCACTTTCTTCCCGGATTTTATCTCCCGGGTCTATACGGGCGCAGAGCTGATAGCGGCCGGGTGGAATGTCTGTTGGCAGTATTGCGGAGCTGACATAGTGTGCGCGTTGCCGCGGAGGCAAATCATCGGTATTGCTGACGCGCCCACCCTTGAGCAGCACGCCATCGAAGTAGTGTTCATCGTAACGGGCATAGCCAGTGGGCATGGAGTTGCGGGTGATAAAAATGTCGATCATATAGCCGTTGCTGGACGATCGAGTCCCTTGGGCTATGCGATCACCGCGGTTTATGACATTCAAGGTAAGGGAAGCGCTGATGTCTTCGCCGGCGTTTGCGTTGCCCGGCGCTTCAAGCCCGATCATCAGGTCTGCCCGCGCCCAGGTCAGTGCAGGCAGAACGGAAAAACCGACAATCATCGTTAGGTATACGCACCAGGGCGGCCGATCCTGGATAGCCGTTCGCGGCGGGCATCGAGTACGCGTCATCCGGCATCTCCCTGCATGGGGGCAAAGTAAGACTGCCTGTACACTCAGCTTAGTAACAAAACAGAAGGAGTGCCATCAGGCGTTCATTAAACCGGGTGTTGCACTTAGAGTTGGAAACCGCCCTGGCAGGCTGCCAACGTGTTGTCATTCAGCCGGCAGGCGACCATAGGTTTTGCAGCGGGCCAAGTAATGAGGAGCCAACCCCTTGGTCTCCCAGGAACCCCATAATAATCGGTACAAATTGCTGGATCATGGCGCTGTCCATACCCAGCATTGAGAAGGCTGACTGCACCTCGCTCATGGACGAAATATTGGAAAGCAGGCTTTCGCTCAGACTGCTGTCTCCTCCCAATAGGCTGGAGAGGCCAGAGGCTTTGCTGGTCAAAGAGCTCATAGTGCCGGCTCCAAGCTCGTTTTTTGCCAACTGCAATAAAGCACCGGTACCACCAACTGCCTGAGTTTCGGTGATTCCAAGCTGATTCTGAAGTGAGCCGACCAGTTGTTGAGCTTCGCCAGTGACTTCCGTTGCTGAAGATAGGGCTTGTGTCCCGTTTGATAAGGCATCATTCAAGCTGAAAGCGCTGGCGGTCGGTGCCAGTAAATAGATGCTTGAAACAAAAAGGAACTGTTTGAGAATGGCGTTCATGGTCACGTCCTGCGAGGTGTTTTCTGGAAATTGCAGCATTATATATTGGGGGTTTGAGGCAAAATAAAAGTGCAGAGTACGAAAAAGCCTCGAATCTGATACTTCGGGTTTTTTTGTTGTTGGAAACTGAGCTTGTGCTCAGCTTTGACTGAAAATGATATATTCTGAAGTTATAGGGCCCAGAGAAAGTGGTAATTTGTGGTCGGGCATTGCTACCACCAAGGATCACCCGGGAGGTTCAGGATGAGCGACAGATTGTTTGGCGAGGATGTGCTGTTTTTTCAGCGTCTGCTCAAATCGGAAGGCTTTTATCAGGGTGCCCTGGATGGATTGTGGGGCCGAATGTCGGAGGCGGCCTCTACTGCCTTCGATTCCGAATACGAAAAGCTCAGGGGCGAACTTGGCACCTTTGACCGACGCACGGAACAGAACATTTCTTCGTTGTCTATCCGGGCTCAGCGGGAGGCTCGTCAGTTTATGACCCGGGCATTGAGCCGAGGTGTAAATGTAAAAATTATTTCCGGAACCCGCACGTACCACGAGCAGAATCAGCTCTTTCGCCAAGGGCGTTACGGCAATCCTGGCCCGGTCGTGACGCGAGCGCGGGGAGGGCAGAGCAATCACAACTTTGGCATTGCCTGGGATATTGGCATTTTCAGAGAGGACGGCTCTTATTCAACGAAGGAGAGTGATTACGACGCGGTTGCTGAATACGCCGTTGGACCTCTGGTGTGGGGTGGCAATTGGCGCTCGTTCAAGGATTCGCCGCACTATCAGTTGGCAACGGCTTACACCCAGATTGCCTGGGTGCGAGCACGCTTTGAGCAGGGTGAGGCCTATGTAGCTTGAAGGCCAAGGGAGCTTGTTAACATGTCGGGAGTGAGGTTACTTGCCCTGACTTGGCTGTACTCAGGCGAAATCATATTCCCCGCCCTTTTCAAAAGCGTGATGTTTAAGAAATCCGAAATCCCGGGCCAGTACTCAATTTCCTGACCAACCGGCGAAAATCGGAGCATATACGATCAATAACAGCACGCTGATCAACCCTAGCAAGTAGGGAATGATTGCGCGGGTGATGCGCTCCAGAGGCAGTTGTGTGATTGAGGAAGCCACATAGAGGTTGATTGCCACCGGCGGGGTGACCATGCCGATCGCCAATCCCACAACGATGACGATGCCGAAATGAATCGGGTCAATTCCCAGCTGAAGTACCAGAGGCAGCAAAACGGGTGTCAGGATGATCAAAGCGCTGGCGGTTTCGATGAACACGCCGGTCAGCAAAATTATTCCGACCACCAGCAGCATGATGATGTAGGGGTTGGTAGACATGGACAGCACGGCTTGAGCAATGGCACCAGGAACCTGCCAGCTTGAGAGTGTCCAGCTCAGCACCGCCGAGGTGGCGATTACCAACATGATCACTGAGGTTGTAATGGCTGAGCGAATAAGGATGCGATACACATCTCTCAGCTTGAGATCGCGATAGATGAACAGTGAGACCAGCAGTGCATAGTTGACTGCTATCACCGCTGCTTCGCTGGGTGTGAAGATGCCTGAGAATATGCCGCCCAGAATGATTACCGGCGTCATCAACCCCCAACTCGCGCTTTTCAGCGTACGGTATATGGTGCGCAGCGAGAGTGGTGTGCCTTTGGGGTACTGGCGCTTGTAGGCCTGGGTAATCGCAATCGCCATCAACCCCAGCCCCATGGCCAGCCCCGGCAAAAAGCCGTTCAGGAACAGCTCGGTTACGGATTGCTGGGCAATCACTGCGTAGATAATCATGGGCACGGAAGGAGGGATCACCACCCCGAGGGTGCCGCTTGCGGCAATCAGGCTGGCGGCGGATGCCGGGTCATAACCTTTCTTGCGCAATTCCGGCACCAGGCTTGAACCTACTGCCGCGGTAGTTGCAGCACCGGAGCCTGAGATCGCGGCAAAGAACATCCCTGCCATCACCGATACCAACGACAAGCCTCCGCGCAGAAAGCCGAAGAGCGAGTCTGCGAAGTTGACCAGTCTCTCGCTCACCTTGCCCTGGGCCATCAGATCGCCGGCCAGAATGAACATGGGAATGGCCACCAAGGCAAACGAATTGATGCCCTGAAACATCTGCTGGGTGACGACCATCAACGGCACCCCGGCCTGGCTCAGTGCGACCATGGTGCTGGCACCGATCGCCAGGGCAATAGGTACGCCGAGCAGCATGAACCCGAAAAACAGCCCGAACAGAAGCAGCGTCATGGAGCAGAATCCTCAACGCGTTCGCCGTCCACTGCCAGCTCTACCAAATCCACCAGGGCATACCAGCACATTATGGCCGCGCTAAGCGGAATCACGGCGTAAACGTAGGTCATGGAAAGACGCAAAGAGGCGGATTTCTGAAAGCTTTGAACTTGCATGTAGCGATAGCCAATCACCACGAGCGCCACCAGAAAGGCTAGCACCGCCAGCGTAGCGACAATGCGTGCGGCTTGTCGCAGACGCACGGGTAGTGCGTCTACGGCAAAGGTTACGGCGATGTGCCGGCCACGCTGAAACGCCAGAGTGCTTGCCAAAAAGGTGATCCAAACCAGCAGAAAGCGGCTGACTTCTTCTGTCCAGCCGACCGCGCTGAAGAGTACCCGGGAGACAATCTGCAGAGTAATCACTCCAATCAGCGCCGCCATGGCAGCAAAGACCACGGGCTGGAGGATTGCATCCAGCCCGCGCTCAACTCGCTTCAGTGGCTTTAGCAGCAATTGATTTGCTGTTGTCACTTACTTGAGCGCCTCCTGAATGCGTGGCAGGTAATCACCGAACTGCTTGCCGTACTTTTCATACACCGGTGCCACCGCCGCCTGAAAGGCTGAGATATCCGGGTTGTCGTTGACCTGCATGCCGGCTTCGCGCAACTCGGCCAGCTGCCTGGATGCCATTTCGGCGTTTACCTCGCGCTCATGCTCGGCGGCTTCCTGGGCAGCTTGGGCCAGCACATCCTGAGCCGCTTCCGGAAGCTTGGTCCAGGCGGGCATGCCCATAACAAAGATTGCCGGGGCATAGGTATGCCGCGATAGTGTCATATAGTTCTGGGTTTCGTTGAGCTTGAAGGAGTGAACCACGTTAACCGGATTTTCCTGGCCATCAATGGTGCCTTGCTGCATGGCCGTTAAGGCTTCCGTCCAAGCCATTGGAATAGCATTGGCGCCCAACGCACGGAAGGTGTCCACATACACCGGGTTTTCCATCACGCGAATGCGCAGACCGTCCATGTCTTCTGGCGTGTTGACCGGGCGCTCGCTGTTGGTCAGGTTGCGAAAGCCACGCTCGGCATAGGCCAGGCCTTTCAGGTTAACCCCAGAGAGTTTATCGAGCAGTTCCTGGCCGATGGGTCCATCGAGCACGTCGTAAGCTGCTTGCGGTGAAGGGAACAAAAACGGCAGCTCGAAAACCGCCATTTCTTCAACAAAGTTGGCTACCGGGCCGTTGGTGATTACGCCCATATCGACTGTGCCGATCTGCATACCTTCCAGCAGGGTGCGTTCGTCACCCAACGAAGCGTTAGGGTAAAGCTCTATGCTAACTGCGCCCTCTGTTCTTTCTGAAACCAGGTCCTGAAATTTTACAGCGGCAATATGGAAGCCATCCTGTTCGTTGACCACGTGCGCAAGGCGCAGGGTGACAGGGTCCATGTCGCTAAAGTCAGAAGCAAAAGCTGTGCTGGCCAAAGCCAGCGAAATGCTGAGCGTCAGCGTATTCAAAGTGAGTTTTTTCATTGTAATTTTCCTTGACGAAACAGGCGGTAACGCATCCGAAAAGTGTACCCCCGTTTAAAATGAGGAGTGAACTTCGAGCTTAGTTGATTTCAAACAGAAAATCGATTGAACAGAGGGTTGTCCTGGAACAGCTCGCCGGGCGAAAACTCAGGCAATTGTCCCGACTACCGGTGAGCAACTTGAGGGCCTCTAAGACAATATAACAAGATGGTTTGGCAGTTCATCTTTCTGGTGAGTGGCGGGCAATTCGGCTTCCAGGTGCTTCCCGCAATCTTCAATGCAGGAAATAAAGCCCTTCAGTGTTTCGCCCTGTTTCACGTGTTTGGTGAATGCCGCAATGATATCTTCCCAGGCGTCATTACCTATTTTGTCTGATATACCCCGGTCTACCAGAATCTCGACGTAGCGCTCGGCTTCAGAGACGAAAATCAGCATGCCCGTAGCGCCTGCGGTGTGGTGCAGGTTCTGTTCCAGAAACTGTCGCCGTGCCAGGTTTGAAGCACGCCAATAGCCTACGGACCGGGGAATCAGCCGCCTGTTGATGCCAGGTGTCCGGAACACCAGACTGAGCACAACGAACATTCCCCATTGGCTCAGGAGTAAGACGTCTGCCGATAGCCAGTCGGTAAAGTAATTGATGATGCCGGGCACCAAAAGCGTAATGACCCCGGCCCAGAGCAGAGGGATATAGGCGTAATTGTCGGCTTGGGCGGTTAACACCGTTACCAATTCTGCGTCGGTTTCCCGCTCAACCGCAGTGATAGCGGCCGCAACTTGTTCTTGTTCCTGCTTGCTTAGTAATGTCATGGGGTATCACTGTTTAATGAGTTGATGGCTGTCTTTCCGGTGAATCCTTGTTCGCTACCAGCCGCCAGATGCTCCTCCGCCGCCGAAGCCTCCGCCCCCGCCGCCAAAGCCACCACCGAAGCCGCCGCCACGCCCTCCCATGCTGGAACCTAACAGTGCGCCACCTAGAAGCGCTGCACCGGTGCGCCCGCCTCGGCCGCGGCCACCACCAATGAAGAAAATGATGGCCATAATGATAATGAAGAACAAGATTACCAACTTGGGGTTGGGCTTTTCCTGGGTGCCGCTGCCTGTCCTTTCCGGCACAGCCAGGGGTTTGCCACCCAGAACCTGCACCATGGCGGCAGCACCATTGGCAATGCCCTGTTCAAACTGGCCCTGCTTGAAATCGGGGGCAATTATCCGGTTGATAATGGTGGCCGAAGCTGCATCGGTAAGACGTCCCTCCAGACCATAGCCCACTTCTATCCGGATCCGGCGTTCCTGCTTGGCAACGATCAGCAGAGCGCCATTATCTTCACCTTGCTGGCCTATGCCCCAGTGGCGGCCTAGCTGATAGCCAAAGTCCTCTATGCCATAACCCTGAAGATCCGGCACCGTGACCACCACAACCTGTTCTGTGGTGCTCTGTTCATGGGCCTCAAGCATTTGGGCTATTCGGCTTTCGGTGGCTGTGCTGAGCATATCTGCGTTATCCACCACCCGGCTGGTTAACTCCGGAAACTCCGGCGTAGATTGCGCCAGAGCCGCTGATGCCGGCAGTACCATCAGGGCAAGTATGAGCGCAACGGGGTGAATAAAGGCGTACCGCAAGGAGTGCCGTGAAGAAAATTGCATTTAAAACGTCACCTTGGGTGCTTCGTCTGCGTTTTCAGCCGTGGCCTCGAAGTTCTCACGCAGCTCCATATCGCTATACAGAATGCTGTGCCAGATTTTACCGGGGAAGGTGCGAATCTCCGTGTTGTATCGCTCTACCGATTGAATGAAATCACGCCGGGCCACAGCGATGCGGTTTTCCGTGCCTTCAAGCTGAGATTGCAGGGCAAGGAAGTTCTGGTTCGACTTCAAGTCCGGATAACGTTCGGAAACCGCCATCAATCGGCTCAATGCGCTGCTGAGCTCACCCTGAGCCTGTTGAAACTGCTGGAGCTTCTGAGGATTGTTCAGAATGCTCTCATCAACCTGAATGGAGGTTGCCTTGGAGCGCGCCTCAATAACTGCCGTGAGCGTTTCCTTTTCCTGAGCCGCAAAGCCTTTCACGGTTTCCACCAGGTTAGGCACCAAGTCTGCCCGGCGCTGATACTGGTTTTCAACCTGCGACCAGGCGGATTTAACCTTTTCGTCGTAGGTGGGAATGTTGTTGATGCCACAACCGGTCAGCAGAAATGCCAGCATGAGCAGCGCCGCCAGTTGCCGCATCGAGCGCAGAGTTGTGAAGGTTGGCAGTGTTTGCATAATGTCGTGATTCCCTGAAAGTTAACAAGGCTCTTGAACCAAGAGTTGTGATGCGGGAAAGGGTCTCATATTCAGGCAATTCAGGACAGCCTGGCAGGGTTCTATAGCAGCACCTATCTGACAGCCTGTATCATCATTTTTACTGTGTTGGCGCTGGTGATTTTGTGTATTGCCTGTCGCTCATGTTCGTTCCTGGCCTGCCGGCACCATGTTTTCAAAAAGGTGTAGATGTAAATGAGTGATTCCAAGCAAAAAATTGCGTTGTTCATAGATGCGGATAATGCGCCCGCCAGTAAGTTTGAAGATGTTCTCAGTGAAGTTGCCAAGTATGGGGTCGTAACCATAAGAAAGGCATACGGAAACTGGAAGAAAGCTTCCCTGAAGGCTTGGGAGGATCATCTGCATGAGTATGCCATTCAACCGATACAGCAATATGATCTCTCCAAAGGGAAAAACGCCTCTGATATCGCACTGGTGATTGACGCGATGGATGTGATGTATACGAAGGACATAGATGTAATGTGCTTCGTATCGTCTGACTGTGATTTCACGCCGATGGTCACTCGCGCCTTGGCTGAGGGCAAGGTGGTTTTAGGGTTCGGCGAGCGAAAAACACCGTCGCCATTTGTGAACGCTTGTTCCAAGTTTCTGTTTCTGGACGAAGAGCCCAATAATAATGAAACAGCCCAGACTAAAACCAAAAACATAAAGTCTGACACCAAATTGATCAATTTACTGCGCCAAGCCATAGAGGCCACGGAAGAAGACAATGGATGGGCTGCTCTGGGGCCTGTTGGTGCGCATATATCCAACAAGACGTCATTCGATACCAGAAATTACGGCTATAAGAACTTGAGCAGTCTGATCAAGGCAATCGATCTCTTTGAGCTGAAGCGTGGGCCAGGTAATTCCTATTTGGTAAAAGATGTCCGAAGGAAAAAGTCAACATAGCAAAACTCTCTGGAACTTCGGTTTATAGAATGCTTGAGTGGTTTCAGCTAAAAAACCGGAGCGCAGGCAGTGCTGGAGTCGCCATCAGTGCTGGTTATAATGGCATTTTCAAACCATCGCAGAGAACCCTATGCCAATCGAAAAGAATCAAGTCGTCTTGTTCCACTACAGCGTCAGTGATGAACAAGGCAATGTTGTCGAAAGCTCCCATGGCGGCAAGCCAAACGCATACCTGCATGGCCACGGCGGCGTTATCCGAGGTCTGGAAGAAGCTATGGAAGGTCGCGAGGCTGGCGAGACTTTTAGCGTTACCATCACTCCTGAAAAAGCTTACGGACCGCGCAAGGCCGATGCCGTTCAGCGCGTACCAATCAAACATTTGGTTGGCGCAAAACGCTGGAAGCGGGGCATGGTCGCCCAGGTGCAAACCGAGCAGGGCCCTCGTCATGTGGTTGTTGTCAAGGTCGGCCTCAAGTTTGCCGATGTCGACACTAATCACCCGATGGCGGGTAAAACCCTCACATTTGATATCGAAATCATCGAGGTACGCGATGCCGATGCGGATGAAGTTGCTCATGGGCACGCTCATGGGCCGGGCGGGCATCATTGAGGGTTCGCCAAGGGGTGCCTCTAATGTTGCATGTGATTGGCTTTCAGGAGTGAAACCGTGCGCAGACTTTTCTTCGGACTGGATATTCCCGCTGAAATTAAATCGCGCCTGTTGAAGGTAAGGGCAGAGGTGGCCGGTGCCAGGTGGCAAAGTGATGAGCAACTGCACCTTACGTTGCTGTTCCTTGGCAACCTGGAAGAAGAGCGTGTGCTGGCAGTTCGCGAGGCGGCCCGCTGTGTTCCTTTGATTGCTTTCGAACTGAATATTGCGGGGCTGGGGTGCTTTGGCGGGCCTCGTGCCCCCCGGAATCTTTGGGCAGGCGTCCAGTCGCAGGCGTCGATTGCCCTGCTCCACAGTTCAATCAAGCGCCAAATGGATCAGCTCGGAATAGCTACGGAGGACCGGGTATTTCACCCCCACATAACTCTCTGCAGGTTCAAGCGTCCGACCGGTTCAGTTGAGAGCCTGCTGGAGGGCGGAAAGGAAATGGATTTCGGGTCGTTTCAAGTGAATCAGTTTGTGCTTTTTGAGAGCGAGAAGGACTCTGGTGGCTCGGTCTATAATAGGATTGAGTGCTTCCCCCCATAGGCTTTTGGTGCGCTGTGCCATGTTGCGGGGGTGATATACGATTGTTTTTTGACACCTCAATATCACTAGGCTAGTTTCAAGGTTCTACAAAACAGGCAACAAGGTCATGGACGATTCACATCGGTCACAGCTGGATGCAGAAAGAGAAAAGAACAGGCTGTTATCTGACATTGTGAACGCAATACCTGAGCCTATATTGGCCAAAGACTGGGATGGCAACTTTGTTTTTGCAAACAATTACGTTGCTAAACTGTACGGCACCACACCAGAAGAAATGATTGGGAGAGAGGACTCTTTCTTCACTGGCAATAAGGAGCAGGGCCGGTTTTTCAAAAAGAATGTCCAGGGCATCATGCGGCGCTTCAAACCTGAAACGGTTTATGAAGACTCCACTGATAGCAACACAGGCGAAATCCGCCATTTCCAGTCTCTGAAGATCCCTTTTAGAAACAGCAGCGGCGAGCTGAACATTGCAGTCATTGCTCAGGACATCAGCGAAATAACCGAATTAAAGAATCTGGCTGAGTTTAACGCCAAGCGGTTAGAGCATGTGCTGGCTGTATCCCGGGAAGGAATGTGGGATTGGAATACGAAAACCAATGAGGTGCTGTTCAGCAAAGGCTGGGAGAAAATTACCGGGGTTCAGCGCACTAAAGGGTCGTTTTCATACTTTATGGCTCGCGTGGTGGAGGATGACAAACAGCGCGTAGCCGACGCTCTTCAGGCGTTGCTAGAGAAAAACATCCCCTATGACATTGAGTTTCGGTTCAAACGCCCGGACGGCAGGGTGATATGGCTCTGGGACCGCGGAAGCATTATAGAGTGCGATGAAGAAGGCAAACCGCTACTGCTGGCCGGAATTATTCAGGATGTTACTCAGCAAAAAAAAGATCAAGCCGAAATAGAAACGCTGGCGTTTTATGACTCCCTCACCAAGCTTCCAAATCGCGCCTTATTGAGTGACAGGTTGGGCTTGGCACTTGATCGCTGCAAGCG
Organism: Marinobacter salexigens; assembly: GCF_002806945.1. GTDB lineage: Bacteria > Pseudomonadota > Gammaproteobacteria > Pseudomonadales > Oleiphilaceae > Marinobacter > Marinobacter salexigens. The sequence goes on from NZ_NIHC01000001.1 coordinate 717,524, forward strand.
TTCCGGAAAATGCGGCGCAGTCTTTTTTATAGACCTGGATAACTTCAAGAATCTGAATGACACCTATGGACACCATGCGGGTGATGATTTGCTTGTGGTATTGGGGGCTCGACTCAGCTCGCTGGTGCGTGGGGATGATACGGTTGCCAGGTTTGGTGGTGATGAGTTTGTTGTCGTTTTGAATGATCTGGATTCTGACCCGCAAAAAGCGGCCGTTAAAGCAAAACTGGTTGCTCAAAACATCCGTGCGGCAATTGGGAAGGAAGTAATAATAAAACTGAATAATAATCGTCCACCGATTGAGTATGCCGTAACAGCAAGTGTTGGAATTACCATTTTTGAGCCTGATTTGAAGGTGGCCTCTGAATTGTTGCAGCTGGCTGACCTGGCGCTGTATCAGGCGAAGAGTAAAGGCCGGGATGATTTCGCAGTATTTGATCCAGTCATACAAGAAGAGATTGACAGGGCCACGAGCTTAGAGAGAGAGTTTCGGCATGCATTGGCTCAAGATGAGTTTGTTCTGCACTACCAACCTCAATATGATGAGCAACAAAACCTGGTAGCTGCAGAGGCACTTATCCGCTGGGCTCACCCTGAGCGTGGGTTACTCAGCCCTGATGAGTTTATAGCGGTAGTAGAAGCGTCAGACCTTATTTTACCCATGGGTGATTGGGTACTGGCCGAAGCCTGCAGGCAGCTAAAAGAATGGCAATCCGATTCGCGATACCAGCACTTAAGCTTATCCATTAATACCAGTGCCAAGCAGGTTTGGTCTGGAGATTTTGTCTCGAATGTAAAAGCAATTGTTTTGGAATCTGGTATTGATCGCTCCAAACTGAAGCTGGAAATCACAGAAACGATTTTGTTGGGTGACACCAAAGAAATAATCGAAAAGCTCAATAAGTTGGTAGACTTCGGATTGTCGTTTTCTCTGGATGATTTTGGTACGGGTTATTCATCGCTCAGTTATTTGAAGCATCTGCCCATTAATGAGCTCAAGGTTGACCACTCCTTTACTCGCGACCTGCTGGATGACGAGATGGATTTGGTGATGGTTAAATCCATCATCGATTTGGGCAAGAACTTTGGCATTAATGTTGTGGCTGAAGGGGTGGAACACGCGTCTCACCTGGACGTTCTTAAAGGGCTCGGTTGTGATCTGTACCAAGGGTATTATTTCAGTCGCCCCGTTCCGATCTCGGAATTTGTTGCGCTTGTTGATGGTTTAGTTAAGGTAAGTGAATAAGTGTCGATTATTACGATCGACTTTTCCGCTATATCGACAGGCATTGCCGCCTACCTGCTTCTTCCAAGTCTTGTTTTATTGGCCATCTGGACTGTGAACATCACATTGTGCTTCGTACTTCTCGTTTTCGTATTGCACTAATCTTGCTGTTTTCTTGCTGCCACTGCCTCTGTCGTACCATTATTTAGGTATTATGCGGACCTTGTTGCGGTTTTTGCCGCTTAAATGAGTGGATTCGTGAAGGAGTCTATGAACATGAGCAATGTTTCCCCCGCCTTGCAGGATATCGTCGCCCCCGATGGGGTTTGTTTCGGTTGCGGAAGTGTCCACCCCGAAGGCCTGCAGCTGAAAAGTTATTGGCATGAGGACGGTGTTCACGTGGTGTGTGCCCATACACCGGATCCGAAATTCAACGGTTGGCCGGAGCTCGTTTACGGCGGTTTTCTGGCCATGCTGGTGGACTGTCATTCCAACTGGACTGCTATGGCCTATCACTATCGTGCAGAGGGTCGTGAGCCGGGCAGTCTGCCACGCGTTGATTGCGTTACCGGCAAGCTCAATCTTACCTTTATCAAACCGACGCCGATGGGTGTGAAGCTGACCCTAAAAGCCAGAGTAGAAGGCGAAGTAGGCCGTAAGAGCCGAGTAATCTGCGAGATCTGGGCCGGTGACGTTCTTACGGTGACTGCGGATTCGATCTTTGTTCGGGTAGATGCTGAACAGGTGCAATCCCAGGCACACGGTCGCGCATAGAGAAATAGGGGCAGTTCAAAATGAATGCTCCTTTCAAGCTGCGGCCCTATCAGCAGGAAGCCGTTGATGCCACCTTGAGGCATTTTCGGAAGTCTGATGAGTCTGCCGTTATTGTGCTGCCAACCGGTGCGGGTAAAAGCCTGGTTATCGCCGAGTTGGCTTGCCTTGCCCGGCGCAAGATTCTGGTGCTGGCCCACGTCAAAGAGCTGGTGGAGCAGAATCACGCCAAATACCAGAGTTATGGTTTAACGGGCGGTATCTACTCTGCAGGGCTCAATCGCAAGGAAAACCTGCACCAGGTCACTTTTGCCAGTGTGCAGTCTGTATCGGCCAATCTGGAGCAGTTCAGGGATGAGTACTCGTTGGTCATCATCGATGAGTGCCATCGGGTTAGCGATGATGACAGCAGCCAGTATCAAACAATCGTTGATCTACTCCGGCAACGGAATGCCTCCCTCAAAGTACTCGGGCTGACCGCCACACCCTACCGGTTGGCCATGGGCTGGATCTATCGCTATCACTACCGGGGCTTTGTTCGTAGTGAACAGGATAAGCCCTTTGTGCATTGCATCTACGAACTGCCGTTGAGCTATATGATTAACCGTGGATTTCTCACCAAGCCCAAGTTGGTCGATGCTGCGGTAACGCAATACGATTTCTCCGCGCTACCCCGGAACCGCTTTGGTGAATACACCGAAAATGACGTTAATCAGCTGTTGAGCAAACATCAGCGTGTAACCCGCGCCATTATCGAGCAAGTGATGGACTTAGCGGTTGAGCGTAAGGCGGTGATGATCTTTGCGGCAACGGTGGAGCATGCTAAGGAAATCACTGGTTATCTGCCCGAACATCAAACGGCTTTGATTACCGGCGCTACCGATCAAAACGAACGGGATTCGCTGATTCAGCGCTTCAAGCAGCAGCAGTTAAAGTACTTGGTGAATGTATCTGTTCTCACCACTGGCTTTGATGCGCCCCATGTGGACTTTATCGCCATTCTCCGCCCTACCCAGTCGGTGAGTTTGTATCAGCAGATCGTAGGTCGTGGTCTTCGCTTGGACGAGGGTAAGCAGGATTGCCTGGTGATTGATTATGCCGGCAATAATGTGAATCTCCATCATCCGGAAGTGGGGGAGAGGAAACCAAACCCCGATAGCGAACCGGTGCAGGTATTCTGCCCGGACTGCGGGTTTGCCAATGTGTTCTGGGGTAAAACAGACAGCGACGGCCAAGTGATCGAGCACTATGGCCGCCGTTGTCAGGGGCTGCTGGAGCCTGCTGAAGAGGGTGAGTCTGGAGCGCCGAGCGAGCGCCCTGAACAGTGCGATTACCGTTTTCGTTTCAAAGAGTGCCCACACTGCAATGCCGAGAATGATATCGCCGCCCGAAATTGCCACCAGTGTAAAAAAGCCATTATCGATCCGGATGATCAGCTAAGAGATGCCCTGAAGCTGAAAGATGCCATGGTGATCCGCTGTGCAGGAATTACATTGAGCGCCCAGGGCAGCAAACTGAAAATTACCTATCACAGCGAAGACGGGGAAGAACTCAGCGAGTCGTTTGATTTCAGCAAACCGGCTCAACGTAACGTTTTCAACAAACTGTTTGGAAGGCGTTTCGCGAATAGCCAAGCTCCGCGCGAGTTTGGCAGGATTGATGAAGTGCTTGAGGTGCAGGCTTTGATGCCTGCACCGGATTTTGTGATTGCCCGTAAACAGAAGCACTACTGGCAGGTGCAGGAACGGATATTTGATTATCAGGGTGGCTATCGCAAGGCGTATTGAGGTCAGAGCCTGCCTGCCAGTTCAATCTGAGGCATGTTTATCGTAGGCTCTATTCATGCTCTTACTTGATCAGATGACATACACAGAGCTGGCGGGCCAGATTGTCAGCTTGATTGCATTGGGCTTCTGCATTGCAGGCTTTGCCAGCAAGCGCGATGATCGGCTGATGGGGCTGCTGATTTCTGCGAATGTGGCCTTTGCACTACAGTTTGCATTGTTTGGTAGTTGGACAGCTGCAGTTCTGAGCATGTTGGTGATCGGCCGCATCATGCTGGCCCAGCGGTATGTGGGAAACTGGAAGGTGATGCTGGCCGTGCTGGCGGTGAACTTTGTGGCAGCGTTGATAACCTGGAGCAGCCCTGTAGATTTTTTTGCCCTTGCGGCGGCCGTTTTCGGAACCGTAGGAATGTTCATGCTCAGAGGCATTCCTTTGCGGCTAATTCTTGCTGCAGGGGCGACTGCCTGGATGCTGAACAATATCGCCATAGGCTCGGTAGGTGGAACCTTGGCCGAAGCCATGGTGCTGGTTACCAATTTCATCACCATATACCGGTTGGCGAAGATGAAGCGGCGTTATCCCGGGGCGTTTGAAAGCCTGAAAGAGCCGGGCACATAATTCTAACGCCATCTCTCCTCCCTTCAGGACGACATGTCTATGTTAGGCACATTTAGCTTGGTAACCCCCACGGAGATTCTTTTTGGGCGGGGATTCATAGTGCAACTGAACGACCGGGCGGCCAAGCTGGGTTCGCGCGCATTGATTGTGCACGGCAAAAACCCGGGCAGGCTCTCGGCAGTGTTCGAGTCACTCACGTCTATCGATATCGTCCAGACGCTGCCTATTGAACAAGAGCCTGATTTGGACACTCTTACAGCCGCCATTAGCCAAGGTAAATCGCTGGGGGTTGATCTGGTAGTCGGGATTGGTGGTGGTTCGGTTATGGATTCGGCCAAGGTGCTGGCGGCCATGCTGCCCAGTGAAACAGGTTTTTTAAGTCATCTGGAGGTGGTGGGTGATGGGCTACCGCTATCGGCAAGGCGCCTGCCTTTGATTCTGGTGCCAACCACTTCGGGTACCGGTGCAGAAGTTACCCGTAATGCGGTCATAGATGTTGTGGAGGCTCAGCGCAAGGTAAGCCTCAGGGATAACCAGCTATTGCCAGACCTCGCGCTGGTCGACCCGGCACTTACCGACAATTGCCCCATGCAGGTCAGCTTGTATTCCGGGCTGGATGCGGTTACTCAGGTTATCGAACCCTATCTTTCGTCACGATCAAATCTGTTCACAGATATGTTGTGTAAAGAAGCTATCCCCAAGGGGCTTCGTGCGTTGAAGCAGTTGATGGAAGGTGAGTCCAAAGACGCTCGTGATGCTTTGGCTCAGGTGAGTCTCTTTGGTGGACTCGCACTTGCTAACTCCGGATTGGGTGTTGTGCATGGCATCGCAGGCCCGCTAGGCAGCTTGTGCGGTGCGCCCCATGGGGCTATTTGCGGTGCTTTGTTGCCCGCTGGTATTGCAGCGAATCGGGATAATGTAACCGAGGCTGATCATAAAGCTCGTGTCGGCCATGTAATTGGCTGGATTGCTGAAACGTTTGAGGTGCCGGCAGAGCAGGCGCTGGCCCATTTCCATGAGTGGATCGCGCAGAATGGCTTGCCGGGGTTGGCTTCAATTGGTGTGAAGGAAGAGCACGTAGTCGCTGCCACTCAGGCTGCCGCTGGCGCTTCGTCCATGAAGGCCAATCCGGTTGTGCTACCAACGGCAACCATCGAGAAGGTGATACGCCAGTCGCTTTGAAAATCAGGCCAAGCCTACTTGCTCTGGTTATGAAATTGCTTGTGCAGCTCATGAATGGCCGCCGCTTGTTCCGCAAATGGCCCCTCCACGGGCACATCGGGCACTACGCTATTGATGGGGAGGGTTGCCACGGGTGGTAGCGGTGCTTGCATGTCTTTTAGCCAGGCAGCCAGCTGTTTGGAGGAGCTGGCATAAACAATACGGCCAAGACCAACCCAGCCGTGGGCGGCAGCGCACATGGGGCAGTGCTCTCCCGAAGTGTATACCGTTGATTCGGCACGCTGTTCAGGTGTCATGTTTTCCGCTGCCCAGCGAGCAATGGCGAACTCGGGGTGTTGAGTGTCATCGCCTCCGACCACGTGGTTGTGGTCTTCAAATCTTACAGTGCCGGTTTCATCCACCAGCACTGATCCGAACGGCGGGTTGCCGGTTTCCAGCGCTTGAGCGGCTAACTCAACGCATCGGTCCAGGTGTTTTATGTCAATTTGGTGGGTCATATCTTGCTCCATGACGATGGGGTATCTTTCCGCCGACTCTGCAGCATGCTGGTTAAGTGTACCCTAGCGAGGATTTTCCCGGCCAGGTTCAATGCCAAGTGCTAAAAACTCCTGCAGCATGCTGTAACTCAGGCCCCAAATGCAGTAATCCTGATATCGGCAACAGGGCATCTTCAAGGTGCCAAGAGGCGTGCGCCAGGAAAGCTTGCCTTGGTTTTCTTTTGCTGTGAGATAGTCGATGGAGATCCACACCATGCGTGCCACTTCGTGGTTAGGCGATTCGGTTTGGGGTCCTTGCCACTCGTAAACATAGGGCGTGACAATCATCGGCCGCCAGCGGCTGTGTTGTCGGGTAATCAGATCAGACAACCTGAACAGAAAGCGACCGTGGCGTTGCAGGTCGACACCGGTTTCCTCAAGGGTTTCCCGTTCAGCCGCAGCCCTGGGTGTGGAGTCTCCGGGCTCCATCCTGCCTCCGGGAAAGGCCATGTCGCCAGACCAGGGATCCCCCTCTCGTCGGGCCCTTTGAATGAACAGCAACTCCATTTCACCGGCTTCATTCGTGCGGTACAACAAAGCCACGGATGCACGAGCAAGGCGGCGCCGAAATGGTATTTTTTGCGGGCGGATGGTCAGTCTTTCACTGTTCCATCCCCGAAGTATCCTGAAACGTAGCAAATTACTTTACTCTTCCAAAAGGCTGTTAATTGCCTGGGCAAAGGGCACTGGCGCGCGCTTAAGCGCCTGTTAGTCGTTCTGATTCCGATTGGCAAAGACGTGGTTTTTAAAGTCTTTGATAATTTCGGGTACCTTTATAGGCAGAAGCTTTTTAATGCCTTTGAAAAGATACATGAAAACGTTGGTCCGTTTGTACCAGAGCACCCGTTGAATCTTTTTCTTCATCGGGTGGTAGCCTTCCATATAAAGCTCTTGCACATGTTTGGCGTTGTTGGTGAGGCTGTATCTGCTCAAGTCCAACGGTACCACAATGTCTGCCTTTTTCAGCTGCTTGCGGGTATTGAAATCAATCGCAATGTTGATGGCATTGCTGATTACATCAAAGGTGTCTTCCGGTTTCTGGTACTGGCTGACATGGCTGAGATCAATGGCGACGGTAATACCCGCTCCCATTTTGGCCAAGGGTGATATAGGAACGTTTTCAACCAGCCCACCGTCTACCAGAATCCGTCCATCCACCTCTACCGGAACAAACAGGCCAGGTACGGCCATGGATGCACAGACCGCGTCTGCCAGATTCCCTGTTCTGAACACCAATTGCTTACCGGTTTCGATATCCGTTGCACAAATAGCGAGGGGAATATTGGCGTTTTCGATGAGACAGTCCCCAAGATCCCGCTCAATCATATCCCGGATGGCTTGTGTGCTGAACAGGCCTCCGCGCTCGAAGGTAAAGTTCAGGATTTTGGAAAGGTTGAGGGCAGAGCCAATGGATAGTATGGATTCCACCGGGCGACCAAAAGCATAATAACTGGCAACCAGTGCCCCGACACTGGTGCCTGAAATGCAGTGAACCTGAATCCCTTCCTCTTCAAAAGCCTTCAGGACGCCAATGTGAGCAATGCCTTTGGCTGCACCGCCGCCCAAAGCAAGGCCGATGCGAGTGTTAAAGGGGTTGAGTTTCATTGATGGCGGCCTGTTGGGGGGCAGAAGTTAAGTTGGGGGGATTTTAACAGACTCAATAATGCTGTCAGCTCAACATTGCAAGTAGAGAAGAAGCCGGGGAAGAGAAGGAACTAGTGGTTCAGGCGACTCAAAGAAAGGTCTTTCTCCAGCCGGTAGCTATCGAAGTCCCTGGCTAGAAATAGCTCACCCCGGAAGTGCTCCTGTGCCTCAGCAGCCAGTTGGTTGATGTGGGGTGTGCCGCCAGGCACAGACTGGTAACGGGAACTGAAATGGGTAAGCACCAGATTAGGCAGCCGGGCCTGTTGCGCAAAACGAGCCACCTGTTCAGCTGAGCTGTGCTGAGGCCAGGGGCCAACCTTGTCGGCAATGTCTTGTGTATAGGTGGCCTCATGAACAAGTACATGGCTGCCAGTACAGGCCTCGTTCAGCAAGCCCGGATCATCATTGTCACCGGCCACGATCATGCGGCGTGCCTCGCGGGGAATGTGAGTGTAATCATCACTTCTGAGGGTGCGCCCGTCTTCCAGTACTACATCCATGCCTTTCTGCAGTTCGCCCCAGTTCGGGCCGGCTTCGATTCCGTCCTCGATCAATTTTTCCTGTAACAGCTGGCGCTCCAGGTTGCGTTCAGTAAACACATAGGCACGGCAGGGTACCCGGTGGGATAACGCCACGTTCGTGACAACTGTTTGTTGATCTTGCCAGCGGAAATCCGGAGCTTCTGAGTCGATGAAATTCAACGTGTAGCTGAGGCCAGAGTCGCTGTTTTCGAGCGCCGCTGTGATGAAACGGTGAGTCTGCACAGGGGCAACAATGTCCAGTGGCTCTGTGCGGCCGAGCATCGAGGCACTGGCAAGCAGACCAGGCAGGCCGAAGGTGTGGTCGCCGTGGATGTGTGTGATGAATATCGCCCGCAACTGCATAACAGAGTAACGGGTTCGTAGCAGTTGGTGCTGAGTCGCTTCGCCACAGTCCACAAGGTACCAGAATTTGTGGCCGGAATTCGACAAGGCAAGGGCGGTTACATTGCGAGAGCGGGTTGGCGTTCCGGCAGAAGTGCCCAGAAATGTAAATTCCATTGCTCCCCCTTGTTATTGGCGGCAGTTGTGAACGCTCAGATTATATAGTGGGCAGGTTGTGCAATCATTATGATGTGTGCATATAGTGGTTTTAGAAATTTCTTGACGTTAAAGTCCATACAGAAATCCTCAGGATCCACCATGAAAAATATTCATATTGATATCGTTTCCGACATTGCCTGCCCCTGGTGTGCCATTGGCTTTGCGCGGCTGGAGCAGGCCATGGATCAGCTGGCTTCAGAGTTTGAGTTCACTATTCAGTGGCATGCTTTTGAGCTGAACCCGGATAGCAGTGGCGATGGCGAGCCGATTTTACCGGCCCTTGCTCGTAAGTATGGTCGTAGCGAGGAGGAGTTGCGCGCTACTCAAGACCAGATGATGGCTATTGCAAAGGATTTGGGTCTTAACTTCGAGAAGATACAGGAGCGCCGGGTTTGTAATACGTTCGATGGCCATCGGCTGATTAAGTGGGCGGGAGAGCAGGGTCAGCAAACCGGCATGAAGAAAGCTCTGTTTGAGGCTTATTTCGGCAGGGCAGAGAATGTGGCCGATCACGATGTTCTGATCCGGTGTGTTGAAACTCTGGGGCTGGATGCAGCGCAGGCCAAAGATGTGCTGAATTCTGATCAATACGCTGTTGCAGTGCGGAAAGACGAAGCCACTTACCAGAAGGCGGGCGTGTCGGCTGTGCCGGCGTTCATTGTTAACAACAAGTACCTCATCGCCGGCGCCCAGGAACCTGACACGCTGGTGCAGGCGATAAGGGATGTGGACTCAGAAAGCGCTTAGCGCGGACCGCGGATCAGATAGCTCAGTGGGTGCAGTACCAGCCAGACCAACAGGGCAACGCCCAGTGCTGCAGCTATAAGTGCGAGCCAGTCAATGGCCGTGGTTACGAAAGCCAGTTGAGAGTGGGTCAGCAGCGGCAGCCACCAAACCGATGAAGCGCCTACCAGCAGCGCAACGATCATCGCCGGCATGTATTGGTGAGCTTTGGTTCGGTAGCTGCGTATTCTTGCAGTAAACTGAACCGCTACCAGCACTGCCAGAATAGTCAGTATCAGCACCAAAAACGGTTGGATGGCGTTGGACAGGACAGAGAAAATGCCGGCAAGGGAAAATGTCATGGTTGATCTCCTTAAACCCGGCCTTCGAGCATGGCGTAGTAAGCGGGCTGCAACAGGTAGTCTTTAAGCACCCATGCTGACCAGGATTCTTCTTTTGGGTCGATGAAAGAGAAAGATGGCAGGAACTCCATGTTGTTGTCATAGCCAAATTCCACCAGCATCGCTTTGCCAATGTCTGTAATCAGTGGGCATGAGGTGTAGCCGTTATGGCGGGCTGGCAGCGGTTTTTCCTGCAAGTAGGCCAGAATGTTGGCTTCCACAACCGGCGCTTGTGCTTTGACGCTGGCGGCGGTTTTGTTGATAGGTGCGCCTATTACGTCGCCGATACCGAATACTTCCGGGTAGCGGTTATGCTGCAGGGTATGAATATCGGTATCCAGCCACTCCCCTTGGAAGGCGCCGCTCTGGGCGATCAGATCACTGTCTTTCACAAAATCAGGCGCGCTCATTGGCGGCACCACATGAATGAAGTCGTAATCACGCACTTCGGTGCTGCCGTCTTTAGAGGTGAACTGGGCCTGTTTGGCCCCGGCATCAATCGCAGACAAATACTGTGAATGATGACGAGTAATATTTTCACGGTCGAAGCGTTGCTTCAAAAAGTCGTTAATCCAGGGCTGGCTGAACATCCCGCCGCCGCCAGTAAAATAGTCCAGATTAAAGTGGTCGCGGACGCCTTCTGCTTTAATTCGCGAAAGCGTGGTGAAGGTCATTTTGATGGGTGCGCCGGCGCACTTGATGGCCGTTTGTGGCGAAGTGAAAATGCCTTTGCCTCCGCCTTCCGCCAACCAGGCATCAATCGCATCGCGGGTGCGGCGTGCTGCATCCAGGCTTGCGTAAACGCTGCCAATACCGTTGCTGCCAATCAGGTCAGGTGACATGCCATCAATCAACTGATAGTTGAGTTGCAAACCCGTTGCCACCACCAGCACGTCGTAATCCAGAGTACTGCTGTCGGCTAAAGTGATACGGCGCTGGCCAGCGTCGATACCTGCTGCCTGTCCCTGCACCCACTCAATGCCTGCGGGGCGGAATTTTGCGTTGGGCTGCAGCGTCCGTTCGGCTTCCCAAACGCCAGAGGCGACCAGCGTCCAGCCCGGCTGGTAGTGGTGCAACTCTCTTGGCTCCACCACGGTTATGGTTGCGCCACTCAATCGCCTTGCCAGGCGATTGGCCATACTCATGCCTGCAGCCCCGCCGCCTAAAATGACGATGCGGGCCTTCGTCGACAGGGTGTTGGCAAAGACGCTGGAGAGCGGTAACAGACTGGCAGCACTTGCACCCAAGCCCAATTTGAGCAGTTGGCGGCGCCCCAGGCTTGGAGGACTCAAAGTGAATCGAGACATGTAAACCTCCTCACGGTGCCTTTCAACTGGCCCGTGGCTAAAAGCGGTATATTGTTATACTTTTAACGTATCACAGGAGGTGAGGACTAAATGCTCTTCAGGCTGCGGCATATTGTCTCATGCCTGAGCAGTGTTCAGTCTGGCTGCGTAGCTGGCTTCTTGCTCGCCCACGATCAATGCGTTTTAACGTTTTACAGATTGATCGCAGGCGGGTCACACTTTAGCTGCGAAAGCGAAACAAGGTGGCGTACAGAACCGGCACCACCACGAGTGTGAGTATCGTTGCGAAGCCAAGTCCAAACATGATGGTGACGGCCATGGCGACGAAGAAGGCATCTGCCAAAAGTGGCAGCATGCCGAGAATCGTCGTCAGTGCTGCCATTGCGACCGGAATCAGGCGGCTGGTTCCGGAATCGACAATGGCCTCAACAGGAGCTTTACCGCTGGCCAGTTCGACGTCGATCTGGTCCACCAGTACGATGGCATTTTTGATCAGCATACCTGCAAGGCTCATGAACCCCAGCAGTGCCATAAAGCCAAAGGGTTGGTTAAACAACAGCAGTCCCGCGGTTACCCCGATAATAGCCAGTGGCACCACCAGCCAGATCACCAGAGTTTTGCGAATGGAGTTGAACAGGGCGATCACGATGAACACCATCAGCCCGAAGAACATCGGAATGGATTCGGCGATGGAGGTTACGCCTTTAATGGAATCTTCATTCTCACCGCCCCAGGCGAAGTAATATCCGGACATGTCTGCAACGGGAATGCGGTCACGGTAGCGCAGCGGAATGGTTTTGCCTGTGTGTTGTACGTCAGCATCATCTGACAGGTCGAGGTACTCCTGCACATCGGCATTTAATGCCTTTTCCACATCCGCTTTAATGTCGGCCAGAAGTTCTGAAGACAATCCGGTACGTTGGTCGAAGTGCAGACGCAACATGGTGGTGCGATCCTGGCGCCAGATGTGAGCATTCTCAAAACCAACATCGAAACCGGAGACTGCCTGCCCAAGGGGCACCATACCTTGCGCAGCAGGGCTCCATATCGATACCTGGTCAAGGTTGTTCAGGCTCATGCGTTCGTTCAGCGGTGCCCGGGAAATAATCGGCAGTAACTCATCGCCTTCACGGTAGGTGCCGACACGCACGCCATCAACGGCAAAGGCCATCGACTGTGCTATATCGGCACGAATCAGGCCCAGTTTTTGGGCCTGAGCGTCTGCGATCTCAGGTTTGATCACCTTCACCGGATCGCCCCATTCGTCACGTAACCCTTTTACGTTAGGGTGTGCTGCCAGTACCTCCTTTGCCTTGCCGGCCAATTGACGCAGGGTTTCTGGATCCGGTCCGGAAATGCGCAACTGAATCCTGCCTCCGGTTGCGGGCCCGAGCACAAACTTTTTGACGTTAGCGGAAACGCCTGGGCGCAGAGGTTCCAGCTCTTGTAGGGCTTTCTCGGTTAGTTTGTTCAGGGTCTCGTAACTCTCAACATCTACCAGAATACGTGCAAAATTAGAGCTGGGCTGTTCCGGTGGATAGGTCAACAAAAACCGGGGTGAATTGCCGCCGACCTGAGTGGTTACCTGGGTGACGCCGTCATAGCCGGCCAGTATGTCTTCAAACGCGCGGGCGCCGTTGGAAGTGGCGCTGATATCAGAGTCATCCGGGAACCACAGGTCAACGTAAAATTGAGGTCGGGTCGAGTCTGGGAAAAAACTTTGCTTTACCGAGCCAAACCCAAATACCGCTAACGCAAACAAGGCGGCGATGATGCCAATGGATAGCCATCGATACTGAATGGCGTAGTGAAGCAGGCTGCGATAGTTGCTATAGAAAGTGGAAGAATATGCTTGCTGGCCATAGTCCGTTGTTGCAGTGTTCAAAAACTTTTGACACATCAAAGGGGTCACGGTTACTGCAGTGAACCAGCTCAGAGATAAAGAAATCAGGATGACTGAAAATAGCGAGCGGGTATACTCGCCGGTGAGATCCTCAGATGTGCCAATGGCGGCAAAGGCAGTTACGGCAATGGCAGTGGCCCCCAGTAAAGGAATAGCCGTTTGGCTGACAACTTTACTGGCAGCTGCCAGAGAGTCTTCCCCCCGCTGCATGCGCATGCGAATACCGTCAGTGACCACGATGGCGTTGTCAACCAGCATGCCCAGGGCAATAATCAGTGCCCCCAGCGATACGCGCTCAAGGTTGATGCCGTATATGTTCATGAAAATGAACGTGCCCATGATAGTGATCAGCAGTACCGTACCGATAATCAGCCCGCTGCGCAGTCCCATAAATACCAGCAGCACGAGTACCACGATAGCGATCGCTTGTAGCAGGCTTAAGGTAAAACCGTTAATGGCTTCTGACACCGCATCCGATTGAATCGAAATCGGGTTAAGGGTTATGCCTAAGGGAATCCTGGGTTTCAGCTGCGCCAGTTTGGTGTCAAGGTCTTCACCCATGGTAACGACATTACCGCCGGCCCGGGTTGAAATGGCCAGACCAATGGCCTGTTCGCCGTTAAAGCGCAGGATGTTTGTGGCTGGGTCCTGTTGCCCGCGATATACGTTGGCGATATCTCCGAGCACAATCTGACTGCCACCGCGACCCCGGCTGGATATCATCAGAGATTTGAACTGTTCTGCGGATTCCAGTTCGCCGGAAACCTGAACGGCCAGGCGGGCCTCGCCGGCGCGGGCGTATCCGGCATAGGCGACAGTGTTTTTATCCCCCAGCACGTTGAATATCGCAGCGGGAGGTATGCCCAGAGCTGACATTCGCTCTTTGTAAGGCTCAACGTATATTGTTTCCTTGGGCTCCCCGAATAGCTCAATGCTTTTCACATCGTTGACCAGCAGCAGTTCTCGCTTCAGAAACTTGGCGAACTCATAGAGTTCGTTCTGGTTGTAGCCGTCGCCAGTGATGGCCAGGTAGACACCGAAGACATCGCCAAAGTCATCAATCACCTGCGAAGGCCCGGCGCCGGGTGGGAGCTTGGACTGTACATCGCTTATTTTTCGGCGAAGTTCGTCCCAAACCTGAGGCAGTTCTGATTTTCCGTATTGGTCGAGAATTTTTACTGAGACAATGGACTTGTCCCGGTAAGAATGGGATTCGACATAGAACAGTTGCTCCATTTTCTGAACAGCCTGCTCAATAAGGTTGCTAACCTCTTCTTCTACCTCGCTGGCGGTTGCCCCAGGGTAGGGGGTAACAACTTTGGCTTCTTTGATTGTAAATTCGGGGTCTTCAAGGCGGCTCAGGTTGTTGAAGGAATGATAACCAACCGCGACCATAACAAGGGCAATAATCCAAGTGATGGTGCTGTTTTTAATACTCCATTCGGCTATGTTCATCGTGGAATCAGAACTCCACTTTGTGGATGGGTTTTACTTGCATGCCTTCGGTGAGCGATGACGCACCGGCAGTGGCTAGCGTGTCCCCCGTATGCAGTCCGGAGGTAATCAGAATGCTGCTGGAACCTACCAGATCACCTGTCTCCACCGGGCGCTTACTGACCCGGTTGTCATCATTAATAATCCAGACAACTTTTTGCCGATTGCTGTCTGCAACCACGGCAGACAGCGGTACCGCTATCAGTGTCTCGCCATTGCCGCCGTCCGATTTTCGTTGCGCACGAACGATGGCCGTCATCCCGGGCAACAGGTTCTGGCCCGCGGTGTCTTCGAAGGAAAGTACATACTGAAAAGTTTGGGTATCGGGGCTGGCTTCGGTGGCATGTTCTTTTATCGCCAGCGGGAAGGATCGGTTGGGTATGCCGTCGAAACGAGCGCTTAGGTCGATGCGGCCACCCGTACTGCTGTAGCGTACGATCAGGTTTTCCGGTATGTCCACCACAACCTCCAGTTCGCGATTGTTCTGTAGGTTCAGAATCGGCTCTTTGGGCTGTACTTCCTGAAAATTATCGACAAAAGTGCGGGCGATTACGCCTTCGAAGGGCGCTATCAGGCGAGTTTCGTTCAGGGCTTTCCGGGCTTTCTCAAATTCGGTTTGGGCAACGTTATAGCTGGATTCGATCTTGTCGTACTCAGCCTGGGAAATGTACTTCTTCTCGATCAGGTCTTTGGCCCGTTTAAAATTTGCCTCGGCTGTTGTCATCTGCGTGCGTGCGGCGGAAAAATTACTGTTGTAGTCTGACGGATCCAGTCTGGCGAGCAGTGTGCCTTTGGTAATTGTCTGGCTCTCCCTCACTGGGAACTCGACCAACCGACCAGGCACTTGAAAAGCCATGGTAACCCGCTGACTCGCCCTCACTGTACCGGGGAACTCACGGACCAGGGTTGCGTCTTCGCTTCCGATCGTCATCACTTTGACTGGCTGAATAACAGGCTGGGAGGTGGCTTTCTCTGGTTCACTGCAACCGACAAGGATGATTGTTGCGAGAGCGTAAAACGCTATCCGTAGCGTGAGGTTCATAAGTTCAACACCTTGATTGGAAAAGTAATGTTTCAACTTGGCGCATATTAACCGGTACTGTCACTTTGCAAAAGTTGATTACACAAAGGTACAAATCTGAAGGTGGGCAACCACACATTTACTTGAGGACAGGATGGCAGAGAATATCTCATGGAGAAATACAATGATTTCAAAACTGGCCATTCCCCGGGTTTGTCTTGCCTGAAGCAGGTTTACATCTGTTTCAGGCAAGACACCAGGTGCTAGCTGTTAGGCTGCGCCAAGCGGCGGTTCGAAGGCGGTAAGCTCGGGCGCATCGCCGGTGAATTTCTCGAATTGTACAAGGGCGGTATAACCGCAGGTGCCCTGGGCGAGTTTCGAGGTGCCTTTGTCGATCACCAGCACGTTTATGTTGCCGTTCTTGCACAGCGCATTGTCGCCATTGTCCGACGGGTCGTACCAGGCGCCCTGGTGCACCGCGACCACGCCCCGCTTGATTCCATCGTCAAGCACTGCTCCGCACAGGATCTGCCCGCGTTCGTTGTAAATGCGCACCAGATCACCGGCCTTGATGTCGCGATCAGCGGCGTCCTTGGGGTGAATCGTCACTGGCTCCCGGTCTGCTATCGCATACTTGTCACGCAACTTCGAGTAGTTGAGCTGCGCGTGCAGGCGATAAGCGGAGTGCGGAGTGATCAGGTGAACCGGGTAATCCGACGTGGCATTGCCGAGATATTCCACCGGCTCCAGCCAGGACGCGTGGCCAAGGCAGTCGTCGTATTTCATATCGTCGATGGTCTGGGAGAAGATTTCGATCTTGCCGGAAGGCGTGCCGAGTGGATTCAAGATCGGATCTTTGCGGAAATCTGCATGGCGTACCCAGTTCGCCCGACTCGGATCTGCTGGATTTTCAAGGATCTCGTTTGCCTCCCAGAATTGCTGGAAACGCGGCATGCGAACGCGCTGCGCGCGCGCGACATCACTCGCTTGATCGTAAAAGTGCTTGATCCACTGTATCTGGCTGCGGCCTTCGCCAAATTCCTTCTCGACGCCAAAGCGCGCCGACATCTCGCGGAACACCTCGTAATCGTCCTTGGCTTCATGTTGTGGCTCGACAACCTTCTTCATGGGCACTATGTGCATGTTGGAGAAGTCACCGGTCATGGTGATGTCGTCGCGCTCAAACGAGGAGGTGATTGGCAGCACGATGTCCGCATGCTTGGCGGTTGCAGTCCAGTAGATCTCGGAGACGATGACGGCCTCGGGCTTCTGCCATGCTTCACGCAGACGGTTGGTGTCCTGGTGATGGTGGAACGGGTTGCCGCCGACCCACCAGATCAGACGAATATTCGGCAGGGTAACCGTGGTACCGTTGTAGTCAAGCGGCTCGCCCGGCTTTTCCAGAGCGTCAACGATGCGTGCCACCGGTATGGTGTACTTGCTCGTATCTTCGACCTGGCCGGCCAGGTGCGGCGCGTCCGGAGTGGCACTGATGCCTGGCACGATGACACTCTTATGGGCCGGGACACCGCCGTTGGAGTAGTGGTAGCAAAACCCGAAGCCGCCACCGGGCAGCCCGATCTGGCCAAGCATGGAGGCCAGGGTAACCAGCGTCCAGTGCGGCTGTTCGCCTTTATCAGCGCGCTGCATGGACCAGCCAGACATCAGCATGGTGCGGTTTTCCGCGAACAGCTTCGCCAGTTCGCGGATCTTGTCTGCGGGAACACCACAAATGGCCGCCGCCCACTCGGGCGTTTTCTCGGTGTCGTCGGTTTCTCCGCGCAGGTAGGCGGCAAAGCGATCGAAGCCGACGGTGTACTTATCGAGAAACGCCTGATCGTGGCGTTTGGTCTTGAGAAGTTCGTGGGCGGTGCCGAGCATTAGCGGTACATCTGTGCTCGGATTCGGTGCGATCCACTCGGCTTTGTCGCCAAAAAACTTGGCGGTTTCCGAACGCATCGGGTCAATGATGATGACACGCTTGCCGCTGTCCCGCAGCTTCTCAAAATACATGCGGCCCGCTTCATCGGAAGCAGACCAGGCGATCTCAAGGGTGTTCATCGGGTTGGCGCCAATCATCACAACCACATCCGAACTCTCGAGAATGACCGGCCAGGTGGTCTGTGGCACGGTGGTCTCCGGATTGCCCATAACGTGAGGCATGATCACGCTGATGGCACCCGTGGAGTATGAGTTTACGCGATTGACATAGCCGCCGGTGAGCCATAAAAACCTCTTCAGAAGCGTAGGGCCGGAATGCAGACTGCCCACCGAGTACCAGCCGTAGGAGCCGCCATAGATCGACTCGGCACCGTGGTCTTTGCGCACGCGCCTTAGCTGTTGCTCGATAATATCGTAGGCGCGTTCCCAGCTTACAGCCACGAATTCATCCTTGCCGCGCTTGCCGTCCGGATTTTCGATGTTATCGAGGTTATCCAGAAAGCCCTTGCGCACCATTGGCTGTTTGATGCGCACGCGATGGTGAACCTGGTCTGCCACGACGCTCTGCAGATAGTTCTCGCGGCGATTGGGTAGTGCGGGGCCTGACTCGATAATCCGCCCGCCTTCCACGGTAACCTTTAACGGCCCCCAGTGCGCGGCGGTGATAATGGTCTTGCGCATATCCTGTGCAAAGGCGCGTACCGTACCCAGCGGCGATACAAGTGCGCCGGCGAGGAGGCTGCCCCCACCTTTCAGGAAGGTTCTCCGCTTCATGTTCCAGAGCTTATTCATCGCTTTCTCCTTGCGTCGGCATGTCGTTTGCCTGCGTTTGCAGATAAAAGGTCAGCAGCGTTTTGTCAGAATCGCTGATTGAGGTGCGGTCGGCGTAGGCGTTGACCATGGATGGCCATTGGTTGGCGGTGTAGTCCTTGGGGCCCATGACGGCGTGACAGCTGCCGCAGTAAGCGTTATTGACTTCTTCTCCGTAAGTCCAGAGCAAGTGCACGTCGCCAACCATGCCTTCAGCCTTGATCCAGCCCGTTATCGTGGTTTGGTCCCAGCCAGCGTCGTTGTCTGCCCCCATGCTCGACAGGTGCGGCAGGCCTTCATTTTCGATAATGGCGGTTATGATCCGCTTGCCGGGATTGCGATAGGTAATCTGTTCCACCCCGGGCGATTGAAAGCCACTGACCTGAACCTTGCGCCAAGTGTCCTCGCGCTCGAGTACCTGCAGTTTTGTGCCAGGCAGGATGCGTGCAATCTTGCTGTTGCCATCCTGGCTTTCAAACAACCCGCTCTCGCGAATGGGGTAGAGTGTTTGTGTATTTTGGGGCGTGTCAGCGGCTATTCGATCAAGCTCGCCAGCGGCCGCTTGCGCTTCCTGGCCGAAGTCTGGGGGAAAGTGAGCGATGCCACGGTGGCAGTTGATGCAGGTTTCCCCGGTTTCTGCCATGGTGCTGTGATCGGCTGCGGCTTTCTCGGTTTGCTCGTAGAGATCCCAGAATTCTGTGTTGTGGCAACTGCGACAGGTGACCGAGTCGTTGGCTTCCATCTCGGCCCAAACGTGTCGGGCCATGGCGCCACGTTTTGCTTCATAGGCTTCTGCATCAGGGATGCCGCCCATGATCTCCGCGTACAGGTCGCTGATGCCGCTGGTCAGTTTCTTTTTGAGGAAGGCAAAGCCCTCTTTCGGAATATGGCAATCGGCACAGCCAGCCTGAATGCCTTTTGCATTTGCGAAGTGGCTTGTGTACTGCCATTCGGCGTTCGGCACATCCATGGAATGACAGCTGACGCAGAACTCGTTCGTTGAGGTTGCGTGTAAAGACCATTGAGTCGCATACAGTGCAGCTGCACCGAAGACGGCGCCGATGAACAGGATTCCAAAAAGTAATGCCAGGCTGATCCGATGTGGCTTGCTTCCTTTCATAACAGCACCTTTTTTGTTTCCTGTGTCAATGGAGCCTAGCCCTTATACTTGGGCTCCTGTTTGATATGGGTCAATTAAAATCATAGCTGGGGTTGCGGGAATGTGCAGATGTTGATCGTTGGGTGTGCCCAGTGATCGCTTACGCAGTCCCCTTGGCATTTACAAGAAATTCTTCAAACTTCGCGGTGGGCAGAGGGCGTGAAAACAGGTATCCCTGGCCGTAATCACATCCGATTTCCAGCAGTAGCTGGCGTTGGGCCTCGGTTTCGACGCCTTCGGCGATGACCTTCAGGCCGAGCCTGTGGGCCATGATCACAATGGCTTCAGAGAGCACCAGGTCATTCTGGTCTGTTTCAAGGCTATGTATAAAAGACTGGTCAATTTTGAGGTAGTCGATATCGAACCGTTTCAGATAAGAAAGTGCTGAGTAACCTACTCCAAAGTCGTCAATGGCCACCTGAACCCCAGCATCCCGGAATCGGAGCAGCTTGTCTTTCACGTTGTTGCTGGCATTGAGCAGCAGACCCTCGGTGATTTCGATACTCAGGTGTTCTGCCTCCAGTCCTAGCATTTGGAGATAATGCAGCCAGTCTGAGATATTCAGAGCGTCGCTTTGAAACTGCACCGGTGACATATTTACCGATATTTGTACTCCGTGATCAAATGACTCGCGCCAACGCTTTGCGTGGGCTGCCGCTTCCCGAAACACCCAGTCGCCGATTCCAACGATTAGCCCGGTCTCTTCCGCCAAAGGGATAAACTCGGCCGGGCTGATGATTCCAAGCTCTGGGTGGTTCCAGCGTATCAGTGCTTCTGCCTTGCTGGCGCTTCCGGACGCAAGATCGATGATGGGCTGAAAGTGAAGCTCGAACTGCCCGCTTTGAACAGCCGTGCGCATTTCACTTATCAGTTTGAGGCGGTTCTGAGCCTCATCGTGTAAGGATTGGGTAAAGTAACTCAGCCGGTTTCGCCCCGCCAATTTCGATGCGTACATGGCCTGGTCGGCGTTGCTGATGAGCAGGTCAACGTCGGATGCGTCGTCTGGGCAGAAGGTGATGCCAACGCTGGCTTGAGCGTAAATTTTTTGGCCATTGATTAAATATGGCTCTGCCAGTGAGCTGATGATCTGCTCAGCTACCTTTTCACCATCAATCGTGTTTGCAAGCCGGGGCAGGATAACAGTGAACTCGTCGCCCCCCATGCGGGCCACTGTATCTGAGCCTCTGGCACAGCCACTGATACGCTCTGCAGCCTTTACCAGCAGCCGGTCGCCCACAGGGTGCCCAAGGGAGTCGTTTACATCCTTGAAGTGGTCAAGGTCAATAAACAAGAGCCCTAGCAGTGTTTTCTGGCTTAGAGACGCTCGGATTTCCTGTTCAAGCCGATCCTGGAACATGTATCTGTTTGGTAAACCGGTCAGAAAGTCGTAGTTTGCCTGGCGCCAAACCAGCTCGTCTGTGCGAACTTTGTCGGTGATATCAGAGCCCATAAATACATGGCGCTGGATGTCACCTTTATCATTGTGAATAACACTGATGGTTACCCAAGCAGGAAAGGCTTCGCCATTTTTGCGACGACTCCAGATATCCCCTTGCCAAAAATTCTTTGAGGCGACCTCTTTCCAGATAGCCTTGTAGAAATTGGCGGGGTGACGACCGGAACGAAAAAACGAAGTGTCTTTGCCTCGGATGTCGTCAAGGGTGTAGCCGGTTATGCGGGTAAAGGCAGGGTTGAGTGCAACGATTCTGTTACTGGCATCGGTAACCAGCAAGGCCTCCGCAGTGTTTTTGTAGATGGACGAGGCAAGGTGGAGCTCTTCTTCTGCGCGGCTTCTCTCGATGGCAATACTTACAAGGTTGGCGGCCCTTTCTATCAGTACAACTTCCTGTTCATCAGGGGCGCTCGGTTCTCTGCGATAAATAGCAAAGGTGCCTAAGACCTTGCCCGACGAAGAATGTATGGGCTCCGACCAGCAAGAGCCAAGCTCGGCTGAAGCCGCCAGTTCTTTAAAGTTATCCCAGTAGGGGTGAGATGCGATGTTTTCGACGACAACGCGCTCTTCCGTAAAGGCCGCAGTTCCACAGGAGCCAACACCCATCCCAATCTTAAGGCCGTTAATGGCCTTGGTGAAAAAGCCCGGTAAGCTGGGCGCAGCGCCAGTCAGCAGGCGTTTCCCTTCGTCGTCCAAGAGAAGGATCGAGCACATGGAGTTGGAGAGAATGGACTCGGTCGATTCGATAACCTGTAACAAGATCTCTTCCAAAGAGCCGCCTTTGGCGACCTTCTCCAAAGTCTCTTGTCGCATCTGTTCGCGGCGCTCTGCCATCTTCCGGGGTGAAATGTCCTCGATCAGCGACACCACGTACGCAAAGCTGTGGTCAGCATTTCGAACAGCACGCAGGGCAAGGTGAGTATCGATGGAGCCGCCGGATTTATGAATAAACCGCCTTTCAACAGACCGTTCATCCACTGTGCCGTCAATCAGTTGCTGGTACTGAGCTTGGCAGACTTCCAGGTCTTCAGGGTGGATCAGGTCAGACCACTTTGTTGCCAGGAGTTCACGCTCTGTATAGCCGAGCATGTCGCAAAGTGCCTGATTTACCTCTATCCAGCCTTTGTCCGGGCTAGTGCTCGCCATGCCAAACATGGAGCGCTCGAAATAAGCCCGGAAATTCTGCTCACTGGTATCTAGTGCTTCCGCGACATTGCAGCGCTGTTTTTCCCGATCGAGGTTGTCAGGTGCACGGGTGGTGTCGCGGGCCTCTGCGCGCGTTTTGGAGCGTGTGTTTTCGGGCTTGGCCTCTCTATCTGATGGTACAGTCAAAGGGCTACTCGCTGTGGCCAGGACTTGATTTTTGTTTGCCACTAGAGTGTTCAGCCTTTTCGTGTAAAGTTCAAGGTAATTGCGGGGGAAATTCTGATTCTGGTTCGGCAGTTACAAGAGGTGGCTGCAGAGTCTCGCTGAGTAATGCAATAATCGGTGTATCAGACCAAAAGGCGCCTTCTCTATGACGAATTCGAAACAGATCGCTGGCCTCGCACCGGGGCGGCTGCTCAATATTGAACGTCACCTTGACCGCTGTTACATCCACCCTGGAAAACTACCAGGCGCCCTGACACTGGTGGCTCGAAGGGGAGAGGTCGCGTACGTAAAACCCCAGGGGCTTATGGATGTGGAGCGCAACAAGCCGGTCTGTCGGGATACTATTTTCCGTATTTACTCCATGACCAAACCGATAACGTCCATTGCCATGATGCAGCTTTATGAGCAAGGGCGGTTTTTGCTGGATGATCCAGTGCACAAGTATATACCAGCCTGGAAAAAACAGCGGGTTTATAGCAGCGGTGTCTATCCTTGTTTTCTGACCACGCCCGCAACCAGCACCATGACCATCCGCGATTTGTTTACTCACATGTCCGGCCTGACCTATGGATTTATGAACCGCACCAACGTGGATGCCGCCTATCGCGAACTGGGGCTAGATGGCAGCCAGGATCTGACGATGGAAGCCTTGGTTAATCAACTGGCGGAACTGCCCCTGGAGTTCTCGCCGGGCACTGCCTGGAACTATTCCGTCAGCACCGATGTGTTGGGGTACCTGGTGCAACTTCTGGCGGATCAGCCGTTTGACGAATATTTGCAGAAGCATGTTTTTGACCCATTGGATATGACTGATACCGGCTTCCACGTGCGCGATGAACAGCTTGATCGCTTTGCTGCGTGCTACCAGTATAAGCCGGGGGATCAACTCAAGCTTCAGGACGATCCGGAGACATCACCGTTCCGGCGCAAGGGAAAGTTTTTGTCGGGCGGGGGAGGTCTGGTTTCCACCATCGACGATTATTTTCATTTTGCCCAGGCACTATGCCAGGGCGGGGAGTTCCGGGGCCAGCGCATTATTGGTCGCAAGACCCTTGAATTCATGCGCAATAACCATTTGCCTGGCAGTCAGGACCTTCCGGGGCTGGCGGTTGGGTCGTTCAGCGAGGCGCCTTATGCCGGAACCGGTTTTGGGTTGGGCTTTTCGGTAAAAACCGATGTTGCCAAGTCCCAGACTAACGGGTCTGTTGGCGAATATGGCTGGGGTGGCCTGGCAAGCACCAGCTTTTTTGTAGATCCGGTTGAAGAGTTGGTGATGATATTCATGACGCAACTGATCCCCTCATCCACCTACCCGATACGGCAGGAGTTGCGGGCGATTGTTAATGGAGCGCTGGTATGATCAGTAGAGGAATCAAGGCCCCGGAGTTAACCGTGGTTAGCTGGCTGAATACAAACGAGCCCTTGCTGCTGGAAGAGCTGCGGGGGCAGGTGGTTGTGCTGCATGCTTTTCAGATGCTTTGTCCCGGCTGTGTCACCCATGGGCTGCCGCAAGCCGCAGCCATTCACGAGATGTATCGCAGCGATGAAGTGCAGGTGATTGGCCTGCACTCAGTGTTTGAGCACCACCACGTGATGACGCCCGATGCACTCAAGGTGTTTGCCAGTGAGTACCGGTTGCAGTTTCCTATAGCCATTGATTTGCCCTCAGAAACGGGGCCAATTCCTGTGATGATGCAAAAGCTCAACCTGCAGGGGACCCCATCGCTGGTGCTGATCGACAGGGATGGCACTATCCGCTTTACCCAGCTAGGGCGTGTGAGTGATATGCAGGTGGGAAATATGATTGGGCGCCTGTTGGCCTAGATTCCAGCATGAGTACCCGGCATTGACATACTCCGCGCAAGGCGACTGAATAGATCTGTTCACCGTGAATTGTGGAGGTGTTATGAACGCGGGTGTAAAGGCAGTGATCAAAACAGAGAAACTGCCAATCAAGCTCTGGCTTGATGAAGACCAAATGGAAGAGGGTGCGCTGGAACAGGCGCGAAACCTTGCGAATCTTCCGTTTGCCTACAAACACATTGCCATCATGCCGGATACCCACCAAGGGTACGGCATGCCGATCGGCGCTGTTCTCGCCACTCGCGGGGTTATTGTGCCCAACGCGGTTGGAGTCGATATCGGCTGCGGTATGTGCTCCTTGCGCACCAACCTGAAAGATATCTCAACAGACGATCTGAAAGATGTTATCAAAATCATCCGTGAAACCGTTCCCGTAGGCTTCAGCCACCACGAGGAGCCCCAGGATGAAGCCTGGATGCCTGAGCGAAAAGGTGAGCTACCCATCGTGAACCAGGAGTACGAGAGCGGGCTTTATCAAATAGGAACCTTGGGCAGCGGCAACCACTTTATCGAGATCCAAAAAGGGTCTGATGGTTATATCTGGATCATGATCCACTCCGGCTCACGCAACATCGGCTTCACCGTCGCAAATCATTATAACGATGTGGCTAAGCGCCTGAATGAGGAAGCGGGGGAGGAAGTGTCTGAGGGGTTGGCCTACATTCCGGAGTCGTCTGAGTATTTCGATCTGTACCGACGAGAAATGAATTACTGCCTTGAGTTTGCCTTGGCCAACAGGAAGTTGATGATGGAGGCCGCGAAGGCGGCCTTCATGGAAGTACTGCCGGGTGTGGAGTTTGCAGACTTTATCAACAAGCCGCACAACTTTGCTTCTGAAGAGGAGCACTTTGGTGAGACGGTTATCGTGCACCGAAAGGGCGCAACACGGGCGCGAAAGGGTGAGTGGGGAATGATTCCCGGCTCCCAGGGTACTCGGTCTTTTCTGGTAAAGGGTAAAGGGGAGCCCGAGTCTTTTGAATCCTGTTCCCATGGTGCCGGCCGAATTATGAGCCGTTCCAAAGCTCGCAAAACACTCGACCTGAAAGAGGAAGTTAAAGCGCTCAAGGATCGCGGGATTTTACATGCCATTCGTAACCGTAAAGATCTGGATGAGGCGCCGGGGTCTTATAAAGATATTGATGAGGTAATGAGAAATCAGGTCGATCTTGTTGAGGTACAGATTGAGTTGCAGCCTCTGGCTGTGGTGAAGGGGTAGTGCGCCCGTTGCAGCACTCTCAGGCCGGTCTTGGATAATACTGACGCGGAAGTTAGCGCCTTCTGCTATAGTGATGTTAGTGGCCCTTATTAAATAAGTTATTTAAAAACAGGGAGTTAAGATGGATCGCTTGAAAGGTAAAGTCGCTGTTATTACCGGTGCAGCACAGGGAATGGGCGCCTCACACGCTCAGGCATTTGTAAATGAAGGCGCAAAGGTCGTTTTAACCGACCTGAATGAAGAAAAGGGTCAGGCCCTTGCCTCCGAGTTGGGCGAAAACGCTCTGTTTGTAAAGCAGAATGTAACCAGTAAGGCAGACTGGGCTGAGGTTATCAAGGAAGCCGAGGAACAGTTTGGGCCGGTCGATATCCTGGTGAACAATGCCGGTATAACAATGGCGAAGTCTCTTTTGGATACATCCCTGGAAGATTATCGCCGCATTCTGGAGATTAACCAGGTGTCGGTGTTCCTGGGTATGAAGGCCGTTGTTCCCTCAATGAAAAAAGCGGGCGGTGGTTCTATCGTCAATGTGTCCTCCATTAATGGTTTGGTGGGAGGGGCCATTGGCTATACGGATTCCAAGTTTGCCGTACGCGGTATGACGAAAGCCGCTGCCTTGGAATGTGCATCTTATGGGATCAGAGTGAACTCGGTACACCCCGGCGTTATCGAAACGCCGATGATTATGCAGGGCGACACGAAAGCCGCTGTTGAAGAGTTCGCGAAACACATCCCCTTAAAGCGCTTGGCTAAATCTGAAGAAGTCTCGAGCTTAGTGCTGTATTTGGCATCCGATGAAGCAAGCTATTCCACGGGTTCTGAATTTGTAGTGGATGGCGGGGTAACCGCCCAGTAAAGATCTGAATGGATTGTTCGAACTGGTACGGGCGACCCCGTCCGGCCAGCGTCTTGAACTTGCAGGAGGTTTTTATATGTACTACGTAGACATGCCAAGCGCCAAGGAAATTGGCGACCTTAATCTGGTTCGCTCTGATGCGGCCGTCTCAATTTACTTGCCAACCACGCCGCTTAGCCGTGAAGTTGAAGCGAGCCGAATCAATCTTGGAAACCTGGTTAAAAAGGCAGTCAGTCAACTGGAAGCCAATGGCCTGGATAAGCGGCGCATTGCACAGCTCCAAGAGCAGTTTGACGATCTGGCGGCTGATCTGGATTTCTGGAACCATCAGGCGAACAGTCTCGCGATTCTCGCTACGCCAGAGTCTTTGCGTACCTACCGCATGGCTAACAACCTGAAAGATATCGTTGAGGTGTCCGACCGCTTCCACCTGAAGCCGTTACTGCGCGCTGTTACATTTCCCCATACGGCACATATCCTGGCGCTTTCAGAGAATGCTGTGAGATTGATTGAAGTGTCGGCTGACTTGCCGGCGAGAGAGGTGACAGTGGCGGATATGCCCGGGGATCTCACATCAGTTGTTGGTGATGCAACCATCAAGAACTACTCAGGTACCGGACACAGGCATGGCGCTCAAGAGCATAGCTCTTATCTTGCACGTTATGTACGCAAGATCAATAGCTTATTGCGCCCGGTACTTATGCGCTCCGACCGCCCGCTGATTCTTGCCTCGGCGAAACCATTGGAAGCATTGTTCCGTTCCTTAAGCGCAATTCCGGCACTTCCTGATGCTATTTCCGGAAACCCCGAACATCTGAGTAATGCAGAGTTGGCAAGTGCAGCAAGGCCTGTACTGGATGCCCACTATGCGAGCCAGATTGAGGATTTCCACCACCTGTTCGAAGAGCGAGCTGGGCAGAACCGGTCAACTACGGATATATCCGATGCAGCCCGATTAGCAACGTATGGCGGAATCGACAGCTTGCTTATTGATATCGACAGTGTGGTTGATGGCT
This sequence comes from Marinobacter salexigens, assembly GCF_002806945.1. Lineage (GTDB taxonomy): Bacteria > Pseudomonadota > Gammaproteobacteria > Pseudomonadales > Oleiphilaceae > Marinobacter > Marinobacter salexigens. The sequence goes on from NZ_NIHC01000001.1 coordinate 744,901, forward strand.
ACGTGGATGATGAAACCGGTGAAGTTGAGTTTGGCTCACACGAAGACGCAATCAGTTACGGAGTGATTGATGAAATAGCGGGCCGGGCACTGCGTACAGGTGCGAAGGTAATGGCTGTCCGCAAGGACGATATTCCGGGCCGCCATGATCTGGCAGCTATCTCGCGTTATCCGATTTGATGCCATACTCGATCAGAGGGACCGCTGTCATTATATGAAACCATGCAGTTCTATGGCGACAGCGCTCTCTCCTGAAGCAGCCTATCAGCGTGCGCTGGCCTCAGGCTTTAAAAACGACCCAGCCCAAGAGAAGGCTGCCAGGTGCTTGCAGCAATGCTATGAGCAGTTGCAGGTGGGTGCTGCTGATGTTCAGGGCGTGTATTTGTGGGGGCCGGTTGGGCGGGGTAAAACCTGGTTGATGGATCGCTTTCACCAAGCTTTGACCGTGCCGGCCCGGCGGCAGCATTTTCACCATTTTATGCGCTGGGTGCATCAGCGCTTGTTTCAGCTGACCGGGCAGGAGGACCCACTTCGTTTGCTTGCCGAGGAGTTAGCGGCAGAAGCCAAAGTGCTGTGTTTCGATGAGCTGTTTGTCAGTGATATCGGGGATGCCGTATTGATTGGCGGCTTGTTTCAGCATTTGTTTGCTCAGGGCCTGGTTCTGGTGGCGACATCCAACCAGCCGCCCGACGAACTTTACAAAGATGGGTTCAACCGCGAGCGCCTGTTACCCGCCATAGAGGCGATCAAGAAAAATACGCAAGTGCTGAGTGTCGATGGTGGAGAAGATCATCGGCTCCACCCCGGGGTGCTCCAGCAGCGCTATTGGGTTAACCAGCCGCAAGCACTGGAGGCGGTGTTTTGGGAACTGCTTGGTGAGAATGGAGAGGCCAGGTGTGAACCAGTTCTTATAGGGCACCAGGAAATAAAAGTAGTGCTGCGTAGTCAGCACCTTTTGTGGTGTCGTTATGATGACTTGTGTGAGCAGAAGCTGTCGGCTCAGGACTTTATCGAGTTGTGCGACCGCTTTTCCCATCTCTTTTTAAGTGACGTGCCACAACTTGCAGGTGGCAGCCAGCAAGCTGCTATTGCCCGCGGTACTGAAGATGGTGTGACCCAGGTAAAAGCGGGGGATCGTCAACTGCCCACATTAACCCATCAGGATGACGGCGCTCGCCGGTTCATTGCCTTGGTCGACGAATGTTACGACAGGGGCGTTCCTCTATACCTGGATGCTGCCGTGCCAATGAATGAACTCTACTCCAAGGGTGCGCTGGCTTTTCCATTCCAGCGCACCCTGAGTCGTTTGCAGGAAATGCAATTGCAGCGTTTCCTGCAAACCTGACTACTGCACCAGCTAGCTATTACATATCTGGTGCAGGTTCGTCTTTCACGTAGGCGCCCGGCGCTGGTTCGATGATTGGCAGTTTTCCATTCTCCGCGTGTCGGGCCTCTACCTCGCCACCGCCAAACTGCTCGGCCCAGGCAATCCAGTCTGGCCACCAGGACCCTTCAGATTCCTCGGCCCCCTGTAGCCATGCATCGGGCTCCAGTCCTTCCTCCTCGTTAACTCGGTAACCGTATTTTTTTCGTTCCGGCGGGTTGATAATGCCAGCAATATGGCCAGAGCCACCAAGCACAAACCGAACAGGGCCGCCCAGGCAGCGAGAGCCTCTATAACAGGAAGTCCAAGGCGCAATGTGGTCTTCGATGGCTGAAGCAAAGTAGCTTGGAACTTTGACTTTACCCAGATCAATGGGTGTGCCGGCCAGCCCAATGCCACCAGGCTCACGCAGTTTGTTATTCAGGTACATGTTGCGCAGATAGAAACTGTGCATGGCCGCGGGCATGCGGGTTGCGTCTGAGTTCCAGTACAGTAAGTCGAAGGGGGCAGTGTCCTTGCCAAGCAGATAGTTGTTAACGAAGAACGACCATATCAAGCCATTGGCTCTCAGCATATTAAACGCCGTTGCCATGGATGCCCCGTCGAGATAGCCTTGTTTATCCATGGCCTTCTCAAGCTTGCTGATGGCGTCTTCATCGATGAACACTTTCAGATCGCCCACATCTGAAAAGTCCAGCATGCTGTTGAGAAAGGTTGCACTCTTGACCCGGTCATCTTCCCGGGCAGCCAGCCATGAAAGTGTGCACCCCAGCAGGGTGCCTCCAATGCAGTAGCCCACGGTATTGAGCTCTCGCTCGCCGGTCGCTTGTTCGATGGCATCCATGGCTGCTACAGGGCCTTCGAGCATGTAATCTTCAAAACTTTTATGGGCCAGCTCGGCTCCCGGGTTTATCCAGGAAATCACGAACACAGTATGACCATGTTCTACCCAATAGCGGATGAATGATTTTTTCTCGCCAAGATCGAGAATGTAGTATTTGTTGATCCAGGGTGGCACTACCAACAAGGGTCTGCGATGAACCTTTTCTGTAGTTGGCCGGTACTGGATCAGTTGCATCAACTCATTCTGGTAGATCACATCCCCGGGTGTGTTGGCCAGGTTCTCACCAACTTTGAATGCGTCGGGGTCAGACATGCGAAAAGGCAGAGGGCCCTCGCCCTCATCCAGATCGCGCAACAGATTAGCCAGGCCCCGCAGCAGGTTAGCGCCCCGAGTCTGGATGGTTGTGCGCAGCACTTCCGGGTTGCTCAGGATAAAGTTGCTCGGCGCAAGAGCATCGGTCATCTGGCCCGTGAAGAAACGCAGTTTGAGCCTTGTATGCGGGTCCACGCCTCGCACGTCATCAAGGGTATCCATAATCCAGCGGTTTGATAACAGATAGGCCTGCTTGATGACATTAAAGGCAAGCGCATCTGTCCAGGCGTGGTCACGAAAACGCCCGTCACCCGGTTCGGGCTGAGCCACATCCAGGGGCTTTTTGCCAAGACCACTGTACAACAAGCCCGACCAGAAGCGGCTGCTGTCCCGGATAAGCCGCATTTGCGCGAGAATGACGGTGTCAGGTTGCGTTGCAAGCTTTCCTGTCAGTTTTACGAAAGGTTTTGCAATGCTCTTGATGCTGGTGGCATTGGGTTCGCCGCCCCGTAGCCGGCGCATGATTGAGCGCTTCAGCAGGTTACGGCCATGCTCCCCAGCTCGTATTAACGACTGGGGCACAACGTCAGGCTCGAATTCGGGGGAAGAAGATTTCTTAATCGGTTTCTCGGACATAGGCACAGTCTCCACATCGCGGACAACGGGCCGCGGACCTGTTAAAAAAGCTGCGACGAACGCAGGAATTGAGCGCGTTTGTCGCGGCAAAACTCAACTACATATACACGCCACCATTCACATTAATCTGCTGGCCTGTAATGTAATCGCCTTCAGCTGCCAGAAATACGACGGCCCGGGCGATTTCTTCGGGTTGGCCGAAGCGGCCCATGGGTACTCTTGAAATGATCTGTTCACGGATATTTGCGGGCACCTGTGCCAACATTTCAGTTTCGGTAAAACCGGGAGCAATGGCGTTTACTGTAACGTTGTGCTTTGCAGCTTCAAGCGCCAGGGTTTTTGTAAAAGCGATGATACCGCCCTTACTCGCCGCATAGTTGGCCTGCCCGAAGTTGCCAGCCTGGCCAACGAACGAGGTTATGTTGATGATGCGGCCGTATTTTTGCTCCAACATGATGTTCAGCACTTCAGAACATGTGGCGTAGACGCTTCCCAGGTTGGTATCAAGCACCTCGTTCCAATCGTCGTCTGTGAGCTTCCTCATGGACCTGTCCCGGGTAATACCAGCATTGTTTACCAGTATGTCGATGCGCCCCCAGGTATCGTGAACCTCCTTGATCATACTCCGTGCCTCGGGCATTTTTGAAAGATCTGCCTGAATGGCCAGCGCCCGGACGCCAATGGCTTCGAGTTCTTTTATAACGGCGTCTGCATCGGACGCCCTGGAGCGGTAATTAATGGCGACATCAGCGCCGCGCTGGGCAAGCTGAAGCGCGATGTGGCGTCCGATCCCACGGGATCCACCGGTAACGATTGCTATTTTGCCTTTCAGATCCTGCATGGCACTCTCCTTGGTCTGTTGTTGTTACTTCACACTTCGAATTATATTTATTGGATGAATACAACATGGCAACACGCAATACGTTTGCGAGGTACTCCTAAATCAAGCTAGCAGAGCCCTTCTGGCTTCACAAGGAGCCAGGTCAAAGCAACGCATCATGCTGAGCGAATGAAGTCCCGCAGCTTTGGAGCAATGGATTCGCGCCACTGGCTACCGTTGAAAACACCGTAATGGCCAACGCCTTCCTGCAGGTGTTGCACCCTGCGGGAATCTGGCACATTCACGCACAAACTATGGGCGGCGCGAGTTTGGCCTGGGCTGGAGATGTCGTCTTTTTCACCTTCTACCGTCATCAGGGCGGTATTGCGAATGGCCGCCGGCTTTACGAGTCGTCCCCGGTGTTCAAAGCAGCCTCTGGCCAGATGAAACTCCTGAAAAACACGCTGAATAGTGTCCAGGTAATAGGTGGCTGGCAGATCCATTACGGCCAGATATTCGTCGTAGAAGTTGCGGTGACGAGTAACCTTGTCGGATTGCTCGTCGCGAATGGAGCGGAACAAACCGCGGTATGCGTCAACATGGCGGTCGAAGTTCATATTCACAAAGCCGGCCAGTTGAAGGAATCCAGGGTAAACCTTTCGCATAGCCCCGGGGTAGGGAGCCGGAACCGGATGGACGAGATTGCGTTTGAACCAGGCCAGTTTGTTCTTGGTGGCGAGTTTGCATGGGGCAGTCGGGTCCACGCGGCCATCTACCGGGCCACTCATGAGTGCCAGAGAACGCGGTGTTGCAGGGTGGCCATCTTCAGCCATGATTGCCGTAGCCGCAAGCACCGGTACGACAGGCTGGCAGACCGCGAGTACGTGAGTGTCTGGGCCTAGATGGTCAATAAATTCAATTACATAGTCGATGTAGTCGTCAAGGCCAAAGTCTCCATCGGAAAGCGGTACCTTGCAGGCATCACGCCAGTCTGTAATGTATACGTCGTGCTCTGGCAGCATGGCCTCTACCGTGCCGCGCAGAAGCGAGGCAAAATGGCCAGACAGCGGCGCAACGATCAGCAATTTGGGGTCGTTGGGACGCTGCACGTCGCGCTGGAAGTGCTTCAGCTGAGCAAAAGGTTTGCGCTTTACAACGGTTTCACTAACCCCAACCACTTCCCCGTCACAAATTGTTGTTGACAGGTTGAATGCAGGTTTTGGGTAGCGGCGGGTAAGATCACCAAACACACCATAGGCAGAGGCTACGCTGCGTGCACCAGGAATGCGGGAGACCGGGCTCCAGGGGTGCTGGAGCAGTGTGCTTTGGGCTTTGGTCAACAAACGCACCGGCTCCAGTGCTACTCGGCCTATCTCGTGGGCAAAATACATCATAATATTGTCCTACTTGGGTTCCGGGTTATGGCCTCGCGTGCCAGCAGGTTATTGGCAAACAGGGTTTTCCACATTAACACCTTTCTGGAAAACCGAAACAAGAAGCTGAAAGTGTTTACACTTTTGAAGGTTGCGGGTGATTTAACACTAAAGAGCCAACTTTGCGCTTCTCAAGCGAATCTTTACTATAGAGCTCGCCACCTCTTTCCATAAGGCTTTCATGAAATTTCCGACTGTTACCGTGATTCTGGTTATAGCTGCTCTGGCATTTGTTCTATGGGATCAAACCCGTGAGCAGCCACAAGCCGTTGATGCAAGCCGGTTTACCAACCTGGGATCGAACCCCGCAAAACTCAGCGACACCGTAGACTGGCTGGTTACACAGGTGCCCTCGTTATGCGAACAGGCCACTGGCCAGGCTAAGGGTACTGAAGCTAGTGCCAGTTGCGTCAAGCAGGCAAGAACCCGCACCTCAGCTTGCCGGCGCGGGATCTACGATAGATTCCCAGGCGTTGTAAGCTCAGATGCGGTCTTTCGGGATGTGTCGATTACGCTGATTAACTGTCTTGTGCAGGATGCATCACCTTAGTACCACCGGCACACGGTGATACCCGCCCACAGGCGCCACTTCCCGCTCCAGCGGCTCTCCGGGGGCTAGTTCAATTGTCTGCACAGACGTGAGAATAGTCTGCAGAGCGATACGCAGTTCCCATGTAGCTAGCAGCCTGCCTGGGCAGACGTGTTTGCCAGCACCATATAGGAGGTTGTTGGCTGCATTGCCTTCCGGGTCAAACTGGCTGTTGTCGAACACAGATTCATCGCGGTTGGCGGAAGTCCAGTTCAATTTCACCCGCGCACCAGCAGGGATCTCCCGGCTACCGATATGAACGGGGCAGGTGGTTACACGGCGGTTGGATACAAACGGGTTATCCAGGCGCAGTATCTCATTGATGATGGCTTCGGCTTCAGGATTGGAGGCTTCTCGCACCTGCTTAAGTAGTTCAGGATGCTGGGCCAAGTGAGCGATGATGACGCCAACACACAGCGCGATGGAGCCCAGATCCCCGCCTGTCCAGTTACGCAGAATTGAAACCAGTTCCGCTTCGGTCAGTTCACGCCCATTCACTGTTTCGCGGCATAGCTTTGTCGTCAAATCGTCGGGAGCGCTAGCACCAGCAGCACGTCGTGGTTGGACAACCGAGCGAATAATTCCATCAAACTGCTCAGCAACCTCTGCCATCCGCCTGTGGTCGCCGGAGCGGGTGGCAGCATGGTTTTCTTTCATCCAGGCCAGTAGCTTTGGTTCTAGCTCCTCAGGCCACCCCAGCCAGGCGCACTGGGCGCGAACGGCAAATACTGCACCTATATCGTTAACGGCATCCAGTACTTCACCTTTGGGCAACTCAGCGATTAGTTGGTTGGCAACGCGCTTGAAGGCTGGCACGAATGGTTCCACCGCTTCCTGGCTGAGATACCGCTCGATCAGGTTTCGGTAGAGCGTGTGTTCCTCCCCATCAAGCCCGTTCGGAACTTGTAGGTAGCGGGAAACCTGGCTGGAAAAACGCTCATGATCCAGGGCGGCGGCCAAAACGTCGGCATGCCGCAGCAGCACCCATTCACCCCTGATGTTTCGCACAACTGGATGCTTCGGGCGCAGCTCATCGGTATACGCTCTCAAGTCCCGGCCAGTTGCGGACAAGTCATCCGGCATGTGGTCTGTCATAGTGACTCCTTTGCCATCAAAATCATATTGCCTGGCCAGCATAGCGGTAATTGCTTGAATCAAAAATGCGAAAGCGCAAGACTGCGGGGGATTTGCCCGGTATTTTGCCTGATCGACAGAAAAGGAGAGTCCATGCTTATTTGTGGTGTTGAACTAAGTGGAAGTGATGCCGTGGTGTGTTTGCTGAATCTGGATGCAGGGCAGTTCAGCCTGCCGGATACCAAGGTTCGCAAAATCACCTTGAAGAAGAACCACACCCGTGAGGATCTCCAGGCATTTCAGGCGTCTTTTGCAGCGTTTCTGGCAGAACACGGGGTGAAAAAGGTGGCCATCAAAGAGCGCATGCCCAAAGGCAAGTTTGCCGGTGGTGCCATCAGTTTCAAAATGGAAGCAGCTATTCAATTGATGCGAGAGACGGATGTTGAGGTAGAGTTGCTTTCATCAGCAACCATCAAATCAACATTGTCTGCCAAGCCGCTGCCCATTCCTTTTGCAGAGACAGGGTTGAAGATGTTTCAGGAAGCGGCGTTTGTTGCGGCTTATGCAGGGCATCTGGCGAAGTAGCCGCGCTTGGCACTTCGCCTGATGCACATCCTGTTACTGTGCTGTTGTAACGTATTTCAGAATCTCGACCACCTGCTCGGGAGTTTGCGCCCACGCCATGGCGGATGCGTCTACTTCCTTCAGTGGGTGGATAATGTCTTCAGCGTGCAGGGTAACGTAGGGCGTGCCCATAGCGGCACAGTAGCCGGCATCAAAGGCCGCGTTCCATTGTTTGTACTTGTCACCGAAACGGATCACCGCCAAATCGCATTGCTCCAGCAGAGTTTTGGTGCGAATGCCGTTTACCTTGGATGACTGGTGATCCCGCCAAAAACCTACATCTGGCTTGCCCAGCATATCGCCGGCTGCATCGCTGGCTTCGTGGTTTGTAACCGGTGCGGTGAATTCCACAGGTAATCCCGCGGCTTCTGCTCCAGCCTGAATTTGCTCACGCCAATCAGTGTGAATTTCGCCAGAGAGATACACAGTCCAAATCATGGAGTTCTCCTAAGTAAAATGGATAAGGGGAGGGTTCAAACCTGCGAAGCCCTATTATAGCCCAGCAAGTTAGAGATTCTCAGCCCGGTTAATCCCTATCATCGTCAGCCACTTTCGCCAGCTGAGCGCGAGTCTTCAGGCGCCCCTCTCGGCGAATCTCGGCATTATCGAACCGCTGTCGCTGTTTTGCGGTTTCTGGCACAACGGCCGGAACATTTACCGGCTTGTCGTCTTCATCCAGAGCTACGAATGTGAAGAAGGCCGAGAGAATATGACGGGTTTCGCCGGTGTAACTGTTCTCCGCAACAACCTTGGCGCCGATTTCCATAGATGACCCCCAGCTACGATTCAGCGCTAAACTGAACAGCAAGGTGTCATTGCCTTTTGCAGGGGCACGAAAATGAATGGAATCCACCGCAGCAGTCACACAAACACAGGTGGAATGTCGCTCGGCAACCACCAGAGCCAGGCGGTCGCATTTTGCCATGATCATGCCGCCGAATACGGTGTCGTGGGAGTTCATATCGTTGGGAAACACTTTATAAACGTGCTTCTCAATGGCCGAGGCGGATACGGGTTTTGGTGCAGGGTTTGGCATAACGTTCTTTCTCTGCGTTGATTTTAAGCTAAGGTTGATCGTGAAAGGTGCGGCTGAGGGTACTACATCTTTAACTGTGCCGGGCCAAGCTTGTATTTTTTCCAATTGCGCCAATCATATATAACCAGAGAACAATCTTTCATCAGATGCGAGGAGTTCAATGGACTTCAAAGACTATTACGCCGTGCTTGGTGTGAGCGAGTCTGCCTCCCCCGAGGAAATCAAAAAATCCTACCGAAAACTGGCCCGAAAGTATCACCCGGATGTCAGTAAAGAGGAAAATGCCGACGAGAAGTTCAAAGATCTCGGCGAGGCATACGAGGTGCTGAAAGATCCGGAAAAACGCACCGAATACGACCAACTGCGTAAATACGGTGCGCAGGCCGATGGGTCTTTCCAGCCGCCTCCCGGTTGGCAGAGTGCATCCGGTTTTGGTGGTGGCGGTTATACCGATGCAGATGCACGTCAGTTCAGCGACTTTTTTGAAGAAATCTTCGGTGGCAGGCGGGGTGCCGGCCCCGGCGCAGGAGGCTTTTCCAGCGCTGAATTCGGTGGAGCAGGGGGTGGTTTCAGGCAGAACGTTCGGGTGCGTGGTGAGGATGTTCACGCACGGCTGGCGCTGTTCCTGGAAGAAGTGTTCAATGGATGCGAGAAGCAGGTGTCCTTTGTCGTCCACGAGGCTGATGAACACGGCCGCATAGTTGCACGCCAGAAAACCTTGAAGGTGAAAATCCCGGCCGGTATGCGTGAAGGGCAGCATCTGCGGCTGAAAGGCCAAGGTTCGCCGGGAATTGGAGGTGGCGAGCCAGGTGACCTGTTAATAGAGGTTGAACTGGCACCACACCCCCTTTTCAGTGTGGAAGGCCGGGATGTTGTGGTGACGGTTCCCGTGGCGCCATGGGAGGCGGCATTGGGTGCAACGGTTACCGTGCCGACGGTGGGCTCAAAAGTGAACGTGAAGGTGCCAAAGGGAACCTCTTCGGGTCGCAAACTTCGCCTCAAAGGCAGGGGTTTGCCGGGCAAGCACCCGGGTGATCAGATTGTTATCCTGCAGATCACCATACCAGAGCAGCATTCTGCTGAAGCAGAAGAGCTCTACAAGCAGCTTGCCGAAGCTGAAAAAGCGTTCAACCCACGCAGCAAACTCCATCTGTGAAGGGGAGAGTAAACAATGAGTGAAAGAAACAGTGTTCTGACCGTTGAAGTAATGGACTCAGATGGCAGCACCTTCACCCTTCACGAAGTGTGCGAGCGTGGTGAGTGTCATGCGGAGTTTGTGATCAAGCTGGTCAACTACGGCGTTATTGCGCCTGTAGAACCCGCAACCGAAGCACGGCAGTGGCTGTTTGATGTGGCGGCTCTGGCTCGGCTGCACAAGGCCAGGCGTTTGCAGCGCGACCTTAAAATGAACCTTCCGGGCCTTGCCATGTCGCTGGAACTTCTGGATGAGGTTCAGGAAATGCGCAAAGAGGTGGATCGCCTCAACCGGCAACTGCAGCAGTTAACGGGGGAGTGGTAGCGCTGCTTGCTGCCACTCGTCCGTAAGATTTTCTCTACGGATTCTCGCCGAGCGCCCTGATCTCGGCGTAAATCTTTTCTGCCTCCTCCATCAGGGTGCCGTGGCTTCTTAAATCTCTATTGCGCTGCGCATGCAGCGCTTTCGCCAGTTTTGCTTCGTACGCTTTCTGCAGTTTCTTCTTCGGATCACCCTTCAAGAATCCCAGCATTTTTTGCGCCTCGCATTTGGTTCCTGTTCATAAGGTTACGCAGGTTCTGTCTGAAAGTTCATAAATTATTCGAGTCTATTGCTGGACAAATTTCATTTGTGGGATTAAATTCCCAATTAACGTTTTGGGAAAATTTTCCCATATTGTTCGGGCGGTCGAAGTTCGATTGCCGAACCCGTGAAAACAGCCTGGAGAAGAACCATGAAGCACAATCTTTTAGTCTCAGCGATAAAGTTAGCTCTGACCGGCGCCCTCGCGGGTTCACTTCTAGCCTGTGGTGGCGGCTCAGAAGGCTCAGACTCCGCCGGCGTTTCGTCCGGCACCAGTGTTGGCCGGGTATCTGGCTTTGGTAGCGTGTACGTGAATGGCACCAGGTTCAGTACCGATGGCACCGTAAAAAGTTATGACGGTATTGAACGTGAAGAACAGCTAGAGAAGGGCATGATCCTGAAGGTCCGGGGTGACTGGGATGGTCAGGGAGAAGGCAAAGCAAGAACGGTCATTTACGATGACACCTTGCGTGGCCCGGTTACGTCAATGACCTGGGACGCAGCCAATCGTACCGGCGAAATTGTAATGCTTGGCCAGACAGTGTTTGTGGATGGCCAGACTGTATTCCGCGGTGCGACCCCCACACTAATGGCGAGTAACGCAAGCGAGTATCGGGTTCGCGTGAGTGGCTGGCGCACTGCAGAAGGTGAATTTCGCGCAAGTTTTGTAGGGGCCAAATCGGATGGGGTGGATTTTGATGATGTGAATGATGTTGAAATAGAGGGCGTTGTGAGAAATCTCGACAAAGTTGCCGAGGCCTTCACCATCAACGGATTCACAATCGACTACGGAAGTGCCACGCCAGAAGATGGGTTCTCTTTGGAGGACCTGACTGAAGGCATGGTTGTGGATGTAGAGGGGGCTCTATCGGCAGACGGGAAAACCATTTTGGCCGCCGAAATTGACGACGAAAGCGATTGGCTTGATGGTGACGATAACGACGTAGAGATCTCTGGCGAGCTGTATGACTACGATGAAACCAATCTGCAGTTTTACATAAACGGCGTATTGGTGCAGATAACGGCCAATACCGAGTTTGATGACATTGGCAAATCCGACTTGCAAAACGGCGTTCACATACAGGTGGAAGGTGAGTACCGCGATGGCCTTTTGTATGCTGAGGAAATCGAAGGCCAGGAAGCGGATGTTGAGCTTGAGGGCGTTGTTGAATCCGTAGATCTGGAGAACGAAACGCTCAGGGTCAGCGGTGTGAAGGTTCAGCTCACTACCAGCACATTGATCGATGAGGGCGACGACAATGACCGGCGCACCCGGGTTCTCGATATTCAAAGCTTCGCAGCGGGTGATTACCTTGAAGTAAAAGGCTACCAGCGCAGCAATGATGGTGGCTACCTTGAGGCCGCAAGCGTGAAGTACGAAGACGAAGACGAAGGGAATTGTGCGGAGTTGGAGGCGTTTGTTACTGTGACGGATTCCGGCTCAATCCGTGTAATGAATCTGGAGATTCTGGCAGGTGGTTATAGCCTTGAGGATTTGGACCTCCAGGAAGAGGTTGAGCTTGAGTATTGCGCTACGGCTGGCGGAGAGTACGAGCTTCAGGCTAGCCCTGATCAGTAAGACAGCGCAAAAACTGGTTGTAGCCTTTGCGGGCGGGCTTGCCCCGTCCGCGCTTCTGGCTTTTAGTGGCTATGTGGGAATATAATCCCAAATATGATCGAGTCCCGTACGAACCCATTGCACCAGGCCCTGTTCCGTATTCTGCGCCCCCTTGCGAGGTTGCTTCTGCGTAACGGCGTTCCCTATGGTGAGTTTGCCGAGCTGGTCAAGCGAGCCTACGTGGAAGCGGCCCTGGAAGATTTCCCCGGCGAACGGCGCAAGCCGTCTGATTCCGGGGCGGCAGTGATGACAGGATTAACGCGCAAAGAAGTTAAGCGCCAGCGGGAGATTCTTGCGGGCCAACACACGGGAAAATTCGAAGTTTTGCACACCAATCGTGCATCCCGGGTAGTGTCTGGCTGGGTGCACGATAGCCTTTTTCAGGACGCTGCCGGAGAGCCAGCTATACTTCCTTTTGATGGGGCGTTGAGTTTTTGTGAACTGGCAAAAAAGTATAGCGGGGATATGCCCCCCCGTGCCGTACTAGACGAGCTGTTAAGGGTTGGGGTGGTGACTGTGGATAATGCCACCGGCCAACTTACTCTGAAGCAAAGAGCCTACGTGCCTGCGGGAGATAGCAAGGAATTGCTCCGGTTCTTTGGCGAGGACGTATCAGATCTTATAGCCACGGTGGATCATAATCTGGTGTGTGGCGAGGGCGATCCAGCGCCTTTGTTTCAGCGCACGCTGAGTTATAACAACATACCTCCTGAAACCATGGAGGCATGGCGAGCCCATGCTGCTGAGCAGTCCCAGAAGTTACTGGAGCAACTGGATTCCTGGCTGGGGCCCGAAGATCGCGATGTTTCAGGTAAGCAGGATGACGCCTCACCGCAGCAATCCTTCAGAACAGGTGTCAGCGTCTTCTATTTTGAAGAGCCACTTTTACCAGAAAATCCCGAGCCAGGCTCTGGAAGAGGGAAAATGACATGAGCGCTCGCCACGAGCCAAAGTTTGTTTGCCGCTGGGAGCCTACTGTCCTTGCTAGCACCCTGTTATCTGCTCCCAGCCGTGAGGTGATAAAACACTGGATTAGTGCAGTAGCGTTTCTCGATGAGAACCAGCACCCCGTTTTGTTGTCGATGAACAGTCAAAACGAGCCAACTTTCAGCCAGCTTGTACAGGCGGCTAATCCGAAGCTTGCCCCTTCTGTAGTGCTCAATGAACTTTTGCGTAAAGGTATTGTTGAGCAACTGGACAGTGGGCAGGTTCTGCTCAGACGAAGCACCTACATACACGATGTGCCCAGTTTCGAGGTGACGCCCGCTGTTCGGCGCCAAAACGACAGGCCCGGCCAGAAGGCAGGCAGGCGGCGCAGTGATGAAGTTTGATACACACCTCCTCCGAAACTGCATAGCAGGCCAATTTGAAACGGTGAAATTAATGAAAGTGACACTCCGCAAACGTGTGTTTCCTGCGCTGGCGACACTGCTGGCTATGGGGTTGTTTTCAGCTTGCGGCAGTGAGCAGCAAGTAGCAGACGGCGGAATTCGCGGTACTGGGTCTAGTGTTGGGCCTGTATCGGGGTTTGGTAGTGTTTTTGTGAATGGTGTGAAGTTCACAACTGATGGTTACGTGCGCAGTGATGATGGTATTACAACCGAGAGTCAACTCGATGAAGGGATGATCCTTCGGGTTGAGGGTGAGTGGCGAACTGACTACACAGGTCTTGCCGAATCGGTTGAGTATGATGATAGTTTGCGCGGAGAAATAGCCATTGTTAAGGCTTGGAATCACGCTTCAAAAACCGCTGAAATCAGCATTCTTGGTCAGACAGTTCGAATTGACTCACAAACTGTTGTGAAAGGAAAAATGATCGAAAACGTTGTTGAGGGTGACTTTGCAAGAATGTCTGGGTGGAGGATGCCTAATGGCGATTTTCGGGCCAGCTACCTTGGAGTCCGCACTAATCAGAACAAAAGTAACTTTGACGGCTTCAATGAAGTAGAGCTCGAAGGCAAAATATCGCAGTTGAATACCTACAAAAAGACTTTTTTCATAGGTATGCAGCTTGTTAATTATGGGGGCGCAGAGTTTAAAGGTATTGCCGAAACAGACCTTGCAGACTCGGTAGTGGTTGAGGTTGAGGGTAATTTGGGTAGCGATGGTATTTTTCTGGCCAATGAAATAGAGCCTGATGATTCCCGGCGCTATCGCCAGAGCATGGAGGCGGGCATTGAGTTTGTAGGCCCAGTTACCAGTCCGTTTGAAGTCGGCACTGGTACCTTCAAGGTTAACGGATTAACAGTCGAGGTGACTGGCGATACTAAGTTTGATGATGGTATTCAGAGCAGTGATCTGGTTGAGGGAGCACTGATTCAGGTAGAGGGCAACTTCGTTGCTGACGGAACTGTAAAGGCAGAGGAAATCAGCCTGCGTGAGTCCGATGTGGAAGTCGAGGGCGGCAAAACCTCTGCAATAGATTATGGCAGCCGTCAATTGTCCGTGGGCGGCGTTTTGGTGCAACTCACACCTCTGACCGTTATCACTGATGACAGTGAGCGGCGCCTCAAATTATCCAACCTTGAGGCAGACTTCAGCCTTGAGGTTGAGGGGATAGAGCGCGAGAACAGTGAAGGGCAAACGTTCCTTGAGGCGCTTAAGATTGAGCAAGACGATGATGCACCGGGTTCCGAATATGAACTCACTGGGCGTGTAGCTGGAATGGCGGGTAATGATATCCGTGTTCTTGGCGTGGATATGCGCTTGGATAGCGAGACGGAGTACGACGGTGTTACCAAAGCAGGCCTTCAGGCAAAGATTGATAAAGACGAGCGCCCGATGGTTGAAGTGGAGTATGAGTTACGCTCCGGTGCTTACGTCATCACCGAAATCAAGTTGGATGAACCTGACTGAGTTGACAGTCGCCTGGTGTTGAAAGTGCCCCGGCCAACTCGCCGGGGCAATCTCTCCACATCCCGCCTTTTTAAAGATCCGCAACAAATCCTTGCATAAAGAAGTCCCTCTTTGTCGCCCACTTTGCTACAACTGGTAGTAAGAGGCATCTCAATGGCTGAATAAAAAATCCTTGGGATGCCGGAATACTCTGTTGAGGGATTGAATTATGGCCTCTCGTTTCCTGAAAAACCTGGTTGCCAGCAGGCTGTTCCGGCCAGTGTTTGTTGTTCTGGTGGTGGCTGGCCTGGCACAGGTTTTTATCAGTCAGTGGTTGATAACGGAGCAGGTTGAACGCTTGATAAGCACCGCCAGCTCAGCACTGGAAGCGAGCAGCGACCAGCTTAGCGAATCCTTTGAAAACACCCGCGAGGATGTGCGCCTGCGCTTGCAGACCATGCGGGAGCAAAGCGTTGGTGAGCTGACGCAAGAACTTACGTCCAAGCAAAGTCAGCAGCAGGAACGCGTGGCAGCAAATGTCCGCAATGCTGTTATGGCAGAGGCACAGGGCTTGGCTGATGTACTGGCAGCGGTAGCGGCCCCACTCATTTGGGACCGGGATATTCCAAAACTGACTGATCTTGTGGAGTTGGCTGATGCCAGAGAGTCGGTTCTCTTTGCAATCTATTTTGATCAGTACGGTGAACGCATGACCCGCTATGTTGATCGCACCGATGAGCGTGTACGGGCCTTGATGGAGCAAGGTGAAGGGCGCGGCGCTGCAAACCGCGTGCTGGAGGCTGCAGGCCGTGATCCGAATGTCGTCATTATAACCGCAGACATCAAACCGAAAGGCTCGGCGATTGGGCAGTTGAAGATCGGGCTGTCGCTGGATGGTATTAACAGAGACCTCGCCCAGCTGGAAGACGAGTTCAATGCCGTACTCGCCAGCAGTGTCGAGACCTCAAGGCAAACCCTGGAAGCAGAAACCGGCCAGGTAAATCAGCGCCTTCAGCACCAGCTGACGGATATCGGCGCGGTTACGCAAGCCCATATCAACGATACGGTTGATGCGCTTCGCCTTGAAGCATCAGGCTTGTCTTCGAGTCTCTCACTGGTGGCTGTAAGCTCCATGGTCATTCTTCTGGTATTGGTGGCAGCCGTGCTTGGGGGCAGTGTGTTGCCTCGGGTTTTGCGCCTGAACTCAGCCATTCGCGGCATTGCCGATGGTGAGGCGGATCTGACTCGCCGGGTTAACCTGAAGGGCAACGATGAGCTAACGGAAATGGCCCGGGGTGTGAACCAGTTTATTACCCGCATTCAGGAGTTGGTGTCCGATGTTAAGAGCTCGGCAGAATCGGCAGCAGGGCAGGCCCGGGCGCAGGGTGAAGTCAGCCGCGATGCGGTGAAAGCAGTCAGTGCCCAGCAGCAAGAAGTGGTAGAGGTGTCCGAAACCATGGCCGCTATGTCTCAGAGCATAGCGGGTGTTGCCCGGGATATTCAGGAAGTGGCTGGTGCCGTAAGCAATGTCAGCACGGAGAGCGATGCGACAGCGGCTATTTCCCGGGATGTATTGAAGCGCCTTGATGAGGTTGTGCTGGATGTACAGAAGGCGGTGGATGCGGTCAGCACTTTAGATAAACAAAGTACGCAAATTACCTCGGTTTTATCGGTTATCGGGGCCATTGCGGAGCAGACCAACCTGCTGGCTCTTAATGCGGCTATTGAGGCCGCCAGGGCTGGTGAATCAGGTCGTGGTTTTGCGGTTGTTGCCGATGAGGTAAGAACTTTGGCAAGCCGGACACAGGAGTCCACCACCGAGATCGAAGCCATCATTGCGCAGCTACAGCAGGGCAGCAAACAGGCAGTGACGGTGATTGCTGAGGTGTCTGAACAAGTGGCTGAATCGTCTGCAGAGTTTCGTCGAGCCGATGAGCATTTTGACCAGATCAACCAGCTGCTCAGCAGTTTGCAGGAACAGGCTCTGAGTATTTCAGCTGTGGCGGAGCAAGAGGGCCGGCAGGCGGAAAGCGTAAGTGTGAGCGTTGAAGGCATCGCGCGCACGGCTGAGGCCACTGTGGAGGCGATTCAGCGTTCCGATAAGGCCAGCCTGGAGATCAGTGAGCTTCTGGTGGCGCTTCAGAAAAACGCATCCCAGTTCCGTGTGTAACGGAACCGGGTTTCCTGGGCGGGAGGCTCTTGCTCAGTTGCAAAGCCGCGCCCGGGCGCTTTCATATTCTTGCTTCAATCTTGATACCAAGGCTTCAACACTGACCACATCGTTGATCTGGCTTACTCCCTGGCCAGCGGACCACACGGTCTTCCAGGCCTTGGCTTCATCATCCACGGGTTTCAGTTTTTCACCGTAATTGATTTCGCCCGCCTGGTTCAGCTTGTCCATATCAAACCCAGCAGCTTCCAGGCTTTGTCTCATGAAGCTGGCAGGTATGCCAGAGACGGCTGGCGTATGGATAATGTCACTGGATTCAGATTCGATAATCATGGTGCGGTAGGCATCGTCTGCCTGGGATTCGGTGGTGTTGATAAAACGCGTACCCATGTAGGAAAGGTCTGCCCCAAGGGCTTGCGCGGCTAATATGTCTTCGCCATGAGAGAGCCCACCGGCCAGCAAAATGGTGCCATCAAACACTTCGCGGATTTCGTGAACCAATACAAACGGGTTGATGGTGCCGGCATGACCGCCAGCACCTGCAGACACTGCAATAATGCCGTCTACTCCGGCCTCGGCGGCTTTGCGGGCGTGCTTCTGGTTGGTTACATCGTGAAAAACCACCCCGCCGTAGCTATGCACGGCTTCTACCACTTGGCTCGCAGCCCCAAGCGACGTGATAATCATGGGTACCTGGTGCTTTGCACACAGCTCCAGGTCGGCCTGCCAACGGGGGTTGGAGCGATGCACGATCAGGTTGACGGCATAGGGAGCAATCCTGGCTTCCGGGTTTTCTGCTTTCAGTTTTTCAAGGCCCTCGTTCATCTGAATCAGCCACTCTTCAAAGCCTTCGCTTGTGCGCTGGTTCAGTGCCGGGAAGCTCCCCACAATCCCCTCCCGACAGCATGCAAGCGCCAATTCGGGGCCAGAGATCAGAAACATGGGTGCTGCGACGAGAGGAAGATTGAGAGAATCCTTGTTAAAGGCGGGCAGTGGCATGATATCTCCTTAATTTGTATTGGAACTTATGTAGGATATAGAGGATCTTAGCTTGCCTGACTGATTGTGGGAATGTTCGCCTGCTAACAACTATCGGGTTACCTCTGAAAAACGACAAAAAGGAGTCAAAAATGGGTGAAGCAAAACGTCGTAAACAAACCGGTGCGCCACCACCCCGTAAAACCAGTTCGAAAAAGCCCTTGGTTATCGGAGTGAGTGTTCTGGTTCTGGTCGCACTTGTTGTTGGCGTTTACTTCCTTACCGCAGCTCCGGCACCAACATCGAGTGAATTGCCGGTTGCTGCGCCCAATGCAGAAGCCTTCCCCGCAGAGCTGGATCAATACGGCGTTTCTGTCGGTGCTGCCGATGCGCCGGTGGTTGTGCGTGAATTTGCAGATTATCAGTGCCCGGCCTGCGGCCTTTTTGCGTCGGCAAGCAAGCGTTTGAAGCAGGAGTATGTGGAGGCAGGCACTGTTCGCTTCGTGTATTACGATCTACCACTGCAGCAGCATCAAAACGCCTTTCCTGCAGCCCAGGCTGCCCGTTGTGCAGGCGATCAGGGGGCTTACTGGGAAATGCACGAGCGCCTTTATGAATCACAAACGGAATGGAGCGGCTCCAACGACCCGATTGCAACCTTTACCCGTTACGGCAAGGACCTGGGGCTTGAAGAACGCCGGTTGCGCCGTTGCATGACAACCGAGTTACACCGGGAAGTTATTGAAGCGAGCCGTCGTGTTGCCGTGCAGTTGCGAGTAACCAGCACACCCACCGTACTTGTGGACAACATTCGCCTCACCCGTCCCGGTTGGGGACAACTTTCAGCCGTTGTGGAGCGGGAGCTGTCCAAGGCTGCAAAGTAGGTGGTGGTTTCCGGTCGCGGCCAGCCCTGACTTGAACCTGGGCCAGAGTGAGTTAGAATCTTCGCCCTTTCTGGCTTAAACCTTCCAGATACATTAAACCCATGCTCCGGATTTACGATTCGGCCCGCAGGAGATTTGCTATGAGCAACAATGTTGTTGTGTGCGCGCTTTATAAGTTCGCCGTTCTGAATGATTACAAAACCCTTCGCCAACCGCTGCTCAGTATCATGCAGACAAACGATGTGCGCGGCACTTTGCTGCTGGCCCGTGAAGGTATTAACGGCACCATTGCCGGCAGTCGAAGTGGTATCGATGCAGTTAAAGCCTGGCTTGATGCTGACGAGCGTTTTAGCGGCGTTGATTACAAGGAGTCGTTTGTTGATATTCAGCCGTTCAAGCGCACAAAGGTGAAGCTGAAGAAAGAGATCGTCACCATGGGTGTTGAGGGCATTGATCCCAAGCGTATCGTGGGTACCTATGTGGAACCGGCAGACTGGAACGCCTTGATTTCAGACCCAGAGGTTCTTCTGGTCGACACCCGCAACCAGTACGAAGTTGAGATTGGCACCTTTAAGCATGCCATTAACCCCGCCACGGATACTTTTCGCGAGTTCCCGGAATACGTTAAGCAAAACCTCGACCCGGCAAAACATAAAAAAGTTGCCATGTTCTGTACTGGCGGTATTCGTTGTGAAAAATCCACAGCCTACCTGCGAGAGCAAGGTTTTGAGGATGTTTATCACCTCAAAGGCGGCATTCTGAAGTATCTGGAAGATGTGCCGGAAGAGCAGAGCCTTTGGAAAGGTGAATGTTTTGTATTTGACGATCGGGTTACGGTCAATCATCGTCTTGAGCGCGGCGGCTACGACCAGTGCCATGCTTGCCGTCGTCCGATTACCGAGGCGGATAAGGAGCACCCGGATTATAAGCAGGGTGTGAGCTGCCATAACTGTATTGATTCTTTGAGCGAAGAACAGAAGGCGCGCTTTGCGGAGCGGGAACTGCAGATGCGCTTGGCTGAAGAGCGGGGCGAAGCTCATGTAGGGGGTGACGCTGCCCGTGTTATTGCTGAGCGCAAAGCGCGCAAGAAAATTGAACGGGAGCGCCAAGCCCAAAAAAGCTTGAAAGGTGAGCGCCAAAGCGCACCCGCTCGTTAACATGTGTTAATACGCTTGAGACAACTTTTGAGGAGTACTTCCATGAGTTTTAAGAAAACCGTTGCCATTATTGCTATTTCGGCTGCACCACTGGCCTACGGCCAAGGTGCCAAAGACTGGCAAGGCGAGGCAGAACTCGGGGTACTTATCACTTCTGGGAATACAGAAGAAACGAATATCAACGGGCGCTTGGGGCTGGTGCATGAGGTAGACGACTGGCGAAACATGGCAGATTTCAGCTCCAATTACTCTGAATCTGAAAATAGCGACACAGGTGCAGACCAAACGACGGCCGAGAAGTATAAAGCGGCGCTTGAAACCAACTACAAGTTTGATGAACGCCAGTACTGGTTTCTGCGCGGCGCCTATGAGAAGGATCGTTTCTCCGGGTATGATTTCGAGTCCACCGCATCCACCGGCTACGGAAATCGTGTTTGGCAGCGCGGAGAGCGCTCCTTCCTCGATCTGTCGGCGGGCGCCGGTTATCGTTATAACAAACTGGAAACCGTGAATTCCGACGGTGACGATGTTGAAAAAGAAGCGATTGCGCGGCTGGCGGCTCAGTTCAACTACGCGCTTTCTGAAAATGCGCTGTTTCATCAGAGGCTGAGTACAGAAATCGGATTGGATGAGAACAACGTTATCAGTCAGTCCGAGACCGCTATTAAAGCGAATATTATGGGCGATCTCTCCATGAAGGCTGCTTATCGGGTGAAGCATGTATCCGATGCGCCAGCGGGCGTCGATTCAACGGATACAGAAACATCCCTGTCTCTGTTATACGGCTTCTGAGCTGGTGCTTACACCTTGTTCCTGAGCCCTAATCCGTCAGGGTAGGGGCTCAAGTACTGTTGCAGACGCAGGTAATCGGCCGGCTCCCTGCGCTGCGCCATTCTCAGCAATGTCATGGGCACAATGAGCGGCACTTCGCCGCGACCGTAGGCTTCAATTTGCTCTGTCAGAACCTTGCGATCCTCGCCTTTCATCGCATCCCGTAAATAGCCCATCAAGTGCTGCATTACGTTTATATGGGAGCCCCGGCTTACCTTCTTGGTCATAGCTTCCATGAATCCCTGAATGTAGCGGCCGGCAATAACGTCCAGGGCTTCTGATTTCAGATCGCTCAGCATTGGGCCCAGCTGTCGGTAAATTTTCTCTGAGTGAGCCAGCAGCTGAAATTTGTGGCGGGTATGGAATTGGATCAGTGCTTTGGCAGAGAGGTTTTCGCCGCCAACATTCTGCATCCAGTCGTCATAGGCGAATACCCGCTCGATGAAGTTCTCCCGTAATGCGTCATCGTTCAACCGGCCTTCTTCTTCCACCGGTAGCAAGGGGTAAGCGCGCATCAGCGCCTCAGCAAACATTCCCTGACCATCCCGCCTGACAACCTGGCCCTCTGGATTATGAATCTTGATGCGTTCCATACCACAGCTCGGTGATTTGGCCATCAGAATGTAGCCGCGCAGGTCGGCCAGATGCGGAAGAATCCCGTTTGTGAAATCCTGCATGGCGGCGGTGTGGTCGGTAGACCCTTTGGCCTCTATCAAGCGAATGCCGTCAGGGTATTCCCGCAAATGAATGGCAGGGCGGGGGACGCCCAGACCGGCTTCCAACTCAGGGCAAATGGGGCGAAAGTCGAAGTGTTGTGACAGCACTTGCGTGCAGTAGCGTGAATGCTTGTGGCCGCCATCATGGCGAACCTCTTTGCCTAACAAACAGGTACTGATTCCTACAGGAATACCGCTCACGTTTTGCCCCGCTGCCTTAGCTTGTGATCGTTGAGTGCTAAAACGGTAGCCTAAGTCTCGTGAGCATTACAGGCAAGCGGTAGTGCTTAAAATCTTTGGTGGGGCACATCGGGATTGCCTACCAAGGAGGGTTTGGCAGTCAATAAAGCACTAGTGGCCATAAACCATCATGGTTGTATTTGTAATGGCAAAGTCGGTGAACTGAACACTGCCAATGCTGACTTGCCCCACTTTGAATACGGGCATGTCAATGTCGGCCCGGAATTCGACGTCGTGAACCGATAGGCCTTCTATGCCAGTCGCTGAACTAGTGCCCTTGGAGAGTTTTGCCGTTACGCTGGCCATACCGAAGTGGCCAAGAGTGTCGTTGCCTCGCCGGTTATGAATTTGCAGGCCTTCAATTCCAACGGCTGCAAAGTTAAACAACAGAATGACATCTGCCGCATCCCAGTTCAGTCTGCCGTTGGTGACTTCAAAGTGAGTGTCCAGTTGTAATTCAGCCCCGGACACTATGTTGCCATTGCCAAGCGTTCGGTTTGAGCCGCTGGCGTTGCGAATAACCAGGTCCGTAGGGCCTACATAGCCTTGCAGAAACACATCGGAAAACAGCGAAGCAGTGCCACCATTTCCGCCTGTACCACTGGTGGTGACGCTCTCTACCTCCAGCTCGAAATCCACAGCTCGCAAATAGTCTGTCAGGCTGGTTTCGTCACCATAATCGGTCGCACCCAAGTGAATCACCAGATCGCCACTATTGAACTGTTTTCCGAACTCACCATTTACGGAGTATTTCGTCAGGGCATCAGCAACATTGGCATCGCTGGTGCCAAGAAGGCCAGCACTGGCCCTGCGCGCGATTTCTGAAAATCCATGCTCCAGAACTTCACCCGTTCCGGCAATATCCACCGTCAGTTTGATGTTATCCAGAACAGTGTCGTTATGCCCTGAAATTCGCAAGTTGTTCACACTCAGCATGCCTTCATCTTTCCAGCTCAGGCGGTCGATGCTGATCTTGGTTTCCAGCTCAATGGTTACCCCGGCCTGGCCCGTTACCCCGGAGAGAATACCGTCATCCAGCGGCTGAAATTCGGCCATGGCAGTAGTAGGAAGGGAGAATGCAAGCACCCAGAGTGAAAGCGCTGTAGATCTCATTGTGCGGCGACAGGTGTGCGGATACATCATGACGGCCCCGGTTTCATGTTTGTTTTGTTGTTGTTAGTAGTAGGGAGCCTTTATCAGGCTCCCGGGCCGCAGGGGACAGCGAAACCAATGCAGCGGGAATAAAGCTTTGTTACACGTTGTTACGATAGGTAGGAGGCAGCGATATGTCTGTGCGGTTGATCACAGTTGGCGGATTGGCTTGGAGAATGGCCTGCCTGCTGGGCTGCCGTCTCTAACTGGAGCTCAGGGCCTTTTGAATCATAACTTTCTGGTGCTCAGCAAACTCCCGAATCAGAGCCTGCGCCTGCTCCACATCCCGTGCCAACACAGCCTGCGGAAGGCGCGTAAAAAACTGGCTTGTCTGAGTCAAGCCATGGCGATAACGCTCCGCGCTCAGGTAGTAAGCACGACTAACCGCCGGTTTGAAGTTTGTAAGCGCCTCGGTGAGATAGGGGTTGCCTACTAAATCACAGCAGGCCTCCATCACCTCAAAACTGGCCTCAACCACCGCCGTAATATCTGCTGAGGGCGTCTGCATTTGCTTTACCGCTCTAGAGACCACGGCCATTACACGCTCCCTGTCGCTGTCCTGCCAGCGCTCACACAGCCGCACGGCAAGCATCATCAGGAGATGCATATAAACGTCGTACAGCTCGGAGGCATGTTCGGCATCCAGCTTTGACGCTGATGCGCCTTTTCTGGGTGTGATCTCCACTAGGTGCCAGCGCTCAAGGGTATAAAGCGCTTCTTTCACTGACGCTCGGCTGACCTTGAGTTCGGTGGCCAGAGTGGCCTCCTGGATGCGCTTACCAGGCTGTATTTGCCCGGTCATGATGCGCTCTGCCAGGTAGTTGGCGATCTGCTCCGCCAGGGTGTTAGGCACCTTGAAATCCATAAAGGCCCTCTTGGTAAGTTGTTGTGGCCGGCGGGCCGGAAATTGGCAGAGTGCCGGCAGGAGAATGTGTGCGGGGGAGTTTAACACACACCATATACAGCCTATGAACTAGCGTACTGTGAGGGGGGAACCCTTGAAATTCTGATTGAGAGCACACACATATAGACCCTGAATTTTTGAAAGCAAAAAAGGGAAGCTCCATGCCCAAGCACTTTGAACAAGCTCCCGGTTTGTACGAAGAACCGGTTCCGGAAACGGAAGGCTATGTATTTAACCAGACCATGTTGCGCATCAAAGACCCAGAGCGTTCTATGGATTTTTACACGCGGGTGTTGGGAATGCGGCTGGTACGCAAGCTGGATTTCCCTGAAATGAAGTTTACGCTTTACTTTCTGGCCTACCTTGATGACCGGCAAGCCGGATATGTGCCATCAGACGATGCTTACCGAACCACCTATACGTTCGGGCGGGAGGCCATGTTGGAATTGACCCATAACTGGGGCACCGAAAACGACAATGATTTTGCCTACCATAATGGCAACGATGAGCCCCAGGGCTTCGGTCATATCGGTATCGCCGTGCCAGATGTATACGCGGCCGCAGAGCGTTTCGAAAACCTTGGCGTTGAGTTCGTCAAGAAGCCTGATGACGGCAAGATGAAAGGGCTGGCGTTTATCAAAGATCCGGATGGCTACTGGATCGAAATCCTGCAGCCCAATATGCTGGAAAAACAGCGCAAGGATAGCTGATCAGTTGGATGACCCGGTGTCGCTTTTCGTTGCGGCACCGGGTTTCCCGCCATAGCGCGAGGCCACAACCACTGCGGCGGTGAGGATAAATGCGCCCGCAATCCCGACCGACCCCAGAATCTCTTCCAGAAAGATCCACGCAAGCAAGGCAACAAACAAGGGTTCCAGCGTAACGATGATGCTGGAAAGTGTGGCAGGTGTGGTTTTCATGCCGGCAAAAAAGCTCACATACCCTATGCAAGTGGGCACAATCCCGATAACTGCCACCATCAGCCAATGCCGCAGTGTCAGCTCTTCCAGCCCCTCAAAGCCACCCGTGAATACTACCACCGGCAGCAGAATGAGCGCGGCTGTAAAAAAACATATGAAGGCTGTGGTAAACACGGGCGTGCCGGTTGAACTGTAACGGCTTGTGAGTGTGAAACCGGTGTATACGAATGCAGCCAGAAGCGCCATGAGTATGCCCGCGAGACGCAGGGTGCCGCTGGTATCCATATCGCTGATAACCAGCATGGAGGTGCCGGCAACTGCGGTAATCAACGCCATTATGGTGATCAGGCTTGGCTTTTCCCCCAGTAACGGAGCCGCTAGTAGTGCCACCAACACCGGGGGCAGGCACAAGGCGATCAGTGTGGCGATACCGGCGCCCGTAAGATCCACGGCCAGCAGATAGCTGCCCTGATAGATGGCCTGAAACAAGCCGAGTGCGGCAAGGGGCGCGAGGGACTTTAGCCCCAGTTGCCGCAACGAGCTGCCCGGCGCCTGTGTATCTGCATTGGTCCTTTGCAATCGAAGCTGCTCTCTGCGCATCAGAATCCAGAAAAACGGCAGGGCCACCGCAAGCCTGAGAAACGCCAGCGTAGTGGCTGGCAAGTCGGTCTCGGTAAACAGAAACTTTGCAACGATTCCCGTGGTCGCCCAGAGCAGCGCGGCCAGGGCTATTAGCAGGGCACCTCGAATCATTCTATAACCAGTATGATCAGCTCTTTGGGACCGTGAACACCGTAAGCCAGAGTTTGTTCAATGTCGGCGGTTTTCGATGGCCCGGAGACTAGCAGAGCGTTTGTTGGCATGCCAGACGCCCAGTTTTGGGCAAGCATGGCCTCATGGAAGCTCGTATAGAGTTCCGAAGCCTCCAGAATGGCAATATGTATAGGCGGAACCAGGCTCATCAGGCGGGGCTCGTCGGGTGTTGGCCACAGGATCAAAGACCCCGTTTCGGCAATCCCGCCCCGGGTGGAGGTGATGCTGGCATCGACTTCGTTGAAAAGGTGAGATTGCCAGCTGTCGATGGGTTCGTTATAGATCAGCAACTCCGGTAGGCCGTCCTGTTGCGACTCGCGCAATGCCCGGCCAACCTCGTGTTTGGCCGGAATAAGCAAGCTGCTGGCCCCGCGAGAGGAAAGAATGTCGGCAAGCTGGGTAATCCAGGAGTCTCGCGTGCACCTGTGCACTTCCCCGTGTACGGATTCAATGGTGCTCTGGAATTGGTCAATCCGCTCGGCTACTGACGACGCCGGTCGCTGCAATACTGAAAAGTCGCGCTCGGGCACGACCAGGTCGCCGCCGCTGCGGTTTCGCAAGCGTTGTAAAATGATGTCCCGGGAGCTCATTGACCGCGCTCCTTCATTCGTTCATGGAGGGTTTTGGCGGCCAGCTTTGGCGCTGTCCGGTATTTTGTCCAGCTGCCAAGCTGGCCGGGCTGCAGTTTGCGCAATCGTGTGGCCACTGCCGTGCCAAAACGATAGGCGCCCGGCCGGGCATGCATCCAGCTCCAGCCTTTCCAGACCATGGCTTCCAGAGTGCTGCGTTTCGCACCATGGCCGGGTACTTTGGCGGGGTTCAGCTTGTCGCCATCCACGGACTCCTGGCGCAGGCGCACCAGCAAATCCGGTATCGGGATCTTAACCGGGCACACTTCACCACAGGCACCGCACAGGCTTGAGGCCGTAGGCAGATGTTGGCCTTCATCCAGGCCGATCAGGTGCGGCATCAGAATCTTGCCAATAGGGCCGGGGTAGGTGGTGCCATAGGTGTGGCCGCCCACGCGGGTATACACCGGGCAGTGGTTCATGCAGGCGCCGCAGCGAATGCAGCGCAGGGTATCCAGTAGCTGATCATCCTGATAGATAGACGAGCGGCCATTATCCACCAGTACGAGGTGGACTTCTTCAGGACCGTCCAGCTCATCTGGCTTGCGCGGGCCGGAGATCATGTTGAAGTAGGTGGTAATGTGCTGGCCGGTGGCAGACCGGGTTAGCAGGGCGAGAAGCGGCACCACATCTTCCAGATTGCCCACAACCTTTTCTATGCCGGTAACGGCAATGTGGCAGGGCGGAACGGTAGTGGTCATGCGGCCATTGCCCTCATTCTCTACCAGGCAAAGAGTGCCGGTTTCCGCCACTGCGAAGTTAACGCCAGACACACCGACATCGGCATTCATAAACTTTTCACGCAACTGCTGGCGGGCGCTGGCAGTGAGATATTCCACATCGTCTGAGCGGTCGGTACCGGTTTTGTTATGCATCAACTCGGAAATTTCACCGGTATTCTTGTGAATCGCGGGCATGATGATATGAGAAGGCGTCTCATCGGCGAGTTGGACTATGTATTCTCCCAGGTCCGACTCCAGCGCTTCAATACCGCGTTCTTCAAGGTAATGGTTCAGCTCCATTTCCTCAGAGACCATGGACTTGCCTTTGATCACCGTTTTGGCGTTTCTTGCCACACAGATGTTCCGCACAATTCGGCAGGCTTCGTCGCCATCAATGGCCCAGTGGACTTTGATGCCGTTTTCGGTGAGCTTTGTTTCAAGTTGCTCAAGCAAATCTGGCAGGTTGGCCAGTGCTCGCAGGCGGATGTTTGCGCCCAAATCTCTCAGAGCGTCCAGATCCATGCCCTGAAAGGCGTCCTTGCGCTTGCTGATCAACCCATCCATCGCTCTGCGGAAGTTCTGGCGTATTTTGGGATCGGCAATCGCTGCCCGGGCACGGGGGTGAAATTCCTTTACATCAATGTGGTGTGGATGTTCTGAGGGAGGGTGGCTCATGATGTGCCCTCATCACCGGAATGTGTGCGCTCCCAGAGAAAGCTTAGAATGTGTTGGCCAACCAGCGGCTTTCGGTTCTTCTCTGCATACCCGGCAATGTTCATCAGGCAGCCGCAATCCGTTGTCACAAACTCACCTGCACCGGTGTCGACGAGAGCGTCTACCTTCTCGCTAACCATGGCTCCGGAGATTTCCGGATGGCGCACGGCAAAGGTGCCGCCAAAGCCGCAGCATTCCTCTGCACGAACCTGCTCAACCAGCTTTACGTTGTTGAGTTGCCCGATCAACTGAGGACCAACCTCTGCAATACCCATTTCCCGGCGAGCCGAGCAGGAGGTGTGCATAGCAAGGGTTGTGGGCTTGCCCAGATCCTCCAGTTTTATGTGGCAAACATTCAGGAGGAAATCCGTTAGCTCCCAGGTTCGGGCTGCAATGCTGGTCGCCCTGGCTTCATGATCTGTATGTTTGAAGAGGTCTGGATAATGTTTGCGCATCATCCCGCCACAGGAGCCCGAAGGCACAACGATGGGCCAGTCCTCCGGGAACAGGCCAAGTTGGGCCTTAGCCACGGCGCGGGCTTCATCATGATAGCCAGAGGTATAAGCGGGTTGACCGCAACAGGTTTGATCTTCCGGAAAGCAAACCGTAATACCTTCCCGTTCAAGCAGCTGAATGCCTGCCATGCCGGCATCGGGGTAGAACATGTCTATCAGGCAGGTCGCGTAAAAATAAACGTTGGAGGGTTTTGGTGGATAAACCTTAATGGGGTCTGCCATAGGGTGCCACTCAAGCTGATTAGCGTTCTTGTTCAGTAATCATAGAGTGGTGATTGGCCAGGTGCCAGGCTACTTTTGTGGGAGGAGGTGTGCGGTCGCGAATGGAGAGGAGAGAACGGCGGCTTTCAGCCGCCGCCAGGTAAGCTATTGTGCAATAAGTCCAGCCGCTTACTTTACAGTTAAACGCTCAGCGTTCTTTTCAACGGTACGAGCGCCAATGCCTTTCACGTTGGACAGATCCTCTGGCGCTTTAAAAGGGCCATTGGCGTCGCGATAAGCGACGATGGCTTCGGCCTTGCTTGCGCCAATGCCGTCGAGGTTCGCCAGGGTTGCTGCGTCTGCGCTGTTGATATTAATTGCTGGTTGTTCCGCATAGGCAAATCCTGTTGCCAGGCTGAATAGCAGAACCAGAGCGGCGAAAAATGATGTGTGCTTCATGTGAGTGACTCCTGAGGCTAAGGTGCGTCTTTATGGTTATGAGTCAGGGCGCAATACAGCAGGAGCAGGTTTTGTGGCTTTATGGAGTGAGGGCTGAATGCGAAGAGAGGTAGCAGAATACGTGTGAAAGACAGTGCACGGACAAGGACCACATTCCATGTGATCCTCTGTTCCGTGGCTGACCCCCGCCTGTTCCCTCAGGCTGCGCTCTTCCTGAGCGCTTCATCCCTGGTCGTCCTTGAAAAGCCCAAATCCTTCGGGCAGTACCAATTCCTTTTGACAGCTCCAGTTCCATGGAGCATTCATCCCTGTGCCACCGGTCCTTGCTGGCTTGTCATCCCTGACACTGCTTATTCTAGCGGGCGTGTATTTGTGAACCACGGGATATTGGCTCGTTGGTTTGTGAGACATCTCCTACAAGCTGCGTAGGCCCGAGCCATATCGATCAAAGCGATATGTTATAGCGAGTGCCCAAGCAGCCCCAGAACGCCGAGTGTGATCAGGTAACCGGCCACTATGTAGTTGAGTAAACGGGGAAATACCAGAACGCCAATGCCTGCACCCAAACTGATGAGCGGGGCGAGTTCCAGATGAATAGTCATAACTGTCCTCTGTGATTTTCTAGAAAATGAAATGATTCCGCCGGCGGCGATCAGGGCGGAACCTCTTGGCGAGTGTGTCCGTATTGGCCCAAAATGCAGATAGACGTGTGAAATATGTAATTCAGGCTAACACATTTTCCCCATCAACCTTTTTGGAGTAAACAGCAATGTCTGAAAGAACCATCTGGATAACCGGCGCATCCTCCGGTATTGGCGAGGCGTTGGCAGCCCGATTCGCGCAAGAAGGGGCTAATCTTGTGTTTTCTGCACGCCGCGAAAGTGAGTTGGCTCGAGTCGCTGAGCGTTGCCGCAACAAAGGTTTGAGTGCAGATCAGGTTCTGGTTCTGCCTCTGGATGTTACAGACTGGGATGCCTTGCCAGGCGCAGTACAAACCGTGCTCGACAAGTTTGGCCAAGTTGACCTGTTGATCAACAACGCTGGCGTGTCCCAGCGTTCACTGTGTGTGGATACGGACATGTCGGTTTACCGCCAGTTGATGGAAGTGGATGTGATGGGACAGATTGCCCTTACCAAAGCGGTATTGCCCCACATGCTTGCGCGAGGTGCCGGCCATATTGCCGTGACAGCCAGTGTGGCCGGTAAGGTCGGCGCGCCTCTGCGCACCGGTTATTGTGCAGCCAAGCACGCGGTTATGGGCTTCTTTGACTCCCTACGAACAGAAGTTGAAGATCAGGGGATTCATGTGTCTACAATTGTTCCCGGTTTTATTCGAACGGACATCGCCCGTAATGCCCTTGCCGGTGACGGTAAGACTTCAGGCCAGGACGATGACGACATAATCAACGGTATGGATGTGAACGACTGTGCTGCCGTTGTCGTTAAAGGCTTGAATGAGAAAAAGCGTGAGATCCCCGTGGGAAAGGGCAAGGAAATGGCTGCTCTTTGGGTCAAGCGGCTGTCACCGGAACTGTTGTTCCGCCTGGCCAAGGGAACCAAATAAGCGACCCAGTCTGTTGCACGGCTTTAGAACAGTCCCAATTGGGGCTGTTTTTCATTGAAGCGCAGGGGTTCTATTCCACCCGCTCGTGCGCCTAAAAGCTCGGTCCATAATTCTGTCAGGCCCAGCGCATCGCCAATATCCGGCATGTGCAGGAAAAACCAGGGGCGCCGATCTTCCTCAATCCATGTGGCCACCCGTTCAACCCAGGGGGCCAGAAAACGACGATTGGCTTCCTGATTCGGGTGGCCAATGTAGCGGATTACCGGAGCTGCATCGCCGGGGAGTAAATGCACTGGTACTCGAGGCTTCTTGCGCTGGGCTTCTATGGTGATGTCGTTATCCGGCACGGCTGCGAACAGTGCTCGGGTATCCATACATACGCGGGCAATGTTGCGTTCACGAAGACCTCGATTCAGTGCTTTTTCCGCTTCGCCCTTGCTGAAAAAAGCGCTGTGACGAACCTCTACTGTGCAGGTGAGCGGTGCTGGCAGGGCATCAATAAACTGCCACAGATTATGCAGGTGCCCTGGGCTAAAGGCGGCGGGAAGCTGCAGCAAAAACGGGCCAAGCACATCGTTCAGCGGCGCGATAATGTTCAGGAAATCCCGCATGTCGGCGTCTACACCAGACAGTAATCGGTCGTGGGTGATGGTGCGGGGAAATTTGAGCAGAAAGCGAAAACCGTCTGAGACCTGCGAGCGCCATTGCAGGCACTGTTCCTGGCTTGGCGTCGCATAAAAGGTTGTATTGCCCTCAACACAATTGAACACTTGGCTGTAACGGCCCAGAGGGCTTTCGCTTGGAGGCAGCAGGCTGTTCCACGCGGGGTGTTGCCATTGAGGTAAGCCGAGAAAGTAGGGAAGCGCCATTGTCAGTTATCAGTGGTTCCGGATGTCAGGGCGGTGAGCTTGCGCTATAGCTTACCGTATCCGGAATGACGATGCCGCCTGCCGCTGAGGATTGATACCAAATGGCTCAAGGCATGGAACAGCGCCATCAAGAGGGGAGCCAGCAGCCATAGTAGCCAGCTGCCGATGTAAAGCGCCGGGATCAGCAGTAGCAGCCAGCCGATAAACTGAACGGCGGCCACAGGGTAGCCAAGTACTTCTGCAATACCTGCAAACAGGTCGTTGATAATACTGGGGTGGGTTATTACGAGGTAACCGGCGCCAATAACCAGAGGCCACTTGGCGTAGCGGGCACTGCGCAGAACCATTTTGCCACTGCGGCTGACCCGAGCCGCCAGTGCCGCAGTGCGGGTACCTCGGCTTGCCCCCTTGGTGGTGACAGCTGCCGCTCGCCCAACTCGGAGCACTTTTACGGCGCTGACAAAGATCAAAGCATCAACAGAGGCCCAACCAATATCACCTGCGGTGATCTCGTTACCGGAGCGGTAGTTCTTCTCCAAATCACGGATGCCGCTGGCGAAAAACTGGTTTAGCCCTTCCAGCACCCGTTCCGTACCAATCCATTGGGTTGTGCCTTGGTCATCCACAACAAACTGGCCGAGAAAATCGTGCCCCTCGCTTTTTATGAAATTAACCGCGTACCAGCCCCGTTCTTTTGGTGAGAGATTGTTGCCTTCGGTTGCGGGTTGCTTTGCTGTTGATGATGGCTCCGGGGTACCGGTAAAGAACCGCTTGACGGCCTGGTACTGACGAGACGCTTTGTTCATCCATTCAATGGTGCTGATGGGCTGGCCTGCAAACAGCTGAATGGGAGGAAGGATGTCCTCGCCATAGCGCTTCAGGATACTCCGGAACTTTGGCTCGGCAGAGTAAAGCGGAAACAACTCCCTGGCCATGTCGGGATAGCGCATGAACGCCGCCTTGGCCTTCAACAGCAGGAGAGGGTCATCGGCCATATCCAGCAGTATCGCCTGGATTTCAACCGGCTCTTGTTCAATGCCGGGAAAGTCGCCCAGCACGTCGTTGGCATGAATGTTAATCAGCTTCTGCTCAATGGGCACCGGTTTGGCGATCGTGCTGAAAACCGCCGCCATCAGCACGGCCATTGCACAAATCAGGAGGAGCTTTTTCAAATGGTCACCCGCGAATTTCTATTATTCATACCCGCCAGTTTAGCGCGAACTGAGTGAGTTGGAGTTGTTCCATTTCTGCTATCGTTATCAGAATGCGGCCACGAAGGCGCCAACTCCGGGTTCTATGTAAATGACCAGAATGAAATCGTTTGTACTACCGGTGCTCGCGCTGATGATATTGTCTGCCAGCTTCTGGTACAGCACCGGCTGGCTGCAGCTGTGTGCGGGCCTGGCATTGTTTCTGTTTGGTATGCAGTGCCTTGAAGAGGGCCTGAAAGAGCTGGCCGGTAGCCGGCTGGAACAGCTTTTGGAGCGCAGCACCGCCACCCCTTTCAAAGGGCTGATGTTTGGTGTGGGCGGCACCATGATTCTGCAATCCACCACCCTGATGTCCCTGTTAACCATTGCGTTTATCAGCACCGGGTTGATTCACCTGGCAGGCGGTATCTCCATTTTGCTGGGTATCAATCTCGGCACCAGCGGTGGTATCTGGCTGCTTGCGGCGGCGGGCCAGAATCTCAGCCTGAGCCCGCTGGCGTTGCCGTTGCTGGTGTTTGGTGTTCTCGCAGGCTTTAGCTCGCCAAAAGGTAAGGCGTTTGGCCGCATTGTGCTCGGGATTGCCTTTATCTTCCTGGGAATTGACCAGATCAAAGGCGGGTTCACCGAGTTTGGTGGGGCAATTGATTTTACCGGATCCGTGGACAGCAGTTTTATCGTTCAGCTCAGCTTTGTTGCTGCTGGCCTGGCGTTAACAGCGGTTCTTCAGTCCAGCCATGCCACACTGATGCTGGTGCTGGCAGCTTTGGCCGGAGGCCAGATAGAGCTATGGCAAGGGGTTGCCGTCGCAATTGGCGGCAACATTGGCAGTAGCGTAACCACCGCTATTGTCGGGTGGCTCGGCGGTAATCGCAGTGGTCAGCGGCTGGCCTTGGTGCATGTGTTGTTCAATACTCTCACCGGTGTAGTAGCGCTTCTGCTGCTATCTCCGCTCACATGGCTCTCCCAGGCTACTATGGCCATGTTTGGCGCAGGTGATAACTCACTGCTGCAACTGGCTATGTTTCAGACGCTGTTCAATGCCATTGGCGTACTGCTGTTCTGGCCCTGGCAGAAACAGCTGGAACGCAGTTTGCGCCGAATATTGCCGGATCGTGCAGAGCCCGTTGTGTTGATTACGGATGCAGCCACCGGGCCGCGCAATCTTATAGAGCAACGGGCGTTACCAGAGAGCCACGCCCGTTACCTGAGCGAAGCAGCATTGGCTTCGGTTGATACGGCCTCCCGGGCGGTTGTTCAGGAGCTGCAACACCTTGGTCGGCTGAGTCTTGAGGTCATCTGTCATGCACTGTTTCAGCCGGTTGAACAGCTGATCGCGAGAGAGGTGGATGAAGCGCGCCTGAACGCCAGGCCAGATGATTCCGAAGGGCTGGATACGGAAGACCTGTATCGGCGCCATATTAAAGTGGTCTATTCCGAGTTGCTGGGTTTTATGAGCCGGCTGGATACCACGAAAGACGAGGAACACCAGCAATTCTGGATGACCTGCCAAATGGCGGCGTTGCAACTGGTGGATGCGGTGAAAGATGCAAAAGCGCTGCAAAAGAATCTTGGCCGATATTTGCGCGATGATCGCTCGCCAGCCCACGAGCACTACATGGAACTACGCCGGCATCTGCTTTGGGTATTACGGCAAGTGCGCGAGGTCAGCAGCCTGGAAGTGCCGGATGACGTGTGGCGCAACCGCCTGGACTGGGTGGACAGTGAGGCGGCAAAATTTGATTCCGGCTTCCGCCACCGAATCTTCAGCGATGTGCGCAAAGGCCAACTTAATAACCTGCAAGCCAGCTCCTTGATGCATGACCTGGGTTATTCCGTTCGCATAACGCAAAGCTTCCGGAATGTGCTGCAGTTGGGGCTGGCGGATGGGGATGAACTACTGCGGGAAGTGCGCAGACTGGGGAGTGATGATGATTTGCCACTTATCCGGATGTGAGCCGCTATCGCGTGGGATTTCACATTGCTTTGAGGGTATAATCCTGCGCGCAGTTTGAGCGCCCCAGGACAGGGGCGTTGCATCCCAAATCTCAACGTTTAAAAAGGAAGATACCGTTGAAGACTCTGAACATTATCAAATACGTTTTTGCATTTATTGGTGCTTGCATGTTGGCTGGCGCCTTTGCCTCATACAGCAGCACAGCTTCATTTCTGGAGCGCTCTGAGACCGCACAAGGCACCGTTGTTGAGCTGATACGCTCCCGCTCCAGTGATTCGAATAGCTACTACCCAGTGGTCCAGTTCACTGCCCGCAACGGCCGCGAAATTGAGTTCCAATCCAGCACAGGCTCTTACCCCGCGCCATATGATAGGGGCGAGCAGGTAACCGTACTTTATGAGTCCACTAACCCGGAAGACGCGGTGATCGACAGTTTCTTCTCGCTGTGGGGTGTGGTGTTAATTGTTGGCATTTTGGGTTCCGCTTTTGGGCTGGTTGGTGGAGGGATGATGTCTTATGGCTTGCTAAAGGGCCGTTCAAAAGCCTATCTCCAGAAAAACGGTGTCCAGATTCACGCGTCGCTTCAAGGGGTAGAGCAAAACACTAGCTTGACCGTAAATGGCCGCAATCCGTTCAGGATTGTCTGCCAGTGGCAGCACCCGCAGACTCGTGAACTTCATGTTTTTCGTAGTGATAACCTTTGGTTTGATCCGACTGATCACGTTAACCAGGAGAAAGTTCCTGTGTTGGTGGATGAGGGGAATTTGAAGAGGTATTGGGTGGATACTTCGTTTTTGCCTAAGTTGGCGGGTTAGGTAAAGTGCTTACATCAGTTGACTGATTTCCGCCTCCTCTGGAACAAGAGAGGGCGTATCTGGCTTGCGCCCCTTGAGCATATTTGCCAAGCGGCGCTCGCGCACTTTGTGCGCAGTGGGATCTAACTTCAACACTTTTAGCGGCACTGGATCACCTTCTTGGAGCTTGTCAAAAGTTTCCAGTTTGTTCATATAATAAGCGCCACTGTATTTCTGCCCATTAAACTGAAATTCAAACTCAACCAGCAGGTTGCACAGGTACTGACCCTCTCCCAGCGGTCGGTTGTTATTGTCGTACTCCTGGTGAAACTGACAGCCAGCTGTTTTCCGAGTCAATACGCCATCGACTTCTACGCCGTGTTTGCGCAGCAAAGCTTGTTCGTAGTAATAGCTGATGCTTGAGTAGGTAGCGATGAACGAGTATACGGAAAAGAATCCACCTATCAGTGCAAAGAAGCCTCCGAACACCATTGCGCCCCATTGGCCAAAGCCCAGGTAGAAAACACCTCCTCCCACAACTGCACAAATCAGGCCTATACCCAGCATCAAAAAGAAGATATCACGATTGTCTTTTATTGCTGTCCACAGAAGTGAGCGGTCAGTCGCGGCTTTTGTGTTCATCTTGCACTCAATTGTAAGTTCATGGGTTGGCTGGAGACCGAATTGCGATGAAAAACAGCCACCTTTAAAGATTGGGACGATACTCGAAGTTGCTTGCGGCTTTGGAATCCGTAAACACCCGTACGGGTGGTTCCTTATTCAGTATCGAGTTCACAAGGTTGTTGGGGAAGTTTTGAATGTAACTGTTGAAAATCTGGACATTACTATTGAACAATCTCAGCGCTGCGCCGATTTGCTCCTGTTGTTCGCTGATTTCTTGCATCATGTTTCTGACCAGACCTTCCGATTTCAGATCAGGATAGGCTTCAACAGTCAAATTGACAGACTTCATGATTTCGTTGGTGAGCGCTTCAGATTGGTTGAGGCGATCGGTGTTCGGTGCCTCCTCCTCCAGTCCGTTTAAATGCTCTCTGAGTTGAGTGATTTGTGTGAGCAGCCCCTTTTCAAACTCAGAGTATTCACTCACTGCTTTCTCTAGTGCGGGCAGTATCTTCATTTTCTGACGCTCTTGAACGAGCACGCTTGCCCAGGCGCTTTGAACCGCATTTTTTCGATTAACAATGCCGTTATAAACAGGCACCGCCAATACAACCAAACCGGCTAAAGCCAACAACAAAAGTTCCATTTATCTACTCCCTCTAGGTCGACACTGAAGACGAGATGTCTTCATTCACTACGAAATTTGAGTCGTGATATTTTACAAGTTCATGAGCTAGCTTTAGCAGGGCATCCAGGCGCTGCATTGGTCTTTCCATTTGCAGAAGTCTTTGCAAGGCCTCTGAACTTTTTGCAGGATCCAACCGTTCATTGCTGTAGTCCGGCAATTCGATTTCAGTAACTTTTCCGCTTGAAGTGGAAAGGTAAAGCAGGTTGTCCTTGCTTACCTCTACAACCAGACCTTCAACAGCCCGCGACGCTCTTGATATTGCGTCTACGGTCGCTGGGTTCAGAAATCGAGCAAGATCGGCTTCATTGCTACCGTTGCACGAAAATGATCTCCGGAACTCGTATGAGGCAGGCTCATATTCTTTTAGATAGAGCGTGCTGCGACCCGTGGACGATATCCGTAAACCAGAGGCGTAGGGGAAGTCGAGCAGGATTCCGCTACGCCAGGAGTCACTATCTTTTTTCTTGGCCCGCAATTTTGGCTTAATCCTGAAAGGAAAGAACTGAATGTCAGCAGAGAGCGCCATTTGTTGCGACGGTTGGGAGGTGTTTTTTGCGATGTCGGCACACTCGAAGTGGCACGTAGTGTATGAGAACTCAACGTCTGTGCCGTGATGGCGAGCTTGCATCGTGTTCCAAATACGCCGGGCAGAGCTGTGTTTGTCTCTCTCTATCTCTTCCAGTTGGGCGGCTCTGGCCTTGATAGGCTCGGGTTTTACCGGCACCAGTCCATAGGCGAGCTGGACAGAGCGCTCTACCAGTTGGCCACACAAGATACCAACTCTGGCGCGAAGTCGAATGGCGTCCAATACAAAGGCAATTGCCGCCCCCGTACCGACGAGGAAAATGAGTGAACTGTCAAAAAGCGCAGCGCCGAAATAAGTCAAGACGAACACACCAACACCCAGCGCTATTTGCTTCCCGAAGCTATAACGCAGCACAATTTTATTATTAGCAAGATGCGCGCCCA
Source organism: Marinobacter salexigens (assembly GCF_002806945.1). GTDB lineage: Bacteria > Pseudomonadota > Gammaproteobacteria > Pseudomonadales > Oleiphilaceae > Marinobacter > Marinobacter salexigens. The sequence continues at coordinate 782,557 of NZ_NIHC01000001.1, forward strand.
ACTCATCGATTTCGGCTTTTGTTTGGGCTGCCATGCCCACTTCATTTAACGTATCCAGAACGCCAGTCAGCTTTTTGCGGGTAAGCACGGGGTACATCCATCCTTGGTGATTTTTCAGGGCAGTGATTGCCGCCATAAGGCTAACTAGCGCTCAATCAAGCCTCACTTTTTGTAATCCTGTTTGTCAGCTAGCGGATACCAACTCAGCTGGAGAACCAGTCCCGTTGAATACGTCCGTCTTTGAAACGGTACATGGAAAGCCCAAGCCGAAGATCCTGGCCGCGCGCATCTTTGACGAACCCGGTGTCTTTTCCGAGAGAGTGCAGGAAAGCGTCAGTCAAAACCATCGCGCCATCGATGAACCACCAGATGCCAAGGCCACCAATCGTAAGGCCCTTGGCGATACCGGATTTCCACTTGCCGAGGTAGAAGCGGTCAACGCCGAAGATTCCGAGGAACATAGCGAGAACCAGGGTTATCAGGCGGTTCTTTTGTTTGGGGTGGCTGGTGTTTGACGTGGGCATGTTTTCCTCCTTGAAAACTTGATTTATAGAATTGATTAGTGCAGACCCATGTAAGGGCACGCGATTAAGCCTCGAAGGCTCCCGAGCAAAAGCTGAAGAATTTAATTAACGCCTTCATCTGCGCAGGCTAATCAATCGGTCAATACAAATTACTTTGGCAGAACTCTGCGCATTCGCTCATGAAGCTCATCCAGCTCTTTTTGCTTCTGCTTCATATAGCTATCCTCTATGTCGATCAATCGCGTGGTTGGGCCGTTCGGATCCAAGCGCTCTTGTACAACCTCCGGCCAATGGCGCTTGCTTCTCAGTCTATTGATTCGTTGGACGCACTCCATTCCAAGTGCCATAGGAAAAAAGAAATAGGAATCTACCCAGTAAAAAAAAGCGCCGCCAGAGATGCCTTTGCCCTCTTGCCTTTCCCGGCTCAGGAGCTTTCTGCCTTGGCGCAGTTGGTCGAGAAATGAAACTCCGCCAGATCTTAAGCTTTTCTCTATAAATGGAGTTTTGGATTTGGTTTTCTTACCTGTTTCATCAAACCAGGGGCCGATGGTCATGAAACACCTTAAATACTCCCAAATGCCCACCAAGCTGGGAAGGCGCTTGCCCGCAGGCACGCCAGAAAGATTTACTGCAATTCGATTTTCAGGGTCACCAAATTTTTGCAGAATGATTTCCAGATTGCCGTGGACGATTGAACCGGAATACTGATTAACCATTTTATATTCATAGGCCACGGCTTCAATGCCGTCCCAGGTGGCATGATAGAGCTGACCCTTCATATCGTAATATATTTCTTGTGTCCGTCGATTAAAGATGATTGGCAAGTATGGTGGACGGCTTACTTCCCAAATCATGGGGGCTAGTACCATCAAAAAAGAAAGCAACATTAAAACCCAATCAAAGCCAGGTGACTTTCCGAACAAGCCGTCGAGTAGGAAGAGTATTAATCCAGCTCCACCAAGGAAAAAGCCTACACCGGTTAGGGTACCTTTACTGTCAGAGCTTGCCGTTCGTAAAGAAAGTGACATCGCATCCTGCGATTCTATAAGCCCGGGCTGAGATGGCAGGTAGCCACTACTGGTTTTGCCATTCAGTAGCAACGAGTTTGAAGAATCCCCAAACTTATCTACTATCCTGTTAAACAGTTTATTCGTGCTTTCAATCACCAAATATCAACCTTTACTGGGGGCATTTCAAGACCAGGTTGGGGGCTATATATCAACTCTCCTTCGAGCCCGAAGATCTGGTCATCGTCATGATAAATTTTTCTGTAGGTCGCCGTAGCGGTGGCGTTGTGAACCCTTGTCCCCTCGTGGAGTGAGAAATCTGCACCCGACCAGACAACCGGGGTTCGTTTTGGCTGCAGTATCCGCTCCCTTTCATTAGCATCAAACACCTTACGCAATTGCTGCTCAACCCATGCCAAGGATCGGTATGTGGCATCATTCCTTAACTCATGTCCGGAAAATTGAATCATTCCGGGGTCTAGTTTTTTCTGTCCTTTTAGTTCCAGAATCACCCAGCAGTCCTGAACGTGGGTTCCCGTTCGTGGGTTTAATCTCGGAACCCTTTCTAGACTGAGTTTAAGGGGAAAAACAGCGGTGTATAGTCGCTCCATTTCATCTTTATAATTGCCTGCCCAGTCCGCCGGCGTAATGCCAAACCGAGTGTTTGCCAACCAGCGCTCGAGAGGGGTGTTTTCGATGTAATTCCTAGCGACCAATCCACCAATTAATGACGCTGTTAGGCCGACCGATAATGCCGTGAACCAGCCTCCCAATCTGGAGAGGCCACGCACAGCTGAGGCTGTTTCCAACCCTAATGCAACAGCTCTCGCTTCTCGATAAGCCCTAAATGCCCTTACACCGAGTGCTAACTGACCCGACGATATGCCCATTAGGCCAACCTCAAGGGCGGCGGTGTCAAAATCTCCGGCCTGGTAGGATTCGATCGCCTGCAAGCCGAAGACTACAATATCAAGTGCAGCAGTCATTGCGGTTGCAACTGCCGCAATAGAGCCTAATTTGTGGCTATATGCCTCTGGATTATCTAACGGGGATACGCCCTGCTTCCAGTTGAGCTCTGCAATTCTATGGCGCACTGACGAAAACGCGGCTGCAAAACCCGTAATGCTACCTGCAGCTCGCGCGCGATCTTCAGCATCACGAGTAGGAGAATTGAAGTAATTAAAGGTTGCAGACGCCATGTTTATGCCAGTCAAGACGACCAACACCGAACGCAAAGGAGTCTTTTCTAGCGCATCAATTAAAGTATAGGGATTGCCCCGAAAAAACTTTGATGCATTGGCAGCAGTCGCCCGGATGACAGGTACTTTAGGTGCTTCAGCATTTAATTTTTGGTGCGGCAAGTTGCCATTAGCTCTGCCTTTTGCAGCTTCGCTCAACCACTGATTGGACTGCACACTGCTAACATTTTCTACAGCCAACGTCTGGCCGGTTCTCGCGAAACCCGATATCAAAAAGCCCTTACCCAAAATCGAAAGTCCTCTGGGGAAACTGTTCAGCCCTGCTGATGCGGCGGGTGAAATTGCAGTATAGAGTGATCGCGATGGAGGGTGCGGCGCTCTGGATACCAAGCCTGATATCTTGGAGTTAATGGCTGCAACAACAGCAGTTGCTGTTTTAGAGAGGTCTTCAACTGAGTCGTTCGCCGTATCCCCAATTTCAATGAGCTTCTCAATCTCACCGAGAGATAACCGCTCTCTTACTCCTAGCAGTGCCTGCCATAGCCACAGAGCACCCGCTCCCTTGATATCAGCCAGCCTGCCAATTGCCCCCGCCCCCTTGCTGAAATACGAAGGACCTAGCAAAACCAGCCCGAATTTTTCTTGCAGTATTGTGTGGTGTTCTTCTTTAGCCAGATCCAGACTTTCACACGAACTCGCCAGTGTTTCAGGGCCGTTGGCGCATTCCAGGGATGCCATCCACGGGATCCAGGCGTCGAGCAGTCCTGCAACAACTTTTTCGAAATGGGATTGAGACTCGTCTGATTCTCGCCATGCTCTTTGCAATTTAGGCAGCTCAACGAGTTCCGGGAGTTTTGCTTCCAGTTGCCTGTCGGTTTCGTAAAGGTCTTTAATCGTCTTTGCCAGACTCCATTTCCCGCCATATCTTGCGCGCAAACGTTCCTGGTTGTCGTGAGCCAAGCGAACCAGGGCCGCTAGATCTTCTGTGACTCCCCAGGGATCATCTACAATGCCTACGGTGCGCTGGTCGAATCTTCTGGTTGCACGCTCCAATACGGGCCAGTGTGGAATTGTCGGCGCCAGTCCTGACCAGTCGAAATCATCGATAGAGGCGACTTCAGGCAAGTCATAAAAAACTTGTTCATCAAGCAACACGCTTTGAGGTGTTTGCCTTGGAACAACTGTTCTCATAAAATTACTGCGTTGATCGGGTTCACTCACGATCATGTTGAAATGTGCGGTAGACCACTGATGCTCACTCCAGGCAATATCAGCAGGTTCTCCTGAGGGGAGCGATAAAAACGCAGCTTCACTACCATTAACAACAGCACCGCCTCGGGCAGTCTCCTTAAAAGCAGAGTCAACTACCGAATACTCTATTAACCGATTCTCGTAATCGCTCCATACGTATAACCATCCGTCTCTTAAAAAACGAGGGACCAAGCCAAGGTGTCGATCCTGTAAGCCAGTATATCGCTCCAGGTTTGGAAATTGATTCGGCAGGTTGGGTAACTCCAATCCTGCTAGCAAGTCGCCATCGTAATTCAGTGGGCCAATCGCGTATCGAAGTGGCAGGAATGCTGTCATTAGCGGACAGGTCGCGCAATATGTCATAACACTTCCCTGTGTTTCGTATCGGTTGAAGACTCCAGAGTCGATATCAAATCTGAGCTAAAGTTGAAGTTAGGCGCCACTTTGGATGACAGGAGCGAGCCCATGCTGTGATCAATCTCATCTTGGACAAGCAGTGGGTTGTATTGAATAATCGAAGTGTCCGGAGCACGGAAAAAAATACTGTCCACATGAGCCCAAAAACGCACTGGCAAGCGATGCCCCGCTGCAGCCAATCTCGAGACCACTTTGGCATCTCCAAGCCTTAGCCAAACATTCCGACCGTCAGGCATTACCACTTGTACTCTAGCCCTCATAAACCCAATGAAATCAGACTCTCCAAGAGACGTGTGCCAAAGTGATGCCCTGTTCACTATTGGGTGGTTATTCTCCCACAGCTCTTTAAGAGCGTTGCTTGAACCTATGTCAGCAATCATCGGGCCAAGCTCGGAAACGCCGTCGTAAACCCCATCTTTTAGTACCATCATCGGGCACACGTCGAGGCCTGCCTCGTACCAACTCCGCAGACCATACTTCGCACATGCGCCATCAAACAGCAAAAACATCTGTCTGTTTGACTGTGATGGGGTCAAACTATCGCCAGGCGTTGATGATTGGAGCATCATGAAAGACTTTCCTTGCCCGACTTCACAGAGCAGACCTCTGAGAAAGTCGTTTCCTGCTGTGCTGCATGCCTGAAGCTCGATGCTTGTTTCACATCGGACTCAATCGGTCTCAGTTGGTCGAGATCGAGGGTTTGAAGTTCACCGCTTTGCCTCGTGCCGGCTTCGGCAAGCTTTGACGGGGGCTGAGTCGTAGATGCATCTGGCATCATGTCAGTTGGCAACAACGGCCCCTTAGCCCCAACTCCACTCCCACTCCCCGGCCCACCCCCGGAATTCATCCTCACCAATGGCCCCGAAATCGTCACGCCACTGGGATCCACCTTCACAAAACTCCCACCGGCTTTCAGCGTCACTTCCGCCCCAGCTTCGATAACAATCTTCATGCCCGCTTTGTGATGAATCTCATTCCCGGCTTCCACAAGCTGGGATTTGCCGAGCTTGCTGTGGTGGCTGCCGTTAACGGTGAGGCTGTAGTCGCCACCGATCTTTTCCCGGTGTTCGCCGTCTACGGTTGAGTGGTGGTTGGCTTTTACCTGGCTGAAGCGGTCGTTCTCGACCGTCAGGTGGCTGTCATTTTTGATGACTTCGGTGCGGTTGTTTTCGGTGAGCAGGTCCAGGTCTTTTTGTGCGTGGACGTAGATCTGTTCTTTATCTGCTTCGTCTTCAAACCGCAGCTCGTTGCTGCCTTCACCCTTGTGGGTTTGGGTTTTCAGGGTGGTGCGGGTTTTATGCTCGGGCAGCGGGTAGGGCGGTGTATTGGTGGCGTGGTGTGTTCTCCCCGTGATGATGGGTTGATCCGGGTCGCCATCGAGGAAGGACACAATCACTTCGTGGCCGATTCTTGGTAGCGCCATGAACCCATACTGTCCGCCGGCCCAGCCCTGGCTTACGCGCAGCCAGGCGCTGCTGTGTTCATCATTCTCAGAGTAGCGATCCCAGGGGAAGCGCGCCTTTACCCGGCCGTATTCATCGCAGTGGATTTCTTCGCCTTCGGGGCCGGTGACTATGGCGATCTGCGGGCCGTCCATTAGTGGGCGGTGGGCGCACAATGGCCGCCAGGTTTTGCTGGAGGGAACCGCGCTGAACAGGTTGTGGTAGGTGGTCGGGCCTCTACCGCCTTCTTCAGCTAATGCTTGGGGTTGTTTTCCAGTGTGTGTGACGGCGGTAAGCAGCCAGTCGCGGTTCAGTCGGGCGCTGTCGTGGTTGGAGAGCTCCACTTTGGCACCGCAGGTGAAGTCCGGGCGATTACTTTCACCATTGGCGGTGTTGGTGTCTTTTCTGAGGGCGTCCAGCCTGGCTTCGGTAAAGGGCTGACCGCTGGCGTCGGCTTTGAATCGCCCCGGGTAATCGAAGTGCTGATAATCCTGCCGTTGGTTCTCAGCGGAAGCCGCGCTTTCGTGCATCAGGCCATAGGCCGGGTTTTTGAAGGTGTAGTCTTTGGTGACTACCGAGGCGGCACGAACCCGCTCTTCGTAGCGGAAGCGGAACACGGAGGGTTGTTTGGTGCTGCCGCCGGCTTTAGCGTTGTACTCAACAGGTTCGAGCCTTGGCGCGTCGCCGTGGTGGTCCGCCAGAATCAGGCCGGGCTGTTCGCTGCCGTCTAAGCTGCCATGCTGATAGCGGTAGTGCCAGCCTTCTTCGGCGGCCAGGCGTTCTATAAAGGCCAGGTCGCTTTCCCGGTGCTGTACACAGTATTCCCGTTCTTGGGGCGTGCGTTTGAGGTCAAATACCGAATCTACAATGCCTCGCTCTTCCAGCAGGGTGCGCACGATGGTGTCTGTGGTTTGGGTCTGAAAGATGCGGCTGTTGTGCATCAGCCCCAGGCGCCATAAGGGCGGCTGAATGACCAATTCGTAGCAGGTGCGGCGGTGGCCAGTGTCGCCCCGGGCAAACTCGTTCACCACACCGGTGAAGCGACGTAGCGGCATGCCGTCTTGCCAAACCACCAAATCTACGGATTGCTCCAGAATGTCCGAAGCCTGAAGGTCGGAGTCGGTGCTTGCCAATATCAGGCGGCCATGAAAAAGCTCCGATAGCCCTTCGGTAAGCGCAAAGCTGACGACAGAAAAAACATCTGTGGGAAGTTCACCAACACGCGCGGTGAACTGCAATCCGTTTGCCTGGGGCATATCTTCAGTCCTTGAAGGTATGTTGATCTTGGGATAAATCTGAGCGGGAAGGTATCAGGGCTGGGGTGAAAAATCCAGCGACTGGCCGGCGGTGTGTAACCTTTCTATCTCTGTTGCATCTATACAAGTACAAGCCAGATTTGGCGCAACATGCAATGGAGAATACTCATGTATAAGCAACTCACTCTTACCCTTGGCCTTCTGGCCGCATCAGTTGCCTTTGCACACGATCAAGGCGCGGTAGAGGAAATGCCCCCTGCGAGCCCATACGTGCAAGTGAGCGATGTTCTTCCCCTTCCCGCTTTCATTCCCGGATTGGGCACACTGTTTGTTAATCCGGACACGCTTCCTGCCGGCCCGTTCCTGGGTTACGACCATGACGGCAAGTTATCGGCAACCATATACATGACCCCACTGGAGGAGCTGGAAAACGGCGTATCTTATGATGATCTGGGAATAGGGGCGCATAAGGTTACCTCCGTCGATATTTACTATAACGCCGGGCACCCAGGTGTTGAGGTTCCCCATGCCCACGTAGTGCTGTTCCATGATGAAGCCGCAAAAGGGAGGCTGGCAAAATGACACTCACACGGCGTGAACTGCTGATCGGGGCGAGCGGCGCCTTGTTAGCTGTCAACATGCCGGTGCTCGCATCCGGTCAGCCTTCAGTGCTGATCGAGATGCGAGGAACAGCTCGCGGTGAACGGGTCTGGTTTGACCCGTTTGGCGTGGCTGTTAAGCCGGGAACCCGTGTGAGGTTTGTAAACAGAGATAGTGGCAACGCCCACACAGTGACAGCCTACCATCCGGAGGTATTTGGCCGAGTGCGTCGTATTCCGGAGAAGGCAGCCCCTTTCAATAGCGGCTATCTGCTGCCGGAAGATACCTTCGAGCTACTATTAACCTCACCGGGTGTCTATGATTTTTACTGCATACCCCATGAACAGGCCGGAATGGTGGGACGGGTGGTGGTTGGAGATCCCGATGAGAATGGCTGGGATGATTCCGCCGTCCGCGCCGGTGGTGTCACCAAAAGCTTAGAGGCTGCATTTCCCTCAGTCGAAAGCATACTGACGTCAGGCAGCATCCGTGCCCCGGAGTTAAAATGAAACTGACAGCTGAACTATCAAGTCGCGAGGGTGTGGGTTCTGATACGTCAGAACCCGAGCTGGTCGAGTTGGCGCGCAAAGGCCATGAAGCCGCCATTCGGGAAATTATCAGGCGCATGAATCCAAGGTTGTTCAGAATTGCTCGAGGAATTGTTGATAACGATGCGATCGCAGAAGAGGTTGTCCAGGAGGCGTACCTTGTAGCGTTCACGCGAATTGATGAATTCCGGGGTGACTCCAAGCTTGCTACCTGGATCACCCGTATAACCTTGAACGCGGCTAAAATGAGGCTGCGAAAAATACGGCCAGCGCAGGAATACGATTCCATCAATGAGTCCCGGAACGCGGATATATCGGTGGTTGCCTTCCCCGGGGTTCAAATACCAGGCCCGGAAGCAGAGCAGGGGCGGGCACAATTTCGCCTTTTGATTGAGGCTGCTGTAACTGAGCTGCCAAGTACTTTGCGAGTGCCCTTTATTTTAAGGGAGGCAGAAGGTATGTCTGTAGCGGCTATTGCTGAAGATTTGGGAATCAGCGTGATTACGGTTAAAACAAGGTTGTTCAGGGCGCGTCGGCAGCTGCGCAGCGTTATGGAGGAGAAGATCAAAGGCGGTTTTGATTCGATATTTCCATTCGATGGCCTGCGGTGTGCTGGCATGGCTGATTCGGTTGTTGAAATTCTTATCGAAGCTTCGGATCCCCCGAGAGACGGTTGATTTGCTTATTGCGCTTCTTGTTTCACGCACACAAAGATCGCATTCCCCGATGACATGTCCCAAGGTGTGATCTTTTCGTAGTCGTGTTCAAGAATGTGTACGTCGAACCAGGGTTTTAGAAGGGCAGTCAGCTCGTCAAAACTCACGGCCACCATAGGGTGTTCGTCGTCCCAAGATTGAGTGAGGCCGTCGGTCGTTTTCGAAATGTTGAGCTTGAGCCCCTGCTTCTCTCCTTCGCCAGAGTAATGCCACGCGGAGCTGAAGGTGAACAGGCTATCACCCTGAGTGACGGTATGCCGCTCAAATAGTCTGTTATCAATTTTGTCCTTATCGACGGAGTTGAAGCAGAACACGCCACCGGGTTTTAAAGCTCTGTGTGCACTGGCAATGCACTGCTTCAGCTTTTCGATGTCTCCGCTGTAGTGGATGGAGTACAAGAAGCAGGTGATCAAATCGAGCGGCTCGTCCACCTGGAAGTCGCACATGTCCCCTAATGAAAATTGAGCCTCCGGGCACCGGGCCTTCGCTTGTTCCAGCATGGGCTGGTTTATGTCCAGACCACTACACTGATACCCGAAGTCGATAAAGTGGCGCACGTGGGGGCCGGTACCGCAGGCCAGATCCAGATGGGTGTTGCCCTCATTGCCAAATAGCTGGTGCAATCTGTGCACGCCGTTGCTTTGGGCATGGTAGTTGATGTCTGCACACATCAGGTCGTAGTAGGCGGACAAATCGGTATACAGGTAATTGGAGGGCATGGCGGCCTGACGGTATTTGAAGCTATAAGCGGGAGCATAGTGTGGCGGCGCATCGTAAACCAATCTGCGGTGTTTGCGAAGCAATGTAAGCTTAAGCGGTCACAACTGGTTATTAATAATAACAATGCAGGTGAGCTCACTTCTGTCTTAGGCAATGAGAGGGCAGGAGGGGTCAGATGTCGTAAGTCTGAAACATTTGATCAAAGTGTGCTTGGTGAGAAAAGCTGGAGATAATACGCTTGCTGGTGAGGTGGGGTACAGAGGATGCCCCCGACTGCTCATTAAAAGTATCGATTAATGATTGATAAACAGTGCTGATAGCGTTTTCGAATGGTGTGTGCCCGCGCATGTACACCCGCACACCTTGGGTAGCTAAAGCTTCAGAGTTGCCCAGTTGATTGTCGCCATAGCTAATGATCATGATTGGCAAAGGAGTAGCCTTTTTAATAGCCGTCAGCGTTTCGGGATTGCTCAGACCGAACGCACAAATAGCATCAACGCCCGTCTGGGTATAACAGTCGACACGTTCAAGAATCGAATTCAATGGTTGACTGTTGTCTGCCGGCGTACGGGCAATTACAGCCAAGGATTCATCCTTGCGGGCATCCAATGCAGCCTTGAGTTTACTGCTGGCTTCTGCAAGTGAAGCCAACGGATGCTCAAGACCATGAGGCTTGGGTAGCATTGTGTCCTCGATAGTTACCCCTGAAGCACCAGCAAATTCCAGTTCTTGAATCAGCCTAGTTACATTCAAGGCATTGCCATAACCACTGTCGCCGTCCACGATAACCGGCAGTGTTGAAGCCTGGCAAACTCGACGGGCGTGATCTGCCAGTTCACTCAGCGTAAGCAAAGAAATGTCTGGCAACCCCAGCTGCATTAATGAGCTGATGGAGCCGCCCAGAATGCCGACATTGAAACCGATACTCTCCGCCATACGCGATGACAGCGGATCGAACACTGAGGCGCAGGCGTTACACTCATTGCTCTCCAGGATCATTTGTAGCTTGTTTCGGGCAACGTTCATCCTGATAAGCCTTCAATATGGCTATGAATCCAGCGCGCTGTTTGCAGCAGTGCATCATCGTCACGAGATTTGCCAATCAGCTGAACCCCTAACGGCAGACCTGCTGCATTGGTCTGCCCGGGCAAGGTAATCACCGGCAGGCCCATCGCCTGCCAGGGGCGACTCATGTGCGGTTTGCCCGTGGCGCCCAGCCCTTCCGGTGCTGCCCCCGGTGCTGCGGGAGCAAGAATGGCATCGACATCCGGATGCAGGTGCCACAACCAGCGCGTGGTAATGGCGATATTGGACAGCGCCGCAAGATAGTCTGCCCGTGATATGCCCTCACCCTCCTGCAGCAAACCAAGGAAAGATTCACTAAGTTTATTCGCGTTCTGACGCTCTACCGCCAGATTGCGATACACTTCATAGGCCATAACGGTTTCATGGTTGCCCACCAGCCGGCTGATCAGATCACAGCTTTCCAGCTCCGAGGTTTCTATTCCATGATGTTGCAACTGGGTTGCCAGATCCGCCATGGCGGCATTCATGTCGGCGTCGGTATCGCCCACATTGCTGCCCGGGCACAGCAGAATTTTCGTGGGTTTCACTAGCTCTTCGGTGCCTGCACCGTTATCCGTTGCCGGGTTGCCCAATAACACCGAACGCAACAGAACGATGTCATCTACTGAACGGGCGAAGAACCCCAGTGAATCCAGTGATTGTGCCAATGGTTGAATACCGCGGGAAGAAAACTCCCCGCAGCTACCTACGTAGCCGACCGTACCGCAGTATGCCGCCGGGCGAATCACCGATGCGGCTGTTTGCGAGCCCAGCGATGCGGGCACCATACAATCTGCAACGGCAGCCGCAGAACCACTGGAGGAACCTCCGGGGGTGTGTTGCAGGTTTTTCGGATTGGCTGTCGTTCCGGGCTGGAAGTAAGCAAATTCGGTGGTGACTGTTTTACCCAATACAATACCGCCGGCCTGCTGAATCAAGGCCACACAACTGGCATCGTCGGCTGGCTGTCGGCCGGCGTGCAGACTGGAGCCCATTTCGGTCGGCATGGAAGCCGTATCAATGGTGTCTTTGACACCCACTGGCAAACCCTTCAGACGACTGTTTTTATAGAACGCTTCGTTAGCCCGATACGCCTGCAAATACTGCTCCCGTGTTAACGAGTATTGCCAGGCCGAAACCTGTGGCTCGCGGGCATCAATCTGATCGTAGCAGGCGTTAATAATCGCCTCTGCGCTGGTGTCACCACGCGCAATAGCGTTCACCGCTTCGGTCAGGCTGAGTTGGTTCAGCGGCTTGGTTGTCATAGCATGGTCTCACCCAGTACTTTTTCAAAAAAGGCGACGGGAACATCAACCACCCCGCCGCCAATACGCCCTGCTTCTCCCGATGCTTCAATCATGCCCAGCAAAATCAGCGGGCTGCTGGCATTGGCAGCAGCCGAACGGGCATTGGTAGCACCGGGTCGATTACCAAACCCGACTATGGTTCCAGAGAGCACCTTGGCAGGACGGGCCAGGGCATCTTCCGGCAAATACGGCTTCAGGTTCGCGAACGACTGTTCGGCGGTATCCAGCACCTGGCCACCCAGGCCCATAAAATCGACTACGGCACTGTCACCAATTGCGCCCAGAGCAGTGCGGCCTTCATGGGCCGGTTCAATCGCACCGTTGATTGCAGGCGCAGCTGCGGTAATCCACTTGCCCGGCTGCGCGGCGACCTGAACACCAAAGTCTACGCCGTTACCACCAGCCCGGGTAATCAGTGACGACCCGACAACACCTTCTGCGGCAGCCATCATCAGGCTGCACGCTGCCATCCACACGTTCAGTGCGAAGGCGAGTGATTCGTTTAAAAATGCATCGATATCTTCGGGGACAGCTTCTGTTGATTGCAGTCTTAAACATTCTGCAATCAAGGCAGATCCGGCCATGGTGCGACCATGACAATCATCTCCGTCTGCCAGCGCCGCCGAAATAATTGGCAACAAAGGCATCGGCTGTTGCAGACGCTTGCTGACCCAATCGGCAAATTCGGTATTAAGCCAACTCAGGTGACGCGGCAACCCCGGGTTCATCACACCCAAACGTGTGCAATGCACCATACCCTCATTAAAAACGGAGTATTTGCGCACCTCGGGGTTGCGAGCATCATTCACAATCATTAACTGCATGGAGGGTGAAACCACCCCTGCTAGGGGTACAACAATATCGTGATCCTGGGCAGCTGCTACCGTAACAGCACCACTCAGGATCAATTCCTGGGCTGCAGACCTGTCTGCAGCCCAGCCTTCATAAATAGCGCCGATGCACAGAGAGTTCATCACCGGTACCGGAATGCGTTGCACATCGCCAAACGGAGGCCCGGCATGCAGCAATACTTTTCCACTACCTTCTTGCAGCACGTCCTTCACCAGACATAAACCTGTCCACTGCGGCTCACATGCTGCAACCTTGTCAAACGCTACTGAATCAGCACTATTACTCAACATTGTTGTTATCCTTGGTCAATCAAAGAGAAGGTCTCAGGACATCTGTACCCAGCTTTCACTGCTCGCCAATGCGGCAGACAGGGCACGACGGTCCAGGAAGTCGCGCTCTATGGGCTCGCCTTCAATCGCTTTACCGTTCACTTCAACCTGGGCACTGGTAGCCGCATTGAAAACAGCGAACATTTCATGCTTGCCCGTCTGGGTTTCAGCCGGTGGCAGGGCCACAGCAAACGGCTCGTTGAGGCCATTCCAGATCAGGTTGACCGTCATATCCTTGCTGGCCGAATACGCCGACTCGATGTGCTGTCTCGGGTAATCTGCTTCGGTCTTGAAGGTCGCATCGTTGATATATTCCATGTTCTCCAAAGAAACGGCTTTGCGGAACAGGGCAAAATGAGAGAGAAAGTCTTTAACCAGATAGCGGGCCAGCTCCAGGTTGTCGGTCAGACACACACGCACCGCGCTGTCATCTTCCAACTCATATGGGTTTTCCAACACGATAATGGCTTCGCCACGACCGTAGTCTGAGGCCGCAATGCGGAAGTACACAGACAAGGATGTCCAGTCTCCCTCCGGATCCGTTTTCATGTAAATGAAAGGGTTATCACCGGTCCAATCGACTTTTCCCGTACGTACTGATTTCATTTCAGACACTCCTGACATTTTTGTTGAGTCTTTTTCGTTAGTTATTTTTGACGGTTCTTGGCTTTCGCGCGTAACTCGTCAAAATTGGACGTTGGTTGCCAGCCCAGCACCTCTTTGGCCTGGCGATTACTGAAAATAGAAGCGCGTGGGTTTTGCTGATACAGCCTTGGATTGGCGATCTCGGGCAATGGCCCGATCACGTCCTGATACCATTCGGCTGTTGGTTTCGGGTGCGAGGTGTCATCAGCGCTCAAGAAGAAGGTTCCATAACGCAAACCTTCTGTTTTCAAAGCTGCATCGAAAGCCGTCGCTACATCAGCGGCTGTCACATAGTAAAACAGCCAGTGACGGTCCGGGTTGTCGACGAACTCGATGTATTCATCAAGCGTTTCGTCCAACACCACAGCCAGTGGTCGCAGGCAAATAACGTCCATGTCGGTGCCGTCGACAAAGCTCTTCGCCATCTGCTCCATAACCAGCTTACTGACGCTGTAGGCTTGCACGGGTTTGTTGTCATGGCGCTCATCGACGGGCAGGTACTCGGGCGTCCAGTCCGCGCGCATTTCTGATAATCCACAGGCAGAAATGCTGGAACACAACACGACCTTTTTCACGCCCATTTCGGAGGCGGCCTGTAGTACGTGCCAGGTACCACGCACGTTAACGTTGATGTAGTGTTCTTCCGGTGCTTTCCAGTCAAAATCGATGGCGGCCAGATGCACCACTGCGTCGGCGCCTTTAAATGCGGCCCGTAACTCGTCCAGCTCCATGACGTTGGCTTGCACATACTCGGCATCCGCGTTACCTGGCACCAGATCCGCGATCACCACGTTGTAATCATGCAAGAGCTGATGCACAACGTAACCGCCAACCCGGCCAGAGCCACCGGTTACCACTACTCGCTTAATCGACATCAATTTCTCTCCAGATAATTTGTTGGTTTCGACAAAGGCCAGGGATCAGAGATCCAGCACCAACTCTTCTGAGTGCGCGCGCGAGACACAAACCATCATGTAATCGTTATCCGCTCGTTCTTCGGCAGACAATACAGAGTCACGATGATCGGGCAGCCCAGACAACACACCGGTTTCACAAGTACCGCAGACGCCATCGCGGCAGGAACAGGTAATTCGGATACCCTGATCGCGAAGGGTTTCAAGAATCGACTGTCCTTCCGGTATATGAACCCGCTTACCGGTACTGTTGATGACCACATCGAAGGAGCCACTCTGATCTAGAGCCGATTCTTTGGCGGTAAAGCGCTCAATGGTCAAACTCCAACCGGCTTCTTTTTGTTCACTGTGCAGCTTTTCCAGTGCGTCCAGCAGTGGTTTCGGGCCGCAGGAGTACACCGTGGTTTCTGAATCACAGGTACTTAACAACTCCACCAGATCACAAAAACCGTCTTCGACGTCACCGTTCAGACGTATGCGTTTACTGTCGTATTTCTCAAACCGGTCCAGATACACCAGGCGGCTGCGCTCTCTGGACAAATACACCAAGCGCCAATCGATGCTATCCGCTTCTGACTGCTGAATCATGGGCAGAATTGGAGTGATACCAATACCACCAGCAATAAACAGTACTTTTTTACCCGGCTTGAAAGGAAAGTGATTACGCGGCCCGGAGACCTGCAGCACATCGCCTTCTTTCAGTTTTTCGTGAATGTATGCAGAGCCACCGCGGCCGCTCTGTTCACGCAGCACCGCCACTTCCCAGTTATCGGTACAGTTATAATCACCGCACAGTGAATAATGGCGCAGCATGATGGCATCTTCGTCGGCACCATTGCTGGTACTCAGCTGCAGTTCAATGTGAGCACCCGGCTCCCAGGCTGGCAGGGGCGAGCCGTCCAGCGCAACCAGCGTTAATCTGACAATGTCTTCGTTGAGTTGTGTCCGGCTAGCCACTTTGACTGCGATATTTTTGTTATTTGCCATAAATACACTCCGGGGTGCCGTACCATTACCAAGACACCGATTGTTCGAGGGAATAACAGCCAGGCAGGCTCACTCGTTAGTGTGAGCCTGCCTGATTACTCTGTTAGCTGACTTTCTTGCGAGCTGGAATGTCCTGTGCCTTCACAGCAGCATCCTCAGCACGATATTTGTCAATCAGCCACTTTTGCAGGCGGTGAATAACCTGCTCTTTTGAGGTCAAGCGACCCCGCGTAGCAAAACTGGATTCCATTCCGGCTTGGGTCCGACGCCATGCAAACAGATCTTCTTCCATAACTGGCCACAGATCAGTGTGCTCTTGATCGAAGTTCTTTCTAAAATCCTCTCGTTCAAGCGTACTCTCAGGGTACAGCCAGGAAACTCCATAGTACGTCTGTGTTGGTCCAGCGGGTAACCAGATGAAATACTTAACTTTATCGGGCATCGCCACGATGAACATGTTGGGTGCAACAGTGATATAGCTCAAACGACTACGTTCTTCTTCGGTCAGACCGGGCAACCCTGGTTGCAAAATTGAGCCTGTATGAGTTGGCGCTGCATCTGGATGAGTACTGAGCAGGTGATAAGAAACGATGCCCTGAGAGTCGTCGTTATATATGGCATCTTCATCCACCGCAGACGGTGGTAGTGGATACATTTCACCCCACGACGAAGCGTGCAGGTAACCGCAGTGGTAGCATTCGTCGTTGAAGATTTTCCAGTTCCAGTCGAAGGTTTCCATTTCCAATGGCTCTGGTGGACGCATTCCTGCCAGGTCGTAGTTTTTGAGCTGTTCGGCCAAGTTACCTAGACGATCCTGCAGCGACGGAATCGTTTCATCAAAGGTGATAAAGACAAATCCTTCCCACTGATCAGCGCGAATTTTGGGCAGACATACCTCTTTGATGTCAAAGTCTTCCTCCACGTCTGTGAGACCTGGAGCAGAAACCAGATCACCTTTGGTACTATAAACCCAAGCATGCAGTGGGCACTGCAAGCGGCGGGTATTACCCCGACCTTCCAGGATTAGCATCCCTTTGTGCTGACAAACATTAGACAGCACGTTTACAGAACCACTACGATCGCGAATAACAATTAGCGGGTCGTTGCCAATAGTAACCGTGTAATAGTCGCCCGCATTCGGGATATCGGTAGCCCGACCAACACAGATCCAGTCACGGCGCCAAACTGCATTTAATTCAAACTCGTAGAATTCTTTGGACCAGTAAGTCTCAGAAGGCAACGAATAAATTGGTGAACCTTTATCATCAGGATAACTTATATCGAAAGTTTCAATTGGTAGAGGACTTATTGTTTTTTTAATGTTCATTTGAATATAGCTCCCTTGAAGATCAACACGACCGAATAAACCTTGCTGAAAGGACTCTAAATAAACTGTGAATCCATTTGTTATTATGTTGCCTGAGCTCTAATGCTGGGGGAAGCGAGTAGACTTCAATGCAGGGTGAGTAAACCTCAGCATGCTTGTTTAAAAAATAACGACTCATCTATGCTAGGGTGGTGTCTGTAAATTTTATAATTGTGAGCCTGGATACGATGACAGTAAAACCAAACTTTCGACTTGATCACACGATGTTTCGTGTTTCTGACCTGGATGAATCGCTTGACTTTTATGTTCGCATTTTTGGCATGAAAATATTGCGGCAAAATGAATATCCGGAAGGCAGGTTTACGAATACATTTTTAGGTTATGGTCCGGAAAATGAAACCACTACTCTGGAGCTGACTTATAACTGGGATACTAAAGAGCCTTACGATAAAGGAAAGGGGTATGGGCACATTGCCTTTAATGTTGAAAATGTAAAAGAAGCTATGGCGTACTTGGAGGCTGAAGGGGTTAGTATTCGTAGCCCTGCTAAACCCATGAACCATGGCACCCGTATGCTGGGCTTTATTTATGACCCCGATGGTTATATCATCGAATTAAACGAACCAATCTCTAAATAAAAAGATAGTAAAAAAACAGCGATCATTTGATCGCTGTTTTTTTGTTCTGCGTCAGCAATCTTCACTGAGGGTACTGCTTGCCCGTTGGTACCACATACACGGGGATGGTTGAACGGCGAATGACGCGTTGGGTCTTGCTGCTTTGCATCCCGGCACGGTTCTCGGTGCCCATTACGATCACATCGGCACCTTCTGCAGTCGCCGCATCCAGAATTGCCTGATCATACCGCCCCGTCACCACCATTGGCCGCACCACAACGTCGCTGTACTGCCCCATGTCCTTCTGCTCATCCGACATGATTTCCTGCAGCCGTGCTTCCATCTTCGCCATGACCCGACGCACACCTTCATCGTGCACCTCTGCCACCAGGTCTGCAGGCAAGTATTCTTTGATCAGCGCCTCACCCATAGACCCGACCGGTCTGATGACATGCAACATAATCAGTTCAGCGTCGTTTCTGTACGCCAGTTTCAACGCATGACGATATACATGTCGACTATGGGGCCCGAGCGCAGTGGTATACAACACCCGGTTAATCTTTGGCATATTCATGAGTTAGTCCTTCTGGTCTTCATTCTTATGACATTAACTGTGGCAAGAACAGCGCGATGTTCGGAAACAGACTCACTACCATGACGACAGCAGCCATTAACAAGAAGAATGGAAACGCTGCTTTTACGATCGTACCGATAGGCTGCCCGGTCAGGCCCTGAAGTATGAATAAGTTGAACCCTACTGGCGGCGTCATTTGCGCTAACTCAATCATCAGCACCAAAAATACGCCGTACCAGATTGGGTCAAACCCTGCCTGCAAAATCAGCGGTAGCGTGATCGGCAGACTCATAACGATGATAGAAATACCATCAAGGAAGAATCCGAGAACCACATAAAACAACGCTAGAATCAGCAACAAGGCATAAGGCGTGAGCCCCATACTTTCAATTACAGCCACCAGCTGCGAGGGGATGTGCAAATAGCCAATGGACGTGGACAGCAGCGCCGCAGCAATCAGGATGGAACACACCATGCACGAGGTACGTATTGCTCCCATAGCGGCCTCGATAATGACCTTCCATGAGAAACTGCCCATAACGATTGTCACTAAGAACGTAGCCAACACTCCGACCGCTGCGGCTTCTGAAGGTGTCGCAATACCGGCATAGATGCTACCTAGCACCAGCACGATCAGAAACACCACCGGTAACAAGTTCTGCAACCCGCTGATACACTCTTTCAGACTGAACGGCTCCGTCTCTTTGGGTGCCAAATCTGGGTTCATGCTACAGCGAGTGATGATGTACATGGAGTAAACAAATGCGACCAGCAAGCCCGGAAGAATACCGGCGGCAAAGAGCTTGGCGATCGAAACCTCGGCCAACACGCCGTAAATAATCATTACGATTGAGGGTGGGATCAACAAGCCCAGACTGCCCGCACCCGCCAACGAACCGATTGATAGAGAATTACTGTAATTACGCTCGGCCAGGGCACCGGTAGTAATTTTGCCGACCGTCGCCGTGGTTGCCGACGTAGAGCCACTTACCGCTGCGAACAGGGTGCAGCCCAGCACGTTAGTGTGCAGAAGGCGGCCTGGCATCCATTGCACTAGTGGCGACAAACCACGAAACAGCCGGTCGGATATATCGGTACGGAAAATAATCTCTCCCATCCATATAAACAAAGGGATCGCCGATAATTCCCAGGCACTGGAACTGCGCCAGATAATGGATTTGGCGATGATACCAATTCGATCCATCGGGAAATCTGCAAGAATTGCCAAACTGCATATTGAGACCAGTATTAGACCTGAAAATACCCATACCCCAAGTCCAAGGAAAAGTATAATCAGCAACAACATGAAGCCCATGCTTAATAGAACATCCATCGTCATTTACCTTTTTTATTGTTCAGACATTAGTTTACTGCCAGATAGCAATCTCAGAACATAAGCGAGCATCTGAATAACAAATATGACCAGACCAATAAGGATTAATGATTCCGGAATCCATAAAGGGACTTGAGCAATTGTTTCACTAGTTGAGCCACGCTCAAAGTGACGGCTGATGCTTCTCCAGAAATACCGTGCAATAAAAGAGCATAAAACCAGCGTTGTCACTACACAGGATATTTCAAGGGTTTTGCGTGCGAGCGCGCTGCGAACTTTAAGAAGTATAAAGTTAACCCTGATTAGCACGTTATGTTCGAAGGTATAGCCCAGCGCCAAAAATGTCATCGCCGCGACGCCATAACCAACGAATTCATCAAGCACAAAGGTGGATGTACTGAAAAAATACCTGAGCAAAATCTCTACTATAATATGCAGAGTCATTCCCGCCATAAAGATAACAGCAGCAATTGCCCCAGCCATTGAAAGCCGACTTGCAAGAACAGAAAACCCAGTCGCAAACACGCTAAAGGCTTTCATGAAGGGATTATTCATTGTTTAACCGTCCCATTTTTTAGCAACCACACGTGGCAGTTCTGCATGATATGGATACAACTCACCCATCAACAGCAACTATTGCAGCTGGTAAGTGAGTTATATCGACATCAGATCAACTTGGGTGTTTATTGAATATTTTTGATAGCGGCCCGATAACTGGTCAGGATCTCACGGCCATCGGGGCCCATTTTGCTGGCCCAGGACTCAATAACGGGTGTTGAGGCGTCTTGCAGTTCTTTACGGAAGTTTGCTGGAACTTCGTTCATGATGGTGACACCACGACGTTCAGCTTCGGCATAGCTGTTCTGAATAATGGTGCTCGCATTAGCCCATAGTTTGTCTTCGGTCTCTTTGGCGGCGGCTTCTACAGCAGCTTGTAATTCCGGAGTCAAATCGTCCCATACATCGCGATTCATCGTCACCAGGTTGATGGTGCTGTCATAGTTAATCGCAGTGAAATAGGTAACGTAGTCGTTGAAGCTGGAGCTCAATCCAGACTCAATCGACGTCAGCACCGCATCGATGCCACCGGTACTTAGCAAAGGCACTATGTCGGCCCAGCTCAGCTGGATAGGGGCTGAGCCCACATCGCGGAACACCTGAGTCCCGTTAGCATCGTAGGTGCGCATTTTGAGGTTGCCAATGGCTTCGTGGCTCTGCAGCGGTGCTTTTCCCCAAATACCACTGGAAGGCCAGGGTGACGAGTACAGCAAGCGCTGGTTGTATTTAGCCAACACCCGCTCATAGGTTGGGCGCGCCGTATCAAACAGCATCCGCGCTTCTTCAGTGTTGGAGCTCAAAAATGGAAGCGACGACAACAAGAAGACCGGGTTAATGCCGCCCAAGGGAGGAATGAAGGTGTTGGCAACCTGGACGATGCCATCGCCCACCGCATCCAGCTGGTCTTTGGATTTGAAACCCAAAGCGCCACCGAAGTGATGCGCAATTTTAATCTTGCCACCACTTTTCTCTTCAAGAAGCGCCGAGAAGGCCTGGTCTCCTTTACCTTGGACAGATGTCGCAGGGTACTCGTTTGGCATATCCCAAACGATTTCTTTGGCACTTACAGATGTGATATTGGTCAAGGTAAAAGCTAATGAAAGAACTAGTATAGTGCTTGTTGTTTTTCTCATATCTTCTCTCCACTGGCTTGAGAATATTTATTGTAATTAGGAAAACAGCAATGATGAGCTCACCACCTGAGACTCATACTGTCATAAATTTACGCGGCTGGAGTGGAGGCGTGCTCATGCTTCTATGAGCTAGATTCACATATGGCCTGGGTCTGTTTCTGCCAAAAGCCAATCGACGAAAATCTGCATATTCTTGGTCAACTGAAAGTTTTTTGGATAAACCAAGTAGTAGGAATAAGTATCAAGCGAAATATCAAAAAGTTGTACTAGCCTCCCGTCGGCAAGATACTCTCTCAAAAGCGCCGGACACCCCAACATAATGCCCTGATTATTGAGGATCGACTGCAGCCGTACGTTGGTATCATCAATGGTCAAATTGGTGGAAAAATCCACCGGTCCCGCTTCGGCTTTGTCTACCCATGCACCCCAAGCTGAATGATCCTCATCATGAATAAGTGTGTACCTGGCCAGGTCAGCCGGCGATACTGGGCGCCCCTGCTCTTCGATCAGCCCGGCACTGCAGATTGGTGTCAGGTTGCCAGGCACTAACATTTTAGCTTCCAGATCAGGCCAGTCGCCTTTGCCCCAGAGAATCTCCAGGTCAATGTTTTCTGTATTGAAATCCATTATTTTTATAGTGTGAATCAGATCAATCCTAATCTGTGGCCACATACCCCAGAATCGGTTTAGCCGTTGCGCCAGCCAAGCCCCCGAAAAGAAAGGGCGTAGAGCAATGCGGAGAGATTCCGTATCCCGGTTTCGCTGCGTGTCCAGAATGGCCCTGGCTATTTGGTCGAATGGTTGCTCTAAGGCCTGATGCAGGCGCGCACCTTCTGGTGTCAAAGAAAGAGCGCGGTTTTGCCTTAGGAACAGCTTGACCCCTAGATAATCTTCAAGTGCACGAATTTGATGGCTGATAGCCGAAGGCGAAACCAGCAGTTCATCGGCCGCACGCGTGAAGTTCAGATGGCTTCCGGCAACTACGAACGTCTTGAGTCCATTCAGCAAGGGTAAGTGCAGCATGTTTTTGTTCTCTCAAAACTGTGAGCG
This sequence comes from Marinobacter salexigens, assembly GCF_002806945.1. Lineage (GTDB taxonomy): Bacteria > Pseudomonadota > Gammaproteobacteria > Pseudomonadales > Oleiphilaceae > Marinobacter > Marinobacter salexigens. The sequence continues at coordinate 804,928 of NZ_NIHC01000001.1, forward strand.
GTAAAAACGATCTGTGGTGCCTTCTGAGCTGGCCTTCAGCACCTTAAAAGCAATGCCAACAAGCCCTTGGTACCAATGCCCCGATCATTTTTTTACTTTTTATACCACCACTTAGTAATTGGTCAATTTCGAATCGTGCAGTTCACACGGTTGGAGTGTAATAGTTATTGAGTGGCATCAAGCAGGGTACTAACAACATGTTCGAATAATCGATGCAGTTCCAGAAAATCTGGTTCACATATGCATGGCACAAACAATAGACTTGAAGTCTTTAGTAACTCCAAGCTGATAGCAATTATCCAAACGTATTGTTTAAATTTCCTGCAGCAGGCTCGCTGGGCGAAAGGTCTTCACTATTTGGAAAGAGCCGGGGTGACCTTTTTAGCTTATTATCGCCTGATTAGGAGTAATCTCAGCTGCCTGACAAGGTTGATTCTGACGCTTCCAGCCTTGGGTTTCTGGGGTAATAGCGCTCTGGTAACCGCTCGATATAAGGGAAAAAGCGCGCATCTTTGTAGGGCATTTTCATAAAGCCAGATACACCCAGCCCGCTAATCTGATCCACAGCCGCCAGAATTTCATCCAGCCGCTGGCGGAATTCATCTTCTTTATCCGGATCCAGCAGTCGGTATTGGCTGTGAATTTTGAGGTGAAGGGGTAGAGCCTCGAAGATAATCATACCGGTATGGCGGATGCTGTTGAGTGCTTCGAGGGATTTGATGATGGGTTCAGGCAGCACCAGAAATTCCTCCGGGTCTGGCCCATCTTCAAAGTAGGAGTGTATACGTGAGCGGTCTTCCACTTCAGGAGCGGAACTTACCTGGTATGGCAGTCGCATCTCTGGTGGCGCCACGAACGGCTGGTCTTGTTGCTCCCGTTCAATGTGCAGGGTGTCCCGGGCGTTAAACAGGCAGCTTTTGAAAATGCCCTGGCGATAGATTGCCTGGGCAAGATTCACCATGTTGTTCACAGAAGTGGTAAAGGACGTTCGCAGCTCAGGGTCGTGGAGGTTCAGGGACGTGTCCACGTACACGCCTTCTGGTTCCCAGCGAACCGCCAGGCCACCTTCTACCGGGTAGCGTCCCAGCCGACTGACCGCGGCCAGGAAGGCTTTCTCTGTGTCACCCATGCCCTGCATGAAGTTTTTGTAGTACCGATCCAGCTGCACATCGTCCACATCGTCCAAGGATTCGTCGGATCCTTCCTGGCGCAGGAAGGATTTTCGTGAGCTGTAAACCACGGTGTCGATTTCCCGATCTGAAATGCGTGTCCAGATGGGCACCAATTGTGTGGGAGGTGGCTCCGGTAGATCGATCATTACCGTACGTGCCATACGTGGCATTTCGTTCAGATAATGGTCACCGGCCCGCATGCGTAGCACAGGGTCGGGGTCCAGCATGCCGTCCAGCATGCGTGCAAATTCCATGGGCAAGCCGAGCGATGTAGCAGGAATGGCCAAATGGCCGAAGCGGCAAGACTGCCCGGAGGCCAAGGCATAAAGCGTGGCCGCCGCACCTTGCTCATCAAATCGTGGCGATGAGAGCCCGCCGTAGAGCTGCTCTTCGCCAATGAAGTACACATCACCCAGTCGGGCGTTGGTTTGTTGCAGGTTATCAGACATCAGCTCCATCACGCTGGGGCTGAGAAATTGCTGGTTAGCATCCAGTTGAGCGAAGACCGACGAACCCCAGTCAATCAGGGCGATGTTCTCGGTCTCGGCATCAAACACCAGGTTGGAGGGTTTGATATCGCCATGCACAATCGGGCGCCTTCCGCTGTCGGCTTCGCGTCGCAAATTGCGCAGGATGTCGGCCAGTTGATCGGCAATGCGAATAATCAGGCGTGGGCTCAGGCGGCCTTGTTGGAGGGATACTTCCTCCAGGTTAAAGCCGGGTGCACGCTCCATCACCAGAATTGGTTGGCTGCCTGCACGATGGTAGGCCACCAGAGCGGGCACCCGGGGGTGCTCCACCTGTTCCAGTATGTAGGCTTCGTCTTCCAGCCGGTCATGCAGGTGTTGGGGCAGGGTGATGCGGGTGAACTTGAATACGTGCTCAAGATCCCGCGCACCCTCCAGTGGCCGTCGGCCGGCAAATACAAAGCCAAAGGCGCCCTTGCCAATCATCGAGATGTCCGCATAGCCCATCTGCCTGAGCTGATCTGTGCACAGCTCCACCCAGTCTTTCAGCTTTCTGGCATCGTCGTGGCTGAGCAGGTAAATCGACTGCTCTTCCGGGATGTAGAATTGCTGAAGCTGGGCTTGTTGGTTTGGTGGCGCCATTCCAATCAGCCCATATGCAGAAGCATGGATTGTGGTGACTCCAGATAGCTCTTCCACAGGTTGTTGAACCGGGCAATGGTGCCACCATCAATAATGCGGTGGTCGCCCGCCCAGCTGATGGTCATGATGGAGCGTTCTACCACCTGCCCGTTAGCATCAAACCTTGGCAGCTTTTGAGTGCGCCCCAAGGCCACAATGGCCACTTCCGGTGCATTGATGATGGGGGAGGCGTAGGTGCCCCCCAGAGCGCCAATGTTGGAAATGGTAATGGTGCCGCCTTTGAGATCCGCCTGGCTTACCCGGCCTTCTCTGGCAGCTTCCGTTAGGCGCGTTACCTCGTCGGCAATCTCCAGCAGTGTGAGTTGGTCGACGTTCTTCACATTGGGCACCAGCAGCCCGATTTTACTGTCCACGGCCATGCCCACGTTACAGCTTGGTTGGTAGTGAATTTCAGTAACATCCTCGTTGATCTGGCTGTTAAGTATTGGATATTCACGAACGGCGAGGGCGATGGCCTTCATAACGAAAGGCATCAGAGTGAGGCGAGAGCCACGGGCTTCGGCTTCCGGCTTGAGCTGCTGGCGCAGGGCCAGCAAATCCGTCACATCAATGTCTTCGCTGAAGTTGAAATGCGGAATGGTGGAGGCCGAGGCCACCATGCGCTTGGCCATCACAGCCTGCATGCCCTTGATGGGTTCTACGCGGACCTCCTGGCTTTGCGCTGCGGTTCGCTGAGGCCTGCTTTCTGAGGCAGGTGTGCTGCTTGAGCCGCCCTGTTCGAGATGGGTAAGCACATCGGCTTTGAGTACTCGGCCATCTTTTCCTGAACCCTGGATATCCTCCAGTGCAAGATCATTTTCACGAACCAGTCGGCGAACCGCAGGGCTGGCAGGGATTTTCTGACCATCCAGCCGCTCTGTTGATACTGCAACCTTCTCTGGCTCTGGGCTGTCCGCGGCTTTTGTGCTGGGTTCGGTTTTTTCTGGCTGCGTTTCTGGTGCCTTGGCCTCGTCGTCTGAACCTTCAGCGCTCTCATCCACCAGTTCAAACAGCGGCGCATGCACCTTGGCTATGTCGCCTTCTTTCCAGTACAGCCTGGTAACGCGCCCTGCATAGGGGGCCGGGATTTCTACCAGTGCTTTATCGGTCATCACTTCAGCAACCGGCTGATCTTCTTCGATCAGGTCGCCTTCACTTACCAGCCATTTGACCAGTTCACATTCCACGATACCTTCGCCGATATCGGGCAGTATAAAATCGCTCATAATTGTTCTCCTGTCCGGATATCCGCTTAGAATTCGACGCTTTCCCGAATGGCCTCATAGACCTTCAGGTGGTTGGGGAAGTGCTCTTTCTCGAGCACCAGCGGGAAGGGGGTGTCCATCCCGGTTACCCGTGCAATCGGCGATTCCAGATAGAGGAAGCAGCGTTCCTGAATGGTGGCAGCAATTTCACCGGCAAAACCGCCCGTAAGGGGCGCCTCGTGGGTGATCACCAGGCGACCGGTTTTAAGCACTGATTCGGCAACGGTTTCCACATCCCAGGGCAGGATGGTGCGCAGGTCTATTACTTCGCAGGAGAAGCCTTCTTTTTCCGCCATTTCGACGGCTTTATCGATGACTTCCATTTGAGCTCCCCAGCCCAGCACGGTTACGTCCGAGCCTTCTTTGAGCACCTCAGCTTCGCCCAGTGGTAACTGGTATTCGCCTTCAGGAACTTCGCCAACAGATGCCCGGTACAGTCGTTTTGGCTCAAAGAAAATCGTCGGGTTGGGGTCATTGATGGAGGCCAGTAACAACCCCTTCGCCTGATGCGGGTTGCGCGGCACCACAATCTTCAAGCCCGGCGTGTGTGCGAAATAAGCCTCAGGAGACTGGGAGTGATACAAGCCCCCGGCTATACCACCGCCGTAGGGGGTGCGGATGGTCATATTGCCCACATTGAACAGGTTGCCGGAACGGTATCGGAACTTGGCCGACTCGTTAACAATCTGGTCGAAGGCCGGGAATATGTAGTCGGCAAACTGAATTTCAGCCACAGGGAAGGAGCCCTGAGCCGCTAGCCCGTTGGCGAAACCAATAATACCTTGCTCCACCAAGGGCGTGTTGAAACAACGGTCTTTGCCGTACTTCTGTTGCAGGTTGCTGGTAGCCCGGAAAACGCCGCCAAACACACCCACATCTTCGCCAAAGCACATAACTTTTTCGTTAGCAGCCATCGCCAGATCAAGGGCGTCGTTGATGGCTTGCAGCATGTTCATCTTGGCCATGTTATGCCCCTCCCTGAACGTGAATCGCCGACTTGGGATACTCATCGGGATATTTGCGAATGTGTGCCTTCAGTTTTTCAAATTGCTCGTTCAGCAGTGGTGGCACCTCGTCGTAAACATCCGTTACCAGAGATTCCAGAGGGGGAGGGGGGAGCTTTTGAGCTCGCTTCATGGTTTCAAGAACTTCACGGCGCATGTTTTCTTGCAGCTCTTTCTCTTCGCCTGCGCTCCACCATTTTTTCTTCAGGAGCCAGTTGTACATGCGAAGAATTGGATCTTTCGCCTGCCAAACGGCCTCTTCTTCTTTGCTGCGATAGCCGGAAGGGTCGTCAGACGATGAGTGTGCTGCCAATCGATATGTCATGGCCTCGACCAGTACAGGGCGGTTTTCTTCTACAGCTAGCTTGCGAGCTTCTTCGGTGGCTTGATAAACCGCGAGAATATCGTTGCCGTCTACGCGGATCGTATCCATTTTGTAGCCAAAGCCCCGTGGTGCTATGCCGTCGGCAGCAAACTGCTCATTTGCAGGGGTAGAGATGGCATAACCATTGTTCCTGCAGAAGAAAATGGCCGGTACGCGATGCACGGCGGCCATGTTCATTCCTGCATGGAAGTCGCCTTCCGAGGCGGCACCCTCACCGAAATAAACCATGGTGCATTGCTTTGATCCGGCCATTTTCTGGCCGTAGGCATAGCCGGTGGCCTGGGGGATTTGCGTGGCCAGTGGCGACGAAATGGTCATGTAATGGAGCTTGCTGGAACCATAGTGAACCGGCATCTGACGGCCCTTGCCGTAGTCCTTCTCGTTGCCGAATAATTGGTTCATGAACTCATCAATGCTGAAGCCACGATACGCCAGAGCACCTTGCTCACGGTACTGGGCCATGATCATGTCGGCGTCGTCCAGTGCGGCGGCACTGCCGATAACAGACGCTTCCTCACCAGTGCACTGCATATAAAAACTGAGTCGCCCCTGGCGTTGAGCCGCAAGCATGCGCTCATCCAGAATACGAGTGGTAACCATAGTGCGGTAAATTCGCAGAGCTTTCTCTTTGCTGATGTCAGGTGCTTTGCCGCCTTTGTAGAGCGTACCGTCCTGCTTCAAGAGTTTAAGCGTTGGAATGCGGTATTCAGACCCGTCGGTAAACTCTGGGGTATAAACGATTTTGGATTTTGTTGTTGTCATAATCCTCTTCCTGGGGTGATGGCTTGAGGAACAGAATGCCCCTTGTGAGGGCCTCGTTAGTGTCGGTGCCTTGTTCCGGTTACTGGTTTTTCCAGAGTATAGAACGCATTGCTCAACCTTGCCGGTGTTGCAATAGGGCTTCCGCTGCAGACTTTTCCGGTTCGGGTAAAACCGGGTCAAGTCTTGCAAAATTGACCTTAACGTAAAGTGCGGGCTTTGGGTAGTGTCTGTTGCAGGAAGATTTTGGTCTTTGACGCTAAAACAGGAAAGCGCGGTTCAAGGCATTAATGCGCCAAGAACCGCGTTGAAAGGGTGCTATTGAAATTATGGAATGACGTCTTCCGGGATATCAATGTTCAGATACCGTATCTTTTCGATTAGATCAAGTCTGTATCCGATCAGGTCTCTGATCATGATCCCCCTATAGGCTTCGACCTCCTCGCCGGTATACGGCTTGAAGTTTTCAGGTGCACTGCCTCCTGCGATTCCGTCGTCTTTCAACATCCAGTTCAGCAGCTCGGCTAATTGCGAATTGCTGAGTGCGGACTGCGAAGAACCGGGCACCCTGATAAGGAACTCCCGTCCTCCTTCGACTTTCAGAAAGTTCCCCACAAAACCTTTCATCATTGGCACATCGCTAGCGGGTGCACCCTCGCCGTTGGTCAGGTGACAACCCAAACACTGCAACTGATAATTCACCGCTGGTGAATAATTGGCCTGATGTAAAGGCGTTTGCCGAGCTTCATTGCCAGGAGCTGGTTTCTGATTGGGGTCAGGAATAACCCGTGCCTCCCCCGAGGGGGAGGCAATCATCAAGGTTATAGCCAGAACACAGAACATCGAGCGCATTGCAAAGCTCCTCAGGTTGCCACGCCCCGGATAACCGATACTGTGCAGTTGTACACGCTACTGCTTGTGCCCAGACACCAGTTAATATCGTTGTTGTTGAAGGGCCGGTACATGGGCTCTTCGCTGTCGTTACGGGTACACGCGCAGTTAGAACAGCTGTGCTTGCCGCAGCAGTCGTTGTAGGAAATGATGTAATCGATTCCGTCTGCTGGGTTGCGGCAGGTGCCAACCCAAGTGACAGACGAGACTTCTGTGCCCGGAGGACAGCTGGTTGCTGATCCACCACAACAACTGCATAGAAATCCATCAACAGAGCAGTAGCGCCAGTAGTCGCAACTTGTGGGATCACCCGGGTCACCGGCTGAGGGCGTGCCAGCCGCTAAAGCCTTGCCGGTTCGGTCGATAGGAAGAAGGGCGGGTGCGGCCACGCCTACCGCAAGGAATGAGCCAAATTTTGCGATAAACTGGCGTCTCCCTGTTGTATTGGCTACGTGGCGTGACGAGTGTTCGAAAAAGCGATCAAGAAATTTCATTTTATTATTCTCCTTAATCAGGATGGTGTATGGATACCAGGGGATTCAGTTTGAGCCTTTATGTAATCCTGAAGGCTTGGTGAGCCGAGTAGTTCGGTTTCAAAGAGGCTGTCCAGGTGCTCTCTGGAGTTAACGAGTCCCTTGGCTTTGAGTGTGCCCGCCTTATCAATGAGCACCGCATAAGGTAGCTTGCCAATCTGATAGGTCATTCCCACATCAGGGCTTACAACGTAGGTGGATTTTTCCAGTCCGGCCTGGGTTATGAGCTTGTCATGCTCAAGAGCATCTCCGTCACTCACATAGATCACATCCAGGTTTTTAACTGAGCGGCTCATGGATTTAATGGCCGGTATGAGCGACTTACAGATTGGGCAGGTCGGCGAAAGGAAAAAGAGCAGCGTTGAGTGTTCACTGGCATAGCCAATGTTGATCGGGCGACCGAAACGGTCTGGCGCTGTAACCTGGGGCGCAGACTGACCAACCTCAACGCCCTTATCGAGCATCAATGCGCCAGCGGGGGCGATTCGTGAATGCAAAACGCCAATTTGCCGGATAAGGCCAAGAAGCACCAGGGAGGTGGCTATTAATAGTAACCAAAGCAGAATGTTTGAAACGATGAGTGCTTGCATCTTATTTTTCTCCTGACAGTTTTAGTAGCAATGGCCTGTTGGCAATCCAAAGATCAGTGGCTGTATAAAGCAGAACCATAACGAGACCCGCTGCAATCATCACAAAGTTGTCGTGCAGGCTTAGGGGCCGATCAATAATGGGCAACAGAGCTACCAGAGCAATGATGACCAGTAGCAGATTTCGGGCGAGCAAGGCAGGTTGTAACGGCTGCTGCATTGCCGGGCCGGAGCACCCGCAGTCAATGTCTTTACGGCCTCTGGCCAGATTGATCGCGATGGCAAGTGTATAGAGGCTGATCATCAAAAATGCCAGAACGCCGGCGTACGGCCTGCTGGTACTCCATAGCAGGCCGGCGGCAATAACGAGCTCTGCAATCGGCAGGGCTCGAGCTGCCACTGGCACCATCAGTCCTGGAATCAGCTCGTATTCATGCACCTGTCGGCGAAACCAGCCGGGGTGCCTTAGCTTATGGCTTGCCGCGCTGGCGAATGTCACGCTTAGCGCCAGAACAGCCGATGTACTGATAATAGGATCTATCATCATGTCACCTCTTAGTGGTTCAGTATCAGCGTCGGAGTTTTGGTCACGCCTTCCATTGTCCCGTTGTGTTCTCCCGTGGACAGGTCAAAAATTTCCAGGCCACCCTCAATATTCGCACCAAGCAGAAGCGGCTTGTCATCCGACGTCGCGCTCAGGCTCCAAACAAGGTTAGGTGACTCGAGAGTTCGAAGCCTTTTGCCGGTTTCAAGATCGAACTCCCAGATAATCTGGCTTGGATCTTCCCAGTTATAAGCTTTGTGGTCGGGATGCATCAGTACGTAAAGTCGGTTTAGCCCCGTAGCGGCTGCAATGAGCTGCCAGCCGCCTGGCGCCCAACCATCAGCCATTTCTTCACGCGTGACCAAGGACCAGCGGGGCAGCAGCTTAGGTTCGTCTCCGGACAGATCCAGAGGTACAACTTCACCCAAGGTGGTCACAAAATAGTAGGTCTCTCCGACGACGGTAGCCCTTTCGACCAGCTTGACCACGTTCGGATCAAAAAACTTGGTTTTGGTGCGATTTATTTCCTCACCGTTGTCGTTCAGGGTGATCATCTGAAGTGAGCCGTCGCCGCAAAGGGACGCAAACCGCCGTTCGCCTACCGGGTAGTTCAGAATGCACCCGTTGATTGCGATTTCGTTAACCATCTCCTGTTTGGTGGTATCAATCACTGTCACGGATGTAGAGGGTGTGAAGTTGTAGATGTAAACGAACTTGTCATCCGTACTGGGCGCTATGGAAAAACGTTCAGTCAGGGTGAATGCGCGTCGGCTCGGTAGTTCAAGCTCCCATTTGGTTGAGAGTGTTTGGCTATCCCAGGCAGTCAATACATCGGTACGCTCTCCTCGCACATAGCGGGTATAGAAGAAGTCCGCGGTATATATGGTTTTCCGGTCATGGGAGAGCGCAGCGGGAGCCGCGTGGCCCGTTGGTATCATTCCAAGATATTTCTTTTCGTCGGGATCAATCACAACGACCCGGGTGGAGACCATGTTCATGAACTCGAAATCCACCATGTAGCTGCGGTGATCGTCAGGCAGCGGCAGCGTGGTGCTACCGACGGTTTCGTTTGGCAGGCGCGCATTTGCGCTTGCAGCAATAAGGCTGGACGCTACCACCAGGCAGCACGCCAGTTTTTTGGATAGATGCATCATTACAATCCTCGATGTTATTTTTCTGGTGTATAGGTGCATAAAGCTTCATTGCCGGTCATGCACCTGATTCTCTTACAGCTTTCAATGCTAGATTTAAGACAGGCTGTTTTTATTTCTTTATGCTGATGACACGGCCCTGGGTTACTGCTTTGAGCCCTTCGATGCCAAACTCGACGCCGTAGCCAGATGCTTTGTTGCCGCCGAAAGGGACCATGGGGTGAATCGCGCCATGCTGGTTGATCCATACAGTGCCAGCTTCAAGCCGGGTGGCCAGCTCGCTCGCTTGGGCTTGTTCATCTGTCCACAGGGAGGCGCCAAGGCCTGCCTCAAGCCTGTTTGCGGACTTGATGGCATCTTCCACTTCGCTATAACGTATGATTGGCAGGGCAGGCCCAAATTGCTCTTCGTCAACCAGTCTCTGGCCATCTTTGATGTTGCCAACCAGAGTAATGGGCATGAAGTAGCCTTGGTCCGGCACCTCGCCAAACTCCCGGATGTCGCAACCCGCCCCTTTGGCGTCGGTTACGAGTTCCTGCACTTTCCCAAGCTGCATCTTGTTCTGAAGAGGACCAATGAGCACAGATTCATCCATGCCATCGCCTATTTTCATCTGGCTGGCGATTGCGCTGAGTTCGGCCATGACGGTTTCGTAGTCATCTTCGTGAACATAGAGGCGTTTAATACAGGCGCATGTCTGCCCCATGTTGAGGAACGCGCCCCAGAACAGATCGGTGGCTATGTTTTTAATATTTGTTCCGGGCATAACGATCGCTGCATCGTTACCGCCAAGCTCCAGTGTTATAGGTGACAAGCTTTTGGCGGAGGCTTCGATAATTTGGCGTCCGGTTGATTCGCTGCCGGTGAACATGATTTTGCTGATGTCAGGGTGATGGGTCAGTTTGCTGCCAATAATGCCATCGCCGGTTACAGTATTGAGCACGCCAGCCGGCAGAACATCGTTGATCAGTTTCACCATCTCCAATGTTGCAATGGGGGTATATTCAGAAGGCTTGAGGACGACTGTATTGCCCATTCTGATTGCAGGAATGATCTGCCATATGGCAATCATCAGGGGCCAGTTCCATGGCGCGATTGCGGCAACAACGCCCAGAGGAACCCGGTGCAGAGTGTCCTTGCGCTCGTCATCCTCGTATACAGTCTCCGGAGGCAACTCCAGGCTTGCGGGGACCTGAGTCCATCCCACACAGGCTTGCATTTCAAATCGCGAGCCAGGGCCGGACAGGGGTTTTCCCTGCTCTCGTGTGATCAGTTCCGCCAGGTAATCGGAGTTCTCCTCAAGAATCTGCGCGATTTTCAGAGTGATATCTCGTCGTTCCTGGTCACTTTGATTCGCCCAGTTTTTTTGAGCGCGCATGGCCGCCTGAACAGCTCGTTCGACCTCCTGTTCGTCGCTCTGCGGCGCAAACCCCAGGGATTGACCATTGGCGGGATTGAATATTTCGTAACTGCTTACGGGTTCTGAAAGAAGCCCGTCCACGGTATTCCGATAAGTCTGCATCTATCAGTTCTCCAGTTGTTGATAACCAGTATTGCCTTTGGGCGAAGCCGCGTTGGCCCGATCTGGCCCCTCGGTCAGAAGGTAATAACCGCCATGATTTGAGCGTAGGTGTTCAGATCGTTGTCCGAGAACTGGCTTCCGCCGTCCGCTGCACGATTTTCCGGTTTGAAAAAGCCAATAAGAGGGCTCAGGAACAGGTGATCGTTAACGGCCCATTCGGCGTAGAGGTCGATTTCCTGACTGTCCAGGGAGCCGGTTCCGCGGGAGGTGTCACTAAAGTCGAAAAATAAAGCACCGACTGCGACGGTTGGGGAGGGGTAGGCTTTTACGCCAACGTGGAGAACATCCGTGTCGCTATTGAACGGCCCGGCATAGTTGGCAGCAACTTCACCCTGAAACCAGGTTCCATAGCCACGATTGAAACCGAAAAACAGAGGGTCAAAGTCTTCCTCGAATGTGGAGTAGCGGATGTTGACGCTTGGGGACCACAACTGTTCAGTAAAGCTCCACCCGGCTTCCATATACCAAGCATTGGCGTCCTCGCGGCTGTTGTCGCCCTGGTTCTGGGTTACAAACTCAGCTGAGAGAAAAAGTGGCTCAATACCCGCATTACCCTGATACCTGAAGCTGGTTGTATCCTGGCCATCTCTGGCCGTGAGGCCAAGCGCCTGAGCATATCGGTCGTTTACGTCAAGACCTTTCAAATGCATCAGGCCAAAGGTTCCGTTGGGAGATACATATTCAAGGTTAATGCCGGTGAGCTCGGTATCAGCCTGGGCTTCATTATCTGACTCAATCCAGAACACATCCGAGCGTAATCCTGTATTGCCTCCAATCCGGACCATAGCTGTTTTGTCGAAAGCTTTTCTTGCAGCAAGCCAGTAAGCACCGCCGCGATCGAAATCGAAACCGCCCCCACTCAGCCCTTCGCCCACATTCAGAGCGTCCCCATTGATGAGAAAACCGTCGCCAATGGCGAAGTTTTGGCTGCCAAACGATACGTCCAGACCGTTGTTACCGAGAAAGGGGAGGTAGTCGCCGGATTTAAAGCCAATATAGGCATCCTCCAAATCTGTGTTGCGTTCATCACCTGTGCTGAAACCGCCAGCATCGCCGTCACCGAATGTGCCCGACGAGACAGCGTTGATGCCGCCATAAAAAGAGGCTTTATTGCCTACAGTGTAATTGCCAGACAGGCCGTACTTGAAATAGCCCTCTTGCCAGGTAGCCCCGTTGCGGTCAGAGTCATATAGATAGTTCTTGTCGCTGGTAAAAATACCGGCGGCTATTTCCAGGTCTGCGTTCAGCTCGTGATTATCACTGCTCGAAACTTCTACTGCGGAGGCTGCCGGGATCGCAAGACCGGCCGCAAAGAAGCATAAAACAGCGCGTCGAAGTTGATTGTCGTGGTGCATTGCTCAGCCTTTTTTGTTTTGTGTCTGAAGCGGACTCAGGGGTAATCGATGGGATTGCCTCTGACCTTCGTCGGTATAAGTACCTTCATGTGTTGTATTTTTATCAACTAACAACGCTGCGGGCTTTCTCTTTGGTGCCAGAAGATTTCGTTACTGTGCCAGCATGTCGGAAACACAAGCGCGGCCTGATACGTCTTTGTTCAGTATGAACAGGAATCTGTATCGAATGGTGGGAGCAGGCTTCGTAGAAGGATTTCTTGACTTTTGATTGTTTTCTGGTCAACTTCGTAGCCAATAATTATTAATGAGAGCAAGAGGTCACAAGCGTGTCGTTATCCACTGGCAGGACTGATGATTTCGACAAATGGATCAGCAATATCAATGATATATGCGGGCCTTTTCTGGCGAGTCGAGTGGGTGATGAATTTTTAGGATCTGTTGAGAAAGTGGGCGGGTCTCTGGACATGTCCAGGGTTAATATCCGTGGCGCGGATCTATATCGGACGCCCAAAGAGATACAGAAAAGTGGGGTTCCGGATTTTTTCTGTGTTTTCCAGATTAGAGGATGCTCGTTGGTAGAGCAGGCGGGAAACCGTTCGTCTCTGACTTCAGGAGACATCGTTCTTGTGGACTCTGCATTACCGTTCCGGTTTTCTTACCAAAATTTGTCGCAGCAGATATCTCTAATCCTGCCGCGCCAGATTATTGAGCGGATACTGAACCTCAGTAAGGTCGAGCTGGGTGTCAAAATCCCCGCAGATTCTCATATTGCCCGCTTTGCCAGCAAGCTCGTGATTGAAGCTTCTCGGCATGAGAATCTCGACGTTGAGGAAGGCGCGGCGATTCTTGATTCGCTGGCCACCTTGATAAAGCCGTCAGTCTTGAAGAGCGTCCACAGCAGCGAACCTTACGACAAAATTTTCAGGGCTGCTTCCGAATTTGTTAAAAATAATATTGGGGAGCCAGGCCTTAACGCATCGATGGTTGCTCACTCAGTCGGGACGTCGGTCCGGAGTCTTCATCGAGCATTCGCGGGCAATTCGATTACCTTGTCTGAATATGTGAAGGCTCAGCGGCTGGAAATGTGTGCGGACTATATCAAGGCAAATAGCGGGAGATTGAGCATCACCGAAGTAGTGTACAGGTACGGCTTTGGTAGTTCCAGTTATTTCTCTACTGCGTTCAAAGGCCGCTTTGGAATGACGCCCTCAGATTTCAAAAAACGCTGTTCTTCAGGTTGATGCTTACTTGGAATAATAGCCTAAGTCAACGCAAGTCCCATTTGTCATCTATTTATTCTTTTTTTAGGGTTTTTATACGCATTCCGCAAAACAGTAGTTAGTTTGTCAGAGGATTTTTGACCAGGACGCGTAGCTCGTCAGCTTTTATGGATGAGCATTATCCTCAGAAACTATAGACTGCAGATCAAATCGGCGGCTCACGCCGCATCGGAATGGATTCTTTTAAAAGGTAAAAGGAATTTGGAAGCAATACTGATTCTTCTTGGTGTGGGTTTGGCATTGTTCATACCTGTGGGCTCCGTTCTTGGTTTTCTGGCTTTTCGCAAATGGAATGAGCAATCTTCCCGTATTGAGGCGCTGAGTCACGAGGTTGCATCGTTGCACCTTGAGGTTGCCGAATTGCGTCTCCAAACCAAGCAAACTCAAACCCCACCGATTGCACCATGGGCACCCTTGCAGACACCTCTGCCGGGAGAGTTTCAAGAGGTTGTCCCGGAACAGTCGGCCAAGTCTGAGCGGCAGGCAGCCGAAGGAGTTATTGAAGCCCAGTGGTCGAGCTCTCCTCAATCGCAGGCAGGGATGGGTGGCTGGGCTGAGCCTCGTGCGCCATCCCGTATTATTGCAAGCCTCAAAGAAAACTGGATGGTCTGGCTTGGTGGCCTGAGTGTGGCACTGGCCGGTATTTTTATGGTTAGCCATTCCATCAGCGCGGGGCTGATTGGCCCTGTACAGCAACTGCTACTTGCTCTGGTTACAGGCCTTGCCCTGCACGCAGGCGCGGAATACCTGCGCAGGCGGCACATGAGCACAGATCAGGTATTTGCGGCCTTGGCGGGTGGAGGAAGCATTACCTTGTACGCTGCGCTGCTCACCGGTGTTCACCATTACCAGTTAATCAGCCCGGTTGCCGGGTTAATCCTGCTGGCGGCTGTGTCTCTGGCCACCATGGCGCTAGCCTTGGTGCACGGCCCGTTACTGGCCATTATGGGACTGAGTGGCGCTTACATTGTGCCTCTGCTAATCGGTGGGGAAGATGGCAGCGTGGCCTTTGTGCTCTCTTACAGCTTCCTGATTACGATCAGTTCGCTGCTATTAATGCGGTATGTTTTCCGTGATTGGCTCTGGTACGCCACGCTGGCCGGAGCCTTGCTTTGGTGGGCAGCCACCGTGGCGGCAGCGCCTGCTGAATTGGCAACGGCTTTTTATCTGGCGGCCCTGTTTGTTGCTTTTGTATTCTTGCCGGGCGAAGAGCAGGCCGCACCTTCACGTTTGCGTGAGGCGCTTCTGCCGCTGTTGGCGATTTGGGGTATTTCGATTGCGCATCAATCTGTTGATAACCCATCGATGTGGAGTTGGCTGCTCATTTTGCCGGTCGCATCCCTGATTCCTCAGAGCCGGGGCTCACTTTGGTTTTTGCCTTGGGGTGCCGTTGCGGCCAGTGCAGCCGGTTGGTTGCTGTATATGGGCGGGATGGATGGGGATCTTGTTTACCTGATGCAGATTCCCTTGGCGCAGCAAGCGGGTTTTGTCAGCTACCTGATTGCCGCCGCCATCATCACGACCGGTTTGGGGCTCTGGCTGTGGGGGCGATACACCGAACAACGCCGCTGGGCCTCGTTAACCCTGTTATCTCCATTGGTTTGGTTGGTGCTTGGCTGGCTTTTATTGCAGGGTTATGGCGAAACATCAAAAGTGTGGGCAATAGCCACCTTGCTGCTGGGTGCTGTATACGGCGTGTTGGCGTGGCAGATGGAACGGCTGGCCCGTTACGGAAACGGTGTGGTCTGGGCCTTGATAGCCGCGCACGTTAGTTATTCGTTGGCAACGGTTATGGCCTTCCGCGAAGCCTCTCTTACCCTGGCCTTATCGGTTCAGTTCGTCAGCCTGACCTGGCTGGCCCGACGCTATCGGATGCCGGAGCTGTATCTGTTGTTAAAAGGCGCCTTGGCACTGGTTGTCGCACGGCTTACCTTCAATCCTTGGCTGCAGGGTTACGATGCCAGCGTGCACTGGACACTATGGACTTATGGTGGTGCTACATTGCTGGCGGCGGTTGCTACCAGGCTTTCAGAGAAGGATCATCCGATTCGCCCCTGGCTGGAAGGCGCAACCCTGCACTTGCTGGTGTTGTTCCTGGGCGCAGAGCTGCGTTACTGGTTGTACGATGGCGATATCTTTGTTCACGAATACAGCCTGATCGAAGCAACCATGAACACGCTGCTTTGGGGCGCACTCAGTGTAACTTATGCGGTCCGGGCAAAATCCAGTCAGTCATTGGCCTGGCTCTACCGGTTGTTCTCATGGGTTCTGCTGGCTCTCTCTGCCATCAGCTATCTCACGTTGCTCACGTTACACAACCCCTGGTGGAGTGACGCCGCTATTGGCAGCACGCCCATCTTCAATATGCTGTTGCCTGCATTTGGTGGCCCGGTATTGCTGGCCTTTGTTATCAGCCGTTTCCCGCAGATTGTGCCCAGGCTCTGGTCGCTGAGTGTTGCAGGCGCTGGATTCCTTTTATTTACGGCTCTGGAAATTCGCCAGCTTTGGCAAGGCAGCGATATGGCGTTGTGGCATGGCATGACAGAGGGCGAACTGTATACCTATTCGGTAGTCGGCATGCTTTACGCCATAGTGGCAATCCTCTACTCCACTGTTTATTCCTCAAAAAGTACCCATATCATACTGTACAAGGTGGGCATGGCCTTGCTGGGGCTTGTGATCGGCAAGATCTTCCTTATTGATATGGCCGGCCTGCAAGGGTTCTGGCGGGTCGCGGCCTTTATGGGGTTGGGGCTCGCCCTCTTGGGTCTTGCATGGATGTACCGAAAAGCTCAGGGAGTTAACCCTGAGCCTGATTCATTAAACAGAGATTCAGATTTATGAATAGCGAAGAACTAGCCAGCGTACTCGAAATGGATGGTGAAGAGAGATACGACTACTTCCTCAGCGAAGTATTGGAGGAGCGGGAGATCTGGATACTCGTTAACTCGGAGAGCCGCTTCCTGTCCATTGTCTCTGAAGACGATGGTGTAGCACATTTGCCGGTTTGGCCCAGTTCCGAATTTGCAGTTGAATATGCCAAGGGCGTAGATGGTTTGACTCCAAAAAGCATCTCGTTGCCAGATTTCTTCAAAAAATGGGTGCCTGGATTATCGAAAGACGGGTTACAGGTGGGAGTGTTTCCGGGGTCTGAAGGAACTCTGTGGATAACCGAAGCAGGGGAGCTGAAAAAAGATCTGCAAGATGAACTGTCCAGCTTCTGATTTCCAGATAGCGAAAGCGATGTTAAGTGTGATGAGGTAAATGCATGACCGACGATCTTAAACATGTTGTTTGTCCACATTGCGACAAATTGAATCGAGTGCCCGCTGACAGGTTGGCCTCTGGCGGTAACTGTGGAGCCTGCAAGCAGCCCTTGTGGCCGGGCGAGGTGCTTGAGCTGACGGGGCAAAACTTTGCACCCCACACCGGGCGCAGTGATGTGCCTGTATTGGTGGATTTCTGGGCCAGCTGGTGTGGCCCCTGCAAAATGATGGCGCCGCAATTTGAGCAGGCGGCTCAGGGTTGGAAGGGCAAGGTGCGTTTTGCCAAGCTCAATACCGAAGAGCACCCGGCACCGGCAGGCCAGTTCAACATT
Organism: Marinobacter salexigens; assembly: GCF_002806945.1. Lineage (GTDB taxonomy): Bacteria > Pseudomonadota > Gammaproteobacteria > Pseudomonadales > Oleiphilaceae > Marinobacter > Marinobacter salexigens. The sequence goes on from NZ_NIHC01000001.1 coordinate 822,182, forward strand.
CGCAGCATTCCTACGCTGATACTGTTCCGCAATGGCCGCGAGCTGGCTCGGCAAAGTGGTGCTATGAACCAGGGCCAGATTGATCAGTGGTTGAAGAGCAACGGTTGCTGAAGATGGGCGGCAGCATGAGGGTGATTGATAGTGAAGAAACGCTGGTGGAACTTGTAAACACGAGTTCTGCAGCCCTTGTGCTTTACGGTGGAGCAAGCTGTGGCGTGTGCCAGTCAGTGAAACCACAACTGGAGCGCATGGCCCGGGAGGAGTTCCCGGCGCTGGTAATGGCGTATGTTGATTGCCAGGCGTCTGCGCCGCTATGTGCCTCGCGGAGCATTTTTTCACTGCCAGTGATTCACCTGTGGTTTCAGGGACAACGCTTCGCCGAGTTTTCCAGAGTCTTCTCTATTGGCGATGTACGTTCGGCACTAGAGCGTCCATATTGTTTGACGATTCAGCAAGATATCGCTGAGCAGTAAATGATCTGGTCAGTTAACGGTCAGGTTTGTCGAACGCCCGTTTTAATTGGCTTGGACAGGCTTGTCCCGCGCCTTTTAACAAAGTTATCCACAGATTTATGGGATAAGTCTTTAGTTGCGTATAAATGCACAGACCGCCAGGCTCCCATGCAAAAGTTTACGGAGAGACCCTATGGAAGCGTTGCTAATAATTCTTACTGTTCTATTCGTGGCTCTGATCGTTATTTTGCCACTGGTGGAAAAGTATGCGCCGAAAGATGATGGTCAAAGCTATGGAAATTTGACTCGTTTCATTTTTCCGTTGGTAGCGGTGCTGATTATTGCGCAGATTGTTCGCTACTACTTTTCTTGAAGGAGTTCCCTGGGCTCGCACTTGTCAGCCTTTTTTACACATTCATCAGCGGCGGTATAGTCTGTGGTTGGCAAGTGCCGGCCCCTAACGCATAAACAGATATCCGGAACGAATATCGCATACCTCAGAGCAGGATCAGTCTGAAAGGATGCATGAGCCATGAGCCAGTTCCACCCCATCATCTACGTTCGTGGCTACGCCATGACCGCCAGCGAAATTGCCGATACTGTTTCCATGCCCTACATGGGCTTTAACCTGGGTGCAACAAGGGTGCGCCAGTCCTGGGATGGCAGCGTTTACAAACAGATATTTGAATCCCCCATGATGCGGCTGATGAAAGATTACGGCTACACAGATGCGTTTTCTGATGGCGCCGAAGTCGATCGGGAGATTACCAATAAAACCGTGGTTATCTACCGATATTACGATCAGGCCGACAGGGACTTTGGCGAAGGTAAACCGTTATCAATTCCCGCCGCTGCACTGCAGCTAGGGGATTTGATTCTGAATATTCGTGATCGACTATGTGGTGACGACCAGGCGCTTAGGGCGGCATTCCGGGTAAACCTGGTGGCGCACTCCATGGGCGGCCTGGTATGCCGATGCCTTCTGCAGAATGGTGGAATCAGCACTCCGGCAGTGAAGCAAATGGTGGATAAGGTGTTTACCTATGCCACACCACACAACGGCATAGAAATGGCCGGAATCAACGTGCCGGCGTTTCTCGGGCTTTGGGATATCAACAACTTCAATCGTGCAACCATGGCGGAGTACCTGGGGTTCGACCGCAAGCCATCCAGAGTCGACTCACTGGACGGCAAGTTCGACCCGGATCGGTTTTTCTGTCTCGTTGGAACCAACCAGCAAGACTACGGTGCCGCCAAAGGCGTATCAAAGTGGCTTGCGGGCAAGATGAGCGATGGCCTTGTTGCTATCGAGAACGCGGCCGTTCAAGGGGCACCTCGAGCTTTTGTATATAGAAGTCACAGCGGCCCTTACGGTATTGTTAACTCGGAGGACGGATACCAGAACCTGGTGCGTTTTTTATTTGGCGATGTGCGCGTTGATGGCGTGATGGATGTGGAATCTCTGCCACTGCCTCCATCCGTAGAAAAAGCCAGAAAAGAAGGCCGCCGGGTTCGCGCCTCTTATTATTTTGAAGCCACTGTGTCGCCCCGGGGTGCGCGCAGCTTTCGTCTGACAGAAAGACGCAAAGAAACATTCAGTGCGGTTTTGCGAAAGTTCGATGAAATGATGAAACCAAAGCAGGCAGGGCTTGACTCTGCTCGCTCTCCAGTTTTGTTTTCCACCTTTCTGGATAGCTCGAAAATCACCGTTGATCGGGGACGAACCATGGTGATGACCGTTGAGCTTGCCGTTTCCGCCACGGATTATTTTGTTGATGGAGCCCTTTGGACGGAACATCGGGTCGAGGGGGAGTATCTATACCGGGACACACTCACACTGAAAATGACGCCCACCGAGGATGGCTGGAACTTGCGTTATGTCACCACAGATGAGCAGTGGAGCGAACGTGGCGGCAGCAAAGCCGAACAAGAGGGAAGCAGCTACCTGATCCCTCTATCTTCAAAGAAAGGGTTTAAAGCTCAGTTGCGAATGAACCTGCGGCGAAGAAACGGATAAACCGCTCAGAAGAGCATCTTCTGTGAATAATTATTTGTGGCTACAGGCATAAGCTGGCAAAGTTCCGCGCAATCAGACTTTAATCCACCAAGAGGAAACGCCGGTGACCGATCCAGTAAGCTACTCACTCAGTGATGGTGTTGCGACCGTAGTGCTTAACAACGGCAAGGTAAATGCCCTGAGTCACGAAGTGTTTGAACAACTGCACAAGGCCCTTGATCAGGCAGAACAGGATAAGGCCGTAGTTATCCTGACTGGACAGCCAGGTATCTTCTCCGGCGGCTACGATCTGAAAGAAATGCAAAAGGGCATGAAGGAAGCAGCTGCGCTGGTTACGGTCGGCTCAAAGTTCACCCGCCGACTGTCTGCGTTTCCGTTTCCGGTTATTGGTGCGTGCAGTGGGCATGCGTTGGCAAAAGCTGCGTTTATTTTGCTGTCTGTGGACTACAGGGTTGGTATTGAGGGTAGCTTCAAGCTGGGCCTGAACGAAGTGGCTATTGGCATGACCATGCACCATGCAGGCATCGAAATTGCCCGCCACCGCTTGGCGCCAGCCCATTTTTACCGTTCGGTGATCAATGCCGAAATCTACAGCCCGGAAGGCGCAGTAGACGCGGGGTACCTGGACGAGGTGGTTGCTCCGGAACAGCTGATGAACCGTGCGAATGAGGTCGCCCAGGGCTTCCGTAAACTGAACATGAGAGCCCACGCCCAAACCAAGGTAAAAACCAAAGCGGGTTACCTTGAGCTGCTGGATCAAAGCATCGAGAAAGATGCCCAGAACCTGGGCCTTAACGGCTAAAGAGCACTAGCCCTGGGCCAATTCTTCAGGGTCTAGCCGGTAGTAGTCCCTAAGCAGGCCATACACGGCCGGTTGTTGTTCTTTCAGGTGATGCGGTTGCTGGTAGAAGGTTTCTGTCAGCACCGCAAAGAACTCGGCCGGTTTTGTTGCGCCATAGGGGTCAAGCCAGCTGGTGCTGCGGTGCCTCAGGGAGTGGCGAAGATGATCATAGGCGGTGGTCATAATCTCCTGCCACTCTTTGGCCTGCTCACCGCCCAGGGGAGGCGCGCCATCAGCTGATCCATCCAGGTAATCAAGCTGGTGCGCAAATTCGTGAAGAATCACATTGTGCTGGCTTCCCCGCTGCATAGCGCCGCTTTCGCATTCTGACCAGGCCAAGACAACCTGGCCCAGAGACGAAGCCTCGCCAGCCCTGACTTGATCGCTTACCCCAACCACCATGCCGTCTCGTTCAGGCGCTTGCACCCGGTAAACATTCGGGTAAACAAGAATGCTGCGCACACTGTCGTAATCCCCATAGGAACGCTTAACCGTCAGCAGGCAGGCATGCCCCGCAATGGCTACCCGAACACGGTCGTCTACCTCAAAGCCATCGCATCCATAGAAGTTCTTTTCTGCGATGAATAACTGAACCTGATCGCGCAGTGATTTCTGAAGAGGGGGTGGCAGTTGGCGGTATAGTGGCACCGCTGTTTGGAGGTGTTTGCGCCAGGCTTTCGGGAAAGGCTGTTCCAGCTCCCGCTCCCGCCGCCAGGTGCGGTAGAAGAAGAGATAGAACACCGACAGTGCGATCAAGGCAACGGCGAAAATTGCAAATATAAATGCTGGCGACATTGTCTTAAACTCACCTCATGCGTAGGTGGCGGCTGTCTGCTGTAAACTCAAGCCTAAGAGGTTTGAGAAGAGCAGATTCAGGCTGTAGATACACTCTCAGATTGCTAGCATACGCTAGTTGGCGAAATGCTTAAATCGCACCTATCATCAAACACTTAATCGCAAAATAATGACGACAGAGCTGCAGTAACAGGGGTGACATGCTTCACGAGATGAGTATTGGTGGAATGCTGTTCAGCCCTTTTGTGGTGCTGGTGCCCTTGGCATTTATTCTTGCGGCCATTACGCGAGGCGTTCTGCACTATACCGGCCTGCGCCGCTATATCTGGAAGAAAGCCTGGTTTGATGTGGCTGTATTCGTGTGTTGTTTGGCTGCAATTGTTTATCTGTTCGGGAACTAAAGGGCACTCATGGGAAAGCTTGGGCGTATTGGACTGACATTGCTGGTGGTGGTTGCGGCGGTTTTTGCCGGAACCTGGGTGTGGGATTACTACCTTCACTCTCCCTGGACGCGAGATGGCAGAGTTCGGGCAGATATCATCACTATTGCGCCCGATGTGTCGGGCTGGGTAACAGAGCTCAATGTGAGGAATAACCAGCTCATTAGTAAAGGTGAACCATTATTCACCATTGACGACACCCGTTACCGGGCAAAATTCGCAGAGAGCAATGCGAGGGTCGCCCAGGAGCGAACAGGCTGGGATCTCGCCAGGCACCAATACGATCGGCGGCAGCGTATGGCAGACCGCCAGTCTATCAGCGAGGAAAGTCTGGAGGCATACCGAATTCGCACCGAGACAGCCAAGGCCAGTTACCAGCTTGCACAAGCCGAGCTCAATACGGCCAGGATCGATCTGGAGCGAACAAAAGTGCTGGCGCCGGAAAGCGGGATTGTGAATAACCTTGGCCTGCGCCGGGGTAATTATGTGTCCAGAGGGGAGCCGGTATTATCGCTGATCAACAACGACTCCTTTTATGTGACCGGGTATTTTGAAGAAACCAAACTGCAACTGATACATGAGGGGCAGAAGGCCCGGATTACCCTGCTTGCCGGCGGCGAAAAGCTGACCGGAGAGGTAGTCAGTATTACCCGGGGCATTGCGGACCCTAACACCAAGAGCGATAGCCAGATGCTGCCGAAGGTACAGGCGGCGTTTAACTGGGTGCGTTTGGCCCAGCGAATTCCTGTTGATATTGCGCTTGATCCTCTGCCAGAAGGTCTCAACATCAGTGCCGGCATGACGGTTTCCATTTACCTGGAAACAGATGCGGAAAACGATCAGGAAGAAGAATAGAAAAGTGGCATCCCTGGCGCTCCACCAGCTGCTGACTCAGCTACTAACGCCAAACAGACGTACGGTGGTATTTGCTCTGAAAGGAGTGATATCCATGGCGCTGGCGCTGTTTGTGTCCATGTATCTGCAGCTTGACCGCCCCTATTGGGCGGTGGTGTCTGCGGTGTTCCTGCAGATCCGTCCGGAAAGCGGATTGGTGATCGAAAAGGCTCTGTGCCAGATTACAGGCTCGGTGATAGGTGGTGGTGTTGGGATTCTGATTCTGGCGTTTTTTATGCCATACCCGCTGCTGGCGTTAGGTTGCCTTACACTCTGGATTGGCCTCAACTCTGCAGCCTCCTCCATGGTGCATAACACCAACTTCATCTACGCTTTTGCCATGTCGGCAATGACGGCTGGATTGGTGGTGATTATGGTGGTGGCTGACCCCGGCGCGGTCGACGGCCGCGCCGTATTTGATATTGCGCGGTCCCGTATCAGTGAAATCAGCGTGGGCGCCCTCTGTGCCATGTTGGTCAGCCGGCTGTTATGGCCGGTGACGGTCAAGGAAAGCCTTCGCAACAACGCCCGTGATGTCATCAACAAAACACTTGAATACCTCTCGTTGGAACTGGACCCGACCAGCACCCATAAACAGCGCCACGAGCACGCAGACCAGATTCTGGAAACGCTGATTGTGCTGAGCGATGATTCCAGCGCCGTGGCCTACGAAGGGCCCGAAGGCCCGGGGCGCAGCCGGGCGGCCCACCTGCTCGTCAACAAGGTGATGTCTCTGCTGGCGGTCACCCAGATAATGGGGCGCTTCCCTCGAAATCACCCGGAATTGGTCTCACCCGCATTTGGTGTGCTGCTTGCAGATATGCGGATGCTGTTCATCGCCATCGCCAAGGCCCCCAGCTACAAAGAATCCTACAATCAGGCGCAGGAACTCAGGCGTGCGCTTTTGGAGCACAAAGCGGCTTACGTGAACGAATCGGCCATTGTTATTCGTCTCACCCAGACCGCAGTGGAGTTGGTGGCGGATCTGGTTATGGTGTTGCGGGCCTATAATGCGCTGGAAAATCGCGACCAGACACTGCTCAAGGCCTCCAAGCTAAAAACCCACAGGGATCCCCTGATTGGCGTTGTTAATGGCTTCCGGACCATGGTCGTGTTCGCAATCGGGGCCGCGATATGGATGAGCACTGGCAGCCCTGCGGCCATAATGCTGATGATTATGCCAGTTGTGTTTTCAATCGTATTTGCCCGGTTTTCGCTGGCGGTGTTGATGAATATGCTGCGGCGCCTGTTACTCAGTGTTGTAGTGGCGATTCCAGTGGCGCTTGTTTACGGGCTGGGATTGCTTGCCAAAAGCAGTGGGGATTTCGAGCTACTGGTGCTGGTACTTGCCGGCCCCTTTTTTATTGGTTTGCTGGCCCTGGCAGAGCGGCCAACACTGCCTTATGGTCTGGGCATCTGTATCCCTTTTACGCTTATCGTTCAGCCGGGCAGTAATATGGTTTTCCATGCAGATGCTGCCACCAGTAATGCCCTGGGATTGTTTGTGGGTATCAGTATTCTCTATTGGGTGTTTAAACTGATCACGCCTTTGGACGGGCAGCTAATGCAGCGTCGTTTGTTGAATGCAACAGCCCGCGACCTTACCAGCATAGATTACCAGCGGAGGCCTGAAAACTGGCTCAATGGCCGCATGGGAGAGCGCCTGTTACGACTGGCTAACTATGACCAGGGGTCGGGTAACCCCAGTCGACACATGACGGATTTAGGCTTTACCGGTCTCAACATAGGCCATATGTCGATTCGCCTGCGCCGGCGAATCGAGAATCACCGCAGTGCGGAGGTGGACGCGAAGCTCGCCGAGTGGCAGGCGGTTCTGGCAAAAACTTATCTGATGAGTGCCCGCGGCAAAGAGAATGCCCGGTTTCGTGAGGTGAGTGCAGAGCTGTTGGCGGCCATTCACTCAGCGAAAGAGCCTGATACGCAAACGGCAACCGTCAAGGGTATGTTCGAGCGTATTGCCCTGACGTTTGAGCGCACCGCCAGAACCATTGCTGAGGCCAACAGCTCGGCTACGAACACCAAGGTAGTTACGAATCCGGAGCCCAGCGGCTGAGAAAAAAACCGGATGTGGTGATGTGTTAGAGTGTCATTCAGGCTTTCTTTATGACTGGAGGGCGCTTATGAAGAAATCTCAGAGCAAACTGATCGTTTTTTACGATGGCTCATGCCCCGTTTGTGTCAGGGATCGGCGGTGGTATGAAAAGCTGGCGGGAAGAACCGGAGAGTCGGTCGAGTGGCTTGATATCACGGGCCGAGACGACGAGTTACGCCAACAGGGTGTTGATCCTTATAAAGCACTCCGTGAACTGCACGTGAAAGATAATCAGGGTGAAATTCACCGTGAGATGGACGCTTACATACTGCTGATGTCGCGAGTTTTCTTATTGAAACCCTTGGCATGGCTGATTTCCTTACCCTTGATTCGGCCTATGCTGGCGAGGATGTACCATTCGTGGGTTGGGCGCCGCCTTGGTGAACGCGCCTGAATCCATTTCAGAGGTTTTTATGGCTCGCTTCGAGTTGCTAGGCACTGCAATTATTCCCGGAAAGGGTACCGAGCTGCGACTCCTGCAGCGCAATGATGAATTCTCTATCCGCATTGCCGGCACGAGCGGTGAGCTAATGAATACCCGCTTGCACGGCTCTGAAGATGCGCTGGCAACTCTGGCCTGTGAGCGCATTGCAGACCACCCCGCTCCAAAAGTGCTTATAGGCGGGCTTGGCATGGGGTTCACCCTCGCAGCGGCCTTGCAGTCGCTAGGTGATACCGCAGAAGTGACCGTTGCCGAGCTGGTGCCGGAGGTAGAACAGTGGAATCTGGGTCCTTTGGGTAGTGCTTCGGGCTATCCCCTCAAAGATCCGCGAGCCAAGGTGCATATCGGCGATGTGGTGCAGCTGATCAAGGCTTCACCGGCCAGTTACGATGCCATTCTGCTGGATATCGACAATGGCCCAGAGGGACTGACGCGCAAGGAGAACGACTGGCTGTATTCTGCAGCGGGCATTGCCGCAGCCCAGGACGCACTGCGGCCTGAGGGTGTTCTCGCCTATTGGTCAGCCGGGCAGGATCCTGCGTTTACGGAGCGCCTGAAGCGCGCCGGATTGTCGGCAGAGGCTGTCACCGTGCGCGCCCACCGGCCGGGCAAAGGCGCAAAGCACGTTATCTGGCTTGCCTGGTGAACGACAGGACGACGAGAACTAGTCCTCGTCGTCTAACTGCATGCGCTCCAACCGATCTCTCTCTTCCTCTTTGGCTGCTTCAATTACGGCCATAAGCTCTTCTACATCAGCGCTGGCGGTGTCGTGCTCGAAGCATCCCGTCAGTTTGCTGTCGGGCTGCAAATCACCACGCTCGTAAAGTGCCCAGATCTCTTTGCCATAATCGGTTACAAGCAGGTCGGGCGCAAACCTGGCAAAATAGCGGCGCATGTTATCCACGTCCCGCTCCAGCATGCGTTCTGCGTTGTTGTTACCGGCGGCGTTAACCGCTTGGGGCAAATCGATGATAACCGGGCCGTTACTGTCTTCCAGCACGTTGAATTCTGACAGGTCGCCGTGGATCAGCCCCGCGCTCAGCATGCGAACTATCTCGGCGATAATTCGGCCGTGGTAATCGCGAGCCTGTTCCGGAGTGAGGGTTACGTCATCCAGACGTGGAGCAGCTTTACCATCGGCATCGGTAATCAGTTCCATCAGCAGTACGCCGTCTACAAAGCCCATGGGCTCGGGTACGCGTACACCGGCTTCAGCCAAGCGGTAGAGTGCATCCACTTCTGCATTGAGCCAGGCATCTTCCTGTTCTTTTTGGCCGTAGCGTGTTTTTTTGCTCATGGCTCGTGCCCGGCGGCTGTTGCGCACCTTTCGGCCTTCCTGATATTCAACGGCCTGCTTGAAGCTTCGCTTCTTTGCTTCCTTGAATACCTTGGCGCAGCGTACCTGCTCGCCACACCGCACCACGTAAACCTGTGCCTCTTTCCCGCTCATAAGCTGGTAAAGCACTTCGTCCACCAGACCGTCGTCGACCAGGGGTTGCAATCTCTTGGGTACTTTCATAACACCTTTCAGTTTAGCCATCAGCGTGCCGACCATGCGCGGTGCGTCGGCATGAAATAAGTCCAGAGCAAAGACGATGGTCACAATGCTGCATAGCTTACATCAAATTGCTATTTCTTATGCGAATCTGGGGTTGGCCTCAGGAAGCTTTTAGCTGAATGGCCTATAGTATCGTCTTGCCCTGTATCGACAGGGCACGTCTGAGGGTAGAATTGCGCGTGTAATAGCACGCCGGCTTTTGCCCGGTATGGATGCGTTTCGAGATTGTTTTGGAGCTTTAAAAGATGCCTAGAGCAAGTGAAATCAAGAAGAACTCTGCAGTTGAATACGAAGGTCGGGTTTATTTCGTCAAGGACATTGATCGTTCTGTGCCTCAGGGTCGTGCTGGCGGCAGTCTCTACCGCATGCGCATGTATGACGTGGTGACGGGCAACAAGATCGATGAAACCTTTAAAGACACCGACATGCTGAATCTGGCCGACCTTGTGCGCAGGCCAGCTACCTTCTCTTATTCTGATGGAGAAGAGTATGTGTTCATGGATAGCGAAGACTTTACCCAGTATAGCCTGAACCGGGAAGCCATTGCTGACGAGTTGCTGTTTATTACGGAAGATACTCAGGGCGTTATGGTAATACTGGTCGATGAGGCACCGGTTGCGTTGGTGCTTCCACCAATTGTTGAGCTTGATATTGAAGAGACAGATCCTTCAGTAAAGGGTGGCTCGGCAACGGCTCGTACCAAGCCCGCCAAAATGGCAACAGGCCTGGTGATTCAGGTTCCTGAGCACATATCCACGGGTGATCGCATCAAGATCAACGTGGAAGAGAGGAAGTTTCTTAGCCGGGCCTGACCGCCAGCTGTCCCGAAAAAACAGGAGCGCCCTGTGAAATCCATAGAGACAATAAGGGTGCTGGCAGCCAGTGTGATCGCGGTTGTAGTCATGGTCGGGATTGCCCGGTTCTCCTACACGCCGATGATCCCCGAGATGATGGAAGCGCTCGGGCTGAGCCAGTCTGTGGTTGGCATGCTGGCGACGGTGAATTATGCCGGCTATCTTACCGGGGCGCTTCTGATTACGCGGGTCAGCGATCTTGATCTCAAGGTAAAACTGTATCAGCTCGGCCTTGTTGTCGCGGTGGTTTCTACGGTTCTTATGGGTTACACCACCGAGGTCTGGCTGTGGTATGTACTGCGTTTTGTCTCTGGCCTGAGCACGTCAGCCGGCATGCTGCTCGGTGCGGGTTTGTTGATGAGTTGGCTAATCAAGAACAATGAAAAATCCGAGCTTGGCGTGTTTTTTTCAGGCATCGGGCTCGGAATTGTTCTTACAGCCGTGCTGGCAGAGCTGATCAAAGAGCCCTACAGTTGGGATCAGCAATGGGTGATCTACGGGCTGGTGGGGTTGGCGCTGACAGTTCCTGTGTGGCGCTGGATGCCGGATTATCGTGCCTGCGCCCTGCCGAGAACTGGCGGCGCGATTGCTGGCGAAGATCGCGGCCGGTTTATCGTTATTCTGCAATTGGCTTATTTTTGTGCCGGGGTCGGGTATGTGGTGACGGCAACCTTTCTGGTGGCTATTGCTGAATCCATGCCAGAGCTCAGTGGTCGCGGCTGGCTTATCTGGCTGATTGCGGGGCTGGCGGCCACGCCCGCCTGCTGGTTATGGGATGTTTTCTCCCGTCGTTGGGGGCAGTGGACCGCTCTTTACCTTGCTTACACACTCAACGCGATCAGTATTCTGATGCTGATCGTAGACACGAGTATGGCCAGTGTCATGCTCAGTGCTGTGATTTACGGAGCCAGCTTCATCGGTATTGTCAGTATGATGCTGGCAATGGTGGGGCGGGTGTTCCCCGAAAATCCCTCCCGGCCCATGAGCCGGCTTACCTTCAGTTATGGCATCGCCCAAATGCTGGCTCCCGCTATAGTGGGTTATCTGGCGGATGTGGAGGGCAACTACACTAACGGTCTTTGGCTCACGCTGCTCGTAATGGCGCTAGGTGTGGGTGTGCTTCACATGGCGCGGCGGGCCAAGGTCAGGGAAACCTCGCCGGCCTTCCCGGATTAGTTTTCGCAAGGCCGGACTCAGGTTCAGGTTTAGCGTCGCGTCGTCCACTGTGCCATGGTAAGGGTAGGTTTATACCGGAGTAATGGTAAGACATGTCGATTTCGGAAGGCGCGCAACATTACGTTCTTATGCTGATGCCAAGCCTTTTGCAGGACATTGAAAAGCTGGGGCTGCGGCGGATTATCCGGACGTCTGATTTCTCGGAGCAGGAGGTGACGGCGCTTTATTTCGAGTTTGTGTCTATCAAGCGGGTTCTTCCAGATAACCCCGAATCCATTGAGCTAGCCGTCTGGCAGCACTTGCTGCACTGTGTACGGGTGATGAGCTCGCTGGTAAATCTGGCTACAGCTGAAGACCTGGAGCGAGCGCGGGAAACGGCGATCCGCCGATACCTTCCCCATGCAAAAGAGAGCCTGAAAAACGAATATGAACAGATGCGGAGTGAGGGCAAGGTAGACTTCCGGCTTGCCGGCCTTCTGCGGCAGGGTGATTTACCGGAAAACGCCGGGCAGGTGTGTTTGGAGGCCATCAGGCGTGAGCGGCAGCAGCGCGTAGAATCCATAAAATGCCTCGAAATAGAGCATTTAAGCGGCCATGAAGCCTTTGTTGTAGAGGCTGCCAGGGCTTATGTGATGGCTGAGATTAATGATGCTCCAGAAGATTTCGGCACTCTTGATTTGGTGATCCGCCTTCTGGACCTCCTGCGGCTGGTACTTGTTCTGGAATCTCGCTCACCCGGTGGCGCCAGTGCCGTATCCTCCAATTTTACGGTCGGGAACATTGTGCTGGGTATCGGCAATGCGATGTATCGCGGTGAGCTGGGTTTGACCGTGTCCGCTCTGGGCTTGGCCAGAGTCAACAAGTAGAACGCTCAGAGCCCGGCATCCTTCACATTCTCCATCACCACAAAGGTGCTGGTTTGCAGCACATGGGGCAGAGCAGAAATCTGCTCGCCCAAAACCTGCCGATACTCTGCCATATTGCGTGTTCGTACTTTCATCAGATAATCGAAATTGGCGGCAATCATATGGCACTGTTCCACAGCTGCGATTTTTTTAACGGCCGCGTTAAACGCTTTCAGCGCCTCGCTGCTGGTGTCACTCAATGTGATTTGAGCAAAAGCGATATGGCTATGCCCAAGCTTGGACTGGTTGACCAGCACGGTGTAGCCGGTAATAAACCCCTGATCTTCAAGCCGCCGCATGCGTACCTGACAGGGGGTTTTGGATAAACCCACCCTCGATGCCAACTCAGTAACAGTAATTCGCGCGTTTTTTTGCAGCTCACGAATGATGGAGTGATCGATTCGGTCCAGCTCGTTCACGTTGTTTTATCCTCTACAAAGCGTAAAACCGCGACTTTTGGGCAAGTCACGGGTAAGGGCACTATGCTGTAGGCTATGGATGCCACACACCGCAAGGGTCTTGGGCTGTTTCAACTCGGTGATTAAGGTCGAGTTGGCTAAAATTGTATTTCATATCGGAGAATTAATACATTTTTGACGGCCAATATGGCCGTAGTGGCATGTCTTTCTGAAGTTTACAGTCAAACAGTCTGAGCCGTTGTAGGTAGAATGCGGTAAAGATAAATAACTGAGAGGGTACAACTATGATATCGCAGCAATCATTAGCTCCCGAGCTTGCCAGCAGCAGGCAGGCGGTTCGCGATTACTATCTCGAAGATGAGTATAAAGTGATCCATGAGATGATTGCTGCCGCACAGTTGTCTGACGCAGAACGACAAAAGATTTCGGCCCGCGCGGCAGACCTTGTACGCAGTGTTCGGCAAAGTGCCAAAGCCACCATCATGGAAAAGTTCCTTGCGCAGTATGGTCTCACCACCAAAGAAGGTGTGGCGCTCATGTGCCTGGCCGAGGCACTGTTGCGGGTACCCGATAACACAACCATCAATGCGCTTATTGAAGACAAGATTGTGTCTGGTAATTGGGGCGCCCATGTAGGGAAAGCGACCTCGGCATTTATCAATTCCACAACGGTTGCTTTGCTGATGACCAGCAACCTGTTGAAGGATTCTGAGCGCCATACAGTGGGCGACACGCTGCGTAAGCTGGTTAAGCGCCTCGGTGAACCAGTGGTTCGCACGGTTGCGGGCCAGGCCATGAAGGAAATGGGGCGTCAGTTTGTTTTGGGTCGCGACATTGAAGAAGCCCAGAGCGAAGCAGAATCCTACATGGCTAAGGGGTACACCTACTCCTACGACATGCTTGGCGAAGCCGCGCGTACCGACGCAGATGCCCGTCGCTACTATGAGTCCTACTCAAACGCTATCGATAGCATCGCCAAAAACTGTAAAGGCGATGTGCGTAAAAATCCCGGCATCTCGGTCAAGCTTTCTGCACTGCTGGCCCGTTACGAGTATGGCCAGAAAGAGCGGGTAATGAATGAATTGGTGCCCCGCGCCCTCGAATTGGCCAAAAAGGCCGCCGCCGCCAATATGGGCTTCAACATTGATGCGGAGGAGCAGGACAGGCTGGACCTGTCTCTGGATGTTATCGAAGCCATAATGTCTGATCCCACACTGGCTAACTGGGAAGGTTTTGGTGTTGTGGTGCAAGCCTTTGCCAAGCGTGCGGGCCACACTCTTGATTGGCTTTATGCACTCTCTGAGAAGCTCGATCGCCGCATTATGGTCCGCCTCGTGAAAGGTGCTTACTGGGATGCAGAAATCAAGCGCGCTCAGGTAATGGGGCTGCCGGACTTTCCGGTATTCACCCGCAAGGCGTGCAGTGACGTTGCCTACATTGCCTGTGCCAAAAAACTGGTGGGAATGAGCGATCGTATCTATTCGCAGTTTGCGACCCATAACGCGCACTCGGTGTCTGCCGTGCGCGAGTTGGCCAATGCTGCAGGCTTGAAGACCTATGAATTCCAGCGCCTGCACGGCATGGGTGAATCGCTGCACAACCAGGTTCTCAGTGAGAGCGGCGTACCATGCAGAATCTATGCGCCTGTAGGCAAACACAGTGACCTGCTCGCATACCTGGTGCGTCGACTTCTTGAAAATGGTGCCAACAGTTCGTTCGTTAACCAGATTGTAGATACTCGCATCACCCCGGAAGAAATTGCGAAGGACCCGATTGATGCGGTGCAGGAACTTGGTAACAAGCTGTCCAGCCAGGTGATTGTCCGTCCAACAGAATTGTTCGGTGACCAGCGCCGTAACTCGAAAGGCTGGGATATTACCGATCCGGTGACCGTTGCCCGTATAAATGAAGGGCGCGGAGCTTTCCGCAGTCATTTATGGACCGGGGGGCCGTTGATTGCCGGCAACACTACCAGTACCGACGTGCTGGAAGTAACAAACCCGGCTAACCCGGATGATCTGGTTGGCCATATTACCCACGCCAATGAGGCCGATGTTGATGCAGCCATTACGGCGGCTGAACAAGGCTTTGCCGGCTGGTCGGCCATGTCTGCAGAAAACCGTGCTGCCTGCGTGCGCAAAGTGGGTGATCTGCTGGAGGAAAACGTTCACGAACTGTTTGCGCTGACGACTCGGGAAGCTGGAAAATCCCTGTTCGATGCCGTTGCGGAGATACGCGAAGCGGTAGACTTCGCACAGTTTTATGCCAACGAGGGGCTGCGCAATAAAGATAATGGCGAAGCTCGTGGCGTTATTTGCTGTATTTCACCCTGGAACTTCCCGGTGGCCATCTTTGCTGGCCAGGTTCTTGCTAACCTGGCGGCGGGTAACGTAGTGGTTGCAAAACCGGCGGAGCAAACATCGCTGTTGGCGTATCGTGTGGTTGAAATGATGTACGAAGCCGGTATTCCCAAAGATGCTGTTCAGCTTCTACCGGGTACGGGTGCCACCGTAGGTACGGCACTCACATCTGATTCCCGAGTCGCCGGGGTTTGTTTTACCGGTTCCACAGCAACCGCTCAGCGTATCAACAAGGTGATGACAGAAAACATGGCGCCAGACGCACCGCTGGTGGCGGAAACCGGTGGGCTTAACGCCATGATTGTGGATTCAACAGCGCTGCCTGAACAAGTTGTTCGTGATGTGCTGGCATCATCCTTCCAGAGTGCCGGGCAGCGTTGCTCTGCATTGCGGATCATGTATGTGCAGAAAGACATAGCTGATAACCTGCTGGAAATGCTTTACGGCGCCATGGAGGAGCTGGGTATTGGTGATCCCTGGGCGCTGTCTACAGATGTGGGGCCAGTTATTGATGAGGCGGCCCGCAAAAAAATTGTCGACCACTGCGATAAATTTGAGCGTGAAGGTCGTTTAGTGAAAAAACTGCCAGTGCCAGATAAAGGCCTTTTTGTCTCACCTGCTGTGCTCAGAGTGAGCGGGATCGAAGAGATGGAAGAAGAAATTTTCGGGCCCATCCTGCATGTAGCAACTTTTGAGGCCAAGGATATCGACAAGGTTGTCGATGCCATAAACGCCAAAGGCTACGGCCTCACATTCGGTATCCACAGCCGGGTTGATAATCGTGTTGACCAGATTGTCAGCCGCATCAAGGTTGGCAACACCTACGTTAACCGTAACCAGATTGGTGCCATTGTTGGTTCCCAGCCATTTGGCGGCGAAGGCCTTTCCGGAACCGGCCCGAAAGCGGGTGGCCCACAGTACGTGCGACGCTTCCTGAAAGGTGCCAGCGTTGAGCGCCCGGCGGATCCCGGTGCTAAAACCATTGATGGCAAGAAGCTGAAAGGGCTGATTGCGAGCCTGGACAAACTTGCTGTTGCCTCCCCGGAAGCCAGGGTTGACGCCATGGAGCCCGTTTTTGGCAGGGTGCCAGAGCCCCTTGATGCCCATGCAGAAGAACTGCCCGGGCCAACCGGTGAGCTTAACCGCCTTACAAACCACGCCCGTGGAACCGTGTTGTGTTTGGGGCCAGACAAGGAAATCGCACTGGCACAAGCCGCCATGGCATTGTCGCAGGGCAACAAGGTGGTGGTTATTGCTCCGGGTGTTGAAGACGTCGTGGCTCGCGCAGCCCAGGCTGAGCTGCCCATAGTGGGCGTTGATGGGCTTTTGGATCCGGACGTACTGGCAAGCGCCGGAGGCTTTGAGGCAGTTGTAAGCTGTGCCGAACAGGCCTTGTTGCGCAAGTATCGCCAGGCTCTGGCCAAACGCGATGGCGCATTGCTCCCGCTGATCACCGAACCTACGCTAGACCAGCGTTTTGTAGTTGAGCGTCACCTTTGTGTGGATACAACCGCGGCCGGAGGCAATGCCAGTCTTATTGCAGCATCCGAGTAATATAAGGATGGAAGGCCGGAAGCACCCAGGAATGGGGCTTCCGGTCATTTAATCAGTTGCTGGCATAGCGTTCGCGCAGTATGCCTACACGTTCAACGTAAGCCTTGGTTTCAGCATAGGGTGGAACGCCACCGTAACGGCTGACAGCCCCCGGCCCGGCATTGTATGCCGCAGTGGCCAGCCTGGTATCACCCTTGAAGCGCTCCAGCATTTTTGCCAGGTAGGTCACCCCGCCACGAATGTTATCTGCAGCCACCATGGCATTCTGCACGCCGACTTCCAGAGCTGTGCCCGGCATTAACTGCATAAGCCCCTGGGCACCCACGGGTGAAAGGGCTTTTTCATTGAATGCAGATTCCGCATGAATCACCGCACGCACCAGTGCCGGGTCTACACCATGCTCTTGGGCCGATGATTTTATTTCTGTTTCATAGCGGCCAGCGAAAAGTGGGGTGGTGCGCCAATTTACCCGGGAGTCCGGGTCACAGGCGTAGCAGTGGAAGCTGATAACATCAAAGTCTGCTACCGAAGGCCGGGTACTGGTGTAGGCAACTATGCCATTGTCATCCTTGTAGCGAAATACGGTTTCGCTTTTGCTGGAAGCTCGCACGGGGCTATTGCTTTTTACGTTGGTAAACTCAATTCTGCCATCCGGATGCACAATGCGTTTGATACTGTCTGCTGCAGTGGGAGCAGAAAACCAGATCAATGCGATGAGCACGGGCAGAGCGAGTTGTTGAAGGCGTATCATTAGCTACTCACGAAAAGCGCAATCAATAATCATGCTGCAGGTTTACCTGAAGGCAGGTAGATTTAAAGATTATACGGCGTTACCGAGCAGAAATGATATTACGTCTTGTCGTTAAAGTGTTACCGGGAGGGGGGAGCCCGGGCGTGTTGGTGCCCGGGCCGAAACGCTGATCAAATTCATTCAGGTTGCTAAATTTTTGGTCCCCGCCCGCGAACAGCATTGGCAATGAGAGAAATCACCAGAAGAACGAGAAAGATAAAGAAAAGTACCTTGGCGATGCCCGCCGCTGTACCCGCGATGCCCCCAAAACCAAGGACACCGGCAATAATGGCGATGACAAGACAGACTACAGCCCAATAAAGCATAATCATTCCTCTATGTATGGCTTCCATTTCAAAATGGCACAGGTTTGCCAAAATGCACAAATACTCAGCAACTCCGGAATCCTGTCGATGTGTTTTTCGTACACAATTGCTGAATTTAACCTTATGTTTTTAATGCTTTAAACAGGTTTCATTGCCGTCGTATTAAGCTTTTATAAGATAAGCTTCCTGTCGGCATATTGTTATGGTGGCGCTACTGCTATCCTTTAAGAATCTGCCCCCGGAGTAATTTATGACTTTGAAACACATTGTTGGTGCCTTGCTCATTACAGCTACCTTAGTGCTTGCGGGACCACTCCATGCAGAATCTGCAGACTCTGCTGTTGATGAGTTCAAGCGTGAAACCCAAGAGCTCGGCGAGGCGCTGCAAGAGTACGGCGCTGACCAGAAGGATCTGGCGGAAGATTCGATTAATCGTGCGCTTTCGGCGCTCGATAAGCGTATTGCAGAACTCGAGGAAGAGCTTTCAGAGAACTGGGATGACATGAGCAACACTGCGCGGGAGCGCTCCAAAGACAGCCTTGCCTCTCTGCGTGAGCAGCGTGAGCGAGTACAAGCTTGGTATAACGAACTCAAAGCCAGTTCAGCATCTGCATGGGAACGAGCGAAAAAAGGCTTCTCGGATGCCTACGACGCACTTTCCGAGCAGTGGAATGAAACCGAGCGGGATCTGACCCTTGATCAGAAAAAGCGAAAACAAAGTATCTGACCACTAAACCAGACAAGGAAACACCATGCCATTTTCACCAGACAATATTGCCGAACTGAACCTGTTGTCCCAGTTTGAATCTTCTTCAGGCCAGGCTGGTATTAAAGTGCACCGTAGCGATGCGGCACCTGAGACTGTTCAAGCAGCAGAGCGGCTATTCGCCAAGGGCTTGATAAGTCGGGATGACGGAGGCTACCTCACGCCAATGGGCAGCGAAGCGGTAGAGCTAACGCAGAAGCTGAAGTCCATACTTACGACATAAAGTTCGCAGACTGATCCCCAGCGTCATCTGTGATGGTTGCTCGGCCGGGTGCCTGTATCTGGTTTGTTTGCGAGCTGGGCTCTAAACTAACTTTTGCTTCAGATACCTGACCCCGGCAGTTATTTATGCGCTCCTTTTTCTATTCGATTTTTGTTCCTGCCTTGTTCGTATGGTTGTGGAGCACTGGCTTCATCGGTGCAAAATACGGTTTGCCCTACGCCGAACCATTTACCCTCTTGCTTATCCGGATGCTGCTAACCCTCGGCATACTGGTGGTACTTGCCGGTGTACTCAAAACCCGCTGGCCAGGCTGGCGAGCGGCTGGCCACCTTGCCGTAACCGGGCTGCTTGTTCATGGCTGTTATCTGGGGGGCGTCTACTATGCCATTCAGGGCGGAATGCCCTCGGGCATAGTGTCGCTGGTGGTTGGTTTGCAGCCGCTTGTCACCGCCGGTGTCGCGGTTCTTGTGTTGAAAGAAGCCATTTCGTGGAGGCAGTGGCTGGGCTTGGGGTTCGGCCTGGTGGGTGTCACTCTGGTTTTGCTGGAAAAGTTTGCCGGGGCAGGTAACCCGGGGGCGGCGTTTTCGTTGTGGACGCTGATATGGGCACTGTTGGCGCTGGCCGGCATTTCGTTGGGTACTGTGTATCAAAAGCGCTATGGAACAGGTGCAGATTTGGTGGCCGGCACCATCATACAGTACGGCGCCGCTGCCATGTTTTTTGCCGTTGGCGCGCTGATGTGGGAAACCCGCGAAGTAGTTTGGGCTCTACAACTCAAGCTTTCTATGGCCTGGCTGGTCCTGGGTGTTTCCATTGGCGCCATTCTGCTTTTGATGTGGCTGATTCGCCGTGGTGCTGCGTCCCAGGTCGCCAGTCTTTTCTATTTAGTCCCTCCGGTCACTGCTTTGGAAGCCTTTTGGCTATTTGATGAGCGCTTAGGCGTATTGGCAATTATCGGGGGAATTGTTTCCATTACGGGTGTCGCCTTGGTGGTGTCGCAGAAACACCCCGGCTAAGGAGCGTTCTGGCGCACGGATCTGTTATGCAGTTTGCCCATCTATAATGCGTAGCACCTGAATAATCTCATTCTTGTTCATGTATTTGGGCACGGCGTAGGTTCCGTGCGCTTCTTTCATGGCGGCTTGTGCCATGACTGTAAAGTGTTTCTCATCGATACCCTTCACTTCGCAGGCGATGGGCAAGGTGGCAAGTAGTGTATTGATACGCTGGATCAACTTGTCGGTTGCCAGGGAGTCTGCCTCTGTATCCGTGGCAAGGCCGCACAGCCTGGCCAGTTTGGCCATTCGGGCTTGTGCACTGTGCCTGTTCACCTCAAGTATGTGCGGCAGAACAATGGCGTTAGCCCGGCCATGAGGAACGCCATATTGTGTGCCAAGCTGGTGTGCAATGGCATGCACGTACCCCAGCCCCGTTTTGTTCAGGGCCAAGCCGCCGTAGTTTGCCGCCAGCGCCATTGCATCCCGGGCCTCGTAGTCCTGGCCATTTTCGCAGGCCTTTTCCAGGTACTTGAGTACCAGCTTTACGCCGGCACCGGAGTAAAACTCCGTTTCAGGTGTTGAGAAATCACTGATCCAGGATTCCAGGCAGTGGGTCAGGGCATCAATGCCCGTATCTGCGGTTACTGACTTGGGCATGCCTGCCATAATCTCCGGATCCAGCGCCGCCGCCAGAGGGACTACCTTTGGCTCAATCACGAGATTTTTTACGTGGGTAGTTTCGTCCGATATGACCGCCCCTATAGTGACTTCAGAGCCCGTGCCGGCAGTCGTGGGAATAACAAACAGTGGGAGAGATGGTTTTCGAGCTTTGAGAATCCCAACCAGCTCCTCAGGTGTTTTGCTGTTGGAGGCAGCCAGAGCAATCACTTTCGCGGCATCAATAGATGAGCCGCCCCCAATGGCCAATACCGCATCACAGCCATTCTGGTGAAGTATTTCCAGGCCTTTTTCTACAACCAGAAACCCCGGGTCTGGTGTTACGCCGCTGTAAACAACCGTTTTGGTCCCCAGCTTGTTCAGATGCTCCTCAATTGGATCGGTGATCCCCAGCTGAAATAGCACATCGTCGGTCACAAGCAGAACCCGCTTGAAGTCGAAGTGCGCCATGTGTTCAACCAGCCTTAACCGGGACTGTACCCCCAGAAACATGTTGGGTATTGGGCTTGGAATCAGTTTTGTTATTAGCTTGAGGGCGGCAAGTTGTGCTTTGGCGCGAACAGGCGTGATCAGGTCTGTAATCATTGCGTGTTTCCAGAGAGTGAGGTTGAGTTCAGGCGTTAACTATAGTCAGACAATGCGGCAGTTGGAAACAGTTCCTGTGTCCGTATGGTAACAACCAAAATGGCATGTTTGAGGTATCTTTGGTGGTTTGAAGCTTTTGGATGTTGTTACAGCGAGCGTAATGGTATGACTTATTGGCTGGTAGCAAACCCTAACGCAGGCAGTGGTCAGAGAGGGCGGGAGTTCTGGCTTGTAAAGCTGGCGAAAGCCGACATTACAGATCCGGAGTGTTGTGACCTTCAGGATCAGAGTTGGACGGCAAACGTAAAACCCGGTGACACTATAATGGTGGCAGGGGGTGATGGGTCTGTTAACGCCGCCGCTCGGATATGCCTGGAGCACAAGGCAACGCTTGCGGTGCTGCCGTCAGGCACGGCCAATGATTTCGCCCGAAACCTCGCTTTGCCGGAAGACCCGGCTGCGGTGTGTGAGCTGGTTCGACAAGGCACCACCCAAAAAGTGGATGTGGCAGAGTTTGGGGATGGCATCTTTCTGAACGTGGCCCATATCGGGCTGGGAGCGCTCGCAGCACAGGAGTCACAGGGCGTTGCCAAAAAGCTTTTGGGGCGCTTCAGTTATGGCGTGGAATTGTTGAAACAGGTAAGTGCCAAGCGGGGGTTTCGCGCAGAAATATCATGTGACAAAGCGATTGTGCGTGGTCGCTGGCTGTCGATAGCTGTCTCCAGCGGTGCCTATTTCGGCGGCGGCAATGAAATCCCGCAAGCAACGGCAGATGATGGGGTGCTCGATATTATTGCGGTGAAACCGCGTCCTGTGATGCAATTGCTGCTTACGTTCCTGCTGGTGCGATTCAGCGGGAAGTCACCCAAACGCACCAGTACAGTGGTGCACATGAAGGGCAGGTGCTGCGATATCATCACCTCCAAAGAAAAAACCGTAACAGTGGACGGCGATGAGGCTGGAAAAACACCGTTTAATGCCGTGTGCCGCAAGCACTGCCTTCGGGTGATTGGCACGACTGTGGTGCGCACCGGCGAGGCCGATAGCGACAGGTCAGGGGCGTGAATGGCTGGTAAATCGCTATCAAAACGGCTGTGTCGTGGCATTGCCCGGGTATTCATTACGCTGGTGCTGCTGTTCTTGTCGGTATTGCTCTTGCTTCGGTATGTAAATCCTCCCACCTCGGCGTTCATGCTTGGCTACAGCCTGACTAACCCCCACAAAGAGGTGCAGCAGCAATGGGTTAGCTTCTCGGACATCTCCCCCTGGATGCCCCTTGCGGTGGTGGCCAGCGAGGATCAGCGGTTTCCTGAGCACTGGGGCGTTGATTTTGAGGCGATTCGCAAAGCTTTGGCTGAGTATCATGCTGGCGACGGCCTCAGGGGTGCCAGCACCATTACCCAGCAAACCGCAAAAAACCTGTTTCTCTGGAACGGCCGCAGTTTTGTCCGTAAAACCCTGGAAGCCGCGCTTGCGCTGGCGGTTGACGGGCTGTGGTCCAAGCAGCGAATCCTTGAAGTGTATTTGAATATCGCCGAATTTGGCCCGGGTATATACGGTGTGGAAGCCGCTAGCAGGGCGTATTTCGGGATCTCTGCGCGGCAGTTGTCGGCTAGTCAGTCGGCCCGATTGGCTGCTGTTCTGCCCAATCCGAAGGTGTTAAATGTTGCCTCGCCATCGCCCTATGTTCAGGATCGTGTTTTCTGGATTCGTGGCCAGATGGATCAGCTATCCGGGCTACACTACCTGAAGGATTTATAGAACATTTCCGGCTGCTCTTCGGGTCAGGTAGCTCCGTAGCTTGTGCGGATATTTGATACCATGAGTATTCACGCAGAACAAAGAGAGCATTATGAAGGTGTTATTGCTGGGTGCCACCGGGCTGACCGGTGGGATGGTTCTCGCTGGCCTGCTGGCCCGCGACGAGGTTGAACGGGTGGTTGTGCCTGTTCGGAAACCCCTGGAATCCGTTCATGGCAAGCTGCAGCAGCAGGAAATGGATTTTGACCGCATGGCAGATTACGCAAAGCTTTTTGAGGTGGATGTGATCGTCTGCTGTCTGGGTACTACCATCAAAAAGGCGGGCTCTCAGGAAGAGTTTCGAAAAGTAGACTACGGCTACTGCCTGAAAGCGGCTGAACTTGGCCGTGCTGCAGGCGCCAGTGGGTTTGTTTTGATGTCGGCCATCGGGTCATCGTCTTCATCGACTATTTTCTATAATCGGGTTAAAGGTGAGCTGGAAGATGCGGTGAAAAGCCTCGGTTACCCTTACTTGTCGATATACCATCCCAGTTTGCTGCTGGGCGACAGACCAGAGCACCGCCTCGGGGAAGCCATAGGAGCGAAAGCCATGCCGCTGGTTAACAGGGTTCTTCTGGGACCGCTGGAAAAGTACCGTGCTATCGAGGCGCAAACCGTTGCATCTGCCATGGTTAACGAGGTTTGCAGTCTGGTTGCCAAGCCGGCGGCCGAGCAGGTTGTTCAGGTTCGCCAGTATGAGGACATTGTGGCGCTGGCAGGCGCCTCAACCCAAGGTGACATCCAGAAACATCATCACCACAAAGCCGACTAACAATGCGAAGGTGGTTTGGGCTTTGTACCGGCTTCGGTGGGTCTCGGGAATGATTTCGTTGCTGATGATGAACAGCATGGCGCCTGCAGCAAACCCCAGTGTCCACGGCATTATCGGTTCTGCCAGCGATACCAGGGCGGCACCGAACAGGCCACCAATTGGCTCAGCCAACCCGGTCAGAAGGGCGATAGTAAAGGCGCGAGCCCGCGAGTACTGGATGGCAATCAGCGAAAATGCCACGGCAAGTCCTTCAGGAATATTCTGAATGCCAATGCCCAGAGCTAGTACATAGCCATTACGAACATCGCCACCCGCAAAGCCAACTCCCACGGCCATGCCTTCGGGAAAGTTATGAAGTGTTATGGCGATAATAAACAGCCAGATGCGGCGAATATGGACAGAATCGGGCCCCTCTGGGCCCAGGTTAAAGTGTTCGTGGGGCAAGTTCTGGTGGAGGTAATAAAGAGCCCCGGCGCCAAACAGAATACCGAATATCACAAGCAGTGCAGCTGCCCAGTTTGAGCCCAGCAGAGCCTCTCCATATTCCAGCCCTGGAAGTATCAGAGAAAAGAAGGATGCGGCCAGCATTACGCCCGCAGCCGCCGCCAGCATGCTGTCCTGCAACCGGTCAGACAGGTCTTTAACGAAAAACACTGCCAAGGCACCAATGCCGGTTGCGAGCCCTGCTGCCAGGCTTGCCAGTGTACCGAGCCAGACGATGCTGATATCAGTTGTCATGAGGTTCTGAATCTCTTGGTCGGCTGAATGCTGGTTAATCCTTGCCAGAAACTATTCAAACCATCAGTCCGTTTTGTAGGTGGGTTTTTTAGACCGCGAGAGTGTGGGCTCACAACCAACCACTTGCCTGGCCTGCTTGTGCGCATGCAGGTACCAGCGTTGCCCAGGCTGTTTGAAGGTGCTCGGAGTTATCTGGAAAGCCGTTGTTTCCATGGTAGCCGGGATAGGTGAGCCATCCGCATGGCGGTATACACAGCTGGTATTGAGGGTGATGGGTGTGGCTATATGTATTTCTATAAAGCCGTCATCCCTGACCCGGGGTGGGCTGTTGTCTACACTGATGACTTTCAGGCAGGGGCCGTAGTGAACCCTGCCTTGCTCCCTCAGATATTCGCTAAGGCAATGCTGGGAACTGAGCAGAACGGCATCGGCACTTTTTGGCTTCGCGCTTTCTGGCTGGCTCTTACTGTTTAGCCCGGCGGCCGGGTTTGTGGATGGCGACGACTGGCAGCCGGCCAATACAAGAAGACAGGCCAGTACAAGTGTGACAACAGGCTTCATTGATACTCCTTGTTGCATTGAACAAGTGGAATTGTTCGGGAACAAGGGGGCAGTTTAGCGTAGCTTTCCGGCTGGTACACGGGTGGACTGTCAAGTGTTTACATGCCGGCATTGGTGCTTTCAAAAATTTTGTCGGCCGAAGCGGCAACAAACCCTGTGTAAAGATTGCCGTCTGGCTTCGGGTAGCGCAGTGCAAACTCATAGAAGCAGCTGGGAATCGTCATTTCGCGATCGCTGAACTGAACCGGAACCCGGTCAGCCATTGTGGATGACTGTTCGAGCAATTCTTTGGGAGAACCCTTCACCTCGCCACCTGACGCATTTACTGTGAAGCCCATGTCTTTCAGCAGCTGGTTTATATCGGTCACGGTCTCAAAGTTATTCAGGTGGTTAATGCTTACCGTGAAGTGGTTTGCCCGGTAACCCCAGGCCGCGAGCCAGGCAGCGTATTCGCTCTCTTCCAGCAGTTGCTGGTAGGTTTGTGAATCCAGGTCCCAATGCCGGCCGGAATAAAGAAAGTTGTCGGCGGTAACCTGTTCTTGTGTTACCTGCTCAACCAGTTTGTGCACTACAGCCTGCAACTCTGGTGAGCACTGCTCTGTCAGCAACTCTGAAATAAACACCTTTGGAGCCTCGGGGTCTGGGTGCTCATAATGTCGGGCATAGAGCTTCTTGGCTTTGAAATGGTACTCGCCGCCTTCCTGGTACCCCAGAGCCAGAAAATGCTCTGCTAGAGCCTCCAGGCCAACCGGCTGCAGGTTAAAAGTACGCAGGGCGATATGGTCGTTGATGATGGCCTGACCTTCTTCGGCACCCAGAATGCGGTGGATATGTGCAGCCGAGGGTGTGACCGCCTTGTAATCCTGCCAGAGGTTTTCGAACAAGGCATTGCGATCAGTATGCATAGTTTAACTCCGTAACCGTATCTTGTGAGTGTACCGCTGCCGTTCTATGGTTCAGGGGCAAAGTGCGCGCAGTGCTGCCATTATCAAGGCAAAGCTTTTCCGCCAGAGCGTGGGGAATTACCAGCGTACCTGAATCGTCGGATGCTTCCGCTGTAACGGTGGCCCGAAAGTTTGCTGTCCCTGTGTTTGCTATCAGGGTGGGTTCGCTTTGCTGCTGGCGGGTGTGCCCAAAGAGCGCTTCTGCGCCAGCCAGGCCTTCATCCACGCAAACCCGTTGCTCAGATGAGGCCCTGACGCTGCGAATCTCCGCCAGGGCGCACTCCACCGTTGGGCCTGCATCAAACAGATCTATCAAGCCTTTATGCTTGAAACCCTCCGCCTCCAGAATCTGCAAAGCTGGCCGGGTGTGCTTGTGCACCTGGCTAAGAACCGCTCGTGCCTCCGGGCTCATAAGGCAAGTATAGAGTGGATGGGAGGGCATCAGCTCATCAATGAAATCTGTGTAGCCGGCACCGACCAGATGGGTAGCCTGGGCGAACTCCATGTCGACAAAGTGTGTGCTCAGCCAGTCCCAAAAGGGTGACTGGCCTGCGGCATCAGAAACACCGCGCATTTCGGCAATCACCTTGTGTGAAAAACGCTCCGGGTGCTGTGCCATAAACAGGAAGCGCACCCGGGACAGCAGCTTGCCCGCATTGGCCCGGCGAAACTCGGGGCGCAAATAGAGTGAGCAAATCTCGGAATAGCCTGTGTAGTGGTTGCAGCGGGTGAGGGTTTCCACACTCCGGCGAACATCAAGGTCCCGCGAGTGATGGGTAACTGTGTTGCGCCGGAAGTGGTAAAGCGGCTGGGTGTGCCCGGTGTTTGCCTCAATACCCGTGGTGCCGAGAATGTCGCCAGTGGTTTCATCTTCCAGTACAAACAGGTAATGCTCGTCGCCAGGGCTGCGCACATTGCGGCCAAAGCTTGCCGTGGAATGGGCAATTTTTTGGGCCAAAGCGTCCCGGTCGGGCATCAGAGATGTAAATCCCGGGCCAGACTCTTCGGCTATCTGGTAAAGGGTTTCCAGATCTTTGTCTGCAATGGGGCGAATGATCATAAGTGGCAACCCGGCGTTGTTTCGAGACAGTATGCAGTGATGCTTTGCCGGTTTGCAGATGCGTTTTGATCGTAATGGGCTATGCTTTGCACAAAACAGCGAGGCAATTTTTCGAAATGATAAAAAGTAACGACCAAAAGCTGCTGATGCTGCTGCGTCAGAATGCGCGAATCAGCATTACGGACCTGGCCAGGGCGCTGAAACTGTCGCGCTCAACGGTGCAAAGCAGAATAGCCCGGCTGG
This sequence comes from Marinobacter salexigens, assembly GCF_002806945.1. Classification (GTDB taxonomy): domain Bacteria; phylum Pseudomonadota; class Gammaproteobacteria; order Pseudomonadales; family Oleiphilaceae; genus Marinobacter; species Marinobacter salexigens. The sequence goes on from NZ_NIHC01000001.1 coordinate 849,486, forward strand.
AAGCCAGCGGAGTGATTGCAGGGTATGCAGTACAGCTAGGCGGAGCGTTTACTGCCAGCCAGGTGGAAGCCCATGTTTCTATTAAAGTGGCTCAAAAATTAACGGCGCGAACAAACAATGCACTTGAAGGCATTAGCCAGGTGTCGCAGTTGTTTTCGGTAAGCGGAGAGTACGATCTCATAGCAATCGTGCAGGCTCAGTCTCTTGAAGAATTGAGCGCGGTGTTGGACGAGATTGGTAATCTTGAAGGCGTTGAGCGCACTAACTCAGCCGTAGTTCTGGAAACCCGCTTCCGGCGTTAGGCGCTTTTCGCAATTCTTGAATCGTCAGCTACTTACGTGCCCAGCATGCCCGCAAAGGCGCTGTACAGGAACGCGGCGGAGCCAAGCAGAATAACTCCCCAAGCCGGAAAAATCAGTAAAGAGCGGGTCGACTGCCTCATGGCTGTCTCCTATGAGTGATGAAAAGCGATAAGCTTCGATTTTCACTTTAGACCAATCTTGATGAATGTCACATAAAAAATTACCAGCTTCAGCAAGTCATTACAGAGCAAGGGTTGGTTTAGCCACTAAGGCAGGTGTTTAATGCCATTGAGCTCGCGCCAATTAACACTAATATTTGTGTAAACAAACAAATTTGCATTAGAGTGAATCCGAATTCAGATGTTTGTCTGAATTCGTCAACGATAACAATAATCAGGAGTTTTTCATGGCATTGGATCCCCGCAAGCAGACCTCCTTGCACTGTTTGTACTACTGGGCAGAAAAAAGCCCTGAAAGAACATACCTCACCCAGCCCTATCCCGATGGTACGGTAGAAAATATTAGCTGGGAGCAGGCTGCCGACCAGGTGTCGCGCATGGCGGCCCACCTCAACAGTCTGGAGTTGTCTGAGGGCAGTAATATCGCCGTTCTCGGCAAAAACAGTGCGCACTGGATACTGTCGGATCTCGCCATTTGGGCCGCCGGGCACGTTTCCGTGCCCTTATATCCCACGCTTAACGGGGACGCTGCTGCTTATGTGCTTGAGCACTCTGATGCCAAGTTGCTGTTTTTGGGTAAACTTGATGGCACCGCAGATGGCTGGAATGATATAAAAGGCCACATTCCTCCTGATCTTCCAATCATTTCTCTGCCCATGTCGCCGCGCGATGATACCCCCAAGTGGATTGACGTTATTGCCAAACATGAGCCGGCGGCGCCGCAGTTACCGAGCCAGGATGCACTTGCCACGATTGTTTACACGTCCGGCAGCACGGGGCGCCCTAAAGGAGTTATGCACAATTTCGGAGCCATGATGTCGGTGGCAGATGGGCTGCAACAGATGTTCTCGGTGTCCTCTGAGGATCGTATGCTGTCCTATCTTCCTTTGGCGCACGTGGCAGAGCGGGCGGCGGTTGAAACCCAGTCGCTGTATTTTGGCTTTCATGTGTATTTTGCCGATAACCTGGACACCTTTCAGCAGGATCTTCAGCGTGCCCGGCCGACTCTATTCTTCTCAGTCCCGCGCTTGTGGATGAAGTTTTATCTTGGGGTAAACGCCAAGTTGCCACCCAAGAAACAAAAGCTGCTATTCAGCATCCCGTTTGTGCGTTCTGCGGTGAAAAAGAAAGTGCTCAAACAGTTGGGGCTGGATCATTGCCGGGCAGCCCTCACCGGCGCTGCACCATTGTCTGAAGAAATCATCCTGTGGTACCGAAACCTTGGCCTGGAGTTGCTTGAGGTTTATGGCATGACAGAAAACTTCGGATACTCCCATGCCAGCAGACCCGGACGAGCCACGATAGGCCTGGTAGGTGAGGCCAACCCCGGGGTTGAGCATCGCATCGGCGAAGGGGGAGAGTTACTGGTGAAAAGCCCAGGGATGATGATGGGCTACTATCAAAACGAAGAAAAAACCCGCGAAGACGTCACCGATGATGGCTTTCTTAAAACCGGTGATATGGGGGAGATTGATGCAAATGGCTACCTTAAAATTACCGGCCGAGTGAAAGACCTCTTCAAAACCTCAAAAGGGAAATACGTTGTGCCGGTTCCTATTGAAAACCGGTTCAACCACCCCTCGGTGGAAGCTGTCTGTGTGGCCGGCGCCAACCAACCCCAGCCCTGCCTGATGATACTGTTGTCTGAAGACGTTCGGGATGCGCTTTCAGGGGGTATGGATAGGGCTGAGCTTGAACAGGAACTGCTGAAAGAGTTGGGCGCAGTAAATGAAGAGTGTGAAGCCCATGAAAAAATACCGTTTTTGGTGGTCGTGAAAGAACCCTGGACCACAGAAAACGGCATGCTCACGCCAACCATGAAGATCAAGCGGAATGTTATAGAAGATGTCTACAATCGCAAGATGGACGGTTGGTTTGGCCAGAAAAAGAAAGTAATTTGGGAAATTTGATCGAGTAATGCAAAACGCCGGTGGCTCTGAGATCAGAATCACCGGCGTTTTCAGTTTGGCTACTTGGTTCAGAGCTGCGGTAATTGGTGCAGCTCATTACGTTTGCCTGACTGGAATCAGTGTCCGCCTTGCATCTGAACGATTTCGGGCGTTGCTTCTGCAGCCTTACGGTTAAAGGACCGCAGCTTACGGCTCATAAACTGGACTGCCATTTTCGCCGCCGCACGAGTGTGCTGGCTTCTCACCGCAGTACTGTTGTGGAGGATACTGGACGGTAGCGAGTGAACGGTTGTCATAGGTCTTTGTGCCATAACGACTTCCTCCTTATCTGGTGAGTTTTTACAGGTGAGTGGAAAAATTCTATTTCTGACTATGTACTGAATTATAAGGGTATTATTTTGCAGCGTAAATACGTTAAACTCCGTACTCTTGTTGCAAATATGCAGTAGCTATGGACTGGGATTATCTACGATATATACATGCTCTGGCAATAGGCGGAACCCTCGCCAAAGCCGGAGAAATACTGGGCGTACATCAAACCACGGTTTTGCGTCGCCTTGACCAGATGGAAGAGACGCTGGGCGTTCAATTCTTCGAGCGTAATCGGGATGGGTTGCAGCTGACCCCCGTGGGCGAAACTGCCTTCCGCAATGCAGAAAAGCTCTCTGTGGAGATGGAAAACCTCGAGCGCAAATTGGTAGGCCAGGACTCAGCACCGGTGGGAAAGGTACGGCTGGCGGCTGAAGATACGATGATGAGCGAATTGCTCGGGTCAGTTCTGGCTGAGTTGGTGCGGGAGTTTCCCGACGTTGAGCTGGAGGTACTCACCGATAACGACGTTACCAATCTTACTCACAGAGAAGCGGATCTTACTCTGCGCCCTGAGAATAAGCCCCAGGCAACTCTGGAAGGTGAGCGTGTGGCGGCGATTGAGTCTGCAGTCTACGGATCTGCCAGTTATTGTCGGCGTCATCGCGATATTGATATTGAAAACCACCCTGAGGACTGCCTTTGGATTATTCCGGATGACACCTTCAGTCATCTGGCCACGGGGCGGTGGTATCGAAAGCATTTGAAAAATGCCACCTCCGTTATTCGCTGCAACAGCTTGCTTGCCATGCACGCTTTGGCGCGCGCGGGCGCAGGGCTTGCGGTTTTGCCTTGTTTCCTGGGTGAGGGCGCAAAGGAGTTACGCAGGTTGTCTGATCCTCTGGAAGGTGAAAGCGTTGATCTGTGGGTTCATGTAAGCCAGGACACACAGCAAATGGCGCGGATACGAATCGTAAAAGAGTTTCTGGTGGACAGGCTGCGTGCCCAGGCATCAGCCATTGAGTTTAACCCAGATGGTTAAAAATACCGGGCCTCAGCCGCAGAAAGGCCAGAACTGATACCAGCGCCAGCACTGGAATTCCTGTTCACAGGTTTTCAGTTGATTGTCGTATCGGAATGCCCGCAACTGAACTCGCGACGCCAGCGCCGTAATGGCAGGCTTGCGGGTATAAGATTTGCGAGCGTAGCCACCTCGCCCTTCATGGTACGCCAGGTAAAGTTGGCGGGGGTTATAAAAGGGAATGCCAAGCTGGCTGTTTGTGAGGTGGTTATACCAGCCCACAAAATCCAGCGCATATTCCATATCGGTTCGCACAGTAAATAAGCCATCGCCATTGGCGGAAAGGTACTCCCCCCATGCGGGATCTAATGCTTGTGCATAGCCGTATGCAGTGGTTGGCCTGGACCAGGGTATAAAACCCCACAGTTTTGTTCTCGGTGGTCGGGCGTGACTTCGGAACGATGATTCGTAATACACAAAGGCCATTTGGGTCGCTATTGGAGTCCCCCAGCGTTCCTGGGAGTCTCTTGCGTAGTCGTACCAAACCGTATGCTCTCGGAAGATCTCGCACAGATCGTTCGGGTTAACCGGTGGTTCCGGGGCCAGTAGGCTGAAACGCAGCGTTGCCCATGTGCCAATGAGCAAGCCCAAAACCGGAAGGCCGTACCATTTCATGTGGGATCGCCACCGATCTCGACGGGTCTGGCGCTTTCTTTTACGCCGCGGAGCCCGCGCCCAGAACTTTCCTACCAAACTGTCATCTCCAGAACCCATGGATTGCTTGCTCAGGGGAGGGTGCCCGTGTCATAAACGCTGCATCCACCAAACAGGATGATAGTTAAATGAAGCTTGGTACCCTAGTTAAACCTCTTTTAGTTGCTGGCCTGTTTATGGCCGGCTCTGCCATGGCTGCGCCCAGCGCGCAGCGGGTGCTGACGGCATCGCCTATCGACGATATTGTTGAACGCTATCCGGCTATGATGGCCGAAGGTATTCGCGAGGGTGTGAAGCGCAGCCAGAAGCTGCCACCTATGGTTGCAGACACGCTTGGATATGTAGTCCGCAACAGCTTTAGCGCGGCAGATATAGAACAGAAAATTGTAAGTAACCTGGAGCACAACCTTTCGGGTAAGCAGCTTGAGGCGGTAGAGGGCTGGTACAAAACGCCCGTTGCCCGAAAAATATCAGCGGCAGAAATCGCGGCCTCCGATCCGGCAGCATGGGGGCAGATTCAGGCACGAGCCTCAGAGCTGAACAAGAAGTACAAAGGCACTGATCGCGCACGTATGTTTGAACGGTTCGATCGGGCTGCTCGCGCAACCGAAAGTGCAGTGGATACAACTATTGCGGTGCAACTCGGCTTGGCAACAGCAATGGCTGCATTCAGCAGCGATTCGACAAATTACGATGAGCTGAAACAGAAACTAGGTAGTCAGCGTAGCGCCATTCGGGGCATTGTGGAGCAGCAGGTGTATGACAGCTATCTACATACCTACGAAAAAATCAGCGCTCAGGAGATGGGGTTGTATATCGATTTTCTGGAAAGCGAGGCGGGAACTGCATTTTCCAAAACAGTAACTGAAAGCATCCAGCAGGCGATTACCGAGCCTATTGAATCCATCGGCAGCCAGTTGGCACGCTTCCTCCTTCCGCAAAAATAGAAACCTTGGCTCCTGAGTTGATCAGGAGCCAAAAGCCAGTCGCGGCAAGGGTAAGCCCTTAGCTGCGGCTGGTAACTTCCAGCAGGTGATAACCAAACTGGGTTTTTACTGGTCCGAGAACCTTATTCACTTCACCGCTGAACACTACTTTATCGAACTCTGGAACCATCTGGCCTGGGCCGAATGAGCCCAGATCACCGCCGTTGCGGCCGGAAGGGCAAGAGGAGTGCTGCTTTGCAACTTCTGCAAAGTCCTGACCACCCTCGATTGCGGCTTTCAGTTCTTCACACTTTGCTTCGCTGTCTACCAGAATGTGGCGTGCGGTTGCCTGTGCCATGGTTACTGTCCTTACATAAAATGAATGGGAACTTCAGAGAAGGAATGCTGCCCTTCCGTCGGGCTTGAGGCAAGCCCTTTTTATGCGTGTTTCTGCGGCCTCACGGTAATCACCGCAAACCTGTACAATGCCGGCTTTCTTTAGCCGGTGCAGCGCTGGCCCTCACATCTATAGGTTTGTTTCTTGATCTCTACTGCCAACATCACCATGCAATTCGGGGCAAAGCCCCTGTTTGAAAACGTTTCTGCCAAGTTCGGTAACGGCAACCGCTACGGCCTGATCGGAGCCAATGGCTGCGGTAAATCCACACTGATGAAAATCCTCGGTGGCGACCTGGAGCCTTCTGCCGGCCAGGTTATGCTGGAGCCGAACGTTCGCCTGGGTAAGTTGCGGCAGGATCAGTTTGCCTACGAAACCTGCTCTGTTATGGACACCGTCATCATGGGCCATGAAGAGCTTTGGCACGTAAAGAAAGAGCGTGATCGCATCTACTCGCTGGCAGAGATGAGCGAAGAAGACGGTATGGCCGTGGCAGATCTGGAAGTTCAGTTCGCGGAGATGGACGGCTACACAGCTGAATCCCGCGCTGGTGAATTGCTATTGGGGTTGGATATACCCCTGGAGCAACACGAAGGCCCTATGAGCAACCTGGCCCCTGGCTGGAAATTGCGAGTTTTGTTGGCGCAGGCACTGTTTTCTGATCCCGACGTATTGTTGCTCGACGAACCCACCAACCACCTGGACATTAACACTATCCGTTGGCTGGAAAATATTCTGGTAGCTCGCAGCAGCACCATGATCATCATTTCCCACGACCGCCACTTCCTGAACAGCGTGTGCACCCACATGGCCGATCTGGATTACGGTGAGCTGAGGTTGTTCCCGGGCAACTACGATGAATACATGACCGCCGCCACCATGGCTCGCGAGCGCCTGCAGGCAGACAACGCCAAGAAGAAGGCACAGATTGCAGAACTCCAGCAGTTCGTAAGCCGCTTCTCGGCCAACGCCTCGAAAGCCAAACAGGCCACCTCCCGTGCTCGCCAGATCGACAAGATCCAGCTGGATGAAGTAAAGCCATCCAGCCGCGTAAGCCCGTTTATCCGTTTTGAGCAGGGCAAGAAACTGCACCGCCAAGCCGTAACCATTCGGGATCTGACCAAAGGTTTTGATGGCAATACGCTGTTCAACAAGCTGAACCTGCAGGTGGAAGCTGGCGAGCGCGTGGCCATTATCGGCCCCAACGGTATTGGTAAAACCACATTACTGCAGTGCCTGGCTGGCGCTTATGAGCCGGACAGCGGTGAGGTTAAGTGGACCGATAGCGCGGAAGTGGGCTACTACGCCCAGGATCACACGGATGATTTTGCGGATGACGACACGCTATCTGAGTGGATGGCACAGTGGACCACCGGCGGCGAGCAACTGGTTCGCGGCACCCTGGGGCGTATGCTGTTTTCTGGCGATGATATTGGTAAATCGGTGCGGGTTATTTCCGGTGGTGAGCAGGGGCGCATGTTGTTCGGTAAGCTGATTCTGCAAAAGCCGAACGTAATGCTGCTGGATGAGCCTACTAACCACTTGGATATGGAGTCTATCGAGGCGCTGAACCTGGCACTTGAGAACTATCCGGGTACACTGATTTTCGTGAGCCACGACCGTGAGTTTGTGTCTTCCCTGGCGACTCGAATTATTGAGCTTACGCCGGATGGCATTACGGACTTTAGTGGGACTTATGATGATTATCTTCGTAGCCAGGGTTATGTCTAAAACTTACTGATTCTTTGGAGGCTGGGCAGTCTGGCAGGGCTGTCCAAAAAACCGCTGTTAATACATCCTTATACGCTTGGCTCCGCCATCCATGGCTCCGCACATTTTTTGGACAGCCCTGCCAGCCTGCCCGATCTGAACTATGGAGTTTGGATCAACAACCAGAGGGATTAATTGTGAACGACGGAACGGTAGTTCAAGCAACCCGGAAATGGGTCGAAGACGTTGTTGTTGGTTACAACCTGTGCCCCTTCGCCAAGCGGGAACTGGTCAGAGACCGGGTACGGTTTGTGGTATCCGAGGCAGATAACGAAGACGGACTCCTCCAAGCCCTGCAAACCGAACTCCTGCGCTTGGACGATGAACCGGAAATCGAAACCACAATCCTGATCCACCCCCACGTACTGCAAGACTTTGCAGACTACAACGAGTTTCTGGGCGCTGCCGACGGGCTGTTAACCTATCTGGACATGGAAGGCATCTACCAGATTGCCAGTTTCCATCCGGAATATCAGTTTGCTGGCACTGAATCGGATGATGCGGAGAATTACACCAATCGATCTCCGTTCCCCATGCTTCACCTGTTGCGGGAAGCCAGTCTGGAAGCGGCGATTGATAATCATCCGGATGTAGATGGAATACCGCTGCGGAACATTGAGCTTATGAACAAACTCGGTGCGGAGAAAATGCGGACGATTTTAACCGAGAGTCTGACTGCGTCGGAGAATACTGGGGAGTAGGCCGTTGCACCGGTGCGGTCCTCCCACTCAAATGTGTGTGAAGCGACGAATCCAAGGGAGTAGACAGTAGCGCCTATGGGGGGCCTTCTCCCAAAAATGTGCGGAGCCAAGCGTACATGGATGTACTTGCAGCGGTTTTTGGGAGAAGGCCCCCCATAGGCGCTTGCACAGTGCCGATCTTATGCAGGCACGAAAAAAATCAAAGCAAAGAAAAAAAGAGGCACCTCAGTGGCAAGACTGTTCGAGCAAATAGATAGCCAACCCTCCGAAATCGGCGAAATCACACTCCGCCGCCGACGCATCCCCGCACTGGGCGACCGAGACATCTACGAAGTAAAACTCGGCGAAGAATTTCTCATGTCCAGCATGTTCGTAGACGCCGAAGTCGCACTCTCAAACCTAGGGCTGAATGAAACCGAAGGGGATAACCTCAGCGTTGTCGTAGGCGGCCTCGGGCTAGGCTATACCGCCGTAGCCGCACTCAAACATGAGCGAGTAGGGGAACTGCTGATCGTCGAATACTTCGAACCCGTCATCCGCTGGCACCAGCAAGAATACGTACCCCTCGGCAAAGACATCAACGCCGATGCCCGCAGCCGCTACATCCACGGCAGCTTCTTTGACCTCGCCATTGCCGACCCCGAACACGGTGGCTTTGATCCCCAGGCACCCGGCAAAGAATTCGACGCCATACTCCTGGATATCGACCACTCTCCCCGCGCTCTGCTGAACGACTCCAACGCCAGCTTCTACACCACCGACAATATCAGCCGCATGGCAAGGCAACTCAAACCCCGTGGTATCTTTGCCATGTGGTCCAATGAGGCAGAAGACGACGTATTCATGGATGTGCTGCAGAATGTGTTCACGGACGTCGTTTGTCATGTAGTGAGCTTCTACAACCCGTTCCAGAACAGGGAATCTTTTAACACCGTATACGTGGCCCGCAAACCGTGACGACCTACAGAACTCGACCCTTCAGTCCGAATCAACGCCTGCCCGAGCTGGATGCGCCGCCGGTTGTGCATGAACCAGAGCAGGCGGGCGAGATGCTGGCAGACTTCATTCGCCGCAATCCCAGGTTAATGATTTTGACCGGCGCAGGTGTAAGCACAGATTCCGGTATTCCTGATTACCGCGATGGTGAAGGCGCATGGAAGCGTAAGCAACCAGTTCAGCACCGTGAGTTCATGGAGAGCCATGAAACCCGCCAGCGATACTGGGGGCGCAGCTTGATTGGCTGGCCGGTGATCCGCAATGCAAAGCCTAACGCCTCCCACTTCCATATTGCTGAACTGGAAATGCGCAATCATTCCAGCCTCGTGGTCACCCAGAATGTAGACCGCCTGCATCAAAAAGCGGGTACACAGGGCGTAAGCGACTTGCATGGACGTGCAGATGAAGTGCTCTGTATGAGCTGTGGTTATAGATGCGCTCGAGATGAGGTACACGAACGCAGTGCCGAGCTTAATCCGGCCTTTCAGGGCTATAAGGCGGAGGCTGCTCCAGATGGTGATGCAGATCTGGATGTAGATTTCTCCGATTTCCGTCTTGCAGATTGCCCGCGATGCAACGGAATACTAAAGCCAGATGTCGTGTTTTTTGGTGACTTTGTACCGAAGCAAAGAGTGGAATTGGCGAAAGAGACGCTCAAGGCAAGTGATGGTTTGTTGGTGATTGGATCTTCGTTGATGGTCTTCTCCGGCTTTCGCTTTTGCCGCTACGCCAAAGAACTGGGCAAGCCGATAGCTACCCTGAATCTGGGGAGAACACGTGCAGAAGAGTTGGCGGAACTGAAGCTGAACGCAAGAATCGGGGAGACCCTCAGGGCCTCCCTCGATCAGCTATAGGCCGGGTGCTGGCTTAGGCTCCAACAAGGTTGTAAACAAACACCGTTCCCACAGCCACCGGAGTAATGAACCGCACGGTAACGTACCAAAGATTGAACATGGGCTTGGAGAGCGCCAGCTCTTCTTCCATGGCCTTGCGGGACATAATCCAGCCAGCAAATACCGCAACCAGCAAGCCGCCCAAAGGCAACATGATGTTGGCAGTAAAGAAGTCCAACAGGTCAAAGATGGTTTTGCCTTCCAGCATGGTGATCCACCCCAATGGTGCAAAGCCTGACCACAGGTTCAGGGACAGGATCGACGCAATACCCAGAGCCCAGCACACAAAGCCTGCCGCCAGCGCACTGATGGTGCGGTTCATGCCTTTTTGCTCTTCCAGCCATTCTACAATCGGCTCCAACAGGGAAATTCCTGACGTCCAAGCGGCGAAAATCAGCAATACAAAGAACAGGGTTCCGAACAGGCTGCCCATAGGCATTTGACCAAACGCCAGTGGCAGGGTCTGGAAGATCAGGCCCGGGCCCGCGCCAGGCTCAAGGCCGTTGGCGAAAACGATCGGGAAGATAGCCAGCCCCGCCAGCAGTGCCACGCCAGTGTCGATGAGACATACAGCTATGGATGTTTTGGCGATGGAGATGTTTTTCGGCAGGTAGGAGCCGTAAGCCATCATTACTGCCATGCCAAGGCTCAGGGTGAAGAACGCGTGCCCCAAAGCGACCAGTACACCGGCAGTAGTGAGTTTGGAAAAGTCTGGTTGAAACAGGAAGCTTACCGCCCGCCCGAACTCGCCAGTGGTCATGGCGAAGCCAACTACTGCAAGCAGCAGAAGGAACAGCGCAGGCATCAGAATGCTGACAGCTCGCTCAAGCCCCGCACGCACGCCCTTGGCTACCACAAGGACTACCAAGGCCATGAACAGGGTATGCCACATCAAGAGGGTGAGCGGGTCGGCCAGCAAGCTGGAGAAGATCTCGCCAATGGCATCCGCAGACTGGCCCGTAAACTGTCCGCTCGCAGCACTACCCACATACGACACTGCCCAGCCGCCAATGACCGAGTAAAACGAAAGAATCAGAAAGCCAGCAATTACACCGATTGCACCAACCGCCCGCCAGGAAGGATTGATTCCCTGCTGCTTTGCGATTTGTTTGAGACTGTTAACCGGGCTGCGCCCACCACGACGACCAATAAGCACCTCGGCCATCATAATTGGCAGACCAATGGCGGCAATACACAGAAGGTAAACCAATACAAAAGCGCCACCGCCATTTTCGCCGGTAACGTAGGGGAATTTCCAGATGTTGCCTAGGCCGACAGCAGAACCTGTGGCGGCAAGAATGAAGGCAAAGCGCGAGGACCAGAGCCCCCGGCCAGCATTGGAACCCTCCATTGCGGCCGGGTTTGTTGCATTAGAGTCAGACATAATTGTCTCCTGCCAATTACTTGTTTTTGTTTGGAAGAGCGGGGGCCTCGATGCGCTCAAGGCCCCATAAAGTAAATGTCACTAATTAGGCGCCCGCAAGCTGCTCCCTGGATTCAGAAGCATTCTCAGCACGCGCCCGAAAACGCTCTTCGGCAAGCTTGTTGGCAACTGCACCCGTAGCAATGCCGCTGGCTTCTGAGCGCGTAAAGATCTCAGTCAGAGTTTGGCCAATGCCTTCCACGTGGGCGCGTACCTCATCCGGCGAGGCTCCGGTGCGCTCGTAAAACACGTCGATAATGCCACCCGAATTAATCGCGAAGTCCGGTGCATATAAAATGCCCCGGTCTTTCAAAGCCTGGTCGTGATCCGGGCGCTGAAGCAGGTTGTTGGCTGCGCCAGCAATCACTGTCGCTTTCAGGCGGGGAATACTGTCGTCATTCAGCACAGCACCCATCGCACAAGGCGCAACAACGTCTACCGGCAGGAATAAGATGTCTTCAGCCGATGCCGCTTTGGCGCCAAGTTCGTCTATGGCGCGCTGCATGTTGTCTTGATGAATGTCGTACACCCAGAGCTCGGCACCCGCGTCTTTAAGGTGGCGAGCCAGTCGAAAGCCCACATTTCCCACACCCTGGATGGCAACCTTCAAACCTTTCAGATCTTCCCGGCCAAGTTTGTGCCTTACCGCAGCTTTCAGGCCGACAAAAACGCCATAAGCGGTGGTAGGTGAAGGGTCACCATTACTGGGTTGGCCATCAAAGGCAATGTGTTCAACAATGCCTGCAACGTGTTGGGTGTGCCGCCCCATCACTTGAAGGTCTGGCACGCTGGTTCCGGAGTCCTCAGCGCCAATGTACTGGCCGCCAAGCCCTTCCAGGTGCTTGCCCATGGCTTCAAGCAAAGCTTCGCTTTTATCCTTGCGGGGGTCGCCAATAATCACAGATTTACCGCCGCCCAGGTCAAGATTGGCCAGCGCCGATTTGTAGGTCATGCCCTTGGATAAGCGCAGCACATCGCGCAATGCTTCTTCATCACTGGCATAGGGAAACATCCGGCAACCACCAAGAGCTGGGCCGCGGGAGGTATTATGTATGGCAACAATGGCTTTGAGCCCGGTTTCGGGATCGCAGAAAAAAGACAGGTGTTCGTGGTTATCAAATTCGGGATGGCTGAATACAGTCATGGGATCACCTCTCTTCCTTGGCCCGAGTGGGCTCTAAGTTGCGGAAATTAAAGGCGACTATATTAGCAGGTAGGAACGAATGTGCACTGCACAAGACGTCTCCAAGACGTGCTGAAATTAGCATATTGAAATCCTCTCCACTTGGCCGGATCTCGGCGGCAGTGGCAATGTTGTTTTTGTCGTCCGGCTTGTGGCCGGCGTTTTTGATTTCAGGTGCTCGGCTCCCTTCACAGGGGATAGCCCTTTTGAGGTCGAGCAAAATCTAAACTAATCGGTGCGAGCGGGAAGGTCAATTCCAAAAGATGTATGGTGAAGCTTAATTCATGCTTATGTGATAGTTGCATTTGAAAACTTCTTGTTGGATCAATAACTCACACTTGCGGAAACTACTGATACGCGCGCCGGGGAAATTTCCTTAGCTTGCGTAGATGAAAAATGCGTCATATACCTACCAGTTCCAGCCCGAACAAGTTCGCTACGAACTTGTTCGGATGCTCCCTATATCCCTGTTTGTAGTGGCCTTTGGCGCTGCATTCGGACTTGCCGCCGTGCAGGAGGGTCTAGGCCCTCTGGAATCTTTGCTGATGAGCACTTTGGTGTTTGCCGGTGCATCACAATTTGCCGCGATTGATATGTGGGGAGCAGAGGTGTCTGTTATCCCGGTAATCATCGTAGTGTTTGCTATCAATTCCCGTCATCTGCTGATGGGTGCTTCGCTTTACCCCATGTTGAAGGACGTATCTCCTGCAAAGCGCTATGGCATTCTATTGCTCCTTACAGATGCCAATTGGGCGGTATCCGCCCAGGAATATCAGAGCGGCAGGCGCAATCTGGAAGTGATTGTTGGTGGCGGTCTGGCGCTCTGGCTGGCGTGGATTGTCGGCACCTGGCTGGGCGTGTATTTCGGTGGGCTTTTGCAGAATCCGAAAAGCCTTGGGATGGACATGGTGCTGGGCTGTTTTCTGCTGGCCATGGCGCTGGGTGGCAAAAAGAATCCCCGTGTGCTGGTCGCCTGGGCGCTGGCCGCTATTGCTTCACTGGCTGCATGGAAGTGGTTGCCCGCCAACACCCATGTGGTTGCCGGAGCCCTTGCCGGTGGTGTGGTTGGCTTCTTCTGGCTGGAAAACACGTCGGTTGATGAACGTGTTGGGGAGGACTTGGCATGACCATCGAAACCACCACGACCGGCGTATTGTTACTCATTCTGATCATGACCCTGGTAACTTTGGTCACCCGGTTCGGGGGCGTGTTTATCATGTCCTTTGTGCGCATAAGCCCCCGCATCGAGAGCTTCATTAACACCATGGCAAGCTCTGTGCTCATCGCCATCATCGTACCCATGGCCTTTGGTGGTGATGCAGGCGCTTTGGCGGCTCTCTCCGTTACCGCCGTTGTCATGCTTATACTCAAAAAACCGCTGCCCGCAATTGCCGCTGGGATTCTTGCGGCTGCTTTCGTGCGCTTTATGGTTTAGGAGGAAGGCAGTTAGCCTGCGAAAGGGTAGCTTGCGCAAAAAATACTCAAGTTCAGTTTGTTACTGCCGATAGGGGGTTAGATAAACAAAGAACTCAGAGGTAAACCGGCGCCATGATCGTATCCAGTCAAATTTCCTTTCTTCAGGGAAACTCCCGTCAGGAAACGGCGTTCAGCCAGAGCCAGCTGCGGATTAACCAGCAGTCCTTGCCCGGCAACCGTGCAGAAGGGCAGGGTGGGGGCAGGCAGCTCAACATAACCCGCGATGCAGCCTATCGATACAACAGCCAGGAACGCCTCGGCTTTTCAAATTCCAGCACCGTCAGCGGGGGCGATCGCAACGCGGTGTATTCCAGTGCTGAGCTGGTGGAGAAAACTACGGACTTATTCCTCCGAGGCCAGCAGGCTATCAGTGTGGGCCGTGCTGCGCTCAGCGGTGATTCCGCTGCTCAGGCGAACGGCAGCATGTCTGTTGAAGCGAATCGCTATATGTTCTATTCACAAAGTGAATCCCGTTCGTTTGCTTCTACCGGAAGCATTTCGCTTGAGAACGGCGAAACCATTGATTTCACCCTGTCGCTCCGCCAGTCGCAATCCCGAACCTATGAATATTCCGAAAGCCTGCGGATTGAAGAGCGGCCCATGACCGACCCGCTGGTGATTAACTTCGGCAGTGCCACCGCACAACTGACCGATACTTTGTTCGAGTTCGACATGGAAGGAAACGGCAAATCCGCGCAGTTCGCTAGCCTCGGAAGCGGCAGTGGTTATCTCGTATTCGACCGGAATGGCAACGACAAAGTGGACGACGGCACGGAACTGTTTGGGCCTCAGAGTGGGTCCGGTTTCAGTGAACTCGCCAACTATGATGACGATGGCAACCTTTGGATTGATGCCAACGATGAGGTGTTTTCGTCTTTGTCTGTGTGGGTGCAGGGAGCCGATGGCGAGCAGGCCTTGAAGTCCCTTAGCGAGGTGGGGGTGCAAGCACTGTACGTTGGTAGTGCAGAGGACAACTTTACCCTTACGAATCGCCAGGGCATTCCCTTGGGGCAGATACAGGCCTCTGGCATTTACCTGACAACAGACGGCGAAGTTCGCACACTCGAAGAAATTACCCTGGCTGAGCAGAATGCTGTGGAGATACCTTCTGCATTTCAGCGCATTAACAGTAGTGACGGCGCTGTAGCAGGTGGCGAAGGAGTCGGCGAAATTGGCGGGCTCGTGGGTGCCCGGATTGAGGCCATTCGTGGCGCTCTGGAAAAACTCAATGAGATCCGGGAAAAGCAGCAAGCCTTTATTCAGGAAACCAAGGATTTAGGGAAAGCCAACTCACCTCTGGATGAGTACATGAGCATAATTGATCGGCTGCGAATGGAGTTGCTGAACAGCCAGAGTGAGAAGCAGCAGGCGGCTAGCCGGTACCTGGAATTTGCCAAGTCCTGACCAGATGTGGACTTTACTTCTTCCGTTTATGATTAAACGTGTTGGGGTTACTTGGAAACTGGATTTTCGGATTAACCTGTTTTAGTGCGCTGTATAAGTTCTTTCGAGAAAAGGGGTAGTTCATGCACAGTTGGTGGGCTTCCCCATTGTTCATGCGAACGTTTATATTAGTCATATAGCCTGATCCGATATTCAACTTGTGCTCGATCGCTGCAATATCTTGAGGGCTGATCCTGAAACACCACTCCTTGAACGCAGGGTGGTGGCTATAAAACTCCTTTTCCGTTAGATATATTTCGAACTTGTCCCTTCTTTTCAGAAGCCAGGCCAGAATTACGGCCAAGACAACCGCCACAGCAATAGCGCCCTTCTCAACCACAGCGTATATATTTTGGAAGTCTGGCTGGTCTTTAAAGAAATGCTGAAACCCATAGAGAATAACGGGTATCGCCAGTATGTTGAGCGCAACACTCAGGGCTTGGCGAGTTTGGTTTTTTTTGTAATGGAATAGCATGGGCGAGCCTGTGTTGCACCGGATAGTTGATGCACAGAATACTTGGTGTTCGCCTGCGACGGCCAGTTTTTCAGGAAAGGAGGGAGGAGAGCCGGCAGGCCCGAAGGCTTACCGGGATGGGTTGGGCTCAAAAGCCGTCGACATTTTTTAAAGCCGATCGCAATTTCAGATTGTAGCGTTCGGTATTTCCCGCTATTGTCAAGTGCCTACCCTATAAAGAAGCTCATAATGCGGAGCCCTCCCGGCCATGCTTGACTATGTTGCTCTTGGCATACTGATTTTTGCCGCCATAACTGTCTTTTACGGCATCATTGTGATTCACGACATCCCTTATGACATAGCTGAGAAGCGGCATCATCCTCATGCCGATGCTATTCATGTGGCGGGATGGATCAGTTTGCTGACACTGCACGTCATTTGGCCTTTTCTGTGGATTTGGGCAACCCTTTATCGTGAGGACAGGGGCTGGGGTTTCAACAAGCGTGGCGTGGTGGAGAAGGCAGGGGTCGAGGTCGAATCTATCGCCGAACTACAGGCTCAAGTATCCGAGCTTAGCGCGCAGGTTGCGCAGTTGCAGCAATCAGATAGCCAGTCGTCGGGAGAAGCCCTCTAATGGATCTCTTATTAATTCTTACCTATACCGCACTGTGCATCGCTATATTCAAGATTTTTAGAATTCCATTAAACAAGTGGTCGGTGCCTACCGCAGTTTTAGGCGGTGTTATTCTTATTGGCGGGCTGATATTCAGCATGAACTACAATCACCCGTTTTCCGAGATGAGTCGTGACTACTTTGTTACTACGCCAATTGTACCAACCGTTAGCGGCCGGGTTATTGATGTCAAAGTTCAAGGTGGCACCAAAGTAAAGAAGAACGATGTGCTGTTTGTGATTGATCCCAAACCCTATCAGTTCAAGGTTGACTCGATAAAGGCGCAACTAAAGTCTGCCAGGGTTGATCAACAACGGGCTCTGAGTCTGGTAAAGCGTGGTGCAGGCAGCCAGCGCACGGCAGACCTCAGCAAGGCAAAGGTCGATACTTTGCAGGCCCAACTCGCGGAAGCGGAGTTTAACCTCAGTGAGACGGTTGTCAGAGCACCAACGGACGGCTATGTTGCGCAGCTTGCATTAAGGCCCGGAATGATGGCTGTATCCCTGCCGCTGCGGCCGGTTATGGTGTTCGTGCACGCCGAAGATCTCTACTTTGTTGGCTGGTATCGCCAAAACAGCTTGCTGCGTTTGCAAGTTGGCAATGAGGCTGAAGTCGCACTAAATGGCCTGCCTGGGCAGGTATTTAGCGGTAAGGTTAAAAGCGTTTTACCGGCACTGTCTGAAGGGCAGGTACAGGCAAGTGGCAACCTGATCAATCCGCAGACGGCAGTGTATCCAGGCCGCATTCCAGTGCTGATTGAAATTACGGACCCGGAGTTCAAGCAGTACGCCGGGACAGTTCCTGGCGGTGCCTTTGGGCAAAGCGCGGTATATAGCGACCACTTTCACCATGTTGCGATTATGCGGAAGATTCTTTTGCGGATGTCTTCCTGGGTGAACTATCTGTTTCCCTTCCATTAGAGCCATGTGCCGTGCGAACCCTATCGAAATAAAGGCGTCTTTGGCTCCCTGGTAGATATGGACCGGTACCTGAATAATACCCTGAGCGGGACATACTTGCTGTGTGCACGCCTGTCTCCTAGGCTTTTGGTGAAAGCCACTGAGTACAAGGAGCTTTTGTATGTCTGATAACCACGTGTACAAGAAAGTTGAAATTGTCGGTTCGTCAGAGACGAGCATTGAGAACGCCATTGAAAATGCCCTCGCGGAATCTGCGAAGAGTATCCGCAATATGGAGTGGTTCGAGGTAATGGAAACCCGTGGTCACATTGTCGATGACAAGGTTGGCCACTATCAGGTGTCCTTGAAAATAGGTTTCCGGATTCAGGATAGTTGATATGGATACGGAGCCAGATGAAGGCTGAAGAGTGGCTCGTCAGGCTCCGTGATTTTGCCGGAAGGGCAGTACCGTTTTGGCCTCTTCGTAGTACCCCATAACCTGCTCGGCTTCCTCATGGGTAAAAGCCTCAATAGCGTCCCGAAATCCTGGGTGCGCTATGCCGTGCCATGAATGGGTGATTACCGGCTCAAATCCTCGCACCAGCTTGTGCTCCCCTTGCGCGCCTGCATCGAAGGTTTTCAAGCCCAGCTCGATAGCCAGTTCGATGCCCTGGTAATAACAGGTCTCAAAGTGCAGGTGGTTGTATTCTTCCAGACAACCCCAGTAACGACCGTAAAGCGTATGCTGCCCGCTCAGGAACAAGGCGCCCGCAATCATTTCGCCATCTTTAACCGCCATGATGACATGCAGATGTTCAGGCATGGTTTCCCGTATCTGTTCAAAGAACTGCTGTGTAAGGTATGGCCGTTGGCCACGCTTCAGGTAGGTGGCTTGATAGAATACATAAAAAGCCGCCAGAACGTGATCGGGAATGTCTGAACCATCAAACCGGGTGAAGCTGATCGCCTGCTCGGCCACTTTGCGGCGTTCTTTGCGAATGGATTTGCGTTTGCGGGAGGTGAGCTGGCTCAGGAAGTCCTCGAAGCTGCCATAGCCGTGATTGCGCCAATGAAACTGACAGCCAATACGGTGGAGCTGTTCATCATCCTGTAGTAACTGCTGATCCTCTGTGTTGGGAAACAGAAGATGCCAGGAGTGAGCGCCAATACGGGCTATTTGTGTGTCCAGAAGATTATGGAGTTTCCTGGGGCCAAGCGCAGCGCGCAATTTTGGATCTAGCAATAACCTTGGCCCTTGGGAAGGTGTAAAAGGTACGGCCATCAATAACTTTGGATAATAATGCTGGCCATAGCGCTGATAGGCCTCGGCCCAGGCAAAGTCGAACACGTATTCGCCACGGGAATGGTTTTTCAAGAAGGCGGGGATAATACCGGTTATCTGGTCTTGCTGGCGGATCACCAGGTGGCTGGGTTGCCAGCCGGTGGTTGGGCTGGTGCAGCCAGTCTGCTCCAGTGCCTGAAAAAACTCATAACGCAAAAAAGGGTTGTGAGTGCCCGCGAGACGCTGCCAGTCGGATTGAGCAATATCGTTTATTGAGTGAGCCACCGTGACCCGGCAATCTGCCGGGCCCGGGAAAATGGCTGGTGATTCGTTGAAGCGGGATTGGGACATGGTTGTGCTATCTTCCGGTTAGTTGTGCAGGCGTGAGCGGCATGCTCAGACTGCCCTAACCATACGCCATAACTCCCCGCGCAATCACGAAAGCAGAATTAATTCCGGTTCTGCATGCGGCGTTCCTGCATTTCTATTTGCCTGTCCGTCATGCGCTGCTGGCGTTCTGCAGCCATTTCTTCCTGGATTTCTGCCCAAATCTTACGTTGCTCTTTAGTCAATTTCAGGCGGTTTGCGATTTCTTCATTGCGCGCTGCTATTTTGGGCTGACGATCAAGTAATTGCTGCTGTCGCTCCGCTTGACGCAATGCCATTCGCTCGGCGCGCATCATTTCGCGTTCTTCGCGCATCTGTTGTCGTTCTTCCCGCATTTGCTGACGTTCAATCTGCATTTCCTGGCGCTGCTGGTCGTCGAAGCGGGGCCCGCTGTTTTGGCCTTGGGCCATAGCCAAAGGGCTGGATAGCAGCAGAGCAGAAGCAAGAATGCTGGCGGTTATAGGGGCTGATTTGCGTAAACTCATAATGACACCTCTGGTAAATCCGTTTTCGGTGAGAGCTTGGAAAAGCTTTTAATTAGTATGCTTTATATTCGGTTATATAAGGTGTGGGCACAAGACCGGGTATTACGGATTGTAGAAGATAAGGTTTTCCGTACACTACCTTCCGATCGGTGGTTCCCCGGCCCAGTGCCAAGCACTGTCTCGCACTTACCTCTTAGGCCGATCGCATCGCTTTTTCATCTTGCTTTGCATTTTCGCCATTCGCTTTTCATGCTGCTGCCGGTTTTCTTCGTGAATCTCATTCCAGGTTCCGCGCTGTTCCTCGTTAAGTTTAAGGCGCTCGGCCATGGCCTCGCGTCGTTCGGCCATTTCCGCCTGTCGCTCCTCCATATTGAAACGCCCCTTGCCTTCACGCAGGTTGTCGCACATTTCTGTCATATCGCGCTGGTTGCCGCGCTGGCCGTCACCGTAGTTGCCCGAAGAGTTACTTGCCATCAAGGCAGGGCTGGCGGCAAACAGAACGGAGGCCAGTAGGCCGGCGGTAATAACTGAAGTCTTACGTTTGCTCATGGTGTTTCCTCGCACGGTTAGCTGCTTCTCAGCAGAAGGTTGATTCATTGGTGACCATGGTACTGCCTGGCTTGGTAAACGAGCGTCAATGCCATGTAAAGGTTCTGCAAAGGCGTTCAAGTCAGAGCCTGCATGCTCTCGGGGCCGTGATAGACTTCAGTTAACACATCATGCGTCTATTCAGGCGTTCTAAAGCGGGCAGAGAGTCAGGATGCAGAACAGGGTTCTTTTGGTAGAGGATGACGATGAGCTACGTGAGCTGCTCGCCCGCTATCTGAGCGGTCAAGGGTTCACGGTTCGTGAAGCCGCCAACGGAGAAGACGGGCTTGCGCTGGCGCTCGGTCAGCACTGCGATATTGTGGTGTTGGATATAATGCTGCCAGATATCAGTGGGCTTGAGGTGCTGCGCGAGTTGCGGGCTGAAACGCACTTGCCGGTAGTGCTGTTGACTGCCCGTGGCGATGAGATGGATCGTATTGTTGGCCTGGAGGTGGGTGCGGATGACTATATTCCCAAACCTTGTAACCCCCGTGAGTTGGTGGCTCGGCTTCAGGCAATCCTGCGCAGGGTAGCCTGGGATCAGAAGGCTGTCGTGAAGACGGAGAAGCAATTTGGGGACTTGCGCATTGAAGTTGATCACCGGCGTATTTACCAGAATGATGAACCGCTTGATTTAACAGCCACCGAATATGAAGTCCTACAGGTGTTATTGGCCCATGCAGGCAGTGTGGTGCGTAAATCAGACCTTATGCAATGGGCCCTGGGGCGCCGCCTTGAGGCTTTCGACCGAACATTGGATATGCATATCAGTAACCTTCGCAAGAAGCTGGGCAGTGACGACCCGCCGAGAATTGAGACGGTACGTGGTCTTGGATACAGCTATCGGGTGCCAGAATGAAACGCCGGCTGATCGTGCCGCTGTTCTGGCGGATTTTCATGCTGATCTGGCTGGCTATGGCGGTAACAGTGGTAGTGAGCAGCCTTGCTTCTCGCGTATTAATTGAGCGTGAGCGGGTTGCTATCGAGCGCCAGCTTGATTTACGGGATCTTGGTCTTGAGGTAGCGGCTATTCAGGAAGCCCGCGGGCGCAGGGATGCTCACAGGTTTCTCCGGGCGCAAGGCGACGAGCTGGGCCTGCACCTTATGCTGATCGGCACCGATGGTGCCAACCACCTACCTTCAGCGATACGCTCACGTATGGAGTCTGGCTGGTACCGGCAAAAGCCAGCAATAGTGGATGTGGGTGGTGGGTATCGGCTGGTAGCTTGGCCAAGGATGCATCAAGAGGGTTGGCTGGAGCCCAGGGTTTTCCGGCTTGTCGAGATGGGTGTTGCATTTGTGCTTATTACACTCGCTTGTTGGCTGGTTGCCCGTTTTGTGTCGCGCCCCGTGCGGCATATGGAAACGACCGCAAAAGCTATTGCCGACGGTAGTACCGAGCTGCGCGTAAGTGAGCGCATCGCGGCTCGCCGTGATGAAGTGGGGGAGCTGGCAACCGCATTTAATGCAATGACAGACCAGCTATGCGCGTTGCTTGAGCGGCAAAAGCACTTGCTGCGAGACATTTCCCATGACTTGCGAACGCCGTTGGCGCGCCAACGTATTGCCATTGAGCTGGCAAGTGAAGGCGGCGTAGAGGGCGAATTGATGGCCAGCATCCTGCGCCAGAATGAACGGCTTGATACTATGACGGGCCAGATACTGACGCTATACCGCGTGACGGAGCAAGGTGGTGGTATTTCACGGGAACCCTTGAGCCCTATGCAGCTCCTGAACGATGTATTGCAGGATGCAGCGGATTACGCCACGCATCAGCGAGTGGATTGCAAACTTGTTTCAGCGCCTGAGTGCACCGGTGTGACCGTATTGGGTGACGCCGGATTGCTGCATCGGGCTTTCGACAACATTCTGCAGAACGCCCTGGATCACACCCCGCCGGGTAAGGTGGTGCATGTGAGGTTGGCGCTGATGGACGGCTGGATCAAACTGGCGATCGAAGATGAGGGGCCAGGTGTTGCGGATGATGTTTTGGCACAACTGTTTGAGCCCTTTTACAGGGCGGACAAATCCCGGGGTGGGCAGGGCTGGGGATTGGGCCTGGCAATAGCTAAGGATATTATTCTTGCCCACGATGGGGAAATAACAGCAACGAACAGCAAGCGCGGTGGTTTACAGGTAGAAGCCCGGCTGCCCGTGTTCGCCGTCAATTAATGAGACTACAGGCGAGTTCATGAAAAAAGATTATCCCGTACCTGCCGGCTATCTTGAGCGCGAAACAGAAATCAAAAAAAGCCGTTTTATTGCACGTATTGCACCCGTAGCTTCACGGGACGAGGTGCGGGAATGGCTGGAAAAGGCTCATCAGGACTACCCGGATGCTCGTCATATCTGCTGGGCCTATCAGATTGGGCGCCCCGGGTCAGCCGCTGAAGCAGCGATGAATGACGATGGAGAACCATCCGGTACCGCAGGCAAGCCAATTCTGAGCGTGATTCAGCACAAGGATATGGGTGACGTTCTGGTGATTGTTGTTCGATATTTCGGCGGTATCAAACTGGGTGCAGGGGGGCTTGTGAGAGCCTATGCGGGTGCGGCGGAAAGTGTGCTTTCAGAAGTGGAAAGAGTGTTCCATAAGCCACTCAATGCAGTAGATATAACCATGGGGTTTGCCGACGAGCAGCCGTTACGGCATTGGTGTGAAGTTAATAAAGTAGAACTGGACTCAATCGATTACGGCACTTCTGTAACAGCTCGGGTACTTGTGCCGGAAGACCTGATGGAAGAGTTCACAGCATTCAGTGATGCTCATAAACTGGATTACAGTTTCGAAACATGACTGGGCAAAAATACATCGGGCAAGTGGCTTATGCGTATACTGGAATCAGGAAACCAAGAAACCAAGGGGTGGACAATGGCTCGTCTTCTGATGGCAGCACTGGTGACACTGGTAATGACCGGGTGTGCCAGCAATGTGGTGACTGATTACAACTCAGCCGCGGTGTTCAGCAACTATGCAACATGGGCTTTTGTGTCCGGCCCCGGCGAACCTTCCTTTATTTCTCTCGATGGAAGCCGTGTGCAGAATGCGGTGGAACGGGAGCTGAACCTTAAATCCTTGCGTAAGGTGGCAGAGTCGGAAGCCGACCTTCTTGCTAGCTGGCGGATTGTGGAGGAGGAGCGTCTTGAACAATCTGGCGTGGGCTTAGGTTTAGGCTTTGGTACCGGGAACTTTGGATGGGGGCTTTCGGCACCGCCACCCGTGCGTGAAGTAAAAGAAGGGAAGCTGGTCGTCGAATTGGTTGACACTAACTCGAAGGAAGTTGTTTGGCGTGCAGCCAGTCGCCGTTACCTCAATGAAACACAGACCCCTGAAAAGCGCGGAAAACTCATAGACGAAGTGGTCGCAGAGATGTTCAGCAAGTATCCTCCTGAACTGGATTGATAAACACAGGGCTCTGATGAAGCCGTGGCTTCAAGGGCAGATACTGGGAGGATGAATGGCAAAGCGATCTTCAGGCGGGCTGGTATTTTCAACCGAGCAAGGGCGAATGTGTCCCGAATGCCGCAATGCTGTTTCAGAATGCACTTGTGGTGATTCGCGGCGCCCGGAAAGTGATGGCATTGTGCGGGTTAGCCGTGAGACCAAAGGCCGTAAGGGTAAGGGCGTCACTCTGGTTACGGGTATTCCCATGGATGACAAAGAGCTTAAAGCCTACGCAAAGGTGCTCAAGGCCAAGTGTGGAACTGGCGGCACCGTGAAAGATGGCGTAGTGGAAATACAGGGTGATCAGCGGGATTTGTTGGTCCCACTTCTGGAACAAAAAGGCTGGGTTGTTAAGCGGTCAGGTGGTTAACCGGAGAGTAGCATGCATATAGTGGTTTTAGGTGCAGGTGTTGTTGGAATAACCACAGCCTGGTTTCTGCAAAAGCAGGGGCATCAGGTAACAGTGATAGACCGGCAGAGCCAGGCAGGGCTTGAAACCAGCTATGCAAATGGGGGGCAGGTCTCTGTTTCCCACGCCGAGCCCTGGGCGAATCCCTCAGCACCTTTAAAAGTGCTGAAATGGTTGTTTAAAGCGGATGCGCCCCTATTGTTTCGCCCAAAGATGGATCCTGCCCAGTGGCGCTGGGCGCTGTCTTTTCTGACTCAATGCACGTCTGCAAAAGCGGCTCATAATATTCGCCAGATGGTGAACCTTGGCACTTACAGCCGGAGTCAATTGCAGGCTTTGCGCCAGGAGGCTGGGCTTGAGTATGACCAGGTTACGAAGGGCATACTGCATTTTTATACCAACCAGGCGGAATTTGATGGAGCCCTCGAGCCAACGCGCATCATGCGAGAACTGGGGTGTGATCGGCAGGTTATTGATGCAAAGAAAGCCATAGAAATCGAGCCGGGGCTAAAGCACATTGAGAGCCAAATAGCGGGTGCAACCTACACACTGGAAGATGAATCCGGTGATGCACGCAAGTTTACTCAAGGGCTGGCAGAGCGATGCCGGGAAGCGGGTGTTGAATTTTGTTATCACACCGATATTCTTGGTTTAGAACGAATGGGAGAGCGCATTCTCGGAGTTCATGTGCTGAAAGATGGGCATCACCAGACCATGAGGGCAGATGCCTATGTTCTGAGCCTTGGAAGTTTCAGCGCAGTGCTTGCCCGCCAAGTTGGGCTGAGTTTGAATATTTATCCCGCGAAAGGTTATTCAATTACGGTACCCGTGAAAAATGAAGAGGCCGCCTTCAATGTGAGCCTCACCGATGATGAGTACAAGTTGGTCTATTCGCGCCTTGGTGATCGCATTCGCGTTGCAGGAACTGCCGAACTGAGCGGTTATACCCGCACTCTTAATTACACACGCTGCCGCGCAATTGTTCGTAGAACCGCAGAGATAATGCCCGAGGCTGGCGACTGGGATCAGGCAGAGTTCTGGACAGGCTTGCGGCCAGCAACCCCCTCCAATGTGCCCTACGTGGGCAAGAGCCATTTTGCCAATTTGTATTTGAATACCGGCCACGGAACGCTGGGTTGGACCCACTCCTGTGGTTCGGCTGCTGCGCTGGCGGATATTGTTGATGGCCGGAAGCCCGAGGTGGATTTCACCTTTTCAGGGCTTTAGCGCCGCGCAAAAAAATGGCCCGCAGGAAAACCTGGCGGGCCATTTGGATCCTGAATCAAATTACTGCAGTTGGTCACGAATGAGTTTTTTGTTGATCTTGCCAACACTGGTTTTCGGTATGTCTTCAACAAAATCCATCTGCTCGGGTATCGCCCACTTGTTGATTTCTCCGCTATCAACATGTTTCTGGAGATGGCTCTTTATATCCTCCAGAGTCGCTTGCACACCCGGCTTCAAAGTGATGAGCGCATAAGGTCTCTCACCCCACTTTTCATCCCTGATGCCGACAACAGCCGCGCCAGCGACCGCTGGATGCTGGCTGATCAGGCTTTCCAGATCAAGAGATGATAGCCATTCGCCGCCTGTTTTTATCACGTCCTTGATGCGATCCTTGATGGTGAGCGTATTGTCCGGCTCCATGGAGGCAACGTCCCCGGTGTGCAGCCAGCCGCCCTCCCAGAGTTCTTCACCTTTGGCGGGCTCTTTGAAGTAACTCTGAGTGAGCCAGGGAGCTCGCGCAACGATTTCGCCTTGTGCTTCGCCGTCGTGGGGCATTGGTTTGCCTGAAGGATCGACAATCTCCAGTTCTACCATAGGAACGGCAATACCGGTTTTGATGCGCTTGGCAGTTTGCTCCTCCAGCGGCAGTTCCAGGTCTTCCGGCTTCAGGTGGGTCGCGCTGAGCAGTGGGCATGTTTCAGACATGCCATAGCCGGTGTACATGCGAATGCCAAGTTGAGCCGCTGCATCACACAGCCCTTTGGTCATTGCGCTGCCACCAATCAGCACCTGCCAGTTGCTCAAGTCTGCTGTTTTTATGGATTCGGTAGCCATCAGCATTTGCATGATGGTGGGAACACAGTGTGAGAAAGACACATTGTGTTCCTTGATCAGGTCAACCAGTAGTTCAGGCTCATAGCGCCCGGGATAAACCTGTTTGATACCCATCATGGTTGCTGCGTAGGGAACGCCCCAGGCGTGAACGTGGAACATGGGCGTTACCGGCATATACACAGACGAGGATCGCATTAGCGGCGCCTCATCGTAGGCGGAAAGCGTTCCGGTCATCGCCAGGGTGTGGAGTACCAGCTGCCGATGGCTAAAGAAAACACCTTTGGGGTTGCCGGTAGTACCAGAGGTATAGAACGTAGTCGCGACGCTGTTTTCGTCAAAGTCGGGAAAGTCGAACTCGGTGGCTGCACCGGCTAGCAGGGCTTCGTATTCACCGGCGGTATCGAGTTTTGTGGCCTTGGCGGTTTTTTCATCGCTAAGCTGGATGTAGGTTTTAACGGTTGTTATTTCGCTTTGTAACCCTTCCAGGATGGGCAGGAAGTCATCATGCACGAGAACGACATCGTCTTCAGCATGGTTCATGGTGTAAACAATCTGATCAGGCGACAGGCGCACGTTAATGGTGTGCAAAATGGCGCCGATCATGGGAATGGCAAAAAAACATTCCAGATAGCGGGGGGTATCCCAGTCCATAACGGCTACGGTATCACCCGGTTTTACCCCCGCATCGGTGAGGGCGTTGGCCAGGCGGTGAATGCGCTCGACCAGATCTGTGTAGGTGTACTTGCTGTGGTTGGCGTACACAATTTCCTGATCGGGAGAGTACCTTGGCCCTGAAAGCAGTAACTGTTTTATCAGAAGAGGGTACTGATAGGCATTTTCAGCGGCGGGTAAAATTCGTGTCTGTGCCATGTGTCGAATCCTTTTTCCCTGTTTTTTGTGTTGTCTGAGGAGTTGGGTCAATCTGACATAAATTGTTTAAGAGCGGAAGCTTGCAAAGACCCCCTACCTTTAGCGGCCGGGCAGAATTATTGCTCCCAGGGCTTGCCCTCTGTGCCTTCCACAGTTTTTACACCTATATGCATGGCGGCTTTAGCCAGCATGTTGGCGCTCACCGGCGCAGTCATGAACAAAAACACGGTAATCAGCACTTCTGATATACCGATATCTTCACCCATGGCGCTGAAATAGATCACCGAGCTGACCATGATGGCCCCCACGCCTACGGTGGTTGCCTTTGTGGGGCCATGCAGCCGTGTGTAAAAATCTGGCAGTCGCGCCAGACCGATTGCACCGACCAGCGTAAAAGCACCACCGAATAGCAGCAGTGCCGATATTGCATATTCTGCAAGTGGGCTCATGACTTATCTCCGATTGTTACTCAATAACGCTGCCGCGCTTCAGGTATTTGGCCATAGCCACAGTGCTGACAAAGCCCATAACGGCAATCAACAAAGCAGATTCCAGGTACATGCGCGTTCCCAGCGTAATACCCAGCAGGATAATCAGTGCAATGGCATTAATATAAAGCGTATCAATCGCCAGAACACGGTCTGGCTCATCTGGCCCCACGATCAAGCGATACACGTTGAGCAGAGCAGCCAGGGTTACCATGGCAATGGTGAGGTACAGAGCAATGGTAATCATCGGAACATCTCCATCAGCGGCTTTTCGTAGCTGTTGTAAATGGCGTCAATAACGTCCTGGTCGCTGGTCGCGTCCAGCGCGTGGATTAACAGGCTCTTGTTGTCATCGCTAACATCTGCGCTGACGGTTCCGGGTGTGAGCGATATGGTGCTCGCCAGGATTGAAATCGCCAAAGGATGATCCAGCGTTAGCGGATAATTGACGAACGCAGGGCGCGGCGTGCGTGGGCTGAGAATCAGCCAAGCCACAGAAAAACTGGCTATCACGATATCCTTCAGCACTCGCAGTATATAGCCAGGCATGCGCCAGGACTTCACGAAGGCAGGGCGCTCAGGCCAGAAACCGTGAGTTATCTGGGGAATCAGCCAGGCCAGAATCAAACCCAGCACAACACTGCCACCGGATACGCCATCGCTAAGTATCTGCCAGGTAACGAAAAGAATCAGGCTCAGCCAGGGTTGCGGAAAACTCAGGCGATCAAACATCAATTTACCTCCCCGACCAGTGGGTTCTGCGGAACGTGCACAGGCGTTTGCAGAATATTGATATAACCGCGGTTGTCGTAAAGCTGTTCAGCAGTGGCGCGGGTATAGTCGCTTAGGGGGCCGGCCAAAATAACGATGAGTAAGGTCAGGCAGGTCAGAATACCCGTGGATATTGCAACTCTGTTGTTCAGGGGTTCCGGAGTTTCCAGGTGACCGTCCACGTTCCACCAGAAAACGATGCTGCCGGCCCGGCTGTAGGCAATGAGCGTGAAGAAACCGCCAGCCAGCAGAACGCCCCAGAGCCAAGCCATTTGAGTTCCGGGCTCAACTGCTTTTAAAATCAGTAGCTTACCGAAAAATCCACCCAAAGGAGGTAGGCCAGCAGCAGCTACAGCACCAATTAGAAACAGCACGCTCAGGAATGTCCTGTGGCGCATTTGGGGTGCAGTTACTATGCTGTCAGCTGCTGTGCCACGCTGGCTCGCGACCAGCTCGGAAACCAGAAACAGGGCAGCAACCGTCCAGGTGGTGCTGACCAGATAGAATAGTGCGGCAGACAAGCCAGCTTCAGAGCCGAGCGCGATAGGAGCAAGCAGTGTGCCCACGGAAATAATGACCTGCCAGGCTACCAGTGTTTTCAGGTTATCAGCGCCCAGCGCCCCGATAACGCCCATGCTCAGCGTGACCAATGCCAGAGGGAAGAGCCAGTCCATTCCAAGGTTGGCCAGCTCACCTGCGCCCTCACCAAAGATCAGGGGGTAGATTCTCACAATGGCATAGATGCCCACCTTGGTCATAACTGCAAAAAGAGCAGCGACAGGAGCGGTAGCTCTGGCATAGGCCTTTGGTAGCCAGAAGCACAGCGGCAGAATGGCGGCTTTGAGTCCAAAAACAACCAATAGCATCATGCCACCGGCTTTTACAAGGTTAAGGTTGTTGCCAGAAACCTGCGGAATTTTTACAGCCAGATCCGCCATGTTCAGGGTTCCGGTAACGCTGTAAATCATGCCTACACTGATCAGGAACAGTGCTGACCCTGCAAGGTTCAGAGTAACGTAGTGCAGCCCCGGCACAGTTCGGGTAGTGCCGCCGCCATGCATGAGCAGGCCATAAGAGGCAATCAGTAGAACTTCAAAAGCAACGAACAGGTTGAACAGGTCGCCGGTCAGAAAAGCGATATTCAG
Source organism: Marinobacter salexigens (assembly GCF_002806945.1). GTDB lineage: Bacteria > Pseudomonadota > Gammaproteobacteria > Pseudomonadales > Oleiphilaceae > Marinobacter > Marinobacter salexigens. The sequence goes on from NZ_NIHC01000001.1 coordinate 879,086, forward strand.
GCCCATTAGCTGAAACAGGAACAGGGTATGAAACTGCCTGTTGCCCTCATCCGCACCGCCACTGGCGTAGATGTGACAGAACAGGCCGAGTACAGCTGTTAATACGAGCATCAGAGCAGCCAGCCGGTCGAGCACCAGCACAATGCCAAAAGGAGGCTGCCAGTTGCCAAAGGCATAGGCGCGGTAGCTGCCATCGCTGGCAAGTGCCAACAGTACAACTGCGGATACCAGCATCAGCACTGTGGTAGCGATTGCCAGAGTGCGGCGCAGGCTGATAGGAGCGTAACCCATGAACACCTGCAAAATACCGCCGAGCAGTGGAATCAGAATGGGAGCAATTAGCCAGTGAGTCATTTGCTGGATGCCTCCTGTTCCTGTTTTGACTCCGGCAGGATTTCCTCGCGCGGGCCATCCACATGGTCATTTTCATTGTCGGCCAGGTTGCGCAGAGACAGAACAACCAGAAATGCGGTCATGGCAAAACCTATCACGATAGCTGTCAGTACCAGCGCTTGGGGCAGTGGGTCGGAATAGCTTGTTGTCGTTCCGATAACCGGCTGCTGGCCTGTAGCGAGGCGCCCGGAGGCAAACAGGAAAAGGTTCACACCGTAGGAAAGCAGAGTGAGCCCCATGATCACAGGGAAGGTGCGAGCACGCAGTAATAGATAAACTCCAGAAGCGGTCAAAGCGCCAATAACCAATGCAAATAGTAGCTCCATTACACTCCCTCCCCTTTGCTTTTGATGGCCGAATGAGGCGACAGTCGGCCAATGCTTACCAGTGCCAGCAAGGTTGCGCCAATTACTGCCAGGTACACCCCTAAGTCAAACACCAGAGCCGAGGCAACCTCGAATTTGCCCACAAAGGGCCAGGTGATGTAACCAAATGCAGTTGTCAGGAAGGGGTAGCCATAGGCCAGGCTACCGGCTCCGGCGATGGTTGCAAACAGTAAACCGAGGCCAATAACGTTGTGGTACCGGAGCGGGATGCGATCCTGAGTCCAAACCATACCACTGGCGATGTACTGAAGAATCAGTGCCACAGAAGTAATTAAACCAGCAATAAATCCGCCTCCCGGCAAGTTATGCCCGCGCAGGAAAATATACGCAGATACCATAAGCGCCAGCGGCAGCATAGGCCGAGCAACTTGCCGCAGCATCAGCGGGTAGTTGTCCCGTGTCCAGGCATGGCCCAGGCCGTCTCCCGGCGGAGGTGTCAGTGCGGTGTCTTTGAGCATGGCGTAGATGCCAAGCGCTGCAATGGCCAGTACTGTTATCTCACCCAGAGTATCGAAGCCACGGAAGTCGACCAGGATTACGTTAACCACGTTGGTTCCGCCACCGCCTGGCTTGCTGTTTTCCAGGAAAAACTCGGAAATGGAGCTGAACGGCTGGGTTAGCATGGCCAGAGTAATCAGCGTCATGCCGACTCCCACAGCGAGAGCAATCAGCAAATCGCGGGAGCGACGGCCTTTCGAGCTTTCCACGGGGGTCCAGGAGGGCATGTAGTAAAGCGCCAGCATCAGCAGGACGATGGTAACAACTTCCACTGATAGCTGAGTCATGGCCAGATCCGGCGCAGAAAAACGGGCAAAAGCCAGCGCTACAATCAGGCCAACAACGCTCAAAAGCACCAGCGCGTAAAAGCGCTCCCGGTGCCAGCGCGCGGTGGCCAGAGCAGAGATAATGAGCACGCCAGCAGCAATGCCTGTTGGCCAATCCACAGCACTGAGCCCGTTCTCACCAATATACAGGCCATTCTCCGCAAGCGGCATGACCGCTACCGCAATAACGCTGATCACCAGAAGCATGGCGTAGCGCTGCAAAGAACCGTTTTCGAGCCACCCTGTAAAGCGGTGAGCCATGTCTTCGATCTTTGACACCCCAAACTCGAATACAGCCTTGCCATCCACTTCCCGGAGTTGCGCATGGAAATCGAAAAAGCGCTGGCGTTGTGTGTACATCAGCAGGCCACCGAAGAAGGCCAGGAAACTCATCAACAGTGGCAGATTAAAGCCATGCAGGATCGCCAGTTGATAATCCGGTACTTCTCCACCAAGGGTGGCAGACGCGGCAGAATACAGCAGTGGCCCTACAGAGATGGTTGGAAACACGCCCACCATGATGCAGGCGAAGACAAGAATCTCCACCGGAAACTTCATGTAACGGGGAGGTTCATGGGGGGGGAATTTGGGTAGATCGACCGGCTTGCCATTGAAGAATACGTCATGAACGAACCGGGCCGAATAGGCAACCGCAAATATGCCCGCGAGCGTTGCAACAATGGGAGGAATCCAGGCCCAAAGACCGGGAAGATTGAGCTGCAAGGATTCGGCAAAGAACATTTCCTTACTGAGAAAGCCGTTCAGCAAAGGAACGCCTGCCATTGAAGAGGCAGCAACCATGGCCAGGGTTGCGGTGTGAGGCATATAGCGCCAGAGCCCGTTGATGCGCCGCATATCGCGGGTGCCAGTTTCATGGTCAATGATACCTGCGGCCATGAACAGTGAAGCCTTGAAGGTAGCATGGTTGATTACGTGGAATATCGCTGCAACGGCGGCCAGTTGGGTGCCCATGCCCAACAGAAGGGTTATAAGGCCCAGGTGGCTTACGGTTGAATAGGCAAGCAGCCCTTTCAGATCGTGTTTGAACATGGCGATATACGCGCCAAGAAGCAGGGTGGCCATGCCGGTGAAACTGACCATGTAGAACCACTGTTCGGTGCCCGCCAACGCTGGATACAAACGCGCCATAAGAAAGATTCCCGCTTTTACCATGGTAGCTGAGTGCAGGTAAGCGGAAATCGGCGTGGGGGCCTGCATGGCATGGGGAAGCCAGAAATGAAAAGGAAACTGGGCGGATTTTGTAAAGGCGCCGAGCAGAATCAGAGTCAATGCAACCGGGTACAAAGCGTGGGCTTTGATTTGATCACCGGCTGCGAGCACGTCATCCAGCTCAAAACTGCCAACAATATTGCCGATGAGCAGTATGCCGGCCATCAGCGCCAGGCCGCCGCCGCCAGTTATCGCGAGTGCCATCCGGGCGCCGCGCCGGGCGTCCTGTTTATGAGTCCAGAAGCTGATCAGCAGGAAGGAGGTCAGGCTGGTAAGTTCCCAGAAAATGAGCATCAACAGCAGGTTGCCGGAAAGCACAATGCCTAGCATGGAGCCTTTGAAGCATAGAAGCAGAGAGTAGAACTTGGCTACATTCTCCTTGGCGCTCAAATAGTAGTGGGAGTAAACAATAACCAGAAGGCCAATGACCAGTATCAGCAGGGCAAACAGAAGTGCCAGGCCATCCAGGCGAAAACTGAAAGAGATCCCGAGTGCAGGCAGCCACTCGTAGGCGTGCAGCACAGTGCCGCCTGCAGAGAGAACAGACCAGTGTGGAAACAGCGCTGCCAGCGCAATCAGTGCAGGTACAGATGAGGCTATTGCGATGGCCGTTCGCCCGCCCTGGGCAAACAGAGGCGCTGCTATGGCCCCCAGAAATGGCAGTAATACAACTAGCGGTAGCGACATCGCAGCCTCGTTAGCGGTTTTCTTTTTCTATGAATGAAGATGGTTTATGAGCTTGAGTCTAGTCCCCGTCGGCCACCCTGCACAGGTCGCTTGAAAGCGATGTGATTGGGCAGCGGGAGTCGGATCAGCGAAAGACTGGTGGATCCGGGAAGTAGGGTAAACGCCCACGATGCCGAGCGATGTCAGCGGTAAGGGGGGGACGATTGATCTGCTTGCAGCCGACGGACCTTGCGGTCATGGTTGCTCCGTTAGTAAAACCTGGCCATTGATAATACGTGCCCGGGCTCGCAGGTCAAGTCGACTTGTGATCGATCAATTGCAGTTTGGATGCCCGGAAGTGACGCGGAGGGGCACAGTCTAACCCGGTTATGCAGGCCTTTTAGGTCACTGTGCAGTTACTTTGCCAGTTTTAACGCGTTGGAAATGGCCTCTGCTTCGGCCTCCAGCACCATGCTGCGCAGGTTGTTGCCCTGTTGGTTGGCCTGCTCAATCTGTTCAAGCTTCATGGTGTACAACCTGTTGAGAACCTCAACCTGGGCTTGTTGAGCTTGTGCGTTCATGGCATGTTTCTCCCACATCACACGTGTCAGTATACTTTACGGAAACATCCGGCTAGTGGTCTTCATGGTACTTTAGATGCATAACTTGGGCCAACCAGCCGGTATCTTAGCGGCCAAACCGTGACCTGTAGGCGCCAGGGGCCAACCCGGTTTGCTTGCGAAACAGACGGCTGAACGAGCTGACGTCCTCGTAACCCACTAGCCGGGTAACGTCCTCCACGGGCAGGCGCGAGTTTTCCAGGTGGCGGCGCGCGGCTTCTATTCGTATGGATTGCAGGTAGCTTTTGGGCGTTTCGCTGGTGGCCACTTTGAATCGCCGCATCAGCGATCGAGTAGTTAGGCCACTCAAAGCGGCAAGAGAATGCAGATTAATCTCCTCTTTGTAGTTTTCCTCCAACCAATTTTGCAGTTTCAGGATTGCCGGGTCTGAGTGATATCGCTTCGCTTGAAGCGCGCTATAGGGTGCCTGGCTATTGCGCCCGGCATCGATAACAAACGCCTTCGCCAATTCACGGGCAACCTGGGCCCCGGCGCGGCGCTCTATAAGATGCACACCCAAATCCCACCAAGCCATGCCGCCTCCGGCACAGGCGATATGGCCATCGACTGTGACCAGCTTTTCAGGATTCAGTTTTACTTGCGGGTAGCTCTGGCGAAACCTGTCGCTGAAACCCCAGTGGGTGGTGGCTTCTTTATTGTTCAACAGCCCCGCCTCAGCCAGAAGAAACGCTCCGGTGCAGTTGCTCGCCAGTTGAACTTGCCCGGTGGTGTTTTTACCTGGCGCACTGAACTGACTAAGCCAGGTAACCAGATCCGGATTAGAAGCCAACACTTGATCAATCGGTGCTCCGATAGTCGGCACAATCACCAGATCGGCGCTATCCCTATCCAGCTCCTCCCAGCTCTCATCTGAAACCAGGGTTATGCCGTTAATGCACCGGCAGTGGTCGCCATTACGCGTGAGTAGGCGCGTGGTGAAGTGCGGGACTGGTTGCTCACTATGAATTCGCGCCCAGGTAACGCCGGCCAAACGAAACAAATCGATGACACCTGTTATCGCGCTGGCTAAAGCACCATCAAATCCAATAACTGAAACTTTTTGCACAAGATCTCCCAGCCGAGCAACTCTGTCAGGGCGATGGTGGTACCGCTGCTCAGGACTGTCGGCAGCAGGGAAGCTGCCGTCAAGCTTATATGGGTGAAGCAAGCGTTTATGAAGCGTAGCTTCATGCGCAGCTGAACGACAGCAATCTGCGATTGCTGGCCGGACCCCGCAGGGGGATTCACAGCGTGTCCTGAGCAGCGGTACCACCATCGCCCGGGAGTGAAGCTCCGAAGCCAAGTGGCGATATTAGCCATAATTATGTCATAAATGCCGGTTCCCAGAAAAACCCGGTTGTGAGAGCCTGTACACAATAATGAAACACTCCAGCCAATCATCAGGAAGCTGACTAAATGACCGATACCCTGATAGACCGCCGTGATCTGGCGTTCCAGCTCTACGAAGTGCTTGATACCGAAAGCCTGCTCAGCCGTGACCGGTTCAACGAACACAACCGCGATACCTTTGATGCGGTCATCGAAACCGCCGACAAAATGGCCAGAGAGAAGTTCGCCAACCACAACAGCACTGCCGATAAAGACGAGCCAAAATTCGTCAATGGCCAGGTGGAAATGCTGCCGGAAGTGAAAGAAGCCTTCGATGCTTATGCCGAGGCCGGCTTTATTGCAGGGCGTTATGATTACGAATTGGGCGGTATGCAGCTACCTGAAACCGTTATGGCCGCCTGTAACGGCTTCTTCACTGCCGCTAACCCGGGTACAGCAGGTTATCCATTCCTGACCACAGCCGCCGCAAACCTTATCCGCGTGTTTGGCAACGAATCCCAGAAAACCAGCTTCCTGCCCAACATGCTCAGTGGACGTTACAGCGGCACCATGGCCCTGACCGAACCACATGCTGGCTCATCGCTGGCAGATATTCGCACCTCTGCCACGCCAACAGACGAAGGTCATTACCTGATCAAAGGCGCAAAAATCTATATCTCCGGTGGCGAGCAAAGCATCACTGAAAACATCGTTCACATGGTACTCGCCAAAATCAAAGGCGCACCGGTGGGGGTAAAAGGCATTTCCCTGTTCATCGTTCCCAAGTTCCGGGTAGATAGTGAAGGCAATCCCGCCGATCGCAATGGCGTAAGCCTGGCAGGCCTGATTCACAAACTCGGGTACCGTGGCACCACCTCAACGGCGCTCAGTTTTGGAGACGATGCGCCTTGCCACGGCTATCTGGTGGGTGAGCCCCATCAGGGTTTGAAGTACATGTTCCAGATGATGAATGAAGCCAGGGTAGGTGTAGGCTTTGGCGCGGCGGTGATTGGCTATCGTGGCTACATGCACAGCCTGGAATACGCCAAAGACCGGCTGCAGGGCCGCAAGGCATCCGAAAAGAACCCGGAAAGCCCCCAAGTACCGATTATCGAACATGCGGACGTACGCCGCATGCTGCTGGCTCAGAAGGCTTATAGCGAAGGCGCGGTGGCACTATGCTTGTATGGCGCGCGCCTGATGGACGATCAGCACACTCATCCGGATGAACAGAGGCGCACTGAAGCCGGCAAGCTGCTCGACCTGCTTACACCGGTGATCAAAACCTGGCCTTCAGAGCATGGCCCGAAAGCCAACGACCTGGCCATTCAGGTATACGGGGGTGCCGGTTACACCCGTGAGTATCCGGTGGAGCAGTGCTGGCGCGATAACCGCTTGAACCCTATCCATGAGGGCACCACCGGTATTCAGGGTCTGGATTTGCTGGGCCGTAAGATCTGGCAGGATCAAAGCCATGGCTTGCAGTTGCTGATGCAGGAAATGCAGGTGGATCTGGAAGCTGCAACTACCGACCGTTGCCAGCAGTGGGCGCTGTCTTTGAGCGAGACTTTGCAGCAGGCGGTTAAGGTGACTCAAAGCCTGGGCAAGTCTTTGATGAGTGGCGAAGTGGACAAAACCCTCGCTAATGCCTCCTGCTATTTGCACCTGTTCGGTCACATCATTGTAGCCTGGATGTGGTTGCGTCAGGCGAACGCTGCGGCACAAGCGCTGGCTTCTGCTAACAGCGATGACGAGCGTAATTTCTACCAGGGCAAACTGCAGGCCGCTCAGTACTTCTTCCACTGGGAACTGCCGACGGTGGCTCAGGATTTGGTGTTGTTGCGGAATATGGATGACACTTGCTTGAACATGAAGGCTGAGTGGTTCTGATTTTGGAGTAGGCTCAATCGGCGGGCAGCACCTCCCGGGAACCGCCTGCAAGTACCCCTTCGGGGTCCGGCCAGCAATCACAGATTGCTGTCGCTCGGCTGTCGCATGAAGCTTCGCTTCATAAGCGCTCGGCCTCGCCCATGTAGGGCTTGGCGTTGGCCATCCATGGCCAACGACATTCCCGGGAGGTGCCGCCCGCCGCTTGCGCTCAAGCTCAGGAGATGGCTCTCAAACGTTAAAAACAACAGCTGTTTACTAAAGGTGTCACCAATGTCACTGGTTAAGGTAACGAAGCAGGATCACATCTTACTCATAGGGCTGAACCGCCCCGAAAAAATGAACGCTATGAACCGGGCCATGTACCACGAAATCGCAGCGGCTTATTACCAGCTGGAGCACGATGACGATTTGCGTGTGGGGCTGATGCATGCAGAAGGGGACCACTTCACCAGTGGCCTGCAGTTGGATGACTGGGCTGGCGTGTTTTCAAACGGTGAGGGAATAGAGCCGGCTGAAGGGGAGTTGGACCCGTTTCATATCACCGGCGACGGCCTCAGCAAACCGGTGGTGTTCGCAGCTCAGGGCATTTGTTTTACCTGTGGTGTTGAGATGATGCTGAACACAGACGTTCGCGTAGCAGCAAAAGGCACCCGCTTTGCCCAGCTGGAAGTTAAACGCGGCATCTACGCCTGCGGAGGTGCCACTATCCGCCTGCAACGGGAAATAGGTTGGGGCAATGCCCAGCGTTATTTGTTAACAGGTGATGAATGGACTGCCGAACAAGCCTACGAGTGGGGCTTGATTCAGGAATTGGTTGAGCCGGGAGAACAGTTCAACGTTGCTCTGGAAATCGCTGAGAAGATTGCCAATGCCGCACCCCTTGGTGTGCGAGGTAGCCTGAAATCGTCCAAAATCGCGGTCAGCGAAGGTCAGGAAGCCGCAAAACAGCGTTTGTTCCCGGATCTGCAGCCAGTGATGGCTAGTGAAGATGTAAAGGAAGGCATTCAGTCCTTCCTTGAAAGACGAAACGCAGTGTTCAAAGGAAAGTAAGGCTGGCGCTGCCAAATCCGAAGCGGCTGGTGGGGCAAGACTCCCGAAACTGTCGGCAGCAAGGATGCTGCCGTCAAGCGTACAGGGGTGAGGCAAGCGTTTATGAAGCGCAGCTTCATGCGCAGCTGAACGACAGCAATCTGCGATTGCTGGCCGGGCCCCGCAGGGGTATTCACAGCGTGTTTCGGGAGTCTTGCCCCACCGGGCGCCAGCACCCAAGCAAGAGCACCAGCAGATTCCAAGCTCCCAGCCATCAGTGTTCGTCAGGCAGCCTTCTCCGAAGCCGAACCCGCTTCTTCCTCCCGACGAGCCGCAGCCTTGGCAGCCACCTCAGCCGCGTAATCCGCATACCTGGCCATCAACTCCGCCTTACGATCCGGATCCCAGTTGATCTTGCTCAGATCGCCCTCGTAGTGATCAATCACCCGCTTGTCCATGGTCTCGTACCACCACTGAGGCACATAAGCTGGCGCCAGCATGGACGCATAACCACCGGGTAACTGCGGGGCCTTCTCAAAGTGGCGCAACGCCTGATAACTGCGCTGTGGATGAGCATGGTGATCAGAATGGCGCTGCAGCTGATACAAAAACAGATTCGTCACAATATGATTACTGTTCCAACTATGCTCTGGTTGCGTACGCTCATATTTTCCGTTTTTGTCTTTCTGGCGCAGCAGTCCGTAGTGCTCAATGTAATTCACACTTTCCAGCAGGCTGGCACCGTAAGCCGCCTGGGCGGCAAGGAAAGGAACTGCCCGCGGCCCACAAATCAAAGTCGTCGCTCCGAAAAAACCTGCACTCATGACCCAGCCCTGGAGAAGCTCATTATCCAAACTCCAGAACCCCTTGCCCTTTCGAGCCAGCCGCTCCTTCTCGATTTTCACCGCAGACTTCATACCGCCAATCACAGTACGGGGTAAGAACTTCCAGAAACTCTCCCCCATACGGCTGCTAGCAGGGTCTTCGGGGGTTGCTACGCGCTTGTGGTGGCCAAAGTTGTGCTCAACCACAAAGTGGGTGTAGCCCGTGGGGGCCAACGCCGCCATGGCCAGCAGTTTGTTTAGCTTGTTCGATTTGTGGCCAAGCTCATGAGCCGTGTTAATGCCAACGCCATTGATGGCGCCAACGGACAGCGTCAGGCCGATCTTGTCTTCAATAGGGGTTTTCTTGCGACTGGCAAGCCATGCGCCCATTACCGTCAGTGCGTATTGGCCAGGAATGAAGGCCTTAACAATGCGGTTGTAATACTTGTCTTGCTCCAGGGAACTGACCGCCGACTCGGGCGGGTTGCTCTGGTCCTCACCAATGGCACGATCCAGCGCGGGAATGACGCCATGCACCAACACCGGTCCCGTCCATGCCAGAAATTTAAGCTTTTTAGGTGCTATTGCATAACCGGTCAGCGCTGCCAGGCCAATACCCGGCAAAGCGGGGCCTAATAACCAGAGGTAGCGCTTTGGGTCTTTCCATTTTCCAGCAGCTGGGGGCTTTGTAGGGTTTTCTGTCTGCTTTTTTGCTGTTTGCGAATCCAGGGTGTCATTAGGCGTGTCATGAAGAGCGTCATGGGTTTTGGCATTCATGGTGTTTCTCCGTTGCGGTGCGCGTTCTTTAAATCTATGTCGGACAATCTTGCAATGCAACAGGTTGGCTTAGTGTAAGCGAGGTTGGCCTGGAATGATAGGTGGTATGGGCTGGCGGGCCGTTAAGCCAGCATCGGATTTTTCAGTTGGTGTGAGGGCGGTTGGTTTAACAAAGAGTAATCAGCAGGTAATTGTGTGGTGCCGGCCATGGCCGTACTCTGTGCGGTGTTACAAATGTTTACCGACGGAGGGATATGTTATGAATAAATTTACTCTCAGTGCTCTTCTCATGTTTTTGACTTTAGGGCTCGCTGCTTGTAGCTCCGATGACAATGAAGGAGCTGATTTTGAAAGGGCCGCAGACAACGCTGAAGAAATGATGGATGACGCGAGCAATTCCGTGGAAGAGACCTATGAAGAAGCCACTGGTCAGGATGAAGGCGTAATCGGCGAAATGAAGGAAGGTGCCGAGAATGTTGGCGACGAAATGGGCGAAGCCGCTGAAGAAGCAGGCGATGCCATGGAAGAAGGTTATGACGACATGACGAAGTAATCGTGTCCTGGCCCTGGCGCGCAGTACTTGCGCCGGAGTGCTCCGCCTGATTTCATCAAAACCGTTAATCTTTGTCAGAAAAGATTAACGGTTTTGTCGTTTTACTGTCTCCGTATTGTCATCTGCTCCGTCGACACTGTGTTCTCAACAACACCCACTTATTGTTTATCGAGAGAGACCAGGAGAGACAAAGCATGGCGAAGCACGACCTTGATCCCGATTATCTGGATCCTGACTACGAACCCGTTGTAAACCATTCTGGCAACAGGGCGTTTCAAGACGTACTGGCTGCACGCATGCAGCGGCGCACCCTGATGAAAGGTGGGGTTGGCGCGGCTCTGGCCAGTATTATGGGTTTCGGGATTGCGGGTTGTGGAAGTGACAGTGATAGCGATGACAAAAGCAATGGCGGCAATGGAAATGCTGGTTTGGGCGAGGGCAGTGCAACAGAGCTTGGGTTCGCGGCAATAGCCGTTTCAACCGCAAACAAAGTGGTGGTACCTGCTGGATACTCCACCAAGGCCTTTTTGCCTTGGGGAACACCAATCACCGGTTCCTACCCGGCATTTCGGGCAGACGCTTCCAACTCCGGGGCGGATCAGGAGCAGCAGGTAGGCATGCACCACGATGGCATGCACTTTTTCCCGATTGATTTTAAGGCCGGCGGTAGCTCGTCAGATGAAGGGCTGTTGGTGATGAACCATGAGTACATCAACCAGGCAGCGCTTCACCCGGACGGCCCCACCTATACTGCCAGTGGAATGCGTCCTGCCGACGAAGTGCGCAAGGAAGTAGCTGCCCATGGCGTATCTGTGGTGCATATCAAAAAAGACAGTACCGGTAATTGGGATATAGTATTCGGAAGCCCCTTCAACCGTCGGGTTACGGGCAACACAGAGATGGATATTCGTGGTCCCCTGCGCGGCTATCAAAAGCTTTCGACCCGCTTCAGCAAGGGTGGCACCCGAACCCGGGGCACGTTGAACAACTGCTCCATGGGGCCAACTCCTTGGGGAACCTATCTGGCTGCAGAGGAAAACTGGCACGGGTATTTCGCCAATAGTTCAGGTGCCAGACCGCGCGAGCAGACTCGTCATGGCGTTGGTGGTGCGAGCCGTTACGATTGGGAGCTTGCCGAAGGCGGAGATGATCAGTACGTGCGCTTCAACATTACCCCCACGGCTCAAAGCGCTGAAGACGATTATCGCAACGAAGCCAATACCTACGGCTACATGGTTGAAATTGACCCGTTTACGCCGGAGAGCAAGCCCCAGAAGCGCACCGCCCTTGGCCGTTTTGGCCACGAAGGGGTGATCTTTGCACCGGTGGAAGAAGGCAAGCCGGTTGTGTGTTATTCCGGAGACGATTCCCGCTTTGAGTACATCTACAAGTTTGTATCCGCGCGGCCATACTACGCAGCAACCGCCAGTGGCTATTTGCTGGATGAAGGCACCCTGTACGTTGCCCGGTATAACGAGGATGGCTCCGGCGACTGGCTGCCGCTGTCGCTTGATGACCCTGGCTTTGCGGCCAGTGTAGAGGCAGCCCGGGGCACAGTGGTGGGTAACCTGGAGTTTGATGGTTTTGAAAATCAGGCGGATGTGCTCCTGAATACCCGTCTGGCTGCAGACATTGCCGGCGCAACGCCAATGGATCGCCCGGAATGGGGAGCGGTAGACCCGAATTCAGGCGAGGTTTATTTTACCCTGACCAATAACTCCCGGCGCACCGAGGAGCAGGTAAACGCTGCAAACCCCAGGGCAGAAAACCGCACGGGTCATATCATTCGCTGGAGCGAAAGCGGCGATGACTTTGCAGCAACAGGGTTCCAGTGGGATATTTTTGTGTTGGCAGGAGAACAGGGCACAGAAACGGTTGTGGATGGAGAGGTGGTTGTATCGCTGACCGACGACAACATCTTCAACAGCCCGGATGGCTTGTGGTTTGACTACAATGGCCGCCTCTGGATTCAGACCGATGGTTCTGATGCGCCTCCGTACCAGAACAATATGATGCTTGCGGCTAATCCCGAAACCCGTGATATTCGCCGTTTCTTCGTAGGGCCCCAGGGGTGCGAGGTGACCGGAGTTGTAACCACGCCGGATGTTAAAACCATGTTTGTTAACATCCAGCACCCGGCCAGGGACTGGCCCTTTGGCAACGAGGGGGATCACCCGCGGGACGCAACAGTCATCGTGACCCGGGATGATGGGGGTGTGATCGGCGCCTGAATGGTTAGTTAGCGCTCTGTAAAACCGGAAACCTGATCGCCTGAGTAGATGGGCACATCGGGTTTTCGGTTTTTGAGTTTAAGAAACACCGATTTTGGTCGATAAGTTAATCAACGAAAGTATGAGTTATTAATCTACTTCAATTATTTAATCTCTAAAGTGGCCGGATAACTGTGTACCTACCAGAAACAATAATAACCAAGGGGTGTTTATGGGGTTGCTTGACCGTACAACGATATTTTGGGGATGCGCAGGCGTCATTGTTCTTGCGATTGCCAGTATCCTGGTGGCACCTTTGTTAGGTTTGGATCCTGCCTCCCTTTCTGTCGGTCTGCTTATCGGCCTTGTAGCGGCAACCTCCTACCTTGTAGTGAGAGTTCTGGCACCAATGGATCGCGGTTTGGATGGCCTGAACGATGGAACGTTGGATGAAAGTCACCCAGTGAGAGCCCGGTGTAAGCAATTGCTTGCTAATGCTCAAACAGGTAAAGCTTTGACGGAGGCTCTTTCTGGTAGTGCAGATAAAAACGCAATCTCTGCGGCGCAAGTATCCTACGCAGCCGACCAGCTCAAATTACGACTGGATTTGCAGGTGCAGGAAACCGCGCAAATGGCAGATTATGCAGGGCAGATTACTGAGACGGTCAGGGAGTCTTCGCAGCAGGCTACTGAAGCAGCCACAATGGCTCTGCAAAATCGTGAGGCCAGCACCGAAGGGCGCCAGGCGCTCACCAATGCTATTGATAGCATACGCGAGGTACATCAGCAGTCAGGTGAAAACCTGCGTTTGATTCAGGAGCTGAACGACAAGTCCAACAAAATCCAGGGCGTAACCAGCACCATTCAGGGCATTGCGGAACAGACTAACTTGCTGGCACTTAACGCAGCCATTGAAGCGGCTCGTGCAGGCGATCAAGGGCGTGGCTTTGCAGTGGTGGCAGATGAAGTCCGTCAGTTGGCAGGCCGCACCGCTCAAGCTACCGGTGAGGTAGCGGAAACGCTGCAGGAAATCCGTTCCGATACAGCGTTGATTGTCACTCGCATAGAGAATCTTGCTCGCAGTGTTGAAGAAGGGCTGGTGTCTGTAGAAGGGGTTGGCGAGCAGCTAGATCTGATACGCGATCAGTCTGATCGGGTTCAACAGCAGATTGCCCGTATTGCAGAGATAGATCAGAACAACGAGCTCAGCCTGGGTCATGTATTCACGGCCATTGAAACCGTGCGCGATCAGATCACTGAAAGTGACACCAGCGTTGCGTCGCTTGCAGAGCAGGCGGCAACACTGATGGAGCTTGCGGAAGTCGCCAATGCGACGTTTGCGATGAATAGTGATTCCAGCTACCACAGATTCTTCTACGAACAAGCCCGCGCTGGTGCCAGTCAGATTGGTCAGATTTTTGAGCAAGCGATGCGAGATGGTAAGTTGACAGAAAATGCCCTGTTCGACGCGGCGAGAAAAGTGATTTCTGGTACTCAACCTGCCAAGTATTCAAGCAGCTTTGATGCCTTTACCGATCAGTTTTTGCCACAGGTGCAGGAAACTGTGAAGAGTTCCCACCCTGCATTGGTATTTGCGATTGCTGCAGCCCCGGATGGCTATGTGCCTACCCATAACCGGGAGTTTGCTCATGCGCCTACCGGAGATGTGGCCACGGATTTGATGCGTAGCCGCAGCAAGCGATTGTTTAACGACCGCACGGGAATACGCTGCGGCAGTCATACCGAGGACATGCTGCTGCAAACCTACCGGCGCGATACGGGTGAAATCATGCACGATCTTTCTGTACCAGTATATGTTAATGGGCGACACTGGGGTGGCTTCCGGCTTGGATATCGCCCTGATAAACACTGACCCTTTGGGCGGAAAATGGACTCTGCGCCTGTGTTAAGCTTTCTGCTCATTTTGAAAAAGGAGATGTGCCTTGGCTGACCCGGAATATATTCCTGCTGGTGAAGATGAGCTGGCGCGCCGATCTGACCCTGCACGCAATCTTGCAGTGGTTGTTTACATTCTTCAGGGGTTGTCGTTTTTTCTGGGCGGTATCACCGGTTTGGTAGGCGTAATTATTAATTACGTGAAGCTCGATGACGTTCGTAATACCTGGGTGGAACCCCATTTCCGCTGGCAGATCAGAACCTTCTGGTTGGGCTTGTTGTGGACGGTCATTGGTGTAGTAACCAGCTTTATTATTGTCGGATGGTTTATTCTTATGGGCACCGCCATTTGGCTGATCTATCGCATTGTGAAAGGTGCCTTGGCACTGAATGATGGCAAGGCACCTGTTTAAAGCAATTCATGAGAAATTGCGTGGCGACTGGCAGGTCAGCCGCCGGTAACTTCCTTCAGGCGAATGGCACTCAGGGTTCCTGCCAGCCCCATCAAACCGAGCACTACAATCACTGCGGAGTTTGAAATCAGGGACAGCAGTGCGGTTAATCCCCCGGTCGCAAGCAACAAAAATCCGATCACGGTATTGCTCACGGCCGTGTAATCCGTGCGTTTGTTGCCTCCTGCCATATCCACCAGATACGTTTTTCGTCCCAGCCTCACGCCCGCATGGGCAATACTCAAAATAAAGAAGGCCAAGGGGTAAAACCAGCCATTGCCAACGCCCGTGCCGACGAACATGGCGGTGAGGCCAACCGACAAGCACACAGCACTTGCGATTGCCGCACCGCGAATCATCACGCGCCGGCTGGAGGTGTCTGCCATCCAGCCCCAGAAGCTGGCGGATACGGAGCTGGCCAGACTGCTCGCCAGGAGGAACACGCCAAGCATCAAACCCGTATCCGATTCCTTTTGCGCCAAGACCACAAAGTAGGGTGATGCGAGAGCCGAGCACAGCAGCAGTGCTCGGGTAATAACAAAGTTTCGGAAAAGTGCATCATCGCGCAGCAATGACAGGCTTTTGAAGGCTTCCGTGAGGGCGTTGCCACCACCGCCGGTTTCACCTTCGTGCTCTTCTACGCCTGCGAACAATGCTCCGGCAATCACCCAAAGGGCGGCAGCCAACAAAAGCAGGAGGCTATAAAATGCCAAAGTCGGGTCACCTTGATCCCTGAACAAAACAATCGTTAGTAAAACGGTTGCCGTGCCGCCAATAGTGGCTGCCAGGCCCGAGAGCCTGCCCCTGCGGGTTTTCGGAATGCACTTTCCCTGAACATCTTTCATGGCCACGGAGCAGAAGCCCCGTGACAGGGAAAATACAACCAGCGCAGCGACGATGCCGGCACCGGCGGTATAGCCTTCAAGAAACCACACGCAAGCAGCCATAGCCGCAACACTGATTGCCTGGCCAAAGCTGCCAATCGTCCAGAACCATTTACGCACAGGTTTGCGACGAACCCAGGCTGCAATCATCATCTGGGGAACCATGGAGCCGGACTCCCGAATAGGAACCAGCCAGGCCACCAGAGCCGGTGCGCCAATGGCACTCATCAGCCACGCAAGCACGGTTTTCGGGCTGATCAGCAAGTCGCCCAGCTTGGTGAGTACGTTGGCTGTCAGAATCAGGAAAAAATTGCGGGGCACCACGTTGCAAGCTTCCGCAGGGATGTCTTTACACACCCGTGCGTCTTCCTCGTTGGCAATCAGGCTATAGAGCCGGTCGACAGAGCGCTCCAGAGTGCCGGTTGCAGCCTGGGCGCTGTCTTGCGAAGTGGTGTTGTTCTGTGTGGGTGTCTGTTGCTGGGACAAGCCGCCATCCTCCGGGAATTGGATAGCCAAGGATACCAGCAGGATCTACTCCTCTGAACCCCGGAATGCACATCAACGCTTTTACACCAGGTGGTGATCCCACTGAACCGGCATGCTGGCAATCTCTTTTGCTGGCTTGCCCTTGCCTATTCGCACCAGTTTGCCACGGCCTGAGGACACCAGAAAGTCTCCGCCGGCCAGAGCTTCAACGCCAGCGCAATCCGGGATGGCGGCTTTTTCGATAATCGCCCCTGAGCGGCTGTTGAAAATCAGCGCTGTGCCTCCGATGGGCGAGGCAATGGCCACCAAGTCGTTTTCGGGGTGGGCGACTATGCTGGCAATGTAATTGCCCAGCGCCCGGTGAATATCCTCACCCAGGTCGATCTCTTCGTAGTGCCCGTTGCGGTAACGAGCCACAAGCGGCGGCAGCTCATGGGCTGGCCCCTGATATTGATAGGCCGCATAGAGAGTGCCGTCGGGCGCTGCATCCACATGTCGGGTGCTTAGCTGATGGTGGGATGGCTGGAATCGGCCAAGAATCTCGCCGGAGCCCCTGTCCATCATCACCAGCGCAGGTTTCATGGTGGGCAGGTTGAGTTTGATGCGATCGTAATCCGGGTGGGTAAGAATACCGCCCAGCCCGACAATCAATGTTTGGCCGTCCGGGTGCAGCGTGATCTGGTGCGGGCCTATGCCGTTCAGCTCAAAGGTGTTGGCTCGTTGATAACCGCGGTGGCTATCGTACACCGCAATGATCCCTTCCCCGGGTTCGTAGCGGTTCGCCGGGGCATACAGGTATCGACCGTCTGGTGAGAACACCCCATGGCCCACAAAGTGTTCGCCTTCGGCGGCGATAATGCGGTGCAGCCGTTCGCCTGATGTGCTATTGAGCACGTAAAATGCCCAGCCAGGCCGGCGCTCAAAGAACGCGACCTGTGCAGTGCCAGGACGGTTGCAGCCGCTGTGGCAGCGAGTGTTGACCGGTGATTGCCAAAGCATCTTGCCGTCTGGCGCAATCGCGCCCACAGCGAAGCGGTCGCCAGGCAAACCGACGGCACCCGTGTATTGCTGAGGGCTATGGCTGGCGGCTTTGCGGGGCAGTATGCTGCAGCCGGAGAGAGTGAAAGCTGCGCTGCCGGCGAGGGCGGTTTTAATAAGGCTTCGGCGAGTCAGTTCAGGCATGGACCTTTCCTCAGTCTCCGTCGCTGGAATTGAAGCCGCGCACAACCCCAAGTTCAACAGCTGCCCGGTCGTTCACCAGCGAGGTCAGCTGAGTGACGTCGATATACAGGCTTTGCAGCATTTTGTAGGCGTTGTCGTCAGCGAGTAGGGGGGCCATTGGACGGTCGAGTTCCGGGAAGTTGGCCAGTACTTCGTTAAACCCTTGCTCGATCTGCTCGGCCAGCTCGGTTTGCTCCCGGTCGTTGAGAAGTTTAGAGAAAGCTGGCAGGAAGCTTTGTTTGAGCCCTCGAACACTGGCGTCTATGGCGGCAAGACTAGCTTCGCTGCGCCAGGCATCGGCGGCGTAAACCGAGCGCTTGCCATTGCCGCGCAGCCCCATTGGCGTAGCCAAACGCCGCTCCTCAAGTATCTCCAGCCCGGCCATGGCAGATCGGATGGTTGTATCCGTGTACTGATGGCTGCCAAGGTAGTTGCTCTGAAAGCCCTTCCAGTCATTCGCCAACGATTGGCCATTGCCGGCGATATGGCGGGTTACGGCGACCAGTAGTTTACAACTGCGACCGGTTGGCAAAGCTTCTTCGCCATTATTGAATGCCTGGTCGTACAGCAAGTACTCCGCCATTGGAAAACCCTGTACAGCAACGCCGGATTCGCTGACTTTTTCAGGTGTGATCGGCGTATCGCCTTTAAGCAGGTGGGAGGCCTTGCGGGCCACCAGGTTTTTGGGATCTGGCCAGAACTGGAATTGCCAGGCGCGATTCCCCTGTTCTACCGGGCCGAAATCCACAAAACGGACCTGCTGCCAGGCCAGAAATGCTTCCAGCCAAGCCTGTTGCGTTTGCTCAAACCCTTCAGATGACGGGGCTTGGCAGTAGGTCGTTGCCTGAGTTGCCAAAGCTTGGCTTTGTGCCGCCAGATTCTGATAACCCGTGAGAATGTCACTGTGCCATTGCTTGCGGTATTCAGCAGTCGGCGTATCAGTATTGTTGGCATTTGCCGCCATCAGTGGGGAGGCAGCCAGTGATGAGGCGAGGAAAATAGCCAGGGTCAGTCGCGTCATGTAGGGCTCCATCAAAGGGAATTCAGAAAATCGATCAGTGCCTGTCGGTCTTTGGCGCTGAACCCGCTGAAACGCGCCACCGCCGGAGCGGCTTCCCCGCCGTGCCAGAGAATGGCTTCTTCAAGAGTGCGTGCCCGGCCATCATGTAAAAAACCCGCTTGCGGATTAACGGTCTGCGCCAGGCCAATGCCCCAGAGAGGCTGGGTGCGCCACTCGTTGCCATTGGCCAGAAACTCATCCCGGCCGTCGGCGAGGGCAGGGCCCATATCGTGCAGCAGCATGTCGGTATAGGGCCAGATGGTCTGGTTGCTCAGGTCCGGGCGGTCCGGGTCTGTTCCGGTGGTGTGCCTGGGAGTATGGCACCCGGCACATCCGGTTTCGTTAAAGAGCCGTGCGCCCTTTTGCACTGATGGATCTTCCATGTTGCGCCGGGCGGGCACTGCCAGGCTCTTTGCGTAGAAGGTAACAAAGTTTGCGATCTTGTCGCTGACTTCCGGCTGACCACCGTCAGGGAAACGGTCGCATTCCTGTTCTGGCGTGCAGTCGGTGGTTGGCTTAAGGCTGGAGGTTAGTCCCATATCGCCGGCAAACGCACCCATGCTTTGCTGGTGCACATTGGGCTCTGCGGCTTTCCAGCCAAACCGGCCAGGCACTGTCTGCTCGGTTTCAAGATCCCATACCTGATTGAGTTTGCCGGAAATGCCGTCGCCATTTTCATCCTGAGGGTCGGCCAGGGCTTCCAGATCGGCAATCGGGATGGCTTCGAGCAGGCCCATTCCAATCATGGGCGGCGCGACCCGGGGTGAAATCAGAAGATCCTCGGGCAGAGGGCCATAGTTGGGGTTCTCTATGCGATAAACCGGTTCCCTCAGTTCTACCTCGGTACCATCAGCCAGGGTTTTGGTTAGCATGTTCCATGTCAGCACCATATCGGCTTCTGGCTTGGCGGCGGGCAGGGCAGCGGTTTGTAGTTGGCTCCCGTAAACCGGCGCCGGTTTGAATCCGTGGGTCAGAAGAATGTCTGCATCTGTTTCCGGGTCGGCCGGAACAGCCAAGCGCAAAAACAGGGATACGGGTGGTTCATCTATCCCCGGAGGGTGGCCTCGGCCGTCTTTGATATGGCAGCCCTGACAGGAGTTGGTATTGAACAAAGGGCCTAATCCATCCCGTGCCGTGGTGCTGGCCGGCGCTTCAACCCAGGGATTGCGGAAAAAGCTGTTGCCTACGCTGAAATCCAGGCGCTTGGTCATGGAAAGGTTGCCTTGGGGCAGGGAGTAGGCGTTGGTGTCGAACTGCTCAACCGTGCCCTCCCCACCTGTGAGAGGCGTATCCTGCAATGGGAAGCCTGCGTGAGCAGGCAGGCATAAGGCCAGCAGCAACAGCACAGGTGTTTTTTTAATCCCGGTCATTTCTTTTCGCGGATTATCAGAATGCATGGCCAGCGTCATCTGGTGACAAGGCTTCCAGGCCCAGTTGACGAGCGGCTTGTTCAATGGAGCCGGTTTGCTCCACCAATGCCATAATTGCGCCGTTCACTATACTCGCGCCTTTCGCATTACCCGGTGCAATCATCATATCAAAGGGCATGGGGTTCTGGTTTGATTCGGCTTTGGCTTTCATTACGCCCAATGCTTCCATAGAAGCCTCCAGTTGCGCATTCAGCCGAGCGTCCAACTCGGGGTTGGTTTGGGCGACCAAGGCAGATAGCGACGGACCAGATACCAGGCTGCCGTCTACACGGCGGTAGTTGCCGGTATAGACGTTCTGAATGCCCTGGCCATTGTAATAATGCGAGTTGTGGGTGTTATCACTGAAACAGTCGTGCTCGTCTTCGTAGGAGTTGGCTTCAAGAGCCACCTTCATGCGCTCACCAGCTAGTTCGCCTAGCGACAGAGAGCCCATGCCGAACAGCATTTTTTGCACACCTTCGTTGGCATCGGCGGCCATAAGCTGGCTGCGGTAGTTGTCTGAGGCTTCCGGTGCCCATTGAGCAACCATCCATTCAAGGTCTGAAACCAGAAGATCAGTTACTGCATCCAGGTACTCCCCACGACGCCCGCAGTTTCCGTTAGTGCAGTCAGCACCCTTGGCGTAATCGCTTACTGGGCGTTCGCCGCTGCCAGCCTCAAAGCCGTGCAGATCTTGCCCCCAAAGCAGAAATTCAATGGCATGGTAGCCGGTCGCCACGTTTGCTTCTGAACCACCGATCTCATTCAGGTTGGCAAGCAGCTCTGGTGTGAGGTTTTTTACATCCAGAGTTTCGCCGCCCACATTCACGCTTGTGCTGCCAATGATATTGGCGGTTGCGCCCGCATTGCCCAGTTCATACTGGTAGTCGTCGGCCTGCACGTAATCGATCAGCCCTTCATCCAGAGGCCAAGCGTTCAGCTGGCCTTCCCAATCGTCCACAATCGCGTTGCCAAAGCGGAATACTTCTGTTTGCTGATAAGGAACACGAGCAGCCAACCATGCTTCTTTAGCGGCTTGCAAGTTGGCTGCTGTGGGGTTGGCGATCAAACGGTCGGTAGCTTCGTCCAGAGTTTTGGCGGTAATCAATGCATCTTCATAACCGGCATGGGCCAGACTTGCGTAGTGCTCCACAACTGTGGCTTTGGTGGCAGGCTGGGATGCTGCGGATTCTGATTGAGTGCTGGCGCAGCCAGTGCTCAGGACAGCGGCAATAGTGAGCGCAAGAGGGGCTGGACGAAACATGGCTATCATTAATAACTCCGGGATTGCGGGATGGTTAAAGTAATGGGATGCATTATCATTCGCAATTATGTTTTCTGAGGCTGTCAGGTGCAAGCGTTTTTTGCACTGGGTCAATGAGCGCTATGCCGAGGATTCCTTGCGCTGAAGGTGCGCGCTCGGGCTTAATGGATTCTGTTAACAGGGAGTCAATCTATGCTGAGTTATCTTCACGCCTTTCACGCCGGAAACTTCGCCGATGTTCAGAAGCATGGGGCGCTAACGCTGGCCTTATCTATGATGCAGACAAAGGCGTCCGCCATTGCCTGCTTTGATACCCACGCGGGTAGCGCCATCTACGACCTGAAGAGCGAGCGAGCACGGAAAACGGCAGAGGCGGATTCGGGCGTTCAAAAGCTTTGGGCGAGCCGTAACAGTTTGGTGTCTGAAGATTGGCCGTTGGTATTGAAGGTGTTGTCCCGGTTCAACGCTGGAGAGGAGCCGCTGACGGTGTATCCCGGCTCGCCCGTCTGGTTTCGTCAGTTCCTGCGCCCGGGTGATTCGCTGACAGCTTTCGAACTGCACCCCACGGAAAGTGGACAGCTTGCTGGTTGGGCGGCGGACCAGAAGGTGCGGGTGTTGCACGAAGATGGCCTGGAGGGGCTATTGAGGCAACTGCCTCCCGCGCAACCCAGGCTGATGGTACTGATTGATCCTTCCTATGAAATAAAAACCGAATATTCCGATGTAGCAGCTACCCTGCAAAAAGCCTGGCAGAAGTGTCGCCACGGGGTCTATCTTGTTTGGTATCCGGTTCTCACCAGCGGCCTGCAAGCTACGTTGAAACAAGCAGTAAAAGACAGCCCGCTGCGCAAAGTGTGGTGCAGTGAGGTGCACTTGAAAACACCTCCCGAGCGAGGCATGACAGGTTCCGGCATGCTGGTGGTTAACCCACCATGGGGGTTTGATGACCGTTTTTCTGCCATGATTGATGGTGTTGCAGGCGAGTCTGCACTGGGCCTTTCCCACGAACACGGCTGGCTGGTGCCTGAATAAACAGGGTAGCGGCTGGTCACGCAGGAGCTGTTTTTTTGAAGGACAAAACCAACGACAACACGGCCGACTCTTGTCTCCCCGGTGGGCTAATACCAGCCGACCAGTGGGCGCTGCCGCAAACATCCGTGCGGCGATCGCTCAAGGATGCGATTCGTCATGCCCTCAAACAATTGAGGGCAGGGGTTTCACAGGCGGAAGAACCGTTTGAAAGCATGGATGAGTTGCCAGAACTGTCTGCTGCCCAGCAGCGGCGGCTGGCACCAGAGCCGGATTATTCACACCAGGCTGAGGCTATTGCTTGTAGTCTGAGGCAGGCACGCTCCGAGGGCTCGCTCAGCCGCGAAGTTGTCTGCCTGGTAGCGCCGCCTTTTTCCGGGGTGGCGCAGGCGCTTGCGCGGTTTTCAGCACCTGAAAAGCCAGACTCCATTGCAAGAGATGGTGAGAAATGGCGCATCATTGCACCGCCCAAAACCCTTTCATTTAACGATCATGAGGCTGGTGAATGGTGGGATAAGCAGGATTTGTCTCGCCCCTGGGTGATCCCCGAGCTTGCTGATTTCTGGCTGCGGAGCCTTTCAGGTCTGGCTCTGGTGAAAGAGCTATTTCGTCGTATCGCGAATGGCAATACGGGGGCGGGTATCGTGGGGAGCTCCAGTTGGTGCTGGCGGTACTGGGGGCATTATCTTGAGAATGCCCAGATGTCGCCCTGGACACCTGCACCCATGGAGGCCGAGCGCCTGGGTATCTGGTTTACCTACCTGGCATCCGGTAAAAGCGACTCACCGGTGGTGGCTAGAATGACTGGCGACGGCCTTTATGTGCTGCCCTGTCCCGAAACAGACGAAGCCGAAAACGACAAAAAATCCAAAAAACGCAAATACAGCACTTTTTTGCGTGACCTTGCAGCGACTTCCCGAGGTAACCCCGGTGTGGCTCTGGCCATTTGGCAAAGGGCCTTGCGGGCACGGCCCGATGACGATGCCAAGCTGGAGGAGGCCGAGGACAAAGCACACAAGCACAGCGAGGCAGCGGATTGCTGGGTTGTACCCCTGGGTCGGCTGAGTCTCCCGAATATGCCCCAAAGCAAGGAAGGTGTTACCGGTTTTATTCTGCATGGGTTGTTACTGCATAACGGCCTTGATGCGGAATCGCTGGAGATAGTTACCGGTGTCTCCACCTACGAGTTGAGCCTGGTGCTGTCGCGGTTAAAGCGTGCGGAATTGGTAAGCTGCGACCAGCTTGACGGGCGTTGGCAGGTTACGCCTATCGGATACCCCACTGTCAGGCGCCATCTGCAGAGTTGGGGGTTTCCCCTTGACCAGTTCTAGGAGTTCGTATGATTGATGATCTTGGAATCAAGGCTGCCTTTGCCTCTATAACCGGCCAGGCGCTGCTGAAGGCTTTGCTGGTTGTCGTTATTGCCTCTCTGATCACCGTTGCGGTTCAAAAGGTACTTCCACGTGTTGCAGAAAAGCTGGGCGGCAAGCCACGCCTCTACCTCTTGGCATCTGTGCCTCTGCTTCGGTTGCTGATTATTCTGGCCACGATCGTGATCGTAGTTCCGATTTTGGTGGAGCCGTCGTTCGAAAACATGGTGGCTATTTTTGGTGCACTGGCCCTGGCGCTGGGTTTTGCGTTCAAGGATTACGCCAACAGCCTGATCGCCGGCATTGTTACCCTTTATGAAATGCCTTACCGGCCAGGCGACTGGATTGAAGTGGATGGACAATACGGCCAGGTGCGAGCCATCAATACGCGGGCTGCCGAGATTATTACTCCCGACGACACGATAGTGATCATTCCCCACAACAAACTGTGGAACTCCTTGATTGCCAACGGTAACGACGGCACGGATAACCTCATGTGTGTGGCAGATTTTCATCTGGAGGCTAATCATGATGTCAGCCAGGTGCGTGATCTGCTCCGGGACATTGCCTTTACCAGCCCGCGAACCAAAACCTGGCAGCCTGTGCTGGTGATTGTGTTCAACAAACCTTGGGGCATGCACTACCGGCTGAAGGCTTATCCCTTTGACCCCAAAGATCAGTTCCAGTTTATTTCCGAACTGACAGCACGTGGCTCCGCGGAACTGGCACGTCAGGGAGTCAAGTTCGTCTCCGCGCCCGTGTCTGTCAACTAACCTCTAGTGGAGGGGGCTGGACGCAAAAAGCCCCGCGTGGCGGGGCTAAACTGATGAGCAGTTTTTACGGCTGCGACTGGCGCTTACATCAGCGCGTCAATACGGTTGCGTACCTTTGGCTCACTGCTATAGGCCGTTGCAATGGCGTTATAGGTCGGGATATCCATGCCTGAGTCCTCGATAACCGTTACCATTTCATCGTTTGCTTCCATTTGCAGCTTTTGGGCTTTTTGCTGGGAATCCGCTGATTCAATCTTCTCAATGTATTCTTCACGCACTTCTGAGATCCCTTCCTGAGCTTTAATGAACTGTTTCAGTTCAGCGTCGTTGTAATGGGTGTTCTGCGTACCTGCGGCTGCAGGGTTTGAATAGCCTTCAGAGCCTCCCGTGGCTACAGGGTTTTGTTCTGCCATGGCAGGAGCGGCAGCCAGCAGGGCGACAGAGGCGGTAATGGATACGAGTAGCTTGTTCATGATCGACTTCTCCTGTTTGATTTGCGTTCACTAGAGACTTATCAAACGCTGTGCCAGCTTTCGGGTGTTTGGTATTTTATATACAAAACAACGGGTTGTGTGTTCGTCTTGGTTAATCTCAGGTAATGAGGGTTGTGGCGAAATGCCACATGTGGCAGAAATGTGTGGCAATTATGCTGTTGGAGCCTGAATGAAACCGTCTCTCAGAAGTGCTGGCCAGGTGTTTGGATCGATACAACTCACCCTGGTGTTGAGCATTGTTGTCCCTTTGCTGACCATCGGAGGCCTTGCCATATATCTGGGGTTCGGGGCTGTAGAACGCGCTCTGAATGATCGCTTGCAGGAAGATCTGGAACTGGTGGCCCGCGCTGCCAGCGGTCCGCTCTCCCGTGCCATGCAGGAAAAAGACGAGCTGGTGATCGGCGATTCTCTTAAATCGATCTTCCGCATTGGTCGTGTCTCCGGGGCATCGGTTTTCGATAAAGCCGGAGCCCGAATTGCCAGCCTTGGCCTGGCGGATACCGACGTGGGTAACAGTGCCAGTGCGGAACAGGTTATAAACAGTGGCGAGCTTGGGGGCGCCTTTCGGCGGGTGGATGGGCAATCCGTATTCTCCCACTTCACGCCATTGGTGGCGGACGATGGCCGCATACAAGGGTTGCTGCAAATCACCCGCAGGCGCAGTGATTTTCATGAACTGCTGGCATCCAGCCGTCTTTGGGCTGCGTCTATCTGGTCGGCCCTGGCGGTAACGGTCATCCTGGTGGTGGTGCTTGGGCACTATGGAACGGTTGGCCGCCATGTGCGCCGGCTATTGACCGCCATGGCCGAGTTGGCGCCGGGCAACTGGCAATTTGATACGGAACCCTCCGGCCCCCGGGAATTACGGCAGATTTACGGTGGTGTGCGGGATATGGGGCAGCGCATGGCTCGGGCCGAAGAGGAAATACAGCAGCGGGTAATCACCGAACGCCAATTGGCCGAGCGCCTGGAATATCAGGAAAAAATCGCCATGATCGGCCGAGTGGCGGGCGGGGTGGCTCACGAACTGGGCGCGCCCTTGAATGTGATTCAAGGGCGCGCCAACATCCTGGCCCGGCACGAACTGACAGACGAACAGCGGCGGCAACTGGACGATATCGGCTATCAAGTGGGGCGCATGACCACCATTATTCAGCAGCTTCTGGACTGTTTCCGCCATGTACCGGATTCCAGGCGGCCTATCCGGCTTGATTCGATCCTCAAGGATGTATTGGAACGCGCGGCTGAAGACGAAAAATGTCGTGGCAAACGCCTGCTAAGTAAAGGGCTGGAGATGGAGGCCAGTATCAGAGCGGAGCCCGTAAGGCTGGAGCTGGCGTGTTTGAACGTGGTGCGCAACGCCTGTCAGGCCGCCAGTACAGAGGTGGTCTTGTCGTTGCATCGTTATGATAACGAGTGGGAAGTGCGGGTTGAGGACGATGGCCCGGGTATAGCGGCGGAAAAGCGGGACGCTGTGTTTGAGCCCTTCTACAGTACCCGGCCAGCCGGAGAAGGCACGGGGCTGGGGCTGGCGGTGGTTAGCAGTGTACTTAAAGAACATGGAGGCCGGATTGAAATCACAGACAGCGGATCAGGAGGGTGCAGAATGAGCCTGTACTGGCCAGTGGAGACAGAGGTATGAGCCACTACAAGGCAAAAATTCTTTTGCTGGAAGACGATGCCAGCCTGGGCCTGCTGTTGAGCGAGGAGCTTGCTCTGGATGGCTACAGCGTAAGCCGCGCGGGAACCGTAAACGAGGCCTGCGGGATGCTCAAGTCCGAAACACCCGACTTGGTGGTGTCCGATCTCCGCCTGCCCGATGGCGACGGGTTGGAGCTTCTCAAGACCGCGCAGGCCGAAGGCCTCAGCCTGCCTTTTATAATTATCACCGCCTTTGGAACGGTTGATCAGGCCGTTGAGGCATTGAAAGCCGGGGCGGATGATTTTCTCACCAAGCCTTTGTCGACAGATCACCTGCGCCTGAAAATAAGGCGGCTGCTAACCCAGGCCGATCTTACAAAGCAGCTTCAGCAGTTTCTAGCCCACAGCAGTGCAGAAGAATCTCTTGGGCTGATTGGCGAGCACGAAAGCATGGTCCGGCTCCGGTCCGAAATTCGGCAAATTGCCCGCAGTGAGGCCGCGGTATTGATCTGCGGCGAAAGCGGAACCGGCAAGGAGTTGGTGGCACGAGCCATTCACCGTGCCAGCGAACGAAGTGCCAAGCCGTTTGTGGCGGTTAATTGTGCGGGCATACCGGCAGAACTCATGGAAAGTGAGTTTTTTGGCCACGAGGCAGGCGCGTTTACCGGGGCCCGACAGGCCCGGAAAGGTCTGTTTGCAGAAGCGCACGGCGGCACTTTGTTGCTTGATGAAATTGGCGAAATGTCTCTCGCCTTGCAGGCAAAACTGCTTCGGGTGCTGCAGGAGGGCATGGTAAAACCGGTGGGCTCGGATCAGGAAGAGCCGGTGGATGTGCGCATTCTGGCCGCCACCCACGTGGATCTGCTGAAAGCTGTGAGCGAGGGCAGTTTTCGGGAGGATCTTTACTACCGGTTGGAAACCCTGAGCCTTCGCATCCCTGCGCTGCGAGAGCGGGGGGATGATGTCGATCTGCTTGCCATGCACTTTCTGCGGGAAGCCGCGCGGCGGCACCAGCGCGGGTTTTTGAAGCTCAGTGAAGTCAGCTCCCGCACTCTGATGGACTATCCCTTCCCGGGAAATGTCCGCGAACTGGCCAGCGCTATCGAGAGGGCGGTGACCTTTTGTGAAGGCGACACGATTCAGCCCGATCATCTGCCGGAGCGAATTCGCAAGCGCCAGGGTGCGGCAGATAGTCCACAAACTACATCCACAGCTGAGAGCATTTCCACATGGCCCACACTGGACACCCTCCAGCAAAACTATGTGGCGGAAGTAATGAAGGCAGTGGGCGGCAATAAGCGCCGGGCTGCTCAGGTTCTGGGCATTAACCGGCGCACCTTGTACCGCTGGTTGGCGGCGGATGAATCGGACCCCGGGGCCAACGAATATCAGGATTCAGTGAGAGGTGGCGCAAGCGTGCCAAAAGGAGAAGCGCAATGAAAGATCAGAAAACAGCCATGATGTACGGGCTGGGCACGGTTCTGCTCTGGTCTACCGTTGCCACAGCGTTCAAATTGGCCTTGGCAGACCTGGCGCCAGTGCAAATGCTGTTGGTGGCTTGCACTGCGTCTGTGGTGGTTATGGCCATCATCCTGATGCTGCAAAAGCGTTGGCATCTGGTGTTTTCGCTCAAGAAAAAACAGTACATTCAATCGTTTGGCATGGGCTTGATAAATCCGTGCCTGTACTATTTTTTTCTTTTCGGCGCATTTGACCGGCTACCGGCACAGGAGGCCCAGCCGCTGAACTACACTTGGGCGCTGGTGTTGGCCTACCTGTCCGTGCCGTTTTTAGGGCATCGTCTGCGCAAACTGGATATTCTGGCTGGCCTGGTGTGCTATGCCGGTGTGGTGGTGATTGCCACCCGGGGTGCGGTGACATCCCTGAGTTTTTCAGACCCTTTGGGTGTCGCTCTGGCCATAGGCAGCACACTGGTGTGGGCCTCCTATTGGATTATTGCTACCCGCGATACCCGGGACCCTGTAGTTGGCCTGTTCCTGAACTTCTTGTTCGGTCTCCCGGTGATCGCCCTGATCTGTTGGTGGACAGAAGGCCTGTCTCTGCCGGTAACCGGCTCTCTGGTCGCCGCACTTTATGTGGGCATATTCGAGATGGGCATTGCCTTTGTGCTCTGGTCTTACGCGATGAAAAAGGCCGAAAACACCTCCAGGGTGAGTAACCTGATTTTTATTTCGCCCTTCCTGTCGCTGGTATTCATCTATTTTATTCTGGGCGAACAGATTTTACCGTCCACCTATATTGGCCTGGTGTTGATCATGGGAGGGCTTTGGCTGCAGCAGAAGAAGGTGAAAGAGTGGAAGCAGGAGTTGGCAGATGCCCAGTGACTGGTATATTTATATGATTCGAACCGCCCGTGGTGCGCTTTATACGGGCATAACCACCGATGTCCCTCGCCGCTTTGCCGAGCATCAGGCCGGCGCACCCAAAGGCGCACGAAGCCTGAGAGGCAAAGGCCCGCTGGAACTGGTGCTTAACTTGCCTGCGGGGGATCGGAGCCGGGCATCAAAGTTGGAGTGGCATATCAAGCAGTGGCCAAGGCAGCGCAAAGAAGCCCTTGTTCAGGGTGACGTCAGTCTTCCAGATGCGTTTTGATATGTTTGCCTGCTGCTTTTATGGCAGCAGTGGCACGGCTTAACTGGCCGCTATGTACCTGGAATACATGCCAAAGGCCGTTGTACACCTCCAGTTGCGTATCAACCCCTGCGGCCCGGGCTGCTTTTGCAAGGCGTTCCGAATCGTTAAGCAGAATCTCCTGGCTACCGACCTGGATCAGCAGCGGAGGTAGGCCCTCAAAGTTACCGAACACAGGTGAAATAAGCGGGTGGCTCAGGGATTCCCGCGCAGCGTAGAGCTTTGCAGCTTTTGCTGTCCAATGTGCTTGCAGCACGGGTTCACATTCGGGGGAGTACAGGTCTTTCTGGGTGAGATCGGTCCAGGGTGAAAAAATCGTAATCGAAGCCGGTAGTGGCTGATTGCTATCTCGCAGCCGCATGGCCAATGCAATCGCCAGTCCACCACCCGCTGAATCGCCTGCTATGGCAATCTGCCCTGGCGTAAAGCCCTCGTCGTCTATCAGCGCCCGCCAAGCTGCTTCTGCATCGTCCAGAGCAGCCGGGAAAGGGTGCTCCGGCGCAAGGCGGTAATCTGGTGTAACCACTATGCAGCCAGTGGCTTTGGCCAGGTGGCCGGTAAGGCCTTTGTGGGTAGTGGCAGAACCGATAATATAGCCACCGCCGTGCAGGTAAAGCACCGCACCGCGGGTAACCTTTCCGAAAGAGCTTCGGATTACCGAAAGGCCTGCCAGGGTGCCTGTTTGAAAGCGGCTGTCGCGGGGCGGAACCGAGCTGCGGTAAGCCTGGCGTATTAGCGTGCGCTGAACTGAAACCGGAATTGCCGGGTGAAGTGCGGGCCGAACCAAACGGGTCATGGTTTGGCGCAGTGCGGTTTCAATTAGGTGTTGCAACATCTGTGTTATGCCCCCGCTATGGGTTAGGATTGTGCATCTTAATTCGTATTATCTATTCATGACAGGCGTTTAACTCTACGTGTACTGGAAAACAGATACCATAGAAATACCTGGTTGGGATCGCAGCTCTCTTTTGAAGAGGCTGGAGCCTTTTGATCCGGGTGGGCGTGAAGAACTCAGTGAAGAAATGGTGGCCTATTGCCGGTTTTATGGCCTGGATCTTTGGGTGGAGCATCCGGAAGTTGCGTATCATCAAGGCTATGTAACGGCCGATGAGCATGAGGTCATGGTGCACTATTTCCGGCTGCCGGAGTCTCAGGCTAAACGGGGTACGGTGTTTATTCTGCACGGCTATTTTGATCACGTTGGTTTATACACCCAGTTGATCGATCGTTGCCTCGGAGCCGGTTTTGATGTGCTGGCGTATGATCAGCCGGGCCACGGACTCTCCAATGGCACGCCAGCAGCTATTGGCAGCTTCCTGGAGTATCAGGCAGTGTTGTCAGAAGTTCTGAGTCAGGTGCGCGACAAAGTTCGCGGCCCCTGGTTTGCGGTGGGGCAGAGTACGGGAGGTGCCATATTGATTGACTACCTCTTGTCTAATCACCATTCCACAGAGACGTCGGAGTTTCGGAAGGTGGTTTTGTTGGCGCCGTTGGTGCGCCCCGCCGGGTGGCTTGGCGCCAAGGTACTGCACACCTTGGTGAAGCCGTTTATCACCCGGTGGCAGCGTGTCTTTGCAGAGAATAGCGGTAACACCCGCTTTTTACGCTTCCTGCGTGAGCATGACCCACTGCAGGCCAGAGCCGTTCATGTGGATTGGGTAAGCGCGCTACGAACATGGATACCGCACATTGAATCGGCTCGCCCAGTGAACTTCCCGGTTACGGTGGTTCAAGGTGAAAAAGACCAAACGGTAGACTGGCAGCACAACCTGAGAATTATCCGCAATAAATTTTCTGCGGTGGAAGAGGTGAGGATTGCCGACGGACGTCACCATCTGGTTAATGAAGCCAAGGATTTACAGGCAACTGTATTCAATACAATTATCGATACGTTTGAACATTCATCAGCGGGCGCTCCTGACAACGCTTGAAGTCAGAACCTGGAAGGGGCTGGCACTGGAAGCTTTCTAATGGAATGGCGCCTGAAGAAAAACTGCCACAGGAGAATTGCGTGAAAAAAACAATGCTTGCAGTAGCCGTAACGACTATGGGCCTTGCCGGCTGCATGACCTATGATCCTTACACCGATGAGGAGAAAACCTCGAGTGCAACGAAAGGTAGCATCATCGGCGCTATCGGCGGCGCAGCTGTAGGCGCGGCCACCTCAAGCAAAAGCGACCGCGGTAAAGGTGCACTCATTGGTGCAGCAGGCGGTGCAGCTGTGGGTGGCGGCATTGGCTACTACATGGACCGCCAGGAAGCAGAATTGAGACACAAGCTGAAAGGCACTGGCGTTCGGGTTGTACGTAACGGCGATCAGATTGAGCTGGTAATGCCCGGTAATATCACATTCGATACGGACCAGTCGTCCATTCGCTCCGGGTTCACCGGTACGCTTGAGTCTGTTTCGTTAGTGCTGAAAGAGTTCGACAAGACCGTTATTCAGATTGAAGGCCACACAGACAGCACCGGCGCCGACAGCTACAACCAGCTGCTCAGCGAACGTCGTGCCGGCTCTGTGCGGGACTTTCTGCTTAACCAAGGCATTGAGCCCCGGCGCACCCGTGCAGTTGGGTATGGCGAGCGTTATCCCATAGCTTCTAATGACACCGCAGCTGGGCGCGAACAAAACCGCCGTGTAGAACTGACCCTGGTTCCCATGTAGTAACTTGCCAACAACCAAGGTTCCGGCTTTGCCGGGCATAAAAAAACCGGAGCTGCTGCTCCGGTTTTTTATTGGCGCATGCTGCTTAAAATAAGACGCGAGCGCGAATGGTACCTTTCACCTGGAGCAGTTTCTCCAGAGCAAGTTCACCGTAGGCCTTATCGACATCGATCACCACGTACCCAATGTCTTCCTTGGTCTGCAGGTATTGGCCGCAAATGTTGATGTCGTTGTCGGAGAATACCTGGTTGATTTCAGACATAACGCCTGGCACGTTCTCGTGAATGTGCAGCAAGCGGTGCTGGTTCGGGTGTGAAGGCAGCGCAACTTCCGGGAAGTTAACAGACGACACAGACGTGCCGTTATCGCTGTACATTGCCAGCTTCTCGGCCACTTCACGACCAATGTTTTCCTGAGCCTCGATGGTGGACCCACCTACGTGAGGTGTCAGAATAACGTTGTCGAACTCGCGCAGTGGGGATACGAATTCCTCGTTGTTCGATTTTGGCTCCACCGGGAAAACGTCAACTGCGGCACCCAGCAGTTTGCCGCTTCTCAGGGAGTCCGCAAGCGCATCGATATCAACAACTGTGCCCCTCGAGGCGTTCATCAAAATAGAGCCAGGCTTCATTTGCGCCAGCTGCTCAGCCTTGAACATATACTTGGTGGCTGGTGTTTCAGGAACATGCAGGCTCACAACATCAGAAATGTTGAGCAGTTCTTGCAAGCTGCCAACCTGAGTGGCATTGCCAATAGGCAGCTTGGAAACCACATCATAGAAGTACACATCCATGCCCAATCCTTCAGCCAGAACGCTGAACTGGGTGCCGATGTTGCCGTAACCGATAATGCCCAGCTTCTTGCCGCGGATTTCATAGCTGTCTTTGGCAGATTTCTGCCATTCGCCACGATGCGCCTTGGCGCTCTTCTCGGGTACGCCGCGGAGCAGGAGAATGGCCTGCGCCAAAACCAGTTCAGCAACGCTGCGGGTGTTGGAGAAAGGTGCGTTGAATACCGCAATACCCTTGCGGGTTGCAGCCTGTAAATCCACCTGGTTGGTGCCAATGCAGAAACAGCCCACGGCAACCAGCTTTTTGGCAGCCTCGAATACCTTTGCGGTCAACTGAGTGCGGGAGCGAAGGCCGACAAAATGCGCATCGGCAATCTTCTCAATCAGATCTTCCTCGGCCAGCGAGTGACTGAGGTACTCAATGTTGGTGTAACCTGCAGCATTCAGGGTGTCCAGTGCGGACTGGTGCACGCCTTCCAGCAGCAGAATCCGGATTTTGCTCTTTTCGAGAGACGTCGTTGACATGGGCTTTGTTTCCGAACCTTTCGTGGCATTAAATCACCTGCAGCCAGTGATTGTCGGGGCTGGCTCACAGAACAGGGGCGGTATGATACCATAAAAGCAACTTTTCACAGCGTGCCGGTTCGTCTGGATCAAGTGAGCGGATAAGTTGTTATCTGAAACGCTTTTTTCAAGAGAATTCGGCCCAACCCCGACGAGACTGATGCATTCATGAACTCTGAACAGATCATTGCCTCCCTGAAAGAGCTGTTAGCGACCGGTGAAGCGCCTGGAAAGATCCTGACTGACCCGGCCGATCTCGAGAATTATGGCAAGGACTGGACGCGAATTTACGCGCCTGATCCGATTGCCGTGGCGCTTCCTAAAACCACGGAACAGGTTCAGGCCCTGGTGCGTTTCGCCAATGAAAATCGCGTGGCGCTGGTTCCATCAGGTGGTCGTACCGGCCTCAGCGCAGGCGCAGTGGCAGCAAATGGGGAAGTGGTCGTTGCTTTAGATAACATGAACCAGATCCTGGATTTCAGTGCCGGCGACCGGCTGGTTCGCTGCCAAGCGGGTGTTGTAACAGAACAGCTGCAGAACTTTGCGGAAGACAAGGGGCTGTATTATCCGGTGGATTTCGCGTCAGCCGGCTCCAGCCAGCTGGGTGGAAACATTTCGACGAATGCAGGCGGCATTAAAGTAATCCGCTACGGTATGAGCCGAGACTGGGTGGCCGGCCTGAAAGTAGTTACTGGCAAAGGTGATATTCTCGAGCTGAACAAGGACCTGGAGAAGAACAACACAGGCTACGACCTGCGTCATCTCTTCATCGGTGCGGAAGGTACACTCGGCTTTATTACAGAAGCCACCATGAAGCTGACGCGCCAACCGAACAACCTCACCGTACTGGTTCTTGGGCTGAACGACCTGAGCAACACCATGGATGTGCTCAAAACCTTCCAGAGCGGCCTTGACCTGACCGCTTACGAGTTTTTCTCCCACGAAGCCATAGGGCACGTGCTCGCCCACGGCCAAGTGCCCGCTCCCTTCGAAACCGAAGCGCCTTACTACGCGTTGCTGGAATTTGAAGCGACCTCAGATCAGGTGATGGACGACGCCATGAGCCTGTTTGAGCAATGCATGGAAAAAGGCTGGGTATTGGACGGGGTCATCAGCCAGAGCGAAACCCAGGCCCAGAACCTGTGGCAGCTACGAGAGCGCATCTCGGAATCCATTGCGCCCCGCCTCCCCTACAAGAACGATATTTCTGTGGTTGTCTCCAAAGTTCCGGAGTTTCTGCAGGAAATTGACGCCTTGGTGGCAGAGCAATACCCGGATTTCGAAATCATCTGGTTTGGCCATATAGGCGATGGCAACCTGCACCTCAACATTCTCAAGCCTGAAAGCATGGCAAAAGAAGACTTCTTCGAAAAATGCCAGCAGGTTAACAATTGGGTGTTCGAAATCGTTGAGAAGTACCAGGGCAGCGTCTCCGCCGAACACGGCGTGGGCATGACCAAAAAGCCCTACTTGCAATACACTCGCAGCGAAGCAGAAATTGCCTACCTGAGAGGGATCAAGCAAGTATTTGACCCCAACGGAATCATCAACCCAGGAAAGATATTCGACTAATGCAACGGCATATCGTAGTACTCACCGGCGCTGGCATCAGCGCCGAAAGTGGCCTCTCCACCTTCCGCGATAACGGTGGGCTTTGGGAGCAGCACAGCGTATACGACGTTGCCACCCCCGAAGCCTTCGCCCGCAATCGCGAGTTAGTCCTGCGCTTCTACAACGAACGCCGCCGCCAACTCGCCAATGTGCAACCAAACCGCGCCCACACATTGCTGGGTGCGCTGGAACAGCATCACCGCGTAACCATCGTCACCCAAAACGTAGACGACCTCCACGAACGCGGCGGCTCCAGCAATGTAATCCACCTTCACGGCGAACTCACCAAAGCCCGAAGCTCCGTCAACCCGGAACTGGTTTACGACATAGGCTACCGAGACATAGAAGTAGGAGAAACCTGCGAACACGGCGAACAACTCCGCCCTCACATCGTTTGGTTCGGCGAAGAAGTCCCCATGCTAGAAGCGGCCGCCGACATAGTTCGCACCGCCGACGACCTGCTGATCGTAGGAACCTCGCTGCAGGTTTATCCCGCAGCGGGACTGATTCACGAAGTGGAGCGGGATGTACCGATTACGGTGATCGACCCCGGCGAAACGGCGGCTGTTTCCCGCGCAAGGGTTATCAGAAAAGGTGCAGGAGAGGGCGTTGCCGAATGGGCAGCAAATTTCTTGGCCAGATAAGTATCGGCGTCAGGTAGTTTGGAAATTTGTGAAGAGTTTATAGAGCAGCGAACTCAATTGTACGATAGGCCTTGGCGGGAGATGGCTCCCAAAACTGTGCGGAGCCATGGATGGCGGAGCCAAGCGTACACGGACGTATCCACAGCGTGTTTTGGGAGCCATCTCCCGCCAAGGCCGTTAGCACCGTAACCAGAATTCAAGATGACTCGGCAAGATACCTACGAAGCTCCTCCCCAAAAGCCGCCTGAACCCCCAGCCGCTTCAGCATCCAATAGTGCCCCGCAATCATCCGGTCAATAAAAATACTCTCAACCGGCGGCTTGAACGAATCCAGATACTTGAACACCGTACTCGTCTTCGCCGCCACCCGCTTATGAATACTCGATTCACCAAAATCATAAGGTTGCTCGGAATCAAACGGTACCACAAGAATATCCCGCCACATGGCATAATAAGCTTCATCAATCGCCGGCTGGCTTTGAACCCTTGCACCCAAATCGATCAGATACGCATCCAGCGCCTTATAATCTTCAGCCAAAGCCGCCGTAACCGCATTCCGATAAGCTTGAACAATCTCCGGCTTCAGCTTCTTAACACAGCCGAAATCGTACATCACAATGCTGCCATCAGGCCGATAGGCAAAATTCCCTGCGTGAGGGTCGCCATGAATGCACTGAAAGCGGAATAGCTGGTCTGCCATAGTCGTAAACATACGGTGGCCAATCAGGTTGATCGTATCCTGATCGTAACGTTCCGGTGTCACCTCGCTCACATGATCGCCTTCTTCAAGCGTCAACGTAAGCACATGGCGGGTAGAGTGACTGGAGATAACCGCAGGAATAACCACCCATGGATCATCCTTGTGAAACGCCCGAAACAACTCAATGTTCCGAGCCTCATTCTCGTAATCCAGCTCTTCCCGCAGGCGCTCGCGAATTTCATTGAAAAGCTGATCCACGGATTCTTTCGGCATTTTCAGCAAGCCGCCAAGCTTCAGCGCCAGGCGCAACTGCTTCAGGTCGGAATCACAGGATTCATCCACACCCGGATATTGCACCTTCACAATGACATCTGTGCCATCGTGCAGCCGGGCACGATGCACTTGGCCAATGGAGGCTGCGGCGTAGGGTTTTTCCTGAAGATACTCAAACAACTCGCCAACCGGCTTGCCCAGCTCGCTTTCTATCTGCTCAAGAATAATCTCGAACGGCATAGGGGGGGCTTCTTTCTGCAGCTTTTGAAGCGCATCTGAAAACTCCCGGGGCAGGAAGTCCTGTGTTTGAGACGCAATCTGCCCCACCTTCATGGCTGCACCTTTCATTTCACCGAGGGTGTCGGTAATACGATTAGCCATGCGGGTATAGCTTTCGCTTCGTGCGCCGTCGTCATTCTCGCTGCTGAACATGCTGCGGGCTTTTTGGCCTGCATACTGGCCTGCCACTGAGGCAGTCATGCCGGCAAGCTTGAAGAAACGACCACTGCGTGAGGTAACCGGTTTTTTTGCCATGCCTGACTATACGTGCTCTTTGGAAAAAAGGTGTCAGCCCACGTTAAACTACTTTGGTAGAAACCGACAGCAGATCCTCTAACTGCAGCGCCAGAGTTTGGCCTGAGTGCAGGGGGCCAACGCCCTTGGGAGTTCCTGTGAGCACTACATCGCCCGGCAACAGGGTGAACTGGCTGCTGATATGAGCGAGCAGTGGAGTGATCGGGAACAGCATATCCCGGGTATCACCACTCTGTTGGCGTTGTTCGTCAATATCCAGGCTGAAGATAATGTGATCGTTGCGAAAGTGTTCTGCCGCCACAAAGGGAGTGAGCGGGCAGGCACCATCAAAGGCTTTGGCCCGCTCCCAGGGGTGCCCGTTTTCTTTCAGCTGGCTTTGCAGTTCCCGAAGGGTCAAATCCAGCGCCAGGCCGTAACCGAGAATGGCCGTCTGGGCTTCGCTGGCTGATGCGTTGGTCAGAGGCTTTCCAATCAGCACTGCCAGCTCGGTTTCGAAATGCACCTGGCCCTGACCAGCAGGAAGGCCAAGAGGCCGTGTGACATGCACTGCAGAGGTAGCTGGTTTGATGAACAGCAAAGGTTCTGCAGGTACCGGATTGTTGAGTTCCTTGGCGTGTTCGGCGTAGTTCCGGCCAACGCAAACAATCTTGCCCAGTGGCAGATGCACCGGTGTGCCATCTTTCCAGTGGTGCTGATACTGATCCATAGCGACCTCCCAATGCTCTATCGGTGCTTTAACGCGCACCCGGCGGGGCGAAACCCTTATTCGCCCTCAAATGAACATACAGTATAGACCTTCAGTTCCTCTTCCTGCAGTTTGGTGGATCCGCCAAGATCAGGCAGGTCAATCATGGCAGCCACTTCGATAATCTCAGCACCAATACGGCGAATCAGCCGGCTGGCGGCCAGCATGGTGCCACCGGTGGCGATCAGATCGTCCACCAGTATCACTTTATCGCCGGGTTTGAACGCATCCTGGTGTAGCTCTACCGAGGCGGTTCCGTATTCCAGCTCGTAGTCCTCCACCAGAGTGTCGAACGGTAGCTTGCCTTTCTTACGCACCAATACCAGTGACGCATTTAACTCGTAAGCCAGCGCTGAACCAATGATGAAACCTCGCGCATCCACCGCAGCCACGGCGTCAACTTCATGGCCGTGGTAGCGGTGTACGAAGGCATCAATCAGCTTCCGGAAAGCCGTTTTATCCTGCAGAACCGTGGTTATGTCCCGGAAGTCGACACCAGGCTTCGGCCAGTTTGGCACTGTGCGGATGGCTTGTTTGATGCTTTGAGAAAAGTAATCCATAAAAAAGTCAGGCTCTTATACCGGGCGCAGGTCAACCTGCGTCCAGAAACAGAAATTTCAGGATGAAAACGACAGAGATCACTACGACACTGGCATTAAGGTCAGACCAGCGCCCACTCAGCGCCTTGATGACTGCGTAAGTGATGAAGCCCAGTGCAATGCCGTTGGCGATGGAAAAGGTCAAGGGCATAACCAGTGCAGTAACCACTGCGGGAGCGGCATCTGTGATGTCTTCCCAGTCTATCAGTTTCAGTCCGCCGGTCATCAATACCGCAACGTACAGCAGAGCTGGCGCTGTGGCATAGGGCGGAATAATGCTGGCGATGGGGGCCAGCAACAGGCTGGCAAGGAACAGCAGGGCCACAACCACGGCTGTGAGGCCCGTGCGCCCGCCCGCAGAAATGCCTGCTGTGGACTCAATGTAGCTGGTGGTGGTTGAGGTGCCGAGAGCAGCGCCAGACATGGTGGCCACAGAGTCAGACATCAGCGCACGGCCGAGGCGTGGCAGTTTGCCATCTTTATCCAAGAGGCCACCGCGTTGAGCAGCACCGATCAGCGTGCCGGAGGTATCGAAAAGATCCACAAAGAGAAATGCGAATACGATGCTGATCATGCCAACGTTCAAGGCTCCCGCAACATCCAGCTCCATAAAGGTAGGCGCAAGGCTTGGCGGAGCTGACACAAAACCGTTGTATTCCACCATGCCCAGCATCATGGCAACGGCCGTTACCGCAATAATACCGATCATCACCGAGCCGGTTATACGGCGGAATGAAAGCGCGCAAATCAGAACGAACCCGCCAAAGAACAGCAGGCTCTCGGCCGACTTGAGCTCGCCCAAGCCAACCAGAGTGGCTGGGTTGTCTACCACAATACCGGCATTTTTAAGGGCGATTAGAGCCAGGAAAAAGCCGATACCCGCAGAAATTCCGAAACGCAGGGACAGAGGAATGCTGTTGATGATCCATTCGCGGATCTTGAAAATACTCAACAGGAAGAAGATCAAGCCAGAGAGGAAGACTGCACCCAGTGCGACTTCCCAGCTATACCCGAGACTGCCTACAACCGTGAAGGCGAAGAACGCGTTCAGCCCCATACCCGGTGCCAGAGCGATGGGGTAGTTTGCCCACAGACCCATAATCAGGGTACCAATGGCCGCCGCCAGGCAGGTTGCAACAAATACTGCACCGTAATCCATTCCGGTGGTGGACAGCATGTCCGGGTTGACCACGATGATGTAGGCCATGGTCAGGAAGGTGGTGATGCCCGCAACCAGTTCTTTACGAACGTTGGTGCCATGGGCCTGGAGTTGGAACAGTCGTTCGAGCATGACGGGTGTCTGCCTCTCAGGATGCCAATGAGTGTAAGGTTTGGGAGTGCGTTAAGAACGGAAAACGGTTGATAATCGAAAAAATACGCGTGAAAAAACGGTAATCTTACCGGTTGCGGGTTGTCACGCCAAGTGATGTTTGAGAGTACAGGATCACAGGTTCGGTACTTCAGCTTTGTAACGGGTCGCGTTGCAGCCGGATATCAAAACGAACCGCAGCCATTCGAACAATTACGATGAAGAGAAGACCGATGGTAAGCGCCAGAGTTTCGCTCTCAAGTGCCCACTGGCAAAGGAAATAGAGCCAGCAACCGGCGAACGAAATGGACGCATAAATCTGGTCTTTGCGGAAAATAAAGGGTACTTCATTACAAAGAGTGTCGCGCAGGGCTCCGCCGAAGGTGCCGGTCATAACTCCGAGCATGGAAGCGATAAACCACGAATGCCCCAAGTCCAGAGCCAGCTGCGCACCCAGTATCGAGAAAATGCCTAGCCCTATGGCGTCTGGAAATACAATCCAGGATTCGCGCATACGCTCAGAACGCTTCCAGTAGCTGAATACGATCGCCATGGCGAGAATCAGGATCGGCTGTTCTTCATGCTTGATCCAGTACAGCGGGTGGTTAGCCATGATGAGATCGCGCAGGGTTCCACCGCCGAGGGCAGTAATAAACCCGATAGCAAACACCCCCACTGGGTCCATGTTTTTGGAGCGGGCCACCAGCATGCCGGAGATTGCAAAGGCAACAATCCCTATCATTTCAAGCACGTAAATTATATCTGGCATAGTAAACCCTGAAAGTTGGGCGGGTGGTTTTTAAACAGCTCACATCAGGAGCGCGAAGAATAGCGGAAAACCGCGCCTGATTCATCTCCAAGGCTGCGAGGAGATTAAGGTATCTATAAGTTGTGCTTATAGAGCTGGATTAAGTTTCTTTATTTGCTTCATGGTGAGAGTCTGTTTAGCTTGATGTAATTCAATAAAAACAGATTTTTATCAAAAGGAGTCCCCATGAAAGCAATCCTTTGTAAAGAATATGGTCCTGCCTCAAGCCTGGTCATCGAGGATGTACCCAGCCCGGAAGCCAAGGGTCGAGGTGTTAAGGTGCGTGTTAAGGCAGCGGGTCTGAATTTTCCCGATACGCTTATTATTGAAAACAAGTATCAGATTAAGCCAACTCTGCCATTTTCCCCAGGTGGGGAATTGTCTGGTGAGGTGATTGCCGTGGGCGATAAAGTAACCCGCTTCAAGGTTGGCGATAGGGTTGCCGGCTTGACGGGATATGGTGCCTTTGCTGAAGAAGTTATTGTGCCTGAGCACAACTTGCTGCCAATACCAGAAGGCATGAGCGACGAGAAAGCCGCCGGTTTTACTATGGTTTATGGCACGTCTTATTACGCTCTCAAACAGCGCGCCAATATCCAGCCAGGCGAAACTCTTCTGGTATTGGGTGCCAGCGGTGGCGTAGGCCTGGCAACAGTAGAATTGGGCAAGGCGATGGGGGCTCATGTTATTGCTGCGGCCAGCTCCGCTGAGAAGCTTGAGGTTGCCAAGGCGGCTGGTGCGGATGAGTTGATTAATTACACAGAAGAATCTGTGAAGGACGCAGTAAAGCGCCTGACCAAAAGCAAGGGCGTAGACGTTATTTACGATCCTGTAGGTGGTGATTTCACCGAGCAGGCTTTGCGAGCGATGGCTTGGAACGGCCGCCACTTGATTGTCGGCTTTGCTGCCGGCGATATCCCCAAAATCCCTGCGAACCTGACCTTGCTGAAGGGCTGTTCGGTTGTTGGTGTGTTCTGGGGCAGCTTCACCCAGCGCGAGCCGGAAGCAAGTGCCCAGAACATGATGGAGTTGATGAAGCTCTATGCTGAAGGCAAGATTGATCCAAAAGTCAGCGAGGTCTTCGAGTTTGAGGATTATGCTAAGGCCTTGGGTGCTCTGTCTGAGCGACGGGCTACCGGGAAGGTGGTGCTTAAAGTCGGTTCCTGAGTATCGTAGCCTGATTTTTTGAGTGCAGAGCCGCGGCTGACAGGCCTCCCCAAAAACCGCTACGAGCACATCCATGTGCGCTTGTCGGTGGCCGTCCTTGGCCACCGGCATTTTTGGGGAGGCCTGTCAGCCACGGCTATCCGACTTCTCAGATATATCAAAGTTCAAATGAATTTGGCGGATAAAGCTCGGACGGTGTTTGATATGAGGGTTTCGTGGGGCTGAAATCTTAGTGTTTTAGTTTCAGGCAAGCGAATAACTCTGGTCGCGTTGGTGGGAACCCCCTCCCAAAAATGTCTGCGGCCATGGACGGCCGCAGTCAAGCGCACACGGATGTGCTCGTAGCGGTTTTTGGGAGGGGGTTCCCACCAACGCAGCCCTTCAGCTGTGTAGGCGCGGGCATTAACTAGCCGGCACCACCAACGTCAAAAACTAAACTGCCCACCATCAATATCCGCTACCAGTTCGGGAGTCAGCAGCGTGTAGCCCTCAGTTTTAGGCAGCCACGCATAAATCGTCTCGTTGGAACCCTCCAAACTGTAGCCGGCCTTTTGGATATCCACCTTGCGGTACTTGAACGTGCCTGTTTTCTCGATAGCATCAGTCACACGCACGAACACAGGCACAGCATAAGCGGGCAGGTTCGCTCGTAAATAGTCCAGCAGCTTGTTGATATCGAAGTTGGTGTTATCAGGAACCAGAGTCACCATGCCGGCCTTGCCGTTGGTTTTCGGGATCTCTACGCCGTAAACGATGGCTTCTTCCACCATGCCGGAGCCATCAATGATGTTCTCCACCTCGTTGGTTGAAACGTTCTCGCCTTTCCAGCGGAAAGTGTCACCCATACGATCCACAAACTGCAGGTGGCGGCAGCCAATTTCTCTTAGAACGTCACCCGTATTGAACCAGGCATCGCCTTTTGCGAAGGCATCTCTGATGAGGGATTTTTCGGTGGCTTCTTTCTGGGTGTAGCCTTCAAACGCCCATTTCTTGGTGTTCTCGCTAATAAGCAGGCCTGGTTGTCCTTTTTCGGCTTCTTCCAGTGTGCCTTTCTCATTGCGAATCGGGTCGCGGGTGCCGTCGTGAAATTTCACCAGTTTGTACGGCGCTGTAGACATGCCGACAGTGTTATCCATATTGAAGAAATTACTGAAGCC
This sequence comes from Marinobacter salexigens, assembly GCF_002806945.1. Lineage (GTDB taxonomy): Bacteria > Pseudomonadota > Gammaproteobacteria > Pseudomonadales > Oleiphilaceae > Marinobacter > Marinobacter salexigens. The sequence continues at coordinate 922,014 of NZ_NIHC01000001.1, forward strand.
GACGTTACCTTCGCTGGATGCGTAGAGTTCCGAAACGGTTTCGATACCGAAACGGTCTTTGAACTCTTTCCAGATAGAAGGACGTAAACCATTGCCCAGCATTTTGGTCAGGCGATGGTTGCGATCCTGGTCACTGGGTGGCTGATTCAACAGGTATCTGCAGAGTTCGCCAATGTAGCCGAAGACTGTTGCATCGTAGCGTCGTACGTCGTCCCAGAAGGCGCTGGCAGAGAATTTTCGGCGAAGGGCGAAGGCAGATCCTCCCGCTAATGCAGCACTCCAGCACACCACAAGGCCGGTGCCGTGATACAGCGGTAGGGTGCAATAAAATACGTCATCCGGAGTCAGGGAAAGCGCCATCAGGCCGAAGCCGCCATAGGCTTTCACGAACTTGGTGTGTGATCCGGGAGCCGCCTTGGGTAGGCCGGTGGTGCCGGAGGTAAACAGGTAAATAGCTGTATCTCCGGTTCTGGGTGGGTCACTCAGTTCCGGATTGTTGCTGTTAAAGGTGCTCACCAGCTGAGCCATGTTGGCATAGCCTGCAGGCGCATCACCAAAAGAGTTCAGGGTGTTGGTGTCAGCGAGGAACAGAAATGGCGTAGGGTGATCAAGTAGAAGGCCGGCTTTGATGTCGTCAATTGCAGGTACCAACTCTTCGCCAACCACGATCATTTTGGGTTTAACCAGGTTGATGCTGTGTTCCAGCACTTTTCCTCTCTGGGAGGAGTTCAGCATGGCACAGGCAACGCCAATCTTGGCGGCGCCTGAAACCACTGCCAAAATTTCCGGGCGATTCTCAAGCAATACTGCAAGTGAATCGCCCTTTTTCAGACCTTGAGCCTGAAGATAAGCCGCAATGCGATTAGACCAGGCATTAAACTCGCCCCAGGTGATGCTGCGATCCTCAAACAAAATAGCCGTGCCATCACGGTATTTTTCGGCATTCTTCTCTACGAGAGTTCCGAGGGTGAGAGGTTTGCGTACATCCTTCACTGAGTAATAGTAATAGCCTTTGGCAATTGCCGGGAGTCGTTTGAAGACTCCAGGCAGGCTGCGCATTAGGTCCATCCCGGTAATTTTATCTTGGCTCATGGTCTTTCCATCAGTTGTTTTTATAGGCTTAGGCTAGTCCAGGTAGAGGTCTGGCAACAAAGGCTTGTCATTGACCTCATTGCGGTACTTGTCAAAGTCGGTTACACCATCCTGGCGCAATACATCTTCGTCGATAAGGTTTTGGCCTGTCATTTCATCTACGGTGCGGTTCAGGATGCTTACCGCAGCATCGGCCATGATTGCAGGGGTCCGGCCTTGAGCCATCATTTGCTCTCCACCAGCTTCATGCTGAATGGCCGCGGTGGCAATGATGGTTTTTGGCCAAAGAGTGTTAACGGCAATGCCGTAGCGCTTGAATTCCTGAGCCATGCCAATGCTGATCATGGTCATGGCGTATTTTGTAGAGGTATAAGGCCCAAAATGTGCAAACCACTTCGGGTCAAGGTTCAGAGGTGGCGACATGCTCAGGATATGGCCGCGTTCTGACTTTTTGAGCCAGGGCAAGGCAGCCTGACTGCAGGCTAGTACTGCGCGAGCATTTACTTGGTGTAAGAGATCAAAACGGCTGACCTTGAGTTTTTCTACACCAGCGAGACGAATGGCTCCGGCATTGTTTACCAGGGCATCAATACCACCAAAGTGCTCAGCAGCCTCATCGATACGCTGCTTTATCTGATCTTCATCCCGCACGTCGAGTACCAGTGGTAGAGCTTGCCCGCCTGCCGCGCGCACTTCGTCGGCAACAGTGTGAATAGTGCCTGGCAGTTTCGGGTGCGGAGTGTCTGACTTCGCCGCGATTACAACATTCGCGCCTTGTCGGGCACAGGCGAGCGCAATATCACGGCCGATACCACGGCTGGCGCCAGTGATAAATACGGTTTTGTTTTTCAGCGTGTTCATTCGTCATTCTCCTGTTCGGATGCTTCGCCAGTGGTGACTTCCACCAGCAACTGATTACGCTTAACCTGATCACCTTTGCTCGTCAAAACCTGAGCAACGACACCGTCGCAATCCGCTTTAACCGGGTGTTCCATTTTCATGGCTTCGAGTATCACGAGGGTGTCACCTTGGCGCACTGTTTGCCCAGGCTCTGCCAGCACGTCGATGATCGCACCATCCATTGAGGCCTGGATGCGCCCGCTGCCGGCACCGTTGGCACCTGCTGCCGGCTGGTGGGTAAGATCAGTGACTGACCAGGATTCTCCGAACGCCTGTAAATATAGAGAATCTCCAGCCCGGTGATATTGGCAACGTTGACGGATGCCGTTGTCGATAATGCATAAGGTGCCGTTATCCTGGCTGCTAACAGTCAATTCGTAGCGTTCGCCGCCAAGGCTGCAGGACACGCTGTTGCCGCTGCTTTGCACCAGCAGTTCAACCGTTTCGTCGCCGATAGCCAGCTTTATAGGAGTGTTGGTGGCAGGAGCGTTGCTCCAGGCTTTGTTTCCGTCTGTGTCGTGGGCCAGGACACAGGCTGCGATGGCAAGCTGGCGGATTTCCAGTTTGGCTGGCTGCAATGACGGGTCTTCGCTGAAGCTCTGTTGCAGGAATGCTGTGGTTGCTTCACCGGCGCCAAAGGTGCTGTCGGCAATGATGCGGCCGAGGAAGTACCGGTTGGTTGTGACTCCAAATACGGTTGTATCTTCCAGAGCGCGGATCAGGCGGCGGCGTGCTTCATCCCGGTTTTCACCCCAAGCGATGACTTTTGCAAGCATGGGGTCATAGTGCGGTGTAACTTCATCACCGGAGCGCACACCTGTGTCATAACGCAGGCCTTCGCCTTCTGCGGGCTGGAAAACATGCAGGGGGCCGGTCTGAGGCGTGAAACCGTTGGATGGGTCTTCCGCGTATAGCCGGACTTCGATGGCGTGGCCGTTCAGTTCGATGTCATTCTGAGCCAGGGGTAATGGCAGGCCTTCTGCAACGGTAAGCTGCCAAGCCACCAGATCCTGCCCGGTGATCAGTTCGGTAACCGGGTGTTCCACTTGCAGGCGGGTGTTCATTTCCAGGAAGTAGAAGTTCCGGTCTTTGTCGACGAGGAATTCGACGGTGCCAGCACCTTCGTAATTACAGGCCAGCGCCGCTTTAACGGCAGCTTCGCCCATGGCGGCCCGGAGTTCGGGGGTCACGAACGGTGAAGGTGCTTCTTCAACGACTTTTTGGTGTCGACGCTGTACGGAGCAGTCCCGCTCGCCGAGGTATACGGCATTGCCGTGCTGATCGGCGAATACCTGGATTTCCACGTGGCGGGGTTCGATTACCGCTCTTTCGAGTATCAGTTCGTCGTCGCCGAAGGCCTGTTTGGATTCGGAGCGTGCCCGCTTGATGTTGTCGGCCAGTTCGGATTCGCTGTGAACGAGGCGCATGCCTCGGCCACCGCCGCCGGCAGAGGCTTTAATCATCAGCGGGTAGCCGATGTCGGCTGCGGCAGCAATGAGTTCGTCGTCGCTGGCGTTGTCGCCTTCGTATCCGGGAACAACTGGCACACCGGCTTTTTGCATGGCAATTTTAGATCGCCGCTTGCTGCCCATGAGTTCGATGGCGCCCGCTGGGGGGCCTACGAATACGATGCCGGCTTCTTTGCAGGCGTTGGAGAAGCCTGAATTCTCGGAGAGGAAGCCGTAACCCGGGTGGATGCAGTCGGCGCCAGTTTTGCGCGCGGCATCGAGTATGGCGTCGGCATTCAGGTAAGACGCGGATACTTGTGCGGGCCCAATGCAAACGGCTTCGTCTGCCAATTCGGTGTGCATGGCATTGGCGTCAGCCTCGGAATATACGGCGACGGTGCGGTATCCGAGGGCTTTGGCGGTACGAATAACGCGTACTGCGATTTCGCCCCGGTTGGCTATTAGTAACTTTTTCAGCATAGCGCTTGTCTCGTAAATTTGTGCCTGTCCGTGAGGGGCGGCGAGAAAGTGTTCAGGAAACCGCTACGAGCACATCCATGTGCGCTTGACGTCGGCCATCCTTGGCCGCCGACATTTCCTGAACACTTTCTCGCCGCCCCTCACTCCCTCTAATTTATTTCGTGTCTGCCCAGGCTGGTGGACGCTTTTGCATGAATGCCATGGTGCCTTCAGTGCCTTCGCTGCCTCTGACAGCAGCTGCGAACATTTCGGCCGCGCTGTCGAGCAATCCACTCATGGGTTCATGGCCAACTCGATGGAGAAGGGCTTTGGTTTGTGCGGTGGCATTCGGGGCACAGTTGCGAATGCGCTCCAATGTGTGAGCCAGCATGTCTTCCAACTCCACATCTGATGCAGCAGCTTGGTGAACAATGCCTAGTGCACAGGCTTCTTTTGCATCGACTCTAAGCCCGAGCAGCGCAAGTCGGCGCGCTTGTGTCAGGCCAATCCGTTCAACGACAAAGGGTGCAATCTGAGCTGGGAGGATGCCAAGAGAGGTTTCGGGCATTCCAAACTTTGCTGTAGGCCCGGCTATTGCTACGTCCGATACGCAAGCCAAGCCAAAACCGCCGCCCATTACAGCACCCTCGGTGACCGCAATGACGACTTTGGACGACTCATTTACCTGTTGGATCATGGCTCCAAAGGCGCGGTTAAGGCGGTAGAAAGGATCGGCAGTGCCTTCTTCGGCTTCTTGGTTGCGAGCGCCTGCCATGTCTTTGATATCGCCGCCGGCGCAGAAGTGCCCACCTGTACCGCGGATTACAACAGCGCGTACGTTCGGGTCAGATTCTATTTGGGTGAAGATTGCAGCCAGCTCATCCACCATCTGAAGGCTCATGGCATTGCGGGATTGTGGACGATTGATAGTGATGTGAAGGACTGGCCCCTGTGTTTCCAAAACCAGTGTTTCGCACTTAGGCAAACTTTCCATTTTGATGACTCCAGGAATAATGTTTGGGCCCGGTGAATCGGGCCCTTGCCAAAATCAGGGCTGTAACCTTACGAATTCTTGCCCGGAAGAATGCCCATGAATTTGCAGATGATTCCCAGCATGATTTCATCTGCACCGCCCCCAATGGAGCCCAGGCGAACATCGCGGTAAGAGCGGGAAACAGGGTTGTCCCACATATAACCGTTACCACCCCAATACTGGAGGCAGCTGTCTGTTACTTCACGACCCAGGCGACCGGCTTTTAGCTTGGCCATGGAGGCGAGTTTGGTGGCATCTTTGCCTTCAATATGCAATTCGCAGGCCTTGTAGGTCAGGGCGCGCAGGGCTTCTACTTCGGATTGCAGCTCAGCCATGCGGAAATGAATAACCTGGTTGTTGATCAAGGCAGTATCGAAGGTCTTGCGTTCACGGCAGTATTCAATCGTTTTTTCTATGCAGGTTTCCATTCCTTTGACAGCGTTGGCGGCTGCCCACATGCGTTCTTCCTGGAACTGCATCATTTGCATCATGAAACCGGTGCCTTCCGCTCCGATACGGTTGCGCTGGGGTACGCGCACATCATCAAAGAACACCTGGGCAGTCTCGGAGGAGCGCATACCCAACTTGTTCAGGTGCGGGCTGAAGCTGATGCCCGGGGAATTCATGGGTACTACAATCAGCGATTTGTTTTTGTGTGGTTTATCGTCGCTGGTGTTAGCCAGCAGGCAGATAAAGTCGGCCTTTGGGCTGTTCGTGATCCACATTTTCGAGCCGTTGATAATGTAGTCATCGCCGTCTTTTTTTGCGGTGGTTTTAAGCCCGGCCACGTCGGAGCCAGCACCTACTTCACTCACGCCAATGCAACCCACCATATCGCCGGCGATTGCCGGTCTAAGGAAAGTGTGCTTCAGCTCATCAGAGCCAAAGCGGGCGATTGCCGGTGTACACATGTCAGTCTGAACGCCAATCGCCAAGGGGACGCCGCCGCAATTGGCTGTGCCCAACTCTTCGGCCATGATGAGGTTGTAACTGTAGTCCAGCCCCATGCCGCCATACTCTTCAGGTTTGTGGATGCCCAGCAAACCCAGATCCCCCAGCTTTTTGAATAGCTCATGAATAGGAAACGCGCCGGCTTCTTCCCACTCGTCACAATGAGGGTTGATCTCTTTTTCCACAAAGTTGCGGACTGTTTTTCTGAGGGCTTCGTGTTCGGCTGTGAATTTCACGGTGATATTCTCCTGCTATTTTTTCGGTTCGTGCCCTGGTAAATCGAAGCACGATTTCTATTGTTTGTTGTCAGTACGTCGCTAGTTTTCGTCGCTCCGGTCAGAGCCGGGCTACACCGAATGTGTTGGGGCGTAACTTGCGCGCTTCGCCTTCTCGGCAGATGTCGAGTACCAGCGCCACAACTTTTCGGGTGTCCCTTGGGTCAATCAGGCCGTCGTCCCATAGCCGAGCCGTACCAAACAGGGCTGTGGAGCCATCTTCCAGCTTCTTGGCAGTGGCTTGTTCCAGAAAGTCCAGGGTTTTGGGGTCTGGCTCTATGCCGCTCCGGCGCTGCTTGTCTTCCGCTACTATGCGCAAAACCTTGCCGGCTTGAGCTGGACCCATTACCGCCGTCCTGCTGTTGGGCCACGCGAAGATGAAGCGGGGATCAAGGCCGCGACCACACATGGCGTAGTTGCCGGCTCCGTAAGAACCGCCTATCACGACAGCGATTTTAGGCACGCGACAGTTGGCCACCGCCTGAATCATTTTAGAGCCATGTTTGATAATGCCGTTCTGCTCCGAGTGGGTGCCCACCATGAAGCCAGTGGTGTTATGCAGGAACAGTAGCGGCGTGCCTGCCTGGTCGCAGAGTTGGATAAACTGGGCTGCCTTGGCGCTGCCGGCCGGGGTGATCGGGCCGTTGTTGCCGATGATGCCGACGGAGTGTCCTTCTATGCGAATGGTGCCGCATACGGTCTGGTTGTCGAACTCGTTCTTGAAGTCCATGAACCTGGAACCATCGGCAATGCGGGCAAGAATTTCACGAACGTCATAGGGCTTTTTGGAATCTGAGGGAATGACCCCCAGCAGTTCGTCCGCCGGATAAAGAGGCTCCTCCCACTTCAGCTCGCGCTGCGGGGGTAGTTGTTCATTCCATGGCAGGGCTTCCATGATGTTTCTGGCCTGGCGAATGCCGTCTGCGTCATCTTCAGCAAGGTATTCTGCGGTACCCGCAACCTGCGCGTGCATTTCTGCACCGCCAAGCTCTTCGTCATCGGCTATTTCACCGGTTGCAGCTTTTAGCAGTGGCGGGCCGGCCAGGAACATTTTCGCCTTGCCGCGGATAGCGATTACGTAATCCGACAAGCCGGGCTGGTAAGCACCGCCGGCAGTGGCGTTGCCATGCACAACGGTAACCTGGGGAATGCCAGCAGCAGACATCCGGGCTTGGTTAGCGAAGCCCCGTGCGCCCTGCACAAAAATATCCGTAGCGTAATTGAGGTTGGCGCCGCCACTCTCGGAAAGCGAGACAACCGGCAGTTTGTTCTCTTTGGCGATCTGCTGCAGGCGCAGGGTTTTATCCAGACCTGCAGGCGTGATGGTGCCGCCTTTTATGGCGCTGTTGCTGGCGAGAATCAGGCAGCGGATACCGCTAACGGTTCCGATGCCAGCAATGATGCCGCCGCCGGCCATGCTGCCGTCTTTGTCATCGTGCATTTTGTAGCCAGCCAAAGAGCAAAGCTCGAGGAACGGCGTGCCACGATCCAGCAAACGGTTGATGCGATCCCGGGGCAGGAGCTTTCCACGCTTGGTGAACTTTTCCCGTGCGGCTTCCGCCAGATCGAGAACTTTCTGCTCTACATCACGGAAGGTGCGGATGTGTTCTTCCATAGCCTCGGTGTTGCCACGGAATTCATCCGATTGCGGGTTAACGCTGGTTTCCAGTGTTTGCATAAACGTATCCTCAATCCTCGCTGAGCACTTTGGGCGTTACAGCCCGGTGGAAGCCATTGAAGGGCTCATTGTTTTTTGCTTTGGGCAGCGGCCATATTCGGGTGCCTTGGGAGGCCGCGCCGTCTATACGCAGGCAGTCGCCGCTGATAAAGGACGCGCCGGGGCTTAGCAGGAAGCATATTGCAGCACTGATTTCTGATTCAGTGCCCATGCGTTTAATGGGTACGTTATCGCCAAGGCTGCGAATCCATTGCTTCATGTGCTCGGGGTAGTTGTCCATACCGCTGGAAGCGATCCAGCCTGGCGCTACGGCATTCACCCGAACGCCAGAGGTGCCCCATTCCACAGCGGCTGTCTGAGTAAAGTTCACCATGCCAGCCCGTGCTGCCCCCGAGTGCCCCATGCCGGGCATACCGCCCCACATATCCGCCACAATGTTCACGATGGCACCGCCAGTTTTCGACAGCGCCTGGGTGTAGGCTTCCCGTGCCATCAGAAAGCCGCCGGTGAGGTTGGTGCGAACCACTGTTTCCCAGCCTTTCTGATTGATGCCAGCGAGCGGGGAAGGGAATTGTCCACCGGCGTTATTGACCACGCCATTCAGGCCGCCATGCTCTTCAATAATCGCCTTCACCGTGGCTTTAACCGATTCTTCTTCACGGATGTCGCACACGTGGGCTGAGGCAATGCCACCGTCTTCAAGTATCTCTGCTTTTACAGCTTCAACTTTTTCGACTTTACGGCCCACTAGCGCAACTCTGGCTCCGAGGGAGGCCAGCTCATGTGCTGTACAACGGCCAATGCCAGAGCCGCCGCCGGTGACGATAAATGTTTGACCCTTGAATAAATCAGGGTGAAAAACGGATTGATAGCTCATAACTTCAAAGCCTTCTCTAATGTTCGGGCGCTCAGGCAGGGAGGGGTCTCCAGGACTGTGAGCAGCAGGGATGCTGCGCTCAAGCCTACAAGGACGTATTTACGGCGTGTCCTGGAGACCCCTCCCTGCCTGAGTGCGTGCACCACAAAATCAGGAACGAACCAGCCCCGAAGGCACCGGCACCGGAAACTCAAGCAACTGCTGCGCAAACGCCTTGCCTTGTGGATCAATGCGCAGGCTGGCAACGCCACCTCCACCCAAGCTGTGTTCCAGCAAGAAGTTGAAGGCGTTAAGACCGGGGAGTGTCCAGCGAGTAACCTTGCCGCTTTCCGGATTCAACGTGTGTTCCATCCATTCAGCCACGGCTTCTTCGCTCAGCGCGGCTGCAATAAAAGGAACGAACTCAGGTTTGCGCGCGATAACACCAATGTTGCTGTGGTCACCTTTGTCACCACTGCGAGCCCATGCCAGGTCAATTAATGGCACAGTGGTGTCGGTTGTCGATGCGGCTTCAATTGGGGCTTGATCCTTGATCATGCCGGGCTGGAAGCCGCCGGCGCTGTCTACGGAAGCAGGGGTTTGCTCACCGTTCAGGTCAACAGAGACAGCAACCTCACTCTTGGGAACCAGGCACGAATAAAGTCGAATCTTTGGCCACACGGAGGGGCGTCCTCCCACAATGCCTGTCAGGCCTGGCGCCATGCCGGTAGCAGCTTGTGCAATTTCACGGGAGAACAGTACCAGAGCGCCTTTCTTTGGATGAGCTGCACTGATTTTAACGATGACTTCCCGGCTACCTTGGCAGCGCCCTTGCTTACCGTATGTGGTTTCTGTGCCCAGCAGCTCGACACTGGTTTCGGTATAGTCCGGCAGGCCGCGCTCCTGGAACAGGCGTGATGTTTTCGTAAGAATGGCATCCGCCACTGCCTGGGCTTTTTTAGGGGCGTCGATGCCAGCAAGCAGGAAGGTTGCGGTACATTTGAAGCCATCTGGCCAGGTGCCAGATACCTTGTAACTGTCGGTGGGCGGCAAACCGCGGGCGCCTCGAACGGTTACACGGTCTGGCCCGCTTTCTATGAGTTCGACATCCGTAAAATCGCAGGTAACATCGGGCAGTAAATAGGCGCGCGGATCGCCAATCTCGTAAACCAATTGCTCAGCGACCGTGCCACGACTTACCAAGCCACCTGTGCCTTCCGGTTTGGTAACTACGAACTCACCACTTGCGCTGACTTCAGCAATCGGGAAGCCCATATCCGCGAATCCCTCAGCAACGTCTTCCCAGTCGGTAAAGTTGCCGCCGGTAGATTGGGCTCCGCACTCCAGCAAGTGACCTGCAAGGCTGGCTTGCGCCAGCTTGTCGTAGTCCTTCCAGTCCCAGCCGAATTCGTGAACCAGAGGTGCAAGCACCAAAGCACTGTCCACCACCCGGCCAGTAAGAACAATGTCTGCACCCTGGTCCAGGGCAGCCGCCAATCCAGATGCTCCAAGGTAAGCGTTCAGGCTAACCATCATTGCGGGCATAGGTGCGCCGGTCGCCATTTCGGTGATGCCAGCTTTGCTCAGGGCCTGTTTTTGCGGGAGTAGGTCATCCCCGAGTACCAAGGCAATTTTCATGTCTACGCCGGCTTTTTCGCACAGGGCTTGTAGCGCATCGCGGCAAGCTACCGGGTTCACGCCACCGGCATTGCTAAGCACGCGAATCCCTTTCTCTTTGATGTCGGCCAGTAGCGGCCCCATTACTGTTTCAACAAAGTCCCGGGCGTAGCCTTGGCTGGGGTCTTTCATCTTCTGGCCCGCCATGATCGACATGGTGACTTCGGCCAAATAGTCAGAAACCAGATAATCAATATTACCTTTGTGAACCAGTTGTGCTGCTGCCGTTTCGGTGTCGCCCCAGAAAGCGGAGGAACAGCCGATCCGGATAGTCTTCGGTGAGTCAGTCATGTCTGTGCATCCTGTAGCTGTGTTGCCTTGAATACCAAGAGTGTGTGCTGGCAACCGTTTAATCATTGACTAGACGATACCAAGCAAGCGCTTGGTTTGTAAACAGGCAAATCTAAGGTAGAATGCAGATTCTTTGTAAAGCCGCTGGATACGCCCGTGAATCAAGAAAAAATACTTCAGTCACTCATCGCAGATAACCTGGTTTCAGCCTCAGACAGTGCCCGTGGCCGGCTGCTGCGGGAAGCCGCCCGGCTATTCCGGGAAAAAGGCTATGAGCGCACCACGGTGAGAGACCTGGCCGCCGCGGTGGGCATTCAGTCGGGAAGCCTTTTTCATCACTTCCGTACCAAAGAAGAAATTCTTAAAGCGGTTATGGTTGAAACTATCAGGCTGAACACGGCTGTGATGGAAGCGGCGATTGGAGCGGCCAAATCCAATCGGGAGAAATTGAGGGCGTTGATAAGAGCAGAGCTTGAATCTATTAATGGCCAGACCGGTGAAGCCATGGCTGTTCTCGTATACGAGTGGCGCAGTTTATCTGAAGCTTCTCGTGCCGAGGTGCTGGAACTTCGGGATGGGTATGAGGCGCTCTGGCTTGGAGTATTGAATGCCCTGAAAGAAGAGGGGGCATTGAGTGCCGACCCATTTGTAGTGCGCCGTATGTTGACCGGCGCGTTGAGCTGGACGGTTACCTGGTATCGCCCGGATCGTGGTGATTTGACCCAGGATGGCTTGACCGACCAGGTAATGGCTATGCTGGGTTTGGGCTAGGTGGCGGTCCAGCGTTTTGTTGAATTTGTGAACTGGTTATCCGTGATTTGATCCTCTGATGTAAGTACCTGCTTAGTTTTAAAGTTATTGTTTTATATCAAAATATCCTTCGTAAAAACGTCTCGAACCAGGCCATTGGCCTGATGAGCACGGATTGCTCGGCAGACGAGCCATTTTGGTAGTACAGATTTCAACGCACTCTTGCCCCCGGAATCACAGGACTGGTTGTGATTCCCGCAGATAAAAACAAAGCAGAGTGATTTGATAACTACTATCTTTTGAACCCGAATGCTGTGGACTCGCCTGCCAGAGTTACTGTTGAACGTGATCAAACCCTACAACCTGCCGGTACCCATGCTGGCTTCGATCATTATCTTTGCAGCGGCCTTCCCCACGGCGTTTACCGGTGCATCTGGCATCTTCATTCTTGCCGTTGGCGGTGTGGTTTACGATGAGTTGCGCAGGGCAGGTGCAGGCAGGCAGTTGGCGCTTGCGACCACAGCCATGTCGGGCAGCCTCGGAGTAGTGCTAAACCCCTGTTTGCTGATAACAGTAGCCGTGAAGATAACGAGTCCCGCATACAAGCGTTCTGGGGTCACGGTTATCGGCATGGTGATGGCTCCCTTGCGGCCTTTCAGGCATCGTTACGAGCGCTTGTTGTTACCCATAGCCGTTATGGGGCCAACGTTGTTGCTGGTCGCCTTCGTGCCCATGATCTTTTACGCAATCTGAGCCTGCCCACATTCAACAAAAGCCGCCTCCGGAATCTCCCGAGGTGGCTTTTTTTATGCGCCCCGCACCCATGTGTTTGCGTATACTTGTAGCCAGATCAAAACAGAGGCTAGTGCGCATGTCGGTTATTCTAAAAGCAGCAACGCATTTCAGATATGCCATGCTGGCGGCACTAGGCGTAGCCCTGTGGGGTTGTGATGGAAGCTCTGGAAGTATTGAAATTAACCCGGCTAGCGTTGCGCTTTCGGGGAGCATTGCTATTGAGTCCGGAACGCGGGTAGACGCGGATGATGCGGACACTCTGGCATTAAGCCTAACGCCGTCTTCCAGAGCTCAATCCTTACCCCAGGAGTTCATTCTTGCGGGGTATGTGAGTGCCGAGGCTGGAACCTATCCTTCCCAGGGCGGAAGGCCCGGTACCACCTATTCTCAAGACCCGGTTGATACTTATAGCCTGCCGCTGCACCCAAAACAGAGTATTGCCCTACAGGCATTTTCTGCCAGCGATGTACCATCTTCGCTCACCTTGTCATTGTTCAGTGCTGGCCGCCTTATTGATCGTGTTTCCACCGGAAGCCAGTCTGTGCCTGTGCAGCTGACTTTGCCGGAGCCAGAGTCCTCAGGCACATACACCCTGAGGGTGGAGGCTACGGGTGCTCAGCCCATGCTTTATATTCTCTCAACTTCAGTGGCAGGCAGTGAACTGGCTACTCAATACCACTGGCCGGACCATGATTTTGCCGATGGCGAAGCCATTGTAGTGTTGTCTCAAGAACAAACCTTGGCGCGCTCGTCGATGAGAGCAGCAGATGTGGACTTTTCGGACGAGTTGGCTCCTGGAGTCTGGTTGGCGAAAGCGCCTTTGCAGGCTGCTCGAACCAGCGTAAATCGGAGCAAGGAGTCGACACTGGAATGGATAGGTTCTTTAAATAAACGCGCCGACGTTCTTTCAGCTACGCCTAACTACACTATGCAGGCGATGCAAACACCAGTGGATGAGCCGCTATATAGCAACCCGTCAGTGGGGCAGCAGTGGCACTATGAATTGATCAATGCGCCTATTGCATGGCAGATCGCCCAGGAAGGGGCGCGCGGCGTAACCGTGGCTGTATTGGATACAGGGATCTTTGGAACCCCCGGGCGCTGGCATAGCGAGCTTAACGATAACGTATTGAGTGGTTGGGATTTTGTGTCCGAAGCTTTTGACAACGACGGCGCGCCGGGGCGGGACAACAACCCTGCGGACCCCGGTAATGCGGTTGGAGCCAGCGCATATCATGGCACCCATGTGGCAGGCACCATTGCTGCTTCCGTCAACGGTGCTGGTGGGGCAGGTATTGCCTACAATGCGTCTTTGCGCCCTGTACGGGTGTTGGGTGAGGGGGGAACAGGCTCGTCTGCTGATCTACTGGCAGCATTGCATTGGGTTGTCGATTCACCAAGCTCGACACCTCGCGCTGATATCGTCAACCTGAGCCTGGGAGGCCTTCCTTATCAGCAGTCACTTAAAGATGTCATCGATGCAGGAGTCGAGCGGGGTATCGTTTATGTTGCTGCTGCGGGTAATTCGGCTTCTACAGCCGCATCTTATCCGGCAGCATACGACGGAGTGTTTTCCGTGAGCGCTGTTGATGGGGCGGGAGAGCTGGCAACTTATTCTAACTCTGGCAGCTGGATTGATCTGGCAGCGCCAGGTGGAGATGCCAGCCGCGATGCTAACGCAGATGGCCGCAGTGATTTGGTCAGCAGCACCAGTGCGAGCCTCATTAACGGCAGTTTGAAGGAGACTTACATTGGGTTGCAGGGAACCTCTATGGCGGCTCCCCACGTGTCCGCCGTCTTTGCGCTGATGAAGAGCCTGAACCCAGATTTGAATTACAACGATTTGAGTGCGCTGCTAGTGGCCGGCGAGCTGACCTTTCAGGACTGTGAAGCGTCGCCATGCTCTAAAAGGCCAGATGTGGGTTGGGGACTGCTGGATGCAGGGAAATCAGCCTTGGCAGCCTCGGTAGGCTTTGTGCCAAACCTGCTAACTTCATCGCCAGCCATTGTAAGTTTGACTTCAGAAGGGGCGGATACTGCGAGTGTGACGCTAAAAGTGTATGGCAGTAATCCGGTCGATGTCACCATTGAGTCTGTGTCTTTAAATGCACCCTGGGTGCAACTGGATTCAGCCCCTGTAACTGGTGATTCAGGTACGGACTTCCCAATCACTTTAACTTTGCTTCCCGAACAGCTGGAGGCTGGGGTCTCGGCTCGGACGGTCATTGTTGTGGAATACAAAAGTGATCAGCTTCGCAGGCTGGAAATTCCGGTGATTGGCCAGCGGGTGACGGATCAACAAGCTCGTGACGCCGGTCGGCATTTCGTGCTTTTGGTAGACCCCGAGCCAGAGGGAGACTTTTACACCACGGTTGCACAGACCAGTACAGTAGTAGATAACGGGCGCTATTCGTTCACCTTTGTTCCTGATGATGGGGTTGACCCGAAAAGGCTCAATGAAGTGCCGCCGGGTCGTTATATTCTGGTGGCTGGGTCTGATTTAGATAATAACGGTCTCATTTGTCATGCTGGCGAAGCCTGTGCCGAATACCCGGTAGCCGGTCTCAGACAGGAAATCACAATCAGCCCAGGGGTGCCTGTTACGGGCATAGAAATGACAACCAGTTACTCTCGGCCTGCTGTATCCGCTGCCACGCCAGATATTTTGCCCCGTCCAGGGTTTAGAGGTTACGAGCTTTTGCGGGAGCAAGAAACGCTCGTTTCAGGCAGCCAGTCAGAACATAAATTAGTTGGAGCAGAGTATTGATGGCAGTGTGCAGAAAGTTAGTTGCAGGTGTACCTGTGGCCACTTTGTTGGCTGGAGGTTTGGTGTTGGCTGGTTGTGCATCTTCGGAGGTTGCTGGCGCGAAGCCGGATGCGCTTATGGCGCGACAGGTTATCCAGTCAGCCCATTGTGGCTTGAGTGGCCCAGGACTGGCTTATGTTGAAACTTCTGAGCGACTGCAGCAACTACTTGATTTGCCGGCGCAGAATATGGCGGTTCAGCAGCTTCGACAGGTAGATCTTGAGAAAGAACACCTGTTGTTTGTCACCTTGGGAGAGAAGCCGACAGGCGGCTACAGTGTGAGTTTATCTTCCGCCACTGCAGGCCAAACCGAAGGCAGCTTGCGTCTTCTGGTGGCTGCACGCTCACCCGCACCAGGAACTATGACTACACAGGTGATTACCTCCCCCTGTGTAGTCATAGCGGTTCCGGCCAGCGATTGGTCGGAAGTTCGGGTGTCCGGTGTTCGGGACAAAGATCTGGTTTTAAAGCCCTGAAACGGCTTTTTTTGAACCACTTGCGGGCGCTTCGCCCAGCGCGGCCAGCCCCTTACAGAACTCAAGAAGCAGAGCGGCTAAAGCAGGGTACAGATCGCTAACGGTCTTAACCTTCTCGGAGCGCGCCGCAAATGCCGGCAGCCAGTTCAGCAACTCTTCGTCGATAAAGGTTTTTATCTGATCGAGAGTAGGCCCGGATGCGGATTTGTTATCTGTATTCAGAAACGCGTCGAATCCGTCACCCAGGTACTCAAGCATCACTGAAAGGTGGTCAGACGGTTCCCGGAAGTCTGCCGAAACCTCTTGCTGGCTTGCGGCCAGTCTTTCCTGCATGCGTTCCTGTGGCTCCGCAAAAAACCGGTTGCCCTCAGAGCTGTAAAAAGAAGCGTAAGGAGGGGCGCTGTTTTGCCCGTCCATCAGGAACATGGCGGCGAAATCTGCCGCCAGTTCCAATCGTGGGTGAGATAGCAGTGTCAGCCCGCTAAATGCGTTGCGTAGCCGTTGAACAGAATCGGCAAGCCCCGGCAGCTCTGCCAGCGAGGAGAGGACGGCATCGCCTTCCCCCCGCTGGTACGCCTGTAACTGCTCTTGGGTTAGCTCGGCCGCAAACAGGCCAGCAAACCAGTTGCAGAGCGCGGGATGGCGCCAGTCTGCATTCATACTTCGACCTCAATTGGGCCGCCAAACGAAGTCACTGCAGGTGCGGTTCCCTTGAACTTCTCCATGTCTACCAGGCAAGTATTTGCACTGGTTGCCTGGGACAAACGCGAGGTGCCTATGTCCATGGTCAGAGTGTTGGGGTCACCGTAGGTGTCCAGAGAGCCGATACTGGCATCTTCGGGGCCATACCATGCGCCTTCCTGAATGCGGACAACGCCCGGTGGGAAGTTGTCAGAGACTACTGCGCCAGCCAACAACTGGCCCCGGTCGTTGAATACGCGCACCAGATCACCGTCGGCTATGCCTCGGGCTTTCGCATCTTCAGGGCCCATAAATACCGGCTCGCGCCCCTGAACAGTGTAAGTGGCACGGAATTCTTCCGATTCGCACATTTGTGAGTGCAGGCGGTTGTCTGGGTGCACCGATTGTAGCCATAGGGGGAACTTGTCAGAGCCTGGGCCACCGTGTGATCGTTCGGCCTTCTCCATCCATCTGGGGTAGGCCGCACAGTCATCGTAGCCGTAGCGGCCAATTTTTCGGCTGCTGATCTCAATGAATCCGGAAGGTGTGCCCAGAGCGTTCAGTTCCGGGTCTTCGCGGAAGTCAGCGTGGCGTACCCAAGGTTTGCCGGCACCAAAGTCGACATAGCCAGCTTCCCAGAACTCGTCGAATTCCGGCATCTTGAAACCAGCCTTCTGGTTTTCGTCCCGGCAGGCATTGTATAGATGGCGCAGCCACTGGCCTTCGTCCATGTTGCGGCGGTATTCGTCGTGGCGATCGAAGCGGCGGCACAGCTCGGTGAATATGTCGAAGTCCGTGCGCGAGTGGAATAGTGGGTCCACCAGTTTGTGCATGGCCAACAACCCACGGTTGCTGTAGGAGCCGTAGATGTCGATATCGTTGCGTTCAAACTGTGTGCATGCGGGCAACACCAAGTCCGAGAAGCGGCAAGTGGCGTTCCACGTAAAGTCGATGGTAACCGCAGTTTCCAGCTTGCGATAAGCCTGCTTCATGCGGTTGCGATCCTGATGGCGGTGCCATGGGTTACAACCACTGAAGACCACCATGCGGATTTCAGGGTAGGTAACTTCACTGCCGTTGTATTCGATTTTCTCGCCCGGATACAGAATGCTGTCGATCCAGCGTGCAATCGGGATGGTGCTGCTGCCGCCTTTGTAATCCGTGCTGGGGTGTTTGGGCACTTTGCCAGCATCAATGTTACGCGGGAATGCGCCCGGCGCACTGGCACCAGAGGCTGACACGCCAATGGAGCTGTAGTGGTGGGCATAGCTGATGCCGCCACCGGGCAAGCCGATCTGGCCCAGCATGGTCGCGATCACTGCACCCATCCAGTAAGGCTGCTCACCATGCTGTTGACGCTGAACCGCCCAGCCAAAGAGTAACTGTGTGCGATCCGCTGCCAGCAGGCGGGCAAACTCACGAATCTTGTCTTCTTCTATCCCGCAAATGGCCGATGCCCAGGCCGGGGTTTTCTCAACCTTGTCGTCGGTTTCACCCATCACATAGTCAATGAAGTCTTTGAAGCCCAGCGCGTAGGTTTCAATGAACTTCTTGTCGTACAGGTTTTCGGTATACAAGGTGTGCGCAATGCCCAGCATGAAGGGCACGTCTGTCATCGGGTTGACGTACAGCTGTTCGCAACCAAGGTAGTTTTGGGTCTTGGAGCGAACCGGGTCAACGCTGATTACGCGAATGCTGCCGTCGGCTACTTTGTCTTTCAGCTTTTCCAGATATTCATAGGATTCGTGGGTTTCGCAGTTCCAGCCTACCTGCAAGTTTTTGACCGGGTCATTGGCCCACAGAATGATGGTTTTACTGTTCTCAAGAATCAGCGGCCAGGATGTGCCTTGGCTATAAACTTCAGTAGAGCCTAAAACATAGGGCAGGATGCCCTGAGCTGCGCCAGTGGAGTAGTCACCAATGGTTGCGACCGAATTGCCGTGCATGCCAATGGCGCGAGCCATGTGGTTACCGCAGCTGTGTACCTGCCCGGTTTGACGCCATCCGGTGGAGTGGTGCAGGGCAGCCGGGCCGTGTGTGGTTTGCACCCGCTCCAGCTCTTCATAAAACAAATCCAGGGCCTCGTCCCAGGTCAGTCGCACAAAGCGGTTGTCGCCACGCTGGGTGCGGTCGCTGTTTTCGCGATTCTTCAGCCAGTCGATTCGGGCCATGGGGTATCGAATGCGGGAGGGGTTGTAGATAACACCCATCACGCCCTTGATCATCTCAGTGGGGTACTTGTCCTGTTCAAACGGCTTGATTTCAGCAACCTTGCCGCCTTTGACCAGTGCCTTGATGGCGCCCCAGTGTGAACCAGTTGTTTTCCATGTGCCCTCAGCGGACACGGCGGCTTCTGCTGCGCGCATTAGCAGGCCGGGCCCCAGCATGGCTCCTGCGGAAACAGAAGCCAGTCCTTGCATGAATTGTCTGCGTGTAATAGCCATCGTGTGCCTCAAAAGTCAGTGTGCGTTTTCGGCAAAATCCGAAGAGTGCAGCTGCAGATACTTCAATACCAGAGCTTGGGTTTCTGCGTTCATATTGGTGAAGCCGACCATGCCTGAGAACATTGCAGGCCAGGTGTTGGCGTCAAAGTGTGCGGGGGCAGGTTCTCCGTGGCACACACTACAACCATCAGAGTATGTCTGGTCGGCATAACCCCAGAGTGCGTCACGTTCCGGCAGGAGGCCGCCTTTTTTCGCCCACAAGGTAATGTCTGCCTGCTCCCAAGCCAGGCCGGTCAGGTCGTCCACCTTGTCTTCACCCGCACTGAAGCGGGCATCGTCAGTAGCAACCTCTTTTTCGAGAACTGCGCTGGCTACGTTCAGACCAAAGCCTTCGTACATTATGCGACCGAAACCTTTCTGTTTACGCCATCCAGACACCTGAACCTCCAGTGCATCACCCCTGGTGCTAATCAGGTTTACTGATGAAGCAGGGTCAAGGTAGCCAGCCCGGTTCTGCAGTTCGGGATCTGTGTACAAATCTACCGATGTAACCGTGTAGTAAGTTTCGCCAGTTGTCAGGCGCGCGCCGGCCGCTTGATCCATCAGGCGTGCAAGTGCCGGGTCAACCCCTGTGTTCATCTCTTTTGGCAGGTTGTGTGCAATGCCTTTGTGGCAGTCGAGGCAGCTTTGGTTGCGCTCAGCGGCGGGCTTCATGAAGCGGCGGGCTTCGTCGCCCATCTTGTCCCAGTCCATGCTGTCATAGTCGTGGCAATTGCGGCATTCCAGCGAATTGTTGGCTGAAAACCGGGCCCACTCATGTTGCGCCAGTTCAAGTCGCTTTGCCTCGAATTTTTCGGGGGTATTGATCGTGCCAAAAATGGCGCCCCAGACTTCCTTGCTGGCCTGCATCTTCCGGGCAATTTTATCTGTCCAGTTGTGCGGCACGTGACAATCCGGGCAGGTGGCGCGAACGCCGGTGCGGTTTTCATAGTGCACCGTGTCTTTGAGTTCCTCGAAGACGTTGTCCTTCATTTCATGACAGCTGATGCAAAAGGCTTCTGTATTCGTCACTTCCAGGGCTGTGTTGAAACCACCCCAAAAAATAATACCGGCAACGAAGCCGGCTATGACAAGTAGCCCCAAACTAATGTGGACGGGTGGGCGACTGAGAACTCGCCAAAAGGATTTGATGCGCTTTATCATGAGGTTCTGCCCGAGTCAGATTTTTGTGGTTGGCAACAGAGATGGATCCCGGTCTGTATCATGGATGGCCCGGGGGGCCGAAGAACATCTGCCCTATCCATACGGCAAAACCATAGCCACCAACGACGGCAACGGCTGTGGCTGGCAAAATCACAAAGGTGACCATCAAAACAACCTGCCACTCACGTGCCTTGCTGATTGGTGTGCCATCCTGATCGGTCGCTGTCGAAGTAACAGGCTGCTTGCCCATAACGATACCCTCTCTGAATCGATAAGTTATGCATTAAGTCTTGTATTTATAAAGGCTTAGCGTAGTTGACATATATCATTTTGGCAATGGAGTTAATGAAAAGCTTTATTTTAGCGGGGTGCACCTTCCGTGCAGTTCGGAATCTGCCAGAAATATGCAATAACTTGCCAGTTTCATCCAATACCAAATCACTCTCATCCCCTCAGTATTGAGCTTGCCAGCACCGTTTTCCAGTGCTGGCGGCCGACAAAAAATACAAGAAAGTTTCCTGATAGAGGAAACAAGGGGTATGAGATGAACGTTGAAAATATTGGTAAGTCCTATGATGCGATTGTGATTGGTGCCGGTGTGGCCGGGATGTATCAGTTGCACAAACTCCGGTCCCTCGGAATGAGTGTGCGGGTTATCGAATCGGCCTCCGGAGTGGGCGGCACGTGGTACTGGAACCGATACCCGGGTGCCCGATTCGACTCTCAGGCCGAGATTTATCAGTACTGGTTCTCGAAGGAGCTTTACGAGAGCTGGCAACCATCAGAGCGTTTTCCTGCCCAGCCCGAGAGCGAACGGTGGCTTAATCATGTCGCTGACAAACTCGACCTGCATCAGGACATTGAGTTTAATACCCGGGTGGATTCCGCACACTGGCAGGAAGCAGACGGAACATGGGCTATCAGAACAGACAAGGGTGATCAGCTTGAGGCCCGGTACCTGATCGCTTGCACCGGCATGCTGTCAGCACCGCTTGAGGATGTTTTCAAGGGACAGTCCACCTTCCAGGGTCAGATTTGCCATACTTCCCGCTGGCCCAAAGAGGGTGTGGATCTCAAACGTAAACGTGTGGCCGTGATCGGCACCGGCGCTACCGGCATTCAGGCTACCCAGAGCATTGCGCCTGAGGTAGAGAATCTCAAGGTTTTTGTGCGCACGCCCCAGTACACTATTCCGATGAGAAATCCGAAATATACAGAAGAGGATTGGAAGCACTGGTCGAAGAATTTTACTTATCTCAAAGATAAAGTTTTGAATACCTTCGCAGGGTTTGACTACGACTTCGACGGACGGTCCTGGCATACGGATACACCAGAGCAACGCGAACAGACCCTGGAAAAGCTTTACAACGACGGCTCGCTTGCACTCTGGTTGTCCTCCTATCCCGAGATGTTTACCGATGCAGAGGTGAGCGAAGAGATCTCCCAATTTGTTCGTGTGAAAATGCGAGAACGACTGAACAACGATCCCGACCTCTGCAACCTTCTTATTCCTACCAGCTACGGTTTTGGTACCCGGCGTGTTCCACTGGATACCGGTTATCTCGAAACCTTCCTGCGCCCGAATGTAGAAGCCGTGAATTGCCGGGAGACTCCGATCGAAAGCATCGTCCCTGAAGGTGTATTGATGCAGGACGGCACGGTTCATGAGGTAGATATTATTGTACTGGCGACAGGGTTTGATGCCGGCTCCGGTGCGCTGACGCGAATTGACATACGCGGTAAAGAGGGGCGCAGCCTGAAGGAAGAGTGGAGTAATGAAATCCGGACGGCAATGGGGCTTCAGGTACACGGTTACCCCAATCTGTTTACCACTGGCGCGCCGCTCGCACCGTCTGCTGCACTGTGCAACATGACAACCTGTCTTCAGCAGCAGGTGGGGTGGATCACCGATATCATTCAGTATGCGGAAGCAGAAGATAAAACGGTGATAGAACCGACCAAAGAGTGCCAGGACGAGTGGGTGCGGCACCACGACGAGGTGACAAACCAGACACTCCTTCCCCTGGTCGATAGCTGGTACATGGGTACCAACGTGCCGGGCAAGCCCAGAAGGCTACTGTCGTATTGTGGCGGAGTGAATAACTACAACCAGCATTGTGTCGAGTTGGCCAGGAACAACTACCCGGGATTTGTCTTCGCATAAGGCGCAGGTTGAAAGATCTATTTCGAAAACAACAAGAGGTAGTGGCAAATGAGTGATTCAAGAATGAAAGCTGCATTGGATAGTGTGCTTCAGCAGACCACGGGTCGCCATGGCGGCGCCCCCGGTGTGGTGGCCATGGTTACCGGTCAGGAACGCAATATTTATGAAGGCGCATCGGGCGTTAGGGAGCAGGGTAAGCAAACCCCGATGGACCTGGATACGGTGTTTGCGATCTTCTCCACCACCAAAGCGATTACCAGTGTCTGTGCGCTACAGCTGCTTGAGGAAGGGCTGCTGCGGCTGGATGATCCAGTGGGCAAGTATCTCCCGGAGATTGACAAGTTGCTTGTGCTTGAAGGATTCGGTGCGGATGGTCAGCCCCGTCTCAGGCCGCCAAAGCGCAGGATTACGGTCAGCGATCTCCTCCTGCAAACCTCGGGGCTCTGCTACGATTTCTTCAGCGCTGCGGACAAGCAATACCGGGAGCTCAAGGATGTACCATCGATTATCACCTGTACCCGGGAATCGATCCAGACAGTGCTTCAGCACGATCCCGGTGAGGCCTGGACCTATGGGGTCAATACTGACTGGCTTGGGCTGGTGGTAGAGGAGTTGCGAGGAAAACGACTGGGTGACGTTATGCACGAGCGTGTATTCCTGCCGCTTGGCATGACGGAAACTGCATTTTCGGTAAACGATGACATGCTGGCGCGCCGAGCCACAATACATTCGCGAGCCGCGGACGGCCAGCTGGTTCCAGTTCCAGAGCTGGCCTTGCCCGCAAAACCCGCGATGGATATGGGCGGGCATGGCCTCTATGGAACTGTCAGGGACTACATGAAGTTCATACGTATGATCCTGAACGACGGTGCTGGCGAGCATGGCAGAGTGCTGAAACCTGAAACAGCACACCTGCTGGTTAAAGATGGTTACGCCGACACCAGCATCCCAATCGGGCTCTGGGAAGCGTCCGATCCGAGCCTTGCCAACAGTGGTGAGTTTATGCCAGGGGTGGATAAAGGCTGGTCCCATGCCTTTATGATCAACCGTGAACAGGCACCTACAGGACGCTCTCCCGGCTCCATGGCATGGACCGGACTTGCCAATAGCTACCTGTGGATAGATAAGGCCATGGGTGTGGGAGGTTACTGGGCAACTCAGATACTGCCGTTCTACGATTGTGCCTCTTATCCGGGCTTTTATGAGTTTGAGGCTACAACCTACAATCTGCTGAAGTGATTTGCGGATGAAACGAGTGGTGGTCCGAGTGCCACCGCTCGCTTCATTCCTTTGCCTGTCTGACCTGACCGGGCGTCAGGTTCAGCTTGCGCCGGAACGCTCGTGTCATATGAGCCTGGTCCGAGAAGCCGCACTCACCTGCGATGGCTTTGATCGGGCGAGAGCTCTTCGCCAACATCAGTTTTGCCTGTCCAATGCGTGTGTCCAGAAGGTGTACGCAAGGTGTCACTCCATAGCTCGTCTTGAATCGCCGGCAGAAGGTCCATACGCCCAGGCCGGCAACTGCAGACAGCTGCTCTATGCTGATCTGATGCTGTAGATTTCCAAGAATGAACTCGGTCAACGCTGAGCGCTGGCGCCTTGAAAGGCCAGACTGGCTGTGATCTTCCCGGAACTTTACATCCGCATAATTCCGCAATAAGTGGACGCTGAGCTGCAGACCCAATGCCTCGGCATAGGTTGGCCCTCCAATCGCTGAGCTTCGGGTTTCTCCCAGGATGGCGTCAGAGATCGAGGTGACGGTAGGGTCCTCCGCGTTAAGGACATCGTGCAGGCTGATCTCGGATATCGGGCGCCCTAAAACATCCTGTGCAACGCGTGACATCAAACTCTCGGAAAGATATATGTGTGATACGTCGATCTGTTGCGTCCAATGCCAGTGCGATGGCCTGGCCCGACTAAGCAGGGAAATGTGGCCGGGCACACAGGTTGTTCGTGTCCAGCGGCTCTCAACACGCCGATCCATGGGTG
Source organism: Marinobacter salexigens (assembly GCF_002806945.1). Taxonomy (GTDB): domain Bacteria; phylum Pseudomonadota; class Gammaproteobacteria; order Pseudomonadales; family Oleiphilaceae; genus Marinobacter; species Marinobacter salexigens. The sequence goes on from NZ_NIHC01000001.1 coordinate 945,982, forward strand.
TTTGCCCCTCAAAGTATCGGACGATCATGTAGTGGTTCATCGGAGGTATAGGGACATCCAGGCCTGTATAGCGATAGGAACGTTGCCCTACATCGAGCCATCCGAGGTTATCACTGGCGGTCAGAATCTCTCCTGGTACCCAAACAGGCAACTCATCGGATTCAATGAGGTTCGCCATTGTTGTCCTGCCCTCCGACATACAGTCGATCAGACTGATTTTCTTACTCCCCCGGCCCGTTTATCCCATTACTACCTGAATGGGCATGTGGTGGTTTCACTGATAGCCGGACTTCAACGGCATGGGCGGCTTCAGCAGGTGAGGGAATAGATCTTTGAAATTATTTTTTATTGTCTGATTGTGACACCTGTTGGGGTGCCTTTATGCTTCACCTTATAGAATTATCCTTACCGGGAAAAGGTGTCAAGCCTGCTTTGAGTAAAACCTCCTAAAGGATGAGGTGGGTTGGAACCACAGTCTGAATTGTTTAAGGCAAAGGTACTATGGCGCTCATGTTGGCTGTCGTAGTGGGTGGTTAACCCGGTGCGCCCTGTGGGCCGCAGAAATCAGCCGTTGATCTTTGGCTACGAATCCATAAGCTATGACCACGAATAATTTCTTCCTGCGGAGTCACGTCCAGCCTATGAGCGATCAACAATACAACGCCGATGCCATTGAAGTACTCAGCGGCCTGGACCCGGTGCGGAAGCGCCCGGGTATGTACACAGACACCAGTCGCCCGAATCACCTTGCACAGGAGGTGATTGATAACAGTGTGGACGAAGCGCTGGCTGGCCATGCTCGCCGTATCGATGTGGTGCTTTACGCAGACGGTTCCCTGAGTGTTGAGGACGATGGTCGGGGCATGCCTGTTGATCTTCATAAAGAAGAAGGTCTGTCGGGTGTTGAGCTGATCCTTACCCGGTTGCATGCCGGTGGTAAATTTTCTCAAGGCAATTACAACTTTTCCGGTGGTTTGCACGGTGTCGGTGTTTCGGTGGTGAATGCGCTTTCCAGGCACCTTGAGATAACCATAAAGCGCGATGGCCAGCTCCATCGCATGACCTTTGCCGATGGTAATAAGACCTCCGAGCTGGAGGTTATTGACACCGTGGGCAAGCGGAATACCGGCACCCGCATCAAGTTCACGCCGGACTCAAAATATTTCGACAGTGCTGGTTTTTCTGTGAGCCGCTTGCGCCACAATCTACGCGCCAAGGCAGTGCTCTGCCCCAGCCTGACAGTCACGTTTTTGCAGGAAAAAACAGGTGAAAAGGACGAGTGGTTCTACGAGGAAGGGCTCCGTGATTATCTGCGCACTGCACTGGTAGATGTTGAAGTTGTACCCCTTGAACCGTTTATCGGCAGTTTTTCCAGTAAAAATGAAGCCGTCGACTGGGCCATTCAGTGGCTTCCGGAAGGAGGTGAAGGGGTCATGGAAAGTTACGTAAATCTGATCCCCACGGTTCAGGGCGGCACCCACGTAAACGGCCTTCGCACCGGCCTGCTCGAAGCCATGCGGGAGTTTTGTGAGTTCCGCAGTTTGTTGCCCAGAGGTGTAAAGCTGTCTCCTGAAGATATCTGGGAGCGGGCAGCCTATGTGCTCTCCTTTAAAATGCAGGAGCCGCAGTTTTCAGGGCAGACGAAGGAGCGCTTGTCGTCACGGGAGGCCGCCGGGTTTATTTCCGGAGTGGTCAAGGATGCCTTCAGCCTGTGGCTGAACCAGCACACCGATGTGGCTGAAATTCTGGCGGAGCTGTTTATCAGCAATGCCCAGCGCAGGCTAAAAGCCAGTAAGAAAGTGGCGCGCAAGAGAGTGACTTCTGGCCCGGCTCTACCAGGAAAACTGGCGGACTGCTCTGGTGGAGATACTGCCCGCTCTGAACTGTTTCTGGTTGAGGGTGACTCTGCGGGGGGCTCTGCGAAACAAGCCCGGGATCGCGAGTTCCAGGCCGTGATGCCGCTACGCGGGAAGATTCTGAATACCTGGGAAGTGGACTCCAGCGAAATACTGGCATCCCAGGAAATTCATGATATTGCCGTGGCCATCGGTGTTGATCCCAACTCGGATAAACTTGATGGCTTACGTTATAACAAAATTTGTATTCTCGCCGACGCAGATTCCGATGGGCTCCATATCGCCACGCTATTGTGTGCGTTGTTCCTGAAACACTTCCGACCGGTTGTTGCCGCAGGTCATGTATTTGTGGCGATGCCGCCGCTTTACCGGGTTGATCTGGGCAAGGAAACCTTTTATGCCCTCGACGAGCATGAAAAGCAGGGTATTCTTGACCGTATTGAGGCTGAAAAGCGCAGAGGCAAAATATCCGTAACCCGCTTCAAAGGGCTGGGTGAAATGAATCCGCTTCAACTCCGTGAAACTACCATGGCCCCGGATACCCGTCGCCTGGTTATGTTGACTATAGAAGAAGGCGACGACACTGACAGCCGGATGGATATGCTTTTGGGCAAAAAGCGGGCTTCAGATCGAAGATCCTGGTTGGAAGCATACGGTAATCTGGCAGATGTCGCGGGTTGATCAGGGCAAAGTGCCTGTTGACGCAGGTTGGGGATTATAAAGGGAGGGTTGGGCGGCCCTTCCAGAAAAGGGCCACCAGATAATCAGTTGTTGCTCGGGATCACTACGGATTCGTCGAATTCAAGTTCCATGTCTTGTCCTTCAGGTTCAATGAGGCCCCCCGCAGGGGCGTTTCAAGTATGGGATAAGTCTACTCGCTATGCAGGATTCGACAATGCGTACAATCCGTATGTGACCAAAGTCAAGAGGTTTTTGCACTTCATTCTCAGTATTGCTACCAGCCAGTATCGCCCGGTACTGCATCTTGCTCAAAATTTTTGATCAAGCAGGGCAAAACATTCCGATTTCCTTTCAGCGGCCGGCTTCTTATACTTTAGCTTTCAAATGGTTAGCCCGGAGAGGGGCCTGATCGCTATGCAAATTAGAAATACATCTGCCGGTTACGGGTGGTTCGCCATTATTGCCCATTGGGTTGTTGCTTTAACCGTGCTGGGCTTATTTGGCCTTGGGTTCTGGATGGTCGATCTTTCTTACTATGACGTGTGGTACCGCCGTGGCCCGGACATCCATCGCAGTATCGGCATTTTGCTGTTTGCATTGATGGTGTTTCGTTTGTTGTGGAAGTTCATCGCCGCATCGCCGGATCCGATCCCGGCACATAGGCGTTGGGAAGTTCTCAGTGCCCGTGCTGCTCATGGCCTGCTGTACGTTCTGATTTTTGTAGCCTTGGTGAGCGGATACCTGATTTCAACCGCAGACGGTTCGTCCATAAGTGTATTTGGCTGGTTTGATGTGCCGTCCGTTACGGGCCAGATAAAAGGGCTTGAGGATAGCGCAGGGCTGGTGCACTACTGGAGTACTTGGGCTTTGGTTGGTCTTGCCGTTGTGCATGCTGCGGGTGCGTTGAAGCATCATTTCATTGACCGTGACGAGACCCTGCGCCGGATGATATGTCCGACGCGAAAGGATAACTGATTAGTACAATGTGGCCCTGATTTGGCGCATTTTTATTTACCTTAAAGGAGAGTGTTGTGAAGAAATTATTGCTTGCATCCGCCGTATCCCTGGCGTTGGTAGGAGGTGTTCAAGCCAGTGAGCACAGTGGAACCTACTCTTTTGATAAAGAGGGTGCTCACCAGTTTATAACCTTCAAGATTTCCCACTTGGGTTACAGTTGGCTTTATGGTCGTTTTAACGATTTCGATGGCCAGTTTGTTTACGATGCGGAGAACCCGGAAAACAGCTCGGTAAATGTAATCATTGATACAGCCAGCCTGGATTCAAATCATGCGGAGCGCGATAAGCACATCCGTGGCAAAGATTTTCTGGATGTTAGCAAGTTTCCCGAAGCGAGCTTCAAAAGCACGAAGGTGATTGTTGATGAAGACGGTGAGGCGGATATTGTGGGCGACTTTACGCTCCACGGTGTCACCCGTGAAGTGACTCTGGATGTTGAGATGCTGGGGCACGGTAAAGACCCCTGGGGTGGTTACCGCATGGGGTTCGAGGCAGAGACTGAGTTGCGCCTGGAAGACTTTGGTATTCCTGCCAGTCTTGGCAAGGCTTCCGAGACTGTAGAGATTACTATCTCTATTGAGGGTGTTCGCCAGTAAATTCCTGTAGGGTCCACCACTTAAGGTTCCGGGCTCAGACCCGGAACCTGCCCGCCTGCTTTTCCAGCTCCCCAGTTTGTCCATCGCCTGTTTCCTGGTTCAGGTTGCAGGACCGGCAAAGGTGCCGTTGGCGCCAGAACTGAGCAGCAAAAATAACCAATCCTATAAGCAGTCCAGCCCAGAGATAGGGGGCAGGAACCTGGAAGCTGCCACTGATTACAAACTCCACAAGAAGCATCAGTGCTACGGCCAGAACCGCGTTCACGGTTGCCGTGGTTAAGGCTTGCCCACAGGCTTTAAGGTTGGGTTTCATAGTGTTCCGCTTGTTTGAAGGGAAAACAATCTTCTATTCGTCATGGGTTAAAAGCATACGGTGCACCTTACAGACTCTCCATGCGGGAATTCCGCTATTGGAAACGATGATGCCTGGCGTGGGGCAGTTGTTCTGGCCAATAAATTTTCAGGTTGTTGGTGTATCAGCCCTGTGCTCCATATAATGTCCCCCTGCTTTAGCCCCGTGATTATTTACGGTGCACGGGCTAGCATCATGAACTTCTCTAAATTCAGGTAATACAGGCAAAAAGAGGCATCCATGCCAGAGTTTCAGACCACGGATGAAGGCTTTGAGCGGGTATCACTCAGGGATTACACTGAAAAAGCCTATCTCGACTATTCCATGTACGTCATTCTTGACCGCGCTCTTCCCAATGTTGGGGATGGGCTGAAGCCGGTTCAGCGGCGCATTATTTACGCCATGTCAGAGCTGGGCCTCAAGTCTACGTCCAAATACAAAAAATCTGCCCGTACCGTGGGTGACGTTTTGGGTAAGTTTCATCCCCACGGTGACAGCGCCTGCTATGAAGCCATGGTGCTTATGGCTCAGCCTTTTTCCTATCGCTATCCCCTTGTGGACGGTCAGGGTAACTGGGGGGCGCCCGACGATCCCAAATCCTTTGCCGCCATGCGGTATACCGAATCACGGTTGGCCCGATTCTCTGATCTGTTGTTGTCCGAACTTGGGCATGGAACCGTGGACTGGGTGCCCAACTTCGATGGCACCATGGATGAACCCTCGGTGCTGCCCGCCAGGCTGCCTCACGTGCTGCTTAATGGCACGACCGGTATCGCTGTGGGCATGGCGACAGATATACCGCCCCACAACGTAAGGGAGGTCACTGCAGCCTGTATCCGGTTGCTGGATCAACCCGATGCGACGGTTGATCAGCTGTGTGAGCACGTGAAAGGGCCGGATTTCCCCACCAGTGCAGAAATCATCACGCCCCGGAAAGACCTGCGCCAGATGTACGAGACCGGCCGGGGCTCGCTGCGCATGCGGGCCCGCTGGGTGCGGGAAACCGGTGAGATTGTGGTCACCGATCTGCCCCACCAGGTTTCCGGTAACCGTGTACTGGAGCAGATTGCCCACCAGATGCAAACCAAAAAGCTGCCCATGGTGGCGGATCTCCGGGACGAGTCGGATCACGAAAACCCCACGCGGCTGGTGATTGTGCCGCGTTCCAATCGCGTGGATCTCGATGGGCTCATGGCTCACCTGTTTGCCAGCACCGACCTTGAGAAAACCTACCGGGTGAACATCAATGTAATCGGTAACGATGGTCGCCCGGGTGTGAAGGGCTTGCATCAGATGCTCACCGAGTGGCTGGCGTTCCGGCGCACCACCGTGAGGCGCCGTTTGCAGCATCGTCTGGACAAGGTACTGGCGCGCCTGCATATTCTGGAAGGCCTGTTGATTGCCTACCTGAATATTGACGAAGTCATTCACATCATCCGTACCGAGGACAAGCCCAAACCTGTGTTGATGGAGAAGTTCGGATTGTCTCCGGATCAGGCCGAATCCATCCTTGAGCTGAAGTTGCGGCACCTGGCCAAACTTGAGGAAATGAAAATTCGCGGCGAGCAGGACGAGTTGGCTGCAGAACGGGATGAGCTTCAGGCTATTCTGGGTTCTGAAGTACGCTTGCGTGATCTGATCAAAAGTGAACTGCTGGCGGATGCCGAAGAATTTGGTGATGACCGTCGCTCTCCGATAGTTGAGAGGGAAGAGGCAAGGGCATTCAGTGAGAATGACCTGGTTTCCAATGATCCAGTGACTGTTGTGCTGTCCGACAAAGGCTGGGTTCGGGCTGCAAAAGGGCATGAAATAGATCCCGAAGGGCTGAGCTACAAGTCCGGTGACAGTTTTTCTCTGGCAGCCCGCGGCCGCAATAACCAGCAAGCTATTTTTCTGGATTCCACTGGGCGGGCCTACTCATTGATGGCCCACAGTCTTCCTTCCGCAAGAGGGCAGGGCGAACCGCTCACCGGTAGAATCAACCCGCCTTCCGGGGCAAGCTTTTCAGGCCTGTTGATGGGGGATCCAGCAGGCAAGACCCTGCTGGTGACTGATGGCGGTTACGGGTTTGTAACCTCGTTGAACGATATGGTCAGCAAGAACCGGAACGGCAAGGCAGTGGTCAGTGTGCCTAAGGGCGCAAAGATAATGCCGCCTGTGGTTTTGCCGGCAACAGAGAAGGCGCTGTATCTGTGTGCAATTTCCAATGAAGGCAGAATGCTCGTTTTCCCGCTCAGTGAGCTTCCGGAGCTGAGCAAGGGGAAAGGTAACAAGATTATCAGCATTCCCTCCGCACGAGTGCAGAGCCGCGAGGAATATGTGGTGGCCATAGCCGTGTTCGCCGAGGATGATCAGCTGGAAATTCGCGCGGGTAAGCGCAAAATGGGGTTGCAGTTTGCCGATCTTGAACACTACATCGGGGAGCGGGGCCGGCGCGGGCATAAATTACCCCGGGGACTGCAGCGCGTTGATGCTATTGAGGTTATCCCTTCTGCCGCCCGGGCAAAGGAGGAGGAACTCTCCAGGTTAGAGAGTTCCGAAAATGGAGATTCCCAACAGTGAGTGAGCTAGTTCTGATTAACGTGTCCGGGCGCGACAAGCCCGGCCTCACGTCGGAAATTACCGGCATTATGGGGCGGTACGATGTGCGTATTCTGGATATAGGTCAGGCGGTTATCCATGATCACCTCACCTGGGGCATTCTCATCGAAATTCCGGACGAGTCTAAATCCTCTCCGGTGATCCGGGATCTGTTATTCCGTTTTCATGCTCTGGATCTTCAGGTGAGGTTTGCTCCAATCACCATCGAAGAGTACCAGAACTGGGCTGAGGGCCGAAATCGGGCCTGCTATATCGTTACCCTGCTTTCAAGGGATATCAAGGCAGAGCAGATTGCCAGGGTTTCGGCTATTACTGCCCGCCATGGATTGAACATTGATAATATTTCCAGGCTGTCTGCCAGGCCATCACTTAACACGTCCAGTGACGGGATTGCCTGCGTGGAATTTTCGGTGCGAGGCACGCCATCAGATCTTGAACAACTTAGGGCCGATTTCCTGCATATTGCGGGTGAGATGAATGTTGATATTGCCTTTCAGGAAGACTCTATTTTCCGCCGCAACCGCCGCCTGGTGGTGTTTGATATGGATTCCACCCTTATTGAAGCCGAAGTGATTGATGAGTTGGCGCTGGAGGCGGGTGTTGGTGAGCAGGTGGCGGAGATAACCGAGCGAGCAATGCAGGGTGAGCTGGATTTCAGCCAAAGCTTTGCTGAGCGTCTTGCGCTACTTAAAGGGCTGGATGAGTCTGTTCTCGAAAGGGTTGCTGGCCGGCTTAAGATGACTGAGGGCGCGGAGCACTTGATACGCAGCCTGAAAGCGCTGGGCTACCGTACTGCCATTCTTTCCGGCGGCTTTACCTATTTTGCCCGGCATCTGCAAAGCAAACTGGGCATCGACTATGTTTACGCCAACGAACTGGAAATACAGAACGGCAAAGTGACAGGTGAGGTTTCTGGCCAGATTGTAGATGGAAAGCGCAAAGCCGAACTCTTACTGGAAATTGCGGGGAAAGAGCATATATCCCGGGAGCAGGTTATTGCTGTGGGTGATGGCGCCAACGATCTGCCCATGTTGAGCCAGGCTGGCTTGGGTGTTGCGTTCAGGGCCAAACCCTTGGTCAAGGAGTCTGCCCGCCATGCAATCTCGACGCTTGGCCTGGACGCAATCCTTTACCTGATTGGCTTTCGCGAAAGTGAAACCAACCAGAGCCTGAAAAATGCCGGGTTTTGATCCGGCTTTTTTCAGGCTCAGCTGTCTCCAAAGTCGTAATTCATCTCGGGCACCGGTGCTTGCAGGTAGTAGCCCTGGATATAGTTCACGCCAGCCTGCCAAAGCGTAGCAAGAACACCGGCATTCTCAACCAGCGGAATAATGGTGAGCTTGCCGGCGCTTTGCAGGCTCTTCACCATTTCATGAATCTGCTCTTTGGCTTTGTCACTCTTCTGGATTTCCTCCGTGAAGGAACCGTCGATTTTCACGTAATCCGCATCTATGTGCTTCAGTGTAAGGAAAGGGTTCAGTGCGCAGCCGAACTGGGCAATGGATACCTTGCAGTGAAGCTGGTGCAAAGCTTTAGTGAATTCTTTGGCTTGCTTCATGTAATTGTTGGCATCGCCTTCGCGGATCTGGAAAACAAGCGCATCGCCGGGAAGGCGTGCGGCTTTCAGCGCTACGCTTAGCCAGGGGGTAAAAGTTTTATCTTGCAGGGTCTCCGCAGTCACGTTGAGGAACATGCGGGTATCATTGCCTCTGGTGCGGTGGTTGGCCAACTGCTTTACGGTCTGCAAGATAACCCAGCGGTCAATTTTAATGGCAGTGTCGCTTGGCCCCATAGGGGGCAGGAAGTCGTAAGGCGAAACGTCTTTGCCATCTGTGTCCAGCATTCGAACAAAGGCCTCGTAGTGCTCTTCGCCTTCCCCGCGGAGGTTGATAATGGGCTGAAACAGGAGTCGGAAGCGGTTTTCATCCAGGGCCAGCAGAATCGCTTCAATTGAGTGGCTGTCATCCAAAGCTTCGTGTTTTGCCGGATTGTACGCGCAGACACCATTGCCCTGGGACTGGCCTTCCTGTTTACGTACTTCTGAAGATGCAATGTGCGCACGCGCCAGAAGCTCTTCCGCCTTGGGTGAGTTTTCAGTGATCGATGCAATGCCAATACTGACAGTCAGCGGGATGGTGCGACCGTTTATATCGAACAGGTGCTCATCCACAACTTTGCGAACCTGCTCGCAACGGCTGGTCATCGATGCCTCGTCGCAGGGTAAACAGAGCAAGCCGAAAGCGTCATCGCTCAGGCGCGCCAGCATGAAATCATCTCCTGCCTCTTTCTTCAGGAGGCTAGCCAGGTCGCCCAGAAGTAAATCTGCGCCGGAAATGCCCACTTCGCTTTTCATGGACATAAAGCTGTCGAGAGCGATATACGCCAGAGCACCAGTTTCGTTGTCTTTGCCGGCTTTGGCGATCGCCTCTTCAAGCTCTTTCATCAGGTATTGGCGATTATACAGGCCGGTAAGAAGATCCTGGCTGCTGATTTCCCGTAGTTTCTCTTCGAGTTCCGCATCGCTGTGTTCGGGCTGCAGCACAATCTGGGTGCAGGTCTCGCCATCGTAGGTTGCAGCAGACACCGACATGGTTACATTCAGCTCATGGTCATCGCTGCGCTTGGTTGTGCAGTTGAGTGCCATGCCGTCTTCGCCGTTTTCTGCAAACGACTTCATAAACGATCTGTAGTCAGCCTGACTTTCGGTGGTCAGCGTGTCGAGAATGGGAACGCAGATCAGGTCATCAATATCGTCGTAGCCTAGAAACTCCATGTAAGACTGGTTGGCATAAATATGCATGCCGTCATTAATGTAGGCTATGGCGTCCTTCGAACTTTCCAGGAGAAGCTGGCATCTCTGCTCCGCTTCCCGCAGGTGAGACTCCAGCGCCCTGCGTCTCCGGCGATCTTCAAGCGCTTTAAGTTCACGTTTGACCATCAATACCAGAAGATCGCTTTGCTCAAATGGCACGGTTCCCTGGGCACCCGCCTTCATTACGGCTACCGTTCTTTCCCGGCTTTCTTCTGCCGTCAAAATCAGGCTGGGAATGTCCTTGTCCATGCGTCGTATCATGGCCAAAGCATTGTCTGCTGAGAATTCCTGCTCCAGATCCCGGGCCAATAGCAAGTCCCAGTTGCCATTTTTGAGGGCTTCTTCCATGTCTTCTTCGGAAGTGATGCGGTGGGCTCTTGTGGCTTTCCCCGAGTTTCTGAGGAGGCTGATCAGGGACTCTGCATCGTTCTGTGACGGGTCGAGAATCAGGAGGTGTACGGTCGCGTTCTTTTTCTGCATTCCTAGGGAGTCTCGTCAAACTGGTTGGCTGGGCCGGCCATAGCAGGAAAATGTTCTGCTTTACGTGCAATATCGTGTTGGTAACTGAGAATTACGACTGCGAGACCGAGCTTCACTATCGCTAAATGATGCAGGGGTTGAAGCTTAATAACAAGTCTCCGGCGGATTGCCAGGGCATCCGCCGGGGAATATCAGAGTGAAGGCCACAGAGAATCAAATTCGTCTTCACTGGCGCCTGAAGGTGATGAAGTGCTGGCCGGGGCAGATACCGCGGCTGTTTTTTGCAGTTTAAGCTCAAACTGGCTGAAGCTACCGGTAGATGAAACCTTTTTGGTCAGCTGGCCCTGTTCTTCTCTACCATCGTGTAGCATGGAGACTCGGTTGCCGGGTTGGAAGGGCAGCCTGGGCGTAATCAGTGTGGCGGCTTGGTTGACCACGCTTATCTCCGGAAGCAAGAGCCCCCGCAGATATTCGCTACTGTTTCCAACCTTCTGGATAAGGCGAACGCCGCAGGGCGACCCACTGGGCGCCAACAGCTCGATACCAATCTGAGTGCCTTGGTTCTTGACTTGGCGAATCCAGCGAACAACCGCAATGCTCCATGGGTGCGAGCGTTGTTCCCGCACACCCAGTATCTCTCCTGCCTGCATGGAGGGAGGCACACTGGCCTCCCATGAAACGCAGTAGCCCCCGGGGCTGGTGTTTACCAGCAGGGTGGCGTGTGACTTGGGCCGGTTTTTACCATTTGCGGGGGTAGGGGTATTGCCAAAGCTTCCGCGAAAGTTGATGGGTGTATCTGCTGCATGCAGATGCTCTCCGCTCGGCGCTGCGTCGTGGGCGTTGCCCCAGGCATCTTCCCGCTTGCGGGATGAGCGAATGAAAATATTCTCGTCATCCTCCGGGCCATTGTCATTGCCCGTTACAAACTCCGTAAACGTCTTTTCACCGGCAATGAAATAGTGTGCCGCAGTCAGACCGACGCAAATCTCGAGTGTTCCCTGACTGGCAATCCGATTGAAGTTCCGTTTCGCCAGAATACCCAGTGCCTGGCTCAGATGAGTAAGCAGGGTGTCGTTTACATTGCCCGGAATTTGCAACGAGTCTGGTGTGGGCTGCTGCCGGAGCCTCGCATCAAGGCCCTCGGCAATCATGGCCGCCAACTCCCTGGTGTCAAAGTTGAAGCTTTCATCGCCAGGCTTGTGCTCCAGCAGGCTTCGATATACCGGGGAGCTGTCTCGCTCCATATTAATAACAAAGAGACTGTCTTCACCGGTGTTGGGCCCGCACTGAGAGTGCTCTGTCCAGCACTCAAACATATCGTAAGCCTGAACCAGCTCTAATTGCCTGAGTTGATTAGGCCTGGCGCATCCAAGAAGTAAAAGACGTTTATAGCTGTCAGCGACGGTGCTGGACTTTCTTTGTTTCAAAGTGCTGTCTTCTACCGCCATACCGGAAAGCTTGTTGCGATGAGCAAATCGGAATATGCGGTGGCACTCCAGCCAGCTTTGTGCCGGGCTGGGGCAGTAGAGTTGGTGTGAGCGCAGAATCGTCGAAGCAAGTTCGGATGTTGCCCGATGGCAGGAAGTAGCAATCAGCTTGCGGTTTTTATCCAGCCCGCCGTCGTCAAGAGCTTCAAGGATGCACAGCTTATAGCCACTGGCAAGGTGCAGCTGAAGTGCCTGAGACAGATTGGCAATTTTGCGTTGCTTATCCGGTAAGGCAATCGCTAATCCCAAATAGTGGCGAGAGAGCTCGCTGCAGACAAAGTGAATTCTTTCACGAACCAGCTCAAGAAATTGCAAGCGTTGCTGGGGCGCAAGGAACAGGTGGTTGAGCTCGATAATCGCGTGGTAAAGCTGACGCGAAACTTCGCCGATATTGGCCATGGGGAGTTGGCCAACCCAGGCCTTGAAGGCTTTAGGCGTAGTGTCGCAGAACGACAGACTAGCCGTTTTCTGCTCGGGAACACGGAGATCAGGTTTGAGGTTCATGCCATCCATGAATGTGCGCCACTATCAGGACAAAGTTTCGTAAAACGGGCCCTCCACCCCAGCGCAGCAAACGCTGCAGTGGTATGCCGATTGATCGGGGTAACACCGTAAATACATTTTTTTACACAATAGACAGTACTGGACTTTAAAGTAGCAAGCTAGAGCAAGAAGGCGAGAAAAACACTAGTTGACAATGTTTTACATATGAAAGCGGTTTGGTAAGGCCACGGGAGTTTTAAAGGCTCGCTGCAAAAAGATCAATTGGAGTTTTGGCAGACTTGCCGGGAACCTCGCGAACCAGTCTCGGTACCAGAAAACCAGGTAGCCTGGAAAGCAGCTCCTGAACCAGTAACCGGGCCTCGGCATCAGTCACATCAAAATGCTGTGCACCCGCGACCGGGTCAAACGCATGGAGGTAGTAGGGCAGTATGCCGGCTTCAAAGAGCGCTTCGCTCAGATTTTCCAGCACTTCGACATCATCATTCACGCCCCTGAGAATAACACTCTGGTTTAGCAGGGTGACCCCCGCTGAGCGAAGAAGCCCCAGTGCACGGCGCGTTGGCTGGTCGATTTCTGCCGGGTGATTAATGTGCAGCACCATCACAACCTGCAATGGCGTGCTGGCGATCCATTTCAGCAGGGCATCACACACACGCTGCGGGATAACAACAGGAAGCCGGGTATGAATACGTAGGCGACGCATGTGGGGAATTGCGCTGATGGAAGAGGACCACTGGGACAATAATTGATCGTTGGCTGCCAGTGGATCACCACCACTGAAAATAACCTCGTTGATTTCCGGGCTTGTCATGAGGGTGTCCAGCACCTGCTGTCGGTCGGCGGGGCTCAAGCGCTGTTCGTCGTAAGGAAAGTGCCGGCGGAAACAGTAACGGCAATTGATAGCACACTGGCCGGTAACCATCAGAAGAGCACGGCTACGATACTTGCGAATCAAACCTGTGGTTTGGATAGCGCTGTCTTCCTGCAACGGGTCAGCAACAAAACCTTGCGCAGTGTTTGTTTCGGCGTGAAGTGGCAAAACCTGACGGAGCAGCGGGTCTGCCGGGTTGCCTTTCTCCATTCGCGCCAGAAACGGTTCGGGAACTCTTACCTGAAACAAGCTGTGCCCCGCCTCAGCCCCGGCCAGCCATGCATCAACGGATAAATCCAGACGCGACAGCAGCTCCTTCGGTGAGGTAATTGAATCGGAAAGCAGCTGTTGCCAGCTTCGATTATCATCGCCTGAAAGCCGGGCTTCTATAGTGGTGGGGGTTCGCTGTATCATAGAGACCTTTGAAATCTAAACAACATTTTGGCAGGTGGGCATTTCATGGCTTCATATTCTACCAACGAATTTCGCAGCGGTCTTAAAGTATTACTTGATGGCGACCCCTGCATAATTGTCGAGAACGAAATTGTAAAACCCGGTAAAGGTCAAGCGTTTAACCGCGTTAAGCTGCGCAACCTGATGACCAACCGCGTTTGGGATCGCACCTTCAAGTCTGGTGAAAGCCTTGAAGCGGCCGACGTTATGGATCAGGACATGGAATACCTCTACACCGATGGGGAATTCTGGCACTTCATGCTCACAGATGGTTCCTTCGAGCAGTATGCAGCAGACGCAAAAGCGGTCGGCGACACACTCAAGTGGCTCAAAGAGCAAGACGTTTACACCGTAACCCTCTACAACGGCGCGCCCTTGACAGTTACTCCGCCAAACTTCGTCGAGTTGGAAGTTGTGGATACCGACCCCGGTATGAAAGGCGACACAGCCCAGGGCGGATCCAAGCCTGCAACCCTGTCTACTGGTGCAGTTGTCAGCGTACCCCTGTTTATCACCATTGGCGAAGTGCTCAAAGTCGACACCCGTTCCGGTGAATACATGAACCGGGTTAAAAACTGATCGCTACATGATAAATCAGCCTGACTGGCAGCCCACTGCCTCCCGGGCAGCCATGAAAAGCCGCGCGCAACAGTCAGCCTTTGTGCGCGGCTTTTTTGCCCAGCGCGACGTACTGGAAGTCGAAACCCCGATACTGGGCCGCTGCGGCGTAACCGAGCCCAACCTCGACGGCATATCAGCACAGGTAGATGTTCAGGGTATAAAAGGTGGCTGGCTACAAACCTCTCCCGAATACCACATGAAACGCCTGCTGGCTGCAGGCTCCGGCTCCATCTACCAAATCTCCAAAGTCTTCCGCAACGGCGAACGCGGCAGCCGCCACAACCCCGAATTCTCCATGCTGGAATGGTACCGCACAGGCTTTGATGACAAAGCCCTGATGCAAGAAGTCGCCGACCTTGTGTGCGGCTGGCTGCAATGCCCCCGACCACAAGTAACAAGCTACCGCGAAGCAATGATCACCTGGGCCGACATAGACCCCTTTGTGGCGACAGAGCGCGATCTGCACCAGCGTTGCGGGAAATGGCTCGAACCCGAACAACTGAAAGACCTCAGCCGCGACGGCTGCCTCGACCTGTTAATGAGCTTCGCCGTCGAACCCAACCTCGGCATCGCAGCCCCCGTATTCATCAACCAATACCCGGCCTCCCAAGCCTCATTGGCGAGGATCTCCAAAGTAGACGGCTTCGACGTAGCCCACCGCTTCGAGCTCTATATCGACGGCATCGAGTTATGCAATGGCTATTGGGAACTCACCAATGCAGAAGAGCAGCGCGCCCGCTTTGAAGCAGACAATCGCTTGCGAATAGCGGATGGAAAACCAGAAATGGAAGTCGATGAAGCCTTTTTGGCAGCAATAGAGCACGGCTTACCAGACTGCGCCGGCGTGGCTTTAGGGCTTGACCGCCTACTCATGCTAAAAGTCGGTACCCGTAACATAGCTGATGTACAGGCATTTCCTATAGAGAGAGCCTGAAGGCACCACAAAAGCCGCGGGGCATTGCCGGGAACCTCTCCCCAAAACCCTGCGGAGCCATGGATGGCGGAGCGGAGCGTACAGGGACGTATTTACAGCGTGTTTTGGGGAGAGGTTCCCGGCAATGCCAGACTCAAGGGGCAAGAAGGCTAGAGGATAAGAGGGGATGACGAGGTGCCGACAAGTGCCGGCACCAAGCTCAGACTGAAAGGACTATTCGGCAGAAAGCTCCCCAAATGCCTCACCCATGCGAACCACCTTCTCCGCCACCTGATCAGCATTCCAGGTAACGCTACCCTTAGGCATAACCATCACCACCGTAGAGCCCAAACGGAAGCGCCCCATCTCCTCACCTTTGGCAAACGAAATAGCACTCTCGCCCTCATAAGTAATCGTGCTCACGCCACTGCTATTGGGCGCTACAACCCCTGCCCAAGGCGTCTCCACACTACCCACAATCATCGCGCCCACAAGCACCAGAGCCATAGGGCCGGCAGCCGTATCAAACATACAAATAACCCGCTCATTCCGGGCAAACAGGTTAGGCACATTTTCCACAGTAACCGGGTTTACCGAAAACAGCTTGCCAGGAACATAAATCATCTCCCGAAGCGTTCCCGCCATCGGCATGTGAATGCGGTGATAATCCTTGGGAGAGAGGTAGATGGTAGAAAACTCACCAGCATGAAAGGGCTCCGCTCGCTTTTCATCGCCACCCAGCAGTTCTAGCAGACTGAAAGACTGCCCTTTGGCCTGAAAAACCCGGTCGCCAGCAATCTGGCCAATCTGGCTGATAGCCCCATCCACAGGACTTACAAAAGTGCTCTCACCTTCGGCAACAGGGCGCAAGCCTGGTTCAAGTGCCCGGGTAAAAAACGCATTAAAACTGGGGTAGGCCGTTGGATCCTGCTCTGCGGCTTCGCTCATATCCACGCCATAGCGTTTGATAAACCACTTGATTACCCGGTTTTTAAGCGCAGGGGCGCGATCATTATCCGCCAGACGGCCTGCAGCGCGGGAAACTGCAAGCTGCGGAGTGACGTACTGACTCAGAATAAACAGCTTGTCGAACATTTAATTGAGGTCCTCTGGGCTCTAAGGCGCGAAGTTTAACAAATAGTGCTGCTAGAGTGTTGATTGGGTGTCTGCATGTATAGAAATTGTGTCCGGGCTTCGCGGATACTGCAGAGGCTTGCTATTATCAGGCCAGAAAAGCCGTGATGATGGCCGGCACTCGCCTGAAACCTCGATATAAGGCCTACTTTTTACCCATGCTACTTATTATTGGCTCAGTGATTGTTATTGCCAGTGTTCTGGGCGGTTACGTCCTCCACGGCGGTAATCTTATGGTGTTATGGCAGCCGACTGAGCTGCTCATCATCTTCGGCGCGGCGCTCGGCTCGTTCGTCATTGCCAACCCACTGCATACAGTAAAAGAAGTGTTCGCTGGTATCTTGCGCCTGCTGACCGGCTCTCCGTTCAATAAATCCTATTATATGGATTTACTGAGCTTGCTCTATGAGGTTTTTGATAAATCCCGCAAGCAGGGTGTTATGTCTATTGAAGAAGATATCGACAACCCCGACTCCAGTGAGATATTCAGCCGTTACCCGGCCATTATGAAATCACAGGCGCTGCTCGACTTTATTACTGATTACCTGCGTATCATCAGCGCCGGAAACATGGCCACCCATGAACTGGAGGGCATGATGGAAAATGAAATTGACAGCCGCCAGCAAGAACTTGAAGAGCCAGCCCATGCTGTAAACAAAATTGCAGACGCCTTACCGGGGCTTGGTATTGTGGCGGCAGTGCTTGGCATCGTTATCACCATGAACTTTCTCAGTGAAGGCCCCGAGCGCATTGGTTTGAGCGTGGCCGCCGCTTTGGTGGGCACCTTCATAGGTATCTGGATGGGCTATGGCTTTGTTGGGCCGACATCCATTGCCATGGAGCATTCTGCAAAGTACGAGCTCAAAGCCTACGAATGCGTGAAGTCTGCCATTGTTGCAACGGTTTCCGGACAGGCTCCGCAAATGGCCATTGAGTTTGGCCGAAAAGCCTTGCCTACAGACAAGCGCCCTGGATTCCAGGAGTTGAACGATCACGTGCGCTCTAAATAATACAGGCTAAGCCCGGAGCATATTTTTGGAACAGCAGCCGATCATCATCAAACGCAAGAAAGTTGTCGCCGCGGGCCATCACGGTGGCTCCTGGAAGGTCGCATTTGCCGACTTTGCAACCGCGATGATGGCCTTCTTTCTTGTGCTCTGGCTTACCGCAACCGCATCACCAGAGCAGATCAAAGCGGTGGAAGGTTATTTCCGCGACCCGGTCGGTTTTACAGAAGGCGGTACGCCAAACCCCGTGGACCTTGGGGGTAGCGCCTCTGTCATCAATGAAGCCAGCCCGGATGTAGAATCAAGCTCGGTCGTAATAGCGGATGAAGTGGTTGATACGCTGTCTGACACCCTCGAAAAGCGCCGCATGGAAGAGTTGTTTCAAGAGCTGAAGCAGCGAATTGAAGAAAACGAAACCCTGAAAGAGTTCAAAGACCAACTGCTGATCGATATCACGAATGAAGGGCTGCGGATCCAGATCGTAGACCGTTCTGGAAGGCCTATGTTCGACATCGGCAGGGCCGAATTGAAGTACTACTCACAGGAAATCCTGTTTGAGCTGGCGAAAACTCTTGGGGCAGTAGATAACAAACTCAGCATCACCGGCCATACAGACGCCACACCCTTCGGCGGCCGCCCCGGCTACACCAATTGGGAGCTCTCCGCAGACCGCGCCAACACCGCGCGCCGGGCACTGGTGGCCGGTGGCGTGCGCGCTGAACAAATCGCCAGGGTGGTGGGTTTGAGTGATTCAGTGCTGTTTGACCAGGATGAACCCACTGCGCCCATAAATCGCCGGATTTCCATTATCGTACTCAACAAGAAAACCGTGAGCAGCATCCACAGCAGTGCCAGCGCCAAGGGTGCGCCGCTGATTGACCTCACAGTGCCTTCGGAAGACGAACAGGAAAAGGCCATGGAAAAGCTGGAAAGCGGCGATTGGAAGAAAGAAAAAGAGGAACCCGCACCGGGCGAACTAAACTGGTAAGCCGCCCGGAGCCTGCTAGTCAGTCGGCTTTTAAACCCCGCGATTGCTGCTCCGCCATATCCTGAAGAATACGGTGAAAGCTGCGCCGCCGCTCCGGGCTGAGCGCGCCCGACTCCACTGCTGCATCAATGGCACACCCCGGATCACCCATGTGCCTGCAGTTTCGGAACTTGCAGTAACCCATCACCTCACGAATCTCACGAAACCCGTACTCAATCTCCTGTGGCGTCATGTGCCAAAGGCCAAACTCCCGAATCCCTGGCGAATCAATCAAATCGCCACCCATAGGCAAATGGAATAGTTTCGCCGTTGTAGTGGTGTGAATACCCTTGCCCGTGCTCTCAGAAACCGCCCCCACCCGAATCGCCTCATCTGGCATCAGCGTTTGAATAATCGACGACTTACCAACCCCCGACTGACCTACAAACGCACTGGTCTTGCCCTTGACTAACGCCTCAACCTCCGGCGAAGGCCCACCATCGAACTGCATTGCAGACGTGCGTACAACCTCATAACCCAGAGCGGAATAACGCGCCAACAGCGCATCAATCTGCTCCCGGTTCTCATCCGTAATCAAATCCGTCTTGTTCAGCAGAATCACCGCTGGAATATCCGTGGTTTCAGAAGCCACCAGATACCGGTCAATCAAATTGTCATGGGGCTCCGGCTCCGGCGCAATCACCAGAATAATATGATCAATGTTCGCCGCAACCGGCTTAACCGCCCCAAAATTGTCTGGCCGCTGCAGCAGATTCTCCCGCTCAAGACGGGCAACAATCACCCCGGTTTCGTTCTTGCCAGGCC
Source organism: Marinobacter salexigens (assembly GCF_002806945.1). Taxonomy (GTDB): domain Bacteria; phylum Pseudomonadota; class Gammaproteobacteria; order Pseudomonadales; family Oleiphilaceae; genus Marinobacter; species Marinobacter salexigens. The sequence goes on from NZ_NIHC01000001.1 coordinate 965,159, forward strand.
GCCAGACAACACGGTCACCCGTCACCAGGCTGTCGATATTTGCCCGCACAAAACAGCGCACAACATCACCTTTGTGCTCACCCTCCAGCGCTTCCACATCCAGCTGCTGCCCGTAGTGAGCAATGATTAAACCCTCTTGCTCCGGCCCCAGTTCCCCAGCATCAGCCTGCGCCTGAACCGACTTCTCCTTGCGAGCTGCACGGGCCGCACGTTCCTCCTGAATCTTCTTGATCCGGAATTGCTGTTGCTTGTTCAGTTGCCGTTTTGCCATAAAGTCTCTGTTAACACGGATGTAAGTGGTGGAGTTGCTGTGCCATCATACGGGAATAAAGATTGTGCGGCTTTAACTCAGCCGATTTATAGAATATACATCACCGAGTTTCCGGACAGCGGCTCGCCTCGCGAGAGTACTTGAATCATCCGGAATATATCACCGAGTTCAGATGTGGAATGGCCGCCTTGCTTTCTGGGAATGCCGGCGGCCAAGGATGGCCGACGACAAGCGCACATGGATGTGCTCGTAGCGGTTCCCAGAAAGCAAGGCGGCCATTCCACCCACTCCAAAGCTAAATGGTTGAGGGAAAAAGAATGTCAGCAGGCACCCCCCTGGTATGGATCGATCTGGAAATGACCGGCCTTGACCCGGAAAAAGAACGCATCATAGAAATGGCCACCATCATCACCGACTCAGAACTCAACCTGATCGCCGAAGGCCCAGTCATCGCAATCAACCAACCTGACAGCTTGCTCGAAGCCATGGACGAATGGTGCACTCGCACCCACGGCGAAAGCGGCCTCACCAAGCGCGTTCAGGAAAGCAAAGTCTCAGAAGCCGAAGCCGAGCAACAAACCATCGCCTTCCTCAAAGACCACATGGAAAAAGGTCAATCCCCCCTGTGCGGTAACAGCATCGGCCAGGATCGCCGTTTCCTCGTGAAATACATGCCAGAGCTGGAAGACTTCTTCCACTACCGCAATCTGGACGTCTCCACCGTAAAAGAACTGGCCCGCCGCTGGCGCCCAGACGTACTCGAAGGTGTTAAAAAGAAAGGCAGCCACCTGGCCCTGGACGACATTCGCGACTCCATCGAAGAACTGCGCCACTACCGCGAACACTTCTTCAAACTGTAACCTTCAGGCTATAAGCCGTGCCGGGCCAATGCCCACTGAATATGCTCGCGGACCATCTCCGAAGGATAGTCCGCGCGCTGTTTAAGCGCCTCAATAACCGGAATGGTAGAAGGCGCATTTCCAAGCCCAACCGCCAAATTCCGCAGCCAGCCCTCATAACCTGTACGGCGAATAGCCGATCCTTCGGTACGCTTCAGAAACTGCTCCTCAGTCCATAAAAACAGCTCCGCCAAAGAACTATTGTTCAGGCCATGCCGCGGCTGAAAATCATCCTCTTGCGTCGGCTTCTTGAACTTCTGCCAAGGACACACCAACTGACAGTCATCACAGCCAAAAACACGGTTGCCCATGGGGGCTCTCAAATCTTCTGGAATGCTGCCTTTCAGCTCAATGGTGAGATAGCTGATGCAGCGCCGGGCATCCAGTACACGAGCGTCCACGAACGCATTGGTTGGGCACATATCCAGGCAGGCAGAGCAGCTGCCGCAATGATCAGTTTCAAACGCAGGGTCTACCGGCAGTGGGGCGCTGGTGAAGATTTCCCCCAGAAAAAAGAAAGAGCCCGCTTTCGGATGAATCAGCATATTGTTCTTGCCGATCCAGCCCAGACCCGCTCGTTGCGCGAGTGCTCTCTCCAGCACAGGCGCACTGTCCACAAAGGCGCGATGATCATAGCCACTCACCACGTCGTCAATTTTCTTGGCCAGAGTCGCCAACCGCTTCCGGATCAGCTTGTGATAGTCACGGCCAAGGGCGTAGCGAGTAATATAGGCGCCTTCCCGGTTAGTAAGCGCTTCTTTTGGGCTGTCCGGTGTAGGCATGTAATCCATGCGTACAGAGATAACCCGAGTGGTTCCGGGCACCAAAGACTTGGGGGTATAGCGTTTATCCCCGTGGTGGCCCATGTATTCCATCTCGCCCTGATAGCCTTTGTCCAGCCAGTCCTTCAGGCGTTGTGCATGCTCTCCGGTATCGGCAGTTGTAATACCTGCATCCGAAAAGCCGAGTTCTTTCGCCCATTGGCGGATAAGTGCCGGTAAATCAGCCAGTTCCGATGTGGGTGAAATGTCTGTTTCAGATGTGCTCATAAATCTCGCTGGTGTGCCCGCCACGCGGGAGCTTGGCGAACAGATATTTAATTTGATTAAGTTATGACCTTTTCCATGATTTTGCTATGCTTTACAGATAGCTGGCCAATTTTCTTAAACCGGTTTCTGTAACGGGGGCAAAGGCTCATGCCACAGCACGCTGGAGGCAGTTTATCAGATGCGCTGTTTTCCGCCGATTCTGTCCGTCGCATCGATCAGCATATTATTGAACAACTGGGTGTTGATGGGTTCGACCTGATGCAATCCGCCGCCCGTGCGGCCTTCCGCAGGCTGGCGCTGCGCTGGCCCGGCGTTGAACCCATGCTGGTGCTTTGTGGCGCCGGCAATAACGGCGGCGATGGCTACCTGATAGCGGCCCATGCGGTGCGCCACGGGTTAAAAGTGCACTGTGTTGCGGTGGCACCCGCGGAGAAATTGAGTGGAGATGCCCTCAAGGCCTGGAAAAAGGCGGTTGCCGACGGTGTCGAAGTGCGGGAATTGGCAGATACTGGCGAGCCGGAACTGGACGCCCTGTTTGAAAGCTCCGGGTTGATTGTTGACGCCATGCTGGGTACCGGTGTTTCCGGCGCTCCCAGAGAGCCGTTTGCAGGCATTATCGTGCGTAGCAACCGTGCCGGGCTTCCTGTACTGGCAGTTGATCTGCCATCCGGCTTGAATGCCAGCACAGGCGCAGCTGAAGGTGAGGTGATGCAAGCCAGCATGACCGTTACGTTTATCGGTCGCAAGGCAGGACTGCATACCGGGCAGGGTGCTGCGGTGTGTGGTGATGTGGTGTTTGAGGCATTGAATACAGACACACGCGCTGGCGAAACCCCAGTGGCCTTGCTGCGGAGCTGGAAATCTGTGCAGGGTTGGCTGCCCAAGCGCCCTGCCAATGCCCACAAAGGGCGCTTCGGGCATGTTCTGGTAGTGGCGGGCGACCGGGGGTTTGGTGGTGCGGGCATAATGGCGGCAGAAGCTGCCGCCCGCTCTGGTGCCGGCTTGGTTTCTCTGGCCACGCGCCCTGAGCATGTCACTGCAGCGTTGGCGCGCTGTCCATCAGTTATGGTTCACGGGCTGACACATGGTTCGGAATTGCCGCCGTTGCTTGCTGCGGCAACGGTCGTCGTATGCGGGCCAGGTATGGGGCAGAGCGCATGGGGGCAGCAAATGCTTCAGCAGGTGGTGGAGAGCGGCAAGCCCCGCGTACTGGATGCAGATGCCCTCAACCTGCTTTCAACCCGAGCGGCTGTGCCGGCCAACAATCAGATTTTGACGCCACACCCGGGTGAGGCGGCCAGGCTGCTTGATTGCTTGATTGCGGAAGTAGAAGCAGATCGTCTTACCGCAGCCAAAAAACTGCAGTCCCTCTATGGTGGTGCTGTCTTGCTCAAGGGGGCCGGGACGATTATCGCCCACGGTGAGGCGGCAGTGGATATTGCCGGTGGCAGCAACCCTGGTATGGCGACCGGGGGTATGGGAGATGTCTTGTCGGGAATCATTGGTGCCCTTTATGCCCAGATGCCAGAGTCATTGGCACAAGTTGCTGCAATGGGGGCAGTTGTGCACCTGGAGGCCGCTGCCAGAGCATCTGTCCATAAAGGATATATGGGTTTAATACCCACAGATGTAATCGATGCGTTGCCGCACGTGTTTCGGGATGCAGAGTTAGCCCGTAATCGGGGCGAGGAGCAGGAATGAGCATTTTCGGGAACGAGCGTAGATTGTTTCTCGACGGAGAGGCCGAGACGGAAAGGCTGGGCAGCGAACTTGCTCGCCTGGCAAAGGAGTCGGGTCAAGGGTTGACCGTATTTCTTGAGGGGGATCTGGGAATGGGTAAAACCACCCTCAGTCGCGGAGTTATCCGGGCACTCGGGCATGAAGGTTCTGTAAAGAGCCCGACCTATACGCTGGTTGAGCCATACGAAGAATTGATCCCGCCAGCCTATCATTTTGATCTCTATCGTTTGGGCGACCCGGAAGAGCTGGAATACATGGGTATCCGGGACTATTTCACCGGTGAGAGTATTTGTCTTATTGAATGGCCGGAACGTGGCGAAGGTTTGTTGCCGGATCCGGATCTTGAAATCCACCTGGAAAACCAGGGTGAAGGCCGGTCGGCGGTTGTCCGGGCGCGTTCTGAGCTGGGTGCTTCGTTCTTGAACGAGTTGGAACTGATCGGGCCGGATCATTAACTGGCCAAAACTGGATAAACAGGCAAGCTGTATGAAAAAACACAAGCTGATGATAAACCTGGCGGCGGCTCTGGCATCCATGTGGCTGCTGATAGCATCCATGCAGGCTCAGGCAGGCACACGGGTGGAAGGTATTCGAATCTGGCCGGCTCCGGACCATACTCGCCTGGTGCTGGATACTGAAGGCAAGGTCGAGCACAAGATGTTCGCACTAACCAATCCTTCGCGGTTGGTCGTTGATCTGAAAAACACCCGTCTGAAAACCGATTTTGACAAGGTTGACCTGTCTGGTAGCCCAATTCGCCGTATTCGCAGCGCGCCGCGCAATGGGACAGATCTGAGGGTGGTTCTTGATCTTGCCAGTGATATCAAGCCCAGAAGCTTCCAGCTTGAGCCTAACCAACAGTATGGCCACCGACTGGTTCTGGATCTTGTTGACGAGAACGGCACTCGTCTGGAAAAAGCAGCCAAGCCAACCGTAACCCAGAATACTGGAGCCAAGCGGGACGTCGTTGTGGTTATTGATGCGGGCCATGGAGGTGAAGACCCGGGCGCCATTGGGCCAAGGGGTACCCGGGAAAAAGATGTGGTGCTCAAAATGGCTCATATCCTTAAGGAAATGATCGACAAACAGCCTGGCTATACCGCCAAGCTTACCCGTACCGGGGATTATTATATCGGCCTGCGGGATAGAACCATCCTGGCCCGCAAGTACAGTGCCGACTTGTTCGTATCTGTGCATGCTGATGCTTTCCGTACGCCAAAACCCAAAGGCGCGTCAGTGTTTGCGCTTTCTCAGCGTGGTGCAACCAGTGAGACGGCGCTCTGGCTGGCGCAAAGTGAAAACCGGTCTGATCTGATTGGGGGTACCGGAGGGGTCTCTCTCGACGGTCGTGACGACATGCTGGCGGGAGTGCTGCTTGATCTCTCCATGACCGCCAGCATTAACGCCAGTCTGGGCGTGGGCAGCTCGATACTGGGCAAGCTCAGCGGTGTGGCGCACTTGCACAAACCCGGTGTGGAGCAGGCAGCATTTGCGGTTCTCAAGTCACCGGATATTCCCTCCATTCTTGTAGAGGCGGGCTTCATATCCAATCCGCAGGAAGAGAAAAACCTGTCGACCGACTGGTATCGCAAGAAGCTTGCAGCCGCGATAGTGAGAGGTATCGATGAGTACTTTCAGAAAACACCTCCACCGGGCACCTTGCTGGCATGGCAGAAGCAGAACCGCAAGGGTGATGCGCGTGTTAGCCAGTATCGGGTTCGCAGTGGCGACACCCTGTCCGGGGTAGCGCGAGACAACCAGACAACCGTCAGCGAACTCATGCAGTTTAACGGCCTGAGGGATGACCGTGTTATGGTGGGCCAAACCATTCGTATTCCCGCATCCTGAACAAGAGGTAGTCCCGAAACATGCCCTCCATCCGATTACTCTCGCCGCGGCTGGCAAACCAGATTGCCGCCGGCGAGGTGGTTGAGCGCCCTGCATCTGTCGTCAAAGAACTTGTTGAAAACGCACTCGACGCGGGAGCTGACCGCGTTGAAGTAGAGATAGAGCAGGGCGGTGTAAAGCTGATCCGGGTTCGTGATGACGGCTGCGGCATTGCGGAAGGTGATCTGCCTCTGGCCCTCAGTCGCCACGCTACCAGCAAAATAGCCAGCCTTGATGACCTGGAGTCCGTGGCTTCCCTGGGGTTCAGGGGTGAAGCTCTGGCCAGTATCAGTTCAGTATCACGTCTCACGCTGACCTCGCGTACCGAAGGTCAGGAGGCTGCGTCCAGGGTAGAGGTTGAGGGTCGTGATATGGATGCCCTGATCTCACCGGCAGCGCATCCTGTTGGAACCACCGTTGAAGTCCGGGATCTGTTTTTCAACACACCGGCACGGCGCAAGTTCCTGCGCACCGAAAAAACCGAGTTTAACCATGTAGAAGAAAGCGTGCGCCGCCAGGCTCTGAGTCGGTTTGATGCAGGTTTCACCTTGCGTCATAACCAGAGAGTTGTGCATAACCTGCGACCAGCTGAGTCCATGCTCGACAAAGAGCGCCGCATTGGCGCCCTGTGCGGGCAGAAGTTTATCGACAGTGCTGTAGTGATTGATGCCGAGGCCACAGGTTTGAGGCTTTGGGGCTGGGTTGCACTGCCTACCTTTTCTCGTAGCCAGGCCGATCTGCAGTATTTCTTTGTTAATGGTCGGGTAATCCGTGATCGCCTGGTTGCCCATGCTGTGCGCCAGGCTTATCGTGATGTGCTTTACAACAACCGCCACTCGGCGTTTGTTCTTTACCTGGAGGTTGACCCGGCTTCTGTTGATGTAAACGTGCACCCTACAAAGCACGAAGTGCGTTTCCGTGATGGGCGCCTGGTGCACGACTTCATCTTTCGCACGCTGCATAAAGCGCTGGCTGATGTGAGGCCGGACGATCACTTCCGTGGTGCGGTGGCGCAGTCATTTGGCCGGGAAACTGCGGGGCAGAATGAAGCGGTGGGTGCGGGTCAAAGCCCTGCACAGCAACAACAGCCCTGGAGCGGGCAGTCTGCAGCGCCCTCTGCTGGTGGGGCTGCTTCTGCCTCCGGGTTTATGGGGCGGGCAGCATCGCAGCAAGAGTGGCAGGCCAGTGATCAAATGGCTTTTTATAACTCGCTTGGGGGTGGCGGCGGGAGCGCGCGGCAAGAACCGGCATCGTTTGATGACAAGCCGGTTATGCCACTGGGTCAAGCAGCACATGCGGACGGCAATGATGAGCCGCCTCTGGGGTATGCCATAGCCCAATTGCATGGAATATACATTCTGGCCCAAGGCAGTGCCGGGATGATCGTTGTTGATATGCATGCAGCTCATGAGCGCATTACATACGAACGTATGAAGCGAGCATTGGCAGACCAGGATCTCAAAAGCCAGCCGCTGCTGGTACCTTTGTCTCTCTCTGTCAGTCAAAAGGAAGCGGCGCTGGCTGAGACTCACGGCATTGAGTTGCAACAACTTGGGTTACAGATTGAGCGTATCGGGCCAGAAACCCTGGCCATCAGGCAGGTGCCTGCACTGTTGCGAGGGGCGGATACTGAGCAGCTTGTCAGAGATGTGCTGTCTGACTTGATTGAGCACGGCCAAAGCGATCGGGTCGAAGCCGTTACCCACGAACTGTTGGGAACTATGGCCTGCCATGGTTCAGTAAGAGCCAACAGGCAGCTTACTATTCCTGAAATGAACTCCCTGCTGCGGGATATGGAAGCCACAGAGCGCAGTGGTCAGTGTAATCACGGGCGCCCCACCTGGACGCTGGTTACCCTGGCGGAGCTGGACAAGCTGTTTCTGCGAGGGCGCTAAAGTTGCCATTGAAAAGCCAAACTGAAAGCCCTGAAGCCAGCAAACCACCCGCCATCTTTTTGATGGGGCCGACAGCGTCGGGTAAAACTGACCTGGCTATGGCGCTCTGCGATCGGCTGCCGTGTGACATTATCAGCGTTGACTCAGCGATGATCTACCGGGGAATGGATATAGGCACAGCCAAGCCTACTGCGAAAGAGCTGGCGCGGGCTCCGCACAGGCTCATCGATATCTGCGATCCGGCCGAAACATACTCTGCTGCCGATTTTCGCCGGGATGCGCTGGTTGAAATGGATCGAATTTCCCGTGCTGGTCGTATACCACTGCTGGTAGGCGGCACAATGATGTATTTCAAGGCATTGCTGCACGGGATGTCCGGGCTGCCTTCTGCCAACCTGGAGCTTCGCAAAACCCTGGAAACAGAAGCAAACCAACGCGGATGGCCCGCATTGTATGAAGAGCTTCGGGCCAGGGATCCGATGGCGGCGAAACTGATTCACCCGAACAATCGTCAACGGCTTTTAAGGGCCCTTGAGGTTATCCGCCTGACAGGTCGGCCAATTTCAGCTTTCTGGGAGGCTGATGGCAGCCAAGTGTCGCAGCAAGATGCCAGTGGCCAAGGTATTGAGGATTACACCTACTATACTCAATGGCAGGCAGACGAAACTTCATCGCTTCCGTATACTGTGGCACAGCTTGCTATAGCGCCTCCGGAGAGGCGTGTGCTGCATGAGCGAATAGCGCGTCGGTTCCTGAATATGCTGGAAGAAGGATTTCTGGACGAAGTTCGGGGCCTGATGGCCAGAGGTGATTTGCACCTTGACCTTCCTTCCATGCGATGTGTTGGATATCGCCAGGCATGGTCTTATCTGGCTGGCGAAGATGATTATGACGTATTTGTAAGCAAAGGCGTTGCGGCCACCCGACAGCTGGCCAAGCGGCAGCTCACATGGCTTCGGAAGTGGTCTGATTTGAACTGGCTGGACAGTGAAGACGAGAATATCGTTGAAGTAGCCTTGAAAAACATCAGACATCACACCACATTTAGCATTGATTAATGACGATCTGCACCCACTTGAAAAAAACAGGAGAACACACATGTCAAAAGGGCACTCGTTACAAGACCCTTACCTTAACGCCTTACGCAAGGAGCGCATTCCGGTATCCATCTTTCTGGTTAACGGTATCAAACTGCAAGGGCAGGTAGAGTCTTTTGACCAATTTGTGATTTTGCTGAAAAATACTGTCAGCCAGATGGTTTACAAGCACGCAATCTCTACTGTTGTACCTGCCCGGAATGTTCGCCTTCCCCAGCAGAACCCGGCGGGAGAGGATGAGCCTGAAGACTGATTTGTCCGGGTTTCCGGTGTTGTCACCCGCGTTCCTGACGAGCCATGGCGTTCCGAGGGCCGCGGGTGTTTGTTTTTATAATTCTAATAAACCGATTCTAGCGGAGTTGATGCCCATTGTTTGATCGCCCGGATGTAGGTGAGCGAGCGATACTCGTACACATCGAATTTTCTTCTCACGACGGCACTGAAGATCCGGATGAGTTCCGGGAGCTTGTGATGTCTGCTGGGGTAGAGGCAGTTGGAACTGTAACCGGTACCCGCAAACAGCCCAGCCCGAGACTTTTTGTAGGCGAGGGTAAGCTCGAAGAGATACAAGCTGCTGTAGCGCTGCATGAGGCCGATGTTGTTCTGTTTAATCATGCCCTCAGCCCCAGTCAGGAACGAAATATTGAGCGAGAGCTCAAATGCCGCGTGCTGGATCGTACAGGTGTAATTCTTGATATTTTTGCTCAGCGCGCCCGCACTCATGAAGGCAAACTGCAGGTAGAATTGGCGCAACTCGACCACATGTCAACGCGATTGATTCGGGGCTGGACCCACCTTGAGCGCCAGGGTGGCGGAATTGGTCTTCGCGGTCCGGGTGAAACCCAGCTCGAAACCGACCGCCGACTGCTACGCGAACGAATGAAGTCTATCCACAAACGACTCGAGAAGGTTCGCAAACAGCGAAACCAGGGTCGCCGCGCTCGCAAACGTGCTGATATTCCAACGGTGTCGTTGGTCGGCTATACCAACGCCGGCAAATCCACTCTTTTTAACCGGATTACCACGTCGTCCGTTTACGCCGCGGACAAGTTGTTCGCAACTCTGGATCCAACCATACGGCGTTTGGAACTTCCCGATATCGGCCCGGTCGTAATGGCGGATACTGTAGGTTTTATCCGGCACTTGCCCCACAAGTTGGTCGAAGCATTTCGTGCGACTCTGGAAGAGACCACCGAAGCAACTATTTTGCTGCATGTTGTGGATAGCCATGACAGTCGGCGCGATGAAAACATTGAACAGGTTGAAGACGTGCTGGCGGAAATCGGTGCCGATGAGATACCTGTACTGCAAGTGTTCAACAAAATCGACCTGCTGGACAACTTTGCACCGCGGGTTGAGCGTAATGAGGACGGTGTACCTGTTCGGGTCTGGGTGTCCGCGGTTACGGGTGAGGGCCTGGATGGTCTTTACGATGCAATCGTTGAGCGGCTGGCTGAGGATGTTGTTCATCACTTTGTTCTGCTCGGGCCTGCCGATGGTAAGCTCCGGGCGCTCCTGCACGAGGCTGGATCTGTGCTTAGTGAAGACCACCGTGAAACCGGGGAGACCGTACTTGAAATTCGATTGCAATATCGGGACTGGATGCAGCTTCTGAGCCGCGCCGAAATGACTGAAGAAACGGTGCGCCTGGATGAAGGGCAAGCCTGAAACCATGCAAGCTATTGCCGGGACGAAGATAAATCCCTAGTATTTGCAGCCATTCGATATCTTAGGAACTTGGAGAGCACTATGGCCTGGAATGAACCGGGTGGAAACCGCAACGATAATGACCCCTGGGGAACTGGTGGTCGTCGCGGTAATGATCAAGGACCACCTGATCTTGATGAGGCGCTGAAGAAAGGCCTCGACAAGCTTAATAAAATGCTGGGTGGCAAAGGTAAAAAGTCTGGCGGCGACGGCGGCAGTGCTGGTTCAGGCGGAGCCGGCGGTTTTGGTGCCGTTCTCGCGCTAGCTGCCATTCTTGTTTTGGGTTATGTGATTTTTCAATCGTTCTATACGGTCGACGAGCAGGAGCGCGCGGTTGTTTTGCGGTTTGGGGAGTATGCCAAAACTGAAAACCCCGGCTTGAGGTTCAAGGTACCGCTGATTGATGACGTGACCAAAGTACGCGTGACCAACGTCAGAACGGCCCAGTCCAGCGGCCAGATGCTGACTCAGGACGAGAACCTGGTCACCGTCGATTTGCAGGTTCAGTACCGTGTGAACGACGCCCGGGATTACGTGCTGAATGTTCGGGATTCCAACCAGGCGTTGGCATTTGCAACAGATAGTGCACTGCGTCACGAGGTGGGCAGTTCATCCCTTGATGATGTGCTAACTGAAGGTCGTGCAGAGCTGGCGGTTCGAGTTGAACAGCGGCTGCAAGGGTTTCTTCAGGAATACGGAACCGGCCTTGAAATTGTCCGGGTAAACGTTGAGAGCACGCAGCCACCGGCGGCGGTGCAGGATGCGTTCCGTGAAGTACAAAGAGCTCGTGAAGACGAGCAGCGGGTTAAGGAAGAGGCAGAAACCTACCGTAACAAGGTGGTTCCTGAGGCTCGTGGTCAGGCCCAGCGCATGATTGAAGAAGCGAGTGCTTACAAGCAGGAAGTTATCGAGCGTGCCCGTGGTGAAACTGCGCGTTTCCTCGAGTTGTTGGCCGTGTACCAGATGGCGCCCGGAGTGACTCGAGAGCGTATGTATTTGCAGACGTTGGAAAATGTTCTGTCCAGCAGCAGCAAGATCCTGGTGGACACAGAGAGCAGCGGCAACATGATGTATTTGCCTCTTGATCGGTTTGCCCAGGGCGGCACTTTGCCGCGTAGCGGGAATCAGTCTTCTGGTGCCAGTGGTGGTCAGACAGACATACAAGCACTGACGGATCGCGTTATTCAGGAATTGCGAACCAGGCAGGATACGAATGTTAGGAGGAGCAGATAATTATGGGACCTAAAGGTGTAGTGGGCCTTGCAGGCGCCCTGATTGTTGTCCTGCTTGTACTGTCGAGTGTGTTTATTATTCCTGAAACCCACCGCGGCGTGATGCTGAGGTTTGGTGAACTGGTTGAAACCGATATCCAGGCGGGTATTCACTTCAAAGTGCCGGTGATCGATCAGGTTCGGGAGTTTGATATCCGCGTGCTGACCATGGATCTGCCCTCAAGGCAGTATCTGACGGTTGAAAAGAAGCCGCTGGACGTTACCTCCTACATCGCCTGGAAGATCCGCGATGTGGATCAGTTCTACCGGGCAACTGGTGGGGACGAGTTCCGTGCTCAGTCGCTGTTGTTGTCCCGGGTGGATAATGGTCTGCGTGATGAATTTGGCGTGCGCACCATGCACGAGGTTGTGTCGGGTCAACGTGACGAGCTAATGCATACGCTGCGTGATCGGGTAAACGAAACGTCTGTGACAGAATTCGGGATTGACGTGAAAGACATTCGGGTCAAAGCTATCGAATTCCCGGGACAGGTCAGCGAAAACGTCTATCGCCGCATGGCAACAGAGCGTGAGAAGCTGGCTCAGGAATTCCGTTCCCGTGGTCGTGAACTGGCAGAAGGTATTCGGGCAGACGCAGATCGGCAGAAGACTGTGACGCTTGCAGAAGCATTTGCTTCTTCCGAAACAACTCGCGGTGAAGGGGATGGTGAGGCTGCGCGCATCTACGCGGATGCCTACGGTTCCAACCCGGAGTTTTACAGCTTCTACCGAAGCCTTCAGGCTTACCGCAACACCTTTTCGAACAAAGATGACATCATGGTTATAGATTCCAACAGTGAATTCATGAAGTTTCTTAATGATTCCAAAGGTGCAAACGTAGCGCAGTAAACACTGGCCGCAGTTAAAAACCGGGATACTCAGGTATTCCGGTTTTTTTGTGCCTGCCAACAGTGTAAAATCCCTCAGGTTTTGGTTCGGGTTTTTCTGCCCCGAGTGTCACCTTAAAAAACCTGCACGCTTCTTTCGCAATGAAAACAGGCTTGTGCGGGATGGACAACGGAATCTCATGACAGTATCTGATCGCTGGTTACTGCCGGACGGGGTGGAAGATATCTTGCCACCACTGGCCGGACAGATAGAATCCCTGCGCCGGGATGTAATGAATACCTGCCAGCGCTGGGGCTACCAACTGGTAATCCCACCGCTCATTGAATACGTCGAATCCCTGTTTACCGGAACCGGACACGATCTGGAGCTGCAAACCTTCAAGCTGACTGATCAGCTGACAGGGCGCATGATGGGTGTTCGGGCCGATATGACTCCCCAGGCGGCGCGCATTGACGCTCACACCCTGGGGCAGGAAGGGATCACACGCCTGTGTTATGCCGGGCATGTGCTGCATACCCGCCCCAAACATATGCTCGCGGGGCGTACGCCTATTCAGGCTGGCTGTGAATTGTTCGGTAGTGCCTCTGAATCGGCCGACCTGGAAGTTATCAGTTTGATGCTGGAGGCGCTTCGCGTTGCTGGCTTGTCTCGTGTTCACCTGGATCTGGCGCACGTCGCCATCTATGAAAGCCTGATCGGTGAGGCTGAGTTTGATCGGGACACAAGTGCGGCAATCTTTGATGCCATGGCGCGCAAATCGGTCCCTGAGCTGGACAAATTACTCGGCGACTGCCCTGATGGTTCAGCCGGTGCTCGCCTTAGGGAGCTCGCCCGGGTCAGCGGCGGTGCGGAAGCACTGACTGAAGCTCGCAGAATTCTGAGCGGCGCTTCCAGCAATCTGAGCGCCGCGCTGGACCAGCTTGGCCGGGTTGCCGAAATGCTTGAGAGAGATTATCCCGAGGTCAGCTTCGGGTTCGATTTTTGCGAACTGCGTGGCTATAACTATCACACAGGCTTGGTGTTTGCGGCTTATGTGCCGGGCCATGGTGACTCGATTGGCAAGGGTGGTCGTTATGATGCCATTGGCAGTGATTTTGGTCGTGCCCGCCCCGCCACAGGTTTCAGCCTTGATATTCGGGCATTGGTGAGTTTGGGTGAGCGCCCGGCCAGGCCTCGTCGAGCAGTGTGGGCGCCTGCAGAAAAAGATGCAGCGCTGGAACAGGCGATATCCGAATTGAGAAAAACGGAAACTGTTATCCGGGCACTGCCGGAAGACACAGAGGCAGATCCCTCTACCCGGGGATGTGACCGGAAGCTGGTAAAACAGGGTGAACGTTGGGTCGTACAGGGGCTGGGTTGATCCCGGCGGACTGCTACGAACACATGAAGGTACATTTGCCAAATTTGCGAGACGCACGTCTTAATGTGTGCGCATTGAGAGAGAATCATGGGTAAAAACGTTGTTGTGCTGGGCACCCAGTGGGGTGATGAAGGCAAGGGTAAGATCGTCGACCTGCTGACTGAAAAGGTCGCAGCGGTGGTTCGTTTTCAGGGAGGCCACAACGCCGGTCATACTCTGGTGATCGATGGCAAGAAAACGGCTTTGCATCTGATTCCCTCCGGTATTCTCCGGCAGAACGTTCAGTGCTTGATTGGCAATGGTGTTGTGCTGTCACCGGAGGCCTTGCTTAAGGAAGTTCGGGGGCTGGAGGCCTCTGGCGTTAATGTTCGCGAACGACTCCACATCAGCCTGGCTTGCCCGATTATTCTGCGTACCCATGTGCGTATCGACCAGGCTCGTGAGCGTGCCAAAGGTAATGACAAGATCGGTACCACTGGGCGCGGAATAGGCCCAGCTTATGAAGACAAGGTTTCTCGTCGCGGCGTTCGTCTTGGGGATCTTCACAATCCGGTAGACTTCGAAGAGAAACTACGGGAGTTAATGGTTTATCACAACTTCGTACTGACAGAGTATTTCAAGGAAGAAGCCGAAGACATAGACGCGGCCCTGGAAGATCTGATGGAAATGGGCAAGGAAATTCTGCCCATGGCAGCCGATGTTACAGATCTGCTTCACGGCTACCGCAAGCGTGGTGAAGACATCATGTTCGAAGGCGCCCAGGGCTCCTTGCTGGACATAGATTTGGGAACCTATCCGTTCGTGACATCTTCCAATACCACCGCTGGTGGCACAGCTACAGGTTCGGGGTTCGGCCCCTTGTATCTGGATTACGTGCTGGGAATTACCAAAGCCTATACCACTCGTGTGGGTGCAGGCCCTTTCCCGACAGAGCTTTTTGATGACACGGGTGAATACCTGGCAGTTAAAGGTAATGAGGTTGGTACGACAACGGGTCGTTCACGCCGGTGTGGTTGGTTTGATGCGGTCGCAGTACATCATGCCATTGAGATTAACAGTGTGTCGGGTATTTGCCTGACGAAACTGGATGTACTTGATGGCTTGGAGACCGTTAAGGTCTGCGTAGGCTACAAAACGCCTGACGGTGAAATGACCCGCCCACCCATCGGGTGTGACAGTTACACAAATATTGAGCCGGTATACGTTGAGCTACCCGGTTGGAGCGAGAGCACTGTCGGGCTGACTGAGTTGGATCAGTTGCCGGAAAATGCCAGAGCTTACATCAAGTTCCTGGAAGAACAGATTGATGCGCCCATTGACATCATCTCCACCGGCCCTGACCGGATTGAGACCATTACCCTACGCCATCCGTTTGATGAGTAAGTGGTAAACCATTGAAAAAAACCGCCCTGCCTTCATTGGTACGGCGGTTTTTTTATTGTCAGGGTTTCTCGGCAACGATGGTGGCGCGCTTGGGGCCAGGGTAGCCTTCAATGGTTTTTGTAGGGTCTTCCGGATCGAGAAAATCCTGAAGGGAGTTGAAGCGCATCCAGTCTGTACTGCGTTGTTCTTCGGTGGTGGTTTCGGATACATCCACCACACGAGCGTCGCGATAACCGGTGCGATCCAGCCAACGCAGAAGCGTGTCGCAGCTTGGTAAAAACCACACGTTCCGCATTTGCCCGTAGCGATCTTCCGGCATCAAACTGTAGCCCTCAGGGCCATCCACAACAAGAGTTTCCAGCACTAACTGGCCGCCTCGACGTAGCGTGCCTTTCAGCTCCAACAGGTGGTCGAGAGGTGATCGGCGATGGTAGAGAACGCCCATTGAGAAGGTGGTGTCAAAACTTTCAAGCCCTTCTGGCAGGTCTTCCATGCGTATGGGTAGCAGATCGATGGGGGCTTCGCCCACATAGCGCTTCACGCTCAGGAACTGGAACATGAACAACAGCCCCGGATCTATGCCAATCACACGCCTGGCCCCCTCGCCCAGCATTCGCCAGCAGTGATAACCAGAGCCGCAGCCAACGTCCAGAATGCGCCGGCCAGAGAGATCCGCAAGATAGGGTGAGACCCTGTCCCACTTCCAGTCTGAGCGCCATTCGGTATCAATATGGGTGCCGAAGAAATCGAAGGGCCCTTTGCGCCAAGGCATCAGACCCCTTAACCCGTTTTCAAGCGCCAGTTGCTGAACGGCGTCCAGACTCGTGGGGGAGCTGAGGCTAATCGCAGAGGCGTTGAGGTCTGACGTTGTACCGGGGATATCCGGAAGGCTATTCATTGCTGAATTCCAGCGCCCGAGATCACCGTGGGGGTTGTCGTCAAAACGATGGGCCAGCTGGGCTTTGATAATTTTTGCCCAATTACTTTCGCCCGTACTTTCCAGTTCTGCAAGCAGCTGCCCAAAACAGCTGCGCCAGTCAAAATGCGCCATGGTCTGCCTGTTCTGCCAGTTTGTTCAGTCGGCCTTGATGGCCAGCATGGATACGAAGTTGAAACACTGGTACCAGACCAGTACGCGATCAAAGCCTGAATCCAGCAGGCGCAGCCTGTGGGCGTTCAGGGTTTCCGGAATCAAAACCTGCTCAATAGCGCTGCGCTTCTGGCTGATTTCCAGGTCAGAGTAGCCGTTAGCGCGCTTGAACTCATGATGCAGGCGGGTCTGAGTGTTTTGTTCATCTTCTGATTCGAAGCGGATTTTCTCCGAGAGGATCAGCACACCGCCTGGCCTTGTGGCCTTTGCGATCCGGCTTAACAGGGCGCTGCGCTCCTCAGGGGGTACAAATTGCAGGGTAAAGTTTAGGGTTGTGACCGAGGCATCGGAGAGTTCCGTGTCCTGAATGTTTTCGCAGCGCAGATTCACAGGAAGTGTGTGATCGTCCAGCGCAATGTAGTGCTCGCAACGCTCGATCATGGCTGGGGAATTATCAATGCCCACCAAGGTGCAGTCGCCAAAGGGAATACCATGGCGCATTGCCAGTGTTGAAGCACCAAGGGAGCAGCCCAGGTCATAACAGTTGGAGCCGGGCTGGGCGTACTGCTCGGTGATCACTTCGATCATCGGGATGATGGTAGTGTAGCCAGGCACTGAGCGCCGGATCATGTCCGGGAAAACACGGGCTACAGCGGCGTCAAAACGAAAATCCTCCGGTTGCCGTTCTGTCGCGAACAGGCGGTCCGTCAGGGTTTCTGTCGGTTGCTCGCGTTTACTCATTGCCGGCCTCCCTGGCTGGCACAGCTGGTTGCTCAGGCTCTGGAAGTGCAGCCGGAGCAGTCGGTGAGGGGCGGTAACAGCGCACGCCACGGTTCTTGTAATCCACAAGAATGCCTCGGAAAGATGGATCTGTATCGGCCGCTATGGCCATGTAGCCATTCTCGCAAACTGCATGGAGTTCCGAGGCTTTTGGGGACATGCGGAAGGTTTCTCCCGGCGTGATGTGAATCGCCTTGAAGTCACCCACCGGCACATGATCCTTGTTGTCCGAATGCTTGATGCTTCCGCTCAGTTCCAGCACAAGTACGGTGCCGACAATGGCGACCAGGGCGGTCACGAAAAGACTGCGGATAGTGTAGCGGGCCTCATTCTGGCTCATGCCTACCTCGTTTCGAGTGTGAGTGGGTGGTCAGTATTGACCAGGAAGTGTGATCGAAGGTGCCTGAAGAGCGGCCAGTTGTTCGCGCAAGGACAAAATTTGATCCGACCAGAATCTGGGTTGGCCAAACCAGGGGAAAAAGCGTGGAAACGCAGGGTCGTCCCAACGCTTTGCCAGCCAGGCGCAGTGGCTGATCTGGCGGTAACAGCGCAGGGGTTCAATCAAATGTCGCTCACGGCGGTTGAAATCGCGAAAGGTTTCATAGCCTTCCAATAATTCGCCCAACTGTGCCCCGCGCTCGTGATCCTCGCCATTCAGTAGCAGCCACATATCTTGCATGGCAGGGCCGGAGCGACAGTCGTCGAGATCCACAAACAGCATCTGCTCGTCCCGGCATAGTATGTTTCCGGCGTGGCAGTCGCCGTGCAGGCGCAAGGTTTCAACGTCGCCAGCATCTTCAATACGGGCGCGGCAGTGGTTTAACAGATCCGGAATCAGGCTGTCCCATGCGGGCCGCAGATCCTTGGGAATCCAGTCGCCTTCGAGTAAAAGCTGGTTGCTTGCTTCAATGCCATCCATAGGCGACAGGGCCACGCGATGACGAAAGGGCTTGAGTGCGCCAATGTTGTGAATCTGGCCGAGCCATTGCCCAAGCCGGTAAAGGGTATCGGTAACGCTGGTATCCGGGGCTTGCCCGCCACGCTGGTTAAATACGGCGAACATGAAATCACCATGTTTCCCAAGCGTGTCGCCAGATGGCATTACCAGTGGTGCTACTACAGGAATGTCGGCGGCCAGCAATTCACGGGTAAACTCATGCTCTTCCAGTACCTGCGCTTCTGTCCAGCGGCCGGGGCGATAGAACTTGGCGATCACCGGGGCGCCGTCATCCAGCCCTACCTGATACACCCGGTTTTCATAGCTGTTCAGGGCAAACAGGCGGCCACTTACCGCGAAACCGGCATCTTCCATGGCATCCAGAATTGCGTCCGGTGTCAGGGTTTCGTATGGATGGGCTGATACGTTCATCATAAGGTGAGGCCAAACGTTGAAAATATTGGGCTCAAGTATACCTGCTTGGCAGCGCCCCCGTAATGAGGTTCGAGATGTTTCCGCAGGTTCCTGCATACCCGGGTTTGGGTTAACTTAGGCGCTTAGGGTTCCCTCATGCGGGACACGGTTAGTAGACAGGGAGCAGCTTGAGCCAGTGACTAATGATGTGATGGAAGTAGGTACTTTGGTGATCGGGGCCGGAGTCGTCGGTTTGGCTGTGGCCCGAACACTGGCTAAGGCAGGCCACGAGGTGGTTGTGCTGGAGGCTGGAGATTGTTTTGGCGAAGGTATCTCGTCCCGAAACAGCGAAGTGATTCATGCCGGGATCTATTACCCTGAGAGCTCCCTTAAAGCCCGGCTTTGTGTCGAAGGTCGCAGGCAGTTGTACGAATATTGTGAGCGCCGCAAGGTTGGGCACCAAAAGTGTGGCAAATGGATTGTTGCTACCAATGAGGCACAAAGCTCTGGACTTGAAAGTATTCAGGCCCGCGCGTCAGCCAACGGTGTGCCTTTGCAATTGTGGGACGGGCCCAGCGTTGCGCGGCAACTACCAGAGGCTCGCAGCAACGCCGGGCTCTGGTCGCCAGAAACCGGCATAGTAGACACCCACGGCCTTATGCTCGCGCTGCTGGGTGAGCTGGAAGATGCGGGTGGCTCGCTGGCGCTGCGCTCACCGGTTGAGCGCATAGAGTCAGTGGCCGGTGCCCACCTTGTGCAGGTTGGAGGCGCCGCCCCATGCATGCTCAAGGCCCGGAACCTTATTAATGCAGCTGGCCTGGGGGCAGTGCCGTTAACTCGTAACTGGCACGGGCTTCCCGATTCGCAGAGGCCGACGCAGTGGTTCGCCCGGGGGGTCTATTTCAGTTATAGCGGCCGCCACCCTTTCAGCAATTTGATCTACCCGGTGCCGGAACCGGGTGGCTTGGGCGTTCATCTCACCCTGGATCTTGCCGGCCAGGCCCGCTTTGGCCCGGATGTGGAATGGATTGAGCGTGAAGAGTACGGGGTTGATCCTGAACGGGTGAATGCCTTTGTGGCGGGCATCCGGCAGTGGTGGCCCGGCCTTGAGGCTGAACGGCTGCAGCCAGCTTATGCGGGCATCCGGCCAAAACTGAAAGATGCAGAGGGTGGTTTTTTCGATTTCAGGATTGATGGCCCTCAAGAGCACGGTATTCCGGGGCTGGTAAACCTGTTTGGCATTGAGTCGCCGGGCCTGACATCCTGTTTGGCTATTGCTGATTTGGTGAAGGACAAACTGATTTAACGGTCAGGCGGCTTCATCCTGGCGTTCTGGCCAAGGCCCAAATCTGAATCTCCTTGGCACCTGCGTCCCGCAACACTGATGCAAGCACTCTTACGGTTGCACCGGTAGTGACCACGTCATCCACTATGGCAACTCTCTCTGGCACCGGCCCACACACTGTAAACACGCCGCGCAGGTTTGCCAGCCGGGCCTCTCTGCTCAACCCGCGCTGAGCTTGCACCTTGCGCACACGCTTGACTGCGCTCGCACTCACCGGAATATCCAAAGCGTGCCCCAGCTTTTCGGCAATGTCCCGGGCCTGGTTGAAGCCACGTTCACGCCGGCGCGCCGGAAGCATCGGTGAGGGAATTAGCAACTCTGGTTTGTCGTCGCTTCTGTTCTGGAATGCGGATTCAAGATGGCTTGTAAGGCCCGCAATCAGTGGCCGTGCGAACTTGAGCTGGCCATGATATTTGTACCGGCTGATCATTCCGTCGACCGGATACTGGTAACGCCAGGGGATAAGTGATCGATCAAAGGGGGGTGGCGATGCCAAGCAGCCACCACAAATATGCTCGTTCCCCGCGTACGACATTGGTAGGGCGCAACAGCGACAGTGCCATTGGTTAACCGGTAGGTCGGCCCGGCAAAATTCACATAAGCCATTGTTGGCATTGGAAGAAAGGCAGCCAACGCAGTGGCCTTTGGTTTTTTCGCTGTTAACCATTAGTGACTTTAAGGTTGACAGCCAGCTCAGTCCCTTTATCATCTGATTCATCCGTAAACCCAGATACCGAAAAAGGTTAACAGGACTTCTGCATGACTGCCACCGCATTACGCCACGATTGGACCCTTCAGGAAGCGCGCTCACTTTTCGAACTTCCGTTTAATGACTTGTTGTTCCGCGCTCAGACGGTGCATCGACAGAATTTTGATCCCAATGAGGTGCAGGTAAGCACTTTGCTTTCCATCAAAACAGGGGCTTGCCCGGAAGATTGCAAATACTGCCCCCAGAGCGGTCATTACAACACCGGGTTGGAGAAGGAAAAACTGCTGGAGTTGGAAAAGGTGGTCGCAGAGGCCCGCGCTGCCCGGGAAAAAGGCGCATCACGCTTTTGCATGGGTGCTGCGTGGCGCAGCCCGACGGTGAAGGATATGCCTTATGTTCTGGATATGGTTCGGGAGGTGAAATCGCTAGGCCTGGAAACCTGCATGACGCTGGGTATGTTGAAGCCGGAGCAGGCGGAAGAGCTGGCGGAGGCCGGTCTGGATTATTACAACCATAACCTGGATACCTCCGAGAAGTATTACAGCCACATCATTACGACTCGTACCTATCAGGACCGATTGGATACGCTGGAAAACGTGCGTAACGCCGGTATGAAGGTGTGCTGTGGCGGCATTATGGGCATGGGGGAAGATGAGGATGATCGGGTTGGCATGTTGGTTCAATTGGCGAACCTGCCGCAGCATCCTGAAAGTGTGCCGGTGAATATGCTGGTGAAGGTGAAGGGCACCCCCATGGAGGATGTGGAGGGTCTGGATCCGTTTGAGTTTATTCGTGTGCTTGCGGTGGCTCGCATCATGATGCCGGCGTCTCATGTGCGTTTGTCTGCGGGTCGGGAGACGATGAATGAGCAGATGCAGGCGTTGTGTTTTCTGGCTGGGGCGAATTCGATTTTCTATGGCGAGAAGCTGCTGACGACTTCAAATCCGGAGGCGGATGCGGATATGGCGTTGTTCCGGCGTTTGGGTATTCGGCCGGAGAAGCGGGAGCAGTGTGCTTCTGAGGCGCAGGATGAGGAGGCGATTGTCGACGCTTTGGAGTATGAGGCTAATCGGCATTTGTTTTATGACGCTTCTTTGGAGTCCGCTTAGCATTATTGGGCGGAAGCGACGTGCGGGCGGCTTGCTCCGGGATACGCTACGAGCACCCCTTGCGGGGTCCGGCCAGCAATCACAGATTGCTGTCGTTCGGCTGCACATGAAGCTGCGCTTCATAAGCGTTTGCCTCACCCATGTGCGCTTGTTTCGGGCCGTCCTTGGCCCTCTACAATCCCGGAGCAAGCCGCCCGCACGTCGCCCGTAGCTTTTGGGTGCCCTCGAAAACACCTCAATGCCAGCAAGTATAAACACTTGTCATTTCTCTGGATGCATACTCGTGCGTGACTTCACAGCTGAACTGGAACAACGAAAACAGGCCGGGCTATACAGAACACGCCGGCACATTTCCGGGCCTCAGCAGCCGGTTTTAACTGCGGATGGTAAGCGGTTACTTTCGTTTTGCAGCAACGATTATCTTGGCCTTGCCAATCATCCTTCCAATCTTGAAACCCTCAGAGATGCCTTGCCCAAAACGGGGTTAGGTGGTGCGGCCTCTCATCTGGTTTGTGGGCACCATGAGGCGCATCACTTGTTGGAAGAGCGTCTTGCGACGTTTACCGGGCGCAGTTCGGCGTTGTTTTTCTCCACCGGTTATATGGCCAATCTGGGGGTGATTTCTGCGCTGGCAGGGCGTGGGGATACGGTGTTTTCGGATCGGTTGAACCATGCTTCCATTATTGATGGCTGTATTCTAAGCCGGGCGAAGGTGCGTCGGTATGGCCATGGGGATGTAGAGTCGCTTGCGGCGATGCTGGCGGAGACTTCCGGCCATAAGGTGGTGGTTACTGACGGTGTGTTCAGCATGGATGGCGATGTGGCTCCGCTGCGGGAGTTAGCAGCGGCGTGTCGAGAGCACGATGCTTTGCTGGTGGTGGATGATGCCCACGGTTTTGGAGTGCTTGGGTCGCGCGGGCAGGGGAGTGTGGCGGAGTTTGGTTTGTCTGAGGAGGATGTGCCGGTTCTTATTGGCACTCTGGGCAAGGCAGCCGGCACCAGCGGGGCGTTTGTGGCGGGGTCTGAGGTGTTGATGGATTATTTGGTGCAGAAGGCTCGTACTTATATCTACACCACGGCCATGCCTCCGGCGCTAGCAATGGCCACTTTAAACAGTATTGATTTGATCGAGCAGGGTGGTGAGCGGCGAGCTCATTTGCAGGGGCTGATTGATCGTTTCCGACGTGAGGCCGCGGCTTTAGGTTATTCGCTTATGTCCTCTTGCACGCCTGTTCAGCCCATTATGGTGGGTGATAACTGGGCGGCTCTGGCGCTTAGCCAGGCCCTTGAGGAGCGCGGTTTGTTGGTTACTGCAATCCGGCCACCCACTGTGCCAGCGGGTGAGGCGAGGCTGCGGGTTACCTTCAGCGCGGCTCATACCCATGAGGACCTGGTTAGCCTGATGCAGGGGCTGGCGGATTGTCGGCATTTGCTGGTTGGTGAGGGTGTCGCGGTATGAGTGCCCTGCGGAAGGGCGACCGCCTTGTGGTTGTTGGGGGCTGGGGCGTGCGTGCGGAGATGCTGGAGGATCTGTACCGATCATGGCCAGGCAGGGTTGAGGTGGTGTCGCTGAATGATGACCTTATAACACGCTGCGATTCTGTGGCGGATGTGGCCGATGAGCTTTTACAGCGGTATCCCGGGCCCTCTGTCTGGATGGGGTGGTCTCTCGGTGCTCAGGTTGTTATGGCCGCCGCGAGCCGGAACGCCAGGGCGGTCTCTGCTGCGATCACGCTTGCGGGATTTCCCAAGTTTATTGCTGATGAACGATGGCTTAATGGTATGTCTGAGGAAGAGTTTGGAGTGTTCAGTCGAGGCTTGAGTCGTGAACCTGAACGCTACTGGATGCATTTCATTCTGCTGATGATCAGTGGTTCTGCTAGCGCTATCGGCGAGCGGCAGCGTCTTAGAGCCTGGCTCGGTCAGGGGGCGCCGGTATCATCATCTAATCTGATCAAGAGTCTTCGGTGGTTGCAGCGAAGTGACCAGCGCCTGTTGTGGTCCCGTGTAAATGTTCCTGTACTTCATATAACCGGTGCCTGCGACCAGGTGGTGTCGACCTGGGCGGGCGCTTTGGAAACGCAACCTTCTTCCATCGAAATCAGCATTCCCGGTATGGCCCACTGGCCTGGTGGCGTGTTTGCAGATGAGTGCCGAGGGGCTGTTGATCAGTTTCTCGGGTTCTCCAATGGTATGGCGACATGAGTTCTTTTGCTGCGACTGCCTCCTGCCCGGCAAGTAAGGGAGATATTGCTCGAGAGTTCGGTAGGGCCCGAACCACCTATGAGGCTGCGTCCCGGTTACAGCGTGTGATGGGTGACGCGATGCTGGAGAAGCTTGAGGGCCAGCCCGGCCTGAACAGCGCCCGCGTTATAGACCTTGGCTGTGGCACCGGTTGGTTTACCCGTAAGCTGGCAGGTCTCGAAGGCTCGGGGAATGTGACAGGCATGGATCTTTCGCCCGGCATGATCGAGCACGCCAGTGCACACAGCCCAGCTGATGTTACATGGATGGTTGCAGATGCCGAGGCTATCCCGCTAGCAGACCAAAGCTGCGATCTGATATTCAGCAATCTCATGATCCAGTGGTGTGCAACACCGGCTAGGGTTCTTCAAGAGTGTCGGCGGGTGCTCAGGCCCGGGGGAAAATTGATGGTTTCAACACTTCTTGACGGGACGCTGAAGGAACTGGATCAAGCCTGGCAGAAAGCGGACCCCGGGCAAAAGCATATAAACCGATTTGAGACGGAAGCAGCATTTACACATTCAGTACTCGGAACCTTGCCGGGGGCGGAAGTTGAAACACGAACTCTGCTTCTACCCTATGCCTCGCCCCTCACTCTGGCAGCAGAGCTAAAACAGCTGGGCGCGGGCTATAAACATGCAGACAGACGCCAGACTGCAACAGCACCGGGCCGGTTTCGCGCCATGTGCCAGCATTACCCCAGAGCCCCGGAGGGGGGTGTTATGGCAAGCTATGAGGCGGCCTGGGTTTACTGGTCAAGCCCTGACTCCAACGGCAATACAATGATTCATAAACGAGTGGGTTGACTGGCTTCTATGGCTAAAAAAACATTTTTTGTGACAGGAACAGATACCGGTGTTGGCAAGACCATGGTGTCTGCTGCAATTCTGGAAGCCGCCAAAGCGGCCGGCAAACGTACCTTGGGTATGAAGCCTATTGCCTCTGGCTGTGATAGCACAACAGAGGGGTTGCGGAATGACGATGCGCTGATGCTCCAGCGTGCGGCCACAGAATCCCTTGCTTACGATATTGTGAACCCCATTGCTCTGGAGCCGGCCATTGCGCCCCATGTTGCCGCAGTGAAGGCCGGGCGAAATGTAACGGCCGATCGGTTGATTGGCTTCTGCCGTGGTATGCAGATGCGGCCAGCGGATCTTTTGCTTATAGAGGGTGCGGGTGGCTGGCGAGTGCCGTTGAACGACCGGGAAACCTACTCGGCGGTACCCCGGGAGCTGGGTTTGCCGGTGATTCTGGTTGTGTCCCTCAAACTCGGGTGTATTAATCATGCCCTGTTAACGGCAGAGGCCATACTTAACGACGGTCTGGCTCTGGCAGGCTGGGTGGCGAACCGCTCAGAATCTGTTGCAATGAGTAGTGAGCAGGAAACCCTGAGTTATTTGATGGGTCAACTCCCGACACCTTGTCTAGGCGTAATGCCCTGGGTTGAGAATGTCAGCCCCAAAATCTTGAGTGAACACCTCAATATTGATTCGCTGTTTGAAAATTGAACAATAATGTGCGCTAATAGTGTCAATTAATGGTCACGGGAAGCGGCAGTCATGATCAATAATACCCTCGCAATTGGCGTTCAAGGTATTCAGGACGGAATGTACGGCATGGAAAATGCCGCTCGTAAAATCGCCCGTGCCGGTGCGGATGGCCCTCAAGGCAGCGCCGAAACCGGGAGCAGCCTGATTGAGCCGATTATGGACCTGAAACTCTACGAGCGTAGCGTTGAGGCTTCGTCGCAGGTGGTGAAGGTTGCCGATGAAACCCTTGGTACGCTGCTCGACATAGTGGTCTGAGCGTTGTTGCCGTGAGCCCGCTTTCGTCACTACCGCCATCAATATCAAGCTACTCCGCCAGGAGTGGTTCTGACAGCCCTCCAAGCAGTGAATCATCAAGCGCGGTTCGTAAAGCTGTCGAAGTGGAGTCGGCTGGCAAGAAGGTTGGCGGGCTGGATGAAGCCGAGCTGAAGGAGCTTACCGAGCTCAAAGCCCGGGACCGTGAAGTTCGCGCCCATGAGGCAGCCCATCAGGCCGTTGGCGGCCAGCATGCGGGTGCCATTTCGCTGTCCTTTCAGCGGGGGCCAGACGGTGCCCAGTATGCGGTGGGCGGCGAAGTATCGATTGATATCTCTCCGGTCAACGGTGACCCTCAGGCAACCATCGAAAAAATGCGGGTGGTGCGGTCAGCAGCCATGGCTCCGGCAGAACCATCGAGCCAGGATCGGGCTGTTGCCGCTCAGGCCATGCAGATTATGCTGCAGGCCCAGTCCGAGCTTGCCCTGGAGCAGAAATCCTCAGACGCCAGTGCAGAAAAACCTGCGAGTGAAAGTGACGATGCGCCAGCAGATTCACAAGAGGTCGCCAATGGGCAACTGTCCAGAACGGGTCAGCAAGCTCAAAACTCCTATCAGAATATCTCTGGCTTTGGCGAAGAGCCAGCAGCTTCGGGGGATGGGTTTTTACCCATTTCAGTCTGAGTTTCCCACCTGTTAGCCTGCTAATAGTCCCGAAGCTTGCCGTTACACTCCCAGAAACGACTTAATTAGGGTGGATGCTGGTTAACTGTCGGCTTGTGCAGGTTTTTTGGGCCTTTATGAGGTTTTGTCCTGTGCAGTATTGACCAAACGCTACACAAATTATGCCCTCGACTATTGACAATTCTGTGCCTCTAAACGTATGTTTCAAACAAGTGTTTAATTAATGCTGCAACGCACCTTGTTGCAGTGTCTGAGCAAACCCAAGGCCGCGAGCTGTTATTACTTTTTCAGCCAAGACCGAAAACCGAGGTGGTTTAAATGCCTGAGTACAAAGCGCCCCTGCGTGATATCAAATTCGTAATGAACGAGCTGCTCGACAGCGAGACCCACTACGCCAATCTGGAAGGCGCTGAAGACGCAACTCCGGATATGGTTGATGCCATTATCCAGGAAGGTGCAAAGTTTGCTGAGCAGGTGCTGTCTCCGTTGAACCAGGTTGGCGACAGAGAAGGTTGCACATGGAGCGAAGACGGCGTTAAAACACCGACTGGCTTCAAAGAAGCTTACGACAAGTACGTTGAAGGTGGCTGGCCTTCGCTGGCGGCTGACCCGAACTACGGCGGTCAAGGGCTGCCGGATTCTCTGGGCATCGTAATGAGCGAGCTGAACGGCACCGCTAACTGGTCCTGGGGCATGTACCCTGGCCTGAGCCACGGAGCAATCAACACTCTGGAAGCTCACGGAACTGAAGAGCAGAAGCAGACATACCTGACCAAAATGATCAGTGGTGAGTGGACGGGCACCATGTGTCTGACCGAAGCTCACTGTGGTTCTGATCTGGGCACCCTGCGCACCAAGGCAGAGCCTAATGCAGACGGTTCTTACAGCATTACCGGCACCAAGATCTTTATTTCTGCCGGTGAGCACGACATGACCGAAAACATCGTTCATATCGTTCTGGCACGTTTGCCGGGCGCACCTGAAGGTACCAAGGGCATCTCCCTGTTTATCGTACCCAAGAACCTCCCTGCCGAAGACGGCTCTGTGGGCGATCGTAACGCTGTATCCTGTGGCTCTATTGAACACAAGATGGGCATCCACGGTAACGCCACTTGCGTAATGAACTTCGACGGCGCTAAAGGCTGGCTGATCGGACCTGAGAACAAAGGTCTTAACTGCATGTTCACATTCATGAACACTGCCCGTATCGGTACCGCTATCCAGGGTCTGGGCGCTGCAGAATTGGGCTTCCAGGGCTCCCTGGCATACGCCAAAGATCGTCTGGCCATGCGCTCATTGAGCGGCCCCAAGAATCCGGAAGGCATTGCTGACCCGATTATTGTTCACCCAGACGTGCGTCGCATGCTGCTGACTCAGAAAGCGGTTGCTGAAGGCGCCCGTGCACTGATCTACCTGACCGCTCAGAAAGCTGACATTGTTGTTCGTGGCAAGACTGACGAAGAGCGCAAGGCAGCAGACGAAGCGCTAGGTTTCCTGACGCCGATTGCCAAGGCTTTCCTGACCGAAATCGGTTACGAAGCAGCGAACCTGGGTATGCAGGTATTCGGTGGTCACGGTTTCATCTCCGAGTGGGGCATGGAGCAGAACGTACGTGATGCCCGTATCGGCATGATCTATGAAGGCACCACCGGTATTCAGGCGCTTGACCTTCTGGGTCGTAAGGTTCTGATGACCCAGGGTGAGTCCCTCAAAGGCTTTACCAAGCAGGTTCACTCTTTCTGCAAGGAAAATGCTGATAACGAGCAATTGAAGCAGTTTGTTGAGCCGCTAGCGGCGATCAATAAAGAGTGGGGCGACCTGACCATGAAAGTGGGAATGGCCGCAATGAAGGACCGTGAGGAAGTAGGCGCGGCCTCTGTAGACTACCTGATGTATTCTGGCTATGCAGTATTTGCATATCTGTGGGCTCGTATGGCCAGGATTGCTCAGGAGAAACTTGACGAAGGCACCAGTGAAGAGGCTTTCTACAAGGCTAAGCTGCAGACTGCACGCTTCTACTTCACCCGCATGTTGCCGCGTACCAAAACTCACGCTGTGACCATGCTGGCGGGTTCTGACACCCTGCTGGATATGCCCGAAGAAGCCTTCGCACTCTGATACAGGAGCGCACTGAAGGTTAACCGGTAAAAAAAGCCCGGGCTCCCAGGAGCCGGGCTTTTTTCATGAGTTACAGCCAGTTTTAGGTTAGAATAATTGCCTTTAACAGATAACAAGGTCGGGCAGGTGGCTCTTTTTTTGTATTATTGCCGCTTGCACCGTACAGATTGTTCTTTGGAACTTGGAGAGACTGAATGGCCGATTATCAGGCGCCTTTGCGCGACATGCGTTTTATCCTGAACGAAGTTTTTGATGCCCCTGCGCTCTGGGCGTCCTTGCCCAAAGTGGCAGAGAATGTAGATCCGGACACCGCGGACGCGATTCTGGAAGAAGCCGGTAAAATCACCAGTGGCGTGCTTGCCCCCCTGAACCGCGAAGCGGACGAGCAGGGCAGTCAGTGGAATGATGGCGAAGTAACCTCGCCGGATGGCTTTAAAGAAGCCTACCAGACGATTGTAGAAGGCGGTTGGAATGGCCTTGGTGGCAACCCTGAGTTTGGCGGCATGGGCATGCCTAAAACTCTGGTAGCACAGTTTGAAGAGATGATGCAGGGCGCCAACATGTCCTTTGGCCTGGCGCCGATGCTGACCGCTGGCGCTTGCCTCGCATTGGACGCCCACGGCAGCCAGGAGCTGAAAGAAAAATACCTGCCCAACATGTATTCCGGTGTGTGGTCTGGAGCGATGGATCTGACTGAGCCCCATGCGGGAACAGATCTGGGCATAATCCGTACCAAGGCTGAACCGAACGACGACGGCTCCTTTAATGTAACTGGCACCAAGATCTTTATCACTTGGGGCGAGCACGACATGGCAGAAAACATTATCCACCTGGTGCTTGCCAAGCTGCCAGGCGCTCCGAAAGGGCCCAAGGGTATTTCTCTGTTGCTGGTTCCCAAATTCCTGGTGAACGGCGATGGGACCCTGGGAGAGCGCAACAGCTTCAGCTGTGGCTCCATTGAAAAGAAAATGGGCATCAAAGGCTCTGCAACCTGCGTGATGAATTATGATGGCGCCAAAGGTTGGCTCGTGGGCGAGGAAAACAAAGGCCTGAACGCCATGTTTACCATGATGAACTATGAGCGCTTGGGCGTTGGTATCCAGGGCATTGGTGCCGCCGAAGCTTCCCTGCAGAGCGCTGTGGAATATGCCAAGGAGCGTATTCAGAGTCGTGCGCCTACAGGAGCCCAGCAGCCGGAAAAAGCAGCAGATCCCATTCTGGTACATCCGGATGTGCGCCGCATGCTGCTCACCATGAAGAGCTATGTTGAAGGCGGTCGCGCTTTCTCGACCTACGTGGCCCAGTGGCTCGACATTTCCAAGTATGCCGATGCTTCAGACGTAGATCGCCGCAAGCACGCTGAAGGTATGGTCGCGCTGCTAACGCCGGTTGCAAAAGCATTCCTGACCGATCGTGGCCTGGATGCCTGTATCCTGGGTCAGCAAGTATTTGGCGGTCACGGATTTATTCGTGAGTGGGGCCAGGAGCAGCTTGTTCGTGACTGCCGGATTACCCAAATCTATGAGGGCACCAATGGT
The DNA here is from genome assembly GCF_002806945.1 of Marinobacter salexigens. Lineage (GTDB taxonomy): Bacteria > Pseudomonadota > Gammaproteobacteria > Pseudomonadales > Oleiphilaceae > Marinobacter > Marinobacter salexigens. The sequence goes on from NZ_NIHC01000001.1 coordinate 995,336, forward strand.
ATCCAGGCACTGGATCTGATGGGCCGTAAGGTAGTGGGTAGTCAGGGTAAGTTGTATGAGCTGTTTGCAGAGGATGTAGCTGGCTTCATCGAAGAGAACAGTGGTGAAGAAAGCCTGCGCCCCTACCTGGAACCGCTTGCGGCAGCATTCGAGCGTTTGTCTGATGTGACAGAGCACGTTATCAAGCAGGCAGCAGAGAATCCTGATGCCGTTGGTGCAGCTTCAGTAGACTATCTGGACTTGTTCGGGCTGACGGCAGTGGGTTATATGTGGGCACGCATTGTGAAGGCTGCCGCGCAAAAAGCCGACGATGATACGTCTGGTTTTTACAGTGGCAAGCTGAAAACAGCGCGCTTCTATTATGATCGCTTGTTGCCGAAAACCGTTTCGCTTGCGGAAGGTATTCGCAGCGGCAGTGATTCCATGATGGCCCATACGGCTGATGAGTTCTGACCACTAGCGACTGAAAGATGAGGTATCTCTATTGGGGGTGCCTCCCTATCAAAAAAAGCAGGCCGGCGTGCCTGCTTTTTTTATGGTGGTTCAGTCTGCGCCGAAGACAGGATTCATCAAGCTGAAAAATCAAAGGCTTTCCATGCGAGTCGGGTCGGTGACATAGGGGTTTTCATTGCCCTGAATGTCCGCTACGCGCTTGTGCCGGGAGAGCTCTCTGTCATCAGGAGGGTCTGCCCGGTTCCAGCCTTTGAATACCTGGGCTGAGCCAAGCCAAGGCAGGTCGTAGGTGCCGACCATATAGCCCATGCTTCGGGCGATATCGCCTTTTACTTTGGGGGGAGGCTCAAAAAAGATGCTGCTCTCGCGAATGCCACAATCGTCTTCCGAAATGGTTGCCCCGAGTTCTTCGTAGCGCGTGTTACGGCGCCGTAGTTCAGTGCGGTTTCGCACAGGAATCATGTTATGAAGGTCGGAAGCAATCTGGCGGTAACGGTTGTCTTGCTCGCATTGACGGGTAGTACCGCAGGAAAGAGCATCGCGTATGTCTGCAAGCGGATAAATGTAGCCTTGAGTCAGCATGAAACCCTTGCTGGAGAATTGCTCGTCGCAGAAAAACGACTTGCCGCCATCCGCATAGAGGTTGCCCCAGAATTCTTCTTTGATGACCGTCTTTGGGTCACTGAAGCGGGTGTTCTGCCCTATAACAAAGCTCGTGGTCAGCACGAGCATTGATGCAGTAAGAAAGAGAAAGAGCTTTTTCTTCATATGTCATTTATACCTCGCGGTGTCTGTAAGCGTCGTTTAAAAAATGACGCTCAGCTCACTTATATAGGAATATGACATATATGCCCCTTGCACAAGGGGCCTTAGGGTAAAGAAATGTGGCGATGTGTTAACTGACGCACGCTTTTACATGATTTTGTCGCGAATGTTCTGGTAGCTCGACCTCAGGTCTTCACCGAGCTTTTTGATAGTTTTCCGTGCTTCCTGTGATGCATCACTGGCTTCGTCTTTTACCTCATCAAAGCGCGTTCGGAATCTGTCCCACTCTTCTTCCAGTTCATCGAATTCATCTTTTACTTCCTGGCGGGCAAGGTGAAGTTGTACCCTAGCTTCGTCACGGTATTGCTTGATTTTATCAGAGAGGGTTTTGAGTTCTTCTTGAAGACCCATAGCAGGCACCTTTATTGAGTTGGTTACATACCTTAACCATGCGACGGGGAGTAAAAAGCTGTCAAGTGACAAGTAGGCTTGGGAAACTTTATGTAGGTTGCGATTGACCTGCGTCAGGATTTTGCAGCCAAAAGAGAGGACATGTCCCTGAGATAATGCCAAGGGGAAAGATCGTCAAAGCCTTTCGCCGCCCGGTCAATCTGGCTGCAAATTTTCAGGGCTTCGTGCAGTTGCAGAGGCGGCAACCGTCTGGCGGCTTGTTCCAGTGCTCTTGCTCGTTGTGGCTGGAATACACCACGCTTTTTAAAGAATGATGAGGGGTTTTCAGAGCGGTTTTCCCCGGTTTTCAATTCGAGCAGCAGGTTAATGTCGCGAATCAACACCGACAGTAAACCAAGAGGGTTCTCACCTTCCTGTTGAAGCACGCCAATTATCTTTCCGGCATGGGGTGCTCGACCACTAAGCAGCTCTGTGACCAGTTCAAAACCGTTAAAGCGTGAGCTGTCCTGTACGGCTTGCTCAACCGTTTCTTCATCAATAGTGTCACCATTAGTGAGCAGTGACAGGCGATCCAGCTCCTGGCTAGCGGCAAGCAGGTTGCCTTCAAGTCTTTCCACCAGTATCGCGAGGGCTCCCCGGGTAAGGCTAAGCCCGCGGTTTTTTGCGCGCTGCTGAAGCCAGCCCGGGAATTTGTCAGCATCTACTGGCCATACGGGTACATGGACTCCTTTTGACTGAAGCTCTTTATACCATTTGCGGCGAGTTTCAGCGGCATCCAGGCGAGCACTGATCAGCAGCACGATAATGTCTTCGGGCGGCTGCGCAAGAACCCGTTCAAGAACCGGGCGGCCATCCCCCAGCTTTCCCGTTGGCAGGCGGATTTCGATCCTGCGTCGCTCCGAGAAAAGGGACATGGCACTGAATTCATCGGCTACGGAATTCCAGTCGAGCTGTTGATCAGCATGGAAGGTCAGGCGTTCATTGAAGCCCGCTTTTCTGGCAGCACTGCGGATCTGATCACAGCACTCCTGTACCAGAAGAGGCTCATCTCCGGAAACCAGATAGACCGGCGCAAGACTTTTTTGGAGCAGTTGTGGCAGTTGGCCCGGATTGGTTTTCATGGTTTCGCAGATTGTGCGCCGGACATGGTGCGGGATCCCTGCTGGTTGTCCCGGATTTCCTGTAGCCGTTGTTCCGTGATCGGTGCAAGGCGGAAGATGATTTGTTGCGCCAGGCGGTCGCTCAACTGTTGCTGCAGATTGTCTTCCTCTCTCTGTTTTGCGAGCACATTAGTCTCGTCGTACCTGTAACTCTCGCTCGTTGTTAGGCGCGTGCTGGCGATAATCGGGATTCCGTCAGCACTCATCAGTTCGACCTCGACTGACTGTCTGAGCGTATATTCTGCAGCTGCAGCCTGCACCGTAATGGCCGACGCTCTGCGATCCTGCTCAAAGCCCCGAACTCTGAGTTGGTAGTTTGCGTCCTGGCCCGAAGCTAATTCAATGCCACCAAGTTCCAGCTGCTGGCGCACAGAGAGGCAAAGTGAAGTAGGAACCGGGGATAGGCAGTCCAGCTCAAGAGGCTCCAGTGCAGAGGAAACCGGTGGCGCACCCCGCAGCTGAAAGCCACAGGCGCCAAGGCTGATAGCCATAGTGCCGACGCCTATCAGCTTCACAGCATCTGACTGTAGGGTGCGCAGCCGCATATCAATTAGCCACCACGTTAACCAGTTTTCCGGGTACGACAATGACCTTGCGAACGGTAGCGCCTTCGGTAAAGCGCTTAACATTTTCGTTTTGCAGCGCGAGAGCTTCCAGATCAGCAGAGTTGATGTCAGCCGGAGCGTCAATCTTGGCTCGTACTTTCCCGTTAACCTGCAGAACCACCTGAATCTGACTGCGAACCATGGCAGATTCGTCCGCTACCGGCCAAGGCGCGTCAACTACCGGATCACTGTGGCCCAGTGCTTGCCAAAGGGTATGGCAGATATGGGGCACAATGGGAGCCAGCATCACAACAGCCGTTTCCAGCGCTTCCTGGCGCACAGCACGGGTTTGTGGTTCGTCGTTGTTCAGGCGGCTTACATCGTTGAGCAATTCCATCACCGCGGCAATAGCAGTGTTGAACGTCAGGCGACGGCTGATATCGTCACTCACCTTGGAAATAGTTTCATGGGTTTTGCGGCGCAGGTCTTTCTGGGCATCGTTCAAGGCGTCCAGATCTATAGACGGGGCGGCTCCACCAGCTACTTGTTCGCTTACCAAACGCCATAAACGCTTGAGGAAGCGATGAGCGCCATCTACAGCGCTGTCTGACCACTCAAGGGATTGCTCAGGTGGTGCAGCAAACATCATGAACAGGCGCACGGTATCAGCGCCGTGGGCATCAATGATGGACTGCGGGTCTATGCCATTGTTTTTGGACTTGGACATTTTGGTAACGCCGCCGGCGATAACGGGCTGCCCGTCATCCTTGTGCACCGCACCAATTACATGGCCTTTACTGTCTCGCTCCACAATTACATCTGCAGGTGCAATCCAGTTCTTGCCACCCATATCATCTTCACGATAGTAAGTATCTGCCAGCACCATGCCCTGGGTAAGCAGTTGCTTGAAAGGCTCTGAACTGTTCACTAAACCAACATCGCGCAAAAGCTTATGGAAGAAGCGAGCATACAGTAGGTGCAGAATGGCGTGCTCAATGCCGCCAATATACTGATCGACCGGCAGCCAGTAGTTGGCTGCAGCCGGGTCCAGCATGCCCTTATCGTAATTCGGGCTGCAGAAACGGGCGTAGTACCAGGATGACTCCATGAAAGTGTCGAAGGTATCCGTTTCCAGAGTTCCTGGCTGGCCCTCAAAAGTCGTTTTTGCCCACTCGGGATCGGCTTTGAGAGGAGAGTGAACACCGTCCATCTCAACATCTTCTGGCAGACGAACCGGTAGTTGGTCGTCTGGCACTGGGCGCTGGGTGCCATCTTCCAGAGTCATCATCGGGATGGGAGCACCCCAGTAGCGCTGGCGGGACACACCCCAGTCACGCAAACGGTAATTTACGGTGCGCTTTCCAATGCTGTTTTCTTCAAGGTGCTCAGCAATTGCATCAAACGCTTCGTCGCTGGTCAGGCCGCTGTATTTACCGGAAGAAACCAGCACGCCTTTTTCGGTGAAGGCTTGTTCTTGCACGTCGATTTCACGGCTGTCGCTGGCGGCAATAACCTGTTTGATGGGCAAACGATACTTGAGGGCGAATTCGTGGTCCCGCTCATCGTGACCAGGAACGGCCATCAAGGCGCCGGTGCCATAATCCGTGAGAACAAAATTTGCGACCCAAACCGGAATTTCTTCCTGAGTCAGCGGGTGAATGGCTTTGAAGCCTGTGTCGACACCTTTCTTTTCCATGGTGGCCATATCCGCTTCGGCCACCTTGCTGTTGCGACACTCTTCTATAAACTTGGCAACGTCTGAATGCCGCTCAGCCGCCGCTACGGCCAGAGGGTGTTCTGCCGCTACCGCCATGTAACTCACGCCCATCAGGGTGTCTGGGCGGGTGGTGTAAACGGTGAGGCCGTCTTCGCCATCCTTCAGAGGGAAGGTCAGTTCCGTGCCCACTGACTTGCCGATCCAGTTGCGCTGCATGGTCTTGACCTGCTCCGGCCAGCCATCCAGATCATCCATGTCGTTCAACAGTTCTTCGGCATAATCGGTAATGCGGATAAACCACTGGGGAATCTTTTTCTGCTCAACCAGAGCGCCGGAGCGCCAGCCGCGGCCGTCAACCACCTGCTCGTTGGCAAGAACGGTTTGGTCTACAGGGTCCCAGTTCACGGTGGACATTTTTTTGTACACCAGGCCTTTCTCGTACAGGCGAGCAAAGAACCACTGCTCCCAGCGGTAATATTCCGGGTCACAGGTGGCGAGCTCACGACTCCAGTCGTAACCAAAGCCCAACTGCTTGAGCTGGTTTTTCATGTATTCGATGTTAGAGCGAGTCCACTTCGCTGGCGCAGTCTTGTTGGCAATGGCTGCGTTCTCGGCAGGCAGGCCAAAGGCATCCCAACCCATGGGCTGCATAACGTTTTTGCCTTGCATGCGCTGGTAGCGGGAGATCACATCGCCAATGGTGTAATTGCGCACGTGCCCCATGTGCAGCTTGCCGCTGGGGTAGGGGAACATGGACAGGCAGTAGTATTTCGGTTTGTCCGGATCTTCCTTGACTTCGAAGGTTTTGTTCTCGTCCCAGAAGGTGCGCGCATTGTGTTCAACGTCACGGGGATTGTACTGCTCGTCCATACCTGCCATTACCAAAGTTACCCTGTATCAAAATGATGTGCGGAGCGGCCGGACATTCTAACGCACAGAAGGCATAACAGGTAGTCTGCCAAAATTTGAATACTGTGCCATGATGGTAGTTATGGTGAAGGTTGGCGGCAGGTGGGGCTCTCCGGGACACGCTGTGAATACATCCCTGTACGCTTGACGGCAGCATCCCTGCTGCCGACAGTCCCGGAGAGCCCCACCTGCCACCGCCCCTACATTTGAGGAGCCCTTAATGACTGAGTCTGAAAGAAACCACTTGTCCGGCAAAGCCCTCGAGGTATACGACCGAATGCTCGAACGGGTGCAGACCCGTTTGAAAGCAATACAGGAAACCTCGCTGGACACCTTGGAAGAAGAGGTGGAGAAGGCAATAGAGGTTGAGCAAGAGTTGGAGGAAATGACCAGGGATGAAATCAGCCTCCTCGGCACCTACCTCCAGAGAGATCTGGAACACCTACTGAACTTTGTAGACGAAACCGGCGAAGGGCTTGCGGAATGGTTGCAGCTTGACTTGTCGCTACTGGAGCAACAGTTAACCGACCGCCTGCTCTCCGTCGCCGACCAGACCCTGGTCGATACCTTGGCGTTGCGGCAAAAACTCGAAAGCCGCGATGCAGGGCAGTACATCGCTGGTGAAGTCGCAACGGCGGGCATGTTCCAGTGCCTGAACTGCGAGCACATGCTGTGCTTGACCTCGACCAGCCATCTGGAGCCTTGCGAGGCCTGTGGTTCACAATACTACAAGCGGGTTACCAGTCATTGGCCGCGAAAGGAAAGTTGATCATAGCCTTAGTGGGTTGAGAAACTGGCGGCCAACTCAGATGCTGGGGCAGTCGTGGTGAAGGGGCTTCTCAAAACCGTGCGGAGCCATGGGTGGCGGAGCCGAGCGTACAGGGAAGTATTCACAGCGTGTTTTGAGAAGCCCCTTCGCCACGACTGCATGCACCAAAACACAAGGCCAAGCAGAGTCAGTTCTTAGGAATAACCCGCTCCCGAACAAACACGATCAGAATCAGCGCCAACGTCAAAACCGGCCACGAAGCCGTCACCATGTAAGGCGTGCTACCACTAGCCTTGAATACCTCGCCAGTCAGAACCGCCCGCTCAAACTGCGGAATGCGCTCAGTAATTTGCCCCTTGTGATCAATGATCGCAGTCACCCCATTGTTGGTGCCGCGAATCATATAACGCCCGGTTTCCAAAGCCCGCATACGCGCAATTTGCAAATGCTGCAGCGGCCCCACCGAATCCCCAAACCAGCCATCGTTACTGATCGTCAGCAACAAATCCGAATTCACCGCATTGCGGGCAAGAAAGTCCGGATAAGCCACCTCATAACAAATAAAGGGCATCACCTTCGTGCCATTGGCGGTTAAAGGAGACTGATTTTTTGGCCCACGAGTAAAACTCGACATGGGTAAATCAAAAAATCCGATCAGCCCGCGCAGCATGCCCTCAAGCGGAACATACTCTCCAAAGGGTACCAGTTTCTGCTTGTGATACATCCCACTGCCGTCGCCAATGGCCATAATACTGTTGTGGTAAGTAAATCCGCCGGCGCGCTCACTGAAGCCATACCAGGGAATGCCCGTTATCAGGGTGCTATCTTCTCCAAGGTTTTCTTCAATATGCTCAATAATCTTTCCCGCCTGATCCTGGGGAATAGGAATCGCCGTCTCCGGCCAAAGAATCAGATCAGTTTCCCAGTAGGGTTCCGTCATCCCCAAATACGCAACAATCTGATCTTTCAGAAACTCCGGGTCCCATTTGATCAGCTGCGGGATATTGCCTTGCATCGCCGCAACTGATGTGGGCTCTGTGCTTAGGTCGGTCCAGTCAACACGGTTCAGTGCCGGAGCCGCAAACCATGGAATTAAAGTAACAACGGCCACAATGCCCGCGCTGGCATGGCGTTGCTTGCTGAGCAGCCAGACTGCAGCAAACATGGCAACACCGCTCGCTGCAATCAAAAAGGTGAGGCCATGAACGCCAACTACGGGCGCCAGTCCAGCCAAGGGGCCGTCAGTATGGGCGGTGCCCAGGTATAGCCAGGGGAAGCCGGTGAGCAACCAGCCGCGCAACCAATCCCCAAGAATCCAGATGGCTGGAAACAGAATTAGCCGCCGCACAGCACTGCCTTTTGCCAGCTTGCTCCAGAACCAGAAAGCGAGGGCTGGGAACAGAGCAAGGCCAGCAACAAAGGCTGCGGTCAGTAATATCGAAACAGGAATGGATGTATTTCCGAACTCACTGATGCTGACATAAACCCAGGTCGCCCCTGAGCCAAACAGCCCCAGCCCAACCAGAAAGCCGGCGCGGAAGAGATGTTTTGCCGGCAGAGGAATTGCGATCAACAAAATGAGGAGTATGGAAACCGGCCCCAGCCACCAGAAATGGAAGGGCGAAAAGGTCAGAGTTTGCAACGCGCCGGCAACCACAAGGGTTGCCGCACTTAACCAGCGGTTGGAGAAAAACGAATGGGCTGGGGCAATGAGAGGTTTTGAATCGTCAGGGCTCACTACGGGTTACCTGTAACAGACGGATGACACGGTTATCGGCGTTGGCAATGGTAAAGCGCAAGCCGCCAAATTCAACCGTTTCGCCACGTCTGGGCAGGTGACCAAACTCCTTGAGCACAACGCCGCCGATGGTGTCGAACTCTTCTTCATCGAAGCCTGTATTGAAAAATTCGTTGAAGTCGTCGACCGGTGTAACTGCCTTTACAGCGTGAGAGCCATCACCCCGTGCTTTGATGTGGGTTTCCTCATCGATATCGTGTTCGTCTTCGATTTCCCCCACAATCTGTTCCAGCACGTCTTCAATCGTAACCAGACCCGCAGTGCCGCCGTACTCATCCACAACAATCGCCATGTGGTTGCGATTCTCTTTAAACTGCTTGAGAAGCTGGTTCAGGCGCTTACTTTCGGGAACAAACGTGGGTGGGCGTAGAAGTTCACGGACATGAGACCAGTCCATATCATCATCCAGCGCCAACGGCAGAAGGTCTTTGGCGAGAAGAACACCTATGACATCATCCTGGCTGTCGCCAATAACCGGGAAACGGCTGTGGGCAGACCGGATGACTTCGCCAAGGTATTCTTTGGGATCCTGGGAGGCGCGCACAGTGACCATCTGGGAACGGGGGATCATGATTTCGTCCACCCGCATGTCTACTACCTGCATGGCACCTTCGATGATGCTCATGGCATCTACATCGATGATGCCTTCAGATTCGGCGCTTCTTAGTACTTCCAGCACGTCTTCGATTGATTCTGGCCCGCTGGAGAAGGCGTGTGATATACGCTCCAGCCAAGACTTGTTGGAGCCTTGACTGCGACTCGACTGGTCGTCGCTCATGAGTCTTTTACCGTTTCCTCTGCTTCGTAGGGATTGCCGAACCCAAACTGTGCCAGCAACCGGATTTCCAGGGCCTCCATGGCCTCTGCGTCTTCGTCATTTATATGGTCGTAGCCCTGAAGATGCAACATGCCGTGAACCACCATGTGGGCCCAGTGAGTTGCTGGCTCTTTATGTTGTTCTCTGGCCTCATTTTCAACGACCGGAGCACAAATAACGAGATCTCCTGCTAATGGCACCGTTATACCGGCTGGCGCTTCAAATGGAAAGGACAACACATTGGTGGGTTTGTCCTTCCCCCGGTACTGGTGATTCAGCTCTTGGCTCTCTTCAATGCCAACAATCCGAATGGTAACTTCGGAGGGATCCTCGCCCAACCAGGCTGCCTGAGCCCAGGTTTGAAGTAAAGAATCCTCAGGCACCCCGACGCCTTCAAATACCTTCTGCAGATCAACCGTCAGTTCACTCACTGTGAGCGGTCGCTCCCTTTGTTGGTCCCATTGTCAGCTGTATCGTAGGCTTCCACAATCCTCTGGACCAGAGGGTGGCGGACTACATCTTTTGCTTCAAAACGGGTAAACCCAATGCCGGTCACCTTGTTCAGTACAGTGGCCGCATGAATCAGTCCGGAATTCTGGCCCCGGGGCAAATCCACCTGTGTAGTGTCGCCAGTAATCACCGCTGTGGAGCCAAAACCAATCCGGGTCAGGAACATTTTCATTTGTTCGCGGGTGGTGTTCTGGCTTTCATCCAGAATAATAAACGAGTTATTCAGAGTGCGGCCACGCATGAAGGCCAGAGGCGCAATCTCGATCACACTTTTCTCGATCAGCCGCGTGACATTGTCAAATCCGAGCATTTCGTAAAGAGCGTCGTACAGCGGCCGCAGGTACGGATCCACCTTCTGTGCCAGATCCCCAGGCAAAAAGCCGAGTTTTTCACCCGCCTCAACGGCCGGGCGCACCAACAAAATCCGCTTCACCTGCTCGTCTTTCAGCGCTTCTACAGCACAGGCCACGGCGAGCCAGGTTTTACCCGTGCCAGCTGGGCCAATGCCAAAGTTGATATCGTGGGACCGAATGCTGTGCACGTATTTCTGCTGATTTGCACCACGGGGTTTGGCGGTGAGTTTCGGCGTTTTGATAATGGTGACTGAGCCGTCAAAGGGGATATCTTCCGGCAGCCGCTCAAACCCGGTTTCCCGAATGTACAGGTGAACGGTATCCGGTGAAATATCATCCGTGGCTTCGGTTTCCCGATACAGGTGCCGGATCACTTCCACCGCAGCGGCAACGTGTTCGGTTTCACCTTCCACCCGGAAGTGATGACCACGGCGGGTGATGGATACTTGCAGGCGTCGTTCGATGTGTTTCAGGTTTTCATCAAACTGTCCGCACAGGGTGGTTAGCCGGCGTTGGTCTGCCGGATGTAGATCGAATTGTCTGGAATCGTTGGTGTTCAAATTTTCTCCGTTTTACTCCCGTGTTGTTTTCGGGAGCATGTTTTTCTGCTTTGGATGCGTCCGGTATGGAGCGGGGCCTGCTTCCCAAAAAACGCCCGTAAATACGTCCCTGTAGGGCTCGATCGCGCCATCCCTGGCGCTCAACGTTTTTGGGAAGCAGGCCCCGCTCCATCCCTTTTTGATCTATGTGCAGGCCGCCAACATAAAAAACAAGTGCCGGTGTTGTTTGCTTTACAGTGGAGCCCGCTGAATTAGCAAGGTAAAAGATGGCAGGAGTTGTCTATTTGTATGCAGCACACATGTTTGCCGAGAGCGGTGGAGCCACCCTCCCAAAAATGTCTTCGGCCAAGGAAGGCCGAAGCCAAGCGCACATGGATGTGCTCGTAGCGGTTTTTGGGAGGGTGGCTCCACCGCTCTCTAACACCAAGCCATGAAAGCATGGGAGCCCAAGTTCAATACAACTCCGAACCCACAGGCAAACCCCTCAGAGAGTTAGCATAAGCCTCAACAATCTCAACATCGATAAAGTGCCCGACAACCTCCGGATTCTCATGCCGGAAATTCACAATCCGGTTGTTCTCCGTGCGCCCTGAATACTCCCCCGGATCCTTTTTCGATAGACCGGTTACCAGAATGCGCTGGGTCGAACCTACCATCTTGCGGCTGATATCCATCACCGTCTGGTTGATGCGATCCTGCAGAATCTTCAGGCGCTGTTTCTTCACCTCCATCGGCGTCTCATCAGGCAGATCAGACGCTGGCGTACCCGGACGGGCGCTGTAAACGAAACTGAATGACATGTCGAAACCGATATCGTTGATCAGCTTCATGGTGTCCTCAAAGTCTTTCTCGGTTTCACCGGGGAAGCCAATGATAAAGTCTGAAGAGAAACTGATATCCGGCCGAATCTTGCGCAGGCGGCGCAGTTTCGATTTGTACTCCAAAGCTGTATGGCCACGCTTCATGGCCGCCAGAATGCGATCCGAGCCGCTCTGTACCGGAAGGTGCAGGTGGCTGACCAATTCGGGTACTTGCTCGTACACTTCAATCATCGCATCGGTAAATTCAACCGGGTGCGAGGTGGTGTAGCGGATGCGGTCAATGCCGTCGATGGTGGCAATCAGGGTGATCAATTCAGCCAGATCCATCACGTCGCCATCGTGTGTGTCGCCGCGATAGGCGTTCACGTTCTGGCCTAGGAGGTTAACTTCCCGCACGCCTTGGCTGGCCAGGTGGGCGACTTCGGCAATCACGTCGTCTGCAGGGCGGCTGACTTCTTCGCCTCGGGTGTAGGGCACTACGCAGAAAGTGCAGTATTTGCTGCAGCCTTCCATGATGGAAACAAACGCAGAGGGGCCGTCAGCGCCTGGCTCGGGCAGGTTGTCGAACTTTTCGATTTCCGGAAAGCTTACATCCACCACGCCAACGCCGTTACCTTTCATGCGTACTTCGGTAATCATATCCGGCAGGCGGTGGAGGGTTTGTGGGCCGAACACCATATCCACATAAGGTGCCCGATCCAGAATGGCCTGGCCTTCCTGGCTGGCGACACAGCCGCCCACGCCAATAATCAAATCCGGGTTTTTCGATTTAAGCTTTTTCCAGCGACCCAGCTGATGAAAGACCTTTTCCTGAGCCTTTTCACGGATGGAGCAGGTGTTCAGCAGCAGAATGTCAGCGTCGTCCGGGGATTCGGTCATTTCAACCGCTTCGCCGGTTTTAAGCAGGTCGGCCATGCGGGATGAATCGTATTCGTTCATCTGGCAACCGTGGGTTTTGATGTACAGCTTCTTGGCCATGGGTCTCAACACAACTGGATGTATTTGGCGCCCGGAGCAGAAAGTGTCCGGATTGCGCGCGCTGAAAAGGAGACTGGGCATTATAACGGGGTGATCATTCTGCAACCAGCGTTGTCTCGGTAATCTGCCAGTTTTGCTGTGGTATTATTCGCGGTTTCTGACAATCCGAGCATGAAGCAGTTGGCGAGGTTCTTCCCAAAACACGCTACGAGCACATCCATGTGCGCTTGTTTCGGGCCGTCCATGGCCCTCAACAGTTTTGGGAAGAACCTCGCCAACTGCTTCCCGAACTTTCGAGATAACTCCAAAAGCCCATGACTCCCGAACGCCTTGCCCGCATCAAACAGGTTTTGAACACCCGCCAACCGGATCTGACAGTCCTGACCGACCAGGTTCACAAACCAAGAAACCTCTCCGCCATACTGAGAACCTGCGACGCCTTCGGGCTAGCTAATATGCACGTTGTATGGCCAAAAGAAGGCTTCCGGACTTTTCGGAAAACCGCCGGTGGCAGCTTTAAATGGGTAACACCTCACACCCATCGCACTATGAATGAGGCAATAGAAAACCTGAAAGGGCAGGGGCATAAGCTTTATGCGGCACAACTATCAGACAGAGCGATCGATTACCGCTCCGCCGATTTCACCGTGCCATGCACAGTTATTATGGGGAACGAAGTGGATGGCGTAAGCGCTGGCGCTGCGGAACAGGCGGATGAGCACATTGTTATCCCCATGATGGGAATGGTGGAATCCCTAAACGTATCCGCCGCCTGCGCCATCATCCTCTCCGAAGCCCAAAGGCAGCGCAAAGAGGCCGGTTTGTTTGATAACCGGCGCATACCGGACGAAGAATACAACCACCTCCTGTTCAGCTGGTGCCAGCCAGTAGTCAAACGCTACTGCGACGACCGAAACCTGCCATACCCACCCATCGACCATGAAACCGGTGAGTTAATCGACGGAGTTGGCTGGATGCAGGAAGTCCGTGTCCAACGGGCAAACCGCGTTCGTTGGAGCGAAGAAATTTCTGAGACGAACGCCTGAGCCGCTCTATTCGCAGTGACGCGTTTCCAGCTTAGGAACCAAGTCTTTTCTCTGCGTTACGTGGGTTTGCTCGGGTGTCCCCCGCAACAAGTTTTTCGTAAAATGCAGTGGCAGAATCGATATCTGCCAAGGCTTCATCCGTGAGCCTGACATTTCTATGCTTCATTCCTGTGCGCCGCGTTCCTTCAGTTTATTCAGACTCGTGTAGCTTACCTTCCCCTCCTGAATTTTTGCAGCTCGCTTCCGCAGTTCAGCCTGATGCCATTCGGGTGGTTCCGGCAGGGTTTGATTGCGGGTAAGAGCCTCCTCCAACCAATGCTAAAAAGCATGCCTCGAACCACAAGCGCATTCCATGAGCAAGGTACTGAAAACCGGTTTAATCAACGAGCACACCAACAAGCCCGATCGGCCCGTGGCGTGGTGAAGCTTTTCTGCCGGAAAAAGATGTCTGAGCGCAGCGAGTTATTTTTCCAGAAGAAAAGCTTCACCGCGCCGCGGAGCCAGCCCCAAAGCGGCAGGCAAGCGCAGCCGAACCCTTAGTCCTCGCGATGCTCCAAATACCGCTCCAACTGCTCCCGCAAAGCCTTAGGCAGGCGAGTAATCGTCAAAGCATCCTTATCCCGATCATAGTAAACCGCCTGATTCACCAAATCCGAAGAAAAAGAAACACTCATACCCCCACCAGAGCCCGCAATACGCACCAGCTTCTTCACCTTCCGATGATCCGGATGCAACACACCGCTCTCCGGCAACTCTGCCGTTTTGCTGGCAAACTCCTTGAAACGCCCCGGCTCATCCTCATCCAGGTAGCCAGACAACGCCACAATGGCAACCGGCTCCCCCAAAGCATGCTGCTCCTTGCAGAACTCATAAGCCCGCGTGCGAACTTCGCCAGCTTTCTCCGGCTCTGAAGACTTGGCAAACGCCTCCACAGCATCCAGAAACGTCAGAGTCTCTTTCTCAACGTCGATCTGATTGGTAAAGCCACATAGCCGAATGAACAATTCCCCCGGCTCGCCAGTACCACGGGCATGAACCAGCGTCAGATAGTTCTCTGCAGCGTTATCCCCAAGCCAGTCATCCAGTTCCACCCGCATGGCAAGGTTCAGGCGCGACGTACTCAGTACATCCGTTGTATCCAGAGCCTGGTTGCCATCAAACCGCAGGGCGCCGTCGGTTTCCAGAATCATCACATAAACCACATCTGAATCGGCTAGAGCTTCATGAACAACCGTGAGTTGCCCCACAAACTCTTCCTGACAGCTCGTAAGCAACTCCTGCCACTGCCCAAATACCCGGTCCGTGAACGAGGCAAAACTCTGCTTGTCCTCCAGGTAGTCTTTCAGCCAGGCACTGAACGGACTTTCACCAACATCTTCCGAAAAGCGTCCGTACTTTTTACCCGGCTTGCTGTTAAACAGCCGCTTCATCTGCTTGTGCAGCCCCTCATAATCGCCACCCGGTTCCTGAAGCGCCTCACCACTTTGCAAGCGGGCAGGCTGCCCCGGCTGATACTGACTCGAAAACGCGGTGCGCAGATGCTTGATAGCCATAAACAGAAAATTCCCGAATTAATAAACAAAAAGGCCCCAAAGGAAACCTTCAGGGCCAAAGATTCTGCCACGGACAACAAATACATTCACGATTAATACGAGGACTGCCTGCTTGGTTGGGAGTTGGCCAAGGAGCGGGGGTGTCTTTTCTTCTGGAAAAACAACTCGCTTTGCTCAGACATCTTTTTCCGGCAGAAAAGACACCCCCACTCCTTGGCTTCTATCACTGCATTAGGCGCTATAAATACTCGTTCAGATTTATACTCGCTTGTTGCGAACCAACTCTTGCACAAGAGCCGCAGCGACACTCGAAACTTCCTCTGTGCTATCAGCTGCTATGGAAACGTTGGCTATGTCGGTGCCCAGATCAACGGCAATTGCTACAAGCCCGTAAGCGGTTAGCAGCTGGGCAGTGCGGCGGCGGTCGTCGGCATCTCCGGCATTATCTTCGCTCAAAATCACCGAGGTTTTGCCCTGATCGAACAATGCGCGCTCAACAGCCAGTGCTAGGGCATGAGCCTGCTTACCGGAGCAGCCGATAATCATCGGCTTCTGTGCCAGTCTGCGCTCACGTTCCTCAGGGCTTACCGGCTCCAGAGTGCCTGCAGTATCTGCCAAGCCATCAATCATCCCAGCGCCAACGGTTACGTTGGTGAGCCTGTCGATCACAATGAAACTGCCCGTGGCGTGGTTACGCTGATAGGCATCAAAGGCGATGGGCTGGCTCAGGGTGAGGTCGCACAGGCCGATTTCATTGACCTGCAGCGAACTGAGGGTGGGGTGTTGCTCCAATGTGTTCACATCGGTCTGATAATGAATCTTTCGAACCGTGCCCGATGTGAAGGTAGGACCCAGTTTGATGTCGTACAGGCGGCCGGTATGCAAAGGCGCATCTGCCATCCACACGATATTAGCCTTGAAGCGGTTACCCACTTCCGGCTCGTCTTCCGGTTTCACCAGCATGTCGCCACGGCTGATATCAATCTCGTCTTCCAGCGTCAGTGTGACCGCCTGATCAATATAGGCTTCATTCAGGTTACCATCGAAAGTCACGACTTCCTTGATGGTGCTGGTGCGCCTTGAGGGTAGGGCCATAACCTTGTCGCCTGGGCGGATTACGCCAGAGGCGATGGTGCCGCAGAAGCCACGGAAGTTCAGGTTGGGGCGGGTAACGTACTGCACGGGAAACCGGAAGTGCTCCAGGTTCTTGTCGCGGTTTACTTCCACTGTTTCCAGAATGTCCATCAGTGCCTGACCGTTAAACCAGGGCGTGTTCTCGCTGCGGCTGACTACGTTATCGCCTTCCAAAGCCGAGATCGGTACAAAACGTATATCTTTCAGCCCCAGCTGTGCCGCGAAGGCCAGATACTCTTCGCGGATTTCGTTGAAGCGATCTTCACTGAAATCCACCAGATCCATCTTGTTCACGGCTACGACGATGTGCCGAATACCAAGCAACGAAGCAATAAAAGAATGCCTGCGAGTCTGGGTCAGCACGCCACGGCGAGCGTCAATCATCAGAATGGCCACCTGGGCCGTAGACGCACCCGTGGCCATGTTCCGGGTGTATTGCTCGTGCCCCGGGGTGTCGGCAATGATAAATTTGCGCTTGTCGGTAGAGAAATAGCGATAGGCAACGTCAATAGTAATGCCTTGTTCACGCTCGGCCTGCAGGCCATCAACCAGCAACGCAAGATCCAGTTTTTCGCCGGTGGTGCCCATTTTGGCGCTGTCGGTTTTCAGGCTGGCCATGTGATCTTCATATATCATTTTTGTGTCGTGTAACAGGCGGCCTATAAGAGTGCTCTTGCCGTCATCGACACTGCCACAGGTAAGCAGGCGCAGCAGTTCCTTGTTCTCGTGTTGTTTCAGGTAAGCCTGGATGTCGTCGGCGATTAGATCAGATTGATGTGACATATCAGAAGTACCCTTCGCGCTTTTTCTGTTCCATGGAACCAGCCGAATCGTGATCAATCACGCGGCCTTGACGTTCTGAACTGGTGGCCAGGAGCATTTCCTGGATGATTTCGGGCAAAGTGTCTGCCTCGGATTCAATGGCACCAGTCAGCGGGTAGCAGCCCAGGGTACGAAAGCGGATGGATTTCATCATCGGCTTTTCGCCTTCTTTCAAAGGCATGCGGTCGTCGTCTACCATAATTAGCGAGCCATCGCGCTCAACAACCGGGCGCATCGCTGAGTAATAAAGCGGCACAATCTCGATGTTTTCCAGATAGATGTACTGCCAGATATCCAGCTCAGTCCAGTTGGACAGGGGGAACACGCGAATGCTTTCGCCCTTGTTCACCTTGCCGTTATAGGTGTTCCAGAGCTCTGGGCGCTGATTTTTTGGATCCCAGCGGTGGTATTCGTCGCGGAAGGAATACACACGCTCCTTTGCACGGGATTTTTCCTCATCCCGACGGGCACCACCAAAAGCCGCATCAAACCCGTGCTTGTCCAAAGCCTGCTTTAGCCCTTGGGTTTTCATTACATCGGTATGTTTGGCGCTGCCGTGGGTAAATGGCCCAATGCCCTGTTCAACACCGTCTTGATTGGTGTGTACGATCAAGTCCAGGCCATACTCTTTAATCTTGCGATCCCGAAAATCGATCATGTCCCGGAATTTCCAGGTGGTGTCCACATGCATCAGGGGGAAGGGTAGTTTGCCGGGGTAAAAGGCTTTGCGTGCAAGATGCAACATTACCGCAGAGTCTTTGCCGATGGAGTAGAGCATCACCGGGTTATCAAACTCGGCAGCCACTTCGCGAATGATGTGGATGCTTTCCGCTTCCAGTTGTTTCAGATGCGTCAGATTGTATGTGGTCATGAGTATCCGTTGCCGCAGCGGGCCTTGAGGGCGTGCAAATTAGAGCGGCAACTATATCAGAGGCGATATGGCTATAAGAAGTGCTTGGCTTAGAGTTTTAAGTTATAGAAATATAGCGCTTCAAGGTATCCCGTAGTGATCAGCCACAAGAATTCGATCCAGGGCAGGCCAGAAGTCTCTCTTCGGTCAGGCAGACTTAGTTGTGTCTGCTAATAGTTTTCGCACATATCTATCTATGTAGTCGAACCCGTTCCCCTCAAAATCAGCAAACTGGATGCCCAACTGAAACTCGTCCCGCGCCATTCTGCGCAGGTGCACAATGTGCCCGTTGGCCGAAATCGTTACGGGTTGAGTTGCAACCACGGGCACAGAAAAACAGGCTTTGACGTCAATCCAGTTTCCCGGAGAGGGAGCTCTCAGGCGAGGTATGAGCTGGCCGGCGGCTTCCTGATTACAGGAAACCATAACGCCTGTGCGAGACAGATTGGAGATTTTGCAGGTGAGCTGGCAACCATCGGGCTTTTCAATAACGATGTCGCTGACAACATCCACACGTTGCTGGTTGCGCAGGTTTGGCTTAACTGTGACTGCTTTCATGTGCACTCGTATTGGCCGGTTGTATTGGCGCTGTCAGGGTATGCTCGATTTCAAAGAATGTTTTCAGAGCAACATGTAGCACTTGAAAAAAAGTGTAGTTGTTTATTTTCTGATCAGCAACTTGAGTGTCGTACATTATGGCAGATCTGTTATGTTTTTCTGAACAAGGGTTCACATTTTTGATTAAGGTCAGAATTGTTTGGCTTTTCAGATAGCTCGGCTTTTGCTTCAGAAGGGGTCCTTACTGGTGTAAAATTCCTGGTTCTATCCACTCACATACCATTCGCACGCTTGCGGCAGCCACTCTCTTGCTTCCGTCGAGCGCCAGGAATCCTGAATCGCTTTATGACAGAAAAAACCGAAAACACAGTTGCCGGGAACGGCAAAGTTGGCTTCATCAGCCTTGGCTGCCCCAAGGCCCTGGTGGATTCCGAGCGCATACTCACACAGTTGCGGCTGGATGGCTACGACGTGGTGCCCACCTACAACGACGCAGATATTGTTGTGGTGAACACCTGTGGTTTTATTGATGCGGCCAAACAGGAGTCTCTGGACGCTATTGGCGAGGCCATCAACGAAAATGGCAAAGTGATTGTCACCGGCTGTATGGGCGTGGAAGCGGAGAAGATTCGTGAGACCCATCCCGGCGTACTGGCGGTTTCAGGCCCGCATGCCTATGAGGAAGTGGTGGGTGCGGTGCATCAGTATGTTCCACCGGCCCGTGCCCATGACCCGTTCACTGATCTGGTCCCGCCTCAAGGCATCAAGCTGACACCGCGGCACTACGCCTACCTCAAGATTTCCGAAGGCTGCAATCATCGCTGCACCTTCTGCATCATTCCGTCCATGCGAGGCGACCTGGTGAGCCGGCCCATTGGCGATGTCATGGACGAAGCTCAGCGCTTGGTCGATGCAGGTGTTAAGGAATTGCTGGTAATCTCCCAAGACACCTCGGCCTATGGTGTCGACACCAAGTACCGTACCGGGTTCTGGCAGGGGCGTCCTCTGAAAACCAAAATGCAGTCATTGTGCGAGGCTTTGGGCGAGCTGGGCGTGTGGGTGCGCCTGCATTACGTGTACCCGTACCCGCACGTAGACGACATCATTCCGCTGATGGCCGAAGGCAAGATCCTGCCGTATCTGGATATTCCCTTCCAGCACGCCAGTCCGAAAGTGCTGAAAGCCATGAAGCGCCCGGCTCATGACAGCAAAACCCTGGACCGTATCCGTAAATGGCGGGAAATCTGCCCGGAACTCACCATCCGCTCCACCTTTATTGTGGGCTTTCCGGGTGAAACCGAAGAAGATTTCCAGTACTTGCTGGATTGGCTGGATGAGGCACAACTGGATCGCGTGGGTGCCTTTACCTACAGCGCCGTTGAGGGTGCCAAGGCCAATGAGATTGAAGGGGCGGTACCTGAAGAGGTGAAGGAAGAACGTCTGGCCCGCTTCATGACGAAACAGGCGGAGATTTCAGCGGCCCGTTTGCAGGCGAAGATCGGCACCACCATTGATGTGCTGATTGATGAAGTGGATGAGGAGGGCGCGATTGGCCGTTCCAAAGCAGATGCACCGGAGATTGATGGGATGGTGTACTTGAACGACGTTACCGATCTGCAGCCCGGACAGATCGTGAAGGTGCTCGTTGAACATGCCGACGAGCATGATCTGTGGGCAGTATTGGCGTGAGCTGAATGTAACAAAAAGGCCCCGACATGTTTGGGGCCTTTTTGATTGTCGTTAAGGACTAATCGCTGATTTTGGCGATGTAATCGGCGTAATATTGGTCGAAGCTCTTGAACTCCACGCTGTCGCGACCACAGCAGCGAATACTCCCTGACTTGATGTCGTACACCCAGCCATGTACTTCAATTTTACCTGTAGCCAGTTTTGCAGCCACCACCGGGTGCGTGCGCAGGTGCTGTACCTGTTGCTGAACGTTTTCCTCAATGGCTTCGTTCAGGTGCTTGCTGTCCAGACACGCTTCTGTGGAAATATTGTGACGTTCACGGACGATTTCCATGGCTGAGCGACAATGCCCCAGCCATTCCTTTACGTGCGGCAAGCCTTTCAGTGCGGGGATGTCCAGGGCACCTTTAATGGCGCCACAATCGGTATGGCCGCAGACAATGATGTGGCGGACACCCAGAACCGCAACAGCGTATTCGATGGAAGCTGTCATGCTTCCGGTTTCATTACTGTGCGGGGGGATGACGTTACCGGCATTCCGACAAATGAATAGATCGCCGGGGTGGGAACCCGTGAGCATATTCGGGTCGATGCGGGAATCCGAACAGGTAACAAACAGTACGTCCGGGTTCTGGCTGTTGGCCAGAGCACCAAACAGGTCTTTGTGCTCCGGGTAAACGTTTTCGTGGAAGTTCAGTACACCGCGAACAATGTGATCCATGTTGTCTCCTTCTGCCGATCAGGCAATTTCAATTAATACTTCACCCGGAGTAACCCGGTCGCCCTTGGTGACGTGAACCGCCTGAACGGTGCCATCAACACTGGAGTGAATTTCAGTTTCCATTTTCATGGCTTCGGTAATCAGAACTGCCTGGCCGGAGGTGACAGAATCCCCTTCTTTCACCATTACGTCCACTACGTTTCCCGGCATGGCGGTACTCACGTGGCCGGGATCTGTTGCGCGCTTGCGACCCTTGCCGCCCGCTTCTGCCACGTATTCGTTCAGAGGTTCAAACACCACTTCCTCGGGCATGCCATCCAGCGACAGGTACAGCTTTCGTTTACCTGGCCCGGTGGTGCCAACGCCGGTTACGGCGACCTCGTAGGTTTCGCCATGCAGATCAATGCGGAACTCAGTGGCAACGCCTGCACCCAGCCTGTTTTGCCCGGTTTGCTCTGCCGGCAGTAATTCTTCCGGTTCAAGGGAGCCATCTTTGCGCTGTTGCAAAAACTCCCGGCCCAGATCCGGGAACATGGCGTATGTGAGCACATCTTCTTCGCAGCTGGCCAGACTACCAATGTCTTCTCGCAATTGGTTCAGTTCCGGATCGAGCAAGTCGGCAGGGCGGCCATCGTTCACGGCTTCGTTGCCGATGGCCTTTTTGCGAATCTCGGTATTTACTTCAGTGGGAGGGTGGCCATAGCCGCCCTGCAAGTAGCGTTTTACTTCGTTGGTGATGGTTTTATAGCGTTGCCCCGCCAGAACGTTATAAACCGCCTGAGTGCCAACAATTTGCGATGTGGGAGTTACCAGTGGCGGGTAACCAAGATCCTGCCGTACTCTCGGGATTTCATCGAATACCTCGTTGATTTTGTCGAGAGCATTCTGCTCCTTCAGTTGGTTGGCCAGGTTCGACATCATGCCGCCCGGCACCTGGTTGATTTGCACCGAGACATCTTCCCGGGTGAACTCGCTTTCGAATTGGTGATACTTCTTGCGGACTTCGTGAAAGTAATCGGCAATTTCCCCAAGTCGCTCCAGATTCAGGCCAGTGTCGTACTCTGTGCCTTTCAAAGCGGCGACTTGGGATTCTGTGGCAGGGTGGCTGGTGCCGTTGGCGAATGCCGAAATGGCGGTGTCAATCCGGTCGGCACCGGCTTCGATTGCTTTGAGCTGGCACATCGGGGCAAGCCCGGCGGTTGAGTGGCTGTGCACCACCAATGGCAGGTCTACTGCCGACTTGATCGCCTGAACCAGCTCAAACGTCGCGTAGGGGGTGAGCAACCCGGCCATATCCTTGATGGCGATTGAATCGGCGCCCATGGCTTTGAGTTCTTTCGCCTGTTTCACGAACAGCGCAGGCGTGTGCACCGGGCTGGTGGTGTAACAGATGGTCCCTTGGGCGTGCTTGCCGGCTTTCTTCACCGCTTTCATGGCGGTTTCCAGGTTGCGAAGATCGTTCAACGCATCAAACACCCGGAACACGTCAATGCCATTGTCTGCCGCTTTCTGCACAAAAGCCTCAACCACGTCATCGGCATAATGCCGGTATCCCAAAAGATTCTGGCCTCGCAGCAGCATTTGCAGGCGGGTGTTCGGTAAAGCCTTGCGCAGTTGTCGCAGGCGCTCCCATGGGTCTTCCTTCAGGAAACGCACGCAAGCATCAAAGGTGGCGCCGCCCCAGACTTCCAGAGACCAATAGCCAACTTGATCCAGCTTGTCGCAGATTGGCAGCATGTCTTCTGTGCGCATGCGGGTAGCGATAAGGGATTGGTGCGCATCACGAAGGATCAGGTCAGTCACTTCAATCTTTTTTGCGTTGCTCATCTTCGGTCTCCTGTGGATTACCAGCCAGCATGGGCTGCGATGGTGGCGGCAATCGCCAATGCCACGGCACTGGGGTGGCGTTTCTTGGAGTAGTTCAACAATTCCGGATGGCTGGGTACGAAGCTGGTATCGAACTGGCCATTACGGAAATCCGGGTGGTCCAGAATCTGCTGGTAATAATTGGCAGTGGTTTTGATGCCATGCAGGCGCATGTCGTCGAGTGCGCGCTTGCCCCGTGCGATAACCTCGTCCCAGGTCAGTGCCCACACAACCAGCTTCAGGCACATGGAGTCGTAGTAAGGCGGAATTTCGTAGCCGGTATAAATGGCCGTATCCACCCGCACACCCGGGCCACCAGGCGCGTAGTAGTGGGTGATACGGCCAAAGCTGGGCAGAAAGTCGTTCTTCGGGTCCTCGGCGTTAATGCGAAACTGCAGCGCATAGCCCCGAAACTGAATGTCTTCCTGTCGATAACTCAGAGGTAAACCTGCGGCAATGCGCAGTTGCTCTCGCACAATGTCCACGCCGGTAATGGCTTCTGTAATCGTGTGCTCCACTTGCACCCGGGTGTTCATCTCCATGAAGTAGACTTCGTTACCCGTGAGCAGGAACTCCACCGTGCCCGCGTTTTCGTAGCTCACAGCTTTCGCGGCACGCACTGCGAGATCACCGATGTAGTGGCGCTGTTCCGGTGTCAACTGCGGGCTCGGAGCAATCTCGATCAGTTTCTGATTGCGACGTTGTATGGAGCAATCCCGCTCAAACAGGTGAATCGCACCGCCCTGGCGGTCTGCCAGTACCTGCACTTCAATGTGGCGCGGATTCACAATGCACTTTTCCATGAACACTTCGGCCGAGCCAAACGCCTTGGTGGCCTCTGAAATCACGCGTGGATACTGTGTTCCCAGCTCTTGCGGTGAATCGCACCGACGGATACCGCGGCCACCACCGCCGGAAGTGGCTTTCAACATCACCGGGTAGCCGATGTCGTTGGCCAGTTCCAGAGCTTCTTCAAGGCTGCCCAGATTGCCTTTCGAGCCCGGAGTAATGGGAATGCCGGCCGCCCGCATGCTATCGCGAGCCTGGGTTTTGTCGCCCATGCCGTGGATGACACTGGATTTCGGACCGATAAACGCCACACTTTTTTGCTCGCATAGATGGGCAAAGTGAGCGTTTTCTGACAGAAAGCCGTAGCCGGGATGAATAGCATCGCAGCCGGTTTCAACCGCCAGGTTTACGATACGTGCCGGGTCCAGATAGCCCGCCAATGGGTCATCGCCAAGAGAATAGGACTCATCGGCTCGCTTCACATGCAGTCCGTACCGATCCGGTTCGGTGTAAATCGCCACCGACCGAATCCCCATCTCTGCACAGGCCCGAACGATGCGGACGGCTATCTCACCGCGATTGGCGATTAACACTTTCTTCAGCATGGGAAGCTCCTCATCGCTTCGTTCCGAATGAAGGTGGGAAAAGAATAACGGGGATGATTGATCAGTAAAAATTGATATAATTTGGGTTAGATATAACAAATAACTTATAGGTAGTTATTTTGAGAGGGGAAGCTTATGCCGCTCAGCATCCAGAAACTGGCGAACAGACTGACCTTTCGACAACTGCAGGTATTCAAAGCTGTCTACGACCTGAAAAGTTACAGCAAAGCCGGCAACTTACTAGGCCTGACCCAGCCAGCCGTCAGCAGCCAGGTGCGACATCTGGAACAGGCACTGGGAATGCCCATGTTCGAATACGTAGGGCGCAAGCTTTACTGCACAGCCGCCGGGGAAGAAATGGCCGCTTGCGTACGCTCCGTGTTTGGGGAACTGGCAGACATGCAAAACCGCCTGGCGGCTCTGGAAGGCAGAGTGGCAGGCGATTTGCGATTGGTGGCAGTAAGCACCGCACAATACGTAGTGCCGTATTTGTTGGGCTCATTCCTAGAGCTGAACCCCCAGGTCAACATCTCCGTAGCCGTAGTAAACCGCGCAACCGCCTTGGAACGCCTGAACGAAAACAGCGACGACCTGATCATCATGGGCATGGTGCCCCAGGGCCGGCCGTTAACCTCGCTGCCATTCCTGGACAACGAACTCATCCCCGTAGCCGCAGCCGGCCACCCATTACTTGAGCAGGAAACCGTCACAGCAGAAGAATTCCTGAACAACAAACTCCTCACCAGAGAACCCGGCTCCGGCAGCCGCTTGGCACTGGAAGTCTACTGTCAGCAACACCAACTGAAAATCGATCCGATAATGGAATTAGGCTCTAACGATGCGGTTAAACATGCGGTATTGGCGGGATTAGGTGTCGCGGTTGTGCCCAAACTGAGTGTGCTGTCAGAGCTGGCGCTGGGCACCCTGGCGGCTCTCGAAATCCCTGGTTTCCCACTGCGCAGAAGCTGGTGCGTGGTCTACCCGCAGAGGCGCCACCCAACGCCTGTTATGAAGGCGTTTGTTGACTACGTTCAGCAGAATATTGCGCAATTTGAGTTGTTGTTTCGGCGGTTGGCTGCATAGCGCTGGCGCGGGCTTTGACTATTTGTTCGGTTTTTTTGTGCGAGGTTGTATCAGAGTTGGAATGGCGGGATTGGTAGTCCTCCCCAAAAATCTCGGAGGCCAGGGACGGCCGGAGAGAAGCGCACATGGGTGAGGCAAGCGTTTATGAAGCGAAGCTTCATGCACAGCCGAACGACAGCAATCTGTGATTGCTGGCCGGACCCGCTTGCGGGTGCTCGTAGCGGTTTTTGGGGAGGACTACCAATCCCGCCAGTCCCGAAACCCAGCAGGCTAGGGCCTAAAGCAGAGGCCTCCACCGAAGCCTCGCCCTAAGCCCAACTCAATCAACCACCAAGCTTCCGAGCAAGAATCTCATTGAATAGCTTAGGGTTACCCTGACCTTTGGAAGCCTTCATCAAAGGCCCCATAAAGCCACCAAGCATCTTCTTGCGCTTCTTGGGATCTTCCTCGCCTTGATACTGAGCAACCTGATCGGGCATGCCAGCCAGAACCTCATCAACCATCGCCTCCAGAGCGCCAGTATCCGAAACCTGCTTCAGCCCCTGAGCTTCAATAACCGCATCGGCATTGTCTCCATCACCATTCCAGAGAGCTTCGAACACCTTCTTGGCGCCGGATGAAGACACAGTATTGTCGGCAATGCGTGCAACCAACTGGCCAAGCTGAGTGCCAGTGATAGGGGCTTGAGCTACAGTTTTGTCCTCAGCGTTCAAGCGGGCAGAAAGCTCACCCAGTACCCAGTTGGCCGCCAATTTTGCGTCTTTGCCGTGGCTGGCGGTTTCTTCAAAAAATGCCGCCATAGAGGCATCGTCGCTGAGCAAGCGGGCATCATAATCATTCAGCCCATATTGCTCCTTGAATCGTGCCTTGCGCTCATCCGGCAACTCCGGCAACAAATCTCTGGCACTCTGGATAAACTCATCGTCGATCACCACAGGCAGCAAGTCCGGGCAAGGGAAGTAGCGGTAATCGTTGGCCTCTTCCTTGCTGCGCATGGAGCGTGATTCGTCCCGCTCACCGTTATACAGCCGCGTTTCCTGAATAATGCGGCCGCCATCTTCCAGAATATCCATCTGCCGCTCTACTTCGTGGGCGATGGCCTGCTCCATAAAGCGGAACGAGTTCAGGTTCTTGGTTTCCGTGCGAGTACCCAACTCATCCGAACCTTTCGGCTTGAGTGAAATGTTCACATCAAAACGCAAAGACCCCTGGCTCATATCGCCATCACAAATACCGAGTGAAGACACCAGGCCATGCAGCTTTTTGGCAAAGGCCACAGCCTCTTCCGCACTGTTCATATCCGGCTCAGTCACCACTTCAATCAGCGGTGTGCCAGCACGGTTCAGGTCGATACCCGTCATACCATGAAAGTCTTCGTGCAGGGATTTGCCGGCATCTTCTTCCAGATGCGCATGGTGAATCCGTACACGCTTGGTGCTGCCATCGGCCAGATCAATATCCACAAAGCCCGGGCCAACAATCGGGTGGTCCAGCTGTGTGGTCTGATAGCCCTTAGGCAAATCCGGGTAAAAATAGTTTTTACGGTCAAACACCGAGCGCCGACCGATTTCGGCATTTACCGCCAAGCCAAACATCACCGCATAGCGGAACGCCTGCTCATTTGGAACAGGCAATGTGCCCGGCATGGCCAGATCAACGGCGCTGGCCTGGGTGTTGGGCTCGGCACCAAACGCGGTGCTGGAGCCTGAAAAAATCTTGGTTTTGGTGGCAAGCTGAACGTGAATTTCCAGCCCGATCACAATATCCCACTGCATAGTCGTTCTCCTGATTCGGGCTTACTGGGGAAGCTTCTGGTGCCAGTCAGTAACTTGCTGGAACTGATGGGCTGCATTCAGTAGGCGAGCCTCATCAAAGTAGTTCCCGATAATCTGCAAGCCTACCGGCAGGCCATCAACAAAACCTGCAGGCACAGACATGGCCGGCACGCCGGCAAGGTTCACTGCGATGGTGAAAATATCTTCCAGATACATGGTCACTGGATCGCTGGTGTTCGCGCCTTGCACAAACGCAGGTGAGGGCGATACAGGGCTCATCAGTACATCCACTTCTTTGAAGGCATTGATGAAGTCCTGTTGGATCAGGCGACGAACCTTCTGGGCTTTCAGATAATAGGCATCAAAGTAGCCGGCCGAAAGCGCATAGGTGCCAACCAGAATCCGGCGTTTCACCTCATCCCCAAAGCCTTCACCCCGGGTGCGCGTGTACAGGTCGTGCAGGTCTTGCGGATTCTCACAGCGATAGCCGTAGCGCACACCATCAAAGCGGGACAGGTTGGCCGAGGCTTCTGCGGGTGCAATCACGTAATACGCGGCAATGGCCAGCTTGGCGTGGGGCAGCGACACTTCTTTCACTGTCGCGCCCAGCTTTTCGTATTCCTTCACTGCGTTGCGAACCTGCTGCTCCATGGCGGGGCTCAGCTGGTCAGAGAAGTATTCTTTCGGAAGGCCGACGCGCAATCCCTTTAAAGGCTCGTTAAGCGTGGCAGTGTAATCCGGCACTGCGCGATCAACCGATGTTGAATCCTTTGGGTCAAAGCCAGCCATGACATTCAGCATCAAAGCGTTGTCTTCCGCCGTGCGCGCCATGGTGCCGCCCTGGTCCAGGCTGGAGGCGAAGGCAATTATGCCGTAGCGAGACACGCGCCCATAAGTCGGCTTCAAGCCAGTAATGCCACAAAAGGCGGCTGGCAGGCGAATCGAACCGCCTGTGTCGGTTGCGGTTGCTGCAGGCACTAAGCGGGCAGCGATGGCTGCAGCGGAACCCCCGGAAGAGCCCCCGGGTACGCGCTTGTCACCGCTGCTCAAACCCCAGGGATTTGTTACCGCGCCAAAAAAACTGGTTTCATTGGAGGAGCCCATAGCGAACTCATCCATATTGGTTTTGCCCAGGCTAACAGCACCCGCATCGCGGAAGTTCGCAGTGACCGTGGCATCATAGGGCGGTACAAAATCGGCCAGCATTTTGGAACCAGCCGTGGTCGCCACACCCTTGGTGCAGAAAAGGTCCTTGTGGGCGAAAGGTACGCCTGTCCAGGCAGTGGCGTTACCAGCAGCGCGCTGCTCGTCTGCGGCTTTGGCATCAGCCATAGCCTGGTCTTCGGTAACAGTGATAAAACTGTTGTATTGCTGATCTTCAGCTTTAACGCGATCGAGGAACTCGCGGGTCAGTTCCACGCTTGAAATCTTGCCGCTTTCCAAATCACGGGAAAGCTCTGCTACGGATTTGTTATGCATGTTCAATCCTGATGATGGGCAGATAGTGGGATTCGTCAGATCACTCAATAACCCGAGGTACGAGATAAAGGCCGTCTTCGGTCGCTGGCGCTATGGCCTGGAAAGCCTCCCGTTGATTGCTCTCGGTTACTTCGTCTGCACGCAAACGCTGAACAGCGTCCAGAGGGTGGGATAAGGGCTCTATATCTGCCGTGTCGGCCGCACTGAGTTCGTCCACAAGATTCAGGATGTTACCCAGATCGCTTTCCAGCGCCGAAATCTGCGCTTCGTCCACGCGGATGCGGGCAAGAACAGCGACTTTTTCTATGTCTTCTCGGGAAATGGACACAAATTGCCTCCCAGATAAATGAAATGTCGGTAATAAAGGACACGCTCTGTAAAAGAGTGTTGCACCGAGTTATGGGGCCACTCGGGGAACGCTTTTCAAAACTGTAGAGGGCCATGGATGGCCCGAAACAAGCGCACAGGGAAGTGCTTGTAGCGTGTTTTGAAAAGCGTTCCCCGAATGGCCTTGCACCCAGACTAAAAATTCGAGGGCATATGTTAACAGATTCCAACCCATGCGGCAGAGGCCAAAGTATGGCTAATATGCGAGAATAACAGGGCTCGAAGCCCGATGCTGCCTTGCCTGCACGGGGGGTCACTGCTAAAGTTGCCGCATCTTTCTGCAACCGCAACTCTCAGGTTGAAACTACACGAATGTTGATTAAAAGACTCCGAGGCTTATTCTCCAGCGACCTGTCCATTGATCTGGGCACCGCCAACACCCTTATTTTCGTGCGTGACCGCGGGATTGTGCTGAACGAGCCGTCCGTAGTAGCCATTCGTACCAGCAACTCCCAGAAAACTGTTGCCGCCGTAGGCGCCGAGGCAAAACGCATGCTGGGCCGTACGCCCGGTAATATTACCGCAATTCGTCCCATGAAAGACGGCGTCATCGCCGATTTTGTGGTGACCGAAAAAATGCTCCAGCACTTTATTCACAAAGTGCACGAGAACAGCTTTATCACACCAAGCCCACGGGTTCTGGTGTGTGTGCCCAGTAAATCCACCCAGGTAGAGCGTAAAGCCATTCGCGAATCAGCATTGGGTGCCGGTGCCCGGGAAGTGTTCCTGATTGAAGAGCCCATGGCAGCCGCTATCGGCGCAGGCCTTCCAGTAGAAGAAGCCAGCGGCTCCATGATCGTCGACATCGGCGGTGGCACCTCCGAAATCGCCATCATTTCCCTGAATGGCATTGTATACGCAGATTCAGTCAGGGTTGGTGGTGACAAATTCGACGAGGCGATTGTTACCTACGTTCGCCGCAATTACGGCAGCCTGATTGGTGACACCACAGCAGAGCGCATCAAACACGAAATTGGCTGTGCCTACGAAGGCCTGGAAATTCTCGAAATTGATGTCCGTGGTCGCAACCTGGCTGAAGGTGTGCCCCGTGCGTTCACACTCAATAGTGAAGAAATTCTGGATGCCCTCCAGGAATCCCTGGCTCAAATAGTGCAAACCGTTAAAAGCGCGCTGGAACAATCCCCGCCTGAGTTGGCGTCAGATATCGCCGAGCGTGGCATAGTTCTGACCGGCGGTGGTGCCCTGCTGCGCGGGCTGGACAAGTTGATCAGTGAAGAAACCGGGTTGCCCGTTATCATCGCAGAGGATCCGCTGACCTGCGTTGCCCGAGGTGGCGGCAAGGCGCTGGAAGTTATTGATCGGGGTGGCATTGGAATGTTCTCCCAGGAGGGATAATCCTTTGGGGAGGGATCGACATTAAAACCATTTTTGTTCAGGGGCCTGCGCCAGGCCTCCGGCTTTTGCTCGTTATTATTGTGTCGGTGGCGCTGATCGTCGCCGACCAGCAATTCGACCGCGTAACTCCTGTTCGCAGTACCCTGGCAACCGCTCTCACACCGGTTTACTGGCTGGGTAATGCCCCCTATCAGGTCAGTGATTGGGTTGCCGGCCTGTTCACCACCCGTGAAGATGTGAAACAGGAAAACGAAGATCTGAAAGCCCGCCTGCTTATCCTTGAACGCAGGGCCCTCAAGTACGCCGCCTTGGCTTCCGAAAACAACGAACTCCGACGTTTGATGAACTCCTCGGAATTGCTCGATGACCGGGTTATCGTCAGCGAAGTGGTGGGTGTGTCGCCAGATCCCTATTCCCACGAAATCATTATCAATAAAGGTCTCAGTGATGGCTTGCAGATAGGGCAGGCTATATTGGACGCCCATGGCCTGATGGGGCAGGTTGTGCAAACCAGCCAGGTCGCTTCCCGCGTACTGCTTGTCTCCGACAGCAGCCATGCGGTTCCTGTTGAGGTTGTGCGCAACGGGCTCAGGGCCATTCTGCTGGGTACCGGCGATTCCGGCACCCTCGAGTTGGTTCACGTGCCAGACACTGCCGACATTCGTGAAGGCGACCTTCTGGTAAGTTCCGGTCTTGGAGGGCGCTTTCCCCGTGGCTACCCTGTTGCAGAGGTTAGCCAGATCAATAAAGAATCGGGAGAGCCCTTTGTCACTATACGGGCCCGTCCAAAGGCGCAGCTCAACCAGAGCCGTCTCGTGCTGATTGTATTCCCGCCAAAAAGCAGCGCTTCCTCAGAGCCGGAGGCGAGTGATGATTTGCCATCCAGCATCCCGGCCAAA
Organism: Marinobacter salexigens; assembly: GCF_002806945.1. Lineage (GTDB taxonomy): Bacteria > Pseudomonadota > Gammaproteobacteria > Pseudomonadales > Oleiphilaceae > Marinobacter > Marinobacter salexigens. The sequence goes on from NZ_NIHC01000001.1 coordinate 1,026,574, forward strand.
GAAGCAGCACAGGAGGGGCAGGGCTGATGCTGTCTGTTATCAGTTACCCGGTGTTTGTACTGTCAGTGATCGCGTCACTGGTGTTGAGCATTTCCCTCTTTCCTGCAGGCTGGTTCGAGTTTCGCCCCGAGTGGCTGGGTTTGGTCGTCTTTTACTGGACCTTCCGCGCCCCGGCACAGTTCGGCGTCCTGCTTGCCTGGTGCCTGGGGCTGTTTCTGGATGTGTTGGAAGCAACCCCGTTGGGCGTTAATGCACTGGGTATGGGGCTGATCGCCTTTCTGGTACTCACAGTCCACCAGCGGTTGCGTATGTACCCCATGCCGCAGCAGTGCCTGATGGTTTTTCTGCTGTTGGGTATAAACCAAATGCTGGTGCACTTTATTAAACAGATGTTTGGCGGTGAAGATGCAGGTTTCAGCTACCTTTGGCCGGCACTCACCAGTGCGTTGATCTGGCCGGTGTTCTGCATACTGCTGGACAACATTAACCGGAAACTGGGGTAGCCATGGCATCTATCATTCTCGCTTCAGCATCGCCGCGCCGTGCGGAGCTGCTTACGCAAATCGGCGTGCCTTTCGCTATGCACCCGGCTCATATTGATGAATCCACACGGGCTTCTGAAGTGCCCGGGGATTACGTTGAGCGGCTTGCCCGGGAGAAAGCGCTTGCGGTGTCTGCCCATTTTCCCGGGAAGTGGGTTCTGGGTTCAGATACATCTGTGGTTCTTGATGGCGCAATTCTTGGCAAGCCATCCGATGAAGCGGATGCGGAAACCATGCTGGCAAGCTTGTCTGGCAAAACACATCAGGTGATGACTGCCATTGCACTGGCCAGAGATGATGGCTGTGAATCCCGTCTGGTTACTACAGAAGTTACCTTTCGGGTACTCTCGAAGAGTGAGATTGTAGCTTATGCGGCCTCGGGTGAGCCCATGGACAAGGCCGGAAGTTACGGGATTCAGGGGCTGGGTGGTATTTTTGTGAAGGAAATCAAAGGGAGCTACAGTGCAGTTGTGGGCCTGCCATTACAGGAAACAGCTGCCTTGTTGGCAGACGCCGGCTACCCTGTATGGAAACACTGGTCGAGTAGTCGGGAGAGCCAAACATGAGCGAAGAAATCCTGATCAACGTAACACCGGTTGAAACCCGGGTCGCGCTGGTTGAGAACGGCATGCTGCAAGAAGCCTATATTGAGCGCGCCAGCCGCAAAGGCATTGTTGGAAATATCTACAAAGGCAAGGTTGTGCGCGTGCTTCCCGGTATGGAGGCAGCGTTTGTAGACATAGGGCTGGAACGGGCAGCGTTTATTCATGCCTCCGATGTGGTGCCAAGCCAGTCCAGTGCAGCCGTTCCCGGTGAGGGGCCGAAAACCGTTCCAGACATCCGCACTTTGCTGCGAGAAGGGCAGTCATTGGTGGTTCAGGTCACCAAAGACCCCATTGGCACAAAAGGCGCCCGACTTACCACGCAGCTCTCCATACCCTCCCGTTATCTGGTATTCATGCCTGATGTCTGTCACGTGGGAATTTCCCAGAGAATTGAGGACGAAACCGAGCGAAGCCGGTTGAAAGGTCTCGTTGAAGAGGGCGCGGCAGAGCATCCGGATGTGCAGGGTGGGTACATTATCCGCACCGCGGCTGAAGCTGCCACCGGAGAGGAGTTGCTGGCGGATATGAACTACCTGCACCACCTTAGCCAGTCCATTCATGAGCGGATTGAAAAAGTGCAGGCGCCGGCCGCTGTTTACAAGGATTTACCCCTGTTCATCCGCACCATCCGTGATCTTATCCGTCCGCAGACTGAAAAAGTGCGAATCGATAGCCGCGAAAGTCACCAGCGGGTCATGGAGTTTGTTGACGAATTTGTGACCGAGTTTGCTGATAAAGTGGAGTACTATCCCGGAGAACGGCCAATTTTTGACCTTTACTCGGTAGAGGATGAAATCCAGAAGGCATTAAGCCGCAAAGTACAGCTCAAGTCCGGTGGCTATGTAATCATTGATCAGACCGAAGCCATGACCACCATCGATATCAACACCGGCGCTTTTGTGGGTCACCGCAATCTTGAAGAAACGATCTTCAAGACCAACCTGGAAGCTGCTCGAGCAATCAGTCGCCAACTGCGCCTGCGCAATTTGGGCGGTATCATCATCATCGATTTTATCGACATGGAAGATGCGGAGCACCAGCGCCAGGTTCACCGTATGCTGGAAAAAATGCTCGAGCGTGACCACGCCAAAACCAAGATTACCGGCGTGTCTGAGCTGGGTCTTGTGGAAATGACCCGAAAACGGACCACAGAAAGCCTCGGCCAGGTTCTGTGTGAGTCTTGCCCAATATGCGACGGCAGGGGTTTCCTTAAAACCAGCGAAACAGTGTGTTTCGAAATTTTCCGGGAAATCCTGAGGATCAATCGAGCCTACGACGCAGAAAGCTATCTGGTGATGGCTTCCCAGAGCGTAGTTGACCGCCTTGTTGATGAAGAAGCTGACAACGTGGCGGATCTTGAAACCTTTATCGCCAAGACCGTTCGCTTCCAGGTGGAGCCGTTTTACAGCCAGGAGCAGTACGATGTCGTTTTGCTCTGATTCCGGGGCGATACACCGGCCCAAGGGGTGACAGGTAATGACACCCACGAAGCCCCCCTCTGAAAACCCACCATCCTTGCAGGAGAGCCGGCCGAACAGTCAACCCGTTCGTCTCATGGCATTGTTTACCGGTGCTGTATGGTGGCTTTTGCTGGCTGTGCTGGTTCTGCTTGCGCTCTATGCGGGTATTGGCAGGCAGCTCACCCAGAACGTGGATAGCTTCCGCGACGAGCTCGCGCGCGAGCTTACGGATCGTCTGGGGCACGAAGTCAGCATTGGGCGCTTGTCCTCACGCTGGTACTGGCTCGACCCCTCGTTTACCGCACAAGACATAGAAGTCATCAATCCGGATTCCGGTGACCGGGTGCTGAATCTGCAACATTTGACCATCCGCTTTGATGCCCTCGCCTCGCTGCTGCGATTCAGAATTGTTTTTGAAGATTTTGAAGCCGACGGGCTTGAATTGACCCTCAGCCAGGGGGGCAGTGGAGAACTGGGTGTTCGGGGCGCCGATGTTCCGGAGCCTATGAACAACCGCTATCGCAACTGGCTCAACGTGGCCGGGAAGTGGCTGTCCGACCCCTACATAAAAGTCACCCGCGTTAATCTGGGTATCCGTGACAACCAGGGCCAGCTGCGCCACCTGGATATTCCCCAGCTTGATTTGATGTACCAACAGGGATTATTCCGGGCATCAGGTCGCGCTATGCAATCCGCGACAACCCAGCAACTCGCCAGTTTCAGCCTTGTGGGAAAACAATTCTTCCGAGGGAATTTCAGTGGCCAGCTATACCTCAACGTGGATTCCGGGCGCCTGTTTGACGGGCTGATTGATGAGTACCAGTGGCGGGACCTCCGCGTTGAAGGGTTCGATCTGGGGGGCGAAGCCTGGCTAACCTTCCGCGAGGGTGTCTTGCAACAGGTGAGTGGTACCGTGAGAACACCCTATCTGCAACTGGGGGCGGGCTTTGAGTCGCTGGCTCCACTGGAAGATATCAGTGCCCGCTTCGGCTGGCGTCGCCACAGTGCGGTGATGGAGGCGCCAGAGCAGGGCGGGAGCCGGCCAGAGACAGTGGGTGAGTGGCATCTTGAGCAACTGGCCTGGACCTGGAATGGAGACCAGGTGTCGCCATTCAGCCTGAAGCTGCTGCCAGAACCACAGGGAATCACCGTTACTGCAGATGCCATGCCGCTGCGTCCGTTGAGGCGCTTGGCAGGTGCATTGCCCCTGCTGCCATCAGTGGCTATTGATGCATTGGACAATTATCGCCCCGTGGGATTTCTCGATGGCGTAACAATCCGTATTCCAGGAAGCGATAACAGCAGCTTTGAGTTCTCGGGCCGGCTTCGGGATGTGGGGGCCGCTGCACACGGAGGGGCACCTGCAGTGAGCGGAGTGCACGGCTTCATATATCTGGATCAGAATGCCGGTTACGTGCGGGCCCATGCAGGTGCTCAGCCGGTTGTACTTTCGTTTCCGGAGTTGTTCAGCAGCGAGTGGTCCTTGCCCGAGTTGTCTGCCACCGTAGCCTGGAAGCTGGATGGCTCTGTGACCCGTGTTTACGCTGACGACATACGCATGAGCTACGGCGCCAACACTCGCCTGGATGGAGCCTTCGATCTGAGGCTGGATACGCAGGGCGATGACAATCTTGGCCTTCGCGTCGGGCTCAAGAATGGTGAGGCCTCAATGCTGGCGGCGTTTGTTCCACAGAAAATTGTCGATGCCGGGCTGTACGATTGGCTGACTGCCTCAATTACAAAGGCGGACATAAGGTCCGGGACATACTTCGGGCACGGCCAGATTGGTGCCGGTGCACCTCCAGGGTCGTTTGTTTCGTCCATGTGGTACGAGTTTGATAACGCCACCGTTCGCTACGATAGCCAGTGGCCCGCGGTGACTGGCGCGCGCGGGCGTGTTGCCATCCAGAACGGTGACACACTGGTATCGCTGGAAGCGGGAACGACAGGGGGGCTGACGCTTGATCCGGGCACGGTCGCTGTCATTCCCGAAGAAGAGGGGGCGCTGGTGCGCGTGGACGTTTCCGCGCCTGTTCCCGCTGATACCATTACGTACTGGATGAAAAACAGTCCCTTTGGCGAGATGGCCGGTCCCGAGGCGGCCAAACTCGGTTATGGCGGAGACTACGAGCTTGATCTGTCGATTGACCTGCCTCTCAGGGATAATGCCTCCCCCGTGGTTGAGGCCAAGGTACGCACCGCCAATGGCTCGATAGCACATCCGGCCTCAGGCCTGCAGTGGAGCGGGATTTCCGGTGCGCTGACTTACCATTCGGTGAGTGGTTTTTCCGGAGCGCCTCTCAAAGCGAGTTTTCTGGGTGAGCCGGTCAGTGTTGCATTCAGTCAGCCACAAACGGCAAACGGACTCAGGATAGAGCAAACCGGCACGTCGTCGGTACCCGGCGTATTGCGCCAGATGGGAATGATGGAGTCTTTGGAAGAGGTAGGTGGCGACGCGAATAGCAGCCATTATGGCCTGAAGGGCGCGTTTGACTATGTTGGGCAGTTGGATGTTTTTGAGGGCGAGGCGCCGCAGGTAAGGGTAATTTCCAGCCTGGAAGGTTTGGCTATCGACTGGCTCGCGCCTTTTTCCAAAGAGGCCAAAGATCCGGCACCGTTGATTGTCGAAATAGACACCGAAGCGGAAAGAGGTTTGGGCTTTTCAGGTACCTGGGACAATCGCGCAACGTTTGATCTTTTGTGGAAAGATTCCGGGGTAGAGATGACCTTCGGGGAGCTGCATCTGGGGGATCAAACCCTGACAAACATTCAACTGGAGGCGTTTGATCTGGGCGATCGCTGGGTATTAAGCACCCAGTCGGAGCGGGCAGTAGGCCGGATTGTTATTCCGAATGATCGCAGCCTTGTAAAAGCTGATTTTGCAGAGGTGCACCTGATCCGCAATGAAAGCGCAGAGGCGGAAATACCGGAGCTGTTGACCATAGAGCAGCAGCTTGAGGCCTTCCGGGCGATGGACATGGCGAACTGGCCGGATATAGATGTTGCTATAGCTAATCTTCGCCTCAATGAAGATAGCCTCGGGCGCTGGTCTTTTCAGCTGAGGCCAGAACACCAGAAACTGAACATAACCGGCATTGAAGGTCGCCTCAAGTCGATTATTTTGCAGGGTGATATGGCCTGGAGTGTTATTGATAATCGGGAAGCCAGCCAGTTTTCAGGCTCGATAACCGGGGGCGCTCTGGCGGATCTCGAAGAGCTTTTTGATGCTGAAATTCCGCTCTCCAATAAGCAGAGCAGTATCGAGTTAAAGCTGGATTGGCCGGGCCGCCCCGATGAATTCGAGCTTTCAGGACTAAGCGGGAACATCAGCTTTCGCCTGGATGACGGTATGATTCTGGAGAGCAACAACAGTGCGCAGGTGTTCAGGCTCTTTAACCTGCTTAATGCCGATACGCTTTGGCGCAGGCTCAAGCTGGATTTTTCGGACCTGTATAAGCGCGGAGTCGCCTTTGACGCAATCTCGGGCAAGGCACGTCTTGAGAATGGCCTGCTGACAATGGATCCAGAGCTTCAGGTGGTTGGGCCTTCAGGAGCCTTCAAACTCAGCGGCAGTACAAACCTGGTGGATGAAGTGTTTGATATGCGCCTAGTCGTGGTCCTGCCCCTCACCCAGAACCTGCCACTGGCGGCGTTATTGATGGGTGCCAGTGCACCCATCGGAGGTGCACTGTTTGTGCTGGACAAGGTACTGGGCGATCCGCTTAGCAGGCTCACCAGTGCCACCTACAACGTGACCGGCACCTGGGACGAACCCATAGTCGATTTGCGCAGTGTGTTCGACACAGGTAAATAACAAACACGGTTACCTGAATCAGGCTTCGGCTTCGTCAACACACTCTCGCAGATAGCGAAACAGCTTGCGGGCCTGCCCGGTGTTTTTCTGTTTTTCCAGATCTTTACGGGCATTGCGAACCAGATTGCGCAAATGCTGTATGTCGGCGCCTGGGCAGTAATTAAAGAACTCGCCGGCAACCGAATCGCCTTCAGCAAGCATTCGGTCACGCCAGCGTTCAGCCAGATGGTGACGGCGGGTATGCTCCACGCTTCCCGAATCAAAAGCGTCAATGGCGCGCTTCACCGCCTCCGGGTCGTCTTCATGCCGGATAATCTTGCCAATGTACTGCAGGTGACGACGCTTGGCTTCGTTCTGCCTGATTCTGCGAGATTCCTCAATCGCGCTTCTCAGGGTATCGCTAATACTGAGAGTATCGAGCTGTTCGTTGCTCAACTCCATCATCCGTTTGCCCAGGTCCTGAAGTGCGTGCATCTCCCGCTTGAGCTGAGACTTGCTTGGGCCTGAGTATTGCGGAGCCTCATCTTCGTGATTGTCGATCATGATTTTATCCAGATTTATGCGTTCAAGCGTAGAAAATGGTGGCAAGGCCAAGGAATGACATAAAACCGGTCACATCCGTGACCGTTGTAAGTATAACGCTGCCTGCCAGTGCCGGGTCGATGTTACGGGATTTCAAAAACAGCGGCAGTACTGTGCCCACCAAGGCTGCAGCAACCAGGTTGATGATGAGCGCGGCCGCGATAATGGCACCTATCAGCAAATCCTGAAACCAGACGGTTGCCGCAGCGGCGACAACCGTGGCCCAAAGCACGCCGTTGAGAATACCGGAAAGAAACTCCCGGTTCAGCAGCCAGCCCACATTGGTGCCGCTGATTTGCCCAACTGCCATACCCCGGATTACGAGAGTGAGGGTCTGGCTGCCGGCAATTCCCCCCATACTGGCTACAATGGGCATGAGTACCGCCAAGGCAACCACTTTTTCGATGGTGTCTTCAAACAGGCCGATAACACCTGAGGCAATGAAAGCAGTAAGCAGGTTAACACCCAGCCAGATTGCGCGGCGCCTTGTGGTTTTCCAGACCGGGGCAAAAGTATCTTCGTCATCATCCAGGCCCGCCATACTCATCAGCGAATGGTCAGCATCTTCCCGAATAACATCCACCACATCATCGATGGTGATGCGGCCAAGCAAATGCCCTTCCTGATCCACAACCGGGGCGGAAATAAGGTCGTAACGCTCAAACAGGGTGGCTACCTTGGTGTCTGAAAGGCCGACCGGAATGGGTTCAATATCTGTGTCCATCACCTCCCGCACAGTGGCAGCCTGATTCGATACAAGCATTTTCGTGATGGGCAGCATGCCGATAAATTCATCGCGCCGGCTCACCACAATCAGGCTGTCTGTCATTGGGGGCAGTGCCCGGTGGCGGCGCAGATAACGCAATACTACATCGATGCTGATGTCAGGGCGGACGGTGATAGTGTCCGTGTTCATCAGGCCGCCGGCGGTGTCTTCCGGGTAGGAGAGAACTTCTTCAACCCGCTGCCGGTCCTGTTCGTCCATGGCGTCCAGAACTTCCTGGATCACCTTATCCGGCAACTGCTGCAAAAGGTCGGCGAGATCGTCTGACTCGTAGTCTTCTACAATATCTGCCAGTTCCTGAGCGTTCAGGCGGCTCAGGTATTCAGCACGAATATCTTCATTAAGGTACTGAAGAACATCGCCTTCCAGCTGTTTGTCAACCAGGTTCCAGAGCAGGGCGCGCTGGCGTGGTGGCGATGATTCAAGCAGGTGAGCGATATCACTAGGGCTGAGGCCGCCGTTGAGAATACGGGCAACCTGCTTTAGCGCACCGCTATCCAAGGCCTCGCTTAGTGAGCGTAAACGCTGGCGAGCCTGGCTTTTTTCCAGAATATCGGACATGAATCACCTGCAGTCAGAAAACGGCTGCATTATAACGGAGTTAGCCTTTACGCGTGAGAAAGAGTTGCAGGGAGGCGCTGGAAAAACCTGGCAGAATGCTGTGAAAGCGAGAGGTCTACTCGCCCTCACCAAAATAGTCATTAATCAATTCGGCAAGCGCTGTTATGGCTTGTTCTTCGTCCGGGCCGTCGGCCACCAGCTCCACTTCTGTGCCTTTGCTGGCGGCGAGCATCATCACCTGCATAATGTTCTTTGCATCCACCTCGCGGCCCTTGCCGCAAAGTTTAATGGAGCTATCAAACTGCGAAGCCGTGGCTACCAGCTTCGCAGTGGCCCGGGCGTGCAGGCCAAGTTTGTTAATGATAACAACGGGATGGCGAATCACGGCAGATCAGATCTCTTTCCGGGCCTGCAGGTGGGGTAGTTCAGCATGGCGTACCTGTACGTTGCTGCTTTGTTCGCCGAAGTGTTGTCCCAGCTGCTCGCAAATATACACAGACCGGTGTTGGCCACCCGTGCAGCCAATGGAAATAGTCATATAGCTACGGTTACTGTCGGCAAAAGACGGAATCCAGTTTTCCAGAAACCCGATCAAATCGTTTACCATTTTAGCGCTGGCGGGCTCACTCTCAAGAAATTCGATCACCGGCTGGTCCAGGCCGGTAAACTTGCGCAAGCTGTTGTCCCAGTAGGGGTTAGGCAGGCAGCGCACATCAAACACATAATCAGAATCCAGCGGCACGCCGTGTTTGAACCCGAAAGACTGGAACAGCAGTGCAAGCTCCTGGTCTTTTCGGCCGGCAACCCGTTGCTTCACCATATCCCGCAGTTCATACATCGACAGCCCTTTGGTGTTGATGTGCAAGTCTGCAAGCTTGGATAGCGGTTCAAGCAGGGCTTTTTCATTGCTGATGGCCTCCCTCAGGGAGGTTTTGTCATCGCTGAGAGGGTGCTTGCGCCGGGTGGCATGAAACCGCTGCAGGAGCGACTGTTCATCTGCGTCCAGATAGATCACTTCCACCTGAATCTCATCTCTGCGGAGCTTGCGATGAATCTCCTCAAAATTAGCTAACTCGCCAGAGAGATTGCGGGCATCAATGCTGACGGCCATTTTGTCGAGCCGCCCCGGTGCCGTCTGGTTTGCGGCTTCCCGGGTTAGCGGGAACAACAAGCCAATGGGCAGGTTGTCGATGCAGTAGAATCCCAGATCTTCCAGAACGTGAAGAGCCGTACTCTTGCCGGAACCTGACCGGCCACTGACGATGATCAGCTTCATAGTGATACAGCCTGTTGCCAGAGTGGATGTTAAGCGCTTGCGACGGTCATGCGTTGATAGAGCGTTTGCGCATCTTCGCATTGCCTCAGGCTGTCGCAAAAAGAGCGGTCATTGAATTTCTCGGCGAGCTGGCTCAGTAGCTCAAGATGCTCGCTGGTAGCTTCTTTGGGCACTATAAGTGCAAACAAAAGGTCCACCGGCTGGTTGTCGATGGCGTCAAAATCAACGGCTTCTTCCAGAGTAACCAGTACGCCAATAACCTGCCCAAGCCCTTCCAGGCGGCAGTGGGGGATGGCGATGCCCTGGCCGATTCCCGTACTGCCCAGCCGTTCACGGGCAATCAGATTGTTAAAAATCTGGGCCTCGTTTACAGCATGGTTGTGCTCGCGAATTTGCTCGGAAATGAACTCCAGAACCCGCTTTTTGCTCGAAGCGGGCACATTGCACAGAGTCAGCTCCGGCGTAAGGATGGTGTCTATTGTCAGGGATGTGTCGCTCATGAATCGACCGCGCTTCTGTGAAAAAAGCTGCGACACGTTGTACGCGCCGCAGCCTGATTAGATAACCTGCCTGGAAACAGTCGCTTAGCGGGCGGTGTTTCCCTGCATCCTGTCTAAAGTCTTCTCTTTATGCTTGAGGATCTGCCGATCCAGCTTGTCGACGAGGCCGTCGATTGCTGCGTACATGTCCTCGTTTTCCGCCTTTGCGTGAATCTCACCACCCACCACGTGGAGCGTCGCATCTGCAATCTGCCGAACCTTGTCCACTTCCAGTGTTACCTGGCAGTTGCTGATGTGGTCGAAATGCCGCTCAAGTCGCTCAAACTTTTCAGTTACATAGCCTTTAAGAGCGGGAGTCAGTTCTACGTGATGGCCTGAAATGTTGATTTGCATAGACGTCTCCTGTTTTCATTCTTTCCGGCTCTGGGAGCCGGCCTGAGTGCTGGTGCATGGCTGCCCCAGCGAATTTTATGTGTCTCTGTCTTCATGCGGTAGTGCAGGGTCTAAACCAGGCGCTTGCGTTCGTTCGAGGGTGGAATCTGCATTGCCTCGCGGTACTTTGCAACCGTGCGCCGTGCCACCTTGATACCCTGTTCTCCCAGCATGGTCGCAATCTTGTTATCACTCAATGGCTTTTTCGGTGTTTCTGCTGCAATCAGCTTTCTGATCATCGCACGGATAGCGGTTGATGAGCATTCTCCGCCTTCGTCGGTACTCACATGGCTGGAGAAAAAGTATTTCAGCTCAAAAACGCCCCGCGGAGTGTGCATGTATTTCTGCGTCGTCACCCGGGAAATGGTGGATTCGTGCATTTCCACAAGCTCGGCGATATCCGAGAGAATCAGGGGCTTCATAGCCTCCTCGCCGTGATCCAGAAAACCCTGTTGGTATTCAACAATTCGGGTTGCAACCTTCAGCAGTGTTTCGTTGCGGCTTTGCAGGCTTTTGATAAACCACTTTGCTTCCTGAAGCTGGTCCCGCAGATACGTATTATCGGCGCTGTTGTCGGCACGCTTTATTAGTGAAGCATAGCTTGCATTCACGCGTATGCGCGGGGCTATTTCCGGGTTCAGCTCCACGCGCCAGCGGTCATTGTGCTTTCGCACGATAACATCAGGAATTACGTAGTCTGGCTCGGTGCGGTCTATGATGTCACCCGGGCGCGGATTGAGGCTGGTGATCAGCGCAAGTACGTCGCGCAATTCATCTTCCTTCAGCCGGCTGCGGCGAAGCAGCTGGGCGTAATCACGGTTGCCTAACAGGTTTATGTAATGGGTGATGACCAGTCGTGCCTGTACTAACCAAGGGGTTTCCGGCGGCAGTTGATTCAGTTGAATCAGCAGGCAGTCTTGAAGGTCCCGGGCAAAAACCCCGGGAGGATCGAAGAATTGCAGCCGGCGCAACACGGCTTCTACTTCATCCAGTTCCAGAGGGTCTTCATCGGAATCGCTCGTCAGGCCGCTGTATATCTCCTCCACAGGGCTTGTGAGGTAGCCTTGCTCGTCTACTGCGTCCATGAGCGCGTGGGCAATAGCCTGATCCCGCTCGGTCATAGTCGTCAGGTTCAGCTGCCATTCAAGATGATCCCGCAGGGTTTCGCTGGGGGAGTTCCGGGTCTCGAAATCGTGATCGCTTTCGTCTTCGTTGCGCGCCGCAGGGGCAGGAGCGGACTGGTAAATATCGTCCCAGGCGGTATCAACGGGAAGGTCGTCAGGAATAGTATCCGGAATTTCATTTTCAGTTTGCCAGTCCGGGCCGCTCTCGCTTTCATCCCAATCGGAGCTTGCGGCCTCCTGCGGGGGCTCTGGGGCGGTGTCGTCTGCAGTGTTGTTCTGGCTTTGCTCGCCATCCACTGTGGCTGTGTCAACCTGGTCGTCGTCTTCCTGGGATTCCAGCAGAGGGTTGGACTCCAGTGCCTGCTGGATTTCCTGCTGGAGGTCGAGGGTTGATAGCTGTAGAAGCCTGATCGCCTGCTGCAGCTGGGGCGTCATGGTCAGGCTCTGACCCAGCTTTAATTGTAATGAGGCTTTCATAACCATCGCTCAGGATCCGTCACTTATACCCGTTCTGAATTTCTTGCTACGGCCAGAAAGTCTTTGTGTGTCGGCCACTTGCCGCTACTCAAGCATAACCTAGCAAGTTCTTTGCCGAGTTTACTTGCTCCGGGCCGGCAAAACAATCGAGCAGGCCTGCCGCCGCTCCATAAAACAGAGCTTACAGGCGGAATTCCTTGCCGAGATACACTTCTTTGACCTGCTCGTTGGCAAGGATGGTTTCAGAGTTTCCGGAGGCGATAATGTGGCCACCAGATACGATGTAAGCAGTGTCGCAGATATCCAGAGTATCGCGCACGTTATGGTCGGTGATCAGCACGCCTATGCCCTTGTCCCGGAGGTGGCGGATAATCTGTTTGATATCGCTCACCGAGATGGGGTCTACCCCGGCAAAGGGCTCATCCAGCAGAATGAAAGCAGGTTCCATGGCCAGGGCGCGGGCAATTTCCACCCGGCGCCGCTCACCACCAGAGAGCGCCATGCCCTGGCTGTCGCGGATATGGGTAATGTGGAACTCTTCAAGCAGTTGTTCAACCTTGCTCAGGCGTTCAGCGCGGCTGAGGTTTTTGCGGGTTTCCAGAATCGCCATAATATTGTCCCGCACCGAAAGCTTGCGGAATACCGAAGCCTCCTGGGGTAAATAGCCAATACCCTTGCGCGCCCTGCCGTGCATGGGTAGGGGAGTGATGTCCTGGCTATCAATGGTTATACGGCCATTATCTGCGTTGACCAGCCCCACAATCATGTAGAAACAGGTGGTTTTGCCGGCTCCATTGGGCCCGAGCAGGCCAACAATTTCACCGCTGCGGATTTCAAGCGACACATCGATGACGACTTTTTTCTGTTTGTAGCTTTTCGCCAGGTTACTCGCTCTGAGAACTGCCATCGGATTCCTGTTTACTGTAATCAGCTGTTATTGGGTGGAGTCGGCGCTGCTGCCGCGGGGCTGGATAACCATCTCGACCCGCCCAGGGCCGGCACCTGTATCTTCGGCACCTTCAGCGGTTACCACACGCTGTTCCGTATCGTAGTGAATAATGTCGCCGCGGAATACGTTGCCATTTTGCTCAATCACAGCTTCCCGTTCAAAGGTAAGCTGTTTGTCTGTGGCAGACCACGTGATGTTCAGGGCCTTGGCATCGGTTTCGCCTTCGCCGCTGGTCACCGGCTGCTGATACCGGGCGGGCGCGCCGCTGGCTTCGATGCGGTTAAGGCCTTCATCGCTGCGGTAGAGAACCACCCGCTCCGCAGACAGCCGGGTTTTGCCTTGAGCCAGCTCAACCGCCCCTGTGTAGGTGGCGATGCCTTTGCCATCGTCCAGGCGGGCGCTGTCGGCGCTCACGGTGATAGGCTGGTCGGAATCAAGATCAAAGGCCATCGCCTGGCTGGCAAGGCCGGCGACCAACAGAGTGGCCAGAAGCCTGCGCACAGAGTTATTTAACGGTTTCATAGCGTCCTTCCACCTGGGAGTTCAGTTCCAGAATGCGCTCGTCGATCCACGCTTTCATGCCCTTGGCCTGGGTGATGCCAAGGTTGTCGGTGATTGTTACCGGATCATCGGTATAGACCATGCCCTGCTGGTTATCCAGGGTCAGGCTTTCGGTGTTCAGCGTTGCTTCCCTGGCACCAATCGTTCGAACCACGCGAACGTTTCCGGTGAGGTTAAGCAGGTCGTCGTTTTGCCTGAGGCTGCCGTTCTCCGCATTCAGAATCCACGGGCCTTCTCCGGTGGCGCTGAAAAGCTCGGCTCTGGGCGATTCCATGGTGGCCAGGTTACCTTCTTCGAATTGTTCGATGCGAGGGCTGGTAAATACAATCTTGCGCTGGCCGGCCTCATCGTAAGATGTGTAGCTGCCATTAATCACAAACCCGTCGGGCTCTGTTTCCCCGCGAAGTTGTTTGGCATCACTGTAACTGCTGAGTGGCGGCTCATTGCTTTCCCAAAGCAGAAAAACCGCCACAGCCACGGTTATAGCCAGTCCGAGCATCCGTAGCCGGGGTTTGTTTTTCAGAACCAGTTTGGAGAGCTGGTTGTTTTTTTCGCTCTCTCCCATGCTCAGGGCTCCAGGTAGGGCGCTAGAGTGGTATTCAGGTGTCCGCCGGCCGTCAGCAGCAGGTCGCACAGCTCGCGCACAGCGCCGTTGCCCCCTGAAGCGCGGGTGCAGTAATCAGCGTATTCCTGTACCAGCCAATAGCCATTGGGCACGGTAATACCGAGCCCCGCGTAGCGAATAGCGGGCAAATCCGGTAGATCGTCGCCCATATAAGCGATGTGTTCCGGCGCAATGTTCAGTGTGCTGACCAGTTCCTGCAGTGCGATCTTTTTGTCTTCCCGGCCCTGCATCAGGTGTGGGATTTTCAGGTCGTTCATGCGTTTTTCGGTCAGTGGCGAACTGCGACCGGTAATGACGGCTACGGTGATTCCCGCAGCCATGATGTGCTTCAGCCCAAGGCCGTCCAGAATGTTGAAGCCTTTGAGCTCGTCACCCGAGGCGCTGAAGTAGATCTTGCCATCACTCATGATGCCATCAACATCCAGAGCGACGAGTTTTATAGCCGCCGCTTTGGCCAGCAGGGGCTCTGGCCAGAATTCTTGCAGTGGGCTTTTCAGGTCTGCCATCGTTGTGCCTTAAGGTTGTTCTTTAAATTACGCCAGCTCGAAGCAGGTCGTGCATATTGATGGCTCCAACCAGGGCACCGCTTTCGTCGGTCACCGGAAGCGCGCTGATTTTAAGGCCTTCCATCACGTTAAGCGCCTCGGCAGCCAATTGGTCTGGCTGAATTGTTCTGCCGTTACGAGTCATCACATCCCGAATGGGGGTGGTGTGTACATCAATGGATTTATCCAGGGTGCGGCGCAGGTCGCCATCTGTGAAAATGCCGGTCATGGTGCCAGTGGCATCAACCACCGTGGTCATACCCAGCCCCTTGCGGGAAATCTCCAGCAGGGCGCCGCTCAAGGTGGTGTTCTCTTCAACTATGGGTATGCGGCCATCTGTATGCATGATGTCCGATACCCGCAGAAGGAGCTTGCGGCCCAAACTGCCACCGGGGTGGGAGAACGCGAAATCTTCAGCGCTGAACCCCCGGGCTTCCAGCAAGGCGACAGCCAGGGCGTCGCCCATCACCAGGGTTGCGGTTGTGCTGGATGTGGGCGCCAGGCCAAGCGGGCAGGCTTCTGTTTCAACGCTCACATCCAGGTTTGCCACGGCTTCTTTTGCCAATGTGGAAGCGGGGTTGCCGGTCATGCTGATCAGCGGCGCACCCATGCGTTTGATGAGCGGCAGAATGGTGACCACTTCGCTGGTGTTGCCGCTATTGGAAATGGCAATCACCACGTCCTGACTGGTAATCATACCCATGTCGCCGTGGCTGGCCTCCCCGGGATGAACGAAGAACGAAGGGGTGCCGGTGCTGGCCAAGGTGGCAGCAATCTTGTGCCCTATGTGGCCGGATTTACCCATGCCGGTCACGACAACACGGCCCTTGCAGGCCATGATGACTTCGCAGGCGCGAATGAAGTGTTCGTCAATGCGGGTTTCCAGGGCGC
This sequence comes from Marinobacter salexigens, assembly GCF_002806945.1. Lineage (GTDB taxonomy): Bacteria > Pseudomonadota > Gammaproteobacteria > Pseudomonadales > Oleiphilaceae > Marinobacter > Marinobacter salexigens. The sequence goes on from NZ_NIHC01000001.1 coordinate 1,042,302, forward strand.
TGATTGCCTCCCGCTCAATGCGGATGGCCTGAAGAGCGGGGTTCCGGAAATCGTAGGCTATTTGCTCGGTCATCGGGCGAAGATCCTGCTTTCTGGTCAACACTGGCTGTTTGTTGCTTGAAAAGACCGGCACTGTCTGTTTGAAAATGCGACGGTGCGATTAGAGTGGGGCAGTATAACATTTCCCGCAAGCTCAGCAGCGGAGTTACCGCAAGTTAAACCAAGAGGTCAGTAAAATTGATCATTGCTATCAATTCATTTTGGGAACCTTTGATTGAGCTTAAAGGCTCCTTGGCATAATGTAGCGCTCCCTGAAAGCATAAGAATTATGCGTTGAGAACGAAATGCTGCGGGGCGAAGGTTAAGAGCTAAGGGCTGAAAGGTAAGAATTATGGGTTTGCGCTCGTACATAACATTAAAGGACGTTGTGTTTTCACGTGCTGATCGCCGTATTTTTAACGGTGTGTCTGTGGAAATTCCCCGCGGGAAAATTACCGCCATCATGGGCCCCAGCGGCAGCGGGAAAACCACATTGCTGCGTCTGATTGGCGGCCAGCTTCAGCCGGACGCCGGCAGCATCATTGTGGATGGGCAACCGATTGGGGAGCTCCGCCGTAAGGAGCTTTACAAGTTCCGGGAGAGAATGGGCATGCTGTTCCAGAGCGGTGCGCTGTTTACCGATCTGAGCGTATACGAGAATGTGGCCTTCCCGATGCGCGTGCACACCAAGCTGCCGGAAGACATGATTAACGACATAGTGCTGATGAAACTGGAAGCGGTTGGCCTGCGAGGCGCCCGCAAACTTATGCCGTCTGAGCTCTCTGGTGGCATGAATCGGCGCGTTGCGCTGGCCCGCAGCATTGCGCTGGATCCGGAGCTGATCATGTATGACGAGCCTTTTGCCGGGCAGGATCCTATTGGAATGGGTGTGTTGGTGAAGCTGATTCGCGATCTCAACAGCTCCATGGGGCTCACCAGTGTACTGGTTTCCCATGACGTTAAAGAATCCCTGAGTATCTGCCATTACGCCTGCATTATTGCAGACGGAAAAGTAATAGGTGCTGGGACTCCCGCAGAGCTGGAGGATCATCCGTCCGAGCAGGTGCAGCAGTTTTTGAATGGGCATCCGGACGGGCCTGTGCCCTTCCATTACCCATCCCTGGCAGCGACCGAGGACTTTGGGCTAGCGGGAGGTGCCTCTTGATCGACAAAATTGCTTCCCTCGGGCGCAGCGGGGCTGATGCCGTCATATCCATCGGTCGTGCGGGCCGTTTTCTTGGTGGTGTGCTGTCAGGGGTTCCACGCCCGGTAACCGGTTTCCCGCTTTTAATGAAACAACTGTATTCGGTTGGTGTGCTGTCACTGGCGATTATAGTGGTTTCTGGTTTATTTATCGGTATGGTGCTGGGCCTGCAGGGCTACACCATACTCAGTGATTTTGGCTCCGAAGCCGCCATAGGGCAGATGATTGCGCTTACTCTGGTACGCGAACTCGGGCCCGTGGTAACCGCACTGCTGTTTGCCGGGCGGGCCGGTTCCGCGTTAACCGCTGAAATCGGCCTGATGAAAGCGACCGAGCAGCTCTCCAGCATGGAAATGATGGGTGTAGACCCTCTGCGCCGGGTCATAGCACCCAGGCTCTGGGCTGGTTTTATCGCCATGCCGGTTCTGGCCATCATCTTTTCCATGGTAGGTATCTGGGGCGGTATGCTGGTTGGCGTAGAGTGGCTGGGTGTTTTCGAGGGCTCATACTGGGGCAATATGCAGGCCTCGGTAGACTTCTGGGACGACGTGGTTAATGGCGTGATCAAAAGCGTCGTATTCGGCTTTGTCTGTGCCTGGATTGCGGTATACCAGGGCTACGATTGTGTACCCACCTCTGCAGGCATCAGCTCGGCAACCACGAAAACCGTGGTTTACTCCTCGCTGGCTGTTCTGGGGCTGGATTTTGTGCTGACCGCCGTAATGTTCGGCAACTTCTGATTAACGATTGACGAGATAACACCGGGAGCCGGTAATGACACAAAGAACAACGGACATCACAGTTGGCCTGTTTATGCTTGCCGGATTGGCAGCATTGCTGTTTCTGGCATTACAGGTGAGTGGGTTGTCCCCGAAATCTGCCAAAAGCACCTACACCATCTACGCGGATTTTAACGACACCGGTGGCATTACGCCCCGGGGCAGGGTTTCCATGGCCGGGGTAACCGTGGGTAGTGTCGATTCCATTACCCTGAACAAGGAAACCTTCCAGGCACGGGTTGCCATGTCGATTCATGGCGATGTGGACAATATCCCATCCGACAGTGCTGCTGTTATTCGCACATCCGGACTGCTGGGTGAGCAGTATATTGATATATCCATTGGCGGTGAGATGGACTCCCTTAAGCCGGGTGATACGTTTTACTCTACCCAGTCCGCTATGAACATCGAGCGGCTGATCAGTAATTTTGCGTCTGGCAAGTAAGCCAGCTGAAAGACAGAACAGGAGAAGCCAGATGATTGCTATAACACAGCGATTTTTGCTTGCCCTGACACTGATGGCGTTTTGTGTGGCATCAGTTCAGGCGGATCCGGAAGACGATCTGCAACAGTACGTTGATGAAAACACTCAACGGCTGGTGAGCCAGCTTAATGCTGAGCGAGGCCTCTACGAAAGTGATCCTGAAGCTTTTTACCAGAACATGGAGGATGCGCTGGAAGGTTTCGTTGATTTTCGTCGGATTGCCGCCCGGGTAATGGGCCGCTATGCACGCCAGGCCACCCCTGAGCAGAGAGACGAGTTTGTAGTCAGGTTCAAACGCAGTCTGTTTGACAGTTATGCCCAGGCACTGATGAGTGCTGACAATTTTGAAATCAAGGTCAAGGGGGCAACCATCAACCCAAGTAACGACAACCGGGCCTCCGTGGGCATGGAAGTAATTACCGCTACCGGGAACCGCCATTCAGTCACCTATTCCATGTACCGTAGGGGCGAGGGCAGTGACTGGCTGATGGAAAACGTGATCGTTGAAGGGGTCAACATAGGTCTTTCTTTCAGGGATCGCTTTACCCAGGAAATGGAAGCCAACCGTGGGCAAGTCGAGGTTGTTATTGACGGCTGGAGTGATGCGGTGAAATCCCTGAATCTGGAAGACGAAGTGAATAAATCATGAGTGCTGAGGCTCCAGGTGTTCGGCTGGAGGCAGGCACGCTGCTTGTCTCCGGTGCAATCAATGCTCACAACGTGACGCCGCTACGCGCCGAAGGCGAGAGGCTGATTGCAGCCGCGGGCGAGGGGTTGGTGGTGGACCTTGCCGGCGTGTCTACAACCCACAGTGTCATTCTCTCCATGCTTCTATGCTGGAGCCGGCTGGCGGAAAAACAGGGCATTTCCCTGTCGTTTACCGGGGCGCCTGAACGCCTCGTTTCTCTTGCCGCTTTGAGCAGCCTCGCAGATTGGTTACAATCCCGCCCCTGATTTCAATAATACCTGAGGATTTACTATGAACGCCGCCGAAGTCACCCAGTTGGTTGAAGAAGCACTGCCCGGTTGTGAGGTGCAGGTACAGATCGACGGTAACCATTACATGGTCGTGGTCATAGGTGATGTCTTTGAAGGCCTGTCGAGCATCAAGCGGCAGCAGATGATCAACAAGGCGCTATTCCAGCAAATCATGGATGGCACCATTCACGCCCTTCACCCGAAACCCTTTACACCGGCTGAATGGGCTGCGCGCCAGGGCTGAGCCTTACGCACACAACAGGATTACTATTGTGGACAAACTTCTAATCCGGGGCCGTAAACCTCTGGACGGCGAAATCCGGATATCCGGCGCCAAAAACGCTGCGCTCCCCATTCTTGCGGCCACTCTGTTGGCCGATGAGCCAGTGACCGTTGGCAATCTGCCGCACCTGCACGACGTGACCACCATGATTGAGCTGTTGGGGCGCATGGGTGTGGAACTGATGATTGATGAGAAAATGAGCGTGGAAATTCACGCCAACAGCATCAAACATTTTCACGCACCCTACGAGCTGGTTAAAACCATGCGCGCCTCCATTCTGGTGCTGGGCCCTCTCGTGGCGCATTTTGGCGAGGCGGAAGTGTCTCTGCCGGGTGGTTGCGCCATCGGTAGCCGGCCAGTAAACCTTCATATCCAAGGCCTTGAGCAAATGGGTGCGGATATCAAGGTAGAGAATGGTTACATCAAGGCGAAAACCAATGGACGCTTGAAGGGCGCGCACATCTTCATGGATGTGGTGACGGTAACCGGAACAGAAAACCTGCTGATGGCTGCAACTCTGGCCGATGGTAAAACTATCCTCGAGAATGCTGCCCGCGAGCCGGAAGTAGTGGATCTGGCTGAGTGCCTGATTGCCATGGGTGCGAAAATCACCGGGCATGGTAGCTCAACCATTGAAATTGAAGGTGTCGAGCGCCTGCACGGTTGCCATTACGACGTGTTGCCGGACCGTATTGAAACCGGAACCTATCTGGTGGCAGCGGCAGCCACCGGTGGCCGGGTAAAACTGAAAGATACCCGGGCAGATTTGCTGGACGCAGTGCTACTAAAGCTGGAAGAGGCTGGAGCCCATATAACATCCGGCCCCAACTGGATCGAGCTGGACATGAAAGGCCAGCGCCCTAAGGCGGTTAATATTCGCACCGCCCCTTATCCGGCCTTTCCCACCGATATGCAGGCACAGTTTGCCGCCATGAACGCGGTTGCAGAAGGCACGGGTACAATCATCGAGACTGTTTTCGAGAATCGCTTCATGCACCTGCAGGAACTGACCCGCATGGGTGCCGATATCACTCTGGAAGGCAACGCCGCAATTATCAAGGGTGTTAGCCACCTGACCGGCGCGCCGGTTATGGCGACGGATTTGCGTGCATCTGCCAGCCTGGTCATCGCAGGCCTGATGGCTGATGGCGATACCATTATTGATCGTATTTACCATATCGATCGCGGATACGAGTGCATTGAAGAGAAACTGCAGCTGCTTGGTGGAAGTATTCGCCGCCTGCCAGCGTGACAGACACAAACGGGAAACCGGAAAGACCCATGACAGATTCCATCACCATCGCCTTGTCGAAAGGGCGAATCCTGGAAGAAACCCTGCCATTGCTGGCGGAAGCCGGGATTGAGCTGATCGACGATATCAAGAAATCCCGTAAACTGGTGTTCCCCACCACAGATCCGAGTGTACGGGTGCTTATTATCCGCGCAACCGATGTGCCTACTTATGTACAGTACGGTGGTGCTGATTTAGGCGTGACGGGGAAGGATGTATTGATGGAGCATGGTGGGGAGGGGCTCTACGAGCCTCTGGATCTGAACATCTCCCGCTGCCGCTTGATGACGGCAGGCCCCAAAGGCGAAACACCTCCGGTTGGCCGTATTCGTGTTGCCACCAAGTTCGTCAACATGGCGCGTCGGTATTACGCGGCACAGGGGCGGCAGGCAGATATCATCAAGCTGTATGGCGCGATGGAGTTGGCTCCGATTCTTGGGTTGGCAGATGAGATTGTTGATATTGTGGATACCGGCAATACGCTGAAGGCCAATGGCCTTGAGGCCCGGGAGTTGATTGATCACATTAGCAGTCGGCTGGTGGTTAATCGTGGTTCCATGAAGATGAAGCACCAGCAGATTAATCCCATCATTGAGAAGATGGCGGCTGCTGTGGATAGGCGCCGCTAAACATTGTGCGGGAAGAGCTTTTGGCGCTGACTTTGGTGTACGAAGCGATTGGGGTCAGCTTTCCAAAACACGCTGTGAATACGTCCGTGTACGCTTGGCTCCGCCATCCCTGGCTCCGCACAGTTTTGGAAAGCTGACCCCAATCGCTTCCTCAAACTGTGGGTGTTTGAAAGCTCTTCATGAGCACTTTCTGGGGGCTGTAAGTGCTTGAGTTGATTTACCTAATAATGAATCCATAATCCAAAGCAGGATTTGAGAAATGACCGTAAGCATCAAACGATTGAACGCTTCCCAGGCAGACTTTGATAGCCAGCTGGCCACGCTTTTGGCATGGGACGACAGTGTTGATCATCAGGTGAACGAGTCGGTGCGTCATATCCTGCATGAAGTGAAAACCCGTGGTGACGAGGCTGTTCTCGAGTTTACCGAGAAGTTTGATCGGCTGAATGTTGCCAGCGTTGCTGAACTGGACATGAGCCAGGCTCGTTTGCAGCAAGCCCTGAAAGCCATTCCGGAAGATCAGCGCGTGGCGCTTGAGCAAGCGGCTGAGCGTGTTCGGGATTACCACGAGCGCCAGGATCAGAAATCCTGGCAGTATCAGGACGAAGACGGCACAGTGCTGGGCCAGAAAGTGACGCCATTGGATCGCGCTGGTCTATACGTGCCAGGCGGTAAAGCGGCCTATCCGTCGTCTGTTTTGATGAACGCTATTCCTGCCAAAGTGGCTGGTGTGGGCGAAGTTATTATGGTTGTTCCTACTCCAGATGGCGTAGTGAACGATCTGGTATTGGCCGCTGCGGCTATCGCAGGCGTGGATCGAGTGTTCACGGTGGGCGGGGCGCAAGCTGTTGGGGCGCTGGCCTATGGCACGGAAACCATCCCGGCAGTAGACAAAATCGTCGGCCCCGGCAACATCTTCGTGGCGACTGCAAAGCGCGAAGTCTTCGGCACCGTCGGCATCGACATGATCGCCGGCCCATCCGAAATACTCGTGATCTGCGACGGCAAAACCGACCCCGACTGGATCGCCATGGACCTGTTCTCCCAGGCCGAACACGACGAACAAGCGCAATCCATATTGATTAGCCCGGATGCGGCTTTCCTTGATGCCGTCGAAGCCAGCATCAACAAACTGCTCCCCACCATGGAGCGTGCCGACATCATCCGCACCTCCATGACCGACCGTGCGGCGTTGATCCAGGTTACAGACCTGAGCGAAGCCGCAAAAGTCTCCAACCGCATAGCGCCGGAACACCTTGAGTTATCGGTAGAAGACCCGGAAGCCCTGCTTGAAGAAATTCGCCACGCTGGTGCTATCTTCATGGGCCGTTACACAGCCGAAGCACTGGGAGACTACTGCGCCGGCCCGAACCACGTCCTGCCCACCAGCGGCACGGCCCGGTTCTCTTCGCCGCTGGGCGTTTACGATTTCCAGAAGCGTTCCTCTATCATCGGATTCAGCGCCAAGGGCGCGGATCGAATGGGGCGGGTTGCGTCGGTATTGGCGAGAGGTGAAGGGCTTACTGCCCATGCTCGCTCTGCTGAGTATCGGATCAAGAGAGACTAGACTTACCGCCAGTTTGTGCGCAGTCAGTTCCGATTGTTGAGCGCTGTAAGGCGTTATTGCCGAATCATTTTGAATATATCACCATAGTCTGCAGGCAGTTGGGGTGGGGTGTCTTCCGGGAATGTCGTAGGCCAAGGACGGCCGGAGACAAGCGCACAAGGATGTGCTCGTAGCGGTTCCCGGAAGACACCCCACCCCAATTGCCGTCTCCTCGGAGCAAGAGAGAATGAGTAAATTTTGGAGCCCGCTGGTCAAAAGCCTGGAGCCATATGTGCCTGGCGAACAACCAAAAATGGCTAACCTGGTAAAACTGAACACCAACGAAAACCCCTTCGGCCCGTCGCCAAAGGTAATCGAAGCCATCCAGGCCGAACTCAACGACAACCTCCGCCTCTACCCCGATCCCGAAGGCGAGAGCCTGCGCCAAACCATCGCCGCTTACCACAACGTAAAACCCGAACAAGTATTCCTCGGCAACGGCTCCGATGAAGTCCTTGCGCACCTGTTTTGCGCCCTGTTCCAACACGGCGAACCCATCCTCTTCCCGGATGTCACCTACAGCTTCTACCCAGTGTATTGCGGCCTCTACAACATCGAAGGCAAAACAGTACCCCTCACAGACAACTTCGAAATCAACCCCGAAGACTACAAACAGCCTAACGGCGGAATCATCTTCCCCAACCCCAACGCGCCCACCGGCCGTTACCTTGGACTGGAACACGTAGAGGCCATCTTGCAGGCCAACCCGGAGCGTGTGGTTGTCGTTGACGAAGCTTACATCGACTTCGGTGGTGAAACTGCCATTGCCCTTGTGGACAAGTACCCAAACCTGCTGGTCTGCCAGACACTATCCAAAGCCCGCTCGCTGGCTGGTTTACGAGTTGGGTTTGCTATTGGCCACCCGGATCTGGTTGAAGCGCTGACTCGCGTTAAAAACAGCTTCAACAGCTATCCTTTAGACAGGCTGGCCTTGGCTGGTGCGAAGGCTGCCTATGAAGACCAGGCATGGTTTGAGAAGTGCTGTGAAGGGGTTATGTCTGAGCGTGAACGCGTAACCGAAAGCCTGGAGAGCCTGGGGTTTGAAGTGCTGCCGTCGAAAGCGAACTTCGTATTTGCCCGGCACAAAGAAAAATCCGGTGAAAGCCTGGCAAAAGCACTGCGAGAGAAGGGGATTATTGTTCGTCATTTCAATAAGCCCAGAATCAGTGATTTTTTGCGAATCACCATTGGCACCCCAGAGCAAAACGACGCCCTGATCTCCGGCCTCCGGCCCTGCTCCTAGCCTGTGGTATTGTGCAAAGAGCAGGGCACGAAGGGGCTTCCGGGAACCGCTACGAGCACATCCATGTGCGCTTGTCTCCGGCCGTCCTTGGCCTACGACATTCCCGGAAGCCCCTTCGTGCCCTACTCATCGAAACTTGGTGATATAGCGAACGGGAGATAAACATGACTGCGCGTGATAGCGTTATTGCTAAGATCAACGAATGGCTAACCCCAAGTGAGTTTCAGGATTACTGCCCTAACGGCCTGCAAGTCGAAGGCAAAACTGACATATCGACCATAGTCACCGGCGTAACTGCCTCTCAGGACCTCATAGAAGCAGCCATTGTAGCCAACGCCGATATGTTGATCGTTCATCATGGCTATTTCTGGAAAGGTGAGGATCAAACAATCCGGGGCATGAAGCGCGAACGTCTAAAGCGCCTGCTGGATAACGACATCAACCTGCTCGCTTACCACCTGCCACTGGATGACCACCCGGAATACGGCAACAACCGCCAGTTGGCAGGCATCCTCGGTATCGAAAACCCAAGGCCGCTAAATGGCCTGGTCTGGGAAGGTGAGCTTAAAGAACCGCTAACCCCCGAAAAGTTCGGGCTGCAAATTGCCCGGGCACTCCACCGCGACCCCCTGAGAGTCGGCAACGGCAGGGCAGAAATCAAAAGGGTAGGTTGGTGCACCGGTGCGGCACAAGGATTCATCAACACAGCCATCGACGCCGGCCTGGACGCCTACATCAGCGGCGAAATCTCTGAGCCGACCACACACACAGCGAGAGAGTGCGGCATTCACTATTATGCAGCCGGCCACCATGCGACAGAACGATACGGCGTAAAAGCACTGGGAGAGGCGCTAGAAAAAGAGTTCGGACTCAAGCACCGTTTCATCGACTGTGATAACCCCGTCTGAACAGCCACACAAATGTTGGTGGTGTTTTAGGCTAATTCTGTGATGCAGAAATATTCAAACAGGGATCGTCAGTCAGAAGGTATCTAAAGCGACTAGCACAAAAGTTGGGTTGAGAGGGGTGGGGGACAGCTTCCCAAAACTGTGCGGAGCCATGGATGGCGGAGCCCAAGCGTCACATGGATGTGCCGCAAGGAGCGTGTTTTGGGAAGCTGTACCCCACGCCACTCACAGCACCACACTATCAGTCCTGCTAATCGTACTCCGGAAACTCAGGCCTCAGCCGGCTTATCACCCTTCTTCAAACCAAAGTCCTCAGAAAGCGTCCCGGAAGTCTTGGGCGCATAATCCCGCGGCGGCTCAACACCATCCTCGCTAACCTCCTCAAGACGCTTGCGGGAAGTCTGCTCAGCCAACTCAGCCATCCACTCCTCATCATTGCACAGCCGATTTGCCCCGCGAGCCATATGCTGATTCACATCCCGATACGCATCATTAAACCGGCGCAGCAAATGAGCCGACTCCATAAAGTGCTCGTTCACCTGAGCCTGATAGCGCGTGTATTCGTTTCGCACTTCCTCCACCTGCTGCTCCGCACGGCGCTGCCGCAGCGTGGAACCTTGCCCCGAGCGACCAATAATCGCCCCAATGACAATGCCAACAATTAATGCGGCAATCGCTGCCAGAATCAGGTTTGTCATATGCTGTATCGTCCTGTTGCCTGAAAAGTGAGCTAACCCATGCTGGTCAGTATAACGCCCGCAGCCTCATCAGCCCATGCCTGAATAGTGCGCCAATCGTCGTATTGCCCGGCAGGCCCCCAGCATGGCGAAAAAAATGTATATACGCGATAATACGCCGCCCAAAATCCACGATTACACCCCGGGAATTCCTGATGACAGCCTCTATGCCTACTGCAGCAACCACGAACCTGACACCCTGGCAGCGTTACCAAAAGGATCTTGAGCGCCCGGAGTTTCATAAGGACCCCGCCCAGGCCGATGCCGTTCAGCGCCTCCAGACACTCTACGATAAACTGGTGGAAGCGGAAAGCGAACGCGGCAAAGCGGTTACCAAATTGCGGCGCAAGTTGAAAAAAGGACGGGAAGAGCCCGTTAAAGGCCTTTATTTCTGGGGCGGTGTTGGCCGTGGCAAAACCTACCTGATGGACACGTTTTTTGAGTCCCTGCCGTTCAACCGCAAGATGCGCGTGCATTTCCATCGCTTTATGCAGAGGGTTCATCAGGAACTGAGAGGCCTGAAGGGTGAAAAAAACCCCTTGGATCTGGTGGCCAAAAAGTTTGCCGATGAAGCCCGCGTGATCTGTTTCGATGAGTTTTTCGTTTCTGATATCGGCGATGCCATGATCCTTGCCACCCTCATGGGCGGATTATTCAAGCGCGGCGTTACCTTGGTGTGTACATCCAATATAGTGCCTGATGGCCTTTACAAAGACGGCTTGCAGCGAGCCCGTTTTCTGCCCGCTATTGCGTTAGTAAACAAATATACCGATGTAGTGAATGTGGATGGCGGCATCGATTATCGCCTGCGCACTCTGGAGCAGGCCGAGCTTTATTACTCGCCACTGGGCGACGAAGCAGATGCCAGCTTGCGTAAAAGCTTTGATGCCCTGGCGGTTGAAGCCGGCAAACACAGCCAATCCATGGAAATCAACGGGCGCAAGATCCCCGCGCAGGCCCATGCCGACGATGTGGTCTGGTTTGACTTTAAAGACGTGTGCGACGGCCCGCGCAGCCAGAATGACTACATCGAAATGGCACGCCAGTTCCACGCCATTATCGTCAGCAATGTACCTGTACTTGGTGGGGATAAAGACGATCAGTCCCGGCGTTTTGTCAACATGATTGATGAGTTCTACGACCGTAACGTAAAGGTCATTATTTCTGCCGCTGCGCCAATCACCGAACTCTATTCTGGCGGGCGCCTGAGTTTTGAGTTTGAGCGCACTGAGTCGCGCCTTCTGGAAATGCAGTCCCAGGAATATCTGGAAGCGCCGCATAAGCCTTAAAACCGCAAAAACCCATCAAAAGCAAAGTGGTTGCATCCAGAATTCTTGTCTATAGTGAAAACGTGCGAGTAAACCCGACGCCGAGCGGGGTGGTAAGCAGGTAGTGAGAGCAAAATCATACTTTTGACTGATCAAAGCACTGGACAGCGTTAGCTATAGTGCTTACATCACGAGCACTGTGCATGAAGCCTCCAATACATCGTGAATACCAATAATCAGAGCAGCGACTCAGAACAACAATGGAGTAGCCTTCCAATGACAAGAAAAACACACCAATGGCAGCGTTGGACCAAGATACCGCTCGCCGTGGCAGTGGCAGCCGGCATGTCTGGCCAAGCGTCTGCGTACTCATTCTATCTCGGCGATGTAGAGGCGCAGTTTAACACCACGCTGTCTGCAGGCGCCGGCTGGCGTACCCAGAATCAGGATAAACGCCTGATTTCCCAGGGTAACCTCGGGCCGGAGTATGCGCCTGTTTCAGCGGGCGGAGATCCTAATTTTGCAAACATCGGCTCGTCTACGAACAACTACGACGACGGCAACCTTAACTTTGATAAGGGCGACACCTACTCCAAGATCGTGAAAGGCAACAGTGAACTGTTCCTTGATTACGCGGTGGATAGTCAATACCTGACTCGCGTAGGTGGTTTGTTGCGTGGCCTTTACTGGTACGACTTCGAGCTGAAAGATGAGTCGCGCGCGGTAGATGATGTTGGACAGCGTCGCGAACTGAACAGAAAAGCGAAAGATAACGCTTCCGGCGGTGAGATTCTGGATGCCTACGTGTTCACAGATTGGTATCTGGGTGATGTTCCCCTGAGTGTTCGCTACGGTAAGCAAGTAGTCAGCTGGGGTGAGAGCACCTTCATTCAGGGCGGTATCAACGTTATCAACCCGGTTGACGTTCCTGCCTTCCGTGCACCTGGCTCCGAGCTGAAAGACGCCTTGCTGCCAGTTGAAATGTTTTACCTGTCGGCCGGTGTCACAGAAAACCTGACGGTCGAAACCTTTATCCAGACGGACTGGGAACCGGTTCGCCCGGATGACTGCGGCACATTCTTCTCAACCAGTGATTTTGCTGCCGATGGATGTGGACCGATTCTGCTGGCTGGCGCCTTGCCCGACTCTCAGGCCTACGCCCAAGGCTTTGTTGCTCCCCGTCTGGGTGATCAGGAAGCCGACTCAAAAGATCAGTTCGGTGTAGCGCTGCGCTGGTATGTTCCAGCTCTGAACGACTCAGAAATCGGGCTCTACTACATCAAATACAATAGCCGCCTGCCTTACGTTAACGGCTTGGTGAACAACCCGGCATCTCCGAAGCCGGGCCAGCAGAATGATCCTTCATTGCCATACTCGCAGTTCCCCAGTTACTACATGGCGTATCCGGAGAACATTAATCTCTATGGCATCAGTATCAACACGACCACCCCGGGTGGTTGGTCGCTGGGTGCAGAATACAGCTTCCGTGAGAACGTGCCCTTGCAGTGGAATGCGTTTGAGCTGATTTTTGGTGGTATCCAGCAGCGGGGACCGAATGGAGAGGTTCTGAGTAAGTTGGAAGCGCAGCGTATTGAGGAAGCCGGTGGTCCGGGGGCAAACCTTGCAGGCAAGCCGTCTGAAGGCTTCGACCGGTTTAAGGTTTCCCAGGCTCAGTTCACTTTGATCAAATTCTTTGATCAGATTATGGGTGCAAGCCGTGTGTCGCTCATTACCGAGTTTGGTGCGACCTACGTGCACGACTTGCCAGATTATGATGAGGCGCGTTACGGGCGCTCTGGCACCTTCGGTATCGGTGAGATTCCCTTGGCGAGCCTCGGTGGCGCTGATTTCTGTGCCTTGGGTGGAAATGCCAACATCAACTACTGCAACAACGAAGGCTTTACGACATCCTTCTCCTGGGGCTATCGCTCACGTCTGGTCTGGGATTACCCGAACGTCTTTGCTGGTATCAACCTTTCTCCGCAGTTGGCGTGGAGCCATGACGTGAAAGGCTATAGCCCGCAGCCTGGCGGTGCCTTCAACGAAGGCAGCAAAGCTATCGGATTGTCGCTGCAGGGCGTTTATCAAAACAGAATCACCGGCAATATCGGTTACACAAACTTTTTCGGTGGCAAGCCGTATAACGAGATGACTGACCGGGATTTCGTGAGTGCCAGCGTTTCCTACTCATTCTGAACCGTCAAGAATTCGTTTAACGAGGTAATTTAAATGAAACTAAGCAAGAAATTACTGACCACAGGCATACTGGCGGCGAGTCTCGTTGCTGGCCAGGCTTGGGGCGCAGTTTCTGCCGAAGAAGCAGCCAAGCTGGGTGATTCACTGACACCCATGGGCGCTGAAAAAGCAGGTAATGGCGATACTATTCCTGCGTGGAATGGCGGCCTTACAACGCCGCCGGCCGGCTATAAAGGTGACGGTATTTATGTAAACCCGTTCCCCAACGAGAAGCCCAAGTTTACTATTGATCAGAGCAACGTGGCAGAATATGCCGACAAACTGTCTCCCGGGCAGGTTGCGATGATCAGGCAGTACCCGGATTATGTCCTCCCGGTGTATGAAACCCATCGTACAGCGGCTTATCCGCAAACCATTATGGATGAGACGGTCGAGAACGCGACCAAGGCCGAAATGATCAAGGATGGTAACGGGCTGACGAATTACCAGAACGCAACGCCATTCCCGATTCCTCAGAACGGCCTGGAGGTTATCTGGAACCACCTGACCCGCTACCGTGGCGGTGCGGTTCAGCGTAACGTTGGGCAAGCAACGCCTACAGCCAATGGGGCCTACTCCATTGTAAAGTTCCAGGACGAATTTTCATGGCGTACGCATCTATCAGACTACGCTCCAGATAAAGACCCCAACGTGTTGTTCTACTTCAAGCAGGCTATCACTGGCCCAGCCCGTCTCGCCGGTAACGTATTGCTGGTTCATGAGACCTTGGACCAGGTGGCCGAACCACGTCGTGCCTGGGTATACAACGCAGGGCAGCGTCGTGTTCGCCGTGCGCCACAGGTTGCTTACGACGGGCCAGGTACAGCGGCCGACGGCATGCGCACATCAGATAACTTCGATATGTTCAACGGCGCCCCGGACCGCTACAACTGGGAGCTGGTTGGCAAAAAGGAAATGTACATTCCGTACAACTCCTACAAGCTGGTTGATCGCAACCTGACCTATGATCAGATCGTCAAGCCAGGGCATATCAATCAGAATCTGACCCGATACGAACTCCACCGTGTATGGCACGTGCGCGCAACCCTGAAGGAAGGCGAGCGCCATATCTATGCTCAGCGTGACATGTTCATTGATGAGGACTCCTGGCAGGCTACCGTAGTTGATCACTACGACGGCCGTGGTGAGCTGTGGCGTGTGGCAGAGGCGCACTCCATGCAGTTCTATGATAAAGACATTCCCTGGTATGCCGTTGAAACCCTGTACGACCTGCTATCTGGCCGTTACCTGGTTCTCGGCCTGACCAACGAGGAAGTCAATCCGTATCAGTTTGGCGTTCAGCGCCAGTCCAGAGATTACACCCCTGCGGCCCTTCGCCGTGCAGGTACGCGTTGAGGGTAAACTGGATCTCCCAGAAACGGCGGGCCTTGGCCCGCCGTTTTTGTTACTGCGTTCAAAAAACTGCCGCCAGATAAATACCTTTAACGTCAAAACTTTGCAGATGCCCCCTCAATTGGTTTAACCTCCCAATATCATTAAAGAAGTATCCGGGGCAGTGTTTGAAATCATTCAGCGATGGCCATGCAGCCAATGACGAGTTTCAGTCTGCGAACAGCGGATTGCAACGAGGTGAACTTGTAAGGGATTTGCTCAGGCAGAGACTGCAGGCGCCCGTGGTGCCTGCGACTGCTTTGGGGCGTCCCCATCTGGCAGGTTTGGTCTCCGACGCATTAACACCTCGCGGCGTACTGTTTGTTAACGCCCCTTGCGGCTATGGAAAATCCCAGGCAGTCGCAATGGGTGTCCAGGCTGCAGGCTTCCTTGGGGATTGTGTGCGATGGCTAACACTTAACTGCCAGGATAACGCTCCAACCCGCTTCCTCGGTTTGTTGTCGGTAGCGTTGGATATTCCCGAATCCTTCGAAAGGAGCCTTCAGGGCAGCACTACCTTTCCTGACGCCTTGGCCATAATGCTTCTGGCTCTGAAAAAAATACCGGCACAACAGCGCCTGGTTCTGGTGCTGGATGGCCT
The DNA here is from genome assembly GCF_002806945.1 of Marinobacter salexigens. Taxonomy (GTDB): domain Bacteria; phylum Pseudomonadota; class Gammaproteobacteria; order Pseudomonadales; family Oleiphilaceae; genus Marinobacter; species Marinobacter salexigens. The sequence goes on from NZ_NIHC01000001.1 coordinate 1,057,979, forward strand.
GCACCAGATTACAAATCCTGCTGTTATTGCCCTGCTTCAGCAGCTGGTGGCAGACATACCCGCCCATTTTTCCGTTGTTATGGTATCCCGGCAGGCGTTGCCCTATGAAACCCATGCCCTGGAACTGGAAAACCGGTTCACCCATATAGGTGCTGAAAAGCTCGAGTTCAGCCGCAGTGAAACCTTTGAGTTTTTCCGGGGTCTGTTGAACGATCAACAGCTCACCAGTGTGGCCATTGATCATCTATACGATTTAACGGAAGGCTGGCCAACCCCACTTGCGCTGTACCGAAGAGATATCTTGCAAAGTTCTGAGCGGCATGTGGTTTCAGAATCCCCCGGCGTGGAGCGATTCCTGAAAGAGTCTGTGCTGGGCAGCCTGGCACAAGAACAGGTTCAGTCCTTAAGGGCTATCTCGGAAGTTGGGCTCTGCTCAGATGAAGTACTGTTGGCACTGGAGCCGTTCATCCCTGGTGGATTGCTGCTCCCATCCGAAGCCTTTGAGCGCGGCTTGCCAATAAAGATCATGCCCGGCTGGGGGCGTTGGTACAGGCTTAACCCATTATTGGCGGAATGGCTGAAAGCGCCTGTGATGGCGGGATACGCCGACAGAATGTTGGCTGCCAGCCGCTGGTTCAGCTACCGCAACCAGATCCCCGAAGCTTTGAAATACTCATTGCTGGCCGGAGACACAGAAGAGGTTATCCGTATCGCCTCTGAAGGATCCGAAGCGCTCCTTCTCGGGCAGGATACCGCCTCACTGTTGCATTTACGCAAAAGTCTTCCGGCAACGCTGCTGGAGCGTAGCCCTAGATTGAGAATCGTCTACAGCTGGGTTCATGCTATTGGCGGCCAGTTCAAACAGGCCAAAGCCCTGCTTGAAGGCATGGACGGGGAAATCTATCAGGAGCACGGCGCCCGCATCAGTGCCCTTAAGGCATTTATTCTGCGGGGAGAAGGGCAGGTTTTCCCGGCTCTGGAAATGGCTGAGCGCGCTCTTTCAGGAGGGGATTTGTCACCCCAGGGGCAGCTCGTAACGCAAATGGTGCGTGCCAGCGCGCTGTGTGCCTCCGGGTGTTTCCCGGAAGCACGGGAAGCCAACCGGGCTGCATCCCGGCTTGCAAGAGAAGCCGGCGACCCGGGCTCTGAAGCGCTTGCCGTGTACGCCCATGCCCGCATTGAACTGGGCAAGGGTGCACTCAAGCATGCAGAGCAGTTACTGCGAACCGGGCTGGATACCGCCATACAGGAGCAGGCCCGGCCCGCCCGTATGGGCGAAACCAGGCTTCAGTTGAACCTGGTGCTTGTTCTGTGGCACCAGGGGCGTGACGCGGAAGCTGACCGCTTGCTGGTAACCTGTGCCCGCCAGGCCGAAAAAGCCCGCGATCTCGGATTGCTCCTTGGAATGGCCATTCGAGTAATGATGTGCCGCTCACAAGAGCGCCTGGAAGACGCTTTTGTATGGATAGGAAGGGCTGAGCGAACCATGCACACCTGGCAGGTAGATGAGTCTCTTTATGTGCCGGTGCTGGAGGCCCTCAAAGCGAGCTGCTGGCTGGCCCAGAATCAGTTGGATAGCGTTGCGCAAGCACTCGCCAGACTGCAGCCATATAGAGATGCGGGTTGCGTGCCGGAGCTTTTCCCCATGATGCCGGGTTTGCTCGATTGCCTGCATGTGCGCCTGGATCTCGCCCGGGGCGAGACGGTAAGGGCCCGGGAAACGCTTGCCAATACGCGCAAACGTTACGACGACGCGATCTCCTGGGGTACAGCACTCCATATGCGTTTGCTGGATGCCATACTGACCCGGGAAGATAAAGGCTTGGCGGTCGCACAGAAAATACTCGTGGCAGTAGTATCCGAAGCGGAAAAAGAGCACTTCATAAGCCCGTTTGCCGAGTTGAAACTGGAGTTGGGCGAGCTGATGGGTAAGGTGTATGGGCAACTACCACCAACACCGTTCCGCGACGCCTTGGGCCAGTTGTTTGGCATAACCGGAGCGGTGCTGCCGGCGTCACTCGCTGAACCTATCAGTGAGCGTGAGCAGGTTGTGCTGGAGTTGATTGCCAAAGGCCTGTCGAATCAGGAGATTGCAGACAAGCTGCACATCTCGCTGCACACGGTTAAAACCCACGCACGCCGGATAAACGCAAAGCTGGAAGTGCGCTCCCGCACCCAGGCAACTGTGCGGGCCCGGGAGCTGGGGTTGCTGTAAAGGAGTTGCAGTAACAAGCTTTCAGTTGCAGGGCTCAGGAGCGCTGCAAAGCTTCGCTTTTCAAATCTTCGATCAGGGCGTCTTTTTCAGCCCATAGCCCGCTCACCCAACGCTGGAATTCCACCCGGGTTTCACGGTTGTTTTCGTAGTCCATCCCCAGAAACTGCGATGGAATTTCCCGCACCCTGATATCAATAATAATTTTTTCGATACGCCCTGAAAAATAATCCCAAATGCCTATGCGTTGCTGGCTGGAACCTGGGTAAACGATGGTCACATCCAGCATGGTGTGCAACATTTCGCCCATGGCGCCCAGAACAAAGGCAGTGCCCCCGGCCCGGGGTTTTAGCAGGTGTTTATAGGGGGAGCTCTGGCGCTGGTGCTTGGCAGGCGTGAAGCGGGTGCCTTCCATAAAATTGAAAATGGTTACCGGTGTATACCGGAACTTTTCACACGCCGCCTCGGTGGCCGCAATATCTTTGCCTTTAAGCTCGGGGTTCTTGGCAATCTGCTCTTTTGTGTGGCGGTGCATAAACGGAAAATCCAGCGCCCACCAGGCTACGCCCAGCAGCGGAACCCAAATAAGCTCTTTTTTCAGGAAGAACTTGAGTAGTGGAATCCGGCTATTGAGCACATATTGTATCGCAGGAATATCGGTCCAGCTCTGATGGTTGCAGGTAACAAAATACCAGTGCTGCTGGCTGAGATGCTGAGCGCCCCGCACATCCCATTCAATACGATGCAGAATATCCATCACCAGGTTGTTGAACCCTATCCAAACCCGCGCAATGGTATTCAGCACCACTGTGCAACCCTTGCGAACAACGGGTATCGGGAGCACCAGCTTGAGCAGGGCAAACAATATCAGAAACGGGAAGAGTATAAGAGTATTCAACAGCACGAGTAGCGCTGCCAGAGTTCCCTTTATCGGCGCAGGCAAAAAATGAAGCATTCGAAAACGTCCCTTTTTGTCAGAAGGATTGTCGGCGCTCAGCCCTCGGCTGATGACTCTCTGCTGTAGCCGGGAAGCAGAACCTGCTCAGCGTTCACCGATGCCAGGTTCTTCAAGCGTGATGGGCTGCTATCGCTCAGAATCTTCCGGAATGCAGAGTCGTAAAACTCGAGGTTGTTATAGCGGATCATCGAGCGTATTTCATTAACATATTCCTCTCCACGCTCTGAATAGCTGATCAGCCCGCGGGCAAGGGAAAGCCCGGACAGTGGGTTGCCCGCTTCGCGGTCATCAAGGCGGGTGTCACGCAAACCCTTGTAGCTGCCATGTCGGTTCAGATTCTGGATATAAGCCCGAACAGAATGATAGGGCGACGGGAAGGCCGCCACTTCATGGCTGGCACCCTCGGCACGGCCCAGAGGAACCAGGCCGCAGCCTTTGGAAAAGCACCACTGGCCGAACAGATTATTACCGCGGCGAGCAAAGCGTGAGGTGCCCCAGGCGGATTCGTTGGCTGCCTGCGCCAGAATCAGGGAGGGCGGGATAACATCCAGCCGCTTTCTTAGCAGCGCAAACTGCTCAGGGGTGCCGGGGTCTTCCTCCACGCGCAATCGCTTGGCTTGCGCCGCGAGCCAGGCGTGCTCTTTTTTCGACAAGCTGTCTTTATGGGTGAGACTGTCGAGATAGTCCCGTTCGATGAGAATTCGGGAGTTGGCAAGCACAATGCGAGGGTATACAAACGAGAAAAAAGCCGCTTTCTTTTCAGTGGTGTCCCGGTAGCCGGTGAAGTCCGGTAAATCTGCGCGGGCCCATGAGGGTAGAGGTGGTAGCGAGCTCAGGGCGGGTTCTGAGCCAGTATTGTTGTCGCCGTCGGCACTATCCACACTGTTGGCGTTTTCTTTATCGGGGGGTGGAGCGTAAAGACCACCCGCGATGGCAAAAGCCATCATAGGAATAGCCAGCATAAGCGAGCGCGTTACAGGAAACATAAAACCTCTCGTCACAGCCTGTTTTGGGGCCCGGTAGCTCGTGCACACCGGGCGGATAGGTTCAGGATTATAACAGGTTGTACGGGCAGGGTTACCGGAGGGTTCAGGGCAGTTTGGTTGCCATCAGCAAACCACGGCGCTCTTCACCGTTGATGGTGTCCTCGTATAGCAGGAAAAACTGGCTTTGATCCGCTGTCACAAAGCCCTCAAGTGAGAGGGTTCCTGCGCTGAAGCTAACCTTGCCCTTGCCAAGATCAGAGGAGTATGTGAGAGGCGTAACAAGAAGATCCTCTTCCGGCACAGGCTGGGGGTCTTGCGGGCCGGGCACCCAGGGAGCAACCAGTTGTGCAGCCTTTGGCGTAGAGACCGTTTCATCATTCACAGAATGCAAAACCTCGAAGGTTGCACTGCTAAGGCTTGCTCCAGTCTCATTAAAAAGAACCAGGGTGCCGTTATCCAGATGAATCAGCCTGTTGAACCCATCTATCATGCCAAGCGCAAAGCCTTGAACCCTGTAGCGACCGGAGGTAGGAGCACCCGAAGCTTGTTCAGCAGCAACGAGCAGACCATCGCCAATAACGCCCGCGGTAGTGGCGGCATTCATCAGATTAAAAGCCATAAAAGATCCGTCTGGCACGCTGGCGCCAATGCCAAGGTCCGGCTGGTCGAGCCCTGCCGGATTGTTCACATCAAGATTAAGCCTGCCAATGTTTTTATCGCCGCTACTTAGCCGCGCTATGCGAGAACTGAGTGTCCAGCTGTCCGAGTGATTGACGGCAGCGCCCGCCAGGACTGCACCAGAGCTGTCTCGAGTCAGAGTGGTATAGGCTTGGGTTTGAGTGATGGTGCTACTACCGGAACCCGCACCGATCTGCCACCAGCCAGAGCCGGATTCAATTTGCATAGGTGGGGTAGAAGAAGATGGGCCAGAGGAAAGCGGAGCAGAATCTGAGAACCTCAGAGCCAGGTAGATGGTGTTGTACTCATTGCCATTCAAAGCGCTTGCATCAAAGCCACTTTGCTGCATCAGGTTGAGTTCCAAAGCAGACACGTAGTGGGCTTCCAATTCGTCTTTCCGTGCAAGCCGGCCTTGCTCTGACTTCAGTTCAATGGCTTTGCCTGCGCTGAAATAGCCTCCAAGGGTACGATCCAGGCCAGTATTGGCGTCCCCCGGCCCGCTGACAAACGCATCCAGATAGTAAGGGTTGCGTGTCCAGCCAATGATCCTGGAACTGTCCCTGTCGGTGATGCTTTGATAAAGCGCCCGCAGGGCCAGCAAGCGGGTGTCACTATCCAGTGTCGCTGCGCCGGGGGAAGCTTCATGGGTATTCAACGTCCAGAAATCCGCGCCCCGATGGAAAAACTCATTGGTGTTTTTATGGATCAGCGTCTTTCGGTCGTACGGAATCTGTGCCGCAAGGGAGGTTGTCTTGATACCCAAAAATTCAAGGCTCGACAGGGTTGATCCGGGGTAGAGATAGGTTGTTTGGCTGGTTGGTTTTTCACGCCCCATACGGATGCCCCACTGGCCAGATCCCGCCAGACTGCTCTCAAGAAACGTTTGGCCCAGCTCCAGGCCCATAAACACCGAATTGTATTCAGCGGAATTTGCAGAAATGTTGCTCGTGGATTGGTCATCCAGCAAAGGATATCCTGCCGCTGAGGCAATATAGCTTGCCAGGTCTGCCCGCTGGGCGAGTAACTCCAAGGCGCCGGCAATACTGGTCTCGGTCGGAATGTTGATTTCGAAATCGTGTACCTGGTCGGCCAAGGCAGGCCATACCAGCTTGTTAAGGCACAGAGTCTCGCGGGTCTCATCTGCACAGTCTACAAGGCGCTGAAATTCACCTGGGCTGTACTTGGGGAGCGTATTACGCAGCAAGTACTCGGAGAAGGGATTGATTTTGATGTCCCGGTCAGCATCCGTCGCCAACGAGCGCAGGGTGGTGTTGCCGTACTGAGCTTCGATGATAACGTCTGGCGATAAAGGCTGCCCGTTCTCAAAGGAGATAACCGTATAGCCCTCGTCATCCTGCCGGAGAGCATAAGATACGGTGCCAACCTCCTGCAGCGTGTTGTTTATTTTATAGGCGCGCACTGAGTCTGGCTGAACGATGCGCAGGTTGCGCCGTGTTAGCTCACCATCCGGCGCCAGGCTGCCGGGCAACTCCATGGTGATGCGAATTTCATCAGAGGCAAGCCCAACCGTGTTGTCAGAATCGCCGGTGCTGGTTTGGCTAAAATCATTTGCAGGGTTTTTTACACTGGCAAACGAGTTGGGCTTTTTTCGGGTATCGTCAATCGCAGAGTCACCGCCGCAGGCAGTTGTGAGCGCAACGGAAACAAAGAGAAGAAACCCCGGTATAAATCGCATATCAGACTGCCCGTGTTAAAGCGGTATGGGAGAGCTTGGCGACATCGAGAACGCCGGTTTCCAGTCTAACAGTGCAACGGTTGGGAAAGCGTGAGGAAGGGCACGAAACAGGCGCCCGGAGGAGGGCGCCTGTAGAAGACTACAGAGCAGCTTTAGAAAAAGATCTTCATACCGACCAGAACACCTTCATCCAGGTTGATGTCGCCCTTGTACGGCGAATCCAGCTCGGTATTCAAGTAACGGTAACCGGCAAACAACTCCGCATTACGGATAACGCGATAGTTGGCGCGCAGCTCCAGGCTGGTCATTTCTTCTGAATCACCAAACGAGAGGATTCGTGGGGCATAATGCAGGCCGCCGGTGAACGACAGGCCCGGAACATCCGGAATGTTCACAGTCGCGAAGCCGCCAAGGCCCACAGCGCCGCCATCAAGGCGATCGTCATCCCAGCCGATTGCACGCAAACCGATACCGGCCGTTGTGGGCAGGTTGCCCAGTGCGGTGCGGCCCTGAGCGTGAAAGTCCAGATTACCAATATGGCGGCTGCCTTCATGGTAGGTGTAACCAGCACCCAGCTGAATATCGTTGTTGTTTCCGAAGAAGTTTACCTGCCCCTTTACGGAATCGTTCGTCAGGCTCAGATCCACATCGCTTGCCAGCGCAGGAGCAGCAGCGAGAGACAGAGCCAACACGGAAGCATGGGATAGTTTCATTCTGTTACCTTCTTGATTGCAGTGCGAGTATTGGGTGCAAATGGTAACGGGCTACCCTCTATACCACAACTTACAAGCGTGTAAGCAGGAGGATAGAGCCAAGCCCGCCAAAAATCAGTGGCGTGTTGTGTCGCCGCCCTGGTCAAGATCATCAGGAGAGGCGGTTTCTGCTGGAACACGGTATTCCTCGTTCGCCCAGGCACCAAAATCAATCAATTTGCAGCGTTCTGAGCAGAAGGGCCTCCAAGGGTTCGCCTCTGTCCATTCCACGGATTTTTTGCAGGTAGGGCAATCTACGTTCATGTGAACCTTTCAAATCGTTAATTGAGTGTACGGTTGCCGCGAAGCCCCGTGGGCATATTGTTCCAGTACTGCCCGCAACATTTCAATATTGACAGGCTTGGCAACAAAAGAATCCATGCCCGCACGGCGGCAACGCTCTTCATCCTCTTCCATGGCGCTGGCCGTGAGCGCGACTACAGGCACAGAATTACGTTTCTGGGAGGCTTCCCAGGCACGAAGGCGCCGGGTCGCTTCAAAGCCATCCACTTTTGGCATGATGCAGTCCATAAAAATGAGATCAAAGGGATGCAGTTGCCAAAGGCTGGATGCCGCTTCACCATCATTGGCCGTCATCACATCGCACCCCAGTTTCTCCAGAAGCCGGCGGGTCAGCGTGCGGTTTACCGGGTTGTCTTCTACCAACAGAACCTTCATGCGGTGGGACCAAGGCTCACGGCGTTTCTCGTTACTATCACTGGCCTGCAGGGAAAACCGGGTAAGAAAACGCCGCTCATCCTTCGCTGAATCTTCAAACATCTGGTTCAGAATGGGCGTGAGACAGGATTCCCTCAGGGACTTACTGAGAAATGCATCCGCCCCGGCCTGGCGAAAATGCTCGGCATCGCCCCGTTGAGGGTTCGAAGAAAGAATAAGAAGACGCATATCAGACCAAAGCGGGTTGCCTCGTATCTGCCGGCATAACAAGTCGCTATCCATGTCTGGCAAAAAACCATCCAGAATAATGGCATCAAAGGGTTCCTGCCCATCGAACGCCTGGCGCAACGACGTGAGGGCTTCCCCGGCGGACTTTACCGCCTCTATATGAACCTCATGGCGCGACAGCATCTCCAACGTAATCTTGCGGGACAACTCATAGGAATCCGCCACCAGAACCCGCTTTCCCTTAACCATGCGCGCATCCGGCCGCACCCTCGATGTGCTCTCGGGCGCGGCGGGGAGAGTGAGTTCAATCCAGAAGGTGGAGCCTTCGCCAGGCCGGCTTTCAACATCCAGCGACCCATTCATCAGAGTGACAAGCTGCCGGGAAATCGTCAGCCCCAGCCCTGCACCGGGCAGCTGGCGCTGAAACCTCTCGCCCAGCTGAACATAGGGCTCATACACCAGTGGAACATCTTCCGGGTTGATACCAATGCCCGTGTCTTCCACAGCCAGGCGCAGGCGAACCTTCTCATCCCGCCGTCCCAACACCTCAATACTGATCAGCACATGCCCGGAATCCGTAAACTTGATGGCGTTGGACACCAGGTTGAGCAGCACCTGGCGAATGCGTACCGGGTCGCCACACAGCGCCCAAGGCAAGTCTTCATCAATTCGCAGCTCCAGCGCCAGCCCCTTCTCCCGGGCACGCCCGCCAAGCATGTGCACCAGATCGTTCAGGGTTTCCCGCAGGTCGAAAGGAACGATCTCAAGCATCAGCTTCTCGGCTTCCATGCTAGAAATATCAAGAAGATCGTTGATGATCGACGAAAGCCCCTCCGACGCATTCAGAAGCGTGTGCACGTATTCCCGCTGTTCCTGGTCCAGCGGTGTATCAGCCAGCAGGTTTGCGTAGCCAAGCACCGACTGCAGCGGTGTGCGTAACTCATGGCTCACATTGGCCAGAAACTGGTTCTTCGCACGATTGGCACGAATCGCCTCATCCCGCTCCCCCTGAGACTGAATCGTGGTTTGCCGGAGCGAGCGGGTATCTTCCAGAATCTGCAGGCGCATCTTGTTAAGCGCGTGCTCAAGCTCAGAAAGCTCATCCGGGGTTCGGGGCGGTTTGCGCTTGAGTTGTAGAGGGTCCACCAGCGCATCCAGATTAAGCCGCGCAGCGTAATCCGCCATAGACTCCAGATGCCGCGAAAGCGTAAGGCGAACAATCACCAACAGCCCCAAAGTACCCAGCATCACCACAATCGACTGGAACAGCAGATTAATCAGCGCACCGTTACGCAGCTCTGAGTAAACCTGTTCAATGGAAGAAGTAATGGTCAGCGTGCCCAAATTTTCCGGGCCCCGGTAAGTAGAACGGTTGAACACCAGCGGAAACGTTTGCGAGATAACCCGGCCTTCAGGATTGCTGCCTGTAGAGAATTGCTCGCCGGTAGAGGTAACAACCTCGGCGTAATGAATCGCCTCCACGGCCCGCATATCATCAAGGCTGTTGGCCACCTCGCTGAAATTCATGATCCAGATATTATTACTTATGCTCCCGGAAACCAGGCCAGCAGCACGCTTCTGGGTTTCCTGCAAATCCGATTTTCGCCGCTCAAACTCACCAACCATCTGGGCGCCGGTAGCCACCAGAGAGACAAGAAAACTGAACAGCAGCACGTACACAAGCAACCGCATTGCAAGCGGCCGAATACCCAGGCGCGTGAAAAACCGTTTTGAAGGCAAAGCACAAATTCCCTGTGTCGACTACACAAACATTCGCGACAGTTTAACAGACAGTCAGCACTTCGACACGCTTGCGTGAATCTACATTCACAAACCGGAAACGAACATTCAAATCATAAAGATGGGCGCCATAAACCCGCTCCTCATCACGGCCCCGCCGAAAAGAAGGCCGGGGGTCATAACTCACCACATCCGCAATCAAAAGCTTCAAATCCGGATACTCCTCCGGCGACAAACCCGCCAGCTGCTGCTCCGCTTCCGCAAGAAACACAACCTCCAGCCGCTCAGTAGGCGGAGCCTCCGCCCAACCGAGCGCTGCACTGGGTATCGAGTCTGCAAACGGCAGATACGGCTTCACATCCAGAATCGGCGTGCCATCAATCAAATCGTGATCGCTAACCTGCAGAACCAACTGCCCCTCCTTACGCAACAGCCCCTCATTCCGAACCACCGAAAGCCCCAAACTGTTCGGCCGAAAAGGAGACCGACTGGCAAATACCCCCATCTTCTGATTACCACCCAACCGCGGAGGCCGAACCACCGGCCGCCACTCCGCCCGCACCGCCTCGTGAAACTGAAAAATCAGCCACAAATGACTGGCAGTTTCCAACCCACGGAAAGCATCTTCGCGGTTATAAGGCGACTGAATAACCAGATCCGCTCTGGCATACCGAGTCAGCCCCGGCTGACGCGGAACCCCGAACTTGTCCTTAAAACAAGAGCGAGTAATCGCAATGGGGGTGAGCGCTAAAGCATGTTCAGCAGGTATAGAATCGTGTCGTGGCATAAAAAGGCTACACAATGTGTTTAGAGGGCCGGAACTAAAGTTAGAAGCAGGCCAGCAGGCAGGGGCTTCCGGGAATGTCTCCGGCCAAGGAGGGCCGGAGCCAAGCGCACATGGATGTGCTCGTAGCGGTTCCCGGAAGCCCCTGCCTGCTGGCCTGCCTGGCACAAAGCCAGAGGCGTAATCATTTTGGCTTTAGGTTTTAGAAGTCCGGATTAATACTGCCAGAAAAAAACATCTCCACACGAAAAAGCACCGACCCCTGATCCTTAAAGCTCTTCTCCCGAGGAAACGTCAACGCAGGAATCAACTCAGCAAACAACCAATCACTATGCAGCCGATACCGCCAAGTCAAATCCGCAAACGCCGACGTAGTACGCCAACTCGGCTGACTCTCACCAAGAACCCCCACCCGAGGCGAAATCGAAGAGCGATTATTTAACCTCTTCCACGTACTGAAAATCTGTGACGCCACAAACTTCCGATCCTTATGAACCCAGGAAAGCTCAGAAGACGACCCAAAACGCCAACCATTCCCGATATTCCGGCCCGCATTCACCCAAGAACGGGCACCCCAGCCTTCCTGATGAAAATAATACAACCGCTGCTGCACCCGCAGCCCCCAATCCTCATCCAGCTTCCAGAACCTCTCCGCCGTCGCCCGCCAAAACGCATCTGGCGGAAGGTGCAATCGCGCGCCCAGATCATTTGACAGGTTTACCGCTTCACCAACCTGCGACAAATACCGAAGAGCCCCCGTGCTCGTGTCCGATGAGCGGTTTGGTTCCGTGAGCTGCCGATCACGCTGGCGCTCCTCCAAAGGAATCAGCTCATCACTCTCACTTTCGATCACCAGGCGCAGCTTACGCTTGGTGGTTGGAATATCCAGACGAAACTTGATCTCCGGCTCAAACTGGGCCAAGTCACCGTATTCAGATTCCGTAGCAAAACCAATGCGCAAATAACTGTCATTAAAAGGCAAGTCATGGCCTTCGCCGGAAAGCGTGCGGTCTGCCCATTTCCCGAACGCCTGAACATTCAGCCCCTGCAAACGCTCCTGGCGCATAATAAAGTTACTGAAATCCAGCCAGTACGAATCAACCGGCTCCGCCCAATACTCCTCCGGGCTAAACGTGTAAAACGACAAGGGCAGCTTATCCGGCAGCAAACTCTCAGCGACAGAGTGCTCTTGCAAGTCAAACACCGGCTCCACGCCGTAGCTGTTTGCACCGGCCAACAGCAGGGGAAGGCTCAGCAGCCAGGCCCCCTTAGCCAAAGTCCACCATGAACGACTTATGAAGTGCGCGAACCTCGGCCGCAACAGTAGCTAAAGGCTGGTTGTTATCAATAACAGCATCCGCCCGGGCGAGCCGCTGCTCCCGGGGCATTTGCGCGGCAATGATGCGCTCAACCTGCTCACGGGAATTAGAATCCCGCCCCATGGTGCGCTCTACTTGAACCTCCACCGGCACATCCACCACCAGCACCCGCTGTACCAGCTGGTTCTGGTCAGTTTCCAGAAGCAGGGGAGACACCAGCAGAACATAGGGCAGGGCATAATCTTGCGGGTGCAGCTGGCGAATCAGCTCCTCACGAATAATCGGGTGCAGCAAGCCTTCAAGCCAGGTGCGTTGTTCCGGTTGCTCGAACACAATCTGCCGCAACTTGGCCCGGTCCAGCGAGCCGTCATCCATAAGAATGCTTGCGCCGAAGTGATCAGCGATCGCCGCCAGCGCGGGTGTTCCCGGTTCTACCACCTCCCGGGCCACATCATCCGCATCCACCCAATGTACTCCCAGGCTTCCAAACTGCCGCGCAACCGTGGACTTACCGGAACCGATACCGCCCGTTAAGCCTAAAATAACCATGTCATCAGTCAAACTGTTCAAACTCCCAGCAACCCGAACCAGAAAGCCTGAATTTCAACACCAAACCACAAACACAGCAACCCTGCCGCCGCAAGATAAGGCCCAAAAGGAATCGGCACCTCCCGCCCGTGCTTTTTGAACACCATCAAACCAATACCAATGACCGCCCCCACCGCGGACGACAACAGAATAATCGCCGGCAGCAACTGCCAGCCCAGCCAGGCACCCAGGGCCGCAAGCAACTTGAAATCCCCGTGCCCCATACCTTCCTTGCCGGTTGCCAGCTTGAACAACCAGTACACAGACCACAGCGCAAGATAGCCCACCACCGCGCCCCAGAACGCACTGGTGAAATCCCCAAGAAACCCGAAATAGCTCAGTATCAGCCCAAGCCACATCAGGGGCAGGGTAATGCTGTCTGGCAGCAGCTGCGTATCAAGGTCAATCACCGTAAGCGCAATCAACGCCCACACCAGAAGCAAAGCCCACAGGGCAGTTTCAGAAGGGCCAAGAATCACCACCGTTAGCACTGAAAACAGCGCCGTAACCGCCTCAATCAACGGATAACGAACCGAAATGTGCGTTTTACAGCCACTGCACTTGCCCCCAAGAAGCAAGTAACTGATAAACGGAATATTCTCCCAGGCCCGAATCTTGTGGCCACAGGTAGGGCAAGTAGAAGCAGGCCGTGACAGCGTTACCGCCTCCTCCTGCTTGCGCTCACCCTCCGGAACCTCCAAAAACGCCTCACACTGACAACGCCACTCCTGGTGCATCATTTTTGGCAGGCGAAGGATTACCACATTTAGAAAACTGCCGATGCAGAGGGAAACGAGTGTAACGGAGAGGTATAGAAGCCAAGGGGTTGAGAGAAAAATATCGAGTGTTGGCATTCAAAAGCTCGTGTTATTTGTATTTGAAAAAAATCCCCCCTCTCCCCCAGCCCCTCTCCCGCGAGGGGAGAGGGGAGGTGACGACGCCGGCCTCAGACTTGGGCATTGAGCCCCTCTCCCCTCGCGGGAGAGGGGTTGGGGAGAGGGGGCGGGGGCAGCCTTTAACCCACAACCTGCCCCATCTGAAATATCGGCAGGTACATAGCAATAATCAACCCCCCCACCAACACACCCAACACAGCCATAATCATCGGCTCCATCAGCGCAGTCAGGTTATCCACCATGTCATCCACCACAGCCTCATAGTGCACGGCCACCTTCTCCAGCATCTCATCCAGATTACCGGATTCCTCACCAATCGCCGTCAACTGCACAGCCATCACCGGAAACACATCCTGCTGCCGCATGGAAGCCTGCAACTGAGTACCGCTGGAAACATCGTTCTTGATGCGATCAATGGCATCTCGGTAAACCGCGTTACCCGTAGCACCGGCCACTGAGTCCAGTGCATCCACAAGCGGCACACCCGCAGCAAACGTGGTAGACAAAACCCGGCCAAACTTGGCGACTGCCGATTTATCAAGTATCTCGCCAACAACGGGCAGTTTGAGCACATATTTATCGACAACATCGGAGAATTTTTGGGAGCGAGTCTTAGCTTCCTTGAACAGGAAAATGCTACCCACAATGCCCAGCAGAACTATAAACCACCAGGACTGCATCCATTCAGACAGTCTAACCACCATCTGCGTAAACACCGGAAGCTCAGCCCCAAATCCCTGGAACAGGCTTTCAAACTGCGGAACAACTTTTACCAAAAGAATGGCGGTAACAATAATCGCCACAACTACTACCGCAACCGGGTAGGTCATGGCCTTTTTAACTTTCTTCTTCAAAAGTTCTGTTTTTTCCAGATAAAGAGCAATCCGGTCCAGCATCGCCTCCAGCGCACCGGCCTTTTCACCAGAATCCACCAGGTTGCAATACAGATTATCAAAGTGCTTGGGGTGCTTGCGGAGAGACGCGGCAAAACTCGTACCGGAAGAAATATCGTTCCGGATAGAGATCACCAATTCCTGCAAGCCTTTGTTTTCAAGGCCATCAGCCACTATGTCAAAACTCTGAACCAGGGGCACGCCTGCCTTCATCATGGTCGCCAACTGACGGGTGAGCATGGCGATGTCAAAGGGCGTAATTTTCTTGCTACCACCAAACAAAGGCTTTGGCTTTTTCTTTACTTTGTCCGGAATAATGCCCTGTTTGCGGAGTTGGGCTTTAACCAAAGCCATGCTGGAACCGGTCAGTTCACCCTTGGATTTGTTGCCCTTTCGGTCTTTGCCTTCCCAAACATAGGATTCCAGTTTTTGCGATTTCTCTGCCATGCTTAATCCTTCGTCACGCGGTTGGCTTCCTCAAGACTGGTTACGCCCTCAATCACTTTCAGAAGTGCGGACTGGCGTAAATTTCGGAAGCCCTCGGCCTCAGCCTGCTTTGCAATTTTAATGGAGCTGGCCTCTTCCATAATCATGCTCGCCAGCTGCTCAGTCACCTTAACCACCTCGTAAATACCGACGCGGCCTTTGTATCCACCATTGCATTTATCACAGCCCTTGGGGTGGTAC
Source organism: Marinobacter salexigens (assembly GCF_002806945.1). Lineage (GTDB taxonomy): Bacteria > Pseudomonadota > Gammaproteobacteria > Pseudomonadales > Oleiphilaceae > Marinobacter > Marinobacter salexigens. The sequence continues at coordinate 1,073,074 of NZ_NIHC01000001.1, forward strand.
AACGAGAAGCCTGTATCAATTTGTTCCTCTGTGAACCCCTCGGTCAAAAGCAGGTCTTTAGGCACCTCGCCGGGCTGTTTGCAGGCACCGCACAGCCGCCGGCCAAGCCGCTGGGCAATAATCAAACTTACAGACGTTGCTATGTTAAAAGCGGGTACGCCCATGTTCATCATTCGCGTGAGGGTTTCTGCCGCGCTGTTGGTGTGCAGGGTAGACAAAACCAGGTGCCCGGTTTGGGCCGCCTTGATGGCAATGTTCGCGGTTTCAAGATCTCGAATCTCACCCACCATGATTACATCGGGGTCCTGTCGCAGAAACGCGCGCAGCGCCTCAGCAAAGCCCAGCCCAACCCGGTTGTTCACGTTTACCTGGTTAATGCCTTCCAGGTTAATCTCTGCCGGGTCCTCTGCGGTAGATATGTTGATGTCCGGCGTGTTGAGAATGTTCAGGCCCGTGTAAAGAGAAACCGTTTTACCAGAGCCCGTGGGTCCTGTAACCAGAATCATCCCTTGTGGCTGCTCCAGAGCATCCATAAACAGCTGCTTCTGGTCCTCTTCATAGCCCAGCACATCAATACCCAGCTTGGCTTGGCTGGGGTCCAGAATCCGCAATACAATTTTTTCGCCCCAAAGCGTAGGCAGGGTATTCACCCGAAAATCAATCGCCTTGGTTTTGGACAGCTTCATCTTTATGCGGCCATCCTGGGGAACCCGGCGCTCGGAAATATCCAGTTGCGCCATAATCTTTACACGAGCCGATATCTTGGGTGCCAGCTTAATAGAAGGGCGTGAAATTTCTTTCAGTATTCCGTCTGTTCGATAGCGAACACGATAGGTTTTCTCATAAGGCTCGAAGTGGATGTCTGATGCGCCCCCGCGGATTGCATCCAGCAGCATTTTATTCACGTATTTGACGATTGGGGCATCATCAACATCGCTGGCAGTAACTGCGCCGTCATCTTCCTGCTCACCGCCCTCGGTTTCCACATCTTCAAGGTCGGCATCATCCAGGTCACCCATGGAAGTATCCTGGGAGTCCAGGTACCTATCGATCGCCTCCCGAAGCTTGGCATCATCCACCAATATCGCGTCTGTGCTCAGGCCCGTGTTGAATTTTATCTCATCCAGTGCCTGGATATTGGTCGGGTCGGATACCGCAATAAACAGGCGGTTCCCTCGCTTATAAAGAGGCAGAGCGTTGTGTTTGCGCACCAGCCGCTCATCAACCACGCCTTCCGGCATCATCTCTGGCAAGAAGGACGACAGATCCAGAACCGATACCCCGAACTCCATGGCCGCCGAAAATGCCAGTTTGGCACTATCCGCCAGTTTGTTTTGGGTGAGGTAGGTGATTAAGGGAATACGGTTCTGGGAGGCCTCTACAAAGGCATCCTTGGCGGTTGCTTCATCAAGAAGCCCGTCATCCACAAAGCGCCGGGCCAGGCCGGTGAGGGTGATGTTGCTTTTATTGGTAGCCATAAGCTGAGTAACGAGTGCTGCCTAAGTAATTGAATAAAGGTGTTGCGAGATAGCACAGAGTTTAGATGGCTGGTTTGGGTTTGGAAAGGCGTGTGGTGATTAATCAGCAGGGTGGTTGCGGGTGGGTGACAAAATTTGTCATTGAGTGACGGGGCGCGGCTAGGGGCTTGGGTGTGGGTATGTGTCGCGTGTGGTGTCGGGTTACGGTTTGAGGTTTGATTAGTAAGGGTTTTGCTCTGAGTTTTTGTTTTTGGCACGGTAAGTGCTTGTCCATGTGCAGGCTCACCGAAACCGGTTGCGGGGCAAGGCTCCACCGGCCCCGGGCCAATTTGAGTTGATTAACGACAATCACAGAGGTCGAATTATGAAGAACATGCAAATCAACCACGCCCAGAAGGGTTTTACGCTTATCGAACTGATGATCGTTGTGGCGATTATTGGTATTTTGGCGGCGATTGCTATTCCGCAGTATCAGACTTATATCGCTAAGTCTCAGGTGAGCCGGGTAATGGGGGAAGTTGGCTCGCTGCGGACTGCTGCTGAAATGTGTCTGATGGAAGGAGAGGATGCGGATGCGTGCGATTGGGGTTGGAGTGGTAGTGACCTCCTGGGTGCGGCGGCAACTCTCGATATGGGCCCGGTCATTACGTTCACTGGGACTGAGGTTACAATGTTGGCTACATTCAGTGGAAATGCCTCTGCAGCTCTTACCGGAACTGGTGCGAATCAGTTGGTTTGGACGCGCACCTCTGCTGGTAGTTGGGCATGTACAACAAATGTTCCTGAGCAGTATCGTCCATCAGGTTGTAGCGACGATCTCTCAACGTAATGTTGTTTGTTCGCTAATCTTTTTCAGAAAAACCCCTTCTTGTTAAGGGGTTTTTTGTTTTGGACGCGCGTGGTGCGCGCAGAACGCAATCTTATTAGTATCTAAAACTATTTTATTTAATAGGCTATGGATGACTTTTGTTTCTAGGTTAAATTTTAGTGCTTTGATCTATTGCTTAATTGTTTTCTTGTTGTCCCTGACGCTCTCGGTTGTCTGCCTGTTTTCGGATTTTTTTAATGTAGAGAGTCGCTATGACTTTCAAAGATATGTTTTAGTTTTTGTGATTTCTTTTCTTCCTTCTATAATCCTCTTTGTCGAATCTCTTAGAGGATCTTGTGTAAATAATTACGCATCAATAATTTGGCTTTTCCCGACTTTTTTTGTTTTATTGTATAGTTATATTAATGTAGATAGGTATGCTATATTCCCGTTAGAAGGGTTGATGTTTGCCTTGTGTTTAATGTTTGTTGCTTTAGTGGGTGTTTGGGCTAAAAAGTCTCAGTTTTTTTTCGGTATTGTTTTTGCCGTTATATATAGTTTGGTTGTTGTTTCTTTTTTTTATTCTTTATTGACAATTTTGGAATATTTATTGATTATTCTTGATGGCCTTTATCCTGAGGATATGCTGCCATTTGGTTTTGGAAACATAAGGCAGTGGAGCCATCTAGCAACGTGGTTGATTCCATTGTTGCCAGTTTCTATTATGGTGGGCCCGCTTCACACTTTTAGGGTTTGGAGAGCAATAGTAATAATAACGGCGTCCGTTTGGTGGTGGTTGATTATATTAAGTTCGGCACATGGAAGTTTTGCCGCTCAGGCATTGAGTTTTTTTTTGATTCTTCTGCTATATAGGTATAAGGCTATAAGGTGGGCGCAGATTTCTCTGGTGTTTTTCTTTCTGGGGGCGTGTCTCTGGTTTGTTTTATCTTACGTTTTTCCGAGCATGGTGTTTGGCGATGTATCTGAAATTCAGATAAGAGTAGTAGACGGGCTGCCAGCGAGGTTAATCTTATGGGGTGAGGCATTCTCTATGAGTTTGACCAACTTCCCGTTTGGAATGGGTGGGCAGTCATGGTTAACTCATGAGCCAATCACAGAAGCTTTTGTGAATGGTGAAGTTAAAAATTTTGGAGCGCCTCATAGTATGTATTTGTTATGGGCGTCGGAATATGGGTGGGTTTTTGTATTGACGTTGCTTTTTCCTGTGTTTTTTGTTTTTAGGGGTATTAAATCATGCTATGAGATTTACTATGATCAAGAAAGCCCCTTGGTTTACGTTATTGTGGGAGTTGTTGCGTCAACATTCTCAGGTCTTTTTCACTCTGGTGTTTCATCTGTTTTGTTAGCACCAGCAGGTATGTTATTTGGGTTGCTTGTGTTGTCAATGGTATGGGCTTTAGCAGTAAGCTTTGATGTTGGTATTCCAAGCTACAAATTTAGATCGTTTTGGGTTTTGATGTCTGGAGTGGCATTTTCATTGGGATTGTTTTTCTTGTCAGGAGTGATCGAATATAAAGTAGAAAGTGACAGGGATCGAGAGTGCGTTGAGAAATCAGGAATGACTGGGTATATGCCTCGCTTCTGGCATCACGGGTATTTCCCGAATCGCACCGGTTGCCAGTATGGTATGGAGGTGCCTAACGCCATGGGCAAGCGGCAGCAGATGGATGCCTATTAATGCTAAGCAGATCCCGAGTTAAAGATCTCGCTGTTATCTTATGCTTGATGTTAGTTGTCGCAGGTGTATCTCACTTCGTCATCACTAATCCTCTGGGGCCTTCCCGCTTGCTTTATTATGTGCAGGCACCGTTTATTCAGTGGACCACTCGATGCTCGGCAGGGGCGCCAAGGTGGATGGAGCGAGTGCAGCATTATGGAACCCACAGGATGGCGGCCCCGGCGAGCCAATTGGCCTACATTGCTCCTACCGGGGAGCTCAGTCATTGTGAGACAGGTTGGAGTGACGGGTTTTTTGGAGAAGAAGTGTTGCACGCGTCGACACGTTTTCGTTATGCCAGTATCACGAAAACAGTTACCGCCATTGCAATAATTGATCTGATTAACCGGGGGAAATTGTCGCTCGACGATAGCATTACTGATGTCTTGAGTTTTGGAGTGGAGTTGAGGGACCCTCGGGTGGCAGAAATCACAGTTGGCCATTTGCTTGCGCACCGGGGCGGTTGGGATCGAGTGCGGTCTCAGGATGTTATGTTCATGATTAACCATAAGCCCTGGTGCCCAGAGAGTCCCCGAAAATTGACCGAAACTAGCCTTATGTATGCTCCTGGTGAGAAGGAGGCATACTCGAATCTTGGCTACTGCCTCTTGGGCCTGGTGGCAGAGAAGGTCACAGGAAAGCCCTTCAGGTGGTATGTGTCTGATTTACTTGCTTTTAAAACTACAACTCTCCGTTTTATCGATGGGCCTTACCTAGCTGATGAAGTAAGTTACGATACCCGACATGAGAACTTTTACACTCGTGAGTATTACAAAAACTACGACTTTAAAGCACTTTCTTCATCTGCAGGTTTGTCAGGTAACGCCATAGATTTAGCTAATCTGATCAAAGCATCTTTGGCGCGAGGCCCATTAACGATTCTTGATGGTGATATGGTTCATGGTTGTAACCCGGCAAGGATCCAAGAGTGTTATGGCTTTGGTGTTCATCGTTATCAACCATCCCCGGATCATATGCCGCTGTATATGCATGGTGGTAAGCTGCCGGGGGTAGCGTCATTGATAGGCATTACTCCCGATAGAGGGGTGCTGGTTTGGTTAGGTGCAGGCACCCCTAGGCGGGGTAGTGGTGCGCTGGCGAAGTTTTATGAATATGTTCGGAATGAATTAGATAAATAATCAATCGTAGGCAGATGCAGCTTGGCCTGAGTGCCAGTGCAGCCTAGCGTGGCTTCTAGCAGGTTGGGGGGGGGCTTTCCTTTTTTAACATGCTTTTGCTTACACTGGCTTGTAATGACGCCTCGCTGATTGCGAATAGGCATCAAAGTTGCTTGTTAAAGGTTTTAGAAAACTAGTTAGAGACTGGCAACGATATGGCGAAGAGCGGCGGTTTCACCCTTATTGAATTAATGATTGTTGTCGCAATTATTGGAATTCTTGCAGCAGCGGCCATCCCCAGCTATCAGGTCTACATCGCAAAAACTCAGATAAACCGAGCTGTTAGCGAGTTATCAGCATACAAGGCGCCTTTCGAAAAGCGTGCGGGCTCCAGCGGGAGTGTGATGAATGAGGACATCGGTTACACTCCTTCCAATCTCACCACTGGTAGTCAAGGTGTTGATATAGGAGTGCTTAACGCTGACGGTTCTGGTCAGCTGCAAGTGACCATGGGCGGCAAAGCGCACCCAAATTTGGCCGGCTTAATCCTAAGCTTTGAGCGCAGCCCCGCAGGAGTTTGGGAGAGACTCGGATCCTGGACAGGCACAGCTTAGCCTGACCTGATTTCGGAAAGCCCGGAGGATTCGTCCCCGGGCTTTTTGTGTTTCTGATGCGTCTATTCGGCATTATGTTCAGGCTAGGCCTGCGTCCGAATGGTGGCCGTTTTGTTTTCATGCTTTTTGTATGTACAATAAGTGATATGAAAATCGAATTTGATCCAGGGAAGGACGCCATAAACACTAGGAAGCACGGTGTTTCTTTGGCTGATGCAGTGTTACTTGAATGGGAATGTATGTGGCTCATCGAAGACGTTCGAAATTGTTACGGTGAACGCCGAATGATCGGGTACGCACCAATTGGTTCAAGGGTCTATTGCCTCGTCTTTGCAGATAGAGGCTCGATCCGCCGAGTAATAAGCCTGCGTAAGGCTAACCGACGAGAGGCCCTATGTGTCAGCTTAGTTGTCGCCTGAATATTTCAGAGGACAACCATGCCGCATTATTCGCCGGAACGTAAAGAAGCCATTCTCCAGAAGATGGCTCCACCTCACAACCTGACGGTTG
>NZ_NIHC01000010.1 GCF_002806945.1 Marinobacter salexigens
GTGAAGATGGAAGTAACGTTGATTGCTCCGATCGCCATGGAAGACGGTCTACGCTTCGCGATTCGCGAAGGCGGCCGTACCGTTGGTGCCGGCGTCGTCGCAAAGATCATCGAGTAATACGCTCGTTGCATCAGGGAAGGGGGCTGATTTAATCAGCCCCTTTTTCGCTTTCTGTCGCAACCGCTTCTCCCGACTTGGTCAATAATCATGATTGTTGACAGGGTTGGGTATTATGCATACAATGCGGCTCCTTTTTTTGAAGGTCGGCTAACTAGTTAGTAGCTGCTACGAGTGGAGTTTGGTGCATCATGCAAAGCCAAAAGATTCGAATCCGGTTGAAGGCGTTTGATTATCGCCTTATCGACCAGTCGACGCAGGAGATTGTCGATACCGCAAAGCGGACCGGCGCTCAAGTGCGTGGACCTATCCCTCTGCCGACGCGGAAGGAGAAGTACACTATTCTGGTTTCTCCGCACGTCAACAAAGACGCGCGCGACCAGTATGAAATTCGTACTCATAAGCGTTTGCTCGATATTGTCGAGCCGACGGAAAAGACAGTAGATGCTTTGATGAAGCTAGACCTGGCAGCAGGTGTAGACGTTCAGATTAGCCTCGGTTAATACCGCCCGGTATTGATCTGTGTAACTGTCCTAAGGCCATAGAGGGTGCGAGCCCCGTACACTATAGAGGTGAAACATGGCGATTGGTGTTGTCGGCCGTAAGGCTGGTATGACCCGTATTTTTACGGAAGATGGGCAGGCTTTGCCTGTCACAGTAATTGAGGTTGATCCTAACCGCATTACTCAGCTCAAGACTCTTGAGAATGATGGCTACCGTGCCGTCCAGGTGACTGTGGGTGCGCGTCGCGCCTCGCGTGTGACCAAGGGCGAGGCTGGCCATTTTGCGAAGGCCGGCGTAGAGGCTGGTCGGGGCGTCTGGGAGTTTCGTCTGGCTGATGGCGAGGGTGAAGATCTGGCCGCAGGTGGCGAAATTGCCGCGACTGTCTTTGAAGATGGTCAGTTGGTAGATGCTACAGGTCGTTCAAAGGGTAAAGGTTTCCAGGGTGGCGTAAAGCGCTGGAATTTTGCCATGCAGGACGCTACGCATGGTAACTCCCTATCGCATCGTGCTCCGGGTTCTATTGGTCAGAACCAGACTCCGGGCAAGGTATTCAAGGGCAAAAAGATGGCGGGCCAGATGGGGAATGCACAAGTCACTGTGCAGAACCTGAAAGTTGTCCGTGTCGACGCCGAGCGCAACCTCCTGTTGATTAGTGGTGCCGTACCCGGCGCAACTGGCAGTGATGTTGTCATCAAGCCTGCACTTAAAGCCTGAGGAGCGGTTCGATGGAATTGACTATTACAGGTAGCGGTAAGGAAGTTTCTGTATCCGAAGCTGCATTTGCCAAAGATTTTAACGAGGCTCTGGTTCACCAGGTTGTAACTGCCTACATGGCAGGTGGCCGTCAGGGAACCAAAGCTCAGAAAAACCGTTCAGAAGTCAGTGGTGGTGGTAAGAAGCCCTGGCGTCAGAAGGGCACAGGTCGCGCTCGTGCTGGTACTATCCGTAGCCCGATCTGGCGCTCCGGTGGTGTAACCTTTGCTGCTAAACCCCGCGGTTTTGAGCAAAAAGTTAACCGTAAAATGTATCGCGCTGCGATGTGTTCTATCTTCTCCGAGTTGGTTCGTCAGGAGCGTCTGGTGTTGGTTGACGACTTTACAGTCGATGCGCCAAAGACCAAGGCCTTCACCTCCAAGCTTGCAGATCTGGGTGTTGCAAATGCCCTGATTTTGACTGAAAGCCTGGAGCATAACCTGCATCTGGCTTCTCGCAACGTACCTCACGTCGATGTGCGTGATGTTGCTGGGTTGGATCCGGTTAGCTTGGTCGCCTTTGAGAAGGTTGTGGTGACTGTTCCCGCTCTGAAGAAGATCGAGGAGATGCTGGGATGAATCAGGAACGTATTTATAAGGTCCTTCTTGGGCCTCACGTATCGGAGAAGGCCTCTCTGGTGGCCGAGCATGGACAAGTTGTTTTCCGGGTAGCCCCGGACGCTACCAAGCCGGAAATCAAGAAGGCTGTTGAACAGCTGTTCAACGTCACCGTAGAAGGTGTTCAGGTTCTGAACCGTAAGGGCAAGCTTAAGCGCACTGTCCGCGGGTTCGGCAAGCGTAATGACATTCGTAAGGCTTATGTAAAGCTGGCTGAAGGTCAGGACATCGATTTTCTGGATGTGGAATAAGGTAAAGGGGTCGTAATATGCCGATCGTCAAAACCAAGCCAACATCTGCCGGACGCCGTCACGTTGTAAAACTTTACAACCCGGACCTGCACACAGGGCGCCCTTACGCACCGTTGGTGGAATCTCAAAGCAAGTCGGGTGGCCGTAATAACAATGGCCGGATCACTTCCCGGCACATTGGTGGTGGCCACAAGCAGCACTACCGTATTATTGATTTTAAGCGGACTAAAGATGGTATTCCTGCGACAATTGAGCGCATTGAGTACGATCCTAACCGCTCTGCGCACATCGCGCTGATTAAGTATGCCGATGGTGAGCGTCGTTATATTATCGCTCCCAAGGGTATGCAAATTGGCGACCCTGTGCGCTCAGGAATCGACGCGCCTATCAAGGTTGGAAGCACATTGCCGCTGCGGAATATCCCGGTTGGTTCTGTGATCCATTGCGTTGAGCTCAAGCCTGGCAAAGGTGCTCAGCTGGCTCGCTCTGCGGGCGCATCCGTACAGCTGGTTGCTCGGGAAGGCGCTTATGCGACCATCCGCCTGCGCTCAGGTGAAATGCGTAAGGTGCTTGTAGATTGCCGTGCCACACTGGGAGCAGTATCCAACAGTGAGCATAGCGCCAAGCAGCTTGGCAAAGCGGGTGCATCACGTTGGCGTGGCAAGCGTCCAACAGTACGTGGTGTTGCTATGAACCCAGTTGACCACCCGCATGGTGGTGGTGAAGGGCGTACCTCTGGCGGACGTCACCCGGTTACTCCGTGGGGTGTTCCGACCAAAGGGCATAAGACTCGTAAGAACAAGCGTACTGATAATATGATAGTGCGTCGTCGTTCAGCCAAGTAAACGACTACATAGAGGTAAATGCTGTGCCACGTTCTTTAAAGAAAGGTCCTTTTATAGACCTGCATCTGTTGAAGAAGGTCGAGGCAGCTCTGGAAGCGAACGACAAGCGACCGATCAAGACCTGGTCGCGTCGCTCAACGATCTTTCCAGAGTTCGTAGGCCTGACCATCGCAGTCCACAACGGCAGGCAACACGTGCCGGTTTATGTAACCGAAGATATGGTCGGGCATAAACTGGGAGAGTTCGCGGCAACGCGTACTTATCGTGGCCACTCGGCCGACAAGAAAGCTAAACGCTGATTGTGAGGGGAATAGAAATGGAAGTAGCAGCCAAGTACAAGGGCGCTCGCCTCTCAGCTCAGAAAGCACGCCTTGTCGCCGATCAGGTCCGCGGCAAGCCGGTTGAGGACGCCCTGAACATTCTGACTTTCAGCCCTAAGAAGGCGGCGGTAATCATCAAGAAAGCTCTTGAGTCTGCCATTGCCAACGCTGAGCATAACGAAGGTCTGGACGTTGACGAACTGCGGGTTTCCACCGTAATGGTGGATGAGGGCCCAACGCTCAAGCGGATCAAGGCTAGAGCCAAGGGGCGCGCTGATAGAATCATGAAGCGCACCTGTCATATCACCGTCAAGGTCGCCGACAAGTAGGAGATGCTCAGATGGGTCATAAAGTAAATCCGATCGGCTTCCGCCTGGGTGTGATTAAAGAGCACAACTCAGTCTGGTATGCCGATAAAAAGGAATACGCACAGAATCTGTTGAATGACATTCAGGTTCGCGAATTCCTCGACAAGCGCCTGGTTAAGGCGTCTGTTAGCAAGATTGTGATCGAGCGCCCTGCTCAGAACGCCCGTATCACGATTCATACTGCCCGCCCCGGTATTGTTATCGGTAAGAAGGGTGAAGATGTTGATCGTCTGCGTCGTGAAGTTGGCGAGATGATGGGTGTGCCTGTGCACATCAACATCGAAGAAGTCCGCAAGCCGGATCTGGATGCTCGCCTGGTAGCGCAAAACGTTGCCGGCCAGTTGGAGCGTCGTGTGATGTTCCGTCGCGCTATGAAGCGCGCGGTTCAGAATGCCATGCGCCAGGGTGCCAAGGGTATCAAGATTCAGGTTGGTGGTCGTCTCGGGGGTGCTGAAATTGCGCGTTCCGAGTGGTACCGCGAAGGTCGTGTTCCGCTGCACACATTGCGTGCAGATATTGATTACGCAACCTACGAAGCGAATACCACTTACGGCATTATCGGCGTCAAGGTATGGATCTTCAAAGGTGAGATTCTTGGTGGTATGGAACAGGTCCGTGCTGACAAGAAAGCCTCTGGGAAGAAAGGTTCTAAGTAAAGGGGCAATCTTATGCTGCAACCAAAACGCACCAAATTTCGCAAGGTAATGAAGGGCCGTAATACCGGTCTTGCTCACCGCGCCAACAAGGTGAGCTTCGGTGAATACGGATTGAAAGCGACAACCCGTGGGCGTATAACTGCGCGCCAGATTGAAGCGGCTCGTCGTACCATGACGCGTAAGATCAAGCGTGGCGGGAAGATCTGGATCCGAGTGTTCCCGGACAAGCCGATCACCGGCAAGCCGCTTGAAGTACGTATGGGTAAAGGTAAGGGTTCTGTCGAGTATTGGGTGGCTGAGATTCAGCCAGGCCGGATGCTCTACGAGATGGAAGGTGTTTCAGAAGATATCGCACGTGAAGCCTTCACGCTCGCAGCGGCTAAATTGCCGGTACAGACCACCTTCGTAACGAGGACGGTGATGTGATGAAAGCAACAGAGCTGCGTGAAAAATCAGCCGAGGAGCTGAACAAGGAGCTGATCAATCTCCTGAAGGAGCAGTTCAACCTGCGCATGCGCAAGGCGACAGGTCAGCTCAATCAGTCTCACCTTCTCGCTGGGGTGAAGCGTGACATTGCTCGCGTGAAAACAGTATTGAACGAAAAGGCAGGACAGTGACATGACCGAAACTACCCAAACTGCCAGAACTCTTAGCGGCAAGGTCGTAAGCAACAAGATGGAGAAGTCCATCGTGGTGTTGGTCGAGCGTCAGGTGAAGCACCCTTTGTACGGTAAGTACTTGAAGCGTTCAACCAAGATCCATGCTCACGATGAGAACAATCAGTGCAACATTGGTGACAAGGTAACCATCGAGGAGATCCGTCCGATCTCCAAGACCAAGAGCTGGTCGCTGGTGGAAGTCACCGAGAAAGCATCCAAGGTGTAAATCGCCCGGAGAACAACCATGATTCAGACTCAGACAATGCTTGAAGTCGCGGATAACAGCGGTGCGCGTCAGGTGATGTGCATTAAGGTCCTGGGCGGTTCACACCGGCGTTACGCCAACGTAGGGGATATCATTAAGGTGACCGTCAAGGAAGCCATCCCCCGCGGAAAAGTGAAAAAGGGCCAGGTCCTGAAAGCTGTAGTAGTGCGCACCCGCAAGGGTGTCCGTCGTCCCGACGGGTCGCTGATCCGTTTCGACGGTAACGCGGCTGTACTTCTGAATGCTCAGGACGCACCCATTGGTACCCGTATCTTCGGACCGGTTACCCGTGAACTGCGAAACGAAAAGTTCATGAAAATTATCTCACTGGCACCCGAAGTACTTTAAAGGACCAGAGGCCGGTTATGAAAAAGATTAAACGAGATGACGAAGTAATCGTCACTACGGGGAAAGACAAAGGCAAACGTGGTAAAGTTCTGAAAGTTCAGGACGATGGTAAGGTAATTGTTTCCGGCATCAATATGATGAAGAAGCACACCAAACCAAACCCGATGTTGGGCACCCCTGGTGGCATCGTCGAAAAAGAAGCACCTATCCAGGCTTCCAACGTAGCTATTTTTAATCCGCAGACCGGCAAAGCCGATCGTGTCGGCTTCCAGATCAAGGAAGACGGTACAAAGTCGCGGATCTTCAAGGCTACGAAAGAAGCTGTCGATAACCAGTAAGCGGTGGTGGTTACGATGCTTAACATGAAAGAGCAGTACAGCAAGGAAGTGGTACCCGCCCTGCAGAAAGAGTTCGGTTTCAAGAACGTTATGCAGGTGCCGCGTATCGAAAAGATTACCCTGAACATGGGTGTCGGCGAAGCGGTCGGTGACAAGAAGCTGATTGAAAATGCTGTGGCGGATCTTGAGCGCCTGGCAGGTCAAAAAGTGGTTGTCACTACAGCGCGTAAATCTGTTGCGGGTTTCAAAATCCGTGAAGGATGGCCGATTGGCTGTAAAGTTACCTTGCGCGGCGAGCGTATGTGGGATTTCTTTGATCGCTTGGTACACATTGCGGTTCCCCGCATTCGTGACTTTCGCGGTCTGAATCCCAAGTCTTTTGACGGGCGCGGTAACTACAGCATGGGTGTGCGTGAGCAGATTATCTTCCCGGAGATCGAGTACGACAAAGTCGACAAGATCCGAGGATTGGATATCACCATTACCACCAGTGCCCGTACCGACGATGAAGGTCGTGAGCTACTGAAAGCTTTCGGTTTTCCGTTCAAGAAATAAAGGAACGAGAGTAATGGCTAAGGTTTCAATGAAAAACCGTGAGCTGAAGCGCGAGCAAACCGTTGCGAAGTATGCAGCGAAGCGCGCTGAACTCAAGGCGATTATCAAGAACCCAAATACCAGCGATGATGACCGTTGGGATGCGCAGATGAAGCTCCAGCAGCTTCCTCGCGATGCATCCCCCTCGCGTCTTCGTAATCGTTGCCAGGTTACTGGTCGTCCCCACGGCGTTCTACGCAAGTTCGAGCTTTCACGGATCAAACTCCGCGAATACGGCATGCGTGGTGACGTACCGGGCCTGACCAAAGCAAGCTGGTAAGATAGGTATCCTGGCTTCGGTCAGGGTGCCTGTTGGTAAGCGGTGCGGCGCGCCGCTGCACAACTAAAAAGATCAGGAGCCTCATACTAATGAGCATGCAAGATACGCTTGCGGATATGGTAACTCGTATTCGCAATGCCCAGATGGCATCGAAAGCTGATGTTACGATGCCGTCTTCCAAAATGAAGGTCTCGGTAGCCCAGGTTCTTAAAGACGAAGGCTATGTTGCAGACTTTTCCGTTTCAGCCGATGTAAAGCCCGAGTTGACAATCACGCTCAAGTACTTCGGTGGTAAGCCTGTCATTGAGCAGATCAAGCGCGTTAGTCGCCCAAGTCTGCGCCAGTACAAGGGCACTGGGGAGCTACCGAAGGTATCCGGTGGTTTAGGAGTCGCGATTGTCTCTACGTCCAAGGGCGTTATGACTGACCGCGCCGCACGAGCTGCTGGCGTGGGTGGCGAAGTCATCTGCACCGTATTCTAGGAGAATCACATGTCCAGGGTTGCCAATAATCCTGTCGTGCTGCCTTCCGGTGTTGAGGTTAAGCTGAACGGACAGGAAATTAGTGTTAAGGGCTCCAAGGGAGCTCTAGATTTTTCTATTCACCAGGCGGTTGAAGTGAAACAGGAAGAGAACCTTCTTCGTTTTGCTGCTCGCGATGGTGCCCAAAAGTCCCGCGCTCTTGCCGGTACAACCCGTGCGCTGGTCAATAACATGGTAACTGGTGTATCCGCTGGCTTCGAGCGCAAGCTCCAGCTGGTCGGTGTAGGTTATCGGGCCCAGGCGCAAGGTACGAAGCTCAATCTGACACTGGGTTTTTCTCACCCGGTTTCTTATGAGCTGCCCGAGGGGATCACTGCTGAAACTCCTTCTAATACGGAAGTAGTCATTCGCGGTATCGACAAGCAACAGGTTGGCCACGTCGCTGCAGAGATCCGCGCGTTCCGTCCGCCCGAGCCTTACAAAGGCAAAGGTGTACGGTATGCGGATGAGCAGGTCAGACGCAAAGAAGCCAAGAAGAAATAAGGCGGGACTATGAGCGCGAATAACGAAAGATTGCGTCGCGCACGCAAAGTGCGCATGAAGATCCGTGAACTGGGTACGACACGTTTGTGCGTTCACCGCACTCCGCGTCATATGTACGCCCAGGTTACGACAGCAGATGGCAGTCAGGTTTTAGCCACTGCCTCCACGTTGGATAAGGAACTGCGCCAGGGTGCAACCGGTAACGTGGACGCCGCCAAGAAGGTTGGTCAGCTGATTGCTGAGCGTGCCAAGGCGGCAGGTGTGGAGCAGGTAGCATTCGACCGCTCCGGTTACCGTTATCACGGCCGTGTTCAGGCTTTGGCCGACGCAGCCCGTGAAGCTGGCTTGCAATTCTAAGAGGTGGAGAAGATGAGCGTTAACGATCAGAAAGCGCCTGAGCTCCAGGAGAAGCTGGTTCAGGTGAATCGCGTTGCCAAGGTGGTCAAGGGCGGTCGCGTATTTGCGTTCACCGCGCTGAGCGTTGTTGGTGACGGTAAAGGACGCGTTGGCTTCGGTCGCGGCAAGGCTCGTGAAGTGCCGGTTGCGATTCAGAAGGCGATGGAAGCTGCACGCAAGAACATGGTGGATGTGCCGCTTGACGGTACTACCTTGCAATACGCTGTAAAAGCCCAGCATGGTGGCTCCAAGGTGTATATGCAGCCAGCCTCTGAAGGTACAGGGATCATCGCTGGTGGTGCGATGCGAGCTGTGTTGGAAGTTGCAGGTGTTCAGAACGTACTGTCCAAGTGCTACGGGTCTACAAACCCGGTAAACGTGGTACGTTCCACCATCAAGGGTCTCCAGGCTACTCAAGCGCCTGAAGATATTGCAGCCAAGCGCGGTAAATCCGTCGAAGAGATTCTGGGTTGAAGTCATGGCGAACGCAAATACGATCAAAGTAACTCTGACCCGCAGCCCCATCGGCTGCCAGCCCAAGCACAAGCTTTGTGTGAAAGGCCTGGGTCTTCGTAAAATCGGTCACACCGTTGAATTGGAAGATACTCCTTCCATTCGCGGCATGATCAACCGGGTTAATTACCTGGTTCGGGTTGAGGAGAACTAAGATGCGTCTGAACGAACTTAGTCCAGAGCCCGGTTCACGTCCCGCCGCCAAGCGCGTTGGTCGTGGTATCGGTAGCGGCATCGGTAAAACCGGTGGTCGCGGTCATAAAGGTCTGAAATCTCGTTCCGGTGGCAGCGTTGCTCCTGGTTTCGAGGGTGGTCAGCAGCCTTTGGCCCGTCGTCTTCCGAAATTTGGCTTTACGTCGCGCCAGCAGCGCTATGTTGCTGAGATTCGTCTGAACGAACTGGCGAAGGTAGAAGGCGATGTAGTGGATCTTGCTGGCCTTAAAAAGGCGGACATCATCCGCGAGGAAATTCGCGAAGCCAAAGTTATTCTGTCGGGCGAACTTGACCGCGCAGTAACTGTAAAGGGACTTCGTGTAACTAAAGGCGCGCGCGAGGCAATTTCTGCCGCGGGTGGCAAAGTCGAAGACTAAGGCGAGTCGAGGACTAAATGGCGAAGAACGCATCATTGCCTGCGGGCGCGGGGAAAGGACTGGCCGAGCTTAAGTCACGGCTTTGGTTCGTCTTCCTGGCATTATTGGTGTACCGGATTGGTGCACACATTCCGGTGCCAGGAATTAACCCTGACCGTTTGGCGGCATTGTTTGAGCAGAATCAGGGCACAATTCTGAGTATGTTCAACATGTTTTCAGGTGGTGCGCTCGAGCGCATGAGTATCTTCGCTCTCGGTATCATGCCGTATATCTCTGCCTCTATTATCATGCAGCTCATGACTGCGGTCAGCCCGCAGCTTGAGCAGCTGAAAAAAGAAGGTGAGGCTGGGCGTCGAAAGATAAGCCAGTATACGCGGTACGGTACGGTTCTCCTGGCTCTGGTTCAGGGTTTTGGTATTTCTGTTGGTTTGGCCTCTCAAGGCGTCACCTTTAATGACAGTTTCAGCTTTCACTTTGTGGCGGTTGTTTCTTTCGTGAGTGGTGCTGTCTTCATGATGTGGTTGGGTGAGCAGATTACTGAGCGCGGTGTCGGTAACGGCATCTCCCTGCTGATTTTTGCAGGCATTGTCGCCGGGCTTCCCGGTGCAATCGGCCAGACTCTGGAGCAGGCTCGTAACGGCGAAATGAGCCTGTTGGTGGTTCTGGGTATCGGTATCCTTGCTATTGCAGTAGTTGGCTTCGTAGTGTTTATGGAGCGTGGGCAGCGTCGTCTGACCATCAACTATGCCAAGCGACAGCAGGGGCGTCGTGTTTTTGCTCAGCAGTCCAGTCATTTGCCTTTGAAGGTAAACATGGCCGGGGTTATCCCGCCCATCTTTGCTTCATCCATTCTGCTTTTCCCGGCATCGTTGGGGCAGTGGTTTGGTCAGGGTGAAGGCATGGAATGGCTCAGTGATATTTCCCAGGCATTGGCGCCAAGCCAGCCGTTGTACATTATTCTGTTTGCAGCAGCGGTCGTTTTCTTCTGCTTCTTCTACACAGCTCTGATGTATAACCCGAAAGAAGTTGCGGATAACCTCAAGCGCTCTGGCGCGTTTATACCGGGCATTCGTCCTGGCGATCAGACAGCTAAGTATATAGATGGTGTTCTGACTCGTTTGACCCTGTTCGGTGCAATGTACATTGCAGCAGTATCTCTGTTCCCTCAGTTTCTGATGGTTGCCGGGAATGTTCCGTTCTATTTGGGCGGCACCTCACTGCTGATTGTTGTAGTCGTGGTGATGGATTTCATGGCGCAGGTTCAGTCGCACCTGATGTCGCATCAGTATGAATCGCTGATGAAGAAGTCCAATCTCAAGGGCTATGGACGGAACGGTTAATACCGTTCCCCTTGAAAACTGGAGTCGACAATGAAAGTACGCGCTTCGGTAAAGAAAATTTGCCGTAACTGCAAAGTAATTCGTCGCAATGGCTCAGTAAGAGTCATTTGCTCGGAGCCTCGCCACAAGCAGCGTCAGGGCTGATTCCCTCGGGAAGCATCCTGGCTAGCGAAAGAGGTTCGCAATGATGGCGCTTGACTCGATGCCGGGTCAGGCGCTATTATTTCGCGCCCCATTTCTGTGGCGGAAAATTCACACAGCAAAGCTTTGAACGCGGAGTAATTTGGATGGCACGTATAGCCGGTGTCAATATACCCGATCACAAACATGCTGTTATCTCGCTGACCTACATCTTTGGTGTTGGCAAGACAACAGCCCAGAAGCTTTGCGATGCAACCGGCGTTAAGCCGGACGTCAAGGTCAAAGACCTGTCTGACGATGAGCTTGAGTCACTTCGTACCGAAGTGGGTAAAGTTGTCGTTGAGGGCGATCTGCGTCGTGAAGTACAGATGAACATTAAGCGTTTGAAGGATCTCGGATGTCACCGTGGTCTGCGCCATCGTCACGGGCTTCCTGTCCGCGGCCAGCGCACAAAGACCAACGCACGCACCCGTAAAGGTCCACGCAAACCTATTCGTAAGTAACAGGTAGGCAAACATGGCAAAGCCAGGTACACGTACCCGTAAAAAGGTGAAAAAGACCGTTGTTGATGGCGTCGCGCACGTACACGCGTCCTTCAACAACACGATCGTGACCATTTCTGACCGTCAGGGCAACGTTCTGTCCTGGGCCACCTCTGGTGGGTCCGGTTTTCGTGGGTCACGTAAGAGCACACCTTTTGCTGCGCAGGTAGCAGCTGAAAGAGCCGGTAACGCGGCTGCTGAATACGGCCTTAAAAACCTGGACGTAGAGGTTAAGGGTCCCGGGCCAGGACGTGAGTCTGCAGTTCGTGCGTTGAATTCGTGCGGCTACAAGATCACTAACATCACAGATGTGACGCCGATTCCCCATAACGGCTGTCGTCCGCCCAAAAAGCGCCGCGTCTAACACAGGAGACAGTGAATTATGGCTCGTTATATAGGCCCGAAGTGCAAGCTGTCTCGTCGTGAAGGGACAGACCTTTTTCTCAAGAGCGGTGTTCGCGCGCTGGATTCCAAGTGCAACATCGAGACTCCGCCGGGTATGCACGGCGCGCGTCGCAGTCGTCTGTCTGAGTACGGCGTGCAGCTTCGAGAGAAACAGAAAGTTCGTCGTATCTATGGCGTTCTCGAAAAGCAATTCCGCAACTATTATAAAGAGGCGGCTCGCCTGAAGGGCGCAACAGGTGAAAACCTGCTGCAACTTCTTGAGACTCGTCTTGATAACGTTGCATACCGCATGGGCTTTGGTTCGACCCGTGCAGAATCCCGTCAGCTCGTCTCTCACAAGGCGATCCTGGTTAACGACAAGGTAGTGAATATTCCTTCCTACAAGGTCAAGCCTGGTGATGTTGTGAGTGTGCGTGAAAAAGCCAGAAACCAGCTGCGTGTTAAAGGCGCTCTGGAACTGTCTGCAAGCCGTGCACCGGTGAGCTGGGTAGAGGTCGACGCCAACAAGATGTCCGGCGTTTACAAGTCAGTACCTGAGCGTACTGAGTTGCCGGCCGACATCAACGAGAACCTCATCGTCGAGCTTTACTCCAAGTAAAGCCTGATAAGCAACGATAGTAGATAGGGGCGTCTATGCAGCGTTCAGTACAAGAGTTATTGACACCTCGTACCATTGACGTGAAAGAATCGAGTGCCATGCGCGCCAAAGTCACGCTGGAGCCTCTGGAAAGAGGGTTTGGCCACACTTTGGGTAGCGCACTGCGTCGCATTCTCTTGTCTTCGATGCCGGGCTGCGCTGTTACTGAAGCGCAGATTGACGGTGTCTTGCACGAGTACAGCGCGATTGAAGGTGTCCAGGAAGACGTTATTGAGATTCTGCTGAATCTCAAAGGCGTTGCCGTCAAGATGAATGGTCGGGACGACACTGAGCTTACGCTCAGCAAAAAAGGCCCGGGCGTTGTTACAGCCGGTGATATCAAGCTGGATCATGACGTCGAGATTTCCAACCCGGATCATGTGATCTGTCACCTGAGTGAAAAGGGTGAAGTGAACATGCGTCTGCGTGTTGCGCGTGGTCGCGGCTATGAGCCGGCAGATCAGCGTGGTCTCGAGGAAGATGAAACCCGCGCCATCGGCCGACTGCAATTGGACGCAACCTTCAGTCCGGTTCGCCGTGTAGCCTACTCCGTGGAAAGTGCACGGGTAGAGCAGCGTACCGATCTGGACAAGCTGGTTATTGATTTGGAGACGAACGGCACGATTGATCCGGAAGAAGCGATTCGCCGGGCAGCCACCATTCTCCAGCAGCAACTGGCAGTATTTGTCGATTTTGATCACGAAAAAGAGCCTGAGCGCGTTGAGGAAGAGGAAGAAATTGATCCTATTCTGCTGCGTCCGGTGGATGATCTGGAATTGACGGTGCGTTCGGCTAACTGCTTGAAGGCTGAAAATATTTACTACATCGGTGATCTGATCCAGCGCACAGAAGTTGAGCTGTTGAAGACGCCTAACCTTGGTAAGAAGTCGCTAACCGAGATTAAGGACGTTCTGGCGTCCCGTGGTTTGTCTCTGGGCATGCGTCTTGATAACTGGCCACCGGCTAGCCTTCGTGGCGACGACCGGGTTCTGGGCGGTTGATTGCCGATTAGTTTAAGGTAAGGAATCAGAGCAATGCGTCATCGTAAGAGTGGTCGTAAGTTCAGCAGGACCAGTGCGCATCGCAAGGCCATGTTTCGTAACATGACTGCGTCACTGGTTGGTCATGAGCTGATTAAAACAACGCTGCCGAAAGCCAAAGAGCTTCGTCGTGTAGCTGAGCCTTTGATCACGCTCGCCAAAAAAGATTCGGTAGCGAATCGTCGTCTGGCGTTTTCTCGCCTGCGCGACGACGCGGCGGTTGCCAAGCTGTTTGATGAGCTTGGCCCCCGTTACAATGAGCGTCCGGGTGGTTACCTTCGCATTCTGAAGTGTGGCTTCCGCGCTGGCGACAATGCCCCTATGGCATTTGTTGAGCTGGTTGGGCGTCCGTTGGACATCGAAGCAGAAGAAGTGGACGAAGGCGACGAGTAATATCGTTCCTTAGTCCACAAAAAAACCGGGTGCCGTAAGGTTCCCGGTTTTTTTGTGTCTAAAATTTGATGGTTTATTCGGTAATTGCTGCTTAGGGGGCTGGCCCGGGGTGGCGGGTGCATTTTCTTTGGAAAAATAACTCGCTGCGCTCAGACATCTTTTTCCGGCAGAAAATGCACCCGCCACCCCGGGCCGAACATGCTTTGAGTTAGTTTGCTTTTGGTCCCAGCATTGGTTTCAGGTAGCGGCCGGTATGGGAAGCTGGGTTTTGTGCAACTTCTTCAGGCGTACCTTCAGCAATAATCTGACCGCCGCCGGAACCGCCTTCCGGGCCCAGGTCGATTATCCAGTCCGCCGTTTTGATTACGTCCAGATTGTGCTCGATAACCACAATGGTGTTGCCGTGGTCTCTCAGGCGTTCCAGTACGTTCAGTAATTGCTGAATGTCGTAGAAGTGCAAACCTGTAGTTGGCTCGTCGAGTATGTACAGGGTTTTGCCTGTGTCGCGTTTTGAGAGCTCTTTGGCGAGCTTTACGCGCTGGGCTTCACCGCCAGAGAGGGTGACTGCACTTTGTCCAAGGCGGATGTAGGAGAGGCCTACATCGATGAGGGTTTGCAGTTTTCTGGCGAGGAAGGGAACGGCATCGAAAAACTCCCGGCCTTCTTCTACGGTCATGCTCAACACTTCGTTGATGTTTTTTCCTTTGTAGCGCACCTCGAGGGTTTCCCGGTTGTAGCGTTTGGCTTTGCATACATCGCATGGAACGTATACGTCCGGGAGGAAGTGCATTTCTACCTTGATCATGCCGTCGCCCTGGCAGGCTTCGCAACGTCCGCCTTTAACGTTGAACGAGAAGCGCCCCGGTTTGTATCCCCGCGAACGGGCTTCCTGGGTTCCGGCGAAGAGTTCGCGGATTGGGGTGAACAGGCCGGTGTAGGTGGCGGGGTTGGAGCGAGGTGTTCTTCCAATCGGGCTTTGATCTATGTCGATCACTTTGTCCAGCTGGTCGAGACCTGTGATACCCCTGTACGTCGCAGCGCTCAGGCTAGTGGCTTTGTTGAGTTTGGCCGCTGCAACGGGGTACAGGGTGCTGTTTATCAGGGTGGATTTGCCGGAGCCAGATACGCCGGTTATGCAAGTCATTATGCCCAGGGGCAGGTTCAGGGTGACATCCTGCAGATTGTTCCCGGTTGCGCCGGTCAGTGTCAGGATTTCGCCAATGCCTTTATTTCGGATTTCGGGGACGGCTATTTCCTTGGTGCCACTGAGATATTGGCCTGTCAGTGAGTCGGGGTTTTCCAGGATCTCGGCAGGCGTGCCTTGGGCAATGATCTGGCCGCCGTGGACGCCGGCGCCCGGCCCGATATCAATAACATGATCGGCTGCCCGAATGGCGTCCTCGTCATGCTCTACAACGATCACGGTGTTACCCAGGTCGCGCAGATGGGTGAGAGTGCTCAGCAGGCGGTCATTGTCCCGCTGGTGCAGGCCGATCGAAGGTTCATCCAGAATGTACATAACGCCTACCAAGCCCGCGCCTATCTGGCTGGCGAGCCTTATTCGTTGCGCTTCACCGCCAGACAGGGTGTCGGCGCTGCGCTCAAGGGTCAGGTATTCCAGACCCACATTCACCAGAAATTGCAGTCTCTGCCGAATTTCCTTAGTGATTTTTTCTGCAATCTCGCCCCGTCTGCCGGGCAAGGACAGTGCGTCAAAGTAGGAGTAGGCCTCGCCAATTGGCAGGCGAGTTATGTCCGGAAGGTTGCGCTCTTCAATGAACACATGGCGGGCACTGCGTCTAAGCCGGGAGCCATGGCATTCTTTGCAAGGCGCAGTACTTAGGTTGCGGGACAGCTCTTCGCGCACGCTCTGGGAGTCTGTTTCCCGGTACCGGCGCTCAAGGTTCGGGATAATACCTTCGAAGGGGTGTGCCCTTTCCATGATATGGCCGCGTGAGTTTACGTAGCGAAACGGTATGTCGTCGCTGCCTGATCCAAATAGAAGCATGGTTCGGAATTTTTCAGGGAGCTCCTCCCAGGGTGTCTCCAGGTCTATGTTGTAGTGCTCGGCGATGCTGCCCAGCATCTGGAAGTAATACACTGCCCGCCGATCCCAGCCCTTTATGGCACCGGCTGCGAGTGTTGCTTCAGGGTGCTGGACGATTTTCTCACTATCAAAGAACTGTTTTACCCCCAGGCCGTCGCAGGTCGGGCATGCGCCAGCCGGGTTGTTGAAGGAAAACAGTTTTGGTTCCAATTCGCTGAGAGCGTAGCCACATTGTGTACAGGCGTATTTAGCAGAAAAGGTCGTTTCTTCGCCCTCACAACCCGCTTCTGCGTCCATAGGTGCAATTAGCGCAATGCCGTCAGCAAGCCCCAGTGCCGTTTCAAAGCTTTCAGCCAGGCGCTGCTCCTGGCCGGGCTTTACCTTGAAGCGGTCCACAACCACATCTATCTGATGTTTGCGCTTTTTATCGAGTGCTGGAACGTCGTCAATATCATAGACCGTTCCGTCTATCCGCAAACGTATAAAACCTTGGCTGCGCATGGTTTCTACAACTTGCAGGTGTTCCCCTTTGCGGTCACGAATCACCGGAGCAAGGATCATCAGTTTGCTGTCTTCAGGCATCGCCAGCACCTGATCCACCATTTGGCTGACGGTCTGCGCTTCAAGTGGTTGACCGTGCTCCGGGCACCGAGGCTCACCAGCGCGTGCAAACATCAATCTGAGGTAGTCGTAGATCTCAGTGATGGTGCCAACGGTTGAGCGCGGGTTGTGAGAGGTGGACTTTTGCTCAATCGAAATGGCAGGGGAGAGCCCTTCGATGTGATCCACATCGGGCTTCTCCATCATAGAGAGGAACTGGCGGGCGTAGGTGGATAAGGATTCCACATAGCGCCGCTGACCTTCTGCATAAAGCGTATCGAATGCCAAGGATGATTTACCTGAGCCGGATAGACCCGTTATAACGATCAGTTTGTCCCTTGGGATATCCAGGTCGATGTTTTTCAGGTTGTGGGTACGTGCCCCCTTGATCTGGATATGATCCATAACACCTCGCGTAGAGAAAAAACGGGAATTATACCGTGTTACGCCGGCTTCGGCGAAGGTGCCGATAACAGCGCCGATAAACCAGCGGCTGTGCCTCGTGGCAGAAGCTTCTGTTACAATGCGCCGCCTGTTAAAAATATGCTTATTCGCAAAGCCACCCAAGCAAGCCTTCAAGAGGAGCCCACTACCGTGAATTCGCTGGAAAAACGCTCCGTATTTGCGCTGGCGTCTGTGTATGCCATACGCATGCTCGGATTGTTCATGATCATGCCAGTGTTCATGTTGCTGGGTGAGGGCCTCGAGGGCGCAACGCCGGCATTGCTCGGCTTTGCCATTGGCGCTTACGGACTGAGCCAGGCATTGCTGCAGATACCTTTTGGCCTGCTTTCCGACCGCGTTGGCCGCAAACGCATGATTTATATCGGCCTGATTCTGTTTGCAGCAGGCAGTATATTGGCCGGCTCAGCCGATTCAATATACGTTGTTATTGCCGGTCGGATCCTTCAGGGTGCAGGGGCTATTGCCAGCGTGCTGATGGCGCTGCTTAGTGACCTTACACGGGAGGAGCAGCGAACGAAGGCCATGGCAACGGTGGGTATCTCAATCGGGCTTTCTTTCTCTGTCTCTCTGGTGCTCGGGCCCTTGGTAGGTTCAGCTTGGGGGCTGTCGGGGATTTTTTACGCGACCGCTGTTCTGGCTATGGTTGCCTTGATCATCGTAAGCCGTGTAGTGCCTAGCCCCCATCAACATAAAGTCAGTGCCGATACTCATCCTGCCAAAGCCATGCTCGGCCGGGTGCTGTCTGATAAGCGTCTATTGCGGCTGGATTTTGGTATTTTTGCTCTGCACCTGGTGCTGACGTCGCTGTTTTTGGTGTTTCCTTCTGTGCTGCAGAATCAGCTTGGGCTGGCCAGCGCTTCCCATTGGTGGTTTTACCTGAGTGTGATGATTACCTCATTTTTTGCCATGGTGCCCTTTATCATTATTGGTGAAAAAAAACGCGTGATGAAGCCAGTACTCTGCGGTGCTATTGCTCTGCTGGCCTTGGCGACGGCGGGGCTTTCGGGCGTTTCAAGCAGTCTTGTGCTGGCTTGGGTTGTGATGTTTTTCTTTTTTATGGCATTTAACCTTCTGGAAGCCAGCCTGCCGTCGCTGATTAGCAAAGAGGCTCCGGCGGCGAGCAAGGGCACGGCCATGGGCGTGTATTCCACCTCCCAGTTTATGGGGGCTTTTCTTGGTGGTGCCTTTGGTGGTTACCTGCTGCAGAAGGTTGGAATCGACGGTGTAGTCTGGTTTATGGTGGCCGTTCTCGGGCTCTGGTTGTTGGTGGCTTTGACTATGCCAGCGCCAAGCCATAATTCAGGTTTCGTGGTACAGTTGCGTGAGTTGGCGAATGACCAGTACGACGATGTTGATGGCAGTCTGCGCCGCTTGCCGGGTGTGCAGGATGTGGTCATTGTTGAAAACGCTGCCACCGCCTATCTCAAGGTGGACCGACAGCACTTTGATGAGGCGTTACTTGCGGACTTTCCATTCGTCCGGCAGAGCAGCAATTCTTGAAACCCGAAGGCCCGCAAGGAATGCGGGTGTCGCTGAAAACAGAATCAGGAGCAGAACATGGCAAGAGGCGTAAACAAAGTTATTCTTATCGGGAACCTCGGGCAGGATCCGGATACCCGTTACACTCCCAACGGCAATGCAGTGGTGAACCTGAGCCTTGCGACCGACGAGAGTTACAAGGATCGTCAAACTGGCCAGATGGTGCCGAAAACCGAATGGCACCGAATCGTTATGTTCGGAAAGATTGCCGAGATCGCTGGCCAGTACCTGCGTAAAGGCTCGAAAGTTTACATCGAAGGTAAGCTCCAGACTCGCAAATGGACGAACAAAGAAGGCCAGGATGTGTACACCACTGAAGTGGTTGTTGATATCAACGGCCAGATGCAGATGCTGGATAGTCGTGGTGCTGACGGTGGTATGAACCAGGGTGCGCCTGCTGGCCGTCCTCAGCAACAGCAGGTACCTGCTGCGCAGCCTCAGAATAACCCGCAGCAGGGTGGTGGCTATAACCAAGGTTATAATCAGAGCCAAAACCAGAACCCGCCAGCACAGGGAAGCAGCATGCCTGAGCCGGTGGATGACTTTGATGACGACATTCCGTTCTAGATCTTAGCAAGTGTAATTTGTAATGAAAAAACGGCTGCTTCGGCGGCCGTTTTTGTCTTTTCGTAAACCTATTTTTCCTCTGCGCGGTCCATGCCCAACTCATTGATTTTTCGGGTAAGGGTATTGCGCCCCCAGCCAAGAAGAACCGACGCGTCCCGACGTTTCCCGCCTGTGTATTCAAGAGCCGTCTCGATCATGATTTTTTCGAATTCCGGCATGGCCGACTCAAGAATGGCAGTTTCTCCGCGCCTCAGCTCTTGATGCGCCCAGTTCTTCAGTCCCTCCTGCCAGGTGGCCCCGGTAGTGGGTTGCTCACTTTGGTGGCGCAGTTCAGGCGGCAGATCCGTGATGTGCACTTCTCTACCACTGGCCATGACTGTGAGCCATCGGCAGACGTTCTCAAGCTGCCTTACGTTGCCGGGCCAAGGCAGGGTTGTAAGAAAACTCTCGGCCTCAGGGCGCAGAGTTTTTGGTACTACAGACAGCTCCTTGGCAGCCTGCTGCAGGAAGTGCTGCATCAGGCGGGGAATGTCTTCACGGCGCTCGGCCAGTTTTGGCAGGTGTACGCGGATCACGTTCAGGCGGTGAAAAAGGTCTTCCCGGAACTCGCCAGACTCGACCAGCTTCTCCAGGTTTTGGTGGGTAGCCGCGATGATGCGCACATCAACCTTAACGGCTGTAGTTCCGCCAACCCGATAAAACTCGCCATCGGCAAGAACCCTCAGCAGGCGAGTTTGCGTGTCGCCTGGCATATCGCCAATTTCATCAAGAAACAGAGTGCCGCGGTCAGCCTGCTCGAACCGCCCCTGGCGTATAGCTGAGGCTCCCGTAAAGGCACCTTTTTCGTGGCCAAAGAGCTCTGACTCTATGAGGTCTCTCGGGATGGCCGCCATGTTCAGGGCAATGAAAGGGTGGTGGGCGCGAGGGCTGTGGTTGTGTAGCGCTTGGGCAACCAGTTCTTTGCCTGTGCCGCTTTCACCATTAATCAGAACCGTGATGTTGGAATGGGAAAGCCGGCCAATGGCCCGGAAAACCTCTTGCATGGCAGGGGCTTCGCCGATGATCTCTGTGCTTTGTTCAGGTGTGTCTGCCTTGGGTTCGGTAGCCGCACGTTTTTCATGGCTGTGAGCTACCGCTCGTTTTGCCAGGGCAACGGCATCATCTACATCAAAAGGCTTCGGAAGATACTCGAAGGCTCCGGTCTGGTAACTGGTTACAGCACTGTCCAGATCGGAATGGGCGGTCATGATAATAACGGGCAGGTCTGGGTGCGCTTCTGCTATTTTTGACAGCATTGTGATGCCGTCGATGCCGGGCATACGGATATCACTGATGATCGCGTCGGGCTGTTCCTGTTCAAGTCGTTTCATGATGTTTTCGCCGCTCTCGAACACGGTGGGCTGCAAGCCCGCCTGCCCAAGGGCACGCTCAAGTACCCAGCGAATACTGCGATCGTCATCAATTATCCATACCTTGGCGGATTTCTGGTTCATGTGGTGCCCTCCAGAGGCAGGAAGATAATGAAGTTAGTCTTGCCTGGTTCGCTTTCGCACTCAACCAGGCCGCGGTGTTGGCTGATGATGCCCTGGGTGATAGACAGCCCCAGTCCAGTGCCATTGGCACGACCACTGATCATCGGGTAAAAAATGTTCTGGCGCAGCTCTGGCGGGATTCCCGGGCCGTTGTCGATGATGTCTACCCGGCATATCAGGCGATGGCGGTTTGGGCCGATGGATACTTGCCGTAGGGCGCGAGTTCGGAAGGTGATCGTGGGTGTGTTTGCGGTGCCAGTGTGATCAGGGTTTTCAAAGGCTGCTTCCATTGCGTTGCGGGCAATGTTCAAAAACGCTTGTATTAGCAGTTCTTTATCCCCGGAGAGCATCGGCAAGCTTGGGTCGTAATCTCGCTGGAATAACACTCTGCCTTTGCTTTCTGCCTCCAGTAAGGTGCGTACACGCTCCAGTATTTCGTGGATATTGGTTGGTGCCAGTTGCAAGGCTTTGTTGGGGCCAAGCATGCGGTCTACCAAGCCCCTTAAGCGGTCAGCTTCTTCAATGATAACCCGGGTGTATTCCCGTTGATCCTCGTTATCCAGATCCCGGTCCAGCAGCTGTGCAGCACCGCGAATACCGCCCAGTGGGTTTTTTATCTCATGGGCCATGCCTCGCACAAGAATACGGGTGGTCGCTTGTTGGGCGATCAGGTCTTCTTCTCGGCTTATGCGCAGGAGGCGATCTCTGGGCTGTATTTCTACCAGCAGGGCTGCTGGACTCATGTCGAGAGGCGATACAGAGTAGTCCACCGATCGCTGTGAGCCGCTGGTCATAAGGAACTCGGTTTCCCGCCGCGTGTAGGACTGTCCGGTTTCTGCTGCCTTTTTCAGGGTTTTGAAGGCGTCATCTGAGTCCAGAAGAATGCTGCTGAATGTCAAACCAGAACAGCGAGTCATGCTGGTTTCAAACAGGTTTTCAGCCGCAGGGTTCAGGTAGTGGATGCTGAGATTGCGCTCCAGTACAACAACTGCCGTGGTGAGGTTGTCCAGCATGCTTTTATATCGGCTGTCTGAAGCTGGCGAGTGTTCCATGTGTACGTCCTGCTGTTTGTGGCAGAAGAAGTGAAGAGGCGTAAGGCTGAAAACTCCCAAGAACCTTTCTGGCCGCTGTGACGAGGTGAAGCAAAAACTGAACCAGTTTTGGCTTGTCGTTGGTCAGAGATAAGGGAAGGTGGGCAGGGCGCATTTCGCCATTGCGATGTGCGTCATTGTTGCACCATTGCAGTGCGAGCGCACCAAAATGGTGCGCCTTGAGGTCAGTTGAGAACGGAAGGACGGTGAACGGTGAAACGCACAGGGCTGCCGGATTTAATTTGAACTCCGTTGTTATCAACAATATGAAGGCCGGCCTCGTGGGTGCCGCGGTACACATTGCGAACGGTCACCGAGCCGGATGTGCTCTGGCCAACGGGCTGGCCATCCAGTGTTACCTCATACTTATGGCCTTGCCTGAGTTCTGGTGTGCTTCGCATTTCAAAATGCACATCACCATTGCCACTGTGGAATGCCTGATCGTTTGCCGGGTGGGTGAAAGAAACGCTTTCGTATACTGACCCTTCCCGTTCCACCTCTTCACGCAACTTTTCGGTTTCCCTGACATTTTGCGGTTTGGGGAGAGTGATGGTGGTAACAGGCTTTACCTTTACCGTTTCTGCGCCCTTCGACGGTTCATCGGAGAAGGTGACGTTGCCCTGTGCATCCACGGAGCGGTACACCTCGGCGGCAGCCGGCCCTGCTATCAGGAACATCAGCGCTGCGGTGATTCCAAGCCTTGGGTTCATAAGTACAGCCTGCGTTAGTATTTGTATTGATTATCAATGGCCGGGCAGGCCTTTTCAATGTGGCAGTGGGCAGATGATGATTACATATCGTTAAGGGCGGAAGTGTTGTGCTGATGGTCACAAAACCAGGTCGCAAAAAAGCCCCGCTCCGGGGGAGCGAGGCTTTGCTATATCTATTCAGTACCGCTGCAGCTTATGCAGGCGCTGCTGCGGGCTTTTAGCAGGAATAATACAATTCGAACTCGACCGGATGTGTGGTCATGTTGATGCGTTCAACTTCGCCACGCTTCAGATCGATGTAGCCCTGAATCATATCTTCTGTAAACACGCCGCCACGGGTCAGGAACTCATGGTCGTCTTTCAGGGCGTCCAGTGCTTCCTGAAGGGTTTCGGCAACCTTGGGAATGCTGAGAGCCTCTTCTTTAGGCAAGTCGTACAAGTCCTTGTCCATGGCATCGCCAGGGTGAATCTTGTTCTGGATGCCATCAAGGCCTGCCATCATCAGGGCGGAAAACGCCAGGTACGGGTTGGCCGCTGGGTCCGGGAAGCGCACTTCCACGCGACGCGCCTTCGGGCTGGTTACGTACGGAATGCGGATGGATGCAGAGCGGTTGCGTGCAGAATAGGCCAGCATAACCGGCGCCTCGTAATGGGGGACCAGCCGCTTGTAGCTGTTTGTAGCCGGGTTGGTGAAGGCGTTCAGGGCCTTGGCGTGCTTGATGATGCCGCCAACGTAGAATAGCGCCATTTCGCTCAGTCCGGCATAGCTGTCACCGGAAAACAGGTTTTTGCCGTCTTTGTTCAGGCTCATGTGCACATGCATGCCGGAGCCGTTATCACCTACCACTGGCTTGGGCATAAAGGTGGCAGTTTTACCGTAGGCGTGGGCTACGTTGTGCACACAGTATTTAAGGATCTGAACTTCGTCTGCTTTTTTGGTCAGGGTGTTGGGGCCAACACCGATTTCACATTGGCCAGCTGTGCCCACTTCATGGTGGTGTACTTCAATAACCAGCCCCATGGATTCCATGGCCGCGCACATGGCGCCCCGCAGATCGTGCAGGCTGTCAACAGGAGGTACAGGAAAGTAACCACCTTTAACGCCAGGACGGTGGCCAATGTTGTTGCTGTTGAAGTCATCGCCGGAAACCCAGGCCGCTTCTTCTGAGTGAAGCGAATACATGGAGCCCTGCATATCCGTTTTCCACTTGGCGGAATCGAACACGAAGAACTCTGGCTCGGGGCCAAACAGAGCGCCGTCTGCTATGCCGGTGGACTTCAGGTATTCCTCTGCACGGCGAGCAACTGAGCGTGGGTCCCGCTCATAGCCTTGCATGGTGGAGGGCTCTACAACATCGCAAGTGATGTTAACGGTGCTTTCTTCAGTGAACGGATCAAGAACGGAGCTGTTGTCATCCGGCATCAGAATCATGTCGGATTCGTTGATGCCTTTCCAGCCGGCAATGGAGGAGCCGTCAAACATTTTGCCTTCAGCAAAGAAGTCCTCATTGACCTCAGTTGCTGGCATGGTGACGTGCTGCTCTTTACCACGGCTGTCTGTGAAGCGCATATCAACCCATTTCACTTCGTGCTCTTTGATCAAATCAACTGTCTTGGACATGTGCATGCTCCGTAAGTAATCCCGCACCGCGGGCTAATTCGTGATCGGTGTTCCGGATTGCTCTGTGGGGCTGAATTCCGGTCTGGTATGCAGGTCTGCGCAGCTTAACAAAAGCAGTTGCCTCTTACCTTCACATTTCAGCTGAGCAGGAGGTTAAAAACCTGATGGGAGGTCTAAAGCAAAGTGCTTGCCAATATTGGGTAGCAGAACAGGAACTGACCATCTAGGGCTAACTACTGCGTTGTGGGCAGTATACAGGGTGTGTGCCCGGTGGGGGGCGATTGGCCTAACGAGCGGCTTGTGCGCCATAATGGTGCGTGCTCTGGCTGCGGCCTGCTGTGCCGCACCAACTTGGTGCATCCGGTTCGCTTTATGAAACTGATTAAGAAATAGGCGTTCTTCTACATATTAACGGTGCAGAGTTTTCGATATACTGCGCGCCGCTTCATTTTCTCCGCATGGGCCCGGGTTACCAAACCGGTTGCTGCATGTGAGGCGCCGGGCCGCCAGGCTGTGGTGGATGAGTTCATTTTACAGATTTGAGATGGCGTGTGCGGGAATGTTCCCTGAACGGCCTTTTCAGATCATTGAGTGCATTTCTCAGGAATAAATTTGTGATTGAAAAACTTCGTAATATCGCCATTATCGCCCACGTTGACCATGGTAAGACCACGCTTGTAGACAAGCTGCTGCGACTGTCTGGCACGCTGGACCGCAAAGAACTCGAGAACGAGCGAGTCATGGATTCCAACGACCAGGAAAAAGAGCGAGGCATCACTATACTTGCCAAAAATACCGCTCTTAAGTGGAATGGCTACGACATCAATATCGTAGACACCCCTGGGCACGCGGATTTTGGTGGCGAAGTGGAACGGGTAATGAGCATGGTCGATTGTGTGCTTTTGGTGGTGGATTCCATCGATGGCCCCATGCCACAGACCCGCTTTGTAACCCAGAAAGCATTCGCGGCAGGCCTGCGTCCGATCCTGGTAGTCAACAAGATTGATCGCCCGGGTGCGCGCCCGGACTGGGTTGTAGATCAGGTGTTTGACCTGTTTGACAGCCTCGGTGCTACCGATGAGCAGCTGGACTTCCCCATTGTTTATGCCAGCGCGCTGAACGGTATTGCTGGTCTGGACCATGAAGACCTCGCAGACAACATGGATGCCGTATTCCAGGCGATTGTAGATCACGTGCCTGCGCCTTCTGTTGATCCGGAAGGTCCCTTCCAGATGCAGATTTCCCAGCTCGACTACAGCAGCTTTTTGGGTGTTATTGGTATCGGTCGTATTGCCCGAGGCAAGATCACAACCAACTCCCCGGTGGTTGCCATAGGTGCGGACGGCAAGAAGCGCCAGGGTCGTATCCTCAAGATAATGGGGCATTCCGGTTTGCAGCGGGTGGAAGTTGAAGAAGCGCAGGCGGGCGACATTGTGTGCGTAAGTGGTCTGGATCAGCTGTTCATCTCCGACACCCTGTGCGACATGAACAATGTTGAGGCGCTGCCTCCATTGACGGTGGATGAGCCTACGGTGTCCATGACCTTCCAGGTTAACGACTCGCCCTTCTGTGGTAAGGAAGGCAAGTTCGTAACCAGCCGGAACATCAAAGAGCGCCTTGAGAAAGAATTGCTGCACAACGTTGCCTTGCGGGTTGAAGAGGGCGACTCGGCTGACAAATTCAAAGTATCTGGCCGTGGTGAGTTACACCTGTCGGTTCTGATCGAAAACATGCGCCGTGAAAACTTCGAGCTGGCGGTAGGTCGCCCGGAAGTGGTTATCAAGGAAGTAGACGGTGAGAAGCAAGAGCCCTACGAAAACGTTATTGTGGATATCGAAGAGCAGCACCAGGGCCCTTTGATGGAGCAAATGGGTTTGCGCAAGGGCGAGCTCACCGACATGGTGCCGGATGGCAAGGGTCGTATGCGTCTTGAGTACACCATTCCTGCCCGCGGTCTGATTGGCTTCCGCAACACTTTCCTGACCATGACATCCGGAACGGGCATCCTTACCTCAACCTTCAGTCATTACGGGCCAATCAAGAGTGGCGATGTGACAAGCCGCCAGAATGGTGTGTTGGTGTCCATGGCGACAGGTACAGCGTTGACCTATTCACTGGAAACCCTTCAGAGCCGTGGCAAGCTCTTTCTTGAGCCTGGCCAGGAAATATACGAAGGACAGCTTTGCGGTATTCACAGCCGTGAAAACGACCTGGTGATTAACCCCACCAAAGGTAAGAAGCTGGACAACATGCGTGCCTCTGGTAAGGACGAAGTCATCGGCTTGGTGCCGCCCATCAAATTTACTCTTGAGCAGGCACTGGAGTTTATTGATGACGATGAGCTGGTTGAAGTAACGCCCAAGTCCATTCGGCTGCGTAAGAAGTACCTGACTGAAAACGAGCGTAAGCGCGCAAGCAAGAAATAAGGTTGTTCTGATTTGAATCAGGCCGGCGCTGGTAATGCAGCCCCGGCCTTTTTTGTCTCCATAGTATTCAAGAGCGGGGCTGTGTCCGCTTAACTCCGCTACACTAGCTTTGAACTCAATCTGATCAACGGAGTGCCCCATGCTTACTCTTTATCCGGACATCAAGCCTTACGCCAAGCACCGGTTGGCGGTGGATGCACCCCATGAGTTGTACTTCGAAGAGAGCGGTAACCCCGAGGGCATTCCCGTTCTGTTTGTGCACGGCGGGCCTGGAGGCGGGTGTGAGGATTACCATCGTCGCTTCTTTGATGCAGAGCGTTTTCGGGTAATCCTGATGGATCAGCGCGGAGCTGGCCGCTCAACCCCTCTGGCAGAGTTGGAAGGAAACAGTACCGATAAGCTGGTTCAGGATATGGAAACCATTCGCAGGTTTCTGGGTGTTGAGCGCTGGCTGTTGTTTGGTGGAAGTTGGGGCTCCACCCTTAGTTTGGTGTACGCCCAAGCCCACGCTGAGCGGGTTATGGGCCTTGTGCTTCGCGGCATTTTTCTTTGTCGCCCCCGGGATATTTCCTGGTTTTATCAGGATGGCGCAAGCCGTGTGTTCCCGGATTACTGGCAAGACTTTGAGGCCCCGATACCGGAGGCCGAGCGTGGTGACATGGTAGGCGCTTACTACCGTCGGTTGACCAGTAGCAACGAATTGGAGCAGATGCAGGCGGCGAAAGCCTGGTCGCTTTGGGAGGGGCGCTGTGCCACTTTACACCCGAACCCCCGGGTGGTTGAACATTTTGGTAACCCTCACGTGGCTATTGCATTGGCACGAATCGAATGCCACTACTTTATGAATTCTGCGTTTCTGGAGGATAACCAGATTGTAAGGGATGCTTACAAGCTCCGGGATATACCCGGCATTATCGTTCATGGGCGCTACGATATGGTGTGCCCGTTGGACAATGCCTTTGCACTCAGTAAAGCCTGGCCAGAAGCAGAGTTGCGCATTATCCGTGAGGCTGGGCACTCGGCTTCCGAACCGGCCATTGTTGATGCGCTTATGAAAGGTGTTGATGAAGTGATTGCAAAAGCAGAGAAAAATGCAGGCTGATGCCTCATCTGGGGTTGCTACAAGGCCGTTGCATGGATACACTCTTGCCTGATTTTAATTCTCATTTAGCCGGAGTGTTAAAAAAACCGGATGAAAGGGCTTGTGCAGCGAGTGTCAAAAGCGAGCGTTGATGTTGAAGGACGCGAGATTTCGCGTATAGGCTCCGGTATACTGTTGTTGCTGGGTGTTGAGCAGGGAGATGGACAGACTGAGGCAAAGGAATTATGCCGGAAGATACTTACCTACCGCATATTTCCCGATGATGCAGGGCGCATGAACCTTAGCCTGCTCGATACGGGTGGTGCATTGCTTGTGGTGCCCCAGTTTACGCTTGCCGCTGATACTTCCTCAGGTACACGCCCCGGCTTTTCGCGCGCAGCTGCCCCGGACGTGGCAAAAAAACTCTACGCTCATTTTCTTGACCTTGCCCGTATCAGTATGGGTACAGAAAGGGTTAAGGAGGGGAGTTTTGGCGCAGATATGAAGGTAAGTTTAGTTAATGATGGGCCTGTAACCTTTATGCTTTCAGCCCGCTGAAGCTGGTTGGGGGTTTGTCGGTGCCTTCTGACGGCGCCGGAAGAGCCTCGATTAATGGAGTTAGGGCATAAGGGTTTATGCTTCTAGCGCCAAACGGGCTAAAAATGCGATATTAATAGTTTGCAAATTAAGCCCTTTTGTATTAAAAAAGGATCATTAGGCAGCGCTTTAAGAGAAGGCTGTAAGTGACTGAACTATAAAGATCTGACTAAGTGCAGATCTCAATAACAAGAAAAGTTGCTGACATGTCATAGAGTTGACACGTAGCGACCCTAAGTTAGGGGCCATCCAGCTTTTCTGGAGGCACCACACGGAAATCGGGATTAACCCGTTGTTGAAACCTGAAATAACTCGCAAAAGGATATACAACATGAAAAAAACACTCATTGCATCAGCTATCGCTGCGGCCACTATTTCTGGCACCGCGCTGGCTCAGGAAAGCAATCTGCCAACAGTTTACGGTAACATTCAGTACGTACTGACCCACACCAACGTAGACGGTGCTGGCTCAGCGATTGAGCACCAGGACAACGGCACCACACTGGGTATCAAGCACGATCACGAAATTGCTCCTGGCATTACCGGCTTCCTGAAGCTGGAGCTGGAAGACATCGCCGCTAACAATAAGGCCAAGAGTAGTGGTATTGACGGACTGGATGAGGCCTACATTGGTGTGCGTGGGGATTCCTTTGGCCAAGTTTGGATCGGTTCCGACGACTCCATGTATGAAGAGGCCATTGACGAGATCTACAACTTTTACGAAGTGGGCTCCAACATCGGTGGCAACTACGACACGGGTGAAGGCGACCTGATTCAGTACCTGTCTCCCTCATTCGGTGGTCTGAGGCTGGGTGCTGCAGTTCAGGTGAACGGCGACTCCACTGCGGGTGGCAAGTCCTATCCGTACCAGTTGGCGGCAATGTACAGCGTTGATGCGCTGGAACTGGCGTTCGCAATGGATTCAAACGACGGCTCTACCGAGTACTCAGATCTTGGGCTTAGAGCTCCTAAAAACAACGAAAACACATACGGTCTGCGTGCCAGCTACAACCTGGAAGACCTGCGTCTGACGGCTTCTTTTGAGACCCGTAAAGATGTAGCTGATGTGTTCGGTGTTATGGGTGTTTATACTCTGGGCGCGAACCAGTTCGCTCTGTCTTACCAGCTGCGTGACAACGACGTTTCTGGCGACAAGGACGACACCATTGCACTGCAAGCCCTGCACAACCTGTCTGACAACATGTACGTTTATGTTGAAGGCTACCTGTCCAATGCTGACGACGCAGCTCAGTACTCGCTGGAAGGCAAGTCAGGTGATGAGAAGTCCATCGCAGCAGTTGGTGCAGTATACTACTTCTGATCAGCTAACCAGCTAGTCAGTTAGTTTAGTATTGAAAACCGGTGACCCCTGGGTCACCGGTTTTTGCATTTTTGGATCCCGGAATTTACAGGTATGGCAAACATGGCAGAAGAGCTTGAAATAAAACTGAGCTTAAAGCCCGACGATCTCATAGAAGCTTTGGATTGGCTAAGGGCTCAGCCTGAGGCACGGGAAGGCAACAATAAATCTCTGGTGAACTGCTACTACGACACACCGGATGCAGAGCTTAACCGCCAACAAGCTGCCCTGCGCGTGCGTCAGGCCGGAGGCCGGTATATCCAGACCCTCAAAACCCGTGGTGATTTCGTGGATGGCGCCCACCGGCGTGAAGAGTGGGAATGGCCAGTTTCCGGGCCTTCTCTGTCACTTGGCCTGCTGGCGGATACGCCTTTGGAGGATCGTATAAACTTGGCGCGACTGGCGCCGGTTTTCGAAACCAATTTTACTCGCCAGGTGGTCATGCTGGACGATGGTGAGGCGGTGATTGAATGCGCCGTAGACGAGGGCGTTATTGTCGCTGGCGGACAGGAAAAACCGCTTCACGAAGTGGAGTTTGAGCTTGTGTCTGGCGACGCATCCCGCCTTCTTGTCTGGGCTGAAAAGCTGGCTCGGCGATGTCCGGTGTTTCTTAACCTGATCAGCAAGGCTGAGCAAGGCTATTACCTTGCGGGGATACATACTGCAGAGCCAGTCGCTGCCGAAAATGCGAATGCGAGTGACCGCAAGCATGATGATCTTGATCGCCTTTTGCAGAGGCTCAGCAATGCCTGGTTGGAGCATAAGAGTGTGTCGCTTGAGGGCCTGGATATTCAAGTGCTTGGCGTGCAAGCAGAAGCTTGTGGGATGGGGCAGTCCTTTGCCGCATTGGTTGAGGTCTTAGCCGAGGGCCACCCCTTGCAAGAATTGCTAACCCGGCCAGAGCTTGGGCAGTGTCAGCTAAGTTTGTTGGCGAGCCGTGCAAGGCGCTCACTAAACCCCTAAAATCGCCGTGGCGATACTGAAGTAAATCAGTACTCCGCTCACGTCGGCGATGGTAGTGATAAGGGGAATGCTCGCCGCAGCCGGGTCGACGCCGAGCCGGTTCAGTAAGAGTGGCAGCAAAATACCTATAAGCCCGCCGGCAAGCACGACCGCAATCATGGTTATGGCGACAATTGTGGCGATAACCATTTCCGTCCGGAACATGCCCACAGTCCACACCGTCAGGGCCATGGTCAGGCCGAGGGCTGTTGCTACGAGCATTTCTTTGTTGAACAGGCGAAGCCAATCCCGGTTTATCACCTCTCCCGTTGCGATACCCCGCACAACCAGCGTCGCGGATTGCGCGCCTGCGTTACCGGCACTGGCAACCAGCAATGGCATGAAGAACAGCAGGGCCAGGTGGGCGCCGATAATGTCCTCAAAGTGCGCTATACCGGCACCGGTAAAAATATTCGCAAACACCAGTATAACGAGCCACTGGATGCGGGACCGGTAGAGTGAAAAAGGCGAGGCCAGGGTAATGCCGGTGTCGAGGTTGCTCACCGTGCCGCCTTTGTGAAAATCCTCCGTTGCCTCCTCCTCGATAACATCCATGGCATCGTCATAGGTAACAATGCCTGCCAGGCGGTTATGGTCGTCCACTACTGGCAATGCCAGCAGGTCGTATTTTGCAATCAACCTGGCAACATCATCCTGGGATGTGTCCGTGTGGGTGGTTACCAGGCCGGTGGCGAGCAGGGAGTCGATGACGGTATCGGGTTTGGCTATAATCAGTCGGCGCAGGGACACCACGCCAATGAGCACTTGGTCTTCATCAATCACGTAGGATTGATAGATGGTTTCCTTGTCTTCTGCTGTTTTACGCAGGATATCTATGGCCTCACTGGCCGTGATGCCGGATTCAAACACCGCGTAATCCGTGCTCATCAACGCGCCTGCAGTACCCTCTGGGTATGCAAGAAGCGCGGTCAGGTCTTCTTGATCTTCCTGGTCCAGCTTTCTGATGAGGCGTTTCTGGCGTGGCTCGTCAAGCAAGCTAAAAAAATCAACCCGGTCATCTGAAGGCATCTCTGTTGTAAGAAGCGCCAGTTCAGCCAGGGGTATTGTTTGGGTCAACAGCAACTGCGTGTCTGGGGTGGTGTAACCCAGAACTTTTGCACGCAGAGTCATAGGCAGGCTCTGGAATAGCGAGCCTGACGCCTCAGTTTCCAGATTTTGCTCGATAAACTCGGCGAGATCGGCAGCGTTGAAAAGGTTGGCTGCGTCAATAACGGCCTGGGGTTGCCCGGATGCAAGCGCATCTACCAGCGGCTGGAAAAGTACGGATTCCATAGAAA
Organism: Marinobacter salexigens; assembly: GCF_002806945.1. Classification (GTDB taxonomy): domain Bacteria; phylum Pseudomonadota; class Gammaproteobacteria; order Pseudomonadales; family Oleiphilaceae; genus Marinobacter; species Marinobacter salexigens. The sequence goes on from NZ_NIHC01000010.1 coordinate 31,874, forward strand.
GTGCCTGGGGAAGTTGCTTATTGGGTAGTGGAAGCTGATGAATCGGCTATGGTCGCATCTTCCTGCATATTTCTCCATTTCTCCATAAACTTACGGTAGCGCTCCAGTGCTTCTTTAATCACTTCAAGATCCGGTGTATCGCTGGATTTGACCAGCACGATAAGCCCTTTTCCCTCAATCTCTTTGATTATAGGAGGATGACAAATAACTTCGTCGTTATGATCGATATACGCCAGCGCGGTACCAATGCCGTGACGGATCAGCGCACTGACAATATCGGCCCAGTTAAGATCGTCCAGTTCCAGGTCGTAGCGGTGTGGGTGGTCCTGCTCATAGTTGAACATGTCTTCCAGCACTTTTTCTGACCCTGGTGCCACCACGGAGCGCACCATGATTTCAGGGTAGGTGCGGACAGGGCGGATAACGGCCCGTACTCCAAGTTCTTTGTAACGGCTGCGGTTGGCATCTGTTACGCACTCCACCGTTGTTTTCTGGGCAAGGTTGAGCTCGCTGAGGCGATGGGATATGTCGAAGGTCAGGCTGTCGGAGTGGGGGTCGGATTCATCAGCGGCCAACACTACAATGTGCTTTGCGCTACCTGCGTGCACGGCTTTTAACGCCTCCGGGTCGAAGCCAGAACCGTGGTAATGCACGATTCCGAGATCAGACAGTTCGGCTGGCAGGCCGCTTGGAAACTCCCGGGTAAGCAGCATGATAGGAATGGTTTCATAACCCTCCACGGCGCGAATTTGCGTGGCAAAGCGCATGAAATAGGTCATGCCGCCGTGCTTTGGGGTATTGATAATGACAATGTGGTTGTTCATTTTATAGATCCAGCGTCCGGTGAGAATGCGTTCCCGGCGGTAGAACCGGTACTCGATAAAATCGCTGACAATCAGCGTTACTAAAGTAATAGCACCCACGAACACGAACAGAATGGTGCTGATGCGGCCTATGTAGGTTGCCGGTGCGAAGTCACCATAGCCTACGGTCGCAATGGTGGTCATTGTCATCCAGAGCGACTCGAACAGGGTCAGCTCTTCTACCGCCCAGATTATCAGTATGTGAGTGGTCAGCAGCGCTAGCAGAACCATAAACAGGTTTTTTGCCCGCTTCCGGATAAGCCCGCCCATAGGGATTTTGCTTTTCTCATGTTCCGCGTTGAGGGGAAAGCGGTTTCTCAGCATCCGGTGATGGCCTGTTCAGTCTCGGGTAAGTTCGTTATACAGTAACGGAAATATAACAGAGAGACAGGGGTTTGCATTATGTCCAAGCCATGGAATTGCCTTCCGTCACCATTGGCAGATGATGTTGCAGCCAGTTGGGCGTCGGTTTTTCCGGAGGGTTTACCAGGCTGGCTGTTGCAAGATACCAGCGTTTCGGAAGAGGTGGTTGCCCAGGCCATAGCCCGGAGCCTGTTTTTGCGCCGGACCCTTGAGCAGCATCCGGAGCAGATACGCTCTGGGTTGCAATCCCGTGTGCTGAGCGAGCCAACCACGCCACGGTATTTGCAGGCACGCTGGCATGAGTACCTTGCTCAGGTGAACGATGAGCCCGGATTGCACGTGGCCTTGCGCCGTTTCCGCCGGGAAACCCAATTCCGCATTATCTGGCGGGATGTGATGCGTTGGGCAAACCTTGCGGAAACCATGGCTGCCACCAGTGCTTTTGCAGAGGTGTGCATGCAGGGAGCACTGGATTGGCTGTATGAAGCTGCCTGTGAACAATATGGCACACCCTGGGGGGTAGACCCGGTATCGGGTGTGGAGGAACCACAATCCCTGGTTGTTATCGGCATGGGCAAGTTGGGTGGCTGTGAGCTGAACGTATCATCGGATATTGATCTGATCTTTGCGTTCCCCAGAAAAGGCGAAACCCGGGGCGGTCGCCGCTCACTGGATAATCAGCAGTTTTTTATCCGGCTTGGCCAGCGCCTGATTCAAGCGCTCGATCAGATCACGGCGGATGGATTTGTGTTCCGTGTGGACATGCGCCTGCGGCCCTATGGGCAAAGTGGGGCACTTGCCTTGAGTTTTGCCGCGTTGGAAACCTATTACCAGGATCAGGGGCGCGACTGGGAGCGCTACGCCATGGTCAAGTCCCGGGTGGTGGCGGGCGACTTGGAAGCCGGTCAGGTGCTTATGGAAAGCCTTCGGCCGTTTGTCTACCGCAGGTACATTGACTACAGCGCGTTTGAATCTTTGCGCAGCATGAAGGCGATGATTAGCCGGGAAGTGCGCCGGCAGGGGCTGGAGAACAATATCAAGCTGGGCAGCGGTGGCATCCGGGAAATCGAGTTTGTGGTTCAGGCGTTCCAGCTCATCCGTGGCGGCCGCGACCGGGAGCTTCAGCAGCGAGAATTGCTGGTCATTCTGGAGGAGCTTGAGGCGCTGGAGCTTTTGCCTGTAAGGGTGGTCAATGAGCTCCGGGAAGCGTATGCATTCTTGCGTAATCTCGAGCATGCACTGCAGGGCATGGAAGATAAGCAAACCCAGCTATTGCCTGAGGATGAGCTCTCCAGAGCGCGGATTGCACTGATCATGGGCTTTGATGATTGGCAGAGTTGCGAGCGAACGCTGGCCCAGCATCGGGAAAACGTTGCCAATCATTTCGCTAATATTATTACCACCGAAGAAGATGAGGCCAACGCTCAGTCATCTCTGGATGATGGCTGGTGTGAGCTTTGGCTGGCGGAGGTTGACGAGGCTTCAGATACTCAGTGGCTGGAAAAACACGGCTATGAGGACCCGGCGGCAAGCCTGGCCCTGCTCAACAGCCTGCGCGACAGTCGAACGGTGCAAACCATGCAAACCCAAGGGCGCAAACGGTTGAACCAGTTTATGCCAGTGTTGCTGGAAGCGCTGGCCGAAGTAGACAAACCCTCTGAAACCCTGTCCCGCGTTTTACAGTTGGTTGAGGCGATTTTACGCCGCACTGCCTACATGGTGCTGCTGCTGGAAAATCCCGGCGCCCGTGCCCAACTGGTGAGCCTGTGCAGCGAAAGCCCGTGGATTGCGCGACAGTTGGCAGAAACCCCTTTGCTGCTAGACGAATTGCTTAACGCTGAAAGCCTGTACAGCCCGCCGGCGCGAGATGAGTTGCAGGACGACCTGCGGCAGCAAACGCTGCGCATTTCCTATGATGATCTGGAAAACCAGATGGAATCCCTGCGCCATTTCAAAAAGGCCCACACCCTTCGGGTTGCTGCGTCTGAGCTTAAAGGCACCCTGCCTCTGATGAAGGTCAGTGATTACCTCACCTGGATTGCTGAGGTTGTGCTGGATCATGTAGTCGATGTGGCTTTCGCAAATCTGGTTGCCCGCCACGGCTATCCCGGGAAGGGCGAGGGAGCAGGCAGTGGCAGCGACTTTGCGGTGATTGGCTACGGTAAGCTGGGCGGTATTGAGCTGGGCTATACCTCGGACCTGGACCTGGTGTTTGTTCATGCAGCGGATCCGGAGCTGGCAACGGACGGCGACAAGCCCATCGATAACGTGGTTTTTTATACCCGCCTTGGGCAACGTATTGTTCATATACTTAACGCCCAGACGCCTTCCGGCCAGCTATACGACGTTGATATGCGGCTGCGGCCATCGGGCAATTCCGGCTTGCTGGTCAGTACACTGCAAGCCTTTGAAAAGTACCAACGCAACGACGCCTGGACATGGGAGCACCAAGCCTTGGTTCGGGCCCGTGGCGTGGCCGGGTGCAAGGAAACAACCGCCGCGTTTGAAGCGGTAAGGCATAACATACTTTGCCAGAACCGGGCTAAAGACAGCTTGCGCCAGGAAGTGGTGGAGATGCGCGAGAAAATGCGTGCGAACCTTGCCACGCCGGAAAACCGGCGGGAAGAAAGCTTCCATATCAAACACGATGCGGGCGGGATTGTGGATATAGAGTTTCTGGTGCAGTACCTGATGCTGGCATGGAGCGAGGCGCACCCGGAACTGACGCAGTGGCCTGATAATATTCGGCAGATGGAAGAGCTGGGCAGGGCCGGTGTGCTGCCAGTAGAAGATGCAGAAAAACTTCGTGAAGTCTATATATCGCTGCGCTCCAGCATTCACCGGCGGGCGTTGCAGAACCTGAGCAGCCAGGTAGCGGGTGATGCGTTCGCAGGCGAGCGGCGCTACATTCAGTCTGTCTGGCAGAAATTCATGGCTGTGTAGCAAGCCTGGTGTCGTTCCGGCAAAATTTCCTGATAGAATGCCAGACTACACTGGGTTTCCAAAAACCGCTTTTTAGGAGCAACGAAGCATGTCGATGGCTGATCGCGATGGCGTTATCTGGTTGGATGGTGAAATGGTTCCCTGGCGCGATGCCAAAACCCACGTCCTCACCCACACTCTGCATTACGGTATGGGCTGTTTTGAAGGGGTACGCGCTTATAACACTGAAAACGGCCCGGCAATTTTTCGCTTGCAAGACCATACGGACCGCCTGTTCCGCTCTGCCCATATTCTGAACATGAAAATGCCGTTCAGCAAAGAAGAGCTGAACGAGGCCCAGTGTGCGGCTGTTCGAGAGAACAACCTCGACGAAGCCTACCTGCGCCCCATGGCGTTTCTGGGCTCCGAGGGCATGGGTCTGCGTGCAGACAACCTGAAGGTGCATGTGATGATCGCCGCCTGGAGCTGGCCTTCGTACATGTCGCCAGAAGCCAAAGAAATCGGCATCAAGGTTCGCACCTCCTCATACACTCGCCACCACGTGAACATCACCATGTGCAAGGCGAAGGCAAACGGCAACTACATCAACTCCATGCTGGCGTTGAATGAAGCCATTGCCAGTGGTTGTGAAGAAGCCCTGTTGCTGGATAACGAAGGCTATGTAGCGGAAGGCTCAGGGGAGAACGTCTTTATCATGCGCAATGGCGTTCTGCACACACCAGAGCTGACCTCCTGCCTGGAAGGCATTACCCGCCAGACCATTCTGGATTTTGCGGCAGAACTGAACATTCCCGTAAAAGAGCGCCGTATTACCCGCGATGAAGTTTATGTTGCGGACGAGGCCTTCTTTACCGGCACAGCTGCCGAAGTGCTACCGATTCGCGAGCTGGACGGCCGTGCGATTGGCGCTGGCAAGCGTGGGCCGGTTACTGAGAAGTTGCAGGCTATGTATTTTGATGCGGTTAAGGGGAAGTTGCCGCAGCATGGGGATTGGCTGACGCACGTCAAAAACTGAGTGCGAGTGATTCGATTGTTGCCGTTTGCGATAGCGTAGCGGCCTACAAGTATTTAAATTCATTAAATTGACAGGTGCATGAAATGGCTGACGTCATTAAAGTTCCGGTTTCTTTCGGCGAAGTCCTCGACAAGATCACCATCCTGGAAATTAAATCCGAGCGCATCAAGGATGATGCCAAGGTGCGAAATGTCAGGCTTGAACTGGATGAATTAAGCGCAACCTGGAACGAAGCGGTAAAAGATCAGGGCGCAATCGCAGAGCTGCGTAAGCAGTTGAAAGCGGTTAATGAAGAGCTTTGGGTTATTGAAGACGATATCCGGGATGAAGAAGCAAAGCAGGATTTCGGCCCGAAGTTTATTGAATTGGCGCGCGCGGTGTACGTCACCAACGATAAACGGGCGGAATTGAAAAAAGACATAAATCTGGCGCTTGGGTCACGGTTTGTAGAAGAGAAATCTTATCAGGATTACACAGCCAGAAAGTAAACTGGCCCAGACGAAAAAGGCGCCCAGAGAGCGCCTTTTTTTATCCGCGATACAGGTCATAGCCTTTTTCTTTGTACCAGGCCTGCCACTTCAATTGCCGCCTCAATTTTTTCAGGCGTGATATGGACATATACGCCTTCAGGTAATCACCAAGGCCCGGTTTTGTTCTTGGAGATTCATCGAGCTTATCAGCAAAGCGGTCGTATTCTCCCGCAAGCGGATGGAAGCGCACCCTTCGCCATGGCTTGTCCCAGCCAATGTAGTGGATGATACCGGGTGATAGCGTGGCCTCGGCAATCTCGCTTTGTGGGAAGGCCGCAGTTTGCTCACTAGGCCGGTACAGCCCGGTTTGATGGTTCCACTTCAGGTGCAGGTGTTTCCACTTGTCATGAAGCACACCATTGAGCGCACATTGGTCGTTGGTGCTTATTCTGTCGGGGTTTTCCTTTTTGAATTTGAACACTTTCTTCGGTATGCCATCGCGCCGCCAGAGATCAAGATTGATCAGTAGCATGCCGGAATTAAAGTACTCATTCTGCGGAATTCCGAGTTTCTTGTAGGTGTGGCCTGACAGGTTTTCGACAGCACCAACATGGAAATCTGAAATGTCAGTTTCCCACAATTCGATGATGTCGCCTTTGACGATCATATCGCAGTCCAGATAGAGGACTTTGTGCACGGAGTCATCAAATATTTCAGGAATGGAAATCCGGTAATAAGCCGATGAGGTTATGTGTTTGGTTGTTGGTAGGTTGTCATATCGATCACTGTTGAAAGTAACAAAATCGACACCCGCTGCGCCCAGCTTCCTGACTTCCCGGTTCATACTGTCTTTGTTTTCGTCGGATATTCCGCCATCCAGGCAAAACAGTGAGATACGCTCCGGCGCCGAGCAATTGGCCAGCAGCGAATAGAACAGAACAGTCAGGTGAGGGGCGTAATTATCATCAGAGCTTGCAATAATACCGACTGCGTCGGCTGGCAGGCTCCGGCGCTGCTCATCACTCATGGTTGGCGTTACTCTGTTGGAAACTTTTAATATCGGATTGCCGTTTGTAGGCTTTCCAGCGCTGTCTCAAAGCGAAAAAATACTTGAGGTAGATCTTTAGCGATGCATCAGGCGCGGGGAGATCCGCCCAAGGTGTTTGTTTTACAAACGCCTTATGTTGGGTTTTGAAAGGATGAAAACAATAGATCGTCCAGGGTTTTTTCTTGCCGGTAAAATGCACAATTTCCGGGTTCAGAATCGCTCTTTCCATGCTTGTCTGCGAGTAGGAGCTGCCCTCATGATACTTTTTGACAACTTTGTATATATCAGACTGTTGATTCCACTCCGGCCCTAGCCGCAGCCAGCGGCCTCTCAGAACTGCGTTCAGGCTGCACTGGTCAACATACTGCAGTCGGTGCGCATTTTCCCTTGCGTAGTCGGTAACCTGATGATGGACTCCCTCTCGTCGCCAGCCCTCAAGATCTATTAACAGGACGCCCGAGTTAAAGTACTCAGTGCGTGGTAAGCCAATGTCCTTACAAGCTGTTGGCGACAGGTTTTCAACAGCCGCAACGAGATTGCCTTCAAGGTCTACTTGCCACAATTTCTCGAGATTGCCGAGAACCAATGTGTCGCAATCTATATAGATGATTCGCCTGATATCTGAAGGAATGTATTCGGGCAAGTTGATGCGTTGGTACACAGCCTCCCCATACCGCAGTGTGGGCAGGCCCCGGTAAAGTGCATCATCAGGTTGATGAACTTCGAGTTGGCTATTGTTCCTGCTGATGAGATCTTGCAACTTACGAATACTTGCGGACGAGATACTGCAGTTGATCAGGTGAAACGTGATCGGTGTTCCCGGCGTTGAGGTCAGCGCCGACAGCATCATGACGGCAGCGTACGGGACATAGTTTTCGTCACAGCAGGCAGCAATATGGATTCGGCGGGTCATGGGTTTACGCCCTCATTATGTGATTGAAGATAAAAAGAGTATATAAAGCCTCCCACAACGGCATTGATATAGTGCCCTGTGGTGTAGAGGGCATACGACTCAAAAAGATTGATGACTATCCAGAATCCGAAAAAACTGCATGCAAAAATGAAAACGTCGTTGGGCATTCGGCCTTTTCGATGGGCGATAAAGGTAGCGACTCCCATCCAGATTACCATAGCTAATAGAATCGCTGATCCTGCTAGGCCATTAGCGACAATGGATTCAACGAATGAATTGTGTAGGTGGCCAAAACTTTTCTTGAACTGATCGGAGAAAAAAACGGATCGATTGATCAAGTCTTCGGCGCTGCCGGGCCCCCAGCCCACCAAAGGACGCTCTTTAAACCACTCCAACGCGACTCGCCAAGAATATAACCGAATACCATGGCTGGTACGGGGGTCGAAGCTGTAATCTTGCAGGGTGATGTATTGTTCTACAGTAAAAGTCTGGCTATTGAATAGAGCTTTGACCCGTTCTGAAGCGCCCAGCCCAGCAAGTAAAGCGCCAAATAGGAGCAGTAACGCCACAATAAAAATAGCTTTACGTTTCTTGTTGCGACAGGATAAATCTTTTTTTCTCCACATGAGAAACGCAGCCGCCACAAGGCCAAGATTGCCGGCCACGAGAATGCCTAGCCAAGCGGCGCGAGTCTGTGTGGCGATAAACCCAGTGGCGAGCACGGCAAACGTAAGAGCGACAAGGGCGATCTTCGCACGGTGCCAACGATGTGAGCTACCCTTGATGACCCGGTCGATAAAACACACAGTGCCTATCAAGGCCGTTCCTAGGAACATAGCTGCGTGCTGGGCATTGTGGATACCAAAGTCTGTCCGTTTTCCTGCCAAGGCGTTGTTCCAGTAGCCGCTTCCGGTATTTGAAAATAAATAGACGGCCAGCCCGAGCATGCTCAAGAGCAGAAAAGCCCAGCGGTAAGGGCGCGCAATAACACCCATGCCAAGAGCAACCATGAACACCATTATTGGCTTCATAAAATATCGTGTTTCACGGATTTCCGGATCGATGCCCGGCGGTAAGGTATAGGCGTACCATAGCCTTGCTAGAATGAGGAAACCCAGCATTGCTATACATGCTAGGAAGAGCGGGTCATGGAGAACGCAGATCTTCAACTCTGATTTTCTGCCTGGAACCAGAGCCAGCCAGAGAAAAGCCAGAATCATTACGCTTTCGGCCCCGCGATACGCTGCGAGCACTGGGAGGTAGCAAAAGATGTAGGTTGCGAGAGCCACAACGAACAGTGCTTCGCCGTGGTTTTTCTTAAACAGCAAGGATGCGGGTGTTGATGATGGAGGGGCATTAGTCATTGGATGGTTTTCCACTCTGCTGCGCTATCCATTCATCAAGCGTCGCACAGGCCTCATCCACCTCGATCAGATCCATAGCGCCCTCAAATTCCGCTTTGGCTCCCCAGCGGGCCTCATCGACAGACTTCCCTGTATATTTCTTTAGAGCTTCCGGATAACGGTTAACGCACCATTGCAGCGAATTGTATGGGCCGGAGCGGTACGGATTGCTCGCGGCAAACAAACCCAGCACATCAGTATCTACAGCGCTGGCAATGTGGGCTGGCCCTGTGTCTGGCGCAACCGCCAAATCGGCGTGAGTCAGCAGGGCCGTTAGTTGCTTCAGGGTGTCCTTGCCGCAGATGTTGTGAGCTTTTTCTTTCATTGCGGCTTCAATGGTTGCGCAGTAATCCACCTCAAATGGTGCCGGGCTCCCAACCAGAATAACCTTCATTCCATGCACTCTTATTGCATGATCTGCCAATTGTGCATAACGCTCTGGTGGCCAGTTTCGCAATTTGTGGCTGGCACAGGGGCTGATAACCAGGTTTTTGCGCCCCCCCGCCAGATGGGTGTGTGCAAATTGGTGGTCAGCGTCTGACAGTGGAATGTGCCAGCGGGGTGGCGCAGCCTTGAGGCCTAACGGCTCCAGAAAGCTCGCCAGACAATCCCTGACATGCTGTTGTGGGGCTGGAGCTATCCGCTTGTTAATAAACAGGCCATGCAGGTCTTTACTGCGAGCTTTGTCGTAGCCGACTTTGACCTTTGCCGGGATCAGTGCTGCGGCCAGATTGGCTCTCAGCGCTACCTGCATGTGCAGCAGCGCATCAAACTGGCGGCCTCTTATTTTCTTTCGCAGATCCGCATAACCCTGGCGACCAGCTTTCTTGTCGAAAATGATGAACTCCACGCCTGGCAAGTCGCCAATGAGCTTGGCTTCAAGCTTGCCAATGACCCAGGTAATGTTGACGCCCGGTAGCTGCTCCTGAAGGCTTAGAACAACCGGGATGACGTGTGTAACGTCACCGATGGCGGATAGGCGAAGTATGCAGATAGACTTCATCGAGTATTTATCCGTTGCAGGTAAATAGACCCTTTTGTGGAGCTGAGCCCTAGTTAGTTGGTAAACTGGCCGCCATTCTATCCTACTCGTTAGTATACGTCCTACGGCGTTGGGCTAGCGGTATCTTTGGGCGAAGGCTGCCGGGGAACCATGACCGAGTCTGAGAAGGTTATACGTGATGATGGTGCCGTAGCGTTAGTGCATCCAGATTACCGGGAACGAGTAAAGCTTGACTGGTTTAGTGCCAGTTACTGGGGAAAGAGTGCCCGGCAGGTCAGCAGTGGTGGCCGGGGGGGGGCTTGGTTTATTCAAGCTGGTGATCTTGATCTGGTTCTTCGGGAGTACCGGCGAGGCGGTCTGGCAGCTCGGATTTCCCAAAAGACCTATGTTTATACTAAGGAACGGGCTGTCCGGTCTTTTTCAGAGTTTCGTCTCCTCCAAAAGCTACACGGGATGGATTTCCCAGTGCCGAAGCCCGTGGCTGCTCTGTATAAGAAAACATCTTTGATTCAATATCAGGCATCCATAATTGTAGAGCGCCTCAGGGATGCAATTACGCTTGCCGAGGTAGTAGGGAGTCTAGACACAAACGACTGGCAAAATTTAGGGGTTGTGATTCGTGCTTTTCACGAAGCTAATGTGCGGCATGCTGATCTGAACTGTTTTAATGTGATGGTTCACGATGGGCGCTTCTATCTGATTGATTTTGATAGGGGCAGGATTATGCCTGAGAATTCTGACCCGAATTGGAAAACCGCAAACCTTGAGCGCTTTGCCCGGTCACTGAGAAAGGTGGCCGGTGAGAGAATCCAGGCCAGAATCTGGGATAGTTTTATAATTGGGTACAAGAGGAGTCCTGCTGCTTGACTGATATAAACCCTGAGAAGGGCCTACCGACAATACTTTGCCTCACTGATTCGTGTGACCTTCCTGAGTCTGAGTTATTTATCGGGCTAAAAAATGCGGGCTTTGATATTGATGTGATGTGTAACCCGAAAGGCCGGAATTACCAGCGCCTGGTTGATGAGGGGCTGGTTGCGCAGCCAATGGCTCTGAAAAGTCGTTTCGATAAGGCGGGTACAGCAGCTATTCATGATCAGTTGACGAAGAAAGACTATGACATTATCCACGCATATAATCCCCGGTCTTTAGCGTGTGGGTTGCGGGCTTCAAAGGGAACCGATATACGAGTGGTGGCATATCGTGGTGTGATCGGGAATATCAGTTTCCTGAACCCGGAATCCTGGATTACGTTTCTGCACCCGCGGGTAAGCACGATTGTATGTGTGGCCGATGCGATTAAAGATCATTTGGCAAGTTTGCGCTTTTTATGGATGCGTATACCAGATACTAAATTACGGCGTATTTATAAAGGGCATGATTTGGCTTGGTACCAAGAAACCCCGGCAGACCTTAGCGAATTTGGTATTCCGAAGGATGCTCTTGTTATCTGTTGTACCGGTCGCAACGTTCCAAGAAAGGGTGTTGATGATCTGATCAATGCGTTGGGGCTATTGCCAAAAGAGACAAACGTGCATCTGCTGCTCGTTGGTGATGTGATCGAGAACCAGGAAATAAAGTCTCTGGCAAATCAGTCCACCTTTGCGGATCGAATACACTTTACCGGTTACCGCAATGATGCTCCTGCTCTAGCTGCAGCAAGTCACGTTTTTGTGCTGCCTTCAAAAGGGAGAGAGGGGCTACCCAGGGCGGTGATTGAGGCCATGGCTTATGGGGTGGCGCCCGTTGTTACAAATGTTGGGGGGATGCCTGAGCTGGTGGAGGACGGGGTGAGTGGTCTTGTCGTGCCTCCGGAGGATCCTGAGAGTTTGGCTGCTGCCATCGCGCGCTTGATAAATGATCCTGGTCTGGCTCAAAAACTGGGAGCTTCGGCTAGAGCGCGAATTGCCAGTGACTTTCATACGTCACAAACGGTTGCTCAAACAGCAAAACTCTACGTGGAACTGTCGGGTAGCGAATAAGGTCTGGCTTCGATTGCAGCACACATTAAAATCTTTTCGGACATTGGAGTAAAAGATGGGCATAGATAGTTTACATGCAGGGAAGTGTTATCAGTGCCCAACTCTTTAAAAAAAGCGCCTATTAAGGTGTTGGTGTTAACACTACCCCAGTCTGAGGACAGGCAAACTCGAATTGAGGCGGCCCTGACAAATGCCGGTATAGATTTCGAGTTTTTTTGGGGAGTTGACGGTAGAACGGATCGTGACCCGGTGTTTGCAATGTATGACAAGCCCAAGCGCGTTTGGCTGAAAGGTCAGCCCATGAGCCAAGGGCAGCTTGGTTGTTTTGCCAGCCATTACAATATATGGAAACGCTGTGTTGAGGAGGGCGCAAACTATGTTGTGCTCGAAGATGACGTCTTGTTTGATGCGCCCTTACTGAAGCAGTTTCTTGAAGATGCGCTTGGCTTTCCAAGACGTCTTGAATGCTTAAGGCTCTTCAAGAACAAAACACGAAACCATAAAACTACTAACCTTGGCTCTACCGGACGCTTCGATATCCTTAGGTACACAAAAGGGCCCATGAGCACCATGGGATATTACATAACGCCAGCGGCGGCAGAAAAATTTCTTGTTGCGTCTAACCCGATATTCTTGTCAGTGGATATCTATATGGATCGATACTGGGTGAATGGTGTCCAGTGTCTTGGTGTACAGCCTGCGATTGTGACGCATGATTATGGGTTTGAGTCCATTATCGGGTATGGCGAAAAGGTTGGCCGGCGGCCGTTGTTTGTTCGCTTAATCAGGGAGGCTTTTACTCTGACTGAAAGATTGAGACGGTTTTACTACAACCTTCGGGTGGGGAATGTGGCAATAGAAAAGAAGATCCTTGGTGATGACTGAGAGCATTCACGCTATCTGGTTAGGTAAACGTATGCCTCCGCTATCCCATGCCTGCCTGGATGACTGGAAAAAAATGGGGTTTAGCTATCAACTTTGGACGGAGGATAACCCACAGATTCGGAGCTGGATTGATAACTGCGAGTTTGCGAAGGAATGCTATGATCGTAAACTTTTCGATTTTGTTTCAGGCTATCTTCGATTGGAAGAGCTACAAAAAGAGGGAAGGCCCTACCTAGACACTGGTGTGACAATTCGCCGTGATCCGTTTCCCCTATTTTCGGGGAGGAGCTTTGTGGCTGGTTCGTACATTCCAGTAGCAATGAGGTGGGGTTGGAGCCAGGCGTATTTAAGGGGAAAGAGTTCCTGATGCGGCGCTATCTCTTTTTTGTTAACCAGTCCTATTCGTACTCAATTCTGCGACCACTCCAAAGCGAGATAGAGCGCCGAGGCGATGAGGCAGCCTGGTTTGTAGCAGGCTGTAGTGCAGCCCCACTCACTACTACAGAGCGGCGGTTGCTTACGGTTCGTGAGGTGCAAGAATATAATCCTGATGCTGTATTTGTGCCAGGTGACTGGGTTCCGCCCTGGTTTCCTGGCCTCAAGGTGAAGGTTTTTCACGGTTTTCCTATTAACAAGCGTGGCGTAGATCCGGCCAAACAGTCCCATTACCGTATTCGTGGATGGTTTGATCTGTACTGCACCATGTCCGATATAGATACAGAGCGCTTTGAACAGCTTGCGATTGAAAAACCGCATTTCGCTGTGAGGAAAACCGGTTGGCCAAAGCTAGATGGTGTTATAAGGCCGAAAACGAAAAAGCAAAAAGAGGATCTGTTTTGTGAAGCATCCTTACCTGTTGTCTTCTACGCTTCCACTTTTACCAGAGGTGTAACCTCAGCCCCCGACTTATTGACCACGATCAAGGCTTTGCGGGATTCGGGGGAGTGGAACCTGGTGGTGACACTCCACCCCAAAATGCCTGAAGAGACGGCCGACCGATACCGGGCACTTCAGAGTTCGCGACTGATTTTTCTTGAAAGTACTGAGGATTTCGTCCCATACATGCGGCTGGCGGATGTTATGCTTTGCGATACCTCGTCCATCATGAATGAGTTCATGGTACTGGATATTCCGGTTGTTACCTTGCGAACCAGGATACCGGGGCCGCAGGTCATTGATGTTCAGGAACCGGAAAATGTGCCCGCGGCCTTGAATCAGGCCCTTCGGCGTGATGAGCAACTAATTGCCAGCATGCGCCAGTATATTAAATCACTACATTCGTTTGATGACGGGCACTCGTCACCGCGGGTACTGGATGCGGTAGAGGGATTGTTTGAGAGCCCTCCGCAGCTTCAAAGAAAACCATTGAATGCCTGGCGCTGGCTCCGATTAAAGTTCAAATTCAGGAAGATACTGCGTGAGCAGGCGGATCAGGACAGGCGCGATAACTGCGCCTGAGCCACCCGCAACCCCTGGCTGAGCCTTCTTTTAGTGCTTTGGCTTCACCCTTTTGCTAAGGGTCCAGAGGCCGGCGTATTTGTTGAAAGAGCCCTGTGCGTAGGTCACTGCAACCAGAAAGCCAACAGATCCATCCAGAAAGCCAAAGCGGATTATGTAAACCTGTAAAAACGTTAGCAGGCCTCGAAATGCCGGGTAAATCAGGGTGCGTGTTCTCTTACCTTTTCGGAACTTTTCCTGAGAGCCCAGCCAAGCGTACTTGGCACTTTTTTCAAGTGCATGCCCGAAATGCCGGTGGGTGTAATGGGTCAGGCGCCCTCGCAGGGTTTTGGTTTTACGCCCTTCCGGAACCAGAATTTTTTCGTGCACCAATGCACTGGAAAAGCGAACACCTTCACGGCGGAACAGGCGCAGTGGCGCTCGGCCGCTTCGGCCAAAATCAAGCCTTGTACCATACAGTGTGACAGCCCAAGGGAGCTTGTAAGCATCTGCGTCGGGATCGGCTAGCCGGTGGTTGATTTCACGGGCCAGTTCCGGCGTGATACGTTCATCGGCATCCAGTGACAGCACCCAGTCGCCCGTGGCTTTCTCCAGAGCTCTCTGTTTCTGAACACCAAAGCCCGGCCAGTCGGTGACCTCAAGAATGTCCGCATACTGCTTGGCAATTTCAACGGTTCTGTCCGTGCTTCCGCTATCCAGAACGATAATTTCGTCAGCAACCAGCCTGGCCGACTTCAGGCAGTCGGCAATGTGGTCTTCCTCGTTTTTTGTGATGATTGTTGCCGATACGGTTTTGGTCCGTTGCCGCACGTAAGAGGTGCCCAGCTCGTTGAAAAGTGCAGCGGCAGTGCCGGCAACCGATACCAGGTAGAAGGTCAGGAACAGCGTTCGGTTAAAGGTAGCTTCGGTCAGCCCAAAGAGGAGGTAACCGACACTGATTAGTGAGCCTGACACTGCAAGATGCGCCGTAGCTGTATGTGTACTGAACAGGTGTCGTGCAAAAATCGTCAAAGGTATGAATATCAGGAATGCCCAACTCAGAATGCCCGGGATACCGCTAGTAGCGGCAATGTTGAGCAAATCGTTATGGGCGTGGCCAGTACAGCAGTCTATCAGTGCGGCAGACGACTCCCCGGAGGCAACTGAAGCCTCGATTTCCTGGGCGTAACCCCCAAGCCCGACGCCGGTCCATGGGTTTTCAGCGAACATCCCCCAAGCCAACTCCCACACCTCCATCCGGATTGTAATGGCCGAATCCGGGGAGTCATTCTGCAGAAGGCCTGCAATTTGCCCTGACATCCGATCGTTGGTTGCAATGGCCGTCACAACCAGCACAGGAATAACGATCATGCTGATGATGCGAAGATTTCTGCTCAGCAGCGGCACCAGAAGGAGCAGGAAGAATGGTAAGGCAACAAGGTTGCTTCGGGTTTGCGATAGCATGGCGACCGCGGCAGTTCCGGCCCCCATAATGATCAAGATAAGGGCAAGAGAGCGCCGCTTGCTGCGGTAGAAAAACAATCCGCCCGTCAGGGTGAGAAAGCTGCCCAGTAACGCGATATTCCCAAAGCTGATCGGGTTTATTCCTCCGCCAAAGCGGTTGTTAAGAAGAGGATCTAGTGAGCCTTGGTTCGCAATCACCGCTGAACCCAGCAAGCCAAAAACAGCTGCTGCCAGAAGCCCTGCACTGGCAAACAGCGTATTTGCTCCCAATCGGGCGTAGCTCAGGGCAATTATCAGAGGCCAGAACAAGATGAAGCGGGCATGGGTACCAAACGTTTTGCCGCCCTCATAACTGAAACCTTCTATGGCCCAAGAGCAAAAACTCACGAGTACGAAAAACCAGAAGGCAAAATGCAGCAGGCGAAGCTCTTTGGGCTTATCCCACCCGGCCTGGTACAGGGATTTTCGGAGGCTGATTACGATGCCTGTTATGGCAAGCAATAGCGTGGCGGCTGCCAAGACGCTGGATGACAGAAGCGCGCCCGCCACACCGATTACAAAAAACAGATGAACAGGCATTTGGGAATGATTTGTCATGTCAGCATACCCGGTCCGGGTTGTAGGGATTGATTTCACCCGGTGGGCGGTGCCGCAAGCGTTTGTATTCCCATTGATACTGCCCCGGAATATCCCGAATACACTGTTCAATAGACTGGTTCAGGGCGGTTGTTGCTGCTACCGAATCCTTGCTATCCAAGCCCGGTTCGGTTTTGCGTACTACAATCCGAAAGCCCTGAGCGTTCTCTAGCCGCTCGGCGTAGGTAATCAGGACCTTGGCGCCAGTTCGTTGCATTAGCTTTGAAACTAAGGTCATGGTTTTGACTTCCATGCCAAAAAAGGGCGCAAAGGCATTGCCTTTGCCACGCGGGGACTGGTCAGGAAGAATGCCAGCAACACCGCCCTCCCGGAGGATCGATCCCAGCCGTACAAGGCCCCGCCTGTCGCCGCGCACGAGTTCGGAGCCAAGCCTGCCTCGTACACGGGTCATGTAGTCTTCGAACTCGGGCATGTTGGGCGGGCTGTAAAGGGCGGCCATTTTGTAACGAGATGAAAAAAACAACCCCGCCAGCTCCCAGCTGCCAAGGTGCGGCGCGAGAAGGATCAATCCGCTACCATCAGCCATTGCCTCATCAATGAGCTCAAGCCCTACAGTTTCACGGACCAGTCCAAGGCATTTTTCAACCGGCCATTCCCACATCAGAGGAACTTCCAGCATGGTCATGCCTGTACTGATCAGCGATTCCTTCGCCAGGTCTGCACGCTCAGTGGGTGAGAGTTCAGGGAGGCAGATCGTGAGGTTAATGTCGGTAACTTCACGAGCTTTCAGCGGCAGCCTCCACATAAGCAGGCCGATAAATTTGCCAATGCGCTGAGCATTTGCCAGAGAAAGCTTGCCTGCGATACGCAGTAGACCTGCAACAAAAAAATATTTCAGCTTACTCATTTTCTGCCATACCGGTCTTCGTATCTGACAATGTCATCCTCACCAAGATAGGAACCGGACTGAACCTCAATCAGTTCCAGATCAATAACCCCGGGGTTTTCCAAAGAGTGCACCTGGCCTATGGGGATGTAAGTGGACTGGTTTTCAGTAACGAGATAGGTTTTTTCGCCGTTGGTTACCCGCGCAGTGCCACTGACAATAATCCAGTGCTCGGCGCGATGATGGTGCATCTGAACCGATAGCTTGGCGCCGGGTTTTACCGTGATCCGCTTTACCTGGTAGCGCGGCCCACTGTCTATGGAGTCGTATACACCCCAAGGGCGGTAAACCTCACGGTGATTCATATGCTCATGTCGGCCATCGTTGCGAATCTGCTCAACCACAGCTTTTACATCCTGCACTTTGTCTTTGTGAGCAACAAGAATCGCATCGTTGGTCTCAATGAGGACGAGGTCATCTACACCGATGGTCGCAACAAGGCGGCTGTCTGCGCGAACCAGCGTGTTGCTGGTTTGGTGGGCGATCACATCGCCGCTGAGACTGTTTCCATCAGAATCTTTTTCGCTAACATCCCAAAGTGCAGACCAGGAACCGATGTCGCTCCACCCGGCGTCCAGGGAAACAACCACAGCGTGATCGGTTTTCTCCATCACGGCATAGTCGATAGATTCAGAGGGACAGTTGGCAAACAGCTCCGGGCTCACCCGTATAAAGTGAAGGTCCTCGCTGGTATCTGCCATCGCGGCGCGGCAGGCAGATAAAATGTCAGGGCGGTGCAGTTCCAGTTCTGCCAGGTACTGCCGGGCACTGAACAGAAACATGCCGCTGTTCCAGAGATACTCTCCGGATTCGAGATAGGTTTTAGCGGTCTCAATGTCGGGCTTTTCTACAAAGCTGTCAACAGAGTAACAATCGGCGGCCAGTTCATTGCTACGATGTATATAGCCATACCCGGTTTCAGGTTGATGTGGGACTATGCCGAAGGTGACAAGCTTGCCTTCTTTAGCCAGAGGGATGGCCTTTGCTACGCCCGCCTGGAACGCGTCGACATCTGTGATCAGATGGTCGGCGGCAAGAACCAGCATCAGTGGGTCATCTCCACCTGCGCTCTCACACAGCTGAAGTGCCGCCAATGCGATGGCAGGCGCGGTGTTGCGACCGCAGGGTTCAAGGATGATGCAGCTATCTTCATGGCCGGATTGCCGCATTTGTTCCGCCGCCAGAAAACGGTGCTCTTCATTGCAGATCAGGAGTGGTTTTTGGGCGTCCATTCCGTCAAGCCGGGCCACCGTTGACTGAAGCATTGAGAGGGGCCCGTCTGTCAGTTTGAGAAACTGTTTAGGGTTCAATTGTCGTGACAGCGGCCAAAGTCGCGAGCCGGTACCGCCAGCCATAATGACGGGATGAATCATGAGCTTACTCCGGGCTTGATTGAGTTTGTGAGAGCGTTCCTGAACCCTGCATTCAAAGGTGGAATCTTACCATACGGATTGAGCATCGACAGCGCAGCTGCACCGTGCCGCGCCCCCCGTCGCAGAAGTCATAGTTGTTGCGACGCTTCCCAGGTTTGTTTTCTGTCACTGAGCTCCCATGCAATTCGCTTGTAGAAGCGATTGATGCGTCTCGTTATATACCGCTTTCGCCATGCCGGAATCGCTGCAAGCTGGTTCTGAGCATCGGGTGCTCCAAGGCCATCGACCAGGAACAGCTCTGGCTGATTGTTACGTTGGGCAATTACCAGGTTGTGGGGCAGGAGATTGCGGGTCAATATGCCCGTTGCCTCAAGCCACGCACAGAATCGCTCCGAAGCGGCTTTTATGGGTGCGTCAAAACCGTGTTGCTTCAGATAGTTCTCAAGCGTTTCGGCAGGATTGCCGTGATCATCCAGAAGGAGCTCACTTTCGTTAGCTGCGCCGAGCGATGTTAGTGTTTCGCCGTAGAATCGCGGGAGATGTTTCCAGACACTGCTTTCGTGGCCGTGTTTGATCAACGATACTATTGCACTCTGCCGGTGGGCACGTTGTTCCTGTGTATTGTCGTTGATCCTGGACTTGCCGAGCAGTTTCTTCAGAGGCATCTGCCGCTGATAACGAGCTTCTATATTTTCAGGGCGAATCACCTTCAGGCAGCGGCCAGGGGTATCTGGATGCAGATAGCAATGGCGGTTGTAGCCCGAAGCAAAGGGCGTTTGATCTGAAAGGTCTATCACGGCAGTGTTTGTTCTCATCGGATATAGTGGCTGATTGCCGAGATGACTCCCATCACTGGCAATTCGTTATGTTGGCAACTGGAGCCTGATGGTTATGGGTTTTTCTGAGGTATCCAAGCTTTGTTTGGCGTTTGGGGATTGTAACACAGAGGGTTTTGGAACCCTTGAAGGCCCGGTCTGGGCTGAGCAGGTTGCAGACGCGCTGGAGCTTGAGTTCAAAAATTGCGGGCACACGATGAGCACGACCCGGGAACTGCTGCAGTATGCAGCAGCGTTTCCTCCATCCGAATGTGCTCTGGTGTTTGTCCAGTACGGGCTGGTGGACTCCTGGCTGACGTTTCGTGGTGCGCCTTATGTGCTTTATTACCCTGACAACCCGCGCCGGAAACTGGCGCGAAAACTGGTAAAGAAACTAAAGAAATGGGCGCGCACTTTGCAGCTTCAAAAAAAGCTGGGGGCTGTCGAGCAAGTCCCGTTGGAAGAGTACATTGAAAACGTGCGGACCGTACTGAAGTCTGCCCCGAACAGTCAGTTTGTGTTGGTGGCAACGGCCCCGAACCGTGACACATCCCGAAACCCCAGAATTCTGAGATATAACGCTGCCCTTTCAAACCTTGCAGGCGAGGAACAAAACGCACTCTATGCTGATGCCTGGAATGAGCTCTGGAATAATCTTGATACATGCCTGATGGATGATGGAACGCATCTTACAGCCCAGGGGCACCACATTGTTGCCAATTGTGTTCAGAATGCTATCAGGCGCGGGAGTTTGCGTTGAGAAGCTCGTAATAAAAAACCTCTGTCCGTTTTGCCATAGCTTCCAGTGTCAGCTCCCGCGAAGCATACTCAAAACACGCTTTCTGGCTTTTTTTCAGGCTTTCGGGGTCTGCAAGTTGCACTGACAACAGAGCCTGCAATGCACTCAGGTCTGTGGCGGTTGCCAGACTTTCGGCAGGTAGCAACTCAAGCGCACCATTGACAGGCGTTGATAGTACGGGGCACCTTGCCAACAAGGCCTCGACAAGAGTATAGGGAAAACCTTC
Organism: Marinobacter salexigens; assembly: GCF_002806945.1. GTDB lineage: Bacteria > Pseudomonadota > Gammaproteobacteria > Pseudomonadales > Oleiphilaceae > Marinobacter > Marinobacter salexigens. Next base: position 52,419 of record NZ_NIHC01000010.1, read on the forward strand.
GCGCTCGGAACTGATTACGCATACAGAGGCCTGATCAAGCCAGGCTGTGGGATTCTCTTCGTGGCCGGTTAACTTTATGAAACTGTCAGCACCGAGGTGTTGGATCAGTGTCTTTAACCTGTCTGCCTCGGAGCCATCGCCCAGAATATACAGCGGCAGTGTCGGCGTTAGTGCTGCCCATGCAGAAATCAGGTTGCTGAACTGCTTGACCGGCTCAAGGCGACCTATGGCCACGGCAAAAACTTGAGCTCTCGGTATTGGATGCGTTGCTTTAGTTTTTTTGCTTTGAGGATTGAGCCCATTGTGAATCAGTTTTGTGCAGGGGTGAGATAACACCTGGTGAATACCTTTGCTCACGGCAATCACACCATCAAGTTTGTCGAAATCCTTATGGCTGGATTTGGTACCGTGGACAGTTCCCACCGTTACGATTGCCGGAGTTCCTGCCGCTGAAATCAGGGCGGCCGCCTTATTGCCTTGGGCATGGAGTACATCGGGTGATAATTTGCGAAGCACGTGCCTTAAGCGCAGCTTCAGAAGAGGGTTACGTCTTCCCCACTGAAACGGTAATGGGTGGAAGGTGACTTCAGGCGAAAAGCGATGCCGGTAATCGGGGTGTGCCATAACGTGCACTTTGTGCCCGCAACGTGCGAGTTGCTCCGAAAGGTCGGCCGTATGCTTCTCCATGCCTCCCCAGCTACCTCCTGGAGTGGCAATCAGCTGGGCAATGGTAAGTCGGTCGGGGGCGTTCATGGCGAGGCGGCTGCTTTGGCAAGAACATTGCGGTAAACCTCCAGTGTCGACTCCGTTTGCGCCTGAAGACGAAACCTGAAGGGGATTTCGATATTTGATGTTTCTTCGGTCAACAGCCGCAGCGCAACCCCGGCAAATTCCTGAGTGTCATCAGGCGCTACAAGCCCGTCGCGAAAACATGCCTGAAGTGTTTCTGCGGCGCCACCACGATTAAACGCAACCACGGGCGTGCCGGAAGAAAGTGCTTCGGTAACGGTGCGGCCGAAGGGCTCAGCTTTTGTCGACATGTGGCACACCAGGTCGGCGAACAGATAAAGCTCCGCCATATCATCCCGCTGGCCGAGGAAGGTTACCTTATCGGTAAGCCCGAGCTTTGAGCGGTGCTGCTCCAGCTCTTGCATAAAGCGCTCTTTTCCCGGCTCTGCACCGCCAACAATAATGCCGTGGCAGTCTGGCTTTTCGCGGGTGATCTCTGCCATGGCGTCAAGAAACTGCAACTGGCCTTTCCAGCGGGAAATGCGCCCTGGCATCATCAGAATGCGCTTGCCCTCAAGCTGCGGGAATTGCACAAACAGCCCCTGCCGCCATGTTTCGCTCAGCTCCCGTTGCTGAAAATAACCCACATCCACGCCGCGCTGAATCACCGTCAACTTTCGTTCCGGAACCTGATAATTGTCGATGACGTAGTTCCGCACGCAATTCGATACTGCAATGACATGATCGGATTTTGCCATGATGGCACTGTACGGATTCACCGAGTACATGCCGTGGAAGGTTGAAACAACGGCCGGTTGCTGATGTGATGGCAGGCCTTTCCATGCCAGGCGCACGATCCAGGCAGGCATGCGTGAACGCACGTGAATGATGTCTGGCTGCAGTTCGCGGATCAGGTTTCGCATGGGGCGAATTTGCCCGAACGACGCGGGCGATTTGCGGTGGATGGGCATTTGGATGTGCGTCGAACCTTGCTCTTGCAGGTGCTTTGCCAGTGGGCCACCGCTGGAAACGACAAAAGACTCGTGGCCGTGTCGCACCAGATCCGCCGCAAATTCCACGGTGCCCCGCTCTACACCGCCACTATAGAGGGCTGGCAATGCCTGAAGAATTCTCAAGGTGTCGCTCCCTTTCGTTTTTTCTGCGTTCCGGCACTTGCGGTAAGCCAGCGCTGGATTACCCACTGTGCGGCCCGGTCTGCTTCCCAGAGAGATTTCTCCTGGCCAGTTTTACCACCCATCACCGCAGCATGATCGCTCCAGCGAGCCACGTAACCTGCTTCAAGCAACCTTTGGATGCCATTGACAACTCGGCTGCCAGAACGCCCTGATAACTGGAACAGCCCGGTTGGCACGCCGGATGTTGTGGCTTCGCACACCATGGACATGCTGTCGGGTGTTACCCAGATAGCTTTGGATGCGGCAATGCGGTGGTTGAGCCAGTCTTCGTGGGTGTTGTCCGGGTTTGCCACGGTGGTTCGTGGGCCTGAAAGCTCATCCAACCTCGCCCTGAGGGCGCCCGGTGTTCGCCGGGAACCACTGATCGTCCAGCGCCATTGTGGGTATTCGCCCATCAGGTGGGTCACTTGCCCGAAGACAACGTCATCGTCCCAGTCGTAATGAGGGGATGGGCCGCCGAGCAACAACAAGGCTTCGGGCTTTTCAGTAATTCGGGCGAGGGGGGTGACGGAGTTAATAACGCCTTCTGTAACCAGGGTGTCCCGATTCGGTGCAATGCCATCATGGGCAGGAATAATGGAACCATCAACCCAGCTGCGCGGGAAGCCGGGCTTCATAAGAACCAGGGTTTTGGTTTTCCTGACCCGCCTCAAAGAGAGTAGAAGCCTGTGAGTGCCGGTGCCAGCAGCAATGATCAGGTCCGGGTGGGGGAGCGACTTGTCCAGTGCAGGAGGTACCGCTAGTAACGCCCGCCACAGCGGAACGCTGATGTCATCAGCATTAACCCAGAACAGGCTGGCGCCGGCTTTGACCCTTAAGCGGTTGCCCAGGCCTTTCAGCTGATTCCGGTGCCCGGGTTTATTGTCTGTAAGCAGCCAGATAACAGGTGTTGTTGACACGTTATTTGTCGCCATAGAAGCCTGGATCGCTTTTGTCTGGACGCGTTTTGAAGCGCCGGTGCATCCAGAGATACTGATCTGGTGCGCGCCGGATTTCCCGTTCAAGAACCCGGTTGATTTCGGTAGCGTCCTGCAAGTCATCGTCGCTTGGAAACGGTTCCAGTGGTGGGTGAAAGTAAATGTCGTAGCCGGGCTTGTCTTCCCGTCGGAAGTGGCTGAAAGGAACCACTTTGCACTGGCTGCGCGCAGCAATGCGGGAGGTGGCCGTAATAGTGCCTGTTGGTATGCCAAAAAAAGGTGCGAAGACAATATCTTTGCGGCCATAGTCCTGGTCTGCGGCGTACCACACAGTCCGATTTTTTTTAAGGCTGCGGAACAGGCCTCGAAGATCCCGGGCGCCCAGAACGGTTCCATACCGGCGCTCTCTTGCGCGGGTCATAACGGCATTCATAAGAGGGTTGTTGTGATCCCTTTGCATTACATCTGCCTCAATATACTCTGTGACCAGGCTGCCGCCGAGGTCCAGAGTGCTGTAGTGTCCCCCCAGTAGCAACACCCCCTTGCCCTCAGCCAAGGCCTTGTCAAGGTGCTCCTTGCCGTGAACTTTGGTTATGCCTGTAAGTTTCGCAGGGTTTCGGAACCAGGCTATACCCAGCTCCATCAGGCCAATGCCGTTCGCAATAAAGGCGTTTCGAACAAGAGCACCCTGTTGCGCCTGAGTGAGCTCAGGGAAGCAAAGCCGTATATTCACTTCGGTGATATGGCGTCGTTTGGCGGCAAGGCGCAAGGCCAGAAGCCCGATACACTTACCCAGCCACCACTGAAACCGGATGGGTAGTTGGGCTGTACACCACATTGCGGCTATGCCTGCCCAGGTTGGCCACCAGCGGGGATGGCGATAGGTTGAGTAGTCCGTGTTGCGCGGTTGCTTGCGATATTTCTTTTTCACTTGAAATTTGTCCTGCGAGCTCAGTGGGTTGCTGGCCGGCCCATGTTGCCCGGCAGAACCAGCCAGAAGCAAACGATAAGGCTTTGCGATATGATACCGCACTGATTTTCAAGGGGTACTGTGTGCTTCAATTTATCTATTCACAGCTTATACGCTTGGCATTGCCGTTTATTCTTCTGCGACTGTGGTGGCAGGGCCGCCAGGCGCCTGAGCTACGCATCAACTGGCAGCAGCGTTTAGGCTTTGTGCCCCAAACCAGCGGTACGGTGATTTGGGTGCATGCTGTATCAGTAGGCGAAACAATTGCGGCTGCGCCTATGGTTCGGCGGTTACTCGCCCGTAATCCCGATATTACCATTCTGATGACGGCCATGACGGACACAGGGCTGGCACAGGCCATGAAGATGTTTGGCGACCAGGTTCAGTATGCGTACGCACCCTATGATACCCCCGGGGCGATTCGCCGTTTTCTGAACCGGGTCAATCCGAGAATTCTGGTTATTATGGAAACGGAAATCTGGCCGAACATGATTCGCCAGAGCCGTTCCCGAGGGGTTCCTGTTTTCCTTATCAACGCCAGACTCTCCGAGCGCTCAGCACAGGGTTATGAGCGCATTAAGCGCCTCGCTGTGCCGATTATGCGCAGCATCAGTTGGGTGGCTGCCCAGGCTGAAAAGGATGCGGAGCGCTTTCGAAGAATCGGCGTCGCGGCGGCCAAGGTGGCTGTCACCGGCAGCGTAAAGTTTGATGTGGACATTCCTGATTCAGTGCGAGAGGCATCGCAGCAGCTAAAGAGCCGTCTTTCTTTGCGACCAGTGTGGATTGCTGGCAGCACACATGAAGGTGAAGATGCCCAGTTGCTGGCGGCACATAAGCAGCTTTTGCAGCACAAACCCGATGCATTATTGATTATCGTGCCCCGCCACCCTGAGCGCTTTGAATCTGTAGCAGAGCTTATTGGTCGCCAGGGTTTCTCTTTGGCACGGCGTTCTTTAGGTGGCGAACCCTCGCAGGCGCAAGTATATCTGGGCGATACCATGGGAGAACTGATGATGCTCTATGGGGCCAGTGAGATTGCGTTTGTGGGCGGCTCGTTAATTGAGCGTGGTGGTCACAACCCATTGGAGCCGGCAGGCTGGGGGATCCCCGTTATATCAGGGCACAATGTATTTAATTTTGAAACCATCTATCAGAGGCTTTGCGATGATGGTGGGGTAACAATGGTCAACGATGGTGATGAGTTGTTTACTCACCTGCTTGCGCTATTCAGTAATGCAGATGAGCGCCAGGCCCGTGGTCAGCGCGCATTATCGGTAGTTAATAACAACAAGGGGGCGCTGGACAGGGTGGTCGACGGAATTATCGCAAGGGTTTGATTGATAGCAGGGCGAGGAGCCATTGGCTCCACACCCCGCTGTCGATCGGTGTCTCGTGAGGCTTATCTCACGGCTTACTGGGTTGGGTCATCCAGGGTTTTCTTGTCGGTCGCCAATGCTTCAATGCCAGGTGCGCTTGCACTGAGCCACTCATTCAGTTCAATCAGATCTCTCGGGCTGAGTATGCCGGCGGCTTGCTTTAGCCGAAGGGTGTTCGTTACATAATCATAGCGGGCATTGGCGTAATCATTCAGCGCTACATAGTATGCGCGCTCTGCATCCAGCACCTCTACGATGTTTCGGGTGCCTACGTTATACCCCGCGCGGGTCGCATCCAGAGCGCTGCGGCGGGAAATAATGGTTTGCTCCAGAGCAGATGCTGTTTCTACATTGTTGTTAACCGTCAAGTAAAAACTGCGGGTACTCACTCTTACGTCGCGACGTGTCGTGTTCAGTTCTTCCTGGGCTACGGTAACCAGCGAGCGCTGTTGCCGAACGCTAGCTTGCGTTCCGCCACCCGTGTACAGGGGAACGCTTAGTTCAAGGCCGATAACACCCTGGGTTCCTTCCTGCTGTGGAAGTTTGTTGCCATCAAGTTCAGATTTTCCGTAGGAGGCAATCAGGTCTAGCGTTGGCATGTGGCCGGATTTCGCAACGTTCAAATTAGCTTCGTTGGAATTCAGCACTGACATAGCAGCTTGGATCGCCCAGTTCTGTTCAAGAGCCGTCATTTCCCAAGCGGACGGATCCATAGGCTCTGGCTGGCCCAAGGGGAAGTTCTGGCGCAAGTTCTGCAGATCCTCGGAATATTCGCCTGTAAAGCGGGCAAGTTGCTCCCGCGCGATGTTTGTCTGGTTTTCTGCAGCAATCCGAAGGCTTCTGGCATCGTCGTAGCTGGCGCGAGCTTCATAAACTTCTGTAATCGCGATCAGGCCAACATCAAAGCGCTCTTGAGCCTGTTCGTATTGGCGCCGAATTGCAGCTTCACCCGCTCTGGCAGTTGTTACCGTATCTTGCGCCCGCAACACATTGAAATAGGCCGTGGCGACATCAAGGATCAGTTGTTGCTGCGCCAGGTTGTATTGAGCTTGCGCGGCTTCCGTCTGGAATTTACTGGAGTCATACCGAAACCAGTTGTCTGCACGGAACACCGGTTGGGTCAGGCGCACACCGTAGTTCAATGCTTTATAGCTGTCTCCCTGGCCGTTCTTGGGGTCGAAGTCCGTGTGATTTGCATTTGCGTAGGCACCAATTTGGGGCAGCAGAGCACTTTTGCTGATGTCGCTGCCAGCTTGCTGGGATTCGAATCTGGCCTGGGCTGCCGCGATGCCGGAGTCGTAAGAGAGTGCTTTCTCATAGGTCTCAATCAGATCTAGGGAAAGGGCGGGCTGGGCCGCCAAGAGGCCAATGAGTCCGGAAAGCAATCGTTTCTTCATTATTACTCCTGAGTACATGTGCGCGCTTACGCCCAAGTCGGGCGTTGAAAAAGGAATGCCGGATTGCCCACGATAACATGGAGGCAACATCAGTAATGGCATGGCTAAATAAGTCGGCTGAAACAGTCCTGCCATTATGGACAATAATTGCGCTCAGCTCTACACTTGCAAACAGCACTCACTTCGAGTGCTGTGCTTTACAGACTCGCGTCTTGACGGGGTGCTGGCGGCCAGACTTGTTTGGCTAGCCGGCTGAGATTGTTACATCGCAGAACCCGCGACCTGATCCGGATAATACCGGCGTAGGGATTGAGACCAAGCTATCGAAGAGCCAGTGCCACCTGTAAGCCCTCAGGTGCGGGCTCCCTCCGTCATGCGCGACCCGAATTCCAAACTGAATTCCAAAGCAATGTTCCGGGAGCGAATGATGACAGATCTGCCAACCTACCTCAGTGATTCCGCCCGCGTAGATTCCGCCGCGATACAGCCTTTACCAGGATCTCGCAAAGTGTACGTGCAGGGTAGCCGTTCCGACCTGCGGGTGCCTATGCGGGAAATTACTGTACAAGACACGCCAACGGAAATGGGTGGAGAGAAGAGCCCTCCAGTGCTGGTGTATGACACTTCCGGTATTTACACAGATCCTGAAGCCACCATCGACCTGCGCAAAGGCCTTCCCGCCATCCGTGCTGCCTGGATAGCCGAGCGTGAAGACACCGCACCCTTGCAGGATTACACCTCTGAATACACTCGCCGCCGGATGAGAGACCCTCAGCTGGATCCACTCCGGTTTATGGACGAGCGCAAGCCTCTGAGAGCGCTGGCAGGCAAAAACGTTACCCAGATGCATTACGCTCGCAAAGGCATCATTACGCCCGAGATGGAATTTATCGCCATAAGGGAAAATATGAAACTGCAGGAAGCTCGAGAGCAAGGCTTGGCAGAAGATCAGCACCCCGGCCAATCCTTCGGTGCCAGCATTCCAGCAGAAATCACTCCAGAGTTTGTGCGCAGCGAAGTGGCCCGGGGCAGGGCAATCATCCCCGCTAATATTAACCACCCGGAATCGGAGCCCATGATCATCGGCCGCAACTTCCTGGTAAAAATCAACGGCAACATCGGCAACTCTGCGGTTACTTCGTCCATTGAAGAAGAAGTAGAGAAGCTCACCTGGGGCATTCGCTGGGGTTCCGACACCATCATGGATCTCTCCACCGGCAAGAACATCCACGAGACCCGCGAATGGCTCATTCGCAATTCACCGGTGCCCGTTGGCACAGTGCCCATTTACCAGGCGCTGGAAAAAGTAGGCGGTGTTGCTGAAGACCTCACCTGGGAAATCTTCCGGGACACCTTGATCGAGCAGGCAGAGCAGGGCGTAGACTACTTCACCATCCACGCCGGCGTGCGCTTGCATCATGTGCCCATGACCGCCAAACGCACCACCGGTATCGTCTCCCGTGGCGGCTCCATCATGGCGAAATGGTGCCTGGCTCACCATAAGGAAAGCTTCCTTTACGAGCACTTCGAAGACATCTGCGAAATCATGAAAGCCTACGACGTCTCCTTCAGCCTGGGCGACGGCCTGCGCCCAGGCTCCATAGCCGATGCTAACGACGCAGCTCAATTCGGCGAACTGGAAACCCTGGGCGAACTCACCAAGATTGCCTGGAAACACGACGTACAATGCATGATCGAAGGCCCTGGCCACGTGCCCATGCATTTGGTTAAAGAGAACATGGACAAGCAGCTTGAATGCTGTGACGAAGCGCCTTTTTACACCCTCGGCCCACTGGTCACCGACATAGCACCCGGCTACGACCACATAACCTCCGGCATAGGCGCTGCCATGATCGGCTGGTTCGGCTGTGCCATGCTGTGCTACGTCACCCCAAAAGAACACTTGGGTTTACCTAATAAAGACGACGTAAAAACCGGAATCATCACCTACAAAATCGCCGCCCACGCTGCCGACCTGGCCAAAGGCCACCCCGGCGCCCAAATCCGCGACAACGCACTTTCAAAAGCCCGTTTCGAGTTCCGCTGGGAAGACCAGTTCAACCTCGGCCTCGACCCGGACACCGCCCGCGCCTTCCATGACGAAACCCTACCCAAGGAATCCGCGAAAGTGGCGCACTTCTGCTCCATGTGCGGCCCCAAATTCTGCTCCATGAAAATCTCCCAGGAAGTTCGTGACTATGCGGCTGAGCATGGAATTGATGAGATTTCAGCGGTGGATGCAGGAATGAAAGAAAAGTCCCGGGAGTTCGTGGAATCTGGGAGTAAGCTCTACGATAAAGTGTAAGTTCTTAGCCTGATTAGCTGGCTGGGTGCGATCCCGCCAGCTAATGACTGTCCGCGTATTACTGTGATTCACGGGGCAGATGTGGGGGAACGCTTCCCAAAACTGTGCGAAGCCATGGATGGCGTAGCCAAGCGTACATGGACGTATTCACAGCGTGTTTTGGGAAGCGTTCCCGCGCAGCTGTCTTGCACCCAAAGCAGGCTTGCAATAAACAACACCAAACGGCTATCGTGCAAAACCGATTTCATAACAGAGTGAAGCATGACCAAGCCGTTCCAGTTCAAAGCCAGTGATGTCAACGTCGAAAAGCGCGAAACCATCTTTCAAGGCTTCTTCCGCATGGACAAGCTGTGGCTGACCCACCCGCGCTTTGATGGCCGCCAAATGCCGCAGTTTACCCGCGAACTCTTCGTCCGCGGCGACGCCACCTGCGTACTCCCCTACGACCCCGAAAGGGACGAAGTTGTACTGCTGGAACAGTTCCGCCTCGGCGCACTGGGCCGCGAACAGTCCCCTTGGTTGCTGGAATTGGTCGCTGGCATGAACGAAGAAGGCGAAAACAGCGAAGAAGTTGCCCAAAGAGAAGCCGAAGAAGAAGCCGGGCTCAGCTTCAGCAAACTCGAAAAAATCTGCGACTACCTGGTTTCCCCTGGCGGCACTACAGAAATGGTTTACCTCTACTGCGGCAAAGTCAGCACAGAATCCGCCGGCGGCCTGTTTGGCCTGGAAGAGGAAAGCGAAGACATACAAGCCCACGTAGTCTCAGCAGACGAAGCCATCGCCATGATCAGTGACGGGCGCATCAACAACGCAGCGGCAATCATTGCTATCCAGTGGCTGCAGATCAACCGCGCCAGATTGCGGGCAGGGTGGTAGCCATGAATGAATGGACCATGAAACCCAAGCGTTATGTGCCGGATCTGCGCCAGCTGGGAGCTTTGTGTGATGGTAACTACCAGCGCCTTCGCAGATTGCGCCAGCTCAGGGTGGATGATAAGCCTGTGTGCGATATTGAGCTGCACCGGGAAAACGAATACCTGGGCCGCGTCCGCATTCGGGTGCTGCAAACTGCCCGCTATACAGAAACCCTACTGCTTGAACAGATCCACAATAGTGGCCGCTGGCTGAATAACCCGCAGATGACCGTTCGGGTTTACCACGATGCCACCATGGCAGAGGTTATCAGCTGTTATCGCGATACGCAGATAGCGCCCGTGAACGATTATCCTAACCGCTTTATGCACCATCCGGATGAGAAAGCTCAGGTTAATGGGTTTCTCGCCGACTGGCTGGAATACTGTCTGAGGTTCGGACACCTGCCACTTGAATATGGAGCCTGGATTTCCGGGCAGGGTGCCGACTAAGGTTGGACTTGCCTTGCTGGCAACAAGCCGAGCATTATGAAAGGCGGATTCAGTTGGCAAATCGCGCAATATTTTGCCCGTGTTGAGCCAGAATGTGACGCGGGTTCCAGTCGTAAGTGATAAATTCGTTAGCTTACAACGTACACTTGTCGTCAAACCACGGGAACCTGTGTAAAGCGGCAGCCTGTGAATCTGTTCCTTATTGATGGCAGCAAGCAGGCCAAAACATCATGACCTCAACGGAAACCGCCCGCACACTGCGGGTACTGCAGTTAACGGATCCGCACCTGATGGCCAGCGCCGATGGCGCGTTACTCGGTGTAAATACCCGTGACAGCCTCGATGCAGTGATAGCCGAGGCACTCAAGTCCCACGGACAACCAGATCTGATCCTTGCCACCGGCGATCTAGCTCAGGATGGATCAGAAGAGGCTTATCGCACTCTCGGGGACCGCCTTGGTGCTTTTACCTGTGAGTCCGCCTGGATTGCCGGTAATCACGACCATGTTGCGCGTTTGACCGCCGTTGCTGAAGATTACAGCGCAAATCGCCGTCACCTGATGCTGGGCGGTTGGCAATTTGTGCTTCTGGACTCATCCGTACCTGGGGAGGTTCATGGGGAGCTTGCGAAATCCGAGCTGGATTTTTTGGCTGAAACGCTTGAGCGGCACCCGGATGTGCCCGCGCTCGTCACATTGCACCACCACCCCGTTGATATTGATACTGAATGGATGGCAGAAATTGGTCTGAGAAACCGTGAAGCGTTCTGGCAGGTGATTGATCGGTTCCCGCAAGTGAAGATCGTTTTGTGGGGCCACGTTCACCAAACCTTCGAGCAACAGAGAAAGGGTGTGAAGTTGCTGGCGACCCCTTCTACCTGCATTCAGTTTACCTCTGGCTCGCAAAACTTCTCTGTAGATGATCTGGCGCCCGGGTATCGCTGGTTCGAACTCCAGGCCTCCGGCAACTTCACAACGGAAGTTCACCGGGCCCGGAGTTTCGAGTTTGAGCTGGATCAGAACAGCAACGGCTACTGAGCGGCTTCGGCAAGCTCAGGCTCCAGGTCTTCGCTTTCAGCAAATTGCGCTCTCAGCTCCTGGGCAGCCGCTACCATAGCTTCGAGAGCAGGTTTTACCTCTTCCCAGCGCCGGGTTTTCAGACCGCAGTCCGGGTTTACCCACAAACGCTCTGCCGGGATCCGCTCTGCGGCCTTGCTCATCAAGTCGGTTACTTGCGCCACTCGCGGAATGTTCGGGGAGTGGATGTCATACACCCCTGGGCCTATATCGTTGGGATACTCAAAACCCTTGAATGCATCCAGCAGCTCCATGGCAGAACGCGACGTTTCGATGGTGATCACATCCGCATCCATTCGGGCAATGGCCCCAATGATGTCGTTGAACTCCGAATAGCACATGTGGGTGTGAATCTGGGTGTCATCCTGCACGCCATTCGCACTGATGCGGAAGGCTTCGATGGCCCACTCCAGATAGTTGTTCCAGTCGGATTGGCGCAGTGGTAAACCTTCGCGCAATGCGGCTTCATCAATCTGGATAATCCCTACGCCGGCCTTTTCCAGATCCTGCACTTCTTCACGTACGGCCAGAGCCAACTGCAGGCAGGTGTCCTTGCGTGGCTGGTCATCCCGCACGAACGACCAGTTCAGAATGGTTACAGGGCCAGTAAGCATGCCTTTCATGGGCTTGTCGGTCAGGGACTGGGCGTATTTGGTCCAGTCTACGGTCATGGCGTTGGGGCGCGCGATGTCACCAAACAGAATGGGTGGTTTCACGCATCGGGAGCCATAGGACTGCACCCAGCCAAAGCGGCTGAACACATAGCCTTCCAACTGCTCGCCAAAATACTCCACCATGTCGTTGCGCTCGGCCTCACCATGCACCAACACATCCAGGCCAAGTGCTTCCTGTTGCTCAACACAGTAGGCAATTTCCTGGTGAATCCGCGCGGTGTAGTCCTGCTGGCTCAGGTTGCCCTGGCGGAACTCTTTACGTACCTCACGAATTTCCGGTGTTTGCGGAAAAGAGCCAATGGTGGTGGTTGGATAAGCGGGCAGTTTGAAGCGTTCCTGCTGCAATTTGATCCGCGTACTGAATGGGCTCTTGCGCTGGCCGTGTTCCGGGGTGATGGCTGCGACTGCTTTGGCAACGGCGGGGTTATGAACCCGAGACGACTGGCGCCGGCTGTCGATGGCCTCCTGGTTGTCCGCCAGTTCCTTGGCCACAGCCTCTCGGCCTTCATCAAGTGCTTTTGCCAGCGTGGCTAATTCCAGCAACTTCTGGCGGGCAAATGCCAGCCAGTTGCGCACTTCGGCATCCAGCGTGGTTTCACTTTCCAGATCAACCGGTACGTGCAGAAGTGAACAGGACGGCGCGAGCCACAAGCGCTCGCCCAGCTTTTCCTTTAATGGCTCCAAAAGGTCCAGCGTGGCATTCAGATCCGTTTTCCAAATGTTGCGACCATTGATCACACCGAGGGACAAGATCTTATGCGCAGGCAGCCAGTCGGCCAGTCGCGACACCTCATTCGCTGCACTGATAGCATCCAGGTGGAAGCCCGCCACAGGCAGTTCGCAGGCAAGTTGCAGGTTTTCCCGTAGCTCGCCAAAGTAAGTGGTGAGCAGCAGTTTAACCGGAGCGGTTTTCAGTTCGTGGTAGGCGAGAATAAAGGCATGCTTCCAGTCGGCATCCAGCTCAGTAACCAGTGCCGGCTCATCTATCTGCACCCATTCGGCACCGGCATCGGCAAGCTTTGTCAGTAACTCGGTGTATACCGGCAGCAGCTTCTCCAGCAGCTGCAAACGGTCGGATTCATCTTTGGCCTTTCCCAGCCATAGATAGGTAACCGGGCCGATGATGACAGGCTTGGTGTTTACACCCTGGGCACGGGCTTCCGCCAGTTGCACCAGAATGCGATCAGCGTTCAGGCTGAAGTCCGTATCGGCACTGAACTCCGGCACTATGTAATGATAGTTGGTATCAAACCACTTGGTCATCTCGCCCGCATGCACACTGCAGCAGGCGCTGTCGCTGGGGGAGCGGCCCCGGGCCACACGGAAATACTCATCCAGTGGCGAACCTTGCTGGGCGCTTGCCCGCTCCGGCAAATTGCCGAGGGTGGCGCTCATGTCCAGTACCTGATCGTACAGCGAAAAATCGCCTACCGGTGCCAGAGCAAGGCCTGCCTGCTCTTGCCAGTTTTGCGCCCGCAACCCGGCGGCGGTTTCCTGCAACGCTTGTTCGCTGGACTTGCCGTTCCAAAGCGCTTCCAGAGCAAATTTCAGTTCCCGGCGAGCGCCGATGCGCGGGTAGCCGAGGTTGTGAGTAGTGGTCATCCGGAACTCCTGAATCTGTGTTTGTTGGGTTATTGATAGGAGTTGCCAGATTAGCGCTCGGGGTTGATGAATAATAATGGTATTATTTCAGGGTTCTATTAATTTCACTCATGGGTGCCGAATGATTGAACGTAACCACCTGGAGCTTCTTCGAGCCGTTGAAACTGAAGGGTCTCTCACGGCTGCGGCGAATCGCCTTCACCTTACCCAGTCAGCATTAAGTCACTCTGTTCGTAAACTGGAGCAGCAGTTGGGCACCCCGATTTGGTTGCGGGAAGGGCGCCAGCTGCGGTTAACCCAGGCGGGTAGTCACCTGTTGGCACTGGCGAATCGCCTGCTGCCCCAGTTTGAACATGCGGAAATGCTCATCGGCCAGTTCGCCAGAGGACAGGCCGGCACCCTGCGTATCGGAATGGAGTGCCACCCCTGTTACCAGTGGCTGTTAAAAGTTGTTGGGCCTTACCTGGAACAGTGGCCGTCAGTGGATGTGGATGTAAAACAGAAATTCCAGTTTGGGGGTATTGGTGCTTTATTTGGCCACGACATCGACATGCTGGTCACCCCCGACCCGCTGCACAGGCCGGGATTGGTGTTTAAGCCAGTGTTTGATTACGAGCAGGTACTGGTGGTTGCCGCTACCCACCGGCTCGCAGGCAAACCTTGGGCAGAAGCAGCGGATCTGGAAACGGAAACCCTGATTACATATCCTGTGGCGATCGAGCGGCTGGATGTGTTCAATCACATACTGGTGCCCGCAAACATGCGCCCGGCCCGCCACAAAACCATCGAGACCACCGATATCATGTTGCAAATGGTGGCCGCAGGCCGTGGCGTGGCGGCCTTGCCCCGTTGGCTGGTGACGGAATACAGCGAACGGTTAGGTATTGTTCCGGTGCAGCTGGGTAAAGATGGCATCGCCAAACAGATATTTCTCGGTTGCCGCGAGCGCGATGTGGGAGTGCAATACATGGATTCCTTCATGAAGCTGGCGCGGGAGGTTCGCTGGCGTTAAGGTTTCGGTTACACTGCCCAAAAATTTTGTCAGGAACTACACTTATGAGCGAAACACCTCCCGATCTCAAATACATTGAAACCCACCAGTGGGTGCGCGTAGACGCCGACGGCACCGCCACGGTGGGCATTACCGACTACGCCCAGGAGCAGTTGGGTGACGTGGTTTACATTGGCGTTCCCGAAGTGGGAGAAACCGTTACCGGCGGCGAAGAAGCCGGCGTTGCCGAATCCGTAAAATCCGCCTCCGACGTGTTCAGCCCGGTAACCGGTGAGGTTGTCGAGATTAACGAGATTCTGGAAGATGAGCCGGAGAAGGTTAACGAAGACCCGTATGGCGATGGCTGGATGTTCAAGGTAAAGCTTGCCGACAAAGGTGAACTTGATGGGTTGATGGATGCTGATACCTATGCGGAGCATGTGGCGGCGGCTGAGTAACTTTTTTCAGTATTCTGGTGTGCAGTTTATAGGCAATGCCAATGTTGAAGCAGTCGGGGCGCGCCTCCCAAAACTGTGCGGAGCCATGGATGGCGGAGCCAAGCGTACAGGGACGTATCCACAGCGTGTTTTGGGAGGCGCGCCCCGACTGCGTTCCCAGCCCGTGTGTGGCCGTCGTCAGTTAATGTATAATCCCCGCCCTGAATTTCTTCCCCAAGGTGGCAGCAATGAATTTCCCGGTTTTATATCTACGCAAAGGCGCGGAGCGCAGGCTTCGGGCTGGCCATCTTTGGGTTTACAGCAACGAAGTCGACATCCAGCGCTCGCCGCTAACACAGTTTGAGGCCGGCACCCAAGCCGAACTGCGGGCATCCAATGACAAACCGCTCGGAGTGATATTCGTAAACCCCCACGCCCTCATCTGCGGCCGCTTGATCAGCCGGGATGCCGCACAGGGCATGACACCAAATCGCCTGACCAAACGCATGGAAACAGCCCTGGCGCTGCGGGACCGGCTGTTTGATAAGCCATTTTACCGCTGGGTCTTCGGCGACAGTGATGGCTTATCCGGGCTGGTTATAGACCGCTTTGGCGATACCGCAGTGGTACAGATTTCCACCGCCGGCATGGAACAGATGAAAGAATCCATTGTTCGAGCAGTTCAGCGCCTGATTCAACCGAAAGCCATCATCCTCAAAAACGATGGCAAGATGCGCAGCGTTGAAGGGCTGGACAGCTACATTGAGCAAGCCCACGGCCCGGAAGCGACTCTGTTGGAAGTAGAGGAAAACGGCGTGCGCTTCGAAGTGCCCCTGGAAGGCGGCCAGAAAACCGGCTGGTTTTACGATCACCGCATGAATCGCCAGCGCCTGCAGGCCTATGCGCCGGGTAAACGGGTGCTGGACGTGTTCAGTTACGTGGGGGGCTGGGGTATTCAGGCGGCCTGCGCAGGTGCCACTCAGGTTACCTGTGTGGACAGTTCCTCAAGCGCCATTGATTCCGTGCATCACAACGCCAGGCTCAACGGCCTGGAGAATATGGAAACCATTGAGGGTGATGCCTTTGAAGCGCTTAAAGCACTGGCGGAAGAAAAGGAAAAGTTTGATATCGTTGTGCTGGACCCGCCCGCATTAATTCCCCGCCGTCGCGACCAGAAAGCGGGGGAGCAGGCCTATGCACGCTTGAACCAGTTGGGGTTGCGGCTGCTGGAACGGGACGGGATTCTTGTGTCTGCCTCCTGCTCCATGCATCTCTCCCAAGAGAAACTGGTGGATATCATCCGTGGCAGTGGCCGAAAAATTGATCGCTTTGTGCAGTTACTTGAACAGGGGCATCAGGCGCCGGACCACCCGATTATTCCGGGTATTCCCGAAACCGACTACATCAAATCCTGCTTCGTGCGGTCTCTTACTGGCTTTATGTGATGCTGACACCGGGCCTGCTCCCACAAAGAAGCAGGCCCGGTTCTGCCCAAGCGGCCGTCAGTCGCGAAGTGACATAACATCCCAGCCCTTGCTTCGGGCGAACTCCTCCAGCGTTGAATCCGGGTCAACCGCAACCGGGTTCTCCACTTTCTCCAGCAACGGCAAATCATTGTGTGAATCGCTGTAGAACCAGGCGCCGTCCATGGTTGCACCTGTCGCGGCCAGCCAATCATTCAGTCGGGCAACCTTGCCGTCCTGAAAACTCGGAATACCTGCAATTTTGCCGGTGTAGCTACCGTTGACCAGCTCTGGCTCAGTCGCAATCAGATGGTCAACCCCCAGCACATCGGCAATGGGCTCGGTCACAAACCGGTTGGTGGCGGTAATGATCATCAAGGTATGGCCGCGCTCCCGGTGGCTGCTCAATAGTTCGCTGGCTTTCTGTTGCAGCATGGGGCGCACTTTTTTGTCCATGAACCTCGCCCGCCACTCCAGCAGGTTATCCATGCTGTGTATCGAAAGAGGCTGCAGCGCGAATTCAAGGTACATCATTATGTCGAGCTCGCCGTTCAGGTAGTCCTGATAAAAGCGATCATTGGCTTGGCGATAAGCCTCGGCATCAACAATGCCTTCCTCTACAAGAAACTCACCCCAGGCGTGATCGCTGTCACCAGCGAGCAGGGTGTTATCCAGATCAAAAATTGCGAGCGTCAAGCGATTACCTCCGGGAAACAGGGCTAGCGGAAAAGCGGTATCTTACCATGGGCAGTGGTGGACAGCTGCGTTTGCCGAAGTCTTGGGATTCTGTAAGAATGAGCGCAACTTGGAAAAATCCGACCGGTAAATATCTCACCGGTCTGCCGACTTTATTTAAGAGGACTGTGCCGTGATCGATTCAGACGGTTTCAGACCCAATGTCGGAATCATTCTGGCCAACCACCGGGGAGAAGTTCTCTGGGCAAGGCGAATAGGGCAGGACTCCTGGCAGTTTCCCCAAGGCGGTATTAATCATGAAGAATCGCCGGAAGAGGCACTGTATCGGGAGCTTGGAGAGGAAGTTGGCCTGGGCGCCAATGATGTTGAAATCATCAGTTGTACCCGGGGCTGGCTGAGGTATCGCCTTCCCCGCAGGATGGTACGGCATAACTCGCACCCCGTTTGCGTGGGTCAGAAACAGAAATGGTTCCTGCTGAGGATGTTATCACCCGATGCTCAAGTGCGCGTTGACCGCACGGATTCACCCGAATTCGATGGTTGGCAGTGGGTTAGCTACTGGTATCCGTTGGGACAGGTGGTTTCCTTCAAGCGCGAAGTGTATCGACGTGCGCTGAGAGAGCTTGCGCCAAGACTGTTCTATAACATGGAGCAGTGGCAGCGGAGCGAGCACAACCGGCGCTTAAAGGATCAGGCAAAATGACGGACTGACACACCTATGCTGAGCATTCTGCGAAGTCTTGTACAAGAGGTAAACAGCGCCCGGGATCTCTCGGAAGCGCTGGGTATTATCGTGTCGCGGGTGCAAAAGGCGATGAACACCGAGGTGTGTTCGGTATATTTGCTGGATCCGGCTTCCAACCGCTACATTCTGATGGCAACGGAAGGTCTGTACCCCAAGGCCGTAGGCAAAGTGAGCCTGGCCCACTCAGAAGGTCTTGTGGGCCTTGTAGGCTCCCGAGAGGAGCCTATCAATCTTGAAGACGCACCTTCCCACCCCCGTTACCGCTATTTCCCCGAAACCGGCGAGGAGCGCTTTCGCTCGTTTCTTGGGGTTCCTATTATTCACCACCGCCGGGTGCTTGGTGTTCTTGTTGTTCAGCAGCGCGAGAGTTCCCGGTGTTTTGATGAAGGTGAAGAGGCATTTCTGGTTACGGTTTCTGCTCAGCTGGCGGGAGTTATAGCCCACAGTGAGGCAACCGGTGCCATTAGCGGCCTGTCGCTCACTGGGGAAGAGGCCCGTGACGTCAGCTTCAACGGTGTGCCAGGCGCCCCGGGTGTAGCCATTGGCCATGGTGTGGTGGTCTACCCGGCGGCAGATCTGGATGTTGTTCCCGATAAGCCAGCGGAAGACCTGGAGTTCGAGCTGGAGCTATTCCAGTCGGCTGTGCAGGCAGTGTGTGAAGATATTGGGCAAGTGGCAAAACGCCTGACATCGCGGCTTCGCCCGGAGGAGTTAGCGCTGTTTGATGTCTATCTTCGCATGTTAAGTGACGAAGCCTTGCCCGGCGAGGTCAATAACCGGATTCGGGAAGGAAATTGGGCTCAGGGCGCGCTCAAACAGGTTGTTCAGCATTACGTTCGTCATTTTGAAATGATGGATGATCACTACCTGCAGGAACGGGCCGTCGATATCCGCGATCTCGGCCGCCGTCTGCTTTCCTATCTGCAAGAGGGAGAGCAAAAGGATCTGAACTACCCGGAACAGACGGTTCTGGTCAGTGAAGAACTTACGCCTGCCATGCTCGGAGAAGTACCTCGTGGGCAGTTGGTGGGCCTGGTTTCGGTCAAGGGCTCCAGTAACTCCCACGTCGCCATTCTTGCCCGCGCAATGGGCGTACCCACGGTTATGGGGCTGGTGGATATTCCTGTGAACCAGCTTGATGGCAAGGAGATGATTGTTGATGGCTTTGAGGGGCAGATTTTCGCCTCTCCATCGTCAGATCTCAGGGCATTCTTTCAAACCATTTGCGAGGAAGAGGCTGAGCTTGACCGCGGGCTGGAAGCGCTCAGGGATAAGCCCTGTGTAACCACCGACGGCCACCGGGTGCCTCTGCTGGTAAACACCGGGCTGATGACCGATGTGGTGCGCTCACTGTCACATGGTGCTGAAGGCATAGGCCTCTATCGCACCGAAGTGCCCTTCATGATCAAGGATCGCTTTCCGTCGGAGCAGGAGCAGCGACAATATTACCGGGAACAACTGGAAGCCTTTGCGCCGAACCCGGTAACCATGCGCACTCTCGATATTGGTGGCGACAAAGCGCTGACCTATTTTCCCATTGAGGAAGAAAACCCGTTTTTGGGCTGGCGGGGCATACGGGTAACTCTGGATCATCCGGAAATCTTCCTGGTTCAGATGCGGGCCATGCTCAAGGCCAGTGAAGGCCTGAACAATCTCCAGATTATGTTGCCAATGGTCAGCAATGTCTCAGAGGTTGAGGAATCTCTGCACCTTATTTACCGGGTATATCACGAGGTGCGAGAAGAAGGTTTTGGTATTCACATGCCCAAGGTAGGCGTGATGGTGGAAATACCGGCTGCGGTTTACCAGGTTCGTGAGCTGGCGGACCGTGTGGATTTTCTATCTGTAGGTTCAAACGACCTCACCCAGTATCTGCTTGCGGTAGACCGTAACAACCCCCGGGTTGCTCAGCTCTACCATTCATACCACCCCGCTGTTTTGCAGGCGTTGGTGCGTATTGCCCAAGATGCCCATGCGGTGGGTAAGCCGGTGGGTATCTGCGGCGAGCTGGCGGGGGATCCCGGTGGTGCAGTGCTGCTGATGGCTATGGGCTACGATTCCTTGTCCATGAACGCGGCCAGCCTGCCAAAAGTAAAGTCCGTGATTCGCAGTGTTAGCCGGGAATGGGCGGTAAAACTTTTGAAAGACGTACTATTACTGGATTCTCCCCATGTGATCAAAAGCTGTGTAGACCTTGCGTTACGCAATGCCGGGTTCGGACGCTACCTGAGGCCTGGTATATCCAGTAGTGTAGCTATTGTGGAGCAGGCTGCCTCCTGAGGATGTCCTGTCGGGCAACCTTTAAATATAGGGTGCGTGCTCTAAACCGGGTTGCTACCTTGTAAGTCAGGCAGACCAGAAAAAATCTGGCTATTTATCCGGAAAAGGAAAGGCCATGAAAAAGCCAACCGAACTGAAACCTGCACCCCGTATCGGCCTCGCGCTCGGCGGTGGCGGTCCTTTGGGCGGTATCTACGAGATTGGTGCACTCCGGGCGCTGGATGAAGCCCTGGACGGGTTGGATTTCAACAATCTTGATGTTTACGTGGGCGTTAATTCCGGCTCCTTTGTAGCGGCCAATTTGGCGAACCAGTTGACGACAGCCCAACTGTGCCGGATTTTTGTGCGCAATGAAGCCGAAGTACACCCCTTTCACCCGGATGTATTCTTTCGGCCTGCGCTGAAGGAAATGGCAGGCCGGTTGCTGGCGGTGCCCGGGCTGTTCACCATTGCTGTTCAGCGTTTTGTTACTAACCCCTACGATCAGAGCCTGCTGGAAGCCCTTACCATAATGGCCCAGGCTGCCCCCGCAGGGCTTTTTGATAACGAAGGGTTGCACGATTACCTGAAGCGGGCCTTTTCCATGCTCGGGCGTTCTAACGACTTTCGGCAACTGAAGCGCAGCCTCTATATTGTTGCGGCGGATGTGGAAAGCAGCGATGCCGTGTGCTTTGGTGCTCCCGGTTTTGATCATGTGCCCATATCCAAGGCGGTACAGGCGAGCACAGCGTCGCCGGGATTGTATGTGCCGGTGGACATTGATGGGCGTTATTACGTGGATGGCACACTGCGTAAAGGTCTGCACGCTTCCGTAGCCTTTGAAGATGGAGCTGATCTGGTTTTTGCGGTGAACCCACAGGTTCCAATCGACGCAAGTGCGGCAGTCCGTGCAGGCTCTATGGCACCCGGGGAATTGACCCGCTCGGGCATGCCAAATTTGCTGTCGCAGATGTACCGCACAATGGTTTACTCCCGCATGCAGTCAGGCATTGCGCACTACGCAACGGACTACCCGGACAAGGATATACTGCTGTTTGAACCCACCCGGGACGACGCCAAGTTGTTTTTCTCCAACGTGTTCAGCTTCCAGTCACGGAGAATGGTGTGTGAGCACGCCTATCAGATGACGCGCCGCGATTTGCGGAACCGGGCAGATGAGCTGGAACCAAAGTTGGCGGCTTACGGCATCAAACTGCGCCGGGACCGTCTGGAAGATGAGCAGCGTACTATCAGCACCAGCCTTTATGGTGAAATGCTGCCATTGTATGTGGCCAAAAGCAGGAAGAAAAAAGCTGCCGGGAAGGGCAAGCTGGCGGCAGGGTTGGGAAGCGTCAGCCATTTGTTTGCAAAGGCAGAATAAAGTTTCGGGCCTGGCGCGCAAAGCACGCCTGGCCCGATGGAGTTGCCGGATCAGAGGATATAGCGGCTCAAATCCTCGTCTTCAGACAACTCTCCAAGTTTTTCACTCACGTAATCTGCAGATACTTCAAACGCCTCGGTTACGCCATCACCTGCATCAAATGACAGGCTTTCCAGAAGTCGCTCCAATACCGTATGCAGGCGCCGCGCACCTATGTTCTCGGTGGTCTCATTCACCTTCCAGGCAATCTCTGCAATTCGGGCAATGGCATCTTCACTGAACGTAAGCTTAACCCCCTCAGTTGCCATCAGCGCTTCGTACTGCTGAACCAGCGACGCATCCGGTTCGGTGAGAATGCGCTTGAAATCATCCGGGCTGAGAGCCTGCAGCTCAACACGGATTGGCAGGCGCCCCTGTAATTCCGGAATCAGGTCCGATGGCTTCGACAGGTGGAAGGCGCCAGATGCAATAAACAGGATGTGGTCTGTGCGCACCGAGCCGTATTTGGTGCTCACCGTGCTGCCTTCAATCATCGGCAGAAGGTCTCGCTGAACCCCTTCACGGGATACATCCGATGAGGTGTTTTCCGAACGCTTGGCCACCTTGTCGATTTCATCCAGAAACACGATGCCGTTCTGCTCCACCGCGAGAATGGCTTTGTGTTTGATGGATTCCTCATTAACCAGCTTGGCTGCTTCTTCCTCCTTTACCCGTTTCAGGGCATCTGCCACTTTCATCTTCCGGGGCTTGGCTTTGTCTGATGCCATGTTGGAGAACATGCTCTGCAGCTGGTTGGTCATCTCCTCCATGCCGGGAGGTGCCATGATCTCAACGCCGGCAGACGAGTTGCGCAGATTGATCTCGATTTCCTTATCGTCCAGCTCACCTTCCCGAAGCTTTTTCCGGAACATCTGGCGGGTAGACGAGTCCCCGGAAGAGGTTTGACTGTCTTCACCAAAGCTTCTGGGAGGCGGGATCAGAGCATCCAGAATGCGCTCTTCTGCCGCATCCAGCGCCCGCTCTTCATGGCGCTTCATCTCCTGAACCCGCAGCATTTTAACGGCCATATCCGCCAAGTCACGGATAATGGATTCCACATCGCGCCCAACATAGCCCACCTCGGTAAATTTGGTGGCTTCTACTTTCAGAAAGGGCGCATCGGCCAGTTTCGCCAGGCGACGGGCAATTTCTGTTTTGCCTACGCCGGTCGGGCCAATCATCAGGATGTTCTTGGGCGTAACTTCATCGCGAAGGCTGCTGTCCAGCTGCATCCGGCGCCAGCGGTTTCTCAGGGCAATCGCCACGGCGCGCTTGGCCTCTTGCTGACCCACGATGTGTTTATTGAGCTCGTGAACAATCTCACGGGGAGTCATTGCAGACATGGTTACTCCGGATCAGTCGTTTTGGAGGGTGCTTTTTGGGAAAGCAATTCGATGGTGCGATTATGGTTCGTGTAGATGCAGATATCTGCCGCTATATTCAAACCTCTCTCAACAATGTCATGGGCAGACAGCTCGGTATTTTCAAGCAGAGCACGGGCACTGGCTTGCGCGAAGGGCCCGCCTGAGCCAATCGCAATCAACCCCTCTTCGGGCTCGATTACATCGCCGTTGCCGGTAATAATCAACGAGGCGGTTTTGTCCGCCACCGCCAGCAGGGCTTCCAGTCGTCGCAAGGCTCTATCGGTGCGCCAGTCTTTGGCCAGTTCAACCGCGGCTCTTGTCAGGTTGCCGTTGTGTTTCTCAAGCTGGGCCTCGAACCGTTCAAAAAGAGTAAAGGCATCTGCAGTACCGCCTGCAAAACCAGCGATTACTTGGCCGTTGTAGAGACGGCGCACCTTGCGGGCATTGCCCTTCATTACGGTATTTCCCAGAGAAACCTGGCCGTCGCCACCCATGGCAACTTCGTCATCGCGTCTGACGGAAAGAATGGTAGTCATTAGGGCTCCAATTGCCTGATAAAAATCGGTATTGGGCTGTTATGGAGGCAGGTTGGTAGAATTCAAGTAGTTTGGAGTAGGAGTCTACAGGGTGCGGCTTTTCAAAACACGCTGTGAATACCTCCCTGTAAGCTCGGCTCCGCCATCCATGGCTCTGCACGGTTTTGAAAAGCCGCACCCTGCAGCCTCTCGCAACTATCAGCTGGCCTCAATTCTAACCCTGCTTGGGAACCTTCCGAATAAGCGGCTGGATATTAATGGTAACAAGTTTATCGATAGCCGAGTTCATCTGGCTGCGGCTGTTGAACGGGCCAACATTCACCCGGTACCAGACAGAGCCGCTATCAAGTTCAATGCGCTGAACGCCAGCTCTGAGCCCCTGGAAAGCAATTTGCGCTCGCTGGCGTTCGGCGTCTTCCTTGCTGCGGAATGAGCCAGACTGCACGAGATAGTCAAAATCCTGCTTGGTGGGGCCCGGCGTATATTCTTCCACCTTTGGCGGAATAACCTCCGATTCCGGCAGCATCTCGTAAAACCGGAACCCGGGCTTTTTCTCTTCCTGCTTCGCGGTTTTCCCCGCCGGAGCCTTTACTGGTTTTTCAACAACCGGTGGCTGTTGTGGCCCGCTGCTCGGGGGTACTGAGTTCAGGTAAACAATAAACCCGATAAAGCCGCCAACCGTGGCCAAAGACAGAATCCACTTCAAGGACAAACCGCCTCGCTGGGAACGCGCAGGCGCTGCCGGCTTTGCGCGTTTCTTTTGCGCGCGAGCGGGCTTGGCAGGTTTTTTTCTGGCACTGGCTGCCGGTGCGCCTGAGCGGTTTTTACGAGCATAGTCTCGGGACATTGTTGTTACTTACATCTCTTCCGGTGCGCTGACACCCAGCAGGTCGAGCCCATTGGCAATCACCTGGCGCACGGCCAGGTAAAGGCTGATGCGGGCGTCACGCAGTGCTGTGTCTTCAATCAGCACTTTGTGGGCGTTGTAATACGTGTGGAATTGGCCCGCCAACTCCCTCAGATAATGCGTGAGGGTGTGTGGTTCGCGCTGGTTAGCTGCGTTGGCAATCAGTTCCGGGTACTTTGCCAGCTGGTTTGCCAGTTCTTTTTCCTCATCCAGAACCAGCAAAGACAGGTCGCCCAGGCACTCATTGAGGCCGCGCTCAACCCCTTCAGCAGCCAGTTTCCGCAGCACGCTGCAAATGCGTGCGTGGGCATACTGAATGTAATACACCGGGTTTTCATTGGTCTGGGAGCGGGCCAGGTCGATATCAAAGGTCAACTGGGAATCAACCCGCCGTGCTGCAAGGAAAAACCGCGTCGCATCCCGGCCCACCTCGTCAATCAGATCGCGAATGGTAACGTAGCTGCCAGCGCGTTTTGATATTTTCACTTCTTGCCCAGAGCGGGTCACCATGACCATCTGGTGCAGAACATAATCCGGCCAGCCCTGTGGGATGCCTGCATCCAACGCCTGTAGCCCGGCACGAACTCTGGTAATCGTAGAGTGGTGGTCGGCGCCCTGTTCATTGATCACGGTGGTGAAGCCGCGCTGCCACTTGTCCAGATGGTAGGCCACATCCGGCAGAAAATAGGTGTAACCGCCGTCTTTTTTCCGCATGACCCGGTCTTTGTCGTCACCAAACTCTGTGGTTTTAAGCCACATGGCGCCGCCGTCTTCATAGGTGTAGCCGTTTTCCTGCAGGCGTTCTACGGTAGCGGCTACTTTGCCGTCCTCGTACAGGGACGATTCCAGAAAGTACACGTCAAACTCGACACCAAAGGCTTTCAAGTCAAGATCCTGCTCCCGGCGCAGGTACGCCACCGCAAATTCCTGAATGGCGGCCTGGTCGTCCGGGTCCGCACTGGCGGTCACTTCCCGGTCGTCTGCGGTAACCGTGTCACCGGCCAGGTAGGCGTTTGCGACATCAGTAATGTAGTCGCCGCGATAGCCATCTTCCGGCCAGTTTTCGTCTTCCGGAGTTAGCCCCTTAACGCGTGCCTGTACCGAGAGAGCAAGGTTGTTGATCTGCGCTCCCGCATCGTTGTAGTAAAACTCGCGGGTAACCGCATAGCCATTAGCCTCCAGCAGGCGGCACAGGCAGTCACCTATAGCGGCGCCCCGGCCGTGCCCCACGTGCAGCGGGCCTGTTGGGTTGGCGGATACAAATTCCACCTGAACTTTTTCACCCTGGCCGCTGTTGTTGCGGCCAAACTGGCCGGCTTCATCCAGGATTGTATTCACAATCTCAAACGCACTGGCGGCGCTCATGAAAAAGTTGATAAAACCGGGGCCGGCAATCTCCACCTTTTCCACGGCACTGCTTTCTGGCAGCTTCTCGATCAGCATCTCAGCCAGCTTGCGAGGCGCGCACCCTGCTGTTTTAGCGGCAACCAGGGCAATGTTGCAGGCGTAGTCACCGTGGGATTTATCTTTGGTGTTGCCTACTTGTGGCGTATAGGTCTGATCGGCTGGCAGCGTGCCTTCAGATTGAAGGGCAGCCAGTGCGGACTGGAGCAGGTCGGAAACGGTCTCTTTCATGCTGTGAGATGGCTCAGGTTGAAAAAATGAGGAGGCGGTAAGCAAAAAAGCCCACCAAAAATTCGATGGGCGCTATTATCGCGGAAAGTGGATTTGTAAGCAAAAGCCCGGCGCAGGGGCCGGGCTTTTGCAAAACTGCTATTTTATAGCCTTCCACTACAGGCTGATAAGGTCTTCAACGACGGTCTCGCCAGGAGTGGTGACGGTAACAGTCAGGCGAGCCGGTACTGCGCTGTCAGTTTGTTCAGCGAATACACATGCCACATACTTTGATTCATCAATGGGGAGTGAGCCGCCTCGAACTGTTTTAGTGGTTTCTGCAGATAGAATTTCGCCGTCTTTAATCGCAAACGCGACTTCAGTTCCCGTCGGAGGGTGAATTCTACCTCCTGAGCGATCTGCTACCGACACAGATGCACAATATTCGCCTGCTCTAGTGCCAACAGTAAGGTCAACTGAGGGATCTTTCGAGCTAGAAACAAAGAGCTCCCCGGTTTGCGATATTGTTCCTACTCCACCGGCAGTTAGTTCTCCAATTGTGGTGGCGGTGATTTCAGGCTTGGTTAGCCAAAGTGACTGGCTTCTCCAAACGACTGTACATGCACCATCTTGATTTAGCTGGCACTCCGGGGTGATAGATCCGCCCGTTGTTGTGAAGTTGATAGTAGTGTTTCCGCGAACATTTTGACCATTTTTGTCGGTAGCAAACACCGTAAAGTCAACTGTAGTGCCTGCTGTGAACTGGGCGTCAGGAATGAAATTGCTGGCGGCTAAGGTAAGCCCGTTTTCTATGGGAATAGTCGAGTTAATTGCAATTGGTGGTGATTGGGTTTCACTTAAGCCACCATCGACGGTCTCTATTCCGGCAATTACTCTAATAACCGTCGAGTCCGAGCCGGCAATGACAAGGGTAGAAATCTCCCCGTTAGCATCTGATGTAGCCTCAGGTGGATCAATAGTAACGGGTATAGTTGGTGATGCTGTATCGCCAGAAATGCTGAAACTGACCTCGACGCCGGGCACGGGATCACCAGCTTGATCGACAACCCGGAACCCTACTTCGGACTCTGATGGACGGCTAGATGATCCTGAGCCAGCAGGGGCAATAGACGTGTATTGGGGCGCTTTCGAAATGATTCTGTCTGCGTCTGCGCTTTCAATGTTCAGGACGACGCTTGCAGAAGCTTGAGTGCCGTCGATGAAAGCGGTAATTGTATCTGTTGGGGTGCATCCGTTAGCTGTGTAGGTTGTTTCAGCGATCCCCGAACCCGTTACAACTGGAGAATCAATGCTTGCTGTCTCGTTGGTGATGCAGCCGGAGCGAAAGCTTACATCGACATCCCGATCTGTAATTAACTTGTTGCTGTTTAACGCGTCCACAATAGAAACTTGTAGTGTTGCTGTTCCTCTTGGCGCTAAGTTGGTGATGTTGGTTTTGATTTGTCCTTCGATGAACGAGGAGTCTTGCCCCGAGCCTAGCGTGATTACTTGTTCTTGCTCTGCGCCAGGCTCACTTTCATCTCCGGACTCTCCTCCGGTTTGCTCCCCGATCGGGACTATAGGGGTTGAGTTTTCATCCCCTCCGCAGGCCGCCAAAAACACAGCCAGCGACAACGCCGACGCACGCGCAAGAAATTTCCCTGACATCATTTATCTCCAGTTTCCGTTACAGCAAAAGCCTCTAAATGCCTGTTTCCTGCTCGATCATCGCAAGCTAAAGTGCATTTACAGATTTGGTTGTTAGTTTGCTGAAAAGCATAGCATAGGTTTTAGCCACACAATGCTGATTAGTATTCATTTCTGCAATTGTTTGTAACACGGATCACGCTTCACCAAGGGTGCGGCTTAGCCCGTTTCCTGCGGATCCACATCAATCATCCACTTCGCGCCTTTTGAGAACCTTTTTTGTTCGAGCATTTGGCAAATGCCTGTCAACAACTTGTTGAGGCGTCGCCGGTTGTCGGTATTGAGAACAAGCTGTGCCCGGTGTCTGTCGGCTCGCCGTGCGATGAGGGCCGGGAGTGGGCCCCAAACCTCGATACCGGGGGCGGTTGCGAGGGGCTTTATGCTGTCAAGGATTTGCAGGCTTTGTTTCATGGTGTCTGCTTCCGCCCGAAAGATAGCCATGGCACGGAAAGGCGGAAACTTGCCAGCTTCGCGCTCTTCCAGAAGTTGATCTGCCATGTCCAGATAGCGACCATTGCAGAGGGTTTTCAGGAGGGGGTGGTCGCTGTGGCAGGTTTGCACAACCACCTTGCCGGCCTTGCTTCCGCGCCCGGCTCGTCCACTTACCTGGAGTAATGTCTGGATCAATTGCTCCGGTGCCCGGAAGTCGACGCTGAAAAGCCCTCCGTCGGCATTGATGACGATGACCAGAGTCACGTTCGGGAAGTCGTGCCCCTTTGCCAGCATCTGGGTTCCGACAAGGATGCAGGGTTTTCCGGTATTCACTTGTTCCAGAATCGTCTGAATGCTGCCTTTGCGCTGGGTGCTGTCGCGATCCACCCGAACAATGGGGGTGTCGGGGAAGTTGGATGCGAGAATGTCTTCAGTTTGCTCAGTGCCCTGGCCCACGGGTTTGAAGGCGTCGCTTTTGCATTTAGGGCAGGTATCGGTTGCTGCCCTCTGGAAGTCGCAGTGGTGGCAGCGCATGGCCCGATCCCGGCGGTGGTAGGTAAGGCGGGTGTCGCAGCGGGGGCATTCCACCATGTGGCCGCAATCGAAGCACATCATCACGGGGGCAAAGCCGCGGCGGTTTACGAACACCAGGGCCTGGTTGCCGCTGTCCAGGGTCTGCCTGAGTGCTTGCAGGGCAGGGCGGGAAAGCCCGCCCTCAAGTGGGCGGCTGCGAATGTCCAGCAGGCTGATCGAGGGCGGCAGCGCCTCGCCTGCGCGTTCTTCCAGTTTTATAAGCCGGTACTTGCCCGCGAGTGCGTTGTGATAGGACTCAAGCGAAGGCGTGGCGGAGCCCAGGATAACCGGGCAGTTGTTCAGGTGTGCCCGGTATACCGCCACATCTCGTCCGGAATAACGAAAGCCTTCACCCTGTTTGTACGAGCTGTCGTGTTCTTCATCAACGATCAGTACTTTCAGAGCGGTGAAAGGCAGGAGCACAGCTGACCGGGTGCCGATGAGGATAACCGGGTCGCCGTTACGGATTCTTAGCCAGGCATTCAAGCGCTCGCTGTCGTTCAGCGCCGAGTGCCACGCCAGAATGCGTTCGCCAAAATAACGCTTGAAGCGGGCAACGGTTTGGGGGGTAAGATTGATTTCCGGAACCAGCACCAGCGCCTGTTCCGAGGAAGAGAGATGCTCTTTGAGGTAGTGCAGGTAAATTTCGGTTTTGCCGCTGCCGGTTATGCCATATAGAAGGGAAGCGCTGAAGCCGTCCTCTGTGGCTGGGATTTGGGAGGCCGCTTCGAGCTGTGCGGAGGATAACACGGGAGCCGGCACTGAGGCGTAATGCTCCGTGCCATCAATGCGAGCGCTTCCAGGTTCTGCGGCTCGGATCAGTTCCTTGTCAAGCAGGGCTTTTAGCTGTGGGCGGGTGAAACCGGCACGGGTAACGTCGCTGCTTTTTACGCCTTGTTCATGCTGGGCAATCCAGTCGAGCAGGTTTTTTTGCTTGTGGGCGTTGGCTGGCAGTGCGGCGCTGCTGCCGCAGGCTTGCCACCAGTCGTCGCTTTTTTCCAGCGCCGGTCGGCCCCGCCTTAATGCGGGCGGCAGGGCGGTAAACAAGCACTCCCCCAGCGGATGTTGGTAATAATCACTGGCCCAGCTCAGTAACTGAAAGGTTTCAGTCGGCAGAGCTGGCCAGTTTTCCAGCGTGCTGTGCACAGGCTTTAGGGTAAGGCCTTCCGGTGGCTCAATATCCGTTTCCACCACCAGGCCGATAGCCTGCTGTCGCCCAAAGGGAATCTTTACACGCTGGCCGGGCTGCAGGGGAATGCCTTCCGGCACCCGATAATCAAAGAGCCTTCTTAGCGGCCGATTCAGCGCAATGCGGGCTGTTGAGGGCACCGGGTGATCCTTTAATGATTTGTGCGTATGAGGCAGGGTTCATGCGCCTGCAAGGCTTGCCTGCCAGGATAATTGCAAGTAAGATTCGCGGTCTGTTTGCGGCAGGGCATGATTGTGCCCCGTCTTTCCAATTGATTCAAACATGCGGTGCCTGGCACAAGGGTTGTAGCGAACGCCCCGTGATCAGGTAGCGGCATGACCCACAGAGGTTCGCCATGAAAGAAGGTATTCACCCCAAGTACGATGACATCACTGCCACTTGTTCCTGCGGAAGCGTGATGAAAACTCGTTCCACTATCGGCCACGATCTACAGTTGGATGTGTGCTCCCAGTGCCACCCATTTTACACTGGTAAGCAGAAAGTTATGGATACCGGTGGCCGTATCGACAAATTCCAGAAGCGTTTTGGCGGTCGTATTGCCGGCGGCAAGAAGGACTGATTTTGTCGCAGAGTTAAAAAGCGCCGAAAGGCGCTTTTTTTGTGGGAGATCAAAAATAGTCATTCAAGTTTATGATTATACGCAATAAGCCCTATTGACTGATCATTAATTGTTCGAATGGCTCTTGTCGTTTCGGGGCGGGCGCGCCATAATGGCGCGCTCCTTCAGGTAGGCACTTGCCGCCTGGAGGCTTATTACCTTTAAACGTGACAAACGGAACAGTGGCAATGTCTCAAGATCTGAAAGAAGCAGCCCTTGAATATCACGCCAAGCCGCGGCCTGGAAAGATTAGTGTAGAAATCTCCAAGCCGACAGCGACCGCCCGCGACCTTGCTTTGGCGTACAGCCCAGGCGTTGCCGAGCCGGTCCGCGAGATCGCAAAGGATCCGGAGAACGCATACAAGTACACTGCCAAGGGTAACCTTGTTGCAGTTATCTCCGACGGTACCGCGATTCTTGGTCTGGGTAACCTGGGTCCTCTGGCAAGCAAGCCGGTAATGGAAGGTAAAGGCGTACTGTTCAAGCGCTTTGCCGGAGTTGACGTATTCGATATCGAGGTCAATTCTGAAAGCCCTCAGGCGTTCATTGAAACTGTTGAGCGTATTGCTGACACCTTTGGCGGTATTAACCTTGAAGATATCAAGGCGCCGGAGTGTTTCGAAATCGAGCGCGAGCTGATTGAGCGATGCAACGTGCCCATCTTCCACGATGACCAGCACGGCACAGCAATTGTTACAGCGGCCGGAATGATCAACGCTCTGGAACTTCAGGGCAAAAAAATTGAAGAAGCGAAGGTGGTGTGCCTGGGAGCCGGCGCTGCTGCAATCGCTTGCATGAAGCTATTGATCAGCTGTGGCGTCAGCTCTGATAATATTTTCATGCTCGACCGCAAGGGTGTGATCCACTCTGGTCGTGATGACCTTAACCAGTATAAGGCGATGTTCGCTAACGACACAGATAAGCGAACGTTGGACGAAGCAATTGACGGGGCTGACGTATTTCTGGGTCTGTCTGGTCCGGATCTGCTGAGTGCCGACCAGCTCAAGAAAATGGCCCCCAACCCGGTTGTGTTTGCTTGCTCTAACCCGGATCCGGAAATCGATCCTGAAATAGCTCACTCTGTGCGTGATGACCTGATCATGGCGACTGGCCGTTCAGACTATCCCAACCAGGTTAATAACGTGCTTGGCTTCCCGTTCATCTTCCGTGGTGCGCTCGACGTTCGTGCGACCAGCATCAACGAAGAGATGAAAGTGGCCGCAGTCAATGCTATCCGTGAGCTGGCTAAAGAGCCGGTTCCGCAGGAGATCTGCCAGGCCTACGGTGCTGACAGCTTTGAGTTTGGTAAAGAGTATATTATTCCCAAGCCCATGGATGTTCGCCTGCTGGAAGTTGTGCCAGCTGCTGTTGCTCGCGCAGCAGTGGACTCTGGTGTTGCCCGTAATGGGTACCCGGCACACTATCCACTGAAGAGCATGGATGACATCATCTGATTGATGGGGTTGTTCGCTCACAAAAAAACCGGCGGTATTTTACCGCCGGTTTTTTTATGGATGCCTGTTTAGTGGCACTGCCCGGATCAGAAGATCTGGCGCGAGAGGTCGTCACCATTGCCGCTGGTGCCCCCGGGGCGTTCATTTTCTTCGGTCAGCGGGGCTGGTGAGTCCTCTTCTTTGAAGATTTCAAAAATGCCATCTTCGCCTGGCCTTGCCCGTTTTCCGGTTGCCGGGTTTATTCTGATATTAACAATACCGTTGGGGCGGGGCATGAAGGACGAGGGTGTGCCCTGCAGTGCTACTTTCATGTAGTCGATCCAGATGGGCAGGGCCGTGCTTGCACCAAATTCTCTGCGACCCAATGGTGCCGGCTGGTCAAAACCCACCCATACCGTGGTGGCAAGGCTGTGGTTGAAACCAGCAAACCAGGTGTCCCGCTGCTCATTGGTTGTGCCTGTTTTTCCGCCGATGTCATCCCGTCCAAGCGCTAATGCCCGGCGTCCTGTTCCGCGCCTGACCACATCCCGTAGCATCGAGTGCAGAATATAAACCGAGCGTTCGTCTGCCAGTCGGCGCATCACCCGGGTTTCGGGTGCGACGTCTTGGGTCAGAGCCGGGGTGTCGTCTGCGGATGCGCTTTCGTTAGCGGCCGTGCTCTCGCCGTCGAGGCTGTCACAATCCTGGTCGCAGAGAATGACGTCGGGTGCCCGATATATTTCCTCACCGTTCACATCGGTGATGCTCTGAATAAGGAATGGCTCGACGTCGTAACCGCCATTGGCAATAACGGCGAGCCCTCTGGCCAGTTCCATGGGGGAAAGCTGGCCGCTGCCAAGAGAGAGTGACAGGTCCCGGGGCATGTTTTCGGTGGGCACCTTGAGCTGATCAAGGTAGTCCAGCATATTGGCAATGCCGAGATCTCTCAGGAGCCGGATGGATACAAGGTTGCGTGAGCGGGTGAGCGCTTGGCGAAGCGGTGTGGGACCGTAAAACTGGCCTGAGGAATTCTGTGGCCGCCAAGCGGTTTCGAGTTCCGAGTCGTCAAATACAATGGGTGCATCGTTGTATATCGTGGCGGGTGTTTTGCCGCTTTCAAGAGCGCTCAGATACAGGAAGGGCTTGAAAGTGGAGCCTGGCTGGCGTTTTGCCTGCATGGCGCGGTTGTATTTACTCTGGCCAAAGCTGTAGCCGCCTGCAAGTGCTTGTATGGCGCCGGTTTTTGCTGCAAGGGAGATTAGTGCACCCTCGGCTTTTGGCGGCTGCATGAGTGAAACCTTGACTGGCTGAGCTATCTCGGAGGCGGGAGTCTCGGGGAGTTCGCCGGGCTCAGTTGGCGTGGCCACTTTTGGCAGTTCGTCGATCCGCACGTAAACAACATCGCCCACGCTGACAACATCCGAGGGCTTTTCTGGTTTGGGGCCAGTCAGGTTTACTGTTCTGTAGCGCCGGGCCCACTGCATGGATTCCAATGGCATGACGGCCGGGCCGAACTGGCGAACGTGGGCGCTGGCTTCGCCTTTGTCATCGTTTACGCTCGTGATAACGGCTGGCATCAAGGACTCTATTCTCGGATAGTTCAGCATCACGCTGTTAAGGTCATTGTTAGCCAGGGTTTTGGCGTCAAGTTTGCCTATGGCTCCGCGGAACCCATGCCTGCGATCATAGGCTTCAAGCCCTTTTCTCAGTGCGTCGGTTGCTGTCTGCTGCTCTTTACTGTCTACGGTGAGTGTCACTGAGTAGCCATCGGTGTACGCTTCTTCGCCAAAGCGTTCCACCATCTCCGCTCGGGCCATTTCAGCTACATAGTCCGCATCTACTTCCGTTTCTGTGGCGTTGTATGTGGCGGTAACCGGCGCCTGAATGGCCAGTTCGTAGCCATCCGGGCCGATATATCCAAGATCCTTCATTCGCCCCAAAATCCAGTCTCTGCGTTGCAGAGCCCGCTCGGGGTTGGCAAGAGGGTTGTAGGCAGAGGGCGCTTTGGGCAGGCCGGCCAGCATGGCCATTTGGGCCAGGGAGAGTTCGCTGACAGGCTTGTTGTAATAGACGCGAGCCGCAGCGGCAATGCCGTAAGCCCGGTTGCCCAGATAGATCTTGTTCAGGTACAGCTCAAAAATCCGGTTTTTGTCCAGTTCACGCTCTATTTGAAGAGCCAGAAGTATCTCGTTGAACTTGCGAATAAACGTCCGATCACGTGACAAAAAGTAATTTTTTGCAACCTGCATTGTGATGGTGCTGCCGCCAGATTGGATTGAGCCGGTGGAGACCAGTTCGATCGCAGCCCGCGCCAGCCCTTTGATGTCGACCCCGAAGTGCTCGTAAAATCGCGAGTCTTCCGCGGCCATAAAGGCTTGTAACTGGATTGTTGGGATCTGTTCGATTGTGATCGGTGCCCTTCTCTTTTCACCGAATTCTGCT
Organism: Marinobacter salexigens; assembly: GCF_002806945.1. Lineage (GTDB taxonomy): Bacteria > Pseudomonadota > Gammaproteobacteria > Pseudomonadales > Oleiphilaceae > Marinobacter > Marinobacter salexigens. The sequence goes on from NZ_NIHC01000010.1 coordinate 86,852, forward strand.
ATTAATCTGTGGTCTTTGCTGTATACCCGTAACGGCGTCTGGAGTTTTATATCCAGAAGTTGTTCGACTGGGGGAAGGCCAGGGCGAAGGTAGAGATAGAAGCCTGAGCCTAAGATTACGGCGACACTCAGTCCGGTGAGAAATAACCATACAAAAAGGCGAGATGTACGCAACAAATGGGACATTTTTTTCTGACAACTGTTGGATATAGGTCTATCATTTGAGAAATTGCTTTAGGAAGGATGAGTCGCTTCACCGTTGCAATTGTCCCCAACTGAACAAGTTCGGATAGTGTAAACGGAATAATGAAGAAATTCTCTTAAATAAAAAACACATAACACATGTAACCGGGTGCAACTAACCAGGTATAGGGTGAGCGCGTGTTCGGATTGTTCGGAAAGAAATCCAGTGCAGTATTAGGCGTCGATGTGAGCTCCAGCTCCGTCAAGCTTCTGGAGCTGTCGAAGCAGGGCGACCGGTATAAAGTCGAGAGCTACGCCGTTGAGCCACTGCCGGCTAACGCTGTCGTTGAAAAAAATATAACGGATGTAGAGGCGGTTGGAGAGGTGCTCAAGCGGGTGGCCTCCAAATCCCGTACCAGTGTCAAGCAAGTGGCGGTTGCGGTTTCCGGTTCTGCGGTCATCACCAAGGTGATCCAGATGGACGGCGGCTTGAACGAGTTTGAAATGGAAGACCAGATCGCCCTGGAGGCCGATCAGTACATTCCTTATCCCCTGGATGAAGTCTCGATCGATTTCGAAGTTCAGGGCCCTTCGGAAGCGAACCCGGATCAGGTCGATGTTCTGCTGGCAGCCTGCCGCAAAGAGAACGTGGATATTCGGGAGGATGCGCTTGAGATCGCATCGCTCAACACCAAAATTGTGGATGTTGAGGCCTACGCGCTGGAGCGTGCTTACGGATTGATTGAGTCCCAGCTCGACTCCCAGGGAGAAGAACTGGTGGTCGCAATTGTCGATATTGGCGCTACCATGACGACCCTGAGCGTTCTGGCTGAAGGTAAAACGGTTTACACGCGAGAGCAGATCTTTGGTGGCAAACAGCTCACCGAAGAAATTCAACGTCGTTACGGACTTTCTGTTGAAGAGGCCGGGCTAGCCAAGAAGCAGGGTGGGCTGCCTGATGACTACGAGTCCGAAGTGCTGACACCTTTTCGTGAAGCGGTGGTTCAGCAGGTTGCTCGTGCACTCCAGTTCTTCTTCGGTGCCAGTCAGTACAATGCGGTGGACTACGTGGTGCTTGCCGGCGGTACTGCTTCTATTCAGGGGCTGACGGAAATGGTGGAAGAGAAAACAGGTACGCCGACGCTGGTCGCTAATCCCTTTGCGGAAATGGCCGTTGGTTCGCGGGTTAACGCATCTGCTTTGAGTAACGATGCTCCGTCGCTGATGATTGCTTGTGGCCTGGCAATGAGGAGCTTCGACTAATGGCAAGAATTAACCTCAGGCCCTGGCGCGAGGAGCTCCGGGCAGAGAAGCAAAAGCAGTTTGTTGTGATGGTTTTGGGCGCCGCTATTATTGCCGCCGGGCTGACATTCCTGTGGAGCTCGGATCTTGACAGCGGTATTGCATATCAGCAGTCGCGGAACGCTTACATCGAGTCCGCTACCAAAAAGCTTGATGAGCAAATTCGTGAAATTGATAGCCTCAAGCGCAAGCGTGACGAGCTTCTGGCTCGCATGAAGGTTATTCAGGATTTGCAGGGTAAGCGTCCTGTCATCGTTCGTGCCTTTGATGAGCTGGTTCGCACTTTGCCAGATGGCCTTTTCTACACCGATCTGAAGAAGTCGGGTGAGCAGGTGAGCATAGTGGGTATGGCCGAATCCAACAGCCGCGTGTCAACGCTGATGCGTCAGTTTGATGAATCCGACTGGTTCACCAGCCCCAATCTGTCCAACGTATCTTCAGCGGATGGGCAGCGTGCGGGCTACAGTGAGTTCACTATGACTGTAAAACAGCAAACACCTGAGCCCGAAGGGGAGGATAAGTAATGAGCCTCGCGGACTCTCTGAAAAGCCTCAACGAATTCGATATTAACGATCTTGATATCAATAATGCCGGCATCTGGCCTGCACCGGTCAAAGCGATTGTCGTTCTGATTATATTCGGCCTGATTATGGGGGGCGGGTATTGGTTCTTTGTAAAAGATCAATATGTGCAACTCGACAGGGTCGAGAAAACTGAGCAGGACTTGCGCAAAAAGTATGAAGAGAAAGCTTATCAGGTAGCCAACCTGGAGGTTTTCAAGGCACAGATGGTCGAAATGGAAGAAACCTTTGGCGCTCTTGTTCGGCAGTTGCCTAGCGAGACGGAAGTGCCGGGTCTTCTCGAGGATATTACCAACACCGCTCTGGGTAGCGGCCTTGCGCTTCAGGAAGTAAAGCTCCAGCCCGAGCAGAAGCGCGACTTCTATTCCGAGTTGCCGATCAACATACGTGTTTCAGGCTCCTATCATGAGCTGGCATCGTTTGTAAGCAGTGTCGCAAGCCTGCCACGGATTGTAACCCTGCACGATTTAACCATTAAACCAACTGGCGGAGACGGCGAGCGACTTGATATGCAGGTTGTTGCGCGCACTTACCGCTACCGGGCTGGAGAATAAGCATGGCAGCAAAGCATGCGGGAAAAGCCTGGCTGGGTGTTTGTCTGGTATCACTTTTGACGGCCTGCTCCCAGGGCAGCGGTTTTTCTGATCTGGACAAGTTCATGGCAGACACCCGAGCCAAGCCCAGGGGGCACGTGGAGCCATTACCTGAGTTTAGCGCTTACGAGGCTTCAGTTACTCGGCAGCAGACAGGCGGGCTCCGTTTGAGCCACCGCTGGATGTTCAGCTGACTATGGTTGATGAAAAACCAATCAGTGATGTTGAGCCCAATCTGGATCGTCCTAAAGAGGTGCTTGAGAATTTTGATCTCAAGGATCTTGGCATGGTGGGTACGCTTCAGGGTGTGACTGGGAACCTGTTTGCACTGATCCGCGATAATGCGGGCGGTATTCACAGGGTTCGTGCCGGGAATTACATGGGGCAGAACTACGGCCGGATCATCGGCGTTGGTGAAACCCGTATAGAACTTATCGAAATCGTTCCCAATGGCCGGGGTGGCTGGGTAGAGCGTCCTCGCTCTCTGACCCTGGACGAAGACGCAGGCTAAGGAGCGACTTGATGAAAACTGAAAGAAAAATGCATGTACAAAAAAGTTCGGGGTCGAGGCTAGCGATGTTCAGAAAACTCAATGTATACGTCAGCGTGATTGCTTTTGGGTTGTTATCCGGCCTGGCCAGTGCGGTCACGCTGGAAGACGTGTCGTTTTCATCGCTACCGGGAGAGCGCCTGGAAGTGACACTGAAATTTGATGGTCAGCCGCCCGAGCCGTCGGGTTACACCATTGAGCGTCCGGCCCGCATCGCCGTGGATTTGCGGGACACTACCAGTGGGCTCAACACCCGGAGTATCCCACTCGGGTCGGGCAACGCCCAGAGCATGACAGTGGTAGAGACAAAGGATCGCACTCGCCTGATCTTTAATCTGGTGGAGCTTGCGCCATACGAGACCGTCAGAAACGACAACTCGCTGGTAATGACGATTGGTGGCGAGACTGGTGCCGGTGCGAGTGTTGCCAGCTCAACCGGAACAGCGGCCGCGTCTGCACCCGCCTCCGCGCCAAACAGCTTGGCCGGCGTTGATTTCCGTCGTGGTAAAAATGGCGAGGGTCGTGTCATTGTTGATCTGGGAAGCGCCAGCGCGCCGGTAGACCTGTCTGAGCTGGGTGGCAAAATCCGCCTCACCATGGACGGGATTTCCGTGCCAGCTGATCTGCGTCGTCGCCTGGATGTAACCGACTTTGCAACACCGGTAAGCCGCATTGACACTTTCGTGGAAGACGGTAATGCGGTGGTGGAAATCCGCCCTGAAGGCAATTATGACTATATTGCTTACCAGTCGGGTAGCCAGTTTACGGTCTCCGTTGAAAAGCTGACTGAAGAAGAAGCTGAAACCCGCCGTGAGCAGAAGTTCCCGTACTCCGGAGAAAAGCTCTCCCTGAACTTCCAGGATATTGAAGTTCGATCAGTGCTTCAGTTGATAGCGGATTTCACCGGCTTGAACCTGGTTGCCAGTGACACGGTAGGTGGCAGCATCACTCTGCGCCTGCAGAACGTTCCCTGGGATCAGGCGCTTGATCTTATCCTGAAAACCAAGGGGCTGGATAAGCGCCAGATCGGCAACGTGTTGCTGGTGGCGCCGGCCGATGAAATTGCAGCACGTGAGAAGCTTGAGCTTGAGACTACCAGGCAGATTGCAGAACTCGCACCGGTTCGTCTGGACATTGTCCAGATTAACTATGCCAAGGCTGCTGATATCGTTGCTCTGATCAAAGAAGATCAGGAACTGATCTCAAGCAGAGGCTTCGTGTCTTCTGATGCGCGCACTAATACCATCAGTGTTCGTGAAACAACGGAGAAACTGGAGGAGATTCGTCGGCTCATTTCGACATGGGATGTGGCAGTCCGCCAAGTTTCCATCGAAGCGCGTATTGTGCGGGCTCAGAATAATGTTTCTGAAAGCCTCGGTGTGCGCTGGGGTGGAGCGGCCTACAATGTGAGTGGCGATAACGTGGTGTCTGTTGGCGGCTCTTTGGGGACAGTCGGGGAAGCCAGGGATCTTGCAAGTGGTGGTACCGGTGGCATTACCTTCCCGGGTGCTCTGGCGGTTGATCTGGGTGTTAGCGGCGAAGGCGCCTCGTCGTTTGCCATCGGCTTTGGCAGCGATGACTTCCTGGTTGATCTCGAACTCTCTGCGCTGGAGAGCGATGGCAAGGCAGAGATTGTGTCTCAGCCTCGTGTGGTAACCGCCGATCGCCAAACAGCCTCCATCAAGTCCGGTCAGGAAATTCCTTATCAGGAAGCTTCCAGCAGTGGTGCGACCTCAACCGAGTTTAAAGAAGCCGTGCTGTCGCTTGAGGTGACTCCACAGATCACACCTGACGACAAAATCATTATGGACCTTGCGGTAAACCAGGATTCCCGTGGTGAGGACACTGACGCCGGTCCCGCAATCAATACCAACTCTGTGACCACGCAGGTACTGGTTGCAAACGGTGAAACCGTTGTGTTGGGCGGTATTTTCGAGTCCACCAACACGGAGACCACAACCAAGACGCCGTTCCTGGGTGATATTCCCTATCTTGGGCGGCTGTTCAAGCGGACTCAAACAACCGAGCTTCGCAGTGAACTCCTGATCTTCATTACACCGAAGATCATCAAGAACGATCTGATTCAGTAATCGGAGTCAGAGAAAAAGCCGCCGCGATAAAACCGGCGGCTTTTTTGTGTCTGCAGATCTGTGGTGCTCATGCTGAAGCTTATGGAATCCTCAGCCCTGTGATATTCTCACCCGCCTGAACATTATTGAGCGGAAGTTATGTCTTTGCCCAAACGCATAGTCTTGGTTGGCCCCATGGGTGCAGGTAAAAGTACCATTGGCCGCATGCTTGCCCGGGAATTAGGGTACAGGTTTCTTGATACTGACCGAATCATTGAGGAGCGTTGTGGGGCAAATATCCCATGGATCTTCGATGTTGAGGGCGAAGACGGGTTCCGACAGCGAGAAACGGCAATGTTGGAAGAGTTGTCCACTGAGTTTGAGACTGTGTTGGCGACCGGTGGCGGGGCTGTTATGCGCGCTGAAAACCACCCGCTTCTTAAAAAGCACTCGACGGTTATCTACCTGAGAACATCCGTAGAGCAGCAGGTGGAGCGAACACGCAAAGACAGGAACCGGCCATTGCTTCAAAACGACGACCCGGAAGGGGTTTTGCGTAGGCTGTTTGCTGTCCGGGATCCTCTATACACCGAACTTGCTGACATCATTATGCATACAGATCGCAAGAGCCCCCGGCTTGTAGTGCGCCAACTTGTTAATCGCATAAACCCGAAAACGCCGCGACATCAGAGGCAGATGCGAAAGGAGGGCCGTAACCATGTATAACGTGCTTCACAAACTTGGAGTAGAGTTGGGGGAGCGCAGCTACCCTATTGTGATCGGTGAAGGCATGCTGGGTGAGTATGATCTTTCCGGTTATGTTGGCGGCTCTCAGGTCATGATTGTAACCAACGATGTGGTTGCACCCATGTATCTGGAAAAGGCCAAGGCCTGCTTTCCCGGCAAGGCTATCGATACAGTCGTGCTTCCGGATGGCGAAAAGCACAAAGACTGGCAGACACTGAATCTTATCTTTGATGCTCTTCTGGAGAACAAACACACCCGAAAAACCACACTGGTGGCGTTAGGTGGTGGTGTTGTTGGTGATATGACGGGTTTTGCAGCAGCCTCCTATCAGCGTGGCGTTCCGTTTATACAGATCCCTACCACGTTGTTATCCCAGGTTGATTCTTCTGTGGGTGGCAAAACCGGCATTAATCACCCCCTCGGGAAAAACATGGTTGGCGCCTTTCATCAGCCAGAGGCCGTATTGATTGACGCAGATACACTGCAGAGCTTGCCCCCGAGGGAAGTGTCGGCGGGGCTGGCTGAGGTTATTAAATATGGGCTGATCCGGGATACAGCTTTTCTGGACTGGCTGGAGCAGGAAATGGATCAGCTGGTAGCCTGTGACAGCAAAACTCTTGCAGAAGCCATATTCCGCTCCTGTTTGTGCAAGGCAGAGGTGGTGGCTCAGGATGAGCGGGAAAGCGGGGTACGGGCTACACTGAACCTAGGTCACACGTTTGGCCATGCCATTGAAACCTTTGCCGGTTATGGTAACTGGCTCCATGGCGAAGCGGTCGGTACGGGGATGATTATGGCTGCCGATCTGTCAGCCCGGGAAGGGACCATAAGCCTGGCTGATTATGATCACGTTGTGCGTATTATTCGCAAGGCCAGCCTGCCTGAGTTGCCTCCGGCACAAATGACCCCTGCAGACTTTATGAGCCTGATGGCCGTTGACAAGAAGAATGTTGACGGCAGGTTGAGGCTTGTCCTGCTCAGAGCCCTGGGTGAAGCGGTGGTTACATCCGATGCATCGACGGAAAATCTCAAGGCGACGCTAAGCGCATTCTGCCATCAGCAAGGCTGATCCGGGTCAGTAACATTGAGTAGCAGGGATCTTTTGTGACAGACGACAGCTTTAACAGCCTGGAAGGCGGCGGCTTATTCCCTCGGTTACAGCAGCGATATGGTCTGAGAGATAACCCTCTGGAAATGGAAAGCCCGTTCTTCCCGGATGGCATGCGCCACCACGCCCTCGAATCACTGCGGCATCTATGTGGCTTTGGCGATATGGCGCTGTTACTCACCGGCGCGCCCGGATCGGGGAAAAGCCGGCTGCTGGCAGAATTAGTGCGCAGCGAATCATCACGGCTTGGCTTTCATCGCCTTTCTGCCGCAGCCATGACCAGTTCCAATGCCCTGGCAAGGGACCTTCGGCAGGTTACCCGTTCCGGAGCTAATGCGGATGACAATCCGCGCGAAGTTGTGTATCGCTTTTTCCGCTGGACTGAAAGCAAAGCTGGCAAAGGCCAGCGCATGGTCTTGCTGATAGATGATGCTGATCGGGCGCCTCCAGAGGTTCTGGGGTTAATCCTCGATGGTTTTCTGGCGGCCGATCGCTCCAAGGCAGCTGTTCCGGTTTTTGCCGGTGAAGATCGGCTGGTGGCGCTTCTCGGGATTGGTGATGCCTCTGCGTCTGTGCATCAGGTACATTTGCGACCACTTACCAGGGAAGAGGTGTTTTCTTACCTTGAGCCGCGAGTTCATAAGGCGGGTGGGAAAGTAAATGAGCTCCTGAGCCCTGCTCGTCTCAAGCGAATACACGATCTCAGCCAAGGCAGTTTTTCGCGGTTGAAAAGGGTGACACCAGGTATTTGGCTGGATATTGTTTCTGAAGCCTCAAAACAAAAACAAGCCCGCCGTATTGATTTCAGGCAGTTGCGCCTACCTGTGCTGGCGCTGTTAATTCTGGCGGCCTCTTGGTGGTTCGTGTCCCGGCAGTATGAAGAAACCGTGGCTCTGGAAGGCGAAGCGGTTCCTGAGCCTGAGCGGGTGCGCAGAAGCATAACCATAGGCCCCGAAACGCCGGAGGAAATAGCGCCCGTGGAAGCGCCTCCGCTATTGACAGAGCCAGAGGCAACGGCGGACCCTATTCCTGAGCCTGAGCCTGAGCCTGAGCCTGAGCCTGAGCCTGAGCCTGAGCCTGAGCCTG
>NZ_NIHC01000011.1 GCF_002806945.1 Marinobacter salexigens
GCTCGACGCCTGATAGCAAGCTATCATCGTTTCCGCTCGACTTGCATGTGTTAAGCCTGCCGCCAGCGTTCAATCTGAGCCATGATCAAACTCTTCAGTTTAAATCATACAAGAATCCGTAGATTCTTAATTCTTGCTCAAGACAAAACTCAATTTCGACGAGTCGCTGTCTTGGTATTTCTTGTCGAAATACTCCAGCCAGCGCCCACACGAATTACTTGGTCAATTTGTTAAAGAGCGTTTGAGCCGTTGCTCAATCAAGGTGGCGTATTCTACATCGTCTCGCCGCCTTGTCAACCGTTTAATTAAAGAATTTTCGAACTCGTTTTCTTTAATACTTTCAAACAGTTGCCCTTCTCAGATCACCCGCCTCAGCGGTGTGTCCCTCGAAGGAGATGCGCATTCTACAGACGCACAGGAATCTGTCAACGGCCATTTTCAATTTAATCTGAATAACTTCGGTTTCCACCTATAAGATTGCCCAAACAAGCAGAAAACCGATCAATTTCCGAACAATTCTTACTCTAAACCCGAGATTTACTTACCAGCCTGGTTTGCCCGGCGCGGCTTTCGACGAAATAGTGCACGGACTGGCCCTGATAGCGCATAGACCAAGAAACCGGTAAACAGCACTGTCGCCGGATCAAGCGCAATCACCACAAGGATCAGAACCACAAGCAATATAGCAGCGAAAGGCACACGACCACGAAGATCAAGATCCTTGAAGCTATTGTACAGCACATTACTGACCATCAGCACACCGGTACCGCCCACTACCACTATAGTCAGGAAGGTTAGCCACACTGCTGGCTCGTAGGTGTGAAAGCACCACACCAGGCCCGCAACACAGGCCGCCGCCGCAGGGCTAGGCAGACCAACAAAATACTTCTTGTCTACCGAGCCAATTTGAGTGTTGAAGCGTGCAAGGCGCAAAGCAGTACCAGCAACGTAGATGAAGGTAATCGCCCAGCCAATTTTGTCCAACCCATTCAACGCCCAGAAGAAAGCAACGAACCCTGGCGCTACGCCAAAGGCGACCATGTCTGCCAGACTGTCATACTCTTCACCAAACTTGCTTTGAGTGTTGGTCATACGGGCAACGCGACCATCAAGCCCATCCAGTATCATGGATATAAAGATGGCTATGGCTGCATTATCAAACACGCCGCCAGCCGCAGAAACAATGGCGTAAAAGCCTGAGAACAGCGAGGCCGTTGTGAGTGCGTTAGGAAGAAGGTATATCCCCTTCTTGCGCACTGGGGCACCTTCGATGAATTCTTCTTCTACAACCTCTCCAGGCTCGACATCACACTCACTATCTGATCCGGCAGAGTTCTCTGGAGCGCCGCTCACAGATTCCAGTTCAGTATCTTTTCTTTCTTCAGTCATTCCCACTACTCCGGAAAGTATTTGGGCGGAGTATATACGAAAAACGCGGCCACTCGGGCCGCGTTTTATTAAACCAAGCGAAATTATGCTTAGTTTTTGTCCTTATCTACGATCTTGTTCGCAGAGATCCACGGCATCATTCCGCGAAGCTTCTCACCAGTCACTTCAATCTGGTGCTCAGCATTCTGGCGACGACGCGCAGTCATCGATGGATAGTTGAGTGCACCCTCAGAGATAAACATCTTGGCGTACTCCCCACTTTGAATGCGCTTGAGCGCATTGCGCATGGCTTCGCGGGATTGCTCGTTGATAATCTCTGGGCCAGTCACATACTCACCATACTCTGCGTTGTTAGAGATGGAGTAGTTCATGTTGGCGATACCGCCTTCGTACATCAGGTCTACAATCAGCTTCAACTCGTGCAGACACTCAAAGTACGCCATTTCTGGAGCATAACCTGCTTCAGTCAGAGTCTCGAAACCTGCCTTAACCAACTCAACCGCACCACCACAAAGAACAGCCTGCTCACCGAACAGGTCAGTTTCAGTCTCGTCCTTGAAAGTAGTTTCGATGATACCGGTACGACCGCCACCAATGCCGCTTGCATAAGAAAGAGCAACATTCTTGGCGTTGCCAGACGCGTCCTGGAAGATCGCAATCAGGTCAGGAATACCACCACCGTTAGCGAACTCAGTGCGAACAGTGTGACCAGGCGCCTTAGGAGCAACCATGATTACGTCGAGATCTTCGCGTGGAACGATCTGGTTGTAGTGAACCGCAAAGCCGTGAGCAAATGCCAGGGTGGCACCCTGTTTCAGGTTCGGCTCGATTTCGGCCGCGTACAACTGGGACTGGAACTCATCTGGCGTCAGAATCATTACAACGTCAGCCGCGGCAACTGCAGACGGCACGTCACTGGTTTTCAGGCCATAGGCTTCTGCCTTGGCAATGGACGAGGACCCCGGGCGCAGACCAACAGTTACATCAACACCGGACTCTTTCAGGTTGCACGCATGCGCGTGGCCCTGTGAGCCAAAACCGATGATGGCAACTTTCTTGCCCTGGATGATGGAAAGATCGCAATCCTTATCGTAATAAACCTGCATGACTAACCTCTATTATTTGTGATGGCCGTATCTGTTGGCCAATGCGTTCGTTAAATACCAAAATCGTTTAAAGACTTAAAACCTTCTCGCCCCTGGCGATTCCGGAAATGCCCGAGCGCACCACTTCGAGCACTCCTGACGTTCCGATCGCCTGAACAAAACCATCCAGCTTATCGCTGGCGCCTGCCAACTGGACTGTGTAAACCGAGCTGGTAACGTCAACAATCTGGCCCCGAAAAATATCAACAGTGCGCTTGATTTCCGCACGCTGGGAGCCGGTTGCTTTCAGCTTGATCAGCATCAACTCCCGCTCGATATGGGGCCCCTCCGTAAGATCCACCAACTTTACCACTTCAACCAACTTGTTCAGCTGTTTGGTAATTTGCTCAATAACCCGGTCCGGACCAGTTGTTGTTACCGTCAGGCGCGACAGTGTCTCGTCCTCGGTAGGGGCAACAGTGAGGGTCTCAATGTTGTAGTTGCGCTGCGAAAACAAACCTACCACTCGGGACAATGCTCCCGGCTCGTTCTCCAACAACACAGAAATGATTCGCCGCATGATCACACCCTCTCCGTCTTGCTGAGCCACATATCTTTCATGCAGCCACGGGCTACTTGCATCGGATATACGTGCTCAAAGCGGTCAACCTGGATATCCACAAAAACCAACCTGTCTTTCATGGCCAGAGCTTCCTTGAGCTTAGGTTCCAGATCTTCTTTTCTGTCAATCCGGATACCGACGTGACCATAGGCTTCAGCCAGCTTTATAAAATCAGGCAGCGATTCCATGTAGGAATGGGAGTGTCGGGACTCATAGTTCATATCCTGCCACTGCTTCACCATACCTAGCGCCTGATTATTCAGGTTGATGATCTTTACCGGTAGCTTGTACTGGTTACAGGTCGACAGTTCCTGAATATTCATCTGGATACTGCCCTCGCCGGTAATGCAGAGCACCTCGTCATCCGGATGGGTAAGCGCAATGCCCATAGCTGCAGGCAAACCGAAGCCCATGGTGCCAAGGCCACCAGAGTTGATCCAGCGATTAGGCTTATCAAACTTGTAGTACTGGGCTGCAAACATCTGGTGCTGCCCAACATCGGAGGTCACAAAGGCATCACCGTTGGTAAGGCGATGCAGCATCTCAACCACTTCCTGAGGCTTAATCACATCCGGGCTGGTTTCGTAACGCATACCATGGAAAGCACGCCATTCTTCGATCTGCTTCCACCAGGATGCCAACGCCTCGGCATCCGGCTCCTTCTTGCTGTCTTTTACCAGCGCAAGCATTTCCTTGAGAACCGCATCAACCGGCCCGACGATGGGTACATCGGCATCGATGGTTTTGGAAATGGATGCAGGGTCGATATCAATATGGATGATACGCGCGCCAGGGCAGAACTTTTCCGTTGCGTTGGTTACACGGTCATCAAATCGCGCACCGACTGCAAGAATAAGATCTGAGTGGTGCATTGCCATGTTAGCTTCGTAGGTTCCGTGCATGCCAAGCCAGCCAAGGTGCTGCTTATCGCTTGCAGGATAGCAACCAATACCCATCAGAGTATTGGTAATCGGATAACCCAACTTGCGCACCAACTCAGTCAGTTGGCTGGAGGCCTTGCCCAAAATAACACCGCCACCAGCATAGATAACGGGGCGACGCGCAGCCAGCATCATATCGACGGCTTTCTTGATCTGGCCAGCATGGCCACGAATAGCCGGGTTGTAGGAGCGCAGCTTTACCTTTTTCGGATAAGCGTATTCGAAGCGCTCATTGGGTGCGGTCATATCTTTGGGAATATCCACAACAACAGGCCCGGGGCGACCGGTCGAGGCAATGTAATACGCCTTGCGAATAATTTCCGGAATCTCTGAGGGATGTCGCACACTGAGGTTGTGCTTAACAACCGGCCGGGAAACACCCATCATGTCGGTTTCCTGGAAGGCATCTTCGCCAATCAGGGTAGACGCAACTTGCCCACACAGAACCACCATGGGAATGGAGTCCATAAATGCAGTTGCAATACCAGTGATGGTGTTGGTGGCTCCAGGGCCTGAGGTCACAAGCACCGTTCCAGGCATGCCTGTAGCGCGCGCATAGCCATCAGCCATGTGCACCGCTGCTTGCTCGTGCCTTACCAGAATATGTTTGACTTCATCCTGCCTGAACAGCGCATCATAAATATGAAGGGCTGCACCACCCGGATAGCCATAGATGTACTCGATCCCCTGATCCTGCAAAGAGCGGATCAGCATATCGGCACCAGACAATAACTCCACGATTTTCTACCCTCTTCTACGAGTGAATGAGCCGGGCACACGCCCGGTTGCCTGGATTCACGGTTTACCAGCTTCTTGTGAAAGCGGAACCGGCTGCTCCACACCTTGTTAAGAGGTTATCTCCTGGCCAGCCGCCCTCCTGAGGGTTGCGGAGAACGGCCAATCGACGGGTTGCTCGCAAGCAACAACCATTCCGCGACAAATACGCGGCACGCTCAGTGTGGTAAATAACGGGGGATACTTGCACGGGGTTGCCTGCCGTTAGCCCCAGTCTTCAGGCAATGCGTAATTCTGACAGCGCTAAACTCCCTGTCAATAGCCAGGGTTGTATTCTGTCCCCATACTGATAGATGCTCTGCGATAATTATCTGAAATACAGGTTCGGAGATTTGAACCAGGCGCAAGAAAAATCCTCGCGCAGCTGGCATGATATGCGAACGCTAAACCAAACGAGTAGAACCATGAACAAACAAACCCTGATGCTGTCACTACTAATCGCCTTGGCACCCAGCATGGCCATGAGCGCCTCGGTGTATAAATGGACGGACGAAAATGGCGTAACTCATTTTGGCGACCGGCAACCTGTGGGCACCAACTCTGAGTCAATCAATGTTCGCTCAGGCACGTCATCCGGAGCTGGCAATAGCCGCCCCAGCCCTCAACAGCGCTTGGGCGAACTACAAGAGCAGCAGCAACAAAAGGCCGCCCGCGAAAATGAAACCGCGGTTGAGGCAGCTCGACGCAAACAGCGGGAGGCTAACTGCGAAACCGCCCGCTCAAACCTTAAGGTCATTGAAAGCAACGCGCGCATTCGCGTCGAGGAGAACGGCGAACAACGCTACCTGACGCCTGAAGAAATCGCTGAACAGAAAATGAAGTTTGAAGAGGTTGCCTCTGAAAACTGCGGCCCTGAAGAGGCCCAGCAATAGGCCTTTGAGCCGAAACAAGTCTTTAGCAAACAAAAAACGGGCAGAATGAGAATTCTGCCCGTTTTTTTCTGACGCTTGTTTAAGCCTTTTCAAACACCAGCTTACTTCCTTCCGTAGTAGCAAGAATGGTGTCATCAGAGACAAAATCACCCTGCAACAACCTCTGAGCCAGGGGGTTTTCGATCATCCTCTGAATGGCCCGTTTAAGCGGGCGGGCACCGTATACGGGGTCGTATCCAACTTCCGCAAGTAAATCCAGGGCCGCTTCGTCCAGCTCCAGCTTCACACCCTGCTCCTGCAGGCGCCTGTTAAGAATCTCGACCTGTATTTTGGCGATACCATGTATCTGATCTCCCGCCAGCGGGTGAAACACAACCACTTCATCCACACGGTTAATAAATTCAGGGCGGAAGTGGGTCCCCACTTCTTCCATGACCGCAGCCTTCATGGCTTCGTAATTCTCAGCGCCGGCTTTTTGCTGAATAATGTCCGAGCCCAGGTTAGAAGTCATGACAATAACCGTATTGCTGAAGTCCACCGTTCGACCCTGCCCATCAGTAAGGCGACCATCGTCAAGAACCTGGAGCAGTATGTTGAACACATCCGGGTGTGCTTTCTCAACTTCATCCAACAACAGTACGGAATAGGGGCGACGACGAACGGCTTCAGTAAGGTAACCGCCCTCTTCATAACCCACGTACCCGGGAGGAGCACCGATCAGCCGGGCAACAGAATGCTTCTCCATAAACTCCGACATATCGATCCGCACCATGGCGTCGTCAGTATCAAAGAGGAATGACGCAAGCGCCTTACTCAGTTCCGTTTTACCCACTCCCGTCGGGCCAAGGAACAAGAAGGAACCATTAGGTCGCTGCGGATCTGCCAAGCCAGCCCGTGAGCGGCGCACCGCATTCGATACCGCCTCAACAGCCTCACTCTGACCAATCACCCGCTTGTGCAGGGCCTCTTCCATGCGCATCAGTTTATCGCGCTCACCTTCCAACATTCTGGATACAGGAATCCCTGTCCATTTCGAGACAACCTCTGCAATCTCCTCGTCGGTGACGCGATTGCGCAGAAGCTTCATCTCCATCATTTCAGCCTGGCTTGCCATATCGAGCTGGCGCTCCAACTCTGGAATGCGGCCATACTGCAACTCGGACATCTTGCCCAGGTCACCAGCACGTCGGGCAGTTTCCAGATCAATGCGCGCCTGCTCCAGCTCGCTCTTTATTTTCTGGGAGCCATGCAAAGCGGCTTTTTCGGTATTCCAGATTTCCTCCAGATCTGCGTACTCTCGCTCCACATCGCTAATAACACCTGAGAGCTCTTCAAGTCGCTTTTTGGAGGCCGCATCGGTCTCATTTTTCAGAGCCTCCCTTTCAATTTTAAGCTGGATCAAGCGGCGCTCAAGACGGTCCAGAGGTTCTGGCTTGGAGTCCATTTCCATGCGAATCTGGCTGGCAGCTTCATCAATCAGGTCAATGGCCTTATCCGGCAACTGCCTGTCAGTGATGTAACGCTGGGACAGCTTGGCTGCAGCAATAATCGCTCCATCTGTCACCTCCACACCGTGGTGCACTTCGTAACGTTCTTTCAAGCCACGAAGGATTGCGATGGTGTCCTCTTCGTTCGGCTCTGTTACCAGAACCTTCTGGAAACGCCGCTCCAAAGCGGCATCCTTCTCGATGTTTTCACGGTACTCATTCAGTGTGGTGGCGCCGACGCAGTGCAACTCGCCACGCGCCAAGGCTGGCTTGAGCATATTGCCCGCATCCATAGAGCCCTCAGCTTTACCTGCTCCCACCACCGTATGTATTTCGTCAATGAACAGAATAATCTGGCCTTCCTGCTTGGCAAGCTCATTCAGCACTGCTTTCAATCGCTCTTCGAACTCGCCACGGAACTTGGCGCCGGCTATCAGTGAGCCCATATCCAGAGACAGTACCCGCTTGTTTTTAAGGCCCTCTGGAACCTCGCCATTAACGATCCGCTGCGCCAGGCCTTCAGCAATGGCCGTTTTACCTACGCCGGGCTCCCCAATGAGAACAGGGTTGTTTTTGCGACGACGCTGAAGCACCTGAATGGTGCGCCGTATTTCGTCATCACGGCCAATCACTGGGTCAAGCTTCCCGGCTTCTGCCCGCTCGGTCAGATCAATTGTATATTTGGAAAGTGCCTGCCGGCTTTCCTCTGCACCTGCATCATCCACAGTTTCACCACCTCGAACGGCATTAATGGCATTATCCAGCGCGGCTTTATCCACACCTTGTTCACGTAAAACACGACCAAGCGTGCCTCGATCTTCCAGTGCAGCCAAAAGCATCAACTCACTGGAAATAAACTGATCTTTACGCTCTTGCGCCAATTTATCGGCAATGTTGAACAGGCGCCCCATATCGTTCGACATGGACACATCGCCTGCGCTGCCACGCACTTCCGGCAGGTTTTCAATTTCCTGCGCCACGGCCTGGCGCACACGCCCAGGCTCAGCACCCGCTTGCTTGAGCAGCGGGGTAATAGAATTACCTTGCTGATCCAGCATGGCCTGCATCAGGTGCAGAGGTTCAATAAAATTGTGATCTTTGCCGACGGCAAGAGATTGCGCGTCAGCCAGTGCAGATTGCAAAAGACTGGTGAGCTTGTCGATTCTCATGAATTCGTTTCCCCGATTCGTTCAGCGAATGCGATCAGTAATTGCACATTCGGTTTACATTGAGAATTAATGTAGGGGCAATCGAAGGAAGTTCAAGGTCATCACGAGCAGAACCGTCAGAAAGTTGACGGAGCTCAGATTTTCCAGATAACGGTCGCCATGCGACCGGTCTTGCCATCACGGCGATAGGAAAAAAATCTCTGGCTATCAGTAACGGTACAAAAACCGCCACCATAAATCTGATGGATGCCTTGCCCCTGAAGGCGCAGCCGAGCAAGCAAGTAGATATCAGCAATATAATGCCCCTCACGAGCCCCCACGGAACTGAACGCGTCTTTGGTCTCTGGATGATGGGCCACAAAAGCGGCTTTTACTTCCGGGCCAACCTCAAATACCTGCGAACCAATCGCCGGCCCCAACCATGCCATCAAGGTATTTCCGGGCAAACCCATATCAGCCACCAGCCTCTCCAGCACACCCCCACACAGGCTGCGCCACCCGGCATGAGCGGCCGCCACCGTCGTTCCGCTCTGGTCCGTTAGAATCACTGGCAAACAGTCTGCAGTGAGAATAGTGCAAGCCCTCCCGGTAGCACGGGTAAAGCTTGCATCCGCATCAGGAACCTTAGCGCTCTCCCCTGCTGACAAGTGAGCTACCTTAGTACCATGAACCTGATTCAGCCAACCAAACGCCTCCGCCGGGAGGCCACAAGCATGGGCGAGCCTTCGGCGATTTTCCCGCACACGTGCCGGATCATCACCCACATGCCCTCCAAGATTCATGCTGGCCCAAGGGTGCTGACTTATGCCCCCCAGCCGGGTAGTACACACCGCACGGACATTGGGGGGAGCAGGCCAGTCGGGAGAGATCAGCGATAGCCCTGAAGTCATATCAGAACTCATCACTCTCCAGATCCTGAACATGCTTGCGCAACGCCGCTAACAGGCCCATGAAATCCTCTGGCAAAGGCACCTCCCAAGTCAGAATCTCTCCGGTTTCCGGATGCTCCAGCGTAAGCTGACGTGCATGCAGGGCTTGGCGATGAAAGGCCGAGAGCACCTGGCGCAACTCCTCCGTTGTACCTTTCGGCAGTCGCAAACGCCCCCCGTAAAGCGGATCACCCACCAGCGGATGCTTCACATGAGCCATGTGCACACGAATCTGATGCGTGCGACCACTTTCAAGCTTGCAACGCACATGGGTATGCGCGGCAAAGCGCTCAATCAGACGGTAGTGGGTTACCGCGGGCTTGCCGCTCTTAACCACACCCATTTTCTTTCGATCCTGGGGATGGCGGCCAATAGGCGCATCCACTGTGGCACCACCGGTAAGGGTGCCTACCACAACAGCCTCGTATTCCCGACCCATACTGCGGGTTTGCAGCTGATCAACCAACGATGTGTGGGCGATCAAGCTGCGAGCAACAACCATAATACCGGAGGTGTCTTTATCGAGACGGTGTACGATTCCGGCCCTGGGCAGATTTTCCACCTCGGGTGCATAGTTCAGCAGGGCATTCACCAGAGTACCATCTGCGTGTCCGGCTGCAGGATGAACTACCAAACCAGCAGGCTTGTTGATCACCAGCAAGTGCTCGTCTTCATAGACAATATCCAGACTGATTGCTTCAGCCTGCCAGGTCACCTGGGCTTCAGGCTCGGCATCCAGCTCAACCCGATCACCAAGCATCACCTTGTCTTTGGGCCTGCGAACCTCGCCATTTACCGTTAATGCGCCGCTACGAATCCAGGATTGCAATCGCGAACGTGAGTGCTCCGGCATGAGTTCCGCTACCGCCTGATCAAGGCGCCGATCACTCAGCGCAGGCGGCACATCAAAATTGGCAGTTATTCGATTTTCAGATGACATTAAGCCCCCAGGGCCTGTAAGTGTTACGTTTCGGTCAGAATAATTGATACAAAGGGTATGCGCACTGCACATAAGGCGCGTTCCCAGCTACAATACTGCCTCGAATTTATCGACATTATACGGGATTCCGGCATGAGATCAGGCTTTCGTTTACTGCTACTGTCCACACTGGTTGTTTTGATCAGTGCCTGCGCGTCCAACAAGCAGGAGGAAGTGCTGCCGGAAAAAACCTATTACGACAATGCCCGCAAGGCAATGAACTCCGGCAATTTCAACGAAGCCGAGCAAAACCTGGATTCCCTGGAAACCTTCTACCCGTTCGGCCGCTACGCCGAACAGGCCCAGCTTGATCTTGTCTATGCCCGCTACCAAAACCTGGACCTTGAAGGTTCCCGTGCCGCAGCCGACCGGTTCCTGCGCCTGAACCCTCAAAGCGACCACGCAGATTATGCCCTCTACATGCGCGGGCTTGCGTCCTACAACCTGGATATCGGCCTGGCAGCGCGTTACTTTGCAATTGATGTTTCCGCCCGCAATGCCGGCGAGCAACTGCAGTCCTTCCGTGATTTCAGTGAACTTCTGAATCGCTACCCGGAAAGCGAATACGCCGCCGATGCCCGCCAGCGCATGCTCGCCGTTCGCAACCGGATGGCAGAACTGGAGCTTCATGCAGCACGCTACTACATCAAGCGCGAAGCCTATGTGGCTGCCAACAACCGGGCGCGCTACATCGTAGAAAACTACTCCACATCACCGGCAGTTGAAGAAGCCCTGATTATCCTGGCAGAAACCTTTGATTATCTGAAATTCAGAAAGGGCTCTCAGGATGCTGTCGCCCTTCTACGCGATAACTTCCCAAAGAGCGAAGCCTTCAACAGCGATGGGGAGTTTGAAGCTAACCTGCTGAGGCGTGAGAATCGCTCACTTTCCAGCGTGGTTACTTTCGGCCTTCTGGGCGACGAATAAACGCCCCTTATTTGCCGCTTTTCCATCCATTGGTGATGGGATAGCGGCGATCCTTACCAAACCCACGCTCGGTAATACGAATTCCGATGGGTGCTTGCCGGCGCTTGTATTCGTTCAGATCCACCAAGCGAATCACCCGGTTTACATCTACCGGATCAAAACCCTCTGCCACAATCGCATCCGCGCTGAAATCCCGCTCTACATACAGATTTAAAATCTGGTCCAGCACATCGTAGCCCGGAAGGTTGTCTTCATCTTTCTGGTCCGGGGCCAGCTCTGCAGATGGCGGCCGTGTAATTACGCGCTCCGGAATAACCGGAGATACTGAATTTCTGTACCAGGCAAGACGAAACACCAGAGTTTTTGGAACATCCTTGAGCACATCAAAGCCGCCTGCCATATCACCGTACAGGGTGGAATAACCTACCGCCAGCTCACTTTTGTTGCCCGTGGTGAGCACCAAAGAACCAAACTTATTGGAAAGCGACATAAGCATCACGCCGCGAATACGTGCCTGCAGATTCTGCTCTGTGGTATCCACCGAGGTGCCCTCAAACGGCTCAGCCAAGGCAGCCATGAAGGACTCATACATTGGCTCGATCGAATACACATCGTATTGAACACCCATGGCTACCGCTTGGGCTTCTGCATCCTCCAGACTGATGTCGGAGGTGTACCTGAACGGCATCATCACTGCGCGAACCCGCTCCGGCCCCAAGGCGTCTACTGCCACCGCGAGGGCTACCGCAGAATCTATGCCTCCGGACAACCCAAGCACCACAGATTTAAAACCATTCTTGTTTACATAGTCACGAACACCGATCACCAGGGCATTGTAGACATTCGCCTCCAGAGTGGGTTCCTCCGGCAGCGGCTGGGAAACTGGCTCGCAATGGCGTTCACAAAGAAAATCTACCGGATACAACCCTGGCACAAATTGCGGGGCTTCTACTGCCAAAGCGCCGGAAGGATCGTAGACCATAGAGCCCCCATCAAACACCAACTCGTCCTGAGCCCCCATGAGATTGGTGTAGACAATACTCACCTGATTCTCTCGCGCCTTGCGCTCAAGCAGCGCCTTTCTCCTTGCCTGCTTATCGATATCATAGGGTGAGGCATTCAGGTTTATAATCAGCTGAGCACCTGCAGCCGCAGAGTCTTCAACAGGACCATCTGCCCATATGTCCTCGCAAACCGTCAGGCCAATCGGCACACCACAGATATCAACCACCGCGGCGCCCGCGCCCTCCGCAAAATAGCGCTTCTCATCGAACACCTGATAATTTGGCGGAAACCGTTTGAAGTATCGCTCAGTAATTTGACCAGCTTCGATCACCACCGCGGCATTATAGAGCAAGCCCCCACTCCGCAACGGAGCCCCGAAAACAATCGCCGGATCAAGTTCTGCAGCTTGCAAGCGATCCAGAGCCTCATCAACCCGCAAATCCATACTGGGGCGCAGCAACAGATCCTCGGGCGGATACCCGGTAATACTGAGCTCAGGAAACACAACAATATCAGCACTTTGCTCAGTGTGCGCACGTTTTGCAGCTTCAATAATCCGGTCGGTATTACCGGGAATATCCCCCACAAGAAAGTCCAGCTGGGCCATTACAACCCGCAGGTTGCGGGCTGATGCTGGGGAAAACGGAATGCTCCCGGAAACAGACATACTTAGGCTCCTGTAACTCATTGCCACGAAAAGGCTATTATACCCCTCCAAAGCCCCTGATTTCTCCCGCCCAGCAACGGATTTCTGAAAACCATGGCGACAGACACAGCATCAATAGCCAGTACCCCAAAGCCACGCCCCGGAATACAGCAGGTCAAGCTGTTCCGCATCTACAATCATTACCGGGTTGTGATCAGCTTGATGCTTGTGGCCCTTCTGTTCGTTGACTCGATAAACTTTGACTCCCGCTTTCGCTACCTGGATTACTACCAGTTTGGAGTGGTGGGCTACTTTGCCTTAAACAGTTTTGTGGCGATGATAATGTTCGCGGGGTTTCAGCCATCGCAGCGACACATCACCCTCTCCATTCTTGTAGACATTCTGGTGATGCATGGTCTGCTCTTTGCCAGCACTGGTATCACCAGCGGCTTGGCGAACCTTGTTATTATTTCGGTTGCGGCCGGTAACATTCTTACCCCAAGTCGCCTGGGCATTTTCTATGCCGCTCTTGCTTCAATTTTCTCGCTCAGCATTTCAGGTTGGGCCATTCTGGCTTTCGATGGCAACGCCGACGACATAGTGCGCGCCGGATCCTTCGGCATTTTGTACTTTGCAGCCGCCTTCGTATTGCAGAATATTTCCCGGCGCATGGTGCGAAGTGAAGCTCTCGCCACCAGCCGGGCCAGAAGCATTGTGGAGCTGGAGCGAATCAATCAGCAGATTATCCAACGCATGCGTACCGGCATTCTTGTACTCGACCGTTATGGCCAGATTCGGCTGGCGAACGCTGCAGCCGAGGAGTTGCTTTTCGGTATTCCAATGGATAACACCAAGCAATCCTCAGGCTCCCGTGCACTCCCCCAAGCACTGAAGACCGGGCTGGAAACTTGGCTGAAGCAGCCTGAATTGCGCACAAAACCGTTTCAACCAGCGCCGACCTCTCCACTTTTACAGGTAAGCTTTACCCAGCTTGACCAAGAGCGCGGCGAACAGATTCTTGTGTTTATTGAAGACATGAGCAAAGTGACCCAACAGGCACAGCAAATGAAACTGGCCTCCCTTGGGCGCCTGACTGCCGGCATAGCCCATGAAATTCGCAACCCTCTCGGGGCTATAAGCCACGCAGCTCAACTGATGGAAGAGTCCCCTCACCTTGATGCCGGGGACCTGAAAATGCTGGATATCATCCGGCGCCATTCTCGCCGGGTAAACGGTATTATTGAAAACATTCTCAGCCTCTCACGCCGCAAGCCCGCAAACGCAGACCTGGTTGATGTTGCCACATGGCTGGAAGAGTACAGGGCCGACTTCCTGCAAACTCAGAAAGGAACTAACCCACCAACAGAAGTGCGCCTGGCTATCGCACCAGACATACCCGGTGCAAGGTTTGATAAAAGCCAGATTGAGCAGGTACTGGTAAACTTGTGTGACAATGGCTTGCGCTACAGCCAACAGGAATCAGGCGAACGAAAGATCGAGCTGCGAGCTGGTGCCACCGCTGATGGTGAGCGAACGTATGTGGATGTAAGGGACTTCGGCCCCGGCATTGCGCCTGAATTCAGCCATTCTGTTTTCGAGCCGTTTTACACTACGGACAAAGGCGGTACGGGCCTCGGTCTTTATCTGGCCCGGGAACTGTGCGAGGCTAACCAAGCCCATTTGTCCCTGATGGAAGACGAGCAGCCCGGCTGCTGTTTTCGCATCACCTTTGCCCACCCGGGGCGAATGATCTGACGATTGACCCGAAATGGAACCGACACGACAAGATGACAACTTACACTGCGCTGATTGTTGATGATGAACCGGATATCCGGGATCTTCTCGAGATCACCCTTACCCGCATGGGCATTGAAACCCTGACCGCGCCAGATATAACCAGCGCACTCAAGCTACTGGAAACCCAAAGCCCACAGCTTTGCCTGACAGACATGAACCTGCCAGATGGCAATGGTATCGAACTGGTGCAATGGATTCAGAAACACCTGCCAGCAACGCCTGTTGCTGTTATCACAGCATACGGCAGCATGGATACTGCCATCGAGTCGCTGAAAGCTGGCGCGTTTGATTTTGTTTCCAAGCCTGTGGAGCTGTCCAGGCTAAGGGAATTGGTTAACAGCGCGCTTAAGCTCACAAAAACTGAGCCTGCCAGCGACGATGCAGCAGATGAGCCGGGGCTTCTGCTTGGTAACTCATCACAGATAAAGAAGCTGAGAAACCAGACCCGAAAACTCGCCAGAAGCCAGGCCCCGGTTTTCATCAACGGGGAATCCGGCAGCGGAAAAGAACTGGTGGCCCGAATGATTCACCTGCAAGGCCCCCGCCGCGACGGCCCCTTTATTGCAGTTAACTGCGGGGCTATTCCCTCCGAACTGATGGAAAGCGAATTTTTCGGGCACAAAAAAGGTAGTTTTACAGGCGCCGTTGATAACAAAGACGGGCTCTTTCGCTCTGCAAACGGCGGCACGCTGTTTCTGGACGAAGTGGCCGACCTGCCCCTGGCCATGCAGGTAAAACTGCTGCGCGCCATACAGGAAAAAGCCGTGCGGCCCGTAGGTGATACCAAGGAACTGCCGGTGGATATACGCCTGCTCAGCGCCACCCACCAAAACCTCGCCGAACTGGTTCAGGAAGGCAGCTTCCGGCAGGACCTGTTCTACCGGATTAACGTGATTGAGCTGGCCGTGCCCCCTCTGCGGGATCGCAAAGATGACATAGAGCTTCTGGCAAACCATATACTGAAACGCATTGCAGGGGAGTATGAGTGTGATGCCGCAACGCTCACCCAGGATGCCGTAGAACGACTGAAAGAACATGATTTTCCCGGCAACGTGCGGGAGTTGGAGAACATACTTGAGCGCGCATTCACTCTGTGTGATGCGGATAGCATCAGTGCAGCTGACCTGCATCTTGGCGGTGGATCGAACGCAGGAAGTTCCGCGAATACTACTGGTGACGCTATCTCGGAAGCCAGCCCTTCGTTAGTTCCGGAGGGGGATATCGATCTGGAAGGTTATCTGGAATCTATTGAGCGCCAGGCTATTGAGAAGGCGCTGGAAGCTACCCGCTGGAATAAAACGGCAGCGGCGAAGAAGCTGGGGATCAGTTTTCGGGCGTTGAGGTATCGGTTGAAGAAGTTGGGGATGGAGTAAAACAAGACACTTTTATCAGTATTGTGCGCGTAAACCCGTACAATTACGTCGACTGTAGCCAGGAAGGCTATGGGTAGAAACGAAAGGAATCAGCATGAACGAAAACAGCTCTCAATCCGGCTTTACGCTGATTGAGCTCTTGATTGTCATCACCCTTGTCGCTGTATTGGCGGCCTTCAGCTCATCATTCAGCTTTCTAATCACCCGCTCTGCAGCGCAAAGCTCGCAAATGGAACTGATTGGTTTTATCAACACAGCAAGAACCACCGCCATCATGGAGAGCACCAACGTAACACTGTGCCCGATCAATACAGAAAATGGCAAATGCTCAAGTGACTGGAGCCGTGACATTATCGCCTTCAGAGACCCGAATCGATCCCGTCAGCTCGTGGACATTAAACAGATAGTCCGAACACTTCAGCCAAATAGCAACGGTGTTTTTTACGGCAATGCCGGTATCCGTAAATATTTTGGGTTCCGCGCTACCGGTATAGCAAAAGAAGCCATAGGGAACATAATCTGGTGCCCGCAAGACAAGTCGGCAGAGAATGCCTTCCAAATCCGAATCAATATGGGCGGCCGCCCACGGGTCGCTCAAGACAACGACGGAGACGGAGTAGTGGAAAACTCACAAGGCAACCCTATTTCTTGTTGACACTACCAACATCCACTTTTTGCAGCCCCTTTGGTCCCCGAAGAATCAAGGGTAAGGGTTCCGCAATCATCGTTCGCCTGCGCTCCTTCAGGTACGGCCTGCAATGTGAAAGAATCTTTTGTCACAGAATCCTTAACAAAGCTCAATTTGTAAAAAGTAGCGCTACCATCTTGCGGAGACTTCTGAAAAGGCGGTGTCGGCGCGCCTGAACCATCTCTATAGTCATAAGATGCAGTGTAACGCCGCTCCATCCACTGGGCCAGTTCCATTAAGTCCGCTTGAGCAACGGACCGGCGCGTTTTTTCAATATGATTCTGATAACTCGGATAAGCAATCGCTGCCAAGATACCGATGATGGCAACCACAATCATCAGTTCTATTAACGTAAACCCTGAATTCTTTGACCTATTCACTAAATGAACCCCTCTTTGGCGGGCAGCTAAGCACTGCCCGCCTCTCCTGTTACTCGAATACTTCGCGCCAGCCCTTTCTTCCGAGGACAGTCCCCCCGCCTGGGCTATAGTTTACTTCTGCAACATCAACCCCCCCATCAGAAAGAGCAGTTATTCGATATAATTTTCCATCCAGGTATACAAACCCGGATTCACTGGGGATGCCTCCTACCTCATACCCGACGACACTAGTAGACAGGTCCAGGAAAGCCCGCTTCGCAGGGGTACGACCATCAAGACCAAAGGCCATCAGCCAACCAGTTCCACCGGGAATACAGGGATTCACATCCGGAATCATTGAGTTGATAAAGATAAAATCGCCAATAATTTCCGCTCCGGTCACTATGCGCTCAAATTCATCGGGCAAATCCACATACCAACCGCGTTTTTCGGCATAGTTAATATTGTCACCAGTTGACAGCCTCGCGTTGACGCCATCTACCGTTGTAGTACTCATGCTCCTCTCAACAAGCGCTGTTTCCCTGTCGTCGGTAACCGGGGCGCCCTTGTCCCAAATTGCGTAAACCGACTGCACCTGCTTATCGGCTGGGTCGCTTTTATAGAGATAGCTACCTGTGCCGAAGACAACTAATAGATTGGGCGTGTTACCAGCATCTGGCATCGTCGGATGGAAGGTGACTCTGGGCGCAGCGGTGATTGGCTGTGCGCCGCCACCGTCAGGAAGCGTTGCAGTAAACAAGGCTGAACCGTCGTAGGGGTTGCCCCAATTACCATCGCCATCATCCCGAATAGCCCACATGTTACCTTGCTGGTCGCCCGCGTAAACTTTGTCCGCGATACCATCCCCATTTATGTCCAAAACAGCCACAGAGGACAAACCATCTGTATTGGCAAGTTTAATGAACTTTAAATTGTCAGCAGATGGCGTGCTACCAACCAAGCCATTAATATCCAGCATATAAAGGCCTGTATCGCCTTTACCGTAACCGTTGCCGAAGAAAGCGGTCCAACGGAGTTCTCCCCCCCAGTTTGCCAAGGAGACAATCGGGGCATCCTTTAGATAACCCAGCTTGTCATGGGTAAACTCCCACAGCACCATTTTTCCTGCTTCATCTTCGCTAAATGATGAAGGGTCAGTAACATCCAAAGCGAAGAGACCCTGGCCGCCAGTGCGACTCCCTCCCAGTAGAATCGTTCGCCAGGCCTCTGGTGTTGTACCCGTTCCAACTCCCGATCTACCTTTGATTTTGACATCAACGGAGCGGAGTGGGAGATCTACGTAAAACTTGTGGTCATAACCAGGCTCTGCAAGGTGATGGAGCCCCTTATTCGCGGCATCCGAATACAAAAAACTCGGGATATAAGCAAACAACTCAGAGAAGTCGATTGCTTTTCCCCCGTCCGCAGTAATCTCTTTAGCGCTGAACGCGTGCAACATTCCATCGTTTGCCCCAGCATAAACAACAGGGTCACGATCCTTTTTATCGGCAACATAAGCGGAATAACCATCATAAGTACCCGAGCTCGGCCAATTGGAGGCTGGACCACCTACATAAGCAGGCGTGGAATGTACAATATCGCCTAAACGGCTACCTCTCGCCCGGAACGAGCCATTGGGTGTTTCTTTGGAACGATCCCCCCTGATATAGGCAATAACATCCTCAAGATCTCCCGCGACCATCAAGTCGTTCTTTTGAGCATCTGTCAGCTCATCATTAGCATTGGTAAACGCAACACCTTTGTTATCACTATAAGTGATGATCTCTCTGTCCCCATGGGACAATTCACTAAGATTCAATTGGCTAGCTGCCGAACGCGTGCTCCCCGCACCGACCGACAAACCACCCTCCGTCCCTACCGGCCTCGCAATTAGATCACCACTCCAATTGGTTGGCTGGAACTGCGCTGTAAATGCCCAAGGGGTGTCACCACTTTCAACCGTCGTCATGTCGAAGGAAACACCCGTTGCTGAGCTAGTACCCGCCAAAAAGCCTTCAAGCATCTTACCCAGTTCAGATGAGAAAGTTTCTGGATCAGAGGCGCTGAAAAAGTCACCGCGCCCTATAATCGATGCACGAAGCAAGTCATTGATTTTGTTTTCGTCGGATGACCCATCCGACCACTTAATAACTTTAGTCTTATCGTGCACCGCAGCAACTGCATCGTCCCTGGACACGGTTCCTTCAACACCCAAACCTATGCCGTAGGTCATCATGTGTTGCCAAAATGCAGGATTACCAACCGTTTGACGAAGACTAGGATTATCTTTTTCAATTATCGGTTTAATAGTTGGCACAAAGTTGTCCGCATCGCGTAGATCTCGCTTCCAATAATATGCAGCTACGTCTGCAAGCTTCTTACTTCCGGTATTGCCATCACTAAACGGGCTAACTGCTTTATAGCTGGCTTTAGCACCAGCGGCATTCGTGAGTTCATCTCCATCCGTGCTAGCGGCGCCTTTGATCGTGTCGCTGATAGTTTCACTGCCGTAATAACCGTCGGTCATAAGCATAGTTGCGGAAATACGGCACTCCCTCTCAACGTTTGAAGTACTTTTATCCGTACCAGGGTCATCTAACCATGGGCGATCACTCTTCTCGAAATATTTTCCAGCACCCGCGAGTGCCTTGCGCAGCGGGGTACTTCCGGAAGCGGAGCCACCATATAGCCACTCAAGAAAGTCTGCCCGCACCGACTTGAACGGGCGAACACCTTTCCTTATCGCCCTCACGCTGACTCCATCTACAGTAGAACTACTTTTGTTTATTTCGCCCCAGCCTAACCTGAAGTTTGTAGCAAGCTCAGGGTTGGCAAAAATATTACCAATGCCAGCTTTGGCGGCCATTTCTCGGGTGCGGTAGTAAGAAAACCAGTTGGCAAAATTTTGCCTTTCGGACTCACCTACTATCTTTTTTGTATAGCAGGAATCTTTATAAGGCGATTCTTTACAGCTTGCTGTGCCCTTAAATTCGAAGTAAAAGGCGGGTTCACTTTTTGCATCATGACTTATAGCGAAGCCTTTATATCTATTTCCGTTATACTTGCTGTTTTTATAAGAGTAATCATCCATTATCGCTCTGTAATCATTTGACAAATTCACCGGGGTAGAGCTTGTTTTGTACCCATTCACAAGTGCCGATAGAAATTTTGAATTTGGGTAACGACTTCCATCTGCTTTTAGGGGAGGTGCGTATTCAATCTCAGGACTATAATAAACTTTATTAAGATAGCTAGATGCAAGATAGCTCCGACTATTATTCGAATAATAATAACAAGTTCTCTGGCCTGCATATGTTCCCCGGTTGCTACAGCTCCCTAGATTGAATTTTCCATCTAGATCATCAGGCATAAAACCCCATCGCATAGATCCCGAATCATCCAGAACAAACATCAAGTTTGGATCAACCGAAGAGCCCACAAAAAGTGGTTCACTCGCAATCTCTTTTGCAGAAGTCATCGTAGCGAAAGTAAATATTAAAGCGCCAAAAAACACCTTAACATGCAACCTGAATGATAGTTTTTTAGTCATTCCATTAATCCTCCGTCGCATTCGCTGCGACTATTGATATACATAAAAACTTTCGACAAACCGACGACTTGAGCCACTTGGCCCTCGACCCATAACAACAACCCGAACAACATGGGCATTAATTTGCACAGCATTTCGTTTTTCGACATGAAGCGAGCCGGAATCTTCTGTTAAATTCATATCACCCAGGTATTCCAGGAAGACCCTTGCCTCTCGATTATCCCCAACATCAATAGAGACACTATCGGTACTACTTCCTTCCCAGGTACTGGCATCAAATATAGAAGGCTCGTCGCCTTTATCGTGCATGAACGAATGGGTGTTTTCGTGGCTCCATGTTCCAGCTTCTATGTTGTCCTCCACGGCATATAAAGCCAGTTCAGCCGCTTCGAGGGAGCCAGCAGCGTCCCGCTGAGCCGAAGCCATCCGCTCCTGGACAAGGCTACCCTGCATTGAAGATACTGCCAGCAATGTCAGCACCAATAGAATGACCAGAGACACCAACAAAGCCACGCCGGATTGGGCTTTAATTTTCACCATTTCAGGGCCTCCTATTGCACTCTGTTACGCAATGCAGCGGTAGTTGTATACACTCGATAAAGTCGCCTATCCGGCATAGTTTCCAGATTGTCGGAATCACTACAGTCCTGGCCGTCCCAGGTTGGACCCGGGAAGCAAATAGTCTGGGGTTCAACAACTACGTTATCTGCCGCGGATCTGACAAGGATGCTAATGCGGGCTGCCAAAACATTAGGCCAATCTGAAGCCCCCATATCTCCAACGGATTTCCAGTCGGTTACTGTCAGGTTTGGTCCGGTACCATATTGCACCTGCATTCTTTCCACCCCGCTAACAAGCGCGTCAGAATCTCTATACAACGCAGGCTCTGCATGAGTCGGCTGGTCGCTAAGAAAATAATTACTGATTGCACCTTTCATAACTCGCGTGCCATCCTCGTATTCCGCACTTAAACAAACCCCACCAGCAGCTGTACACCCCTCCGGATTGTTCGGCGAAAAATCATTAATGCTGTTCCCACTTGCTTCGATTTCATTATCATCGCTATCAACAGAGCTAAGTTGAAAGATATCTCCGGAGCTGCAATCGGTAATAAATACAATATTGCCCTGCTCCAAATCACCCACGCTCACTAAGCTGAAATCAACCGAAACCGCGTCTCCATCCAGCCTTAAGTCAAGATCCTCTCCGGCAAGTCCAGCCACCCGGATATAATCAGTACCACTCAGCGCATCAGCAGGCCGCCCCGAATTCCCCGAAAAAATGGCTTGGCCCTGATCAAAGCCATGAATGCTCTCATCAAAATCGCTATGCCCTGTGTCAATATTATTATTAAAGCCGCCTGCAGGCTGGCAACCGTAGTAGCCGGCATTCCTGACAGCCCGACTCAATATCTCCAAGGCGATACGCCCAGTTTCCTGAACGCGGGAATTTGCCTCATTCAAACGGAAGCTCTGGGAGTTACTGGTGAACACTTGAAAAAGCCCAAGCAACAACAACGAGGACAAAAGCAAAGCCACCATAATTTCTATTATGGACAGGCCTACCTGTTTGTTTATGGGCACCGCGGTTCTCATTGATCTATACATCAAGGTTAA
The DNA here is from genome assembly GCF_002806945.1 of Marinobacter salexigens. Classification (GTDB taxonomy): domain Bacteria; phylum Pseudomonadota; class Gammaproteobacteria; order Pseudomonadales; family Oleiphilaceae; genus Marinobacter; species Marinobacter salexigens. Next base: position 22,230 of record NZ_NIHC01000011.1, read on the forward strand.
CGCCTCCTAAACCGGGCTTCCGCTGAGTTTTCATCACCTTCTTGATTTTCCCAACTCAAGGTTACCGTCCATTCATCGCCGTCCTGGCTTGCAGATACAGCTGCACTCGGCCCAAGCTCGGCGCTAATTACGCCATCAACTGCGCTTTGGTTAAAAGCACCGGTTACCCGAATGGTGTCAGCAATGGACTGAGCTTGAAGTGTCGCAAGGCTGTGCAAGTTTGCATCACTTGTACGCTTAAGCGACAAGTACTGAACCCCCGCGACCCCCAACAACCCAATCGCTAAAATCAATACCGCAATCAGGACTTCGATAAGTGAAAACCCGCCCTGCCGCTTGTTTACTCCTCCGCTTATGCTCACCACCTACCCCCCACAAGCATTAATGGTATCTGTTTGTACCAAGCCGCCACCCAGAAGTTCTAACTTAACGCCAGTGCTACCATCAGACCCACAGACCTCAAACTCAGCTTCAGGCTCGAGAAGCTCCCCCGTTGCCCTGAAGCTAAACTGAACCCCACCTGCAGAATCTGTCTTTTTGAGGGTTACCCCTGTTGGTGCGGGCGCCACTTCCCTTACCAGGCTGCCGCCTTGCTCGATTAAAAAACCAGCACTCCAGTCCCCGCCATTGGCAACCACATCAATACTTTCACCAACACGAATGGCCTCTGTGCGTGCAAATGAAAAAGCACTAAGTACCGTGTTGGTATAAGAGCTAACCCGATTGCTTTCGATTAACCGACCGAATCCCGGTACTGCAATCGTTGCCACAATCGCCACCAACACTACAACTATGAGCAATTCAATCAGCGTAAACCCGCGCTGCGTCGTTAACCTACGCATGAACCGACTCCCTGAATATTTTTTCATGTTTATAGAGTACGAAAGCACAAAAAAACCGCCAGCTGTTCTCGACAAGTGGCGGTTATTAGAAGACAAGCGGTTACAGAAACCTTAATACGTGAAACCCATCACACATTCACCGCATCAATCCGCAATTCCTTAGGCATAGAGAACACAATATTCTCCTCCCGCCCGGCAATCTCCTCGGGAACATCCCCACCAAGATCCCGCAGGCGGTTGATCACATCATTCACCAACACTTCCGGAGCAGAAGCACCGGCAGTTACACCCACAGATTCCTTGCCTTCCAGCCATTTGGGGTCAATCTGGGCCGCTTCGTCGATCAGGTAAGCCGGTGTACCCATGCGTTCCGCCAGCTCACGCAGGCGGTTGGAGTTGGAGCTGTTCGGGGAGCCAACTACCAGCATCAGGTCGCAGTCGCCGGCCAATTGCTTTACCGCGTCCTGTCGGTTCTGGGTGGCGTAGCAGATGTCGTCTTTGCGCGGGCCTTCGATCAGCGGGAATCTTTCACGCAGGGCGTCGATTACGCGTGCGGTGTCGTCCATGGAGAGGGTGGTTTGGGTAACGTAAGAGAGATGGGCTGGGTCTTTTACTTCCAGCGTTGCTACGTCTTCCACGTTTTCCACCAGATATATATCGCCTCCGGTGCTGTGGTCATACTGGCCCATGGTACCTTCAACTTCCGGGTGGCCATGGTGCCCGATAAGTACGCACTCACGGCCGTCGCGGCTGAATCGCATAACCTCCATGTGCACCTTGGTGACCAGCGGGCAGGTGGCGTCGAATACTTTCAGGCCACGGCGGACGGCTTCGTTTTGCACAGCCTGGGATACGCCGTGGGCACTGAAGATCACCAACTTGTCGTCTGGCACTTCGTCCAACTCATCCACAAAGATTGCGCCGCGGTTGCGGAGATTGTTGACCACAAACTTGTTGTGTACCACCTCATGGCGAACGTAAATGGGCGCGCCGAACACGTCGAGGGCGCGATTTACGATTTCGATGGCGCGGTCTACGCCTGCACAAAAGCCACGGGGGTTTGCCAATCTTATCTGCATAATCAGTGCGTCTTTCCTGCCGGTTCTACATCAATAATTTCTACATCGAAGGTCAGTGTACGCCCTGATAGCGGGTGATTGAAATCCACTTCCACTTCGTCGCCTTCCACCCGGCTCACAACGCCAGGCAGCTCTTGCTGGCGTGCATCAGCAAAAGAGATCATCACGCCCGGCTCCAGCACCATATCTGCGCTGAATTCGTGTCGCTTGAAGGTTTGAACATTATTCGGGTTACGTTGGCCAAAACCTTTTTCCGGTGGCACCTGGTAACTGGCCTTATCGCCAGCCTTCATGCCCATCAAATAGGTTTCAAAGTTCTCTGGCAGGTTTTCATCGCCAATTTCAAGAGCCGCAGGGTCTTTATCGAAGGTGGTATCAATCACTTCCCCACTCTCGAATTTGAGCGCGAAGTGCAGGGTTACACGGGTACCTTTATCTACAGGCAGTTCTTTCATGAGCTTTATTCACTCCCGTTCGCTGGCTTGCCAGAATCAGCAGGCTTGCGAAACATATCAAGAATCATCATGGCAGCACCTATGGTAATGGCGGTGTCGGCCAGATTAAATGCGGGAAAGTGCCAGTCCTGCCAATAGAAATGCAGGAAATCCACAACGTAGCCGTGCACAACCCGATCGTACACGTTACCAAGGGCACCGCCCAAAATCAGCACTATGGCTATGGCTGTCCAGGTTTCATGGCGCTGCAAGTTTCTCAACCAACCCACCAGCACCACACTGACAACCAGCGCCAGGATCACAAAAAACCAGCGCTGCCAGCCAGCCGCACTCGCAAGAAAGCTGAACGCCGCTCCGGTGTTGTGCAGCAGCGTCAGATTGAACATGGGAATAACCGGCACCGGGCTGCCATACATCAACATGGCCGAGGCAACAGCTTTGGTACCAAGATCGAGTGCGATCACCAGCACCGCCAGCCAAAGCCACTTGAGTTTGGTGCCGGTTACCTGCTCTTTCATTGCCACGTCCATCAGGCAAACGAGCGGGTTTCGCCCGTTCCCTCCACGTTAATGATGCAGCGGCCGCACAGATCTTTATGCTCGGCATGGGTGCCCACATCTTCCCGGTGGTGCCAGCATCGCTCGCATTTCCCGTGGGAAGCCGGGGTTACTTTTACACGCAGGCCTTCGATGCTGGTCGCTTCTGCGTCACCTGCTTCCGATGCCGGCCTCACAGTCGCTTCGGAGGTAATCAGCACAAAGCGTAACTCTTCCCCAAGAAACTCCAGGTCAGCAGCCAGATCAGCCTCACAATACAGGGTCACTTCGGCGCTCAAAGAACCTTTGATTTCACCACGGGCACGGGCCTCCTCCATGCTCTTGTTGACGGCTTCTTTCACGCCGTAAATCCGGCGCCAGTAATCACGGCCCAGCTCGGCATCGTCCGGCAATGCCGTGAGGCCTTCGTACCAGGTTTCGTAGAACACGGTATCGCCGCGTTCGCCTGGCAGGTGCTGCCAGATTTCATCTGCAGTGAAGCTCAGGATAGGCGCAATCCAGCGCACCAGTGCTTCAGCAACGTGGTACAGAGCAGTCTGGCAGGAGCGCCGCGCCAGGCTGTCTGCCTGGGTGGTGTATTGGCGATCTTTGATGATATCCAGGAAAAAACCGCCCAGAGTGTCACCGCAGAAGTTATAAACCTTTTGGTAAATTCTCAGGAAGTCGTAGTTTCCATAGTCTTCATGCAGTTCGTTCTGCAACTGAAGTGCGCGATCCACCATCCAGCGATCCAGAGCAATCATATCGTCCGGCGCAACCATGTGTTGCTTGGGGTCAAAGCCCGTAAGGTTGCTCAACAGGAAGCGGGAGGTATTTCGGATTCGACGGTACCCGTCGGCTGCCTGTCGCAGGATGTCTTTCGACACCGTCATTTCACCACTGTAGTCGGTTGCCGCTACCCACAAGCGCAGAATGTCGGCGCCCAGTTCGTTCATGACTTCCTGAGGCGCGATCACATTGCCCAGGGATTTGGACATTTTGAGACCTTTGCCATCCACGGTGAAACCGTGGGTCAGCACCTGCTTATAGGGTGCAACACCGTTCATGGCGATTGAGGTCTTGAGCGAGGACTGGAACCAACCGCGGTGCTGGTCAGAGCCTTCCAGGTACATATCCGCCGGGAACTGGCCCAACTCCGGGCGCACACGCAGTACAGATTCGTGAGTCACGCCCGAATCGAACCACACATCCAGAGTGTCGGTCACTTTTTCGTAGTGGTCTGCATCGTCACCCAGCAGTTCGCGGGCATCAATCTCATACCAGGCATCAATCCCGTCGGTTTCGATAGCCTGCGCTACTTTTTCGATCAGGTTCTGAGTGTCCGGGTGCAGTTCCTGCGTTTCCTTATGGATAAACAGAGTGATCGGCACGCCCCAGGTACGCTGGCGTGAGATACACCAGTCTGGCGACTGCTGGAACATACCTTCAATACGGTTCTGACCCCAGCCCGGTACCCAGCGCACACCTTTGATCGCCTCAAGCGCATCAGCACGGAGGTTTTCTTTATCCATGCTGATAAACCATTGCGGCGTGGCGCGGTAGATCAGTGGCGTTTTTGTACGCCAGCAATGGGGAAAACTGTGGCGGAAGTTTTCCCTGCGCACCAGCTTGCCTTCCCGGGTAAGCGCTTCACATACAGGCTCGTCGGCTTTGTATACATGAATACCCGCAAACTCACCGGTCGCACTGGTGTAGATACCATCGGCCTGAACCATGCTCAAGGTGCCAATGCCGTAAGCTTTGCCAACCTCGAAGTCTTCCATGCCGTGATCAGGTGCCGTGTGAACCGCACCGGTACCGGCTTCGATCGACACGTGGTCACCCAGAATAGCCGGCACCTGCTTGTCATAAATCGGGTGTTGCAGAGCCAGATGCTCAAGATCTATACCCTGGCAAGTGCCCAACACTTCGTAGTCTTCGATTTCCCAGCGCGCCATAACACCGTCAACCATGGCCGCCGCCAGAATCATCCGCTCAGGGCCATTGCCAGCATCCACTTGCACCAACGCATAGTCCAGATCAGCATTAAGAGATACCGCCTGGTTAGCAGGAATTGTCCAGGGCGTGGTGGTCCAGATGATTACAGATACATTGCCCAGCCCTTTATCGGTGCCAAACAGCGCCAGCGCCTTGGTTTGATCCACCACAGTAAAACGGACATCAACCTGGGTTGAGGTTTTATCCTGGTACTCCACTTCGGCTTCTGCCAGTGCAGACTGACCCACCACACTCCAGTAAACCGGTTTGAAGCCCCGGACCACGTGCCCCTTGGCGACGATTTTACCCAACGCCCGCACAATGCCCGCTTCCACTTTCGGATCCATGGTGAGATAGGGCTTATCCCACTCACCCATGATACCGAGGCGAACAAAGTCGGCCTTCTGGCCGGCAATCTGCTTGGTGGCGTAGTCGCGGCACGCCTGGCGGAAGGTTTTATGGTCAACCTTCACGCCAGCCTTACCAATTTTCTGCTCAACTTTGTGCTCAATCGGCAGGCCATGACAATCCCAGCCCGGTACGTAGGGCGCATCAAAACCCATAAAGCCGCGGGACTTAACAATCATGTCCTTCAGAATCTTGTTAACCGCGTGACCAATGTGAATACTGCCGTTGGCATAAGGAGGGCCATCGTGAAGGATAAACTTTTCACGCCCTTCACGCTGCTTGCGCAGGTTGGCGTATACGTTCAGATCCTGCCACCGCTTGAGCATTTCAGGCTCGCGATTAGCCAGGTTACCGCGCATTGGAAAGGCGGTTTCCGGCAGATTCAGAGTGTGCTTATAATCGCTCATGGTTTGTGTGCGTACTCTTAAGGTCAGTTTGTTTGGTCAGCGTATTCAATCGTTCGGATCAGCGATGCTTTGCTCAGAGCGTTCGGCCAGCCAAGCTCTGGCAGCGTCGAAATCTCTGGCGATCTGCGCTTTGAGCGCGTCTATGGAATCAAACTTTTCTTCATCCCGCAGTCCGTGGCGGAAGACAACTTCAATGCGCTGGCCGTAAAGTGTGCCAGCAAAGTCAAACAGGTGCACTTCCAGCGCCGGTTGCTTGCCATCAACGGTTGGCCGCAGGCCGATATTGGCTATGCCATCCTGCACGGTTCCGTCTTCCAGCGTAACACCCACAACATAAACACCGCGCAAGGCCGGCATTTGGTGGAGCAGTATATTTGCGGTGGGCGAGCCAATTTGCCGCCCTAACTGCCGCCCATAAACGACGCGTCCCCGAACATGATATGGGGCCCCCAGCAAAGACGCGGCTTTTTCCAGCTCATTATCCAGCAGCAGATTGCGTATGCGGGTGCTGCTTATGCGCTCGCCTGCAACCGTTACGGTGCGGGTATTCTCCACGGTGAAGCCGGCGGTTTTGCCCACCTTTTCCAGAAGTGTGAAATCTCCGGCCCTGTCGCAGCCAAACCGGAAGTCATCACCAACAACGAGATGGCGCACAGCAAGCCCACCTATGAGCACATCGTCGATGAACCCCATGCCAGAATAGCTGCGAAAGGTTCCATCAAATTTCAGGCACAGCACAATATCTATGCCCGCGGCCAGCAGAGCTTCAAATTTCTGCCGAAACCCCATCAGTCGTGGCGGCGCCTCCATTCCCTGGAAGAATTCCCTTGGCTGGGGCTCAAAAATCATCACAACTGAGGGCAGGTTCAACGCCCTGGCCTTGTTTTTTACCTGATCAATAATGGTTTGATGGCCCAGGTGCACGCCATCAAAGTTGCCAATAGTGGCAACACAGCCTTGAGCCAGCGGTGAATCCACTTGCCTGGAAAGCATTTTCAGGTTGGTCAGGCCCCGGATCAGACGCATGCAATGCGAACCTTCATTTGCCAATTGGCTTTCAGCCCTTGATCAATGTACAAAGCATCAGTGTACAAAGCGCTGGTGAGAAAACGCGCGATTATACCTTACCTCTGGCGAAAATGTCTTACCCGCACCCCGGTCAGCGCAAGAACCATGAAGTAAGCACCGGCACTTGCCACAACCATCACTCCCATATAAAGGGAGCGCTCGATGCCATCAGCCGACAACCAGCGCATGGCTGGGTAGTTCAACCAGAGAATAACAGACACCATGGCTGCGTTCGCCAAGCCGAGCTGCATGAGATATTTACCCCAGCCCGGCTGGCTCTTCCAGGCACCCTCGCGCTTGAGCCCTCGCCAGAGCAAACCCGCGTTGAGCCAGGCCGATAGCGACGTTGCCAATGCAAGGCCTGCGTGCGCCAGGGGTACAATCAGCGCCAGGTTAAAGACCATATTGGCCACCATGGCAATGATGCCAATTTTTACCGGGGTGCGAGTGTCCAGCCGTGCGAAAAATCCAGGCGCAAGCACTTTGATAACCATGAAGGCCAACAGGCCAGCAGAATAAGCCCGCAAACTCTGGGCTGACATAACCACATCCCTGTCGGTTACCTCTCCATAATGGAACAGCGTTGCAATCAAGGGCTCAGCCAGCAATGCCAGAGCAAGGGCTGCAGGCACCCCGATAACCAGCACCGCGCGCACGGCCCAATCCAACGTGGCGGCGAACTGATCATTGGATTCAGCAGCATGCTTGCGAGACAAGCTTGGCAAAATAACTGTTGCGATGGCTATACCGAACACCCCCAGAGGCAACTCGGAAAGCCGATCTGAATAGTAGAGCCAGGATACGCTCCCGGTTTGCAGAAACGACGCCAGAACCGTATCCAAAAGCAGATTGATCTGGCTTACGGACACACCAAACAGCGCCGGAACCATAAGCTTGAGAATACGGCTGACACCCTCATGTCGATAATCGACCCGGGGCCGAGGCATAAGCCCCAGGCGCATCAGGAAGGGCAACTGGAAAAACATCTGCAATGCGCCAGCAATGAACACCCCCCATGCCAAAGCCATGACCGGCTCGTTCATCAGCGGGGTAAGAAAAACAGCCGCACCGATCATCGCGAGATTGAGCAGCACTGGCGTAAACGCGGGCACGGCGAAACGGTCATAGCTATTGAGAATACCGCCGGCAAAGGCAGTCAGGGAAATCATCAACAAATACGGGAAGGTGATACGCAACATGTCGCTGGTCAGTGCGAACTTTACATCATCATCCAGAAAGCCAGGAGCAAACACTGCCGTCAGCAGCGGCGCACCCAGCATGGCAATCAGCGTAATCCCCAGCAGCACCAACCCCAAAGAACCGGCAACGGCATCCACCAGGCGTTTTACGTCAGAGGCTGGTTGATTCTCGCGATACGACGACAGCACGGGCACAAAGGCCTGAGAAAATGCCCCCTCGGCAAAAAGCCTGCGCAAGAAATTGGGGATTTTGAAGGCGACAAAAAAGGCATCCGCCCCCGCGCCGGCACCAAAATAGCGCGCAATCACCATATCCCTGACCAGCCCCAGCACTCTGGAGAGCATGGTCATAATACCCACCAGGCCTGATGAACGGAGCAGCCCAGGTGCTTTTGCAGGTGGCTTTTTTTCAGTCGGCATTGTAGGTTGCGATGACATGAGGTCGTCTATCCGGGTTACACACTCAATTCGGTGGGGCATTTCGGAAATTACGTGCTTCCCTGCTGCACCCCTGTCCGGCGAGCGGCGAGTTTAACACAGGCCTTTGCACCAAGGGATTATCTGGGAGCTTGGCAGGCTTTGGTATTGACTTTTCAGGTATTGAGCGGCATAGTTCCGCGTCATTTATTTCGACGCGCTGGTTATGGGCGCGCCCGCGATTTCAGGGTCCCTCTGGATGGCTTTATACTCAGAGTTTCCCGTACGAATCATTCAGTAACGAATTTAAGTACTTTCAGGAGTTTTACGGTGGCAAATACCCCGCAATCCAAAAAGCGCGCACGTCAGAACGAGAAGAACCGCAAGCACAACGCCAGCCTGCGTTCCATGACTCGCACCTACATGAAAAAAGTTCAGGCCAAGATTGAAGCTGGTAACTATGAAGAAGCTCAGGCTGCATTCCAGGCGGCTCAGCCGGTAATGGACAGCATGGTCAACAAGGGCATTTTCACCAAGAACAAGGTTGCCCGTCAGAAGAGCCGCATGATCTCCAAGATCAAGGCTCTGAAGAGCGCCTGATAGCGTCCAACGCTGGAAAGCTCTTACTGAGAATCAAAAAACCGGCCCTAAAGCCGGTTTTTTTGTTTCAGATAATGATCATATTATCCCGGTGAATCATTTCCTCTTCCGAGATATACCCCAGAATATCAGAGATGCTATTGCTCGAGCAGCCAGCTATCGCCCTCGCTTCATCCGCACCATAATTGACCAGGCCGCGAGCAACCTCTGCACCATCCTCGCCAACACAGGAAACCATCTCACCACGCCGGAACCGCCCAACAACACCCTTGACTCCTACCGGCAAAAGGCTGCGACCACCCTGGCGAAGTACACGCACCGCGCCATCATCCAGCGTTAGCCTTCCACGGGTTTGTAGATGACTGGCCAGCCACTGCTTGCGGGCCGCAATACGCCCCTGCTCTGGAAGCAATAAAGTGCCAATAACGTCACCCTGGCGCAAGCGTGAGATAGCGCCCTCGATACGACCACCCACAATCACCGTAAATGCTCCGGACCGTGCCGCAAGCCTGGCAGCACGCAGCTTGGTGAGCATCCCACCACGACCAAGCGCACCGGCACCGCCTCCAGCCATGGCATCCAACTCACGATCACCGGCAAACCGCTCTGTTACCAGACTGGCATCCGGATTTTTTCGCGGATCTTTATCAAACAAACCCAGCTGGTCGGTGAGTATAATCAGCCCGTCAGCTTCAATCAGGTTGGTTACCAAGGCGCCCAGGGTGTCGTTGTCGCCGAACCGGATTTCATCAGTCACTACCGTATCGTTTTCATTTACAATCGGCACAACACCAAAATCCAGCAAGGCCCGAAGCGTGCTTCGACCGTTCAAGTAGCGCTTGCGGTCAGAAAGATCGTCGTGGGTGAGAAGGATCTGGGCCGTATGAATGCCGTGGCGCTTGAACTGCGCCTCCCAGGTTTGCACCAGGCCCATCTGCCCCACAGCGGCAGCTGCTTGCAGTTCATGTAACTGCTCCGGGCGCTTGCTCCAACCCAGCCGGCTCATGCCCTCTGCCACGGAGCCGGAAGAAACCACAACTAACTCAACGCCCTCTTTGACCAACGCCGCCATTTGATCCACCCAAAAGCCCAGCGCCGCTACATCCAACCCCTTACCATCGTTGGTAAGAAGTGCACTTCCGATTTTCACCACCAGGCGGCGAGCCTGGCTCAGCTGGGCGCGTTGCGTCATAATTCAGGCTTTATCTCTCTCAAACGTACGGGGCAACTCAGGCTTCAGCAAGCCGAGACCTAGTCTTTCACATACACTACTTCAACATCGTAATCGTCGTCGTCAAAATCATCATCATCTTCAGCTGCCTCTCGAGCGGCGCGGCGAGCTCGCTTTTCTTCCTCAACACCAGCTCGGGCCTCTTCGTCCATGCGCCGACGCCTCTCAGCTTCCTGCTCTGCCGCTTCAGGATTCTCCGCCTCTTCTTCGGCACGCTCTTCAATCCAGCGCATAACCGCCTGAGCCAGTGACTTGGTCCCCTCACCGCTTAGCGCTGAAATACTGAACACCGGCCCCTTCCAGCCGAGCTCATCAACGATCGCCTGGCAATGGGCTTCACGGTCTTCTTCCGGAACCATATCGACCTTGTTTAGCACCAGCCAACGCTCTCGGTCAGCCAGGGTCTCACTGAATTTTTCCAGCTCATTCGCAATCACTCTCACTGCATGAGCCGGCGATGAACCGTCGTAAGGGGCCACATCCACAAGGTGCAATAGCAAACGGGTGCGCACCAAGTGCTTCAGAAAACGAACGCCAAGGCCGGCACCCTCCGCAGCACCCTCAATAAGCCCGGGAATATCTGCAATAACAAAGCTCTGGTGTGCCTGCACGCTCACTACACCGAGGTTTGGCACCAGCGTGGTAAACGGATAATCAGCAACCTTCGGCGTAGCTGCCGATACAGACCGGATAAAAGTCGATTTACCCGCATTGGGCAACCCCAAAAGGCCTACATCTGCGAGCACCTTCAGCTCCAGGCGCAAGTTCCTGATCTCACCCTCAGAGCCTTTAGACGTTTGACGGGGCGCGCGATTAATTGATGATTTGAAGCGAGTATTTCCGAGGCCGTGAAAGCCGCCCTGAGCGACCTTCAGCCGCTGACCAATGCGGGTGAGATCCCCAAGCACTTCGTGGGTATCCACATCGACCACCGTGGTGCCAACCGGCACCGGCAGGATCAAATCCTCGCCCTTGGTTCCGGTGCAGTTTCGCCCTGCTCCCTGCTCACCACCCTGCGCCTTATGCTTGCGCTGGAACTGGTAATCAATGAGGGTGTTTAGCGAATCGCTCGCCTCCAGATATACGGAGCCACCATCACCGCCATCGCCCCCATCAGGGCCTCCCCTGGGAACGTATTTTTCACGCCGGAAGCTGAGGCAGCCGTGCCCGCCGTTACCGGCTTCAACGATGATTGTGGCTTCGTCTACGAATTTCATGAATCTACCCTTTGCGCATAGCGCATAAACTAAAAAGCCCCGCAGCCTCTAGGAAGCTTTGCGGGGCTCCAGGTGGCTCTGACTTCTAACTATATCAGCAGAATGTCAGGGCTACCCAAGGTTCGACAGAACCGGATCGCCGCTGCTTAGACAGCAGCTGGAACGATACTTACGAACTTGCGGTTCTGTGGACCTTTCACTTCGAACTTGACCTGACCGTCTGCTTTCGCAAACAGCGTGTGGTCTCTGCCCAGGCCAACATTGCTGCCGGCGTGGAAACGGGTTCCGCGCTGACGGACAATGATGCTACCTGCAGATACTGCTTCGCCGCCATAGCGCTTGACACCAAGTCGTTTCGACTCGGAATCGCGACCGTTACGGGTACTACCTGCTGCTTTTTTGTGAGCCATGACAAGCCTCCTGATTTATGGGGTTGTTTCCGGGATCTTAGCCCTGAATACCCGTGATCTTGACTTCAGTAAACCACTGACGGTGGCCCTGACGCTTCATTGAGTGCTTACGACGACGGAACTTGATGATGTTAATCTTCTCGTGACGACCGTGGCTAACCACCTCGGCAGTCACTTTGGCACCATCAACAACCGGCGCGCCAACTTTGAAGTTGTCGCCATCGGCGATCAGCAGAACGCGGTCAAACTCGACGTTGCCGCCTGTTTCCACTTCCAGCTTTTCCAGCTTCAGAGTTTCGCCTTCTTTAACACGGTGCTGCTTACCACCGCTAACAATAACTGCGTACATTAACTTTCTCCGCGATTGACCCATCCCTGCTCTTATCCACCTGGTTCTAAGGGAAGCACTTCGGCAACCCTATAACAGGGAGCGCAGGTTGGGATGAGTTGGGCGCGTGATTGTACGAAAAGGCGCCCGGCAATACAAGCCAAGTTGACACAAACCGCAGCAATACCTAGCATTGCCGCGTTCTGCCTGCATTATCTATACGCTAGGTAGAAACACAACCTCGACACCAGCAAGGGATCCACAAGCCGCATGACAGCCCAGCGCATTTACGACACAGTGGCAGATGACTTCAGCCGCGTTAATGACCTGATCATCCAGCGACTTTCCTCCGACGTCCCCTTGGTAGAAAAAATAGCCCAGCACATTATTGAAAGCGGCGGTAAGCGCTTGAGACCCTTACTGGTTTTGCTTTCCAGCCGGGCTGCGGGCTATAGCAACGATGAGCATTTGAAGCTGGCTGCAGTGATTGAATTCCTGCATACCGCCACCCTGCTTCATGACGATGTTGTGGACACTTCAGATATGCGCCGTGGCAGGAAGACTGCAAACGCCAATTGGGGGAATGCGCCCAGCGTATTGGTAGGTGATTTCCTCTACGCCCGCGCATTCGAAATGATGGTAGAGCTAAAAAGCCTTCCCATCATGGAAGTATTGTCACGCGCCACAGCGGTTATCGCCCAGGGCGAAGTTATGCAACTCATGAATGTAAAAAACCCGGATCTCACGGAAGACCAGTACATGACCGTGATCCACAACAAAACCGCCATGCTCTTTGAGGCGTCATCCCATTCTGGCGCCCTGCTGGCTAACGCAACAACCCTTCAGGAACAGGCCCTGAAAGATTACGGCAAACACTTGGGGCTGGCCTTCCAGTTGGTCGATGATGTTCTGGATTACCGGGGTGATGCCGAAGCCATGGGCAAAAACGTGGGTGACGACCTGGCCGAAGGCAAAACCACCCTGCCCCTGATTCATGCCATGGCCCACAGCAGCGAAGAAGGCCGACAGCTCATACGCCAGGCCATCCGCAAAGGCGGGCTGGATGACCTACCAAAAGTTCTCAAACTTGTAGAAGCCTCCGGCGCACTGGAGTACACCATGGAGCGAGCCAGGGTCGAAGCCTCCAAAGCTTCGGCCACCCTGGCTGCCCTTCCTGACTCACCCCACAAAGAAGCCCTGGAGTTATTGACTCAGGTTGCTGTGGCGCGGGTCAGTTAAAGGCCATCACGCCCGTGGGGAGCGGTGAAATCCAACTGCGGCCCCACTGGCACAACCTGAGTGGGGTTGATGGTGCGCTGGCTCACATAGTAGTGCTGCTTGATCTGGCGAATATCCACAGTATCGGCCACGCCCGGCACCTGATATAGCTCCCTCAGATAACCTGAAAGCGCCGGAAAATCACTGATAAGCTGGCGATTACACTTGAAGTGGCTATAGTAAACTGCATCAAACCGAACCAGAGTAGTGAACAAGCGCCAATCCGCTTCGGTGATGGTTGTACCCGTCAGATACCGCTGCTTCGACAGCTTGGCTTCCAGCCAGTCCAGCGACTCGAACAGCTCCGCATAGGCCTTCTCATACTGATCCTGAGCCGTGGCAAAACCCGCCTTGTACACACCATTGTTAACCGTGTCGTACACCCGCTCATTCACCGCATCAATGTCCGCCTGCAGCGCTTCCGGATACAAGTCCAGATCAGCATTGACACCTTCCAGACCATCAAACGCCGAGTTAAACATACGGATGATCTCCGCCGACTCATTGCTGGCAATGGTCTGCTTTTGCTTGTCCCACAACACCGGAACCGTCACCCGACCTGAATAATCAGGCGCTGCCTTGGTGTATACCTGATGCATGAAGCGGAAATCGTACAAGTCATCTGTATGCGCGCTCTCACCCGGCCGAAATTCCCAGCCGTTCTCAACCATATCCGGGTGCACAACCGACACCGAAATATGCTTCTCAAGACCTTTCAACTTCCGGAAGATCAACGTGCGATGGGCCCATGGGCAGGCCAAGGACACGTACAAGTGATAACGCCCGGATTCTGCCCTGAAACCACCCTCTCCCGCTGGCCCGGCTGAACCGTCTGCCGTTACCCAGTTGCGGAACCGCGCCGCTTCGCGCTCGAATTTACCACCGGTTTTGCTGGTGTCGTACCACTTGTCCTGCCATTTTCCATCAACAAGAAGACCCATAGTGAATACTCCTCAAAAGTTCTGAATGAATCTGCAAACAATTACCAGGTACAATAGCGGTTACCCTGCTAACCTCTCAAGCAACCAATTCTGGCCAACAACTTCAGATAATTCGAACATGTACTCAGCCATTACAATTGATGCCCTGAAAGTCCTCGACGCCATCAACCGCAAAGGCAGCTTCGCCGGTGCCGCCGGCGAACTCTTCCGGGTGCCGTCGGCGATCAGTTACACCGTGCAAAAACTCGAAGAAGACCTGAACGTGACCCTGTTCGACAGGAGCGGCCATCGGGCTGTACTCACTCCCGCCGGGCTATACTTGCTCGAAGAAGGCCGCATCCTGCTAGATGCTGTAGAAAACCTTGCCCACTCAACCCGACAGGTCGCACAGGGCTGGGAAACCAGGCTGCGCATAGGCTTCAACTCCATACTTCCTGCCGAGTGCCTGTTCCCTGCCATCAGAAACTTCAGCACACTGGGTGTGCCTGTTGATGTCCAGATTACCGAAGAGGTGTTTGCCGGCACCTGGGACGCTCTCCAAAGCCGCAGAGTGGACCTGATTGTCGGGGCAGACGACTTCAGCAAACCGGCCGGGAGCTTTACCTGCCAAAATCTGGGCACAATGGAGTTCATTTTCGCCGTATCACCCGACCACCCCCTGGCAAACGCTGAGGAACCTCTGAGCGAGGACGACATCTCGCACTTTCCGGCCGCCGTTGCCGCAGATTCATCCCGCTCTCTACCCCCTGGCCACGCAGGCATATTTCACCGGCAGCGCACCTTGACCGGGACAACGGTCGATCACAAAATTGCGATGCAGAAAGCAGGCCTCGGTGTGGGCTGGCTCCCGAAATTCAGGGTGAAAGAGCTTCTTGCTCGCGGCGAACTCATTGAGAAACAGGTAAGCGAACCCAGGCAACCCGCTACGCTTCAGGCCGCCAGACACACTGACGACAAAGGCAAGGCTCTGTTGTGGTTCTGGGAACGGCTGATCAACGACCCGACGATACCTGGCTGGCTTGAAGCCTGAGTGAGGCTCGCCTGCACTTGGGTTAAGGTGGCTGTCTGGCTGAATTCTGACCGGCAAATGAGTCAACCGCTTCAGCGCACGATTCATTTATACTGCAATGAACCTTGATTAAAGAACGGAGCTCGTTGATGCGGCAGCTTTCGGAACTGGATGCCTCACTCTTGTACCTGGAATCAGAAAACGCACCGATGCATGTTGGTAGCATCTATCTGTTTGATGCCAGTGAACGAGATTCGCCTCTGGCGTTCAGCACCTTTGTTGCTTACCTGCAAAGTCGCCTTCACGTGGTGCCGGTATTCCGCCAGATCATACAAGAAATCCCCATGCGTCTGGGTCGCCCCTACTGGATTGATGATCCTGATTTCAGCATAGACCGGCACCTTGCCTATGTGAGCCTTGGCGAAAACAGTCAGGAATCGGGCCTGATGACACTTGCCTCGAGAATTCTGGAAGCCCCGCTGAAACGGGATCGCCCACTCTGGCACATAACGTTTGTTGACGGGTTCCGGCTCGGCGACGAGAAAGAAGGTAAAGCAGGCATCGCTCTTATTGTAAAACTTCACCATGCAGCGATTGATGCTTTCAGTGGTGCAGAAATTATGGCCAAGTTGCTGGAATACACGCCGGAGCCGGCACTTATCAGCGCACCACGGCCTTGGCAGCCACGGCCCAAGCCTTCAGAAGAGCGGGTAATCCTGCAGGCAGGCGCCAACATATTAAGGGCGCCCTGGCGATTCGCATCACTGGCGGCGGGTGCCGTGGACGCAACCGCACGCGGGCTGGTCCAAAGTCAGCTACGGAGAATACCGCTGCCATTCGCCTTGTTTTCTGCACCCCAGTGCCCATTCAACCGCCAGATTACAGGCAATCGCCAGATAGTCTCCGCCAAGGTGGATCTATCTCGCCTGAAAGCAATCAAGGCATCTCTTGGGAATGTAACGCTCAACGATGTGGTCCTGGGACTGTGCGCAGAGACTCTGAAACGGTATCTTGCCGGCCAGGAAACGAGCACCGGGGAATCGCTGATTGCCATGACCCCCATATCCGTGCGGTCGAGAGCACTTAACAGAACCACCGGCAGTCAGATGTCTGCCATACTACTGGACCTTGCCACCAGTGAGCAGAATCCGGCTCAGCGCGTTCACCGAATTCACCGTAACGCAGCAAATTCAGATCCCTACCACGAAGCCATCGCCGCGGACCGGCTCACAGAGCTTTTACCGTCTACTATGTTGGCGTTGTCAGCACGGCTTTACTCGGAGCTGCAGCTTGCCCAGCGCTATCAACCTGTTTTCAACCTGCCCATTACCAATGTACCTGGCCCTCAGGTGCCTCTTTACTTACAAGGCGCAAGACTGGTGCAACAATATAACGCAGCGCCCCTGTTCGATAGCATGGGCATGGCTATTGTTGCCATAAGCTACCAGGGCAGCCTGACACTCAGCTTTACCATCTGCCCGGACGTTGTCGCTGACGGCAGCTCTCTTCAAACGTATGTCTATGAAAGCCTTGATGCTATTGAAGAAGCTGCCAGCAAACTGGATTCAGAGGAACTGCTAACCTCTTTCGAAGATACCCGGCCTGAAACAATGGCTGACGAAGTGATGGGTTTTCTGGAAGGCGCCCTGAAAAATGTCACAGGGCGCTTCAAACGATAAGCATAACGGCCTGCATGTCAGGCCTGACTGTTACTCAAACGCCCAGCGTAAAAAGGCTTTTTTCTCTTCATCCGTAGCGGTTTCCCAAACAGCCTTCAGGCGATCCAGAGACGTTACGCCATCATTAGCCTCCCCAGACTGCCCCGCAGGCAACGGCGTCCGCGCAGACCGGGCACTATCCTCGGGCGACCAATTTGTTGAACGGGCCAACGTTTGCCCATCGGCACCGACAACCGCTGCAGAAAACTCGGGAATCACTTCCTCGGCTTGCCGGCGGGATGTGGGCTTATCGTAGTCAAATTGGTAGATAGCATTGGGGCTAGCCTCAAAGCGGACCACTTGTGGCTTACTTTCCACTATGTGAACCTTTGACTCACCATTTCTCACAACTCCCGATTTCGCCCAGATGGTTTTGTAAGTGAACACCACCTCGTTTTCACCCGGCAGGAGCGCATAGTCCAGCGCCAGGTCATCCATCAGGTAATTCGTCATTTTGCGGCCATTAACGTGGCTGACAGTAATTTCCCCCGGCGCCTTCAGCGTTGCTGCATTTACTGCAGTACCAGGGTCGCCATCCCAGGTTTCGAGTTTGGTAACCGCCGAGGAACAACCTGCCAGGACAGCCAGCAACATGGCTGAAAGCGATACCCTGAGTATTTTCGACCACCGGCGGGAATGACCGGGTTCAAATCTTGCAACGCCCATAATGTTAACGATACTCATATTAGCTCCTTTACGGTAAGGGGAATCCGGTGCGGGAATGCAATTTGTTAAGGTGCATTCTGAACACTGTGGCAACTATGGGCAACTGAATACGCACACGCGCGGAGTGGGCTACCCATGGCAATGCTATTTATTTATTTGTTAAAAAATGTTGAATTCGCCGAAAATTGGTTTAATTTTAAACAAACTCTTACTAATCACACTTCGCCCGACACAAAGAATAAGAAGTCGGGCACCGGAGCCGGCCATGAGTACCCAGGTCAGATCAGGAGAAGATACGCGCATTCCCTTTCGTAGCAGCAGATATTTCTGTGTCGGGAACAAATGGTATTTCTCTACCAGAGAGGGCTTTGACAGTGGCCCCTTCGCGTCTCGGGAGCGCGCTGAAATCGGGCTTAAACGCTTCCTGCACGTGGTAAAAATGCTCCCTGAAGAGCAACGAGTGCACTAACCCTGTTGGAACCCTTTTCAACCCTGGTTGCTGATCTTGCCACCCTACAGGATGTATGGCATCACCCAGGTGTCGATCGCAAACAGGCACAAAAGTGTCATGACGGCGGCCACTGCATCATCCACCATGATTCCCAGCCCACCGGGCAAGCGCTCATCCAGCCAGTTGATTGGCCACGGTTTGATCACATCGAAAAACCTGAAAATCAGAAACACCAGTAATACGCCGTAAATCTGATCCGGAAACAAACCCAGAGCAATCCACATTCCCACGAACTCATCCCAAACTATGCCGCCATGGTCGTGAACCTTAAGATCTGCTGCGGTTTTGCCACATAACCAGATGCCCACCACAAAGGCCACCGCTACAACAAGCCAGTAGGCCGCCGGCGGCAGCCATGCGAAGCCATACCACAGAGGAATAGCCGCCAGACTCCCCCAAGTGCCAGGAGCTCTTGGCATCGCGCCGCTGCCAAAGCCGAACGCCAATAAATGAACAGGGTCTTTCAGAAACCCCGGCGGCAAAATAGCCTTGGGTAAATCCGGCTCCGGCCACTGATCTTCCTGGCTCATGCGTCTCTCCTGAAATGATCAAAACCTGTAGCTTCAGAACCTGACACTACCTCGGCGCCATCAAGCCGCAAGCCAATGGCTGACTCAATTACCCCGATAACGGTGAGCTGTTGCTTCAACGATTCGGGCGCCTTCGCCCACCTTGTTTCCGGAATGGTCGCACAAAGTTCGTAATCATCACCAGAGTGCAGCGCATACTCTATGGCGGCGCTGTCTTTCAAACGGGCAAGTGGTTGCGACACAGGTACTCGGGCACGCTCAATACTTGCGCCCACACTGGAAGCCTCGAGAATATGATTGAGATCCGCCAGCAAGCCGTCGGACACATCAATGGCAGCTGTTGCCAGGTGCCTCAGGGCCACTCCCAACTTCAGCCTCGGCTCTGGATGATGGTAGCGCTCCAACACATGCTGCTCGTCTGCAGCGGGGTTGCAGGAGCCAAGATAGTCCAGGGCTGCGCCGGCGTCACCCAAAGTGCCAGATACCACAATCAGATCGCCAGCTCTGGCTCCGGAACGGCGGATGGCTCGCCCCTCCTCCACCAACCCATGGACCTGCAAGCTCAGGGTAAGCGGGCCACGGGTTGTATCGCCTCCCGCGAGCGTAAGACCGAAGGAATCGGCCGCACGGCCAAGCCCAAGAGCGAAATCACGCAACCAGGATTCGTCGGCTTCAGGAAGTGTCAGCGCAAGGGTAAAGCAGGCAGGCTCAGCCCCCATGGCGGCCAGATCACTCGCAGCCACTGCAAGTGCTCTCCAACCAAGATAATCCGGGCAATAATCAACGGGGAAGTGCACCCCCTCAACCAATGTGTCGATGGAGAAAACCAGGTCAGACCCAAATGGTATATTTTGAACTGCGCAGTCATCGCCCGGCCCCACCACCACAGAGTGGGAACCGTGCGGACGAACCAAGGGCAAGAAATATTGCCGGATCAGCTCAAATTCACCCATTGGCTAGCGTGAACGTGTCTCTGCAAGGCGCAAGCGACGGCCCAGTTTATCCAGCACACTGTTCACAAACTTGTGCCCTTCTGTGCCACCAAAACGCTTCGCCAATTCTATACCCTCATTGATCACCACTTTGTAGGGCACATCCACGCGATGGCGCAGTTCGTAGGCACCTACGCGCACAATAGCCAGCTCCACGGGGTCCACTTCAAGCAACGGACGGTCAAGAAATGGCTCAATCAGCTTGTCCAGCTCAGCCTGTTCCCGGTGAACGCCACGCAGAACATCACGAAAATACAGCGAGTCCACTTTGGTCATATCGTTATCGACCATGAACTCAGCTTCAATATCTGAAATCGGGCTCTTGGTAAAATGGCGCTGGTAAAGCCCCTGCATTGCCAGAACCCGTGCACGGCGGCGATCGCCAGCTTTTGGCTGGCCTGTCGGGGCCGGGCCGGGTGTCGTACCTTCAGTATCGCTCATTACTCACCCAGCTTGTTGAACAGGCTAACCATTTCCAACGCTGTGATAGCCGCCTCGGCGCCTTTGTTGCCGGCTTTGGTGCCTGAGCGCTCAATGGCTTGCTCGATTGAATCAACGGTCAGCACACCAAAGGTCACTGGCACGTCGGTCTCCAGACTCACTGCACCTATGCCGCTTGATGCCTCGCCAGCCACATATTCAAAGTGCGGAGTGCCGCCACGAATAACGGCGCCCAACGCAATGATGGCGTTGTAGTCGCCAGTTTCTGCAACACGCTTCACGGCCAGAGGCATTTCATAGGCTCCGGGCACGCGCACAAGGGTGATGTCGCTGTCAGCAATACCATGGCGGCGCAGGGTGTCGATGGCGCCGTCCACCAGGCTCTCTACAACAAAACCGTTAAAACGTCCCACTACCAGCGCATAGCGCCCGGTGCACTGGGTAAAATCACCTTCAATTACTTTGATATCCGCCATCGGGGGCTCCTTCTCAGGTTGCAGCCACAGTGCTGCAACCAGGTTAATCAATCCGGGGTGTAGGGAATGTACTCAACTACTTCCAAGTCAAATCCGGAAATCGCCGAGTATTTTACGGGTGGGCTGAGCAACCGCATCTTGCTCACGCCCAGATCCCGCAGGATCTGGGAGCCGGTGCCCACGGTGAAATACACACCGGAGCTACCTTTGCCAGCGGGCCCATGCCCCTGGTCGAAAAACTCCTGAATACGGTCTTCCAGGTTATAGCTGTCTTCTGCGCTATTGAGCAGCACCACGACACCCGCACCTTCTGCAGCAACTTTTTCAAGGGCGTGATGCAACGGCCAGCTCCGGGAATCCTTGCGGCGTGCGCCAAGCAAGTCTCTCAGCGTGTCGGTAATGTGAACCCGCACGTGTACCGGCTCATCCGTCGGAATTTCACCATAAATCATGGCGAGGTGTGTGGATCCCTGAATAATATCCCGGTAGGTGCGCAGCTTGAACATACCGTATTCGGTATCGAGCTGATTTTCTTCAACACACTCAACAGTACGTTCGTGGGTAGTGCGATAGTGAATCAGATCAGCAATGGTGCCAATCTTAAGATTGTGTTCTTCGGCAAATAGCTCCAGGTCTTCCCTGCGCGCCATGGAGCCGTCATCGTTCATGATTTCACAGATAACACCGACCGGCTCGCAACCCGCCAAGGCTGCCAAGTCACAGGAGGCCTCTGTGTGGCCAGCACGGCTAAGAACACCACCGGGGTCTGACATCAAGGGAAAGATATGCCCGGGTTGCACCAAGTCTGACGCTTTAGCGTTGCGGGCAACGGCTGCCTGCACGGTACGTGCGCGATCCGCTGCTGAAATGCCCGTAGTCACACCCGTAGCCGCCTCAATAGACAGGGTAAACTTGGTACCAAACCCCGATGCATTCTGCTGAACCATCAAGGGCAAATCGAGCTGCTCGCAACGATCCCGCGTCATCGGCATGCAGATGAGGCCGCGACCAAAACGCGCCATGAAATTGATGTCTTCGGCGGTGCAGTGTTCGGCCGCCATCACCAGGTCGCCTTCGTTTTCCCGGTCTTCATCATCTATCAGGATAACCATCTTGCCCTGGCGGATATCTTCTATGATTTCTTCAACGCTGTTCAGTGCCATATTGTTTTGCACCCTTTCAATGCCTCCATTGCCACTTGCAAAAGCAGCTATGAAACGCACTGTGAATTTAAACGTTTAGCGGCGAACCAGGATAAGACGTTGGTCTTCTCCTACCTGTCGCCGGTCTTGTACGGTCCATTCGATTTTGTCTGCCATAGCCTCCAGCGGAAGATGCGCCGTCGGTCGGCCGTTGCTTCCCAAAAAAACCGGCGCCTGGTACAGCCACAACTCATCTACCAACTGCTCGCTGATAAAGGTGCCCGCAAGCGTTGGCCCGGCTTCAACCAGCAACTCATTAACACCCATATCCCCCAGCGAATCCAAAAGCTCGGAGACATCAATGCCGTTATCTTTCCATGACACACCCTTGAGGCGAATTCCCAGTGCGGCAAGATCTTGCGCCGGTGCGGTTGCCAGTGTGGATGATGCGCAAAACACCTGAACCTTGCCACCCCGCAGAATGGTTGCAGAGGGGGGAGTTCTGGCATCCCTGTCGGCGATCACTCGCAAAGGCTGCCGAGACGGCTCGGTGGCATCACCTATATCCCCAAGCTCTTCCCGGCGAACAGTCAATGAAGGGTTGTCCGCAAGTACGGTACCAACGCCGGTAAGAATCGCATCACTTTCGGCCCGGAGGCGCTGAACATCGCGACGGGCTTCATCGCCGGTAATCCACTGACTTTCACCAGAGGCCATTGCAGTTCGCCCGTCCAGACTCGCCGCCATCTTCAGCCTTACCCAAGGGCGGCCAGTATTCATGCGCTTCATGAACCCGCGATTCAGGCGCGCCGCTTCTTCTGCCAGTAGCCCTACATGAACCCTGATACCGGCTTCACGGAGCATTTCGAGCCCCCTGCCGGACACTGCCGGATTCGGATCTTGCGTGGCGGCAAACACCCGCGCGACACCCGCCTCAACGAGCGCGCGCGCGCAAGGCGGCGTGCGGCCAAAATGGCTGCAGGGCTCAAGCGTGACATAGGCAGTAGCACCTCGGGCAGCAGTGCCTGCCCGGCTTAGCGCCCGGGTTTCAGCATGGGCCTCACCAGCCCGCTCATGCCACCCTTCTCCCAGTATTTTGTCACCACGAGCTATTACGCAACCAACCCGGGGGTTAGGGTGCGTTGAGTAGCGGCCCCGCCATGCAAGTTGCACGGCCCGGGCCATCATGGTCCGATCCAGGAGTTCGGTCATTTTTTTCCTTCAGGTGATTGCTTACCTGCCAGTACTTTTGCAACATCAACCGCGACTTCACCATTGTTTGCCGAAAGCCGCTCAATCTCTTCCTTGAATTCGTTGATGTCCTGAAAGCTACGATAAACAGAAGCAAACCGCACGTAGGCAACCTTGTCGAGCTGGCGCAACTCGGTCATTACTTCCTCACCCAGTTGCATGGATTTCACCTCACGCTCGCCGGCGGCCCGAAGACGATAGCGGATGCGATTCAAAGCGGCATCAATTTGCTCAATACTGACCGGGCGTTTTTCCAGTGCTTTCATGAGCCCTGATCGCAATTTCTCTTCATCAAAAGGCTGGCGGGTTCCATCTTGCTTAACCACCCGCGGCATCACCAGCTCGGCAGACTCAAACGTGGTAAAACGCTCATGACAAGACAAGCACTCCCTGCGGCGACGCACCTGATCGCCCTCGGTCACAAGACGCGAGTCAATAACCTTGGTATCTGCTTCACCACAGAAAGGACAATGCATATCAGGTACTCCGGAGAGGGGGCCAGACAGGGCATATTAATAAATGCACTGTCTGGCGGGTCTTACCAGAAGCTTAGCTGTATACCGGGAAACGCGCGCACAGGGCTTCAACTTGTCCACGAACACGATTAATAACGGCTTCGTCTTCGAGGTTGTCGAGGATATCGCAAATCCATCCTGCCAGCTCACGGCACTCAACCACACCAAAACCGCGAGTAGTGATCGCTGGCGTGCCCATGCGCAGGCCAGAGGTCACAAATGGCGAACGCGGGTCGTTGGGAACCGCGTTCTTGTTCACGGTAATATGTGCACGGCCCAGAGCCGCATCGGCATCCTTACCAGTAATATCCTGTTTGATCAGGCTCACCAGGAACAAGTGGTTCATGGTGCCGCCAGACACTACGTCGTAACCACGATCAACAAACACCTGCGCCATGGCAGATGCGTTCTTCACCACTTGTTTCTGGTAGGTTTTGAACTCTTCGCTCATGGCTTCTTTGAAGCAGATCGCCTTGGCAGCAATCACGTGCATCAAGGGGCCGCCCTGGCCACCCGGGAACACAGCCGAATTCAGCTTCTTGTGCAGAGCTTCGTCGTCGCAGGCCAGAATCAGGCCGCCACGGGGGCCGCGAAGGGTTTTGTGGGTAGTGGTGGTTACCACATGCGCATGGGGCATGGGGTCGGGATAGACACCTGCGGCAACCAGGCCGGCTACGTGCGCCATGTCCACAAAAAGGTAGGCACCCACTTTGTCGGCAATCGCGCGGAAGCGAGCAAAGTCCAGTTCCTGGGAATAAGCAGAGAAGCCGGCAATGATCATTTTCGGCTTGTGCTCAACGGCCATGGCCTCCAGTTCGTCGTAATCGATCAAGCCAGTATCTGTGTTGATACCATACTGCACGGCATTGTATATCTTGCCGGAAAAGTTGACGCTGGCACCGTGAGTCAGGTGACCACCATGGGCGAGGCTCATACCCAGAACAGTATCACCGGGGTCAACCAGCGCCATGAACACGGCCGAGTTGGCCTGTGAGCCAGAGTGTGGCTGCACGTTGGCATAAGCGGCACCAAACAATTCCTTGGCGCGATCAATGGCCAGCTGCTCGGCAATGTCAACAAACTCGCAGCCACCGTAGTAGCGCTTGCCGGGATAGCCTTCGGCATACTTGTTGGTCAGGTCACTGCCCTGGGCTTCCATCACCCGTGGGCTGGTGTAGTTCTCTGATGCAATCAGCTCAATATGAGCCTCCTGACGCTTGCTTTCCGCCTGCATGGCGTTCCAGAGTTCGTCGTCGAAACCGGCGATCTTCATATCACGATTAAACATCGGTGCGCTGCCCCTGTGTGCTTGACTGGCCCGGAGAGTTTAGAAATAGCCCCGGAATCCCTTAAAATTCGGGCCGCTATTCTAGCCCATTACCGGGTTGGAAATCATCCTTTATGCTGTTCGCACATACCGTCATACCGATATCGGCCGTTTTTCTGAAATTGCTATAGCCCCCTTGTTTCGATACCTTACAAACCCAACTATTTATTCCTGTTTGCAAGGTTCGCTGAGACTGTCGCGAAAAGCGCCACCGAAACCTGCCATTTCTCGTTTTAAAAGAGGGTAATGCCTTTATGGCTCAGTACGTATACAGCATGAATCGCGTGGGCAAAGTGGTTCCGCCCAAGCGTGAAATCCTCAAGGATATTTCCCTGAGCTTCTTCCCGGGTGCCAAGATTGGCGTACTCGGCCTGAACGGTTCCGGTAAATCCACCCTTTTACGCATTATGGCGGGTGTGGATACAGATTACATCGGCGAAGCCCGGCCCCAGCCGGGCATTAACGTGGGCTACCTGCCACAAGAGCCGGAACTGGACGACACAAAAACCGTAAAGGAAATTGTTGACGAGGCTGTTGCTGAAGTTCACAGCGCGCTGGCGGAGCTGGACCAGGTTTATGCCGCTTATGCCGAGCCAGATGCAGACTTTGATGCACTGGCGAAAAAGCAGGGTGAACTGGAAGCTTTGATTCAGGCTACTGATGGCCACGATATAGAGCGCAAGATGGAAGTTGCCGCTGACGCTTTGCGCCTGCCAGCGTGGGATCAGCCAGTAAAAAACCTCTCAGGTGGTGAGCGTCGTCGTGTGGCGCTTTGTCGCCTGCTGCTTTCCGGGCCAGACATGCTTCTGCTGGACGAGCCTACCAACCACCTGGATGCAGAATCCGTCGCCTGGCTGGAGCGCTTCCTGCACGACTACGAAGGCACTGTGGTTGCCATCACCCACGACCGCTACTTCCTGGACAACGTAGCGGGCTGGATCCTGGAACTCGACCGTGGCCAGGGCATCCCGTTTGAAGGCAACTACAGCCAGTGGCTTGAGAACAAGCAGCAGCGTTTGAGCACTGAAGCCAAGCAGGAAGCCTCGCACCAGAAAGCCATGAAGCAGGAACTGGAGTGGGTGCGCAGCAACGCCAAAGGCCGCCAGTCCAAGAGCAAGGCCCGCCTTGCCCGCTTCGAAGAGATGAGCTCCCAGGAGTTCCAGAAGCGTAACGAAACTAACGAGATTTATATTCCACCCGGACCTCGCTTGGGCGACAAGGTTATTGAAGTGGAAGACATCAGCAAAGCCTTTGGTGACCGTCTGCTTTATGAAGATGTGTCTTTCACTGTGCCACCTGGCGCTATCGTGGGCATTATCGGTGGTAACGGCGCAGGTAAATCCACACTGTTCCGCATGATCGCCGGCCAGGACGAGCCTACTTCAGGCACCATAACGGTGGGCGAGACGGTCAATCTGGCCTATGTGGACCAGAGCCGTGACCTTGATGGCTCGAAAACCGTGTGGGAACTGCTCAGTGATGGGCAGGACATCATTAAAGTGGGCAACTACGAAACCCCTTCAAGAGCCTATGCCGGCCGCTTTAACTTCAAGGGCTCGGATCAGCAAAAGCGCGTGGGCGATTTGTCGGGTGGTGAGCGTAACCGCTTGCACCTGGCCAAGCTGCTGAAAGAAGGCGGCAACGTGCTGCTGCTGGACGAACCTACAAACGACCTGGACGTTGAGACCCTTCGCGCGCTGGAAGAAGCTCTACTGAACTTCCCGGGCGCTGCCATGGTTATTTCGCACGACCGCTGGTTCCTTGACCGTGTGGCTACCCACATTCTGGCCTTCGAGGACGATGGCGAGGTGGTTTACTTCGAGGGTAACTTCGCGGAATACGACGAAGACCACAAGAAGCGCAAAGGGGATTCCGCCATGGTGCCCCAGCGCATGAAGTACAAGAAGCTGGCCTGATGGCAAAAGCCAAAACCGCTTATGTCTGCACCGAGTGCGGTGCAGACTATTCCAAATGGCAGGGCCAGTGTACGTCCTGCCAGGCATGGAATACGGTCAGCGAAGTCCGCGGCGTTAGCAGCAGCGCCAAAGGCGCCCGTGGTGTGCGCTTTGAAGGCTTTGCCGGCAGCTTGTCAGCGGTGCAAAGCCTGGATGATGTGAGCCTTGCCGAGCAGGAACGCATCAGCACGGGCATGCAGGAGTTCGACCGGGTTCTGGGCGGCGGGCTTGTGGAAGGCTCGGCTGTACTAATGGGCGGCCACCCTGGTGCCGGCAAGAGTACTCTGCTGCTTCAGGCGGTGTGTCATCTGGCCGCCAGCGTTCCGGCACTGTATGTGACCGGCGAGGAATCCCTGCAACAGGTGGCTATGCGAGCCAAACGCCTTGGCTTGCCCACCAAAGATTTGAAGATGCTCTCCGAGACCAGCGTGGAGCGGCTGATTCAGGTGGCTGAAACTGAAAAACCACGAATTCTGGTAATAGACAGTATTCAGGTAATGCATGTTGCGGATATCGAATCCGCTCCCGGCTCTGTTTCTCAGGTTCGTGAAAGCGCTGCATTTCTGACCCGTTTTGCTAAACAAACGGGCACTATTCTGTTCCTTGTAGGCCATGTCACCAAGGATGGCAGTCTGGCTGGCCCCAAGGTTCTGGAGCATATGATTGACTGCTCTATCCTGCTGGAAGGTTCCAGTGACAGCCGTTACCGCACTTTGCGAGGCATCAAGAACCGCTTTGGCGCAGTGAATGAACTGGGCGTGTTCGCTATGCTCGAGCAGGGCTTGAAAGAGGTTAAAAATCCCAGTGCGATTTTTCTGAATCGTGGCGAGGAGGCCGCGCCTGGCAGCGTGGTTATGGTGGTGTGGGAAGGCACCCGGCCGATGCTGGTGGAGATTCAGGCGTTGGTGGATATGGCGCAAGGGGGATACCCCAGGCGGGTGGCCGTTGGCTTGGATCAGAACCGTTTGGCGATGCTTTTGGCGGTGTTGCACCGGCATGGCGGTTTGCATGTGTCGGATCAGGATGTATTCGTGAACGTGGTGGGCGGCGTTAAGGTTAATGAAACCAGCGCGGATCTGGCGTTGCTGGCTGCCATTGTTTCTTCATTTCGGGATCGGGCTTTGCCGCAGGATTTGGTGATTTTCGGGGAAGTAGGGTTGTCGGGGGAGATTCGGCCGGTACCCAGTGGCCAGGAGCGGATCAATGAGGCCGCGAAGCATGGGTTTACTCGTGCTCTGGTGCCGAAAGCCAATGCGCCGCGTAAGGCGATTGCGGGGATGAAGGTGATTCCTGTGACTAAGCTTAGTGAGGCCATTACCGCCTTGGAGGAGCTTTGACACTTGCCTCCTCAAACCGCTGACCTTCGTGGTTTGGCAGGATTGGGGAAGGGTTTCCAAAAACCGCTACGAGCACATCCTTGTGCGCTTGTCTCCGGCCGTCCTTGGCCTACGACATTTTTGGAAACCCTTCCCCAATCCCGCCTGCTAGCTCTGCAATTTGTCATCCAAAAAGCCATGGGTGACTAATCAATCAGGTGAGCCAACTCCCTCTCGAGAAGAACCTGATCCCCTAGATTTAATTCAACAAGACGCCTTAGGTGCGTTGCGCTCTCCAGGTCTATGTACTGGCATTTGAAGCCAAGCCTGTGGGCCTCAATGTGCTTCAGCTCAACCGCCATAACAATGCCCACTTTCTCCCCATCAAGATGAATAACCACCTCGCAAGGTTGATCCAAGGGTACATTCCACTCTTTCGGCCGCTTCACCAGAACGCCTTTCATGGATATATCCAACACCTCTGTCGTCCATAGGTTTTCAAGGACATGGAGTTCGCACGGGGCATCAAAGCTTATGCGCTGGAACATCCGTTTTTCAGGTGCTTTGGCGGGCAATGGGGCATTCCTTTTATTGTCGGGATATTTGATAAGACTATAGACGGAACAGTGTCTGGCTTCCAGGCAGCGATAACTTACCAAACCAAAGCGCGAGCAGAGCTTAACAATCTGCCCCGTTTTCCTCGTGGCATCGTGGGTCGAGGTCTGTTGCCATGGGAGCGGCATCGGGAAGAGGAACGAATTTTTCCTTTTGTTCTGTGGGGGCTGCCGGTCTCTTGTAGACACGCATTAACACATACATTGCGTAAATCAGGCCCACAGCCGACTCAAATATGAAGAAGCTGAAGGGACCGGAAACAGCCATGAGCACGGCTGCAAGCATTGGCCCGAGTGTTGCGCCTATGGAGTGAAACAGGAGCAGGCGCCCGGATGCTGCAACGTAGTATCTGCGCTCCAGGCGGTCAAAGGTTTCTGCTACGCAGAGCGGGTAGATGCTGCTCATTACTCCGCCAAAAAACAGAGCCAGCACCAAGAGCGTGGCAAATGGGATTCCTGCAGCCATCAGGCTAAGCAGTATTACCCAGGAACTACCGACCAGAATGAGCGCAATCGCCATGACGAGTCGTCGGTCAAGTCTGTCTGCTATTGCACCTATGGGTAACTGGAAGACCAGCCCGCCCAGTACGACCACGCTCATGAACATGGCGGATTCAGCCACGCTCAGGCCGATCCTTCGGGCGAAAACCACTGCAAGGGCGTAAAAGGAGCCAATCATGACCCCGGATACCACCGCACCAATTATGCCAACCGGCGATGCCCTGTATAGAGTTTTCAGGCTCAGTGCACGGCTTTCGCCAAGATTCGGCTCGCCCAAGCGGGTCATTGCTACAGGTATCAGCGACATAACGATCAGCGCGGCCGCCAGCATGAAAAGATCGGGGGCTTCGGGGTCAGAGAGGTTGACCAGCGTTTGCCCGGCGGCGATCGCCAGGTAATAGGTGAGCATGTAAAAACCGAGAACACGGCCTCGGGTTTCGTTACTGCTTTTGGTGTTCAGCCAGCTTTCTATGGTGGCCGTTAAGCCGGCAATGCAGAAGCCGTTAATAATTCGGAGGGCGACCCATGCGGTTGGATGGGTAAAGGCAGTGTAGGCCAAGGTTACCGCAGCAGTTAAAGCGGCAAAGGCAGCAAATGCGCGGATGTGGCCGATACGGAGGATTATCCGCTTTCCGCGTACCCCCCCTAGCCCGAGACCAAAGTAATAGGCCGCCATGATCACCCCGGTCAACGCTATCGGGTAGCCTGCCGCTTCCATTCGGAGCGGCAGAACAACGCCGAGCAGGCTGTTGCCGGCAATCAAAGCGGCCGTACCACCCAATAGGGATCGTACCGAAGCGAGAATATCGCTTACGCTTCGTACCATTATCCGGTAGTCACCCATTGGCTCAGCTCTTTGTTAGCTGTGGTATTCTGGGCTTAATTCAACAACAGCTTCAATAAAGGCCTTGGCGTTCTCGGGTTTCACTTCGGGCGTGATACCGTGCCCGAGGTTGAAGATATGGCCAGGGCCGGAACCATAGCGGCGCAGGATGTCACCCACCTCCTCGCGGATCCGTGCCGGTGGCGCGTATAGCATCGTGGGGTCCATGTTGCCTTGCAAGGCCACACGGTCGCCTATACGAGCACGGGCATCGCCGATATCCGTGGTCCAATCCAGGCCAACAGCGTCGGCTCCTGTATCTGCAATAGACTCCAGCCACTGACCACCATTTTTGGTGAACAGAATCACTGGAACGCGACGACCATCGTTCTCACGGATCAGGTTATCCACAATCTTCTGCATGTAGTTCAGCGAGAACTCTTTGTAGGCCCATGTGCTCAGCAGTCCGCCCCAGGTATCGAATATCTGGACAGCTTGGGCACCAGCTTTAATCTGGCCATTGAGATACTCAATGATGATATCGGCAAGCATGTCCAGCAGGCGGTGCATAACCTCAGGCTCGCTGTACATCAGCTTTTTGGCTTCGCGGAAATCCTTGGAGGAACCACCTTCAACCATATAAGTTGCCAGTGTCCAAGGGCTTCCGGAGAAGCCAATCAATGGAACGCGGCCATTGAGCGCGCCACGGATAGTAGACACCGCGTTCATTACATAGTCGAGATCGGTTTCTGCCTTGATAGCTGGCAGAGCCTCGAAATCTGCTTTAGAGCGGATCGGGTGCTTGAACTTGGGGCCTTCACCTGTTTCAAAATACAGACCCAGTCCCAGAGCATCAGGGATGGTAAGAATATCGGAAAACAGAATTGCCGCATCCAGCGGGAAACGCTCAAGAGGCTGCAGAGTTACTTCACAGGCCAGAGGCGTGTTCTTGCACAAGCTGAGGAAATCGCCAGCTTTCTCCCGGGTAGCGCGATACTCGGGCAAATAACGGCCGGCCTGGCGCATCATCCATACCGGGGTACGATCAACAGGCTGGCGCATCAGGGCGCGCAGAAAGCGGTCATTCTTCAACTCGGTCATAGGGATCCCAATGTCATGTCTTTAAGAGAGTCTTGATGGAACGGAAACAATGATACCCCGTTTTTCATAATAAAAAAGGCCGGCTTACCCCTAGTAAACCGGCCTTTTGGAGCAAAAACGAGGCTAATTTCAGAGATCGAGATAATCCATTATGCCCTCTGCAGCCTGACGACCTTCCCAGATGGCAGTAACCACAAGATCGGAACCTCGCACCATGTCGCCACCCGCAAAGATTTTCGGGTTGCTGGTCTGAAAGCTATATTCTGCGCCTTCCGGAGCGGTTACCCGGCCGGATTCGTCCGTGTTGATTGCCTGTTCGCCAAACCAGTCTGCGGGGCTTGGGCGGAAGCCAAAAGCGACCAGTACCGCATCTGCTGGGATGACCTCTTCGCTTCCGGGAACCACTTCCGGTCGGCGACGACCGTTTTCATCCGGCTCACCCAGTTGTGTCGACACCACTTTTACACCGTCGACCTGCCCTTCACCTACAATCGCAATGGGCTGGCGATTGAACAGGAACTTCACGCCTTCCTCCCTGGCGTTAGCCACTTCCCGTCGCGAACCTGGCATGTTGGCCTCATCCCGGCGATAGGCACAGGTCACGCTCTCTGCCTGTTGGCGGATGGAGGTTCTGTTGCAGTCCATGGCTGTGTCACCACCACCAAGCACCACCACACGCTTGCCTTTCATATCAATGAAATCAGCGGCATCCTGCTCAAATCCGAGGCGTCGATTCACGTTGGACACCAGGAACGGCAAGGCATCATACACACCCGGCAGGTCCTCACCAGGGAAGCCGCCCTTCATGTAGTTGTAGGTGCCCATACCCATGAACACTGCATCGTACTCTTCCAGGATGTCTTGCATCTGAACATCCTTACCGACCTCTGTGGACAAACAGAACTCAACACCCATTTCTTCAAACACCTGGCGCCGCCGGGTCATGACGGATTTTTCCAGCTTGAATTCAGGGATGCCAAATGTGAGCAAACCACCGATCTCAGGGTAGGTATCAAATACCACTGGTTTTACGCCGTTACGAACCAGTACATCGGCACAGCCCAGGCCTGCCGGGCCAGCGCCAATCACAGCCACCTTTTTGTCCGTCCATTTGACCGCAGACATATCCGGCTTCCATCCCAGAGCGAAAGCCGTATCCGTTATATATTTCTCTACCGATCCGATGGTAACAGCACCAAAGCCATCGTTCAGGGTACAGGCACCCTCACACAAGCGGTCTTGCGGGCATACCCGACCACAGACCTCAGGCAGCGAGTTGGTCTGGTGACACAGTTCAACGGCTTTCATGATATTGCCTTCGGACACCAGCTTCAGCCAGTTAGGAATGTAGTTGTGAACCGGGCACTTCCATTCGCAATAGGGATTGCCGCACTCCAGGCAGCGATGGGACTGGGACGCCGCGCTATCTGCGGTGAACGGGTGATAGATTTCACCAAACTCTTTTTTACGTTTCTTTGCAGGGACTTTTTTCGGATCTGATCGCCCTACTTCCACAAACTGAAAATCGTTACCAAGTCGTTCTTTCATGCTGATGCTCTCATCTGCTCAATTTCGACTAGGGCTGCACCTGCTGGCAGCCCAGAACCCTTACACATAACCGGCCTATTCAGGACGTGCACGAGTACTTGCCAGCAAGCTACGCAAACTCGCAGCCTTGGGTTTCACCAGCCAGAAACGGCCGATGTAGTGGTCGAAATCTTCAAGAATATGCTCGGCCCAAACACTGCCGGTCTCCGATATGTGCTCACGAATCACGCTGCGCAGATGGTTGCGGTAGGCTTCCATGTCTTCACGGGAGATACGCTGGATTTCCACCAATTCGTGGTTGTATTTGTCTACAAACGTATTGTCCATATCCAACACATAGGCGAATCCGCCCGTCATACCGGCACCAAAGTTGGGGCCTGTAGAACCCAGCACAGTGACCAGCCCGCCGGTCATATATTCACAACAGTGATCGCCCGCGCCTTCAACAACTGCGTGGGCGCCGGAGTTGCGCACAGCAAACCGCTCACCAGCCGTACCAGCGGCAAACAGCTTGCCGCCGGTGGCGCCGTAGAGGCAGGTGTTACCGATTATCGCGGTTTTCTGTGATTCAAACACACTGCCACGGGGTGGTTTGACGACCAGCTTGCCGCCAGTCATGCCTTTGCCGACATAATCGTTCGCGTCACCCTCAAGAATCAGGTTAAGCCCGCCAACGTTCCAGACACCAAAACTCTGGCCCGCCGTACCCACCAACCCCAAGGTAATCGGAGCATCGGCCATTCCCTGATTACCGTGTTTTGCAGCAATCTCACCGGAAAGTCGCGCGCCAATCGAACGGTCGCAGTTGGTTACGCGGTAATTCCAGGCACCACCGGTTTTGCCTTCAATGGCTGGGGCAATGGCTTTCAGCATTTCTTCCGCCAGCAAGCCCTGATCGAACGGCACATTGCGTTCGACCTGACAGGTTTGTGGTTTGTCCGCAGGAATGTGGTCGTTAGACAGCAACCGTGTGAGGTCGAGCTGTTTCTGGCGCTCGGTTTGGCCCGGCAAGCGTACGAGAAGATCCGTTCGCCCAACAAGTTCTTCCAGCGTGCTCACGCCCAACCTGGCCATCCACTCACGGGTTTCTTCCGCAACAAAACGGAAGAAGTTCATGGCCATTTCCACCGTGCCTTTGAAGTGCTCTTCCCGGAGATGTTCGTTCTGGGTTGCAACACCGGTTGCGCAGTTGTTCAGGTGGCATATGCGCAGGTATTTGCAGCCCAAGGCCACCATCGGAGTGGTACCAAAACCAAAGCTTTCTGCACCAAGAATGGCGGCTTTCACTACATCCAGGCCGGTTTTTATACCGCCATCGGTTTGTAGCCGAATCTTTCCGCGCAAGTCGTTGGCCCGCAGTGCTTGCTGGGTTTCTGTCAACCCGAGCTCCCAGGGCGAACCGGCGTAGCGTATGGAGGCCAAAGGGCTTGCCGCCGTGCCCCCGTCGTAGCCAGAGACGGTAATCAGGTCGGCATAGGCCTTAGCCACGCCAGCGGCAATGGTGCCAACGCCGGGCTCAGAAACCAGCTTTACCGAAACCAGAGCTTGCGGATTGACCTGTTTGAGATCGAAGATCAACTGCGCCAAATCCTCGATGGAGTAGATGTCGTGGTGTGGCGGTGGCGAAATCAGGGTAACACCTGGTACCGAGTAGCGCAGACGCGCAATCAACTGATTCACCTTGCCACCGGGTAGCTGGCCTCCCTCACCTGGCTTGGCACCCTGGGCAACCTTGATCTGCATAACATCGGCACTACGCAGATATTCTGCGGTGACGCCAAAGCGGCCAGAGGCCACCTGCTTGATCTTGGAACGTTTTTCGGTGCCATAACGAACGGGATCCTCACCGCCTTCGCCGGAATTGGAACGCCCGCCCAAGGTATTCATCGCGACTGCCAAGGCTTCATGAGCCTCTGGCGACAGAGCGCCAAGGGACATGGCTGCAGAGTCAAACCGGGGGAATATCTTCTCAACCGGCTCAACCTCGGACAGCCCAATGGCGTCGATCCCTTCATGGAAGCCGAGCAAATCCCTGATGGTCGCGACTGGGCGCTCATTAACCAGTGCCGCATATTCTTTGTAATGCCCATAGCTACCGCTGGTCACTGCCTCTTGCAGCTTGGTGACCACGTCCGGGTTAAAGGCATGGTATTCCTGACCATGTATGTATTTCACCAAACCGCCCGGGGTTATTGGCTTACGGGGTTTCCACGCTGTCGCGGCCAACTGCTCCTGATCTTGCTGCAAATCGAAGAAGCTAGCGCCCTGGATGCGACACGGAACACCTTTGAAACACAAATCAGCAACGTCGTCCGCCAGACCAACAGCTTCGAAAAGCTGTGCACCCCGGTACGACGCAATGGTGGAAATGCCCATTTTGGACATAATCTTCAAAAGGCCTTTATTGATGCCCTTGCGATAATTGTTCTTCGCTTCGATAGGATCCATCAGCAACTCGCCAGTACGGATCAAGTCGTTGAGCACCTGGTAGGCAAGGTAGGGATAAACCGCTGTCGCGCCAAAACCGAGCAGCACAGCAAAGTGGTGAGGGTCGCGCGCCCAGCCCGTTTCCACAATTATATTGGAGTCGCAGCGTAAGCCTTGGGCCACAAGGTGATGGTGAACAGCCCCGGTGGCCATCAGTGAACTGATGGGCAGCTCGCCTTGCTTGAGGTTCTTGTCTGAGAGAATCAGGAGCACTTTGCCATCACGAACGGCTTGCGCGGCTTCTGCACACACTCGCCGGATAGCCTCCTCAAGACCCAGCTCCGGCGCATAGCTTAACGGGATGATTATTTCGGCAAACCCCGGGCGCGTGGTGCCTTCCAAACGGAGAAACTTTGCTGGTGACAAAATAGGGCTAGTCAAGATAACCCGATCGGCGTGTTCGGCAGTTTCATCAAATACATTGCGCTCCGCCCCCAAACAGGTCTCCAGAGACATCACTATTGCTTCGCGCAGTGGATCAATCGGAGGATTGGTTACCTGGGCAAACTTTTGGCGAAAATAGTCTCCCACATGCCGAACCTTACTGGACAATACCGCCATGGGCGTGTCGTCCCCCATGGAGCCAACAGCTTCCTGGGCATTTTCAGCGAGTGGGCGGAGGATTTGGTCACGCTCCTCATAAGACACCATGAACATTTTCTGGTGCACCAGAAGATCATCCGCATCCATCAACCGGAACTCCGGTGTGTCCTGATTGAGCGTTGCCTCCACTCGCAATGCATTTTCTCGCAACCATCGCCTGTAGGGCTGAGCCGTCTTGAGACGCTGATCGATATCCCGGGTGTGCAACACTTCACCGGTTTCTGTATCAATCACCAGCATTTGCCCTGGTCCTACCCGGCCCTTGGCGACTACGTCCTCTGGCCGGTAACCGTAGGTACCAATCTCTGAAGCCAAGGTGATGAAATCATCTTTGGTAACCACCCAGCGGGCTGGTCGCAAACCGTTTCGATCCAGCATGCACATGGCGTATCGCCCATCCGACATAACCAGTCCGGCAGGCCCGTCCCAAGGCTCCATGTGCATGGAGTTGTATTCATAGAACGCCCGCAGTTCGGAATCCATGGTATCGACATTCTGCCAGGCCGGCGGAATCATCATACGCGCGGCCCGGAACAGATCCACGCCACCCGCCAACAGAATTTCCAGCATATTGTCCATGCTTGAGGAGTCAGAACCCGCGAGATTCACAAGCGGTTGCAGGGTTTTTAGATCTGGCAGATCCGGCGAATTAAACTTGGCGGCCCGGGCAATAGCCCAGTTACGGTTGCCGTCGATGGTGTTGATTTCGCCGTTATGAGCCAGATACCGGAACGGCTGAGCTAAAGGCCAGCGGGGCATGGTGTTGGTGGAGAACCGCTGGTGAAAGACGCATATGGCAGTAGTGAAGTCAGGGTCGTCCAGATCCTTATAGAAATTCGCCAGATCCGCCGGCATCATCAGGCCTTTGTAGGCAAGAGTACGGTGGGACAAGCTGCAAACGTAGAACTCTGAATCATCCACCATATCCCTCTCGGCATGGCGGCGCCCGATAAACAGGCTGATAGCAAACTCTTTTTCGGTCTTGGCCCCCGGGGTTACAAACAGCTGTTCAATACGCGGCATGCAGTCGAGAGCCATTGGCCCCAGGCAACTGTCATCAACCGGCACTTCACGCCAACCCATAACCTCAAGACCTTGGTCAATCAGGCATTTTTCCAGAGCGGAGCGACCTTTGGCAGCCTTACCTGAATCTTGGCTCAGGAACACTTGGCCCACAGCAAACAAGCCATCGGGTTCCTGGCCAAACGCAGCTTTGGCCGCTTTTTTCAGGAAGACTCCAGGGCTTTGAATCAGCAGGCCGCAACCATCACCGGTTTTACCGTCTGCCGCGATACCACCTCGATGGGTCATGCACGTGAGTGATTCGATCGCCGTTTGCAGCAGCCGATGGCTGGCCTCGCCTTTCATGTGGGCGATGAGTCCAAACCCGCAGTTATCTTTGAATTCGTCGGGGTGATAGAGACCTGGTTTCATAAGCGCCCTCTTGCATATAAATGCACTTTAATCAGCGACTTATGCACCAAAACAGTGCACAAAAATCGCCGACGTTAAAAAAATCGGGCAGCGATTCTACACACGTATAAATGCGTACTCAAGAAGAATTGACATTTTTTATTTGGAGTGGTTCCGCGGCCTATGATCTTTTTTGATGCGAAACAGGGGGTTGTTGCATGTTTACAGCAGCTTAAAGGCCTTCGGTTGTACGCACCCAGGGAGTGCGCGAAATCAGTGCATCGGGCAATTTGGAAGCCGCTTTTTGAGCATCCTCCCTGGTTGCATAGTTCCCATAAAGAACCATAAACCAAGGCTCGCTCTTGCGCTCGCCCTTGGTATAAACCATCTCGTCCAATGCAGGATAGCGGGAGATGATATTCAGCGCTGTCTGCTCCAGATTTCCAGCCACCAGTTGAATGGTCCAACCTTTGCTACGGCTGCGCAGTTGCTCAATATCCACATACTTACTGGCATTTTTTGGGATAAAGCCAGGCTCAGGCTCAGGCTCAGGCTCAGGCTCAGGCTCAGGCTCAGGCTCAGGCTCAGG
>NZ_NIHC01000012.1 GCF_002806945.1 Marinobacter salexigens
CGAAATACTCCAGTCAGCGCCCACACGAATTACTTGGTCAATTTGTTAAAGAGCGTTTGAGCCGTTGCTCAATCAAGGTGGCGTATTCTACATCGTCTCGCCGCCTTGTCAACCGTTTATTTCGAAGAAGAGAAACAACACTTAATCGAGATAAACCGTCACTTCCTAATCAAGATGAATCATTCTACAGCATTTTATCATCTTGTCAACCGTCGAACTGAACAAAAAATTTCAAATATTCAGTTTTTTCAAGCGGTTACTCTTCCTCTGCAGAGCTACTAAGTTGTGCTCCCCTCGAAAGAGATGCGCATTCTACAGAGACTGCCGCAGGTGTCAACGGTTCAACACAACTATTTTAGTTTATTCAATTCGGGGCGCATTAGAGGCGCCCCTACAATCGCTTCCGCTGCCGACCGCAACGCTGACAACTAGCTTACAGGCTAACCTTAATCGTACTCGCTGCCTTAACAGCCTTGTTTTTAGCTTCTTCTATAGTAGAAGCACTAGCCAAAGCCACTCCCATTCTCCTCCGACCTGCAAGCTCCGGTTTGCCAAACAGCCTTAACTGGACATCCTGTTCAGCAAGCGCGCTCTCTAACCCCGAAAACGAGACAGCTTTGGAGCTCCCTTCCGGCAAGATTACCGCTGATGCGGAAGGTCCCTGTTGACGGATAGCAGAAATCGGCAATCCAAGTATTGCTCTGGCATGCAAAGCGAACTCGGAAAGATCCTGGGATATTAAAGTAACGAGACCAGTGTCGTGGGGCCTTGGCGACACCTCGGAGAAATAGACATCATCTCCATCAACAAACAACTCCACCCCATAGACCCCGTATCCTCCGAGGTTCTCTGTGATTTTCAAGGCAATTTCGCGAGATCGTTCCAGCGCTGCAGGTGTCATAGGCTGAGGCTGCCAGGATTCACGATAATCCCCCTCCTCTTGGCGATGCCCAATTGGCTCACAAAAACTCACCCCACCAGAGTGCCTGACAGTGAGTAAAGTAATCTCATAATCAAACTTCACAAAGCCTTCAACAATAACCCTGCCCTTGCCTGCTCGCCCGCCGGTTTGCGCATACTCCCATGCAACATCAATCTGGTCTTCGCTGGTTATTGTGCTTTGCCCCTTCCCGGAAGAGCTGATCACAGGTTTAACGACTACCGGCAAACCAATGGCACCGACGGCATCCAGAAAATCCGCTTTGGTATCAACAAACCGGTAAGGCGAAGTTCTCACCCCCAGCTCTTCAGATGCCAGTCGCCGAATACCCTCTCTGTTCATTGTCAGGTGAGCGGCTCTAGCCGAGGGAATAACCTTGTACCCTTCCTGTTCAAGTGCAACCAACTCCGCTGTAGCAATGGCTTCAATTTCCGGAACGATGAGGTTGGGCTTTTCAAGCTCTACAATACGGCGGAGTGCCTTGGCATCCAGCATATCAATCACGTGACTGCGATGAGCCACCTGCATGGCAGGCGCATTGGGATAACGATCCGCAGCAATCACTTCGACCCCAAAACGCTGCAGCTCAATCGCCACTTCTTTACCCAACTCCCCTGAACCGCACAACAGCACTTTAAATGCGTTCGCCTTGAGTGGTGTACCCAGCGTTACCTTCCCAACATCGTTCAAACCAATTCCTCCAGAAGGGAGCTAAGCCCTATCAATCTATTTTTACGTTTCGTTAAAGAGCCACTTCCCGCTCTCGCTCTGCAACGTTTTCAAGTACAGCTTGGCGCTCACGGTTGGTCATTGATGTCCAGTGCAGAATTTCATCACCGGTTCGTTGGCAGCCTATGCATATATCCCGCTCATCGAGAGCGCATATGCTCACACAGGGCGAGCGAACTTTTTCCTCAGCGGCCATAACCAATTGACCTCAATCGTTTACAGGTTTGAAGGTTTTCACATAGCGGCTGGCATTGTGTACGTAGTGCGCGGCACTGAGCTCGAGCATCTTCTTTTGTTGCTCAGTCAGCTCACGCTTAATTTTGCCAGGAGCACCGATTACCAGAGACCCATCCGGAATAACCATTCCCTCCGGAACCAGTGTGTTCGCGCCGATGAGACAATGTTTACCAATTTTCGCACCGTTCAGTACAACTGCATTTATACCGATTAGTGAATAGTCCCCAACCTCACAGCCGTGCAACATGACCTTGTGGCCAACGGTTACACCTTTACCCAGAGTCAGAGGGGAACCCGGGTCAGTGTGGAGAACCGAACCATCCTGAATGTTGGTTTCCGGTCCGATGGTAATAGTCTCATTATCTCCACGTATTACAGCATTAAACCATACACTGCTTTTTTCATGGAGCTCTACGTTACCCACCACTGTCGCGTTTTCGGCAACAAACTGACCGCCGCCATTTAACTGAGGGGCTCGGCCATCCAATTCATAAAGCATTTCGTCATTCCTTATTGGTTTTGTGGCTTGAACAAATCTATCTCTGCATCGTATACCGCATTCAAAAACTCAACCAGAACCACTGCTGACAACCCCCAGATCTGATACCGCTCCCAGCGATAGCAGGGAACATGGATTGTTTGATTCTGAAAAGGTATCGCATCTGTACGCTCACGCTGATCTTCCAGAAAAAAGGATAGAGGTACGCTAAACACACTCTCGATTTCACCAGGATTGGGCTTCAACGGATACCCTTCTGGCACAACTCCTACATATGGGGTCACCAGTATTCCATGGCGTGACATGACCTGACTTAGTGGTGAAATTATCTCAACCCGATCGGGTGGCAGCCCAATTTCTTCATGGGTTTCTCGCAACGCCGTAGCTGCCAACGAGAAATCTTCCGCGTCACGCTTCCCCCCCGGATAGGCAACCTGACCACTATGAGTGCTCAAATTCTGCGAGCGCAACGTAAATATCATTTCCGGATTGCCAGGGTCATCTGTCACCGGCACAAGTATACCCGCTTCGGTATAGTTCAGATTGAGCTTCCGAGGCGCATAGTCGGTTAAGCGCTGAACAAGTAAATCACGCAATTCGGAACTCCCGAGAAAATCCGGTGTTGAAGGAGACAGCGACAGCTAAGATCATTAAGCTGGGCACTCTATTACTTCCAGTATACGGGGAAAAACATGAAGTACTGCAGTACATGCGGCCATCTGGTAATGCAACGCGTTCCTGAGGGAGACAACCGTCCCCGCTATGTGTGTGTTAACTGCAGCACAATACACTACCAAAACCCCCGCATCATTGCGGGCACTGTTCCGGTGTGGGAAGGCAAAATCCTGCTTTGCCGGCGTGCCATAGAACCTCGCTATGGATACTGGACTCTCCCGGCCGGCTATATGGAAAATGGCGAAACAACCGTTGAGGCAGCGGAGCGTGAAACGCAAGAGGAGGCATTGGCTGAAGTCGATATTGATGCCCTGTATTCGATTGTCGACGTACCGCATATAAATCAGGTACACATGTTTTATAGGGCCACCCTCAAAAACGGACACTATGGAGCAGGTGAGGAATCTCTTGAAGCCCATCTGTTTGCTGTGGATGAGATCCCTTGGGACGAGATTTCCTTCCCCACAGTGCGCAAGACTCTGGAGCTTTTTCTGGAAGACCTTAAAAACGAGTCTTTCGGCGTACACATTCGTGATATTCGCCGCCCGATAGCAGCGACTCGAAGCAAAGACGACTTATAGTTCTTCCATCCGATACACCTCATAAGCAGGCTCCTCATAAGGATGAGCTTGCTTCAACGTCGCGACTGCTCTGCTGACAAGTTCATCAGTGCAAACAAGTTCAACCTTGAACTCATCCACAACCTCCAACTCTCCACTCTGCCCCAGAAACGGAGTGCTACCTTCAAGAGGGCGAAACTGCCCCTGCCCGCGACATTGCCAAGCGCAGGAATCGTAATCGCCAATGCGCCCCACCCCAATGTCAAACAGTGCTTGCTTGGTTTTTTCCAAATGAGTTTCGGGTACGAAATAGCAGATTTTATACATAGAGCCTCTCCAGAACGGGTATTTTTTGTACAGATTAATAGCTTAGCCACTTACCCACAGATTCTGTGGATAACTCTGGGGAAAAATTTGGGGTACATGCCCATAAACCCCGTATTTACTGACCTCGAGTTAAATTGGCGACAAAATCACCCATTTAACTAACCCCCTATTTTTCAACAAGTTACCAGCAGCGAACAAAAACTGAACCGGTATACGCTATATTGCTCATAGAACACACAGAGTATAAGGCGCAATGTGCATAAACATTATGAGTCAAGGGGTATTTATCCAATATGACCACTTTTTTCTCTTGAAAAACCCGAAAACACGACTCTTCAGCCACAAAAAAACCGACTTTTGAAAAGTGCCATTTCAGGACTCTCAAAAGCCGGTTTCTTCAACGCTTCGTTCTTCTAGCCAAACCAGCGCCGAGCGTTACGGAACATCCGAATCCAGGAACCATCTTCCTGCCAATCTGCAGGGCGCCATGAGTGCTGAACAGCGCGAAACACACGCTCAGGATGAGGCATCATGATTGTGATGCGGCCATCGCGGGTTGTAGCCCCGGCAATGCCGTCCTGCGAACCATTAGGGTTATAGGGGTAACGCATTGTTGCCTGGCCCCGATTGTCCACAAAACGCATTGCTACGCGCTCACTTTCCGCCAGCTCAGCCGCTGAGGCACTTCCGGAAAACTCTACCCTCCCCTCCCCATGCGCAACAGCAATGGGCATGCGAGATCCAGCCATATCCTCAAGGAAAGCTGAAGGTGACGACATCACTTCAACCATCGACAGACGAGCCTCAAACTGTTCCGACTGGTTACGAACAAAACGCGGCCAGCCTTCACTGCCAGGAATCAGCTCGTGCAAGTTAGACAGCATCTGACACCCATTACACACACCAAGCGCAAGAGTGTCCTGGCGGTTAAAGAACGCAGCAAACTGGTCACGAACCCGGTCATTAAACAAAATTGACTTGGCCCATCCTTCACCGGCCCCAAGCACATCCCCGTATGAGAACCCGCCGCAGGCCACAAGGCTGTTGAACGTTTCCAGATTCACACGCCCCGACAGAAGATCACTCATGTGTACGTCGACAGATTCAAAACCGGCACGGTCAAATGCTGCTGCCATCTCAACCTGCCCATTGACGCCTTGCTCACGCAAAACCGCAACTTTGGGTCGAGCCCCTTTGTTGATGTAAGGCGCAGCGACATTATCATTTACATCGTAAGTGAGCTTTACATGCAGCCCCGGATCGTCTGCGTCCAGCAGGTTATCGAACTCTTCCTGCGCACAGTCCGCATTGTCCCTCAATGACTGAATACGATAGCTGGTTTCTGACCATAGGCGCTGAAGCTCTGTTCGGCAATCGTCCGAAACCATTGCCCCTTCCAAAAGCAAACGCAGGCGATCCTGATCGTTCAGTGTGCCGATTACGCTGGCATGGTCGCCCAAGCCGGCAGCTGAAAACTGCTGGAGTATTTCTTCGGTGTCAGCTCTACGCACCTGAATAACCGCAC
This sequence comes from Marinobacter salexigens, assembly GCF_002806945.1. Taxonomy (GTDB): domain Bacteria; phylum Pseudomonadota; class Gammaproteobacteria; order Pseudomonadales; family Oleiphilaceae; genus Marinobacter; species Marinobacter salexigens. The sequence goes on from NZ_NIHC01000012.1 coordinate 5,493, forward strand.
CCAGCTCTTCATTAAACACCTCGCGAGCAATCTGGCTGGCATCATCCACCAAACCATCCAGCCTGAGATCCACACCGGTCCGCCCAGCGAAACACATCTCGGCAACCGTCACGAATAAACCACCGTCAGAACGGTCATGGTAGGCCAGCAGCTTGCTGTCGGAATTCAACCCCTGAATCACAGCAAAGAATGCTTTGATATCTTCGGGATCATCCAGGTCAGGTGCTACAGCGCCAACCTGGCGATAGACCTGAGCCAAAGCCGACCCTCCCAGTCGATTCTGGCCAGCGGACAGATCTACGAGAATCAGATCCGTATCGCCCACATCCGTTATTAACTGCGGCGTCAGGGTCTGTGAAACGTCTGTTACTGGCGCAAAACCACTGACAACCAAAGACAAAGGTGCAGTAACACTTTTCTGTTCGCCGCTATCCTCTTCCCAGACGGTCTTCATGGACATAGAGTCTTTTCCGACGGGGATAGTAATCCCCAGTGCCGGGCATAACTCCATACCAACGGCGCGAACTGTTTCGTAAAGGTTTTCGTCCTCTCCGGGGTGGCCGGCGGCTGCCATCCAGTTAGCAGACAGGCGAATATCAGAAAGCTTTCCTATGGCTGCTGCGGCTAGATTCGTAATTGCCTCGCCCACAGCCATCCGGCCAGACGCTGGCGCATCGATGGTTGCGATTGGCGTACGCTCACCCATTGCCATAGCCTCGCCGGCTACAACATCAAAGGAACTTGCAGTCACCGCTACATCACTAACCGGCACCTGCCATGGGCCAACCATCTGATCCCTTGCCACAAGCCCGGTGATCGTACGATCGCCGATGGTAATCAGGAAGCTCTTGGACCCGACGGAGGGCAGACGTAACACTCTGCGAATGGCATCATTCAGGTCGATTTTTGTTGAGTCAAAGATCGGCTTGCTAAACGATGCCCTGGTAATGCTCCGGTGCATGCGGGGCGGCTTGCCAAACAGCACATCCATCGGCAGGTCAACAGGCTTGTCGTTAAAGTAGGAATCGCTCAGTTCGAGATGATGAGCCTCGGTTGCCTCACCAATTACCGCGTACGGGCAACGTTCGCGGCGACAAAGGGCATCAAAAAGCTCCAGATTTTCAGGAGCCACAGCCATGACGTAGCGCTCCTGAGACTCGTTGCACCAGATCTCCAGTGGCGACATGCCTGGCTCATCGCTGGGAATATCCCGTAATTCGAACTTGCCACCGCGGCCACCATCCTTCACCAGCTCGGGCATAGCGTTAGAAAGGCCGCCTGCGCCAACATCGTGGATGAAGCACAAAGGGTTCTCATCACCCATCTGCCAGCAACGGTCAATTACTTCCTGGCAGCGGCGCTCCATTTCAGGGTTGTCGCGCTGAACGGAAGCAAAATCAAGATTTTCATTACTGGACCCGGAATCCATTGACGAAGCTGCGCTGCCACCCAGACCGATAAGCATGGAGGGCCCACCCAGAACAATGAGCTTGGCCCCAACTGGAATCTCGCCTTTTTCAACATGTTCCGCCCGAATATTACCAAGCCCACCCGCAATCATAATCGGCTTATGGTAACCACGGACTTCATCGCCAGCAGGGCCGGCAACTTCTTCCTCAAAGGTACGGAAATAGCCGGCTATATTAGGGCGACCAAATTCATTGTTAAAAGCGGCACCACCTATGGGCCCTTCAATCATGATATCCAGAGCAGAAGCAATTCGCTCTGGCTTGCCGTAGCTGATTTCCCAAGGCTGCGGGTCTTCTGGCAAATTGAGGTTAGAAACGGTGAAACCGGTTAGCCCGGCTTTCGGCTTGGAACCACGGCCAGTTGCGCCCTCATCGCGGATTTCCCCGCCGGAACCTGTGGCTGCACCTGCCGAAGGTGCGATCGCTGTCGGGTGGTTGTGGGTTTCCACCTTCATCAGAATGTGAATATCTTCCTGGTTGTAACCGTAAACTCCGGTTTCAGGATCCGGGAAAAAGCGCCCGCCGCGACTACCCTGAATAACAGAGGCGTTGTCGCTATATGCAGACAGCACTCCTTCGCTATTCATATCGAAGGTATTACGAATCATCGCAAACAGGGATTTTTCCTGGCCTTCCCCGTCTATATCCCAAGAGGCATTGAATATCTTGTGGCGGCAATGCTCGGAGTTTGCCTGAGCAAACATCATCAACTCAACATCGGTCGGGTCCCGCTCAAGGCCTAAGAACGACTTCACCAGATAATCAATTTCGTCATCGGCCAAGGCAAGACCAAGGCGCCTGTTGGCATCCACTAATGCCGCTCGGCCGCCAGCCAGCACAGAAACGCGCTCCAGGGGACGCGGTTCTTCATGATTGAATAGTAACTGGGCACCGCCCATTTCATGGAAGACTTTCTGGGTCATACGGTCGTGCAGCAAGGCTGCAACTTTCTCGCGTTGATCCAGCCCAAGCTTTTTGCTCGACTTTACGTAAAAAGCCGTACCACGCTCGATACGCTGAATCTGGCGCAAACCGCAATTACGCGCAATATCTGTCGCTTTACTGGACCAGGGCGACAAAGTCCCTGGCCGAGGCACTACAAGGAAAAGCACACCATCTGGCTCTTCAGCCGGCACGCTGGGGCCATAGGTCAGTAGCCGGTCCAGGATGGCCTGCTCGGAATCAGAAAGGGCGCCCTCCAGATCCACAAAGTGCATAAATTCGGCATAAACATGCTCAACCTCAGGCACAACAGCCTGAATTCTCGCGTGGAGTTTATGTGAACGAAATGGTGAAAGCGCGGGTGCGCCGCGAAGTTCAAGCATGATATCAACCTGTATCGCGCGAAACGGGGAAGTCCGGGTGCATTCTGAGAAGGCGCATATGATACTCGAAACCTCTGCCGGGATACAGCGCCAGAAAGGTTATTCCCTTCGAGCGCATTTGACATTGTTTTGCACAACTTTTAGCCAACCCGATTGACCCCTTTAGCTGCAGAAGAGATCATTGGGTAGTGGACAAGGAGACCACTCGCAACAAGACACAGGATGCTGCTAACCATTTTGCTTGCATGCATCCCGATGATCCAGCGGCTATGGAGACCAGGGACTTGCCAAGATTTGTGACTGTATACAATGCAGCGGCGGCTAACACATTGTTCCTCGCCTGTACGCTTGCCTTGGCTCTGCTCACGCTCTCCGGATGCAGTCAGCCAAGCACGCTGCAGGAGATCCGCAATGAGGGTGTACTGCACGTTATAACGCGGGTCGCACCCTCTATCTACTACGAAAGCCGCGAAGGCCCAACAGGTTATGACTACGAGCTGGCTAAACTTTTTGCCGAAGAGCTAGGGGTCGAACTCCGTCTCAGGATTGCCGAAGACAACACCGAAGTACTTTCCGTACTTTCCCGGGATTTTGCTCATATCGGTCTCGCGGGGCTTTCGGCCCAGCCCCAGTTCGAAACCCAGTACAAGGTGCTGCCTACAGGTATCGAAGCCCAATCGATCGTTGTTTACAATAAAGATGTAGCGCGCCCTGAGGCCCCGGCTGATCTGGCTGGCCAGCAGTTACACCTGGTACCCGACAGCAATCATGAGCAACAACTGCAAGCCCTTACAGAGATAGCATCCGGCATCTCCTGGCAGGTTCACCCAGGCTTGGATGCTGCGGGCATTCTTGCTCGTGTGGAAACAGGTGAGCTCTCCTTCGCAGTAGTCTCTTCCAATGAGCTCGAACTCAACCACGTTTTTTTCCCACACGTAAAACAGGCTTTTGCTCTTGGCGAGACCAGCGAACTCGCATGGTTATTGCCGGGAAAGCAGGACGACTCTCTTATAAGAGCGGCGAAAGCGTTTATTAAGAAAATGCAGGCAAACGGCACCATCGCTCAGCTTTCCGAACGGTTTTATGGCCATCTGGATCACTTGAACTATGTGGGTGCACGCACATTTATGCACCATGTAGAAAATCGCCTGCCAACCTACGAGGCCCTGTTCAGGGATAAAGCTTCCACATTCAGCCTGGACTGGCGCCTGCTCGCTGCCATTGGCTACCAAGAGTCGCACTGGCGCCCCAATGCAGTTTCCCCGACGGGCGTTCGCGGGCTGATGATGCTGACACGCAACACAGCGAACTACATTGGCATCAACAACCGGCTGGACGCAGAAGAAAGCATTCAGGGCGGCGCCAAGTATTTCCGCATGGTGCACGGCAGGATTCCCGAGCGCATTGCAGAACCCGATCGAACCTGGTTTGCCTTGGCATCCTATAACGTGGGCTATGGCCATCTGGAAGATGCCCGCAGGCTCACCGAAGGTGCCGGAAAAAACCCGGACCGATGGATGGACGTTAAAGAGTTTCTACCCCTACTCGCCCAGAAAGAATGGTACAAAAAAACACGCTATGGATATGCCCGTGGCCACGAACCTGTCCTCTACGTTCAAAACATTCGCCGGTACTACGATGTACTCGCACGAATGATGGAGCCAACGGAGAGTTTGGCTACGTCAACTGAACCGTTTGTGGGCCTGGAGCAGCCTGTTGATGGAAACTCCGAGGTTGAGCAACCTGAAGATACGGCGAATATGAGAGCCGGCCTGCCCCCGGAGCTGGGAATGATACCGCCAACCCTCTAACTTATAAGTCGACGTCGGGTACCTCTTTGGATTCAAGCACCCTCTCTATCTGATTCGCTGCAAACCCTCTACGCGCAAAAAAACGAGCCTGTCGCACCTTTTCATCCCAATCGTTACTCAAATCCGACACACCGAAACGCTTTTCCCTGAGCAAAAGCGCATTCCGAATCCAGTCGGTGTCGGAAACTTCAATCAGGCAGGCCGGTAACCGTTGAATCCCGCGCTGTTGAAGCTCTGCCTGAATCTTCAACAACCCATACCCCAAGTCCATTCGCTGCCGTGAGTACACCTCCGCAAATCGGTTGTCATCCAGCCAGCCTTCGCCTTCATAATCATCCAGAACCATTGAGATAATCGAGTTTTCAATCTTGCGCTGCCTTAATTTCAGCACCATCTCCAGGCGACTGTGCTCACGGCGAGCGAGCAACCTTAATGCCGTCGAACGCGCTTTGTACTCTTGGTCATCGCTATTTTCCTGTTTTGCCATTCAGCCCTTCCCGCAAACGCCCACAAAACGCTAGACTAGCCCCGGTTTTGTATTATCGGCCCAGGTTTTTGGTCCCTGCACCGAAACTTCCGACACAAAGTATCCGGCGCTCTGAGCACACATCAAACAGCGCCGATGGCCGGTGCTGGCTTACTTTGCCCGACACCGTAGACTGGTTTCAATCCCTAAGGATATCTTCATGGCTGCTTTCCTCCAGAAACTATTTAAATCGCGCAAACCCACCACATCAGCTCGCAAAGCGCCGGATCGCTCTCAGCCACAGGCGGAGCCAGCAGAGGATAAGCGCGCAGAATTGCGGGAAGAACAGCTGCAGGTGTTGCAAGCCTCCCCATCTGAGGATATCGCGGCAAACCTCGCCACCGAGGGCGCCACTGCAGATATCCGGCTCACCGCTGCCAATCTGCTCCAGGATGCAGGCTTCTTACAGCGCGTCCAAAAGCAGGCCAAAGGCCGCGACAAAGGCGTTTACCAATTGGTACGACAAAAACTACAGGCTATCCGGGAGGAACAAGCCCGTAAGGATGCAGTGTCAGAAACCATCGCTACGCTGATCCATAATATCCGCGACCAGGCAAAAAGCGACGATACCAATCTCTTTGAAGCACGTTTGGAGGCGATTCTCAGCCAGTGGGTAAAGGTAGAAGCCAGTGCAACACCCGACCAACTCAGCGCGTTTCTTGAGTCCGTACACCTGTGCAAGGAGCGCTTGGCAGACCAAAAAGCCGCTCAGGAAGCGGAAAAACACGAGCTTGAACAGCGACTGCAACGTAACGAAACCCTGGAGCTGATAGCGCAAACCCTGAATGATCTGCGCCAGCAGCCCCCAGGGACACTCGCCTCGCTTGCCTCACTGGATGCTCTTCAGAAAACCCAGGAAAATCGTTGGCTGGAGGCTACCCGTGAGACTCAGGTTGAGAAACAGCAACAAAAATCCTACGAAAGCTCGATGATGGCATTGCGCAACTATACCAATGCAGTCCGCCATATAGCCCAGGCGAAAGAATCCCTGCTTGCAATCTCGTCGATAGACTTGCAAAACGCGACGCCTGAAGAGCAAAAGCATGCCTCAGACCTATTGAGCGAAATTGGCTGGCCCGAAGGCTTCCCTGCTCCGGAATTACTGGAGCCCGCGCGCAAGTTGGCCGGAAAACCCAAAGCCCCTGCAAAAAGCACTGAAAACCGCGAGCAGCAGCAGGTTTACTCAGAAAGCCTCAAAGTAACCCTGGACCAGCTGGAGCAAGCCTTGGAAGCAAAGCAGCTCAAGAACTCCCGGGATCTGCTGAAAACTGCACAACAGCATTTGAAATCGCTCGATCACCGCCACAGTAAAAACTTTCAGGCTCGGGTACAGCTACTTACCGGCCAGCTCAGGGAACTGACGGACTGGCAAGGGTTTGCTACCGAACCCAAGCAGATTGCTCTCTGTGAACAGATGGAATATCTGGCAGAGCAGTCCATGGAACCGGAAGCAAAATCCGAGCGCATCAAGGAACTTCAGAAAGAATGGCGGGAACTGGGCGGATCCTCAGACCGCACTTTATGGGCTCGCTTCAAGCAAGCTTCTGATAAAGCCTACGAACCTTGTAAAGCCTACTTCAGAGCTAAGTCAGACCTGAAACAGGCGAACTTGGAAAAGCGTAAAACAATCTGCGCTGAAATGGATCATTTTGTTAATAACGCAGACTGGTCCAACGTTGACTGGAAAGCTGTCGAGCACATTCTCCAGACCGCCCGCCAGGAATGGAAGTCTGCTTGGCCGGTGGAGTTTCGGGACAACCGGCAAGTACAAAAGCAATTCGATGACCTACTCAAACAACTTGAAGCTCCCATTGAGCAAGAGCGCCAGAAGAACGAAGGCCTGAAGCAGGCTATCGTTGAACAGGCACAGGCATTAATAGTACACGAGCCTTTGCAGGAAGCCATGAACAAGGCAAAGGCCTTGCAGTCAGACTGGAAATCTGTCGGCATTACACGCCACCGGGAAGACCGCAAACTATGGCAAGCATTCCGCAAAGCCTGCGACGAAATTTTTGCCCGCCGAGAGGCTGAGCGCTCGGAACAGAAACACGCGACAAAAGAGGCCGACTCAGCAGCTGGAGCAACGCTACAACAGATTTCGAGTGTTGACTCTGATCAGGAAGAACAGATGTTGGAACAGGCCATCTCTGCTCTCCACCGGCTGGATGTCGAGAAGGTGTCACCACAAGTCAGAGACCGAATTCAATCAGAGAAGAAGCGGCTGAGCCAAGCTGTTGCAGCACGAAAACTCAAAGCAGGTATCGCGGAATGGCAGGGCCTCGTGCTAGCTGGCACTGAAGGCGATTTAGCCCCTGGCGACCTGCCAGATAACTGGTCTGTGCTTGGAGAAGGCGTGAGCGCTCTGGATGCCCGGGAGATCGTTATTCGCGCAGAAATACTCGCTGGCCTACCCTCTCCTGAAGATGAGCAGAAAAAACGCATGGAAATTCAAGTACAGCGACTCGCCGAAGGCATGGGGTCTTCAGAAAAAGTGGATGGCGCCCTGCAGAGCGTGGAAGGCCTGGTCGCCGGTTGGTGCCTCAAAGCATCTGGTGAAAACAAAGATACGGCGCTGGCAATGCGCTTGAACAAAGCACTGGACAACCTGGTCGCAAACTGAGTTTCGACCCTTATTCCCGCTGATGTTCCCTGACGAAATCCCTGGCACTTTTTACCGAGGCCAGGGATTTTTCTTTCATTCCCCTAAGCTCTTCATCCGCCAAGTAGAACATCATGTCGATGGTGTGCCTGTAATACCTCGAAGGTAACCTGTTCAAGGCAACACACATAACGTCGGTTAGGTAATCTACCGTGTCCCCCGGCTCTCTCGTTGTCTCTATAGCTTCCATTACCAAACGTTCGTAAAAGTTGTCGATAGCATTACTGAAAGACATAGCGCTGTACCTCCTTACCCCACTTGGGAGCATAAAAACACTCGACACCACCCTTAAACATAGAACCTGGAACCTCACCTGTCACTGTGCCTGAGCAATTTCGCCAACCCGATTGGCAGGTCGAGTCATTACCTACACGGCTACCAAACGGCTATGGTGAGCAATCTTGAAAGTTAAACCCCAAGCAACAAACACCAGAGGACAAGCAATGACCACCGAGGCGTATATCTTCGATGCGGTCCGCACTCCCAGAGGGCGTGGAAAGAAAGACGGATCACTGCACAGTGTAAAACCCATTACATTACTGACTACTGTGCTCAATGCGCTGCAAGAGAGAAACAGCCTTGATACCGCTCAGGTAGACGATATTGTTCTCGGCTGTGTTACTGCCGTTGGTGATCAAGGTGCAGATATCGCCAAGACAGCAGCACTCGCGGCTGACTGGGACGAGAAAGTCGCTGGCGTTACCCTCAACCGTTTCTGCGCATCTGGCCTTGAGGCCGTTAACCTGGCAGCCATGAAAGTCCGTTCCGGCTGGGAAGACCTGGTTGTTGCGGGTGGCGTGGAGTCTATGTCCCGCATCCCTATGGGCTCTGATGGCGGTGCCTGGGCTATGGACCCGCAAACCAACATGCATACCGGCTTCATGCCACAAGGCATAGGTGCAGACCTAATCGCCACACTGGATGGTTTCAGCCGTGAAGACGTCGACGGCTTCGCCGTCAAGTCCCAGCAAAAAGCTGCGAACGCCTGGAAGAACGGCTACTTTGCCAAGTCTATCGTTCCTGTTACTGACCAAAATGGTGTGGTAATCCTCGATCGCGATGAACACGTTCGCGGTGACACCACCATTGAGTCTCTTTCCGGCCTCAGACCTTCTTTCCAGATGATGGGTGAAATGGGTTTCAACAGCGTGGCTCGTGAAAAATATCACTATGTAGAGACCATCAATCACGTGCACCACGCCGGTAACTCTTCTGGCATGGTAGATGGCGCAACTGGCCTACTAATCGGCAGTGAAGCCAAAGGTAAAGCCTTGGGTCTGAAACCCCGCGCCCGCATCGTTGCCACTGCTGTCACCAGCACAGACCCCACCATCATGTTGACCGGTCCTGCTCCGGCATCGCTGAAAGCGCTTGAGAAGGCAGGCATGACGGTTGACCAGATCGACCTCTTTGAAGTTAACGAAGCCTTTGCCTCCGTGGTAATGCGCTTCCAGAAGGAACTCTCGGTTCCGGACGAAAAAGTGAATGTTAACGGCGGCGCAATCGCCATGGGTCACCCTCTCGGCGCTACTGGCGCAATGATAGTGGGCACTCTGCTGGACGAACTGGAGCGTCGTGATTTGCGCTTTGGTCTGGCGACGCTATGCGTCGGCGGCGGCATGGGCATAGCCACCATCATTGAGCGGGTCTGAACCCCACACTTTTTCTAATAGGAGAACCGATTATGAGTGCCATCCGTTATGAACTGGGTTCAGATCAGATTCTGACCCTTACCATTGACATGCCGGGCCAGTCCGCAAACACCATGAACGCGGCATTCCGGGACGCCCTCGACGAGACGGTTGCCAAACTTCAAGGCGACCTGGATAACATTCGAGGCATCATTGTTACTTCCGCCAAGAAAACCTTTTTTGCCGGCGGCGACTTGAACGAAATTCACAAAGTCACCCGCGACGATGCCCAGTTCTTTGAAGACATGGTCAACGGCATGAAAGCCCAGATGCGTGCGCTGGAAACTTGCGGCAAGCCCGTTGTGGCAGCCATCAACGGTACTGCGCTAGGCGGCGGTTTCGAAATTGCCCTGGCATGCCACCATCGAATTGTGCTGAATAACAGCAGCATTCAGTTGGGTCTTCCAGAAGTTTCGCTTGGCCTGCTACCAGGTGGTGGCGGCACTCAGCGCTTGCCCCGCATGATTGGCCTTGAAGCGGCCTTCCCTCTGCTGATGGAAGGCAAGAAGCTGCGCCCTGCTGCGGCTCTGAAAGCGGGCATTATCGACGAACTTGCAGACTCCCCTGAAGACATGATGGCCAAGGCTCGTGCATTTATCGATGCCAATCCCAAGTCGCAACAGCCTTGGGATCAGAAAGGCTACAAAATGCCAGGTGGCGCACCCCACCATCCAGCGATGGCACAGAAGTTGCCAATCGTGCCGGCGATGCTAAAACAGAAAACCAAAGGCTGCTACCCAGCGCCTGAATGCATCCTGGCAGCAGCCGTTGAAGGTGCCCAGGTAGACTTCGATAGCGGAAGTCTGATTGAAACCCGCTATTTCACCGAACTGGTGATTGGCCAGGTTGCCAAGAATATGACTGGCACCTTCTGGTTCCAGCTGAACGATATTAATGCCGGTGGCAGCCGCCCAGAAGGCGTAGAGAAAGAGACCTTTAAAAAGGTGGGTGTACTGGGCGCGGGAATGATGGGCGCGGGTATCGCCTACGCCACTGCTATCCGAGGCATAGAGGTAGTGCTGAAGGACGTCTCTGTTGAAGGTGCAGAAAAAGGCAAAAGCTACTCCGAAAATCTGCTGGCAAAACAGGTTAGCCGCGGCCGCATGACCGAAGAAAAAAAGGCGGAGATTCTGGGCCGCATCAAGGCCACCGACTCCGCCAGCGACCTGGAAGGCTGCGACATGGTCATCGAAGCCGTGTTTGAAGACAGCGACCTGAAAGCCAAGGTGACCGCCGAGGCCGAGCCGAAGCTTGTTAGCAACGGCATTTTCGCATCCAACACCTCCACAATTCCCATTACCCAACTGGCCGAAGCGTCTGCCAAGCCGGAAAACTTCATCGGACTGCACTTTTTCTCCCCCGTAGACAAAATGATGCTTGTAGAGATCATTGTGGGTGAGAAAACCTCAGATGAAACTTTGGCGCGAGCGTTCGACTACGTTCAGCAAATCGGCAAAACCCCGGTGGTTGTCAACGACAGCCGTGGCTTTTTCACTTCCCGTGTTTTCGGCACCTTTGTTAACGAAGGGATCTCCATGCTGGGTGAAGGTATTCACCCCTCAAGCATCGAGAATGCCGGGTTGCTCGCAGGCATGCCTGTCGGCCCACTGACCATTTCTGATGAAGTCAGCATGACTCTGATGCACCTTGTTCGCAGCCAGAGTAAAAAGGATCTGGAAGCTGCCGGCGGCACATGGAAGCCACACCCTGCAGAAGCGATCATCGACCAGATGGTTAACGACCATGGCCGCCCGGGCAAGGCTGCCGGTGCCGGGTTCTATGAGTACCCTGCCAAAGGCAAAAAGTACCTGTGGCCAGAGCTTGAGACGCTCTATGTAGACAGTGAAAAAGCCCGCAAAGTGGAGTTGCAGGAACTGAAAGACCGAATTCTGTTCATTCAGGCCATCGAAACCGTTCGCTGCCTGGAAGAAGGCGTGTTGCGCAGGGTGGAAGATGCCAACATTGGCAGTATCTTCGGTATCGGATACGCGCCCTGGACTGGCGGCGCCATACAGTTTATTAACCAGTATGGTGTAAGAGCTTTCGCAGAAAGAGCCAAAGAGCTGGCTGAAGCCTACGGCGAGCGCTTTGCCCCACCGGCGTTGCTGCTTGAGCACGCAGAGCAGGAAAAACCCTTCACCTGAAGGGTATGAGCGGCGGAGGGCCTGCCCTCCGCCGCATTTTCTACCTGAAAAACATGCCTGTACCTATCTTCTGCGCTTACAGCCGAGCTTTTTTCAAGAAACATCAAGTACGTCCAGCCACTACTGTCCGCACAGCCCCATTAACAGCTAACACATTAATTATTATAGTCTTTCTTATAACTTCCTACGCGGGCATGGACAGATTGTCACGAACCGACACGTCATGCCTATAGCAACGGGTGTAGCCCTTGCCTACAATAAATCCATCAGCCCACGGGTTATCCTGGTCCAGACTTGTCTGGCGGGTACCCCAGCATCGTCAGGTATGTCTCTATGACCATCGCGGAAAAAGCATCTGTTCGTCGCGCGCCATTCAAAGCCCGTCGAATGAGTGTATGCAAAGCGCTCACCATCGCCCTGCTTTTGTCAGCACCCTTCAGTGCACAGGCCAAAGCGGTTGAACCGGAAGTTTTTACACCGGTTGCCCCAACCATTGACCAGGCCCGCGCCAACATTCTTATTGCCAGGCAACTGCAGTTCACTCATTTCCGTGATCTGGGCATTAGCGACAAGCTTTCCGGTGATGTGTTTGATGCTTACCTGAATTATCTGGATGGCCAGCGAGTTTATTTAACAGGCAGCGATGTGCTGGCACTTGATAATGTCAGAAACCGACTGGGCTCAGCCCTCAAAACAGGCCAGCTACAACCAGGCTTTGATATCTACAACCTGGTTCAGAAACGAGTTATCGAACGCCTTCAGTTCGCACTGAAAACCCTTGATGAAGGCATCGAAAACCTCGATTTCACAACGAATGAGCAGATCCTGCTCGACCGTTCAGACGTTGAGTGGGAGCCGAATCAAGCAGCACTTGATGCGCTGTGGGTGAAGCGAATTAAAAATGCTGTCTTGGCTCAACGCCTCAATGGCAAAGACGATGGTGCCATTGTTGATACGCTTAAACGACGCTATGAAGGCCAGCTCAAGCGCGCATATCAGGCCCGCAGTGAAGACGCATTCCAAGCCTACATGAATGCCTTCGCCGGCATGTGGGACCCGCACACCTCCTATTTTTCGCCGCGAACCTCTGAAAACTTCAATATCAATATGAGCCTTTCACTTGAAGGCATCGGCGCCGTGCTACAAGCAGATAACGAGTACACCAAAGTTGTCAGACTTGTGCCTGGTGGGCCAGCTTCAAAGCAAGGCCAGCTTAAGCCTGCAGACAGAATTGTCTCGGTTACACAGGAAGGCGACAAACCGGTTAACGTAATCGGATGGCGCCTTGATGAAGTAGTTGACCTTATTCGTGGCCCACGCAACTCTGTGGTCACACTGGAGGTGGTTCCGGCCAGCTCAACCGACGAAACCCTTACCAAGTCCATTTCCATCAGCCGCGATGAAGTAAAACTGGAGGAACAAAGTGCCAGTAAAGACACCATCGAATTTGACCGCAAGGGTGAGAAATACACGGTTGGGGTAATTACGGTTCCTACTTTCTATGCTGATTTTCGCGCCATGCAGGCTGGTGATCCCAACTACAAGAGCACCACCCGCGACGTGCGCAAACTGATTAACGAGCTGAAGCAGGAAGGCGTTGATGGGCTAGTAATGGATCTGCGCAATAATGGCGGTGGCGCCTTGCATGAAGCAAACGACTTGGTTGGCCTGTTTATCGATACGGGACCTACGGTACAGATTCGCAACTCCAGCAACGAAGTTCAGGTTCTTAGTGATGACGACGCATCCGTTGCCTACGACGGACCTTTGGTCGTGCTCACCAACCGCATGAGCGCATCGGCTTCCGAGATCTTTGCTGGTGCGATTCAGGATTATGGTCGCGGTCTGGTAGTTGGCTCACAAACCTTTGGCAAAGGTACAGTACAAGCAGTCAGACCTCTCAATCATGGTCAACTGAAAATCACCCAATCCAAGTTTTACCGGGTTTCTGGTGGCTCAACCCAGCACAAAGGTGTGATTCCGGATATCGAGATCCCTTCCCGTATCGACAAAACCCGTATCGGCGAAGACGCACTGGATCATGCCCTGCCCTGGGATCAGATCGACGCAGTTCCACATACCCGATATTTTGATTTCAGTGGCATCATCGATGAGCTCCGCAAGCGCCATGACGATCGCTTTGCTACAAGCCCCGACTTCAGGTTGCTTCAAAAGGAAATCGACTTCCTCAATGAGCAGCGCCAAAGAGAAACCGTAAGCCTAAACCTGGAAGAGCGCACTGTTCAGCAAGAGCAAATAGAGCGTACCCGGCTAGCCATTGCCAATGCCCGCCGGGAACTGCGCGATGAAGAGCCGTTCGATTCTCTGGAAGAACTGGAAGACTGGCAGGATCAGCAAGCTGCAGATCTGGGATCCAGTGACGAAGAACTGGATTTCGTCATTCGCGAAGGTGGCGACATTATGGCCGACATGCTGGAACTGGATAAGCGGATGGCTTCCATTCTTAAACCCCAGCGGTTTGCTGCTCAGGCGGAAACTCTGTAATGGCCGAAAAATCTGACAAACCGACAGTTAACGAAGAGGAGCGCGAGAGCAAAGCCCGGGCAATGCAAGACATGCTTCTGGATGCACTGCACGCCATGCGCTCCCAGGACGAAGTAGAGGTGCTTCGCAAGCCGGCCCCAGCTGCTTTGGACAAAGAGCCTGAAGGTATTATTGACCGCCTTGCGAGCCTCACGGGATCCGCTTTCCGGTTCGGGGCGCGAGCAACGGATACATCCTTACGCGTAGGCCGGGCGCTGATCAACTCTCAGGATCAGCTGCGCGCCATGCTGGTAGCTGGCCAGTCACTGCAAGATATTCGGGAAGTCGCCGGGCTGACGCGCTCAGAAATGAGTGAAGCCCTTGATCTCCGCGACAAGTCGGTTCTTGAGGCCATCGAGAATGGCACAGCTACGCTCTCCTTTGAACTCATTCTCCGCCTGACTGCCCTGATTGCACGGAACGACCCGATCCCGTTCATCATGCGAACCACCCGTAACTACAACCCGGAAGTTTGGCAGATCCTGAACGACTGGGGCCTGGCAAGGGTACCTTTGCAGTTTGAGCGGGAGCGAGAGTTTATCAACATTTTCCGTCGCCATGATTCTGCACGAACACTCTCGGATGAGGGGTTCCGCAAAGTTCTGGACTTTACCCGGCAAAGTTTCGAGATGTCGCTGCACTTCGCAGAGGACCAGGAACAGCAAGTAGCAGAACTGCGTAAAAGCTTTGCAAAACAAACCAGCGGAGAACCAGAAGACAAAACACCTCCCGGGAAAAAGCCATCACCCAAATAAAGCACTCATCCCCGCAGCATCCGGGTTTCGGACAGCACCTTTTTCTGTAACAATCAGATCAATCAGCGTTGCCGGCGTCACATCAAACACCGGGTTGAACACCTTCACGCCTTCCGGTGCAAGCGGCACGCCTCTCATTTCCCGAATTTCTGCACCATCCCGCTCTTCGATCGGAATTTCTGCACCTGACTTCAGTGCCATATCCACGGTGCTAGAGGGCGCCACGACCATAAACCCGACTTTATGATGCCGCGCCAGAACCGCAAGGCTATAGGTGCCAATCTTGTTAGCGACATCGCCGTTGGCGGTAATCCGATCAGCGCCAACGATGATCCAACGCACCTCACCCTCTGCAAGAATCGCCGCTGCCGCGCCATCAGCATTCAGGGTTACCGGAATCTCATCGCGCATTAATTCCCAGGCGGTAAGACGGCTTCCCTGCAACCAGGGCCGGGTTTCATCTGCATAGACTTGTTTCAGCAGTTGTTTCTCATGGAGCCGGCGAATAACCCCCAAGGCTGTGCCATACCCGCCGGTTGCGAGCGCACCCGTGTTGCAATGAGTGAGGACAGATACAGGTGAAGGATTACCGGAAGAAAGCCCCATCGCCTCAAGGGCATAAGTTGCCATTGCGAGATTTGCAGCAAGGTCTTCCTGATGGATGGCAACCGCTTCACGCTCAAGCCGCTCTTGTGCCTCGTTCAGAGCAACGCAATCTGCAAGCACCTGCTCCATTCGCTGCAAGGCCCAGAACAGGTTCACAGCCGTTGGCCGTGAAGCGCCTAATTCCCGGACAGCCATTTTGATCTCAGCTTGCCAGCCCTCACCTTCAGCCTTCCGGGCTGCCAGAGCAACTCCATAAGCGGCACTGATTCCAATGGCTGGCGCGCCGCGCACCACCATGTCCTGAATGCTCTGTGCAACACCTGATGCTGATTCCAGGGCTATCCAGCACTCCTGCGCTGGCAACAGGCGCTGATCCAACAACTCAAGGCTATTGCCATGCCAGCGAAGAGCAACAGTACCGGTATATCGCGGGTCAGACAAAGGGCCGTGTAAAGATCGGGGTTTTATAGAACTATTCATCGCCTGGCTCCGCTTTCATAACGCTGAAAATGAGCAGTATAACGGTTATACTTCCGGGCTACATTTCATTATCCGGCGCCCTCGAGCATTTTCGTGTTCAATCCAAAATGTCGCTGGCACAGGCAAGGCAGGGTTAATGACCGCAGCTACCATCACCGCAGCCGATATCCGCATCAACGCTCGCTGGCTGATTCCGATTGAGCCATACGGCGTGGTGCTTGAACACCAGGCCGTGATCATTCAGGGCACGGGGATTGTGGCGGTCGTGCCCGAGGCACAGGCTGATCGTGAATTCCGCACCCGGGAGACCATTAACCTGCACCATCACGTGCTCATGCCGGGGCTCATCAACATGCATGGGCATGCGGCTATGTCGCTGTTCAGGGGCATGGCGGATGATCTCCCACTGATGACCTGGCTGAACGATCACATCTGGCCAGCGGAAGGTCGTTTTGTCAGCGAGCAGTTTATTGCCGACGGCACACAACTGGCCATGGCAGAAATGTTGCGCACCGGCACAACAACATTTTCAGACATGTATTTTTTCCCGGAGGTTGTAGCCCAGATGGCTCACGATACCGGAATGCGCGCACAAATCTGCTTCCCTCTGCTGGACTTCCCTACCGTATGGGGCTCCGGGCCAGATGAATACCTCAGCAAAGGTGAAGCGCTGATTAAAGATTGGAAAAGTGATACTTACATCATGCCGGCGATTGGTCCGCATGCGCCCTACACCGTTTCTGACGCTCCACTGAGCCGTGCTGTCGCACTCTCCGAGAAAACCGGTGCCCGCCTTCAGATTCACCTTCATGAAACCGAGTTTGAAGTAACCGACGCAACTGCGACACAGGGCAAGCGCCCTATAGAACGGCTTGCTAAACTTGGCGCTCTTGGCACCAGAACCCAATGCGTTCACATGACCCAGGTTAACGACTCGGACATTACCCTGCTTGCAAATACAGGGGCCCACGTCGTCCATTGCCCCGAATCCAACCTTAAGCTTGCGAGTGGCCTGTGCCCTGCATCCAGACTCATGAACCAGGGCGTTAACCTCACCATAGGAACAGATGGTGCCGCCAGCAACAATGACCTGGACCTGTTCGGAGAAACCCGCACGGCCGCCATGCTTGCAAAAGTGGTAGCAAAAGATGCCGGTGCACTGCCCGCTCACAAGGCGCTGCAAATGGCCACTCTCAATGGCGCCAAAGCCCTCGGCCGGGAACATGAATTGGGGTCACTGGTGGCTGGCAAACTGGCCGACATTATCGCGATTGATCTCAGCGACCCATTTATTCAGCCAGTCTACGACCCGACATCCCATCTGGTGTACAGCAACCACGGCCGCGCGGTAACCCATAGCTGGATTAACGGCGTGCCACAGGTACAGAATGGCAAACTTACGCGGATAGATATTCCAGATCTCATGCTGCGCGTTGAAAACTGGGCCGAGAGAATCCGCCAGCAACAGGCTGACTAACCGAATTCCGACAGATTGATCAGGCAGAAGAAAACATGACCAACCACAACGTTGACCCTAACGAAGTTGCCAAGTTTGAAGCCTTGGCAAGTCGCTGGTGGGACCCCACCAGCGAATTCAAACCATTACACGACATTAACCCCCTGCGTCTGAACTACATTGACGAACGTGTATCACTCGCAGGCAAACGTGTTGCAGACGTTGGCTGTGGCGGCGGCTTGCTATCGGAAGGCATGGCCCTGCGCGGGGCTCATGTAACCGGAATAGATATGGGAGAAGCACCTCTCGCCGTTGCACGGCTGCATGGCCTGGAAAGCGGAATCAAGGTGGACTATCAGCAAATCACGGCAGAAGAACTGGCCCGCGATCCAGAACATGCTGGCCAATACGATGCAGTTACCTGCCTGGAAATGCTGGAACATGTGCCCGACCCGTCTTCAGTCATCAAGGCCTGCGCGGCTCTTCTCAAGCCCGGCGGACACCTGTTTGTTTCCACCATCAACCGCAATCCGAAATCCTTTCTCTTTGCCATTGTGGGCGCTGAATACGTTCTGAACATGCTTCCCAAAGGCACCCATGAGTGGAAAAAGTTCATTCGACCATCAGAAATGTCCGACCACCTGCGCCACGCAGGGCTAGATGTTCGCGAGCTCACTGGTATGACCTATAACCCCATTACCCGCACCTATAAGTTGGGACGGGACGTAGACGTAAACTATCTGATGCACGCCCGTGATACCCGTGAAAACTGAGCAGCCCTCAACCGTTCTGTTTGATCTGGACGGCACGCTGATTGACACGGCGCCGGATTTTATCCGCTGCCTGAATGAGCTGCGCCAAATGGATGGGCTTCCTGCGCTTCCGTCAGAACACATACGCCGATCCGTTTCCAACGGCGCCAGAGCAATGGTGCGTGTGGGTTTTGGCCTGGAACCTGAACACCCGGACTATGTTGCCAAACACACAGCGTTCCTGGATTTGTACGAGGCAGGCGTTGCCGTCGAAACCCGCCTCTTTGAGGATATGGATGCCCTGCTTGTTTCACTGGAGCAGCGTGGTATTCCCTGGGGCATCGTTACCAACAAACCGGCACGCTTTGCCAAGCCCCTGGTTCAAGCCCTTGGCTTGGCAGAGCGCTGTGCCTCGCTGGTTTGCCCGGATCATGTCACTGATCGGAAGCCACACCCGGAAGCCCTGCTCCTTGCCTGTCAGCAAATAGGCGCAGATCCTGAGCAGGCGGTGTACGTGGGCGACCATGAGCGGGATATTAAAGCTGGCCGCAATGCACGCATGAAAACCATCGCAGTGCGTTATGGCTACATAGAAGAGCCGGAAACCATTGACCTATGGCAAGCCGACATGATTGCCGACACCGTCAACGATCTCGCAAAGCTGTTACAATAGCCCGCGTCTTAAACGGGCTATTTTGAAAATCCCTGATGAACCCCCAGTCTGCTACGGAGACAGGTTATGCAAGATTACCAGGCACCCGCTGATCTTCTTAAAGACCGCATCATAATGGTGACCGGTGCGGGCAGTGGTATCGGCCGTACCGCCGCAAAAACCTATGCCGCCCATGGTGCCACTGTGATTCTTGTGGGCCGGACCCTGAGCAAGCTGGAAACGGTCTACGACGAAATTGAGGCTGCGGGACATCCGAAACCCGCCATTGTGCCAATGAATTTTGAAGGTGCTGCTGTCAAAGACTACGAAGAGTTGGCCATGACTCTTGAAGACAATTTCGGCAAACTCGATGGCCTGCTCCACAACGCCGGGATTTTGGGTGATCGCAGCCCGGTGGAGATGTATGACCCGGAAATCTGGAATAAAGTCATGCATGTAAACGCCACGGCACCGTTTCTGCTCAGCCGGGCAATGATTCCCCTGCTGCGCAAGTCCGATGCCGCCTCGGTTATCTTCACATCGTCCGGAGTTGGTCGCCAGGCAAGAGCCTACTGGGGCGCCTATGCGGTTTCCAAATTTGCAATTGAAGGCCTGAGCCAGCTTCTTGCCGACGAGCTGGATGACAAGCACCACAATGTGCGGGTAAACAGCCTCAACCCGGGCGCCACCAGAACCAACATGCGAGCCCACGCCTACCCGGCAGAAAACCCGCAGCAAAACCCGGCACCAGAAGAGTTAATGCCAATTTACCTGTACCTGATGGGCAGTGACAGCGCCGACATTAACGGCCAGAAACTGGATGCCCAGCCAAAATAATGGAACTGTTTTTTTATACCACCTCCGAATGTCATCTGTGCGAGCTGGCCGAAGCCTTGCTGGTGAGTACCCCAATGCCAGCACCGATACCGGTGGATGTGGTAGACATTGCACAATCAGAAGAGTTGGTAGAGCGCTACGGCACGCGAATCCCCGTGCTCAGGCGCAACGATACCGGGCACGAACTCAACTGGCCATTTACCCGGGAACAGTTACTCACGTTTCTGCAATGAGGAATTATCTGACATGTTGATGGTTATCTCACCCGCTAAAACCCTCGATTACGAGAGCCCGCTGGCAACGGAAACATTCACCCAGCCGGACTTTCTGGACGATGCCTGTGAGTTGATTGATCAGCTCAAAGAGCTAGAGCCCCATCAGGTCAGCAACCTGATGAGCGTAAGTGAAAAGCTGGGCGAATTGAACGCTCAGCGTTTTCAGGACTGGCATACGCCCTTCTCCCCCAAGAACGCTCGACAAGCCATTCTCGCGTTTAAAGGTGATGTTTACACGGGGCTGGATGCAGAAAGTTTCAGTGAGCAGGATTTCAGCTTTGCTCAAAAACATCTGCGCATGTTGTCCGGGCTCTACGGCATTCTTAAACCTCTTGACCTCATGCAGCCATACCGGCTGGAAATGGGCACCAAGTTTGAGAACAAGCGCGGTAAGGATCTCTACGCGTTTTGGGGCGACAGCCTCACCCAGGAAATGAATCGCTTGCTGAAGAACGACGACGATGTATTGGTAAACCTGGCCTCGAATGAATATTTCAAGAGCCTGAAGAAGAAAGACCTTGAAGGACGGCTTATTACCCCCCACTTTAAAGATTGGAAGAACGGTCAGTACAAGATAATCAGTTTCTACGCCAAAAAAGCCCGCGGCCTGATGTGCCGTTACGCTATCCAGAACCGTATTACTGATGCGAATAACCTCAAGAGCTTTAACCTTGACGGTTATTATTTCAGCGAAGACCAATCCGACAATAATAACTGGGTTTTCCTAAGGGATGAGCAGTAACAAGACGAGACACTCAATCCAGATTTAGTTCGGAGCAAATCATGAATGAAGCAGTATTTTCCCAGATCGCCATGATGGTGTTTCTGACCGGCCTTATTGGCTGGATGGGTTTCATAGTTTGGGACCTGGCCAAAAAATCACAGGCCGGAAAGTTTGGTACCATCGCCCTGTTTACAGTACTGGGGGCTGGCGTTTTCGGCTTTATTGTCAAAACCGTGCTCGTAGAAGTTATCCAAATATGACCGACAAGGATCAAGCCTGATGTGGTTTCGCAATGCCCGCGTTTTCCGTTTTACCAAGCCGTTTGATATTTCAGCAGAAGAGCTGGAAGAAAAACTCAGCGGTGATGCATTCAAACCCTGTGGTCCACAAGAAACCGCTCGCCAAGGCTGGGTTCCGCCACTGGGCAAACATGGCGAACTCCTTGTTCACAGTGCCAATGGCTATCACCTGATTGCACTGCGCAAGGAAGAGAAGATCCTGCCAGGGCCGGTCATAAAAGATGCGGTGGAAGAAAAAGCCGAAGCCATTGAAATCGAGCAGGGGCGCAAGGTTCGCCGTAAAGAAAAAGAAGAGATCAAAGAGCAGGTCATGCTGGAAATGCTGCCCCAGGCATTCTCCAAAAACCGCCGAAGCTTTGCATATCTGGCACCAAAGGACGGTGTCCTGGTGGTGGATGCAGGCTCCGCAAAACAGGCGGAAGACCTAGCTTCCACGCTGCGAAAAAGCCTCGGCTCTCTGCCGGTACGGCCGCCTGCGCTGGAGCAAGCTCCAATCTTTACGTTTACGGGCTGGTTGAGTGAGTCAATCGACCTGCCCCACAGCGTGGTTCTGGGCGACGAATGCGAGCTCAAAGATCCTTCCGAAGATGGCGGCGTGGTTCGCTGCAAAGGGCTGGACTTGAAGGCGGACGAAATCCGCAACCACCTGGATGCAGGCATGGAAGTAACCAAGCTGGCCCTGACCTGGGACGACAACGTGTCTTTCATTCTGGATGAAGAAATGGGCATCCGCCGGTTGAAATTTGGCGAAACACTTCAGGATCAGCTAGATGATGTCGATGTTGATGACGCTGTCGCGAAATTTGATGCAGCCTTCACACTCATGACTCTGGAACTGTCCAAATTGATTCCGGGCTTGCTGGAAGCCTTGGGCGGTGAAGATCGCTCCGCCCTCGTCGAAGAGTAATCCGGCAGGCGTGCAAACCCCACTGGAGCCTCTCACCCAAAAGCTTCAGTGGGACTTCTTCCTGAGTCGCTCCTTCTGCCAATCGTTTTCCGGCTCGTTCAGCACCAGCCGCAAATCCATCACTTCCTCCTCAACGTTATACTTGATCTCAAAGCCCAGGTGCTCAGCCAATTGCAGCATCGGCCTGTTGTCAGCCAGAACGTCACCTACCATTTCCACCGTGCCACGGGCGCGGCAGTAATCGATCATTTTCTGCATCAGCGCCACGCCAAGGCCTTCACCCTTCATTTTGTCATGAACCATCACAGCAAATTCACACCGTAGGTTATCTGCGTCCGTCCAGGTTCTTACGGTGCCCAGGGTTTCTTCGCCTTCACCATCTTCTTTCGGGGCATTTGCGATAAAAACCATTTCGCGGTCATAGTCGATCTGGACCATCTGGGCGACGTCTTCCCGCGAGAAATGTTTACGGTACTGGAAGAATCGATAGCGAATGGACTCCGGTGACTGCAGCTCATGAAATACGCGATGCGATGGCTCGTCTTCAGCAAGAGCTGGGCGAATGATTACCCGACGGCCGGACTTGGGCAATACCAACCACTCCTCCAGCTCTCTTGGGTAGGGCTGAATAATCGGCTGTCCGGGCACTTCAGACAGATTGATCGCCACATTAACCGCAACAGCACCTTGGTCATTGAACAGAAGCGGCGAAATCTCCAGCCCGCGAATCTCGGGTATATCAATCACAATCTGGGAAAGGGTAACCAGAGTTTCCGAAACTGCCCGGATATCCGTTTCAGGCTTCAAGCTATGCTCCCTTAGTAGTTTGTACATATAGGTGCGGCGCAACAACTCCCGTGCAAGAACCATATTCAATGGCGGGAGCGCAATCTGCCGATCCGTCATTACGTTGATATGAGCACCCGATGCGCCGCAAACCACCAAGGGACCAAACTGGACATCCCTGGTAATCCCCACACTGAACTCAATGCCGCCAACGTGTTGATAGGAATGCTGCATGGCAAATCCCAGGAAACCACTCTCGGGAAAGAATTTCTGGTACTGCTCCAATAAAAAACTACAGGCATCAATAATTGCCGCTTCACTGCTAAGCTTCTGCACAGTTGCCTTATGACGGCGCTGCGCTACTGTCAGGTTTGCAAATGGGTGACAGGCTTTCTCGTGCACTATGGTGACGTCTACGGGCCGACGCTCAATAGAGAAGGCTTCAAGAACCTCTTCTACATCGTCACAATAGACTGTCTCGATGGTATTGATCCCATATTCACGAACCACATCCCGTGCTTCTTTACTAGACAGATGCAACCGGCCCGAACGTAATGCATTCGTTACCACGCGCCGGGTTTTCGTATGATCGGAAAAATGGTCAGTGAAAGATTCGGGGGTTTCCGTCAGCAAGCGCTGAAGTCTCTGGTGCCGCACATGCTGCATGAAAGCTACGACGGCTTTTTCCGGATTGAAGAATGATGGTAGTCCAGCACGATAAAACTCATCACGCGCCTCCATGACCGTGCTCTGCCCTAGCCAGCAGGTGAATATATTCAGCCGTGTACCCTTTGCTGCCCGCACGACCGCATCAGCAATCTGCAGGCTATCTTCCGTCAAGCTGGGCGCATACAACACCAGCACGTTCGCCACTTCCGGATCCTTGGCCAAAATTTTAATGGCCTTTCCATAAAGCTCCGGAGAAGCATCGTAGTTGAGATCGATGGGGTTCTTACGCGTCCAATAACTAGGCAGAAGTTCTGCCAGTGAGTCAATACTGGCCTCAGACAGGCTGGCCAGTTCACCGCCCAAATCAGCCAAACGATCCACCGCCAGAACCCCAGGCCCCACACCGTTGGCCATGATCGCAAGAGTCTCCCTCCGCAATGGCCGCATACGGGTAAGCGTTTCCAAAGCATCAAACATTTGCCCCAACCCATCAACCCGCAGTACACCCGCGCGCTGAAGCATGGCATCGTATATGGGGTCACTGCGTCTGATGCCTTCAGGCAACACATGAGGCAACCACTCGGATTCCGGCACCCGGCCGGATTTGACAGCGATGACAGGTTTGGTTCTTGAAGCAACACGTACTGCAGACATGAAACGCCGGGCATTTGGTACATGTTCGATGTGTAAGAGGATGGCTCGGGTCTGGGTGTCTTGGGCAAGGTAGTCAATCAGATCGTCATGGTCGATATCCATACCATCGCCAAGCGTGAGGAAATAGGAAAAACCAACTCCTCGGGCAAAAGCCCAATCGATCACCGAACTTGCAATCGTGCCAGACTGACCGACGAAGGCCACGCGGCCTGGTAGCGTCCCCATATGCGCATAGGTGGCATTGAGGTTTCTCGCCGGCACCATCAAGCCGATGGTATTAGGCCCCAGCAATCTGATTCCGGTTTCCTTTGCTGCATCCCGCACCGAATACATCAGCGGTTGGCCGGTTTTACTGTGAGTACGGGACATACCGCCAGTCATCACAATCGCAGTACGCACACCTTGTTCACCCAGTCGCCGTATGGTTTTGCTAACCGTCTCTGGTGGAGTGCAAATAATGGCAAGATCGGGTGCGAATTCCATTCTTGATACTTTTCGGACACAGGGCACACCGTGAACATTTTCGTAATCCTTATGGTTGACCACAAAAAGCTTGCCCGGATAACCACTGCTCATCAGGTTTCGCAACACCATACCACCAAGATTACCAGCACGCTCAGACGCTCCGATCACTGCAATGGATGCAGGGTTGAACAGACTTTCCAGGTACCGGGTGCTCACACTCACTCTCCTTGGTATGTTGTTTACGCTATATTATGCATTGATGAACCGATGTGAAATGCCTGTCAGCTTTTTTAAGACCAAAGTAACTCGGCGCCATCAGGTTATCCCTGATAAGATTAAATAAAATACAATTACAGCCAGGGCCTCTCGAGATTTATGACCACCGCATTTTTTTCCCATGATGATTGTATGAAACACGATATGGGCCCGGAGCATCCGGAAAGCCCAGGACGCCTGGCAGCCATCATCAGCTATATGGCCGATACCGGAATCACCGATAAACTCGACTGGGTACGCCCTGAAGAAATCACCCGCGACCAACTTTTAAGTGTGCACCCGGAAAGCTACTTGCAGCAACTCGACATGATGCAGCCCGTACGAGGCCGGGTTTTCACTGACCCGGACACTGCCATGATGCGCGACACCCTGCGCGCCGCAAGGCTGGCGGCCGGCGCAAACATCCAGGCGGTGGACATGGTTATGAGCAGCCAGGTAACCAACGCGTTCATCTGCGCGCGACCTCCTGGCCATCATGCTGAGCGTACCAAGTCCATGGGCTTTTGTTTTTACAATAACGTTGCCTTGGCCGCTATGCGCGCGCTCAGTTTTCATCATCTTGAGAGAGTTGCCATTGTTGATTTTGATGTGCATCAAGGTAACGGCACTGTGGACATTGTGAGTGGAGATGAGCGCATATTGATGTGCTCCAGCTTTCAGCACCCTCTTTACCCCCACTCCCACGTACATCGTCAGGCTGACAATATAGTGAACATTCCCATTGAGGCTGGATGCTCCTCTGCGGAATATCGAAAACAGGTAGAGGCCGGATGGATAAAGCGCCTGAATGCCTTTAAGCCCCAGGTGATTTTGATATCTGCAGGATTTGATGCCCATCGCCTGGATCCGATGGCCGAGCTGAATCTGGAAACTGACGACTACCGCTGGTTAACAGAAATGCTTGCAGGTGTCGCATCCGAGCACAGTAATGACCGCATTATTTCGACCTTGGAGGGCGGTTATCACTTGAGGGCGCTCGCAGAAAGCGTCAACGCTCACCTTGAGGTGCTGAGCGCGATTGACTGAAAAGAGCGAGAACTCATCAAACTTCTCGCTTAACCGGCGGAGGCTCCTCCATAGCCATTGGCTTGCTGAAGCCCCGGCCGATCACCCTCGCGCTGTAAACGAATAGTTGTACGACGATTATCGGCTCTCTGGCTGGATGCAGGATACTGATCACCATGAGCCCTGACCGTAATCAGGTTTGAATCCACGCCACGGTTTTTCAGGTAGTCCGCCACAGCATTGGCACGGTCCTCTGATAACGCCCTGTTATCAATTCGACTTCCAATGTCGTCGGTATGGCCGTCTACAAACACCCGCTCCACCGTTGAATCAGCTCTGAGATAGGCAACAATATTATCCAGCAGTTCGATATCCTCGGCAGACAGCTTCTTGCTTCCGGTCGCAAAGAGCACCCTTGAACGGCCGATCTGATCAATATTAACCGGCAGCAGATTCGTGGCGCATGAACGATAACGCTGGTATTCACCATTGAAGTTGATGTTAGAAACCTGCACCCGAACCGGGCTGCCATCGTACCAGGAAGCACGGGTGACCGTAGGGCGCATGCCGTTCAGCAGGCTTTGCGCGAGAATCACCGCGTAACGCGTCTCAAGCGACACCTGTCGGCGCCCATCAGACACATCTACCGTGCCTACTGGCCTTGGCGCAATACCTGGCCGCCACGGAGGTGCTTCAACAACCAGCGAGCCACGCCCGGGGCGCATCAGGTGCGATTCGGACTCCAGAAAAAATGATACATCTTCGCCGGCTCTATGCCGAAAAACAGCCCTGCCATAGCCAGGCACTTCGTGTATCAGAGAGCACTCGAACACGGACTCTGCAAGGTACCATTGGCTGTTTGATATTCCTGCACCATAACTTCCAGCAAAACCTGAGGCAGGCAAGGCCATGCCAAGGGCCAGCGCTGCCAGCAAGTTTTGTGTTCTATTAACAAAAGCCAGAGCCATAACAGTCATACCGTTGTGTCACGGATGTTTCGTGGTTTCCATGTTTAACGGCACCGGCAGTGCATTCTTTAATCGGCAAGAGGAAAAACAATCGGTGGCACCTTCTGGTATAATCTGCCAACTTTTTTAAGGGTCAACGCGCCTTCCGAAATGAACGCGCCTCTTACACCTTTTATCCCAGCTATTTGAAGGCATTGCGGAACGATCATGACCAAACAACTTACTCTTGTGCGCCCCGACGACTGGCACCTCCACGTTCGCGACGGCGACGTCCTGAAGAGCGTTGTACCTGCAACCGCAGCCTGTTTCGGGCGAGCGATCATCATGCCCAACCTCGTTCCACCGGTCACCACGGCCGCTGAAGCATCGGCATATCGCGACCGCATTGTGGCTGCAGCAGAAGGCACAGATTTCCGGCCGTTGATGACGCTCTACCTGACCGAATCCACCAGCCGCCAGGACATCCTTGAAGCAAGCAAGGATGGCGTTGTTGCAGCCAAATTGTACCCTGCCGGGGCCACCACCAACTCCGACTCCGGTGTGCAGGACATCCGCAACATCTACCCGATACTGGAAGCGATGGCGGAATGCGGCATGTTGTTGCTTGTTCATGGTGAAGTTACTGATACAGACATCGATATTTTTGATCGAGAGAAGGTGTTCCTCGAGCGCGTACTGGCCCCAACACTGGAAGCTTTCCCAACCCTCAAAGTTGTACTTGAGCATATAACTACCGCCGAATCTGCGGAGTTCGTGCGGCAGTACAAGGGTAACAATCTGGCCGCCACGCTTACGCCTCAACACCTGATGTACAACAGGAACCACATGCTCGTGGGAGCTATGCGCCCTCATCTGTACTGTCTCCCAATTCTCAAACGCAACCGCCATCAACAAGCCCTTCGGGATGCCATCGCCAGCGGTGACAAGCGGTTCTTTCTGGGAACGGACTCAGCTCCTCATGCAAAAGGCAAAAAGGAAGCCGCCTGTGGCTGTGCTGGATGCTATTCCGCTTATGGTGCTATCGGGTTGTATGCCGATATATTCGAAGAGCTTGGCATCCTCGATCAGCTGGAAGCGTTTGCCAGCTTTAACGGCGCGGACTTCTATGGCCTTCCGAGAAATACCGATACCATTACCCTGGTGAGGGAGCCCTGGACCATGCCCAACGAACTGCCCCTTGCGGACGGCACCATCGTGCCGCTGAAAGCTGGCGAAAGCATTAACTGGCGCCTGGCATAAACCAGCCCCAAATTACCTGAAAAACGGCCAAGACCGGAGTTTTAGTGACTGACGAAAACACACAATCGCACCCCATGTCCCGCAGATTCCGTGGCTTTTTACCCGTCGTTGTTGATGTAGAGACCGGCGGATTCAACCCGGAACGTGATGCACTGCTGGAAATAGCTGCAGTAATGCTGACCATGGACGAGGACGGCCGCCTGCATCGTGCTGAAACCCATTTACAACAAATTGACCCCTTTGAAGGGGCTAACCTGGAGCAGTCCGCACTGGATTTTACCGGGATAGACCCTTGGAACCCGGAGCGGGAGGCTGTACCCGAGCGCGAAGGCTTGAGCGAAATATTCCGCCCCATCCGCAAGGCGGTAAAGGCGCACGATTGCAAACGCGCCGTGCTGGTAGGGCACAACGCAACCTTCGATCACAACTTCGTGTTTGCTGCTGCCCAGAGGGCGGAGATCAACCGAAATCCTTTCCACCCATTCTCCACGTTTGACACAGCAACCCTTGCCGGTCTGGCATACGGCCACACCGTACTTGCACAGGCTTGCAAACTGGCGGGCATTCCGTTTAGCAGCAAAGAAGCCCATTCCGCAGCTTATGATGCGGAAAAAACAGCCGACTTGTTCTGCGGCATCGTTAATCGCTGGCTGGACTTGGGCGGCTTCCCGCCACCCTTCCTGGGGAAAGAAGGCGAACAATAAAGCAGGCATCAGGCAAACAACACCCACAAAAAAACCCGCAGTGCGGGTTTTTTTGCTTCTGCATTATGCAAAATACTGGCTTACCAGTGGATACCTCGCATCACAGCGGCAAATGCCACCTGCTCTGTCGATACCTTAGGCTTCTGCTCGGCCTTCCCGCCGACGCCCGGAGAAGAATCCGGGAACATCCGGTAGCCCGTATTCATCACGATCTCGCCCATCTTCGGTGCCAGCGCATGCAGTACCTGGGCAAAAATACCAAGGCGTGTAGCAACGCGCTTGGGGCGATCAATGATTGAATTGGTCACCAGATCTGCGGCCTCTTCCGGCGAAAGGGTCGGCACGGAATCGTATATCTTGGTGGGTGCAATCATTGGCGTTTTCACCAACGGCATATTGATGGTGGTAAAGGTTACGTTGCGATCTGACCATTCAGACGCTGCACACCGGCTGAACGCATCCAGCGCAGACTTGGACGCCACATAAGCAGAGAAGCGCGGGGCGTTGGTAAGAACACCAATGGAAGAGATATTCACCACATGCCCGCGACGGCGTTCAAGCATGGAAGGTGCAAATCCCATGATAAGGCGCACTGAACCAAAGTAGTTCAGTTGCATGGTGCGCTCAAAATCGTGGAAACGATCAAACGATAGCGACAGCGAACGGCGAATAGAGCGCCCCGCATTGTTCACCAGCACATCCACGTGACCGTGGTTATCCAGTACGGTTTTAACAAAACGGTCGCAGTCTTCCATATCAGAGAAGTCGCACTGGTAGGCGTGAACATTACCACCCTTGGCTTCCAGAGAGGCGCTTACCTCATCCAGCTTTTCTTTAGTGCGTGCACCAATCACCAGAATAGCACCGGCTTCTGCCAGTTTTTCAGCCGTTGCCAAGCCGATACCGGAGGTCGCGCCTGTTATGACGCAAACCTTGCCTTCAACCGTGCCTTTGAGGGTGCGGTCCTTGAACAGATCGGGGTCAAGGTTGCGCTCCCAGAAATCCCAGATCACCGGTGCGTAGTCCGCCAGACGTGGTACCTCAATGCCTGTCCCCTTCAGCGCTCGCTCAGTTTCACGGGCATCAAAGCGGGTTGGGTAGTTAAGGAAAGATAATACGGAACGAGGAATCCCCAAGTCATCCAGCACGGCGGATGTTAGCCGCTTAACCGGCGGCAGATTCTTCAGGCTCTGGCGGATAAAAGGAGGAACAAACCCGAACATCCGGGAATCAATACGCATGCCCATTTTAGGTGCATGGCCAGCCTCGCAGAAAATATTCAGAACCTCGCCAACTTTGTAAGGGTCAGTATCCACGAGGTGGAAGCAATTTCCGTCTTCGCCTTCCAGGTGCGCAATGTGATCCATCGCATTCACCACAAAGTCCACCGGCACGATGTTCAGGCGGCCGCCTTCAACACCAATGGTTGGTACCCACTGAGGTAGAGTGCGACGAATCTTCTGAATCATTTTGAAGAAATAGTAAGGCCCGTCAATTTTGTCCATCTCGCCGGTTTCAGAATGGCCAACCACCATGCCCGGGCGGTAAATACGGAATGGAACCTTGCACTCTTCACGCACCACCTTCTCGGATTCGTGCTTGGTCATCAAATACGGGTGGTCGAGTTTTTCGGCTTCTTCGAACATGTCTTCGCGGAAAATGCCTTTGAAAAGGCCCGCTGCAGCGATAGAAGAAACATGGTGGAAGTGCTTTGCTTTCATTGCTCCGGCCGCATTTACAGCCGCCCGAGTTCCTTCAATGTTGGTGGCTTGCTGAGCCTCTTCATCGGCACCCATATCGTAGACTGCCGCCAGGTGGAAAAAGTGATCGATTTCTCCTGTCAGCGCTTCAAGGGTTTTGGCATCAATACCAAGATCCTTACTGGTTAGATCACCGATTACGGCCTTGACACGAGATTCATCTACACCCCACCGTTCCCTGAGCGCATCCAGCTTACCCTGAGACTGCTCACGAACCAGTATGTGCACGGTGCCGCCGCGTGCAAGTAGCTTTTCCACAAGAAAACGGCCAATAAATCCGGTTCCACCGGTAAGGAAATAATTCATTGATAATCCACCCTGCTTGTTGCTCTATTGTTGTCTATCCCTGCCAACCGAATTAGACCAAAGTCTTGTAACGATCTGTAACGGCCGGCATTGTACTTAATTGCAACCTTCATGTAACTCTAATCATTAGAGCTTTTACTCTGTAACGTATTGTTTTAAGTAGAGCTATTACTCTAAACCTTGCCAAGAAAGCCTGTGCTTTTCACCGACACATCGCAATTTAGACTAGCACAGTAATGACGTAGCGCCTTCCCGTGCGATGAATTACCGCAAAGAAATGAAACAGCCTGCCAGCAATGCGATAATCAGG
Organism: Marinobacter salexigens; assembly: GCF_002806945.1. Lineage (GTDB taxonomy): Bacteria > Pseudomonadota > Gammaproteobacteria > Pseudomonadales > Oleiphilaceae > Marinobacter > Marinobacter salexigens. Next base: position 36,547 of record NZ_NIHC01000012.1, read on the forward strand.
AACTTATAGCCTTTTCAGGCGTCAGTCCTTTTCATAAGCCAAGCGACTTTTCGGAAACCAGACAATGCATAATGACAACTCGAACACTGAACGTTACATCACCATTGCCCGTGCCTGCCTGAAAGCCATCAATGATACAGCACAAGACTCCGGGGACAGGGAGCAGAAAATTCAAGCGGTATATCAGGCAATCGATAGCGCGTTTCAGGCAGAATTTGCGGATTATCGGCAGTCGGTGGCGATTATGGCAACAGTTCTTGAGCGTATTGCGTCTGGCGATCTCAATGGAGAAAAAGCTGCAGACCTCGCCCGTAAAACCCTGGATCAACAACCGGAAAATGTCACCAAAACAATGATGCACTAAGCCCGTTCAACGCCCCACCGCTAATTTCCTGGCACCCCTATGGATATCAGAGGCCCTATGCACACCAGCTCCCTGACAAACGTTCGCAGACAATCACCTGCAGTAAAAGCACTTACTCTGATGCTTTTGCTCCTCTGCAGCACACTGTCCATCGCGGCACAAACGCCAACCAAAAGCCCGAACGACAATAACGAATACCGTTTCGTAGAACTGGATAACGGTTTGCGCGCCATTCTGGTGTCCGACAAAGGCGCAGATAAAGCCGCCGCTTCGATGAACGTGGCCGTTGGCAGCGGTGATGACCCCAAAGAACGGGAGGGCCTCTCGCACTTCCTGGAACACATGCTGTTTCTGGGTACAGAAAAGTATCCCGAGCCCGGCGAATACCAACAATTTATAAAAAGCCATGGTGGCCGGCACAACGCCTTTACCGCTTTTCGAAACACCAACTATTTCTTTGACATTCAAGCCAACTATCTTGAATCTGCACTGGACCGCTTTGCCCAACAGTTTGCCGCACCGCTGTTTACGGCCGAATTGGTTGACCGGGAGCGCAATGCCGTTCATTCCGAATTCAGCGCCAAGCAGAAAGAAGATGGCCGCCGCTTCTATTCTGTTAAAAAAGCCGTCAGTAATCCTGAGCATGCCTTCCACCAGTTCGCCGTCGGCAATCTGACCACACTGGAAAACACCGATGAAAACCCTCTTCGGCCCGATCTTGTTGAGTTCTGGGAATCCCACTACTCGGCCAATCTGATGACCTTGGCCGTTTATGGCCCACAACCACTGGATAAACTTGAAGCCATGGTGCGGGCACGCTTCAGCGCCATAGAAAACCGAAACCTTGCGGCCAAAGTTCATAGCACCAGCCTCCTTGAGCCACACAAGTTGCCGGCGAAAGTAAGCGCAGAAGCAATCAAGGACGTGCGCAACCTGTCGCTGTCGTTTCCAATCCCGTCCCAGCAGAAGAACTACCGCACCAAGCCAGCAAGCTACATTGCAAACCTGCTCGGCCACGAAGGATCAGGAAGCCTTTTTGATGTGCTCAAGAGCAACGGCCTGGCTGACAGCCTGTCCGCCGGTATTGGCATGGATACAGGCGAACACGCCACTCTGGACATCAGCATTGCTTTGACACCCGAAGGCCTGAGCCGGCATGAAGAGATTCTGCCTTTGGCATTCGAGTACATCGACATTGTTCGCGAGCAGGGCATCAGCCAGCAGCGTTTTAAAGAAATGCAGCAACTAGCACAACTCGATTTTCGCTTCCGGGAACAGAGTGAGCCCATGCACGAAGTCATGCGCCTGTCGAGCCAACTCCAGGATTACCCGGCAGACGACCTTCTCAGTGCGCCCTGGTTGATGGAGCGCTACGCGCCCGATCAGTATCAAGCTATTCTGAACCAGCTAACCCCAGAAAACCTGATGGTCTACCTACTGGCTCCGAAGCAGGAGCTGAATAACCCGAACCTCACCCAGTGGTATGAAGCGCCCTGGAAAATTGAGCCCCTAAAGGTGGAAACGCTTCAGGCCAAGGCGCCAAGTGCGCTGGCCAAATCCCTTCGGCTTCCAAAACCAAACCCGTTTGTGCCTGAAAACCTGACCATGGTCGCAGGCACAACCATGAGCAAGCCTGAGTTCTTGGGCAAGCCAGACGGAATGGCTATCTGGTTTGCCAGAGACACCCGCTTCAACACCCCAAAAGCCAACGTATTCTTTAGCCTGCGCACACCGGGCGCTCGTGTTTCTGCGCGTAGCCACGTGCTGACCCGCTTGTTGGTGGACAGCATCAACAACAATCTGAATGCATGGGCGTATTCTGCACGCCTTGCTGGTTTGGACTACAGTATTTACCCGCACTTGCGGGGCATCACCGTGCGCGTTGGCGGCTACAATGACAAACTCCACACCTTGATGAACCGAATTCTCATCCAGGTTTCAGCGCCAGAGGTCACCCGGCAGCGGTTTGAAATCGCCCGGCAAAACCTCATGGACAGCTTGCAGAACAAGGCCAAAGAACGTCCGGTAGCGCAAACGTCTGAGTTCATTCAAACCGCCGTACTGCAGGACACCTGGAGCACTGAAGAGAAATTGCGTGCAGCCCAAGAGGTCACTCTGGACGAGCTCATGTCGTTTGCAGATGCGCTACTGGCGGAAGTAGATCCCGTGCTGCTGGCCCATGGCAACATTACACAAGCCTACGCTCTTAACCTGGCTCAGCAAATTGATGCGATTGTTCTGGGCAAGAGTGAGTTTGTGAGCGTTGAGCGCAGCCGTGTGCGGGAATTGCCCGCAGGGGAAATGCAGGTTTCCCTGAGCGTGGATCATCCAGATACCGGGTACACGCTTTACACACAGGGAAAGAACACCAGCTTTGAAGAGCGCGCCCGCTTCCGCCTCCTGGCGCAGATTATCAGTAGCCCATTTTATGAAGAGCTCCGCACCACGCGGCAACTCGGCTACATTGTGTACGCCACGCCCTTTGAAATGCTCGAAACGCCAGCTCTGGGTTTTGTGGTTCAGTCCCCCAGCGCCAGCCAGGACGACATAGATCAAGCGGTTCGAGAGTTTGCGGAAGGTTTTGAGAATACTCTCAACAATCTGGACGAAAAGCGGCTAAAGCGAGAGAAGCAGGCAGTCATCAGCACCATTCTCGAGCAGGATCGCCAATTGGGCGAGATTTCAGGTCGCTACTGGCGTGAAATCGACCGGGACTCCGATGCATTTGACTCCCGTGAGCAACTCGTAAAAGCTGTTGAAGCGGTAAGTATCGATGCGCTGAAAACCACCTTCCGAGAGAACCTTCTAAACAGAGGCAAGGCGTTGCGCGTAGTAACTGGCGGAGAAGGTTTGAGCGCCAGTGAAGCCCGCGAGCTTATCCTGCAGCAACCCCCGGTTACTGCAAAGTAAGCTGAAAGCGCACCCAATCCTCCGGTTCATCCACATCCCAACGGGGTTCCAGCAAACCAACGCTGAGCCCCAGCTTTTTCAGCCGGGCGCAGGTTTGCTCAAGCACACCTGCGGTGCCCCACTCAATACCATCAAGCATGCCAGGGACAGTCTGGCGGGCTCCTATGAGCACGTAGCCACCGTCATCGGACGGCCCCAGAACCACGTCGCAGTGTTCAAGGCAGGACACCGCCTTGTGCACATAGCCCGGCTCGACCGACGGGCAGTCGCTGCCCACAATTAACGCATGGGCGTAGGATTCAAGGCCGTTGTCCAATGCACTTAACATGCGACTCCCCAGGTTCGCGCCTTGCTGTATTCGCTGCTCCAGACCTCGATGCTCGATAGCGCGAACAACTTGCAGTCCCTCCTCAGGAACAGGTTCTACTTCTCTATCCCACCAGAACTGAACGGTAAGCCCGGAGTCACACAAGTTCTCAAGCACAGCAAGCGTAAGTGTTAAGTGTGCATCCAAAGCACCCGCAACACCCAGCGCAGGAATAAGGCGCGTTTTTACCCGGCCCGCCTCCGGCCATTTAGCAAACTGCATCAACACAGCGCGGGGAGAATCAGGATTTGCCATTACGAACATCCGAACGGTAGGAATGAGCAAGGGTTTCCGGGGACTCCCCGCGCCAATATCGCCAGCGTAAACGCCACATAAGAAAAATCGTTTTCCAGATGCCGCCCTGCTCCCACCGCCGGCTATCTGTTGTGACTTGGCTCTTAATACAGTAAGGACGGGAAACAAGTCGAAGCCGGCGAGACATCTCAATATCCTCCATGATGGGCATAGGTTCGAATCCTCCCAAGGCTTCAAACACTTCCCTGCGCACAAACAGCGCCTGATCACCCGTGCAAATGCCTGTTAAACGCGAGCGCTGATTCATAAACCATGCGATGACCCGGAACATCGCACCACGGCCGCTTAAGCGCACATCAAAGCGCCCCCAGGCTTTGTCGCTTTGAGCAAATTTATTTAGGGAATCCAGTGCATTTTGGGGAAGATGGGTATCCGCATGAAGGAACAAAAGGACCTGACTTTTAGCTACAAAGCCACCCGTGTTCATCTGCACGGCCCTGCCCCTTTCTGACTGAATCACCCGATCCGCAAGCGGCCCTGCCACCTTGGCAGTGCCATCAGTACTACCAGAATCCACAACAATCAGTTCATGCCCCTTGGCCCGCAGTGGTTGAAGAGCCTCAAGCGCCGGAACAATGCCTGCCGCCTCCATCCAGACCGGCACAACGATGCTTAACGAGAAAGAGTCAGACAAAGCACGCTCCCAGAGCAGCGGAATTCACAGTAACACCTTGAGCCACAAGCCTCAGGCCGTTATCATACCGACCTTCTCAAAGAAGCGCCTTCGTAGCTCATCTGGATAGAGCGTCCCCCTCCTAAGGGGAAGGTAGCAGGTTCGAGTCCTGCCGAGGGCACCAGTTACCCTTCCGAACCAATCCAAAAATCACCCCAACCGCCTGTTTTAAAAAGAACTTAACGAAAACTCTCTTCCCTATCGGTCTATAATAATCCGCCCCAATCTAAACATTCTGGGGTACATCTTGGGGTGCAGACTGAAATGCACCCCGTTATAGTAGGTTTTGTGCCCCAAAAAGAGTTCAAGCCTCGCCATGCCCAAGCCAATAAACCTTCTGACCGGTAGAATTCTATGAAAACTGGAGGAGCGTATACATGATAATCCTGAGGCTAGTGCAAGAAGAATTTGCCGGATGCCGCATGATGACTGGCACGGGACTGAGACTAAGGGCCGAACCGGGCATGAAATCCGAGATCATCACAACTCTGCCTCTGGGCAAACTGATAATAGTCTAGGCTTTATCAGAGCGGGCCAGGCTCCAAGTAGAAGTCGACCTAGATGAGGGCGTGATTGCGGGATGGGTATGAGGGCGGATTGGAACCAAACACTGGCAAATGAAGGTATTCAATAGTTGGCATGGATACTCATGGGATTTGAACAAAACCTGAGGCCTGAAAAGGCGCTGATTTTCCGCATAACCCATCGGAGAAATTTACCGTGGCTGCTTGACCACGGCCTGCACTGCCCTTCCAGCAATGCGAAAGACGGGAAGTTCATCACCATTGGCAACCAGGATCTCATTGAGGGGCGAACGACCCGTCAGATTGCAGCCGGACCAGGCGGTGCTGTCTGATTACATCCCGTTCTACTTCACACCGTATTCACCCATGCTACTTAACATCGTGACCGGAAGAAACGTACAACAACGGCAGAAATCGGATATTGTGATTCTCGTCAGCTCACTGGCGAAAGTTGAAGAGGCTGCCATCCCTTACTTATTCACGGATCGACACGCCTACCTGATAAACGCCAATTTCAGCAACAACAAAGATCACCTCGCCACCATGATTCGGTGGGATTTGCTGCAAGCTCGCGATTTCAAAAGAGATGCAGAAGACCCTGAAAAGTCCGAGCGCTATCAGGCTGAGGCACTGATCCATAAGCATCTACCGGTAGATGCTCTCCTGGGCGTAGTAGCCTACAATGACACTGTGATAAACGAGATTCAGGCTCTGGTCGATGAGCGACAGCTTGATTTGGGCGTATACAGCAGACCAAGTTGGTTTTTCTGATGATTGAATACACAAAAGGCAATTTGCTTGCAGCTGACGTGGATGCCTTGGTGAATACCGTGAACACCGTGGGCGTTATGGGTAAAGGCATTGCCCTGATGTTCAAGGATGCGTTCCCGGAAAACTACAAGGCGTATGCGCAGGCCTGCAAAGAGCACAGGGTTCAGACTGGTAAGATGTTTGTGACCGAGCGGTCAGATCTTGTTGGGGCTAAGTGGCTCATAAACTTCCCAACCAAACAGCATTGGCGCGCCCCATCAGAGCTTGAGTGGATTGTGGAAGGCCTTCAGGATCTTCGGCAGGTTATTCTGGACAACGACATCAAATCGATTGCCATCCCCCCTCTTGGCAGCGGTAATGGTGGCCTCGAATGGGCAACCGTTAAACCGTTGATTGAAGAAGCTTTGGGCGACCTGGCTGATGTGCGTATTGTGATTTATGAACCGACCGCACAGTACCAGAATGTGACCCGCAGAACCGGCGTTGAAAAACTCACGCCCCCAAGAGCCTTGATTGCTGAACTGGTTCGACGTTACTGGATGCTGGGCATTGAATGCTCTCTGCTTGAGATCCAAAAACTGGCTTGGTTTATGGAACGGGCAATCATCAAGTCTGGGCTAAATGAGCCAATGGATCTGCGATTTAAAGCCCACCGGTACGGCCCCTATGCAGACAGGCTGCGCCACCTATTGGACTCACTGGACGGCAGTTACTTGCAGTGTGAAAAGCGCCTGGGCGATGCCAAGCCGGAAGATATAATCTGGTTTGACCAAACACGGAAGGACACGGTGAGCGTTTACCTCAAATCCGGTGAAGCTGAGACTTATGCACCGGCTCTGGATAAAGTGTCTGAACTTATTGATGGCTTTCAGTCACCGCTGGGTATGGAGCTCTTGTCTACTGTGGATTGGCTCGTTGAGCGGGAAGGATATGAGCCGAACCTTGACGAGATAAAAAAGGGCCTGGCTAGTTGGCCTGCAGGGAAACAGGCTGCAGCTCGCAAGGTTGGATTGTTTAGTGATGCGATGCTTCAAAACGCTATCAGCAGGCTTCAGCAGTTTTAAGCAAAAGATAGGATAGAGTAGTTCAGCGAAGAATGGCCTTGTCTGAGATGAGAACTGCCGCCTTCATCGATTAAACGCTTGCCAACGTGGGCATGCCTTAGGGTTTCCTGCTCCACTAACCCCCATTTATTGAAGCTCCACTGAAATCTCCAGTCGAAAACGTGGTGCATAAGCATTTTAATTTGATAGCTTAACCATATCTTTGTAACCGTCCGGCAATCCCATCTTGAGCCCGCCATGCGGCCGAAATGCCCTTGTTCAGCACATCGATTGTAACCAATGTCTTACTTTAAGCTTAGGGGAAAAGTTACGTAACTCACAGGCTCGGCGGATTCGCACGTTCGTGGAAGATGTTCATGGATTGAACGGTATCTTGATATGAAAAACTGGCTTCAGCCGAAGCGACTCGACATTTATGTCAGTTTTTTTTACATACTGTAAAACCACAAAATTGATAACATCTTGAAATTTATAAATAAAAAACTTGTGGTTTGATTATTGCTTCAATCTGATTCGGGTGATCCGAGTTTCAAGGAGAAAAAGTCTATGAACTTTTTGGGGAGATTCATTTCAGTTGCGTCCATCTTCGCTGTCACATCCTTTGCTAATGGCGCGGTCATCACCACGTCTTTGGAGGATGCAACTAACGGTGGTGGATTTTTTGGCGAGGTGACATTTACGGACAGCGGCACCAATATGGTCACAATTGCTGCGAACATCTCAGACCCAGTCAACGTCGGCCTCACCAAAGGTGACATTCTGGGACTGTGGTTTGATTTTGCCGACTTTGGTGCGCTTTCAGGGGGAGCAACGTTCAGCAACCAGAACCCGGCCAGTATAATTACGGGGTCAGATTTCGGTGAGGACACTGTTAGTTCGTCTCTCGGTGGAAATGTGAATCTGAACGGGACCGGCGAAACTGCTTGGGACTTTGCAGTTATGACTGGCAGCAACGGTGGGCCGGACTTTTACCAGACGCTTAGTTTTGATTTGACGATTACCGGGCTGGACGCGAACCAGTTCTCCAACCAGAGAGTAGGCATGCGCGTGCAAAGCATTGAGGGAGGCGGATTTCAGGGAGGCTCGTCAAAGCTGATTGGCAGCGGAACTCCACCAGTTAGCGTCCCGGAACCTGGCACTTTCGCCTTGTTAGGTTTGGGTATGCTAGGACTTGGAATAAGTCGTCGCAAACAACGAATTTGAAACGAATCCACTACGAAGCCCGCCCACAAGGCGGGTTTTTTTGTGTGTGCCCGGCATGGGCGGACGACGCTTACAGCTTAACCATATCTTTTCGTTTGCAACCGATTCACCAGCAAGTCTTAATCTCCGAAACCCGCCTCAGCCGCTGAAGTTTGGGTGATGCTTTATGGCTTATTCTTCGCGTGATAGTTGTAAGCGTCCGGTGATCCCATCTTGAACCCGCCGTTGCTATCTTCAGGATACTCGTTTCTTATTTATCAATTAACTGGGAGCGCTAAGGGTAAAGTCGAGCCTCTATTTGTGATCTCTGAGAGCGGTTGCTA
>NZ_NIHC01000013.1 GCF_002806945.1 Marinobacter salexigens
TTCTTGGTCTGGTACTCGGCTTCGGAGAAGGTAATCTGATCCATGGTGGCAACGAATCCTGTGCGGTTGACGATGGCCGTATTATCGCTGATTTTGAGACTTATTCAGAGTCTCCCTAGTTCTGCAGTCTGCGAATGCAGCGTAAATATCCTTGGAGCATAAGGCTGAATCTGGAAACTCGAGAAACCCCATCGCCTGTATTACGGATAGTCCACCAGGCTAGAACCAGCGGCGAAATAATACTGCGCATTCTACCCAATAGGTAACCACGTGCCTTGTACCTTCTTTTATAGTCAATGCTACGGTTTTCGGGCATTGTCGTATGCAAGCAAACGTTCGTTGCATAACGACCGTATCTTGCCCTATTTCTTACAACCGCATCGTAAAAAAACAGATTTTCCTCGCAGGACGGAAGTTGGGTACCTAGCCCTAAATTTTCGTCAAATTTGATTTTATTATTTTTAAGGAAAGCACTTCTTGCGATGATCTCTATTGACGAAATTCGGAATGAAAGCAATGTTGGGCTTACGCTATATCTTGAGTAATCTTTAAAGTTTTCAGCTTTGTTTTCCAAGCTACCAACTTGGCATAAGACGATGTCAAACTGAGAGCTTTCCAGAAAGTTTATAAGAGCCTCTATCCGAGATTCAATTAAACATATATCGCCATCCTGAAACCAAACCCAAGTTGCCCTACAGTTATCAAAGGCTAAGTTTCTACTTCTTGAGAGACCCTTCTGAGTACTAAAAACAACCTTAACAGAATCCGTTTCATTATAACATCGATCAACATCTTCAAGCTGAGAAACGATTACAAACCCAACCCTCCTAGGTAGTCTGTTAGATACTCTTACAATGTATTCCAAAACACCATCAAAATCGCCTTTAACAGTCGATATGGCTATAGTCAAAACTAGAGGTTTCGAAATCACAGCTCGCACCTCAAATAATTTTTAGATACTTAAAAATAACTACAATGCTATTTTTTATGTTAGTTGGCTTTGGCATCCGAACCATCTTAATTAATAAGTAGCGCAACTTAACATTCCGGACCCCATAGGTAACGAGCATTAGCCTTACAATCTCTCGCTCTGTTCGGCTGAGTAAGTGTTTTTCAGTAAACAAGTTCCAAGCCCTAGTGATTTTATCGGTGCCTGAACTACTGATTCGCTCTTGGGCATGAGAAGCATCTTGGACATAGGTATACTCCCCGGAACACACAGCTTTCTTTCCAGTATTTTTTAGCAACCTATACCAGCACTCATAATCTTGCCAAGCAGGAAAGTCTTCGTCAAAACCGCCAACACTTTGGAGAACATCTCTCTGAGTGAATATCTGGTTACCAATCCAGTTTGAGAATATGAGATCACTTGCACGACAACTTTTTAAACGAGCAGACGCCTTCTTGAGAACGCCACCAGCATCTCTAAGAAAATTTGGAAATATTGCAATCGCATCCTTATCTTTCTTCCGCCACGCCCTCAAAAGCGACTCAACGTGGTCTTTACAAAAGTAGTCATCGTCATCGAGCCCTGTCACATATTCACCACGAGCTTCGTGTATAGCCTTGTTTCTAGAAACGCATGCTCCAGAATTAACTTCATTGACAAAAAAGCGAACATTAGCGTTGCATTTAGAAACAGACCGCAAGTACTCTACAGTTGAATCTGTTGACTGATCGTCAACTACAATAACCTCTATATTTTTATACGTTTGCAACAAAACCGAATCTACAGCCCGCTGGAGAAGAGAAACTCTATTATAAGTAGGAATATAAACTGTGATTAACGGTTCACTGAGAGCTTTTTTCAAGGCCATTCTCCATTATTTACGATAGCAATCTATAATCAGACGAGCGACAGCTAATGCTCCGTTCGGTTAATTTGCTCATTCATTGTCAATTAGACTCAGCTCTGCCCGAACCACTGACGTCGTAATGGATTCTGCGCTTTTATGCTAACGGAACTGCTTTGCCAGTGTTTGTTGTGAACCTTAATGAACTTTTTAATCGCAGACTTCAATTCACCGACGCTAGTGAAAATGCCCCGCGTCGCTCGAATTGGCCAAACCATCCCTCGACCGCATTCAGCTAGGAAGGGCTCGTGGGCGTGAAGTGCAGATCCAGATCCAGATCCTTCGAAGTGTCACAGCCAATTTGACGCAAGACATCCAAAAAATTTCTTGGACCGGCGGCGCTGAACTTATCCTGGGCGAAGCTGCTATATCTGCTGGGTTTGGTCAAGAGCCTGAATCTGAGTCTTTTCGCCAACAGACAAAACCAGTACATTGTCCGGAGGGCCCATATAGAATCCGTCAACTACGCTGACACATAGGGAAGTTCGTCCGCTGGTACAACACCGAGCATCGGCACGTTGCCCTGAATTACGTAACACCCCAGCAGCGCCATACTGGCTAGGCTGACCAAATCTTGGCACAGCGAAAACAGGTTATAGACGCGGCGAAAGCAGCGAACCCCCAACGCTGGACTAGGAAAACCCGAAACCTCAGCTTAGCGGACTCGGTCACATTGAACCCGGAAAAGGCGGCTAATTGTTAAAGAGCTGAGCCCTTAAACGCGCCAACTATGTTGACAGGCTCCGATTCTCTCTGGCCCTCAAACAAATAAAGTAGAAAATAACTACAAAATATATTTTATTAGGATTTACCGCCAAAAGCATAAAATCTCCCTTATAATGAAGTACAAATGTTACAAAAAAAATCGAAATAACCAGCCAATGACTTCCAAGCAAATATCTCTTCAATACTGAATTAAAAATAATACAAAAATACAAGAAACCAACAGAACATAAGATTTGGTAAAAAACACCTCCGTAGAGGATATACCTCATATATCCAGCGTCGACAGAACCATAGTACCCACCGGAATCGCTGCTATACCGCCCATCCCCAAAAATGAATGTCTTATCCCCAGGATAATAATACATATTATTTAAACCCTTAAGAGAAGAAACCTCAAAACTTCCTGTTCGAAGAAAGTGATCAACTGGCTGAAAAACATAAAAAATATATCTTTGTATCGACTCATTCTCAGAAAGCCCGAAAATATAATAAAAAAACACAAACAAAGACAACACAAAAGCCACAACAACAGAGTCAAAAGCAAATCCCTTAATACTAACTTTCTTAAACTGAACTGAATACATAAATATAGCAAACGGTAAAAAGACCACCGAGATTACTGAAGTCCTCCCAGCAGAGAACATCGCTATTACACCAAGCCCCATCCAGACGTAATCGATGACCTTGTAACTACTGCATCTACTTACATAAAGCATAAAAAAATATAAAAGATAGTTTATTGCAAGCTGCGTGGATAACCCGAACGCAACCGAACCCGAGACGCCGAGCCCTCTTGAGCCTTGGTAAACTGCCATTCGGTCTAATTGTGATTCGGTGCGCACAAAACCATGAACAAAATCTCGGGCATCCGAACTCACAAGCATTAAAAGTATAAAAACAACTTGCAGCTTTAACAACCAACCCAACAAATTAACAATATTTCCAAGCGGATCATCATCTCTACCGTTATTGATCAGCGATGAAATCGCCATACATGCTGGAATTATGAATATAGAGTGGGCGATCGTTGGCAACAAGCTAAAATCTGCAGTGCCATGCAAGAATGGAACTGCCACCGACAAAGTAAGAAACATAAAGAAGACAGCTAATAACAACCAAAACTTTAAACTGGAAGTTATTACTTTTAAGCTATAACCGACTTTTGAAATAAGAAAAAATACAAAAGGAATCAACACTCCTCCTAAATGTGAAAAATTAGGAAGCCCTGTAAATTTTACACTATAAAAAAACAAAAATATTAATGGAAACAAAAAATTTAACGAAGCGCGCTCACCCAGAATATATCGTTTCATTTAAACAAACAATCTCGTTATTAACTTTTAAGGAGAACATGAATAAGTCTCCAAAACTAGCGATAATACGGTCATCTTCTACCGCATAGGATTTGTTGCCATCATGGATCAGACCACTTTATCCGAAGCCAAGTACCGTACAAAGAAGCGAAAAACCAGCGCGAGATCTTTCTGGAACGGATGGATAAGCTGGTTCCCTGTAAGCGATTGGAGAAGAGAGTAGCCCGTTATTACCCCAAGGGCCAGAACAGACTACCTCCGTATCTGCTGTCTGCCATGCTCCGCATTCACTGCATGCAGTTATTCTATAACCTCAGTGATCCTGCCATGGAAGACGCCCTGTACGAGATCGAATCCATACGCCAGCTTGCCGCTCTGAAGCTGCACCGTCTGCCGGACGTAGCCACAACTCTCAAGTTCCGTCATTTCCTAGAACAGCATGGTCTTGACAGGCTATTGTTCAAAAAAGCGAACAAACACCTAAGGAAGCGCTGATTAATTCAGCCTGAGTCCCTGATCTGGAAATATTTAATTCCCTGACAATCGAACCGGCAGTAATGATCATGCGGCATGAAGAGTTCTCCGCCAAGAGCAAGATAATCCAAACAGAGCGGTTTCTGGCCGAGATGGTATGGTAATCCCCCTTTTTAGCGGAGTGCGCAAGTAGAGTTCAGGGCATCATAGCCAGTTTCCGTTGGGGGGGGGGTAACCCCAGGGTCACTCAAGGGATTAGCGGACCGAAGTCTAGTAAACTACTGGCTTCCGAGTAGGCGGCGCCGGTTTCTGTCATCGCATTGCCCAAGGCGAGCGACAAAGCAATCACAATCAATACCGGCAAATCTTCACTGCGGCGGGCACGGCTGGCCGTGAGGTAGCCAGACACTATGATGCCTCCGGCGGCAACAAGGGCAGCCGCAAGAATCGGCAGCAAGCCTCAGGTGCTAAGCACCACCGTCACCGCGAGTATGCCCAGTGGCTTGAGGGCATTATGGAAGTCCGGTGGTGTGGAATCACTTAAGGCGCTGACCAGCAGGAAATCCCGACAGAAAGCGGTACTGTTCTTCAAGCTGATAGCTGGCCTCCAGCCACAAAGTGTCGCCCATGCGAAAGGTGATATCAATCGGTTTGCCAAGCACCCGTTTGCCCTCCCTGGATACAGACAAAATCACTGCATTAAAGCGGGTGCGGAAGCGGCTACCGCGGATGGTTTTATTCATGGCAGTAAACTCAAGCCCCAATACCACTTCTACCAGACAACGCTGCCTCTTCTAAATAGTCAGTTTATGCACATTGCCGTTACCGGGTTTCAGGCCGTGAATGCGGCGCACCTCACTGGCGCACTCCGGCGCTCCCACAAAGTAGGGCTTGTCGCCTCCCCCTGAAGAACACGGTCTGGCCCTACTGCAGTACGCAACCGGCCACCTCGGTCGATCTCTGTCAGGTATCCGTAGGTGAGCGCCAGCATACTTGCTTCGGAATGGTTTTGGCCGATAGAGGTCACGGGCTGGTAGCTTCCACCTCAACTCGATATTCCCTAACCTGCTCCAGCTCTTCCGTCAGGCTGCCCCGATCTGGTAACAGGCTGTAGTGGTCAAGTGTTTTAGGCCACCGTCTTTTGAGCTTTCCAGTAGGCCTGCTCAGCCACGTTTGGCGGCAGTCCTTCGTTATGCTTATGCGGGCGAAGGGCGCTGTAATAACCGATCATGTAGTCCGTTATTGACTGCTTCGCCGAGGCAAAGCACGGATACCCGGTTTCCGGCACCCACTCTGTTTTCAGGCTCCTGAAGAAGCGCTCTGTTGGGGCGTTATCCCAGCAATTTCCCCGGCGGCTGAGGCTCTGCTTCATCTGGTACCGCCAGAGCAACTGTCGGAAACCCAGGCTGGTGTACTGGCAGCCCTGATCCGAATGAAACATGACTTCCGACGGCTCTCCACGTGATTCGTAGGCAATCGTCAAAGCCTTTTTTACCAGCTCCGTATTGGGCGATAAAGACATCGCCCAGCTTACTGGTTTACGAGAGAACAAATCGATGACCACCGCCAGATAAGCCCAGCGTGCACCTGTCCAGATATAGGTAATATCGCTCGCCCAAACCTGATTGGGCTCCTTCACATCGAACTCCCGATCCAGAAGGTTCGGGATATCCTGGTGCGGCTGATCCGCTTTTTTGTAAGCGTGACTTGGCGGTTGCGTGCTCACCAATCCCAACTGCTTCATCCGTCTGCTGGCACGGTAACGGCTTAGCGGCATTCCGGCCTGCGTAACCATTTGGGCAATACTACGAGCGCCGGCCGAACCGTTACTGGCCTCGTGCGCTTCGACAATCTGCTCCAGCAGGCCCTGCTCCGTTTCGCAGGGCCTGCTGTCCCGGCTGCGCCAGGCCCGGTAGCTACTGCGATGCACCCCAAACACCTGACACAGATGCTGCACCGCATGGCTCTCTTCAAGTCGCTCGATTATCGAGAATTGCTCAGGGAGTCCGACATCAAGAGAGCGGTGGTGAGTTCAACCGGTCAACGCAAATATACTTTGTAGCTTCTCCACAGGTGTCAGGTAGTCGAGTGTTTTCCTCGGTCTTTCATTCAGCTTCCTTGCAAATTTATTTAATTCCTTCTGGGAATAGCCCGATAAATCGGTCTTCTTCGGGAAGTACTGGCGCAACAGACGATTGGTGTTCTCGTTGCTGCCTCTTTGCCAAGGGCTCTGCGGGTCACAGAAATAAACCTGCATGTCGGTCGCAAGCGTAAATTTCCTGTGGTTACCCAGCTCACCCCCTCGATCCCAGGTCAGGGTTCTCTTCAACTCCTCGGGGAGCTGGCCAACTTCCCGACACAGCGCCGAAACAACGCTTTCCGTATCTTTGCCGCCGACATGAACGAGCATCGTAAATCTAGACTGCCGCGCTACGAGCGTCGCAATATGTGAGTTCTTGGATCCGGATATCAGGTCTCCCTCCCAATGGCCAGGAACAGCCCTGTCTTCAACCTCTTTTGGCCGAGCACGGATAGAAACTAAATCCGTGATGCTGGTGCGGGATTCTGCCTCTTCAGAGCTTCTGCACCGTGATCGACGCATGCTACGTCTTGATCGGAGGTGTTTGACAAGCTCCTTCTTCAGAACACCGCGGGCTTGAATAAAGAGACTTCGGTAAATCGTTTCATGGGACACATGCATCGACTTGTCGTCCGGGAACTGGCGTTTTAGCCAGCCTGCTACTTGCTCTGGAGACCAGTCAAGGCTCAGCTTTTCGGCAACGGCTGCACGGAGGGGTTCATTCAATGCGAGAAGGCATTTTTTCGGCCGTTTTGATTGGATCCAGGCACGCCGGTCTGCCACGTTCGCCCTGTACCGACTTCTTCCTCCGTTCCGACTGACCTCTCGACTGATGGTTGAGGTAGACCGTCCTATCGAGTCGGCAATCTGAGTCAATGTCAGTCCCGCTGAGATACCTCGTGAAATCTCTTCGCGCTCAGAGCTACTAAGCACCCTCGCTGATCTGGAGCGTCCCAGCGGGGCAATGCCACCATGTATGGCGAGCATTCCAGTGATCGATCCAGCATGCTTTCCAAGGGCTCTGCCAATCTCGCTAAGCGACTGCCCTTTCTTCCATCGAGCCCATAGCTCCTGCTTCTGCTGGTAGGTCAGCCCCCTGGTCTTTGATACTTGCTGCGGCATTCTGAAAGCCCCGATAGTTACCATTGTGCATTATGTTGCACTGACCGGTTGAATCTACCGTAGCCTTTTTAATATCTCCTTCTCCTCCTCCACCCGCCGCAGCTTGCGCTTCAGTTCCTGAATCTCACGCTGCTCCGGGGTCAGCGCCTCACCTTTCTGTGGAGCCTTGCCAGATCGCTCCGCTCGGAGTCGGCGCACCCAGTACTCCATCGTGGACTTACCGACACCCATTGCCTCACACGCTGCCTTCAGGGTGTAACCCTGGTCTACCACAAGCTGGGGCGCTTCCAAGCGGAATTCCGGGCTGTATCTTCTATTCTTCGTCATCGTCTGCACCTGACTTTCTGTGTGAGTGATCATACACTCAAAGTCAAGTGGCCAGGTTCACTATGCCACTACAAAAGCACTCAATCAAACAAGCAGCCTTCGGTGAAGTGAGATTTCGGCCCTAGGGCGGAGAGCAGTAAACTGGATCTTAGTAATTTACCGAAACCCCAGTTTTCGCCGTTTTTCGATATCAACGAACCGGTGCTACCTCTCTATAAAATGGACGTTTTGCCCCCCCCTACCCTCGGGCAACTCCCCTCACCCGCTTCACAGCTCTGGCAATTCTCCGCATCGTATTTGACTGGTCGGCACGCACGCCATATAGCAGAGTTTTCACAGCCAAACTCACACTTCTACTCTTGGCTATTGCGCTCAACACATACCCAACTCTTACTGAAAGTCCTGCCCTTCTGGCCATAACGAGATAAGCCAAACAATATGACTCAAGCCGTTTACGAATATGTCGACGGTTCCCAGACATAGGATCTTCGGAAGCGTACAAACTCAACATGTTTTCCATACAATTAAGCACACCATTTACATGCTTGGTGTTCGGCGCCATAGTCATGGTCGAGCCTTCGCGGTTTCGACGCAGAAAGAGCACCGTATCAATAACCACAAAGGTATTGCACGCGAACAAGAGCGGGAAGAAAAGCGCTTCGTCTTCCAGAAAATTGGGGCCGAACTCTAGCCCTTTCGGCCCCCAAAGAAACTTCTTGGATACATATAAACAAGGTGAGCAGAACAAAGCTTTGTGGGAATCCGCTTGGCTCAGGAAATCGGTTCGATTAGTAAACACACCTGAAAAGCCTCGGGAGTAGTTTACCCAGCGACTGCCTTGGTATTCACTATCATTAAATGCCTCACCGGAAAACAGAATGATGTCGGGTTTTTGATTGTCGCGTATCTGTTTTTTTATCGAGCTGACGAAGTTTTTAGTAAGCAGGTCATCCGAATCAAAGAAATAAACATACCCTGACGAAGCAAGGCTAACCCCGAGATTTCTAGCATTCCCTTGCCCGGCGTTATCGATCGACACTACCTGGTAAGAAACTGGAAACTCAAAAGCCCTAGCGACGTCAGGCGTTGCATCCGTGCTTCCGTCGTCAATCAGGATGACCTCATCCGGAAGCTCCGATTGGTCTTTGATCGACTGTAAAGCAGCGCCGAGATATTTCTCAACGTTATAGGCAGGGATGATGATGGAAATCGAGCACTCAGCCATATAAGGCATCCGTCAGAAATTTCATAGAGTGCGCTCGCTCTCTTTCCAAAACAACCTCGATATCACCACGCTTGGATAGCTTGAACATCGGTGTTTTCAGCTCAATCCCCAAGGGTTTCACTTCCACATCCAGCTTATTAAACAGACTGTCCAGGCGGGTCTGACCTCTTTGTTCATTCGGGCAGTAAACGACATCCTTGCCGTACCGCAGCGCAAGGCAAATACAGTGGTATGAATCGGTTACCACCGTCTCAGCATCGCGAATTAACGCGAGCCAGTCCGGCACTTCTCGATACTCGCGAACGCTTGAATCTTTCAGGTAGATATTAACTGCCTCACTACCCAGTTCTGAACCAACAGCTTTCAGGTCTTCCTGAAATTCAGGCGTGGCATCAAGCTTGTAATAAACCACTTTGGAGCCGGATTTAACTGACGATCCAGTAACCACCCTATCAATAAAAGAGTCGTCAACCAGCAGCAACGGATCGAGTACATGCACCGCCCCAACGCCGAACACATCCTTACAAATTTCCACACCGGATTCTTCACGGCAAGAAACCGCTTTGAATTGCTGCAGCTCTTGCCGCACCTTCTCGGTTAAAGCCGTGTCACCTGCCTGTTCCCAGGTTGTCGTTCCAAAACTGGCAGCGTAGGCGATACGGTCTACATTTTTTGGAACGTGACCTAGGAAAAAAGCCAGTGTGTCTCTGGCGAATGCCGGGCGCCAGACCTGGTCGCTCCCGACAATAACTGCCTCAAACCCCTGAGCGATCGCCCGAAACTCCTTCGGTGATTTAATGCGCTTTGTTCTGTTAATAAAGCTCTCCCGGAACCGCTCAAACGCTTCTTCGTTGGCGATCTGGGAATCCTTCGGTGTTTTGCGCAAACCCAGCTTTCTCAACAACTGCCCTACACGCCCCTTCAGCCTAACTTTTGGCTTTGCCATGAAGTCCAAGTGTGTAGCTTCGTGGCCAAGTTGGCGACAGATGTGCTCAAGGGCAGCAGCCTGAAGTACGGCGCCGTAGTTGTGAGTTGAATATTGGAAATTCAGAATTCCGACTTTTTTCATTGGGGTTACCGATTAGACATTAGATTACGATTGCAAGAGAGCCTTTATCGCGTCCTTCGCGCCAGATGGAATTACTTTTTTAGCAGCTTTCTTGATTTTACTTTTCAAAGTCTCTGGGTTAATTGGATATTTCAAAAGCTCTGGCCACATTTCCTCAATGAGATTCTTATGAAGAGTATGATTTGGAGCTGCTCTATACTTGGCATCGAGTGCTAGAGCTAATACCAATAACTTTCTATTATTAAACGGCATAAACCCTTCAACTGCGATATCCTGTTCTGCCATGAACATTCCACCCCAGTTACCCATCCGTTGTTCCCAGTAGAACAAATCCATTATATTAAAACCGCCATCTTCAACCAAATCTTTGACATCAGACAACCATTTTTCTACCTGGCCTTTCAGATAGAGACTATTTTTATCAAGCCCCGCTTTCGATAATACGTAATCCGTAGTTATCTCCCCCCACTCAACGTGATCGCTTCCATAATAGCTTCTGGCCACTTCAGAACCATTACCGTTGACGTTCAACTTTCCATAGTGAAAGTCGTGGTAATACTGTATAGCCAGAGTCTTAGGAAGATTCCTTGCCCCTTCCACATTAACTTGAATACGGGAAAAAAAATCATCCCTCAGCTTAGGCATATTCTTGAAAATGTTAAGCTCTAAACCCATATCTCCGAGCATGGTTTTAGGGACTGCTATGTCCATGTGGTCATCATTATAAACATTCATCGTGTTTACAAAATAGTAGACCTTATCACTCACGTATCTTGACGCTGCTAGCAAAACTCTGGAGTCCCAACCAGCGGTAACTGACTGCATCACCTCTCCTCGGCGTGTAATAGCATCAACACTTCCTTTAAGTATCCTAGAAACCTCTTTTACCGTTTCATCAAAAGAAAGTTGCTCCAAATTATTGAGCCAATAACGCTTAACATCTCCACCTCTTATATCCAGATAAGAGTTTGGCATAAGCTGTCTTACACCTTCATAAATAGTCTCGTCACCAACCCAAGACGATTCGCTTTTCATAAAGCTTTCTGAGCTCATAAACTCAATTAGATCTGCGTCTTTTCTTTCAACAAGCTCTTTATAGTGCTTTATTAGCCCGGGCTGAGAAGCGCAGTAAACCTCATCACCATCAAACAAATAGAAAGCTTTTCTCAATGCACAGGCGTCGTGAACCAATTTCGCTTCCGAACCATTCCAGTAAACTATTACATACCTACCAGACAGCCCAAATATATGTTTCAAAAGGTCATCAAAGGAACTGCTATCGCCCGCTAATCCTTTAGCTATTTCAAGTGTCGTCAATTCAGGCGAAAGAGGATCAACGATATAACCAAGAACAACTAGGCCCCCCGCGGGAGTGCTAACCCTTGCAACCTCCAAATCAGGGTGATAACAAACAATCAATTGTTCAAAAAGATCAACCCTCTCCCAACCAGGCAATGGATCCAATTCCGAACCACTAATGATATATTGCCGTCTAAAATCAAGAGCACTCATTCAACACCACCGTCCTTTATATTTTTTGATCACACTTACCGGGCAGATATAATCAGGCGCCTCTTCAAAAAAGAAATTAACCTGTGAAAAAATGACCGCCCTTGCCGAGAGTAGCGAGCATAAACGGGTTGCACAGTATTAATGTATGTCAATAGCTCGCTTTTACGCTTCGCCTTCAAAAACGATTCATGCGATAGGAGCCTCAACTTGGTCCTTAATCGCTGCCGTTTCATTTCATAGCGCGGGCTCAGCGTATTAATTGGGCCTGTTCTTTTGGTTGGAACCCAAGCCTTCGTCATTTGTTCTCGGTGAATTCGGTAACCTATCGCAATCTTCCGGTGCCGCAACCCCGCATCCTGAGACTGAACGGCCTTTGCAACACCCAGATCATCCATCTCTAAACGCCCCTCAGTACGGGCATTAACAATCAACTGCCGGATATTTTGGTTTCTGGTTACCACGACGTTGGTGCCATAGCTGTCCTGCACATACTCTGGCAACCAGGCATCGCCCAGCACCACATCCGCGGTTTCAGCGAATACGTCATCACAGAAGTCACAAGCCTTGTACTTGAACGCACCTGCGCCCCAGTCTGCGCCGAACAGCTGGTTGGTAGGCACTACCTTTTCGCCGGTGCTACCCTTGGCGTAGGTGCTGTAACGGTTGGCGGGTTGTGAGCGGTCTTTGATTCGGAAATCTACGCCCTCAAGCTCCTGCGGAGCTATACCCATTTGCCAAGCCAAGCTTTGTGCGTAATGGGCGCTTTTCAGGTGGCCGCACACCAAGCCTACGCAGTATTGTATGCGCTCTGCGAGAATGGGGTCTTGGGCCTGGAGCAATCTGATGCTCTTGATAAAGCAAGGTAACCCAACGACGGCGTAACGGCCGGGGTTGTTCCGAACGGTTTTCAGCACCTCAGACAATTCAATCGGGTAATATCTAGACTTCCCACCTTGCTGGATTTCTTCCAGAGTTTCACTAACTTGATACTTGAATGGGATGTTGTGTAGGCCTTGAGCGGCTGTTTCGGATTTAACGTGTACCACGTAATCCACCAGCCCTTTTGAAAGCAGCTCATTGAGCACCCAGGTACCCATTCCACCGGAGCTGCCTTGGTTCCGAAAATCACCTTCGGCAACATGCCCGGCGAACACTCCATTGTAATAACCTACCTGGTTGTTGTGATCGCAGGTTTCCGAAAAGTGTTGTTTGGCGATTTCATCTTCATTCGGTGTGCCCGAACCGAACGGACAGAGTTTCTCATAGTCGTTTTGCGTTGTCGCAAATACGTTGGCGTCTTTCAGGCTGGATTGATACTGCCCGTAGTCATCCATAACGATTTTAAACGGGCTTTGGTCCGGTACGGCGCAGGCACCGCAGCCTACACAGTAGCCGTTAGCGATTACGGTATCGTTAAGTGCTTGGAGGCTTTGTTTGGTCGTCACTTTAAGGTCAATTTCCTGGAGGTTAGAAGTTTGAGTAGGCCTCGGAGTTCTATCAATTCACGCCGGGTGGGCTTTATGAGTATGCACAGTACCGGGTAGATCACTGCTGCAGCGGCTATAAATACCGCTAAGCCCGCTATCGGGCTTTCTATGAGAATGAACTGTCGAAGCAAGTACAAGGCTGCAATGGTTCCCAAGGCACAGATTGCAGAGGGCACTAATGCCCTGATGAGCTCACCAAACGTAACCGGCAGGAACCAGCTGGCATAGTACAGAAACCCGGGCAAACGAATGAACACACCAGAAAGCGCATAGGCCGCGACCACACCAAACGCCCCCCAGAACGAGCCGATGCCTACAGAGACAATTAGAATGGAGAAGGTAATCGCTTTCCATCGCAACAGTGCTTTCGCGTTACCTATCGCAACAAGAGAAACAGCCAGAAAGCCGGCAATGGGCTCTACTAACGAAAACACCGCTAGCATCCGGAAGATGGGAACAGCACCGTCCCATCCGGAGCCCAGAAACAACTGGACGATCCAGTCTGCCAAGACCGCCATGGTGAGCGTTACAAACATAGTACCAAGCACCAGCTTACCCATAATGGACGTGATGGTGCTGCGCAGCCGTTCCGGATCGTTGGCAACCCTGGCTAAAGTTGGCTGCAATACATTCATTACCGGCGGTAGCATCTGACTAGAGGGTATGGATGTGAGCATGTTGGCGCGGTTAAACAGCCCCAGCGACTGGGCACCACCTATGTAGCCGATGGCGAATGGGGTTAGGTTTGTGGCCATATACCCAATAAAGTTCGCTCCGGTCAGGTTCGCCCCAAACCCCAACAGCGGCCGCACACCGGAACCACGGCTCATCATCGACGGCACCCAGCGGGCACTCAGCCAACGCGTCACTGTTTTTGTTGCGAAGGTGGTTATGGGGCTAATCACAAGCGCCCAGTATTCAAGGCCGCCCAAAGCTGCGGCTATGCCGGCGATAACGCCTGCCGCCATGGAAACAATGTCGATCACCGAGATGGCTTTAAAACGCATCTGCCGTCGTAGCAGGGCATCGTGTTGTACGGATAGTCCGCCAATCAGGAAAGTCAGGCTCATGGCGGCCATCACCAGTGTCAGGCGGGGTTCGTCATAAATAGTGGCAACCAACGGCGAAATCAGGATGCCAAGCAGACACAGGACAGTACCCAGGGCGCCATTTACCCAGAACAGGTTGGATACCTGAGCGTGGGTAATTTGGTCGCGCTGGATGGTCGCCATGGAAAGGCCGCCTTCCATAAATTGCAGGGCCAGGCCGGTGAACACGGTTACCATGGCAATCAGGCCGAAATCTGACGGCTGCAGCAAGCGGGCGAGGATAGCGACGGAGCCCAGTTGCAGGATCAACTTGATACCCTGAGCGGCCAAGGTGATGCCCGCGCTTTTAACGGCGCGTTCTTTCATACCGGCTTTGAGGTGATCGGCGTTAAAAACTTGATCTTTGGAGTTTGGCAAAGGCCTAGCTCAACAGATTACATGAGTTAATAGTGAGACGTATTCAATCGAATACCGAACTTGGAAAAGGAGTTTCTTACGCGGGAAACGCGTTTCTAACCACAATCAGCCACATTATGTGGAAAATGCTTTTACACTGTTGGAAACGGATTAGCTTGGGTTTCCAACGCTTGAAATCCGAAGACCAAACTCATTGATTACAAAAGCCCTTTAAAAACTGATAAGGGCCTCTTATCGAAGTTCTTTCGCTTAATCACTCATTTTCACGCCTTTTCTTCAGTCTTCTCCTTGCCGGATCTGATAAAAGCAATCACGAAAACAGCAAACACCCCAAGCATCCCCCCCAACATGGTGGCCACTACCGCTATAAGCGCTCTCTTGGGCTCGCTCTTTTCCTGAGGCACTACCGCCGGGTCGACCGTCTTAAAAACGTACTCACTCTGGGCGTTAGCCAGCATCACCGTGCGGGTTTCGCTTTCAATCAACTGGTAAAACACTTGCTGCATGCCGGCAATGTTGGTTTCGCCCAGTTTTTGCTCTAGGTAGGCAATGCGTGCTTCGGCCTCTTTTACATCTTGCTTCCGCATGTGTTCGTTTATGTCATTTACGAGCTTCTCAGCCCAGCTTTTAGCCTCTTGGGGTGACAGGCTCTTGATACTGAGGGTGATCATCCCGCTGTCTTTATTTTCCGAAATACTCAGTACATCTTTAAAGACTTTAACCATGTCCCAGTTTGTGGGTTCGAGAGTTTTTCCATCTTCGTCTATAAGCCATTCGCCGGTATTCGGATTGTAAAGCTCTTCATTAAATACCCATTCCCCCTGCTCCATGCTCCAGCTTTCCGCAGCCATGAGAGGCACTATTAGGTTGTGCCGGTGAATAAACTCGGTGAGAAATGCGCGGGATTGCAGCACTTCCTTCGCCATGGTCGTTTTGCTGCCCCCACCCCCGCCCAAGCTGATACCTGCCAGGCTAGCGAGGCCACCGAGCTGGCCACTAATGTTGGGGCCGCCTTCGCTCTGTGCAGGAGCCAGCAGCACGCTGGCCCGATAGATGTTGGGCTTGCTCAACGCGTAGAATACGCCGGCGGCGGCGAAGACGATGGTGAACAGGATGATTAACCACTTGCCACGCCACAGGGTGGCGAAAAGCTCGCGGAGGTCGATTTCATCATCCGGGTAGTAGGCTTGCTCAGCCACTTGGCTCACGACAGGTTGGTTCATTACAGATTCCCCACAGCCGCTGCACCAAGGGCCATCTGGTAAACAATCTGACTTACGTTGGTCCAGAGTTCCAGCTGGTTCAAGCGATCCACATCAATCGGCATGATAACGGTATCGCCGGGCTGTAGTTGCTGGCTTCGGCCACCAAACCATGCGCTTTTCTCTGGCAACATAACTGAGCCGTCGGCTTTCACAACGTACACTCGGTTTTCATCAGCTTGGCGGGTTGGGCCGCCGGAGCGTTCCAGGTAGTCGTCAACCGTTAGTCCAGCTAGGTGCAGATGGCTGGTTGGGAACTGCACTTCGCCAAATACGCTTACGGATTGTGGAATAGTGGGCACGGTTAAAGAATCGCCGTCTTGCAGGCGAATGGATTGGTAGCTGCTGTCACTCAGTACGGCCTGCAGATCAATCACCATGCGGCCCACCGGGCGGCTGTTTTGTACATCGCCCAATAGGCCTTTTACCTGTTCGACCTTTTGTGCGTTCTTGCCACCGAAGCTATCGCCTTCCAACTGAACACCCAAAAGGTCGCCCTGTAAGCGTTGCTCAGCTTCTTGTAGGCGCTGAGCTTCTAGCTGTCGGAGCTTTTCGCGGGTGAATACGGCACCTCGGGGAAAGGCGTTGCTGGTTAGGCCGCCAGCACGCTGAAGCACTGCGGTAAGGGTTTCCCCATCGCTGAAGGTGTACTCCCCGGGATATAAAACTTCGCCCTTCAGTGTAATGGTTCGGGTAGCACCAAACAGCGGTACAGTCTTAACCATTAATCGGTCACGGCTTTGCAGGGTTACATCGACCTGATCATTCATTGCATTGGCCAGGTCAATGGCTTGCAGGCGGGTTCGTTCTACGCCGTTTTCATCCAGTACGCGGCGGGCTAGCTCAGCTTCCAGCATCAGGGCAGAGTCTGTTAGCCCTCCCGCCATTACGATGGCGTCTCTTACTTTGCCTGTGGCCGGTAACGGATATTCACCGGGGTAACGCACAGGACCGCTAATGGTCATGGTTTGTTGCGGTGCTGTCGGTGTTGCCTGCGTTTTCAAACGCTTCACTACTGATTCGAACAGAGCCCTGCGGCTATAGTTCTCGGAATCTCCGTTTCCGTTGTTTTGTATAAAGTCGCCCTTGCCTTCATCGGCAAACACTAAAATCCGGTCTTTCTCCTGAAGTACCAAATCTGCTGATCCGCCACGATTAATAAGGGCATTTTTCAATTCCAGGCTCAGCACCGAAATTTGTTGCGTATCCGGATTGGTTCTGACGATGGCTGCAAAGTTGGTATCCGCCATGGGCAACAGATCGGCATCCAGATTGCGTATTACCGAGCTCACGCGCATGCCCGGAACCCAGGCAAACTTTCCGGCGCGTGTGGCGGCGCCGGTTATTTCAACATACTGGCCGGTTACATCGGCAATGGATGCGATAGTGACCCGGTCACCGGCTTTTACGCGCGCCTGTTTACCGGCTGCTTTCGTCAGGTCGGCCTCAGCAATCACGCGCAAAAACTCCTGGTTTGTGCGCTCTATGCGCGTGATTTGTGGGTATGCCTGCGCCGTCATGCCCCCGGCAAGGCTGATCAGTTCCTGCAAACTGGTTGTGCCATTAATTTCGTACATGGCGGGGCGGTACACTTCCCCGTCTATGCCCACGCGAGGCCCCACAGCCGGTATAAAAACCGCGTCTCCGGGTTGCAAGCGGGCGTCGCCACTAGTGTCGCCTTTGAGCAACAAGTCGTATAAATCCAGTGTGCTGACCACTTTGCCGTTGCGTTTGAGCTGTATGTTACGCAAGGAGCCTGTGTGGCGAATGCCGCCGGATACATACAGAGCGTTGGTGATGGTCGACAAGGAGCTGACACTGTAGGAGCCGGGTGTGCGGGTTTCGCCTAACACAAACACTCGCATACTGCGGAGTTCGCCTAGCGACACGGCGGCTTTTACGCCAATGTACTGCTCGGCCACCAGTTTGCTGATTTCATCTCTGACTTGTTGAAAGCTCAAGCCGGCTACGACAATCGGGCCGCGTTGAGGCATATCAATGGTGCCATCGCGGGAAACCATGAGTGATAGCTGGCGGTTTTCGTTACCCCAGAGTTGAACTTTCAATTCATCACCTGGGCCCAGTGTGTAGTTGGCAGGAACCGGGATTTCGGTCACTGGGGCAAAGGTGCTGGGTTTGCCTTCGAATAACTCGTAGCCAAAGGGTTTCAGGCCGTTGTTCTTTTCAGCAAACGCCTGCTCTTCTTTCGCTTGCTTGTTGTTATCTTCGCTTTCAGGTTTGCCGTTTTCAAGCGGCTGAACCACCGTCACTGGCTGGCTCGGTTTCGGGCCGTTCGTGCCTGCGCTTCCCTGAATCTGGTTTAAATCCACGCCGTACTGTCGCGCTAAGGCGTCTTGCTGTGCTTGCGGCAGAGACTTGAACTGTTCGATCTGCGGCGGCGATATAGATTGTGCAGTTGCCGCCACAGGCAAGATTAGAAGAAAGGAACAAAGTAGACTTTTCAGGTTCACAACGCGTATCCGGAATAAGGGTCAAAGATAAGATCAGAGTAGGTCGTACTATCCAAGGCTAAAATCGATAGCGCCAAGCTGCGCCGACTGACCATTGGCCAGATTGATTTTCTGCGGGGTTCACTAACTCAAGTTTTTTATCAGCATACTGGGCACTTAAATCTAGCCAGCCGTTTAAGGCTTGGGTGCCATAGGCTATTTTGGCGATGACTTGTTTCGCATTTTCTGCAGGTACCATCAATTTGATTTGCTCATCAACAACCGGCGTTTTGCTTACGCCATCTTTATTGAATTCTACAATACTCACGCTGGCAGTGAGGTTCCTACCATCATCAAAGAAGTGGAAGCCGCCGAACGTTATGGCCTCTGCATCACCACTAAAACTGCTCCCCATGGTGCGCCCCTGATAACGATAACCGCTTCTATAAATGAAGTGATCATAGGAGATGTTAGGCATGGCTGTTCCCATAAAATCATCAGCCAAGGTATTAGCGTATTCAAGGAACCACTGTTGCTCGCCATTTAGTAACTGGGTTGTCCAATCGGTACCTAGCAGCCAAGATTTGCGCGCCGGGAATGCGCTAGCTTCGTCTTCACCCATCATTTGAGCGTACACACCCAACGACTGTTTGCCGATTGCAAAACCATAGCGAGCATCTACGCTGGCAAGTTGATTCCCTGGCTCCTTGTCAAGCCCTAACTGGCCATTATCCCTGCCAATCAGCGCATTCCACAGCGTGGAACCGTTTTCAGGCCGACCTTCGCCACCGAACATAATCGCGCGGGAGAAGCCCAACTCGAACCCGTCCAATGGGCGCACATTCAGGCGCATACCAATCAGTTTAGTTTCCGGAACCTCGCGCTCTTTTTCATATTGACCTGCTAGCAGGGTGAACTGCCAGGGGCCAATCCAGCTCAGCCAGTCGCTTTCAGGTGCCGTGGCATCTTTGCGATTCAGCCATACGGAGGGCATGGGCCGTGCGTTGCTGGACAGTATCAGGCTGGATTGCCATCCAGGGCCCCACCAGCGATCAATAGCGCCAGCTCCAAACACCCAGTTGCCGGCTGTTGCTGCAAGGTAGGAGCCACCCAACCGGGCATTTTCATCGTCATCGGGGTTGTGGGCATAGGTCGGGTTCAGGCCAAACGCCCAGTTTTGTCCCTGCCACTGCAGGGTGAGTTTGGCGCCGGCTTCTGC
The DNA here is from genome assembly GCF_002806945.1 of Marinobacter salexigens. Taxonomy (GTDB): domain Bacteria; phylum Pseudomonadota; class Gammaproteobacteria; order Pseudomonadales; family Oleiphilaceae; genus Marinobacter; species Marinobacter salexigens. The sequence goes on from NZ_NIHC01000013.1 coordinate 19,586, forward strand.
CATGGGGCCACGCTCGAACCCTTGAACCATAGCCACTTCATTGGTACCAGATACTTCAAGTTCTGTTCTGAAACCCGGGGAGGCTTGCTGGCTGCGCTCGAATTCAATGTAGCTACGCGCCAGCCCGGTATCTGTGCCTGCCTGACTGTCTGTTTCGTTCAGGCCGTTACTTATAGAGCCCCACATTATGGGCCAACTGGTAACCGGCCGGGAAAACTGGCCTCTGTCTGCAAGCTTCTGAAGGGCATAGCGAGCCCGTGCGTCACCCGGCTCTAGCCATGGCGCTGCAGCCGTGAAATTGCTGATCAGGCACGCTACCGCCCCACCGACCAGGGCCCAGTGTTTTAAGGTCATAGATATAAATTGCCAGCAATGACGGGGATCAAGCCATGGGGTGAATGCAAGCCCCAACTGAATTCCTGTCAGTGTATGAATGTTCCGTGTAAGAAGCGTGGCGATTTTACGTCATCGAGCCAAACAAGCAAGTGACATAAAGTCGGACATCTTTTTGTTTGGGGCTGGTGGTGAAGAAGAGGAGAAGGGAAAGGGGCTACTGCGCTGAGTGCCTGAGTACGGATACGGGCACTTTTATTCGTTGTTGCTTTTGCATGAAGTTGATTAAAACAATCGCCCGCTCCTCCCCATCATAAGCCTGAAAAACCGCATTAATGCCTTCAAAGGCCCCCTCACCCAGCTGAACCGCCTCGCCGGGCTTGAGCCCACCCTGTTTTTGCACAGAATCCAGGCCGTTTTTAACCTGCTGAATTACTTCATCGGCAATGGCGGCCGGCTTGTTCGCAAAACTGACAACGCGCAGTACGCCACGGGTTGAGCGCAGTTTTGCCCATGCGGGGTCGGTTTGTTCCAGATTCACGAACAGGTAGCCGGGAAACAAAGGTTCCAGTTTTTGGGTGCGCTTGCCGGCTTTGATTTTTTCTACCTGTATTTTCGGGTAGAAACAGGCGATGTCCTGATTCTGCAGGTGCGCCAAGGCGCGATCACCTTGGGCGGGTTTATGTTGGAGTGCGTACCAGGTCATAGCGTTCCGGTGTTTTCTGTCAGGGACTTTAGGATTGCAAGCCAAACAAAGTATCAGCTTCCTGTCGCAATAAAATACGGATTTAACACATCTTCTTTGCCATACCGTAAGGGCCCGCCGTCTAGCGTGTTCACGTTACCCCCTGCGGCAAGCAACACAGCATGGGCTGCGGCTGTGTCCCATTCGCTGGTGGGGCCCATGCGGGGGTACAGGTCTGCATGGCCTTCGGCTATGCGGCAGAATTTAAGGGAACTGCCCGCCTGAAGGGTTTTGTGGGGCCCGAGTGCTCTGATAAAATCGCGGGTTTCATCGTTCATGTGGTTCTTGCTGGCGACCACGCGAACGGTGGGCTGCGCCTCGGCCACACGAATGCGGCGCACCTGCCCGGTTCGGTCGCGCCTGTGGGCGCCCTCTCCTCTTATCCCCCAAAACGCCTCTTTTAACGCAGGAGCTGCAACAACGCCCATCACCGGCACGCCGTCTTCAATCATAGCGATATTCACTGTGAACTCCCCGGTGCGCTGGGTGAATTCTTTGGTGCCATCAATGGGGTCAACCAGCCAGAACCGACGCCAGTGCTGGCGCTCTTCCCAAGGTGCCTGGGCGCCTTCTTCCGAGAGAATGGGGATGTCCCGGCTGATATTGCGCAGACCTCTTACGATGACCTCATGGCTGGCGACATCGGCCGCCGTGATGGGGGATTCGTCTTCTTTGTAACTCACTTTGAAGTCAGACTGGTAAATATGAAGCACTCGGGTGCTGGCTTCATCTGCCACTTTGATCACTTCCGGGAGTATTGAGCTGTAGTGCATTGCCGGCTTCCTGCGTCGCTGGTATTCGTGCGGTATGGGTGAATAGTAGCAAATATTGGCCACCGACCGTATCCGGGCTTTTCTGCCGTTGCACTTTCAGGCAATCTGAAAGGAAACTCTTCAGGTGTATTTCAACCTGACCAGCCAGAAGGCCTTCTGTTATGAAACTTCGCTTCCTCGGCGGCACCGGCACGGTGACCGGTTCGCGCTATCTGTTATCCGACGATAAACACCGGGTGTTGATTGACTGCGGTATGTACCAGGGGGTTAAAACCCTGCGCCGGAGAAACTGGGCAAAGTTTCCGGTGGACCCGAGCACGATTGATGCGGTGGTGCTCACCCATGCTCATATCGACCACTCAGGCTACTTGCCCGCGCTGGTGAAGCATGGCTTCAAAGGCAAGGTTTACTGCACCCAGGGCACCCACGATTTGTGCAAGGTGCTGCTTCCGGATGCGGGTTATCTGCAAGAGGAAGATGCCAAATACGCTTTCCGCAAAAAGTTCTCACGGCACGAAAATCCCGAGCCGCTTTTTACCGTGAAGGATGCCTGGGAAGCCCTGAAGCATTTTGAATCCTTTCACTACCACGAAATTTTTGAACCGGTAAAAGGTTTTGAAGTGACATTTACACCGGCCGGGCACATTCTGGGCTCCGCTTGCGTGCACGTTCGCCACAAGGCCCACGACCGCACGGTGGTGTTTAGTGGTGATGTTGGCCGGCAGGATGACCCGATCATGCGCCCGCCGGAGCCCATCAAAAAGGCCAATGTGCTGGTGTGTGAATCCACCTATGGCGACAGACTGCACGAGGAAACCGACCCGGAAACCGAGCTGGCAGAGATCATCACCCGTACCGTAGGCCGTGGTGGCTTGGTTTTGATCCCATCGTTTGCCGTGGGCCGGGCGCAGTTGTTGCTTTATGTGATTCACAAGATTATGCGAGAGGGGCGCATTCCCAAGCTGCCGGTGTTTCTCAACAGCCCCATGGCGATCAAAGCCACGGAGATTTTCTGCAAACACCACAAAGAGCACAAGCTGAGCGCCAGCCAGTGCGAGGTGATTGATAGCCACACCGAGTTCGTGCGCACGGTGGACGAATCCATCAAACTGGACTCCATACGCTACCCGTGCATCATCGTTTCTGCCAGTGGCATGGCCAGCGGTGGCCGGGTATTGCACCACCTGAAGACTCTGTTGCCCAATTATCGAAACAGTGTGGTATTCGCAGGCTTTCAGGCGCAGGGAACCCGTGGTGACAGGCTGGTGGCCGGCGTGGAATCGGTAAAAATTCACGGTGAATACTGGCCGGTAAAAGCTGAAATCCACAATATGGGCTCTCTCTCAGCCCATGGCGACTACAATGAACTCTTGCAATGGCTGGAGCAGGGGGCGCTGGAACCAGAGAAAGTGTATGTTACCCACGGCGAGATGCTGGCCAGTGACATTATGCGCAAGCGTATCAGTGAAAAATTTGGATGGGACGCCGAGGTACCGGATTTGTTTGAAGAGGTAGAGATTTGAGGTTAACCGCGCTCTTTGTTGGCTTTATCTTGCTGTTTGTTGCGGTGGGCAAGGCCCAGGCACAACCTTTTACGCTCCCAGGCATACCCGGTTTTATGGGGCAGGCGGAGAAAGAAGAAGCCTCCCCGGAAGAGCTTGAAGCCTCTATAGAAGTTACCATCCAGGCCCTGCAAGATGACGAGAGCCGCGAAGCACTGGTAGAGCAACTTAAGGTTATTCAACAAGGATTGCAGGCAGAATCGGCGGGCGCGGCAAAAAAAGCCCCCGGCGGGGAGGGTTTGCTGGGCGCCCTTGCGGTGTTTTTTGATGAAGCGGCGGGCGCTGGCAGCACTGCGGAAACGCCTCTTTCCATCTGGAAGACCCATTTTCGCAATGCTTACAATGCTGCCAAAAAGTTACTGACCGGCGCCTCTTATCGCGTTCTGGCAGAAATCAGCGCCGGCCTTATTGCGTGGATAGCGGCACTATGGGGCTTAACGCGCTTGGGTCGCATGTTTTTTTCATGGCGCGAATGGCCGCTACAAATGCCAAGGCAGCCAAGGCCCTGGATGCTGATTGCCCACTTCCTGCGGCGCATACTACCATGGCTGATCACCTTTACCGCGCTGCTTGCCGGGCTGCCCACATTTGGCATGTCGGAAAACGCCCAAACCACCATTCTTATTCTGGCCTATGCCGGCTTGAGCGCCCGTGGGTTGACGTCGCTTTTTGATGTGATGATTTCCATTTTCTCCAGCGGTCATCGCCTTACCGCGGTGATGATTCTGCGCCGGCGAATGCTCTTGCCACTGTTTATCATCGGCGTGCTGTTCGCTCTTGAGGATGCTCTTAGTACATCCGAACTGACCGACCAGCTCGGCACGGAGCTGGCCAGCGCCCTGGCTTTGGTTTTCAGTGTTATCGCCGCGCTGCTTAGTTTTTTCCTGATTTTAAGGAACCGGCGCCCGGTCACCCACCTGATTCGAAACCGACCCTATACGCAACGCAAAGACCAAGGTGTAGGGCGTGAAGTCACTGCCCTGCTGGCACGGCTTTGGCACATCCCCATGCTCGTGGCCATCAGCGCCTCAGTGGTCGCGGTGTTTGTGAACGGCGGGGAAGCGGATGCGGCCCTAGGCAAGGCCATGATCTGCGCGCTGTTGCTTGCGCTGACGCTTGCCCTGCAAGGGCTGATAGGCATTCAGGAAAACAGGCCCCAGCACCAGGCCCTGAGCACGTTCAGCCGCAGGCTGGTGCGCTTTGGCTACAACTTGATTCAGGCGGCTGCTTGGCTGTTGTTTTTTGAACTGATTCTGCAAATCTGGGGCTTGTCCTTGTTCAGCCTTGGAGGAAAGCCTTCCGTGAGCACGGGGCTGGCAAGGAGCTTGCTTGGTGTGACGTTTATTTTGCTGGTGGCAAAGCTCACCTGGATATTTATAGACGAACTGCTGGAAAGAGCCATGCGCGGCGGGGACCGCAATAAACGCATTAACCCGGCCAGAGCCCAAACCATTCTGCCCATTGCCCGGAACACCCTGCTGATCACCATTCTGGTTATCGCTACCTTGGTGAGCCTTTCCACCTTGGGCGTTGACGTAACCCCCCTTCTGGCAGGTGCCGGTATTATCGGCCTGGCGGTGGGTTTTGGTGCGCAAACACTGGTTCAGGATTTGATCACTGGCCTGTTTATTGTGGTTGAAGACTCCATGTCGGTCGGAGACTTCGTACAGATCAACGGCTTCATGGGCACCGTTGAAGGCTTCAACCTGCGCACCGTGCGCTTGCGGGATCTAGAAGGCGTAGTGCATCACATCACCTTCAGCAAAATAAGCTCCATTCACAATATGTCCCGGCAGTTCGGCATCGCCCTGCTCAAAATCCGCATTCCACGGGAATTGCCGATTGATGATGCGATACTGCTAATGACAGAAACCGCCGAAGAACTGCGCACCCTGCCGGATATGCGCTGGCTGATCTGGTCGCCCCTTGAAATGCAGGGCATACATGCGTTTGAGGAAGGCTGCCCGGTGCTGCGGATGCGCATGCGTACCAAGCCGGAATACCAGTGGGATGTATCCAGGGCGTTTAATTTGCTGCTGAAGCGCAAGATGGAGGAGCGGTATATTGATGTGGCTGCGCCAAGGATTAGTGTGAGTATGGAGGGGGAAGGTGGGAGTCGGTCGGCGTATATCGACAAGCAAGCCTCGACCGAGTAAGGCCTGCTTAACCCGAGGGCTTTATGGCTTTGTGAGTGCCCGCCATGCATGGGTTATGTTTAAGCACTCACCACCTGAAGCCCAATGACGGACAACACCAGGCTGCTCAGAAAAAACATTCGCCAAAATGTAACCGGCTCCTGAAACAATATAATACCGGCCACAACCGTGCCGATAGCCCCTATTGCACCCCAAACTGCGTAAGCCGTACCCACAGGAATGGCCTTCTCGCCACCCATGGCTTTGAATAACAGATACATGCTGATGGCCACGCACACTGCAAACGAGGCCAACCAAAACCCCATTTGCTTACCTGTTGTCTGCTGCGCCTTCCCTAAGCTGATCGCAAACCCGGTTTCGAAAAGCCCGCCGATTATCAGTAAGATCCAATTAATACTCATGAGCAATCTTGTGCCTGTCCATGATCAGTTTCTCTGAGCCTTGGATGATAGCAAAAGTTAGGCAGTGGGATCAGTCACCCACTGCCAAGAGCGGCCTACTTGGCCGCTGAAAGCGCCTGAAGGCCGGCGTGATACGCCTGCAAGGAGTCGTTTACGGCTTCCTTGGAGAAGCCCATCTGTGCCTCAATCTGAACCCTGCCATCCGGGGTTTGCGAGACGTCGTGTGAAGCAATGCCAAGCGTTCTTTCAAGTACCGTTACGCGCCTGTTATCCTCCAGGTTAATGACATTGATCTTGCGAGTGCCTGCTTCCTGCACAACGGCATAAGGCCCCTCCGGGGTTTGCATCCAGTCGATACGCCAGAAATAATGGCCGCGATTACGGGTGCCATCCGGGCGATAGAGGCTTTCATAGGAATCAAACGAACTGCATTTATTTACAAAGTCATTTTGCCGCTTGCAGTTCTTGGCAACCGATACATCTTTGTCGTCGGTGCTGATGTCCAGCTTAACAAGCTTTCCGGTTTTCGCATTCAGCAGCATATAACCGTCTGCCTCAGACAAACCGACCGTTTCGCCGAGAGAACCCACTATGCTGGTCAGGCCTGCCAGACCTTGCTTTTCTTCCTCGTTCTTTTCGATGAGCAGGTAACCGGTGGAACCAAAGTCGCCCTTCTGCAGCGAGGCTACATGGTAATTATCTGGCACCATTATAGTGCTTACCCGCTGCCCTGGCGTGTAATGGAACACCGATGCATCGCGGGTAACAAGCACACCCGTGGACGAGGGAACCACATTCTGCCCGGCAAGTTTTTTCCCGGTTACAGAGGTAAATGCCACACCGCCGGAATCGCGGGTAGCCGTGCCCAAGGTTACAGGTTCGGCATTGCCGGTGCTGGAGAGGTACTTGAATACAAGCTCATCACGACCACTTTTGAGGGCGTAAACAATGTCGCCGGCCAAGGCATTCGCAGAAAAGCCGGTAATCTCACCCTCAGGGTCAAGATAAGGTGAGCCACCAATCATCAGGCCATCTCGCACTCGAAGAATCTCGACTGGGCCGCCATCACCTTTTACGGCCGCAACCTGCTCTGCCAGCTCCTGCTCGCTAATCAAACTCACCGGCTCGGGCGCTGGCGCCTGTTGGGCCACCTGCTGTTGTGTGCCCGCTTTCATTCGTGCGATAAACGCCTGCTGCATCTCCAGCGCCATTGCTTGCTGTTCTGGCGTCATGGGCGGCTGCGAACTCGCACAACCTCCTAACAATCCCAAAGATACAGCAACCACCACTCCTCTGACCTTGCCCATACTTCCTCCCTAAATATCGGCTTTTAATTAGCCTTATTCTCATGAACGTTAATCAAACCGGAAGGATTATATACAAGCGCCAGAAGTATGACCTTTAAATGATGTCAAATGTGAGCCAGTTCGGTCTGTTAGGTAGTGCCTGTCGTGTTAGGTAGTGCCTGTCCATGATCGGTGTAGGTGGTGCCTGTCCATGGTCAGCTTGCCACAATCGTCCGAAATGTCAGGTTGATCCGCGGCGAACGCACCGTCTTCATGGTCGGGAGGGCATGCTGCCAGAAGCTTTGGGTAACCCCCTTCATTACCAGCAGGCTGCCGTGCTCCAGCATTACCTTTACCTGCTCTTTACTCTGCTTGTGCCGGAAAGCAAAGCGCCGGGGCGCCCCAAAACTCAGTGAGGCAATGGCACCTTGCTTTTTTAGATCGCCCTCAGCATCACTGTGCCAGCCCATCGCCTCTTCGCCGCTGTGATAAAGGTTCAGCAAACAGGTGTTATAGCGTTCTCCACTGCATCGCTCGGCCAGCTCTTTCAGATCTGCCAATACCGGAACCCACGGCTGCGCCTGCTTGGTTGCCCTTGAATAAGTATAGGCAAACGGCCGATTTCCATACCAGGCCACCTTACGGCGCGTGATCACTGGCCTACCGAACATCACCAGCTCATCGTGAGCCCAGGCGATTTCCACCAGCAAGCGCTCAAAAAAGCGATCCGCCTGACTTTGCCCGATTACCACGCCGTGATACCGGACATCGCCATCACGTGGCAGGAGGTTTTCTTGTGGCGCGATGTGATCAAAGAGATCCATAGGGCTTTCCGGTACTGACTGGTGCCCGCTTACGCTTCTTTCATGATGCGGACAGCACGTTCGTCCATGCAGCTGCGGACAAACGTATTCATTTCACGCTGGTGGCTCGTAGTCGGTGCCGGCAATCGCAACAGGGTTTGCACTTCCAGCAAGGTGAAGTGGATGCCATTTAATACTAACTAAGCTCCGCTCAATCCCTCAGAGCGAGCAACGCTTCCAGCGTGTCTTCCGACAGAATTGCGGTTACCCAGATCTCCAACTGTTCGTTAGTAGCTGAAGATATGCGCTCATCCGCCCAAAGCGGGATCGGGCCAAATTTGAGCTGAATCTGCTTTCTCAACATTCCTTCCATGCCTTCATGCAGGCCTTTTTCCATACCCTTTTCCATGCCCTCGGCTCGTAACCGGTCACTTAAGTTTGCCATGGTGCTGCTCTCCTTCGGGTATTTCTGCTGATACAGTTCCATTTCATTATCATCCAAGGCTGTGTAGATGTCGATGAAGTCCAGATACTTCAACTGCTTCTCAGGGTCCGGCTCCAAAGTGCTCAAACCCCGCACCGCACGGGCATAGACCTCCAGTTTTTGATCTTGCCGCCAGCTCATCAGGCTCAGGCAAAGCCTGGCGATGAGATTGTTACTGTGCCAGTAGTCCTCTGCTCTGAGCTCCTGCAACGCGCAGCGTATGTAGTTAAAGCTCAAGTATTGATAACGCTCACTGCCGAGCACGAGTTCGCGCGGTTCCTTGCCAGTGGTTTTCAGGAAAATAACCACCGGCACCACTCTGTCTGTGCTGCACAGCTCCGCAAGATCCAGGCAGTAGTGCGCCAGGCGGTGGATAGAGAAGCGTCTTGGGTCAGACTCCTCTTCCAGCACAAACAGCAGCGCTTCTCTTCGCCCATCTGGCCACTCAGCCAGCAATGGCACATCCAGTTCCCGAAACCGGTTACCCAGCCTTTCTTTGAGCTGCTCCTGCCTCAAAGGAACAATACGAACTTCGGAGGTGATGGCCTCCGATTCCTGCGGACTAAACAGCTGGATGGCTTGCACCGGGTAATCCAGGATCAAGTTTTTGAAATTCTGGTCATGACTGATTGGTGGGCTTGCCGAATCCTTTGGCATACTGGCTCTCCTTGCTCGCTTTACCTTAAGCCATTCTCAACGAAAGCCTTTGCAGAAATCAAGAAAAAGCTGGATATATATGGCTCTTCACTTATTATGGTGGGTAACCCTTTATTTTCCTGCCGCTTTTGGTCACTGTTGTCGCATCCGATTAACTCAATGGATGGGGACCAACGTTGGATCAATGTACCCTCTACGAA
>NZ_NIHC01000014.1 GCF_002806945.1 Marinobacter salexigens
TTCGTAGAGGGTACATTGATCCAACGTTGGTCCCCATCCATTGAGTTAATCGGATGCGACAACAGTGACCAAAAGCGGCAGGAAAATAAAGGGTTACCCACCATAATAAGTGAAGAGCCTTTTATATACAGTATATTGATTGTTGCTGAAGTCAAGAGGCCGATAATTGGCGGAGTTATACGAACGCCTTCGCAAAATGCCAGAGATCTGCAGGGAAAAGAAGGTAACTATCTGATAGGGTTCGAAAGTAGCAACAGGAAGGGTGGAATTATACGCCCCTGGTTAGAGTGGGAGTGGCTCAAAATAGGGCGTATAACTCCGGCGGTAGCCGTGGTGTTTGTCGCTTAAGAGTTTGTTTTATTACATAAAACCCTGTTCTTTTGAGCGCGTTTGAATGGAGTTTTACGAATGGGTGATATACGAACTCGATCGTATAATTAGCTGTTACAAAGCAAGGGAGAATGCGTAGCAATGATCGCCAGAGAATGGAAATGCCGAGTGCCTGAGACCCATAGTGAAGGGTTCACGGAATATTTATACGAAACCGGCATCAAGGATTCGTCCGCAACAGAAGGCTTCCTCGGTGCCCAGATCTTCCGCCGCTCCCTGGCTGGCAAAATTGAACTTACCCTAATCACATACTGGGACAAACTGGAGTCAATCCACGCGTTTGCTGGTCACGATATTTCGCGGGCGCGCCTGTATCCGGAAGATGAGGTTTATGAGCTTGAGCCCGATCTGTCGGTGCAGCACTATGAGGTTATCGAACATCAGTTTTCGGCAGAGCAGCGGGGGTAAGCGGGTGCACTTACTTTGTAACCAGTCGTTCAAGTTCGTTCCCGGCCTGACGGCCGTCCACCGGACGCCCTTTTCTCCGCTTCGCTCCAAAAAGGTCGCCGCTTAACATGGGCGTTAACTGAGGAACCATGAAACACGAGGATATTTCGAGTGAGGCCGATGAACTCTGGCGCCTGCTCGCAGAAAATGAAAACTGGGAGTCTCGTTACTCGCGGAATGCCTTCGAAAAAATAGACCAGGAGCGTCTAGAAGAAGAGGCTGCTGCAGTAGACTTGTTCCAGCCTTGGCTTCACATATTGGAGACAAGTATTGGATGGCTGACTGCGGTGTGGGCCCTTCTGGCGGAACGAGTGTATGGGGAAGAAAAAAAGAGCAAGCTTCTTCTCTCGATCTGGTCGCTGTTAAGCTCGTCATGCAATTACGCAGCTTCAGTTCGCGTTCTGGTCAAATCTGGCCTGGATAACCCAGCGCGTGGGGTAGCTAGGGCTCTAGATGAACACCTTGCCGCATGCATTGCTATCCTGCACCAGCCAGACCTTGCTGAAGGTTTCCACTCCGCGCAAGACCACGATGCTGCCAGCCAATTCTGGTTTAAAAATTTCAACACGAAAAGATTAAAAAAGCACCTTAACGCTACTGAGAAATCTGCGGGTATTCCTCCTGATGTCAGTAAAGAATTGAGGGATTGGCGAGAAAATGAGTTAAATGTTTTTTCTCAAACGATCCACCCTAATTTTGTCGCCGGGTTTATGGCGGCAAATCCTCAGGATGCGCGCGATCTTGAGAAAGTTGGACTAGGTATTTTTGGCAAACTGAGCGCAAATAGTGAGCGGACGCTAAACCATTCCTGCAAAACGATCATGTATTTCTCAGTAGTTGGTGGAGAGCTACTGCTCAACGGCGAGGGCAATATTCCTCCATTATTAGAAATAGATGAAACTAACACGAGTCACCAAGATATTCTTATAGGACGGAAAGCTATCTTTGAATTGAACAGGCGATACTGGGACTATGAGATCTATCCCGATTCGGAGATGAGTTAACAAGCCGCGTAAGGCGGACGCCCCTGACGGGCCGCCGCTTCGCTTCGCGTTAGGAAATCGAGAGGAGTAATAAATTGGATATTTGGGAAATTGATAAATCTTTGCTCTTCTTGGTTCTCGTGTTGCCTGGTTTTATCTCCATCAAGGTTTATTCGTTATTAATTGCCGTGGAGGCAAGAGATTATTCGAAGTCTCTGGTTGAGGCGGTTTGTTATAGCTCTTTGAATTTCTCCGTATTTTCATGGCTTATCGTTCTAATTAGTTCCGAGGGTTTTTATCATCATCACCCTTTTATATACTGGATTGGTTTGTTTTTGGTCTTTTTTGGCGCGCCTTCCATTTGGCCTTTTCTGTTCCGATGGATTTCCGAATTAAAGGTGTTTAAGAAAAACATTCTCAGTCCTTACAAGCAGCCTTGGGATTATGTATTTGCAAAGAAGGAGTCAATGTGGATTGTTGTCTATTTAAAAGACGGTGAAATAATCAGGGGCAAGTTTGCGGAAAAATCATTTGCCAGTTCATACCCTTCCGAAAGACAAATTTATATCGAAGAGGTATGGAGAGAAAAAAATGGAAAGAAGTTTGGAGAGAAAGTTACTAGAACAAAAGGTATTTTAATTTCTCAAGATGAGATTAAATACATAAAATTCTTAGGGAAATAGGGGCTTCAATAATGAGTGATAAAGATAATAGGCAGAAATTAGAAGAACTATTGAAAGAAAAAAGAGAAATAGAAAGAAAAATAGAAGAACAGATAGAAGAAAAGATAGAAAAAAGGGATCATGAAAGTTATAACGAATTTCTTCGCGATAGCTATCAGCCCACGTCCAACGAATTGGATGATGACAATCCGCCTGACGATGACTAGTCGTGAGGTTGTCATTTTCTAACAAGTGCAGGCACGGCGACGCCTACTACATTGCGCCTTCGGCTCCATTTCGTAGGCGCGCATGCTGCAAGCGTTAGTTGGTCGTGCTCTGTCCCTTTGAGATGGCTATGTACCATTGGCCTTGGCTCTGAATGGGTAGCAATGCCGGAGGTTTCGGTGCTTTGCCAAGGCCCTCAAATTCGGCATCATGTTGGCAGCTCAGCCGGTCAGCGGTGCGGGTAGTGAATTGGGTGTTTCGGTCGTGGGGTCGTCCGCCGAAAGTTGGTTCGTTGCCTACCTGCGATTCTGGCGTTCAGGTTCATTCACCACATCATTGGCGGTGGTTCCAATAAAGATGCACCGGCGGAATTTGGTGCAAGGGCAAAGGAGTATGCCATCATGTTGATTGCCAGGGAATGGGCTTCACCGATGCCCCAACTAACCAGTCGCTGTAGTACGTTCCCGGCCCGAGGGCCGTCCACCGGACGCCACTGACGTGGCGCCGCTAAGCTCAGCGTTAGGAGCTTGAGTGATCAACCTTGAAGCCCTCATCAAAGCGGCTGCAACTCGCGGCACAGAGCCGGAATACTCGACAATCCTCGAGTTCTGCACGGCCACTAGAACTATGCCCGAGCAATTTTGCAATGATTACGCGGTTTGGGTTGCTAAAGGATTTTACGAGGAACGCCTCACCTATGAATTTTGTGACGGGGCAATGAACTACCTTTGGGGATTCATGACGACGCCGCCAGTATTCGGTGAGGATAAAAACATTCCTGAGCCAGCATTTGAAATCTATCGGGCTTTTGACGAAGGTGAATACCACCATCAAGGTGACCCATCGGCAATTGATCCGGTCGAGAAATATACTAAGCCACTGGTAGAGGAGTTGTTCCGCGGTGGCAGGCTCTCCTAACCATGCGGTCAACCGGACACTGGACTTCCCCCGATCAAATAGACACGCATCGATAACTCCTCAGGAGGAGAAACACGATGCCTGCAATGATCACGGGGAAGAAGACGAAGCAGTACAGCACTGAGTTCAAAGTGAAAGCGGTGGAATGGAGCCACCAGGCCCACCGGAGTGTCAAAAGCGTAGCGGAAGCGCTGGATATCCACCCCTTCATGCTGTCACGCTGGCGAAAGGAATATCGTGAAGGAAAGTTCGCCATGAAGCGTGTCAAAAAAGCCCCCGCCGAAGCCAAACAGCAGATTAAAGAACAGGATGAGATCAGCCGCCTGAAGCGCCAGATAGCCGAGCTTCAGGAGGAGAATGTGATCCTAAAAAAGTTTCAACGTTTTCAGGCCGAGGAACGACGGAAGCGTTCAGGTTCGTCTGGAAACACCGGGGAGAACACGGGGTAAAGGCGCTGTGCCGTCACCTGAACATCTCACGGTCTGGCTACTACGCCTGGGCAAGCCGGAAGCCCAGCCGAAGAGCTGCTGAGAATGCTGAGTTGCTGTTCCAGATCCGTCGCATCTATAACGCTAGCAAGGGCCGCTATGGCAGCCCTCGGGTTTATCAGGCGCTTCGGCGCGAAGGCGTTGTTGTCGGCGAGAACCGAGTGGCCAAACTGATGCAGGAATGGGGCATGAAGGCCCGGGTGATGCGCGTTTATCGTCGGATGACGAAACGAAGAGATGTCCTGAAGACCCTGCCAAATTATCGGCTGAGTGCCGAGAAACCGGTTGCAATAAACCGGCAATGGAGCAGCGATGTCACCTATATCAAGCTGGGTAAGAAGCACGTCTTTCTGGCTGTCGTGTTGGACCTTTTCTCACGGCGCATCATCAGTTGGCGACTGGGCGAGAGCCTGAGTGCGGACTTCGCCCGGGCAACGCTACGGGAAGCCTTCACAAACCGACAACCCGCGTCGGATCTGCTGTTCCATACGGATCGCGGTATCGAATACCGTGCTCACAAAACCCAGGCGCTGCTGAATCAGTACCGGGTCCGGCACAGTATGAACCGTCCGGGCCAATGCACGGATAATGCCGAGGTGGAGTCCTTCTTCAAGACACTGAAGGGAGAATTGCTGCACGCTACAAGCTTTGTGACGTTGAGGCAGTTACGAAAGCATATCAAAGGCTATATTGAAGACTTCTACAACAGCCACCGACTGCACAGTGGCCTTGGTTACCGGACTCCGATAGAGTTTGAAGGGATTAACTGATGGCGCGTGTCCGATTTATTGGGGGAATTCCACACCAAAAGCCTTCTGCTTTTGGTTCCCTTCGCTGCGCTCCGGCGCCGGTTACCATCAGCGTTAGGCGCACAAGGAAGCATCATAGTCATCAGCCAATATAAGGAATGTTATGTCTGAGGAAATCCTAAATAAAATATCAAAACAAGCTCAAGATTATTATAAAAACACTCCTGTAATTATATTAGGAAGTGGAGCTTCGGCTGCTTTTGGGATGTCTGGAATGTGGAAGTTAGCACAGCATCTTATGGCGAATGTCGATGTGGTGGATTTACATGACAATGAACAAACTTCTTGGCAGAGCTTTTGTGAAAAATTGCAGGCCGATATAGATTTAGAAACAGCGTTACATGATACTCCATTGTCACCTGAACTAACTGGTAGGGTGGTTTCTGAAACATGGAATCTTCTAGCGCCTGAAGATTTCAAAGTATTTGAGGAATCACTAAATAACCCCTCATTGTTTCCATTAGGTAAGCTGTTAAAACACATGTTTAGGAGTACTGCCAAAGAGCTCAACATAATAACACCCAATTATGACCGATTGGCAGAATATGCATGCGAACAAGAAAATATCCATCATTACAGCGGCTTCTCTCATGGTTATAGAGGCTACAGCGCTAAGAAGGACTATTTATCTTGCTCTAGACAGGTAAATATCTGGAAAGTCCATGGCTCCCTTGGTTGGTTTACTAATTCTAATGGTGTGATTACATCTTTAAGTAATATTAATGAAATCCCTAACGATCTAACACCACTAATAGTCACACCTGGCATTGAGAAGTACCGTAGTACTCATAAAGAACCCTATAAAACAATTATCCATGAATCTGACGATGTAATGGATGGGGCCACTGCTTATTTATGTGTTGGCTTTGGTTTCAATGATGAACATATCCAAACGAAGCTAGTAAATCGGTGTGCAAATAATGGAGCTTCAGTCATTATCATAACTTATGAATTGACTGAAGCTACGAAAGAGTTTATCGCCACTGAAAGTACAGATAAGTATTTAGCTATTGAATTTGCACAGGACAATAAATCTAAAATTTATAGTTCCCTATTGGATGCACCTGTAGAAGTTGAAGGCGATTTCTGGTCACTCAAAGGTTTCATGAATTTAATAATGTAAGGGACGATATGACTATTTTCAATTTTAATGATGATGAAGCTTTGGGCAAAGTAGCTTCCGTAGATACTGCAACAGTTGTTGTAGAGGTTAATGATGCTGAACTTTTAAAAAGGTTGCAGGTTAATAGGTTGGCTGTATTGCAAAGTAGTAAACCCGGGCAGCATTTAATTGGAATTATCAATCAAGTCACAAGAAAAAAGCTAATACCTTCTGCTATTGAAGAGGATGAAGAGTCTTCTGATGAGCAAAATTTATGTAAAGTAGCATTGATTGGCTCCTTGATTGATGCTGACGGTACGAAAAGAAATATATTTCGCCGTACATTAGAAAGTGTGCCTGAAATTGACGCAAATTGTTTTGCATTAGAGGGCGAGAAGCTAACCTCATTCATGAGAGTTATTTCCCATGCAGAAGCCGACGGTAATTCATTAACATTAGGTAAATATACCTTAGATGAAAATGCGGTAGCTTACTTAAATGGTAATAAGTTTTTCCAGCGACATGCTTTTATCGGAGGAAGCACTGGGGCGGGTAAATCTTGGGCTACGGCTAGAATCATTGAGCAAGTTTCTGAATTGAAAAACTCAAACGCAATAGTTTTTGACTTGCACGGTGAGTATTCTCCTTTAAAGGGGGGCGGTATTAGTCATTTTAAGATTGCAGGACCAGGTGACATAGAGTCGAATCGAACATTGGCAGACGGTGCAATTTATCTACCTTACTGGCTGCTATCATATGAAGCATTAGTTTCATTATTTGTTGACCGAAGCGATCAAAATGCGCCAAACCAAGCAATGCTAATGGCGAGAGAAGTCAATTCAGCTAAAACTCGATACTTAGAAGATGGTGGTTATCAAGATATTTTAGATAACTTTACAGTTGATAGCCCAGTTCCTTTTGATTTGCAATCATTGATACATGAGCTAAATGCCATCAATGTTGAGCGTATACCTGGCGCTCGAGCAGGCAGTGATAAAGCAGGTGAATTTAACGGTAAACTCAGCAGAATGATTTCTCGCCTAGAAAATAAAATATCAGATCGCCGTTTAGGGTTTCTGTTTCAAGGAGGAGAAGATGTTTTAAAGTTTGATTGGTTAAATAGGTTAGCTGATGCGCTTTTAGGTAGTAACGATGAAAATGGGAGTGGGGGAGTTAAGATCATTAACTTTTCTGAAGTACCGTCAGATGTGCTTCCTCTAATCGTTTCATTAGTAGCTCGCCTTGCTTTTTCTGTTCAACAGTGGACTCCCTCTGAAGAACGGCACCCAGTAGCAATCTTATGTGATGAAGCCCATTTATATATTCCGAATAAAAATGTGTCCGGAGCATCGGATGATATATCTATTCAAATTTTCGAACGCATAGCTAAAGAAGGTAGAAAGTACGGAGTTAGTTTGGTGGTTATCACACAAAGACCATCGGAAGTGAATAAGACCATACTTAGCCAGTGCAGTAATTTTGTGGCTATGAGGCTTACTAATTCTGATGATCAATCTGTCATTAAAAAACTACTCCCAGATAGTCTAGGTGGTTTTAGTGATATTTTACCTACTTTAGATACTGGTGAAGCGCTTGTTGTCGGGGACGCAAGTTTATTGCCTAGCCGTATACGCATTGATGAGCCGAATAATAAGCCAGATAGTGGCACTATCGAGTTCTGGAAGGAATGGCAAGGTGATGTAACTGCTGGACGGTTAAATAAAGCAATAGATAACTGGAGAAAGCAAAATATTCAATAATGTGCGCCTAACAAGGCATTTAAACGGAACAAAAACAGTGGGTTACGTTTCGCTTCGCTACACATTTTAACCCACTATTTTTGTCCGCTTAATGCGGCGTTATAAGCCAAGGCTTTGGTAGTTTTTTGGTCGATGGGTGCATGGGCCTTGGCGGAAAATTCGGTGGTGATTTCTGGTTCTTGGTTATGGCCAAGGCCAGCAACGTCGTCGCCCAATTTGGTAGTCAGCATCGGCATCTTTCGGGTTATCGACAGGGTGCCCAGGTTGAGGGGCAATTCGCCGAAAATTCCGATCGCGTCGGGTAGTTTGGTGGTTTGTATCGGTGCCGGATCGCGAGCAGGTACGTGGCTTCTTTGGCGTTCGCATGCGGGCTGAAAGGTGAACCGGAAACCAACGGGTGAACCGGCTTCTAACTAGGCGCTGTAGTACGTTCCCGGCCCGGGGGCCGTCCACCGGACGCCACTGAAGTGGCGCCGCTAAGCTTGGCGTTATAAATACTGAGGAGAAAACATGGAACCAGTCTCCGTTGCCACCGGCTTTGCTTCGGTTGTCGGGTTATTAGGGCAATTCCAAGCAAGTCGTGGAGGTGCTGATCAGGCTGATTTTAATGAATTTTTGCAGTGGCTTGTGGACAGCAACCATGAAGAGGTCAAGGCTCTGATCGAAAGCAACTCTAAGACAGTCATTGGTATCAAAGCACTTCTAAACCAAAACCACGACGTGTTGCTCCAAAAGCTGGATGCCCTCGATTCCGCGCTCTCGTCATTTGGAAGTCTTATCCCAGGATTTTCAGAGATCAGCAGTGGTCTTTATCCCAGTGGAAGCCAATTGTCGGAGCAGGCCAAACAAATTCTCTCACAGTTTCAAAATTCGGGCGCTAGTAAGATTCTCGAACTCCACACATACGGTGGCGTAAGTCTCATGTACCTAGGCGGGAAGGAGAGAGAAATGAAAATATCGGACCCTCGCTTTCTCGAAGACGATCTCAAGACCTTGGTTGAGCTAGGTTTGTTGCGCCATGATTTTAATGGCAAAGGTGACAATCTCTATATTTTCACTCGTACGGCCTCTGAGCTCGTACTCTCAGCCAATTTATAACAAGTGCATTAAATTCGTTCCGGCCCAAAGGGCCTCCACCGGACGGCCTTGTCAGGCCGCCGTTTATGCAGGCGTTAGGGCTACACAAGATTCGAGATAATGGAAATATTAGAGAAATTTGTATTTATTCTTCTTGGTGTCGCCGTCAGTGCCATAGGTTATCTTCTCAAGCGAAAAATAGAGAGTAAGCCTCAGGTAGAGGCAATCGATAAGCATAAGAAGCTTTTGGATATTCACAAGCAGATGAACGACCAAGGTGTTGATTTAAATGCTTTAAGGCAGCTTGAGGCAATGATTACTGGTAAAGCTGCGGCAATCCAAAACAACACCGTGATTCTTCAAGCCGAATCAACTCCTCTCATTGAGCAAGATGAATCTGAAGATTTAACCCAGCTGGAGCTCAATGAGCGAGCGAGCGCGAGGTTGGAAAAAGCAAAAGAGAAAATGCAACGAGCTATCGCAGGTATCGATAGCCGGGTTGGCGACTTTGAAAGTCAGTCGCTTATGAACAGTCAGATAGAGTGGGAGCGTTACAGTGTTAGCCAGGCTGAAGCAGCAGCTTCAAGCTATAAAGGCGGAAGTATTTATCCACTGATCTACGCTTCAGAGCTAGAGTCATTAGCAAATGAGCGCACTGCGAGATTGCAGGCGGAATTAGATGAGCTTGTTCGTCTTGGAAATTAAAGCCCTAACAAGGCGCATCAGTGCGCGGCCGATGGCCGCCGGACGCCACTGTCGTGGCGCCGCTGTGCTTCAGCGTTATTGGCCCAGGCCTCGGAAGGATTCAGGCGGTAGAGCTGGGAGTTGTTTTCAAGTGCTTGCCACCGTTCAGCACTTCTCCCCTCAGAACACTGCAAAATCCGATAATTCCGTGTTCTGGTTCCTCGCGCCATGGGCTAAGTTCGGTGCAAGCTAATTGGTACACGGCATTCGGGTTTGGGTGCCAGAGATTTACCATCGGGTATCCGGCCACTAACAAGGCGGTCAACCGGACGCCAAAAGCGTACCGCTTTTGGTTCCCTCCGCTACGCTCCGGCGCCGGTTACCTTCAGCGTTATGCATAAGAGGAGCTTCTGTGCATGTACCTCAAAGTTGGTGATGCATTTGCAGATCAAGATCTCAAGTTCCTCGCGGAGTTGCTGGAGGTCATTGATGCTAAGGTCGTTGAGGTCAGCACTCGCATTGCTTCATCGATTGACCCTATCTCAGAGGGGCTGACTGACCGAGGTGAATATTTTATAGGTGTAGGCTTGTGCGCAATTCAGCAGTATTTAACCGACACGTTAACGTTGACTGGGGTTGGCAAAAAACGAGCTTTTGATTTGGGTCCTTGGCACTCTGAAAACTATACCTTCGTTTCGGTGGTTAACGCGGCAGCAAATTGGTGGAAGCACTCTTCTGAGTGGTTCGGAAAAAGTGTAGAAAATGGGCTTGCGACTCAAACTCAGAAAATTGTGGTAGAAACGGCTGGTTCATTAGATTATCCGTTAAGCAATGTGCTCGCTAAGCTTCTGGATACTAGCGATATTACCCTAAGTGCATTGCTTCCAAATTTGGTGTTATGGCGGTCGGCGGTTGATCAAGAGAGCGGTAAATATGCATAACAAGGCGCAGCAGTTCGCGGCCGATGGCCGTCGGACGCCCTTTACGTGGCTCCTTCGTCGCCACTCCAAGGTCGCCGCTGTGCTTCGGCGTTAAGCACAAGGAAGGCTCATGCACGCAAACATAGCCCGCTACGGAATAATTCTGAACACGGAAAATTTCGAGGAGTGCGTGGCGTTCTATCGAGACCTCTTTGGGTTGCGTCAGCTATTCGAGAGAAAGGAGGGTGACTTCAAGCTCACCTGTCTCGAGTACGGGAATGGCTATTTGATGGTCGAGCAAGGAGGCAAGGCAAAGAATGGCGTTAAGTCACCGACAGAGGGCAGCTTCAAACTGCGCTTTAATGTCGAGGATTTGGGGGAGGCTCTGGCGGAAATAAGGGCATGGGGTATCCAAGCTGAAATCCAGGAAAGTTCTTGGGGCCGGACTATCAACATCAGCGACCCCGATGGCAACCGCGTAGGTGTCAGAGATGAAGTTGGCTTCGTCCACCAGATCAATGCTTAACAAGTCAATTAAGTACGTTCCCGGCCTGACGGCCGTCCACCGGACGCCCCTGTCGGGCCGCCGCTTATTTTTGGCGTTAGAGATACATATGACCGAGATAATAGCTATATTCGTAGGTTGGCTTCTAGGCGTTCTTTCAACGTTACTTCTGGAGTTCCGGGCGGATGCTAGGAGAGAATCAGAGCTACTTTCAAGAGCCTATGCGGTGGGTGAACAAGTCTTTATTGATTCGGACATTCTTGCTGCGCTCCATAATGAAGGCGTCAAGCGTAGCATCTCAGAATTATTTGAAGAAAATGCTGAGGCCGCGTCTATCCCAATAGCATCGCCACCAAGCCTACCTTCGGACTCTCACAACGTAGCAGAGGAAGTTTTTCGATGTATCCACCTTGAAAACCGTAATGAGCTGGCTAGATCGCTGAGAAGCCTCATTGATTTTCAGAAAACCGCAGAGGCACTATATAGCGAAATCTCAGTTCGCTCTGAGCGAGGTGATGAAATTCCTAGCTCTGTGATTGACCTTTATAATCTACAAAGAAACAAAATCAGAGAGTCGGCTGAAAATGTTTTGCGGAAAGCCTCTGGTGCTGAGAGCAACTACCTCTGCCGGAAGCTTAAATCTCTAACCAAAGGCTGTAGCCGACGCGAAAAAACGCGCGGCTAAGCCTGGCGTTATGAGTATTGATATGGAATACAGCGTTCGTTTTTCTTTAACTATTCGTAGTCTTGATGGTTCGAAAGCTGCGTTTTTCGGTAAGAGGCTGACGCTACCCTTTGTACCATTCATCGGTCTGCGATTGGCTGAAGGTGAGGGCGTTACAGAGCCTGTGGTTTCTGTAGTTTGGTCAGCAGTAGATCAGGAGTTCCACTGTCATATCGACTCCTCAGAAGTTGAAATGGACGACGGCTATGATTTAGATATGACCTTTCTGATCGACCGAGCAAAGGCTAATGGCTGGGAAGGAGCTGGTCGAATTTATGACACCAACTCATAACAAGGCGCAGCAGTTCGCGGCCGGTGGCCGCCGGACGCCCTTTACGTGGCTCCTTCGTCGCCACTCCAAGGTCGCCGCTGTGCTTCGGCGTTATGTTTACTGGGGAACAGTATGAACCTAGAAGATTTTATAGCTCAGTCCCTTTCGCAGATAGCTAAAGGAATTGATAAAGCGAATGAGGAGCTGAGCGATTCGTTAGCTGTAGTTAGCCCGCGGGGGGTAAAAGACGTGCACAGGGAGAGTCGTTATGGCTCTCTCAAAGTGGGTGAAGGCACTTGGCTAAAGGTACATGAGATCAATTTTGATGTCGCGGTGACCGCTGCAGAAGGATCAGAGGCAAGGGGTGGTCTAGGAATAACCGTAGGGGCTGTTACTCTAGGAGCCTCTGGAAAAGAGAACTATACCAACACGTCGGTCTCTCGAATCCAGTTTTCAGTACCAATGGTTCTTCCCCAAGCGGAGCCTAAAATATAAAAAAGTGCTATGGTCTTAGCACACTCGGGGCTTGGAGTCGTGATGACCAACCAGGCCTCAAGTGAGGGGCGCACGCTGAGGCGGTAACTGGTACCCCGGCTGTGCCGGCACCAATCCTACCTACCGATGTGTGGTACCACGCCCTGCCAACCGAGCTGGTACCTCGGGAGGCAATCCATCGTAGACAGGGTAGCTCCCCAATACGGTGGCGTCGCTGGCCTGCGACGTAAAGCTCAGGTTTTTAACATTCCTGAGCCGGCTCGGGAGTAATTGAGTCTGAACTCATGTTCACATTTATTACTTCCAAAGTAAGGGTGTCCATCGATGTGGCGTCTATCATAGTGGCAATTGCCATTCTGGTGTCCGTCTGCATTTAGGTCTTTCCTTTGGCGGGGCTGTTTCGGCAGCCCCTGCCATAAAACATAACCAGTGCATTAAATACATTCCGGCCCTACGGGCCTCCACCGGACGGCTTTTCTCCGCTTCGCTACGCAAAAACCGCCGTTTATGCAGGCGTTATACATGAGAGGGAACTCAGGTGAGCCTGAAAGATCACTTTGAATTGCTGTCCATTTACAATCAATGGATGAATTCCAAAATTTACGAGTCTGCAAGTTCGCTCTCTGCAACAGACTTAACTCAGGATCGTGGGGCTTTTTTCGGCTCTATTCTTGGAACTCTGAATCACATCGTCGTTGGTGACACCATCTGGCTGAAGCGGTTTGCCACCCATCCATCCTGCGTGGGTTCGTTGCAGGAGGTCGCCAACCTTCCAAATCCGACAAGCCTAAGCCAGATAGTGTTTGAGGATATTGGTCGCTTATCCGAACATCGGGCTTGGCTTGACCGACAAATTACCAGCTGGGTAGCCGGGCTAACCGAAGGCGATCTGGATTTCGTTCTCAGCTACCACAACGCCAAAGGGATTCCGGCCAACAAGCGATATTCGAGCCTTATTCTTCATTTTTTTAACCATCAGACTCACCATCGAGGGCAAGTTTCTGCTTTATTATCACAGGCGGGCGCGGACGTTGGGGTTACTGACCTATTGGCTCTGATTCCGGAGGAAACTCATGTATAACAAGTCGCAGCAGTTTGCGGCCGATGGCCGCCGGACGCCACTGACGTGGCGCCGCTGTGCTCAGCGTTATATGGAAGGAAATCATGGCCTGCGAGCAGTGTGAAAAAGCGGCTCAACCGCGAACGATAAAACGTCCTGATGATCTCTCTAAGGCGATCTTGGCTGCAGTCAATGCCATAGAATTGGGCATTCTACGATATGAGGGGACTGGTGCTTGGGGTGATCCGTTTAAATCGATTTCCTGTGGGAGCGGTTGGGGAGATTTCGTGAACAACTATTTCTCATGTTTGGCTTGTGGGCAATGGTTTAATCTCCAAGCCGAAACATATCATGGGAGTGGCGGAACCTTTGAGCCAGTGCGAGAACCGGCTGAACAAATTCAGAGAGACGTTTACCCAATATAACCAGTCAATTAAGTTCGTTCCGGCCTGTGGCCTCCACCGGACGCCCTAGTCGGGCGCCGCTTATCATTGGCGTTATGTAGATTGAGGACGACATGGACTTAGAGCGTCTAGCAAAGGATGTGGCTAGAACACGGAATTTCGTTTTGTTTGTCGCTATCGCAGCACCAGCGGCTTACGGATTGTGGTTTTTTGTGGTGAACAAAGCTCCGTTGTCCTTACAAACAGGCGATTGGGGTGCCTTCGGCGACTTTGTTGGTGGTTTGGTTAATCCACTGGTTGCCTTCTTTGCGTTTTATTGGCTGACGAGATCAGTTCTGATTCAAAAAGAAGAGCTATCAGAAACGAGGAGTGCTTTGGTCGAATCTCAGCGTGCGCAGGAACGCCAAGCTGAACTTGCTCTGGTCTCTGCCAAGCTTCAATCGCTGAACGCCGAACTGGAAACCGTGAAAGAGAGACTCAGCGCAAAACTAGATTACCGGAATATCATTATCCAGCATGGTCACAATGGCTCCGGCTATGTCCCGGTTATGGATTCGGACGGTGTGCTCCAGAATGCAAAGAAACTGTTAACTGACCTCAATCCAGAGATCACTGAACTGGAGAAGAAACAGGCGGAGCTTCTTAGCAAGATTGCCGATTTGGCACAAACTACATAACAAATGGCTGTTGTCGGACGCACCTACGCTAGCGCTCCGGTGCGCCGCAAAGCCAAGGCGTTAGCTTATTGTTGATATGGGAATTTATGGATATTGAATGGACTGTCGAAGATGTTTCAACGTTTATGGCTGAAGCATTGCGCGGAGATCTCGCTGAAGGTGTCAACGGGGAAGAGCTTCTTTTCAGATGGAGTGGTCGAGAAGTTCAGTTACCAATAGATTCTGAGAGAGTACAAGCATCTCTAGACCTACTGCGAAGTATGGAAACTGTTGGCGAGACAGCATTGGTAGCTCCCAGATGCTATGAAATGCTTGTAAGAGAAGAAGGTAGACTGGGTGGTAGTTTAGTTAGGCGTGCAAATATTGATATCTATGATCCGGACAGCGGGATTCGGTACGTTCTCAGTAAGCCGACTAATGAGTATATATTATTTCTGCTCCACTCCGCTTCAGATTTGGGATCCGTTCGAGTTCTAGTAAGACCTACTCCCGGCAGTCTTCGGATTGATGGTAGTTTCGATGAGCCACCCGTCGATGCCTTTGAAGGTCTAAGAAGGGTGCTACGCGGTTTCCTTACGCTTCAAGTATTTTCGGATAGGGACCGACCTAAAGCAGAGTTAGAACGTTTTAGTCAGGCCTTTTTGTTCAATATCAGTTTCAACTTAGATACTGCTCTCGTTCCGCAGCGCCATATAGAGGAATTGTTGAGGCCCGGACGCATTGCTAGATTAAGGCGCGGGAGAGTCGTCGAGCTCGAACCTCCACGGCGCCATTATATCGCTGATCTTCTTTATCATTATCAACTCGCGGTTGGTACAGATAATCCATTACTCGAATTCGTATCGTATTATCACGTCGCTGAACATTTTTTCGAGGAAATATTCAGTGACGAATTAATTGCTAACGTGCGTGATAGGTTAACTAGTCCGGACTTTTCTTACAAAAGGAAAAAAGACATATCTGGCTTAATAAAACAAGTAAGTCGAGCCGTTCAGCTAAGAAATGAAAGCATTGTCTTTAGTGAGATAGAGGCCTTAAGACTTACTCTAAAAAAGCATGTAAAGTTGGATGGACTTATAGCTAGCTTGAAAGAATATGATGATACGCTTGTTGAATATTACAAGACGAATAAGGTGATCTTTTCGGGCGGCGAGCCAGTTAATATAGAGGGTGAAGAAGAAGATTTGATCTATAAGCATCTTTCTTCTCGAATATATAAAACGAGAAATTCAGTTGTTCACAGTAAAGAATCAGATAGATCAAAGTATATGCCATATAGAGATGACCGACATCTTGTTAAAGAAGTCCCTCTGTTAAGGTTTATTGCTGAACAGATTATCTTATCAACCTCCACAGAGATTCCTTAGAAAAAAACAAAATAGCTAACAATGTGGTCAACGGGACGCCAACTACGCTGCGCTCCATTGTCGCCCATTACCACTGGCGTTAGGCTTCAGAACTAAGGCGCATCTTGTCATGGCAGAGTTGATAGAATTTGAGACCGACCGGTTGCGTCTGCGGCAATGGCAAGAAAGTGATTTTGAGCCATTCGCGGCTTTGAACGCCGACCCACAGGTTATGGAGTATTTTCCCGAACCGCTGAGTTGCCAAGCAAGTGACGAGATGGCAAAGAAAATTCGTTCGCTCATTATGGAGCGCGGTTGGGGGTTCTGGGGAGTCGAGGCCAAGGGTGCTGAGGCGTTTATTGGTTTTTGTGGGCTACACGTACCCACTGCAACGCTGCCTTTTTCTCCGTGTGTCGAGATTGGTTGGCGGTTATCGTCAGCTCATTGGGGTAAAGGCTATGCATCAGAGGCTGCTCGTGGTGCGCTGCATGTTGCGTTTCAACATTTAGAGCTTCCTGAGATTGTCTCTTTTACCACGGCTGGCAATCAGCGCTCCCGTCGAGTCATGGAGCGAATAGGCATGAAGTACAGTGGCGAGTTTGAACACCCCAGCTTGCCCAAAGGAAGCCTGTTGCGGCCTCATGTGCTTTACCGGTTACGACGAGAACAGTGGGACGCAAAAGCCTAACCAATGCAGGCACGGCGACGCCCACTACATTGCGCCTTCGGCTCCATTTCGTGGGCGCGCATGCTGCAAGCGTTATGCACACAAAGTATTTAAGGTGAATTATGGAACATATTGATTGGGGTGATTTTCAAAAGGTTGATATCCGCGTTGGAACCATTGTCGATGTAGAAGACTTTCCAGAAGCTCGCCGACCTGCTTATAAGTTACAAGTGGATTTTGGAGAAGAGCTTGGTATCAAAAAATCTAGTGCGCAGATCACTGATTTATACGCCAAAGAAGAGCTGCTGGGTAAGCAGGTGCTGGCAGTCGTAAACTTCCCACCAAAACAAATTGGCCCCATCATGTCTGAATGCTTAGTCACTGGGTTGCACCGGCCTGATGGCTCTGTTGTGCTTTCAACCGTTGACATGGAGCTGCCAAATGGAGCTCGGTTGGCATAACAAGCCGCTCAAATTCGTTTCGGCTGCAAAAAACGCAGCCTACACCGGACTCGCTAACGCTCACCGTTTAGCGGGGCGTTATTGGCCCAGGCCGTCTCCATTTTTGGCGGGCTCAGTGTAAGGGCCTTGGCATCGGGCCTGGCTGCAAAGCCGCCTATGTTGGTGATGGCCAAGGCCGGAAAGGTTGCTGTTGGGGTTGGTTGCCAGCATCATCGGCAGAATGGTTATTCACGGCGTGCCCCAGTCGCGGGGCCGTCCAGTTCAAATGGTAATCGGGTTAGTACGCTTTGCGCTCTGGTTCCTTTCGCCATCCGTCTGGTTGGTGCAAGCTGTTCGGGAGAGGGCATGCAGTGTTGGGTGCGAGGAGAGACCTTGGTGGTGACCGGCCACTAACCAGCCGGTCAACCGGACGCCAAAAGCGTACCGCTTTTGGTTCCCTCCGCTGGCGCTCCGGCGCCGGTTACCTCAGCGTTAAAAGGTAAGGATAGACCTCATGGATGAGTTGGTAATTGTCGTTCTGGATGCCTTAATCGGCGGTGTGGTTTTGTGGCTTGCCGCAAAAATCACATCTGTGGATTTAGCTTTGAGTGAAACCGTAATTGCAGCGGGCGGAGCTGCCGCCGTTGCTTTGGTTCCGACCGCAGGCTGGATACTATCAATCGTTGTACTTTTTGTGCTTCTCAAAAAGTTCAGCAAGGCCAGCATCTGGCCAGATATTATTTTGATGGTCATCGTTGGCAGGCTGGTGTCGTTTGTTGCCCTCATGGCATTGGGTGGTCTGCGATAGCTATTAACAAGCCAATCAAGTTCGTTCCGGCCTGGCGGCCTCCACCGGACGCCCCTGTCGGGCCGCCGCTTATTTTTGGCGTTAAACGTAAGGATGCGAAATGTTGGAATTTACCATGGAACACAAGGTGACTGACGTAACCTTGTATAGAAGCGCCTTGGAGTATCTAAAAGTCATCAATATCACTCAGAAGAGCGAAGAGAGCTGTCCTCAGACTCCATTTTGCTTTATTGCCGCTCTTACAACCGAGTTAGCGTTAAAAGCTTTCTTAATTAACCGCGGTGTAACGGAAAACACCTCAAGAAAAATTGGACACAATTTGGTACGAGCTTGGTCAAAGTCTGTTGAGTTGGGGCTTAAAGTCGATCCAGAGGTGCCTCGATGGTGTGACCTATTAAATGGAGCCTATGACCGGCCTTTCCTTGCTAGGTATGCCAAAACAAATACGGGGATAGTTTCAAGCCCTCAACACGAACTTCATGAAGCTTTAAACAATTTGGTCAGTACAGTTGGTGATCAACTAGGCTTAGACCTCAACGGTAATTTCGTTTAACAAGGCGCAGCAGTTCGCGGCCGATGGCCGCCGGACGCCCTTTTACGTGGCACCTTCGTCGCCACTCCAAGGTCGCCGCTGTGCTTCAGCGTTATGTGTATTTCATCCACAGGCCCAGGAGGGAATCCTGATGACTGACTATTCCGGTTCTTGCCTGTGCGGCACCGTGAGTTTTGAGGTAAAGGGAGACTTCGATAGCTTTTACCTGTGTCATTGTCAGCACTGCCAAAAAGATACGGGTTCGGCTCATGCGGCAAATCTATTCTCACAGTCAGCTAAATTGGTTTGGCGGTCGGGGGCAGATACTGTGACGTCCTTTACGCTTCCAGGTACTCGTCATAACAAAAGTTTTTGTAAGTTGTGTGGCTCAGCATTGCCGAGCACTCAAACTGCAGGTTTGCTCGTTGTTCCCGCAGGGTGCTTGGACACTGAGATATCTATGGCGCCAACAGCGCACATCTTTTCGTCCAGCAAGCCGACCTGGGATGCGGAGTATGGGGAAGTGCCAGAGTTCGAGGGACTGCCAGATTGAGCTACCATCACATAACCAGTGGCTGTTGGCGGACGCACCTACGCTGCGCTCCGGTACGCCGCAAAGCCAAGCGTTAAAAGTACAAGGAAGCATCAAATGGAATTTGTCGAAATCGAGCTAACTCAAGGCAATATCAATAACAATCACCTTTACCTGTCTTCGGTGATCGAGTTTTTTCCACCAGATTCTATCGGAGGCAGCAACGACAGTAGCCTCGCTCCGAGAGTCTTGGAAGTTCACAGCGGCATCACGTCTCCAGTTCGCACTGACATCGCAGGCGATAAGAAAATTTTTCGCCGTCGGGCTTGGGTAGGTGAGTTTTTCGAGGTTCATAATCTGGCGGCAGGTGATCGGGTGGTAATCGAGAAAACGGGTACTAACCGCTATCACGTTTACCCAAAGCGGACATAATCTTTTAACAAGTCGCTGTAGTACGCGGCCGATGGCCGCCGGACGCCCTTTTCATTGCGGCTTCGCCTCCATTACAAGGTCGCCGCTAAGCTCAGCGTTATGTGGGCGTTCCCATAGAGAATCCATATGGCATTCAGTGAGTTTGAAGCTAAGAAGATTGAACGGGCCGCTTCCGAGTTTTTGGAAGACCGGAGGCCGCCAGTCGATATCCGACCCAAGTTAGATATAGACGTTCGGGTTTCCGGCCAAAGCGTGCAGATTGTGGAGGTTCGCCCTCATTTCCGGGAGCCTTCCACGATCATTGAATCGCCGGTAGCAAAAGCTACCTACGTCAAAAAATCTCAGCGCTGGAAAATTTATTGGATGCGCGGCGATCTGAAGTGGCATTCGTACACGCCAGAACCCGAGTCACGTTCCATCGAGGAATTCTTTGCTATCGTGAATGCCGATGAGAATGGCTGCTTCTTCGGGTAGCACATAACCAGTCATTCAAGTTCGTTCCCGGCCTGGCGGCCGTCCACCGGACGCCCTAGTCGGGCGCCGCTTAATATTGGCGTTATGAGTATCCATGCTCGTGAAGGGAGTCATAAGTGTTTGACGTAAAAACAACTCAGCATGTTCTCGCGGTCAAGGATCTTGAGACGACCGAGAGCTACTTTCTCGACAAGCTTGGGTTTTCCGTCCGGTTCCGTGTGGACGGCTGGTCGTTCTTAAGTCTCGGCCGTTTTCATATCATGTTGGGGCATTGTCCGGATGAGCTTTTGGCCCGTGATACGCATGACCATTCGTACTTCGCGTATGTAAACTGCGTGGGCATTGACGACCTCTACCGCGACTATCAGCAACGCGGTGCCGAGATTTTCCAGGCGATATCGGATAAACCTTGGGGTTTACGTGAGTTTGGTGTCGCAACACCAGAGGGTCACCGAATTATGTTTGGAGAAGATATTGAGCCATCTGGGAACTCATAACCAAGCGGTCAACCGGACACCAAAAGCTTACTGCTTTTGGTTCCCTTCGCTGGCGCTCCGGTGCCGGTTACCTAAGCGTTAATTGCCAAGGAGAGGTATGACTATCAGTTTCAAGGTGAATCATCCCATTACCACTGACCAGTTCATCGGTTTGCTGGAAAGCTCTACTCTTGGAGAGCGTCGGCCAATCAACGACCGAGAATGTATGGAGGGGATGGTTTCCAATTCTAATCTCACCGTAAGCGCTTGGGATGAGGATTTGTTGGTCGGTGTCGCTCGCAGTGTCACGGATTTTCACTATGCCTGCTATCTGTCAGATCTGGCAGTCCATCAGAGCTATCAGAAGTCAGGCATAGGTAAGCGATTGCAGTCACTGACTCAAAAGCAGCTGGGGCCGGCCTGCAAATTGATACTCATCGCAGCACCCGCCGCCAATTCGTACTATGGTCAGATTGGTTACACACACAATGATCGGTGCTGGGTTCTGAATCCGGAGGCGGTCATTGGCAATTAACAAGTCAATTAAGTTCGTTCCGGCCTGCGGCCTCCACCGGACGCCCTAGTCGGGCGCCGCTTATTATTGGCGTTATGCCAGTAAGGGCTGAGATTATATGCAATGCTGGATTTGTGGAGCCCAGGCCAATAGCCGAGAGCACGTCGTTAAGGCTAGTGACTTAAAATTGCAGTTTGGGAGTTTTTCTCAACGCAACCCGCTTTTCCAGCACAGCGGTGCCCGGAAAAATGTGAGAGTTGGTAGCCTAAAATCCAATAAGCTTAAATTTTCAGCGTCGTTGTGTGCACGGTGTAATAATGAGCGCACGCAGCCCTTTGATAGAGCCTGGGAGAAACTCTCCAGTACGTTACAGAGTGCTCGCCGCCAAAATCCTCCAGCGCAGCGAATAAGGGTAAACAGCATTTTCCCCGGTGCTTCCGAAAAATCCATGCTGTACGTACACCTCTATTTCGTGAAGCTTTTCGGCTGCAGAGTCGTTGAGTCTGGGATCCCTATCGATATTCGACCTTTCTCCCAAGCGATATTAACGGGGCAGCCTCACCCACATCTTTATCTTGAGTTCGGAGTGCTAAAAGATGTTCAGGGTAAGCACGCGGGTATAACTCCAATCCAAGCTGTAAATACGAGTGGGCAGAGCGTCTTTGCAACATTCATGTATTCTGTGGGTAGGGTCGGGGTAGTTCCAATATTCACGATGCTACCAACGAGGCGCACGACGGGAGGTGCTTGGCATCCAAACAAGCGCCTGAGAGTATTGGAGCTGTAACCGTCCGGCGACCCCATCTTGAGCCTGATGCTGAAGCCTTCAAGATAGTGTCCACTTATTCTTTAGTGGACACTATCTATGAACAACGTAAGCGTAACCCGCCCTTATCGAAAACGTCGCCGACATGCTCCAGAATTTAAAGCCCGGCTGGTGTTAGTGGCCAATTAAAGTGACCCACTACTGGCCATTAATTTTGACCCACCTCCGAGTGGCCGTCAGGCCACAGAACCAGCTACTGTCCCCCGCTTTTATCGATGGCCGGGGGCATGT
>NZ_NIHC01000015.1 GCF_002806945.1 Marinobacter salexigens
CGGGTCGGGGAGTCGTACTCAACGTGAGAGGTCGCAATGGTTATACCACGCGCACGCTCTTCCGGTGCGTTATCGATCTGATCGAATGCACTCGCAGAACCTGTACCCCAAACTTCGTGACATACACGAGTCAGAGCAGCGGTCAGAGTCGTCTTACCATGGTCTACGTGACCAATAGTGCCCACGTTTAGGTGGGGCTTACTACGCTCAAATTTTGATTTAGACACAGTTACACCTCTTCCTGTTACTTAAGTCCTGGGTATCAACCCTTATTAATAATTGCTTCGGCAATGTTGTTTGGCGCTTCCGCGTACCGCGAAAACTCCATAGCGTAGGACGCACGACCCTGGGTAGCAGAGCGCAGATCCGTCGCATAACCGAACATTTCC
This sequence comes from Marinobacter salexigens, assembly GCF_002806945.1. GTDB lineage: Bacteria > Pseudomonadota > Gammaproteobacteria > Pseudomonadales > Oleiphilaceae > Marinobacter > Marinobacter salexigens. Next base: position 390 of record NZ_NIHC01000015.1, read on the forward strand.
GACAACGGTACTTCGGCGCGAACAACCTTGCCAGCAACACCGTCATCCATACCCTGAATCAAGCCACGGCGGCGGTTCAAATCACCTACCACGTCGCCCATATAGTCTTCAGGTGTTACAACCTCGACTTTCATCATCGGCTCAAGCAGAGCCGGGTTCGCCTCCAGAGCGCCCTTCTTCATCGCCATGGAACCTGCGACCTTGAACGCCATTTCGTTGGAGTCCACGTCGTGGTAAGAACCATCGTACAAGGTTGCCTTGATACCCAGCAGCGGATAGCCGGCCAGACAGCCGTTCTGCATCTGCTCCGAGATACCCTGCTGAACCGCTGGTACATATTCCTTAGGAACGGCACCACCAACGATCTCGTTCACGAAGATGAAGTTCTCAGCACCTTCTTCCAGTGGCAGCGGATCAATTCTGACCTTAACGTGACCATACTGACCACGACCACCAGACTGGCGAACAAACTTGCCTTCAACATCTACCGACTTGCGAATGCACTCACGGTATGCAACCTGCGGCTTACCGATATTCGCCTCTACCTTGAACTCACGACGCATGCGGTCGACGAGGATATCCAGGTGAAGCTCGCCCATACCAGAAATAATGGTCTGACCGCTTTCTTCATCGGTACGCACACGGAAAGACGGATCTTCCTGGGCCAATTTGCCCAGAGCCACACCCATTTTTTCCTGATCAGCCTTGGACTTGGGCTCAACTGCAACCGAAATAACCGGCTCAGGGAATTCCATGCGCTCAAGAATGATCTTGTGGTTTTCATCACACAAGGTGTCACCCGTGGTGACGTTCTTCAGGCCGATCGCAGCAGCGATATCGCCGGCCAGAACTTCCTTGATTTCTTCACGGTCGTTAGCGTGCATCTGAACCATACGGCCCACACGCTCTTTCTTACCCTTCACAGAGTTGAATACGGAGTTACCGGACTCAAGTCTGCCGGAATAAACCCGGAAGAAGGTCAAGGAACCAACGAACGGATCTGTCGCGATCTTAAAGGCCAGCGCCGCAAATGGGGCATTGTCGTCAACCGGACGGGTCTCTTCGGTACCATCTTCATCAATCTCACCACGGATGGCTTTAACCTCATCCGGAGCAGGCAGATATTCGATAACGGCATCGAGAACCGCCGGAACGCCTTTGTTCTTAAAGGCCGAACCACAGCAAGCCAACACGATCTCGTTTGAAAGAGTACGCGCGCGCAAGCCGGACTTGATCTCTTCGACAGTCAGCTCGCCGCCTTCAAGGTACTTGTCCATGAACTCTTCATTGGCTTCAGCTGCAGCCTCAACCAGCGCTTCACGGTACTTGGCCACCTCGTCGGCCATATCGGCAGGAATCTCTTCCTCACGATAGGTCATACCCAGGTCGGCATCGTCCCAGTAAATTGCTTTACCGCGAAGAAGATCGACAACACCGGCAAACTGATCTTCAGAACCAATCGGCAACTGAAGTGGAACCGGGGTCGCACCCAGACGGGTCTTGATCTGCTCAACCACACGCAGGAAGTCTGCACCAGCACGGTCCATCTTGTTAACGAACACCATGCGAGGGACTTCGTACTTGTTAGCCTGACGCCATACCGTCTCGGACTGCGGCTCAACACCGGAGGATCCGCAGAATACAACTACGGCACCATCAAGCACACGTAGCGAACGTTCAACTTCAATTGTGAAGTCTACGTGGCCCGGGGTATCAATTACGTTGATACGGTGCTCTTGGAACTGCTTGTCCATACCCTGCCAAAATGTAGTAACAGCGGCAGAGGTGATGGTAATACCACGCTCCTGCTCTTGCTCCATCCAGTCAGTAGTAGACGCGCCATCATGGGTTTCGCCCATTTTGTGGCTGCGACCGGTGTAATAAAGAATACGCTCGGTCGTTGTGGTTTTGCCCGCATCAACGTGCGCACAGATACCAATGTTTCTGTAACGTTTAATCGGAGTTTTGCGTGCCACTGTATAAACCTCGGCTGTTTAGAAACGGAAGTGAGAGAAGGCTTTATTAGCCTCTGCCATGCGGTGTACGTCTTCACGCTTCTTAACAGCAGCACCCTTGCTGTCAGCCGCATCAAGAATTTCACCTGCCAGACGCTGCGCCATGGACTTCTCACCGCGCTTCCGTGAAAACTCTACGAGCCAGCGCATTGCCAGCGCGTTCTGACGGGAAGGCCGTACTTCTACGGGCACCTGGTAAGTAGCACCACCGACACGACGGGATTTAACCTCAACCATCGGCTGGATGTTTTCCAGGGCCTTCTCGAACATGTCGATCGGCTCTTCCTTGGACTTCTCGGCAACAATTGTCAGAGCACCGTAAACAATACGCTCTGCAACCGCCTTCTTACCGCTCTCCATCACGTGGTTGATGAACTTGGCAAGACGCGCACTACCGAATTTCGGATCCGGGATAATCTCCCGCTTAGCTGCAATTCTTCTTCTAGGCATCGATAAGCCCTTATCTAATTAAAAGGTCTTCAGGAACCCCTGAGATAGCCAACGGCTACTCAGCCTTACTCTTACCGTTCTGACAAGCAACGATAAAAGACACTCTTTCGGCGCATTAAGACTTAGGTCGTTTCGCACCGTATTTGGAGCGGCCCTGCTTACGGTTCTGTACACCCTGGGTGTCCAGTGTTCCGCGAACAGTGTGATAGCGCACACCCGGAAGGTCTTTTACTCGACCGCCACGGATAAGCACAACACTGTGCTCCTGAAGGTTGTGACCTTCACCACCAATGTAAGAGGAAACCTCGAAGCCGTTGGTCAGACGAACACGGCACACTTTACGCAGTGCTGAGTTCGGCTTCTTCGGCGTTGTGGTATACACACGAGTGCATACACCACGGCGCTGAGGACAGGCCTGAAGAGCAGGAACATCGCTCTTGGCTACCCGGCGCTTACGAGGCTTACGCACCAACTGATTAATCGTTGCCATGTAAGCAAACTCCAAAAAACCATATCAATGAAACTTACCCCCAATGAAGGGGGTAAAATTAAGGGTCGCAAGTTTAAGCCTGCGCCCCCGGACAGTCAAGACGACTGCTCTCTTTTTAACCACCTCCGCATAAGTAACTACACGGAGGTGGCACACCACCCTCAACCTCCGCGGTTGAGTTCGGCGCTCAGAGCTTCTTCAACATCCGCCGCAGTTACGCCTTGCTCTTCGAGCTCGCGCTTGCGGCGACGTTCCGCATGATAGGCCAAACCGGTTCCGGCAGGAATCAGTCGACCAACCACAACGTTTTCTTTCAGACCTCGCAGGAAGTCGCGCTTACCAGTGACCGCACCTTCGGTGAGTACCCGGGTCGTTTCCTGGAACGAGGCTGCTGATATGAACGATTCTGTAGCCAGGGACGCTTTGGTGATACCCAGCAGCAAACGCTCAAATCGTGCTGGCTCTTTATCGTCCGCAATTACTTTCTCGTTCTCTTCCAGAAGCCTGGTTATCTCAAGCTGATCACCAGACATCAGAGTTGTATCGCCTGGGTCGGTGACTTCAACCTTGCGCAACATCTGACGAACGATCACTTCAATGTGCTTGTCGTTTATGACAACACCTTGCAGGCGATAAACGTCCTGGATCTCGTTGGTGATGTACTTCGCCAACTCAACCACACCCAGCAGGCGCAAAATATCATGCGGGTTGGATGGCCCGTCTGAAATCACTTCGCCTTTTTCAACGGTTTCGCCTTCGAAAACGTTCATCTGACGATGCTTCGGAATCAGAACCTCGTATGGATCCGCGTCTTTCGGCGTCAACACAAGGCGCTTCTTGCCTTTGGTTTCCTTGCCGAACGACACCACACCACTGATTTCTGCAAGAATCGACGATTCTTTCGGACGACGGGCTTCGAACAAGTCAGCAACCCGTGGCAGACCACCGGTGATGTCACGGGTTTTCGAGCTGGCTTGCGGGATACGTGCTACCACATCACCGAGCTCGATGCGCGCGCCATCGGCCATGGTCACCAAGGCGTTTGCCGGCATGAAGAAGATCGCTGCACCACCTGTTGGCAGATCAACGTCGTTACCCGCTTCGTCGACCATCTGGATGGCCGGGCGAATATCCTTACCAGCCGCCGGGCGCTCCTTAGGATCGATGATTTCCATCGTGGACAAGCCAGTAAGCTCATCTGTCTGGGTGCGCACGGTGATGCCTTGATCCATGTTGACGAACTTGGCAATACCTTCGGCTTCCGCGATGATCGGGTGAGTGTGCGGATCCCACTTGGCAACCACAACACCGGCCTCAACTTCATCGCCGTTTTTAACAGACAGTACGGCGCCGTATGGCAGCTTGTACCACTCACGCTCGCGCCCTTGATCATCGGCGATTGCCAATGCGGAGGAACGGGAAATCACAACCAGAGTGCCATCGCTCTTCTCGAGGGACTTCAGGTTGTGCAGGCGAACCGTACCGCCATGCTTGACCTGAACGCTGTCTACAGCGGACGCCCGGCTTGCCGCACCACCAATGTGGAAAGTACGCATCGTGAGCTGGGTTCCAGGCTCACCGATGGACTGCGCCGCAATAACACCTACTGCCTCCCCAACGTTTACACGGTGGCCACGGGCAAGGTCACGACCGTAGCACTTGGAGCAGATGCCGTGGCGGGTTTCACAGGTAATCGCAGAGCGTACCCAAACCTCATCCACGCCAGCGCGCTCAAGCTCTTCAATCGTTTTCTCATCCAGCAAAGTGCCGGCAGCAACAACCGCATTGTCTTTGTCTGTCGGGGTAAAGGTTTCCCGAGCAGTAACACGGCCCAATACACGATCGCCCAGAGGCACTACAACGTCACCGCCTTCAATGTGCGGCGTCATCAACAGGCCTTCTTCGGTACCGCAATCTTCCTCGGTCACCACCAGATCCTGAGATACGTCTACCAGACGGCGAGTCAGGTAACCGGAGTTTGCGGTCTTCAATGCAGTATCAGCCAGCCCCTTACGTGCACCGTGGGTAGAGATAAAGTACTGAAGTACGTTCAGACCTTCACGGAAGTTAGCCGTGATTGGCGTCTCGATGATCGAACCATCCGGCTTGGCCATCAAGCCACGCATACCGGCGAGCTGACGAATCTGGGCAGCAGAACCCCGTGCGCCGGAGTCTGCCATCATATAGACGGAGTTGAACGACTCCTGCATCAAGTCTTCACCATCTTCGCCCTTGACAGGCTTGCCGTCGGCGCCGATGACCTTTTCCTTGGACAGGCGCTGCATCATGGCCTTTGAGACCTTGTCGTTAGCGCGCGACCAGATATCGATAACCTTGTTGTACTTCTCACCCTGTGTAAGCAGGCCTGAGGCGTACTGGGATTCAATATCTTTTACTTCATCAGAAGCTGCATCCACCAGTTCATACTTCTCTGGCGGGATTTCGAAGTCATTAAAACCAATCGAAATACCGGAAACCGTGGCGTAGTGATAACCCATATACATGAGCTGATCGGCAAAGATAACGGTCTCTTTCAAACCGGCATCGCGGTAGCAGGTATTGATCAGATTAGAGATAGCCTTCTTGACCATTGGCTTGTTAACCAGGTCGTAAGAAAGCCCATCCGGGACAATGTCAAACAGCAAAGCACGACCAACCGTGGTTTCCACGATTTTGTACTCTTCTGTGTTATCACCCTCAGCCTGGATGGAGACCTCTTTAACACGAACCTTGACCATGGCCTGCAGGTCGACCTTACCGGCACCGTAGGCGCGATGCGCCTCTTTGATATCCGCAAACACCATGCCCTCACCAAGCGCACTCTTGCGCTCGCGGGTCATGTAATAGAGACCCAGTACAACGTCCTGGGACGGAACAATGATGGGCTCACCGTTCGCGGGCGACAGGATGTTGTTGGTGGACATCATCAGTGCACGGGCTTCGAGCTGGGCTTCCAGTGTCAGCGGTACGTGTACCGCCATCTGGTCACCGTCGAAGTCGGCGTTATAGGCCGCACAAACCAAGGGGTGCAATTGTATTGCCTTACCTTCGATCAGTACCGGCTCAAATGCCTGGATACCCAAGCGGTGCAAGGTCGGCGCACGGTTAAGCATGATCGGGTGCTGACGAATCACTTCATCGAGAATATCCCAGACCACACCTTCTTCACGCTCCACCATTTTCTTGGCGGCTTTGATGGTCGTGGCCAGGCCGCGATGCTCAAGCTTGGAGAAAATAAACGGCTTGAATAGCTCCAAAGCCATTTTCTTGGGCAGGCCGCACTGATGCAGGCGCAGGGATGGGCCAACAACAATTACGGAACGACCAGAGTAGTCTACCCGCTTACCCAGCAGGTTTTGACGGAAACGACCCTGCTTACCCTTGATCATATCGGCAAGGGACTTCAGCGGACGCTTGTTGGTGCCGGTGATGGCACGCCCACGGCGGCCATTATCCAGCAGCGCGTCAACCGCTTCCTGCAGCATGCGCTTTTCGTTACGCACAATGATGTCGGGAGCATTCAGCTCAAGCAGACGCTTGAGACGGTTGTTGCGGTTGATTACCCGGCGATACAGATCGTTCAGATCCGATGTCGCGAAGCGGCCACCGTCAAGCGGGACCAGCGGGCGCAGATCAGGCGGCAGAACCGGCAACACGGTCATAACCATGTCCCCTGGCTTGTTGCCGGAGTACAAGAAGGCCTCTAGGATCTTCAGGCGCTTGTTGAACTTCTTGATCTTGGTTTCAGAGTTGGTCTGGGGAATCTCTTCTCGCAGGGCATCAACCTGCTCCTGAAGATCAATACCTTCAAGCAGCTCTTTGACCGCTTCGGCACCCATGCGGGCGTCGAACTCGTCACCAAACTCTTCAAGAGCTTCGTAGTACTGCTCGTCGTTCAGCAGTTGTCCTCGCTCAAGGGTGGTCATACCCGGGTCGATTACAATGAACGACTCGAAGTAGAGCACGCGCTCGATATCACGCAGTGTCATATCCAGCATCAAACCGATACGGGATGGCAGTGATTTCAGGAACCATATATGTGCGACCGGACTGGCCAGCTCAATATGGGCCATGCGCTCACGACGAACGCTTGCCAGTGCTACTTCAACACCACACTTCTCGCAGATAACACCGCGATGCTTGAGGCGCTTGTACTTGCCGCACAGGCACTCATAATCCTTGATCGGGCCGAAGATCTTGGCACAAAAAAGACCGTCACGCTCAGGCTTGAACGTACGGTAGTTAATGGTCTCAGGCTTCTTAACTTCACCAAAGGACCAGGACCGGATCATCTCCGGTGATGCCAACCCAATACGGATCGCATCAAATTCCTTGCTTTGGTTCTGGCTCTTGAGAAGATTCAGCAAATCTTTCATCAGTAAAAGCTCCGGATGGCGTTAATCTCGGGCGGGCACACCAAGTGCCCGCTCACGCTGCCAAAAACAATTCGGCTTACTCAGATTCCAGCTCGATGTCGATACCCAGCGAACGGATCTCCTTGACAAGAACGTTGAAGGACTCCGGCATGCCGGGCTCCATGCGATGATCACCATCGACAATGTTCTTGTACATCTTGGTTCGACCGTTCACGTCATCAGACTTAACAGTGAGCATTTCCTGCAGCGTATAGGCTGCACCGTAAGCCTCGAGGGCCCACACTTCCATCTCACCGAAACGCTGACCACCGAACTGAGCCTTACCACCCAGCGGCTGCTGGGTAACCAGGCTGTACGAGCCGGTAGAACGGGCGTGCATCTTGTCATCAATCAAGTGGTTAAGCTTGAGGATATACATATACCCTACTGTAACCGGTCGATCGAAAGCATCTCCGGTGCGACCATCGTAGAGCATGGTCTGCCCCGTTGTGCTCAAGCCCGCCAGTTCAAGCATGTGCTTGACTTCGAATTCCTCGGCACCATCAAACACCGGCGTGGCCATGGGAACACCACCGCGCAGGTTATGAGACATCTCAAGAATCTCTTTATCACTCAAAGAGTCCAGATCAACCTTGAACACTTCGTCAGAGTGATTATAGATTTCATCAAGAAGCTTACGCAGCTCGGCCACCTTGCGTTGCTCGTCCAGCATTTTGCTGATGCGCTCGCCAAGACCTTTTGCTGCTGCACCCAAGTGGGTCTCAAGCACCTGCCCAACGTTCATTCGGGACGGAACACCCAACGGATTCAGCACGATATCGACGGTATTACCGTATTCGTCGTAAGGCATATCTTCAATCGGCATAACTGCCGAGATGACACCCTTGTTACCGTGACGCCCAGCCATCTTGTCACCAGGCTGAATGCGACGCTTGATCGCAAGGTAAACCTTGACGATTTTCAGTACGCCCGGCGCCAGATCGTCGCCCTGCTGGAGCTTGCCCTTCTTGTCGTCAAAACGCGCTTCGTGTTCTTTAGTACGCTCTTCAAGACCTTGCTCGGACTTCTCAAGCAGCTCATTCAGACTTTCGTCCTCCATGCGCAGCTTGAACCAATCTGCACGCGGTAGCTCAGTCAGGTACCCTTCATCGAGGCTGGCGCCTTTTTTCAGACCCGGGCCACTAATGACCTTTTGCCCTTTCAAAGCTGTCAGCAAACGCTCGAAGGTGGCGCCTTCAACGATACGATATTCGTCTTTCAAGTCCTTTCGGTACTGATTCAGCTGCTCCTTCTCAATTGATTGAGCGCGCTGATCCTTCTCGATGCCATCGCGGGTAAAGACCTGCACATCGATCACGGTACCGCGAGTGCCTGTTGGCACACGGGAGGAGGTGTCTTTCACATCAGACGCCTTCTCACCGAAGATAGCCCTCAGCAGCTTTTCCTCCGGGGTCAGCTGGGTCTCACCTTTCGGCGTTACCTTACCTACCAGGATATCGCCAGCGCCTACCTCAGCACCGATGTAAACAATGCCGGACTCATCCAGCTTGGACAGCGCGCTTTCACCAACGTTCGGAATATCCGCGGTGATCTCTTCGCTTCCCAGCTTAGTATCCCGAGCCACACAAGTCAGTTCCTGAATGTGGATGGTAGTCAGGCGGTCTTCCTGAACCACTTTCTCGGAAATAAGGATAGAATCCTCAAAGTTGTAACCATTCCAAGGCATAAATGCGATACGCATATTCTGCCCCAGAGCCAGCTCACCAAGATCAACAGACGGACCGTCTGCCAATACGTCACCACGGGCAATTTCATCACCCTGGCGAACGATAGACCGCTGATTAATACAGGTGTTCTGGTTTGAGCGGGTGTATTTGGTGAGGTTATAAATATCCACACCAGCATCACCGGCCTCGGTCTCTTCGTTGTTAACACGCACCACAATACGGGCCGCATCAACACTTTCGATGACACCACCACGACGAGCTGTGACACAAACACCGGAGTCTTGGGCAACAGTACGTTCAACACCAGTGCCTACCAGAGGCACTTGCGAACGCAGAGTCGGAACCGCCTGACGCTGCATGTTCGCACCCATCAAGGCCCGGTTAGCATCATCGTGCTCAAGGAACGGGATCAATGAGGCGGCAACGGATACTACCTGACGCGGCGATACGTCCATGAAATTAACGCTTTCAGGAGGCATAACCGTGGTTTCGTTCTGGTGACGTACTGTAACCAGCTCATCTTGAAGGCGCATGCCGTCGTCCATTGCCGCACTGGCCTGGGCGATAACGTAATTGCTCTCCTCAATGGCTGACAGGTAAACCAGCTCATCTGTAACCACGCCGTCAATTACCTTTCTGTACGGACTTTCAAGGAAGCCGTAAGAGTTGGCACGAGCATAGGTTGCCAGGGAGTTGATCAGACCGATGTTCGGGCCTTCCGGCGTCTCGATCGGGCACACACGGCCATAATGGGTCGGGTGTACGTCACGAACCTCAAAGCCAGCACGCTCACGGGTCAGACCGCCAGGCCCAAGAGCCGAAATACGACGCTTGTGGGTTACTTCCGACAACGGGTTGTTCTGATCCATAAACTGGGACAGCTGGCTCGAGCCAAAGAACTCCTTGACTGCAGCCGCCACCGGCTTGGCATTGATCAGATCCTGGGGCATCAGGCCTTCGCTTTCGGCGAGGCTCAGCCGCTCACGAACGGCACGCTCCACACGCACCAGACCAACGCGGAACTGATTCTCGGCCATTTCACCGACGCAACGTACGCGGCGATTACCCAGGTTATCAATGTCGTCTACCGTGCCCTGGCCATTACGGATATCGATCAGGGTTTTGAGGACATCGATAATGTCTTCATTGGTCAGCGTACCCTCACCCGTGCTTTCCTCGCGGCGCAAACGGCGGTTAAGCTTCATCCGGCCTACAGCAGACAGGTCATAACGCTCTTCAGAAAAGAAAAGGTTATTGAACAGGTTTTCTGCTGAATCCTTAGTTGGCGGTTCTCCAGGACGCATCATCCGGTAGATTTCCACCAGGGCTTCCAGCGGGCTACGGGTCGGGTCGATACGCAGGGTATCAGACATAAACGGACCGCAATCCAGGTCGTTGGTGTAAAGAGTCTCGATATCTGTCACTCCAGAATCAAGAATCTTGGCAACAACCTCGTCGCTAAGCTCGGTGTTACACTCTACCAGCACTTCTCCGCTGGCCTTATCCACCATGTCCTTGGCCAGAACACGGCCATACAGATACTCTGTAGGCACTTCCAGCTCAGTGATACCCGCCTTTTCCAACTGCCTGATGTGTCGAGCCGTTATACGACGTCCCTCTTCCACGATCAGCTTGTCTTCATTGTCCTTGATATCAAACGTTGCAATATCACCACGAAGACGACTCGGAACCAGCTCCAGCTTGCAGGTTTCCGCTCCCAGAGTGAACTTACTGGTCTCAAAGAACATTTCCAGCATCTGCTCGGATGTATAGCCAAGCGCACGCAGGAGAATGGAGGCCGGCAACTTCCGCCGACGGTCAATTCGAACGAAAACGGAATCCTTGGGATCGAATTCAAAATCGAGCCAGGATCCACGGTAAGGAATCACCCGAGCCGAATACAACAGTTTGCCGGATGAGTGGGTTTTGCCTTTGTCATGGTCAAAGAACACACCGGGAGAGCGGTGGAGCTGGGAAACAATAACACGCTCGGTACCATTGATAACGAAGGTACCATTCTCAGTCATCAGGGGCATTTCGCCCATGTAGACTTCCTGTTCCTTGATGTCCTTGATCGCCTTGTTAGACGACTCCCTATCATAAATGATAAGGCGAACTTTAACTCTCAGCGGCGCCGCGTATGTTACGCCCCTAAGCTGGCATTCCTTAACATCGAATACGGGCTCACCAATGCGGTAGCTCACGTACTCGAGCGCAGCATTGCCAGAATAGCTGGCAATCGGGAATACGGATTTGAATGCTGCATGAAGACCGGTTTCCCGACGGTCTCCGGGTGCGGCTTCCATTTGCAGGAAGTCCCGAAATGAATCCAGCTGAATAGACAGCAAATAGGGGACATCCATCACGGAAGGCAATTTACTAAAATCTTTGCGAATCCGCTTTTTTTCAGTGTAGGAGTAAGTCATCTGCATTCCCCAGCTTTAGACCTGATACCTGGTATCAAGAAGCAACCAATGTTCTGCTTCGGGGCCGAATTGCTCGGCTTATCGCGCCGTCTTGAACGAAGAACCCGGCTACCGTCAGAAGATGTAAACCATCTGAAACGTAAGCCAGACTCTTTAGCATATACAACAGAAAAAGGCCGGTGGCACAAAGCCACCAGCCTGCCTGCACTTAAAGTGCAGCTTCAATCAACAGCCGACTCTTACTTGAGCTCAACAGAAGCGCCTGCTTCCTCAAGCTTCTTCTTGGCTTCTTCTGCGTCTGCTTTGCTCGCTGCTTCCTTGATTGTGGAAGGCGCGCCGTCAACCATTTCCTTAGCTTCTTTCAGACCCAGGCCGGTCAGTTCACGAACAGCCTTGATAACGTTAACTTTCTTCTCGCCAACGCCGGTCAAAACAACATCAAACTCAGTCTGCTCTTCAGCAGCGGCTGCGTCGCCACCAGCAGCTGCAGGTGCAGCAGCAACAGCAGCAGCGGCAGATACGCCGAACTTCTCTTCCATTGCTTCAACCAGCGCAACAACGTCCATTACGCTCATTTCAGCAATTGCATTCAAAATATCGTCTTTAGACAGAGCCATGACTTTCTCCCAAAAAATAAAATATGGTGTTCAACAGAATCAAGCAGCGTCTTGCTTCTGGTCTCGAACTGCCGCAACGGCGCGGGTCACTTTCGAAGGAACTTCGTTCAGTGTCCGTGCCAGCTTGGTGATTGGTGCCTGTGTAACAGCAGCCAGCATCGTCAATGCTTCGTGACGTGTTGGCAGCTTGGCAAGACGATCGATTTGTTCTGCGCCCATCAGCTCACCGCCGACTGCCAGTCCTTTAATATCGAATGCGTCTTTCTCTTTGGCGAAGTCCTTCAGCAGGCGTGCAGCCGCACCCGGATCTTCCATTGAGAATGCCAGAATGGTTGGGCCAACCAGAACTTCATCGATGCACTCAAACTCAGTACCACGAATGGCGATCTTCGCAAGGTTGTTACGAACAACCTTGAGACGCACATTTTCGGCACGAGCTTTGGCACGCAGAGCCGTCATATCACCAGAGGTGACACCACGATAGTCAGCCAACACCACAGACAGAGCACCACCGGCAGTCTCGTTGACTTCAGCGACGATCGCTTTCTTGTCTTCGAGTCTAATTGCCACTGGATTTCTCCTCGATTTCGCCGGGGTTATTCCCGGCAAACCCATCATTGCCCTGGAAGCCGGACATTCCAGCTTCCTTCGGGCGCCTTAACGGTGTTTGGGTTCAGAGAGAACGTCTTCACACCGTCTGCGCAGGCGTTGCTTTAACCCTTCCAGTCAGAAGACTTCAGGGGCCTGCGGTCTTTGACAGCCTTGGCTTCCGCCCAGACTACAAAGTCACTACCGATCATTGGATCAGATATCCAGACCGTTCTGATCGATAGTCAGGCCAGGACCCATCGTTGACGATAGAGTGATCTTTTTAAGATACACACCTTTCGCCGAAGACGGCTTGGCCTTTTTCAGATCCGCAACCAGAGCCTCAAGGTTTTCCTTGATGTTCTGGGCAGAGAATTCAACATTACCCAACGGCGAGTGAATAATACCGTTTTTGTCCGTACGGTAGCGCACCTGACCCGCTTTGGCGTTTTTGACAGCAGTCTCAACGTCAGGGGTAACTGTACCTACTTTCGGGTTAGGCATCAGGCCGCGAGGCCCTAGGATCTGACCCAGCTGACCAACAACGCGCATAGCATCGGGAGTGGCAATAACCACATCGAAATCCATGCTGCCGCCCTTTACTTGCTCAGCGAGGTCATCCATACCAACAATATCAGCGCCTGCAGCAGTCGCCTTCTCAGCGTTTGCACCCTGAGTAAATACAGCTACACGAACTGTCTTACCTGTGCCGTGCGGCAATACTGTGCTGCTACGAACAACCTGGTCAGATTTACGTGCATCAACACCCAGGTTGATCGCAACGTCTACTGACTCCTTGAATTTTACGCTTTGGCCCAACTCAACCAGCAGCGACACTGCCTCGTCAACAGAGTAAGAACGGGTTGACTCGACCTTTTCGCGAATAAGCTTCTGACGCTTGCTCATCTTAGACATGTTACACACCCTCCACGGTCAGGCCCATGCTGCGGGCAGTTCCAGCAATGGTGCGAACCGCTGCATCCATATCGGCAGCAGTCAGATCCGGCTCTTTAGTCTTGGCAATCTCTTCAAGCTGCTCGCGAGTGACCTTGCCAACCTTCTCTGTGTTCGGGCGACCAGACCCACTCTTCACACCGGCTGCCTTCTTGAGAAGTACAGGGGCTGGTGGAGTTTTGGTGATAAACGTGAAGCTGCGATCACTGTATACCGTAATAACGGTAGGAATAGGAAGTCCGGCTTCCATATCCTGAGTCTGTGCGTTGAACGCTTTACAGAACTCCATAATGTTAACGCCGCGCTGACCCAAAGCAGGACCAACGGGGGGACTTGGGTTGGCCTTACCGGCAGCAACCTGAAGCTTGATATACGCTTCTATCTTCTTAGCCATGATAGTACTCCTATGGGTTCAAGCGCCTTTCGGCTCCCCTCTGCAGACACAAAAAGCCCGCAACACCTCAGCGTGCGAGCCTTCCGGTTAAAAGCTGCCAGTCAGTCTTTCTCGACCTGCCCAAACTCCAACTCGACCGGAGTTGAACGACCAAAAATCAGAACAGCAACTTTGACACGACTCTTGCCGTAGTCAACTTCCTCGACCACGCCATTGAAGTCCGCAAACGGGCCTTCAATAACGCGAACAACCTCACCTGGCTCAAATAGCGTCTTGGGCTTGGGCTTATCGGCACCACTCTCAACGCGCCGTAAAATTGCCTCTGCCTCTCGCTCAGTGATCGGAGCCGGCTTATCTTTAGTACCACCGATGAAACCGAGAACACGAGGCGTGTTTTTCACAAGATGCCAGGTACCGTCATCCATCTCCATCTGAACAAGAACGTAACCGGGATAGAACTTGCGCTCGCTTTTGCGCTTTTTCCCGTCACGCATTTCAACAACTTCTTCGGTAGGCACCAGGATCTCGCCGAACCTGTCTTCCATACCTTCGAGCGCAATACGCTCCATGAGAGTGCGCATCACAGCCTTCTCGTAGCCTGAATATGCGTGAACTACGTACCAGCGCTTAGCCATTGCCCACTCCTGTTAACCTATGAATCCGGCGACCAGCCAACTGATGATGGAGTCCATACCCCACAACAACAGGGAGACAACCAACACAAAAACCACAACAATGACTGTGGTTTGCACCAACTCTGGCCTGGTGGGCCACACCACCTTCCGGATCTCGACGCGCGCCTCTTTGAGGAGGGTTGCGAACCGCCGTCCGCGCGCTGTCTGCAAAGCCACCAAGGCTGCAACCAACGCGAGAACAACAAGAGCCAGAACCCGATACAACAAAGACTCGGCACTGAAATACTGATTACCAACCACACCAACGGCAATCAACACGAACACAACTAGCCACTTCACGACATCGAAGCGACTGCTTGACTGAACGGCTTTTGACTCCATGGGAATCAACTTATGTATCCGGATGTTAAAAAAATGGCAGGCCAGGAGGGAATCGAACCCCCAACCTGCGGTTTTGGAGACCGCTGCTCTGCCAATTGAGCTACTGGCCTGCACCGAAAAAACTCAGTGCACTTTCTAACAGACGCGCCAAAATGGCGCGCCCGGCAATCGAACCTATTACTCGATGATCTTTGCGACGACGCCGGCACCAACGGTACGGCCGCCTTCGCGAATCGCGAAGCGTAGACCGTCTTCCATGGCGATCGGAGCAATCAACGTTACTTCCATCTTCAC
>NZ_NIHC01000016.1 GCF_002806945.1 Marinobacter salexigens
CGGGTCGGGGAGTCGTACTCAACGTGAGAGGTCGCAATGGTTATACCACGCGCACGCTCTTCCGGTGCGTTATCGATCTGATCGAATGCACTCGCAGAACCTGTACCCCAAACTTCGTGGCATACACGAGTCAGAGCAGCGGTCAGAGTCGTCTTACCATGGTCTACGTGACCAATAGTGCCCACGTTTAGGTGGGGCTTACTACGCTCAAATTTTGATTTAGACATTCGACCAATCTCCCTAATCAACCTGGTTACTAACGTTGACCGGATAAATAGTGGAGCTCATGAGCGGAGTTGAACCGCTGACCTCATCCTTACCAAGGATGTGCTCTACCGACTGAGCTACATGAGCATTGCAATTCAAATTGGAGCGGGCAGCGGGAATCGAACCCGCGTCATCAGCTTGGAAGGCTGAGGTAATAGCCACTATACGATGCCCGCGAGCAATTAAGTGGTGGAGGGAGCTGGATTCGAACCAGCGAAGCTTTCGCGTCAGATTTACAGTCTGATCCCTTTGGCCGCTCGGGAACCCCTCCAAGCCAGACGCAACATTTCGCGCCTGTCACAACAAAAAGTGGAGCTGGCGGACGGAATCGAACCCCCGACCTGCTGATTACAAGTCAGCTGCTCTACCAACTGAGCTACGCCAGCTCACATTCGCTTGTTCAGCGAGGGCGGTATACTACGGAGTTTTCTCGGATGTTGCAACACCTTCGCAACGGTTGACTTCAACAAAGTCGAATTCCGATCCAAAATCCGCCTCCACCGCCTGAACCATCTCTTCTACAAGATCCGGCTCAGCCTCAAAAGAGAGCGCGTAGCTTATCTGATTTCGATCGAAGTTGACTAGTACCACATTAAATTTCTTGCGTTTTTTTTCTTCCAACACGGATATTGCCGCATTTCGGGACTCAAACAACCCTAAAGAAATGGCGTTTTTATTTTCACCCTCCATCACCAGATAGGATTCTATTCCTTGTCTTTGCATATTCCGGAACTGCTCAAGAGCCACGCCGGGCGGCTGGGGCGGGACAATCACCCAATGCAATGAGGGCAGCGGCCGCTTCACTTCGTCGATTGACATACCGGAAACCTGGTTAAAAGCCCGGTGTTCAGATAGAGCTTTGGCACCTTCAAAAGACTGCAACCAACCCACCCGAACGCAGGAGCGCTCAGCCGGCGCCGGCTGATTCAAACCGTCGAACTCGGCTTGAACCCTCAGACTTGTCACTCGCGGAAGATTTCCGCTGGCGAAAGCACCGGACGGCTCGCCCATCGGGATAATATTGCCGACCTGCCAAACCACGATATTAAGCAAAAGCAATCCAACAGCAAACCACTTCATCCAGGGTCAGCCTCAGCGTCTATCAGCGCAAGCCCATCCAACACCAACACGGGATAGAGCTTTGCCTTCAAGCCCAACCTCAAGAATTTTTCGGCATCACCACCCGTGACCAAAATATCACTTACTCCAATAGCCTTTGAGTCTTTATGGACTCTGTCTATCAGCGCCCCGGACAACCAGGCAAAACCATGATTAACGCACTCACTCGTACTTGAGCCCGGGCGCATATCCGAAACTTGCATGGGCGCAAAGTCTACACGCGCTGCGTCCACTTGCAGGCTGCGACGCATCATTTGCATGCCCGGTAGTATAAAGCCCCCGAGGTGGCAGCCTCCAGGAGCCACATAATCGACGGTTATTGCGCTACCTGCATCCACCACCACAAAACCTTTCCTATGTCCCTGCCAGGCTCCGTACATAGCGTGCCACCTATCTGCACCCATCTGCCCGCTATCCTCATAGGCGCTCTTGAGCCCATTCCTTTGCGCTTCTGCCCAATAGAAACTGACTGGCGCCTCGAATCGCTCTGACAAGTAGCTCAAAAGGCTCAGCCGCCGTTCTTCAGACGCCACGGTAGAGACGGCTATGCTTGTAACCTCGGCATCTGAAATTGACAGTCCAGCAACCGCCTCAGCATGGTCGATCGCTCCAGCACCTTGCCCGATACATCGCCCCGAATCATCAAGGCACCATTTTAATCGGGTGTTTCCGGCATCAATCAATAACCTCATGAAACTACCCGCATACTGATTTCTCCAGCTCGCACGGGAACAACCTCACCCTCGGCAGTTTTAAGTAAGTAGTTACCACTGGAATCAATGCCACAACCTATACCCTGAAGCTCCCCGCCCCGAACCTGAATCTGTTGACCACAGTATATATCACGCTTCTGCCAAGCCTCCTGGAACGCACCAAAGCCTTCTCTCGAGAACACGCTTGCGGTTTCCGACACAGCCCTAATGACTGCCGCTGCAATCTGGTTTCTGGACCACTCGATATCCGCACACGCTTTGCCAAGGCTAATCCAGGGTTGATCTACATCGTCCGCGCTCAGCATGTGAACATTAACTCCGATACCTACAACCACCCGGACCACACCTTCTTGCAGCTCGCCCTGCAACTCAACAAGAATACCACCCAGCTTTCCACCAGGAAGAAATATATCGTTTGGCCACTTCAAGCCAACTTCAGGCGCACCGAGCCCCTCTAAAGCCTCGGCAACGGCTACCCCAAACACCAGACTGAGCCCGTCCAGAATCGAAAAGCCACCATGGAAGACCAACCCCATACTAAGGTACAGGTTTTCTCCGCGGGGGCTTTGCCAAGCCCGCCCTCGACGCCCGCGGCCGGCTGTCTGAGCATCCGCAATGATTATCGGGAGCTTATGATCGCAGCCTTTAGCAACCTGCCTCAGAACCTCCGCATTGGTTGAGTCCACCTCACCCAGTACTCGCAAATGGACCTCCGCGGCCAGATCAGGCTCAAGCAGATCCGCTATCATGGTCGAATCCAGCAAATCGACGCGAGACACCAACTGGTATCCCCGACCACGAATCCTGGCCACTTCAAAACCTTCATCCGTCAGCCGCCTTACCTGCTTCCAGATTGCGGTACGGCTAACGCCCAACTGCTGAGCAAGAGATTCACCAGAGTGAACTTTCCTGTCACTGAGCAGCGCAACAAGTGCTTTGAGTTTCATCAGATATTATCCGGCCGAAGGAGTGAGTATCGGCGGATTAAACACCAGGAAGGAGAAAAAAACAAAGTTGGCGACCGGAGCAACAGCAACCCGGCCGCCCGGAACGTCAGGGAATAGGGGTCGCCGTAAGGTTCGCCCTTACGTCAAAGTTCTGCATCTTGACGCCGTAAACGGCTGTTTGAGCGCCACCTGTTGGGTGCACAAGATCGATATTATTAATAGAAAGCTCTTTGAAGCGACTTTGAGCCTTCACCGCAAAACCCAGAGGACGGTTACTCAGGTCACCCTGAGTTGGGCTGTTAACATAACGGTAGCCTTGAGGGGCTGCGGCATCCATGATCTTTTCATCGCCTTTTGAACCATCCACACCCAATAAATCAGGCCCATCCTGCTTTTTAACGACTTTCGTTTGGTATACATCTACAGCGAGCTCTGTGCGAATCCCGAAGGTATTATCATCTATCCCGTCACCATCAAAATCGCCGCCATCACTGGTGTAAATATCATTTAGCAGCACACTCGCGCCTGTGTCATTTACTGGCTTACCACTACCATCTACCTGGCGATTGGTTTCCCAAGCGAACGCATTCTTTTTATTTCCTTCCGCCCTGGCAAGTATCTGTTTCAGGCGGATAGTAATACCCTCTTCACCCCTGGTTTCCCATATACCACCGGAAGCCTCGCACACTGCCTGCGTACTGCCTGTGCCACCGACACAAACATCACCGGCACCCCCCGGAAGAATTGCCATACTGCTTCCAAGCTCATAGTTTTGAAGTACAAACCTGCCTAAACTACCCCCGGTAGATTTATCGCCGATTCGGAGGTTGCCAATATCCATGGAGCCCCAGGACTCTCCGGTCACCACCTCCAAGCCTCCAACTGTCGCGTCAATGGTCATCTCTCGTATATGAGCATCGTACTCCAGTTCGCTGATCCAAAGCCCTTTCTGACTGACTTCGCCGGCACCTTTGTCATAAGCATCAGCAATAATCGCAGCCTTGCCATTCCTGATCTGGATATCGGAATTAACTGTAATCCCCTCACCATTCGCGCCGCCGGCACCAAGGGTCATGTGCCCGTCAAGCTCGAATTCATAGGATGGATAGAAGCCAAGTGCAAGCAACAACTCTGTACCGCCCTGCAATTGCGCATCTTCACCTCCAACCTTGAGACCATTGATACGATAACCCGCATTGACATTCTCAAACCCGACCCTGAGACCGTCAAAGAACTGGGTGCCTCCACGAACCTCTTCCCGGGTCACATTCAGAGTAACATCGCCACGCCCCCAGGATTGAAGACCACTGAAAATAACCCGATTCCCATCTTCTGTGTAACTGATATCAGCCCGGCGCAAGCTCCACTCAGCAGCTAAGCGCAGGCCTTGGGGACCGGCATCTGCATGCCCTCCGCCCTGCAAATACACTGCATTGGTATAGCTGTTGCCATTGTATGCATGACCCTCGAACAGAAAACTTGCATTTACCTCACCAATACTTTTGCCATTGCCACCCATTTCAACGGCCCCAATATTAAACTCCCCCGTCATTGTCCCCAACGTAAGAGCCAAGGCTGGCCTGCTCTGCCAATCCGGCGCCACATCCAACCGCAAATCCTGAACATTCATGTTGCCCGTGATGTTTCTGAGTGCCAGAACATTGCCATCGTCGTGATACAGGAAAGAGGCACTGTGGATTGTAGTCTGACCATCAAAGCGCAAACCCTCACCCTCGCGACCACCGGCCCTGATATCGGTACGGGAAGACAGATCGTACTGACCACTTAACCCACCATAGGAAGGCAGCAGAGCACCAGAACCCACATCATTACTGACACCGTGATTCGCTGAGTTACCACTATAGCGGACAGCCTCAACCTGCCAGGAGCCTACCACTCTGGGAGCATCCAGTTTCAGGGTATCTCCGACCACATCAAGCGTTATGCCCAAGGCCTCAACATCCATTGTAATGCCGTCGAGAAACACCTCGTTACCGTTGGTCCTGTAACCCAAGCGCCCGCCAGTCATCGTGTAGGCTGTATCAAAAGTATAGCCTGAACCACCCGTGGCCCCACCCTGCTTTATAGTCAGGTAGCCCTGAAGGGTGTGGTCAAGAAAAACGCCGCCTATGCCAAGACCCGGAGCCCCGGCAAGACGAATGTCGCCAAATTCAATCCGGCGATCTTCAACCAGGTAGTCAAGGTTCAGTGATGCATCAGATCCGACATCAACCTTGATCAAATGATGCGCCGAACCAACAGGGTCAGATGCAGAACCTACGCGAAATCCTTCAAGGTGAATACCTTTAGCATCATCGTAGTAGGAGACCTTGTCTGCAGTTAAACCAAGGTCTATTTCCAGGGTAATGCCACTTTGTCCGCTCACTGCGGCGAGTTCCGAATCATCCAGGCTCTTCATTCCTGCAGATGCGGTAGACACCAAACCCAGCAAAAGAAGCCCCGAGCGGATGGCAAGAGTACAGTTGCGACCTTTATCGATCCTCATGTTTCCACCCTCACCCATTATGGATTTCCTGCCGGAAAAACCAGCAAATTACCTTCCATAATTACATCGCCCTGCATCTCGACAGTGAAAATATCGGTCTGCATGAACCCGGGATCCGTTGGCCTGGGCGTACTGCTTGCTGCGATCTTGAAACGCACATCATCGAACCGAACGATGTTTGGCAGGCCTAGCTCAAGTACGTCGCCATTGAAAAGCGCCCCATCGCCTCCAAAGCCCGTATCTATCGTTCGCATACCCAGAGTCAACCCTTCAAAGGCAAACCCGCCACGCAGCTCATCAAGAACCATCCAGCCCCCGGTTTCTTTCAAGCGGTACGCCAAGCGGGCCCCACACTTTTTAGTCACATCATCGCAGCGCCCGAAATAGCTGTTCTCGACTGGACCGCCCAGCGCATTGATACTGACGTCCCCTGACAGGTAAATACCACCCTGGCCTGAAACATCTGACAACGCATCGTCTCCCAAAGGTGCCATTTCAGCCATGGCAGCAAAGGGCAGAGCAAGCAAACATAAGACGACCGATATGGACTGCCGTAAACTCAGCGGGCTTTGGCTCATAGCGCCAAGTCCTTCGTCTGGATCTTCAGACGTTGAATCAGCATGCCTTCCATACGGGCTGGGCCGAAATCCTGAGCGCCGACACTAAAGTTGCCAATATGTAGATTACTGCGATACTCGGGGTTTGAATAATAGTCGTTGTAAAAATCCCAGGTGGCAGCATCGCTACCTGAACGCAGTCCGTTAGCTGCTATTTGCCCCGCAGCTGGCGCCGCAATAGTGCCAACCTCCAAGATGAAATTCCCGTTTCCATCAACATCAAAAAAGATTGGCTGGTATTTGTTTCCTATCGCAAGCTCCAAGGCAAAGTCAGACATCTTAATCCGGGAACCACAGGTAGCCCCATCAAGCGAACATGCGTTAATTGATACTTCTGGAGAATACAGGTTGAACCGAAATTCACCGGCCATTTGTTTGCGCCCATCATCACCCCATAGCCGGATATAACTACCGTCGATAACAGCGCTGCGGGCGTGAAAGTTAAGATTTGAAGAACGATCTGAGCCTACAGCGACGTTCATCTGCATACCGATATCAGCACGCTCACCCCTCCAACTCGGAGTGGCAGGTCGGCTTGAGCAGGTACCTGACCCTGCAACGGCAGAACCACCCATACAATCAAACCCATCAGCGGTAGGTACTTTAGTAGATGCTGCAAACTCGAGGATGGCTTTATCGGGAATGCCGATATCATCTCCGTCAAGCACATCAATGCTCCATGGGTTCATCAGTCGCCCCAAGTTCACTGGCGAGAGGTTCTGGCCGTAATTACTATCGGCTCCGGCGATGTAGAGGTGATTTACTGTGATATCTACTTCTTGGCCCTCAGTACTTTTTATTCCAGAAATCCTGAACACCCGAGCCTGTTCGCCATTTTGATCCGGCTGATCTGTGCCGTGTGAAAAAGTGAAGCTATCGAGCACTAGCCCAACACCTGCACCGTCGACCTCGGACAACTCGCCCTCACTAAGGCTCTTCAACTCCCCGTAGGCAGCACTTACTCCAATCAAGCAAGACATCAACGACCAAAGCAAAAACCACGTTAATTGGCTTAAAGAATATTTGACTGTATCTTGATGCCTCATTTTACGACTCCTAGAAAAGCCCTTTACCACGGTCTATGTATTCTGTCCGATAACGCTGAACGCCATAAAGTGCCTCACTGAGATTCACTTCCGTGGCGCCGTTCGGGATATTAAAAAAGGCGCCAGCGGTTGCCTGAATGTAGTCGGCTGAATCGGGGTTGGTTTTCTTTACATTTTCTAACCAATCGAGTGCTTTGGTTTGAAATGACATGAACGCACCGCTAACCGGTGATGTGACAGCACGCTTACCGTTAACCTCACCTATTTCACCAACGGCAAATGAGTTATAGATCCCAAGATCAAAACAGGAGTATATTGCGAGCACGATGCAATCTTTTGCCACGATTTCGATCGAGCCCCCCGGGCAATCAAGCGTACTGTTGCACCCAGGCGTCCGTATTTCGGAAGTAGAGCCGGGGGCCAAGATATATTTCATCGCCCAACGCGCAAAGCCACTAGCCCCGTCAAGGACAAAGACTTCGCCGTCTGGCACACCGATGTATTCCGCGCGGATCGGGTCAAGCGCGCCCACATCCGGATCATTCGGGTCGCCTTTAACCAGCTGCGCCTTGCTCGAAAGCGGGTTTCCAGCCTCAAGTAGAGGTGTAATGGCCTTAATAACCTGATCACCAAAGCTGGGATTTTCCTGAACTGCATCGGCCATCGCTGCACCAACATCCAGAATCTGAACATTTACGTTCCCGGTGAGTGTTTCTATGTCACCCGACAGAATTCCCATCGCCTCACCAAAACCAAGTCGAAACCCCACAATTTCCTGCAGATTTTCATCATAAGCAAACTCAAAGAAAGGGTTATCCAGCATAAATGGGACAATTTCTCCCTCTTGATAGGGTGAACCGTCTGGCTTGAACTGCGTATTCCGGCGAACGTGAACACTCATTCCGGCTGAACGTGAACACCTTTTCTCTTAACGCATTACCCACCGAGGTTTGTACCCCGGGTGTTCACGTTCAGTCAATTTCCTGAAGTCGTTTTCTCATGGATTCTCCATTCAGAACCCAGCGATGGGCGTTATGCATCAGCCGATCCAGAATGGCATCGGCCAAGGTGTTGTCACCGATGGCGGCGTACCACTGATCGGTGGGCAATTGGCTGATGATCATGGTCGACTGAGTGCCATGCCGGTCATCCATGATCTCCATCAGGTCGTTTCGGTGCGCCGGGCTCAGGGCTTCCAGCCCCCAGTCGTCCAGGATCAACAGGTTTATTTTGCTCAACTGGTTCAGGGTTTTCTGGTAAGTGCCATCGGCTTTAGCTTGTGTCAGTGCCAGCATTAGCCGGGAGATTCGGTAGTACCGGGCGCTGAGACCGTTCAGACAGGCTTGATGACCGATGGCACAGCCCACATACGTCTTGCCGCTGCCGCAGGGGCCGGTGATCAGCAGGTTCTGTCCTCGCTCCAGCCAGTCGGTCTGGGCCAACTGCGCCACTTGGGCCTTTTTGAGGTTACGCCGGTGCTGGTAATCGATGTCCTGAACCGAAGCCCGGAGCTTGAAGCGGGCCTGACGAACCAGGCGATCCTGTTTCCGGTGCTCCCGGGTCTGGCACTCCCGATCGAGTAACAGCTCCAGCCGTTCAGTGAACGACAGCTCGTCATAGGTGCCCGGCTGGTTTTGTTGATGTTCCAGGGCGGCAGCCATGCCGCCCAGTTTCAAGTCTCTTAGTTGTGTCAGGGTCTTGATCGTACTCATGGTGGTGTCTCCTAGTGGAAGCTCTTCGGACCACGGATGTTCTCGTGGTGCTGGGGCAGCTCTGTGTGCAGGGGCAGTTGTTCCGGCAGCTTGTCGCGGTTGCTCTGGAGAATGGCTTTGATGTGTTTCAGGCGGTTCAGGCCTTCGCGGTTGGCGATACGGCAACTGGCGTTCAGGCGTGAACCGGGGTAGGCCTTACTCAGATTGAGCAGCCCGAGACAGACCCGGTAGGCCTGTTCCGGATGCTCCCGTTCATCCAGTCGGTCACTGACCCAGACCAGGGTGTCTGGCCCTATGTCCCGGGCCCAGTTCTTGAGGCGTCCGGGCGTCCACTGTTGTTGCTTTCGGTGGCGGGTGGGCATGTGCCCTGGCTCGGTGGTGATACCGAACTGATGGCTGCGAGGGTGGCTGGCGATCTGCCGGTGGCGGAAGTAGATCTGCACCAGACGTTCACTCGCATGGATCTCCACTCGCTCACCCACATACTGGTGCGGTACCGAGTAATGGTGTTGGCTGAACTCGATGTGGTAATCGATATTAACTCGGCAGCGCCGGATGTCGATGTACTCATAGGGGTGTTTCGGTAACGCTCTCAGGGCGGGCTGATCCAGCGTCTTGAAGGCGTCCTGACGGTTACCCGGCAGACGCTTGAACGGTCGGCTGTTCAGATCTTCCAATAGCGATCGGATGCACTGATTCAGATCCGCCAGAGTGAAGAAGGCGTGATGACGCAACCGAGCCAGTATCCATCGCTCAACGATCTGCACGCCCACTTCTGCTTTGGATTTGTCCTTGGGCTTGTAGGGCCGCGCTGGCATCACCGCGACCTGATAGTGGGCTGCCAGTTGTTGGTAGCTGGGGTTCAGATCCGGGTCGTACCGACAGGCTTTGTTGACGCCGCTGCGCAGGTTGTCCGGCACCACCATCTCCGGAACACCGCCAAAGAACTCAAACGTGCGCACGTGACTCAACAGCCAGTTCTGCAACTCCTGAGTCCAGGTGGCTTCTGCATAGGTGTAATTGGAGGCACCCAGTACGGCGACAAACACCTGAGCCGTGCGGATCTCGCCGGTTTGCGGGTTAATGATGGGGACCGTGGGGCCGCAGTAATCAATGAAGCATTTTTCACCGGCCTTGTGAGTCTGACGCATGGAGCGCTTTTGCTGCTTCAGCCAATGGCGGTAGCGATCACAATACTGAGAGTAGCTGTAACACCGGTTGGGATACCGGGCGGTGTACTCCTCCCATAGCAACTGTTTGGTGACAGTTTTACGCTTAAGTTCCTGATAAACCGTTGTCCAGTCAGGCACTTGATAACGTGACGATGAGGTGGGATCTGAGCCCGGATAGAACATGGCCGCCAGGCGGCCATCGTCCAGATCCTCCGGCAACGGCCAAGTAATCTCTAGGGCGTTAGCCTGAGAAAGGAGCTTCTGTATGGCTCCGACACTGGTCTTAGTGCCGGCGCTGATCTGCCGGATCGAAAGCCCGGCTTCCAGCCTCAGGCGAAGAACTTCTCTGATTTTGCGCATTGGAATTCTCTTTGCTGCCATGACTCTGGACCCCAAAAAAAGGAACCAGAGTAGCAAACGGTTGAATAAACAATGCGTTAAGAAAGATTCCGGTTTAACGTGAACACCGGTTCCGGGAATGTGAACGCGGATTCCGGCATGGTGAACACCGATTCCGGAAAATCACCAAAAAGTGTTCATCTTCAGCCGGAATGGCTGTTCACGTTAAACCAGAATAGGTGTTCACGTTCGCCCGGAATGGGTGTTCATGATGGGCCGGAATATGCATTGAACATGCGGGGCGTTTTGGGATTGTCTGTATAAAGCTGCTGATTCTCTATATAACCCAGCGAGAAATTATTGATAAGAACGTCTGAGGTACCTGGCTTTTCGCCAGGCCGGTCATAACGGCCCAGTTCGAGCGTATCAATATTTGTTTGAATCTCTACATCCATGCCCAGATTGACACGCGTATACGAGGTGGCGTTATCTGCATCGGGATGATACTGGCGATCAATAGATATAAATGCCTGCCCCGTAATTTCAGACATGGCGGTGTCTGAAATTTCTTCTAGACCTGCATTAACGCCGTGGGCAGCTGACATCATCGCCACCATAAATATCCAGCGAAAATCATTCATAAATTGGCTTACCTGCTTTGGCTATTCCACGCCAATGTTCTTGTATTTATCGACTGCAGATTAATTAATACTCTGAGCACTTTGTAACCAATTGTAGTGCCGATTACTAAATGTCACTGTGCGGGACGTCATACATTCGACATCGGAGGAAAGGAAACTCGAAACTTTATTTCAGGCATAAAAAAACCCCAGCTTCTTTGGAAGCTGGGGTTTTGGGTATTAAGAGTCTGACGATGACCTACTCTCACATGGGCAAATGCCACACTACCATCGGCGCAGGCCTGTTTCACTTC
>NZ_NIHC01000017.1 GCF_002806945.1 Marinobacter salexigens
AGGGTCCAGGGAGATCTCATCTTGGAAGGGGCTTCCCGCTTAGATGCTTTCAGCGGTTATCCTGTCCGAACATAGCTACCGGGCAATGCCACTGGCGTGACAACCCGAACACCAGAGGTTCGTTCACTCCGGTCCTCTCGTACTAGGAGCAACTTTCCTCAAATCTCCAACGTCCACGGCAGATAGGGACCGAACTGTCTCACGACGTTCTAAACCCAGCTCGCGTACCACTTTAAATGGCGAACAGCCATACCCTTGGGACCGGCTTCAGCCCCAGGATGTGATGAGCCGACATCGAGGTGCCAAACACCGCCGTCGATGTGAACTCTTGGGCGGTATCAGCCTGTTATCCCCGGAGTACCTTTTATCCGTTGAGCGATGGCCCTTCCATACAGAACCACCGGATCACTATGACCTACTTTCGTACCTGCTCGACGTGTCAGTCTCGCAGTTAAGCGGGCTTGTGCCATTACACTAACCGTACGATGTCCGACCGTACTTAGCCCACCTTTGTGCTCCTCCGTTACACTTTAGGAGGAGACCGCCCCAGTCAAACTACCCACCACACAATGTCCTCGATCCCGATAAGGGACCAGAGTTAGAACCTCAAACATGCCAGGCTGGTATTTCAAGGTCGGCTCCACGCAATCTGGCGATCACGTTTCAAAGCCTCCCAGCTATCCTACACAAGCATATTCAAAGTTCACTGTGAAGCTATAGTAAAGGTTCACGGGGTCTTTCCGTCTAGCCGCGGATACACCGCATCTTCACGGCGATTTCAATTTCACTGAGTCTCGGGTAGAGACAGCGCCCCCATCGTTACGCCATTCGTGCAGGTCGGAACTTACCCGACAAGGAATTTCGCTACCTTAGGACCGTTATAGTTACGGCCGCCGTTTACCGGGGCTTCGATCAAGAGCTTCGCACGAATGCTAACCCCATCAATTAACCTTCCGGCACCGGGCAGGCGTCACACCGTATACGTCCACTTTCGTGTTTGCACAGTGCTGTGTTTTTAATAAACAGTCGCAGGGGCCTGGTATCTTCGACCGGCTTCTGCTCAACCCGCGAAGGGCGTCACATACCACCGGCGTGCCTTCTCCCGAAGTTACGGCACCATTTTGCCTAGTTCCTTTACCCGAGTTCTCTCAAGCGCCTTGGTATTCTCTACCTGACCACCTGTGTCGGTTTGGGGTACGGTCTCGAATAGCCTGAAGCTTAGAAGATTTTCCTGGAAGCAGGGCATCAATGACTTCGCTCCCGTAAAAGGGTGCTCGTCGTCACGTCTCAGGATTGTGGGCCCGGATTTGCCTAAGTCCACTCCCTACTCGCTTAAACCGGGACAACCGTCGCCCGGCTCACCTAGCCTTCTCCGTCTCTCCATCGCAGCTATCCAAGGTACGGAAATATTAATCCGTTTCCCATCGACTACACCTTTCGGTCTCGCCTTAGGGGCCGACTCACCCTGCGCCGATTAGCGTTGCGCAGGAACCCTTGGTCTTCCGGCGTGCGGGTTTTTCACCCGCATTGTCGTTACTCATGTCAGCATTCGCACTTGTGATACCTCCAGCAAGCTTCTCAACTCACCTTCGCAGGCTTACACAACGCTCCCCTACCCCGCATACAAAGTATGCAGCCGCAGCTTCGGTATCCAGTTTGAGCCCCGTTACATCTTCCGCGCAGGCCGACTCGACTAGTGAGCTATTACGCTTTCTTTAAAGGATGGCTGCTTCTAAGCCAACCTCCTAGCTGTCTAAGCCTTCCCACATCGTTTCCCACTTAACTGGAATTTGGGGACCTTAGCTGGCGGTCTGGGTTGTTTCCCTCTTCACAACGGACGTTAGCACCCGCTGTGTGTCTCCCGGATAGTACTCACAGGTATTCGGAGTTTGCATCGGGTTGGTAAGTCGGGATGACCCCCTAGCCGAAACAGTGCTCTACCCCCTGTGGTATTCGTCCGAGGCGCTACCTAAATAGCTTTCGGGGAGAACCAGCTATCTCCGGGCTTGATTAGCCTTTCACTCCGATCCACAAGTCATCCCCTGGCTTTTCAACGACAGTGGGTTCGGTCCTCCAGTTGATGTTACTCAACCTTCAACCTGCTCATGGATAGATCGCCCGGTTTCGGGTCTATGCCCAGCGACTCAATCGCCCTATTCAGACTCGGTTTCCCTACGGCTCCCCTAAACGGTTAACCTCGCCACTGAACATAAGTCGCTGACCCATTATACAAAAGGTACGCCGTCACAGAACAAGTCTGCTCCGACTGCTTGTACGCATACGGTTTCAGGATCTATTTCACTCCCCTCACAGGGGTTCTTTTCGCCTTTCCCTCACGGTACTGGTTCACTATCGGTCAGTCAGGAGTATTTAGCCTTGGAGGATGGTCCCCCCATATTCAGACAAGGTTTCTCGTGCCCCGTCCTACTCGATTTCACTGGATTCAGGTTTCGGATACAGGGCTATCACCCACTATGGCGGCACTTTCCAGAGCCTTCTCCTACCATTCATCCAGCTTAAGGGCTAGTCCCCGTTCGCTCGCCGCTACTGAGGGAATCTCGGTTGATTTCTTTTCCTCCGGGTACTTAGATGTTTCAGTTCCCCGGGTTCGCCTCTTACACCTATGTATTCAGTGCAAGATACCCGACCGAAATCGGGTGGGTTTCCCCATTCAGAAATGTCCGGATCACAGCTTGTTTGCCAGCTCCCCGAACCTTATCGCAGGCTTCCACGTCTTTCATCGCCTCTGACTGCCAAGGCATCCACCGTATGCGCTTAGTTGCTTGACTATATAACCCCAAGACAACTGATCACCAATGTCAGGAATGTTCATCACCGAACCGAAGTTCTGCGAATCCCTTTCCAGGAACATCAGAGACAGCCACTTGAAGCTATAAACAACCACTTCAACGACAACACCGGATAACGCTTGAAAAAATCGCTATCACTTTGAACACATTTTCTCGGAGATAATGAGAAAATGTCTTCGTGTTCTATCTCATCCAATTTGTTAAAGAGCAAATCTGACCCAGTGATCAGAAAGAAGAACTTCGATTAACAACTTTTGTCATCAATTCGAAACGCTTGTTTCTGTACACTGACCGAAGTCAGGGGTGACCAAGTAATCATGGTGGAGCTAGGCAGGATCGAACTGCCGACCTCCTGCGTGCAAGGCAGGCGCTCTCCCAGCTGAGCTATAGCCCCAAAAGCTATCTCGTATCAAATTGTTCAGATCAAGGCATCGAGGGGCGCCGCATAGCCTGCTATGCAAGTCACTCAATAACGCCGAGCTGGACAATTTTGGTGGGTCTGGGTGGAGTTGAACCACCGACCTCACCCTTATCAGGGGTGCGCTCTAACCAACTGAGCTACAGACCCGGTTTTGCTTGTCTTTCAACAAGACCGTCGGGCCTACAGACCCTTGCTCTCTTTATCAATCAACCAAGTAATTCGTGTGGACTCTGACCGAAGCGTCGACTTCGTTTAAGGAGGTGATCCAGCCCCAGGTTCCCCTAGGGCTACCTTGTTACGACTTCACCCCAGTCATAAACCACACCGTGGTAATCGTCCTCCCGAAGGTTAGACTAACTACTTCTGGTGCAATCTACTCCCATGGTGTGACGGGCGGTGTGTACAAGGCCCGGGAACGTATTCACCGTGACATTCTGATTCACGATTACTAGCGATTCCGACTTCACGGAGTCGAGTTGCAGACTCCGATCCGGACTACGATGCGTTTTGTGAGATTGGCTCCCCCTCGCGGGTTTGCAACCCTCTGTACGCACCATTGTAGCACGTGTGTAGCCCTGGCCGTAAGGGCCATGATGACCTGACGTCATCCCCACCTTCCTCCGGTTTGTCACCGGCAGTCTCCCTAGAGTTCTCAGCCGAACTGCTAGCAACTAGGGATAGGGGTTGCGCTCGTTACGGGACTTAACCCAACATCTCACGACACGAGCTGACGACGGCCATGCAGCACCTGTGTCAGAGTTCCCGAAGGCACCAATCCATCTCTGGAAAGTTCTCTGCATGTCAAGGCCAGGTAAGGTTCTTCGCGTTGCGTCGAATTAAACCACATGCTCCACCGCTTGTGCGGGCCCCCGTCAATTCATTTGAGTTTTAACCTTGCGGCCGTACTCCCCAGGCGGTCAACTTAGTGCGTTAGCTGCGCCAC
>NZ_NIHC01000018.1 GCF_002806945.1 Marinobacter salexigens
CTGTCAATGGCCATTTATTTTGACCCACCTTTGGCCAATAAAATTGACCCACCTTTCATAGTCTAGTTTGTGGTTTTCTGCTTCAGTCGATAGCTTTCTCCTCCCAGCATAAAGATGTGTGAATGATGGATGACCCGGTCAATGATCGGCACAGCCACATTATCGTCGTGGAAGAACTCTCCCCAACTGGTGAAGTCCTTGTTGGTGGTCAGGATGATCGACCGGTACTCATACAGACTGTTGATCAGCTGGAACAGGTTGTAGCGGGCCTGCCGGGTCATGGGCAGATAACCCAGCTCATCGATAATCAGCAGGTCGTACTTGGCCAACTGGCTGACTCGTTTTTTCAGCTCCCCTTTCATCTCGGCCAGTTCCAGCTCTTCCACCAGATCCAGGGCATTGCGGAACAGCACCCGGTAGCCAGCTTCCACGGCTTTGTAGCCAATGCCGATGGCCAGATGGGTCTTGCCTACACCGGGCGGGCCGATGAACACCAGGTTGTTCCGTTCGTCGAGGAACTGGAAGTCCAGCAACGCATTTACCTGGCGTTTGTTAATGGTGGTCTGGTGCCGGTAGTCGAAGCCCTCCAGGCGCTTTTCGGCGGGGAACGCGGCCATCTTCCGGTTCCGGCGGATACGCTTGTCCTGACGCTGAACCAGTTCGTGTTCGGCAAGCCGGTCCGCGAAGCTCAGGTAGGACATCTCGTTGGCTTCTGCCTCGGCCAGCAGCTTTGTTAATTCATCAGCGGCTGCGCTCAGGCGCAGGCTGCGGTATCGGGCCACGGTCTGTTCAAGCTGGCTCATGGGTCACCCCCTGGCCATTGGAGCGGCCAAGACGCTGGTAAGCGCTTAGGTCCAGCGCTTGCCTGGATTCCGGTAACGGCTCCGGCTGCCGTTCCCTCAGAACGGCGGCCTGGGCCGCTTCAAGATAGCTTTGCAGTCGTGTGGCGGTCATGCCGGGGCGCTCTGCCAGCGTCGTGATTAGCACCGGATCCACGGGTTCGTGGCGCTTGAGCAAGTCGCGGGCAGCCACCAACTGATCCTTGTAGATCCTGGGCTCGGAGCGTTTGAGCTGCTGGCACAACCGATGCCCGATCTCACTGCCGATCAGGGTGTTGATGTCAGCCTCCAGCCTGCTCACGCGCTGGGCATGATCCCGGTAGTGGTGGGTGTTCTTGATTACCTTGCCCTTGTCGGAGCACAGGGCGTGGCTGGCAATAACTTCGCCGGTTTCCAGGTCGCTGATGTGGAGCTGGCTGCCGGACTCCAGAACGCCCACCCGGGCCTGCTGCCAGGCCATGGGCACGGAGTATTTGTTGGCCTTCCAGGCGATCAGGCCGGTCTTGTCGGCTCTTCGTGTCTCCCGGGCCACAGGCTGCACGCAGGCTGGTGACAGGTAAGTCTCCAGGTGTTCTCGCTCATCCCGTTCGAACCGCTCCCGGGGCGGTTCACCCGTGGTGCCGTGGATGCGGACATTGGCCACGCTCTCAACCCAGTCCTGCACGTGCTGGCGCACGTGTTCCTGATCTCGGAAGACCTCACCATAAAGGCAGTCCTGTTTGACATACTTCACACCGGCTTCCACCTTGCCCTTGCTCTCCGGATCATAGCCTTCACAGGCATGGATTCGGAACCCTGCGGTGGTGGCATACTCATGGAATCGCTGGTTGAGGGTCAGTTCCCGGTACTGCTCGTTGATCACCACCAGCTTGGTCTGATCGTAAACACACTCCTCCGGCAGACCGCCGAAGTACCGCAGGGCTTCATCGTGGAGCTGGATAAAGGTCTGGGTGTCCAGAGGGCGGAAGGCCAGGCCCACGTACATCAGCCGCGAGTAGGACAGTACGAACACCACGAAGTGCAGCGTGCGCTCTTCGCCGCCAATCAGCACACCGCGCAACTCACCAGGGTCCACCTGACACTGAACTCCGGGCACATCGTCCAGGATGGGCTCGTAGTAACGCATCTGAGCCGAGGCCACCTCCTCCTTGAGCACCCGCACATAGCGTCGAATGGAACGATCCGAAGCAGGCAACTCACCCACCTTCGCTTGCAGCTTGCGGGCAATCTTGACGGCGCTGAGCTTCGGGAACCGCTTGAGCAAACGCACCAGATAATCCCGATGATCGTCGAGGCGCTTAATGCGTGAGGGATCTTCAATCTGTTCCGAAATCGCATTCTCATCCATTCGCAGATACTTGCGAACGGTATTGCGGGACAACCCCAGTTCCTGACTGATGGCGCGGATCGACGATCCTTTACCGTTATCGTGCAGTGCCTTGATCTTGTGTATCACAACCCACTCCTTCACTGACATGCCCCCGGCCATCGATAAAAGCGGGGGACAGTAGCTGGTTCTGTGGCCTGACGGCCACTCGGAGGTGGGTCAAAATTAATGGCCAGTAGTGGGTCACTTTAATTGGCCACTAACA
>NZ_NIHC01000019.1 GCF_002806945.1 Marinobacter salexigens
GTAACCGTCCGGCTAACCCATCTTGAGTGTGATGCCGAAGCCTTCAAGATAGTGTCCACTTATTCTTTAGTGGACACTATCTATGAACAACGTAAGCGTAACCCGCCCTTACCGAAAGCGCCGTCGGCACGCTCCGGAATTTAAAGCTCGGCTGGTGGCCGAGTGCCACAGACCTGGAGCTTCTGTTTCCCGTATTGCGCTGGATAACGACCTCAACGCCAACCAGCTCCGGCGCTGGATCAGAGAGTCGAAGCAAGTAGAGGCAAGCCAATCCCCAGCCTTTGTACCAGTCTGTTTGCCGGCAACGGACGTGCATACCACGAAACCTGCCGATAAGGGCCGCACCATCCGCATCGAGATTCCACGAGCCGGCGGTCCGGTTGTGGTGGAATGGCCCGCCGATCAAGGTCAGCAATGCGCGGCGTTTTTGCGCGAACTGTTGCCATGATCCGCATTGACGAGATCTGGCTGGCCACCGAGCCCTTGGATATGCGGGCTGGGCCAGACACCGCGTTGGCGCGTGTCGTCCAGGTGTTCGGCTCAGCCAAGCCCCATTGTGCGTATCTGTTCGCCAACAAACGGGGCAACCGAATGAAAGTGTTGATCCACGACGGTCTTGGTATATGGCTCTGTGCCCGTCGATTGAATCGCGGCAAGTTCCATTGGGGCGAAACCTGGCGTGGCAAGCAACTGTTATTAACAGACGAACAATTGGCTGCGCTGGTTCAAGGGTTGCCGTGGCAACGCCTCGGTGCCGCCGGTGTGATCTCGATTCTGTAACCACAAGCCGGTTACCCAGACTATCATCAGAATGGCGGATCGCCACAGTGGCCGTGGCTTGGGATACTGTTCTGCATGTCACAACGTCCCGATCTTAATCAACTCTCCGCCGATCAACTCCGTGCCCTAGTCACGGATCTGTTCGATCGCGTAGAAAATAAGGATCGAGCACTCGTACACCGCGATGCAGTCATCGAGAAACTGACCCACGAAGTGGCCATCCTTAAACGCCACAAGTTCGCCCGTCGCAGCGAACAACTGGATGCGGTTCAAGGCCGCTTGCTGGATGAGCTGATCGACAGCGACATTGCTGCCATTGAGGCTGAACTGGCACAACTCACAGCCGCCGAAACACCGCCGGAGCCAAAAGCACAACCCAAGCGGGCTCCACTGCCACCGGAGTTGCCCCGCACCCTGATCCATCATGAACCCGAGAACACTCAGTGTCGCTGCGGCTGCCAGCTCAAGCGCATAGGCGAAGACGTCAGTGAAAAGCTGGATTATGTGCCGGGCGAGTTCACAGTAGAGCGGCACATCCGTGGCAAATGGGCCTGTGAGCAGTGCGAAACCCTGACCCAGGCACCGGTGCCTCCGCAGGTCATCAATAAAGGCATTCCCACCGCCGGATTACTGGCTCAGGTGCTGGTGGCCAAGTACTCGGATCATTTACCACTATACCGTCAAGAACGTATCTTCGGTCGTGCTGGCCTCGCTATCCCGCGCTCAACTCTGGCGGAGTGGGTAGGTGCTTGCGGTGTGCAACTGCAACCGCTGGTGAATGCTCTTAGAAATGCACTACTGGAACACGGCGTTCTGCACGCCGATGAAACACCGGTCAGCATGCTGGCTCCGGGCAAGAAGAAAACCCACAAAGCCTATGTCTGGGCCTATTGCACCACACCGTTCTCCAATCTCAAGGCCGTTGTTTACGACTTCGCCCCAACCCGGGCGGGTGAGCACGCTCGAACCTTCCTGGAAGGCTGGCAAGGCAAACTGGTCTGCGACGATTACTCGGGCTACAAGGCGGGCTTCGGCAACGGCATCACCGAAATCGGTTGTATGGCCCATGCCCGTCGCAAGTTCTACGACCTACACCAAGCTAACCAGAGCCAAATAGCGGAACAGACCCTGGAGTACATCGGCCAGCTTTACCAAGTTGAGCGGGAAACCAAAGACCTGCCGCCGGATAAGCGACAGCAAATCAGAAATGAAAAGGCCAGACCAATAGCCGATGCCTTGCATCATTGGATGCTCGCGCACCGACAGAAGGTGCCGGATGGCTCCGGCACGGCCAGGGCCCTGGACTACAGCCTTAAACGCTGGACAGCGCTGACGCGCTATCTGGACGATGGCGCAGTGCCCATCGACAATAACTGGGTGGAAAACCAGATACGCCCGTGGGCATTGGGTCGGAGTAACTGGTTGTTCGCAGGTTCATTGCGAAGTGGTCAACGCGCTGCTGCGGTGATGACGTTAATCCAGTCCGCCAAGCTCAATGGGCACGATCCGTATGCCTATCTGAAAGATATTCTGACGAAACTGCCAACGCAGAAAAACAACGCCATTGATGAACTGCTACCGCACAACTGGAAGCCTATGAGCATTAGCAAGGTGTGATGGGCGGACGCTTAC
>NZ_NIHC01000002.1 GCF_002806945.1 Marinobacter salexigens
TTTTTGCCGCTTCAATAACCTGCTTTCTCTGGGCCAGTATCTGGTCAGCTTCGCCCGTATGGCGTTGCTGGGGTGTTACGTAATTCAAGGCACTGTGTCGGTGCTCGGTGTTGTACCAGCGCACGAACGCCAGTACCCATTTGCGGGCGTCCTCAATCGTTCTAAAGCCGTTTACCGGGAACCCCGGACGGAACTTCAAGGTTTTGAACAGCGACTCTGAGTAAGCGTTGTCGTTACTGACCCGAGGGCGACTGTTCGAGGGCGTAATGCCCAGATCGTACAGTTTCTCCAGGAAGGTTGAAGCCTTCATGGGGCTCCCATTATCGGAGTGCAGCACCAGCGGTTTCTCTTTCATCGCCAGATGCTCACGCCAGTAGGCCTTTTCAATGAATTCACTGGCAAGCTCACCGGTTTCACCGTGATAGACCTCATGGCCCACGATCTTGCGGCTGTATACGTCCAGCATCAGGTACAGATAGAACCAGGTGCCTTTTGCTGGCCCCGGTAGCCAGGAGATATCCCACGACCACAGCTGGTTCGGTTCTGTGGCCTTATGTGTGGTTGCCCTGCGCTTACTCTGAGGCGCTTTTTGCCGACCTCTGGGATGTACTTGATCCTTCTCCCGCAATACTCGGTAGAAGGTGGATTCTGAGGCCAGATAACGCCCCTGATCCAGTTGATCCGCAACGATGAAGGCCGGCGGACAGCTTCGGTATTCTTTCTGGTTGCACAGTGAGACCACGGCCTGACGTTCCACCTCCGAGAGCTTGTTCGCAGGTGTTGGCCTGGATGCTACAGGTCGTTGATCAGCGCTGACGGTATTCTCTGCCGTCCAACGTTGATAAGTGCGCACACTGAGGTTCAGTAAGGCGCAAGCCTTGACCAGCCGGGCTCCGTTACCCTGAGCCTCTTGGATCAGAGCAACCGCCTGCTGGCGATCCGGGAGGCTGGTCATTCGTCCTCGTCTTTGGGGCCCCAGATCGCCTCGGCTTTTTTTGACAGCGTCAGCAATGCTGCGGTTTCTGCCAGAGCCTTTTCCTTGCGTCGCAGCTCCGCTTCGAGTTTTTTGACTCGCTTTTTCTCAGCCTTGGCTGCTTGGCGATTCTGCCTAGCCTGTTCATCCGACAGGGCATTGGCGCCCATGCAGGCAGCTTTCCAAGCTTCGATCTGTTCCGGGTACAGACCGTGCTTACGACAATATTCACTGAGTTCCGCCTCCGTCATCGGGGCGGTTTCCAGAACAATGCGGAACTTCTCTTCGCTACTCCACTTGTCGGGATGAGCTGAATTCGATGGCAAAACGGCACCTCGTCCTCTGGCGGCTTTACGCCAATTGTACAAGGTTGCGGTACTGATGCCTTCCTGGCTGGCCAACTCGGCAACCGTCAGGCTGTGAGGTGGGGCCATCTTCTGGAGAATGGCTTCTTTACGTTCCGGTGAATAATGGGGCATGGTTGTCCTCTGAAATAATCAGGCGACAACTACGCTGACACATAGGGCAGTGCCGTTAAGGCTAAAAAGCTCAGTATCGGGCTTAACGTGCCTCCCATGAAATCACCAAACGTGCCCCAACGCTCGTGCTCCAGAGTGAGACTGCCCTGAAAGTTGAATAGATAGAAAATGAACACTGCCGCGACTGCAGCGATAGCTGAAACGAATATCCAAACCAGCCACTTCAGGAGCTGGTCAGAGCTTGCCAACTTGAATTTTTCTTGGAGGTTTCGGTTTTCCACGAACCTATCATCCTTGTGAGGCTTAACGCCTGCAGCATGCGCGCCCATGAAATGGAGCCGAAGGCACAATGTAATGGGCGTCGCCGTGCCTGCATTGGTTAGCACTTGTTGACGACAACGTATATGCTGGTAATATACTTTTATGATCAATTGGGCACAAGTCACTGGCTTTGACTGGGACGAAGGCAACTCCCGAAAAAACGCGGAGAAGCATCGCGTCAACCAGTCCGAAGCGGAAGAAATCTTCTTTAATGAGCCGCTTCTCGTGTTGGAAGATTCCAGACACAGCCAAGCAGAGGCCCGGTTTCATGCCCTTGGTGAAACAGATGATGAGAGACTACTCCACATCACATTTACACTAAGGCAGAACGGTACACTGATTCGCGTAATTTCAGCTCGCGACATGCACCGCAAAGAGAGGGCTGTTTATGAGCAAGTTGAAAAAGATGCCTGGGTTTAAAACTGAAGCAGAAGAGCGAGAGTTCTGGGAGACCCACGACTCCTCAGATTACTTGGACTGGAGCCAGGCAAAACCTGCTTCTTTTCCGAAGCTAAAGCCTTCAACCAAGACTATCTCACTCCGTTTGCCTGAAACACTGCTTAATCGGATCAAAATTGAGGCCAACAAGCGAGACATGCCTTATCAATCACTGATCAAAGCTTGGCTTGCGGACGAGGTGAACGACAACCGTCGGCCATGAGGCGCTAACGCCGCATTCAGCGGCTTGTCCGCTGCAATGCATTGTTAAAAACCGTCTGCTTTGAATCGTTCTCTAGCTTCATCTTCGCATTTATAACAAGCGAAATACTTAATTGTTTCCATATCGCCAGTTACGAATTCGTCGCAATGGGGACAAGATATTGCCTGCCATCCTCTATCAAAACAAGATACGCAACTCCACAGGCCGTCAATAAAAAATACAGAGGGTCTTTCGTATTGGCATCTATGGCATCCTGCTATATGTGGTTGTCCCTCTTCCCACCAGTCATCTCCCTCAGTGTACTTGGCTTCACATAAATCAATGAGCTTCTCCGTCTTAGTAGCTGTTTTACAATGTGGACAGGCATTTAGGTTCTTATTAAAAAACTCGAAATCTTTATGGCAGTTTGGACACTCGACACTTTCACTTGTTGAGACTACTGCGGTGTCTGAAACTCCACAAACAATACAGCTATAATCAGAACCCCACTTATGTTCCTCTTTGACAACGGCCGCCAACATTCCGCAATGCTGACAATCAATAACCTTTTTCCCTGTTTTTTCTTCTATTTCTATTTTTGGTATTAGTTCGTTGTACCCCCTATGTGTCAGCTTAGTTGTCGCCTGAATATTTCAGAGGACAACCATGCCGCATTATTCGCCGGAACGTAAAGAAGCCATTCTCCAGAAGATGGCTCCACCTCACAACCTGACGGTTGCCGAGTTGGCCAGCCAAGAAGGCATCAGTACCGCAACCTTGTACAATTGGCGTAAAGCCGCCAGAGAACGAGGTGCCGTTTTGCCATCGAATTCAGCTCACTCGGACAAGTGGAGTAGCGAAGAGAAGTTCCGCATTGTTCTGGAAACCGCCCCGATGACGGAGGCGGAACTCAGTGAATATTGTCGTAAGCACGGTCTGTACCCGGAACAGATCGAAGCTTGGAAAACTGCCTGCATGGGCGCCAATGCCCTGTCAGATGAACAGGCCAAGCAGAATCGGCAAGCGGCCAAGGCTGAGAAAAAGCGAGTCAAAAAACTCGAAGCTGAACTGCGGCGCAAGGAAAAAGCCCTGGCAGAAACCGCAGCATTACTGACGCTGTCAAAAAAAGCCGAGGCGATCTGGGGCCCCAAAGACGAGGACGAATGACCAGCCTCCCAGATCGCCAGCAGGCGGTTACCCTGATCCAAGAGGCTCAGGGTAACGGAGCCCGGCTGGTCAAGGCCTGCGCCTTGCTGAACCTGAGTGTACGCACTTATCAACGTTGGACGGCAGAGAATACCGTCAGCGCTGATCAACGACCTGCGGCGTCTAGGCCAACACCTGCGAACAAACTCTCGGAGGCGGAGCGTCAGGCTGTGGTCTCACTGTGTAACCAGAAAGAGTACCGAAGCTGTCCGCCGGCCTTTATCGTTGCGGATCAACTGGATCAGGGGCGCTACCTGGCCTCGGAATCCACCTTCTACCGAGTGCTGCGGGAGAAGGATCAAGTACACCCCAGAGGTCGGCAAAAAGCGCCTCAGAACAAGCGCCGGGCAACCACCCACAAGGCCACAGAAGCCAACGAGCTGTGGTCGTGGGATATCTCATGGCTGCCGGGACCAGCAAAAGGCACCTGGTTCTATCTGTATCTGATGTTGGACGTATACAGCCGCAAGATCGTGGGCCATGAGGTCTATCACGGTGAAACCGGTGAGCTTGCCAGCGAGTTCATCGAAAAGGCCTACTGGCGTGAGCATCTGGCGACGAAAGAGAAACCGCTGGTGCTGCACTCCGATAATGGGAGCCCCATGAAGGCCTCGACCTTCCTGGAGAAGCTGTACGATCTGGGCATTACGCCCTCGAACAGTCGTCCCCGGGTGAGTAACGACAACGCCTACTCAGAGTCGCTGTTCAAAACTCTGAAGTTCCGACCGGGGTTCCCGGTAAACGGCTTCAGTACGATTGAGGACGCCCGAAAATGGGTACTGGCGTTCGTGCGCTGGTACAACACCGAGCACCGACACAGTGCCTTGAATTACGTAACACCCCAGCAACGCCATACGGGCGAAGCTGACCAGATACTGGCCCAGAGAAAGCAGGTTATTGAAGCGGCAAAAGCCGAAAACCCGCGACGCTGGTCGGGTGATATCAGAAACTTCAGCTTGCCGGAATCAGTCACTCTGAATCCGGAAAAGGCGGCCAATTGTTAAAGAGCTGATGACTTAAACGCGACATCT
>NZ_NIHC01000020.1 GCF_002806945.1 Marinobacter salexigens
CGGTAAAGGTTCGGTCTCGGGGATTCCGGAACAAGGAGAGGTTCAAGCGGGCGATTCTATTTCACTACGGCGGACTGCCAATGGCACCTGACCCACACAGATAAGTGAAGAGCCATATATATACAGCTCCAAATTACTAAGGCATGATATAAACAAATCAACAGCCGAGGAAGACAAGGACGTCACCATGCCAAAAGCCAGAGCAGAACTGGTCTGCGTGTCAGACACCCCCTTCTACCACGTGATCTCACGCTGCGTACGCCGCACTTTTCTATGCGGGAAAGACCAAGTAACAGGCCGATGTTACGAACACCGGCGGAGCTGGATCGAAGAACGAATCCGGCTGCTGGCATCAGTGTTTGCGGTGGATGTGGCAGCTTACGCAGTGATGTCGAACCACTATCACCTGGTAGTAAAACTCAGCCCGAATGAGGTAGAACCCTGGAGTATGGATGAGGTACTGGCACGCTGGTGCAGCCTTTATAAAGGGCCATCATTGGTACAACGGTATCACCGGGGCGACGAACTCTGCGCGGCAGAAGTTAGACGAGTTGAGGAGTACGCGGAAACCTTCCGGCAACGGTTGGCAGATTTGAGCTGGTTTATGAAATGCCTGAATGAGCCGATTGCGAGACAAGCTAACCGGGAAGATGAGTGTACGGGGCATTTCTGGGAGAGTCGATTCAAATCCCAGGCTCTCGACACCGAAGAAGCCCTCCTCGCCTGCATGGCCTATGTCGACCTGAACCCCATACGGGCCGCCATGGCCGAGACGCCTGAAACCTCCGAACACACCAGCATTAAAGAACGCATTCACCCTACCTTTGATCTGGCAGAAGCGATTACACGGCAAACGGAACAGCAGGCGCTGAATGATTTTTCGGTGCCATTAAAACCGCTACTGGGTTTTGAAGGCGTGATTCGGAACGGTTTTCAGCAAGGCATTCTGTTCAGCTTTGAAGATTACCTG
Source organism: Marinobacter salexigens (assembly GCF_002806945.1). Lineage (GTDB taxonomy): Bacteria > Pseudomonadota > Gammaproteobacteria > Pseudomonadales > Oleiphilaceae > Marinobacter > Marinobacter salexigens. The sequence continues at coordinate 971 of NZ_NIHC01000020.1, forward strand.
GAGCTAGTGGATTGCACCGGGCGAATTAGCCGAAGTGACAAACGCGGTGCTATTGGCAAGAAAGCCCTGCCCATTCTGGAACGGCTGAATCTGGACCCGGAGCGATGGTGTCATCGGGCAACCGCCTTTGAAGACAGCTACCAGGATTACAGAAACCCTGGACGCCAGCGACGAGCGGCCTAGCTGCCCCCCCCCCTTCTCTTTCCCCCTCAGCTTATCGGCGGTTCTGCCGAGACTTTCACGCGCCTGAAAACCACGAATTTTCAGAAATCTCGGTGGAATGCCGGCGCTGTTTTGCCATAACGCCAAATAAACGCACCAGAAACGACAAAGGCCCGGAGGTTGAAACCAGCGGGCCTTTGGGAATCAGGTCAGGCTATGAGTGCCTGTCCATAGAGAGACTTCCATAGAGAGAGACTATGCTGTGCCTGTCCATGAGACTATGCTGTGCCTGTCCATGATGCTTTGGTTTTCAGGCAGCGTGCGGCTGAACCTCCTTTGCAATCTTGGCTTCTTTGCCCATCTGAGCCTGGCGCAGCTCAAACTCCGTTTGGAGGTTCAGCCAGAACCGCGCACTGGTGCCAAAGTAACGCGCTAGTCGCAGCGCCGTGTCTGCGGAAACGCCCCGGTTCTCACGAACGATCTCATTCATCCGCGTTGCCGGAACATGCAAAGCCTTTGAGAGCGCATTTACGCTCATCTCCAGCGGCTCCAAATACTCTTCCCGCAGAATCTCTCCAGGGTGAATGGGACGCATACCATTACTAATCATTGTGCGACCTCCTCAGTGGTAAATCGCCGAAAACCGTCTGGTTTTTCCAGTCTCAAACAGCGCTTGAGTGTCTTTGCACCGGAAGCTTTTAATCATACCAGCAACTTATAACGCTTATCGTTAAACGTCAAACAGAATTAGCAGCGAGTGCCCCGTATTGCGACACGCATTTTCGCAGCCTCTCATACCACCGGGCCTTTGAGTATCAGTCAGCCTAACCTTTCTATATCAGACTGATTGTGATTGCTCAGATACTCCTGTAATGCCTTATCCATGCGGGACTGCCAACCGCGGCCGGTGGCGCGGAACTTTGCAACCACTTCAGGTGAAAGGCGAATCGTGATCCGCTCCTTTGTGACCTCCGCTTTTGGCCTACCCATGGGCCGAAGTTGTTGAAACTCTCGCTCCGTGAGTTCGCGAGCATCTGGATCAGCGTCAATACCCGCATTGATCTCTGCTTCTTCCTGATCCGACGGCAACTCAAAGACTCGACCTGATTTAGATTTTATCTGCATAACGTCTTACCTCCGGAGTCTGTCAACGTAGATGTCGCGTTTAAGTCATCAGCTCTTTAACAATTGGCCGCCTTTTCCGGATTCAGAGTGACTGATTCCGGCAAGCTGAAGTTTCTGATATCACCCGACCA
>NZ_NIHC01000021.1 GCF_002806945.1 Marinobacter salexigens
CACATCTTTATGCTGGGAGGAGAAAGCTATCGACTGAAGCAGAAAACCACAAACTAGACTATGAAAGGTGGGTCAATTTTATTGGCCAAAGGTGGGTCAAAATAAATGGCCATTGACAGCTGGTGGCCGAGTGCCAAAATCCTGGTGCGTCTGTTTCCCGTATTGCCCTGGATAATGACCTCAACGCCAACCAACTTCGGCGTTGGATCAGAGAGTCGAAGCAAGTAGAGGGAAGCCAACCCCCAGCCTTTGTACCGTTTCGTTTGCCGGCTGCGGACGGGCATACGACGAAGCCGGTTGATAAAGGTCACACCATCCGAATCGAGATTCCACGAGCCGGCGGTCCGGTTGTGGTGGAATGGCCCGCCGATCAAGGTCAGCAATGCGCGGCGTTTTTGCGCGAACTGTTGCCATGATCTACATTGACGAGATCTGGCTGGCCACCGAGCCCTTGGATATGCGGGCCGGGCCAGACACGGCGTTGGCACGTGTCGTTCAGGTGTTTGGCTCAGCCCGACCTCATTGTGCGTACCTGTTCGCCAACAAACGGGGCAACCGAATGAAAGTGTTGATCCATGATGGTCTTGGTATATGGCTCTGTGCCCGTCGTTTGAACCGGGGCAAGTTCCACTGGGGCGAAACCTGGCGTGGCAAACAACTACTATTAACGAACGAGCAGTTGGCCGCACTGGTGCAAGGTCTGCCCTGGCAGCGTCTTGGCGCTGCCGGTGTGATCTCGGTTCTGTAACCACAAGCCGGATACCCAGACCATCATCAGAATGGCGCATCGTCTTGGTGGTCATGGCTTGGCATACTGTTCGGTATGTCACAACCCCCCGATCTTAACCAACTCTCTGCCGATCAACTCCGTGCCCTGGCAACGGAGTTGATGGCGTCCCTGGACGCCAAGGAACAGGCGCTGAGCCTGAAAGATCGAACACTGGTGCACCGCGATGCGGTCATCGAAAAGCTGACCCATGAGCTTGCCATTCTGAAGCGCCATAAGTTCGCCAAGCGCAGCGAACAACTGGATGCGCTTCAGCGCAACCTGCTGGATGAGCTGATCGATGGCGATCTGGCCGCCATTGAAGCGGAGCTGGCACAGCTCACCGCTGATGAAACACCAGCAAAGCCTAAGCAGCAGCCCAAACGCACGTCGCTGCCGCCCGAACTGCCCCGCACATTGATCCAACACGAGCCTGAGAACACCCAGTGCCGCTGTGGATGCCAACTCAAGCGCATAGGCGAAGACGTCAGTGAAAAGCTGGATTACGTGCCGGGCGAGTTCACAGTAGAGCGGCACATCCGAGGCAAATGGGCCTGTGAGCAGTGCGAAACCTTGACCCAGGCACCGGTACCTCCGCAGGTCATCAATAAAGGCATTCCCACCGCCGGATTATTGGCTCAGGTACTGGTGGCCAAGTACTCGGATCATCTGCCGCTATACCGTCAAGAACGCATCTTCGGTCGTGCTGGCCTCGCCATCCCGCGCTCCACTCTGGCGGAGTGGGTAGGCGCTTGCGGTGTGCAGCTGCAACCGCTGGTGAATGCTCTCCGAAATGCACTGCTGGAACACGGCGTTCTGCACGCCGATGAAACACCGGTCAGCATGCTGGCCCCGGGCAAGAAGAAAACCCACAAAGCCTACGTCTGGGCCTACTGCACCACACCATTCTCCGATCTGAAGGCCATTGTTTACGACTTCGCTCCAACCCGGGCGGGAGCGCACGCTCGAACCTTCCTGGAAGGCTGGCAAGGCAAACTGGTCTGTGACGATTACTCGGGCTACAAGGCGGGGTTCGGTAACGGCATCACTGAAATCGGTTGTCTGGCTCATGCTCGTCGCAAGTTCTACGACCTGCACGAAGCCAACAAGAGCGAACTGGCCGCCAAAGCCTTGGAATACATCGGTGGGCTCTACGAGATCGAGCGGGAATCCAAAGACCTGCCACCGGATAAGCGGCAGGAAATCAGGCAAACCAAAGCCAAACCGCTTGCCGATGCGCTGCATCAGTGGATGCTGGTGCATCGACAGAAAGTTCCGGATGGCTCCGGCACGGCCAAAGCCCTGGATTACAGCCTCAAACGGTGGGAAGCGCTGACGCGCTACCTGGACGATGGTGCTGTGCCCATCGACAACAACTGGGTGGAAAACCAGATCCGGCCCTGGGCATTGGGCCGCAGCAATTGGCTGTTCGCGGGTTCACTGCGCAGTGGTCAACGTGCGGCTGCGGTCATGAC
>NZ_NIHC01000022.1 GCF_002806945.1 Marinobacter salexigens
CTGGTCGGGTGATATCAGAAACTTCAGCTTGCCGGAATCAGTCACTCTGAATCCGGAAAAGGCGGCCAATTGTTAAAGAGCTGATGACTTAAACGCGACATCTACGTTGACAGACTCCGTACCTAGCTAAGATAAAGTCTTTTTGCCCCATCATTCGTCTGTGGATGCGCTTAAACTCTTCTTGATATAACTGAAAAACATCTTTCCATTTTTCTGTTAACAAGGCGTGCAGGTGATGCCAAGATGCCCACTGTTCCACTACCACACCGGCCTTCGTTGCGGACAAATCAGCGTAATCAGAATGAGCAAAATGAACTATTTGATTACGGTGCTCACCTAACGCTTTAAAGTTATCAATTGTGGTCTGATCAAGATGTTCGCTGACAATGGACTTAAGTCTTTTGATTGCGTCTTCTAGGAAAACGGAATGAAAGTCCCCAACTCTAAAACTTTCAATATTTGCAGTTTCGGGTTTACTGAGAATAAGAGTCCAATGCTCATCCATCAAACGAGCCTTAAGAAACAACTCAATTGAGGTATAAAAATCAACAATAGAGTTCTTAGGCCTCTTTTCCAAATCATCAAGCGATGAATCCAAAAAATCTATTGCATTCTTGACCAGAGAGTCAAAAAGCTCTTCTTTTGTCTGTTTCTTTTGAGAAATAAACTTTCGACCCATTTCGGACTTCCCTAGGTTTTTAACGCTTTTGTTCAGCGGTGCCCTTTTAGCGCAGCGAAAAGGGCATCCGGTGGAGGGCCGCGAGGCCCAGAACGAACTGGAACAACTTGTTAAATTTTTTGATTCTTCCCGCAGGCCAAACAGTGCTTGTAATGCCCGTAACGACCATGTCTGTTGTCAACAATGCCACCACAGATAAAACAACAATCTGATTTACCCTGATCCCAACGCCACAATCTGTAAAAACCCACTGTGAAGAATGCCAATGCGGCGAGCAATAGACCTGAAACAACCCAGGGAACGGCTGCACGAGAACTAGTCCCCAAGCTCTCAAACATCGTACTGCCGGAAAACCAATGGGGTAAAAATTCGCCGAGGAAATAAAGCCCAAAACCCGCAAGAATAAGTAATAAAACTGGAAGGGCAAAAAGCCTTAACAGCATCCTATTAGACAACTCAGATCCCTCTTTTATTGAAATTTAACGCGAAGGTTTGGGGCGCGCCACGTAGTGGTGCGTCCCAGCCGCAGGCGACAACACCGCCTTGTTATGCATGATGCTACTGCCCATTTGCGATTGCCTGCTTGATTATGGGGGCAACTGATTCAGGAGTAATACCACGCTCTTTACAGTAATTAGTTTTCAGCCAAACCGAGAGCTGCTTTTGACCTTTGCTGGCATTACAACCACGACAACAGAGGCAGATATTTTCTCGCGTGATTATTGAGGCATCATTGATAATGTGCTCCCAACTCGCAGATGCCTTTGCGGATTCTTTATGTGAGAGGAATTCATTGCCGCAGTACACGCAGGCTTTGTCTCGCTCTCTTACCTCCCGCTCTAACTCAGCGGGAATATTCCAATTATTCGCCATAATTTGGTTCGATCTCTTTATGCATAACGCTTGCAGCATGCGCGCCCACGGAATGGAGCCGACGGCGCAATGTAGTGGGCGTCGCCGTGCCTGCATTGGTTATGCTGTAAAATTCTTAAGCTCCAAGTAAGCGTCCGGCGATCCCATCTTGAACCCGCCGTTGCTATCTTCAGGATACTCGTTTCTTATTTATCAATTAACTGGGAGCGCTAAGGGTAAAGTCGAGCCTCTATTTGTGATCTCTGAGAGCGGTTGCTA
>NZ_NIHC01000023.1 GCF_002806945.1 Marinobacter salexigens
GGTGGGTTGGCGTGGGGGTTGGCGGAAAGAGAAGCGCGACACCGGCGAGACAGTCAAACCACGCGGGAGGGAATGACCGGTAGCACCATTCACTCCCCACACCAACGACCACCACCGGGACGGGCAGGCGGGGGACGGCGGGGGCGAGCCCTGGATAGGCCACCCGTCGGAGCCCGGCGACACCCGCGTCTAGCCGCCGCGAGGCGGACACGCTCCCGACGCGACACAACGCCAGGGCCCAACTGACCGCGGCGCGAAACCGCACACCGGCGGGTGCGGCAGGGGCTCACGGGCGGGCGGAGGCCGCACCGGGCCCCCCCCAAGCACACAGCAGCGAGGCGCAACGTCGGGGAACCGGGAAGCCCCCTGACCCTCCGGGCGAAGCCAGGAGTCCGCGAAGCCGGCGAGAGAAGACCACGCCAACGGGGGTCGGGCAGGAGAGACCGGACAGCGGCCAGCCCCCGGCGAGAAGCGGAGGCGGAGGACGAACCCACCGTGAACTCGGGCGGCGCCATTGCGCGAGAGATGGAAGGACGGAGGAGGGGAGGTCGACGAGCGACTTGAACCCCGCGAGAGGGAGGAACGAGGGGAGGGCCGAGAGCCCGCGCGGAGAAGGCCTGAGACCTCGGGGAGAGGGAGGTAGACATCGACCGGAGCCCCCACCGCCACACCGGGACACGCGCGCGGGGTTAATCCCACCGCCAGGGTACCCACCTCGGCACTCCGGCAGGCCCCAACACGCGCCTTCCCGACGGACGACAGGGCCGGACGAGCCCCCCAGACGCACCTCGGCCAACAGACCACCACACCGTCGGGACAATGACCACTGCTAGCCTCTTTCCCTTTGCCCTCGCGGGGCAACCTTTTCCCCTCGCACGCAGCCCTCTCCAAGACCGCGCAAGACACCGCCACGGCCGCGGGGCCGGGACGCCCTCCAAACCACAGCTCCTCCCGCCCGCCGAGCCGACTTTCTTACCCCTCGGCCCCCCCCCAAGACCCCGGTGACCGCCCGGACGCGTACGTGCCCGGCCGCCCCCCATGCGGGGGGTCCGACAGCACGGCCACGGGTCAGTCAGAGGAGAGGGGGGGAGAGAGGAAAAAAGACCGGCTGCGGCGAGCGGGGAGGGGGGAACGACACAGCAGAACGAGGGCCGGCGACGACGGCAAGGGCGGCCGAAACGGGCCCCTCCCGGAAGGGGGTCCTCACAAGGGACCGAGAGACCGCTCGGGCGTCGGACCGGTCAGGGCACGCGAGGCAAAACCGGCGGGAATCACACTGCACCACTCCCCTGAGCAGTCCCACCACACCTGCAGCGCCGAGCCGACCCGAAACACGACGGCCCCCCGGGAGCCCGAGGAGGCGACACCGACACGAGAGAGAGACCGATGCCGACACACCGATGCCTACCGACGAAGACCCCCGAGCGGCAGTGGGTCCCCACGTCCGACGTCGCGCCGGACGCGGCCAACAGCCGTTCTCCCACAGAACGGTCCCGTCCCCGAGAGCGAGATCAATCAACGCCAGACACGGACCCTCTCGACCCCGAGGAGGGGAAGGAGGACTCCCGCGATTTCGCCAGCCGTGGGAACGCTGCCGCGGGAAGGGGGGG
>NZ_NIHC01000024.1 GCF_002806945.1 Marinobacter salexigens
TATATGGCTCTTCACTTATCTGTGTGGGTCAGGTGCCATTGGCAGTCCGCCGTAGTGAAATAGAATCGCCCGCTTGAACCTCTCCTTGTTCCGGAATCCCCGAGACCGAACCTTTACCGCTCGAACTTGTCCATTGATCGCTTCCGCAAGGGCATTGGAAGCCCGGAAACGCATAGCGTTAAGGATGCCAAACAGCTTAGTTTCGATCTGGTCTGCCGTGGCACTCAGGGCCCGAACCTCAGTGAGCCGGGCCATATGGATCCATTCTTGCCAAGCTGCGCGAGCACCTTTGACCCGGTAGCCTCGCCAGATATCTCGCGCTTTCTCCTTGAGATACCACACCAAACCGGTGTTTTTGAGGGTTTCTGACAAATATTTGATCTGTTGTATCTGCTGTCCTTTAAGGCTCTTGCGATGGCGTAGCCAGGTGTATCGGCTTCGATGGATCTCCTTCCGCATCGAATGATCCGCACGTGCCATGTCAGCTTTGCGAGTGGCATCAAGCGTTCGGGTCAGCATTTGCGCAACGTGGAAATGGTCGAAGGCGATTTTCCGATGGGCTTTCTCGATATGCTCAAATGTCGCCTTCTGATAGGCCGGACTCATATCCATAGAGATGGACAGAATCGACCGCTTACGAGGCTCATCCAGGGTGGCGTAAAAGCGCCCAAGGCTATCCGAGGATCGGCCGTCCTCCACGGCCAAAACCTGGCCCTGGTCGTTAGAAACGATCGTTACATAGTCGTGCCCTTTACGAAATGCCGTCTCATCGACGGCCAGCCGTGTCGTATCTCGGTCAGGAGCATTAGCCAGGCCCCGCCGCACGGCCCGTTCCATGATGTTGTCGATGGCAGTCCAGCTCAGGCGTAACTGCTTGCTGACCGCAGAGATCGAGGCTGCCCTGAGCCAGCTGATAACGAAGGCTTCAAATAGAAGTGTGTACCGGCTGTTCTGTTCAGCCCAAGGAACACTGATCGTCAGACAGCCATGCTCGGGACACTGCACACGAGGAACCTGAGCAACCACTTGCGTTCGGAACTGACAAGTATCGAGGTGACGCCAACGACGTTCCCGCGAGTCGTAGCCCGGGCAGGCATGGCCACAGCGGGGGCAGACAAGCTTAGCGCCATGGTCCAGACCGACCTGAACGACGACTTCCCCCTGGCTCTTATCCAGTTCGACGCCTGATACAAGCCAAGGAGAGGACAGCCCTAGAATGTGTTCGTAGAGGGTACATTGATCCAACGTTGGTCCCCATCCATTGAGTTAATCGGATGCGACAACAGTGACCAAAAGCGGCAGGAAAATAAAGGGTTACCCACCATAATAAGTGAAGAGCC
>NZ_NIHC01000025.1 GCF_002806945.1 Marinobacter salexigens
CTAGGGAGACTCTGAATAAGTCTCAAAATCAGCGATAATACGGCCATCGTCAACCGCACAGGATTCGTTGCCACCATGGATCAGATTACCTTCTCCGAAGCCGAGTACCAGACCAAGAAGCGCAAGACCCGCCGCGAGATCTTTCTGGAACGGATGGACAAGCTGATTCCCTGGAAGCAGTTGGAGAAGAAAGTTGCCCGATACTACCCCAAGGGCCAGACTGGCCGGCCACCGTATCCGCTGCCGACCATGCTGCGAGTCCACTGCATGCAGCTGTTCTACAACCTCAGCGACCCGGCTATGGAAGATGCCCTGTACGAGATTGAATCCATGCGGCACTTCGCTGGCCTGAAGCTGGACCGCTTGCCGGACGAAACCACGATTCTCAAGTTCCGTCATTTCCTGGAACGCCATGGCCTCGGCAAGGTGTTGTTCAAAGAGGTGAACAAACACCTGGAGAAGAACGGCCTGATGTTACGTGAAGGCAGCATTGTGGACGCTTCCATTATTTCTTCCCCGAGTTCCACGAAGAACGAGAGCGGCAAACGTGACCCCGATATGCACCAGACCAGAAAAGGCAACCAGTGGTACTTTGGCATGAAGATGCACATCGGCGTGGACGACACGCTCGGCCTGATCCACAGCATTGATACCACCGCTGCTAATGTCCACGACATCGTGCCCGCCGGCAACATTCTTCACGGTAACGAGCAGCGCGTGTTCGGTGATGCCGGTTATCTTGGTATTCAAAAGCGGGATGAGCATAAAGATCGCCAAAATGTATCCTGGTTCATTGCCAAACGCCCCGGCAGTCGGAAGAAACTGGACGCCCGTAAACTGAAAGCCGAGAAGCTCAAAGCCAGCGCCCGGGCCAAAGTCGAACATCCGTTCCGGTACATCAAACAGGTCTTTGGCTACAACAAAGTCCGCTATCGCGGCTTGGCCAAAAATAGTACCCGGCTGCACTTGCTGGCCGCATTCACCAACTTACTGATCGGCGAAAAATATCTACTGGCGTAGGGCCAGTGCGCCCGAATTTCGCCGAAATGGCGGGAAACGGGCAAAAAACGAACAAGTAGAGGGGCTGAGCGTGCCTAAATTGCCTTTGAATAGCTTTTTTCGAGCTAATAAAGTTATTCAGCGAGAAATCAGGCATTAATCAGACCCTCCCTA
>NZ_NIHC01000026.1 GCF_002806945.1 Marinobacter salexigens
CACTTGCGGCCCCGGGTTCCTCCCGGGGCTACGCCTGTCTGAGCGTCGCTTGACGATCAATCGCGTCACCCGCTGCGGTGGGTGCTGCGCGGCTGGGAGTTTGCTCGCAGGGCCAACCCCCCAACCCGGGTCGGGCCCTCCGTCTCCCGAAGTTCAGACGTGTGGGCGGTTGTCGGTGTGGCGCGCGCGCCCCGCGTCGCGTGAGCCTGGTCTCCCCCGCGCATCCGCGCTCGCGGCTTCTTCCCGCTCCGCCGTTCCCGCCCTCGCCCGTGCACCCCGGTCCTGGCCTCGCGTCGGCGCCTCCCGGACCGCTGCCTCACCAGTCTTTCTCGGTCCCGTGCCCCGTGGGAACCCACCGCGCCCCCGTGGCGCCCGGGGGTGGGCGCGTCCGCATCTGCTCTGGTCGAGGTTGGCGGTTGAGGGTGTGCGTGCGCCGAGGTGGTGGTCGGTCCCCTGCGGCCGCGGGGTTGTCGGGGTGGCGGTCGACGAGGGCCGGTCGGTCGCCCTGCGGTGGTTGTCTGTGTGTGTTTGGGTCTTGCGCTGGGGGAGGCGGGGTCGACCGCTCGCGGGGTTGGCGCGGTCGCCCGGCGCCGCGCACCCTCCGGCTTGTGTGGAGGGAGAGCGAGGGCGAGAACGGAGAGAGGTGGTATCCCCGGTGGCGTTGCGAGGGAGGGTTTGGCGTCCCGCGTCCGTCCGTCCCTCCCTCCCTCGGTGGGCGCCTTCGCGCCGCACGCGGCCGCTAGGGGCGGTCGGGGCCCGTGGCCCCCGTGGCTCTTCTTCGTCTCCGCTTCTCCTTCACCCGGGCGGTACCCGCTCCGGCGCCGGCCCGCGGGACGCCGCGGCGTCCGTGCGCCGATGCGAGTCACCCCCGGGTGTTGCGAGTTCGGGGAGGGAGAGGGCCTCGCTGACCCGTTGCGTCCCGGCTTCCCTGGGGGGGACCCGGCGTCTGTGGGCTGTGCGTCCCGGGGGTTGCGTGTGAGTAAGATCCTCCACCCCCGCCGCCCTCCCCTCCCGCCGGCCTCTCGGGGACCCCCTGAGACGGTTCGCCGGCTCGTCCTCCCGTGCCGCCGGGTGCCGTCTCTTTCCCGCCCGCCTCCTCGCTCTCTTCTTCCCGCGGCTGGGCGCGTGTCCCCCCTTTCTGACCGCGAC
>NZ_NIHC01000027.1 GCF_002806945.1 Marinobacter salexigens
CACGAAGTTTGGGGTACAGGTTCTGCGAGTGCATTCGATCAGATCGATAACGCACCGGAAGAGCGTGCGCGTGGTATAACCATTGCGACCTCTCACGTTGAGTACGACTCCCCGACCCGCCACTACGCACACGTAGACTGCCCGGGCCACGCTGACTATGTTAAGAACATGATCACCGGTGCGGCTCAGATGGACGGCGCAATTCTGGTTTGTTCTGCAGCTGACGGCCCCATGCCGCAGACGCGTGAGCACATCCTGCTGTCTCGTCAGGTAGGTGTTCCTTACATCGTTGTGTTCCTGAACAAAGCGGACATGGTTGACGATGAAGAGCTGCTTGAGCTGGTTGAGATGGAAGTTCGCGAGCTGTTGAGCGCGTACGACTTCCCGGGTGACGACACCCCGATCATCACCGGTTCTGCATTGATGGCTTTGCAGGGCAAAGACGACAACGAAATGGGTACTACCGCTGTTAAGAAGCTGGTAGAAGCTCTGGATGACTACATCCCTGAGCCGGAGCGTGCGATTGATCTGCCGTTCCTGCTGCCGATTGAGGATGTGTTCTCTATCTCCGGTCGTGGTACGGTTGTGACTGGTCGTGTTGAGCGCGGCATCGTCAAGGTTGGTGAGGAAGTTGAGATTGTTGGTATCAAGGATACCGTCAAGACCGTCTGCACCGGTGTTGAGATGTTCCGTAAGCTGCTGGACGAAGGTCGTGCAGGTGAGAACGTAGGTGTACTGCTTCGTGGTACCAAGCGTGACGACGTTGAGCGTGGTCAGGTTCTGTGTAAGCCGGGCAGCATCAAGCCGCACACCAAGTTTGAGTGCGAAGTGTACGTATTGAGCAAAGACGAAGGCGGACGTCATACTCCGTTCTTCAAAGGCTATCGCCCGCAGTTCTACTTCCGTACCACTGACGTAACTGGTTCCTGTGAGTTGCCGGAAGGTGTGGAAATGGTTATGCCTGGTGACAACGTGAAGATGGAAGTAACGTTGATTGCTCCGATCGCCATGGAAGACGGTCTACGCTTCGCGATTCGCGAAGGCGGCCGTACCGTTGGTGCCGGCGTCGTCGCAAAGATCATCGAGTAATA
>NZ_NIHC01000028.1 GCF_002806945.1 Marinobacter salexigens
AAGGATTCAAGATCCCCAACGGCTAGTTGACATCGTTTACGGCGTGGACTACCGGGGTATCTAATCCCGTTTGCTCCCCACGCTTTCGCACCTCAGTGTCAGTGTTGGTCCAGGTAGCCGCCTTCGCCACTGGTGTTCCTTCCTATATCTACGCATTTCACCGCTACACAGGAAATTCCACTACCCTCTACCACACTCTAGCCAAGCAGTTCGAAATGCCGTTCCCAGGTTAAGCCCGGGGCTTTCACATCTCGCTTACTCAACCACCTACGCGCGCTTTACGCCCAGTAATTCCGATTAACGCTTGCACCCTCCGTATTACCGCGGCTGCTGGCACGGAGTTAGCCGGTGCTTCTTCTGTGAGTAACGTCAATCCTCAAGCGTATTAAACTTGAGGCCTTCCTCCTCACTGAAAGTGCTTTACAACCCGAAAGCCTTCTTCACACACGCGGCATGGCTGGATCAGGGTTGCCCCCATTGTCCAATATTCCCCACTGCTGCCTCCCGTAGGAGTTCGGGCCGTGTCTCAGTCCCGATGTGGCTGATCATCCTCTCAGACCAGCTACGGATCGTCGCCTTGGTGAGCCATTACCCCACCAACTAGCTAATCCGACTTAGGCTCATCCAATAGCGCAAGGTCCGAAGATCCCCTGCTTTCCCCCAAAGGGCGTATGCGGTATTAGCAGCCGTTTCCGACTGTTGTCCCCCACTACTGGGCAGATTCCTAAGCATTACTCACCCGTCCGCCGCTCGACGCCTGATAGCAAGCTATCATCGTTTCCGCTCGACTTGCATGTGTTAAGCCTGCCGCCAGCGTTCAATCTGAGCCATGATCAAACTCTTCAGTTTAAATCATACAAGAATCCG
>NZ_NIHC01000029.1 GCF_002806945.1 Marinobacter salexigens
ACGACACGGGAACCCACGACCGGCACCGACAGGACCGACCCGCGGAAATCGGGCAAGCCGGCGGCGCGGGTCGGGCCCCCACGGGCGCCCAGAGGGGGCTCCAGACATCCACCCCCCCCCACACGACCGCCGCCTCGGGAACGGCGGCAGCGGCGGGAGGAGGGTCATGGAGTCTGAGGGAGAGCCGCCCGAACGACCGACTTCCCTACGGGCCCCACCGCCCCCCGACCCTGGGGGCGGCAGGGCGACCCCCCCGGGGTCTTTAAACCTCCGCGCCGGAACGCGACAGCTAGGTACCCGGGACAGGAGCGGGGAGGACACGCGAGGCCAGAAAAGCGTGGCATCGGGACGGGCGAACCCACACGCGACACTCACATCCCCCCACACGCGACAACCGCCCCAGCCAACGTAGAAAAGCCAGAGCCGCGGCGGGGATGGGTGCCGGGAGAGCAAGGCGCGCGCCCCGACGACCGAACGCCCCCGGGACGGGTCAAAAACCCGTAACGACGTACCGCCCCTCGTAGACACGGAAGAGCCGGACGGGAAAGAGGCAAGACGCCCGCGAGCAGCCGCCGCCGCGGTAGGGTGGCGAGGTCAGAGCCGGACGAGGGAGAGGGAGAGGGGAGGGGGAGGGGAAATCGGAGGCGGTCCCAGACGGACCCAGACCGACCCCACCCACCCCTTCTCTCACCTCACTCCAGACACCTCGCTCCACACGCGGGCGACGGGAC
>NZ_NIHC01000003.1 GCF_002806945.1 Marinobacter salexigens
CGGTAAAGGTTCGGTCTCGGGGATTCCGGAACAAGGAGAGGTTCAAGCGGGCGATTCTATTTCACTACGGCGGACTGCCAATGGCACCTGACCCACACAGATAAGTGAAGAGCCATATAAAACCAGTAATGAAAGATCGATGGATATGGAAATCCCCACCCCGATACCAGCCCAACCAACCCGCTTTTTGGACAAGGTCCGTGCTTTTATACGCCTGCGAGGCATGGCGTATAAAACAGAGAAAACCTACCTGTTCTGGATCAAGCGTTTTATCCGTTTCCATGGTCTGCAGCACCCTGAGGTTATGGGCTCTTCAGAAGTCGAAGCATTTCTGTCTCATCTTGTTTTGCATGCAAACGCAAGCGCCTCTACCCAGAGGGTCGCTCTAAACGCCTTGGTATTTCTCTATCGGGAATTCCTGAGCCAACCTCTGGATGATCTCAACTTCAAGCACTCAAAAAAACCGGTTAAGCTTCCAACGGTATTCAGTGCCGAAGAAGCGAGATCCGTTATTCGTAATCTGAGCGGTGACTACAAGCTTGTTGCCATGCTGCTCTATGGCTCCGGTCTGCGTATTAATGAAGCCTTGCGCCTGAGAGTGAAAGATGTTGATTTTGATATGCAACAGTTAGTGGTTCGAAGTGGCAAAGGTGGTTTTGGTGTTCGCAGTCCGGTGGACGAGGGCTTCTGACTTGGCCAGTACTGAGGCATTACTTCCCGAGTAGCAGGCAATTCAGCCTTTATGTTGGTTCTTTTGCCTAAAGCCGCCGAGTAACGTACATATACAAGAGCCGTTTTGGCCAGGCTCCTGGAGCCTGTTACTCATTGAGCCGCCATTCAATGCACTAATTTGGTCGGCGACCAACTTTGAAGGATATATCATGAGCGATCTAACAACCCTCAGGGACATCGTGGGTCTTGGCAATACTGCCAGCCCAATCAGCGAATCTGCCCTGGTGATTATTGATGCCCAGAATACCTATCGCGAAGGCGTGATGAAGCTCGACCACGTGGAGCCTGCCTTAGAGGAGTGCAAGGTTCTACTGCAACGTTTCCGTGCTGCAGGCCGCCCGGTCTTTCATATTCAGCACGACGCTGGACCAGGCTCACCTTACGATCTGACAGCTCCCATCGGCCAGATTGCCGACGCGGTAGCCCCGATTGCGGGCGAAGCGGTTATCACCAAGAACTTCCCCAGCTCCTTTGCCCAGACAGACCTGGACGAACAGCTGCAGAACGCCGGTATCAAGAACCTGATTCTGACCGGGTTTATGTCTCACATGTGCATTAATTCTACTGCCCGCGCTGCATTCACGCTGGGGTACAATCCCACGGTGGTTGCCTCTGCTACGGCAACCCGTTCTTTGCCGTCGAGGGCCTCTGGCAAAACGGTTCCATCCGAGCAGGTTCATGAGGCCGCATTAGCAGCCCTGTCGGACTTGCCTTCTGCCGTGGTTCCCTCAACGACTGATGTTCCAGACTGACCGGTATATCCCGTAACTCTCTTAACCGGGGCTCAGCATGACCACGCCAGTTGCGCCCCGGCCTGGCACTCAACCGCCCTGGCGTCAGCGCTGCAAAGCGAAGATGGTGCTGAAACGGATACTGCTCCAGCGCCTATAATCCTGCCTCTGCTAATGTCTGGTAAAAACTGCGCTGGCTCTCCAGTGCCTGCTTTGCCAGTTCACATCGCTCCCGAACATTTACTTTCCCTGTACCGGCCTCACACAGTTTTTGATTCAACATGTCATGCAGAGGCACTTCATATCGTTTAGACAAGTAATACTGGTCGGCGACGTAGGCATCGGGAAGGTCAAGTTTGGCCAATTTTAACACTGCTTCATACACCAGTGACTTGCGCTCCGAATCGGTTACTTCATGATGCTGATCCAGAAAGCGGGTCGCTTCACTCAAGGCACTAAAGGTTGCATCCGGCCTTTGAATAAATCCTCTGGCCATCTGAGTTGCCTGTTGCCAGTCTTTTCGAGCCAGCACTGTCCGGAATTTCACCAGTTGCAAATGGAGGTTGTTGGGCTCGTAGGCCAGTGCCTGATCAACAAGCTCTGCATAAGATGGGCTTGTCGGCTCATAGTTATCGATCTTCTTAAGTGACGTCACCGGCTTCAACTCATCCACATTGATCTGCATATCGCTGAACGACCGGGCCAAGGCAGCCCCATCGAGATCATAGATAACCATCCGGACAATCTGTCGCCGCTCCTCTGAGGATAGGTATTCCCGGCCGCTCATGTCACTGGCGACGGAAGAAATCCATTTCTGGATCTGGCTGTCGCTGACTTCAGTTTCTTCGTTTTTGAGTTTATTTGCCGCAGCGGCCCCCATTTCTTCATAAGCACTGCCGGCTATCGGCACATCGTTTTTTCCTTTACTGAGTTTTGTTAGCAGCGCGACCATCGACATCGGGCTGTAACGGGAGGCTTCCAGTACTTTGGCTGCCAACAGATCGGCTTCTGTCTCCTGCTCCCTGTTCCACTGAGTAAAACCCGCAGCGGCAACCAAGGCGTCCGTTGATCCGCCAATGCGTAGCGTTGTTTCCCGCGCATTGTCGTCGTGACTGAATATTGAAATTGCCTGGGCCAGATCGACTAAACCCGTTGCACCGGTCTGTAGCTCATTTTTTTGGTGATGGGCCAACCACAAATGGGAAAGTTCATGCGCCAGCAGCGCTGCGACTTCGTCGCGGGTATCCAGGTACTCCAGTGTGCCGGCCTGAACTACGATGGTGCCGTTGGGGTAGGTAAAGCCACCAAAGCTATACCGCGGCCCCAACCGAACCTGACAACGGCACGGTGTGCCATGCCAATCGTTTGAAAGTTCGTCGGCAATGGCCTGGAGTTCGGCTGTCACGGAAGTAGCCTCCAGCGGAGATACACTATCGCTTCGAAGCAGCACCGCGTCCTCTAACGGGTCCCGATTGTCGGCACTGTGCTGTTCAGCTTTGGCCGTGAGTTTTTTGATTTCTGTCTGCCTTAACTCGCGGTCGCTGGCCCAGTCTTCAGACTGATACGGTGAAGAACTGCACCCGGTCAGCCCCATTACGACAATCAGAGCAACCCCGGAATATCGTGTATGTAACCTCACTCGCAGTCCTCCCCCAGGCCACGGGCGCTGGCATTACGATGATCGCTGGCAAGCAGGATCTGGGGGCGATCACACGGAATTTTGATTGCCGCTGTCTGGTTCGTTATTACCTCGGGAATAAACACCCGATACTGTTCTCCCTCTGCATTAAACAGGTACTGACCACCCTCCTTGCCGGTAACATCAAATTTATAGGGGGCTTTCAATCCCGAGTTCTTAAGCTCCACCATAGAACCATCGGATTTGAACACGAAGGCATCTTCCCCATCATGAAAACCTTCAATAACCAGCGTCTCTGCCACTACCGAGCTGCTCAGGAGTACAAGCAGCCAAAGCGCGTGTTTTATATTCATTTTCCATCTCCTTTCGCTCATTCCGGATGGCTACCCACAGCCACGGCATAAAAGCCATGAGGTCTGTGAGGAAGCCAGGGGTACGATTGCACTGCAAGACCGCGATATAGATCAGACCAAGCAAAACCAAAACCACTGTTGTTTCAATAAGTTCCATCGTTAATTCGGGCCAGCCCGAGGTGTATTCCCAGCCCCATCGCCAGTGTAAAAGCATGCGCACCACAACCAGCACAACCCAAAGGAGCAACGGCCAGGCCAGAATCAGATCAATGGGAAGAGTCCAGGGCGGCTTCCCGTTAAACCCCAGATTTAGCTTCAAACCAATGGGTTTCAGATAGTCAGGGCCGTAAAAAAGCAGATTGCGGAGAGCCTCCGCGTGCAGATAAACGCCCGGCAAGCGACCGGGTATAGGGGGATCAAACAGGTCTCTTGCCGACGGAAGGGAAACCCCAACCATGGCAATCCGTTCGCTCTGCGATCCTCCTGTTGGAAAGAAATCATCGCATTTGCCCTTAGGACAGAACACATCACTGAGCATCGCGGTGGGTATAGGTGGGCAGGGCTGTTGGCCACCGGATCCAATGGTCTCGGATCCGAATAAATTTCGGATAGCATCCCACACTACAAGACCAAACACTTTTACTGAATTAGCACTTGGCTCATGGCCGGTGTCGCAGCGTAACGAAGCAGCCACTCTCTGCGCAGGCTGGCCCCAGCTTATATGCATTCCCGTCCCACTGGGCACCAACGGGGCCGCTTTCGCCTCGGCCAGGTCATCACAGTCGGGGTGGCGACAGTAGGCATCAAATCCCGCTTTTGCCAGTGTCTTACGGTCGCCCAGTTCCAGGAATACCGGGTAATACTCGCCATAACCTGACCAACCGGTTAACCCCGCAGCTGTTACCGAGTCAATCAGGGGCAATATTGACTCTTCAAGCTCTGGTTCTGGATTGACACCTGCGCCCAAAATTACACGTGTGCCCACTTCATCGCGCAAATAATCGAGTCGTCTGATCAGGTTCTGGAAACTCTTGTTCGTCTCCCCCCCTAACCGACGCTCTCTGTAGAAGGTAATATCAAGAATGATCGTGCCATAGCCAAGCCGCTTCAGCGCATTAATTATTACACCATAGTCGTTGTAGGACAGCGGCCAGTCATTCGCTTGCAGGTATCCAATTTCCGGATTTGAAAGAGAGCGAATCGAAAAGTCGTCTATGAGGATAACGTCAACAAGGTCGGCGGAAGGGAAGTTGGCGAGTTCACGGGTGTAGACCGGAGAGTACATGCGATCAAAAGCATCGCTGAGGGCCTGACTAGTCTTCGAATTGATACCGAAAGGATCAACAAAAGCGAAGACGTACCCCACTAATAGTACCCGCCAGTGACGGCGTACCAAGTCCAATAAAGAGATGCCCTTTATTGTGCCCACCCTGCGCCTCCGCATGGGAATAGAATCCCGGTTTGCCCGCACTGCGGAAGCGAGCATTATTTACATCTGATAAATAACGCAACATTTAAGCCATTGGCTAAAAATTTACCCCTAGTTAGACAGTTAAGTGCATACGCCTTTTGAGAGTATGCACTTAACTGTAAAATGAGCTGACACTTTCCACTCTTTGTGACAAGTGCCGGGCGTTAATGGACACCTGTAACCCGAGCGAGACATAGAGCCTGGTCGATCACCACTCCAACTGAGCCCCGGTTTGGTACTCAATCACCCGCGTTTCAAAGAAGTTCTTCTCCTTACGCATGGTGGCTTGTTCTTCCAGCCAGGGGGATACGTTTTTCGCCCCCGGGAAGGGTTCTTCCAGGCCCACGGTGCGGGCGCGGCGGTTGGCTATGAAGCGGAATTGTTCTGTGTGGTATTCCGCGGAGTAGCCCAGTATCGGGTCGCGTAAAATGTAGTTGGCGTAGTCGCGTTCGGCGGCTTCGGATTCGTCCCACATCTCACGCACGGCTTTGGGGTCGAAGCTGATGTTTTCTTCTTCCAGTATCTGGTTGACCACTTTCAGGCCGAAGGCGAAGTGCATGGCTTCATCGCGCAGTATGTACTGGAACTGTTCGCCGGTGCCGCGCATCAAGCCGCGGCGTTGCAGGGCGAAGATGGGGCTGAAGCCGTTGTAGAACCAGCAGCCTTCAAACACTGCGGCGAAGAACAGGTACGACATGATGAATTCTTGCAGGTCGTCTTTGTTACGCAGGTTCAGATCGGAGCGCATGGCGGCGTCCAGGCGACGGTTGGCCATCTGGATTTTGGCGTTTATTTGCGGCACTACGCGGTAGCGGTTGTAGATTTCGCTTTGGTCTAGGTTGAGGGTTTCAATGCAGTGCTGGTAGGTCCAGGTGTGCAGGGCCTCTTCGTATACCTGGCGCGCCTGGTAAATTTGCAGTTCGGGCGCGGTCATTTTTTCCATCACCGCGAGGCCGATGTTGCGCATGGCCAGTATGTCGGAGGTGGTCAGGTAGGCCACCACGTTTTCGAACACGTGCTTTTCCGCCGGGTTCAGGCGGTGGTGGTAGTCGTGAACGTCTTGCGCCATGTTCACGTCTAGCGGGGTCCAGTGGTTTTTGTTGGCGTTCATGAAGAACTCCCAAGCCCACGGGTATTTAAACGGCGCCAACTGGTTTACGTCGGTTTCGCCGTTGATCACGCGTTTGTCGTCTACGTTCACCGGGGCCACGCTGCTGTGTGCAGCGGGCTGGCTTTGGGGTTTGGTTTCGTCGTCCCAATTCAACATGGTTGTGCCTCTCTGAATAAGTAAGTGGTTACTGACAGGCTTCGCAGTCGGGTTCGTCGATGCTGCACACTTGGGGCTGCGGTGCGGCTACCGGGGCAGCACTTTCATTCACGCCAGTAGCACCGAGCGAGCGCAGGTAGTAGGTGGTTTTCAGGCCACGTTCCCACGCCAGTTGGTACAACTCGTCCAGCTTTTTACCGCTGGGTTCGGCCATGTACAGGTTCAAACTCTGGGCCTGATCCAGCCACTTCTGGCGGCGGGAGGCGGCTTCCACCAGCCAGCGCGCGTCGATTTCAAACGCGGTGGCGTAACGGGATTTCAGTTCGGTGGGTATGCGCTCAATTTGCTGCACGCTGCCGTCGTAGTATTTGAGGTCGTTCACCATCACGTTGTCCCACAGGCCGACCGCCTTGAGGTCGCGCACGAGGGATGGGTTCACCACGGTGAATTCGCCGGAGAGGTTCGATTTCACAAACAGGTTTTGGTATGCCGGCTCGATGGATTGCGACACACCCACAATGTTGGAGATGGTGGCGGTGGGCGCAATGGCCATTACGTTGCTGTTGCGCATGCCATGCTTGGCGATAAGGTCGCGCACCGGCGCCCAGTCCAAACGGCTGTCGGTGTTCACGCTCAGGTCGCCTTCAAGGCGCGCGGCTTTCAACAGTTCGATGGAATCGATGGGCAGTATGCCCTGGCTCCACAGGGAACCTTCGTAGGTTTCATAAGCGCCCCGCTCGGCCGCCAGTTGGGCGGAGGCGCGAATGGCGAAGTAACTCAGCTGCTCCATGGCCACGTCGGCGAATTCCACTGCTTGCGGGCTGGTGTACGGCAGGCCCAGTGCGTACAGCGCATCCTGGAAGCCCATCAGGCCAAGTCCCACTGGGCGGTGCTTCAGGTTGGAGTTACGCGCTTGTGGCACGGCGTAGAAGTTGATGTCGATCACGTTGTCGAGCATGCGCACAGCGGTGTTTACGGTGCGCTCAAGGCGCTGTACATCCAACTCGCCGTTGCTGATGTGAGCGGCCAGGTTCACCGAGCCCAGGTTACACACGGCGATTTCATCGGCGCTGGTGTTCAGGGTGATTTCGGTACACAAGTTAGAGCTGTGCACCACGCCCTTATGCTGCTGTGGCGAGCGCAGGTTGCAGGGGTCTTTGAAGGTGATCCACGGGTGGCCGGTTTCAAACAACACGGTCAGCATTTTGCGCCACAGCTGTTTGGCCGGGATGGTTTTGAACAGCTCGATTTTGCCTTCCGCGGCCAGAGCTTCGTAATGCTCGTAACGCTCGCGGAATTCGTTGCCGTACAGGTCGTGCAGGTCCGGCACGTCGCTGGGGCTGAACAGGGTCCAGTCGCGGTCCTGGCGCATGCGTTCAATCAGCAGGTCCGGCACCCAGTTGGCGGTGTTCATGTCGTGGGTGCGGCGGCGTTCGTCACCGGTGTTTTTCCGCAGTTCCAGAAACTCTTCGATGTCCAGGTGCCAGCTTTCCAGATAAGCACACACGGCGCCTTTGCGCTTGCCGCCTTGGTTTACCGCTACGGCGGTGTCGTTCACCACTTTCAGGAACGGAACCACACCTTGGCTTTGGCCGTTGGTGCCTTTGATGCGGGAACCCAGCGCGCGCACGGGCGTCCAGTCGTTGCCCAGACCGCCAGCCCATTTCGAGAGCATGGCGTTGTCGCGAATGGCGCCGTAGATGTCTTCAAGGTCGTCGCCTACGGTGGTGAGGTAGCAAGACGACAGCTGGGAGTGGCGGGTGCCGCTGTTGAACAGCGTGGGCGTGGAGGCCATGTAGTCGAACGACGACAACAGGTTATAAAACTCGATGGCACGGCTGTTGGGGTCGTCTTCACGCAGGGCCAAGCCCATGGCGGCGCGCATGAAGAATACCTGCGGCAGCTCCAGGCGCTCGCCTTTCCAGTGCAGGAAGTAACGGTCGTACAGGGTTTGCAGGCCGAGAAAGCCAAACTTCTGGTCGCGTTCAGGTTTGATTGCCGCGCCCAACCGCTCGAGATCAAATGCGGCCATGGCTTCATCCAGCAGTTCGTAACGAATACCGGCATGGATAAAGGCGGTCAGGGCCTGTGGATAAATGTCCGCAAGGCTCAGGCTGGCATCGAGGTTCAGAGCGGTCACGCTTTCAAGGCGCAGTTGCTCCAGCAGCAAGCGAGCAGTCACGGCGCTGTAGTCTGGCTCGCGCTCGATACGGCCGCGAGCGGTCATGATCAGGGCGCTCAGTACTTCGGCTTCATCGATGCCGTTGTAGAGGTTGCGAATGGCGTCTTCCACCAGGGATTCGGCTTCTATGCCATCCAGCCCTAGCGCGGCCTTTTCGACCTGTTGCTTCATCAGGCCCAAGTCCAGCGGCGCAGTTCGGCCATTGGCCTGCCTTACGGTGAGCGTTGGGTGAGCTTCTACCGGTTCGTGCAGGGCGCGTTCGCGGGCGTGTTCTTCGCGGTAGAGCACATAGGCACGGGCAACTTTCTGCTCTTCCGCACGCATCAGGGCCAGTTCTACCTGGTCTTGTATGTCTTCGATGTGTACCCGGCCACCGGCTTTCAATCGGCGGCTGATGGCCTGCACCACTTGCTCGGTTACCCGGTGTACAGCGTCGTTTATGCGAGCAGAGCCTGCAGCTTCGTCGCCTTCAACGGCAAGAAAAGCCTTGGTTACGGCTACGCTGATTTTGGATGGGGTAAAGCTGACCAGATTGCCGTTGCGCTTGATAACTTGCAGGGCTTCTGTGGCGGATGGTGATGAGAGTTGGGGCTCGGCCAGAGCGGTCGCAGACATGCGGTGTTCTCCTGAATACGCGTGAATTCCATAACCTTCGCGTACGCAGGACAAACGTCGGCATCAGCCTTTAATCGCTGCAATCATGCCTTGTTCGTTGCTGCTCACCTTATGGTGCCAAATGCAGGCGCCTGAGTCGCGAAGGTGCAGTGTGTATTCCCTGGCTTGTCTTCGGACTCAGGGGCATGAACCTTTCGGCTCTGCCTTGCGTGGCGACTTCCCGGCTTGCGCCAGTGTCTTTATGCCACGCTCGTTCCCCAATACCGCTGCGCGTCAGTTCCGGATTCTCACCGGATTCCTGAATACCATATTTGGTATCCAACCAAGGATGTGGGCACTATATACGGGAAAAACAGGAGAGACAAGGCACCTTTCCCTAATCTGCCGGTCTATCACAAACACACAGAAAAGTGGGAAAATTTCATGTTTATCGCCAACCGCTCTTATAGCTCACTGGTTTGCATTCTGGCCTCTCTGGCTTCTCCACACCTGCTGGCGCAGGAGCCATTTCTTTCCCCTTTCTCAAAAATGGAATCGCTATCCGATGGCTGGGAACCGCTGGAATTCCCCAAGATAAAGCAGCACTCACGTTATGAACTTGTTACGGAGGACGGCGCCCAGGTAGTTAAAGCTGAAACAGACGGCGGCGCTTCCGGCCTGATTACCCGGCTGGATATAGAACCTGAAATCGCACCGC
Source organism: Marinobacter salexigens (assembly GCF_002806945.1). Classification (GTDB taxonomy): domain Bacteria; phylum Pseudomonadota; class Gammaproteobacteria; order Pseudomonadales; family Oleiphilaceae; genus Marinobacter; species Marinobacter salexigens. The sequence continues at coordinate 9,688 of NZ_NIHC01000003.1, forward strand.
TGCTGAACTGGCGCTGGAAGGTGTCCAATGTGTTTGAAAAGGGCGATGCCCGGGCAAAATCCGGCGATGATTACCCTGCCCGGATCTACGTCGCCTTTGAATTCGAGCCGGGAAAGGCGGGCTTTTTTGAACGGGCGAAGCGCAAAACTGTGGAATTGCTGTTTGGCGAGGAACTGCCGGGCAATGCCCTGAATTACATCTGGGCAAACACCCTCCAGGAGGGTGAATTCGTAGCCAACCCCTACACAGACAAAACCGTAATGATTGCGGTCAGTTCTGGTAAGGAAAAGGTCGGAGAATGGGTGAGTATTGAGCGGGATATTGTGGCGGACTATCACCAAGCATTCGGGGAAAACCCACCACCAATCCGGGGTATAGCAATTATGTCGGATTCAGACAATACCGATGGGCAGGCGACGGCCTGGTATGGCGATATTACCCTGACCAAAGCCAAACAGGATTAGAACGCGGATCTAACGATACTCTTCGGGAAACCCGGGGATAACATAGCCCGCCTTGAAAGGATGAACGGGTGGAGCCTCACCTCGATCAACAAGCCGCAAATAGGCATCATCAAGTTTTTCCCGGAGCAGTGCCGCCTTGGGGTTTGCCAGGGAATACAGCCAGGCGGAATAGCGTGATCTCACCTCAGAACCGCGAATTGAGCTATCTGAGGGTTTAATCAGCATTTCCTCCACCGTTTCGCGGTAATCCAGTACAAAATCACCACGCTTTAGCTTGAGCATCTCCATCGCCGCCCGGCTGTTCGGAGCTTCCGTAACCTGAATGTGATCGGAACGCTCAAGCCATGACAGCAGCCCACCATAGGTGTACCCCGCAATCACGATAACGGTTTTGCCTTCAAGTTGTTCAAAATGAGTCAGCGGCTCTGAACCCGCCAGGTACCAGGCATTGAGCCGTGTTGGATACACGTTCACCCAACTCTCCATTACCTCATTCGCAAGACTGGGGGTATTGGAGAGGCCGGGAAACAGATCAACCGTGCCGTTTTTCAGATAAAGATAAATCCGGCTTACAGGCAAGTAGATAAACTCAGCCTCGTAGCCGGCTTCCTCCACAACTCTTCGAGTGAGGTCAACAAAAAAACCTGCCGGCTCACCCTGCTCATTCTGGTACTCCACGGGAGGAAAGTCAGCGTAGGCGATGCGAAGTCTGTTTCCGCCGGGATCAGCCAGAACAGGATGCGCCAGTCCGGCAACCGCCAGGAATGCGAGCATAACCAGTGCCCGCACTGACGTCCGACAAAACAAAGCCGGGACCCTGTACACATTCCAGACTCTACGCATAGTAACAATACGCTTACGGAGCTGATTGGAAACCATCAAATATGGTACATAACCATATACAGGCCAACACCCCCCATCACAACCGTGTAGGGGAATGCCATAACCACCATTCGACCATAGGACAGTCGAACCAATGGCGCAATGGCTGAAGTCAGCAAGAACAGGAAAGCCGCCTGACCATTCGGGGTCGCAACGCTTGGGAGGTTGGTACCTGTGTTGATGGCAACGGCAAGGCTTTGGAAGTGCTCGTAGCTGATACTGCCGGCATCCAGTGCCTGTTTGATCTCACTGATATAAACCGTTGCCACAAAAACGTTATCGCTGATCATGGAAAGCAGGCCGTTAGCGAGAAAGAACATGCCCGGCTGTTGCCCTTCGGGTAGTGACAACACATAGTCGATCACCGGTTTGAACAAGTGCTGTTCATGGATAACCGCCACCACGGCAAAGAAAACAACCAACAGCGAGGTGAACGGCAATGACTCCTGAAAGGCTTTCCCTATCTGGTGTTCACTGGTCACACCGGTAAATGAGGTGATCAGGATAATTACAAGCAAACCGATCAGGCCCACTTCCGCCAAGTGCAGTGCCAGACCCAGCACCAGAATAACCGCTGCAGCCGCTTGCACCCAGAGTGCCGCCTGATCTGCCTTGGTGCGCTTGGCCCGCTCGTTATCAGCAAACTCTTCCAACACCCGCCGTACCGGCTTGGGTAGGCGACCGCCGTAGCCAAACCAGCGCATCTTTTCCAGCACCCAGCAGGTTACCAATCCTGCTACCAGCACCGGCACACTGACCGGCGCCATGTGCAAGAAAAACCCGATAAAGTCCCAACCCACCACCTTGGCAATCAGCAGGTTTTGGGGTTCACCAACCATGGTTGCAACGCCACCCAGGGCTGTCCCTATGGCGCCGTGCATCAGCAGACTGCGCAAAAACGCCCGAAAATTTTCCAGGTCTTTCCGGTGAAGTTCGATAACCTCGTCATCACTGTCGGAATTATGATCACTGCTCTGATACCCCTTACCGGAGGCCACTTTGTGGTAAACGGAAAAGAAACCGACGGTCACGCTGATAATAACGGCAGTCACCGTAAGCGCATCCAGAAAGGCAGAAAGTACCGCTGAGGTTGCACAGAACAGAAGCGAGAGAGCCGATTTGGAACGCACCCCAACCAGAATCTGGGTAAACGCCACCAACAGCAGATCCTGCATGAAGTAAATGCCGGCCACCATGAACATCAGCAGCAGAATGACCGGGAAGTTGGTCAACACTTCCAGATACACAGCATCGGTCGTAGTAAGACCAATCAACAATGCCTCTATCGCCAACAAACCACCGGGTAATAGTGGGTAGCATTTCAGCGCCATGGCGAGGGTGAAAATGAACTCGGCGATGAGCAACCAGCCGGCTGTAACCGGCCCCAGCAGGTACAAAACAATTGGGTTAATGAGCAAAAACAGCAGAATAATCTGCTTGTACCAAACGGGAGCCTTGCCAAGAAAGTTGCTGGAAAATGCGGAAAACACGGTTGTGGGCATTACGGAATTCTTCTGGTTTAGCGAGCGATAACAGTTATGGCGTCATGCCTTTAACTTCCTTGACATTTCTGCGCCGATTAATGTTACAAAGATACAGGATAGTCCTGTTCTTTAGTACTGTCAGCTAGGCGCCCTACCTCTCATCAAACGGGGCATAAACTGGAAAACTGCGCGGAACGCCCGATGTTCTTTGACTGCAGCCGCGCTTCCTCTGGCCACCAGTCTTACTCGCTCTCTCGGTAAACACTGAGCCAGTCGCGAGGCTGACAGGGGCGTTAGTGAGCCTAGCCGCGGATAACCGCCAATGGTCTGGCGATCATTCAGCAATACAATTGGCTGACCATCCGGCGGCACTTGCACGCCGCCGAGGTTAATTCCCTCTGAAACCAGTGTGCTGATACTGCTTCTCAGCCTCGGCCCGGTAAGACGCACCCCCATACGATCGGCACGGTCATCCACTTGCCACCAGGCATTGAATGCATCAAACAGGCTACGGCCGCTAAAAGATGCAATCTGTGCACCTGGAAGCAAATGCAGAAAAGCCGGTTGACTGAAATCCGGCACGATCTCTTCCGGGGCTTGTCCAGATATCTGGCCACTGGCAGGCTCCGGGCAGAACACAGAAAGCTCATCACCCGGTGCCAGTTTCATTCCATCCCCCCTGAACCCGCCCAGTTGTTCACGGGTTACGCAGGCCACACTCCCCAGCACCGGTTCCGCCGCAAATCCACCACATACTGCCAGGTAAGCTCTAAGCCCGCTCACAGGTGCTGAAAACCTCAGGATTTCGCCTTCTTTCCAGGTTATTCGCTGCCAAAGGGGAACAGGGTTATGCTCGATGGTTACGGCCAGGTCGGCACCTGTAATGGCTATATCGAGATCTTTCACCGCAACCAGTTGCAGGCCACCGAAGGTAACCTCCAGATTGGCTGTACCCCAGGGATTTCCGGTGAGGTGGTTAGCCCATGCCCAGGAGTAGAGATCGGCCGGGCCGCCCTGAGTCACACCCAGGTGGCGTGCACCAAACCTGCCGCTGTCTTGAAGGAGAGCAAGGGGCCCGGCGCGCATTACCCGGATTCCCGGCTCCGGATTTGCCCGCAGCCTCACGTTACAGACCCCATGGGTTGTGTGTTCCCGCCTTCGCGCTCAAAGGTTTCGCGACTTACGGAAACAAAACGTACCCGATCGCCAACCCGCAACAGGCTGAATCCTTCGCGCTTGCGATCAAATAAACGGGCACTGGTTCGGCCCAGAAGGTTCCAACCACCGGGGGTTTCTGTCGGGTAAGCTGCTGTTTGCCGGCCAGCCAAAGCCACACTGCCAACGGGTACTCGCTGGCGCGGCGTCTCCAACCGGGGGCACTCAAGGTGAGGATCGACTAGCCCCATGAAAGCAAAACCGGGTGCAAAACCCAACGCAAAAACCCGATAGGTGCGCTGGCTGTGGGCTTCAATCACCTCGCTAACCGCCAAACCAGCATGCTCTGCCACCCGCGGCAACTCCGGGCCTACGCTGATGTCGTACCAGGTGGGTAGTTCGTGGGATTGTCCGTCTTGAACAGCATCCTCCGGCTGCAGATCAGCCAGAATCTGGCAGATCATGGCTCGGCTCTGTGATGGCGACAACGCAAGCGGATCAAAAACAACAAGAAGTGTGGTGTAGGAAGGCACCAGATCAATCAGTGCATCACCAAAAATCTGCTCGCACCGCTGTGACAAGGCAGACAGCCAGGGCAGATTGCGCTCGTTGATATCTTCAAACAACCTCACAATCCAACCATCCAGCCCGGCAGATTCAAGCACTGGCTTGCAACTCACTGCTTCAGAGCCTTTTCCATCGCTTGTGCAATGCCAAGCACAGTGCTATCGGTGCCATGCCGACCAACCAGCATCAAGCCGCTGGGCAGATCACCGTCTTGCTGGTTCGGCAGTGTGATTGCGCACAAATCGAGCAAGTTCGCTACGGTGGGGTTGCGCAGAACCAGTAGATTCAGGCGCAAATAATCCACATCACTTTCAAACTCCGTAAGCAGAGGGGGCGCAATAGCCACAGTGGGCGCAAGAAGCCCGTCATAGGCACTGAGCCAATGGTCTGCCTGCTTCTTCCGTGTGGCCCTGCGCTGTAACAAATCAAGGTAATCCGCGGCGCTTATGCCGGCGCCCCGCTGCATACGCTCGCGCACTCGCGGGTCGTATTCCTCGCCTCGCTGCTGCAGCCATTGCCGGTGAACATGATAACTTTCAGCCGCTGCAAGACCACCACTCTCCATCAGTTCCGGCAATGCATCCAACACCGGAACTCGTGCCTCCACAATCTGAGCACCACTATCACGCAACTTGCGGAGGCTGCCGGCAAACGCCTCGGCGACGCCCGGCGACACATCATCCAGCATGTGATTCGCGGGCACCACGAAGCGACGCCCACGCAAATCTGCCGGAGCACTCTTTTTCCAGCGCTCGCCAGCCATAACAGCATCCAGGCGTGCGCAACACTCAACGGTATGGGCAATGGGGCCTATGGAGTCCAGGCTTCGGGACAAGGGGAATACACCGTCACGGGGGATGCGTTTTTGAGTGGGTTTGAAGCCCACCAGGCCGCAAAAAGCCGCGGGAATGCGTACCGAGCCACCGGTATCACTGCCAATGGCTGCTGAGGCCATGCCAAAGGCGACTGCGGCTGCGGCTCCGGAGGACGAACCTCCCGAAATCCGCCCCGGTGCAAGCGGGTTGGCGGGGGTGCCGTAGTGGGGGTTAAGCCCGAGCCCGGAGTAGGCGAACTCGGTCATATTGGTGTGGCCGGTGATGACGGCCCCGGCCCGGCGCAGACGCGAGACAATCAGCGCATCGCTTTGCGCTTTCTGGCTCCACCATTTGGAGCCAGAATGGGTCACTTCACCGGCAACATCAAACAGCACTTTTAGTGCAATGGGCAGGCCCGCAAGCTCTCCCGGAGGAACACCTCCCTGTTGAAGAACATCTATGGCAGCAGCTTCAGCCCTGGCTGTGTGATCAAAGCGGGCTGTGTAGACCTGATTGGCGGGGTCGTCGTAACGCTCAATATTGCTCAGGCAGGTTTCAAGGAGTTGGCTGGCACTCCATTTGTTCCGCTGCAACCCGGCCAACAGAGATGACAAGGCTATCTCTGTCATTTTCAAGGACTTCACACAGTGCCCTCCTCACTAGCGCTCGTTTTATAGACTGACTGCGACTCGCGAGACACCTCTTTCTCCAGTTGCTCGGCTTTCTCCCGGTCATGTTCTTCCAGCATCTGGATTACACGCCCACGGGTCACTGCCTCTCGAAGCTCTTTCTGGCGCTGTTCATTACTCAGTGAGCGCAGCAACGATATTGCCATAAATACCATCAGCACCATAAACGGAAATGCCGCCAGGATGGATATTGTCTGTAGTGCCTCCAGGCCACCACTGACCAGAAGCACTCCGGCGACCAGCACCTGAATCAGACCCCAGGCAACCCTGAGCCAGCGTTTCGGTGTCAGCGTACCCTTACTGGTAAACATTCCTAGAACGAAGGTCGCGGAGTTGGCTGAAGTAATAACAAACAGAACAATCAATATAAGCATCAGGGCGCTGATGATGGACGTTCCGGGCAAATACTCCAGAGTTACAAACAGAGCCGAGCTCATTTCCCGAATGACGGCTTCACCCAGAGGCGCACCGTTAAACATTTCAAAGTACAGGGCCGAGCCACCAAAAGTGGAGAACCAGAGAATACTTAGCAGCACCGGTGTACCAATAACCCCGAGGATAAACTCGCGAATAGTTCTGCCTCGGGAAATACGGGCAATAAAGCTGCCGACAAACGGCGCCCAGGACAGCCCCCAGGCCCAATAGAATATGGTCCAACGCTCAACCCAATCATCGCCGGTGTAGGGGGTCATTACCAGGCTCATGCCCATCATGTTGGCGAAATAATCCCCAATAGCGTTGGTCATGGCTGCCGTGATGAAATCAGTGGGGCCAAAGAAGAACACGAAAACCAGCAGGAAGGCTGCCAGCACCATGTTGGCGTCACTAATATAGCGCACGCCACTTTCAAGTGGAGCCAAAGCACAGAGCAGAAACACCACCGCGATCGCCCCCAGAACCAATAATTGCTGGTTGGCACCGAAGCTCATATCAGTTACGGACACCAGCCCGCTGTTAATCTGGATAACCCCGAGCCCCAGCGTGGTGGCAACACCAAAGACCGTAGAGACCACCGCAAGGGTGTTGATGCCATGACCAATACCGCCGTCTACACGATTGCCAAGGGACACACGGAAGGCTTCACTGATCAGGCCGGGGCGTTCCAGGCGAAAACGCACGTAGGCAATGGCAAGCCCTACCACTGCAAAGTTGGCCCACTGATGAAAGCCCCAGTGGAACAGCGAATAACGCATGGCAAGACTGGCTGCTTCGGGGCTTTCTGCCTCCGCCGCGCCAAATGGAGGCGCCATGAAGTGACTCATGGGTTCTGCCACTGCCCAGAAAACCAGGCCGACCCCCATACCGGAGGAAAAGATCATCCCGAGCCAGGTCAGGTAGGGGAATTCAGGCGCCTCACCGTCCGACCCCAGACGGATCTTCCCGTAATCGCTCAGAGCTACCGCAACGCAGAACACCAGAAAACCGGTCGTGGCAAATAAATAGAGCCAGCCAAAATGAACCGTCGTGAACTCCAGCCCGATATTGCCCCAAAGGGTGAGCTCTTCCGGGAGAAAAACTCCCACCCCAAAAAACACTGCCAATAGAATAACCGACAGGTAAAATACCCAGCCAGGCGCTGTAGTACTTGCCAATTTTTTTGCCTCCTTTGCTTCAGTCTGACTTCTGGCGCGTGTGGCCTCGTAATAAAGTTGTAAAGTTGGTTACTCTCCGAAAGGCAAGCAGGGTCTCCTATCAGGGAGTTGGGACATGATGACACTCATCGAGGATGATCTGGCGATATTACCGGACTAGGCTGGAGATCTTATTCTGATCACCGCGCAACTATCCTTGATTGCTATAGTTCAACGCAGGCTTTCTGCCCCCCCGGTTTACAATTATCCGATGTCCCTCATATATCCCAAGGGCCAGTATCGTAAAACCAGCCGCGACCATGCTCAGATACTCGTTGCCAAATATTTGAGATACATGCTTTCCAATAGATGCAGAAAGCGAAACCCCCAGATATATAGCTGAAGTATTCAGCCCCAAAACAATGGATGCGCTAGACGGCGCTGCTTTCACTAACTGGTGCTGCAGTGGCACCAGACAGCTCCACGCAATCGCCCCCCAAACGGCAAGTGGAAAAACCGATACTAAAGGAGAATAAGTAAGCACTGGCAACAGTAAGAAGTTGAGGCTTAGAACCGTGAGCCCGCCAACAATAATTGGTCTCGCACCCCATCGGTCGGTCAGCCTTCCCGCGGTAAAGGTTCCAATAGTGGCCGCAATGCCCCAAGCCGCCATTAAAAGAGCCAATGTCTCACCCCTTCCATTAGTCGCGGGCATAAGAATGACACTGGCATAGGTATGAACGATGTAGGACCCGATCATTAAAAGCAGTGTCGTTCCCAACACGCCCAATACAGCCGGCTTCGTCACAGAGGCCAACAAATCCTTGGGTCTCTTCTTTGTATCCGGTCTTGGCATGGCCTCTAGTAAAGTACCAATCCCAATAGCCGCTGCAACGGCTAGTGCAGCGACAAGCCACATGCCCAGCCGCCAGTCACAAAAACTCGTTGAGAGAGCAATTCCCACCGGTGCTCCAATTGCGGTTGACGCACTCAGACCGGCTGTAATGATAGCCAGTGAACGCCCCCAATGCTCCTGTGAGACTATCGCGGTCGCCGCTGCTCCGGCAATTGGCATAAACAGTGCCCCGCCCAAGCCTCCCAGCGCACGACCCGCAACCGCCACTTCCAGACTTGGCGCCACCGCTGAGACCATATGGCCTGCGGCAAGAATGCTCATGCCCACCACCAGTATGGGCTTATAAGGCAAATTCACCATCAGAGTTGCTGCGATTGGTATCACCAAAGCATAAGCTACGGCGAACGCGGCGATCATACTCGCCGCATCACCAACACTGATATTAAAACTGGCTGCCATCTCTGGCAGAAGGCCTGCCATAATGAAACTGGCCGTGCCAATGGAAAACATTCCTAAAGCCAGGATGAGCAATCTGTTCATCGGTTCTTCAAACGCCTGTTACAAGATATCACTCCGCATCGTCATATTTCATGACAGCTGAACGAAAGCTCAAGCACTTACGTCTCCTCAGAATTACGACCTGTTCGGAAGAGAGGCTTCACAGCGGAGCTAGATAAATTCGGTCGTCGTTTTCCGTTATTTCAGCAACGCCAGAATCTCGTGCGCGGTGGCAGCGGATGAGGCAGGGTTCTGACCGGTGACGAGCTTGCCGTCACGCAGTACAAAGCTGGCCCAATCAGCGCCTTTCGCATAATTGCCACCATTGGCTTTGAGCATATCCTCGACCAGGAAGGGCACAACGTTGGTCAGGCCAACAGCCTCTTCTTCTGTGTTGGTGAAGCCTGTCACTCGTCGCCCTGAGACTAAAGGCTTGCCATCTGTACCTTGAGTGTGGCGGAATACGGCGGGAGCGTGACAGACGGCCCCGATAGGCAAGTCAGCGGCGGCAAAGGCTTCGATCAGGCGTTTGCTATCTGCATCTTCGGCGAGATCCCACAAAGGGCCATGACCACCGGGATAGAAGATTGCATCGAACCCGGCTTCTGTCATATCAGAAAGTTTCACCGTAGTCGCAAGATGCTTTTGCGTCTCAACATCGCTCTTGAAACGACGGGTGTCGTCGGTTTGCGCTTCCAGACTATCGCTGGACGGATCAATGGGTGGTTGCCCACCCTTAGGCGTGGCCAGAGTAATATCCACACCGGCATCCTTGAAGACGTAATAGGGCGCGGCAAACTCCTCCAGCCAAAAGCCGGTCTTCCTGCCGCTATCACCCATCTCATCGTGCGATGTCAGTACCATTAAAATCTTCATGTATTTTCCTTAAATTGACTGCATGGTTAGCGCTTTGTTATCCCACTTTTCATCATCTACTGCCTCGGCCAAAACTGCGGCGACATCGCCTCTTGCAGCGATTCCATCAACATCAACTGATTCGCCAAAACGCATGTTCCTGGTCCCGCTTTCATCGGTCAGCCTAACCGGACGAACGATGGCATAGCTCAGGCCAGAAGCTGTCAAGTGTTCGTCAGCGTCATGCTTGGCCTGAAGGTAATGCGCGAGCTTATGTTCAGGGTCGGGGTTGTCCGCGCCCACACTACTCAACATAACGAAACGGGATACCTTTGATTTCGCTGCTATATCAACGAGACGCTGCGCGCCATCACGGTCAACCTTATCGGTCATATCAGCACCCGTGTGGCTGCCAGAACCTGCGGCAAAGATAACAGCGTCACAACCCTCACAGACATCTTCTTGCAGGTCGGTCAAATCGCCATAGCGCAGTTCAACATCAGACGGCAGTGTATTCGTGTCGGAACTTTCACGAACCAACGCAATCGGGTAATGGCCACGAGATTTAAGTTCATCAATCAAGCGAAGCCCTGTTTTTCCGGTAGCTCCAGCGACAAGAACTTTCATTATCTTCTCCACTATTTCGAGTTTAGGATTCATGATTTACCGGCAAAAAAGACTACGCCGGCACCATAAGCACCTGCATGCGCTTCAGTGTTAGTCTTGCCCAACCCGGATCACGCGCTTGCCAAAGTTTTCACCATTGAGCAAACCAATGAACGCTTCCGGCGCATTTTGCAGGCCATCGATAACCTCTTCACGATATTTGATCTTCCCGCTTTCCACCCAAGCCCCCATCTGTTCGGCGAAATCCGGGTATAGGTGACCGAAACTGTCAAAGATGATGAATCCCTGCACCTTGACCTTGTTCCGCAGAATCTGTCCCATCAACCAGTTCATGCGGTCCGGTCCGCCGGGCAGTTCAGTAGCATTGTATTGCGAGACCAGTCCACACACTGGCACACGCGCATGCGGATTCAAAAGTGGGATCACCGCATCAAGAACCTTACCGCCCACATTTTCGAAATAGACATCGATACCGTCGGGGCTAGCCTTGGCAAGCTGGTCTGCAAAGTCTTCTGCTTTGTGATCAATGCATGCGTCGAAGCCCAGTTCGTCGACCGCGTAGGCGCACTTGTCTGGACCGCCTGCGACACCCACAACACGGCAGCCCAGCAGTTTGCCAATTTGACCTACGGTTGCACCGACCGGCCCCGTCGCCGCGGCCACCACAATCGTCTCGCCGGGTTTGGGCTCGCCGATTTGGGTCAGGCCAGCCCAGGCGGTAAACCCAGGCATGCCTAAGATTCCAAGCGCCCAGGATGGGTGCTCTGGCGAATTACCAAGATTGGTAACCCCTTCGCCATCGGAAAGAGCGTAATCCTGCCAACCATTGAAGCTAAGCACCCAGTCGCCCTCCGCGAAGCCATCAAGCTTCGAAGTAACCACTTTGGCAACCGTGCCGCCAACCATCACATCACCCACCTCAACCGGTGCAGCATAAGAAGGCGCATCACTCATTCTGCCGCGCATATACGGGTCGAGTGACAAGTACTCGGTCCGCAAAAGCATCTGATTCTCACCGACAGCAGGAATCGCCTCCTCTTCTAACCGTAGAGTGTCCACGGTCGGCTCGCCTTTAGGGCGTTCCGCCAATACGAGTTTGCGGTTTGCAGTGTCTGTTTGTTTCATGCTCGACTCCTCCTACAAAGCAGCTTCAAGAATGCGACGAGCATCATCGGGGCCAATAGCTTTATGTTCCCCAAGTGCTGTCATCCCGTGTTCCTTTAAAGCACTAACGATGTGATTGATTCCGTCAGCATCAACGTCGTAGTCGCCTAACCGGGTCTTGATGCCCATCTGTTCGAAGAAACCACGCGTCGCTTCGATCACAGCGTCAATTCGCTCATCGTTAGAGCCTTCGCGAATATTCCAGACATTGCTGGCATACTGAAGAAGCTTCTCACGCTTAACCTCACGCTGATCATTCAACAATGCAGGCAGCACAACCGCCAGGGTACGGGCGTGATCGGTGTCATTCAGTGCAGTAATCTCGTGCCCGATCATATGAGTGGCCCAATCTTGAGGTACACCTGCGCCAATAAGCCCGTTCAGAGCCATTGTCGCGGTCCACATCAAATTGGATCGAATGTCGTAATCTTCGGGAGTCTCAAGCGCCTTGGGGCCAAGTTCGATCAATGTGCGCAGAAGGGTTTCGGCAAAACCGTCCTGAACTGGCGCGGCAGCTGGGTAGGTCAGATACTGCTCGGTCGTATGAACGAAGGCGTCCACTACACCGTTGGCAATCTGACGCGGTGGCAAGGTATAGGTCACCTCTGGATCTAACACCGAGAACACCGGGTAGCAATGAACGCTGCTAAACGGCAGTTTTGCCTCTTTTTCTGGATTGGTAATCACCCCGCCAGAGTTCATCTCGGATCCTGTAGCTGGTAGCGTCAACACAGATCCAAACGGCACCGCTTGGGTAATGACTGATCCACGTGAGGTGAGAATGTCCCAGGCGTCACCGTCATACTTTACCGCCGCCGCAATAAACTTGGTGGCGTCGATGACCGACCCGCCGCCAACGGCAAGCAGGAAAGTGACGGCATTTTCGCGAATCATCTCAACTGCTTTTAGCGTTGTAGCATAGCGTGGGTTAGGTTCAATACCTCCAAACTCCAGCATTGCCCGGCCAGCAAGAGCATCGCGTACCTGGTCCAGCACACCCGTACGTTCGGCACTGCCACCGCCATATAGAATCAAAACTTTCGCATCAGCGGGAACCTGATCTTTCAGCTCCGCAATGCAGCCTTTACCAAACAGAATTCTGGTAGGGTTGTGAAAGTTGAAATTTTCCATAATCAGTTTCCTTCAGTTTCAATATGTAAGCGGACATCAATATTTCCGCGGGTCGCATTGGAATATGCGGCAAAGCTGGAACCTATTTATAACCCGGGAATTAATAGACCGGTCACCTATAGCCGAGACAAATAAAAACAACAAAATTGTCTTGCTAATCATGTGAATTTCTAGCTTAGCCGCAACTAGACCAGTCGTCTAGTGTTTTTTTGGAATAACCTTGTTCTTTAAGGGCAACACCCTGTAAAAGGCCGTTACTCCGCCTCATGAATTCTCGCGGCTCTGTATTTCAACATGCCGCCGTTTCGACCATTTACCACTGCACTGATCTCTGAGAGGATCGCCATAGCAACGCTCTCTGAGGTGTCTCCCCCAAGATCAAGACCAACAGGGTAATAGAGCTTTTCACGAGCCTGAGCAGTTTGTGCATCATCACCAATGTCAGCCAACAGTCGCTCTGTTCGGTACCGAGGCCCCAACTGCCCAACATAGCAAGCACCGCTCCTCAGGGCTTTGCTCAACCACCGTGTATCCTGAGTCACGCTATGGGTCATCACGACAACAGCGGCGCCATCTAGCAAGGAACTCGCGGACAGCGGCTCGTCAACATTCATCACCCGAACATCATCAGCTTCAGGGAAGCGGTGTGCCATCGCGAAGTTTGCCCTTCCGTCTATAACGGTGACATGCCAGCCTAGAGTTTTCGCCAACCGGACCAGTGGTTGAGCATCATGCCCCGCGCCAAACAGCACAAGCTTTTGAGGTGGCGATACAACTTCCAGGAACACCTCAACCTCAGCCGCTTGGTCGCTGTATTGATTCAGCGCCGATTTCCCGCTTGCCATTACCTCACGTAAATCGTCGGCAAGCACTTGCTCCAATGAGCTATCCACCAAACTGCCGTCTAAATCTCCTTCAGGGGGAACTATCAGACGGTCTCCGACAACAAAGGCGGACTCGTCATCCGCCGAGATTACGGTAGCGATCGCTGCCTTTCGTTTTTCTTCATGAACCATTTTCAGGGTTCGGACAAGTGGAGACGCAGCGGCAGGCAAAATTCTCTCAAACAGCAGAAATATCTTGCCATCGCAACCGAGACTAAAGTGATAAGAAGATTCGCTTTCTTCACCATCTTCAGCCGTACTATAGCTGCGAACCACCGGGCCATCGGAGGTCAGCCACCAAGCCTTTTTGATGACATCCTGCTCCAGGCAGCCTCCACTGACCGTTCCTTCAGATTGTCCAAGCGCGGAAATCAACATTCTGGCCCCGGGGCGGCGATAGGCCGAGCCTTCGACTTTAACAACCGTTGCGAGGACAAATCCCTCGCCCAGGCGCTCCTGCTCGTCGATCGTCTTTATCAACGACACTAATCCCGACATACCTCAACACCCCGTTCACCTTCAGTGCAATGACAACGACCGACGCTCGCCGACCTGCTCCGGCTCTATTGCAGTATCAAGCCTGCCAAAATGGCTCAGTACAAACGTCGCCAAGGCCGCCAGCTCCTGGTCATTATAGATAGCGCCGAAATCGGGCATTCTATGATTCACCGGCAACGACGATGCAGGGTTCCCCTCCAGCAATATGCCTAGCAGATTAGAAGCACGAGGGTCGCTTACTGTCTTCAGACCCGACAGCGTAGCTGTGGGGCTCTGATTACCTCGCCCATCCCACTGGTGGCAACTAACACAGGCATCGGCGAAGATTTTACTGCCCAGATCTTCATTCAACGGTGCTCCCGCTAGTTTCGGCTTCACGGCGGGCCTCGGTACCCCAACAGCTTTGGGGTCGGTTGCTTTTAGATAAGTAGCTATGGCCCTGAGATCACTCTCACTCAGGTGTCTCAGGCTATATTCAACCACCTCGGCCATTGGTCCCCCAGCTACGCCATGACCTTCTGCATACCCCTCACTGAAATAGGATACCAACTGATCTTCTGACCACTGGCCAATCCCGTGCGAATCACTTGAGGTAATGTTATAGGCTCGCCAGCCCCCAATATCGGCACCAGCAAACAGCTCGCTGGACTGCGTCGCCTGAAAAATATTTCTCGGGGTATGACATTCGCCGCAATGCCCGGGCCCATTCACCAGGTAGGCACCGCGATTCCAGGCCTCGCTTTGATCAAGGTCAGGCTGGAAGCGCTTGTCATCCAAGAAGACAAAATTCCAAAGGTACATTCCCCAGCGCTGATTGAAAGGAAAGCCAATATCGTTCTCCCTCGCTGGTTGGTGCACCGGTTCCAGACTGAACAAATACGCCTTGATTGCAAGAATATCTTCCCTTGGCATTTTGGTGTACGAGGTATATGGGAAAGCGGGGTAGTAATGCTCACCCTCTCGGCTTATCCCCTCCTGCAACGCCCTGACGAACTCGTCATCTGTCCAGTCTCCAATACCCGTTTCAGCATCTGGCGTAATGTTCGGGGTGTAGAGCGTCCCGAACGGCAATTCAAAAGCAAGCCCTCCGGCGAACGGCTTTTCGCCCGGAGCCGTGTGGCAAGCCACACAATCCGCAGCGGTTGCCAGGTATTCGCCTTCGGCGACTAACGCCTTGTCGCTGCTAACTGCCATAACATCAACACACACCAGAAGGTACGCGAGCAGGCCAAAAATAATCTTTCTCACAACGCCCTCCTTATGCAATAAAATAGCCCGAACGAACAAGCGGTAGACGGCGAACCCGATCTCCGAATGTCGCGTTGACCGCGTTAAGCAAAGCAGGCCCTATTAGCGCGGTACCAGCTTCTCCCACCCCTCCCGGCGCTTCAGCGCTGGGTACTATATGCACTTCTACAGGCGGTGCCTCGCTGATGCGCAACTGGCGGTATGCATGGAAGTTTTCTTGCTGCACCTGACCGCCTTTAATATCAATTTCATTAAACAGCGCTGCTGACAACCCAAACAAGGTGCCGCCCTCCATTTGCGCTTTCACCGAGGTCGGATTCGTCACCAGTCCGCAATCAACGACGGTGACCAAACGCTCGATTCTGACGCCCTTTTCTCCAATGGCGGATAGCTCAACCATCGTAACCACAATGCTGCCGAACACTTCCCCGACAGCCAGCCCTCGACCGCGACCACGGGGCACCGGGCTATCCCACGCAACCTTGCTGGCCAGCAGATCCAATGCCGTCAGCACCCTGGGCTTGTGGGCCAACAAGGTTTTTCGGTAGCTCAGTGGATCTTTTCCGGCGTTATGAGCTAACTCATCAACAAAACACTCAATGGCAAAAGTGCTGCGCAGAACACCAACACCTCGCCACCAGGAAACGGGCACCACTTCAGGCTCTTCACGAATGAAGTGGACCTTCAGGCTGTCCAGTTTGTAGATGGGGTCAACGGCCACTTCTACGGCGTCAGGGTCGACACCGCTGGCCGGGAGGCTCCCCACATAACGGGCAAATATAGATCCCCCTGCAATGCGGTGCTGCCAACCAACCGGAAACCCTTCGCCGTTAACAGCAGCGGTCATCCGATCGGCATACTGTGGGCGGTAGAGGTCGTGGGTCATGTCCTCTTCCCGGCTCCAGGTCAGCTTGACTGGATAGCTAACTTTGCTCGCGATCCGCACCGCCTGGGTAATAAAGTCAAAATCCAGGCGCCGCCCAAAAGCTCCCCCGATCCATTGGTTATGCACTTTGACTTGCTCGGGTTTCAAGCCTGTTACTGCTGCTGCGGTTTGCTGCGCAAATCCAGGCACTTGCGTTCCTACCCAGAGATCGCATCCGTCATCCCGCACATGCACCACACAACTCATTGGCTCTAACGGTGAGCGGGACAGAAAAGGCTGTTCATAAACGGCCTCAAACTTCGAGCTCGCCGCTTGAAGCGATGCGTCTATAGCCCCTTTCTCAGTGGCAACTACACCATCCCGCTGAATTGCATCCTGAAGTTTCTGATCGACCACAGCGGAGTCGATCTTGCTGTTGGCTCCATAGTCCCATTCAATATTCAATGCCTTGAGGCCCTGAAAGCAGGCCCAGGTGTTGGTCGCTGTTACCGCAACCACATCCTCGAGGATCACAATATCTCTCACTCCAGGCACACGTCGGGCGGCTTTGTCATCGACCTGCCGCACCTTCCCACCATAAACGGGACAGGCCCGTGCCGACGTTATCAACATGCCCGGCATATCCAGATCGATGGTGAATTTTGCCTGACCATTCACTTTGGTCGGTGTATCCAGACGTGTGGCCGGGGTGCCGATCAGATGAAAATCTTCCGGTCGCTTCAAGATCACATCGTCGGGTAAAGCGTAGGTCGCGGCGAGATCAACCAGGTCGCCATAGCTGATTTTCTGCCCAGTCGGGCCAAAAACCTTGCCGTCCCGTGCATGACACAGGTTGGAATCCGTTTCCCAAACCGAGGCTGCTGCTCGAACCAACAGCATTCGAGCAGTAGCACCGGCCCGTCGCAACGGTTCCCATGTGTAACGCGTTGACGTAGAACCACCGGTCGCCTGGAACTGAAGCAAAGCGTCGGTGTACAGTTCCGCGTTGGGTGGAGCTTCCTGTATGTCTATCTGATCCAGACCGACTTCCAGCTCTTCTGCCACCATCATGGCAATGCCCGTCTGGATGCCTTGCCCCATCTCGGCCTTGGGCGAAATCAACGCGACGCGACCGTCATGCCCAACACGGACAAAAGCGCCGAATCCATCGGCCAAAGAATCCCCGAGCGAAGCCTTTCCCTGTGCAACCGCCTCTGCCGCGGCACTTTTAGGCGCCATTGGCGGTAACCAGGCGCCAACCACCAACCCGCCCAAAGCTGCACTAATACCTTTCAGAAAACGTCTCCGGGAAGCCATCTCAAGTTTCACCTGCTGATCCTTCATGGCTGCCATACTCCCACGCTTTCACTCACATCTTTGATTGCTTCCCGAATACGCGTATACGTTGCACATCGGCAGAGGTTGCCTGCCATCGCAAGATCGATCGCATGATCATTGATTGATGTCTGGTCGTTCAGCAAAGCCAAAGCCGACATGATCTGGCCTGACTGGCAATACCCGCACTGCGCCACCTCATGGTCCAACCAAGCGCGCTGCACCTTTCGAGCCAAGGGCTTTTCAGAAATACCTTCAATCGTTGTTATTTCTTGCCCTGCAACACTTTGAACCGGCAACACACAAGAGCGGACAGGTTTCCCGTCCATATGAACCGTGCACGCGCCACACTGGGCGATACCACATCCGAACTTAGTGCCAGTGAGCTTCAAAATATCCCGTATTACCCAGAGCAGCGGCATGTCCCCGGGCACATCCACCTGATGCGTTGTACCATTTACATTCAATGTCAACATTGTGGCCGTCTCCTCGCCCGTATTCCCTTCACTGGCACGCTCTCCTTTCTAACGTTGAACTCATCCGGCCTGGCAGTCCGGAGCAAAAATTGAATATCGAGCATTCCGCGAAATACTCGAGCTAAATAGCGATATCGTTAAACTGTTGTCATGCTAACAGAAATTAGACCGGTCGTATATTAGAAAACGGTACGTTCACAGTACGTTCGATGTTGTCGTCGCCAAGAGCAGACAGACCTATAGCAATGACAAGAGCATCAGCAAGCCAAAGAACAACGCGAGAATACCGATAATCGGGCTAAAGCTCTGAATCTCTTGTTGCTGGCTGAAAAGGCTTCGCTTGAGGGCCTTATAGAAGCGCTTAGGTGTGTAAAGGTTTTTCTTGTAATGCGTTCGATAGTAATTCCGCAATCCTCCCGGCATTCTCTTGCGGTCAAACCGATACCAAAGCTTTAACACACCGAGCAGGTCTTTTTTACGAGCCCAATTCTTTGACATTATCGGGAGGTGCTTGAGCAAAACAGCTGAGCCAAAATCAATAATCTTCGGCTCCCCTGACGGAGTCATCAAAATGTTGCCGGAATTACCAAGATCAAGGTGGACCATTCCAGTTTGATGAAGTTGCTGCACTGCAGCGTAAAGCTTTACAAAAAATTCCTTTGGAATCTCGCCGTTTTCCTGGAGCTCCTTCAATGAAAAACCTTTGAGGTACTGATAACAAACTCCACCACCACCGTTGGCGTTCCAACGTACCTGATTTGGCGTAAATACTAACTCCTCAGCCTTTTTGAGCATTTTATATTCATGACGGGCCAACAATCGAAAACAATAACTGAGCGGGAAAAACAACAAGGGATAGGTTTTCATAATCCTTTTCTCACCGCACTGGTCTACGGTGACTACGGTAGCCGGCTTGTGCCAGCGCTTTGAGCCAGAAGTACCGTGAGCATGCACATCCAGACAATCCAATGAGTTGCCTTTATCAAAGCTCATTGCTTGATCCTTACCAATCATTTTATATCACCCCGTCATCTCGATGACTCCGAGCAGAAATTATTGCGAGGAATTGAGAGCCTGAATAATTCTGTAGCGATATTCGCGATATCACTATGAATGATGGGGTCCAGCGAAAAGACCAAAGTTATCGCGCAGCCGGGATAATGTTCCCGAAATACTGAAAGTGAGCCCCCTATCAAGGAGGCTCCTCTCATCCAGCAGTTCCTTAGCCTGTCACCCTCTCTGGTGTTCTGGGCTCCGAGGCAGCCTGCGAGTCGTAGGTGGGATAATCGATATATCCCTTGTCAGTTCCACCGTACATGGTTGTGGGGTCAACCTCGTTCCAGGGCAGCCCTTGCCGTATCCGATACGGCAAATCCGGGTTGGCAATAAACGGCTTTCCAAAAGCGAAAAGGTCGCCGTATCCTGCATCAAGCATACGAAGTGCTTTTTCCGGAGTGTAGCGGCCCGCATAAATCAAAATGCCACTAAAGGATTCCCTGAGTGCACTGCAGAAGCTTTCCGGCAGTCTTGGCGCATCATCCCAATCGGCCTCAGCAATTGAAATGTAGGCAACACCCATCCGATCCAACACCCTTGCGGCCTCCAGATAGGTTTCGTGAGGGTCCGATTCAACCAGCCCAAGATAGACGCGCTCCTCTTCCGTGCTCTCAAACAAGGGAGCAAATCTCACTCCCAGGCGCTCGGCCCCCACCTCCTCTGAGATTGCGGCCACAACTTCCTCCAGGAAACGCAACCGGTTCCGCAAACTGCCGCCGTATTGATCGGTCCGGTGGTTGGTATGCTCTGAAATGAACTGATTCACCAGGTAGCCATTCGCGCTGTGTATTTCTACGCCATCAAACCCGGCATCAATGGCATTACGAGCGGCGCGAGCGTATAGCTTTACAAGCTGCTGAACTTCCTCGGTTGTAAGTGCTCGAGGCTCATCGGGATCAGCTAGCGCACCTTCCCCGGGCGCTGTTTCTACGAACACTTTCACACCTTCAGCACGAATGGCGGAGGGCGCCACCGGCGCCTGCCCGTCTGGCTGAAGAGAACGGTGAGAAACTCGCCCTACATGCCACAACTGACAAAAGATCTTGCCACCTTCCCGATGAACCGCATCGGTTACTTTTCTCCAACCTTCAATCTGTTCTGCCGTGAAAATTCCTGGCGTCCACGCGTAACCCTGACCTCTAGGATCTATCTGCGTGCCTTCTGTGACCATAAAGCCAGCTGAAGCCCGCTGCGCATAGTAGTCAGCCATCAGTTCGTTCGGAATATTTCCTGGCTGAGAGCTTCTTGAGCGCGTGAGAGGTGGCAGGACAATACGGTTTTTCAGTTCAAGCGAACCCAGACTCAAGGGCTCAAAAAGAGGACTTACATTCATAACGCTATTTCCTTTAAATAAAGTTTTCATACCGGAGCAAGCAGTGCTCCGTTGCATTAAAAGAGGCCCGGACCGGACTCATTCAGGCTGATAATGATATTTTTCTTCTCGGTGTAACTATCCAGCACCATTTTGTGGGTCTCCCGACCAATACCGGATTTTTTGTATCCACCAAAAGGCGCATGTGCAGGCAGTTCGTGATAGGTATTCACCCATACCCGTCCTGTTTTGATAGCGCGAGCAATGTTGAGAGCACGATTGATATCCTGCGTCCAAACTGCGCCTGCCAAGCCGTACTCAGACTCATTGGCCAGCTCAATCACCTCGTCATCATCTTCGAACGACATAACCACCAAGACAGGACCGAAAATTTCCTCTTGTGCCACCCGCATTTGAGCTCGCGCGTTCACCTGGTATCGAGTCATGACAAAAGCGATCTTACGGTGGCATACTTACAAGTAGAAACAGTAATTATTGGTTACAACTACAAATATGAATGGTATTAGTCGGATCGACTTAAAACAGCTAAGGGTTTTTAAAGCACTCTTAAAAGAGCGAAACGTGACACGTGCCGCCGCCCAGATGGGCCTCACCCAGCAAGCTGTAAGTGCTCAACTGAGCAAGCTTAGGGATACGTTTCAAGATCACTTGTTCCTGCGCTCCGCACAGGGCCTCATTCCCACGCCGCTCGCTGAACAGCTTGAGCCAAGAGTGAATGCAGTGTTCGAGAGTCTTGCGGCACTATCACCACCCGACAGGTTTGACCCTGCCGAAGTGCATACGACCTTTGTGATATCTGCGACGGATTATGCTGTAGCGGTTATATTGCCAAGATTGATGGCGAAGGTAAGAGCCCAAGCTCCGGGGTTAAAACTGATCATCAGGGACTTTGAAAGCGATCGACTGTATCCGCTTCTGACATCGGGAGACCTCGATCTTGCATTAACTTTTCCTGCGTTCGTCCCCGATGGTTGTCAAACGAAATGGTTGTTCTCCGAACACCACATCTGCGTAACAAGGAGTGATTCTCCGATGCAAAGCCGGCAATTCACCATTGGTGACATTGCCGATTTGCCCCAGATTATTGTCTCCCCGACAAGAGCAAACCTGATCGGTTCAGCGGATGACTGGTTTGCAAGCAAGGGCTACAGCCGAAACATTGTTATGTCGGTACCGAGCTTCGCCGCTGCGCCGGCCTGTATCGCCTCAACTGACTGCATAGCTTTCTTGCCCTCACGCATTCTTCCGAACCCACTTGTTCGTCCGATCCAGCTTGATGATTCACCGCCCTGCTTCGATGTCATTGCCGCATGGCACCCTCGCTCAAGCCAGGACCCGCTGCACAAGTGGATACTTTCACTTCTCCAACAGGAATTCCCGGCGCAACAGAGCGCTAACCAATAGGGGCGCCCGACGGTTACCACTCAACAACGATTTTGCCAAAGTGACTGCCGCTTTCCTGGAATTTGAACGCGTCTGACAAACGTTCCAGAGGGTAGCTGCAGTCGATCACGGGGCGAAGATTATTCTGTTCCAGTGCTGCAACGTATTCCTGCTGCTGGCGGCGACTGCCAACCACCAACCCTTGCAGGCGAGCCTGCTTCGCCATCAACAACGAAGTGGGCACCTCGCCACCGCGCCCTGTCAATACGCCAATCAATGCTACATTTCCACCGACGCGAACAGCCTGCAATGACTGCCCAAGCGTTCCGGGCCCACCAACCTCAACAACATGATCAACACCCCGCCCTTTGGTTAATGCGAGCACCTCGGCACCCCAATTCGGACTTGTCCGATAGTTAATAACATCGGTTGCACCAAGGGCCCGAGCCCGTTCAAGCTTCTTGTCAGAAGACGAGGTAATAATGACTCGCGCCCCCATGGCTCTGGCAATCTGCAAGGCCGCAATGGATACACCCCCGGTGCCGAGCAACAGCACGCTATCCCCTGCCTTGATTCCGCCCTCAACCACTAACGCCCGCCACGCTGTGAGGCCCGCTGTGGTGATCGTTGCCGCTTCGGAATGCCCCCAGCACGCAGGTGCATGGGTAAAATAGTGTGCTGGCCGCACCACATACTCAGTTGCGTAGCCGTCTATTCCATCACCTGGAGTTCCCCGGAAATTGCCTACATCATCAAATGCCCGACCGTCCTGCCATTGAGGGAAAAACCCAGACACAACGCTTTCGCCAACAGCGAATTCAGTCACGCCTTCACCAACAGCCTCGACCACTCCCGCACCGTCGGACATCAGAATCCGCCCATCGGCGGTTGGGATACTGCCATTAGCGACCAGTAAATCGTGGAAATTCAGGGAGGTTGCATGTATTGCCACACGTATTTGTCCCGGTCCGGGTTGGCCAGGGTCGGGCAGATCACTCAGCTCCAATTGATTCAGCCCACCCGGGGCCCGAAGAATAACCGCTCTCATAAGGATTCCTCTATTTTCATAAATAGACCGGTCGTCTATAGTTAGATTAAATTTTTTTCCGGCTAGCTCTTAATTCAACCCCAGCAACCCTTGTGTTGCCTCAAACGCAGACTCCAAGGGCTCACGGTTGCGTGTGATTTTCGCTCGCAGGCTTGCACCCAACCATAATTGATAGAGAGTTGACGCTGTCGTTTTTGCATCCAGGTGAGCAGGTAACGAGCCATCAGCAATGCCGTCCTCAACTGCCCGGGCAAGTCTTGCGATAACTCGGTCCGTTCCCTGTTGCAACACAATGCGCATGGTTTCGGATAAGTCGCTAACTTCGGCTGCAAGTTTTACTGCCAAACACTTACCTTTCGGGTCGCAGGCCGACTGAGTTTCCAGCCAAACTTTCCAATAACCGATCAATCGCTCTGCTCCGGACAAGCCCGGGCGCGAGAGTAGTGCCTCAAGAGAGACTTGGTAGTCCGAAAAATAGCTCTTGAGTAACTCCTCACCAAAGGCTTCTTTGGACCCAAAATAATGATAAAAAGACCCTTTGGGCACACCAGCAGTCTGCAGAATTTCACTCAATCCGACAGCACTGAACCCTTTGCCACTGATAATACACTGGCCGGTTTCCAGGATATGACTACGTACATCGTGAACATTAGCTTTTGATTCCATAAACAGATTCTAAGCCGGACTAGACCAATTGTCTAGACGAGAGACTCTGGTTGTGCGCGGAGACCTATGGAAAACAAACACTCGACCAGCTGCTTTTATTACGCTTGGCTGCCATATCGCAAGACGGCGATACATTATGATTAGACCGGTCGTATATGATGTGAGATAGTAATAATCTCACGTTTGAGTGGGTAGCCACCCGGCAAAACCGCCTCTTCACTCATCTCGCACAAATCTTCCGGAGTTATACATATGATCCTCGTTCATCACTTAAACGATTCGCGCTCACAGCGTATTCTCTGGTTGCTCGAAGAACTGGGCCTTGAGTACGACATTAAACGCTATGAGCGTGATTCGGTTACACATCTGGCGCCACCAGAGCTGTTGCGCATTCACCCACTGGGTAAGTCGCCGGTCATTGAAGACGGCAGTTTCATCATCCATGAATCCGGGGCAATTATTGATTATCTCATCAGAAAATATGCTGGAGACCTCCTGCACCCTACTCCTGAAAGCCGGGCGTATGAGCAATATGTGCAGTGGCTTCACTACGCTGAGGGATCGGCAATGCTTCCTCTGCTGTTAAAGGTTTATGTTGATCCTCTGGGAGATGGAGGTGCAGCTCTGCAGCCGCGCATAAACAGTGAACTCAATAATCATTTGGGTTTTGTAGAGGCTTCGCTGGAGGGTAAAACCTTTCTGCTAGACGAACTGTTCAGTGCCGCAGATATCCAGATGAGCTTTGTTGGGGAGATTGCAGGCTCGTTTGGCCTATTACACCAACGTCCTAACCTGACAGCTTGGATCAAGCGGCTCCAAGCCCGCCCAGCATACCAATCTGCCTTAACAAGAGGTGGCACCTACCGTTTAGCCGACTAGTATAAAACCTGTAGGCTCGATTGAGGTGTTTAGTGTGAATGGCAGATCCATTAAACACCTCAATCAACGCCTTCCTCGTTATTCAGGATAACCCTGCAGTCAGCCTTACCGACATTATTCCCAGTGCTTTATTAATTCACCGTCTCCGGATAGTCATCCACGGCAGGGACCTTCGCTCGCTGAATAACGGCATAAAATACCGGCGTAAAGAGCAGCCCGAAAACCGTCACACCAATCATTCCGGAAAACACTGCAATACCCATGGCGTGACGCATCTCTGCTCCGGCGCCCGTGCTCAAAACAAGTGGAACCACACCGGCAGTGAAGGCAATTGACGTCATCAAAATGGGCCGTAACCGCAAACGACACGCCTCCACAATTGCCTCATAATGCCTTTTCCCCTGAAGATTCAGATCTCTAGCAAACTCCACCATAAGTATTGCGTTTTTACTTGCCAAACCAACAAGAACGATCAGGCCAACCTGCGTAAAGATATTATTGTCACCCGACACCAACCAAACTCCAGCAAGTGCAGAGAGCAACGTCATCGGCACAATCAAAATGATGGCGAAAGGCAATCTCAAACTTTCGTACTGGGCTGCCAACACGATGAATACCAAAAGAATCACCAGCGGGAATACGTACACCATCGTGTTACCTGCCAATACTTGCTGATACGTCACGTCCGTCCACTCGAACGCTATACCCTCAGGCAGGCTTCGCGCCAACACATCCTCAATGGCAGTCTGCGCTTGGTCAGAACTATATCCGGGGGCAGGTGAACCGTTTAATTCAGCCGTCGGATAGCCATTGTAGCGCATTACCCGATCAGGCCCTGTCGTGGCGTTTACAGTCATAACAGCAGACAACGGAATCATCTGCCCCTGCCGATTACGCACCTTCAAGTTCAATATATGCTCGGGGTCTAAACGTTTCTCGGCTTCTGCCTGGGCAATAACCTGATAGGTACTGCCGAACAAGTTCACATCATTCACATAGACCGATCCAAGATAGACCTGCAGCGTATCGAACAATGACTCAACCGGAATCCCCAGCAGCATCGCTTGCTCACGATCAACCTCAAGATCAAACTGAGGCACTTGCACTCTAAAACTTGAATACAATCCCATCAGCGCAGGGTGCTTCCGCGCCTCATTCAAACTACTTTCGAGCGCGGCGAATAACGCTTCAAAGCCCTTATTCGCTCTATCTTCAATCTGCAGTTTGAAGCCACCCGTGGTGCCGAGACCGAGAATGGGTGGTGGCGGGAAAACAGCGACGAAGCCCTCATCAATGCCCGCAAAAGCCGCATTCAGTTTCCCGGCAATTGCGCCGGCACTCAGTTTAGCCGTTTGACGCTCACTGAAGGCATCCAGCGGCAAGAAGACTATTCCGCTATTCGAGCTGTTGGTGAAACCGTTGATGGACAAACCCGGGAACGCGATGGTGTTAGCGACACCCTCAGTTTCCAAAGCAATCCTTTCCATCTCGCTCACTACCGCGGTAGTGCGATTCAGACTCGAGGCGTCCGGTAGTTGTGCTACCGCAACCAGATACTGCTTGTCTTGCTGAGGAATGAATCCGCCCGGCACAATGTTGAACAAATGACCGGATACCGCCGTCAACCCCACATAAAGCACGCCCACCAACACCGTGTATCGGATCAACTTTTTGATCAAAGCTTCATAGGCCTGCCCGGTTCGCTCAAAGAAACGGTTAAACGGTACGAAGATAAAACGCCCGAACAACCAGTTAATCCCCTTGGTCAGACGGTCCGGAGCGTCTTCATGGGACTTAAGCAGAAGCGCGGATAACGCCGGTGACAATGTGAGCGAATTAAGCGCAGAGATAACAGTCGAAATAGTAATCGTCAGAGCAAACTGCTTGTAGAACTGCCCCGACAGCCCGGTAATAAACGCTGTCGGAATGAACACCGCGCAGAGCACCAAGCCTATGGCGATAATCGGGCCTGTCACCTCGGTCATCGCCACCTTTGTGGCCTCCTTCGGCGACAGTCCTTTGGCAATGTTCCGCTCAACGTTTTCGACCACGACAATCGCATCATCCACTACGATGCCTATCGCCAGGACCAACCCAAACAGCGACAAGGTATTGATGGAAACACCAAACCACTGCATGACCGCAAAGGTACCCACTAACGACACCGGCACGGTCACCAGAGGAATGATGGATGCCCTCCAGGATTGGAGGAAGAGCACCACCACAACCACAACCAGAAGAATCGCTTCCATTAATGTGGTAATGACCGCGTCAATCGAGCCCCTGACAAACACGGTCGGGTCGTACGCTATCTCATAGGCAATGCCCTTGGGAAACGTCTTAGACAAACGCTCCATGGTTGCGCGCACACTGTCAGACAGCTCAATAGCGTTCGAGCCCGGACGCTGGAAGATAGGCATTGCAACCGCTGGCCTACCATCAAGCATCGCCTGAAGTGCGTAAGTGTTCTGGCCGAGCTCAACCCGGGCAACATCCGACAAGCGGCTAATGGCACCGTTGTCACCCACCTTCAGCACAATATCCCGGAATTCTTCCAAAGACGTCAGCCGCCCCCGAATATTCAGCAGCAACTGAAACTGGCTATCATCCGGCGCCGGTTCGGCGCCCAGTTGCCCCGCAGCTACCTGTCGGTTCTGCGCACGCACGGCCGCCACTACATCAGGTGCCGTTAAGCCGCGTGCTGCCAATTCATCAGGGCGCAGCCAAAGCCGCACCGCGTACTCTCCGCCGCCGAACACCCTTACGTCACCTACTCCGTCTAGCCGGGCAATCTGATCCTTTAGGTTCAACTCTGTAAAGTTCGCCAGGTAGGTTGTGTCACGATCGTCGTCGGGCGAATAAATGTGAACCACCATCGAAAGGTTCGGTGATGACTTTTCCGTCACCACACCTAGCCGCTGTACCTCCTCCGGCAAACGGGGCAGCGTGCTGCTAACGCGATTCTGGACTTGTACTTGCGCCTTGTCCAAATCGGTACCGAGCGCAAACGTTACTGTCAGCGTCATACGGCCATCCGCGGTTGCCTGTGAAGACATGTACAGCATGTTTTCCACGCCATTAATCTCTTCTTCCAGGGGCGAGGCTACGGTTT
Organism: Marinobacter salexigens; assembly: GCF_002806945.1. Classification (GTDB taxonomy): domain Bacteria; phylum Pseudomonadota; class Gammaproteobacteria; order Pseudomonadales; family Oleiphilaceae; genus Marinobacter; species Marinobacter salexigens. Next base: position 37,229 of record NZ_NIHC01000003.1, read on the forward strand.
CAGAAATAACTTTAGGGTTTGCGCCTGGATAATTGGTCGTAACAACTACGGTTGGCGGAACCACCTCCGGGTATTCGCTGATGGGTAGCAGGAAAAGAGACAGCCCGCCGCCGATCAAAATGATCAACGACAGCATGCTTGCGAATATCGGGCGATCAATAAAAAAGTGGGGAAATTTCATAATGATGACCTCACGATCCAACGCTTGAGTGCTGTGCTGTAGCCTGCAACTGAGCCTCGTCCAGCAATACCGGGGTGATGGTCATATCAGGGCCCACTTTGGCGACACCGTTTGCAACCAAGGTATCCCCTGGCGAAAGCCCTTGTTCTATCACCCGAAGAGCGCCCAAACGCTCGCCTGTTTTCACCGGCGTGTACCGTGTTTCGCCGCTGTCGCTCACGGTCAGCACGAAACGACTGTTCAGATCGGTCGCTACTGCACGATCAGGAACAACAATTTTCTGCTCTGCCTCAGCTATAGAGACCTGAAGCCGCGCAAAAGCACCCGGCACAAGCGCCTCTCCAGAGCCTGCTATCAACGCCCTGAGACGAATCGTTCCGGTATCTATATTGATTGAGTTGTCTACAAAATCGATCTGGCCGACGTGCGGGAAGCTACCCTCCCCTGTCAATTGAATCCGAACAACAGAACCCAGCGCGCGTTCCCGAACACTAAAAAACCGGTACCACGTACGCTCATCCATATCGAAATACGCATACCTGTCCTGATTCGAAGTGATACTTGTGAGAACACTCTGGTTGGCAGATACCGTATTGCCGGCCGTAATATTGGCGCGTGAAACAACCCCGTTTATAGGGGACCTGATGATGGTGTAACTTAAATTTAACTCCGCTTCTCTGAGCTGCGCCCGTAAAGAAGAAACGATTGCACGTGCCTGCTGGCGATCAGACTCTCTCTCCTCCGCCAGTTCTTCCGAGATGGCTTTGCGAACCAGTAAGCGAGATGCCCGTCGTGACTCGTTTTCGGCCTGATCTAGTGCTGCCTGTGCGCGCGCAAGCTCAGATTGGAGCTGGCTTACCTTGGCCTCCAGTTGACGACCATCTAATTGAAAAAGTACATCGCCTTTAGTGACCTCCTCTCCCTCAACAAAAAGAACTCGATCAATAACGCCGGATATACGCGGGCGTAACATCACGTTTTCTGTGGCCTCAATACGCGTGGTGTATTTTTTTTGAGATTTAACCAACGTCTGGACAGCAGTGACAACCTCGACGGAAGGTGGCTGTGGTTCGCCTGGCGTATCTTGGCTTGAGCTGGCGTTCTCACAGCCAGACAGAATAAAACCCGCTAAAACCAGCACCGCAGATAGCCTTAAATTCATTGACTCATTCCTTTTGACTTTACTTTCGATAGGCGAGGCTATGGGACTAACCGAACTAACAATGGCGCGTCAGCCTGGGAGACCCAATAATGTGCGGGGGATTATGTTGAGAGGGAGCGGGGAGTAATAATTACTAGCCAATATTCAAGTTATCACCTTGGGTGATAATTTGTTCATCAGAAGGGAGATGCCTCATCAACCGGCCATGAGGGATGGCCAGTTGACAGGCGTCGAGGAGATCAGCATTTCGGGGATGCCATGATTTCGTGCCAACGCTGTTGAAGGAGCCGCTCGATGTGCCCCCTCATCCAGATCACGCCGGGATCACGATCATGACGTGCATGCCAGATCAGATAGAGGCTTGTGGGATCGACCTCAAATGGCAATTCCCCCATCCACAGACCATTTACAAAACCGCAATCCTGACTGATGAGTTCAGGTACAGCAGCAATCAGATTCGTTTCCCTGAGGACCTGAGGAACGATTGAAAAGTGGTTGACCGTTGTTGCAATCCGTCTACTCAGCCCTTTCTGGTCGAGATAGCTGTCTACGAAGCCATGCGCATCCCCAGACATAGTCACCAAAAGGTGGCGCGCTTCGAGAAATTCCTCCATAGTGATTTTTTTCCCCGCGAGCGGATGATCTTCACGCATGGCCAATACATAGCCACCCTGAAATAGCCAGGTGCTGCGAAGGCTGTGATCATGCTGGTTCAGCATACCAACAGCAAGATCAACATGGGCTTCACGCAAATTCTCATGGGTGCCCTCGGGGGTATATGGGACAGCATGAACATCTACGCCCGGCGCTTCTTCTTCCAGCAACTTAATTAGCGGGCGCCAGACCATTTCGACAATCATGTCCGTTACCGCCAGACGAAATTTTCTTTTCGACGTGCCGGGGTCAAACTGAGTGGCGCTAACGGCGTTGGTCAGTGCAAACATCGGCCCACCAACCTGATCCCAAAGGCTCAGGGCATATGATGTGGGCTCAATATTTCTACCTTTACGCACAAATACCGGGTCGTTCCAGATATGACGCATTCTGGAAATCGCATTTGACACAGCTGGCTGAGTCATTGCGAGCCGCTCGGCTGCCCGGGTAACAGAACGCTCTGTCATTATGGCATCAAAAATATAGAGCAATTGGAGCTCTTGAGTTTTCATCAAAACATACCTGAGTGAATGTGCTATCGCTCGCTAGTCTACTTGAGGGCACGCTTCTATCACCGTTAAAGATGACCTTTCACGAACGTGCGAAGCTGACTCAAACTGCTCGCCCCTGTTTGCTGGGCAAGAACACCTCCATCTCGAAAAAGTGCCAACGTCGGAATGCCCCGGATTCGCAGTTTCGCGGTAATTTCCGGGCTATCATCAACGTTTACTTTGGCAACGGTCAACTGTCCATCAAACTCGTCTGCAATTTCTTCCAGAAGGGGCGCGACGGTTTTACAGGGGCCACACCAAGGTGCCCAGAAATCAACCAATACCACCTGGTCACTCTTTAAGACGGCCTCGTCAAAACTAGCGTCAGTTACATGAATAACGTCAGTCACCTCAAATCCTCCCGTAATGTCATAACGTCTCTCTACTATGTGACCGACTTACCGGGGATACCAATTTCACGAACATATAAATTGTATTCACCTGCGTGATACCGACGAGAAGCCCTGCGATATAGTCCCTGTCTGTTTGGGTCGGGGGAAACTGTCGTTATCAGTAGAGATTGCAAGCGCCTGACATAACCTCAGGTGATATATCGCATACTGATTCCGAATTATTCACTCACGCTCCTAAACCACATACTTCCCTCCATCTGGTCTCGAGTCACTTATGACATCGGGATGTACATTTATTCATGTGAAGATTGGAGAAGAGAATTATGCGCAAGACTGCCCTGCTCACTATTGCATCCCTCGTGGCAATCACAGCCCTGCCTGTACAGGCATCTCTGGCAGACCGGAAATCAGACGAGGCAAGAGTAGAGCCAGCCGAACCGGCTCCATACAGCGGCCAAACTGTGATTCGAGGTGAAATACAGTCTGGAAGGCATCGTTAAACAAGAAGCGTTTGATTTTTTGCGAGGCACCAAGGATGGTGCGTTTTCAAAGCCCCCCAAGTTGATCAGGCGGGACAGAACAGAATACGACGACCAGATCAGCGCACAACTGAATACCACGGCATAATCACGCCAAACAGCTTCCCAGATTAGATACACCGATCGCACAAACTGCCGGTGGCGGGCGAACGCTACACCCCAGAAGGCATGAAAGAAGGCAGTCTGCTGTTGGCTTATTCCACCGTCACGCTTTTTGCGAGATTTCTGGGTTGGTCCACATCTGTGCCTTTGAGCACAGCAACGTGATACGACAGCAACTGCAGCGGCACGGTATAAACAATCGGCGCGGTTATTTCGTGTACTTCGGGGAGCTGCACCACGTGGATATTATCTTCCGGCTTTATGTTCGCCGCACGATCCGCAAACACGAACAGTTCACCGCCCCTGGCGCGCACTTCTTCAAGGTTCGATTTCAGCTTCTCGGCCATATGGTTATTGGGGGCGACTGTAACAACTGGCATTTCACTATCTACCAATGCCAGCGGGCCGTGTTTGAGCTCACCAGCAGGGTAAGCTTCAGCATGAATATAGGAAATTTCTTTCAGCTTCAGGGCGCCTTCCATCGCTACCGGGAATTGGGAACCTCGGCCCAGGAACAGGGAGTGGTTTTTATCCATGAAGCGCATGGAGATGTCTGCGATTTCGCTTTCCAGTGCCAGCACATCGTTAACCTGGCCAGGCACGAGGTGAAGCGCCTTGACGATCTCGGCTTCCCGATCTTCACTCAATCCGTTCTTGCGCGCCAATGCCAGGGTAAAGATAAGCAATGCTGTGAGCTGGGTGGTAAATGCTTTAGTGGAAGCTACGCCAATTTCCGGGCCAGCCTGGGTCATGATCACCAGGTCGGATTCCCGTACCAGCGTGCTCCCTGGCACGTTGCAGATTGCCAAAGCAGCGCGAAATCCTGCTTTTTTGGCCTGACGCAGGGCGGCGAGAGTGTCTGCGGTTTCGCCAGACTGTGAGATGCACAAAAACAGCGTGTCTTTCTGGATCACATGCTTGCGATAGCGAAACTCGGAGGCGACTTCTACAGAGCAGGGTACACCGGCCAGATCTTCAATCCAGTAGCGAGCCACCATACCAGCGTGGTAACTGGTGCCACAGGCAATGATCTGCACGTGGCGGACATCTTGTAGCAGGTTACCAGCCTCGGTTCCCAGCGCCTGCTCAAGTACATGGTCCCCAGTTACACGGCCTTCCATAGTGGCCTTGATAACTCTGGGCTGCTCATGAATCTCTTTGAGCATGTAGTGGCGGTATTCACCTTTGTCTGCAGAGTCTGCGCTGTGTTCGAAGCGGTTGATTTTACGTTCAACAGGCGCACCCTCACGGTTATGAATCTCGATGCTGTCCTTGCGGATATCGGCAAGATCGCCTTCTTCGAGAAACATGAAGCGGTCGGTCACGGGCAGCAATGCAAGCTGGTCGGAGGCTATAAAATTTTCGCCAATACCGACGCCAACAACCAGCGGGCTACCTTCACGGCAAACCACCATGTGGTCGGGTTCGTCAGCATGTACCACGGCCAGCGCATAAGCACCCCGCAGGCGGGTAACGGAGGTTTTCACTGCTTCGTACAGCTTGCCCAGCTCGCGGTAGTTCTTTTCTATCAAATGCACAACAACTTCTGTGTCGGTCTCCGAGGTAAACTCGTAGCCATCGGCCTTGAGCTCTTCCCGTAATTCCTGGTAGTTCTCGATGATACCGTTGTGCACTATGGCCAGGCGGTTGCCAGACATGTGTGGGTGAGCATTAAGCTGTGACGGCTCACCATGGGTTGCCCAGCGAGTGTGAGCAATGCCCAGATAGCCGGAGAGCGGGTTGGCTTCAATGGCAGCCGCAAGTGACGCTACCTTGCCCACTTCCCGGGCGCGCTGAACAGCGCTCTTGCCGTCCAATACGGCCATACCGGCAGAATCATATCCCCGGTATTCCAAGCGGCGCAGGCCCTCAAGAAGAATGCCCTGAACGTCCCGTTCCGAAACTGCACCTACAATGCCACACATGCTGTCTGTCCTGTTCGTGATAAATAATCGTGGTAAAACTCTGGAGAGCTGTGATCAGTTCTTTTCCGGTTTTTGCCAACCGGAGATGTTGCGCTGGCGACCTCGGGCTACGGCCAGTTCTTGCTCTGGCACATCCTTGGTAATTGTAGAGCCTGCACCTATGGTGGCGCCTTCAGCAACGGTAACCGGTGCTACAAGTGAACTGTTCGAGCCCACAAACACGCCATCACCCAAAACAGTTTTATACTTGTTCACACCATCATAGTTGCAGGTAATAGTGCCTGCACCCACGTTTACGTTAGTGCCCAGCGTAGCATCACCCACATAGCTGAGGTGGTTAATTTTACTGCCTTCCCCGACCATGGTGTTTTTTGTTTCAACAAAGTTACCTACCTTGCTGTTGGCCGCCAGTTGCGTACCCGGGCGCAAGCGAGCAAATGGCCCGATCTGGGCATTGGGGCCCACACTGGCTTGTTCGATAACGCTATGGGCATGTATGTGGGTGCCATCGGCGATGCTGGCATCAGTGATCACACAACCGGGGCCGATGGATACATGGCTGCCCAGTGTCACCTTCCCTTTAAAGACAACGTTTACATCAATCAGTACGTCGTTACCGATAGTCAGCTCGCCGCGCACATCTACCCGCGCTGGGTCGGCCAGGGTTGCGCCTTCGGTCATCAGACGATCCGCTTCCCGGCTTTGGTACCAGCGTTCAAGCTCGGCCAGTTGCAGGCGATTGTTGACGCCCTGTACTTCAAACGGATTGCCCGGCTGAGACACGCTCACCTTCATGCCAGCTGCCACAGCCATCGCGATAATATCAGTGAGGTAATACTCGCCTTGGGCGTTGCTGCTGGAAAGCTGGGGTAGCCAGTTTTTAAGATGACGAGCGCTGACCGCGAGAATGCCGGTGTTAACCTCGTTGATGGCCAACTGTTCCGGGCTGGCATCTTTCTGTTCAACGATGGCCGTAACCTGGCCGGCCTGATCGCGCAAAATACGTCCGTACCCCTGTGGGTTATCCAGAGTTACGGTCAACAAGCCCAGCGTTGTTTCATCCAGATCCTCAACCAACCCTTGCAGCGTATCTGCAGTGGTTAGGGGTACATCGCCATAGAGCACCAGTACTCGCGCATCGTCTGGTAGCTCTGGCAGAGTTTGGGCTACGGCATGGCCTGTTCCCAATTGCTGCTCCTGCATTACCCAGCTCACGCTGTAAGCATTGGAAGCGGCTTTAACTTGATCAGCTCCATGGCCAATAACGCCGTGAACTTTCTCGGCGCCCAGGGTTTGAGCTGTCTCGATGACGTGATGGAGCATGGACCGCCCTGCCACCTTGTGCAGTACCTTCGGAAGCGAAGATTTCATCCTTGAGCCCTGGCCTGCAGCCAGGATAACAACGTGCAACGGTGACATGAGGTAACAACTCCCTTACGTGGTCGGGGTTTTAATAAGGATAGTTCACACAATAAAAAAGCCGCACCTCGTAGTGGAAACCGGCATTGTGGTCGCCGTCTCAGGCGAAACAATACCCGCTACCCACGCCGGGATGCGGCTTTTTCGGTGCAAGCTCTGGCAAGCAGTTCTAGCGAACGCTCTTGCGCAGTTTTTGCAAGGTACGTAGCTGAGCGGCCGCTTCGGCCAACTCTGCAGCCGCACGATAGTACTCAAACTCGCCCGTTTTATTCGCCAATGCGGCTTCGGCGTCTTTCTGAGCCTGCACGGCGGCAGCCTCATCAACGTCTTTCGCGCGCACCGCTGTATCGGCCATCAGTGTTACAAGATTTGGCTGAACTTCCAGGTAACCCCCGGAAACGTAGAGGATTTCCTCTTCGCCACCTTGTTTGATGATCCGGACTGCCCCCGGTTTAAGGGCGGACAGCAACGGAGCATGGCCAAACTGAATACCCAATTCACCCTCGGAACCGGTAGCGATAAGCATCTCTACCAGGCCGGAGTAAATCTTCTTTTCAGCGCTTACGACGTCACAATGTACGGTCATAGCCATATCTCTAAGCCTCTTGGGTCAGAAAGTGAAAGAGGATTACTTACCTTCTTTCGCCTTCATAGCCTTTGCTTTTTCGATGGCTTCGTCCATAGAACCAACCATGTAGAAAGCCTGCTCAGGCATATCATCATAGTCACCGTTCAGGATGCCTTCGAAACTGCTGATGGTGTCCTTCAGAGACACGTACTTACCTGGTGAACCGGTAAATACCTCAGCAACGTGGAATGGCTGAGACAGGAATCGCTCAATCTTACGGGCGCGGGATACGATCTGCTTGTCTTCTTCTGACAGTTCGTCCATACCCAGGATAGCGATGATGTCTTTCAGCTCTTTGTAGCGCTGAAGTACGTTCTGAACACCACGAGCAACAGTATAGTGCTGCTCACCAATCACCAGCGGATCCAGCTGACGGGAAGTGGAATCAAGCGGGTCGATCGCTGGGTAAATACCCTTCGAAGCGATGTCACGGCTCAGTACCACAGTCGCGTCAAGGTGCGAGAAGGTGGTTGCTGGGGACGGGTCAGTCAAGTCATCCGCAGGTACGTATACCGCTTGGATAGAAGTGATAGAACCATCTTTGGTGGAGGTAATACGTTCCTGCAACTCACCCATTTCCTGGGCCAGAGTCGGCTGGTAACCTACCGCTGAAGGCATACGGCCCAGCAGTGCAGATACCTCAGTACCGGCCAGGGTATAACGATAGATGTTGTCAACGAACAACAGTACGTCACGACCTTCGTCACGGAACTTCTCAGCCATGGTCAGGCCGGTCAGGGCTACACGCAGACGGTTTCCAGGGGGCTCGTTCATCTGGCCGTAGACCATCGCTACTTTATCAAGAACGTTAGAGTCCTTCATTTCGTAGTAGAAGTCGTTACCTTCACGAGTCCGCTCACCAACACCGGCAAATACTGAAAGACCAGAGTGCTCTTTCGCGATGTTGTTGATGAGTTCCATCATGTTAACGGTTTTACCAACACCGGCACCGCCAAACAATCCAACCTTACCACCCTTGGCAAACGGGCAAATCAGGTCGATAACCTTGATGCCGGTTTCCAGCAGGTCGGCAGAGGCTGACTGGTCTGCATAGCCAGGTGCCTTGCGGTGGATACCCCAACGCTCTTCTTCACCGATCGGGCCTGCCTCGTCAATGGGGCGACCCAGAACGTCCATGATGCGGCCCAAAGTCTTGGAGCCCACGGGAACGGAAATTGGCTTGTGTGTATTTTCTGCTTTCAGGCCTCGCTTAAGGCCTTCAGTGCTGCCCATCGCGATGGTACGAACAACACCGTCGCCCAGCTGCTGCTGAACTTCCAGAGTTGTTTCGCCACCTTCAAGCAGCAGTGCGTCGTAAACGCTTGGCACGGAGTCACGTGGAAATTCCACGTCGATAACCGCGCCAATGATCTGAACGATGTGTCCGCTACTCATGCTCGGTTCCTCGTTATCTTAATAGTCAATAAAACCAGTAGGATTGTGGCGGATCAGACCGATGCCGCGCCGCTCACAATTTCCGAAATCTCTTGCGTAATGGCTGCCTGACGAGCTTTGTTATAAACCAACTGCAGTTCGTCAATAATGTCACCGGCGTTATCAGTGGCACTCTTCATGGCAATCATTCGTGCCGCCTGTTCGCAGGCAAGATTCTCTACCACGCCCTGATACACCTGGGACTCAATAAAACGTGGCAGCAGACCGTCCAGAATCGGACGCGCATCCGGCTCATAGATGTAATCCCACTGGCGACCAATATCTTCTTCTGTGCCTTCCGGCAGAGGCAAAAGCTGCTCAGCTTTTGGCATCTGCGTCATGGTGTTCACAAACTCGTTACTCACCAGGTACAAGCGGTCAATCTTGCCGTCCTGGAATGCATCGAGCATGACCTTGACGTTGCCAACCAGGGTTTCCGCACTTGGGTCATCGCCCAGGTGGGTCAGTGCAGCAATTACGTTTCCGCCGTAGTTGCGGAAAAATGACGCACCTTTCTGCCCGATTGCACAGATATCCGTGCCAACACCCTTATCTTTCCAGTCACGCATTTCGCGCACAAGCAGCTTGAACACGTTCGCGTTCAAACCACCGCACAGACCGCGATCAGAGGAGACAACGATGTAGCCAACACGCTTCACCTCACGCTCAATCATGAACGGATGGCGGTAATCCTTGTTGGACTTGGCAATATGTCCGATTACCTGGCGCATCTTTTCAGCGTAGGGGCGGGTTGCCTGCATACGCTCCTGGGCTTTACGCATTTTACTGGCGGCCACCATTTCCATGGCGCTGGTAATTTTCTGCGTGCTCTTGATGCTGCCTATCTGGTTACGTATTTCTTTTCCGATGGCCATAAGTCACTGCCTTTTCAAGTTAGACACTCATTGGGACCAACAAGCCCGCCGCAGCGGGCTGGTGGTATTACCAGGTTTGAGTGGTCTTGAATTTCTCCAGGGCAGCTTTCAGGTCAGCGGCAATTTCATCATTGTACTTGCCTTCCGAACCGATTTTTTCGAGCAGTTCTTTTTGCTCTGACCGCATCCACTCCAGCAACTGGGCTTCAAACTTGACCACTTTATCGACGTCTACGTCGTCAAGGAAGCCTTCGTTAGCGGCAAACAGAACTGTACCCATCTCAGCCACAGACATCGGGCTGTACTGGTTCTGCTTCATCAATTCGGTAACACGCTGACCGTGCTCAAGCTGTTTACGGGTGGCTTCGTCCAGATCTGAAGCAAACTGGGCAAAGGCCGCGAGTTCGCGGTACTGCGCCAGTGCCAGACGGATATTACCGCCCAGCTTCTTCATGATCTTGGTCTGCGCTGCACCACCTACTCGCGATACCGAGATACCAGCGTTCATCGCCGGACGAATACCGGAGTTAAACAGGTTGGTCTCAAGGAAGATCTGCCCGTCGGTAATGGAGATTACGTTGGTCGGTACGAACGCAGATACGTCACCAGCCTGGGTTTCGATGATTGGCAGAGCGGTCAAAGAACCGGTCTTCCCTTTCACTTCACCGTTGGTGAACTTTTCAACGTAGTCCGCGTTTACACGGGACGAACGCTCCAGAAGGCGGGAGTGCAGATAGAAAACGTCGCCCGGGTAAGCTTCACGTCCTGGTGGACGACGCAGCAACAGGGAGATCTGACGGTAGGCAACGGCCTGTTTGGACAGGTCATCGTATACGATCAGAGCATCTTCACCGCGGTCACGGAAGTATTCACCCATGGTGGTACCAGAGTAGGGTGCCAGGAACTGCATGGATGCAGGATCTGCCGCACCGGCTGCAACCACAATGGTGTGGTCCATAGCGCCGTGCTCTTCCAGCTTACGTACAACCGCAGCAATCGAAGATTGCTTCTGGCCGATGGCTACGTAAACACACTTGATGCCAGAGTTCTTCTGGTTGATGATTGCATCGATGGCAACGGCAGTTTTACCAATCTGACGGTCACCGATAATAAGCTCACGCTGGCCGCGGCCAACCGGAACCATGGTATCAATAGCTTTCATACCCGTTTGTACCGGCTCGTCAACTGACTGACGATCGATTACACCCGGTGCTACCTTTTCAACAGGGTCTGTCTTGGTCGTACCCAGATCGCCTTTACCGTCGATCGGGTTGCCCAAGCCATCTACTACTCGACCCAGCAGTTCCGGACCAACCGGAACTTCCAGAATGCGGCCTGTGCAACGTACTTTCTGGCCTTCAGCCAGATCTTCGTAGTCACCCAGTACCACGGCACCAACGGAGTCGCGCTCCAGGTTCAACGCCATGCCAAATACGCCGTTGGCGAATTCGATCATTTCGCCGTACATTACGTCGGCCAGGCCGTGGATCAGCACGATGCCGTCTGCGACAGACAGGATAGTGCCTTCATTTTTTGCTTCAGAAGAGATATCGAGCTTCTCGATTCTCTTTTTGATGATGTCACTGATCTCGGATGGATTCAGTTGCTGCATGCCTTTGTCCTCAAACCTTTTGCTGAAATCAGGAGCCCAGTGCTTTAGCCATTTTGGCCAGCTTGCCACGGACTGAAGCGTCAATAATCAAATCGCCGGTATTTACCACCACGCCGCCAATCAGCGAACGATCAACAGCGGTTTCAAGGGCGACTTTACGCTCCAGTTTGCTGGACAATGCCTCTGCCAGCTTTTGCTGCTCGTCGGCGGTCAGTTCATACGCCGTGCTCACCTTCATGTTCACCGTGCGCTCAAGCTCTGCACGGTAGAAGCTAAACAGGGTAGAAATTTCCGGCAGCAACGCCAGGCGCTTGCTTTCAGCAAGAATCAACAGGAAGTTTCTGAGCGCTTCGGGCAGCTGTTCTTCTGCAGTATCGAAAAACAGTTCCGCCTTGCGTTCCTCAGCCAGACCAGGATTGGCCAGTATGTTCTTCACAGCGTCGTCCGCCGCCAATAAACCAACAAAAGCAAGAGCCTGATCCCAGGAACCAATTGCATCTTGCTCTTTAGCGGCATCGAAAACGGCTTTCGCATAGGGCCGGGCTAACGTAGTCAGTTCTGCCATGGGACCCTCGCTTAGAGTTGTGCGGCCAGCTTGTCCAGCATCTCGCTGTGAGCTTTGGCATCGACAGAGGTTTCCAGGATCTTCTCGGCACCGGCAATGGCAAGCAATGCCACTTCTGACCTGAGTGCGTCGCGAGCCTGAACACGCTCCTGCTGAATTTCCGCCCGGGCCTGCTCAATGAGCTTTTCACCTTCTTTGCGGGCATCGTCTTTAGATGCTTCCACAATCTGGGCGGCGCGCTTGTTGGCCTGATCAATAAGTACAGCAGCTTCTTCTTTGGCTTGCTGCATTTGCTGGGCAGCTTTTTCCTGAGCTAGCTCAAGATCCAGTGAAGCCCGGTCAGCAGCAGAAAGACCATCAGCAATTTTCTTCTGGCGCGCTTCCATGGCTGCCGTGATTGGCGGCCACACATACTTCACGCAGAACCAGACGAAAATAGCGAAGGCAATCGATTGCCCTATTAACGTAAGGTTGATATTCACGGCAATATACCTCTTGCTATTCGTTGCGTGCTGGAAACCAAAAACCGGGCGCCTGGCTCTGTTTGAAAGCGTAGCGCCCGCATTATTGGGCTAATTAGCCAGCAACAACGAAGATCAGGTACATCGCGATACCAACACCGATCATTGGAACGGCATCCAGAAGACCGGCCATGATAAAGGTTTTAACCTGCAGCTGGTTAGCCATTTCTGGCTGGCGAGCGGTTGCTTCGAGCAGCTTGCCGCCCAGAATACCAAAGCCAATACCGGTGGCCAGTGCGCCCATACCGATGATGATTGCTGCTGCAATAAATACCATTTCCATTGAGAACTCCTCAGTTTTTCAGATAGTTAAGGGTTTGCTTTTTAACGGGTAAATCAGTGATCTTGGTGCGCTGCTGCAAGATAAACTATTGTCAGCATTGTGAAAATAAACGCCTGCAGCGGAATTACCAGAATATGGAAAATGGCCCAAGGCAGGTTCAGTGTCCACTGTGCCCATAGTGGCAGCAGTGCAATCAGGATGAATACAACTTCACCTGCATACATGTTACCGAACAGACGCAGTGCCAAGCTGATTGGCTTCACGATCAGTACCAGAACTTCCAGTACCAGGTTCACCGGAATCAAAGCCCAGTGATTGAAAGGCTGCATACTCAGTTCCTTGGCGAATCCGGTGATGCCTTTGACCTTCAGGCTGTAAAAAATGATCAGCAGGAAGACGCCAATGGAAATACCAAAGGTGGCGTTGGGATCGGTAGTTGGAACAATCTTGAAGTATTCAAGACCCAAAGCAGAAGCCAGAGTGGGGATGTAATCCACAGGGATGAACTTAAGCATGTTCATCAGCAGAATCCACACAAAGATAGTCAATGCCAGAGGTGCAATCAGGGGGTTGCGGGCATGAAAGCCATCGCGCACCAGGTTTTCAATGAACTCTACGGTAACTTCGACCAGGTTTTGCAAGCCACCGGGAACCCCGGTTGTTACTCGCTTGGCCACATAACGGAACAGTCCAAGGAACAGGACGCCCATTGCAATAGACCAGCCCAAGGTGTCCACATGGACAGCCATGAAGCCCATATCAGACGCTTCTTGTGCGGTACGGGCGAAAGTCCAGGCGGACTCATTCATCACGGTGCCGTCAAAACGCTCGTAGCCGGCGTCGAGCTTTCCGTAGGTCAGATTCTGGAGGTGGTGCTTAATATACTCTACTGGGGTATCAGCCATTCTGCTCTCGTCCCATCATCGCCGTGGTTGCGGCCGTATCAGCCAGCGCAAGGCGCCGCCCGCTATGACCATCACAGCAAAAGTGAATAACAGAGCCGGTACGTATACCGGCTCCATTAAAGTGAAAACGGCCGCGAAAAAAATTGCGGTAAGGGCGATTTTAGTGGTTTCCGCCCGAAACAAATTTCCCACCATCAGGTGCGCATTACGAGCGCCCTGGTAACGATAAACCCGATGTACAAACCAGGCATTTGGCACTATAAATATAAGACCGCCAACAAATGCGGAATAAGCTGCCAATGGGCTATGTAGCACCAACCACAACAAGCTGAAAATGCCTAACCCGCTGAACTCGATCGCCAACCAACGGGCTAAAGGAACATGGGTGATTCGAGCTTGCCGGGATTTCATATCACCACCGTATTTCCAATCGCGCGAAATTATATGTTTTAAGCACTTGTTGTTCAACCAGACTCTGCACGAATACTGGCTAAAATTTCACCATCTCAGACTTTAGAACTGTTATCTATCACACAATTAGTGCTTTGCGTCTGTTGCGGTCACGACATCTGGTGGTTGTAGGTCTTTGGGCCTATAGGCAGTTTTTTACTCGTGATTAGCGGATATGACCAAGAATGCCGTCCAACTCATCGAGCGAGCTGTACTCTATGACCAGTTTTCCTTTGCCTCGCTGGCCATGATCTATGGAAACTTTTGCTCCCAGGCGCTCAGCCAAGTCATCCTGAAGTGCGCGTATGTTCGGGTCGAGCGCGCCCTTTTTCGCAGGTTTCCCTGCTGACGCCTCTTGCTGTAACCGGCGCACAAGCGCTTCGGTCTGTCGTACAGAGAGCGATTTGGCAACAACCTGTTTCGCCACCTGCATCTGCTGTTCTGGCGAAAGGGTCAGCATGGCCCGGCCGTGCCCCATTTCCAGATCACCGTGCTCCAGCATTAACCGCACATCTTCGGTTAAACCAATCAGGCGCAGAAGATTGGTGATGGTCGTGCGGGATTTACCTACTGCTTCAGCCACCTGGGCCTGAGTCAGGCCAAACTCTTCCTGCAAACGCTGCAGTGCGAACGCCTCTTCTATGGGGTTGAGATTTTCCCGCTGAATGTTCTCAATGAGCGCCATGGCAATGGCAGCTTCGTCGGAAACATCGCGGATGATGGCCGGAATGCTATCCAGTTCGGCCATCTGGGTGGCACGCCAGCGACGCTCGCCAGCAATCAGTTCATACCGACCCTCTGCTAAGGGGCGCACCACAACCGGCTGCATTACGCCCTGTTGGCGAATGGAGTCGGCCAATTCCTGTAAAGCGGCAGGATCCATGTCGCGTCGTGGCTGATAACGGCCGCGCTGGATCAGATCAATCGGAACCTGTCGCAACTCACCGTCGTGGCTTTTCAGCTCCTGATCCAGGTTAACCCTGGATCCGGCCAGCAAGGCTCCTAGCCCACGCTCACCCAATCCTCGTTTCTTCGCCGCCATGGTATCAGTCATTCTTCCTGTTGATAGTCGTTGTGCATCTTATATAAACAAACGAGCTAATATGTTACACCGCAACCGAAGCAGATGTCTTTTTCGCCCCGTGGCGGCGCACCATTTCCCCAGCCAGGGCCAGATAAGCGATGGCCCCTTTCGACGCTTTGTCATACTTTAACGCTGGCATGCCATAGCTGGGCGCTTCAGCAAGGCGCACGTTACGCGGAATAACCACCCGGTAAACCTGATCCCCGAAGTACTCGGTCAGCTGGCCGGACACATCCCGTGTGAGGCTGCTCCGGGGGTCGTACATGGTTCTGAGAATGCCTTCAATTTCAAGGTTCGGATTAACTGTCTCCTTGATCTGCTCCACTGTATTCATCAGTGCAGCCAGACCCTCCAGGGCGTAATACTCACACTGCATGGGAATAAAGATAGAGTCAGCTGCAGACAACGCATTTACGGTTAACAGGCTCAGTGAAGGTGGGCAATCGATCAGAATGTAGTCGTAGTTTTCCCGAACACTGTTAATGGCGAGCCTTAGCCGGTGTTCGCGACCAATTTCATTCATCAACTCCACCTCAGCGGCGGTCAAATCACCGTTGGAAGGAATAATGTCAAAGCCGGAGGCTTCCGCCGGGACAATCACTTCGGCAGCCGACGCGCGCTTGGTAAGCAGGTCGTAACCGGAAAGTTTCAGGTTGTTTTTATCCACACCACTGCCCATGGTGGCATTGCCCTGGGGATCCATATCCACCAGCAAAACCCGGCGCTTGGTGGCGGCCAATGAAGCGGCAAGATTGACGCAGGTGGTGGTTTTTCCCACACCGCCTTTCTGATTGGTCACTGCAATCACGCGCGCCATGTCTCGCCTCCTTGTTGATGGATACAATTACTGAATACGGTCGCGAATTACTCCCTGTCGGGACTAATCAACCCGGCTCACAACCAGCAGGTGTCTCTCGCCGCCTGCGCCGGGAACATTCAGGGAATGCGTAGATGATACCTGCCAGCCAGCAGGAAGGGCAGCCACCTCATCATCCGGATACTGCCCTTTCATGGCAAGAAAGCTGCCGTTGTTCGCCAGCAACCCTTCGCACCAGTTGACCAGATTCTCCAGGGCGGTAAAGGCACGGCTACTGATCTGGGTGTATGGCTGCTCCGGTTTACAGTCTTCTGCCCGGCCATGAATAACGTCTACATTATTAAGGCCGAGCTCCAGTACACACTGGTTCAGAAAGCGGGTTTTCTTGCCGTTGCTGTCCAGCAAGGTAAAACGCCGTTCTGGAAGCACAATGGCCAGAGGAATACCCGGCAAACCGCCACCGGCACCAACATCGAGCAAGTGTTCTGTCGTTACCCAGGGCAAAATACTGAGGCTGTCCAATAGTTGCCGGGAAACCATTTGACGCTCGTCCCGCACGGCTGTCAGGTTGTAGGCCCGGTTCCACTTATTGAGCAATGCCAAAAACGCCAACAACTGTTGTTGCTGGGCTCCACTGAGGGGAATTTGCATGTGTGCCAGCCCTTCCCCGAGCTGACGCTGCCAAAGTGCTTGTGTCATGTTTGTATCAAGCAGTCTGCTTGCGGAGAAGCTCTCGCTTCTTCAGATGAACAAGAACCTGCGAGATTGCAGCCGGCGTAACACCCTGGATTCGCGAAGCCTGAGCAACCGTTTCTGGCCGCACTTCTTTCAGTTTCTGTTTGATTTCGTTGGAAAGGCCACCGATCACATCGTAATCCAGATCTATGGGCAGCGCGGTGTTCTCATTCCGGCGTAACCGTTCAATTTCGTCGGTCTGGCGAGAGATATAACCTTCGTATTTGATTTCGATTTCAACCTGTTCCGCTACCACCGGGTCATCTGCTTGTGCGGCACCGATTTCAGCAATATGGCTATAGCTGATTTCCGGGCGGCGAAGCAGTTCTGCCAATGTGTTATCGCGGGTCATAGGTTGCTTAAGGTAAGCATTGGCGCGCTCGGCTGCGTCCGTGGACGGGTGAATGCGCGTGGTTTCAAGCCGCTTACGCTCACTCGATATGGCTTCACACTTTTCACTGAACTTTTCCCAGCGTTCATCGTTCACCAGGCCCAGCTTGCGACCGGTCTCAGTCAGCCGCAGATCGGCGTTATCTTCACGCAGAATCAAACGGTATTCAGCACGGCTGGTAAACATGCGGTAAGGCTCTTTGGTGCCCATGGTGATCAGATCGTCCACCAGCACTCCGAGGTAGGCCTCATCCCGGCGCGGGTACCATTCGCTTTTGCCCTGCGCCCGCAAGGAGGCGTTCAAGCCCGCCAGCAAGCCTTGGGCGCCGGCTTCTTCGTAGCCGGTGGTGCCGTTGATCTGGCCAGCAAAATACAGCCCCTGGATAAACTTGGTTTCCAGAGTGTGGCGCAGATCCTGGGGGTTCAGGTAGTCGTATTCGATGGCGTAACCCGGCCGGGTGATATGGGCATTCTCAAAACCAGGGATCGAGCGCACGGCCGCCAGCTGGATATCGAACGGCAGACTGGTGGAGATGCCGTTGGGGTATAGCTCGTTGGTTGTCAGGCCTTCCGGCTCCACAAAAATCTGGTGGGAATCCTTGTCGGCAAACCGATTGACCTTGTCTTCGATGGACGGGCAGTAACGCGGCCCGACACCTTCAATATTGCCCGCAAACATGGGCGAACGGTCAAAGCCACTGCGGATAATGTCGTGGGTCTGCTCGGTAGTGCGGGTTACATAGCAGCAAACCTGGTCGGGGTGCTGGTCGCGACTGCCAATAAATGACATAACCGGCGCAGGGTTGTCGCCCCACTGCTCCTGCATCACAGAGAAATCGACACTGCGGGCATCAATGCGTGGCGGCGTACCGGTTTTCAGGCGGCCTACATTAAACGGCAGCTCCCGCAACCGCTTCGCCAGTGCATTGGCGGGCGCATCGCCGGCACGGCCGCCGGAATGCTGCTGCATGCCAATGTGGATAACCCCGCCGAGGAAGGTGCCCGTGGTCAACACCACGGTTTTGGCGTTAAACCGGATACCTGTCTGGGATACCACGCCGGTAACCTGATCGTTTTCCACAATCAGATCATCTGCCGCCTGCTGAAACAGGGTCAGATTGGGCTCGTTTTCAAGAGTGTAACGAATGGCGGCCTTGTACAATACCCGGTCGGCCTGGGCACGGGTGGCCCGCACGGCCGGGCCTTTGCGGCTGTTGAGCACGCGGAACTGGATTCCCGCCAGGTCTGTGGCCTGCGCCATGGCACCGCCAAGGGCGTCAATTTCCTTCACCAGATGGCTTTTCCCGATACCGCCAATGGCGGGGTTACAGGACATCTGGCCCAGGGTTTCGATGTTGTGGGTCAGCAGCAGGGTTTGCGAGCCCATGCGCGCCGCCGCTAGAGCGGCTTCGGTACCGGCATGGCCACCACCAATGACAATCACATCGAAACGGGTTGGGAAATCCACAGTTCACCTCAGAAATCGGGGGGATAAAAACAGGGCGGGAGTATAACGTTTCACCCGGGAAATTGCAGTCAGAATGTGCAATTTTTAACCAGAAGTACCTATAAACCGCAATCGTTAAGTGGCAAACGCTGGGGCAAATACCTGCCCCACACCGTTTTTCGGCTTGTGGAAAACTGAAATCACCGGGTTTTCATAGGCTTGGGCGGCTCTCCTAACAAAAGTTTTCAATAAAGTTATCCACAAAAACTATCGCCTTTCAACAACCAGCATTGACAAGCAAGCCTTTGTTTTATTTACTATTACTAAAAACCATCCAAAGCTTGTGCGCAGCTTATTCAACCATTTATCCACAGATTAGCACACTGCTCGCCGCCTCAGGCGCCATACGGCGATGAGTACAAGCCCGTTGGCCAGCGACAGCAGCAGGAAGAAGCCGGGAATCCCCACGTCCATAATCCCGAGCACCACTATGCCGGTGAGCGCACTCACAACCATAAACAAAGCGTTTATCACGTTAAGTGCGGCAATGATTCGCGCACGTTTATGTTCGGGGGTTTCATGCTGGATAAACGCGTAAAGAGGCACAATGAACAAACCACCGCACACGCCTATGCCTACCAGATCGAGCAATACCCGGATATAAACCGGGTCGGTTAGCAGTGTCCACCAGGTGGATGACCCCGGGCTGGCAGGCACAGCAAAGAACACATCCACCCCGAACAGAGTCAGGCCCAAGGCGCCCCAAGGCACTGGAGCCAGTGAAATTCTGTGCCGTGTCAGACGCTCACAGAGCATTGATCCAATCGAAATTCCTACGATAAACATGGACAACAATAGTGTGACTACGGTTTCGTCACCTCGAAGATCACTTTGAGCGAAGTTGGGGAACTGCGTGAGGTAGGCCGCACCAAGAAACCAGAACCAGGAAATTGCCAGAATGGCCCAGAGCACGGGTTTGCGTTCAGCCGCGACACTCATCAGCCGCCAGGTTTCCATAACCGGGCGTATGCGCACCGCTTGTTCGTTACTGGCCACTCCGGTGTCGGGCACCTGCCGTGCTGCGACATACCCTAGAACCGCTATCACTAAAACACTCATAGCCATGAGCTTTGCAGCTCCCTCAAGCCCCATAAGCAAGCCGGCGGCTATGGTGCCCAGCAAGATGGCCACAAACGTGCCCATGCTTACGAGGCCATTGCCGCCTACCAACTCATCATCGTGAAGCACCTGAGGCAAAATGGCGTATTTCACCGGCCCAAAAAAAGTAGACTGGGTGCCCATCAGAAACAACAGCACCAACAACCCTTCGTACCAACCAAGCCAGAGCGCTATGGTCGCCAACGTCATGATGCCTATTTCCGCCAGTTTTACCTTGCGGATAATTGCTGCTTTCTCATAGCGATCCGCCATCTGGCCAGCAATGCCGGAGAACAGAAAAAACGGCAGAATAAACAGAAACGCTGCCAGGTTGATGACCGTGTTCACCGATAATCCCATCAAACCCGTGGTCTGATAGGCGATCAGCAACAAAAGCGCGTTTTTATAGAGGTTATCGTTAAAGGCTCCCGAGAACTGGGTAAGGTAAAACGGCAAAAATCGCCGCTGCCCCAGTAAACGGAACTGGCTGTGTGTGGCCATGACTACATCCGGGTTAAGAGGTCACTCCAGCCCGCTCTTTAATCGGACGAACTGGCTTGGGATAAAGATGCCTGACGCTCCAGCTCATGTTCAATTGCATTAGCTGATTTGGCAAAGCCGGCCAGCAAATTATAGAGCACAGGGATGATGAACAGCGTAAGCGTGGTCGCAAATATCAGCCCGCCAAGGATCACCATACCAATTGCCGCTCGGCTCTCTGCCCCGGCACCCGTAGCAATAACCAAAGGCACCGCACCGAAAACGGTGGATATAGTCGTCATGAGCACAGGGCGGAAGCGCAAAGAAGCGCCTGCCAGTATGGCCTCTTTTACCGCATAGCCTTCGTCTCGCAGTTGGTTGGCAAACTCCACAATCAATATGCCATTTTTCGACATCAGCCCCAGCAGCATGACGATTCCAATCTGGCTGTAGATATTCAGGCTGATACCGCTCCACCACAATGCCATTAACGCTCCCGTTACTGCCAATGGCACCGGGAGCATGATGATCAGTGGATGAATCCAGCTCTCAAACTGGGCCGCCAGCACCAGAAACACAATAATGAAGGCCAGACCAAAAGTGACATAGATAGCGGAGGAGGATTCCTGAAACTCCCGGCTCAGCCCCTGGTAACTCAACCGCGCCTCAGGCGGCAAAGTGTCCACCGCCAGTGTATTCAGATAGGTCAGCGCCGAGCCAAGATCGTAACCATCCGCCAGCGAACCACTGATGACCACCGCCGGCAGCCGATCGATGCGGCGAAGATCGGGGTTTGCCCCCTTCTCGGCAATCGACACCAATGCCTGCAGTGGAATCAGATCACCACCCTCTCTGGGGCGTAAAAATATCTGACCAAGATCCGAGGGTGTGGCGCGGCTGGCGTCATCAGCCTGCATGATGACATCGTACTCGCGACCACGCTCCAGATAGGTGGTCACCTTTCGTGATGCCAGCATGGTTTGCAGCGTAAGGCCCACATCCTGAACGGTGATATCCAGATCTGCTGCACGCTCACGATCAATGGCTACACTGAGTTCGGGCCGAGTCAGTTCAAAGTCCGTTTGCAGGTTCAGTAGATTGGGGTTGTCTTTCGCTCGCTCTACCAGCTCATCACTCCAGGCCTGCACGGAGTCATAATCCGGCCCGGCAACCACAAACTCCACTGGCTGGCTGAAACCACGCTGCCCCAGCCCTGGAGGATTGATCGCCACCATGCGAATGCCGGAAATATCAGCAAATTTGTCTCGTATCTCGCTGGTTACCTGCTGCTGTTTGATGTCCCGCTCATCCCAAGGGGCCAGCCCCATAATAATGAAGGCGCTGTCTTCTCGGTCACGAAAACCGACAATGGACAGCATGCGACTGGCAGAGCCATCCTCAAGATACGGCATGAGCTTTTCTTCCGCCTGTTTTACGTAGTGATCGGTGTACTGCACCGTAGCTCCACGAGGGGCGTTGGCGGGCATAATAATAGTGCCTCTGTCCTCAATAGGAGCCAGCTCTTGCGGCAGTTTCGGGTATATCACCACCGCCACAACCAGCCCAACCAGGCCAATACCCAGAACCAGGCCAGCTTGATTGAGTGAAAACCGCAGTAACCGTTCATAACCATGGGTGAGTCCGTTCAGCACTTTTTCGATGACGGCCCAAAATCCATGCCCTTCCTCACTTTCCGGGCTGCGTTTTAGCCACTTCGAACAAAGCATGGGTGCGAGGGTAAGTGCCACCAGACTGGACACCACAACCGCCGCCGCAAGAGTAAAACCAAACTCCGCAAACAGCCGGCCTATGTTGCCACCCATAAACGAGATGGGCACAAACACCGCCACCAGGGTAAGGGTGGTAGCAATAACCGCAAAGGCTACCTGCCTGGCACCTCGATAGGCGGCCAGCAATGGCGGCTCGCCCTTGTCAATTCGGCGCTGGATGTTTTCCAGCATCACAATGGCGTCGTCTACCACCAACCCGATGGCGAGAATAACCGCCAGCAAGGTCAGTACGTTGATGGAAAAGCCCAGAAAGCCCAAGCCGATGAAGGCGCCAATGACCGCTACAGGAATGGTTACTGCGGGAATCAACGTAGCGCGCCAGGAACGCAGGAACAGGAAGATCACCAGAATAACCAGAGAGACCGCAATCGCCAGGGTGATCATTACCTCGCGAATAGAGGCACGAATAAATATGGATTCGTCATAGCTTTCAGTGATGCTTATTTCCGGCGGCAGGGTTTCCCGGATTTTATCCAGCTCCCCCCGGACAGCATCGGATACTGCTACGGTATTAGCCTTGGACTGCCGGATAACGCCCATACCAATGGCCGTTTGGCCGTTGGCCCGCAAGCGCCCGATATCCGATTCCACACCCATCACTACATTGGCGACTTCCCCAAGACGCAGCAGCTGATTACCATCCCGGCGAACCACCAGCTCGCGGAATTCTTCAACGGTTGCCAAGCGGCCTTCTGCTCGCACGGTAAAGTTACGGGTGGAGGAATCTACCGAGCCTGCAGGTAGCTCTACGTTGTTGGCGCGCAAGGCTCGCTCCACTTCGGCCACGGTAATATCCCGCGCTGCCAGGCGTTCCCGATCGAGCCAAACGCGAATGGCGTAGCGGCGTTCACCTCCAATGCGCACATCGGCAACGCCATCCACAACCGCCAGCCTGTCTGCAAGAACCCGGTCGGCGTAGTCACTCATTTGTGCGGAATCCCAGATATCGCTGCGCAGGGTCACCCACATCATTGGGCGGGCATCGGAATCCGCTTTGCGCACCACCGGCGGATCGGCTTCATCCGGCAACTGGTTGTTAACGCGCGAAATTGCATCGCGAATATCGTTAGCCGCAATGTCCACATCCCGGCTCGCAGAAAACTCGATACTGGTATAAGACCTGCCCTGACGAGTCGATGACTGGATAGAGCGGATGCCTTCTATGCCACTGATAGCTCCTTCCACTATCTGGGTGATCTGGGTATCAACCACCTCAGCGGCCGCACCCGTGTAACTGGTGGACACAGACACCACGGGTGGATCTATGTCGGGATACTCGCGCACCGGCAGTCCGAATAAAGCGGCCAGCCCAAACACCACAATCAGCAGGCTTAATACCGTGGCGAACACCGGGCGTTTTATGGAAACATCTGAAAGAATCACGGATCAGGACTCCACAGACTGGATAAACCGGTTGCTTGGAATCGCATTTTCATCATCTAGCACTCGAATGCGATCACCGCTGCTAAGCCGATCCTGGCCAGTCACCACCACCAGGTCTTCCACTGTTAACCCTTGGGCAATCTCGACGCGACCTGGCATGCGTGATCCCAAAGTAACTGACACCCGCCGGGCAACACCGTCTTCTGCCACAAATACATACTGCTCAGAGCCACGAACCATAACCGCCTGCTCGGGAATCACCAGAGCCTGCCGTTCACGTAATGTAAGGCTCACAGACATAAACTGACCCGGGCGCAGCCGCCCGTCGGCATTATCGATAAGAGCACGAACCGGTAATGAGCGGCTTAATTCATCAATGCGGCTGCCCAATTCAACCAGCTCTCCACTGAACACCTGCTCAGGGTAGGCAGGAGAGCGGCCCTGAACCTTCTGGCCTGGGTGTATCTGGCCAAGAAAACGCTCCGGAATGGAGAAGTTCAGTTCCATAGAGGAGGTGGAATCCAATGTGGTGATCGTGGTTCCTGCGGTGATGTAGGCACCGATGCTGATATTGCTCAATCCTGCCGCACCGGAAAACGGCGCTTCAATGCGGTGATTTTCCAGCCTGACTTTGGCAGCGGTGCGCTGGGCTTCAGACACCTCTACCGCCGTTCTCAGTTCGTCTACGAGGGATTGGGATATGCTATTCCTGTCGCGCAGGCTTCTGGCTCGCTCATATTGGCGTCGTGCATCCGCCAGTTGCGCTTCGATAACACCCAAATCTGCCCTGGCCTGCCGGTCATCAAGTCGCAATAACAGATCACCCTGCTTTACCTGACGGCCGGATTTCAGGTTGATCTCCACCACGCGACCGCTGGTTTCTGTGGTGAGCTTAACGGCACTCAGGGCTTTCAGGCTGCCAACGGCCCTCACCTCATCCCGCACTCTATCGGTTACCGGCAATACCGTATTTACCGCGCTGGCGGGCCGCTCAGAGGTATCTTTTGCCTGAGACGATTCATCCATACCCCGATAAACAAACGCCGCACCAATTGCCAATACAACCAGCAGCAAAGCTATCAGCCATTGTTTCAACATAAATTTTTCCAGCAGACAGACCGGCCTTCGCCGGGTGTTATTTTTTCTGTATCACAAGCACCAGTTCACCGACATCACCCCCCATTTGCTCATGGTGGTCAGGTTAATCAATGTATCGGGTGTTACCGGACCTGTCCTTGACCACGCCGCGGGCACTTAGTTCACTATAAAAATGTCTTCAGGAGCGAGCCTGGGCCCGCGTTCTGCATAGTCCGTTAGTGCAGGGCCAGAGCAGCCCCCTAACATCAACAATACCGCTATAAACACGAGTATAGAGTGCTGGCCAGCTTTGGGTAACACAGAACACAGGTTTTGCAATTTTTTTACACTATTCAGCAAAACACTCCAAATGCCTTGTTATTCAGGCTCTCTGATCAGAATTCACGCGTTACTTCTTGATACCTGAATACGCCCGAGGAGACTTCTTCGATCAGCAGGTTGCGTGTGTCAAATTCATGGACTGTCTTTACTGACACCGCCATAGGCGCTTTTCGTCAATGGATTCCTCCGCACTATGCCGTAAAACTGCAGGCAACCTGGCGGTGAACAACCCCCCCCCGCCTGAAGATTTCCAGACCCGTACAGAGGATTGATTATGCCGGTATACAAGGCACCCCTGCGTGACATGAAGTTTCTGCTAAACGAAGTGTTTGATTACCCGAAACACTATGCATCGTTGGCGAGCGGAGAAAACGCAACTCCCGATATCGTGGACGCTATCCTCACCGAATGCGGTCGCTTTTGCGAAGAACAGCTAAGCCCCCTTTACCAGCCCGGTGATGAAGAAGGTTGTACGCTGAAAGATGGCGAGGTAACCACTCCCAAAGGCTATAAAGAAGCCTATAACCAGTATGTGATAGGTGGCTGGCAAGGGCTTTCTGCGCCGGAAGAATTTGGCGGCCAGGGCCTGCCTGCCTCCATGGGCCTTTTGAAGCAGGAAATGATGGGCACCGCGAACTGGTCGTTTTCCATGTACCCGGGCCTGTCCATGGGTGCCATGAACACCATCTTTTTGCATGGCACTGACGAGCAGAAGGATACCTATTTGATGCCCATGACCGAGGGCCGCTGGGCCGGCACCATGTGCCTCACCGAGCCCCAGTGTGGCACTGATCTGGGCCAGGTAAAAACCAAGGCCGAGCCACAGGCAGACGGCAGCTACAGGATTACCGGTACCAAGATTTTTATCTCCTCAGGTGACCACGACCTCACTGAAAACATTATTCACATTGTACTGGCCCGCCTGCCAGGTGCGCCCAAAGGCACCCGGGGCATCAGTCTGTTTATTGTGCCGAAGTTTGTGCCTGCGGCAGACGGCGGTGTCGGTGAGCGCAACGCAGTAGTGTGCGGCAGCCTGGAAAAGAAAATGGGCATCAAGGCCTCTGCCACCTGTGTGATGAACTTTGATGAGGCAATCGGCTACCTGATCGGCCCAGAAAACGAAGGCCTGGAGTGCATGTTCACCTTTATGAACACAGCGCGTATCGGCACCGCCATTCAAGGTGTTGGCCCGGCTGAACTGTCCTACCAGTGGGCACTGGATTACGCCAAAGAGCGCCGCTCCATGCGTGCACTTTCCGGTAAAAAAGACCCGGACTATGTCGCCGACAGCCTGATTCACCACGCCGATGTGCGCCGTATGCTGCTCACCCAGAAAGCCATTGCCGAAGGTGGCCGCGCCATGCTGTATGACGCCGCGCGCCTGGCAGACCATATGGTTGAAGGCCATTCCGCAGGGGATGAAAAGAAAGCCGCCAGGTACGATGACAAACTGGGCTTCTTGACCCCGATTCTGAAAGGATTCCTTACGGAACTGGGTAACGAGGCGGCTAACCTTGGCATGCAAGTGTTTGGTGGCCACGGCTACATTCGCGAACACGGCATGGAACAGATTGCCCGGGATACCCGGATCGCCACGCTGTATGAAGGCACCACCGGCATTCAGGCGCTGGATCTGCTGGGCCGCAAGGTATTGCTGACCACCAAGGGCGGAGCAGTACGGGATTTCACCGCCCGCATCGCCAACTTTGCCCGTAAGCACCTGACCGATAGCCGTGTACGGCCCTATGCTGTGGAACTGCTGAAACTCACCGCCCAGTGGAACCTGCTCACCATGCGGATCATGTTTGCTGCCCGTAAGGATCGCGATGTGGTCAGTTCGGCTTCCTACGATTTTCTGATGTACAGCGGTTACGTCACCATGGCGTATATGTGGGCACGCCAGGCGGTCGCAGCAGCGGATCGCCTGGATAAAGGGGGTAACGATTCAGAGGCTTTCTACAATGCCAAGCTGGCCACCGCCGAGTTCTATTTTGAACGGTTGCTACCCAGGGCCCAAACCCATGCCACAAGCATGCTTAGCCCAAGCCGAAACCTGATGCAGATCGATCCGGAGAACATGGCGTTTATCGGCTAAGCCCGGATAAAGAGCCACAATTGGCTATCCCCGGGGCACCACAGTAACCTGTAGTCTTCTTGAATCCGGGATTAAAGGAGACTGTGGTGACAACCGATCGTTTTCAAAAGGGCATGGACAAACTCAAGGAGCTGACGGTACCCGATGCCAACAGCCCCACCGGCCACATGGAAGTTGGTGAGAGCTTCAAGGATATAGCGCCGGACTTGACCCGGCTGGTGGTGGAGTTCGCATTTGGGGATATCTACGCACGCCCGGGCCTGGACAACAAACAGAAGGTGCTGACCACCATCTCGGCGTTGGTGGCCCAAGGCACGCCCCAGATTGGCATGCATGTGGTAACCGGTCTGAACGTGGGTTTAACCCCTGATGAAATCGCCGGCTGCCTTGTGCACCTGATCCCCTACGTGGGTTTTCCAAGAGTACTCACCGCTATGAAGGTGGCTCAGGAAGTCTTTGCGGAGCAGGGAGTGGCAATTACAACCAGGCCAGAATCAGATTAATTGCAGTCATCAAAGAGCCATTCAGGCTGTTTACTGCAAGCTTTTGAAAGACTGGAAGACGGGGGAGACAGCTCCCCCAGCAACGGACAGCAATTGCGTATCAGGTTTAAAGACCGTACTTGGTCTCTATAGCCTCGTACATGCCATTACTCCTGATCTCCTTGAGGCCTTCCTGCAGTTTTTGCATGATCTCTTCAGAAGTATCCAGGTTCATAGCCAGATACAATTCAGTGTCATTAAATGAAAAGATCGGCTCAAGGCCTTCCACATCTTGCTGAGAAGCGAAGTATGGCCCTGCCAGCCGGTCAGCAATCCACAAGTCTACCTGGCCGAGTTCAAGGCGTTTGGGGTTGATGTCATCGCTCTCCATAGCAGACACCTTGTAACCGCGATCCAGCAAATACGTGGTCATGACATCATTGCGATATCCCGCATAAACCATGCCTTTGGTATCTTCCAGTTTATCAATTTTCAGATCAGTTCCACTGGCCGCGAAGATTGTCCAAAGGTTTTTGGTCAGCGGACCTACCCATTTAAACAGGTGTTCCCGCTCCTCAGTGAACGTTGTACAGAAAACTCCATGATTCGACTTATTCAGGGCTCGGTTGTAGCCATAATCCCAATTACGTAATTTGATAACGTAATCCAAGTCGGTATTTTGCAGTATGGCTTTCACCATTTCAGTGCAAATACCATCGATACTATTTGCATTGTGCTCAAAAGCGCGCCCGGAGGAACTCATGTTATAGGGCGGGAAGTTCTCCGTATAGAGATACAACTTATCCGATGCATAACCCAGCCCCGACGCCATGCTCCCTAAAAATGCCACTACTAGTGCTAAGTGACGAACACCCTTACGCTCAGATACTCTCATTTTATCTCCCATAATCTTGACCCATCCACCACCTTGCAAAGGGCTCAAACGAGCACTGGAAACCCGAGTCTGGGTAGCGTACCGCAATGATTATTACTATTTTAGAAGTAAAATGTGTGTTTTCGTAAACCCCATGGCAGTTAAAGGTAACCACAGACACCAGTCTTCTTTAGGAAAAGACTTCAGCGATCGGCGTTTCCGTTTATAAGTGCGCTTTTATATAAAGCAGAAATCGGCAGGAAGTCGTGTGCAAAAAAGGTCCCTGTGGCTCTGCCGCCCCGGATTATAAAGAACGGGGCAACAGAGCCAAGGTTTTTCAGATTACTGCGGCAGCACCATGGATTCTGGTTTCGGTGTATCGTCTGTGCTTGGCGGTAACAGTGGGTACCGGACTTCCGGAATTTTGCCAGTCAGGGTTTTCAGGAAGGCTGTGATGGACTTTACTTCGTCATCATTCAGTTCCGTTCCCAACTGGGCCGTACCCATAACAGCAACGGCCTCTTCCAGGCTCCAGACTGCACCGGAATGGAAATAGGGCGCGGTCAGCTCTATGTTCCGCAAAGGCGATGCGCGGAATACATATTCATCCGAGGCTGTCTCAGTCACCGCAAAACGGCCTTTATCGCCCTCAGGTAATATCTCGGCCCCGGGTTTGGTCACTAATCCGAACGGGTAGTATTCCTGGCCGCCCAGGTTAATGCCGGCATGGCAGGCCACACAGCCTTTATCCATAAACAGCGCCAAACCTTCCTGTTCCTGCTCGTTCAAGGCTGTTTTGTCACCCCGCAGGAACTTGTCAAAATCGGCATCTGGTGTGATCAGCGTTGCTTCATAGGCCTCGATCGCAATCGCCATGTTGTTGAAGGTTACCGGATTATCTTCACCGGGAAAGGCTTGAGTAAACTTTTCCACATACGCTGGCATGCTGGACAATGTCGCCTCAACGCGCGCCGGTGTACTGCTCATCTCAACACCAGCCTGAACCGGCCCCTTGGCCTGCTCCGCCAGGTCCGCTGCCCGGCCATCCCAGAACTGGGCTGCGTTAAAGACAGCATTAAAGACCGTAGGCGAGTTACGCGGCCCTTTTTGCCAACCGTGGCCAATAGAAACGGGAAGGTAATCGTGCCCACCCATGCCTACGTTGTGGCAAGTATTGCAACTGATCAGGTGACTTGCGGACAGGCGTGGTTCGAAAAACAGCATTTTACCAAGCTCGACTTTCGCTTCCGTCAGCTCGTTGCCGTCAATCACCGGTGGGTACTGGGGTATCGCCGAAAACATGTCCCGCGCACGTTCCTGCAAGTCTGCCGCCATGGCTGCTCCTGCGGTAAGGCCGAGGCTGACGGCGATAGCAAGCTTCAGTGTTTGCCGTTTCATTTTGTGCTCTCTCATCAACAGGATTTACTGCTATCAAGCTAGCACAAGGTTAATTTTTGTAAATAAAAGGAAAGCTACCGGCATAATTACCGGTAGCAAAATTGACGACCATCAAATTCTGAAATCAACAGGGGCAAGGGCTCAGAATGAGACCATAGCGGACAGCCACAAACGCCTACCCTCTTCGACGGTTCCACCCGCTGCCATGCCCCGGTTGATATAAACGTATTCAGATGCCCAGTCTGTTACCTGATTACCGTTTCCGTCGAGGTAGCTGTAACTACCGCCGGACAGAAAGTCTTTATCAAACAGGTTATAGATTGTGGCGGTAAGCTTCACGTTCTCGCTGGCCTGGTAGGCACCGCCGAAGTGAAATAGCGCATACTCGCTCAGATCGCCGAGTTGTTGGTCAACCGCCCGCTCTTCGGCAGTGAAGTTTTCCGATCTCTTCAGGTAACGGGTACGCTCGCCCCGGTATTCCCCAGACAACCACAGGTCCAGCTGAGGTGCCACCTGCCAGTTCAGGCGGGCATGCAGCACATGCTTCGGTGTGTTGGTCAGGGGTGCACCTTTGTTCACACCACTTTTTTGTTCCGTATCTGTGTAAGTATAGCTGTTGCGGAGGCTCCAGTTCGGCGCAAATTGCCAATTGGAGGCCAGTTCAACACCACGGGTCTCGGCCTTGCCAATATTATCCAGCTGATCGTAAACACCGTCTGGAATTAACGGATCGCCACTGATGGTGACCGGGTTGCCTGTGTCAATCTTGTCACTGAAACGAGTATAGAAAACGGTCGCATTGGCTTTAAAGCCGTCCAGGTTGTCAAAGTAGGCACCCACTTCATAGTTGGTGCTTTCTTCGGGTTCCAGATCCGGGGTTCCGATGGTTAAGGTTTCGCCCTGACGAGTCACGCCGTTAATGCCATTATACAAATCGTTGATATCCGGCGTTTTGTAGCCTTGGCTGGCACCGCCT
The DNA here is from genome assembly GCF_002806945.1 of Marinobacter salexigens. Lineage (GTDB taxonomy): Bacteria > Pseudomonadota > Gammaproteobacteria > Pseudomonadales > Oleiphilaceae > Marinobacter > Marinobacter salexigens. Next base: position 67,916 of record NZ_NIHC01000003.1, read on the forward strand.
TTCAGAGTCCAGTTAGCATTGGTATTCCAGACGAGATAGGCACGCGGAGTGAAGTGCCCCGAGAACGCATTGTGATCTTCGTAACGACCGCCAAGCGTCAATGTGAGGTTGTCCTGCAAGTACCATTCATCCTCGGCAAAAACAGCCCAGGAGTCTTGTTTGAACGTGGTATCAGACAAGCCATCCGTAAGGCGTGTATCCCGGTACTGGCCACCCACAGTGATGATGTGGCTGTCCAGTACGGCCGCAACCAGCTTGCTATCGAATACAGTATCTTTGGATTCCAACTCTCGGTCGGCACCACCAACCAGGTTCTGGAAGGGCGCATCATAAGGCGTGCCTATGGTTCCTGGCAGGGTACGCCCTTCGGTTTCCGTGACGTTATAAGTCAGGTCATTGCTCCAGGTACCAAAGCCCAACTCGCTGGACTGCCCTATTGCCACCTGATCCCGATTGAACCTCAGTTCATCGGAATAACCATTAGCGGCACCTGGGTCATCTGTACAACCAGCCCGGTTTTTCCCATCCAGAGTACCCAACTGGCAGGAATCGTTGTTATAAACCTGCCGGCCCTGCTCAGCGTCCAGATAAAATTCGTGTCCCTGTGCCGGCACCAGGGTCAATCGTGCACCAAGGTTATGATTGCGGCCATCCACCGGCGCCACGCCACGTTTCGGCGCTTCGGAACCGTCGGCAAAATCAAGATCGGATGCTTCCCTGTCAAACACGCTTCCGCGCACAGCCAGTCCAAGCAGGCTTTCGACTAATGGGCCGCTGGTGTAAAAACTGGCCTTGCCATTCCCGCCAAAATCACGATTTTCCTGAAAAGTACGCTCCAGGGTTACTGAGCCAACCCACTCGTCAGATACTTTTTTTGTAATGATGTTAACCACACCACCGATGGCGTCAGAGCCATAAAGCGTGGACATGGGCCCGCGGATCACTTCTATACGGTCAATGGCGGATAGCGGTGGGATAAAACTGGTCGACGTATCACCAAAACCATTAGGGGTAACATTGCCCGGCGGGTTCTGGCGCCTCCCATCAATCAGAATCAACGTGTATTCACTGGGTAAGCCACGGATACTGATGTTCAGACCGCCAGTCTTGCCGGTGCTTTGGCGAACGTCCAGACCTTCGACTGTACCCAGTGCTTCGCCCAGATTGGAAAACTGATTTTTCTGTAAATCTTGCTGGCTAAGTACGCTGATGCTGGCGGGCGCATCCGTCACTTTCTGTTCAAAACCAGAGGCAGTGACCACCAGTTCATCCAGCTCGGTGGGTTGCGCCTGTGCAGCCGCGTTGAAAACAAGCGCGCTGCAAGCCGCGCCCGTGGCTATCCGGTAAAACAACATATCATCCTTCCTTTTGAGCTATCTCAGAAAGGTTCGAATGATATTACTTCTTGTTTGTGAATGGTAATGATTCTTATTTAAAATTACACTCAATTGCGTCTTTTTCCATGGCGCCGCAAAACCGTTCCCCGATCGCCCACCGCATACACCACACCACTGCGGGTAGCACACACCACTCTCAAACCGGCATCACTGCCACTGGGTTCCGTTAGCCATTGGTCCCCGTCGAGGCGCAGAACACAGCCTCGGGTACCCACGGCAAAGGCACCTGCGGCCTCGGAGCCGGATATCGACAGAATATCTTCCCGCAGGCGGGTAGCCATTTGCTGCCAACGCTGGCCATTAAAGTGGGCCAAGGTGCCTGATAGCCCAACGGCGTAGATATTGCTCAAGCTGTCGCCCCAGATTCCATAAAGGAAGTTCTCGGTGCCCACATTGAACTCACTCCACTCTTTGCCGTTGTATCTCAGCACCAGTCCAAAATCGCCGGGGGCCAGCATATGTTCGTCATCCATGGCCCAGAGGCAGTATAGCGCTGACTGGGTGCCACTGGGCATGCGCTGCCAGCGCAAACCGTCAAAATGCAAAATCAGGCCTTCGTCCCCTACGGCATACAGGGATTCGGGGCTGCTGCCCCACATGTCCATGATGGTGAGATCAAGATTCAAGTCGTAATGCAGAGCCCATTGCTGGCCATCAAAGCGGAATATGCGGCCTTCCTGGCCAGCGGCAAAGAGCCCGGCACCGGTATCCCACAGGCAGTGCACCGTAAGGTCACTGGGTGGTGGCAGAAGCTCCCAGTTGTCACCCTGCAAGCGCATTACCGTGCCAGCCTCACCGCATGCGTAGCAGGTGCCATCCAAACCTTCGGTGAAGCCCCAAAGCTGGTTTTTGGTCGGTACATCCATGGCTTCCCAGGGGCTGGCGGCTGCAGCTGCAGGTGGCGGTGCCAGTGCCTGGGTGAAATCTTCTGCAGCGGTCATGATGGTTCCAAAATCGCCGACCGCCAGTGCTTCACCGGTAGACAACACGATAATATCCATCAAGTCGTGATGGCTATTGCTCTCCAGCTTGTCGAGGCGTAAGTCCTTGAGGTAGTACAAGTGGCCTTGGTCACCCACAATCAGCACGCCGCCTTTATAGGCTTTAAGCGATCTCAGGCGCGGCATGGGTTCGTCAAATGTCAGGGCCTGGAACCGGTTGTTCTGGTAGCGCACCAGTTCGCCGCGGAAACCACCTTGATCGACGAAATAACGACCGCCACCCAACAGTACGCTGCCATCATCCATTACCAATAAAGCATGAAACCCGGAACCCAATGGACAATCCAGTTTTTTCCACAGGCCGTCGCTGTCCCGGCGCAGCACAGTGCCTTCTGCACCGGCTGCGTATACGGTGTTGTCTGGTGCGCAGGCAACCGCTCTCAAATTCACCTGGGTAGGGCTTTGCTCCCGCTGCCACTTGGCCCCGTCAAAGTGCAGAACCATGCCGTCATCGCCTACCGCCCAGGCTTGCCCCTGTTCGTTACCATCAATGGCAAACAAGGGTGTGTTTTCCTCGCAGGCGGCAAAACGCCCGTTTGTTTCATCAATCACACCGCCCCGCAATAACTGCCATTGATCGCCATCGTAGTGCAGCAGAGCGCCCATCCAGCCAACGGCAAAGAGGTTGTTTGCAGATGCGCCCCAAATGCCATGTAAGGGCAGCCGTGTGGGCAGCGTCATCTGCTGCCATTGCGCTTCCCCTGCCTCGGCTTTGCCGGTATAGCGCAACACCATGCCTTCGTCACCCACAACAAACAGTTCGCCATTGCCTGTCCAGCCAGACCAAAGCACGTCGCCATCACCGGCACCCACTTCCGGCACCCGGCGCCAGGGTGCGCGACCGGGGGCTGTGGAGTTGTCCGTTCCTAGCATCTGGCGGAAAAATCGACGGCGTTCAGGCGCGCGAGTGTCTGTCATGGCAATACTCTCAAATTAAGGGTGTCTGCCCGGCGATGGGGCTGTCGCAACACTAACCTGGTATTCAACTCTGCGGTGAAGAATCGTTAGAGTTGCCCAGCAAGGATTCAAGCTGTTGGCGCAGTGCATTCCTCTGTTCCTCAGGCACAGATTCCAGCGCCTGTTCCAGCTCGTCACTTTCCAGACCAGCCTGTGCAAGTCCATGCAGGGAGTGTTTGGCTGCGTCCGCAAAACGAGCCTGAGCGTGAGCCACACAGGCAGTGACAACTGGAGCAAACGCCTGTGCTTCAGGGCCTTCTGGTTCCGAGACGACGATTGGGACGCCAGTATCAGAGCCGCTGGACAACGCCAGCGACAGGGGGATTTGCGCCAGGGAAGTCACATCCGCAGACGCCAAAGCTTCAGCCAGATGGCTTCGGGGGAAAACGTGAAAGTGGCCGCTACAGTGGGGGCAGCTGACACCCGCCATATTTTCCACTACACCAAGCATCGGAAGCCCCCGCTCCTGGCAAAACCGCACCGCCTTGAGGCTATCCATCAGCGCCACTTCCTGGGGCGTAGTGGCCAGCAACGCTGCAACATCATGACCTTCCAGCATATCCGAAAGGGTAATCAGTTCGTTGCCCGTTCCCGGTGGCATGTCGATCACCAGAAAATCCAGCGGGCCCCAATCGAATGATCCGATCAGGTGGTGCATGAAGTCGTGCTTGTAGGCATCCCGCCAGACAATGGGCGTGTCGTCGGTTTCCATCATGAAGGCCAGGGAGCCAACCTTCACCGGGTGTGCCAGTCCGGCATGCTCAAAGTCTTTTGGTGGCAAGCCTTTTTTGCTCAAGCGCACCCGCTCGCCCACAAATCCGAAAAAACGGCTCTGATTCGGGCCGTGAATGTCGGCATCCGCCACCCCTACCCGGTAGCCCTGAGCCGCCAGTCCGGCCGCTACGTTGGCCGACACCGTACTTTTGCCCACGCCGCCCTTGTTGGCCATCACCATGATGATCTGGCCAATCTGGGCCAGCCGGGACTCAATCAGCCGTTTTTCATGCTGGCCTTTATCCAGCCGGCACTGTTCTTCCTCAGGGCAAAACTGGCAGGCATGGCCGCGAGCGCAATCCTCCGGCACCAGAGCCAGAGGATCACGACCGGGAAAATGGGAAACCGACATCAAGGGCTCCTTAGTTCGGGGCGTTGCCGTCCAGACGGGTGTCCAGAAGTATCCAGGTATGAGTTACGCGCTTGTTGCCATCGCGTTCATTGTCACTACCTTGCCATATAGCGAATCCCATGGGCACAGTTTCACGATCAAAATTCACTTCGTGCTCACCATCAGACTCAAAGGGTCGTGACATCACCACCTGCCACTCCCTTTTCTCGGGAACGTCACTGGTAAAGTAGGCACTGCCACCATGAACACTCTGTTGCGGCAGGCTGGTGGTGCTGCCATAACCCCCTGCTACAAGATTCTCCACCTGGGGTTCACCGGCGCGCCAATACCAGATATTCACCGGGTTCTCATGGCCAGACCCCATCATGTAGGAGGTATCTGCATCGTTCAGTGCGAACTGTACCGCCACGCCATCACCGAATTTATCCACAGTAGTCGCACGGTCTTCAGTGGGATCTTTCCAGTGCATGCGTATGTAAAGCCGCTCATCGGAACGGGCTACCTGAAAATAAATATGCTTGCCCCGGGTTGAGCCTTCTTCAAACCGCAAACCAACAGACTGATGCACCGGGGGCGCTGGCAGCAAATTGGTTCGATATTTTGGCAAACGATCCCAGATCAGATCATCCGGATCGTTTTGGGTGCGCAAATAAATGCCATCAGGAATGCGCGATACTTTCACTGTATCCCAGGCTTTCACTTCGCTCACGTTAGGGTTTCTGTCGCTGTGATCGGCCAGTGCGTTGGTGCTTGCCGCCATACAAGCCGCCAAGGTGACCAAACCCGTAAACCGGCTAATACGGTTTACCAAAGGGCCATTTGCAATATGTTTCAATGTCATGGCGTGGTTCCTCATGCTATTCGGTTGGGTTCAGTCCCACATGGGTTGGCTGCTGGCTTCGGTGCCGGTCTTTCTTGCCCCCTCTTCGGGGCATGGCCCTACCTGATGTTCCAGAGCCCGCTGTTGGGCAAGCGTCCAATCCGGGAGTACCTTCACCAAATGTGCCAGATTGGCATCCAGACCGTGCTGATCTTCCTGAGCGTATTTGGCGCGAATGGCTTGTAATAGCGGCCTGAGATAGCGAACCAGGAAATCCCTTTGAGCCCGCCGGTAAGGCGATGCATCCCGCTGGTTTTCCAGGGCCTGAGCCTCTAGGTGGCAAAGCAGTGCACAGAACTCCAGCATCGCTAAAAGGTGATCAGGCTGGTCTTTATGACCTTCATCATCCACGGCGGCGGTCAGCCCGAAGTGTGTATAGAACGCTTGAACATTCAACAGATAGGCACCAGGGGTTAGCCCCCCAACCAGGCTGTTGTAGGCACTGGCCACCAATGGCACCCTCGGTTTGCCTCGCTTGCCATGAACAAACGTAGCCATGTAGCCCACTTGCAAAGCCTCTGCATCAGGGCTTGCATCAAACTGTGGCCAGGGCTCACCCCCCAGTGTTTGCCAAGCTTCGCTGAGCGCCCCTTGCAGGCGCCCATCGGCGAGGACTTCCCAGGTTTCTTCCATGGGGTAACCCAATGCCACAGCCGCAAGGCGATAAACTGCTCCACGAGCCTCGGCAGTTTCAAACTCATGCTGCCGGGTCGTTGGCGCTGCTAATTGCGTCATTACCTTTCTCCCGGCCTCAGCTCAGTTTGAACATTTCAGCGTGTTTGTAGCCGATCAGAATATCCATAAGTTCGCTGCCTTCGCCATCGGCCTTCGCCTGACGGGCTTCCTGAAGCGTATCCAGAACCTCGCCGGTACGGGGGCCAAACAGGCTTTCAAGATAGGAAAGCGGTATCCGGGATTCATCCAGCTGCTCGCCGTTTTCGCCAAACTTGGGTGGCGACAGGGGCGGCACATAGAATACGTTGGGTTCAGTGCCCCACTCTGCGTGCAATGGCAAGGCCACTTTGTATTTCTCCACCAGCTTGTGAATCGGGCCATCTTCATCGTCGCGATAGCCTATCCAGCGAATTCGACCCACACACTGCTGGGCGCAGGCGGTGGGCAAGCCCTTTTCAATCCGTGGGTAGCAGAAAATGCACTTCTCGGATTTGGAAATCTCCTCGTTGAAGTAGATCTTCTTGTACGGACAGGCGTTTACGCAGTAGCGATAGCCCCGGCAGCGTTCCTGATCCACCAGTACAATGCCGTCTTCCTGGCGCTTGTAGATGGCGTTGCGGGTACAAGCCGCCAGGCACGCCGGGTTGGCGCAGTGGTTACACAGGCGCGGCAGGTAGAAGTAGTAACTGTTGGGGTAGTCACCCTCACCCTCATCTTCGTCCCAGTTAGCACCCCAGGTGGGCTTCACATTGGGTCGCAACCAGGGGTCGGTGCCTGTCATCAGGGCGTCTTCGTAGTTGTATTCCCAGGGAATACCGTAATCTTCCTGGCTGGGCTGGCGCCCAAGACGCAAGGCACCGTCGGCATCAAAACCACCGCCCATGTTTTCGTAATCCCTTGGGTAACCTTTACCCGGCTGGGACTCCACGTTGTTCCAGTACATGAACTCACGGCCGTTGCGGTTGGTCCACATGAGTTTGCAGGCTGCGGAACAGGTGTGGCAGCCAATGCACTTGTTCAGATCCAGGACCATGCTGAGTTGGCGTTTAACAGTCATGATTATCTCCTCTTAAACGGCACGTGGGTCGGTGATATCTTCAGCCTTGGCCAGTTCTATGTCGTAACTGGTTTCATGGATATGCTGGTTAGCATTCCATTTGGCATAAATAAACTGCAGGTGACCCCAGCCGCCCGCCAACTCCAGCGGTTGTAAAAATACAGCGTGGGAAACGTTCATATTTCTGCGCTGAATATACTGGTGTGGCTCCCAGCCGTGCTCCATCATGATCGAGTCTACCGGGATGCTCGGATAGAACTTGGCTTGAGCGAAAAAGTCGCCGTTCGCGTTAAATAACCGCACTGTGTCGCCGTCCTTGATGCCTTTTTTCTCAGCCAGCTGCGGGTTGATGTAGATATTCGGTTCACCGCGCTGCAACCGCAGCAGGTACTTGTTGCTGCGCCAGTTGGAGTGGATCGCCCAGCGGGAGTGTGGTGAATAGAATTTCAGTGGGTAGTTGGATGCCTCCGGCCCTGCATACAAACGTGCAGTGGGTACAGTGGATTTCAGTTTCTTGAACCAAGGGTGATCACAGTAGAAAGTGATACGACCGGTCAGGGTTTCGTAGGGCTTTTTGCCATCGGTTTGCGCAGTGAACGGGTTATACCCCTCATCCGGCTTCAATGGCTGATTCAAGCCCGCGTGTTCGTTCATCACGATGAAACCTTTCTCGGCGGCTTCTTCAAGCGTGACACCACCGAATTCCGGGGAATCCTCAATGATGTGCTTGAGCACATCGTAATCCGTGTTCAGGGTGCCCTGGCGGGTAAAGTCGTCGTGAATAGTGTGCAAATCACGGGTTACGTCACCATCCTGAATCGGCCCTATGCCGCGGGCAATGGCTCTCTCCTGGATCTTCTTGGTAAGCAGCGCCATGATTTCCCAATCCGGCTTGGACTCACCCACTGGCTCAACCGAGCGGGTAAATACGTTGGCAAACCGGTGGTACCCCTGGGTACGGATATCCCAGGCTTCATAGTGGCTGGCCGCAGGCAACACGTAATCGGCCCATTCAGCAGTAGAATCCATGCGCACGTTAATGTTCACGTACAGCTCTTCTGCCTGGCGCAGATGCTCTTCGCGGTACTTTTTACTCATTTTGTTGCGACGGAAGGTGTTATCCGCGATGGAAATCATGCCCTTGATTTCGCCGTGGTACGGCATCCAGCCCTTTTCCATGGACTCGTTCATCATTTCTTCCATCTCATCAAGATCGAAGCCCACGCGTTTTTTCAGCTTTTTATTGTCAAAGTGATTGCGAGCGCCTTCCATCATGCCGCCACGCAAGAATTCACCTAGGCCACCCGGCTCCAGACGAGCTGATTTTTTACCTTCAAAACCGGCAAGCTCGCTCCACCTTGGGTGATTCCAGACAACCCAGGATGTGTCCAGACCACCGGTACGGCCACCATGCCCGGTCAAAGCCAGTGTCAACGCATACCCCCAACAGGTGTACAAACAGTTGGAGTAGCTTGAAGTGATGTAGCCCAGCATAACGATGGCTTTCTTTGCCTTGGCCAGATGACGGGCTTCCTGACGCACAATGTCCGGATGAATGCCGGTATGCTGTTGGGTTTTTTCCGGCGTGTACTTTGCTGCTTCCTGCTTTACCTGCTCAAAAACTGTGGTGACTTTGAGGCCTTGCTCTACCGTAAAAGTACCTTCAAGAGCCGGGTCCACATCACCAAGCTTCAGGGTTTTATCGCCATCCCCCATGGAGCCTTTGGCTTTTACAGCTTTGTTAGTGTTCAGATCCCAATGGTAGAACACCTCATCTGATCCACCTTCCACCATGTCGGATTCACGCAACAGATTTCCGTTGTCCCTGCGCACCAGCATGGGGAGGTCGGTCTGCTCTTTCATGAACGTTGGTTTGAACAGGTTTTCTTCAATAATCACATTCACAAATGACATGGCGAGAAACGGATCCGAACCCTGCTTTATAGGCATCCACAAATCGGTATGGATGGCACTTGGGTTGTAATCCGGTGCCGTACTGGTGATGCGTGCGCCATTGTATTTCGCTTCCCAGATGTAATGAGCATCAGGAATACGGGTGGCGTTGGGATTAATCATGCCCAGCATGATGTAATCGGCATCAAACCAGGCATCAGAGGTGAAGCTTTCCAGCGGGTTGCCATAGGCCAGGTGAGCACCGGTTAACAGATCCCCTACCACGGTAAAGCCGTCAAGCTGGATGCCACCTACCAAAGCCGCAAAGCGTGCGGGGCCAGACTGACGCACCATGGTCTGGTTGCCAGAACCCTGGTGCGTTTTCAGCTTGCCGGGGCCATGCTTGACAAAAATGTCGATGATTTTGTCGGCCACTTCTTCCGTAGCCTGATCCCAGGAGATTCGCTGCCATTTGCCTTCGCCACGTTCGCCTGTGCGCTTCAATGGATAGCGTAAGCGGTCTGCCTCGTACATGGAGGTGGAGTGAATGGCGCCTTTCTGACAGCCACGGGGATTGGCATCGGGAATGTTCTCATGAACCTGTGGGTATTTTGCGATCTGCTCTTCGCGGATCACTATGCCGTCTTTGACATACACGTTCCAGGCACAGTTACCCATGCAGTTAATGCAGTGGGCGGCGTGTCCAACACTGTCCCATGCCCACTCATTCCGGTAAAGATCTTCCCAGTCGCGATAGGGATACTCTGTGGCCAAGGTGTCTTCGATCGGTTGTAACCGGTTCAATGCCCAAACGTTTCCACTGAGCATAACGCCAGTACCCGTTGCGCCCAAACCTTTGAGGAAATCGCGGCGCTTCAGCTTCCACATTCCCATGACTCTCTCCTCATCGACAATTGCCACCTGTCGCCGATCCAGGTCGACCACAGTTTATTTATGACCTGTTGTACTCTCTTCATCGGCCAACTCTTTTAAAATTAGCATAGGCTAGTTTCACTTGAGTGCCGTAAAACACCTATAGACCCATGTCTCTAAACAAATCTTGATACACGTCAAAGGTGAGCATGCGTGTTTTCAGCACATCCTTGCAAAAAGGCGCGACCTGACGCTTACTTTTACAAATATGCAAGCCTGTGAAACGGTTCAGACACTGGAGGTAAGTATGAAAATTGTATTGAGAAGACCCGCGCTGATTGGCCTTATACTTGGCATCTTTGCTGTTCCTGCATTAGCAGCTGATGCTGAAGCGGGAGCAAAAAAAATTGCCACCTGTGTTGCCTGTCACGGTACTGATGGTAAATCCACTGCCCCAATCTATCCCCACCTTGCTGGCCAGGCACCAGAATATTTAGAGATGGCGCTGAAAGCCTATCGTGCTGGCGAACGCAATGGCGGAATGTCGGCAGTAATGACGCCTCAGGCAACAAACCTGACTGATGAAGATATTGCGGATATGTCTGCTTACTACAGCAAGCAATAAATACAGGGTTTAAAGAGTTTTAAAACCAGAAATGCCGAGTTATAAGCTTACGCTATAACCCGGCATTTTGTTTCGTCATGAACGAATAAATCATTCATTCAACGATTTTTTCAGTTGAAGGCGGTTCCTGACTCCTTCCCAAGCGCTTTCAATATTTTCGCCAGTGGGCAAAATCCTGTAAAGGCGGCCTGCAACATATTTACACCCACGAACGCAGTAAACCAAAGCCAGTAAACAGAATGCAATTGGGACAAAGCCACACTGAGGAGAACGAAAATCCCCGCAATGGCAAACACAAGACGCTCAATCGACATAGTCACTACCTCTAAATTGATTTTTCCCAGGGTACCATTCCTGAAACAGCCAAAATCAGCTACTGATCAGGCTGCTATACTGTTCCACTGAAGCAACCTTACAAAATGTTATAACCTTATGCCTAATGAACATACCATCGCACATTGTCCCTGTGAGAGCCAGAGTTCCTACGCAGATTGTTGTCTGCGATACCACCAGGGCGCAATTGCACCAACTCCTGAAGCATTGATGCGTTCCCGCTTTACTGCATTTTTTCTCAAACTTCCGGATTACCTTCGCGCCAGCTGGCATGTCAGCAGCAGACCCGCAACACTGGATCTGAATGACTCACCAGATTGGGCATCACTTCGAATTTTGGATAGCAAAGAAACAGGCGATACAGGCCAAGTGCACTTCCAAGCCATTTATCGTATGGAATCTGGTTGGGGTTACTTGCAGGAAAATTCAGAGTTTGTGCGAGAAGATGGGCGTTGGTACTACCTGAAAGGCCAACCGGAGGAAGGTATTCTGAAACCCGGTCGCAATGAACCCTGCCCCTGTGGAAGCGGCAGGAAGTTCAAAGCGTGCTGTCTATAAGGAGACTGTCATCAGCCTCCTGTTTAATCAGGCTATTTTCAAAACCGGCTTGATGGTAATGCCACTTGCCGAGTCTTCAAACGCCTGGTTAATCTGCTCAAAGTCATAAAATTTGACCAGCTTATCGAACGGAAACTCCCCCGCTTTGTAGTACGCGATAAGCTGCGGAATAAATACACGGGGGATAGAATCGCCTTCAATAACGCCGATCATACTCTTGCCTTCGGCCATAAGATCGTTGTGAATATCAAGACTCATCTCAGGTGTAATACCAACAATTGCAACTGTGCCCAACGGCCTCAAGGCGTTCAGTGACTGTTTGACAACCGGGGGTACCCCTGTGGTTTCAACGGCATAATGACTGCCGCTACCTGTGAGTTTTTTGACTTCCGCTACGACATCCACATCTTTGCCGTTGAAGGCGTGGGTCGCGCCAAGTTCTTTCGCCAGAGCAAGCCGACTGTCATGCACATCAACGGCGATGATGTGCTGACAACCAACAATTCTGGCAGCCATAACCGCACTAAGTCCTACAGCGCCAGCACCATAAACCACAATAGTGGAACCAAATTCAGGCTTGAGACGATTGAGTACCGTGCCTGCCCCGGTCTGGATACCACACCCCAGCGGCCCCAACAGAGCAAGATCAACATCTGGATCTACTTTCACCACATTCCTGGACTTGGCAATGGAGTAGGTGGCAAATGATGATTGCCCAAAAAATGTCGCCAGCGACTGTTCGCCCTGAGCCAGCCGACGACTACCATCGTCCATGGCACCGCCAAAGTTCAGATCGTTGAAAGTATCGCAAACGGTTGGGTGGCCGGTCAGGCAATGCCCGCAATTACCGCAGTGGGCAAACGACAGCACCACATGATCACCGGTTTTAAGATCAGACACTCCCGCACCAACAGCGTCTACAACGCCAGAGCCCTCATGGCCGAGTACGATCGGGAATGGCGCGATGCCAAGATCCCGCGCCACAACATCCGTATGGCAGACACCCGCTGCAACAATCCGAACCCGTATTTCGTCAAAATCCGGATCTGCAAGTTGCACAGACTCCAGTTTGAATGGCTTACCCTGGCTATGGGTTACCGCTGCTTTAATGTCCATCAATATACCCTCTTCAATTACCTAACCCGGAAGTTTCCTGTCGAATCCCCGACCTCTTCAATTTTTGAGCGTAATCAGAACGGATACTGCCTCGGAGACCTCTGCACACTCACCCACTGCGCTGTGGAAAACTCTTCAATGGCCCAGCCACCATTGAAACGGCCCAACCCAGAGTTTTTCTCACCGCCAAACGGCATGTGCGCTTCATCATTTACCGGCATATCGTTAACGTGAGTCATTCCAGCCCTGATTTTTTGGGCAAATCTCAGTCCTCTGTCCAAATCACCGGAGAATACGGCGCTGGAAAGGCCAAATTCCGTACCATTGGCCAGTTCCAGGGCGTGCTTTTCATCCCGGGCTTTCTGGATTCCTACAAGCGGGCCGAAGATTTCGTTACGGCTGATTTCCATATCAGGGGTAACCTCACCAAACACATGGGGCGGCACCATCTGTCCTTGAATCTCGCCGTCCAGGAGCACTTTGGCCCCCTGCTCTTTGGCTTTGGCAATTTTCTGCTGCAAACCTTCAAGCTGGGATTTATTGATTATGGGGCCGATGGCAGTTTCTATCGCCGAGGGATCGCCAACGTTCAGCTTGCGAACATGGGCGACAAAACTTTCCACAAAGCGGTCGTAAACCTTCGAATCGACAATGATCCGGTTGATGGCCATGCAAATCTGGCCCTGATGCAGAAACTTTCCAAATACCGCCGCCTTCACAGCCTGCTCTATATCCGCATCATCAAGTACGACAAACGGGCTATTGCCTCCCAACTCCAGGGCGACCTTTTTGAGGTAACGACCGCCAGTGGCGATCTTGCCGATATTCTTGCCGACCGGTGTTGAGCCAGTAAACGAAATCATGGAGGGGATGGAATGCGCTACGAAATCATCACCGATAGCTGATCCCGGGCCAATCACCACACTCAGAACACCTGCTGGCAGACCCGCTTCCTCAAAAATGCGAGCCAGCAGTAAACCACCAGTAATCGGCGTATCGCTCGCTGGCTTTATAACGACCGCATTCCCCAGTGCAATTGCGGGTGCGACAGAACGTTGAGACAGGTGCAGCGGGAAGTTCCAGGGGCTGATCACACCAACAACACCCAGCGGCTTACGATAAACAAAATTTTCTTTCCCCGGAACATCGCTGCTCATGGTGGCGCCCTGGGCGCGGGCGGGCATACTTGCCGCTTCCAGAGTTATCCCCCTGGCGCTGCCCCATTCGATGTTGGCTTTTAACCGTGTGCTGCCAGACTCCCGAATCAGCCAGTCAATAATTTCCTCTTTACGCTCGTCGAAAATCGACACTACACGCAGCAGCAGAGCTGCTCGCTCCGCCGGCGGTGTGTCCGCCCAGGCTATCTGCGCCTCTGCGGCTTTCTGGTAGGTCGTATCCAGATCTTCGGCGGTGGCCGAGCGGATGGAAAGCAGCGTCTCGCCGGAGTAGGGGTTTATAACAGAACGGGATTCTTCGCCGCGGCCTTCTTGCCACTCCCCTGCCAATAGCTGCAAATGAAGATTCTGATAGCACTCAGACATAAGCTCAACCTCGCTGTCTATTCCAAGCATGAGCTACCAGTGTAACTATTTATCGGAATCTTACGACTGAGCTAGTGGTATCTACTGTGGATATACGTTCACTTCCCGATGCAAAACGACCCGAAAATTTTCCCTAGCAGTTCATCTGGCGTAATCTGCCCGGTAATTTCCCCCAGCGCATCCTGAGCTGCGCGTAAATCTTCAGCCAGCAGTTCACCAGCGCCATAACCTTCCAACTGGGCCTGACCTTGCTCGAAAAAATCCTTTGCTCGCTGCAGCGCATCCAGATGCCTGCGACGAGCCAGAAAACCACCCTCGGTAGTGCTGGCAAAACCCATGCATTGTTTGAGGTGGTCCCTGAGTATGTCCAGGCCTTCTGTGGACTTGGCTGCCAAACAAATCACCGGTGTGTCTTCGTCAGATTGCTCTGAAAGCCCCACACTTTCTCCGCTCAGATCTACCTTGTTACGGATCACGGTTACCGGAGCCGAGGCGGGTAGCTGATCGATAAAATCCGGCCAGATTTCATGGGGTGTGGTTTTATCCGTGGTGGTGGCATCTACCATGAGCAGAATGCGGTCGGCCTGGCGGATTTCCTCCCAGGCTCGGGCAATGCCGATCTGTTCCACTTCATCCGGGCTGTCTCGCAGACCCGCAGTATCAATGATGTGCAGGGGCATACCATCAATATGAATATGTTCCCTCAGAACATCCCGGGTGGTGCCTTCAATGGCGGTTACTATAGCTGCTTCCCGGCCGGCCAGAGCATTCAGCAAGCTGGACTTACCCGCATTGGGGCGACCGGCAATCACCACTTTCATACCGTCCCTCAGAATCGTACCCTGCTGGGCTTCCGTCAGAATACCTTCAAGTTGATCCAGTAACGCCTGCAGATCGGTTGCAACCTTGCCATCGGCCAGGAAATCGATTTCCTCTTCCGGGAAATCGATGGCGGCTTCCACATAAATCCGTAAGTAAGTGACCGCCTCCACCAGAGTTTCAATACGCCGCGAAAATACACCCTGCATGGATCGCACGGCACAGCGCGCGGCCTGCTCAGAACTACTTTCAATCAGATCGGCAATGGCTTCGGCCTGAGCAAGGTCCAACTTGTCGTTAAGAAATGCGCGCTCGGAGAACTCACCGGGGCGCGCCAACCTGGCGCCTAGTCTGCAAACTTCCCGCAACAGCAGATCCAGAATGATGGTGCCGCCATGCCCCTGCAACTCAAAGACATCTTCGCCGGTAAAGGAATGGGGGTTGGGAAAAAACAGGCCAATGCCTTCATCAATCAGCTCATTGTTCTGATCCAGAAAGGCCCCGTAATGAGCGTATCTGGGCTTTGGCACATAGCCAAGCATTGCGCTGGCAATCTTCTTTGCCTGTGGGCCAGATACTCGAACGATTCCTACACCCGCCTGGCCTGGTGCTGTGGCTATAGCCGCGATAGTGTCGGGAGTGTGGGAGATGCTAGCGCTCTGATTCATGAATCATGCCTCTTACACAACAGTTTTGTGCATTCCTGAAACAACAAAGGCCCCGTTACGGAGCCTTTGTCGAACATTCAAACGGTCACAGTATCAATGCTTTTTAGTGGCCATTTCTGCTTCGATCTTGCGGGTAATGTACCACTGCTGGCTGATCGACAGAATGTTGTTCACCAACCAGTAGAGTACCAGACCCGCCGGGAACCAGAGGAAGAAGATGGTAAAGACTACCGGCATCAGCTTCATGATTTTCGCCTGCATGGGATCGGGAGGCGTCGGGTTCAGGCTCATTTGCAGCATCATGCTGGCGCCCATCAAGATCGGCAGAATGAAGTAAGGGTCCATTACCGAGAGGTCGTGAATCCACAACATAAACGGTGCATGGCGCAACTGTACGCTTTCAAACAGTACCCAGTACAAAGAGATGAACACGGGCATCTGAACCAGAATTGGCAGGCAGCCGCCCAACGGATTAATTTTTTCTTTCTTGTACAGCGCCATCATTTCCTGAGACATGCGCTGGCGATCATCACCGTACAGCTCTTTCAGACGGGTAAGCTGGGGTGCCACAGCACGCATGCGGCCCATGGAGCGGTAGCTGGTTGCAGACAATTTGAAAAATACGGCTTTAACCAGAACCGTCAGCAGAATTATGGAAACGCCCCAGTTGCCCACCAAGCCATGGAACCATTCCATGATGATGAACAATGGCAGAGAGATAAAGAACAGCCAGCCGAAATCCACGGTGCGGTCAAGGCTGGGTGCAACTGCTTCAAGGCGATCAATAATTTTCGGGCCAACATAGGCGCTGGCACCAACTTCCGTGGTTTCTCCCGACGCCACGGTTGTTGCCGGGTAAACAAAACCCATCACATGCAAGGTACCACGACGAGTGGTCTGGAACTGTGCGGGTTGATCCCGCTCGGGTACCCAGGCAGCCAGGAAGTAATGCTGCAGGAACGCCATCCAGCCATTAGTAACCGTTTCGTTGATCCGATTTTTTTCCAGATCCCCAAAATCAAACTTTTCATAAGGATCTTCAGGTGAGCTGGTTACCAAACCAAGAAACGCCTTTATACCCATGCTGGGTCCGGAGGTAGGGTCAGGCGACTGGTCGCGAACAATCTTGCCGGTAAAGTTACCCTGCCAGCTTTCATCGGATTGGTTATCAATCAGATAACGAACGCCAATTTCATAGTTATCACGTTTGAACTGGTAGCGTTTGGTGATGCGAACGCCATTATCCATGGTGTGCACGAGATCAACCGTCAGCTCATCTTCACCATCTGCCAGCTCAAAGCTTGTGGCGTTGGTAGTGAATACGGGAGCCTGTCCGTTTTTCGCACTATCAGGGCCATTTTGGCCAATCAATCCACTTTCGAGCACGTAAAAGCGGTTTTCTGTGTTATTCAGAAGCGTGAGTGGCTCGTCACCATCCAGTGTCTTTTTATATTCAAGAAGTGAGCTTTTGACGAGGTTACCGCTGACGCGATCAATAACCAGATCCAGTACGTCTGTGCGAACCTTTATGTATTGGTTATTTACATCGACACTCGTATTAGCGGCACTGGACACCGTCTGACCAGTTTCTGGCGTGGTGAATTCTTCATCTGCTGAATTTCTGCTAGTCGTGGACTGAGATGTTTCACCTGGCAGAACCATGGCATCCGAGTCAGAAGAGGGGATACCTGTCTGCGTGCGTCCAGACTCTGCTACCTGCTCAGTGGGAACTGGCTGGTGATAATCTTCATTCCAGGCAAGCACCATCAGATAACTGACAATAGCCAGGCCGGCAAATAATACGATGCGTTGAATATCCATAGAGTTACTGTCTGGTCTGGGTTGTTATTGGGGAATGGTTAGCCTGAGTGCAGCAAGAAGATGTGTCTTCAGGCGCAGAGCTCTCGGTGCCTGGTACCGGATCATATCCGCCTTCGGCCCAGGGATGGCATCTCAGCAGGCGTTTTACAGAAAGGTAGAGACCTTTCAGTGATCCATGGTGAGAAACGGCTTCCAAAGCGTATTGTGAACAGGTTGGATAATGGCGGCAGTGGCTGGCCATTAGCGGGCTGATCGCATATTGGTAAAAACGGATGGGCAAAAGAAGCAACTTGCGCATTAACCTGTTCCCTCACCTGCAGAAGGAGATTCTGCTGGCCGAGATGGCGATAGCTGGTGGTATTTCTTCGTTAGTCGTTGCCAGAGACCGTTCAAAGATGCACGCACTGTGTGGTTATCCAGATCTGCAAGCCCTTGACGCCCCAGAACGATAATATCCATTCCGGGAAGATCAGGCTGAAGACGGAAGGTTTCCCGCACCTGGCGTTTGATCCGGTTTCGTTGAACGGACAACTTCAGATTTTTTTTTGCGAACACAAGACCGATCCTGGCATATCCGAGGTTATTCGGAGTAGCCAGGATCAGAAAATTCCTGTGCGGAACCTTCAGCTGTACGTCGTCGAAGACTTTGCCGTAATCAGCAGGCCGTAACAGGCGATGTGATTTCGGGAAATTCAAAGCCTTCATAAGGCGAACGACAGATTACGCAGACAGACGTGCACGGCCTTTGGCACGACGACGGGAAATTACCTTGCGGCCGTTGGCAGTTGCCATACGGGCACGGAATCCGTGAACGCGCTTACGCTTCAGTACGCTTGGTTGAAACGTTCTTTTCATGGTGACGATCTCACAATTCGTGTATTGGACATTCAGAAATGGCTGAAAAATTAATAGCCAAAACAGGAGCGGCATTCTATGCAAATTACACGGCGGGTTCAATGTTTATTGATAGGGGGTTATGCAGATAGGTCTTTCTCCAGCTGGTAACTATGTCAGGTTGGCTGACAGTTCGAAGCTTCTGCGACGAATAATAGTAGTTATAGGTCTTTTTTATATTCTTTAAAGAATTCTATTATTACTGTTATTACGCAGACCGTTTTCTGTGGAAAAGCGAATTTTATCCTGACAAATCAGAGGTATGAGAGCTTTATAATGTTGCGTACAAGTGCGGTTAAGCCCTGTGGATGAGGGCATGATGGATTGTGGAGAACTCGTTGCGAGGCAAACGTGGAGAGTTATCCACCGGAAGACAGGTTGGTTGCACACAGAGCTGAGAGGTAGGTATACACACAGGGCTGTGTGTAACTTATTTATCCGGTATTTCTGTACACAAGGTTGTCCATAAGTCTGTAATTTCTTGATTAAGATAGCTTTAATTTTCCACAGGGTGTTTATGGTGAGGTGTTTGCCCTTTCACTAAAAGGGCTGGCGGGTTAGAATCGTTGGTCAGCTTTCGGGATCGGGCAGCCTTTGCCCGGTTCGAGAAAATATTGGGTAATCGGGAGTTGCCTGTCGTGCCGAACAGACTGTGGCATCAGTGTCTTGAAGTACTCCGGGACGAGTTTCCCGCACAACAGTTTAATACCTGGCTCAGGCCTCTTCAGTCTGATCACCGGGAGGGACAGCTGATGCTGTTTGCTCCTAACCGGTTTGTGATGGACTGGGTTCATGAGAAGTATCTTCGTCGAATAGAGGAGGTACTGAAGGATCTGAATGGTGGCCAGGCTCCTCGTGTCGGGATGAAAGTTGGATCTGCCCCGAGAGAGAGTGAGCCGGTGGTGCGCTCGGAAGTGGAGAAACAGGATTCAGTCAAGCCGGTTCAGGAAGAATCCGGTACAAAGGTGACTGACGAGGAGCGGGGAACAGCGGTTACCTCCGGGGGCAGCCGCCGCACACAGCTTAATGAGTACACCTCTAATGGCGGGCGAAGGCCAGTTCAGGTAGAAGGCGACATTAAGCACCAGAGCTTTCTGAATGAAGGTTTTACATTCGAGACCTTTGTAGAAGGTAAGTCTAACCAACTTGCGCGCGCAGCCTCCATGCAGGTTGCTGAAAACCCCGGTGGTGCCTACAACCCGCTGTTTTTATACGGGGGTGTAGGTCTGGGTAAAACCCACCTGATGCACGCAATCGGAAATGACATTGTGCGCCGTAACCCCAATGCAAAGGTGGCTTACCTGAGGTCTGAGCGTTTTGTTGCCGATATGGTGAAGGCGCTGCAACTTAATGCTATTAATGAGTTCAAACGGTATTACCGGTCAGTGGATGCGTTGTTGATAGACGATATCCAGTTTTTTGCCCGCAAGGAGCGCTCCCAGGAGGAGTTTTTCCATACGTTTAATGCGCTACTGGAAGGTGGGCAGCAGGTAATCGTAACCTGTGACCGGTTTCCCAAAGAAATTGTGGATATGGAAGAGCGTTTGAAGTCCCGTTTTGGCTGGGGGCTTACCGTGATGGTCGAGCCACCAGAGCTGGAAACGCGGGTCGCAATTTTGATGAAAAAGGCTGAACAGACCAATGTTAAGTTGAGCAGCGAAGCCGCATTTTTTATCGCTCAGAAAATCAGGTCTAACGTAAGGGAACTTGAAGGCGCGCTGCGATTGGTGATAGCGAACGCTCACTTCACAGGCTCTGAGATTACTCCACCGTTTATAAGGGAAAGCCTGAAAGATTTGCTTGCCCTGCATGAGAAGCAAGTAAGTATTGATAACATTCAGCGTACGGTGGCCGAGTATTATAAAATCAAGGTTGCGGATCTTCATTCCAAGCGGCGGACCCGAGTAGTGACACGGCCCAGACAAGTGGCTATGTCGCTCTCTAAAGAACTGACGAATCACAGCCTGCCGGAGATCGGGGAAGCCTTCGGCGGCCGTGATCACACAACTGTGCTACATGCGTGCAAGAAAATCCTGGAGCTTCAGGAAACTGACCCAGGTATTCGTGAGGATTATCAGAACTTTATGAGGTTGCTGACAACCTGATGATTTAATCTGCGCAGACTTTTAATTAACCCGTAAGCAAATAACATTCATCCTTCCAACAAAAGAAAGCTGAGTGACATGAAACTGACGATCAGCCGTGAATCCCTGCTCATACCCTTGCAAAGCATTGCCGGTGTTGTGGAAAAAAAACAGACGATGCCGGTGCTGTCCAACGTACTTCTGGTGGCCGAAGGTAATACCCTGGTTTTAACCGGGACAAATATGGAAGTCGAGCTGGTTGGGCGGGTAACGCCTGTCCATGTTGACCAGCCAGGACAAATTACCGTACCTGCGCGCAAGCTTTCAGATATTTGCCGGGCCCTGGGAGATGAAGCACCAATTGATCTGGTGCTGGAAGGCGATCGTTTGCATGTACGGTGTGGCGCAAGTCACTTTACGCTGTCTACCCTGCCCGCCGAGCACTTTCCAAATGTTGAAGATGAACCTGAGAGCTTTCGGCTCGAACTGCCACAGAAAGAATTGAGGCGAATGTTCGATGCTACAGCTTTTGCCATGGCTCAGCAGGATGTTCGTTATTACCTGAATGGTTTGCTGTTGGAAGTGGACAAAGACCACGTTCGCACGGTTGCAACCGATGGCCACAGATTGGCGATGGCTCACGTGGCCCTGGATACAGGTTGTGCAGAGCCCCGGCAGGTGATTGTGCCGCGCAAAGGTGTATTGGAGCTTTCCCGGTTGCTTGATGACGTAGAAACACCTGTCACCCTGGTAATTGGCGATAATCACCTGCGTGCCACGGTAGGATCTTATACGTTTACTTCCAAACTGATTGAAGGCAAGTTCCCGGACTATAACCGGGTGATTCCCCGTGGCGGTGACAAGGTCGTTCTGGCTGACCGCGGCACGCTTAAAAATACCCTTCAGCGTGCAGGTATTTTGTCCCACGAGAACATCCGGGGTGTACGCTTGAACCTGGCATCGAACGAGCTTCAGGTATTTGCCAACAACCCGGACCAGGAACAGGCCGAAGACGCGTTGCCTGTGGATTACCAGGGCGAATCACTGCAGATAGGTTTTAATGTAGGCTACCTGATTGACGTAATGAACGCGCTGGAAGAAGAGCAGGTGAAAATTACACTTTCAAACCCTAACAGCAGCGCACTGATTGAATCGCAGAACGATAACCGCTGTCTTTATGTGGTTATGCCGATGAGGCTATAGGAGAGAATTGATGGGCACCGTAAAGAATGGAATCAAAGGCGTTTTCAGAATTGGGCAAACACTTTCTGTGCTCGGCCGAACCGGTGTCAAATGGGTCGGGGGTGATCGCCCCCCTGCCCCACGTTTGCTGCGCCAGACATTTGAGTCACTTGGTGCGACTTACATCAAGCTTGGCCAGTTCATTGCCAGTTCACCAACCTTCTTCCCGAAGGAATATGTTGAAGAGTTTCAGTACTGCCTTGATCGAACGCCGAATCTGCCATTTAGTGTGATAAAGGGGATTATCGCCGAAGAACTTGACCGCCCTATTGATGAGGTGTTCGCTGAAATTGATCCGGTTGCTTTGGCTTCTGCATCCATTGCGCAGGTGCACGCTGCACGCCTGATCACCGGCGAGGATGTTGTAATCAAGGTTCAGAAGCCAGGTGTTGAAACCATTTTGCTGACGGATCTGAATTTTCTCTATCTCTCCGCACGAATTCTCGAAACTCTGGCACCAAAGCTTTCCTGGACATCCCTTTCAGGAATCGTTGAGGAAATTCAGCGCACCATGATGGAAGAATGTGACTTCATTAAAGAGGCCAATAACCTGAAGGTGTTCCGAAAATTTCTCCATGACACCCATAATGAAGATGCAACCGTTCCTGAAGTTTACGAACATGCAAGCACCCGCAGGATTCTGACCATGGAACGCTTCCACGGTGTTCCTTTAACCGATCTGGAAAGCATCCGGGGTTACGCAAAAGATCCGGAGCGAACGCTGATCACGGCAATGAATACCTGGTTTGCCAGTTTGACTCAATGCGAGTTTTTCCACGCCGACGTACATGCGGGCAACTTGATGGTGTTGAAAGACGGGCGTGTCGGCTTTATCGATTTTGGTATCGTCGGTCGCATCCGTCCGGACACCTGGGAAGCTGTCAGTGATTTTATATCTGCAGTGATGGTGGGGAATTTTGAAGGCATGGCAGACGCTATGATCCGTATCGGTATTACCGACCACACCGTTAAGGTAGACGATCTTGCCGCGGATTTGCGTAAGCTTTATCAACAAATGGACAAAATGGTGCCGGATCATGTGCCCTATCAGGCGGATCAAGCTGAAGATGATGTCAATAATATCCTGATGGATATGGTTAAGGTTGGTGAGAGCCACGGGCTTCATTTTCCAAGAGAGTTTGCGCTGTTGCTTAAGCAGTTCCTGTATTTCGACAGGTACGTGCACATACTCGCACCTGAAATGGATGTGTTTATGGATGACCGCCTGAACATGCTCCACTAGGGCGGGTCGGCTTCCTTATCCCGGTTTTGTACACCAAGGCAGTCACTCACCCCGATACGTGAGTAGTTGCCTTTTTCGTGGATATACTCCACTCCTCTTGCTGCCGCGACGAGCCTTGCTTCCTATGGCGCTGGTAAAACTTCATACCGAGTTTTTTCGCAACCTTTCCTCTGCCGAGCCTGTTTCATTCTCCCCGTCATTTAATTTGCTTTATGGAGCCAACGGCAGTGGGAAAACCAGTGTGCTTGAGGCAATCGCTTATCTTGGGCTTGGTAGATCCTTCCGCGTAAACAGACATCAAGCTGTAGTCAAGCACGGCCAACAACGGTTCACGGTGTTCGGTGGTTTGGACCGTGGCTTCGAAAGTCTGGATGCTGGTGGTGAAGCCGCGCTTGCTCATCGTGTTGGTATTTCAAGGGACATAGCCCAAAAGCAAACAACCCTGAGAGTGGATGGGGAGAGTGTACGTAGCTTGTCCGCTCTTGCCATGCATTTACCGGTATCCGTTATTGATCCCGGGGTATTTGATATTGTCGCGGGTGGGCCTGGAAAGCGTCGCCAGTTTCTGGATTGGGCAGTGTTCCACGTGGAACCTTCGTTTGCATCAAGCTGGCAACAGTGCCAGCGAGTCACATCGCAGCGGAATCAAACGTTAAGAAATGGTAGACTAGACGAATCCATGCTGCGCATTTGGGACGCACAGTACGCGGCACTGAGCGAACGTATAAGCAAAGCTAGAAAGTCTGCTTTTGAGCAATTCAAGAGCGCCTTTGACAGCCTGGTCCAGGAAGTGAATGTAAATTGGACAGAAGGGCTTAAACTTGAGTTTTATCCCGGGTGGGATGTCAGTCAGTCTCTGTCAGATGTACTTGTTCGACACAGGGAGCAGGAAATCCGCATGGGACACACCTTGTATGGGCCCAACCGAGCGGATATTCGCATTAGATTTCACGGGCGCCCAGTGGCGGAAACATTTTCCCGGGGGCAGCAAAAGACACTCGTGATTCTGATGAAAATTGCCCAGAGCATGGTTTTAAACGACCTTGGGAAGCAGGTCAGCTTTCTGCTCGATGATATCAACGCCGAGTTGGACGAGAATCATAGAAGCATGTTGGCTTGTAAATTACAGGAATTGCGTTGCCAGGTATTTATTACATCCATAGAGCACCCTGATCCGGAGTCTCTATGGCAGGGGAGCCAGATACCTGATTATCGAATGTTCCACGTGGAACATGGCACATTGAAGGAAGAATAAAACCGGCCTATCAGTTCTTTTTGCTGCACAAACAGGCGGCTTAAGAAACGCGCCGGCCCTTACGCTTCAGGAGTTAGCTAATGAGTGAATCGAACTACAGTTCCGCCAATATCAAAGTTCTGAAGGGACTGGATGCAGTGAGAAAACGGCCAGGGATGTACATTGGCGATACGGATGATGGCACTGGCCTGCATCATATGG
This sequence comes from Marinobacter salexigens, assembly GCF_002806945.1. Lineage (GTDB taxonomy): Bacteria > Pseudomonadota > Gammaproteobacteria > Pseudomonadales > Oleiphilaceae > Marinobacter > Marinobacter salexigens. The sequence continues at coordinate 92,175 of NZ_NIHC01000003.1, forward strand.
TGTTTGAACTGGTGGATAACTCCATCGATGAAGCTTTGGCCGGGCATTGCTCTGAAATAGGCATCATCATTCATCCGGACGAGTCGGTGAGCGTTCAGGACAATGGCCGGGGTATTCCTGTGGATATCCATGAGGAAGAAGGCGTGTCGGCGGCTGAAGTTATCATGACGGTACTTCATGCGGGGGGTAAGTTTGATGATAACTCCTACAAGGTTTCCGGAGGCTTGCACGGTGTTGGTGTTTCAGTTGTAAACGCACTGTCCTCTACCCTCACCCTGACTATTCGTCGTGAAGGCAAGGTCTATGAGCAGGTTTATTCCCACGGTGTTCCTAATGCACCCTTGACGGCTGTGGGCGATACAGATGCGTCGGGTACCCGGGTACACTTTATTCCTTCTCCGGAAACCTTCTCTACTATCGAGTTCCACTACGACATACTGGCCAAGCGCATCAGAGAGTTGGCTTTTCTGAACAGCGGCGTTCGTATTCGGCTCACGGATGAGCGCAGTGGCAAAGAAGAAATCTTTGAGTATGAGGGTGGTCTGCGGGCATTTGTTGAGCATCTCAACACCAACAAAACGCCCATTAACCGGGTGTTCCATTTTACCCGTGAGCGTGAAGACGGCATTGTTGTTGAAGTTGCCATGCAATGGAATGATGCCTTCCAGGAAAATATTTATTGCTTCACAAACAATATTCCCCAGCGCGACGGCGGTACTCACCTGGCTGGTTTTCGTGCTGCCCTAACCCGCTCATTGAACAACTATATTGAGCTGGAGGGCTTGGGTAAGCGCGCAAAAGTAAACACCTCCGGGGACGATGCTCGTGAAGGCTTGACCGCGATTATCAGTGTGAAAGTGCCTGATCCGAAATTTTCTTCGCAGACCAAAGACAAATTGGTGTCTTCGGAAGTAAAAACCGCCGTTGAGCAGGAGCTTTACCAAAGCTTTGCGGAGTACCTGCAGGAGCAACCTAACGAAGCCAAGCTAATCGTTAACAAGATGATTGAAGCAGCCCGGGCACGGGAAGCGGCGCGGAAAGCTCGGGACATGACCCGACGCAAAGGCGCTCTGGATATCGCAGGCCTGCCAGGAAAGCTGGCAGACTGTCAGGAAAAAGACCCTGCCCTGTCTGAACTGTTCATAGTGGAGGGTGACTCGGCGGGCGGCAGTGCCAAACAGGGCCGGGATCGCAAAACCCAAGCTATTCTGCCTTTGAAGGGTAAAATCCTGAATGTGGAGAAAGCCCGCTTCGACAAGATGCTGTCTTCCGCTGAAGTTGGAACGCTGATCACGGCTTTGGGTTGTGGTATTGGTCGGGAAGAGTTCAACCCGGACAAGCTCCGTTACCATTCCATCATCATCATGACGGACGCCGACGTGGACGGTTCCCACATCCGCACGCTGCTGTTGACCTTCCTGTTCCGCCAGATGCGCGAGATCATAGAACGTGGTCATGTATTCATTGCTATGCCGCCACTTTACAAGGTCAAGCGTGGTAAGCAGGAGCAGTACCTTAAGGATGAGAAGGCGATGGAAGCCTACCTGACACAAACCTCCCTGGAAGGTGCGCAACTGTACGTGAACCCGGAAGCACCACCAATCAAGGACTCTGCTTTAGAGACCATGGTGAAGGATTACCAGGCCGTTATGGCGATGATTGAGCGTCTGTCCCGTGCCTACCCAGCAAAGGTGCTGGAACAGATGCTCCATAACGACACCCTGAAAGCAGAGCATCTGAAGGATGAGACTACAGTTGCCGCTTGGGCGAGTCGCTTGGGTGACGGGTTGGACATAGATACTCGTACCGGCACGAAGTATACCTTCTCTGTTAGTAAAGACGCAGAGCGCGGGCTTTACTTGCCTAAGGTCACCCTCCATGTTCACGGTATACCGACAGAATACGTGTTCAGCCACGACTTCTTCGATTCGCCGTCTTACGGTGCAATTGCGCGACTTGGTGAGACTCTGAATGGGCTTGTCGAGGAAGGTGCATACATCCAGCGTGGTGAGCGGAAGCAGGCCGTATTGTCGTTTGAGGGCGCTTTAAACTGGTTGATGAAGGAGGCCCAGCGTGGCCTTAACATCCAGCGCTACAAAGGCTTGGGCGAGATGAACCCGGAACAGCTTTGGGAAACCACTATGGACCCAGAAAGCCGTCGCATGATGAAAGTGAAAATTGAAGATGCCATTGCGGCAGACCAGATCTTTACAACTCTCATGGGTGATGATGTAGAGCCACGCCGTGACTTTATCCAGGCTCACGCTCTGGAAGTTCATAACCTCGACATCTAGCAGGCCTTAATCCGGCAACAAAAAAAGCGGCCAGAATTTTATCCTGGCCGCTTTTTTTGTTTGAAAGCAATATCTTGTTGTTTGCCGGTTATTTTCGGGGCGCTGTACCAGACGAACGGGCTTTTTCCTTTTCTGCGAGATGCGGCGCCATAACTTCTTCCAGCGTGTAGCCTGTCAAGCGACGAATGGTTCTCCACAGGTAATAGAAAATCAGCATCATCATAACCATAGAGGGAATCGCGATCATCGGATAACTTACCAGAGTCATCCTTCCCAGCTCTTCATTAAAAGCCTGGGTACCGGAGGGGCTTACAACAATCCACCGTGCCAGAACGTAGTTCATGATGGAAGAAAACAAAAAGGTGCCAGCAAAGAAGTAGCTAGCCTTCAGCAAACGCCCTTCAAATTCTTCTACCCGGTCTTTTTCTTCCAGTGTTTTCTGAATTTTTTCCACGTCAAGCACATTGGGGTTGTAAAGCAGTGTGCGTACCAAAGGGTATTTGGTTCGAGTAGATGCAAGCACCGCTAAGCCAATAATCGCTGGAATGGCTGCTTCCTTTACCGCCAGCCAGCCCGCATCCAGCTCCAGCAAGCCGATGCCGCCCGTCAGCCCAACGCTGATCAGGCCCAGCAACGCGATGAAGTTCTTCTTGTTGTAGCGAATCAGCTCAAACAGCCCCCACCCCAGCGGGAATGCCAAGCCGATAATCAGGGCGTTAACACTGCCGAGATGCTGATCACCACTGAATTTCATGAGAATGACGGATGGAATGATAATGCTGACCAGAAGGTCTACCCATGGTCTGGGTTTGTGGTCGGGCACGGCTGTGGTGTTTGGTGCGGTCATGGCTCTGCCTGGTTAGTGAAAGGGCTTGAGGCAGTATACGACGAACCCCATAAAAAAACCGAACCCGGAGGTTCGGTTTGATCTACAAAAGCCACTGGACGGGATGTATCAGGCGCCAGCTTCCTTCAGGCACTCTTCTACAATCGCCAGTCCTTCTTCGAGGATATTATCCTCAATGGTTACCGGCATCAGGAAGCGCAGCGTATTTCCAAACATACCGCAGCTGAGAAGGATGAGCCCCTTCTCTTTGGCTTTTTTGGTAATCTCCCCCGCCAGATCAGGACGTGGTTTGCGGCTTTCCTTGCTTTCTACCAATTCGAATGCCGCCATGGGGCCCAGGCCGCGAACGTTATCCACATGGGTAAACTGTTCCTGCCACTGGGTGAAGCGCTGATTCAGCTTTTCGCCCAAGCTGATGCTTTTACCAAGAATATCCTCTTCCTTGAATACCTCGAATACCGCAAGGGCAGCCGCACAAGCAGTCGGGCTACCTGTATAGGTGCCGCCCAGCGAGTTGGGCCCAGACGAGTCCATAACTTTGTCAGTACCAACAATTGCTGAGATTGGCATACCATCCGCCATACTCTTGGCCATGGTAATAATGTCGGCTTCGACACCGCTGTGCTCAAGGGCAAACATCTTACCGGTACGGCCAAAGCCACTCTGAACTTCGTCCACAATCAGCAGAATGCCGTTATCGTCGCAGATCTTACGCAGTGCTTTCAGAAAGCTGGTTGGCGCGGCGTAAAAACCGCCTTCGCCCAGTACCGGTTCGAGCACAATAGCTGCCGTCTGGTTTGCGGGTGAATCGGCTTTCATGGTCATTTCCAAGCCACGCAGAGCGTCTTCTTCGGTCACGCCGTGATAGGGCACAGGATAAGGTGCGCGGTATACGCTGCCCGGCATGGGGCCGAAGTCTGTCTGGTAAGGCGCTGCCTTGCCATTCATCGCCATGGTCATGAAGGTCCGGCCGTGATAACCGCCATTGAAACAGATGACGTTGGTGCGGCCAGTAGCTGCGCGGGCAATCTTGAGGGCGTTTTCGAGAGCTTCCGCGCCCGAGTTCGCCAGCATCACCTTGGCGTGGCCTTTTACCGGTGTTACTTCGCTCAGTTTCTGTGCCAGGCGCACATAGCCCTCATAGGGCATGACTGTCTGGCAGGTGTGCATCAACTTGTCCAGCTGGGCTTTGACTGCCTCAACCACTTTCGGGTGCCGGTGACCGATGTTAAGGACACCAATACCACCGGCAAAGTCGATCATGCGGTTGCCGTCGGCGTCCCATAGTTCAGCGTTGGTTGCGTGGTCGGCAAACTGCTCGTTAGGGCTCGCCGCACCCGCTGCAACATAGCGTTCTTTGAGGGCCTGCAATTCTTTATTGCTCACTTTGCCATTCTCCCTGTGTCTCTGATTTAAACAATCTCATTTACTAGTGTAGGGAGTAGTCGGGCATGACACAAACCGGGGGAGATGAATATCTGGCTTATGCTGGTTGCTCCCGGAACTGCAAGTCAGCCAAACGTCGATAAAGCTCATTGTGCTTGATGAGTTCTTCATGGCTACCGACAGCCAACAGGCGCCCCTGATCCAGCACGGCAATACGGTCAGCATTGCGCACGGTGGCTAGCCTATGGGCGATCACCAGTGTGGTTCTACCAGATGTGAGTGATGGCATGGCTTGTTGAATCAAGCTCTCACTCTCCGCATCCAGTGCACTGGTGGCTTCATCCAGTAACAATATGGGCGCATCAGCCAGCAACGCACGGGCAATCGCAAGCCGTTGCTTCTGGCCACCTGAGAGCCCTAGACCGCCATCACCAAGCTGTGTGTTGTAGCCGTCTGGCAGTGTCTCGATGAACTCATGGGCATGGGCAATGCGCGCAGCTTTTTCAACATCTCTCAGGCTGGCATTCGGGCGTGCGTAGCGGATGTTGTCGGCCACGGTGCCATGGAACAACGCGGGATTCTGGGGTACTAGTGAAAAGCATGCCCGGAGCGCTTCAAGTGAAACCGTTGTGCTGTCTGTGCCGTCAATATGAATTGTACCGCTGTCGGGCTGATAGAAATGCAGCAGCACATCAAAGAGTGTGGACTTTCCTGCCCCCGAGGGGCCAACCAGAGCCGGGTGTTCGCTCCGGCCAGGGTAACTGAAGTTAAGGCCATTGATAGTAATTTCGCCGGTCACAACTCCCGGGAATTCATCTGCCTGTTCTGTTGGCCGCTCAAATGCCGCTTTCGTCTGAAGCAGCTCAAAAAGCCGCGCGGCGGAACCAGCCGCCCGTTGCAGCTCACCGATAACCTCGCTGATAGCACCTGCGGCTACACCCACCAGCAAACTGTAAAACAGAAACGCTGCCAGCTCTCCCGGGGTAATGCGGCCATGAATAACATCCAGACCGCCAATCCAGATCACTATACCCACTGCCCCCATCACCAGGGAAATGGCGAGGGTGGTTAACCAGGCTCGCTGTTTTATTCGGGCCCGGGCTATCTCGAAGGCTCTTTCGGACACGTCTGAAAAAAAGCGTCGGTCGTAGGGTTGGTGATTGAAGGCCTGAACGGTTTTGATTTGGGTAAGGTTTTCACCCACATAACTGCCCACATCTGCCACCCTGTCCTGGCTGAGCCGAGACAACTGCCGAACCCGTCTGCCAAAAAACAGGATGGGTGCAATAACAAGCGGGAAACCCAGCAAAATGATCCCGGCGAGTTTGGCATTGGTGATGAATAGGAGAATCAGACCACCTACCAACATCAGCGCATTACGCAGGGCAATGGAGACGGTTGAGCCGATCACCGATTGCAGAACAGTTGTGTCGGCGGTAAAACGTGACTGTATTTCCAATGCGCGGTTTTGCTCGAAAAAACCCGGGTGCAGATCAATCAAATGATTGAACACTTGCTTGCGGATATCAGCCACCACGCGCTCGCCAATCCAGGACACTAAGTAAAAGCGCGAGAAGGAACCAAAGGCCAGCCCCAAGACCAGTATGAAGAACAGGCCTACGGCTCGAGCGAGATTCTCCGGAGATTGTGTTGCCAGACCCTGATCTACCAGAATCCTGAGCCCCTGCCCCAACCCGAGTGTGATGCCGGCGGTGATGACCAGCGCCATCAGCGCACCGGCGACGGCTTTGCGATAGGGAATAATAAAGCCGATGATCAGTTTCAGGGCTTGCCGGTGACGAGTGTTGATGGTGTGCCTCCTGAGTTTGGCTGCGGTAAACTTAGCCAGCTATACGGTTATGCTTAAAGTAAAGACTTATCATACAGTCAGACAAGAGCATGTGGGCAGGTACCTCCGGCCAGAACCGTCAAAAGCCAGGGATGGCTTTTGTCGAGCGTACAGGGAAGTATTTACAGCGTGTTCTGGCCGGAGGTACCTGCTCGCATGCTCGTAAACTCCGTCTTATCCGATAACTCCTTATTTGATAATCCCGTCCAAAAAAAGGATCCCGAGTGAGAGCCTACGCAGACAGTGATTACCCCGCCAACCATAAACCGAACTGGAAAGTGATTGCCGGGCTTTGGCCCTATCTCACCGAGTTCCGTGGACGAGTGGCCCTGTCGATCAGTTTTTTGGTATTGGCAAAGCTGGCCACAGTCGCAACCCCGGTGGCGCTGAAATACATCGTCGACTACCTCGACCAAGGCCGGGAAGGCGAGCTGCTGCTGTGGATTCCCGTTGTGCTGGTGGTGGCCTATGGCACCTTGCGGTTTGGCAGCACCTTGTTCGGCGAGCTGCGAGACGCCGTGTTTGCACGAGTGGCCGAGCGCGCCATGCGACGGGTATCGCTGCGGGTATTCCGTCATCTCCACGAACGGGAACTGGCATTCCATCTGGATCGCAAAACCGGTGGGCTGGCCCGGGATATCGAGCGCGGCACCACCGGTATCAGCTTTCTGCTGCGCTTTACCCTGTTCAATATAGTGCCCACCTTGCTGGAAATCCTGATGGTGGCAGGCATTTTGTTCGTAGCGTTTAACGCCAGCTATGTGCTGGCCATCCTCATATCAGTGGTGGTGTATGTGGTGTTCTCCATCAAAGTCACCGAATGGCGCACCAAGTTCGTGCGTGAGGCAAACGCCCGGGATAACCAATCCAACTCCCGCGCCATCGACAGCCTGCTCAACTACGAAACCGTTAAGTACTTCAATAACGAAACCTTTGAAGCCGACCTGTACGACGAGAATCTTGAAGGCTGGGAGAAAGCACGCCTGAAGAACCGCCTGTCCCTGGCGGCACTCAACTCCGGTCAGGCACTGATTATTGGTTTGGCCATGATTACCATGATGCTGATGGCCGTGAGGGAAGTTGCCAGTGGCGCTATAACCCTCGGTGATTTCACCATGATCAACGCCTACCTGCTGCAACTGTTTATCCCCCTGAATGCTCTGGGCTTTGTGTACCGGGAAATTCGTCAGTCTTTGGTGAATGTGGAGCGGTTGTTTGGTTTGCTTGGAGAGGCGCCGGCGATTAAAGATGCGCCTGAGGCTCCTGCGTTAACTGTGGATAAAGGCGAGATAGGCTTTCATAACGTACATTTCGCTTATCGAGCAGATCGCCCGATTCTGCAGGATGTGGATTTCACCATACCAGCTGGGCATACCTTGGCCGTTGTGGGTGCCAGCGGTGCCGGTAAATCCACCCTCGCCCGCCTGCTGTTCCGGTTTTTTGATGTGAATAAAGGCAGCATCACTATTGATGGCCAAGATATTCGTGAGGTCAGCCAGAACAGCCTACGCTCTGTGATCGGAGTGGTACCGCAAGACACAGTGCTGTTTAACGACACCCTGTATCGCAATCTCGCCTACGGCCGCCCCGAAGCCACAGAGGCGGAAGTGCATCATGCAGCACAACAAGCACACCTCGATGACTTCATCCGCAGCCTGCCAGAAGGTTACGACACCAAAGTTGGCGAACGCGGCCTGAAACTCTCCGGCGGTGAAAAACAGCGGGTAGCCATCGCCCGTGTGTTGCTCAAAAACCCGCCGTTGCTGATCCTGGATGAAGCGACTTCTTCCCTGGATTCCATATCCGAGCAGGCAATACTGGAAGCGTTGAATGAAGTCAGCCGCCAGCGTACTACTTTGGTTATCGCCCACCGCTTATCCACAGTGCGCGATGCCGACAAGATTCTGGTAATGGATCAGGGCAGGATTGTGGAAAGCGGCAGTCACAATGAGTTGCTGGCGCAGAATGGTTATTACGCCAGATTGTGGCTGCAGCAACAGCACAGCGATGAAGAAGAGGAACGCGTTTGAGGAAACGGCTCTGTATGTAGAGCGCAGCATTGTGGTCTATGGTTGGTTTAAGCTGTTCGATGGATTGTTTGCAGGGAATGACTATGCCACCACGTTTGCGATATCCCGGAGTTTACATCGAGGAAACAGGCTCGGGAGCGAAAGCCATAGTGGGTGTGCCCACTTCGATAACGCTCTTCATTGGCATGGCTCGCGAAGGCGATCTCAACCGCCCCACCCTTATTCGTGGAGTTGATGAGTTTGAGCAGGCCTTCGGCGGCGATGTTACTTATGGCGAGATGGCGCTGCAGGTTAAACAGTTTTTCCTCAATGGGGGTACCGAGGCGGTTGTCGTGCGCATTGAGGGCGACGATGGGGGCACGCCTGAACTTGCCGACTACGAAAACGCATTCAGCTCGGTTGAATCTGAAGTTGATACCTTCAACTTATTGGCTTTACCCCGGGGTTTTGAGCAGACGGATGACCAACGGCAACGCCTGTGGGGCTCAGCCAGCGTGTTTTGTCAGCGTCAACGGGCATTCCTGATTATAGATCCCCGGAGCGACCGGCAAACGGCGGCTGAGGTTGCTGCAGGAATGGCAGGGGTGCGAACAGGTGTGGTTATTGATCATGCGGGCATCTACTGGCCACGTATTCTGTCGGCCTACAGTGCTCTGCCGATTGATCCGTCCGGAACCCTGGCCGGTATTATGTCGCGTACCGATGCCAAGCGCGGCGTCTGGAAGCCTCCGGCAGGGCGGAATGCGTCCCTTCTGGGTGTTACTGGTCTGGAGCATCAGGTTACAAACACTGAGCATCGCACCCTGAATCCCCAAGGCGTTAATGCACTGCGGCAGTTTGCCGGCGGCGCGATGGTATGGGGTGCGCGTACCCTGGCCGGCTTTGAATACTCGGGTGAGCATGAATACAAATACATCGCTGTCCGCCGCACAGCGCTGTACATTGAGGAAAGCCTTTTCCGGGGACTGGAATTTGCAGCGGCTGAGCCAAATGACGAACGCTTGTGGGCACAAATTCGGTCAGTCGCCGGCAGCTTCATGCACAACCTTTTCCGACAGGGTACATTTCAGGGCGCAAAGGCCTCTGATGCCTGCTTTATACGCTGCGATTCCACCACGACCACTCAGAACGATATCGATATGGGGCGCGTTAATCTGGTGGTAGGCTTTTCCCCAATGCGCCCGGCAGAGTTTGTTGTTCTGAAGATTCGGCAGGACTGTCGCCTCCCTTCAATCAAGAAGTCGATCCAGACGCCAACACCGAACCTAACCCGGAAGCGCGTACGACCCTCTGGCCGACGCCGTCACTGAACACACTGGCATCACCAGTGATCAGGCTGAACCAGTTCTTTGCACGGGTAATGCCGGTGTACACCAACTCTCGGGTGAGCACAGGGCTAAGGCGATCCGGCAACACCAGGCTGGTGTGATTGAACTCTGAGCCCTGGGATTTATGCACCGTCATGGCGTACACGGTTTCCAGTTGTTGCAGCCGGCTGGGTGATATCCAGCGAATATCGCCGCTGCCGTCACTGGTGGGAAAGGCCACACGCAACAGGGGTTTTGGTTGTTCGCCGTTGGCTTGTGCGTCAGGACCTGGGGGCAAACTGAAGGTAATGCCCACATCGCCGTTCATCAGGCCCAGGTTGTAATCGTTGCCTGTAATCAGCACGGGCCGTCCCGCGTACCAGCCTTCGGTTCGCCGGATTAACTTCTGCTCGAGCAGGTGCTGGGCAATCAGTTCGTTCAGGCCTTCCACACCCCAAGGGCCGCGGCGCAGGGCGCAGAGCACCTGAAAATCACTGAAGGCCTCTAATACGGATCTGGCCAGCTCGTCCCACTGTTCTGTGGTGCTGGTGGCGTCCAGGTTGTGGCTCTGCATCAGCGACAAGTAGTGACGATAGCCTACCGGGGGCGGGAGTGGCTTACCTGCGCTATTCAATCGCCCCTCCCCGCTGTTCTGAAATGCCTCCGGGCTGCCACTGACCGCATGACGGCAGATCAACGCCTGAGTGTCTTCCAGCGAGGGCTTACTGGTACGGCCATTCAGCCACACTACATCCTCAAAACCGGCGCTGCGAGCCTGCTGAAGCATGCTGTCGTTCAGGGTGTTGGTGTTGACCGCTTCGGCCAGTTGGCGAATGCCGCTGCCTTCGGCAAAGCGGTAGCTTTTGCGCAACATGGCTACGGCCTGATCCAGTGGCTGGCCTTCGGGGTTCTGCAGGTGTTCGGGTATGTCTGTGTTGGTTATGGCTTTCAGCCACTGCACTGTTTCCGGCAGATAGTGCCCGTCTGGCGCACGTTGGCAAAGTTCACCCAGCACGGCACCGGCGTCTACCGAGGCCAGCTGGTCTTTGTCGCCCAGCAGAATCAGTTGGGCGTTGGCGGGCAGGGCGTCGAATACCGACGCCATCATGTCGAGATCCACCATAGAGGCTTCATCGATCACCAGAATATCCACCAGCAGCGGGTTGTCGCGGTTATGGCGGAACTTGCGGGTGTCCGGGCGGCTACCCAGCAATCTGTGCAGGGTGGTTACCCTGGTGGGGATGTCTGCCAGAGACACCTGCCCCGGGAGCTGTGCCAAAGGCAAGCGGCTGACCGCCCCGCCGATGGATTCGTTCAATCGGGCTGCGGCTTTGCCTGTGGGGGCTGCGAGGCGGATGCGGTATTTGCGTCCATCGCGCTCGGTGGATTTGCCCGCGACAGACTGAAGGGCGGCCAACAGATTCACCACGGTGGTGGTTTTGCCGGTGCCGGGGCCACCGGTAATCACCGCGAAACGGTTGCGGGCGGCCAGGGCGCAGGCGAGCTTTTGGTAATCCACAGCGGAACTTGCAGAACCCTGTGGTTTAAACAGTACGTTCAGAGCATTGCTAAGTGTTTTTGCAGAAGTCGATGTTGGGTCAGCCAGGGGAGACGATTGCTCCAGTCGCTGTAGAATGCCGGCGGCAATTTGTTGCTCGTACCGCCAGAACCGGCGCAGGTAAAGCCGGGTTCCGCTCAATACCAATGGAGTAGTATGTGAGCCATCACTTACCGCAAGAGCCTTATCCAGAGCCGCCAGGAATTGCTGAGTGGATACGCGAGCCAGAATATTTCCGGGGCTATTAAGGATGACACCAGCGTTTTCCTGCTCTGCCGATGAACTTGGCAGAACGCCTCCGGTTTGTGAGGAAGGGGCACCCTTGGGCTCCTCCGGTGGCAGCGAAAGCGTGTTATCCGCATCGGCCAGCAGGGTGGCCAGATCCACACACACATGGCCCCGACCGACCTGGTGAGACGTTAGTGCCGCGAGTAGAAGAACCAGCGGCTGCGGTGCTTCGCCCTGCTCTTCTGACAGATCCTGAATCAGCCGTGCAAAGCGCACATCCAGCGGGCGAATCCAGCCGGCCTGTTGCCAGCTATCCAGGAGCGACAAAACAGTTTCGGTCTGATCCAAGGTCAGGCCCGAGTCTTGGCTGGGAGACGCAGACGGTGTTTTATCCATATCAATGGCACTATCCATATCAGCAGCCTTGTCTAGCTCACCAGAGCCGTCCAGATCAAAGGCAAACTGGTTGTCGGTATTCCGTGTTTTACTCATGCCGCCACCTCCCCGGGGGCTGCCTTGCCATCGAACATGGCATCCAGTTGTTCAATCAATTCTCTGGGTGGTTTGTCGGTAAACGCCCCTGCTCCCGGCGCGTTCACGCCGCGCAAAAACAGGTACACCGCGCCGCCTATGTGCTGGTCGTAGTCGTAATCCGGCAGGCGGGCTTTCAATAGACGGTGTAGGGCCAGCAGATAGAGGATGTACTGCAGATCGTAGCGCTTCTCCAGAATCGCCTCGCCCATGGCCTGATCTGTGTAGGCGCTGTCGTTCTCGCCAAGGTAGTTGGATTTGTAGTCCAGCACGTAATACTGCCCGTTGTGTTCGAAGATCAGATCGATAAAACCCTTCAGCATGCCGTTGAAGCGTCCGCTGTCTACCCGTGGCCGGTCTGCCCCATTGAGGGTGTGTTGTGTCACCAGATTGTCCATGGCTCGGGTGCTCACGTTGCGGCTTTCAAACCAGAACTCCAGTTCCGGCCGCAGGGTGCTCAGGCTCGCCAGGCTGACGCTTTCACCGCCGTTACGGTTCAGCGGCAGCGGCTGGCGGATGAGCGCCAGTATCCAGTGTTCCAGCGTATCGACCCAGTCACTCCAGCCCCGGGTGCTGCAACGGCGGGTGAGCTGCTCACGCAAGTGTTCGGGGTTATCCACAACCTGTTGCAGGCCTTGCTGTACGCACCATTCCAATAGATCGTGCAGAAAGGTGCCTGGCCCCGCGCCTTTGGGGAAATTGTGCAGGCTGTGGCTGAGGGGAATCGGTGTGTCTTCGTCTTCCGGGTTGTGGGCGCCTTCTTCCAGCAGGTTCTGGGTTTCGGCGTCTTCCACTTCCCCGGTGAAGGCTATACCGGTACCGGAAAGCCCGGTGTATTCCAGAGAGGAGTAACTGGCAATCCACCAGTCTTCCCGGGCTTCCCGGCTGGAAGCCAGTGCTGGCCCAAGAGCCTCGGGTGCCTGTGGGTTATAGAGCATGTCCTCCGGTTCCGGCAGCGGCGTGACCGAGATCTCCGGCCTGCCCTGGCCAAGAGCATCCAGACACTGACTGATGTTGTCAGCCCCGTTCCCGGAAATCAGATAACCCAGGCCGCTTTGCTGCCAGTTATCAAGAGCCGCGGCGCCCACCCAGGTGACGAACCTTGCCCGGGTCAGGGCCACGTAGATTTTGCGGATGTCTTCGCCCAAGCGTTCCTGATCAGCCTTAGCGACGTCGTCGGCACTGGGGTCGAACACGGTAATCAGTTTGTTGTCACTATCGTGATAGCTGACGAACGATTGTTTTTCGTTCTGCGCCCGGAAGGCTGTGCCAAACGGCAGGAACACCAAGGGGTATTCCAGGCCTTTGGACTTATGCACAGTAATGACTTTCACCAGGGCCGCATCGCTTTCAAGGCGCAGGGTGCGGTGCTCGTCTTCTTCATCGGCGGCGCGCAAAATCTGGGTGAAGTGGTGCACAAGTGCATGTTCGCCATCCAGTTGCAGGCTGTCTTGTTGCAGCAATTCAGCGATGTGCAGAATGTCGGTCAACCGGCGCTCGCCATCAGGCCGTTGCAGCAAGCGTCCGGGCACTTTGAAGTCCATCAGGAAGCTGCGCAGCATGGGTAGTACACCTTGGCTGTGCCACTGATGTTGATAACCGATAAACCGCTCAATTTCCCGTTCCAACGCAAGTTCGTCGGTGAGCAACTGGTTCATCGCCTGCCAGGACTGGCCCAGTGTAGGAGTCGCCAGCGCAGCCCGGATGTAAGCCAGTTGCCTGGGTTCGGCGAAGGCACGTAGCCAGGATAAGACTTCTTTCGCTTCTGCCGACGTCAGTACCGAGCCCCGGTCAGACAGGTACACACTTTTGATGCGCCGGCGGCCTAAAGCATCGCGAACGGCCGCGGCTTCATCCCGGTTGTTGACCAGCACGGCAATGTCTTGTGGGCTAACCGGTTCCAGATCCTTCGGGTTGTCCTGCAACACAAAGCCGGCTTTCCCAGCCTGCCCCAGCGTTAGTAAACGGGCAATCTCACTGGCACAAGTTTCGGCGATGTCGGTAGTGGCGGTGCCTTTTGCGATGGCTTTTGGGCTGCCGTCTTTGTGTGTATCGCCGGATTCGTGGGTCCAGAATATCAGGCTTGGTTGTGGTTCTTGGTCTATAGACCACACTCGTTTGGTGCCGTTAGCAGCAACACTCTGAAACGGCAGGGGTGAGGTATCACCCTGCCCAAACAGGAAGGCTCCGTCCTGGCTGTGTTGGTCACTGTATTCGAATACCCGGTTGACGGCAGACACCATGGTTTGTGCAGAGCGGAAGTTTTTCCCCAGGGTATAGGTGCGGTCTTGTACCCCCAGGCGGGCTTGCAGATAGGTGTAGATATCCGCACCCCGGAAGCCGTAAATGGCTTGTTTTGGGTCACCGATCATCAGCAGGCAGGTGTCCGGATGGTTCTCTTCAACCCGGTAGATGCGGTCGAAAATCCGGTACTGAACCGGGTCGGTGTCCTGAAATTCATCAATCAATGCCACCGGAAACTGGCGGCGAATGGTGGCGGCCAGTTGCTCGCCCCGGGGGCCGTGCAGCGCATCGTCGAGCCGGGTTAGCAGGTCGTCAAAGCCCATTTCCGAGCGTTTCTGTTTTTCATCTTCCAGCCGCCGGGCAATCCAATGGCTGGCGTGGCGCAGGATGTCGGATTTTGCGCTGGGTTGGTTTTGGCCGAACTCGATCAGTTCTTCAATAGCGTCGAGCGCCGGATGATGCGGAGCCGGGTCGTCACCTTTCAGGATGTTATCCAGCCCTTCGGGGGTTTGGTTCTTGAAGCCCGCCGCGGAATCCAGTTTTTCCGGTAACAAGTCATCGGAGTTGGCCCAGGCCACCAGGGTATCCCAGACTTTTAGCATGGCATTCTTGCTGCCACCGTGCAGCCGCTTGCTCTTGTTGAGATCGTTTAGCAGGTCGGTGACCTCACCCTGCCACTCGGCCCAGTCGTAGCGTTTCAGCGCGTTGGATTGGTTCTCTCTTTCGGTGACCACCTGTTCAATGGCGTTGTGAACATCCGCAGGCGGGGTGCCCAGGCTGTCCGGGTCGCCTATCAGGTTGCGCACGGCAGAGCGAAGGTCTGTTGGGGTTTTCCAGTGACTCAGGGCTTCATCCATCAGCATCGGTGGCAGCGGATAAACGAAAGTGCGCCAGTAGTCCCGGGCGACGTCATCCAGCAATTCGCTCTGGTCGGTTTCCAGCGTGAGTTTGAACAGGCTGCCACTGTCGAAGGCGTGCTCGCTCAACATGCGGTTGCAGAAGCCGTGGATGGTGGACACTGCGGCTTCGTCCATCCACTCGGCGGCGAGCAGCAGTTTTTTACGGCAATCGGGCCAGCTGGCCGGGTCCGGATAGCTCTCGTCCCGCAGCTTGTGGATAAGTGCTGTTTCCGGCGAAGGCTCAAGCTCAGCGGCGTGCTCGGAAAACACCTCGGCGGCCTGGGTGAGCCGGGTGCGGATACGGTCTCGAAGTTCTTTAGTGGCAGCTTCGGTAAAGGTCACCACCAACAGGTTCGGTGGCAGCAGATCTTGCAGTGGGCTTTGGTCTGTCTGGCCGTGGCCCAGTACCAAGCGCACATACAAAATGGCAATGGTGAAGGTTTTGCCGGTGCCGGCACTGGCTTCAATCAGGGCGCTGCCGTTCAGGGGCAGCGCTAAGGGGTCGAGATTAGGGTTTCGGTTGCTTGGTTGCTCTGTCATGCCATCTTCTCAATCTGTTCCGCCGCGGACTTGTCCTGCTCTGCTTCCCACAGGGGGACATACAGATCGTGCAGGAGCGCCTCAAATTCACCACTGGCCATCAGGGCTTCCGGGGTTTCAAAGGCACCGCGCAGATAGCCGTTGTCTCTGCCCAAAGCGGTGTTGTACACATTTTCTGCTTCTTCTATGGCGCGTTCGTGATTGCCCAGGTATTTCTTGCCGCCATAGTAACTGGTGACCCAGGCAAAACCGGCGTCGCAGTGAATGGGCAAGGCCCGGGTGGTGGCTTCCATCCAGCGTTTCAAAACTGTGTCGAAATGCTGCTGGGCCGTTTCGGGGGTCATGGCGGCGAAAGTGAACTTGCGGTCTTCTTCCTTGCCCAGAATCAGGGTTGCAAAGGGTTGGCCGCTGAGCTGCCCGGCCAGATGAACCAACCAGTCCCGAATCAGGTTGGCGTAGCGCACTTTTCTGCTGGAACCGGAGCCAGTCAGTAAACCGGAGCTGGCCACCACCAGCCGGCACAGGTCGCCATTGGCATTGCGGCGCAAGCCATCAATCAGGTCGGCGACTTCCACTGCACCGGTGGTATGTTCAAGCGCGTAGTTGAAGGCTAAAGGCTCAGTCAGCGCTTCCGGCCATTCCGCCAAGGCGCTTTGGTAGCGCCCGAACAGGTTGGGCAAGCGCCCGGACAACTCGCTGCGCAGGCGGTGTTCGGTAACACCCATACCCAGATCGCCGCGCCGAGCCATGCGGTCCAACGCAGTTTCCAGACGCTCGTGCAGGTCCTCTTCCGTGCCGGCTTTGAGCAGGCTTTGCTGAATCAGTTCGTTATCGAGGCGCCAGCGGTCCAGCCCGTTCAGGTCAAAGTTCTCGTTGTCGGTGTCTTCGTCTTCCACCTCTTCGAAGCGCACTTGCAGGCGGCGCTGGTAGAAGGTGTCGATAGGCTTTTTCAGAAAGCCGGCCAGATCGTTCAGGCTGATGGGCTCTTCCGGTGCCTGGTACGGCAAGGGGGTGTGCGCCTGTTCTTCGGCTTCAATGCCATGGGCGCTGCGCCATTCCCGCTCATAGGTGAACAGGCTTCGGCTTTGCAGTACCTCAGCCAGTGGCTTGGCGGCTTCTTCCGGGCTGTTTTCTTCCCCATTGGATTTGGGGAAATAATCCCGGCTGAACGGCTGCAACGGGTGTTGGGTAGTGAGGGCTTTCGTCACCTTTTTATCCGGCTGCCCCGCCACTGTCCACAGGCTGTCGAGATGGTCCTGAAGCTGGGCCACCAATACCGAGGGTGGCCGTTCAGAGTCATCCTTGATGCTGCGCCCTACCCAACTGATATAAAGCTGTTCGCGAGCCGATAGCATGGCTTCAAGAAACAGGTAACGGTCGTCTTCCCGGCGGGATCGGTCGCCCGGGCGGTAATCCTGCGCCATCAAATCGAAATCCACCGGTGGCCGTGAGCGAGGATAATCGCCGTCGTTCATGCCCAGCAGGCATACCTTGCGGAAGGGAATTGCCCGCATGGGCATCAATGTGGCGAAGTTCACCTTGCCAGCCAGGAAGCGCTGGTTCAGGCCGCCCTCGTCCAGGCCTTGCAGCAATACGTCCTTCACGATATTCAATGGCAAGGATTGCTCGTCCAGTCCTGCGGCCAGTGTATCTTCCAGCCACTGCTCCAGTTGCCGGCGAAAGCGGTTCAGGAGCAACAGGTCATGCCCTTCCACTTTGTGGAAAAACTGCTCCAGCATGGCCGAGAAGAGTTCTTCCCATTGTTGCGGTGTGCGTTGTTCCTGCAGCTCCTGCCATAAGGTTTCCAGGCGGTACACAAACTCACCAAGGCGCCCGGCCAGGCTGGCTTGCAGCCCGCCGATTTCGCCGTAGGGTTGAACCCCGGCCCAGGGTTCGTCGTCGCCCATGCCGTATCCCAGCAGCATGGAACGCAGGCCAGCCTGCCAGGTGTTGCGCTCCAGGCCTGCAGGCAGTTCAAGACTTTCCCGGTGAGCACCGTGCAGGCCCCAGCGAATGTTGGCGCCTTCTACCCAGCGCCGGGCTAAGGGAATTTCCTCTTCGGCAATCTCGAAGCGATCACGAACCCCGGGCACTTCCAGCAGGCTGATGATCTCACTTACCCCGAAACGGCTGCGGGGCAGTGACATGAGCGTTTCCAGGGCAATCAGTACCGGCTCGTGGTGACGCTGGCCCTGATCGGAAATGGTGAAAGGAATGTGGCGCTTGAGGCCTGACGTGTAGCGGCCAAACACTGCCTGAATATGGGGTGCATACACATTAATATCCGGCACCATCACCATCACATCCCGGGGGCGCAGTGTGGCATCTGCGTTGAACGCCGCCAAAAGCTGGTCGTGTAGAATCTCCACTTCACGTTGCGGGCTGTGGGCATCGTGGAAGGCTATGGAATGGTCGTGGGCCAGATCGAGCTGCCGCTGTTCATCCCGGATTTCCTGAAGGGGCGTCAGGTTGTAGATGTCATTCTGAAGCTGATGCAGCAGGCACGGAACCTGACCCGATCCGTGATCGGAGAAGATGTCGATCTTCTGATCCGGCGTCTGGAAACTGGCGCGGTATTCGTCGGGATTGTCGAACTCATCCAGCAGGCGAATGTAATCCCGGCCCTGCTTACCCCAGGCGGCCAGTAGCGGATTCGCGTGTTGGTGCAGCTGGTCGGGATCTTCAATCTTAGACAGAGTCTGGTGGACTTTGCCCCGCTTGCGCTCGGCTTTCAGTAGCTCGCGGTCGCTGACAATATCTGCCCAGTAAAACTGCGACGGATTGTGTACGCAGAGCACCACCTGGCTGAAACGGCTCAGCACATAGAGAGCTTCCAAAGCCTGACGCGGCAGTGAGGATACTCCGAACACCACAATGCGTTTGGGCAAGCGGCTCGGGTGAGCGGGCGCAGTGATACGCTGGCCTTCGGCCATAAACCGGGTGTGAATCTGCGAACGGCTAGTGTGGGCTTCAGCGCCCGTGTCTTCCACCAGTTTGCGCCAGAGCATCGGCTGCCAAAGCGTTTCCTTCTCAACCGGCTTTTCCTCGCCGCGAGCGGTGATCACCACATCCCGGCCCTGCTCCCAGGCGGCCAGCCAATCGGCGCGGAATACCTGATACTGGTCGAACAGATCTGCTACTTTTTCGGCCAACTGAAACGCCCGCAAATCCGGGTCACTGCCTTCCAGAAAGCGCGCCAGCGGGTTGAACACCTCATCGGTATGCACCAGTTCCGGCAGCAGCCGATAAAGCCGCCACACCAACCGGCGCTTATCGAATGGTGACTGCTCCGGCACTTCGCCATCCGGCAGCACAGCCCGGTAGGCTTGCCAGATAAATCGCGCCGGAAACAGGAAATCCATACCCGCAGCTATGCCCAAACCACCTTCGCTACCATCTTCCGAACGCTTTTCTGCCAGTGCCAGCTTTAACCACTGGGCAATACCGTTGCTCTGCACCAGAAAGGTTTCACTTTGCAGCGGCGGCAGTGGGTTCTGTTGGCAGATAAACACAACTGCCCGGCGTAGGTCTTCCAGATGGTTGGCGTGAACGGCGTGGAAGCCGGGGGTTATGGCAGAATGTTCGGGCATGCTTTTCCTTATCGGATTATCGTATCAACCATGAACAGGGCATTGTGCTGGTGCTAACTAGTAAAGGGTACCGCAACTGGTATAAGAATCAGACCAGGTGCAGTGGACAATATAATAGAAGGTAGCGACAGGTGGTGTCGTTCTAATAGGCTTTGGTTTTATGAGTAAGCATCTTCGGCCTGCCTCGGCCGATCTTGAAAACCCCCTCTACTACCTGCAAAACATGGAAACGGTAGTTGCTTGGGTGGCGAATCATCACTCAGATCTGCTGCTGGAGCCCGAGCGAGCCTGTTTGCGCGAGTTTTTTGAGTTGTCTCGCGCTGCGCGAGCATTGCTCACTCGCATGGTGATGCGCACCGGGGATTTGTTTCGCACCGATAAGCTGAATTACCCGGAGTTGGGCTGCCCGGAAGCAGAGGCACTGGATGAGCTGATTGCCGGTGACTGGCTGGATGCGGATCCCTCGTTGGCGCTGGATGACATATTCCGCCTGTTCACCTTGGCCGAGCTGCGTACGGCTTTTGCGCCAATTTTGGAGCAAGTCAGGCTTGCTAAAAACCTCTCCAAAGCCCGATTGAAAGAAGCCCTGCAGGAAACCTTTACCGATGCCCGCCCACTGACAGACTGGTTTGATGAGGCTGCTTCCCCCGTAGTCCGGGTTCGCCACATGGCGTTATTTGATCGCATCCGCCTGATGTTCTTTGGCAATCTGCGCCAGAGCTGGTCGGATTTTGTGTTGGTGGAGCTGGGGCACCATCGCTATGAGCAGGTGGCGTTCACTCCTGAGGCGCGGGCGTTCTCTCAGCGCAGTGAGGTGGACACTTATCTGGCTATGCACCACTGCCGCGAAAGCCTGGATGCTGGCGTGCCTGCTGCTGAGGTTTGGGCTGATGTTCCCTCACCCACAGACAATCCATGGTTAATCAGCCGCCGTGATCGCTTGCTGCTTGAACTGGGGCGGCAAGCCGAGCGCCAGAGTGATCAGGAACTGGCACTGCAAGCGCTAGTGGCTAGCGGTCATCGTGAGGCCAGATTAAAACAGCTGCGGTTGTTGGAACGGATGAAATGCTTTGAGGAAGCTTGGGAGATTGCTGCGCACTGGCAAAATCAGGAGCTAAGCGATGCCGAAGCTCAGGGTTTGGCCCGTATAATCAAGCGGCTGGCGAAGAAGGTGGGTGAGCCGGTGCCACCTGCGCCGGTGAATCCTGAAATCAGGGAGTTCACGCTGACTTTGCCACAAACCGGTGCCTCAGTGGAGGCGGTGGTTCGGGATCACCTTTCCACAGCGGAAACGCCGGTGTTTTATGTGGAAAATACCCTGATCAACGGGCTGTTCGGTTTGCTGTGCTGGCACACTATCTTCAAAGCCATTCCCGGTGCTTTTTTTCATCCCTTCCATACCGGCCCAGCAGACTTGGTGCGGGAAGATTTTGTGAGTCGGCGGCAAGCATTGTTTGATGAGTGTTTTGCTGCACTGAAGAATCGCAGCTATCGCCAGAAAATTCTGGATACTTACGCAGCCAAGCAGGGCATCACCAATCCTTTTGTTGTTTGGCCGGCGCTGGATGAAGAATTGCTGAATTTGGCACTGGATAGAATTCCCGCCGCAGATTTGCTGGTAATGTTTGAACGGATCTTATTGAATATTCGCGAGCATCGCAGCGGTTTCCCGGATTTAATCAGGTTTTCGACGCAAATCGGCGAAGATAAGCAAAGTTACGAGATGATCGAAGTAAAAGGCCCAGGCGATAGGTTGCAGGATCATCAAATCCGCTGGCTGCACTTCTTCGCCAGTAAGGGTATTGCTGCCAGCGTGTGCTATCTGCGCTGGCAAGACAGCGAGGCAACAACATGAGGGTGGCAGTCCGAACCCTTTGCGAGTTTGCCGCCCGTGAGGGTGATCTGGACTTTCGTTACACTCCGGCCCCCAGCGCAGAAGAGGGCGTTCTTGGCCATCAAGCCATTCAGGGTAAGCGCGGGTACGGCTATAAAAGCGAGTATTCACTTACCGGTGAGTGCCTGGGGTTAGAGCTACATGGCCGAGCCGACGTGTATAACCCCCACTCCGGCCTGCTGGAAGAAATCAAAACCCACCGTGGCGATTTATCCAGAATACGGCCCCACCAGCGGGCGTTGCACCGGGCCCAGTTAAGAGCCTACGGCGCACTGCTCTGTAAACAGGAAAACCGCAAAACCCTGAAGTTGTCGCTGGTGTATTTCAACATTGGCAACAACCGGGAAACCCCGGTGACTGAAACAGCCACCGCCAAGGAGCTTTGGCAAGAGCTTGAAATACTGTGCGGCAAGTATCGGTTATGGGCAGAGCAGGAAACCCACCATCGAGAACAGCGGGATATTCGCCTTGCCGGCCTACGTTTCCCGTTTAAACAGTTTCGTCCCCGCCAGCGTCAGCTTGCCGAAACCGTCTACAAAAACACCGTAAAAGGCGAAACCCTGCTACTGGAAGCGCCCACAGGCCTGGGTAAAACTCTAGGCACCCTGTTCCCGGCACTGATGGCCATGCCTGCTGCAAAGCATGACCGGCTGGCATACCTCACCTGCCGAAATACCGCCCGGCAACTTGCGGTGGACGCAGTAGAGCGCTTGCGAGCCGCCCAGGATGAACCACACATCTGGCCACTCCGCACACTGGAGCTGGTGGCCAAAAATGATGCTTGCGAACATCCGGACAAAGCCTGCCATGGCGATTCCTGCCCGCTGGCAAAAGGCTTTTTTGATCGGTTGCCGGATGCCCGTGCCGAGGCAGCTCAGGCGGGAACCACGCTAACCCGGGAGGCGTTGGCAAAGATCGCAGCTGGCCATGACATTTGCCCCTACTTTCTGGCTCAGGAAATGGCTCGCTGGTGCGACGTAATAATCGGTGATGTAAACCGGATGTTCGATCAGTCTGCCCTGCTCCACGGCCTCACCCGGCAGAACAATTGGAAAACCTCTGTGCTGGTGGACGAGGCCCACAATCTGGTGGATCGCGGCCGCGGCATGTATTCGGTGCAGCTGGATCAACAGCGGCTTCTTAAGGTCCGGAAAACCGCGCCCAAAGCCCTCAAGCCCCATCTCGATCGCACCGCCCGCGCCTGGCAGGGAGTTATCCGTGATCATTCCGAAAAAGGCGACACGCCGGTATTTCTCGATGAACTTCCCGCCGCACTGACTGGCAGCCTGCAAGGACTAGTATCGGGGTTGTCAGATTATCTTGCCGACAACCCGCCAGACTTGGCGTTGCAGGAAGTGCTGTTTGAATCTGTCGCCTTCATGAAGCTGGCAGACTCCTTTGGTGATCATTCCCTGTGCGAATTTCGCCGAGAAGGCCGGGGCCGGGCAAGCATCACTATCCAGAATCTGATCCCGGCAGACTTCCTGCGGGATCGCTTTCAGGCTGCCGCTTCCGTCCTACTGTTCTCAGCCACTCTAAGCCCCGGTATCTATTATCGGGATCTGCTGGGATTGCCGGAGGACAGCCGGTTCACCTCCCTGCCCAGCCCCTTCAGTTCCGATCAGTTACAGGTGCATTTCACACCAAAGATCAGCACCCGACAGGCTCACCGCGAGGCATCGGTGGAGCCAATTTGCAAACTGATCGCCTCTCAATATCGGGAGCGACCCGGGCACTATCTGGCCTTCTTCAGCAGCTTCAAATATCTGAAAGAAGTAAGCGAGGCACTGAGCAACCATGCCCCGGATGTGCCTCAGCGTTCTCAGCATTCGGGAATGAGCCCGCAGCAGCGGAGTGAATTTCTGGCGGGCTTCCAGGAAGAGTCCGGCAGCGTGGCCTTTGCGGTTCTGGGCGGTGTGTTCAGTGAGGGGATTGATCTGCCAGGCGATCAGCTGATTGGGGCGTTTGTGGCTACCTTGGGCCTGCCGCCCTTTGACCCCTGGCACGAGATCCTTAAACATCGCCTGCAGCAGCGATTCGGCGCAGGTTACGACTATACCTACCTGATTCCGGGTTTACAGAAAGTGGCTCAGGCTGCTGGCCGGGTGATTCGTACACCGGAGGATCGTGGGGTGATCTGGCTGATTGACGACCGTTTTATGCAGCCGCAGATTCGAGGGTTGTTGCCGGAGTGGTGGTTTGGAACAGAGGCCGCTGATTAAAGCGGCCCCGTTTTCGGCAGAGGTGAATCAGCCGAAATGGTAAAACGCTACTTTGTTGCCGTCGTGGTCTTTCACGTAGGCACCGTAGAACTGGTCAGCAATACGCTGCCCAGGCTCACCGTCACAGGTCGCACCCAGCTCAATGGCCTTCTTGTAGTAAGTATCAACCGCCTCTTTCGAGCCCGGCCAGAACGCCAGCATATTGCCGTTGCCAGGGTGGTTAGGCTCACCGTCGAACGGTGTGCAAACTGCTAACGAGGGGCCCTTCATGCTTTCACCAATAAACGCAATGCGGCCCATGTCCACAAGAAGCTTTGCGCCCATGTCGCCCAGAAGCTCTACGTAGAACTTCTTGGCTTTTTCCATATCGCTGACACCAATGGTGACGTATCCAATCATGCTCTATTCTCCTGTATCGCGCCTTTTCTGCGCAGTTGGTGTTAAGCCGTTAGCCTGTCTTCCCACCGGAAATTTTCTGCCCAACGCAGGGCTTCTGAAAGTGGCAAGGGCTTGCTGTAGAAAAATCCTTGGCCCAGATCGCAGCCAAGTTTGATCAGTTTGAATTCAACGTCGGCACTTTCAATGCCTTCCGCAACCAATCTCCGCTTGAAACTTTTCGACAGGCTGACGATAGCACTCACAATCATACTGTCGTCGGGATCGTTTAACATGTCCATTACGAACGAACGGTCAATTTTGATCTCTTGCGCAGGTAGCCGCCGGAAATAATCCAGAGATGAATACCCGGTTCCGAAGTCATCCAGAGAAATATCCACACCCATCTCACGGCAGGCTTTCAGATTTTCCAGGGCGGTTTCAGTATCATCCATCGCTGTGGTTTCCAGGATTTCCAGAATCAGTCGATCCCGCAATTCCATTGGGCAGTCTTCCAGTGCGCTCGCGAGATCGATCGGGAATTCTTCACTCAGAAAGTGGCAAGGGCTCAGATTAATACTCAGAGTATAGGGAAGATCCTGTTCGGCGAATACCGCAAGCTGTTTAACGGCCTCCCGCATCACAAAAACCCCCAAAGTACGGGCATACTCAGTGTACTCAATGTGCTCCAGAAAGCAGGCAGGGCTGAGAACCCCTTCTTTCGGGTGGTTCCATCGGATAAGTGCCTCAAAGCCATTCACGCAATGGTGGTGGAAGCAGATCTTGGGCTGGTAATACAGCTCCAGCTGTTGTTCGCTCAAGGCTGTATCTATCTGCTCCAGCACACGAACCCGCTCTTTGCGTGATGAATGCGAGCGAAGATCGAATATTTTGAAGCAATTCTTGCCGGATTCCTTGGCAGCGTACATAGCCTGGTCAGCATGGCGAAGGAGCAAATCAGAATCGGCGTCGTCCTCCGGATACACTGTAATACCCATGCTGCCAGAAACCTGAAGCAGGTGATGCCGGAAACTGATGGGCTGCCGGATCGCCTCCAGAAGGCGTGCATAAACCCGCTCATCTTCTACATCCCGCAGAATGGCCACAAACTCGTCACCGCCCAGTCGCGCAATAATATCGTGGTTGCGCACAGTGGCCTGAAGTTTGGCGGCTACAGATTTCAGGATGGCATCGCCCACCGCATGGCCATGTTCGTCGTTGATGGCTTTGAATCCATCCAGATCGATAAAACACACCGATACCAAGCCGTTTCTCTGGTCTGCCTCGTGCAACTCCCTCTCAAATAACTCGGTAAGCCGATGACGGTTTGGAAGGCCGGTCAGCGCGTCGTAATTGGCTGCCAGTTCGAGGTTCTTTTTATGAGTTCTTTTCTCTTCGTACAGGCGTTTGCGTTCGATCAGGTGGCCCAGGGTTTGCGACAGGGGTGCTAGTTCATCTGCAAGCTTCTGTGTATAACCCTCAGCGCGGTTGGCCAAGCCAATTAACCCCAAATGCTCCTTTCCCGAGAACACTGGAATGCCAATATAGGTATGAATGGGAGGGTGCCCGTGAGGTAGGCCGCCACGCCGGGAATCTATGGCCAAGTCATTGGAGATTATGGTTTCGCCGGTTACCAAGGGCTGCCCCAGGAGATTGTCCAAACGGTCGAAAATCATTCCGCGTCGTTCAACTTCCTGATAGAGAGCCTGGGTTTCCGGGCTCCATGCAATATTCGTGATGGCGCCAACCTTCAAATAAGGAGTGCCATTCTTTTCGTGCAGAACCTCCCCGATAAGCCCGAACTGGCTTCCCGTCAGGGAAAGAAGGTCATTGAGCATTTGCTCGAATGCCGAGCGCTCATTATCGCTGGTGAGAAAAACATTCTGGGCATGATGAATGGCCCGATTGAGGTGGGAAACAGGAACGTATTCGCTGGTATCCGACTCAACGTACAAGCGCTCCAGCTCTTCTTCTACCATGGTTGACAAAGTTCGCAGTACATCCAGGTCTTTCTCGTTAAACTGCCGAGGTTTGTCGTCGATGATGCACAGGGTACCGACTTTGTAGCCCCCAGGCTCCCGCACCGGCATGCCGGCGTAAAAGCGGATATGTGGGCTGCCCAGTACAAGAGGATTGCTGCGAAAACGCGGATCCTGGGTGGCATTTTCTACCACAAAAAGCTGATCACGCCGAATAGCATGGTCGCAAAAAGCCACAGATCGTGGTGTTTCGGTTACATCATGCAGCCCCTGTCGGGATTTGAACCACTGCCGGTCGTGATCCAGTATGGTAAACAGCGCCGTTTTGACCCGATAATGCTGGCGGGCAATGCGAGTAACCCGATCAAAACGTTCCTCCGGCGGCGTGTCGAGAAGACCAAGCCGGTTAAGTGCCGCAAGTCGTCTTTTTTCGGTTTCTGTGTCACGCATTCGGAACCCTTAATGAAGCCAGTGAACGAAATGTTAACAGATCGGTATGAAATTCCGTGTGACATTTGGTGAACCGGCTGAGTATGGACGTGCGCCTGCTTAACAGGTCAGCCTGCAACGAATATCGTATTACAAGATAATAGCAGTGGCAGGTCGCAGCGCTAGGAGGGGGCAAAAATCACTCAAACAAAAGCCCATAGCCAGAAGGCAATGGGCTTTTGCTGAGAGGTTCAGCGACGTGCTGGTTTGGCCAGCCATTCGCGGCCTTTGAGCATAACGTGCCAATATAAAGCAGGTAACTGCTTAGCCTTCAGAAACCATGCGGCTTTCGTGGCTTTGGTGCCGTCGTTTATCCAGGATGGAAAGGTGGGTTGCAGCGCTCCGTTGTAGCCAAATTCCGCTAGTACAATGCGGCCGTTTTCCACAGTCAGGGGACAAGAGCCGTAACCCAGATATGCCGCTTTCATGGGCTGATTGCGCAGACTTGCGATCAGGTTTTCGGCAACAACCGGAGCCTGTTTTCTAATGGCAGCTGCTGTTTTTGCGTTCCCCGTACCACTCACATCCCCTAACCCGAAGATGTTTGGATGGCGCTTGTGGCAGAGAGAGTCGTCTGCCAGGTCCAGCCAACCGCCCTCATTGGCAAGCGTGGAGTTTCTGATAAATTCCGGAGCGCGCTGAGGTGGTACAGCGTGCAGCATGTCAAAGCCGATATCCCGGTCTTCCGTGCTGCCGTTAGCGTCCATATGGCGGAATGTCGCTTTGCGAGCAGGACCGTTCACTGCCACCAGAGTGCTTTGGTAATTGAGCGCAATATCGTACTTCCTGATGTAGTTCTCTAGCGCTGGCACGTAATCGGGAACGCCGAAGAGCACAGCGCCGGCATTGTGGAACTCAATATCGATATTATTCAGGGCTTTGTTCCGCAGCCAAAAATCTGCAGATAAATACATGGCTTTTTGAGGTGCGCCGGCGCATTTAATGGGCATGGGTGGCTGGCTGAACAGAGCGCGGCCACTTTTCAGGTTTTGCACAGTCGCCCAGGTGTAGCTGGCCATGCCTTCCTGATAATTGGATGTGACCCCATTTGAGCCCAAGGATTCTTTCAAACCTTCAATGGCGCCCCAGTTCAATTCCAGTCCAGGCGCCAGAACAAGTGCCTGATAGCTGATTCTTGAACCATCTGCCAACACAACCTGATTGTGCTCCTGGTCTATCGTAGACACAGACTGCTTGTACCAAGAGACGAAACCGGGCATTACGGCAGCCATAGATTTCGAGGTGATTTCCGGCTTGAAGATTCCTCCGCCGACCATGGTCCAGCCCGGCTGATAATGGTGTTTTTGTGCCGGTTCAACAATAGCGATGTCCAGACTGCGGTCTCTTTTTTGAAGGCTTGATGCTACGGAAATTCCTGCGGCTCCACCTCCGACAATAACTATGGTGTGCTGTTTTTCTGCCCCTGCGTCTACAGTAGCGCTGCTCATACCTCAAAACCTCTTGTCATTATTTGTAAGTGCGGCTCTTTCTTGAGATGTGTCAAATCTTACCAAACTATAGGTTCTATGGTTATACTGATTAGTAATATAAAGCGAGTGCTTATTTAGTAGCTTTGATGAAGAGTTCCTCGCTGCCGGTGATTACCCGCGAGGGTGACTTTGTCACTGACCGTTCCAGGGTGAGAGCTTATTCTGTAGTCATACCGATTAGAAAACCGATAAACAGGAGCACATAATAATGATCAAATCACTCAAAGCATTAGTTGCAGCGGCCGTGGTTGCTGTTGCCCCCATCAGCGCTCAGGCAGGAGATCAGAAAATGGTTGAGGAAGTACTGGTGATTCTTTCAAGCGAATCCCTGCAAACTCAGGGTATGGCGATGGTGCTTTCCAACACCATGGCGCAACAGGGTGCCAAGGTAAACGTACTGTTGTGTGACAAGGCGGGCGATCTGGCCCTGAAAAGCTACGAAGCCCCGGCCCTGAAGCCGAAAGATCTGACCCCTGGCCAGATGCTGCGTGGTCTGTTGAAGCAAGGTGGCGTTGCCAACGTTTGTGCGCTGTACCTGCCTAACAGTGACCACACCAAGAACGACCTGATCGACGGTGTGGGGGTTGCCATGCCGCCAGAAATGGCCGGCCAGATGCTGAACCCGGCGATGCGCACCTTTACCTTCTAAAACCTTCCCTCAGATTGGTAAGGTGTAAAAAAGCCGGCCCCTGTTCAGTACAGGGGCCGGCTTTTTTTGGCTGTCTGGCCAGCTCCTCAGGGCTTTTCTGCTGGTTCGTCCAGATCCTCGTAGCCTGTCACCATGGGTTTGATGTGGCTGGTGAGGGTGTGCCCCATGGTGGTCATGTACACATGGGCGATGATGAACACCAGCATGGCAAAGGCAGCAGCCGTATGAACCAGCGCGACAACTTCAAGGTTGAGCGACCCCGCAAGCACTGCCGGCCAATCGTTGTAAAACAGATATAACAGGCCGGTCGCCCAAATGATGGGTGAAATCACCAGTTTGAAGAACAGGTAGGCTAGCCGTTGCAGAGGGTTGTGCTTGGCCTTGCTGGTTTTGCGATAAGGGTGTTCGGCACCGGTAAAGGTGCCAATCAGATAGTAGTGCATCACTGCAAACAGCCCGTCGCGGGTAGGTACATACTGGCGCCACTCTCCGGTGGTGATGTGCCAGAAAATGGCAAACAGCCAGAGTACGATGAGTGACCAGGCTGCAATGGTGTGCAGCCGCGTGGCATCACCAAAGCCCAGCAGTGAATAGCTGCCATGGATTTCGAAGCCGGTGATCAGCAGGCTGAAAATCAGCAACGCCTGAAACCAGTGCCAGAAGCGCTCAAACCGTTTAAAAATCATTACCCGGCTCATGATTGCTTCCTCCTTCTGAATATCACCCGTGCAAAACCGTGAAGTACAACCCCGGCCAGGGTGAGTGATACCACCAGCCAGCCGATACGGTTGAGCCAGGGGTTGCTGCTATGCCCCGGCATATAGATACCACCAATGCCCGCCAAGCGGCTTTCTGCGGCATGGCATGAGCTACAGCGTAGAGCTTGGTCGGCGGTTGGCACCATGTGGGTGATGGGCCAGTACATTCGGGTTTCTATGAAATCGAAATTGCCACTAAAGGGCAGCCCCGACTTTTCGCTGGCGAACTGCAGGGCTTTGGGCCAGTCGTAATTGCTCCAGAGCGAGGCATCATCCGCGCCAAACACGTGAGTTGCCAACAGCGTTTTGTACTCGGTGTCGAAAGGCTGCTTGCCCTGCATCAGCTTGAACGGCCAGATACGAGAGCCGGGGTCATTTGGCTCGCCATCCAGCCGGTTGATCTCCAGCGGCGGGTTATCAATATCGAACTGCTCCTCAACCATGGTGTATTCAACGGTGCCATCAAACCAGGCGTAGTAAGGCACCACATTCTCCCCGTGGCGGAAGTCGCCCTTCTCGCTCAGGTAACTCGCATGGCCATCTTCATCGTAGGTGGCAATGGGTTTGCTGTTTTCGTCGAGTTTGCCGGCAGTGGACCAGTCCCACCACATTTTGGTGGGTACACCGCCCCGGGCAAAAGCGGGCACGTGACAGGTCTGGCAAGCCACTTTGTCCACGTGATGGTTCAGTTTTTCTTTCTCATGTGGCTCAGGGCCGTGGCAGGATTCGCAGCTCGCCCGGCTAAGGTCGGTGTGGCCGGGGATATCAATGCCAAGAGTGTCTTTGGCATTCACCTGATAGCGGCTGCCCGAAACGCTGTGGCCCCAGGTTGAGTGGCAGTCGGAACAACTGAAGTCGGCGCCATCGGGAGACATGTGGACATCGAGGGAGCGATCCGGTGACACCAGGGAGGAGTCGAGGTCACCGTGTTTTACACCGTCGCCACCACCACCGTAAAAGTGGCAGCTACCGCAGTTAGCGCGGCCGGTAGCGCCTACGTTCTGGGCGATATCAGGGAGATTGGGCGGCTGAACAATCTTGCCGCTGCCTTTGGGCCACTCTCTGGGTATATAGGTTGGATCGCCGGCAAGAGTCGGGAATTTCCAGTAATCGCCGGTTGTGTCGTGGCACACCAGGCAATCCACCGCAGAATCCGCCCCTGGGGGCGGTTCATTCATATCTTTCCAGCCGTAGCCTACGTGGCAGGAGGTACACCGGGGCTCGTTGGTGACGGCCATTCCGCAAAAACTGTTGATAACCTTGTTTTTACCCAAGGTTTGCCCGGTTTCTTTGTGCTGGTAAAGCCAGGTCCAGTGGGTGGTTTCCTTGATCTGTCCTGCTGCCTCGGTGTGGCACTCCAAACAGGCTTCGGTGACCTGGCTGGCGGATTCAAATGGGCCTTTGAGGGATTTGAATTTGCTGTGGTCAGCGGTGGCGGGGCTGCGCTCAATGGCAGCCATGCCGGGGGTGCCTGCAAACATAAGCAGGGCGGCCAAAGCGCTCACCACAAGATATCTACCCGGGTGAGCCATGTTGAATTTGGCCATGACGTCCTCCATGTTGTTATAAAATTAAGGAATCGCCTGTGCCCTGCCAGTATAGCCGGTGTCAGGGCTTGTATATTTTTTCCGCATTAAGCTTCATGGACCAGGGCAGACCATCGTTCTGCCAGCCGTTTACGATTCTCATGCCGGCTTTCTTGCCCTCTTTTGAGCTACTACCCTGAAAACCGTGGTCGATGTACTTCACATTGGTGAAACCGCGCTCAAGTAGAAAATCCGCGCTGGGCTTGCCACGGCTGGAGCCGGAGCGGCACATGGTTACAATCAGGGCATCCTTGTCGAGCCCCTTGTCCTTCAATGCCTGCTCAACGCTGGCGGCAAAGTCCGGGTTGGGCTTCATGGAAAACCGGTTTTTATCCGCAAGAAATTTGCTTCGATCCGCCAGCATAAAGGGAATATTTCTGTCCACTACATCGGTGAAGCCGATAAACATGATCTCAACCGGATCCCGTACATCAACAAACAGCATCTGGTCGCCCTGGTTCTGAACCAGGTCATAGGTTTCTTGCGGGGTCAGGGACAGAGCTTCTTCCGCTGTAGCGTGAAAACTCAGCCCCAAGGTTATGAGAAGTGCAGTCAGTAACAGCCTCATGGCGTTTCTCCTGATGTCGCGATCACTAGGGTATTGGGCAGCCTTCACCATACTCCTGTCAGGTGGGAAGGCTCAACTTTTGGAATATGCTTATAACCTCCATCTTGACCGAGATCAAAATACTTGTCGGAGAAATGCTACACTTACCTCTCTGATCAGAAGGAGAACGTCCATTGTTGAACCGGCCCAGGCGGCTTAATCCGGGTTTTTTGTCCCTTCTTACCGCATTGCTGGCCCTGAGTGGATGTGCTTTGCCACCCTTGGCCGATCGCACTGAAAGCTGGTCGTTACCCAGCGCACAAACGGCAGACACCCGTCTTGGGCGGGCGATAGCCCCTCTGACACAGGCGCACCCTGAGGACAGCGGAATTGTGCTGCTTAAAGACGCCCATGATGCGTTTGCTGCCCGGGCCCTGCTCGCCGAAGGCGCAGAAAAAACTCTGGATGTGCAGTACTATATCTGGCAATACGACATCACCGGCACCATGCTGCTTGATGTGATCCACCGGGCCGCCGAACGAGGTGTGCGTGTTCGTCTTCTATTGGACGATAATGGTATTTCCGGGTTGGATGCTGCCTTGGCCGCGTTGGATACCCACCCGAATATAGAGATCCGCCTGTTCAATCCGTTTGTGATCCGCAGCCCCAAGTGGATAGGCTTCCTTACCAGCTTCTCGCGCTTGAATCACCGCATGCACAACAAATCCTTCACGGCGGATAATCAGGCCACCATCATTGGTGGGCGCAATATTGCGGATGAGTATTTTGGTGCAGGCTCGGGAGCACTGTTTGCTGACCTGGATGTGCTCGCCATTGGGCCGATAGTGAGTGAGCTTTCTGATGATTTTGACCGCTATTGGTCCAGTGCCTCCGCTTACCCTGCAGCAACCATCTTGCCGGAAGCTGTTGAGGGCGACTTGGCCAAGGTTGTGGAAACCGCCAGGGAGTGCAGTGCCAGTTCCGAGGCAAGCCAGTACGTGTGTGCGGTGGCTGACTCGGAATTTTTGAAAAACCTGCTGGATGGCAACCTCAACTTTGTGTGGTCGCCTGTCTCTATGGTAAGCGACGACCCAGCCAAAGTACTGGGGAAAAAACCAAAGAATGGATTAATGAGCCGGCAACTGGCGGAAGCCATGGGTAGCCCGGAACGCTCTATCACACTGGTTTCGCCCTACTTCATACCTACCAAGGCCGGGGTAGAAATGTTCCGCAATCTTGAACGCCAGGGTGTTCATGTGCGCGTGCTTACCAACTCCCTGGAAGCCAACGACGTTGCCATGGTGCATGCCGGGTATGCGAAATACCGTAAACCACTCCTGGAAGCAGGCGTGCAACTGTTTGAGTTGCGCAAAGTACCTGGAGAGGAGCCTGTGGAGCGTAAGCTACAAGACAACCTGATGGGTAGCTCGTCTTCCAGCCTTCATGCCAAAACCTTTGCGGTGGACGGCAAAAGGCTGTTTGTAGGTTCGTTCAACTTTGACCCCCGCTCGGTTCATATCAACACCGAGCTGGGTTTTGTTATTGAGAGCCCGGAACTGACTCAGGTGATAGAAAGCCACTTTGAAGAACAAGCCCGGATAACCGCTTATGAAGTGGTGCTGGACGATGCGGGTGATTTGCAGTGGATTGAGCGCAATGGTGAAGAGGATATCCGGTACAGCCGTGACCCGG
This sequence comes from Marinobacter salexigens, assembly GCF_002806945.1. GTDB lineage: Bacteria > Pseudomonadota > Gammaproteobacteria > Pseudomonadales > Oleiphilaceae > Marinobacter > Marinobacter salexigens. The sequence continues at coordinate 125,159 of NZ_NIHC01000003.1, forward strand.
GAACCGGGTTGATAAAGCGTATGATGGTCTCGATGTTTTCATTTTTGCCGATTGAGCATTTGTTGTAGGGGGATGGCTTTTTAAAAGCTTGCCACCCCTGTACTGCAGCATGTGCCTGAATAAACAGACCTCCGGATTTATTCCTGATCAGATGGGACCACTTGCCTGGTATAAACGGTTAATGGACTACCCAATACTCGATTCGCTTTTGCCCTTGGAGCTGTTATAACAATCACGTACGCTATTGATGCGCATCAGTGCGGCATAAAAATCTGCCGCTATACTAGTAGCAACCTAATTTTGATTGTAATAACTCACGTCTGCACCAGGGAAGATCCATGGCCGGTTCAAACTCCAAAGTTGCCAAGAAACTTTTCATCACTCTTGCTGTTATCGCTGCGATTGCCACAGTCGCTTGGCAGTTCCTGCCGGATAACGACAGGCTTCCAGAACATATTGCCTCAGGCAATGGTCGTATAGAGGCTACTCAGGTAGACATTGCGACCCGTATACCAGGCCGCTTGCAGAGCTTTTTTGTGGCAGAGGGCGACCTGATTGATGCCGGTAGTGCAGTTGCTGAAATGGACACCGACGAACTGCAGGCAACCATGGCTGCGGCTCAGGCCACCCTGAATCAGGCAATAGAGGCCCGGAAGCTGGCCGAAGCCGTGGTGGTCCAGCGTGAAAGCGAACTCCGGCTGGCCCGGGCCGAACTGGGCCGGATAGAGTCTTTGGTCGATAAAGGCCATGTCTCCCGCGAGCAGCTTGACCGTGCCCGCACCACTGCAGAAACTGCTGAAGCTGCATTGCAGGCATCGAAGGTTCAGGTAGCCTCGGCCGGTGCCGGTATTGAAGCAGCGAGAGCCAGCATTCGTAAGGTTCAAACCACCATTGACGACAGCCATCTTGTCAGCCCGATTGGCGGGCGTGTGCTTTACCGTCTGGCTGAACCGGGCGAGGTGCTGGCGGCCGGAGGCAAGGTGGCAACGGTGATCGATGTTACGGATGTGTACCTCACCATTTTTCTGCCCACCGCCCAGGCCGGTAAGGTTCGGGTTGGCTCCGAAGCCCGTATTGTCCTGGATGCGTTGCCCGATTACGTGGTGCCGGCGGAGGTGAGTTTTGTGGCGGCCGAGGCCCAGTTCACACCCAAGGCGGTGGAAACCCGCAGCGAACGTGAGAAGCTGATGTTCCGGGTCCGCATTCGCATCAATCCGGAACTTCTGAAAGCCTACCGTGATCGGGTTAAAACCGGCGTGCCTGGCGATGCCTATGTACGTGTGGATGAAAGCCAGCCCTGGCCGGAGCATCTGCAAGTGAACCTGCCCAATGGTTGATAAGCGTAACGTCGACACTACGAATTCAAAACCGGTTGCCCGGCTAGAGTCGATAAGCCACTACTATGGTAGCCGTACAGCCCTGCAAAACGTCAGCCTGGATCTTCCTGCTGGTTGCATGGTGGGCCTGATTGGTCCCGACGGAGTGGGCAAGTCTACCTTGATGGGGCTGGTAGCCGGCGCCCGCCAGTTGCAGCAGGGCAGTTTGCAGGTGCTGGGTGGCGACATGGCCGATTCGCGCTTCCGCAGCGAAGCCGCACCGCGCATTGCCTATATGCCGCAGGGCCTTGGTGGCAACCTCTATCACACCCTGACAATCGACGAGAATATCGGCTTTTTTGCGGATCTGTTTGGCCTGCGCGGTAAAGCCCGGGCCGGCCAAATTGACCGTCTGCTGACGGCCACCGGGCTGCTCGAGTTCCGTGACCGGCCTGCCGGAAAGCTGTCCGGTGGTATGAAACAGAAGCTGGGTCTGTGCTGCGCACTGATCCACAATCCGGAATTGTTGATTCTGGACGAGCCCACCACCGGGGTAGATCCGCTTGCCCGTAAACAATTCTGGGACCTGATTGACTCTATCCGCGCTCAGCAACCCATTATGAGCGTGCTGGTGGCAACCGCCTATATGGAAGAAGCCGAGCGCTTTGACTGGCTGGTTGCCATGGACGGGGCTGCCATACTGGACACTGGCTCACCCCGGGAGCTGAAGCAGAAAACCGGAACAGACACTCTCGACGAAGCCTTTATTGCCCTGCTGCCAGACGACCGCCAGGAAACCACCGGTACAGATCCGAAAACCGCAGAGCCGGCCGCAGTTTCAGCCGATGATGTCCCGGCCATAGAAGCCCACAACCTTACCTTGCGCTTCGGCAATTTTACCGCGGTGAAAGACGTCAGCTTCACCATCCCCAAGGGCGAAATTTTCGGGTTTCTGGGCTCAAACGGTTGTGGCAAAACCACCACCATGAAAATGCTGACAGGCCTGTTGACGCCTTCTGAGGGCGAGGTTTTCCTGTTTGGTGCGCCTCTGGATTCCCGCGATCTGAGCACCCGTCAGCGTGTGGGTTATATGTCCCAGTTGTTCTCACTGTACAGCGAGCTGACCGTGCGCCAGAACCTGGTACTGCACGCCAAGCTGTTTCACCTTGCGCCGGAACGTATTCAGCCCAGACTGAATGAGCTGATCGAAGAGTTTGATTTGGCCGATGTTATAGACGAGCTTGCCGGCGATCTGCCGCTGGGTGTGCGACAGCGGTTGTCATTGGCGGTGGCGGTGGTGCACTCGCCGGAGCTGTTGATTCTGGATGAGCCTACCTCGGGGGTGGATCCGGGTGCCCGCAACAATTTCTGGCAGCTGCTACTGCGATTATCCCGCGAAGACGGTGTCACCATCTTTATTTCCACACATTTTATGAATGAGGGGGAACGCTGCGATCGTATTTCTCTGATGCACGCCGGCGAAGTGTTGGCCTGCGATACCCCTGCCGCCCTGATTCAGCAGGCCGGAACAGAGAACCTGGAAGGCGCCTTCATGCAAACGCTCGAGGCCGCCGTCGATCCGTCCACAAACCAGGGTGATGGTAGGGTTCTGGGCACCGAGACCGAGAGCACCTCTGAGCCTCGTCACCGACGCTTCAGCTGGCAAAGGTTGTTGGCATACGCCCGCCGTGAAACCCGCGAACTGCTGCGTGATCCTATCCGCATGTCGTTTGCGTTTATCGGCTCAGCCTTGTTGATGATGATTCTGGGTTACGGCATCACGCTGGATGTGGAAGATCTGCCCTTTGCGGTTCTGGATCAGGACCAGAGCCCCCAAAGCCGCGACTACATAGCTGCTGTGTCCGGCTCCCGGTATTTCATTGAGCAACCCGCGCTATCCAATGTGGAAGAACTGGAACGGCGAATGCAGTCCGGCGAGCTCAGTTTGGCGCTGGCCATACCGCCGGGTTTCGGTAAGGATCTAAAACGCGGCCGGCCCGCAGATATCGCGGTTTGGGTGGACGGTGCCATGCCGTTTCGTGGCGAGACCATTCAGGGTTATATACAGGGGTTGCACTTCAGCTATCTGAAAGACCAGGCCCTTCGCACTTATGGCGCGGTACCCGCTCTGAGCCTTGTATCTATTGAATCCCGCTACCGCTATAACCAGGACTTCCGGAGCCTCGACGCCATGGTGCCGGCGGTTATCCCGATTTTGCTGGTGTTCATTCCGGCTATCCTCATGGCCTTGGGTATTGTGCGCGAGAAAGAACTGGGTTCAATCACCAATTTGTATGTAACTCCGGTGAACCGGCTGGAGTTTCTGCTGGGTAAACAGCTGCCCTACATCGGGTTCAGTATGCTGAGCTACGTCAGCCTGGTGGTACTGGCGATATTCTTGTTTGATGTACCCGTGAAGGGGGGCTTGCTGACCCTGACTCTGGGCGCCCTGCTTTTCGTGGCGGCCACAACCGGTCTGGGTCAGGTCATCTCGGCCTTCGCCTCTACTCAGGTTGCTGCGCTGGCAGCCACAGCCATCGTCACCATACTGCCCACCATACAGTTCTCGGGCATGACAGAGCCGGTGTCTTCGCTGGAGGGGGTCAGTGCTGTTATCGGTCAGTTCTGGCCGGCCACCTGGTTTTTGCAGATTAGTCGTGGTGTCTTTACCAAGGGGCTGACGCTTGCTGATCTGCAGCACGCTTTTCTGGTCCTGGGCGCGTTTATTCCGGTACTTACGCTGATGTCTGTGTTCCTACTTCGTAAACAGGGGCGTTGATGATGGAATCAATCGTCAATATCTGGAATCTGGGGATGAAAGAGCTGCGCAGCATCTGGAGCGATAAGGTGCTGCTGGTGTTTGTCGTACTGGCGTTCACCCTGATGGTTTATACCGCTGGCTCCGCCGGTTCCATGGAGCTGAACAACACACCCGTTGCCGTAGTAGATGAAGACCAGACCGCGCTGTCTGGCCATATTATCGATTCCTTGCAGCAGCCTTGGTTCCTCGAGCCCGACCACATCAGCTATGACCAGATAGATACCGTGCTGGATAGCGGGAGCCACACCTTCGCACTGGTGATTCCAGAGGGCTTTGAACGCGACATGCGCACTGGCCGTGTAACCAGCCTTCAGCTGAATATCGATGCTACACGAATGACCCAGGCCTTTATTGGTTCGCGCTACGTTGAGCAAATGGTCACCCTGGAGGTGGCCGAATTCCTGCGCAGCGATAGCGGCAGCGCCGCCTTGCCGATCAACCTGGTGGTTCATGCGAGCTTTAACCCGAATCTGGAAGGTACCTGGTTTGGTGGGGTGATGGAACTGATCACCATGATCACCATGATCAGTATTATTCTGTCGGGTGCTGCGTTGATTCGCGAGCGCGAACACGGCACGGTGGAGCACCTCATGGTGATGCCCATCCGGCCTTTTGAAATCATGGCTGCAAAAGTGTGGGCCAACGGGCTTATTGTGATGTTGGCTGCCATTTTTTCGGTAATGGTGATTATCCAGCAAGTCCTTGCGGTGCCGATACAGGGTTCCTTGCTGCTGTTTTTCTTCGGTGCGTTAATCCACCTGTTCTCCACCACCGCCATCGGCATTCTGATCGGCACTGTGGCTCGCACCATGCCCCAGTTCGGCCTGTTGCTGATACTCACCATTATCCCCCTGCAATTGCTCTCAGGCGGTATAACTCCGCGGGAAAGCATGCCAGACCTGGTGCAGAACATCATGCTGGCTGCGCCCACTACCCACTTTGTCAGCATGGCGCAAGCCATCCTTTACCGTGGCGCAGGGTTGGATGTGATATGGCCGCAAATGCTGGCGCTGGGAGGCATAGGAATTGTCTTTTTCAGTGCTGCGTTAGCGCTGTTCAGGCGGCATCTGTCAGTATAGAGGTGGGTGACCGGCGGATTGATTCGGCTGGGATTCAGAACGAAGAAGTATGGCTGGGGAAAGGCGGGAAATGGTCGGCGTGGCAGGATTCGAACCTGCGACCCCTTCGTCCCGAACGAAGTGCGCTACCAAGCTGCGCCACACGCCGACTAACCGCGGGTATTATACGGATTTACTGGTTTTTTGCCAGTCCCGGGCCTGCTAAAAAGGCATCCGCAAAGGCACTGAGATTGTCGTATATCGTAACGCTTGCGCCTGGAATCGCCCGGTCTTTCAGGCAGCGTGCCGTGTCTTTTCCATTGCCGGTTCGTACCAGCACAGGCTGGCAGTGTTCGGCAACGCCAGCTTCCAGATCCTTGCGGCTGTCGCCTACCATGATGGCACCTTTCAGGCTGTCCAGCTGCAGATGGTCACGGATTTGTTCCAGCAGGCCGGTGCGTGGCTTGCGGCAAACACAATGTTCATCCGGGTGGTGTGGGCAATAGGCGATAAAACTGACGCTGCCACCCAGGGCTTCCAGCAGTTGCGACATCTTTTCGTGCATACCATCCAGTATATCTGTGCCGTAGAAACCTCGGGCAATACCCGACTGGTTTGTGGCTATTGCAATGCGGTGGCCGGCTTTGGAAAGCCGGGCCATCGCCTCAATACTGCCGGGAATCGGGCGCCAGTCATCGATTGTGCAAATATAGCTGCCATCGTATTCGTTGATGACCCCGTCCCGGTCGAGGATGATCAGCATGGGTCAGCCAGCAGCAGGAAGCAGTGAGATATCAGCAACCCGCAAAAACAGGTTGTGCAGACGGTTCAACAGCGCAAGGCGGTTGTTCCGCACGGCCTCGTCGTCTGCCATTACCATCACTTCGCTGAAGAAGCTGTCAACCGGATCATGCAGGCTTGCCAATGACTGCAGAGCATTGGCGTAGTCGCCTTGTTCAAACAGCGGTAGTACCTTCTCAGCCTGCTGGTTTAACTGCTCTGCCAGGGTTTTCTCAGCGGCATCTTGCAGCAATTCGCTGTTAACAGCTTCGCCCACGCTATCCCCACCCTGCTTGGACAAGATGTTGGAAACCCGCTTGTTGGCGCCGGCAAGTGCCAGAGCTTCTGGCAACTGGCGGAAAGCTTCCACAGCCTTCACCCGGCGGTCGAAGTCCAGCGGGCGAGTCGGGCGGCGAGCGTGAACGGCGAGGAATACTTCGGCGCTAATGCCGCGCTCTTCGTAGTAAGCACGGAACCGATCCAACATGTAGTCCACAACATTGGATGCGGTGTTTTGTTCGGTCAGCCCAGTGAAGTTCTCTTCTGCCCATTCACAGCATGTCTGCAGATCCAGCGGCAGTTCGCGCTCAATGATGATGCGCAGAACGCCCAACGAAGCACGACGCAGAGCGAAGGGGTCACGGGTACCGGAAGGTGGCTGGCCAATTCCAAACAGCCCCACCAGAGAGTCCAGGCGATCAGCGATGGCCAGCGCACAACTGGTAAGAGTGGTGGGCAGGCTATCTTTGGCGAAGCGTGGCATGTATTGCTCGTTCATAGCCTTGGCAACATCGGCGTGCTCGCCGTCGTCTGCTGCATAGTACTGGCCCATAACGCCTTGCAGGTCGCTGAATTCCAGAACCATCTCGGTTACGAGATCGGTCTTGGCCAGCATGGCGGCGCGTTCGGCCAGAGCCGGGTCGCTACCAATGGCTTTCGCGATTTTTTGAGCCAGCGCCGCTACCCGAACAGATTTGTCGTAAATGCTGCCAAGCTTTTCCTGGAAGACAATCGGCTTGAGCCGGTCTACACGGTCTTCCAGGCGAATCTTGCGGTCGTTTTCATAGAAGAAAGCGGCATCTGAAAGGCGTGGGCGAATTACCTTTTCGTTCCCGGAAACTACCTGGGAAGGGTCTTTGCTCTCAATGTTGGCAACGGTGATAAACAGCGGCAGCATGTCGCCATTACTGTCTACTACGTGGAAATATTTCTGGTGCTCATCCATGGAGGAAATCAGGGCTTCCGCCGGAACCTCCAGGAAGCGCTTGTCGAATCGGCCCATGAGCGGCACAGGCCACTCGTTCAGGCCGGTGACTTCATCCAGAAGGTCTTCACTGATTTCTGCTTTGCCGCCTGCTTCAGCTTCGGCGAGGGCAATAACGCCAGAGCGGATCATTTCCCGACGCTTGGCGAAATCGGCGATGACATAGCCTTCCTGTTCAAGGACAACTTCGTAATCTGCTGGCGTTGGGATAATCAGTGCTTTCGGGCAATGGAAGCGGTGGCCCAGGGTTTTGTTGCTGGGTGTCAGTTCCATGATGGGCGTATCAATCACTTTGTTGCCGTACAGCATCACCAGCCAGTGAACCGGCCGCACAAACTCTGTGCGGTGAGCGCCCCAGCGCATACGCTTGGGAATGGGCAGAGATGCCAGCGACTGATCAACCAGTCCAGGCAGCAAATCTACGGTGGGCTTACCCTTGTCTACGGTGCGATAAACCAACCAGGCTCCCTTGTCTGTTTCCAGAGTGTCTAACTGATCTGGTGTTACACCCAGCGACGTTGCGAAACCGGTGAGTGCCCGTGTTGGGTTGCCAGAATCATCAAAGGCGGCTTTAACTGCCGGGCCACGCTTTTCAACGGGCTTGTCTGGTTGTGCATCGGCCAGATCACGAATACGTACAGCCATTCGGCGAGGTGTGGCAAAGGCTTCTACTTTGCCAAATGCGATACCAGCAGCTTCCAGACCTTGGGTAATACCCTGAGTGAACGCATCAGACAGTGGCTTGAGTGATTTCGAGGGCAGTTCTTCAACGCCCAGTTCGACCAGAAAATCCTGCTTTGCCATGATTATGCCTTTCCCTCTGCCTGTGGTGCCTGCTTCGCTTTTTTACCTTTCTTGCCCTTGGCCTTGTTGTCTGCGGCCTCGGCTATGGCCAGCACTTCCTCGCGCAAGGCTTCCGGAGCTAGCGGGAAGCCGAGCTTGCGGCGGCTGTCGAAGTACGCTTGAGCCACGGCGCGGGCCAGTGTGCGTACCCGCAGGATGAATCGCTGGCGCTCGGTAACGGAGATAGCGTGGCGTGCGTCCAACAGGTTGAATGTGTGTGATGCTTTCAGAACTTGCTCGTACGCCGGTAGTGCCAGGCCAGCGTCGATCAGCCGTGCACTTTCACGCTCGTGAACATCAAAGCTTTGGAACAGAAACTCAACGTCTGCGTGTTCAAAGTTGTAAGTGGACATTTCCACTTCCTGCTGGTGGAACACGTCGCCGTAAGTGACCACACCATCCGGGCCTTCTGTCCAAATCAGGTCGTAAACACTGTCTACGCCCTGCAGGTACATCGCGATACGCTCAAGACCGTAAGTGAGCTCGCCGGTAACCGGGTAGCACTCAAGGCCGCCCACTTGCTGGAAGTAAGTAAACTGGGTGACTTCCATACCGTTCAGCCAGATTTCCCAGCCCAGGCCCCAGGCACCCAGTGTGGGCGATTCCCAGTTGTCCTCTACAAAGCGGATGTCGTGTACCAATGGGTCCAGACCCAGAGCGCGCAGCGAATCAAGGTACAGTTCCTGAATGTTGTCAGGAGAAGGCTTGAGCACAACCTGAAACTGGTAATAGTGCTGCAGACGGTTGGGGTTTTCCCCGTAGCGGCCGTCGGTTGGGCGGCGGCTTGGCTGCACATACGCCGCATTCCAGGTTTCCGGCCCGATTGCGCGCAGGAAGGTGGCCGGGTGGAAAGTACCAGCACCCACTTCCATATCCAGGGGCTGAAGTACCACGCAGCCGTGCTGCGCCCAGAAATTCTGCAGAGCCAGAATCAAACCCTGAAAGGTCTTGATGTCTGGTGTGGAGCTGATTGTTGCCTTCTCTTTCACAACGTATGCCTGCTGGTTCGGTCTGTGTGTGGCCCGCTCACAAGAGGGTCATTCGGGAAAAAGGCGCATTATACGCGCGCCAACGCGGTATTTCTAAGTGGTCTTCATGATCTTGATCTTCGAACTAGAAGAACGCCAATCCTACGGCAAAGAGTTTCTCAACCTCACGCACCCGGGATTTATCCACCAGGAACAGGATGACGTGGTCGTCCGGTTGTACCCGTAGATGGTCGTGGGCAATCAGAACCTCGTTGTGCCGCACAATGGCGCCAATGGTTGCGCCTTGGGGCAGTTTGATCTCATCGAGCCTCCGGCCAACAACCTTGGACGTTCTGTGATCCCCGTGGGCAATAGCTTCGATAGCCTCAGCTGCGCCCCGGCGAAGAGAGTGAACGTTTACAACGTCGCCCCTGCGTACATGGGTGAGCAAACTGCCGATGGTGGTTTGCTGAGGAGAAATTGCCACATCAATCTCGCCGCCCTGAATCAAGTCCACATAGTCGGGGTTGTTGATCAGGGTGAATACTTTGCGGGCGCCCAGGCGCTTTGCCAGCAAGGAAGCCATAATATTGGCTTCATCATCGTTGGTCACTGCAATAAATACATCGGTATTTTCGATGTTCTCTTCAAGCAGTATGTCTTTGTCTGCGGCATTACCTTCAAGTACAACTGTTTTACGCAAGCCTTCGGAAAGCAGCACACAGCGTTCATGGTTACGCTCCAGAAGCTTCACCTGATAACGGTCTTCCAGGGTATAAGCCAGGCGCTGGCCGATGTTACCGCCGCCACAAATAAAGATCCGCTTATAGCTCTTGACCAGAGGCTGCAGCTCGCTCATAACCGAGCGTATGTGGTCGGCACCGGCGATGAAAAACACCTCGTCGCCGTCTTCGAGTACGGTATCGCCCTTGGGCATAATGGCCCGGTCTTTGCGGAAAATGGCGGCAACCCGGGTCTCGATTTTCGGCATGTGCGTACGCAAGTATGACAGCTCCCGGCCTACCAGCGGTCCGCCTTCGGTGGCGCGAATGGCTGCCAGCCGCACAAGACCTTTGGAGAACTCAAGCACCTGCAGGGCTCCGGGGTATTCAACCAACCGTGTAATGTGCTTGGTAACAAGATGTTCCGGGCTGATCATCACATCGATGGGAAAGCCACCTTCCCTCCCGAACAGCTTTTTATTGGAAAGGTAGGCGCTTGCTCTTACGCGACTGATTATCTTGGGGGTGCTGTACAAAATGGAGGCTATTTGGCAGGCGACCATGTTGGTTTCGTCGCTGTTGGTCACCGCAATCAGCATATCTGCGTCGTCTGCGTCGGCCTTTTCCAGTACCGTTGGATAGGAGGCTTCGCCCTGTACAGTCCGTATATCAAGACGATCCTGCAATTCACGGAGCCGCACAGCGTCTGTATCTATGACGGTTATATCATTGGCTTCGCTGGCCAGGTTTTCCGCCAGTGTGCCGCCCACTTGGCCTGCACCGAGGATCAGAATTTTCATGATTCAGGTTTCTCCAGCACGGCATAGAAAAAGCCGTCATGGCTCACGGGATCGGGGAGAAGCTGTCGCCCCGCGCCCATATCGCGCCCCCATTGAACCTCAGGCTCAATAAGAGCGGCGCTGCTTTGTTGTTTCAGAAACCTCTGAATTATACGGTGGTTTTCCTGGGGGAACACGGAACAGGTTGCATAGACCAGCCGCCCACCCGGTTTGAGCACAGACCACATGGCATCGAGAAGCCCTAGCTGTATACCTGCCAGTGGGACAATATCGGTTTCCCGACGCAGCAGTTTGATGTCCGGGTGGCGACGAATAACGCCACTGGCGCTGCAGGGCACATCGAGAAGGATCCGGTCAAAGGCTTCGCCGTCCCACCACTGTTCTGTGTCTGCTGCATCCGCTTGGACCAAGCTGGCTTGCAGGTCCAGTCGATCCAGATTTTCCTGAACCCGAGGCAGGCGCGCAGCGGATTCGTCTATGGCGATCACTTCGGCCAGTTCCGACTGGCTTTCCAGAATAGCGCAGGTTTTTCCGCCCGGAGCCGCACAAGCATCGAGAACCCTTTGCCCCGGTGCAAGATCCAGAAGTGTGGTGCACAGCTGCGCGGCTTCGTCCTGAACACTAACGGCGCCATCGGCAAACCAGGGCAGCTGGTCAACCTGTACTGGCCGGCCAAGTTGGATGCCATGAGATGCAAAACGCGTGGCGCTGGCTTCAATGCCGGCTTCGTTCAGCAAGGCCAGGTATTCGTCCCGGCTGAATCGCAGGGCGTTAACCCTGAGGGTCATGGGGGCTTGGGCGTTATTGGCTTCCAGTATTGCCTGCCAGTCATCAGGCCAGTTATGGCGCAGCTTTTCCACCATCCATACAGGGTGGCTGAAGCGGCTTGAATCGCTTTCCGGCTCTGGCGCACCTTCACGTTCGGCTGCTCGCAAAATTGCGTTCACCAAGCCAGTTAAGTGGGGTTTTTCGAGAGCACGGCAGGCTTCTACGGATTCGTTGAGTATGGCGTAGGTGGCCTGTTGGCTGAAGCGCAACTGAAAAAGCGCAACCAGCATCAGGTGATGAACAATGCGGTCCGGGTTCTTGAGGGGCTTTTTCAGTCGGCTATTCAGTTCACTGTCGAGGCGGTGAAACCAGCGGCAGGTGCCATAGCAAAGCGCCTGCAGAACAGGTCGCTCGTTGGGGGGGAGTTGCTGCAAGGCCGGTGGCAGGCACTGGGAAAGTGACTCGCCGTATTCCACTGCTAACAAAACATCCGCAGCTATGGCACGCAGGGGCTGATTGTATCCGCCCATATCAGTGCAGCTCCTGTCCGGGCAACAGCAGCTGTTTGCCGCCATTAATCAGGTCATTCACGCTTTGGGCGCGAGACCCTGGCAGCTGTAGTCGGGCAATGCGCAGGGCGCCTGTGCCACAGGCAATGTCGATGCCTTCACGTTCACGGCGAATGACGGTGCCGGCTGGCTTCTGGCTTTGTTCTTCAATGGCAATGGCTTCGTGAATTCGCAGGCGCTGCTGCTCAAAGTCGGTATAGGTGCCTGGCCAGGGGTTGAAGGCGCGAATCAGACGCTCAATGGCTTGAGCACTCAGCGACCAGTCGATATGGCCTTCTTCTTTGGATAACTTGTGAGCGTAACAGGCATCGTCATCGTTCTGCACTTCGCCTTGGAGTTCGCCCTTTTCCAGAAGCGCCAGCGCATCGATGATGGCCTGGCCACCCAAATCGGCCAGGCGATCATGAAGGCTGCCGCCGGTATCGTCTGCTGCGATCGGCGTTGCGGATTTCAGCAGCATGTTGCCGGTATCCAGGCCTTTGTCCATCTGCATGATGGTGATGCCTGTTTCTGCATCGCCGGCAGCAATGGCGCGTTGTATAGGTGCTGCACCACGCCAACGGGGCAAGAGAGACGCGTGAATGTTGAGGCACCCGTGTGCGGGGATGTCCAGTACGGCTTGGGGCAGAATCAGCCCATAGGCTGCAACTATCATCACATCTGGCTTGAGATCCGCCAATTCCTGTCGCGCTTCCGGGGCTTTGAAGCTTTCAGGTTGAAACACCGGGATGTCATTATCCAGGGCGACCTGTTTAACCGGGCTGGGCTGCAGCTTTCGGCCACGGCCGGCTGGGCGGTCGGGCTGGGAATATACGCCCACAATGGTGTGGTGAGTTTTCAGCAGCGCTTTCAGGGCGGTTGCTGCGAAATCCGGAGTGCCGGCAAAAACGAGTCGCACGGTGTTGGGTCTCTGTTTCGTTGAATACGAAAAGACCGGGCAGGGCCCGGTCCAGTACTTTAAATAATCCTCATGCGCCCATCAGACACTGTTCACGCACTTTGCTTTTGAAGCTTTTCCAGCTTCTTGCGAATGCGGTTGCGCTTGAGGTTGCTCAGATAGTCTACAAACAGTTTGCCGTTGAGGTGGTCCATTTCATGCTGGATGCAAACCGCCAACAGGCCGCGGGCTTCCATCTCAAAAGGCTTTCCGTCACGGTCCAGGGCGCGAATCATACAATGTTCTATCCGCTCTACGTCTTCATAAAAGCCTGGAACCGACAGGCAGCCTTCCTGCATGGCTTCAAGCTCGCCATCCAGTACTTCAACCTCCGGGTTGATAAATACCAAGGGCTCACTCTTGTCCTCGGAGAGATCCATAACGATGATCTGCTTGTGGACATTGACCTGTGTCGCTGCAAGCCCAATGCCGGGCGCATCGTACATGGTCTCGAACATGTCGTCGATGAGCTGGCGGTCGGCGTCCGTAAGCTTGTCAACCGGCTTGGCAATGGTACGCAAACGGGGATCCGGGTATTCGAGAATGTCTAGTATCATAGTGCTCGTACTTTTGGCCTGTATGACGAATGTCAGTGTTATTGGCTGACATTCTGAATGACTGGCAGTCTTGGCTGACTTTTAACGTTGTCTTTATGTAACTGTGTGAAAGCGATCTCTGAATTGGGACAGCGTAGAGCGCAAATTGTTCCTCTCACACTACTATAAGCAGCACACTGCCTCTATGGGTACATTATCCAACAATTTGCTGATTGAGTACAAACTGATCAGGTAATCGCTGAAACCCTCCATAAATGCCATAGAATTTACTGGAGGAACAAAAGATAACATCACAATTTGCGAGACTTCTTCTATAGTAAGTTGCATAACAACGTAATAAGCTGCAGAAAACTGACTGCATCCTTACCAGAATGCATAGAATCAAGGCACGCGATCAAGGACTTAGACAATGAGGAAACTGCTGTACGCTCTGGCAGCCACTATGCTGCTAATAACCTCCTGGGCTCATGCCGCACCTGAACTGCGGTCTGATCATCCTGAGCGTTACACTGTTGTGAAAGGTGACACCCTGTGGGATATCTCGGGGCGTTTTTTGAATAATCCATGGTACTGGCCGGAAATCTGGCACGTTAACCCGCAGGTTACCAACCCGCACCTGATTTACCCGGGCGACCGGCTTGCACTTGTTTATATTGATGGCAAGCCCCGTATTACCAAGGTGGCTTCCAATAACGGTGTTGTAAAGCTGTCGCCGCAGGTGCGCTCTGAGCGCATTGATACACCCATCCCGGCTATTCCACTGGATGCTATCAGCAGCTTCCTGACGGATACCCGTGTTGTAAGCCCTGAGCAAATCAATGAGGCACCATACATTCTGGAAGGCCGGGATGCCCGTATTGTACTCGGTGCCGGCGACCGTGTTTATGCCCGTGGTAAAAAGCCCGCAGACAAGGTGGGCGTATTCCGCCGCGGCAAAGAGTTTGTTGATCCGGATACCGGAGAGTTTCTTGGCCTTGAAGCCCGTAGCATTGCCCGTGGGGATATCTCTGCCGAAAACGGCGAGGTTCTGACTCTGGAGCTTACCCGCTCCAGTGAGGAAGTGCGCATTGGCGACCGCTTGCTGGTTAATGAAGATCGGCGCCTGACCACCAACTTTGTGCCCAGCTCCCCGGCAGACGATATTGAAGGCAGAATGATGTCGGTAGATGGGGGTGTTACCCAGATTGGACAGTACAACGTGGTTTCAATCAACCGTGGTGCCCGCGAAGGACTGGAAGCGGGTAACGTGATGGCCGTTCTCAAGAGTGGCAACCTGGTCCGTGACCCGGTTACCAATGAGACCATCGAACTGCCCTCCGAGCGAGCCGGCTTGCTGATGGTGTTCCAGGTGTATGAAAAAATGAGTTACGGGTTAATTCTGCAGGCCAGCCGTCCGCTGTCTGTGGGCGATAAGGTAACCAACCCCTGATTCAGTAATCGGTTAATCAGAGGCCGGGCCAGGAAGGCCCGGCTTTGTTGTTTTCAAGGATGATGCTGTGTTTTCTTCACTTTCTGCCCAGTGGCTGTTTCTTACGTGCCTGCCCAAGTTCGGCCGCTCCCGCCGACGAGCCATGCTCGCAAACATTCCCGACCTCACTGAACTGCTCGCCAAAAATGCTGCGACACTCCGGGCGCTCGGCCTGCATGCTGAAGCGGTGGCGGCTATCCTGGCATGGCAGCAACAGGACGAGACCAACGCAAGTGTAAGCGCCGTCCGGCAGATTTTGTTGGCTTGTGAACGGCATACCATCGGAATTCTGGACTGGCAGAACCCGGATTATCCGGAAGCCCTTCGGCACATTCACGATGCTCCTCTGGTGATTTATACCCGGGGGGATGCGAGCCTGTTGAACCGTGAACAGATCGGTATTATTGGCAGTCGTAATGCTACGCCAGCAGGGTTGGATCACGCTCGTTGCTTTGCGGCAGAATTAAGCGAGCGTGGATTACTGGTAACCAGCGGTCTGGCCCTGGGTGTAGACGGTGCGGCCCATGCGGGGGCACTGGACGCCGGGCACCCCACCATTGCTGTTATTGGCTGCGGCCTTGATCGCATATACCCGAATCAGCATCGACGGCTTGGTGAGCGGATTATCACCAATGGCCTGATGGTTTCAGAATACCCGCCGGGTACGCCGGCAAGGGCTGCTCATTTTCCTCAGCGCAATCGTATAATCAGCGGCCTGAGTCGCGGCATTCTTGTGGTAGAAGCAGGGCTTAAAAGTGGCTCCCTGATCACTGCCCGCCTGGCCCTTGAGCAGGGGCGCGAGGTCTTTGCGATTCCAGGGTCGATCCATAGCCCGGTGGCGCGAGGCTGCCATTACCTGATCAAACAGGGCGCTTGCTTGGTGGATCAGGTAGGCGACATTCTGGACGAGCTGGGCGCCTCCTGGTCGCAGCCCTCTGCACAGCCGGGTAACAGGACTGATGCCAGCCCGTTAGTGACTCTGGAGAGCAGGGAAATCGCGGTGTTTGAGGCATTAGGGTATGATCCACAATCAACCGATGCACTGTGTATGGCAACCGGTCTTCCGGCCGACCAGCTTGTCCAGTCTCTTCTGCTTCTCGAACTTGAAGGACTGGTGAGTTCTGCCCCCGGAGGTTTCCAGAAAATCGCCTGAACCCGGTGTGATGATTTATCCCGTTTTGGTCTGACAACATCAGCATGGCTGCGCCCAACCCTCTATTCGATCAGCAAATACAGCGTGCCTGCAGCGCAATCCTGCAAGGAGGCGTTATCGCCTACCCTACCGAGGCCGTTTGGGGTCTCGGCTGCGATCCCTGGAACCTGCAGGCGGTCACCCGCATTCTGGAACTCAAGAATCGCCCGGTGGAAAAAGGCCTGATTCTGGTGGCGGCGTCTGTGGAGCAGATCCGGTTCCTGCTGGCCCCCTTGCCTGAGAAGCTTCAGCTGGCGGCGCTTAGCTACTGGCCCGGCCCGGTGACCTGTTTGCTACCAGATGTGAACAAACAGATTCCAGAGTGGGTTCGTGGCAGTCATAGTTCCATTGCCGTGAGAGTGAGCGAGCACCCGGTGGTTAAGGCTTTGTGTGAAAGTGCCGGCATGCCTCTGGTTTCCACATCCTGTAACCCCGCCGGGGAAGAACCGGCCCGCGATGCTGAGCAGGTAGGCCATTACTTCAAAGACAAGCTTGACCAGATTGTGCCCGGAGCCCTCGGGGGTAACCGGAAACCCAGCCGAATTATTGATATTGTCAGCGGTAAACAGCTTCGTTAGGAGAATTCATGCCACAGCAACCCGATAGCAACGCGGTTAAGCAGTATCTGCTTGGTTTGCAGGAGACCATCTGTCAGCGTCTGGAAGCGCTGGAAGGCGGTGCAGAGTTTGTTCGTGATGCCTGGGATCGCCCAGAGGGCGGCGGTGGCGTTAGCCGAGTCGTCAGCGACGGCCGCGTTTTCGAAAAAGGTGGGGTCAACTTTTCCCACGTAATGGGCGCCACCATGCCGCCGTCGGCCACCGCCCATCGCCCGCATCTTGCAGGTGCCCCCTGGGAAGCTATGGGTGTGTCTCTGGTGATTCACCCGAACAATCCCTACGTGCCCACCTCCCACGCCAACGTACGGTTTTTCATCGCCACACCTGAGAACAGTGAGCCGGTTTACTGGTTTGGCGGTGGTTACGACCTGACCCCCTATTACGGTTTTGATGAGGACTGCGTGCACTGGCACAAAACCGCCAAAGACGCCTGTATGCCGTTTGGAGAAGATACGTATCGGCGCTACAAGGACTGGTGCGACGATTATTTTTATCTGAAACACCGGGACGAACCCCGCGGCGTTGGTGGCCTGTTTTTTGACGACCACAATACCGGCGATTTTGAGCAGGATTTTGGCCTGATGAAATCCGTGGGTGACAGCTATATTGAAGCCTATGAGCCTATTGTCCAGCGCCGCATGGATCAGGCTTACGGTGAGCGCGAACGGGATTTCCAGCTCTACCGGCGCGGGCGCTATGTGGAGTTCAACCTGGTGTATGACCGTGGCACCCTGTTTGGCCTGCAATCTGGCGGGCGCACAGAATCTATCCTGATGTCGCTGCCACCGTTGGTGCGCTGGGATTACAGCCGGGTGCCGGAAACAGGCAGCGAAGAAGCACGCTTGACTGAGTATTTTCTGACCGGGCGCGATTGGCTGACGGATGACATAAAATAAACGAGGTTAGCAATGAGCAATGACTTTTATGCGGTGGTGGGCCATCCGATAAGCCACAGCAAGTCCCCGCGGATCCACAGCCTGTTTGCCGAGCAAACCGGCGAGCCGGTAGAGTACACCGCAATTCAGGCGCCTCTGGATGGCTTTGCGGCGACGGTTGGCCAGTTTTTCGAGAGTGGTGGCAAGGGCCTGAACGTAACGGTTCCTTTCAAAGAGCAAGCCTGGGAACTGGCGGATAACCGGTCCGCGCGGGCAGAAAAAGCGGGTGCGGCCAATACTCTGTATCAGAACAGTGAAGGCCAACTGGTGGCCGACAACACCGATGGCCAGGGGTTGGTGCGGGATCTTACAGTCAACCATGGTGTGCAGCTCAAAAACGCCCGTATACTGATCCTGGGCGCAGGGGGTGCCGTTCGTGGTGTACTGGGCCCCCTGCTTGAGCAACAACCGACCAGTCTGACCATTGCGAATCGCACAGTGGCCAAAGCTGGGGCACTGGCTAAACTGTTTCGAGATGAGGCGGGTGCCACCAGTTTGAACGCCTGTGGTTTTGAGGCGCCAGATCAGCCGTTTGATGTGATTATCAACGGTACAAGCGCCAGCCTTCAGGGCGACCTACCGCCTCTTCGGACAAATGTGATCGCTGCCGGCACAGTTGTATACGACATGATGTATTCTTTACAGACCACCACGTTCAACCAGTGGGCTCTGGACAATGGGGCCGTTCGGGTATTGGATGGTTTGGGCATGCTGGTCGAGCAGGCCGCCGAATCCTTCCGTGTGTGGCGAGGCGTGCAACCGGACACGGCGCCGGTTGTTGAAGCACTGCGAAACGACTAAGACAACAACCCGCAAGGGCTATCCACAAAAGCAATCTACCAAGGGCTGTGTATGGACATTCTTACCCTCGTAGGGCTTGTCGCCGGCATTCTGATTGTGATTCTGGCGATGCTGGCAAACGCCTCGCTTCTTACCTTTCTCAATCTGCCGGGGTTGGCGATTGTGATTGGCGGTACCTTTGCGGTCACACTTGTAAAATTCCGCATGTCTTCGGTGATGAGCGCTTTCCGTCTGGCCATGAGAGCAGCATTTACCGATACGGTTGAGCGCCCTGCAGAGTTAATTCGCGAGTCTGGTGAGCTGGCTATGGTGGTGCGTAAAGAAGGCATCCTGGGCCTGGAAAACCATCAAACTGGCAATGAGTTCCTGCAAAAAGCCATAAACCTGTGTGTGGATGGACACCCCCCTGAGCTGGTTGAAGAGGCGCTGGCGCAGGAGTCCCAGCAGATGGCGGAGCGCTATGAAGTGGCTGAGCGGGTTTTTAGGGGTATTGGTGAATCTGCACCGGCCATAGGCATGTTGGGTACTCTGGTAGGCCTGGTACAGATGCTGAACTCGCTGGATGACCCCTCTTCCATCGGCCCGGCTATGGCGATTGCCTTGCTGACCACCCTTTACGGTGCCTTTATCGCCCAGCTGATAGCCCTGCCCCTGGCGGATAAGCTTCAGCTCAAGGCGGAAGATGAAAGCCGCAACCAGATCCTGATCATCACCTCCATACGTAACATCATGCGAGGCGAAAACCCCAGAGTTATGACTGAACTGCTCTCCTCGTTTGTAACGCCGGAACACCGCACAGGGCTGGTGCCGGAGCGGGAGGCCTGAGGTTTTGCAATCTATCCGGAAGGCCAGAAAGCCAAGGCAGACCAATCAAACGCCAGCGTGGATCGTTACCTTTGCCGATCTTGCTACGCTGCTGTTGACGTTTTTTATTCTGCTACTGTCTTTTGCGGAAATGGATATTGAAAAATACAAGGCCATGGCCAATTCCATGTCTGTGGCCTTTGGGTCTGCCAATGTGCTGGGCGATGGCATAGGCGGCTCACCTATTACCTTGGTGGAATCAGACACGGTCTCCCTGCCCGACCCCATCGATTCCGAAACCAGGGAGCCTGAATTTATTGACGAGCGCGCTCCAGAAACCGCAGACACGGTTATTTCCGGCGGCGTTATAGACCTGGCCAGTCGCATGATACAGGAGCTCGAAAATGAGGTTGCTTCCGGAGCGTTAAGTGTCAATTATGACAAAAACAAAGTGGTTATCCGTTTCTCGGAAGAAGCCACATTCCGCTCTGGCCAAGCCGCCATCAAGCCGGAGATGATCCCCATTATCGAACGAGTAGTGGACGTGCTGGCAGGCTGCACCGGCGATGTACTGGTATCTGGCTACACCGACGACCGGCCTATCTCCAGCAGCCGTTATCGATCCAACTGGGATCTTTCTGCCGCCCGTGCGGTATCTGTGGTGCATGAGTTGGTAATGAGCAAGCAGGTACCCGCTGAGCGCGTTGTTGCTGCTGGCCGAGCGGAAACCAACCCCCTGGCCGCGAACGATACGGCGGAAAACCGGGCATTGAACCGTCGCGTGGAAATAGCCATTCGCGACCCGAAGTGTGACGAATCCATATCAACCGGCGACCTGCCGGTGGAAATCTTGCCCTGAACTTAAATATACGAACATAGGAGAATGAAGATGAGCGGCCCTGATAAACCCAAGGTGCTTGATGAAGTGTGGAGCGACGAACGCGTAAAAAGCCACCTGCCAGCCCAGCCCAAAGAAGAAGGGGCTGACTACTCGGCCTTACTGAAAGCCTACCGGGCCATGAGGGCAGAGGATTTTGAACGCTTTGTGGGCTTCTTTGTGGAAGCAGGTGGTGATCTCAACGCCACTGACGAAGCGGGTGAAACCTTTCTGGATCACGTATCCCGGCACCGAAAAGGCGTAGATTACGCCCGGGCGCTGGAACGGGCTGGCGCAAGAAGTAGCGCTATGGCCGAGAGCTGAGCTTCGACCATAGCATTGAGTCTCAGAAGAGCGGAGTAGATTATTCGATATCTACTTCAATGGCCTTGGGCTCTTTCGGCTCTGCTTTTTGCAGACTGAGCGTGAGCAAACCGTCTTTGAAACTGGCTTTCACGCTGTCCTCTGCCACGTTTTCGGGCAGCGTGAAGCGCCGCACAAAGCTACCGTAGAAGCGCTCAACCCGATGCAGCTTCTTGTCTTTGGATTCTTCTTCGTGCTTGCGTTCGCCCTCAATTGACAGCACGCCATCGTGCACACTTACCTTCACATCCTTCCTGTCCATTCCCGGCAATTCTGCCTCAATGGTGAAGGCATCGTCTGTTTCCTTGATATCAACAGCAGGAGCCCAATCACTGCGGTTGAACAAATCCCTGCTTTCGCCACCGGAGCGGGATAAACCAAACATCCGGTTATAGCGACTCATCAGGTCGTCAAACTCATTGATCGGATTCCAGCGAGTAAGATTGCTCATGGTGACTTCCTCCTTTTCACACAGATACATATGAAAAAAATCAGCCTCGTTCCCGGAACTGCTCAGCAACCCGGCTATCGCCGTGGGGATATCCGCGAACTTCTGCTATTACGGAATATATGAACCCCTGATCATTTTTCAAGCCGACATAAGGTTAAATACTGACCGGTATCAAGTTTTCAGTTCAGCCAGATACTCATCCTTGAGCTTCACATAGTTGGCCGCTGTGTACGCAAAAAACGTGCGTTCTTTGTCGGTCAAGGCCCGCGCCTTCTTGCACGGCGAGCCAACATACAGATGCCCGGATTCCAGCGTTTTGCCCGGCGGCACCAAACAGCCTGCTGCCACAATCACCTCATCCTCCACCACGGCGCCATCCATAATGATGCAGCCCATGCCCACCAGCACACGGCTGCCGATGGTGCAGCCATGCAGGAGGGCTTTGTGCCCCACAGTTACATCGTCGCCAAGGGTAAGCGGATAGCCGCCCGGATTGAAGTCGCTGGCATGGGTGATGTGTAGCACGGAGCCGTCCTGAATACTGCAACGGTCGCCGATGCGAATTTTGTGCATGTCACCCCGCACCACGGTCATTGGCCAGATGGAGCAATCGACTCCGGTTTTAACATCGCCGATTACCACCGCACTGGGGTCCACCAGAGTGCGCTCTCCTAAATCTGGCGTGGTACCCTTGTGAGAACGTACATTCGTCATTACATATACTCTTTAGATGAGATTATTCCCCGAGTCTGGGTCGTCCGGATGGTGGGCCTTTCCAAAACACGCCGTAAATACATCCATGTAGGCTCGGCTCCGCCCTTTGGCGCTAACGCTCCTGCGTCGCGCCAAAGGTCCTGGGCAAGCCGTCCATGGCTTGCCCGTGAAGTGCTTTGCACTTCACCCATGGCTCCGCACGGTTTTGGAAAGGCCCACCATCCGGACTCTACTCCCGGGGTCGAACAGTCAAGCGTTGCCTGTACCACGCTACTTTACCAACTCACTGCTGAGAAGGGGATCCATGAACAATCCGTTACTGACTGATGATTTGCTGCCGAGATTTGACCATGTGAGAACCGAACACATGGAAACGGCTATCGACCAGATTCTCAGCGAAAACCGCATGAAAATCGCCAGCCTGGCCCAGAACGAAGATCCCACTTGGGACACTCTGGTTCAGCCCATGCAGTCGCTCGAGAACAGGCTGAGCAACGCCTGGTCCGTCATTTCGCATCTTAACGGTGTAATGAATAACGACGACCTGCGTAAAGTCTACAAAAACTGCCTGGAAAAGCTCACCGAGTACAGCACCGAAGTCAGCCAGAACGCAGCCCTGTGCGATGCCTTTAAAAAACTGGCAGCACGGGATGACTTCAGCGAACTGAGCGAAGCCCAGCGCAAAGCAGTAGATAATACACTGCGTGACTTCCACCTTGGTGGCGTCGACCTGCCCGACGATCAAAAAAAGCAGTATGCGGACCTCTCCCGCGAGTTGTCGGAGCTTACCAACCGCTTTAGCGACAACGTACTGGACGCTACCCAGAACTGGTTCAAGCACATTACCGATGTGGAAGAACTGGCAGGTATTCCGGAATCCGCTCTTGAAGGTGCCAAACAGGCTGCGAGTCAAAAAGAGCTGGATGGCTATGTGATTACTCTGGATTTCCCCAGCTTTTTCCCGGTTATGACCTACTGTGACAACCGCGAACTGCGTTACGAAGTCTACGAAGCCTTCGTTACCCGCGCCTCGGATGTGGGGCCGGATGCCGGAAAGTGGGACAACACCCAGGTGATGGCCGAAATCCTCAAGCGCCGCCACGCGCTGGCCAAACTGCTGGGCTTCAACAACTACGCCGAGCGTTCACTGGCCAAGAAAATGGCCCGGGATACCGACGAAGTTTTGGGCTTTCTCACTGAGCTGGCAGCCAAGTCCAAGCCGGTGGCAGAGAAAGACTATGCCGAGCTGAAAACCTTTGCCAAAAACGAGCATGGTCTGGATGATCTGAAGGCCTGGGACGTTGGCTACTACAGCGAAAAGCTTCGCCAGCAACGCTACGACATCTCCCCCGAAACCCTGCGCCCCTGGTTCCCTGTGGATAAAGTGGTGCCTGGCTTGTTCCGGGTTGCGGAGAAGCTGTTCGACATACAGATTGAAGCCAAACCAGACGTAGAAACCTGGCACGAAGACGCTACGGCCTACTGTATCAGCCGCAACGGTGAACCGATCGCCTGGTTCTACTTTGACCTGTTCGCCCGTCAGGGCAAGCGTGGTGGCGCCTGGATGGCCGATTGCCGGGTACGCTGGCGCGATCAGCGCGGTGCGCTGCAATTGCCAGTGGCCTTCCTCACCTGCAACTTCACGCCGCCGGTGAATGGCAAACCATCGTTACTCACTCACGACGAAGTCACCACCCTGTTCCACGAGTTCGGTCATGGCCTGCACCACATGCTTACTCAGGTGGAAGTCATGGATGTGTCCGGCATCAACGGCGTGGCTTGGGACGCGGTAGAACTGCCCAGCCAGTTCCTGGAAAACTGGTGCTGGAACCCCGAGTCGTTGGCCTTGATTGCCAGCCACCATGAAACCGGTGAGCCATTACCGGAAGACCTGCTGCAGAAGCTGCTGGCGGCCAAGAACTTCCAGTCTGGAATGGCCATGGTGCGGCAGTTGGAGTTCTCCCTGTTCGACTTCCGCCTCCATGCGGAGTTCACCGAAGAGGCGCCTACCAATCCGCTGCACATGCACCGCAAAGTGCGTGACGAAATTGCCGTGGTGGAAGCCCCGGAATTCAATCGCTTCCCGAACGCCTTCTCCCACATTTTTGCTGGCGGATACGCTGCTGGTTATTACAGCTACAAGTGGGCAGAAGTGCTGGCTGCAGATGCTTTCTCGCTGTTTGAGGAAAATGGCATCTTCGACCCTGAAACCGGCCGGGCGTTCTTGCAGAACATTCTGGAAAAAGGCGGGTCACAAGAGCCAATGGAGCTGTTCAAAGCCTTCCGGGGCCGCGAGCCGCAGGTGGATGCCCTGCTGAAGCAGACTGGCATCACAGACGAAGCGGCCTGATCCAATCCTCTCCGGTGGTTCTATAGCCACCGGAGACTTTAATCTGGAGTTACGTTATGGCGACCCCAAAGCGTTTTATAGCCGGTGCTGTTTGTCCCCGCTGTGCGGAGATGGACAAGATCATGATGTTCACCGATGACAACGACGAGCAGATTCGCGAGTGTGTGGCGTGCGGCTTTACCGATGCCATGTCGGACGCGGAACAGCCTGCAAATCCTGAATTGGAGACTCGGGTTAATACTCGCGGTAACGAGGATGATCATACGGTTAAGCAGGTTGTTTTCTTTAAGGCTGGGAGTGAGGACTAGGGATTAAAGATTAAGACTTGTAGCCTGCTGGTGCGGAGGTGTTCGAGGCCGCGGCGATATGTTTTTCTTCTGGGAAAAACAACTCGCTGCGCTCAGACATCTTTTTCCCGGCAGAAAAACATCTCCCCACGGCCTCTTGTTCATACTGCGCGGGTAACTCGGGTTAAAAGATAAGGGCGTTCAAATCGTTCGGTGCGGTTTGGATTTCAGATTTCAAATTCCAGGCTATGGTTTGTCATGTCCAGTGCAGGCAGCACTAAAACTCTTGCCCGGAACGCTTCCCCGCTTTCAATTTTTTCCTAGCGATATCTGTTCTGTGTGCCTAGAGGGTGCGGTGGGTCTTTTCTGGCGGAAAAAAGATGTCTGAGCGCAGCGAGTTGTTTTTTCCAGAAGAAAAGACCCACCGTGACCTCGTAGCCCCCAAAACCAGCAGGCTACGAAAAAGAAGGCCAACTCCAAAGTCAAAGAACCATAGCCGCCAACCACCCAAACCCAAGCAACGGCAGGTTGTAGTGCAAGAACGTGGGCACTACAGAATCCCAGATGTGGTTGTGCTGGCCATCTACGTTCAAACCGGCGGTGGGCCCAAGGGTTGAATCGGAGGCAGGGGAACCAGCATCACCCAGGGCGCCGGCAGTGCCGACCAGGGCAACGATGGCCAGGGAGCTGAAGCCCATTTCCAGAGCCAGAGGCACGTAGAGGGCGGCGATGATGGGGATGGTGGAGAAGGATGAGCCAATGCCCATGGTGATCATCAGGCCAACCAGCAGCATCAGCAACGCGGCCATAGGCTTGTTGTTGCCGATCATATCGACGGAACTTTGTACCAGGGTGGCGATTTCGCCGGTTTCACGCATTACTTCCGCAAAACCAGATGCCGCAATCATGATGAAGCCGATCATGGCCAGCATTTTCATACCTTCGGTAAACAGATCATCGGCTTCTTTCCACTTTACAACACCAGAAAGATTGAACAGCAGGAAGCCCGCCAGGGCACCGAGGATCATGGAGCCCAGCCATAGCTGAACCACGAAGGCAGCTACTATGGCGACAACGGCCATAACCAGTGTGCCGGAGCTGTAAGAGACATTTACGCGCTCGGTGCGGGTAATGGCTTCCAGATCGTATTCGCGATCGCCGCGGTAGCTGAAAAACACCGCAACCAAAAGGCCGCAGAGCATACCCAGCGCGGGCAGAGCCATGGCGTGCATTACGCTCAGGCCTTCAGTTTCGCCGCCGTTGGTGCTTATTTTGGCCATCAGGATATCGTTCAGGTAAATGCCGCCGAAGCCGATGGGCAGGAACATGTAAGGAGTGATCAAACCGAAGGTAAGTGCACAGGCCACGAGCCGACGGTCCATTTTCAGTTTGGCCATCACGTACAGCATGGGCGGAACCACCAGCGGGATGAATGCGATGTGGATCGGCAGGATGTTCTGGGATGACAGGGCAATCAGCACCAGCACGCCAATGATCATGAAGCGCACGCTTTTCGCTGCGGTACTGTTTTCCTGCTGGCCAACCATGGCCAGGGTTTTGTCTGCCAGTGCGTGGGCCAGACCGGATTTTCCAATGGCAACCGCAAAGGCACCGAGGGTAGCGTAGGAAAGCGCTACGGTCGCGCCGCCACCGAGGCCGTTGTTAAAGGCTTCAATGGTGGCCTCCAGAGACAAACCAGAGATCAGGCCGCCACAGACGGCACCTACGATAAGGGCAACAACAACGTGGATGCGGGCCAGGCTCAATACGAGCATGATCAGCACCGCGGCAACGACGGCATTCATGGGGAAGCTCCGAGTACACCTAGTGGGTTATCCGACCTTCTCGCGAAGGCGGGCATCATGAAAACGCGGTAATGTGCAGTAATTGGTCAGCTGAGTCAAAGGACTTGTGTAACTCTTGTCGCTCTTGAAAGCCTCAGTTCTCGTCAATGCGAGCAAAGCGTGGAACTTGCTCTCCTGCAACCTCAACGGTTTCACGGAACATGCTGAGTGGGCGCACCCAGAGGCTGTAATCGCCATACAAACAGCGATACACCACCAGTTTTTCTTCGGTTTCACTGTGCCGGGCAACATCGATTACTTCGTAATCCATGCCCTTATAGTGCCGGTAGCGGCCCGGGCGGATATCAGTTTTGTGTTCAGGCATAGTCAGTCTCTGAAGTTATTCCGTTGCACTTGGCGTGTTTCTTGGCCGAGTCAGATCCGGCCGGAACCCAGTGAGAAGCGGATATGATTGCGGGTCAGCAGGCTTTCCCAATAACGCCGCATCCAGTTCCAGGCATCATTATTGACCTGTTCAATGAAAGGGTCGAGGTTAAGTTCATAATAATCCGGCGTGCCCGCAATTTGCAGAACGGTTACGGTGATTGAATCGTCCAGTTCATTGGCGAAGGGCTCGCCTATAAGTTCGTGTACCAAAAGATTAGCCCGAGTTGCCTCTATATCCACAAGCCCGCCGTTTCGGATGGAGTGATTGTTTTCATGCATCTCTTCCATTAACCGGTGGCAAAGGTAAGCGCGAATCAAAAGGCCGTCCAAGCCGTCATAGCGCAAAAGCAGAGCCGATGGCTCGGTGAAGTAACCAATGGCGGCTTTTACAAAGGGATCAAACAGCTGGGCAGTGCCGGCTTCCCGTGCGCAGGCATCCACACACTCTATAAGCCGGGGCGCCATTTCAATGTACTCAATGGCAAATTGAAACAGGCAGGATGCAGGTTGATAGCCCTCAATGGTGACGGCCGAAGGCAATGCCGCTGCTTTTTTATGCAACTGCTTCAGAAAAGTACCCGAGCGAGCTTCCTTGCGCCGCGCGTGGTCAATGATTTCCAGAACTGCCTGTGGAGTCATTTGAGGGCATGCCAATGTCTGAACAAGTTGAGGTCGCAAGACGCCTCCTGTTACGGGCAGTGAGTAACCGGGCAATGGTGCAGCAGCTGGTTACTTCGTGTGACTACAAGGTGCCCGTCTTTTCTGACAAGTGTAGACGAGTTTTTCTGAGCTGCGATTTATGGACTGTCAGATATTGTTAATAATCGCATAGGGCTAAGTGGCCCTGAACCACCGATCGTTGCGTGTGTGTGACCAGCAAAGCCAGCCCATACTGGTTGCGCGGGCAAGCATCAGACAGATAAGTGAAAACCACAGGCCGTGATTTCCCCAGCCGGTGGTTAGCCACCACACCGGGACAAAAACCACCAAAGCAGAGAACAGCATGGTGTTCTGCATATCACGGGTGCGTGTGGCACCGATGAATACACCGTCAAACAAAAAGCCCCACACAGAAGCAAAGGGTAGAAGCCAGAGCCAGGGCAGGTATTGCCATGCGGTGGTGCGAACCTCCTCAATGCCGGTGAGCAACGCAATCAGGCTGCGGCCACCGGCAACAAACAGAATCGTCAGTAACAAAGAGCCCCAGAGAGACCAGCGTAAGGCGCAGCGGAACACCACCATAAAGCGTCGCCGGCTGCCCCTGCCCACAGCTTCGCCGATCAGAGCCTCTGCGGCATTGGCAAAGCCGTCCAGAGCATTGGATATCAGGAGCAGAAAGGTAATAAGTACTGCATTGGCCGCCAGTATGGTGTCGCCTTGGCGAGCCCCTTGAGCCGTGAAGAAGGCCAGCACCAGTAACAGCGCTATGGTTCGCACCATGATGTAGCGATTTACCTGCAAGATGGCCAGGTAGTCTGCAAGCGTTCCGAACAGCTCCCGGGTCAGCCTTTGCCCATCGGGCATGCGCTGCAACACGATAACAAAACCAATGGTGGCAGCACCGTATTCGGCAATGACCGTGGCAATAGCTACGCCACGGCTGTTCCATCCCAGCACAGTAACGAAGAACACATCCAGCACGATATTCAGGCCGTTGGCCACGATCAGCATGATCATCGGGCCGCGAGCGAACTGGGTGCCGATCAGCCAGCCTACAAGGGTGTACTGGCACAGCACTGCCGGGGCACTCCAGATTCGGATCGCGGCATATTCAGCGGCAAGCTCGGTGACCTCCGGGCTGGCATTCATCAGAACCAGCCCAATTCGGATCAGCGGTTGATGGCACAAAATCAACAGCAGGCCGATACCCACCGCCAACATGACCGAACGCAACAGAAGGGCAACCTGGCTGAAGCTGTCGCGCTTGCCCCAGGCTTGGGCGGCCAGACCGGTGGTGCCCATGCGCATAAAACCGAAAGTCCAGTACAGAATGGTGAACAGGTTTGCGCCTACCGCCACGGCGCCAAGATATTCCGGGCTTTCCAGGTGTCCAAGCACGGCTGTGTCTACCAGGCCCAGCAAAGGAACGGTGAGGTTGGTCAGCATCAATGGCCATGCCAAAGCCCATAAACGCCGGTCTGTTACCGACAGCTTGAATGTCATATTCGATCTGCTTCTTAAAAATTTGTGTTTAGTCGTTTTGGGTTTAGCAGGTTTTTAGTCTTTTTTTGATCTGTGTCTATACTCGAATGTGATGTATCCATAAGCAGGCTTTCGCTCTGAGTTTTCCTGGTGTATGCGAGCACCGGTTAAGAGCAGAGGGATTACGCAAAATCCGACAAGAATAATACTCTGTGGAGACACAGTATGCGCGTGCACGCTCAGCGGGTAGGTGCCCTTACAGGCGGTTTATTGTTTCCCGCACTGTCCATGGCGGACTGGACGGTAAACATGACCCCCGGGGTAACCGGTACCAGTAACGATATATTCAACCTTCACATGACCATTTTCTGGATCTGCGTTGCCATCGGGGCCGTGGTATTCGGAATCATGTTCTGGTCTATCTTTGCCCATCGCAAGTCCCAGGGGGCAAAACCTGCCAACTTTCATGAGAATACACTGGTTGAGGTCCTTTGGACGCTTATACCGTTGGTTATTCTCATTATCATGGCAATTCCTGCCACCGCCACCCTCATTGATATGTACGACACCACCGAATCGGACATTGATATCAAGGTGACCGGCTACCAGTGGAAGTGGCAATACGAATATATCAATGAAGATTTCGGCTACTTTTCCAACCTCACAACGCCCTCAGATCAAATCAGAAAACGGCAAACCAAGGGCGAAAACTACCTTCTGGAGGTGGATAACCCCATGGTAATTCCAGTGGGGAAGAAGGTTCGCTTCCTGCTGACTGCAAACGACGTGATTCACTCCTGGTGGGTGCCGGATTTCGGCGTAAAGAAAGATGCGATTCCCGGTTTCATCAACGAAGCATGGACCCGCGTAGACAAACCAGGCACCTATCGGGGCCAGTGCACAGAACTGTGCGGTAAGGATCACGGCTTTATGCCGGTAGTGGTCAAGGCGGTGCCCGAGGAGGAATACAATACCTGGGTTGCCGATCAGAAAGCCGCAGCCGAGAAAGAGCGTGAGTTGACCCAGAAAGACTGGACCATGGATGAGCTGATGGAGCGTGGCGAAAAGGCCTACGCAACAGCTTGCGCCGCCTGTCACCAGGTTAATGGCAATGGCGTGCCACCGGCATTCCCGGCGCTTAGAGGCAGCGCGATTGCGACGGGAGACATGGCCGCGCACATCGATGTTGTCGTTAACGGTGTGTCTGGTACAGCCATGCAGGCCTTTGGTGGGCAGCTGAATGAAGCGGATCTTGCAGCCATCATTACCTACGAGCGAAACGCCTGGGGTAACAATATGGGTGACATGGTCACGCCAAAAGAAATCTTCGATTACAAGAACCAACAGTAATCAACGCCAGATAACAGATATCACCAGCCACAAACATTGGCGGTAACGGGGGTTTTCATGAGTGCGGTTGCAGGTACCCACGCACAAGATCATCATCACGGCCCGGCTCGCGGCATCAGCCGCTGGTTGTTGACCACGAACCACAAGGATATCGGGTCCATGTACCTGATATTCAGCTTCGCCATGTTCCTGCTGGGCGGAACCATGGCCATGGTTATCCGGGCAGAGCTGTTCCAGCCCGGGCTGCAGATTGTCCAGCCGGAATTCTTCAACCAGATGACCACCATGCACGGCCTGATTATGGTCTTTGGTGCGGTTATGCCGGCGTTTGTCGGTCTGGCAAACTGGATGATACCTCTAATGATTGGCGCGCCCGATATGGCCCTGCCACGGATGAACAACTGGAGTTTCTGGTTGCTGCCCTGCGCTTTCCTGATTCTGGTTTCAACCCTGTTCATGGAAGGTGGTGCGCCAAACTTTGGCTGGACCTTCTACGCCCCACTCTCCACCACCTACGGGCCACCAAGCACCACCTTCTTTATTTTTGCCATCCACATCATGGGTGTGTCGTCGATCATGGGTGCCATCAACGTTATCGCCACGGTACTGAACATGCGGGCGCCGGGCATGACGCTGATGAAAATGCCCATGTTTGTATGGACCTGGCTGATCACCGCATTTCTGTTGATTGCCGTTATGCCGGTGCTGGCCGGCGTGGTCACCATGATGCTGATGGACATCAACTTTGGCACCAGCTTCTTCAACGCGGCCGGCGGCGGCGACCCGGTGTTGTTCCAGCACGTGTTCTGGTTCTTCGGACACCCGGAGGTTTATATAATGATTCTGCCGGCATTTGGGGCAATCTCCCAGATTATCCCGGCGTTTTCCCGCAAGCGCTTGTTCGGCTACGCCTCCATGGTTTATGCCACCGGTGCCATTGCACTCTTGTCATTCCTGGTTTGGGCTCACCACATGTTTACCGTGGGTGTGCCCGTGGCCGGCCAGTTGTTCTTCATGTACGCCACCTTGCTGATTGCCGTACCCACAGGGGTTAAGGTGTTTAACTGGGTAGCCACCATGTTCCGGGGCGCGCTTACGTTTGAGGCGCCCATGTTGTTTGCCATCGCCTTCGTGATTCTGTTTTCCATCGGCGGCTTCTCCGGCTTGATGCTGGCCATTGCTCCGGCAGACTTCCAGTACCACGATACCTACTTTGTGGTTGCCCACTTCCATTATGTGCTGGTGCCGGGTGCCATCTTCGGTATCTTCGCGTCGGCCTACTTCTGGTTGCCCAAGTGGACCGGCCATATGTATGACGAAACCCTGGCCAAAACCCACTTCTGGCTGTCCTTCGTCGGCATGAACCTGGCCTTCTTCCCGATGCACTTCCTGGGTCTTGCCGGTATGCCGCGCAGGATTCCGGATTACGCGTTGCAGTTTGCCGACTTCAACATGGTTTCGAGTATTGGGGCCTTCATGTTCGGCGCCACCCAGCTGCTCTTCCTTCTGATTGTTGTGAAGTGCGCCAGAGGCGGCGAAAAAGCACCGGCCAAGCCGTGGGAAGGTGCAGAAGGTCTGGAGTGGGAGATTCCTTCACCAGCGCCTTACCACACTTTTGCCACACCACCGGATGTGAAGTAGGAGGTTGACATCAATGGCCAATCAACCGGCAAACAAACCTGCCCCTCAACGCAGCAATACGCGGGTAGTGGGCTGGTGTATTGCTAGCGTGGCCGGAATGTTCGCTTTCGGTTTTGCCATGGTGCCGCTGTATGACGTCTTCTGTGACATCACCGGCATTAATGGCAAGACCAGCGGCCGCTACGAGTCTACTGAGCGTTCAGCGGCAGACATGACTCGTACCGTAAAGGTGCAGTTTCTGGCACAGAACGGCCCGGACATGCCATGGATATTCCGCCCAGTGGCACGCAGCGTTGAAGTACACCCAGGGGAAGCTATTACCGTGAACTTCTATGCTGAAAACCCCACTGATCGGGATATGGTTGGCCAGGCGGTACCCAGCTTGTCGCCCTCGGAGGGCACGTTGTATTTCCACAAAACCGAATGTTTCTGCTTCAACCAGCAGCCGCTGGCTGCCGGTGAGAATACAGAGATGCCTTTGGTATTCATTGTCGACCAGGACTTGCCCAGCCACATTACCAAGCTGACGCTGTCCTACACACTTTATGATCAGGGCGAGCCGCAAGCGACTGTATTAAAGACAACAAGCACAACAATAAACGATAACGGATAAGCCATCGGAGATTGCTATGGCGGATTATCAGAGCTATTACGTTCCCGAACAGAGCAAGTGGCCTATTATCGCCACGGTCGGCCTTGGGGTCATGTTGTTTGGTGCGGCCTCTATTATGGTCGCCAGCAATCAGGGCGACAGCACCGGTAGTGCCTGGATGATTTTTTGGGTAGGCGTGCTGGTCATGGTTTACATGCTGTTTGGTTGGTTTGGCAGCGTCATCAAGGAAAGTCGTTCCGGCCTTTATAGCCCTCAGATGGACCGCTCGTTCCGCTGGGGAATGAGCTGGTTTATTTTCTCGGAAGTCATGTTCTTTGCGGCATTTTTTGGTGCCCTGTTCTACGCCCGTGTGTTTGCCGTGCCCTGGCTCGGGGGTGAGGGCGACCGTGGGAGCTCCAACATGCTCTGGGAAGGCTTTCAAGCCACTTGGCCGCTGATAAACAACCCGGATCCGGAGGCGTTTCCTGCGCCAAAGTCCGTTATTGGTGCCTGGGGATTGCCTCTGGTAAATACCATTCTTCTTGTTACTTCGTCATTTACCATAACGGTCGCTCACCATGCCATCAAAGCGGACAACCGGAAAAAGCTGAAAATCTGGTTGGGGGCGACCATAGTGCTGGCGCTGGTGTTCCTGTTCTTTCAGGCGGAAGAATACATGCACGCTTATCAGGACCTTAACCTGACGCTGCAATCCGGCATATACGGCAGTACCTTTTTCATGCTTACCGGCTTCCACGGCTTTCACGTGATGCTGGGAACGCTGATGCTCATCATCATGTTTATACGCATTCAAAAAGGACACTTCACTGCGGATAACCACTTCGGGTTTGAGGCGACGTCCTGGTATTGGCACTTTGTGGACGTGGTCTGGTTGGGCCTGTTTGTGTTTGTATATGTCATATGAGGCAACCAGGGTTTGTGTTCAGGGAGTCGGGTGCAGTGTCAGGCTCCCTTGCCACAGAGACAGAAGAATAACCGCCAGCAGAAGCACGCTCAGAGTTACCCGCACCGCGAGGGAGTTCACCACCCGGTTGGTTTTGCCGCCGTCTTTGATGAGAAAGAAAAGACCACTGAAAAGGCTGATAATAACGGCAAGCATGAGAAAAATGATAAGGGCTTTGAGCATAAAAGAGTCTCTGTTTTTTGTTCTGAGTAAAGCCAGAAACACTATAGCAGACCATGACTGAGGCAAAACAAAACACTCGAAAATGGCAGCTGAACTGGCGGTTAATGGTTTTTACGGGCGCTTTTTTACCCTTGCTGGTGGGTCTCGGAATCTGGCAGCTCAACCGGGCAGAGGAAAAGCAGGTTCTGCTTGAGCAATGGCAGCAGGAAGCTCAGAACCTTGATTGGCCGGAGCAAGTCGCCAGTGGGCTTGCTAGCGGCAGGCCGGTAACGGTTACCGGGCTTTTCGGCAAGCGCAGTTGGCTTCTGGATAACCGCACCCGTGATGGTATTGCCGGTTACGAGGTTCTGACGGCTTTTTATCCGCTGCAGGGCCCTGTGGTTTTGGTCAACAGAGGTTGGATAGCCGCACCGAGAACGCGAAACACATTGCCCGACGTAGCTCCCCCCGAAGGAGTCTTCAGCTTGAGCGGACGGCTAAATCATTATCCGGAACCGCCGGTACTGTCTGCTAAAACTGCTTTCGCTGAAGGATGGCCCCGGCGGGTACAGACGCTTCCCGGGTCAACTGCGAGGGTTGAAATTCCAGAGCTGCCTGATGCTATTATCCGATTGGAGGGTAGTGAGCAACCGGGCGCTTACCGTGCTGACTGGGAACCGGACCTCATGGGCCCGCAAACCCATTA
This sequence comes from Marinobacter salexigens, assembly GCF_002806945.1. Lineage (GTDB taxonomy): Bacteria > Pseudomonadota > Gammaproteobacteria > Pseudomonadales > Oleiphilaceae > Marinobacter > Marinobacter salexigens. Next base: position 159,209 of record NZ_NIHC01000003.1, read on the forward strand.
CGGATATGCGACTCAATGGTTTGCGCTTGCACTGGTGCTGACTATATTGAGTGTAGTCGCGAGTTATCGAAAGACAGGAAGCAATAATGACAATGACAATGGCTAACGGGTTACCACAGCAAGACGAAACTGAAGGCCCAACCCCGGAACAGGTTCGGAGGGGGCGGCGCACGGCCATGTTGCTGTTTGCACTTGGTTTCGGGCCGATGATCCTGGCCACCATCATGTTTTATACCGGCTGGCTGAACCCCGCCGGGCATACCAATCAGGGCGTACTGATCAGCCCCACTATGCCTGTATCTGAACTCAACCTGGAAACGCTCTCAGGTGAACCTCTGGCCAATCGTTTCACCACAGGTAAAACAGATCCTCAGTGGCTGTTGGTGGTTGCCGCGGGAGACTGTGATAGTCGATGTGAAGAGCTGCTCTACCTGGCCCGACAAGTGAACATTGCACTGGGAAAGAACGCTAACCGAGTTTCAAGAGCCGCAGTGCTGGGTGGTATTACCGGTGACCTGGCAGCGCGGTGGCCTACCGAGTACCGGTTAATGGAACGCTTGCAGCCTGCGGCTGGGACAACGACATCTTGGCCTGCCGGAATCAATCCGGAAAAAGAGCCCCGTATCATGCTGATCGACCCATTCGGCAACGTGATGATGCACTACGGCCCGGAAAACTCCGGAAAGGACATGCTGAAGGATTTGAAACACCTGCTCAAACTGTCTCAGGTGGGCTAAGGCATAGCCTGGAGGAGCCAGCGTGAATCATACGATCAGCAAACGTCAGCCAAAAGCCAGCGCCATGGCAAATTGGGCGACCTTTTCAGTCATTCTTGCTGTTGTGGTGATCATGCTGGGCGCCTGGACACGGCTGGTAGATGCAGGGCTGGGCTGCCCTGACTGGCCTGGATGCTACGGCTTCCTGGCGGTACCCCAAAGCGAATCGAATATCGCCATAGCCAATGCCCGCTTTCCGGATTCGCCCGTGGATGCAGCCAAAGGCTGGCCGGAAATGATTCATCGGTACGCTGCTGGCACTTTGGGGTTGGTGGTGTTTGGCCTCGCTGCAGCCGCAGTTCGTAAACGTCGCAGTGGTGTGCCTTTCAAGCTGCCCCTGTTCATTGCCGGGTTTATCCTGCTGCAGGGTGCTTTTGGTATGTGGACGGTGACCTTGAAGCTCTGGCCGCAAGTGGTTGCACTTCATCTTCTTGGCGGCTTTACCACGCTGAGTCTGCTGACCTTGCTGGTTCTGCGCCTAAGAAAATTCGCGGCAACTCAGGGCAAAGACTTTGAGCGAACACGTGAAAAACACGTTAAACCCACCTCGAACGCCACCCGCTTGGCAAGCCTCCGTCCCTGGCTTTATGGCGGATTGTTGCTGGTTACTCTACAAATTGCCCTGGGCGCCTGGACCGCGGCCAATTATGCCGCCGTTGCCTGTACCGATCTGCCCACCTGTCAGGGTGAGTGGTGGCCAAAGGATATGGATTTCCAACACGGTTTTGATATTACCCAGCATGTGGGCCCGAATTATCTGGGCGGGCAGCTCACAGCCCATGGGCGTGTAGCCATACATGTAACCCATAGAGTCGGTGCGCTGGTGGTTCTGGGATACTTTGCTGTTTTGCTGACGTTGATCTGGCGTAGAAGCGCCAGTGGCGAGCTGCGTCGCCCGGTGCTGCTTGTTGCCGCAGCGCTGGCGGCTCAGATCACCCTCGGACTCGCCAACATTATTTTTTATATTCCCCTGCCGATTGCAGTAGCCCACAACGCCATGGGCGCCGGGCTGCTGTTGTCGGTGATATACCTGATCTGGCAGCACCATCAGCTGCCCCAAGCCCAGCTTGCAAGAGCAATACCTACAACAATAATGCATCAGGAGATGACGGCATGAGTGAGCAAGTGGACGTACTGCCGACCCGGAACAGAACCAGCCAATCCGCACGGAGCATTTCCTGGCGGGATTATCTGGAGCTGACCAAGCCCAACGTTGTGGCTTTAATGATACTGACATCCGCCATTGGCATGCTGCTGGCAACCTCCGGTTTACCCAGCCTGAGTGTGCTGATCTGGGGTAACCTCGGCATAGCTTTTCTTGCCGGTGCTGCCGCTGTGGTCAACCACGTTGTCGACCAGAAAATAGATACCGTAATGGCACGCACCCGCAAGCGCCCCGTGGCTACCGGTAAAATATCCCCGGTAGAGGCGATTGGTTTCGCCACACTGCTAGCGAGTATCGGCATGGTGGTATTGATGTGGCAGGTAAACCACCTCACCGCATGGCTCACTTTGGCATCCCTTGTCGGCTACGCCGGCGTTTATACCCTGTTCTTGAAGCGCGCTACCCCTCAAAACATCACAATCGGTGGTCTGGCTGGTGCCATGCCGCCACTGCTGGGCTGGACAGCCGTTACCGGCCAGGTAGAAGGCCACGCTCTGTTGCTCGTTCTCATCATCTTCGCCTGGACGCCCCCGCATTTCTGGGCATTGGCTATTCACCGTAAAGAAGAATACGCCAAAGCCGGCATTCCCATGCTGCCGGTCACCCACGGCAATAAATTCACGGAATTGCACATTCTGCTTTATACCCTGATGCTGCTGGCAGTCAGTCTGCTACCGTTTGTCACAGGCATGTCTGGCTGGATTTACCTCGCTGGCGCGCTCGCTCTTGGTCTACGCTTTTTGCAGTACGCCATACGCTTGCTAAAAGGAGACGACCGTCGAGTGGCCTTGAACACCTTCAAATACTCCATCACTTACCTGATGGCGCTGTTTGTGGTACTCCTTGTAGATCACTACGTATTTTTCTGATGCCGGAAAAATTTTGTGGAGAGGAGGGGGGATGCCTTTTCCGGCGGGAAAAAGATGTCTGAGCGCAGCGAGTTGTTTTTCCCAGAGGAAAAGGCATCCCCCCTCCTCCCTGGCACAATGTAAAACCGGCCAAGGCAGTCAACTGGAGCAATAATGAATCGTTCGCTAAAGGTCACGTTATTTGTACTTCTGCTGCTGGTTGTACTCGTATTTGGCCTGGTCATAGGACGGCAGGTATTTTTGGTGGACAGCGGGGAGCCAACACCAGCTCCGGATCTTGCTGAAATGAATACCTATGTTTATGACCAGCCCAGGCCATTGGCAGAGTTCACCCTAGTAAATGAAAACGGTGAAACCGTTACCCGCGAGAGCCTCCGAGGAAAGTGGACTTTTGCCTTTGTGGGCTATACCAACTGCCCGGATATCTGCCCGGCAGCCATGGCTAATCTTCGCCGCACAGACAAGCTGCTATCCAAAGAACTGCCTCAGCCGAATTACCTGTTGGTCACTGCCGATCCAGAACACGATACGCCTGAGCAACTGAAAGCCTATACCGGATTTTTCGGTGAGAACTTCCACGGGCTGACTGGTGATCTGGACACACTGCGAGAAGTGGCGAAAAGCCTGAGTGCCGTGTTTGTGCATCGAATGGTTGATGGTGAGCTACTGGTAGACCACAGCGGCCACTTTGCACTGGTGAATCCCGATGGCCAGCTGGCGGCACTGATACAGCCTCCCCATAATCCCGAACATCTTGCTGAAGCGTTTGAACGCATATATCTGTGGGCGAAAGCCAATCGTGAAAACACTCGCACCTGAGGCGGATAGGCAGCCTGTTCTTCCAAGGTCAAACTGACATAGCAGCGCGACTCGCATAGACTGCCCGGCTGAAAATGCACTTGCCGGAATCGACAGTATGTACAAACAGAACATCACAACCCCGAAAGAGCTCTTTGGCGTTCTGGCCGCTGGTGCCATTGTGCTTATGGTTGTGCACACCCTGGGCCGTTTTGTTTATACCCCGCTGCTACCCTACCTGATCGACGACGGACAGCTCACTGCGCCAGAGGGTGCAGCAATCGCTACCTGGAATTACTTTGGCTACCTGGTGGGTGCCATGCTGGCGATTCGCTGGCACCGGGTGAGCCATATCCGCATTTTACTGCCCGCGTTTCTCGTGGTGCACGTGGTAACCACAATTTTTGTTACCCAAACGGACAACCTGACAGCCATCTCCAGTGCGCGCTGGCTGAACGGCGTCGCTAACGGTGTTGTTTTTGTGCAGGCACCGGCGCTGATTCTTGAGTGGCTGGTGCTACGTAACCGCTCGACCATGAGTGGGCTGGTTTACATTGGTGTAGGGCTGGGTTTGTTGCTCTCCAGCGGGCTGGTTAGCGGTACCGCTGATTGGCTTGAAGGCGCCGCGCGCTGGTGGCCTGTCGCCTTGACCTCCATTCCTTTGGCCATCTGGGGTGCCTACCGGCTGATAAAGCTTGAAGTGCCCGACCAGGAACCTGGCAAGGATGGCAAAATTCAAACCAACACACCGCTAATAGACCGCGCCAGCATTCCCCTGTTTTTGTCATACGCCGGTGCAGGCCTGGGCTACATCCTGCCCATGACCTTCCTGCCACTGCTGGCAAAGCTGCAACTTGAAGACGATCACTGGCTGCTTGATGGTGCCTGGCTTGTTGTGGCGCTGTGCACCATCCCGGCTGCCTGGGTGTGGAACAAACTCGGAAGCAAAATGGGCGACATCCCCGCCCTGAAACTGAATTTCCTGATCCAGTTGGCAGGTGTTCTGGCAGCCGTGGTTCTGCCGGGCGCAATAGGCATACTGCTATGCGCCGCATTGGTAGGCGGCACCTTCCTCGGCACAGTACTGCTCACCCAGCGCCTCGGCCGCGCACTGCACCCACACCAGGGCCCACGACTATCCGCTGCTATGGTGGCCCTCTACGGCTTCACCCAAATGGTCGGCCCATGGTTAACCAAACAATGGCTAGACGCCGGCGGCACATTGGTATCCGCCTTCGGAATTGGTGTGGGCGCATTGGTCTTCGGATTACTGTTCGTGTACTTCGTGCCCCGCCCCGAAGCCTGGCACGCAAGAACCATCCCGCACGATTAAAAACTCGACCACAGGTCAACCCAAGCCAGCCCATGTTAGGCTCAAGGGATATTACAGGGTTCCGAAAGGTGTGGTGGTGAATTTAATTTTCAGCCGGACAAAGGTGTTTGAGCGCAGCGAGTTCTTTTCCGGCTGAAAATTAAATTCGCCACCGCGCCACCCCCAAGCTACCAGGCTAAACCCAAGTTAAACCAACCAAACCAAGGCCAGAGCAAAACCGTGCTCCCAATAGACCACATCCTCCCAGAACTAAAACAAACTCTGGAGCAAACCACCACAGCTCTATTGCAAGCACCCCCAGGTGCCGGCAAAACCACAAGGGTTCCGTTAGCGCTATTGGATGCCCCCTGGCTGCAAGGCAAAAAAATCCTGATGCTCGAGCCAAGGCGACTGGCGGCTCGTTCCGCAGCTCGATTTATGGCCTCGCAACTGGGCGAAAAACCCGGCCAAACTGTCGGCTACCGTACAAGGCTGGACACCAAAATATCTGGCGCCACACGCATAGAAGTAGTCACCGAAGGCATCCTCACCCGGTTGATCCAGAGCGACCCCATGCTGGAAGACTACGCCGCCGTACTCTTCGATGAATTCCACGAACGCTCCCTCCAGGCAGATCTCGGGCTGGCACTGGTGCGGGAAACACAAGAAGCACTACGGGAAGATCTGCGAGTACTGGTGATGTCCGCCACACTGGACACCGCCCCCATTGCCCGCCTGCTCGGCGACGTACCCGTATTAAGCAGTGAAGGGCGCGCCTTTCCTGTTGAGGTGTTCTATCGCCCGGCAGCCACCACACAGCGCAACCCGCGATTGGTTGATCAGGTGGTTGCGGTGGTTACCGAAGCTTTGGCACAACAACCAGGCTCGGTGCTGGTGTTCCTGCCGGGCGCAGGCGAGATCCGCCGGGTAGCTCAGGCCTTGGCCGGGCAGGTGGCCTCTAACGTGGCTATCGCGCCCCTGTTTGGCAACCTCAAGGCTGCCGAGCAGGATCAGGCCATTGCACCGGCGGCAGAGGGCACACGAAAGGTGGTGTTGGCCACAGCCATCGCCGAAACCAGCCTGACCATTGAAGGCGTGCGCGTTGTGGTGGATAGCGGCCAACAACGCCGGGCCGTATTCGATCCCAACAGTGGTATGACACGTCTGATTACCGGCCGAGTTTCGAAAGCCTCCGCAGAACAGCGCAAAGGCCGCGCAGGCCGGGTGGAGCCGGGTGTGTGTTACCGGTTATGGAGTAAGTCGGAACAGTTCGGGCTGGCGGAGTTTACACCGCCAGAGATTCGCGAAGCCGATCTGGCGCCCCTGGTGCTGGAGCTGGCTCAGTGGGGCGCCCGAACACCGGACAATCTCGCATGGATCGACCCACCGTCTCCCGCCCATTGGCAGCAAGCCGTGGAACTGTTGCAGTGGCTGGATGTGCTGGATGATGAAGGCGCCATTACCGAACACGGCAAGTCGGCCCGGGCATTGGGCATCCACCCCAGGCTGGCCCACATGGTCATCCTTGGGCGCTCACTTGGGCTGGGCAGGCTGGCGGCTGAGCTCGCAGCATTACTGGAAGACAGGGACTTGTTGGGCCCGGGTGCCGGTGCCGACATGCATGAGCGCATCCGTGTTCTCCGTGGGGAGCGCGGTTCTCAACGTATAGACACGCACCGCCTTCAGGCACTGCGACAGCAGGCAAAGCGTTTATTGGCATCGGAAACGAATGGCAAAAGCGACCAGGAACCCATGCCAACGGCCACAGAAGTGGGCCGCTTGTTAGCACTCGCTTACCCCGATCGAATAGGCAAGCGCCGCTCCGGAGACACACCGCGCTACCAGCTCAGCAATGGCAAAGGCGCCCTGTTGCGGGAAGACGACGGGCTGGCACGGCATGATTGGCTGGTGGCAGCAGACCTGGATGGCAAGGCAAGGGAAGCGAGGATTTATCTGGCGGCGCCGGTTGACCTACCCACTCTTGAAACTGATCTGGCAGCCCATATAAGCGAACAGGACGAGGCAGAATGGGATGATAAACGCGGCACTGTGGTCGCCCGCAGAACCCGCCGCCTGGGGGCGCTGGTACTTGCCGAAAAATCGCTGACAAAGGTCTCACCGGAGCTGATTCAGCAGGGTTTGCTGGCTGCGGTAAAGCGCAAAGGGTTGGATAGCCTGCCATGGACACCCGCAGCCAGGCAGTGGCAGGCGCGGGTTGCGTTGCTGGCCAAACACTATCCCGGCCAATGGCCGGATGTCAGTGATCAAGCCCTGGCGGACTCGCTGGAAGATTGGCTGTTGCCCTTCCTCACCGGCATCAGCCGCTGGTCTGAGCTGGCGCGGCTGGATCTGCACAACGCCCTGAACAGCCTGCTGGACTATTCACAACAACAACAACAGCTGGCGGAGCTTGCCCCAACCAGCCTGACTATTCCTGCTGGCAGCTCCGTTACTCTGGATTACACCGCCGAGAACGGCCCGGTTCTGGCGGCCAAGTTGCAGGCGCTGTTTGGCTGGACACAAACACCGCAAGTGGCTGGCGGCCAAGTGCCGGTACTGATTCACCTTTTATCACCGGCCCAGCGCCCCCTGGCGGTTACCGCAGATCTGGCCAGTTTCTGGGTGAACGTTTATCCGCAGGTGCGCAAAGATACCCGTGGTCGGTACCCCAAACACCCCTGGCCAGAAGATCCTCTAACCGCTGTTGCCCAGCAGGGCGTCAAGAAACGGCCGGGCCGATAATTACTTGATGATTTTCCGGCTGTTACTGAGGTACTGTTCGCCGGCCGTGCGCACGGTGTCCGGGTCAGCGCGTTCTGAGGCCTTGTGGACTTTCTCAAGGGTATCCTCAAGCTCGTCAATTTCATCGTCCAGCTTCTGCAGAGCGTTTTCCAGGGTGTAGGTGAGCTGGTGCACCTCGTTCATGGCCTCTGGAGTCAAATCGCCGGCCAGCACTTTTTCGAGCTTGTTGTTGTACTCGGAGAAGTTTGCAACGGCTTGTTCAAGGGTGTTTGCAGGCACGCCCTTGAAGTGGTCATCGTCGCTGGCGAGGGCAGGTACGGAGATCAGCAGGGAGGCGGCTACAGCGGTAAACTGGCGAACAATTGTCATGGTATGGCTCCGAGGTAAGTTAACGCACAATGTAATGCGAATTATTATCAGTTGCGTTGCCAAAAACCATGACCACCGTCAATTTATCTCACAAAAAACACTTGCACCCAGGCTGAAACTGCTTAAAAATTACCCACTTTAAACTTCGCGACCCCGCTCATGAATCTCGTTTCGTTCAATATTTTCCGCACCCTTGGCTTTCCGGACACGACCGTACTGAAACCGGAGCAGTATCTGAAGCACAAGGAAGCGTTGCGTCAGGCCGACTGGGTGCTTTTCCCGGAGTACTGGCAGCTCAATGCGTTGGTGCATGGTTTGAAATGCCGCGTGTTCCCCAGTGTTGCCAGCTACCGTATTGGCCACGATAAAGTGGAAATGACCCGGGCGTTTGAAGCGGTCGCGCCGGAGCACATTCCCTGGACCATCATTGAAGCCAACGGCCCCGAGGAACGCGAGCACATCTGGAGTGTCATGGCGTTGCCCTTTGTGGCCAAGTTGCCAAAGGCCAGCATGGGCGAAGGTGTATGGCTGATTGAAACCCGTGACGACTGGCACAAGTACTGTCAGCGCACTGAGGTGCTGTACGCTCAGGAATACCTGCCGCTGGATCGAGACGCGCGCATTGTGGTGGTGGGCGGCAAGGTTGTTACAGCCTACTGGCGCACACAGGCGGATCAGGGCTTTTATAACAATGTGTCCAAAGGTGGCAAGATTGATAACAGCCCTGTTCCGACCATCATGACGGATCTTGCCCTGCGGCTTGCCCGGGAGCTGGATGTAGATCACGCTGGTTTCGATATTGCCTTGGTGGAAGGCTATCCGTTTGTCCTGGAGTTCAATCGTTTATTCGGTAATCAGGGGCTGGGCCAAGGTAGCGACCTGAAGGATGCCATCCTGGAATACCTGCAAGAGCACAGCGAACCCCGGGATCCCGGTGGCTCCAACAGCCCCGAGCCATTCCACCCTGTGGCGGTTTGAGCCCGGAGCTGAAGAATTACAGGTTCTTGTAGCGGTTAATGTCGAATATGCCTGCCTGCAGGGGCTGGTGCTCCCGTTGCCAGGCCGTAATGTCGTGAAGTATCTCCCAGAACTGACGGTGGGTGCGGCGCACGCCCCAAACACCGACCACCGCTTCAAAAGCCTTGGGCTCTTCTGCCTTCAAGGCTTTCAACCTGTCTTTAAACAGCCCCAGTTGCGATGCTGGAATATCGAAGATGAAGTTGGGATAGCTGCCAATGATGCCGGGGTAAATGGTCAGCTTGTCGTTCTCCGGCTGGTAGCGTGAGTCTTCTCCTAACAGGAAAGCGACATTGCTGTGGGCACGGTCGCGGATAACCGTGTAGACCGTGCGCTTGCCTTCCTCGCTGAGAACCCGCAAAAAGGTCACTTCGGGAAGGTAGTTGATGGCAGGCAAAAACTCGGCCCGGGTAGCGGCCAGCTCTGACAGCACCTGATCTGCCTTGCGAATCCATTCTGGCTCATCCATGCGACCGCAATCGCTGCCGCCACAACGGTTGATGGGGTCGTCCCGTTCGGCGTTCAGCTCACGGAAGTTCAGCAGCAGCCGGGCGCCCAGCTCTTCGTTGAACGCCGAGGTGGCATAGGCCACCTGTGACGGAGATGTATCATCCATGTCGGCGTAGCTGTAATCCAGCTTGAACTTACCTGCGCCCTGGTACCAGTCGCGCAAAACCCGGTTGCGTTCTCCCGGTGGTATCAGTCGCAGATAATCCTGCTCGCCGCCATTACGAATCAGATCAAAGTAGAGTCGCGTCTGGGCCTGATGGGCCACATTGCCGAACACATCAAAGTTCACCACCAGTTCATAGTAGGTGCGCTCAAACAGCGGGTAGTCCATCCACCAGCTGGTGAGCGGCACCTGACCTATGAGACCGCGCTGTACAGAGGCGTTGTCATGATGGCGAAAAACCGTCAGCAGGGCATTGGTGTTGGTGCCGTCACCATCCCAGATGTGCCCCAGCGAGGGGCCTTTCGGATAGGCCTCGCGGTAGGCCGCGTTGCGCAACTGGTGGTATTGGTTGCGCTTGCCTTTGTAGCGGCTCCAGTTTTTCCCCAGGTCCAGCAGGGCGCTGTCCTGCCCTGGTAGTGCGAGCAAAGGAGTCACCTTGTTGCGATACTCGGCATCGGTAATATACAGGTCGTTTTCCGGGTCGTGATAGCTCACCCAGAAGTGGTCGCGGATGACGTCTGTGGCAATCTGGCCGCGGCATACCGGCCCGCGAATGAAGGTGCGGGTAAAGTACTCAGCGTTATCCAGCATGAACTGGTAGCGGGCTTTTGCCGGAATAGCGGCAAAGGTGGCAAATGGGTTGGCCCGGTTTTCCCGGCTGTAATCCGGTATGGATTCTACTTGCCAGTCGCCGGTTTCAAACAATTCGCGGGTGCGTTTGAACTGTTGTTCACCAAAATCGAAGGTTATGTGGCGCTTGTGCACGATACTGCCTGCCACTGGGCGCATGCGATAGTAAACAGTGCCTTCCGGGTCGTCGTTGGGGCGGCGGGTAGCGATGATCTCAATCTCAGAACCTGCTGGCGTGCGGGAACGAACTATTTCGAAGAAGCGCGTGTTGGCACCCTTGTCTTCAAAATACAGGTGGGCAAGGTAGAGATGTTCGTAGACCCAGCGGCTGATGAGTTGTTGCCGCAGGCTGCCGTTATTGAGCCAGTCTTCCCAGCGTTGGATATGACCCTGCTCTGCCTCGTCCACCTCAGTAACTAGCGGGCTGACTGCGCCGCCCTGGTTAATCCATCCGGTCAGAGTTGCGTATTCGTCGTCAGTCAGGCCGGTAACCGCCAGAGGCATGCCTTCGTATGGGTGGTCGCTGGCGTAGTCGGAAAAGTCTTCGTTACTGACACACTGGTTGGCGCGGGAAAGACCAAGTTCTATGTGCTTGGGCAGTTTGCTGTTGGGAGCAAATTCGTATTGTTTGCCCAGACGAATCATGTTCTCGAACAGGCTGCGGGTTTGGTCGCCCCGGGCCAACACCGAGTAAAAACCCTTCTCTCGCCATTGTTGTTCGGTTTGGGCGTCGATTCCCAGCCGGGTGGTTTGTTGGGTGTCGAAGCGTGCACCGTTGTAAACCGGATCTTTGTGGGCACCGCGAATGAGGCCGTCGGAGTATTCCATTTTGAGCTGGCAGGGGGCGTCAAAGCAGCTGTGACAGGCCAGGCATTTGGCTTCCACGATGGGGCGCACGTCTTCGTTGAAGCTGACGGGTTGCTGGGTGGCGGTGGGCAGGGCCTGTTTGAAAGTGGGCGGTGTGGTGTTTTCGGCGCAGCCTGTAAGAAATAGCAGGGCCAGGAGTGCTGCTGCAATGAGTTTCGGCATTGGGGGCCTGTAGTCGTCTGAGTTTTGGGAATTATAGTCGGTTGAGGTTGGGTTCGCTAAGGCGCTTTGACATGGGGGGGTGGGCCGAGCAACCGGGTGCCTTTTCTTCTGGGAAAAACAAATCGCTTCGCTCAGACATCTTTTTCCCGCTAGAAAAGGCACCCGGTTGCTCGGCCTTCGGCCATTGCGAAGGTTTTCTATGAGCTTGTTTTTTTGGGGCGGCTTTGGTCAGCTGAAAGCGTTTGTTGCCCTTGGTGTGTGGGGCTTTTGGTGGAGTTTTCGGTGGCTTGGATTATGGGTAGATATGCTCATATCGGCGGGGTGGGAAAAGCCCGAATATCGCGCTTCCTGGCCAGGGCCATTCAGGTTCTGGCATCCGCGTTCGCGCACTGTTTTTTACCCCGAGGGGGAAACACCATCCATGACCGAGTCAGCCAACGCTAACATCGCCGATTACTACACTGCCGAGACCTTTGAGCGGATCAAGGCGTTTGCGGATACCAGGGAAACACCGTTTGTGGTGATTGATACTGCCACGATTGATCGTCAGTACGACGAGCTGGTGGAAGGCTTTCCTTATGCCAATGTGTATTACGCAGTAAAAGCCAACCCGGCTCCGCAGGTTTTGACCATGTTGCGGGACAAGGGTGCGAGTTTTGATATTGCGTCGGTGTATGAGTTGGAAAAGGTGATGGGGCTGGGTGTGACCGGCGACCGGATAAGCTACGGCAACACCATCAAGAAGGCGCGGGATATTCGTACCTTCTATGAGAAGGGTGTGCGCATGTTCGCCACGGATTCCGAGGCGGATTTGCGGGTTATTGCCAAGGCAGCTCCCGGTGCGAAGGTATATGTACGCATTCTGACCGACGGCACGCAAACCGCTGACTGGCCGCTTTCCCGCAAGTTTGGTTGCGAGAGCGACATGGCCATGGATCTGCTGATTCTGGCCCGTGATTTGGGCTTGGTGCCTTACGGTGTGTCGTTCCACGTGGGTTCCCAGCAGCGGGAAATCGGTGCTTGGGACTCGGCGCTGAACAAGGTAAAGGTCATCTTTGAGCGTTTGAAAGAAGAAGACGGCATCGAATTGAAAATGATCAATATGGGCGGTGGTTTTCCGGCTAACTACATCAACCGGACCAACGAGTTGGGTGTATACGCCTCTGAAATTACTCGCTTCCTGAAGGAGGACTTTGGTGACGATCTACCTGAAATCATTATCGAGCCAGGTCGTTCGTTGATTTCCAACGCTGGTGTTTTGGTGAGCGAAGTGGTTCTGATCGCCCGCAAATCCCGTACCGCTCTGCACCGTTGGGTGTTTACCGATGTGGGTAAGTTCAATGGTCTGATCGAGACTCTGGATGAAGCGATCAAATTCCCAATCTGGACGGATAAAAAAGGTGAAGGTGAAGACTGCGTAATTGCCGGGCCAACGTGCGACAGTGCTGACATCATGTACGAGCACCACAAATACCCGTTACCACTAAACCTGGCTATCGGTGATCGTATGTACTGGCTGTCTACGGGAGCCTATACCACAACCTACAGCGCAGTAGAATTCAACGGTTTCCCTCCGCTAAAGGATTATTACATCTAAAGACTGAGGGCCTGCTTCATTGGGGGTGGGCCGCGAAGTGGGGCGCTTTACTGACGTTGGAGGTTAAGTTTTATTGCTAGTGGGGAGACTAGAACTCCGTAGGCAATCATTACCGCAATGGCGTGCTTTATATCGCCAGTCCAGTCTGAGAGTAAGCCACCCAACATGGGCACGGCGAAGGCTACTGTGTAGCCCACCAGAAAGTTACCAGCCGAGAGCCTCCCGGTTTCGCTGGAAGGTACCAAAAGCGGCGGCAATGCCACCATCATGATCAGTAGAACGCCAGCGGTGAAGCTCATAAAGGTTGCGCTGGCGATTGCCCACCATCCGGTAAATACCAACAAGCCGGTAGTTCCCAACAGGCTGAGTATCAGCATGATGAGCAGTGGGGCTTTTCTTCCTACCCAGTAGCGCGCCATTTTCAGCATCAGCAGCGATGCAATTACCTGAGCGAAGTTGTACCAGAACAGGGCTTCGGTGAGGTTGTCGAACTCCCCTCTTTGCTCCAGAAGTGCCGCCAGGTAGGCGTTTACACCGAAAAACAGGGATCCGGATACGCCTAGTAGTAAACCCAGCTTAAGCGTGAGCGGGTTTTTCCAGTCTGGCAGCCAGGCGACTTTGCGTGTGGGCTTTGCCATATCGCGTTTGGGCAGGAACAGGGCTGCGGCGACCAGTAGCGCGGGCAGCGACCATACCAGCATGGTGGCGCGCCAGCTGTTGTCGAGCAGGGGCATGATGGCTGGCAGGGTGATGCCGGCGCCGATGAATTCGCCCATCAGCATGCCGTTCATGTAGATAGCCGAGCCGAGGGCAAGGTTTTTTGGTTCCAGCCAGCGTGGCAGTAATGCCGGTAGCGCGGGCTGCATCATGGCAATGCCTACACCCATAACGGCGCTGGTGAGCATCAAGGTGATGGTGTCGGGTGCAAGGCCCCGGCCAGCGGAGCCGATGACCATAATGAGCATGGCCAGTGCCAGTGTGTTGCGCGGGCCTATGCGGGAAATGGATAGAGAGCCAGGCATGGAGCCTATGGCTAGCATAAGAATGGGCAGTGTGGTCAGGGCACCGGTTAAGGTCTGAGACAGTGCCAGTTCGTCACCGATAAACGGTGCCAGCGGTGGCGCAACCAGTATCGGGATGCGCAAGTAGACCCCGGCCAGCCAAAGTAATATCGCCACCGGCAGCAGGCTTGCTGTCGATGACGGTTTGGATGGCACAGGGTGTTCAGCTACAGACAAGGAATGTCAGTCTTCGCTGGTGTCCGGCAGGTAGGCGCCGTCTTCGTCGTGTACTTCCTGGCCGGTAACCGGCGGGTTGAACGCACAGATCAGGCGCATGTCTTCAGTGCCGCCGCGCAGGGTGTGCTGGTCGTGCTTATCGAGGGCGTAAAGCGTGCCGTCGGAGATTTCGTGGGTTTCACCGGTGGCTTTGTCGGTGATGGTGCCGTTGCCGGCTACGCAGTAAACCGCTTCCAGGTGATGCTTGTACCACAGGTTAAGCTCGGCACCCGCAGGGATGATGGTTTCGTGGAAAGAGAAGCCCATACCGTCTTTTTTCAACAACATGCGACGGCTGGTCCAGCCGGGGCCATGCACTTCGCGTTCGGTACCGATAATGTCCTTAATTCGTACAATCTTCATGAGCATTCCTCGTTTTGTGATGGAATAGCCATACAGTATAAACACTCATTTCAGGTCCGGTTCAACCGCCAGTCGTCATAAACTGCCATACACTGCTCGATGGCATCGTGGAATTTGTGCCGTTGGTTTTCATCCAGAGGTTGCTGTTTGCGGCATTTGTCGAGGGTTTTCTGAATGGTTTGGCGGCTCGTTTTATCCAGGCGTTCCAGCCAGTGATGATCCGCAGGTTGCAGGTCGAGCAGCTCTCTTCCGGCGTGGTTTCTGTGGCTTATGTGCCACCAGTGGTCCACTGCCCGCCCTAGAACGACATAGCCAAACTGGCTGTCTTGCACAGGGCCGAAGGTGGCTGTCTTCAGGCCGTCTTTAAGCAAGCCGATATTCAGAACGGGCAGCGTGAACCGGCCTCCGTACATGTAACTGCCAGCGGCGCCGATAAGGCCGCCCACCAGAGCGCCGGCGCCCAGAGATGAGCCCAGTGTCAAAGCATCCAGCCCGGCACCACTGACAGCGCCGGCACCAAAACCGGCAGTAGCCAGATAGCGCCTGCTAACGGCCCAGTGTTTACGGCTGTCTTCCGAGAACAGGTCGTGATCGCTGTGCCATTCCAGTTCGGCTTCTTGCCGCTGCACCTGTTGATGCTGGTAAAGATGTTCGATGTCTATCCGCAAGGCTTGTTCCCGCTGGCGTTGATGTTGGTACCAGCGCTGGCTGAGTTGCTCTGCAAGCGTGCTGTCGCTGGTGCCTGCCGCCTGATCCAGCGTCAGGGTGCGCTTTTCCTGAAACGACATCATATCCTGCAAGGCTTTCGCAATGACGCCAGCCGACTGGTGACGTCGCTGCTCGCGCTGGGCCGATAAGTGATGGGTCGCCTGCTCCAGCGGTTTTTCCCAGTCTGGCTCAAGCTGGCCAAAGGCGCGCAAAAGGCTGAGATGTTGCTCGAACGGGGCGCGAACCGCATCGAACTTGCGCACAACCTGGAAGAACTGCCCTAGCGCTGCCTGCCAGGTGTCGCTGTAATCGTCTGGCCCGATGCTGTTGATCAACGCCAGGCTGGGCTGACCTGTCCAGCGCAGAATGGTCATTTCCGCTTCGTGTTCGCTGCTGTATGGAACAGAGCCATCCACCACGTAGATGATTCCCGCGCCTTCAATCAGCGGTGCCAGCAGTTCGCATTCATCGGTAAAGCGGCCGTCGCCCTGATGGTGTTGCACAAAGGCGCGCACTGTTTCGCCGTGGTCTGATGCAGACACACTATGGGCTTCAAGCCATTCCAGCACCCGCCGGGGGCGCTGAAAGCCGGGTGTATCCACCAGCGTATAGAGCACTTTGCCATCCACGCTCAGCGGGTAGGCCTGGCGTTTGCGGGTTGTGCCGGGTTCCAGTGCAATGGCAATGGCATCGTTCTGCGACAAGGTTGCCACTACGCTGGATTTCCCCTTGTTGGGGTGGCCTACAACGGCAAAGGTGGGTGCGCTATTCATTCCACAAATTCCCCGTTTACATCAGCAAGGGTTCCATGAACCGGTATCTGACTGACCGATAAAAACTCCGGCCCCATTCGTTGGGCAAATCTCAGCCACTGCTGTATCTGGTGGGCATCCGGTTCCTGTTCGATGCGGGCGGCCAGCGGTGCCAGAGTAACCTGTGTATTCCGGGGCCAGAGTTGCCTCGCACTGGCCAGAAAGTCTTCCAGCTCCCCGGTGGGGGGCTCCCAACTGCGGGTAACCAGAATAACCGAGTGCAAGGAACCTTGCTCCAGCTCCCCGGCTACCTGCGCCTGTGTTTGTCGGTCCTCTTCCAGGGTTAACCTGCCCCCCGCCTTGGCAATCAGGGTCTTGCCGCTACTGAGGGCATCCGGCAGCTCCGGGTCGCCAGCGCCGGCCCAGCACAGCACAATACTGGCGTCTGGCAAGGGTTGTAGCTGCAGGTGAGTATTGGTATCGGGCAAGTCCGAGGCGTCGTTGTGTTCGTTGCCAGTATCCAGGGCTGGCGTTTCCATACGGTACATCAAGGCCCGCATGGCCGGGTGGTTGCTGAGCAAATGCCGGGCCTTGCGCCGGATCAAAGCGCCTGCCAACAAGGCAAGGATGAGCCGGGGCAGCAATGCCCAGGTAGCCCAAAGCATGGCAATGAAAGGCCACCACTGGCCCCAGCGTGCCGGGTTCAAACTGCCCACTGCGGCGCTGGCACGAAAGAATCGTGTGGCTTCCACAAGTGCAAGGTCTGGCGCCGCGGCAGGCCAAAGCCAGGCCCAGGGCGTAGCAACCGCGGCAATCAGGCTGTGATAACGGCTGGCGTCGGTTTCAAGGGTGGTGCTCCAGCCAAACGCGAGGTCCTGCAGCACGACCATTACCAGCAGGGTAACCAGACCTGTTAAAGCAAAACAGACTCCGCCAAGGTGCGCAGCCCGAGCCATGAGCACCGGTTGAAGCTTTGTAGTAACCGCCGATTCAGGCTGGTTGCGAAAACGCCGGAGCAATGGCCGCCAGGGTTGCCAGCCAACCAGAGACTGAACCGTGGTCAGCAGTGCCAGCAGCAGCTGAAAGGCTACAAAAGCCAGAATAACGGTAATGTTGATGCGCTGGCCGCCATCGTAGAACAGCAGCCCAAGCATGGCCAGCAAACCAAACAGGGCGCCTGCCGCCATAAAACCGCTATTGATCCGTTGCCAGAAGCGCAAGGTGAGTGCCGATGGGGGCGAATCTGCGCCGGGGCCGCTCAGGTGGTTGATATGGGCCAGCCAGCGTTTCGGGGAGGGTTTTACCCCTTGTTGCTCGCAGGTCAGTGCAAACTTGCGATCCCGCCGGTGCAGAAATGCCGGGGCCTGGCCCTTGTCTCTCTGGGCGCGAGCATCAAAATCCAGCAGCAATCGGAGGGGATTATCAGTCATGAACGGTTCCGGTGATGAATTCGGTCTTTGAGTCTATGGTGTTAGGATATCGGCATTACCCAGTCTGATACCAGATAACGAGTCGTTATGCCCCACCATTTGATGAATCTGCGCCACGTACCCGATGACGAGGCCGAGGAAATCCGGGATTTGTTCGAGGCCCACGAAGTGCGCTACTACGAAACCCCGCCAAGCCGCTGGGGTATCAGTATGGGTGGTTTTTGGGTACACGACACAGAGGAAGCTCAAAGGGCCAGAACCCTGTTGCAGGATTACCAGCGCCAACGCATGGAAAGCCAGCGTGAGGCTTATGAGCAACGGCGCTCGCAGGGAGAAGGTGGCGGTATCTGGTACATGCTCCGACAAAAGCCCGTGCGCACAGTGGCCGCCGTTCTGTCGATACTGGTGATTGCCGGTCTCAGCCTGCTGCCGTTTATCCGAATAGGGTGATTTTGCCAGTGTCCGGAAACCCGGACGGCCAGCAAGGCTGTCTGCATATCTATAATAAAAAACCCTGAAAGATCAGTTGGATGTGAATTTGGCACAAGATGCGCATAGCCGTTACCCGGCGCGTTCCCCATTTGCTCGCCTTGCAGATGGGGCCATATACTTCCGACAGGTGACCCGGTTGTGCCGGGTGCCAGGGCTTTCAACATGAGTACTATTGAACCCGGTGGTGCGCAGTACATGACAAAGTTGTTTGGTGACAATAATAAAAGCGGGCTAACCCGGGAGCTGATTGAAGCGATCTTCCCCATGTTTGAGGAGGCCAGCGCGGGAGCAATTGCCGTTGATAAAGAATCCCGTATTACCTGGATAAACAGCAGCTATTCCCAGCTTCTTGGCCTTAAAGATCAAGCCAGCGCTATTGGCTGCCCTGTGCGTCAGGTTATCCCTCACACCCGTATGCCCGAGGTTGTAGAAACCGGCAAGCCTCTGCTGCTGGACATCATGGAATATCAGCAACAACAACTGGTTGTCACCCGCCTCCCATACTACGACAAGACGGGCGAGATTGAAGGTGCTATAGCCTTTGTTCTCTATGATGACCTGCAACCGCTTACGCCCTTGGTGAGCAAATACCGGCGCCTGCATCAGGACCTCGCCGCCGCTCGCAAAGCATTGGCGAAAAAAGCCCGAAGTACTCGTTACAGCCTTGGTGATTTTGTGGGTGCCAGCCCCGGCGCTCTTGAAGTAAAGCGCAGGGCGAGGCTTGCGGCAGGGCGTGAGATGGCGGTGCTTTTGCTGGGCGAAACAGGTACCGGTAAAGAAGTGCTGGCACAAGCCATCCATTCTGTCTCCAGCCGTGCGGAAAAGCCGTTTGTGGGGGTGAATGTGGCCGCTATCCCCGATAATTTACTGGAAGCTGAATTCTTCGGTGTTGCCCCGGGCGCTTATACCGGCGCGGACCGGAAGTTGCGGGAAGGTAAGTTCCAGTTGGCTGACGGCGGCACCCTGTTTCTGGACGAAGTGGGGGATATGCCCTTGCCACTGCAGGCAAAGCTTCTGCGGGCGCTTCAGGAGGGCGAGGTGGAACCCCTCGGCTCTAACAAGATAATTCAGGTAGATGTTCGGGTTATCGCAGCCACCAGTCGTAACCTGGAGGCCATGATTGCAGATGGCAGCTTTCGTTCGGATTTGTACTACCGGTTGAACGTGCTGGAAATTCCCATACCACCGCTGCGGGATCGCCTTGCCGATCTTGGGCTGCTGTGTGAAACCCTGTTGTGGGAAGTCAGTGAAGGCCTGGATATGCGGGCCGAGATTACCGACGCCGGCGTAGCGGCATTGGGTAGTTATAACTGGCCCGGAAATATTCGAGAGCTGCGCAATGTGCTTGAGCGCGCCCTGACCATGAGCGAAGAGGGTGGCGTTCTGGATGCAGATGCTATTTTCAAGGTTTTGCCTCGCAACAGTGAGAGCAGAGCGGTCCGCACAGCTCCCCGCCCTGTAAAACTGCTGGCAGACATACTTGCCAAAGCTGAGGCGCAAGCGATTGAAGATGCCTTGGTTGCTAGCAGGGGTAATCGCACCAAAGCGGCCAAGCTACTGGGCATCTCCCGCTCAGTACTCTATGAAAAACTCGCCCGAATGTCCTGATATTCGGACGGTCGTCCTGAAATCCGGACGGTCTTGTACGACCAGTGTTCAATACTGTCCAAGTTCCCGGACAAGTAGACTGTCCGAAGTTTATTGTAAGTTTTTACATTATTGATAATAAAGAGAAAAATCGAACTGGCACAGTCCCTGCTGAGTCTGACATTCAGGACGTCAGAACAACACGGAAAACAAAGGCTGGCGCCAGCTACAACAACAAGAAGGACGAATACTATGACCATCAAGCAAAAGCTTTCGGGTTTGACCCTGGGTGTTACGGCCGCAGCGCTCATGACAGGCGCTATGGTAAGCAGCAATGCCCTGGCGGCGGAAAAAGTTCGCTGGCAGGTGCCTCTTGCCTTCCCGTCCCACCTTATCGGGCTGACAACGCCCGTTAAGCACCTTTCAGAAAACCTCAAAGCCATATCCGGTGGCGATATCCAGCTACGTTACTACGAGCCGAATGAGCTGGTTCCGCCCTTTGAAATCATGGATGCCGTAGGTGGTGGTAAATACCCCGCAGGCTACACCTGGGTAGGATACGACCAGGGCACTATCCCCGCCTTGCCTCTGTATTCCGGTGCCCCTTTCAACATGGAGCCACCCGCTTATCTGGCCTGGTATTACGAAGGTGACGGCCGTGCGTTGCTGGAAGAAATCTATGCCAAGCGCAACATCCACCCCATGCTGTGCAGCATCATCGGCCCTGAAGGTGCGGGCTGGTTCGCCAATCCCATTGAAGGCGTGGATGATTTTGATGGCCTGAAAATCCGCTTTGCCGGCATTGGTGGCAAAGTTCTGGAGAAACTCGGCGCATCCGTAACCATGGTTCCGGGCGGCGAAATCTATCAGGCCCTGGAGCGTAAGACGATTGACGCGACTGAGTTCTCTCAGCCGGCTATCGACAAGATGCTGGGGCTGGATCAGATCATCAAGAACTACATCATGCCTGGCTGGCACCAAACTCTGACCACCTCCCATTTGTTGGTGAACAAAGATGTTTGGGAGGATTTGGAGCCACAGAGCCGTGCGCTTATCGAAATGGGCTGTGAATCCGCCACGCTTAAAGGCTTTGCTCAAAGTGAGTGGGCCCAGCCAACAGCGCTGCGTGATTACGAGAAGGAAGGCGTAAACGCCCAGACCCTGCCAGAGCCTGTGCTGCGTGAGCTGCAAAAGGTCACCAACGAAGTGCTGGATGAAATTGCTGCCAAGGATGAAATGTTCAATCGCGTACTGACCAGTCAGCGTGATTTCATGAAGCATCACTCTATTTGGCACTCCAATGGCTACCTGCCACGGGATTTCTACAAGTACGACTGATCAACGGATGATGTATACCGCGGGTAACGACTGAATCGTTACCCGCTTCCCGCCCTGCATCCGAAAAATCCGAGGTTTTTGTGACCGATACCAATATCTCCGGAGATAAGCGCGCCCAGGCATCTGGAAAGGACTCGTTGCCAATTAATGCGATGTCCTGGCACCTCGACCGACTGGTGGTGGCTGTTGGCCGCCTCGCCTCCTGGTTATGGGTTGCTGTGCTGATCGTTATTCTGATCAACGTTTTCTCCCGCTATGTTTTGTCTCAAGGCTCCATTGCTCTTGAAGAATTGTCCTGGCACCTGTTCGGAACGGCCACCATGCTGACGCTGGGCTATGCCGTTGTGCTGGATGACCACGTACGTGTTGACGTGCTGAAAGAGAAATTCAGCCCTAAAGCCCAGGCGATTATCGAGCTTATGGGCATTGTGCTGTTAGCGCTGCCCATCATTGCGCTGATGATCAGTGCTCTGGTGCCCTACGCCTGGACAGCATGGATATACACAGAACATTCACAGGCACCCAGCGGGCTGCCCTACCGCTTTATATTCAAAAGCATGCTGCCCCTGGGGTTGGCGTTTGTGATGATTGCCCTGGTGTCCCGTGCCACACGTTGCACTACCTATCTGTTCCGTTTTCCCAGGGCTATTGAGCCTCCCTACGATGACCGGCACTCCTCCGGCCATCCTGATTCCTGAACCGCGAGGCTAACGTCATGGGTGTAGAAGCGATTCTTGTTATCGCCATGTTCGCCAGCTTTATGGTGCTCTTGCTGCTGGGTTTCCCGGTTGCCTGGTCACTGGCGGGTATAGGCTTGGTATTCGGTATTGTCGGCCACGTAATGGTCGAATATCTCGACTCTCCCCTGTGGTTTACCTGGCAGGGCACAATTGGCGTTCTGGACGCCAGGATATACGGCATAGTTGCCAACGAGTTGATGGTGGCGCTGCCCATGTTCATCTTCATGGGCATCATGCTTGATCGCTCCGGCATCGCGGAAAAGCTGATGCACAGCCTGGTGAGGGTGCTTGGAGGCTTGCGCGGCGGCTATGCCATTACAGTGGTGCTGGTTGGCGTGTTGCTTGCGGCCTCCACCGGTATTGTTGGCGCTTCGGTCGTGCTGCTGGGCATGCTGTCCCTTGGCCCCATGATGCAGGCGAACTACAACAAGTCCCTGGCTGTGGGTACGGCGTGTTCTGTTGGCACTCTGGGTATTCTGGTGCCGCCCAGCATCATGTTGGTATTGATGGCTGACCGCCTTGGCACCTCGGAGGCATCAGTAGGCAAGCTGTTTATGGGTGCTCTGATTCCCGGTGTTATGCTGGCGATGCTTTACATTCTTTACATCATCATCGCCTCCTACATCAAAAAAGACCTGGCACCCGCGCCTCCGAACCGGCGGCGCCTTGACGCCCGAGCCTGGGCTGGCGTGCTCTGGGCCGTTCTGCCGCCTATGGCCCTGATCATTTCCGTGCTTGGTTCCATTTTCTTTGGCATAGCAACAACCACAGAAGCCTCTGCGGTGGGTGCTGGCGGCGCGCTGCTCATGGCGTTCCTGAGCAGGCGCCTGGATATGGAGACCCTGAAAGACTCCCTGTACCAGACCAGTCGCACCTCAGCATTCATCTTTGGCATTTTTATCGGTGCTACTGTGTTTGCCTCGGTACTGCGTGGTTTAGGGGGAGACGAGGTTATTGAAGGCGCGATCACCGGCCTGCCATATGGCACCACAGGTGTGCTGCTGACGGTTTTGCTTATCACCTTCCTGCTCGGGTTCTTTTTGGATTGGGTTGAGATCACTTTGATTGTATTGCCCCTGGTTGCGCCCGTGCTGTTCAAAATGGGCGTGGAGCCGGTGTGGTTTGCCATCATGTTTGCCATGTGTTTGCAGACTTCCTTCCTGACACCTCCGGTTGGTTTCTCACTGTTTTACATCAAAGGCGTATGCCCGCCAGGTATCACAACACGGGATATTTATCTGGGCGTATTGCCGTTCATTCTTTTGCAGCTTCTGGCTTTGGCGCTGGTGTTCTGGTTCCAGCCGCTGGCGACCTGGCTGCCGAACGAAGTGTATGGCGGCTCCTGACGGGCCCGCTTTAATGCAGGGTTTTACTAACAAAAATTGAATAATAACGAGGGGACAAACATCATGCGTCTCGAAAACAACGTCGCACTTATTACTGGTGCAGCTCGGGGTATTGGCCGGGCGATCGCCGAACATTATGGCCGTGAAGGTGCCCGAGTAGCCGTGGCAGATCTCACTGTGGAAAGCGCTCAGGACACCGTAAATGCCATAGAGAAGGCGGGCGGCACCGCAATGGCTCTGGCCATGGACGTAACCGATGAAACCGCCGTGGACGAGGGCGTAGCTGCCATTGTGAAAGCCTGGGGTGGCCTCGACATTGCTGTGGCGAATGCTGGCATTCAGCACATAGACCCGGTACACAAACTGGCGTATGCGGACTGGCGCAGGGTGATGAATGTGCACCTTGATGGCGCATTTCTGGTAACCCGGGCGGCTTTAAAACAAATGTACGCCAACGGCGGAGGTACTATGCTGTACATGGGCTCGGTGCATTCGCTGGAAGCCTCGCCCTTGAAGGCACCTTATGTGGCAGCAAAACACGGTATGCTTGGCCTTTGTCGTGCCGTTGCCAAAGAAGGCGCGGAACACGGAGTTCGCAGTAATATTATCTGCCCGGGCTTTGTAAGAACGCCGCTGGTGGATAAACAGATACCGGAACAAGCAAAAGAGCTGGGCATTTCCGAAGAGGAAGTTATCAGTAAGGTGATGCTAAAAAACACAGTTGATGGCAAATTCACCACCCAGGAAGATGTTTCCGAAATGGCGGTGCACTTGGCGGCCTTTCCTTCAGCCGCTCTTACAGGGCAATCTATTGTTGTCAGCCACGGCTGGCACATGCAGTAAGCAACAGGAGCAACGGATGAGCGTTAATGAACAGTCCCCGATAGTCTGGTCTCCGTCGGAAAGCGATCAGGCCAATACCCGAATGGGCCGCTTCAGAACCTGGCTGGAAGAACAGGGCCATGGCCCGTTTGCGGATTACCACGCATTGCACCAGTGGTCGGTTGATGACCTTGAAAGCTTCTGGTCAAGCGTTTGGGACTATTGCGGACTTGTTAGCGCAACACCGGCGCAAAAAGTGCTGGGTAAGCAGGATATGCCGGGTGCCGAGTGGTTCCCGGGCATGAAACTGAATTTTGCGGCCAACCTGCTGCGCCATGCAGACGGCGAGCATGCTAGTAAAGAAGCTGTGGTGGCCTACTGCGAAACACGCCCCGTTCTGCGCCGCAGCTATGGCGAACTGAAAGCCGATGTAGGTGCTTTGGAAGCCTTCCTGCGCAGCAAAGGCATTCAAAAAGGCGACCGGGTTGCCGGCGTTGTCACCAACGGCTACGAAGCCCTCGCCGGTATGCTGGCAGCAACCAGCCTGGGTGCTATCTGGAGCTCGGCGTCACCGGATTTCGGTGTGGGCGCTATTCTCGACCGTTTTGGCCAGATTGAGCCTTCCGCACTTATTGTTGTGAACGGATACGGCTACGGCGGCAAGGTGTTGGGCCGCCAGGAGGAGTTTGCACAGCTGATCGCCGGCCTGCCAACCCTGAAATGCGTAGTGAGCGTTCAGCAGCTGCCGGACGCCGCGCCGATTGCTGGTGAACGGGTAACCACCTGGGATGACGCCATTGCCTTTGGTGCAGGCGAAGTGCCCTCGTATACGCCGGTCGACCCGGACCACCCGGTTTACATCCTCTATTCCTCAGGCACCACTGGCAAACCCAAGTGCATCGTACATGGCACCGCCGGCCTGCTGGTCAATCACGCCAAAGAACTCATGCTGCACGGCGATGTAGGCCCGGAAGACCGTTTCCTCTACTTCACCACCTGTGGCTGGATGATGTGGAACTGGCAAGCCTCTGCCCTGCTTACAGGTGCTGCGGTAATCACCGTAGACGGCTCCCCTGGCTACCCCAGTCTCAGCTTCCTCTGGGACACCGTAGCCGAAGAGCGTGTAACCCACTTCGGTACCAGCGCAAGATTCATTGCTGGCTGTCGCAAAGCTGAAATGGCCCCGGCTGAAACCCTCGATCTGAGCAGATTGAGAGTCGTATTCTCAACTGGCTCGCCCCTGCTTCCCGAAGACTACGACTGGGTATACAGCCAGGGCGCACCCAAAGCCTTGCTGGGCTCCATTGCTGGCGGCACCGACATCTGCGGCTGCTTCGTCGGCTCCACCCCACTGTTGCCTGTGCGCCGAGGCGAAATACAATGCCGGTTTCTGGGCGTTGATGCTGTCGCATACGGCGACGATGGCAAACCCGTAGACCAGGGCCGTGGCGAACTCGTCTGCCGTCAACCATTACCCTCCATGCCAGTCGCCTTCTGGGACGACGCAGATGGCGAACGCTATCGCGACGCCTACTTCGACACCTTCCCCGGCGTATGGGCCCACGGCGACTTCATCGAATTCACCGAACACGGCGGCGCCATCATCTACGGCCGCTCCGACGCCACCCTCAACCCCGGCGGCGTAAGAATCGGCACCGCCGAAATCTACCGCCAGGTAGAAACCGAAGCGGCCATAAAAGACAGCATCGTCGTTGGCCGACAAATCGACGGTGATGTAGAAGTGGTTTTGCTTGTAGTGCCGGCAGATGGTCAGGAAATTACCGGCGACCTGCTGAAACAACTCAAAGCCCAAATCCGCAAAGGCGCCAGCCCACGCCACGTGCCCAAGCACATAGTGCAGGTGCCAGACATCCCCTACACCCGCAGTGGCAAAAAAGTAGAGCTGGCCGTAGCCCGCCTGATCAACGGCTCTACCAAAGCCGACAACCGCGATGCCCTGGGTAACCCCGAAGCACTGGACCAGATTCGCGAGCGGCTTGCGGAAGAGAACCTTTTGCCGATTGGTTGACTGAATAGGTGAAGGGGTAAAACATCCGGGTCTCTATTTTTTGCGGTGTGACTCCGGTGCAGAGTTTTCACCCTATGGGTTGTTGGAGTTAACTGAAAAGTTTGTCGAGCGGTGGGTGTGCTTTCTCCCAAAACTGTGCGGAGCCATGGATGGCGGAGCCCAAGCGCCACATGGGTTCGGCCGAGCGTTTATGAAGCGTAGCTTCATGCGAAAGCCGAACGACCACAATCTATGATTGTGGGCCGGACCCCGCAGGGGTGCCGCAAGGAGCGTGTTTTGGGAGAAAGCACACCCATCGCGATACTCCCAAGCCAGCAAAGCCAACACCCCAAAATGTTAGAAAGTTTCGTAAATTCCCACCAAATGATCCCCCAGATACCGAAGATCAGGGGTTTTTAGTCCGTTCTTATACTAAGATCGTAACCAGACAGAACAAAAAAATGCTATCTTAGTAGGTCTATCAAAAGTTAAAAAATCAGTCATCGCAAAGGTCAGACGTCCACAAGACGCCCGACTCAGCCATGGCCGTCCTGAACCCACCTATTAGCCTGAGGACGAAAATGAAATCATCCAAAGCCAAGATTATCTACACACTGACCGATGAGGCCCCGGCCCTTGCAACTCGGTCCCTGTTACCGATTCTGGAAACCTACGCCAAGCCGGCTGGTATCGAATTTGGAACCAGCGATATCTCCCTGGCGGCTCGTATTCTGGCAGTATTCCCGGACCACCTTGAAGAAGATCAGCGCGTACCGGACGCTCTTACAGAACTGGGCGAATATACCAAAGACCCCGACGCCAACATCATCAAGCTGCCAAATATCTCTGCATCAATACCGCAGTTGCGCGCAGCGATTCAAGAGCTGAACGACCAAGGTTACAACGTACCGGAATACAAAGAGAACCCGCAGACCGACGAAGAAAAAGAGATTACAGCGCGCTACGCCAAAGTACTCGGAAGCGCGGTGAACCCGGTACTGCGTGAGGGTAACTCTGACCGTCGTGCTCCGACAGCAGTTAAAGCCTTTGCACGCAAATACCCCCACAGCATGGGAGAATGGAGCCCGGCTTCACGTACCCACGTGGCGCACATGCGCGGAGGTGATTTTTACTCCAACGAGCAGTCCATAACCCTCGATAAAGCAACCAACGCCCGCATTGTTTTCGAAAACAAAAAAGGCGAACAGACCGTCCTCAAACCTGAGCTGCCATTGCAGGAAGGCGAAGTGCTCGACGGCATGTTCATGAGCAAAAAAGCACTCTGCCAATTCTTCGAAGATGCCATTGCAGATTGTGAAAAAACCGGCGTGATGTTCTCCCTGCACGTAAAAGCCACCATGATGAAAATCTCCCACCCGATCGTGTTTGGTCACGCGGTGAAGATTTACTACAAGGAGCTTTTCGACCAGTATGGCGACCTGTTTGACGAAATTGGCGTAAACCCGAACAACGGCCTGTCGTCTGTGATTGAGAAGATCAAGCAGTTGCCTGAGTCGAAGCAGGAAGAAATACAGGAAACCCTGCACAAGACCTACGAGCACCGCCCGGAAATCGCCATGGTTGACTCCGTTAAAGGCGTGACCAACCTGCACGTACCGAGTGATGTGATTGTGGATGCCTCCATGCCGGCAATGATCCGTAACTCAGGCAAGATGTGGGCGCGCGATGGCAAATTGAAAGACACCAAGGCAGTTATGCCTGAGTCCACCTACGCCACGATTTATCAGGAAATGATCAACTTCTGCAAAACCCACGGCGCCTTTGATCCCACCACCATGGGCACCGTGCCGAACGTGGGCCTGATGGCGCAGAAGGCAGAGGAGTATGGCTCTCACGACAAGACCTTTGAAATCGAAGAAGACGGTATTGTTCGCATCCTGGCTGAAGACGGTACGGTACTGACCGAGCACAATGTAGAAGAAGGCGATATCTGGCGTGCCTGCCAAACCAAAGACCTTCCGATTCGCGATTGGGTCAAGTTGGCCGTTACCCGTGCCCGCGCCACCGGCATGCCAGCCGTGTTCTGGCTCGACGACGAGCGCCCGCACGACGCCGAACTGATCAAAAAGGTAAATACTTACCTTAAAGATCACGACACTGAAGGCCTGCATATCCGTATCGAGTCGCCGGTTCGCGCCATTCGCTGGACCATGGAGCGTCTGATCCGCGGTCTGGATACCATCTCTGTAACCGGTAACGTGCTGCGTGACTACCTCACCGACCTGTTCCCGATTCTTGAGTTGGGCACCAGTGCCAAGATGCTGTCGATTGTGCCCCTGCTGAACGGTGGCGGCCTCTACGAAACCGGTGCTGGCGGCTCTGCTCCCAAGCATGTGCAGCAGTTGTTGCAGGAAGATCACCTGCGCTGGGACTCCCTGGGCGAGTTCCTTGCCATTGCCGTGTCGCTGGATGAGCTGGGTGAGAAGCACGACAACAACCGTGCACGCTTGCTGGGCCAGACTCTCGACAAGGCCACCGAGCGCCTGCTGGAAAACAACCAGTCGCCTTCCCGTGTAACGGGTGAGCTGGACAACCGCGGCAGCCACTTCCACCTGGCTCGTTACTGGGCAGAAGAGCTGTCATCCCAGGATAGCGACAAAGAACTGAAAGAGTTCTTCGCGAAAATGTCGGCACAGCTGGAAGAAAACAAAGACAAGATCCTGGAAGAAATGAGTGTTATCCAGGGTCAGCCTGCGGATATCGGTGGTTACTACCACCCACCTGCAGAAAAGGTGCAGGCCGTGATGCAGCCGAGCGAAACCTTCAATAGTATTCTGAAGGATGCCCGCGCATCGGTTAAGTAATCCCTGAAGGTATCCGGGCACTGTGCCCGGATACCTGAGGCAAAGCCCGGAAAGCCCGTATATTGGCTCTCCGGGTTTTTTTATGTCTGCTGCAGTGGCACCAGTTTTCCACCGGTCAGTTTGGCCAGATCTGCCGGAGACAGCTCAATCTCCAGCCCGCGGCGGCCAGCGCTTACGTATACCGTCTCGAACTCTTCAGCGGAACTATCAATAAAGGTTTTCAAACGGTTTTTCTGGCCCAGTGGGCTTACACCCCCAAGTACATAGCCGGTGCGGCGCTGCGCATCCTGTGGGTCGGCCATAACGGCCTTCTTGCCACCGGCGGCCTTGGCGATCAGTTTCATACTCAACATGCCAGTAACAGGCACCACGCCAACTACCAGGGTTTTGCCGTCGACATTGGCCACCAGGGTTTTGAATATCCGTGCCGGATCAACCCCCAGTTTATCTGCTGCCTCGTTGCCATACCCTGTGCTGGCAGGATCATGCTCGTACTCGTGGATAGTATGAAAAATGCCGGCTTTGCTGGCTGCATCGATACCGGGTGTCATAAACTGGCTCCAGAAACAGTTGGTTTGCCCTCTGATCAGCTGCTTATAATAACAGTCACCACAATCAAGGCGTACCTGATGAACCCAATAGCCCGTCGTGCACTGCACAGTTGCAAGGTTCCAAAGGATTTATCTACTGTTACCCAGCGTGATACCGCAGGCGAAAAGCCGGAAGCGGTCGGTATAGACACCAGCACTGTGAACGCCATCTGGAAAAGCGTTGAAGGCCTTTATCGCACCGGTGTCCACCCGGGTATCCAGATATCAGTGCGCCACCGTGGCGAGCAGATCCTGCATCGAGCCATAGGCCATGCTAACGGCAACGGCCCCCACGATACGGCCGGCACGCCCACAATCGCCATGACCACAGACACGCCCGTTTGCTACTTTTCTGCCTCCAAGGCAGTTACCGCATTGCTGATGCATATGCTGGTTGAGCAGGGCCTGGTTAACCTGATGGACCCTGTGTCCTATTATTGCCCGGAGTTTGCACAAAACGGCAAACGGACCATCACGGTGCATCAGATCCTGTCCCACAGGGGCGGCATTCCTTCCATACCGAAAGAAACACCCATAGAAGTGCTATGGAACCAGGAAGAAATCTGGCGTTTGTTGTGTGAGTCCCGAGCTATTGCTGTAGACGGCGGCAAGGTTGCCTACCACGCGATAACCGGCGGCTATGTGCTGCAGCGAGTGCTCGAAAAGGTAACCGGCGACACCATTGAAAACTACCTGGACAAGCACATCCGTCAGCCCATGGGCATGAAGTGGTTTACCTACGGGATTGAGGCGCCGAATCTGCATGAGTTGGCTACCAACTACGCTACTGGCCCGACACCGCGTTTTCCCGTGTCCTGGATCGTAAACCGCGCACTAGGTGGTGATATATCGACGGTAGAAGAGGTGACCAATAATCCCCTGTTCCAGGAGGCAGTGATCCCGGCGGGTAACCTATGTGGCACCGCCGAAGAGATGGGTCGGTTTTTCCAGATGATGCTCAATGGCGGTACCTGGAAGGGTAAACGCATTTGCAGCGAGATCACGGTTCGCCGAGCCATTCAGCAGTTTGGCTCCTTGCAAATTGACCGCACCATGATGATCCCCATGCGCTTCAGCGCCGGCATGATGCTGGGTGGTAACCCGGTTGGTATGTGGGGACAACGAAGCCGGTACGCATTTGGCCATGTTGGCTTGATCAACAAGCTTTGCTGGGCCGACGCAGCGCGGGATATCTCCGTGAGTTTGCTGAACACAGGGTTTCCGATTGTGGGTCACCACATTCCCGCGCTCGGCAAGTTCGTTTATACCATTGCGCGGGAATTTCCTCTCCGCCCGGAGGGTGAACGCCCGGCGGTAGCCGTTTAAAGCGGCCCCTCACAGGGTTCTGAGCTGATCCTCAAGAATACCGAGTACGGATGAAAGTATGTCCCGGAAGTCTGTCAGTGTTTGTGTGCGCTGGATGACTTCTTCACGGCTTTCATCCAACTTTTCCAGCTTTGGCACCACACGTCGAATGCCTTCAGTGATCACCTCATAGGGGTAGTGGTGATCCTGAATACTGAGCTTGTTTATCTCGGACACTTCCTGGCTGAAAATACTGATGATGTCGTACAGCATGTCCTTGTGGGCAATGTTGGAGGCTTCCCAGTAAGCGTCGTCCAGTAACTCAAGCAGAGACAGGTATTCCCTGAGGGTGTCGGCAACGGATGTCTGGCTCATAAGCAATCCTGGTTAGCTGTTAAATTGGTAATGGGAACTATAGCAGCGGATTCGCCGGGATTCTCTGAGTGTGTGAACTGTTGAATGTTTACTGTATAAAATGAAACTCTATTCATTTTTGTTGCGCTTTGTCTGACAGTTGTGCAAACTGCGGTTTGATATAAAGGTTGCAACTCAATGGATGAGATACGCATGGACAAGCAAGCAAGCCCCCACAACGAATTTCCCCCCTCAACCAGGCAGGTTCGGCTCGACCATCACGACAGTGTGCGCAGCCACGTGCACCAGCAAGTCCGCACTGAAGTGGAACGGCTGGAGCGTCGTGTTGAGATTTTACGCCTGGCCAAAGCGCCCCATGTAGCCGTTATGATTTCAGCCTACGAGCGCATGATCGACCGCAAAAAAGGTTTTTTGCAGAATTGGGAGTTGGACGAGCGGCGTTATTACTGACGGCTAGAAGCACCTTCTGCCACCCAGCTTATTGCAGCTTCGTTGTTTTCCTGGTTTCCACAGTTGGCGAGATTTTTAATGGTAGCATCAGGATTCTGACTGGTTGGGTCCTTAAGTTTTGCCGGTTGGCCGTTGGAATGGAAAACCCTCAAAGTTGACATCGCATAGTCCAACTCAACCCTCAAACAGTCAGGGCTTGTATCGGTAAGGGTGACGCCATGGAGGCTCATATCCAACACAGCCTTGTCCGGACTCTTGATAAACAGTGTGTCGATTTTGTCCCGGATGAACTCCTGCCTCAACTCAATGCCCCCATAGTTTCGGCTCTGATAGTCTGCGGTAGCGAACTCTGGTTTGTTGTAGCCGTTGGTTTTGAAACTATTGGCATCAAAGCGGCTCCCGGCGAGCAGGCTGATTAGCTCTGGCTGGGCCTTAGCCTTTTCAGGGACAACGCTTCGGCTTACATACTGAATTGTTCGGTAAACCTTATCGTCGAGGTCCGTGCCTTCAGGGCCAGCGGGCTGGTATGTCCAGTCCAGTGTTGGATAAATCCACAGTTTGTCGTTGAGCGATGCCTCATCCAACACCGCGTTTTGGTCGGTAAACCGGATAAGAGCCCCGTTTGTCCGGGTGTTGTAGGTGCCTGCTTGTCCTTCGATTATACGTTGGGTGATGTATCTACGGCCTTCTTTGAAATTGTCAGCCTCGTTGAATGCTATGACCTGGTTGATCAAATCGAGCGGGTTGCGTACTTTTTCATAGCTTTTGCCGTCAGAGGAAGGTGTTGCCTGTATGAACCTATCAATGTGAGTGCGAATTTCGTTCACTGTTGCGCGGGTAATCGCATTATCGCCGCTACCGGCAGGCTGAATTCCCTGATAAAAATCCCAAAACCGGGTGTGCTTGAGGTTGTCGGGCGCCTTGTCGGTATTTTCGAGATCAAACGTTGAGAACGTCAGATCCACGTTGGTAGCAGGATTGAATGCTGTTGGCCCGGTATCCTCCATCTTGCACCCGCTCACGCCAAGCAGTGCGATGGAAATAGCGGCGAAAAAGCAGGAGTGTCTCATTTCAGAAGGCCCTGAGGTGCGAAGTCAGCCATAAACGGCTAAAGTAAATACCCGCGGGGCGTTCGGCCCCGATTCGACTGCCAACAATAAACCATAAGACAGGCACATACCCGCGCGGAGATCACATTTTGCAGCAACGGTGTAAACCGGCTACAGGCAGAACAGTGCAATGGCTGCTTGTCGTGATGTTTTTAGCAATGGCCATGGTTTCGGGCCTGGCCAGTGCTCAGGAATCTTGTCGAAATGGCCAGCTTGTTCTGGGCAGTAACACAGAAAGCGTTCGCGATTTTGGTGGCTGTATCTCTTACCTGGAGGACGCCGGCCAGCTTTATCTCTTGCCAGACATTCTTGCCATGGAGCCCGAGCGGTTTACCCGTCATGAACACGGTGTACTGAACCTGGGCTACACCGAGTCGGCTTACTGGATACGGATTGATGTGCATTCAGACGCCAGAGCAGCCAGTACAGAGTGGATTCTGGAGTTGGCACTGCCGCTGGTAGATGAAGTTGTCCTGTATCTGGTGCGCGATGGGGAATTAATCGACGAGCGCAAGGCAGGCTACCACGGCAACTGGGCAGAGCGGGATCTTGCTGTGCCTAACCCTACGTTCCGGCTTAACCTTGAGCCAGGCAGCAGCTCGTCTGTGTATCTGCGCATTATCAACACTAATACCTTTCGCCTGCCCATCAGTTTGTGGAGCCCTGATAGTTATATTGAAAAAGTATCGGTAGACGAAATTATTCGTGGCGCCTTGCTGGGTGGTTTGCTTGCCATTCTCGCGTACAACTTGTTTGTTGCGGTTTCCGTTCGTGAGCGCAGCAACATCTACTATGTTCTCTATCTGGTGTCTGCCGGGGTGTTTATCGCCACCGAGCAGGTTCATGGCATTCAGCTGCTGGACAGTCGCCCCGCATTGTTTAATAAGGAGTACCTTCATCTTCAGATCATCATGACCTGGTTCTGGGGCCTGCTGATGGCCCGGGCACTGCTTGAAACCCGTACCCGATCTCTGGATCTCGACCGGGTTCTGATCATGTGTCTGTACTCGGTAATCGTTACCTTTGTGCTGTCCCTGTTCGTGCCCTATCACATTGCCATGGAATGGATTGTTATCGGGTCGATGTTGCTCTGTCTCATCTTGTTTGTGGTCAGTTATTTGTCCTGGCGCTATTACAACCCGGCGGCGCGCTCATACTTTTTTGCCTGGACACTGGCGCTGGTTGGCTTTGGCATATACGCCCTTACGGTTATGGGCTACCTGCCACTCAATACCTTCACGGGCTATGCACCCCAAATAGGGCTTACCGGCCAGATTATTCTGTTTTCCTTTGCCCTGGCAGATCGCATCAAGCAGGTTCAGGGTGAGGCGCTGGGCTGGAGCCGGCGAGCACTATCCAATCTGCAGCGATACCAGTCGCTGTTTGATAATGCCATTGAGGGTGTTTTCCAGATGTCGGCTGAACGCCGGTTCGTAACCGCCAATCCGGCGATGGCGAACTTGATGGGTTTTGCCAGCAGCCGGGAGTTGTTGGAAAGCGATGTGGATGTGCTGGAAGCTTGCATTGCCGATGACCGGTTGCGGGAACTGGTTGTTGAGCAGCTGCAGGCAAGAGGTACGGTAAAAGGTGTGGAGGCCCGCTACCTGACCCGGTCAGGTGATGAGCGTTGGGCGATTATCTCACTCCACACAGCCTACGATGCGGACGGTGAACCTACCCACCTGGAGGGTACCTGTGTGGATTCCACAGAAAGCCACCGGCGCCAGCGTATTGAGCGTGAGCGCGAGCAAGAACGGCTAGAGAAAGAGCTGGCCCGTAACTCTGCCGAGGCCAAGAGCCAGTTCCTTGCCAACATGAGTCATGAGATCCGCACGCCACTGGCGGCTATCATCGGCTATGGCGAAACGTTGATGGATCCGGATCTTGATGAGGAGGAAAAGCGCAGCAGCGCAGAAACGGTCGTCCGCAGCGGGCGGCATTTGCTGGAGTTGGTGAATGACATTCTTGATCACTCCAAAATCGATGCGAACAAACTGGATATAGATGTGGTCTCGGTATATCTGCCCGAGCTTCTGGACGAGATTCGCGCATTTTTTGCACCGCGAGCCAGGGAAAAAGGGTTGGATTTCACCATAACCTGTGACTATCCACTGCCGGAGCAGATCCGGACGGACCCGACTCGCCTGCGCCAGATTATTATCAACTTGTGCGGAAATGCGCTTAAATTTACGGAAAAAGGGTCGATCTCCCTGTCGATTCGCTGTAATCGCGAAGCTGAAGTTCTTGTCGCCCGGGTGGTGGACACAGGCATTGGCATGAAGCCGGAGCAGATTGGCCGGCTGTTTGATCCTTTTGCACAGGGCAGTGCTGCAATTTCCCGGCAGTATGGTGGCACAGGCCTCGGCCTCAGCATTTCGCGTCGGTTGGCGGAAATGCTTGGCGGCAGTATTCGAGTCAGCAGCAGATACGGGGAAGGCAGTGAGTTTGAGTTGTCGATTCACACCGGCGCCCTGGACCAGGTGGACTTCCTGCGGAATGCATCCGAGCTGAACCTGCGCCGGCGAAGCATCCCGGCAACAGTGGCGCCACGCCTTTCGGGGCGTATACTCTGTGCCGAAGATAATGATGTGAATCGTCGGTTGGTTTCGCTGTTAGTGGATCGTACCGGCGCTGAACTGGTGCACGTAAGCAACGGTGCAGAAGCTCTGGAAATGGCCATAAATGAATTATTTGATTTGATTCTTATGGATATTCAGATGCCGGTCATGAACGGCCGTGATGCTACGGTGGCCTTGCGGGAGGCAGGGGTGAATACCCCGGTGATTGCTTTGACCGCTAATGTCATGGCTGAAGATATTGCCGATTACCGGTTGGCGGGCTGCAATGAGCATCTGGCCAAGCCCATTGACAAACAGCGTTTTTATGAGGTTCTGGCGCACTATCTGCAGGTTGAGTCCAGCGCCGCCGAAGCACCCGTGCAGCAATATCATGGCAGGGTACTGGTGGCCGAGGACAGTGCAGAAAACCAGCAGTTGGTTGAACGTATGCTGACTCGCCTGGGCCTTGAAGTCGTGTCCGTTTCGACAGGCGACGAAGCTGTACGCAAAGCTCTTTCGGGGCCTGTGCAGCTGGTACTGATGGATCGATACATGCCGGAAATGGATGGTGTGGAAGCAACCCGGCTATTGCGGCAGGCGGGTTTCCGGCGCCCGATTATTGCCTTTACTGCAGGTAATCAGCAAGAAACCGATGCACTGCGAGAGGCAGGGTGTGACGGGGTGCTTGAAAAGCCGATAGACGAGCGCCGCTTGCGAGCCCTTCTCGGGCGTTTTCTGGACCCCGAGCCGCCCGAAGACGTTGAAGAGGACGATGCCATGCGTCGTTTGGTGGCCAGGTTCCTGGCAGGGCTGGTGGAGCGTCAGGAGCGAATGAAACAAGCATTGGCAGGCCGCGACCTGAACCTGCTCGCGACCGAAGCGCATCAGATAAAAGGCACTGCTGGCACTATGGGGTTCCCGGAGATGACCCTCCAGGCCGGTATTGTAGAAGCTCTGGCAAAGGCTGCAGACCCTCAATGGAGCCAGATAGGCAGCGAGTTTGCGATGCTGGATGAGATGATCGAGCGTGAACTAACCAAGAATGAAACAGGAATGGATCAATGAGTGATCGCCAGTTACACAGTGAACAGCAGTCCCTGAGCATGATGTATGGTACCTATGCCGACATACTGTTCGTACTTTTTCCGTTTCTTGTTATTGGCATGCAGCGCCTCTGGGATGGCCGCCTCTATGAGATGCTCATGCATGCAGACCTGAGTATAGCGGCGGCCATTCTTGCCGGGCTGGCCATTGGGAGGTTTGTTCTGGGGTTGGTGACCAACCGGGATCTTGGCCGCTACAAGGAACGTATTGTATTCTTTATCGCCCTGACGCTGTTTGTAGTGCTGGGGCCAGCTATCATCCTTATACTGAGTATCATGGGTGGCACAGAGGTGCCGGGGTTTGTGGCGTTCGTGCAGCCGATACTGCTGATTATTGCAATCTCGCTTTATTCTACAGCAGTCAGTATCAGCAATATTCTGACCCGTGATGATGCCGGGGAAGGGGCTGCTACCCAAGCGGGCGGGCCTTCGGCAACTGTAGCCAGCCCCAGCCGGTCTGGGCATGCACCGCTGGATTTGCCCCGGAATACGGGTGCCGAT
The DNA here is from genome assembly GCF_002806945.1 of Marinobacter salexigens. GTDB lineage: Bacteria > Pseudomonadota > Gammaproteobacteria > Pseudomonadales > Oleiphilaceae > Marinobacter > Marinobacter salexigens. The sequence goes on from NZ_NIHC01000003.1 coordinate 195,865, forward strand.
TCGTGGTAATCATTGCTACGCAAGAAATCCTGACAACCGCACCCGAACGAAAAGGAGATTAAGATGGATAAGCTGACGGTACTGGTTGTGGAAGACGAGCCCGTGATGCGTGAGCGCCTGGTTGATATGCTCTACAAAGCCGGAGCTACGGATGTATCGGGTTGTGAAAATGCGGCTTCAGCTCGCAAGGCGTTTGGCGATGGCAAGTTCGACATCATACTCCTGGATCTCGGCTTGCCGGATGGCGATGGCCATGAACTGATGAAAGACTTCAAGCAAGTACGCGAAGGCCAGCATATTGTTCTGGTTACGGCGGATGATTCCATTGACAGCATTCAGCGGGCAATCGGCGCTGGCGCCAATGGCTATGTGGTGAAACCTTACTCCCAGGAAAAAATTCTCGACGTGGTGAATAACTATGCAGTGGTGCGTGGCAATGATGGTGTTGTCAACCAGGGCCTGAACAGGCACCACTGATCCGTTCAGACCCTGTTTATTACTTTAAGCGACCTGGCGAGCGATCCAGGAATTGTGGCGGGTAGCCAGCGCGCGAACGTAGCGGGCTTCCGCAGTGCCCAGAGTGGCCAGCACGCCGTTGAAGATCCAACCCCGCTCGTAAACTCCAAGTACCCTTTGTTCGTCATCCAGGTTAACGCGCTGGTTCAGCTTTTTGCAGATGGCATCCAGCAGCGGCAATTTTTCCGGGCGACGAATGGCACCTTGCCTATTGTTCATGGGCTGGTTTGCGGCACGCATTGTGTGTTGTCTTCTCATGGTGATCTCCTTGTCGTTGTTCGACAGCAAAAACAAAACCCCGGAGCTGAGGGCAACCGGGGTTTGGCGGAGATGCTTACCCGGTCGCTTGAAAGGCTCCCGGGAACAGACCGAAAGCCGTTAGATAATTTTTACCAATGCACGCATGTAGCTGCCTTCATGGCAGGCTGCTACGGCATTCATCAAGAGTTGTGTAGTCATTCGAATCATAATCGGCGTTTCTGGTGTATTTGAACAGATAGTGTATCCGTTAAGCCGGTGTTTGCAATAGCTCGGGAGCTACGGCTAACCCTTACAACTGCAGGCATGAAATGGGCGTTGTGCTGGTAGTGGTAAGTCCGTAGCCACTAACTCGTACAGAATCTTCGGGGCGTTTGGGGGATAATTCGTACACTAACCAATCACCCATACTGATAGATACCCAGAGGTTGAAACCCAAGAAAATGTCCGACGAATCCGGATCTGCCCGTAAAAAGTTCCGTTTCCATTTTGTCGTAGAGATCGTTTTGATCGCCGCACTCGCCTTGTACCTGGTGCTGGCAAAAGAACAGGTCGTTGGTGATGATTTAGCCTTCACCGTTATTGGTGCTGGCCTGATGGCGCTGGTTACATACTGGACGCTGTCCACCCTCAGAGGTGTCCTTGAAATAATTGTTCTCAGAACGCGCGAACTCAAGCACTAACCTATTTCCGGTTCATAGAACCTACGCCCGTATTGTGCGGGCGTAAACCCATCCTGCCTTTGCACTGCTACAATACCGCCTCGCCTTTACCCGGCCTTTCAAGAACCTTTTACCCGCTTGCCAGGAGCCCGCATGACTGACACCGTGGTTGTTATCTATTCCGGAGGCATGGACTCCTTTACCCTGCTCCATCGCGCACGCGCCCAGGGGCTGAACGTTCATGCACTATCGTTCAACTATGGCCAGCGCCATGTCCGTGAACTGGATGTTGCGCGCTCGGTGTGTACTGCCCTTGATATACCCCACAAGGTGATAGATATTCGTGCCATGAGTGAGGTTATGTCTGGCTCTGCCCTGACCTCTGGCGGCGATATACCCGAAGGCGATTACGACGAAGAAAACATGAAGGCCACGGTGGTACCTAATCGGAATATGATCCTGCTTTCACTGGCCACAGGCTACGCGGTGACAGTGAACGCCGGTGCCGTGTGGTATGGCGCTCACGGGGGGGACCACGCCATTTACCCTGACTGCCGGCCGGAGTTTGTGGAGAAAATGGATGCTGTATGCCGGGTTGCCAATTACGAGCCCGTGGGCATTGAAGCACCCTTCATGCACATGACCAAGGGCGAGATTCTGGCCGAGGGCCTGAAGCTTGGGCTTGATTACGCCCACACCTGGACCTGTTACAACGGCCGGGAAAAGGCCTGCGGGCTTTGCGGTTCTTGCGTAGAGCGACTTGAAGCTTTTGCCGGGAATGGCCTTGCAGATCCACTAGCCTACGAGGCGGGTCGCTGATGTACAAAGTAAAAGAGGCCTTTTATACCTTGCAAGGCGAGGGCGCCCAGGCCGGCCGCGCAGCCGTGTTTTGCCGCTTCAGTAAGTGCAATCTGTGGACAGGCCGGGAAAAAGACCGGGCTGCGGCCGTGTGTAATTTCTGCGATACAGATTTTGTGGGAACAGATGGCCAGAATGGTGGGGTCTTTGAAACTGCAGAAGCTTTGGCAGACCACATTCGCAGTTTGTGGCCCGATGCACCGGGAACGCCTTATGTTGTTTGTACCGGCGGCGAGCCACTGTTGCAGCTGGACGAAACGTTGATCAAGGCCTTCCATCAGGCGGGCTTTGAGGTGGGCGTGGAAACCAATGGCACTTTGCCTGCACCAGCGGGTATTGATTGGTTGTGTGTGAGCCCCAAAGCAGATGCGCCTGTGGTGATCGAAGCCTGCGATGAGCTGAAGCTGGTGTATCCTCAGGCCAAAGCCATGCCGGAAAGGTTTGTTCACCTGAAGGCCCGGCACTTTTTCCTGTCGCCAATGGCTTCTCCAGCCGCGCCTGAAGGCAGCACAGATCCGGTTAAACAGAGTAACACTCGCAAGGCCACAGATTACTGCCTGGCTAACCCCCGCTGGCGCCTGACGTTGCAAATGCACAAAATTATCGGCATCGACTGATCAGGCGGGGGTCGGTGTTTTGGTACGTAGGAGTGTGCCGGCCGGCTGCTCCTCCCTCACCCTGTAGTGGCTTGGGCTGTTGCCCGTCCAGCGTTTGAATGCCCGTGTAAAATTTGCAGCATCTGCATAGCCCAAAGCCTCTGCAATCTGGATCAGGTTCATGCTGGTGCTGGTGAGGAGCTCCCGGGCGCGGTCCAATCGAACCCGATCCACCAGGTTCTGAAAGCTGGCTTGTTCTTCCTGAAGCCTGCGCTTTAACGTACGCTCGGATACAAACAAGGTTGCAGCCACCCGCGCCAGCTTTGGTGGAAACGGATAACTGGTTTCAATCACTCGCCGTACCCGGCAGCTGAACCCTGCATCTTCGGTAAGCTGCTTCAGGGCATCTTCACACTGGGCGCGGGATGACTCCGCAAGCTGGTCATCGCTGAAGCGAATAGGCGCCGACAGTATCCGGTTCGGGATGACCAAAGCATCTTCCCGGGCGCCATAGTTTACAGGCATCACAATTGACTGCCGGAAACGGCCAAAATACGCAGGCTCAGGCCCTTTTCTGAGAATTTCGGCGCCCCCAATATCAGAGCCGGTAAGCTGCTCACCCATGAACGCGCAGCCAAACAACATAGCGTCCATAATGAACCCTTGCAGTGGTCCCGGATCGCCATCGCTGAGAATGGCGTAATGCATGGCACCGTCGTGCTCGTGGCAGCTGACACTCAGGTGTGGTGCCCTGAGGGTGAGGTAACGGGTCATCAGGTCGAGAGCGTCCTGCAAGGTGCGGCTGCTCATTACCGCCACACCCAGAGCACCGTGCAAAGGCAGTTTAAGCTCGCGAGCCAGCATAATGCCAAGGCCGGGCTCGCCGCTTTCAATGGTGGCGCGGGTGACAAACTCGCTGGCCTGCGCAAGGCTTACCCGAACGTCTGTGGATTGCAGTCGAACCGGGTCCAGTCCAACCCTGAGCAGCAGATCGCGCTCGTCCAGACCAAGGGTCTTCAACAGTTCGGCCAGTATATGCAGGTAGATCGCCGGCATACCCAGGTCCTGAGTATTGGAGGCAGAGACACGCATGGGAATCCTCGCTATCCGCTGTTTTTGTTATCTGTCATTCTGAAATCTGATTTTGATTATGGCCTTTGCAGACCTCTGTCCCCATGACTTCAATGACGCGTCCCGCGGGCGTGAAAGGTCAATGCTGGGCTATATCACCGGAATCCTTCAGGAAATTGAAGAAACAATCAGAGCTGGATGTCGGTAATCACCGGGTTGTGGTCGGAGGAGCGCCAAGGTGAGGTGGTAGTGCCCGGGAGGTTGTTCTTATAGCCAAGAGCAGGGGGCTCGTCGGCATTAATAGCCCAGGTACTGGCATGGAGGACTCGTGGCATAAGCGAAGGCGAAGCCAACGCATAATCCAATGACCCCTTCTCGCCTTTATACCTGTAGGTGTAGTGGTCGCACTGCTGTGCGTTGCAGGGGTGAAAGTGATGCACCATGCTGGTGAAGCCGGCATGCCGAAGAACCTGCAGCGGCTCTTCCTGGAAATAGCTGTTAAGGTCGCCGGTAATCAGTGTGCCGGCGAAATCACGGATCTTCGGTGGCTGCTCAAGCCATTGTACAAGTGCCCGGGCTGCTTCGGAGCGACGGTGGGCATAGCAGCCCTGGCCATCATGCCTGGTCTTGTTTTTACCAGTGGCTCCTCGGCAGGATTTTGACTTCAGATGTGGAACCACCACCTGAACGGCAAGGCCTTTTCCGTCGGACCGGAATACTTGCGCCAGTGGCGGGCGGCCTTGTCTGATGAACGGGCCAGAAGCGAGCCGCAGGGGTTGTCCTTCGGCGAGGATGCGATCATGGCGGTACAGCAAGCTGGTGCGTATCTGGTCGTTACCGTCGGCTCCGGGAGTTGCAACAAAAGACCATTCCGGGCCTAGCGCACGAGTCAGCTGTGCTATTGCGCTGGTCTCGCTATAGCCGTCGTTTTCCAGTTCTGTGATTGCCAGAATGTCCGGGTCGGGCTGACGCAGTGCTTCTACCAGCCGTTGGTGTTGGGTTTCGAGTGCAAGCGCCGTTGGCGCACCTCGGGGTGTTGGAAAACCTGCGCCTTCTCCATCACCGTTAAAATAATTTTCCAGATTCATTGCCATCACCCGGACATGCGCTGTGTCAGGCCTTGCAGGGGCTGGAGCCCTGGTGTTTACAGGCTGGAAAACCGGTGGGCGTTCCGGTTGTATTCTCCAGGCACCAAAGCGGTAATCAAGAATGCCGGAGATGTCATGGATTTTATCGCCGCTGCGCACGGTGTTCTCAGACCTGAGGCCGCCCGGGGGCCAGGGAATCGGTTCGGGTTGGCGTACACCGCGGCCATCATCCAGCAGCAGCCTCTGCTGGCGATTGCGGGCAGCAGCCGTTACGGCCTTTGGTCCGGGCGTCAGATACTCTGTAGGCACAACCTGGTCATTGGCAGCGAGCGTGAGCTCGCCGAAACGTGCCAGATTCCATGAGTCAATCACCGTTAGGGGTTGGGCAAGGCGCACGCGCATGTTTTCAAGGGATTCCAGGTCATGCGGACTTGGCAGAGATAAAACCCGCGCCTTGGGAAGGGGCGCTGGGCCGCAAGACTTTATGTTTTTTACGCTAACCAGCTCGGTCAGGCCGTGGAACTCTTTGACGGTGCCGGTTACCCGCAGGCGCTCCCCGGAGGTGCCAGTTGGCTTTCGGGTATAAACAAACAGGGCTTCAGAAGTTTCGGGGTTTCCGTCGGTTTCCGTGTCAGCCTGCTGCAGGTAAAAGCCGGAAAAACCGCCTTTCATTCGAGCGTCGAGCGTGAGTATGCCTTCAACCGTAACGCGGTGGCCAACCAGAGGAGAGGTGTCACCCCGGCCTTGAATCATGGAAATCGGCGTGGCCGACCCGCCACAAGAGGCGGCTACCAGTGCCGGAAAGGCAGGCAGCAACGCCAGAAGAAACAACAAGGCACAAACGTATCGTTTGCTGGGGCTCACGCTGATTGCTTAATGGTTAACGCAGGCCCGCGACTGCTTTCAGTGCGCGCTCACGTTTGCTGCCAAACCCGAGGTGATCCGGGTTGGTCAACTCAAGCTGCTGAACCAATGGGTCCGGATGGTGGCTGTCGAGAGTTATTCCAAGCCGAGATAAAACGTAGGGTGCCAGGGCGGCCCGGGCCTCAACTTCCAGATGGCCATTTTCCATACCATAATCCAGAGCGATAATTTTTTGCTGGGCTTCGGTCAGCCGATGGTCCGGGGAGAGTGACATGGTCACGAAGCGGTTCCAGTCATCATCCTGCTGCATGGTGTGTTTGGCTTTTTGCCGCAGGGCTACGGGCGCTGCGTGGAAGCGGCTGAGGGCGAAGTCGCGGAATTCCCGGTTGGAGTCGCACCAGGCCCGAAGGTGCCAATTGTTGCCGGTGCACACCAAGGTGTGTGGTTCGAGAATAGCTTCAACGGCTTCCGGGCGGCTCAAGGAGGAGTAGCTGGCTTTGAGTTGTCTGCCGTGGCGGGTGGCAGCCACGACCGAACGCATGGTTTCGGGTGCAATGACGCGGCTCGGGCTGTATACAACAGTACTGTCTGGCAAACCGATGTCCAAGGCTTCAAATGTACCGCTGAGACTTTGCTGGCGCGCCAGCAAATCCTGATACTCGCTCACATGTCCGCGGGTCACAACGGGTTGGTACCGGGGTGAAGGTACATATCCCTTGAGGTGACGATCATAAACAAGGTTGCCCGGGGCAAGTTCGCGCAGGTACGTGTTTATATCCTTGGATGCCTGCTGACGACCAATTCCAAAGCTGTGGCAAATGTGGTTTGTGGTCAAACGACCTTCCCACAGTGCAATGGTTTCGATGAGTCGGTAGCGAAGCAGCAAATCCCACCGGATGGGCCAGTCCGTTTTTTTCATAACCAGACGCTCATGGGTTTATTGAGAAATATCCATCGATGTTACCCCCAATGGCCGTGCGGGTCTGTTACGGCGCATTAATGTGAAACATTGTGAAATCATAGCATAGCAGCGTCAGCCGTGCTTTTTCGGCCTTTTTATCCCTTCGGGAAGTGCTTAGTAGTCACGCTTGCAAACTGCTGCTGTAATAACTGGCCAGAACTCCGGGAGTTTCCGCCATGACCCGAATGGTCACCTCTCTTTCTGCTCTTCTTTTGAGCATTGTTTTACTGGTCAGCGGAAATGCCTTTCTGATGACGTTGCTGGGCATTCGCCTGAGCATCGAATCGGTTTCGCCCGACATAATCGGTTGGGTGCTGGTGTGCTATTCCATCGGCTTTGTTCTGGGCACGCTTTATGTGCACCGTATCATTGGGCGTGTTGGTCACATCCGGGCTTTTGCCGTATTCGCAGCAATTGCGGCCGTTACGTCACTGATGTATCCGATGGCCGTCTCCATGGTGTTCTGGGCATTTCTGCGGGTGCTTTCGGGCTTCACTGTTGCCGGTGTGCTGGTGGTTATCGAAAGCTGGTTCTCCAGCCGTGCCAGCAACAGCAATCGCGGTGCGCTGTTCGCAGTTTATCAGGTTGTATTTTATCTTTCTGCTGCGGGCGGCCAGCTAATTATCAATGTGGGCGATCCCGCCAATTTCATGCCGTTTTCCATAGCTGCGATTTTGCTGACACTGGCACTGGTCCCCCTGTCTCTTACCCGTATGGAGGCACCTGTGATTGAGCAGGTTCAGCGTATCTCATTCTTCACGTTGGCCCGCGAGTCATTCACCGGTGTTACAGGCGCCCTCACCTGTGGCGTGCTGATTGGTGGTTTTTATGCATTGGGTCCGGTATACGCAACCATGGTAGGTCTCGATGTCGCGGAAACCTCAACCTTTATGGCAGGCGCCATTGTTGCGGCCATGCTTTTGGCTTGGCCTTTGGGGCGGTTGTGCGACCGCTTTGATCGTCGCCGTGTGATGTTCTGGGTGGTGTTTTTCGCGTCACTGGCCGCCGTGGCTGTCAGCTTTTCCGGCGCCGGAAACCTGAGGCTGCTCATGGCTCTGGTGGGCGTGTTCACCGGTCTCTCTGCAATGATCTACCCGATTTCTGTCGCAATAACCAACGACCGTATGGAAAGCACCCGTATTGTTGGCGCAAGTGCCACGCTGCTGCTCAGTTATGGTGTTGGCAGTGTGATTGGCCCTATTGTCATGGCTGAACTGATCAATCTGCTGGGCCCGAAAGGTCTGTTTATAGGCAATGCGGGATTTTTGCTGGTTCTCGCGATTATTACGTCCCTGCGCATTACCTTTACAGACGATGTAGCGGTAGAGGACCAGGAGCAATATGTACCAGCAATGCCGGAAACTTCGCCTGTGCTTACTGAACTCGATCCGCGAAATACAGAGTTCCATGAATCTCCCGAAGTTGAGGAGATGAACGATGAGGCGTTGCGCGAGACAGGCTGAGTGGTGAATGCTCGGCCGTGTTGCGGTTTTTGTCGAATTTGTTTTGCTTTTGCACCTTCTATTATCTAAATTGTTAGCTTACTATTGGTAGCTTTCCTGTAATGTAAGCCTTTTGGCCGGTGTTGTGCGGCTCGCGTGCCGGCCCCGGAACGGAGATGTAACTATGAAAGATCAATTCCCATTTGCTGTCGCTCGGGTAACCCGACGCTGGCGCAAGCTGTTAGACGAACGCCTGAAAGACTTGGGCGTCACCCAGGCCCGCTGGACCACCATGGTCTACCTGCAGGAGGGAGGTGAAGGCCTGACCCAGCGCGAGCTGGCCGGTTTGATGGCCATTGAAAACCCGACACTGGTGCGCCTGCTCGACAGTCTGGAACAACAGGGATTGATTGAGCGCCGGGCCTGCCCCAACGACCGCAGAGCCCGTCGACTGCATCTCACAGACCCTGGCCGCGACTTCATGGAAGTGCTCACCGATCGTGCCAACATGCTGCGAGACGAAATGCTGGAGGGTGTGGATGAAGGCGATATCGCGATTGCCTTGAAAGTATTCCATAAAATCATGGAAAACGGCGAAAAGCAGAAGTAGTCACTTGAGTGATAATACAGTTGAAGGGCTGACGGCCCGATATGGTAATGGCTGGCGCTGGCTAGCAGTCTGTACGGTAATGGTGGGTACCATCGCGACCGTATTGAGTGCGACTGTGGTGAATGTGGCGCTCCACGAAATTATGGTGGAATTCAATATCCGCCAAGGCATGGTACATTGGCTGGCCACCGGTTTTATTGCGGCCATGACCACCACCATGCTGGCTTCTTCGTGGCTGTTGGATCATTTTGGCGTGCGCAAGACCCTGGCGGTTGCCATGGCCGCGTTCACGGTGATATCAGTGGTTGGTGGTTTTGCCAGCTCACCGGAGCAACTCATTGCTGCTCGCATTGGCCAGGGCGCCATGGCTGGCCTTATGCAGCCCATGGGCATGTACCTGGTGTTCCGGATTTTTCCCCGCAATCGACGCGGTCAGGCCATGGGTATTTATGGCATGGGCGTGGTGCTGGCACCAGCACTCGGGCCGGTATTGGGCGGCTTTCTGGTTGATCAGCTGGACTGGCGCTTTGTAATGTTTGCGCCTGCCCCGGTCACATTCATCGGCGTATTTATGGCGCTGAAGTTTTTGCCTGTGCCTGCCGCCCGGCCGGCGCCCTATCGCTTTGACCTGCCCGGCCTGGTGCTTCTTGGTGCCACTATCGGGCTAGCCCTTGATGCCCTGAACCGCATGCAAAACCTGGGCAATCAGGAAGCTCGGGTCGCCCTCGAAGGGCTGGTGGCGCTGGTGCTGCTGGTTGTCTTTATTCTGCGGGAAAAGCGCATAAATCACCCCCTGGTGAATGTCAGCCTGCTGCGCAAGCCCGGCTTTCTGTATGCCAACCTGGGCGCAATGGCTCTGGGGCTTGCCTTGTTTGGCTCCACCTATCTGATTCCGTTATACGTTCAAACCGCCCTCGGCTATACAGCAACCCAGGCAGGGCTGTTGATGCTGCCGGCCGGCATTGTGTTAGGCATGACATTCCCACTGGCAGGAAAGCTGGCTGACCGTGGCGGTGATGCCCGTAAGCTGGTTATTTTCGGCATGGCAATGTTTGCGGCATCCGCCATCCTGTTTGCGGTATCTGATCTTACTCTGGCGTTTGGCTGGCTTGCCTTATGGACGGTGTTCGGGCGGATTGGAATAGGCTTCATGTTGCCATCCCTGTCTATAGGCGCACTCAACCCGCTCAAACCCGAAGAGCTTGGCGCAGGCTCCAGTACCATCAACTTTACCCGCCAGTTGGGTGGCGCCTTTGGCGTGAATATTGTGGCACTGACCATTGAATTCGGAGAGCACAGCGGCGGTATACCCACAATCAATGCGTTTCATGCGGCCTGGTGGCTGGTTGCTGTATTTGTTGCTGTTGCGGTGCTACCTGTCTGGCGCATGCGGGCTTAGTGTCTCGCTTGGGATTCTTTGTGGCAGAACCCGAGCTATCATAGATACAACAGCGGAGATGTTGCCGGCCAGCATAGCAGCTATCATAGCGTGCACTGGTTGATGGAACTCCTTGGGGAGCAGGCTGTCACGGCAGGTTAAGAAGCAGGTTATTCTGGAATGGGGTTTATGGGATTTAAAACGTATTCAGCACCGGTGTTGCTAGCGGTAACTCTGGCGTTTCAGCCTGTATTGGCAGCAAAGTCGACAAACGCACCTGAACAGTCTGCTGCAGAGCAGGCAGCAGACCGCAGCCCCCGAGTGCCCACGTTCGAGATCAAAGGGGATCTGGCGGGCCGCTTGGACGTGTTTACCACCCAGTATGAGGATACCTTTGCCGAAGTGGGTAGCCAGCTTGCAATGGGCTATCTCGAGTTGGTGAAAGCCAACCCGGGTGTTGACCCCTGGCTGCCAGGTGAAGGCACCACAATTACCCTGCCGCGCCAGTACATAATTCCGGACGCACGCCGGGAAGGCATTGTGATTAACCTGGCGGAATACCGGCTGTACTATTTTGCCGAGGACGGCGTCCAGGTTTATCCGGTGGGCGTTGGTACGGAGGAAAACCCGTCACCCCTTGCCGATGCGAAGGTCACCATGCCATTGGAGTCGCCGGCATGGTATCCCCCTGCCAGTATTCGTGCAGAGTACGAAGCCTCGGGCGACTTCCTGCCCCGCATGATTCCCCCCGGGCCTGATAACCCTTTGGGCACCCATGCACTCATGCTGAGCGAGAAGGGTTACCTGATTCATGGCACCAACAAGTTGTTTGGCGTGGGCATGGCGGTCAGCCACGGTTGTTTCCGAATGTATAACGAAGATATCTCCCGTTTTGTCTATCAGGTGAGCAAGGGGACACCGGTACAGGTGGTGAATAAACCCGTAAAAATGGGCATATCCGGCGGTGAGGTCTGGCTTGAGGTTCACCGTCCCGATGAGGACTACAGCCAGAAAGACAGGGATCGCCTGTGGCGCGAAGTGGCCCGGGAAGTGGAGGCTTTCCGCCAGAAACATCCGGGGGTTGAGGTTCAGCGCAAGGCAATAGAATTGGCAGTAGACCAAGCTGATGGTATCCCGACTATGATTGGTGAGCAGGTTTCACAAGTGGCCTCTGATAAAACCGCCAAAGACAAGCAGCGTTCCGCATCAGAAGAGCCTGAGCAGAAGCTGTATTTCTGATGCCCGCGGCGTCCGGCAGCTCCCTGGACAATAAACCTGGAGAATCCATGAATCGAGCCATACTGATCACCGGGGCCAGCTCCGGGCTTTTTAGCAAGAGTTCGACAGCCGGGATCGAATTATTATTAATGCCGGCATAGGCCGGCCAAAGTTGACCTTGCGGCACTTTCTGAGGGTTTGCGGGTCGAACTGAAGAAGGCCAGATCACCCATTGGCTTTGTGTTACGGCGGTTGTCGGTGCCGGTACTCGCCAAAGTGTTCTGAGTCATCTTCTGCATTCGGGGAGGCGATATGCAATATTACCGACCCACAGTATCAGGTCGCCAGAATCGGCTGAAAGTGTGGGCCGCGGTTTTTATGGCCGGTGCCTTGCTCTGTCTTACGTCACTGGCCCATCAAGTGTTCGCCCAGCAAAAAAGCTCGGGAACGGCACTTGTTCTGACGGTTGAGGGCGCCATTGGCCCCGCTACCATGGACTATATTGTTCGCGGCATTCGCCGGGCAGAGTCCGAAGAGGCCCGGTTGGTGATTCTCGAGATAGACACGCCCGGCGGTCTCATGGATTCCATGCGGGGCATCATTAAAGCCATTCTCAGCTCTGATGTGCCTGTGGCCACTTATGTTTCCCCCCAAGGCGCTCGGGCGGCCAGTGCCGGTACTTATATACTTTATGGCAGTCATATTGCCGCAATGGCGCCGGCCACCAACCTGGGTTCGGCAACGCCGGTTCAAATGGGCGGCTTGCCCGGCAGCCCGGAGCCTGCAGAACCATCGGCGGACCCCCGGCCTGATGACGATAACGCCAAAAGCGAAAACCCTCCTGCCCACAGCAAGCGCCGTGGCGAAACGGCCATGGAACGCAAGGTTCTGGAAGATGCTGTCAGCTACATACGAGGGCTGGCAGAGCGCCACAGTCGCAATGCCGACTGGGCAGAAGAGGCCGTGCGTGAGGCGGTGAACCTGGGTGCCAGTGAGGCACTGGAGCGCAATGTAATTGATGTGATTGCAGCAGATTTGCCCGCGCTTCTACGCCAGATTGACGGGCGCTGGGTGACCTTGGCATCTGGTGAGACAAGGTTGCAAACAGCCGGGCTGGAGCTGGTTCGTATGCAGCCAGACTGGCGCACTCGCCTGCTTTCCGTCATTACTAATCCCAACGTGGCCTATTTCCTGATGATTATCGGGTTCTACGGCATTATTTTTGAACTGGCAAACCCAGGCGCAGTGGTGCCGGGCGTGATTGGCGCCATCTGCCTGATCCTTGCCATGTTTGCTTTTCAGGTACTGTCGGTTAACTACGCCGGATTGGCGCTGGTGTTGCTTGGGCTGGCATTTATTGTGGGTGAGTCTTTCGTGCCCAGCTTTGGCATTCTCGGTGTGGGCGGCATAGTTGCGTTTGTTGCCGGCTCAGTCATTCTTATGGATGGTAGTCACCGCGCTATTTCCTTGCCGGCCATTGGTGGCACCGCAGTGGTGGCGGCAGGTTTCATATTGTGGACCGTTGCGCGGTTTGCCGGGTTACGGAAAAAACGCCCGGTGAGTGGCACCGAGCAGATAATCGGACAAAAAGCCGCTGCCCTGAACGATTTCGAGGAAAAGCATGGCGACTATCGAGGGCATGTGCGGCTCAGCGGAGAGCGTTGGAGAGCCCTCAGTGAACACCCTGTGCGCCAGGGTACAATCTTGCAGGTTACTGCCATTGAGGGTTTGACGGTCAGCGTAGAGGTGTCTGACGAGTCGAAGGCGAGGCAGGCACAGAGTAGCCAGCAGCAAAATGAGGAGGCTGTATGATTGGTGAACTGATTCCCTGGTTGGCACCCGTTGTGGTGCTGATACTGATTCTGGGTTCTGCCATCAAGATTTTGCCGGAGTACCAGCGTGGTGTGGTGTTTTTTCTGGGACGCTTTCAGGGCGTGAAAGGCCCCGGGCTCATTATTGTGATCCCGGGCATTCAGCAGCTTGTACGAGTGGATTTGCGAGTAATCACTCTGGATGTGCCCAGCCAGGACGTGATTTCCCGGGATAACGTAACTGTAAGGGTTAACGCAGTGCTGTATTTCCGGGTGGTGGATCCGGAGCGTGCGATTATCCGGGTGGAGGACTTCAATACAGCGACCAGCCAGCTATCCCAGACTACGCTTCGTTCTGTGCTGGGTAAGCACGATCTCGATGAGATGCTGTCCGAGCGTGACAAACTTAATGCGGACATTCAGGAAATTATTGATACTCAGACTGAAGAATGGGGGATCAAGGTTGCCAATGTAGAGATCAAGCATGTAGATCTTGATGAATCCATGATTCGGGCCATAGCGCGGCAAGCTGAAGCCGAACGGGAGCGGCGGGCGAAAGTGATTCATGCAGAAGGTGAGTTGCAGGCGTCGAAAAAGCTCGTAGAGGCGGCAAAGGTAATGTCAGCAGATTCAGGGGCCATGCAGTTGCGCTACATGCAAACCCTCGCCGATATGGGTAATACCAATTCGTCCACCATCGTTTTTCCGTTACCAATGGACATGATAAGGACGTTTATGGAGAAAACGCCGGCCAACAACCCACCAAAGCAGCCGGAGTCATAGAACAAGAGTGCCGGAGGGCCAGTAAGGAAGGGCTCGGGGAGCAGGGTGAGGGAAATTAAAAAGGCCGGGAATCCCGGCCTTTTTCTATCGTGCTTTCAAGCTGAAGTCTTACTTCTTGCTTGCACGCTCAAGCATACGCTTTGCACGCTCGTTTGCTTCGTCAGCAGACTTCTGGGCTGCTTTTGCAGCGGCCAGAGCGCGGTCAGCGGTCTGCTGAGCAGAACGTGCAGCGCTGGCTGCGCTGTTAGCGGTGTTCAGTGCGTTGTCTGCAGACTGTTCAGCAGCACTTGCAGTTGCATTGGCTTCGTCAAGAGCGCCTTGGTCGCTAGTTGCACAACCTGCAGTCAGAGCAGTAGCTAGTGCGATTCCGGCGATAGTCAGTTTACGCATTGTAAATCCCCTTATTGGTCGAGTTATTTCCTGTAAATCCAGAAGTCAGTATAGACCACTTCCTCAAAGCTTCGGCCCGATAGATAGGTATTCACTACCGGGGTCGTTAAACAGTGTAAAACACTCTGAGAAGAAATGTTAACTCAGTATATGTATATTTTCTTAGGATATGACAGCAACTTAATACTTACCCCGCGAGAAAGTCATCAGGGAACGATGCGTATTGGCGTGCCGTCATTAACCAACTGCCAGATTTCGTCCATTTCCTGGTTGTTAACGGCAATGCACCCGTTAGTCCAGTCCAGGCCTGCATAAGCGAATGCCATATCTTCTGCGCCATTGGGCAGACCATGGATCATAATGCTGCCTCCAGGGCTCAGACCCCAGTTTTCGGCCATTTCACGATCTGTTTTGCTGGGGTAGGAAATGTGAATGGACTTGTAAAAATCGCTGCCTGGATTGCGCCAGTCGAGCATGTACTCGCCCTCAGGTGTGCGCTGATCGCCTTCATAGAGCTTATGTCCCTCAGGGTTATCCCCAAGAGAGATGCGGTAGCTGCGCACAATTTCGTCCCCGTTCATCAAGAAAAGCCGGCGCTTCCCTTTTTTTACCAATACCTTGTTTACTACCAGAGAGTCGCGCGGAGAAGCCTCGACCAGCGGTGGCATGCGGGTATCGGCTTTGGCCAGCAGTTCGGTGCCGTAGGCAGGAATGCCTGCAGTAACAAAAAGTGCCAGAAGGCACCGGGTCAGAAAACGAGAAATAGCCATATCCCTAACTTACCAATGATTAATCTTCACACAGAGCTGTTTATAACATAACCGGTTGGCTGGATGTTAAGGGGTTTTGTTAACTTTTATGGCTATCCGTCAGACATTTTGTGACTTATCCATTTTTAAGCCAACCTTGGTAACCTGATCGGCCTCGGTAGCCCTCGCTACCAACTTGACGGGCCCCACAACTACGATATCGCCAACAACCGGGTGGCCCTTGGTGCGCTTGGCAAAGCATTCGGCCAGTGACAACTCTGGCTGCAGATCATCAAATTCGATGCCGTAAACCTGCTCGACATCACCAAGCAAGGCGTCACCGTTCAGCACGAAGTCCCCGAAAAACGCTCTTTCAGCAAGATATTTTGGTGTCTGACGACCGCTCAGTGACTTGCCAAGTTCTTTCATTACGCTGGGCGTAGCAAACATGGCCACCATGTCGCCACTGGATACTTCCAGCTCAGCCTTTGGCTGCAGACAGACCCGGTTGCGGAATACCCCGGCAACGGCAGTGTTTTCCGGAAAATGCAGTTGGCTCAGCAACCTGGGTGTTTCCCAATTTTCACCCCGTAAGGGGAACAGCATCAGTTCGTGATCGCCGGCCGCCGGTGCGTCAAGCGGCAAACGGCGAAAGGGCTCGCCGTTTGCGGGAATTTCCAAACGCAGCAGGCGTGCCAGCGGTGTAATGGTGGTGCCTTGAACCAGCAGAGAAACCAGCACAATAAAAAAGGCCGCATGAAATACCAATTGCGCTTCCGGAAGCCCGGCAATGATCGGGAACAGCGCCAGTACGATCGGCACGGCACCCCGCAACCCCACCCAGCTGATGAAGCCCAGTTCCCGGCGGTTAAAACCAAAG
The DNA here is from genome assembly GCF_002806945.1 of Marinobacter salexigens. GTDB lineage: Bacteria > Pseudomonadota > Gammaproteobacteria > Pseudomonadales > Oleiphilaceae > Marinobacter > Marinobacter salexigens. Next base: position 212,000 of record NZ_NIHC01000003.1, read on the forward strand.
GGCCAGATAGTCGCCATAACGGTAATCGGCCTGATTACAAAAATCAGCGCTAAGGCCAGGACCAGGCCCGCCCCTGCCAGTGGCAACAGATCGGATGGATTAACCAGCAAACCAAGAATCAGGAACAGGCAAAGCTGTGCCAGCCATGCCAGGCCATCGTGAACCTGCAGTATCATTGGCATCATACGTACCTTGCGGTTACCAATCACAACGCCGCAGAGGTAGATGGCCAGGAATCCGCTGCCGCCGAGCAGGTTAATAACGGAGAATAATAGAATGCCCGCGGCCACTACCAGCAGTGGATAGAGTGATGGCATAAGGCGAATGCGATTGGTCAACTCGGAAATCAGAAAACCGCCAATGACACCGCCAATACCACCAATACTGAACTGCTTGAACAGGAGGATCAGTGAGTCCTGAATAGCGTGATCGCCGTCGCTGGCAATCAAGGTGACCATCATCAGCGTGAGGAAGATCGCCATGGGGTCGTTACTGCCGGATTCGATTTCCAGTGTGGCGCTAACCCGCTCATTCAGGTGCAAACCACGGCCCTGCAGTAATGAAAACACGGCGGCTGCGTCGGTGGATGAAATAATGGAGCCTACAAGCAGTGCGGTCATCCAGCTCAGATCGAAAACCAACCAGGCGACCAGTGCAGACCCAAGGGCAGTCATGGCAACGCCAACCGTCGCCAGTAGCATCGCGGGCTTCAGGCCTACGCGAAAGGTTTCCGCCCGGGTGCGCATTCCGCCATCCAGAAGGATAACCCCCAGTGCCAGGCTGGCCACAAGGAACGAGAGTTGGAAATCGTCGAATTCAATGCCGCCCGGGCCGTCTTTGCCCATCATCATGCCCACACCCAGGAATACCAACAGCACCGGCATGCCTACCCGGCTGGAAAGCGGGCTCAAAAGGATGCTGATGACAAGCATCAGAGCACCGACCAGGGTAAGCATTGGATCCATCAGAACTCCGTATGTGGGTGCCTGGCGAAAACAATGGAGGCGCCAGTATTGTGCAGGTAATCAGGCGGTTAGACGGGGCACCCACAGATGCGATGCCGCCACCCGCTCGACACTGAATTTTCAATGCCTTTCAGTATCTCTGTAAAGCACATTTGTATCAAATGCTTGGCGGGTGGTAGTCACCTTCATTTTTAAAAATCAGAAAAAGGCCTGAAGCCCGGTTTGAGCACGGCCCAAAATCAGTGCATGTATGTCATGCGTGCCTTCATAGGTGTTTACCGACTCGAGATTCACCATGTGTCGAATCACGCCATACTCATCGGAAACGCCATTGCCGCCGTGCATGTCTCGGGACTGGCGGGCAATATCCAGAGCCTTGCCGCAGTTGTTGCGTTTGATCAGAGAAATCATTTCAGGTGCCCAACTGTTGTTATCCATCAAGCGACCAACCTGCAACGCGGCTTGCAGCCCTAGTGTGATCTCGGTTTGCATGTCAGCAAGTTTTTTCTGGATTAATTGGTTGCTGGCCAAGGGGCGGCCAAACTGCTTGCGGTCCAGGGTGTACTGGCGCGCTGCATGCCAACAGAACTCGGCTGCGCCCATTGCGCCCCAGGCGATCCCGAAGCGGGCTTTGTTCAGGCAGCCAAACGGGCCTTTCAGGCCGCTGACGTTAGGCAGCAGGTTGTCTTCAGGCACGAAGGCGTTATCAAGTACGATCTCACCTGTAATAGAGGCACGGAGCGAAACCTTGCCTTCAATTTTAGGCGTGCTGAAGCCCTCGGTGCCCCGCTCTACTATAAAGCCTTTGATCTGATTGTCGTGGGCATCGGACTTTGCCCACACCACAGCAAGATCGGCAATCGGGCTGTTGGTGATCCAGATTTTTGCACCTGTGAGGCGGTAGCCACCGTCCACTTTCTTGGCGCGGGTAATCATTGCGCCGGGGTCGGAGCCGTGGTCGGGTTCGGTAAGGCCGAAACACCCAACCCACTCGCCACTGGCCAGCTTGGGCAGATATTTCTTTTTCTGTTCTTCGGTGCCATAGGCTTCAATGGGATGCATCACCAGTGAAGACTGTACGCTCATGGCTGAGCGGTAACCCGAGTCTACTCGCTCCACTTCACGGGCTATCAGCCCGTAGGCCACGTGATTAATGCCAGCGCCGCCATACTCCGGTGAAACCGTTGCACCCAGGAGCCCCAGTTCGCCCATTTCGGTCATGATTTCGCGATCAAAACGCTCTTCGCGAAACGCGGACAGAACACGAGTCTGGAGTTTCTCCTGACAATAGTCGTGGGCAGCATCACGAATCTGGCGTTCTTCTTCAGTCAGTTGCTGGTCCAGTAAAATCGGGTCGTCCCAGTTGAAGTGCGTCATGGTATGGATCTCTTGAGTTGTTTTCAGGCAGCTAAAGTATAGACATTTAAAAAAGCGCCCGTGGGCGCCGTTTTTATTGCGGAGTAAGCCAATACACAGTACATGAATATCGTCAAAATCAGTATCTTGCCAGCGTTAGCTTTCAGTTGATCCCGCAGCCAGTGCCTCAAACGTAGTGATCTCGCCCGGACGGTCGGGCTCGTAACCAGGCACACCGGCAATGCGGTCAAGCAATGCTGGTGATTTCAGAAGTTTGGTCAATTGCTCCAGGGTTGCCGAAGCCAGGCGGTCCTGTCGGTAAATCAGCATGTAGTGCTCACTCGCCAACTCAATAAAGTTCAGATTGAACTGCTCCGCCGCCGCCTGCACACCAAAACCCAGCTCCGCCATACCCGATGCCACAAAGGCCGCGATCGCCGTGTGGGTGAATTCCTGCTGGGGCGTGCGATTGATGCTCCCCTCTGCAAGCCCCTGTTGCTTCAGTAACAAATTGAAGAGGATGCGGGTGCCGGAGTGGCGGTCCCGGCTGACAAAGCTGAGCCCGGATTCGCTCAGATCTCGCAGCGTGCGGATGTCTTCATGCTCGCCTTTACGCATCATCAGGCCTTCGCGACGGGTAACAAAGCGAATAAGGCGCAGGTTATTGCCGCTCAGATGTTTCTGGTAGTGGCTGATTATTTGCCGGGCAAGCGCCGGGCAGGTTGGCAGGTGAAAGCTCGCTACATCACACTCGCCACGGTTCAGCGCAGTAAGGGCTTCTTCCGGGTTCCGGTATTGCAGGTTGATGTTTATTTTCTGGGAGAACTCCGGTAGGAGCGCAACCGAATACCCATGGCTGGCATGCAGGCGCAGAGTGGGTTGTGCACCGGCCAGCAGTTGCTGAACCTGATCATTCAACTCCGCTGCCATGCTATCGATTTGAGGCCCCAGCCGGGCTTTTACCCGGTGTTCCGCCCATAGCAGGGTTTCCCCCAACGCAGAGAGCTCGCTGCCGTGGCCTTTGCGCATAATCACCAGCGGCAAGCCCAGAATATCCGCAGCCCGGTTTAAAAGATTCCACGAATGTCGGTAAGACACCCCGGCAGCCGCTGCTGCAACCGTTAGCTTGCCGGTATCGCGGATGTTTTCCAGCAAACGAAACAGAACCGGTTCAAAGAATTCGTCGGTGTCGGTGCGAAACACCCAGGCCGGGGCAATGTCCAGTTTCTTGTTATGCATTTGTGTTCATATTCCTTAGCTGTGCGCGGAGTGCTAATTTGGCTGCAGAGAGCTTGGTTACAGTATCAGAATAAAAACAGGTAGGAACAATTATGCATATGTCAGAGAGTGCTAACCACAGCGCGCCGGTGGCGACCTTGCCCGAGGACTGGAGCCCTGACATCATTCGCCAGGAAGTCGCAGCCCTGCAACACAAGCCAGGTGCGCTTCTACCTATTCTGCATGCCATACAGAATCGCATTGGCTATGTGCCAGACGGTGCCGTGCCCATTATTGCCGAAATGCTGCAACAAAGCCGCGCCGACATTCACGGGGTTATCAGCTTTTATCACCACTTCCGCACCCGCCCCGCTGGCAGCAACCTGCTGGAAGTGTGCCGTGCGGAAGCCTGTCAGGCTCGGGGTGGCCGAGCGTTTGAGCGTCACGTTCAGGAAAAGCTGGGTGTGGACTACCATCAAACCACATCGGATAACGAGTTCACCCTGGAGCCTGTGTATTGCCTGGGGAACTGCGCCTGCGGCCCTTCTGTCCGCGTAAACAATGAAACGATCGGCCGAATGACCCCGCAGAAATTCGACCAGCTGGCAGACAAACTCACAACGTCTGTTTTGCAGCTAAAATAAAAGCAGGAGCAAATCCCATGACAATAACAGTGTACGTGCCCTGCGATACCACCGCTCTTTCTCTGGGCGCCGACCGTGTAGCGCAAGAACTAAAGCGCGCAGCCGCAGCGCAAGACCGGGAAATAAACCTGGTGCGCAATGGTTCCCGGGGGTTGTTCTGGCTGGAGCCTCTGGTGGAGGTGCAAACGGCACAGGGCCGGGTGGCTTATGGCCCGGTAGAGCCGGAGCAGGTAGAAGAGTTAGCCGTTGCAGGCTTGTTTGAAGGCAAACCAGATCATCCACTGTATTTGGGCGACATCGAACAACACCCCTACCTTGCGCAGCAACAGCGCCTGACCTTTGCCCGCATAGGCATTACCGACCCAATCTGTATTGACGATTACATTGCTCACGGCGGCTTCGCCGGTTTGGAGAAAGCCGCTGTACTGACACCCCAGAACATTGTGGATGAAGTAAAAGCCTCTGGCCTCCGTGGCCGTGGCGGCGCCGCCTTCCCCGCAGGCATTAAATGGCAAACCGTGTTGGACGAGCCACATGGCCAGCAAAAGTACGTGGTGTGTAACGCCGACGAAGGCGATTCCGGCACCTTCGCCGATCGCCTGGTGATGGAGTGCGACCCGTACATGCTGATTGAAGGCATGGCCATTGCCGGCTTGGCAGTGGGCGCTACTGTTGGTTTTATTTATCTGCGCTCGGAATACCTGCTGTCGGAAACAATGCTGAACGAAGCTATTCGCAGGGCGGAGGCTCAAGGTTATCTTGGCGAAAACGTCTGCGGTAGTGGTCGCCCCTTTCTCCTTGAAGTGCGCCTCGGTGCAGGCGCGTATATCTGTGGTGAAGAAACCTCCCTGCTGGAAAGCCTGGAAGGCAAGCGGGGGTTGGTGCGCTCCAAGCCGCCACTACCCGCCATCAAAGGGCTGTTCGGGCAACCTACAGTGGTAAACAACGTGCTCTCGCTGGCGGCCGTGCCATACATCATGGCCAACGGCGGCAAAGCCTACGCGGATTACGGTATGGGTCGCTCGCTGGGCACCCTGCCCATTCAGTTGGCGGGCAACATCAAACAGGGCGGCCTGATTGAACTGGCCTTTGGCGTGAGCTTACGCACCGTGCTGGAAGACTTCGGTGCTGGCACCTTCACTGGCCGGCCCATAAAAGCCGTGCAAGTAGGCGGCCCTTTAATGGCCTATATGCCAGAAAGCCAATGGGACACCCCCATGGATTATGAAGCCTTCGCTGCCCTCGGTGCCGGAATTGGCCACGGCGGCGTGGTGGTGTTTGATGACACTGTGGATATGGGCGAGCAAGCCCGCTTTGCCATGGAGTTCTGCGCTGTTGAATCCTGCGGTAAATGCACCCCCTGCCGGATTGGTTCAGTGCGCGGCGTGGAAGTGATTGATCGCATCCGCGCAGGTGAAAACCGGGATAGCAATCTGGAATTGTTGGAAGACCTGTGTGAAACCATGGTGGACGGTTCCCTCTGCGCCATGGGGGGCATGACCCCCTTCCCGGTACAGAGCGTTATGAAATATTTCCCAGAAGACCTGATGGCCAGCCCGCGCCAGGTGGAGGCTTGATATGTTGCACTACTACGATCCCGCTACCCAAACCTATGAGCCTGGCAAAAACGGCCTGAACCCTGATTTCGACTCCTTTTCCAGGGATCTGGGCACACCGCCCAGCCTCTCGGAAGAGCCGGTATCCATATCGGTGGATGGCCGTGAGATCACGGTTCCTGAGGGCACCTCGGTATTACGCGCAGCCGCATTGGCGGGCATCAACATCCCCAAATTGTGCGCTTCCGACAATCTGGAAGCCTTTGGCTCCTGCCGCCTGTGTGCGGTAGAGATTGAAGGCCGCCGCGGCTACCCGGCCTCCTGCACCACGCCTGTGGCCGAAGGTATGGCCGTGACCACCCAGACCGGCAAGCTGGCAAAACTGCGCCGCAATATCATGGAGCTGTACATCTCCGACCACCCGCTGGACTGCCTCACCTGCCCGGCCAACGGCAATTGCGAGCTGCAAGATGTGGCCGGCGTAGTGGGCCTTCGGGAAGTGCGTTACGGGTTTGAGGGCGAAAATCACCTGGATGCGGAAACCGACAGCTCCAACCCCTATTTCAGCTTCGACCCCAGCAAATGCATTGTCTGCTCCCGCTGTGTGCGAGCCTGCGACGAGGTGCAGGGCACCTTTGCATTGACCATTGAAGGCCGCGGCTTTGATTCCAAAGTCGTTGCCAGCCAGAACGATCCGTTTATGGATTCCGAATGCGTATCTTGTGGAGCCTGTGTTCAGGCGTGCCCCACCTCTACGCTGATGGAAAAGAGCGTCATTGAAGAGGGCCAGCCCGAGCACAGCGTGGTCACCACCTGCGCCTATTGCGGTGTGGGCTGCTCCTTCAAGGCCGAAATGAAAGGTGATCAGGTAGTGCGCATGGTTCCCTACAAAGGCGGCGAAGCCAACCACGGCCATTCCTGCGTGAAGGGCCGCTTTGCCTTTGGCTACGCCACCCATGAGGACCGTATCCGCGAACCGATGATCCGCGATTCCATCAACGACCCCTGGCAAGTCGTATCCTGGGACGAAGCCCTCGCTTTTGCAGCGAAAAAGCTCAAAGCGACCCAGGCGAAATACGGCCGTGAAAGCATCGGTGGCATCACCTCCTCACGCTGCACCAACGAAGAAACCTATCTGGTGCAGAAGCTTGTTCGTGCTGCCTTTGGCAACAACAATACAGATACCTGTGCACGGGTATGCCATTCCCCTACGGGTTATGGCCTCAAAACAACCTTGGGCGAATCCGCGGGCACCCAAACCTTCGATTCAGTGATGAAGGCCGACACCATCATGGTGATTGGTGCCAACCCGACCGATGCCCACCCGGTATTCGGTTCGCTGATGCGCAAGCGCTTGCGCCAGGGCGCCAAGCTGATTGTGATTGATCCGCGCCGAATTGATTTGATCTCCACGCCCAATGCTGAAGAAGGCCTGCACCTGCCACTGCGCCCCGGCACCAACGTGGCCATTGTGAACGCGCTGGCTCATGTGATTGTGACCGAAGGCCTGGAAGATCAGGAATTCATCAACAGCCGCTGCGACACCGAGGCTTACAACACCTGGCGCAGCTTTATTGCCGAGGAACGCAATTCCCCGGAAGCCATGGAAGCGGTCACCGGTGTAGCGGCAGATAAAGTTCGTGAAGCCGCCCGCCTCTATGCACAGGCAGGCAATGGCGCCATCTACTACGGCCTGGGTGTAACCGAACACAGCCAGGGCTCCACCATGGTGATGGGCATTGCTAACCTGGCGTTGGCCACCGGCAACATCGGCAAAGAAGGCGGTGGTGTAAACCCGCTGCGCGGGCAGAATAACGTGCAGGGCTCCTGCGACATGGGCTCCTTTCCCCACGAGCTGCCCGGCTATCAGCATGTGAACGACCAGGCCGTGCGTGAGCGCTTCGAGGCTGTTTGGGGCGTGCCCATCGACAAAGAGCCGGGGCTACGCATTCCCAATATGTTTGATGCGGCCATTGCCGGCACCTTCAAAGCGCTCTATGTGCAAGGCGAGGACATAGCCCAGTCAGACCCCAACACCCAGCATGTGGAAGCCGCCCTGAGAGCCTTGGATTGCCTGGTGGTTCAAGACATTTTCCTGAACGAAACCGCCAAGTTTGCCCACGTGCTGCTACCGGGTTCCACCTTCCTGGAAAAGAACGGCACCTTCACCAACGCCGAGCGCCGCATCAACCGCGTGCGCAAAGTGATGGAGCCCATTGCCGGTATGGAAGACTGGCAAGTGACCATGGCGCTGTCCAACGCTTTGGGTTACCCCATGCACTACAATCACCCCTCTGAAATCATGGATGAAATTGCTTCACTCACACCCACGTTTACCGGTGTGAATTACGACAAGCTGGAGCAGTTGGGTAGCATCCAGTGGCCCTGTAACGAGGAGCACCCGGAGGGCATGCCCACCATGCACACCGTGGACTTCCCCATCGGCAAGGGCCGGTTTGCCGTCACCGAATACCTGGCCACCGAGGAGCGCGCCAGCCGCCGGTTCCCGCTGTTGCTGACTACAGGGCGCATCCTGTCCCAGTACAACGTTGGCGCCCAAACCCGTCGCACCAGCAACAGCGACTGGCACGAAGAAGACGTGCTTGAACTGCACCCCAGCGATGCAGAACTGCGTGGCGTAAAAGACGGCGACTGGCTGGGCATCAGCAGCCGCGTGGGCCATACCGTGCTGCGGGCAAAGCTGAGCACCCGAATGCTGCCAGGCGTGGTTTACACTACCTTCCACCACCCCAGCAGTGGTGCCAACGTGGTCACCACCGACAACTCCGACTGGGCCACCAACTGCCCGGAATACAAGGTAACCGCGGTCCAGGTGGAAAAAGTGTCCCAACCCTCGGATTGGCAGCGCAACTTTGTGGACTTTGACCAGCGCCAGCAGGCTTTGCTACAGCCAGCTATGGAAAGCGAGGAAGGCAGCCATGCAAACGCTCTCAAATAGAACGGAATTTGCTGCCATGGATGACACACCTGTAAACGCTTCACCCCCGGTGAGTGAAGCCCGGGTGAATGTGCGCGGCGGCATTGAAGGTGCCCGGTCGCAGGATCTGGTTGCGGAAGAAGTGCCGGTGGCCATGGTTTACAACGGCGTGTCCCACGCGGTGATGATGGCCTCGCCCTGTGATCTTGAGGACTTTGCCCTGGGTTTCAGTATCAGCGAAGGCATACTGCAACGCCCGGACCAGCTGTTCAGCATCGAAATAAAACCGGGTGAAGACGGCATAGAAGTGGACATGCACATAGCCGGCGACTGCTACGCCCGTTTGCGGGAGCAACGCCGCAACATGGCTGGCCGAACCGGTTGCGGGCTCTGCGGTACAGAATCCCTGGCCCATGTGGTGAGAACCCTTGAACAAGTCGCACCACAGCCACTCCCCAGCGACAAGGCTGTGCAGGATGCGCTGAGCAATTTGAAAAAGCATCAGCCGTTACAGCTACAAACAGGAGCCACCCACGGTGCGGCTTGGTGTGACCCACAGGGCAGAATTTTGCTGGCTCGGGAAGATGTAGGCCGGCATAACGCATTGGATAAACTGATCGGCGCCCGGCTACGGGTACATGGCGGCCAAGCTTTCACAGAAGGCTTCGCACTGATTTCCAGCCGGGCAAGCTTTGAAATGGTGCAAAAAAGCGCCAGCGTGGGTATCGGCACCTTGGTGGCGGTATCCGCCCCTACAGCTTTGGCCATTCGAGAGGCCGAAAAAAGCGGCATGAAGCTTATTGGCTTTGCCCGCCCCGGCCGCCACGTGATTTATGCCCGTGGCGGGGAAGCGGCTCAGGAGAAAAAGTTGTGAGTGATCAGCAGTTAAACAACCTGATTAAAATGCTCGACCAGATAATCGCCAACAACCTGCACCATGGTGACGACGATAAAGTAAGCGACGTAGCGGCCGACCATCTGCAAAAGTTCTGGGCCAGAAGCATGAAGCAGCAAATCATCGCCCACGCCAACCAAAGCCCGAGAGAGCTGTCTGTTTTGGCAAAACTGACGGTCGACAAGTTAGAGCCCACAGTGAAGTAGCGTGAAATCGTACAGGTTTTAACCGTTTTTTACAGACTAGGGTCTTGCTTTGCATTTAAACTGTCCAGCGATGATGTCTTAAACTCACTTTTGAGCAAAGCACATGCGCGGCACATACGTTGAACTAATAGAAACCCAGGTTGATGTCGCTGACCTGGAAATCGGAATGCATGTCATCCGATTGGATAGACCTTGGGAAGATACCGACTTTCTTGTTCAGGGATTTATCATCAATGACATGGCAGAGCTTCACGCATTGCGCCGTCAATGCGAGTTCGTGGTGATTCAGGGCGTGGCTGAAAAGCATAGAGAACCAGTGGAGAAAATTACTGGCTCGAACCGGCTCAGTGGATTTTTCAAACGAAACAAAAAAACGGCGCCCGCTAAAGCCGGGCATGTTCCCCGCAGGCGTGTTTCCTATATAAATCAGGTAAGTGTGGGCCGTGAACTGCAAACGGCCACCATGCGGTTTGAAGAAGCCCAGGGCACGGCAAAATCCATCATGTCAGGCTTACGGGTTAGCCGGGCGCTGGATATCAACAACGCACGAGCGGTTGTAAACGATTGTGTTGAGAGTGTGCTGCGCAACGAGAGCGCTTTGATGCTGCTCACCAGAATCAAGAACCAGGATGAATATACCGCGGAGCACTGCATCAACGTATCCATTCTGGCTGCTGCCTTTGGCAAACACCTGGGCATGATAAGGGGTGAAATTCAGAATCTGGCGCTGTGCGGCATGTTACACGACGTTGGAAAAACCAGAATTCCGAATGAGGTACTGAACAAACCAGGCCGCCTCACGAGCGAAGAATTTGATTTAATGAAAAATCACGCAGTTCATGGGCGCACCATTCTCATGAGCACGGGGGCTGCACTGAATACCGCGGTAGATGTTGCCTTCTCCCATCACGAACGTATTGATGGTAAAGGGTATCCACGGGGTCTGCCGGCTGAAAAAATCCCATACTTTGCGAAGATCATTGCGCTGGTTGATACCTACGACGCGATAACCAGTAAGCGGGTATACCAAAAAGCACTCGCATCCATGCATGCACTGGAAATTATTCATAAAAATCGCGGCACCCAGTTTGATGCGGAACTGGCTGATGAATTCATCCAGATGATTGGCGTTTATCCGCCAGGCTCCATTGTTGAAATGATGAACGGAGAGGTGGGCATCGTGGTTGAAAGTGACCCCGACCACAAACTCAAGCCAAAAGTGCTCATGGTGCAGGACGCAAGCAAAATATTCCTGCCCTCTCCATCGGTGCTGGATTTGAAAGCGATGCCGGAAGACGGAGCCGGGGTCGTTTATCATATATCCAGAGAGGTGCCAGATGGCACTTATGGTATTGTTCTGAAGGATTACGTGAAGGAAGGCCTGATTGTCACCGCACCAGCTCTACCGGCCTTTTAAATAAAGCATTATCTGGAAATACATGACAGCTCCGGGAAAACAGCCGCAAGGGTATATCAAGACCGCATTGATCGCCGGTTTGCTTTGCGCCGGAATGTTTACAGCCATAGTCTATGGTGCATTGAGGTATCAGGCGGATGAGCAGCTTGCAGATCTGAAAGTTGCTGAGCAGGCAAGGGTCAGGCTTGCCTCCGGTTTACTCACCCAAAAGTATAACTATGCCGCAAGTGATCTGCGGACGGTTTCAGAACTGCCGGCGACCGAGGCATTCATCAAAACCCGCAACGAGCTTCAGAAAGAGCGGCTAAAACAGGTTTTTCGCGTTCTGCTTGAGCAAAAAGAATTCTACAGCCAAATCCGTTTTCTCGACAGCTCAGGTGCGGAACTGATCAGGCTGGACTATAAATCAGGTCGCAGCCTGGTGACTCCTGAAGATCAGCTTCAGACTAAAAGCACCCGCTATTACTTTACCGGCACCATGGCAAGGCCTGAAGGTGACGTGTACGTTTCCCCTCTCGACCTGAATGTTGAAAACGGAAAGGTTGAGGCTCCCTACCTCCCCATGATTCGATTTGGCGTGCCGGTTTTTGATGAGCTTGGCCAAAAGCAAGGTGCCCTTATCCTCAACATGAAAGGGCAGTCGCTTCTGGACATCTTCAGGCAGAGCATGGGTGAATCCTACCCGGCATTTTTGCTGAACAGTGATGGAGGCGTGTTATCTGGCCCCGATGAGCATAACGAGTGGGGCTTCATGTTTGGCCTTCCGTCGGCATTTAAGCGTGACTACCCGCAGGCATGGCAGCAGATGGCGCAAAACGAAAGTGGCCATGTTGAAACGCCGGCCGGCCTGTTCGTGTTTGAAACGGTTCGCCCACTTCAAGGGTTGGATTCATCAGCTGGCAGCGACGATTACTATTGGAAAGCCGTTGCGTTTTTGCCTCACAGCAGACTGCCAGTTAACGCACTTTTTGTGCACCCATGGGTTGTTGGCTTTTATCTGATTGGCGTTGTGCTGATTTTCGTGGCGGTATTCTATTTCCAGTTTTCCCGGCACAAGCGCCGTGAGCTCAGGCGTGAAAACGCTCAGCAGGCACGGCGTTTCTGGAAAATCTCCAGCGTGCTGGGCGATGGCCTGATCGTAATGGATGGCGAGGGTGTTGTTACCTATATCAACCCGGAGGCTGAGCGTATTCTGGGCTGGAGCTCTGAGGAACTCGTTACCAAACAAGGCCATGACGTATTCCACGTGCATGAGGGGGATGAGTCCACCTGTGCCATCCTGAACGTAATGAACACCCGCGAGCTCTACCGCAGCAAAGATGAGGAGTTTCGCCGTAAAGATAATGCAACCATCCCGGTGATCCTCAATGCTGCGCCCCTGACCAGCGATACCGGCGATGAAGGTGTGGTGATCTCATTCCAGGATTTTTCCGAGATCAAAAAATACCAGGAAAAAATTCAAACCCTCGCTTATCAGGATATTTTGACAGGCCTCCCTAATCGTCGGGCGCTGGACGACAGGCTGAGCCTGGCCATTGCCCTCTCAAGACGCCACTCCCGCTATCTTGGGCTGATGTTCCTGGATCTTGACCACTTCAAAGAAGTGAACGACACCCTTGGTCACGATGCCGGTGATAGTCTCTTGAAAGAAATAGGGGCAAGGCTGAAGAACAGTGTTCGAGAGACAGATACAGTGGCGCGCATGGGCGGGGATGAATTTATCGTGCTGCTGCCGGAAATCTCCTCACCGGAAAGCGCTATAACCGTGGCTGAAAAAATAATAGAAACGGTTGCAGAGCCTGTTTACTTGCCGGAAGGGGTTGGGCGGGTGAGTGTGAGTATCGGAATCGTGGTGGCTCGCGGTGCCGGTATTACCAATGAGGGCCTCATGCAAAGTGCTGATGCAGCCATGTATGAGGCAAAGCGGGCGGGCAAGAACCGGTACTTTATCCGGGAGCACTCACTCCTTGTTGATGAAGGTAAAGGCGGAAGTTACTGATAGTATTGAATTGTTGTTCACTCTTTAAGGGGGGTGAGTTAGCTGCAAATGTTTTACACATCGGCGTTCCTGTACCAGATTGAAGTTATGACACAGGTACGAAGGGACGAATGAAGTGAGAAAAAACTTACCAGTCACGGACACGGAATTTACCTTCCAAGAGCATCAAAAACTCATATCATCGACAGACCTGAGCGGTGAAATACGCCACTGCAATCAAGCGTTTGTTGAGGTGAGCGGGTTTACCCGGGAAGAGCTTGTTGGCCAGCCCCATAATATTGTGCGCCACCCGGATATGCCTCCCGAAGCCTATAAAAATCTATGGTCGCACCTGAAGGCTGGCACACCCTGGATGGGAATGGTCAAAAATCGCCGTAAAAACGGTGATTATTATTGGGTGAGTGCCTACATAACACCCGTTACTGAAAACGGCGAGGTTGTGGGTTATGAATCCGTCAGATCCTGCCCTTCCAGAGACGATATCCAACGCGCTGAAAAGCATTACGCCAGAATTCGCCAAGGCAAAACTCAAGTATCGGCTTTTAAGAAAATCTTACCGGAATCCCTGTTTTTAGCGTTTGTTATAGCTTTGGCAGTACTCTCTTTCCTTGCCGGCAAAGCGATTGTTGCACAGGCTATCCTTCTATTTGGCCTGATCGTATACACGCTTTGGATGCGCCGCTCCCGTCGCCAACTAATAAGCTCAGTCATGCAGCTCCTTGAGAAGAGCTTCACCGACGACCTTGCCGCACGCAGTTACACCGATGACGATCTTGAATCCGGGCGTATGAAGGTCGCCATAATGGCCCAAAAAGCCCATCTGGACGCCGTACTAACCCGCTTGGAAGAAACCGCAGGAGAGGTGAAAGCCGGCGCTGAGCAAGGGCTTGAGGTGACTTACGAATCCCATGAAGCACTCAGAAAACAACAGGCAGAAATCAGTAGCGTTGCGACATCGGTGCACGAGGTATCCCAGACCATAACCGAAGTGTCTTCCAATGTTCAGAGCACCGCCCATCAAGCAGAAGAATCCCGCGGGCGGGCCGACCGCGGTGCCAGTGTGATCAAAACCACCAGAGAAGCGATCGAAGCGCTACAAGCCACCGTGCACAGCATCAGCGAATCCGTGAGCCAGCTGGCCTCAGAAACACAACGAATTGCCAGCGTTGCCAGGATTATTGAAGAAATTGCCGAACAGACCAACCTTCTGGCGCTGAATGCCGCCATTGAAGCGGCAAGGGCTGGTGAATACGGCCGCGGCTTCGCGGTGGTAGCCGATGAGGTGCGGAGCCTGGCCAGGCGCACCCAGGATTCAACCCGGGAAATTCACGAAATTATTGAGGCCCTGCTGTCGAGATCGTCCATCTCGGTTAAAGCTACAGATGAAGGAAAAAAATCAGCCGACAGCGGCCTTACCCATATGCTGGAAGCAGAAACCACACTTGGCCAGATAACCGAATCGGTTGGCACCATTGCTGAAATGTCGATACAGATGGCGGCAGCCATAGAAGAGCAGGCCCAGGTGTTCGATCAGATAAACGAGCAGGTTGAACACATCGCAAGCCTGGGCACTGACAGCCTGCACAAAGGGGATGTGGCCATAAACCGGGTTCAGCGGGTGGAAGGCATAGCGGGTGAACTGCACGAGCTTGTTGTTCGCTTTAAATAAGTAGCCGTTCTAATAGTTGTACTGGTGGTTTGTATTTGTAAAACAGTTGCTTATATTGTTCGTTATCGCCAATAAAAAGAGCCTTGCCCGGCATGAGCCAATCGGTTGCCTATTACAACGCCCATGCCCAGGCGTTTCTGGATGAAACGCTGCATGTAGACATGACGGCGCTGTACGAAGCATTTTTGCCACACCTCCCGGAAAATGCCCACATACTTGATGCTGGCTGCGGCTCTGGCCGGGATTCCCGGGAATTTCTGGCCCGGGGCTATCGCGTAACCGCGTTTGATGCCTCTGAGAAACTGGCCGGGCTTGCATCCAAAGCCATCAACCACCCCGTATCCGTTCGCAGCTTTGATGAGGTTAACGAGTTTCAGGTTTATGATGGCGTCTGGGCCTGCGCAAGCTTGCTCCATCTCCCACGCCAGCAAATACCCCACGCACTCACCCGCCTTTGGCAGGCTTTAAAACCCGGTGGCCTTTTGTACCTCAGTTTTAAACAGGGTGAAGAGGAACGCGAACGCAATGGAAGACACTTTACCGATGCAACCGAAATTGAGCTTGAACGCTGGGCAAATGCTCTGCCGGGGTTGGAGAAGATAACCACCTGGCAAACAGCAGATCGCAGGCCGGGGCGGGATGAGTATTGGGTGAATGGGGTTTTTCACAAGCGTGGTCTTATCGATCCCGTCACAGATATTGATGCCAAGTTTTCGATTTAAAGTTAATGCGTATGGGAAAGTGTAGTGCCGTTGTGTCCGGTAACTATTTGTTACTAAAGACTAAGGTTGAGATACACACATAGCTTGGAACGGGATCGTTTATCAAGCAGTATTGGTTTGCCGAGAGAGTTTTGATGCCCGTGTGTCTAGGGGATGGAGAACTTTAAATCAATGTATCACGCGTTGGTTAGATCTTAGAGAGGACGTACCGGCACTCCTCCCTCGACTAAGTACGAGTAGGATAAATGAGACTATGGAACGAGTTGCAGGCAAAAAAGCGTATCCGGTACGAGAAGTTGATGCTGCACCCTATGCTGCGGCCTTGATTGAAGGTCACAGGGACTTTGGGTACAGCCTCGAAACTGCGTTGGCAGATGTTATTGATAACTCAATATCTGCTGGAGCAAAAACTATTCAGTTAATCGCCAGCACTGCAGTTGAGAAGCCTGTAATAGCCTTAGCGGACAATGGTTCTGGTATGTCTGAAACAGAACTTATAGAGGCCATGCGGCTTGGCTCAAAGAATCCCAAGGATGTTAGGGCCATCGATGATCTGGGGCGTTTCGGGCTTGGACTTAAAAGCGCTAGCTTTTCCCAGTGCCGAAGTTTGACAGTTTTGACTCGCAAAAACGGAAAAGTATCATGCGCGCGCTGGGATCTTGACCGCATATCTCGACGCAACGATTGGTCTCTTGAGCTAATTGATCATCCTGAGAGCACTGTTGGCTATGAGCTATTGAGCGAGACAGGTACGGTAGTTATCTGGGAAAAGCTTGATCGCCTGATAGATGGTTTTGGTGAAGATCGCCCTAAACGTACCAGCTACATGAACGCTGAGCTAGGAAGAGCAGAACGTCACCTTCGACTGGTTTTCCATAGGTTTCTGGAAGGGCGGAATCCAAAGCTTACTTTGTTTCTCAACGACCGGGAGCTCAAGCCTATAGATCCAATGGCTGCATCTCATCCTGCTACTCAAAAAGACCCCGAAGAAGTCCTCCAGCTTAGCAAAGGTAATGTTCGTATTCGCTGTTACACGCTGCCTCACCACAAAAAAATAACACGTGATGAGTGGGAAGAAACGGGTGGGCCAGAGGGCTATCTCAAATCTCAGGGGCTCTATATATACCGGGAAAATCGATTAATTATTGCTGGTGGGTGGCTTGGGCTGGCTCGCCAAACGGAGCTCACAAAATTGTGTCGGATAGCAGTAGACATTCCAAACACGATGGATGCTGAGTGGAAAATTGATGTCAAGAAGGCCTCTGCTCAACTGCCTCCCCTTGTAAGGGAGCGGCTTAAAAAGGTGGTAGAGCGTTTTGTTGGAACTTCAAAACGCACCTATCGCAGGCGTGGCCAAAAGTTAGTGGACGAAACCAAGCACCCCATTTGGACTCGTGTCCAACAGGATGGTGAGATTTCCTTTCGGCCTAATTTGGATCATCCAGTATTCAAGGCATATTCAGATAAGCTTCCGGAGGGCTTGCGTGACGGCTTTAAACGATGTTTGCGTCTTGTTGGTTCAGGTTTACCGGTTGAAACTTTGCACGCGGAACTGGTAGGTAACGCGGAGATGGTTGTGGCTGATGAGGCAGGTGAAGAGGATCTGAGGCAGATGGTCTACGCGACAGCTGATGCTCTTATCCGCAATGGTGTGGAAGCTGATTCTCTTTCAGACACCTTACAAAGTCATCCTTTTCTCAGGTCAAACTGGTACGTAGCCAAACAGATAATTGAAGAGTATTTACGCGAGGGAAATGCATGAGCGGCAGTAATTATGACCAGCTAATGAGTGTGGTTGAATCAGCTTTATTCAATCAGCCACGAAAAACCGAAGAGGAACTGCGGAGTTTAATTGAGGCGTTGGCGAATGCGGTCGCGCCGGAAATTGATGCTGAGGAAAGAGAGCGCCTTGCAAGAGAAGTTGAGGCAAAACAGGGCATCAAAGCCGGATTGGGGGCAGTAGTAGATGGAGATGATTTTGAGCCTTGGCTAGACGACGCAAAAGCGTCCATAGAACCTTTCTATTGGCACCGGTATCAAAAGTTACTATTACAGAATGGGTTGCCTCGAGACGTCGTCACATCAACGGATAAGGTTACCGACAAAATACTCGGCCGATTGGGGAACCCTAGGAAACAGGTAGCTTGGGACAGGCGGGGAATGGTTGTTGGCCACGTCCAGAGCGGAAAAACTGCGAACTACACCGGCCTTATTTGTAAGGCTGCAGACGCTGGGTATCGTTTGATCATAGTAATTGCAGGTATTCATAACAATTTGAGAAACCAGACCCAGGCCAGAATCGATGAAGGGTTTATTGGCAGGGATACCGGCCGAGTCCAAGAAAAGGGAAAAGGGGGCGCTCGGTACACAGTAGGCGTTGGACAATTTGACCCTAACAGAACGCCGGTAAGTCTGACGAATACTTTGAGAGACTTTAATAAGGAAACTGCGTCAACTAATACTAGTGAAATAGATTCATATAAAGTTCCTGTTGTTCTTGTTATTAAAAAAAACCACCGAACACTTGCGAACCTTCTTGATTGGCTGCGAGATAATAGCACAAGAGGTGATCGGGAGATGATTGATCAGCCCATGATTCTAATTGATGATGAGGCTGATAATGCTTCGATAAATACCGGATACAATAAAAAGTTGGTGACCAAGATTAATAGCCAAATCCGTGACTTGTTGAGTATGTTCCACCGAAGCTGCTATGTCGGATACACTGCAACTCCTTTTGCTAATATCTTCATCGATCCAGATCAAGATGACGAAATGTTCAATGAAGACCTGTTTCCCAGAGATTTCATCATCGGTCTTGATGCACCGACAAATTATTTTGGACCACGTAAACTATTTATTGATGGCATACCGGAGGAAGGCGAACCAGTCTGGCTAAGATACATAACGGATAATGAGGACATTCTTCCGGTAAAGCACAAAATTGATCATCAATTAGATAGCCTGCCTGATTCTTTGATAAAGGCTGTACGAACCTTCTTGCTAGCGCGAGTAATCAGAAATCTTCGCGGCCATGCATCTTCCCATTGTTCAATGTTAGTGAACGCCAGTCGATTTACTGATGTTCAGGGAAAGCTAAGAAATCGCATTCACGAAACACTTGAGTATGTAAAAAATGCGGCAAGAGTTAATGCCGCACGCGGAACTGCTGCTCTGGAAGACCCCGAGATTGCTGCTTTATATCATGTTTGGTTGCAAGAATACTCAGAAACTGAGTTCAGCTGGGACGTCATTCAGAAGAGTCTGTTAGAAAGTATAGCTTCTGCGAAGGTTGTTGAAGTTAACAGTAGAGCTAATGATCTTGATTATTCTGCAGCAGGAGAAAGAGGTCAGACTGTTATTGCAGTCGGAGGTTTTTCGTTATCCCGGGGACTAACATTGGAGGGATTGACAGTCACCTGGTTTCTAAGAAATACAATGATGTATGACACCCTGATGCAAATGGGTCGCTGGTTTGGCTACAGAGGTGGGTACGAGGATTTGTGTCGTGTTTGGATGCCACCAGAGGCGATCGATTGGTATGCATTCATAGCGAACGCTTCCGAAGAGCTTCACGAAGAACTGAAAATAATGGAGAAAGCAAAAGCAACGCCCAAAATGTTCGGGTTGGCAGTCAGGAGTCACCCAGCCTCTCTTCTGGTCACGGCTAGAAACAAGATGGGATCAGGGAGAAAAGTTACTACGATGGTAGGGCTCTCCAACCGGTTTATAGAAACCGCTAAGGTGAGCGTCACATCAGAGGATCTAACCGCGAACATGGCAATATCAAAATCCTTCGTCGGATATTTGATTGATGGCGAACTTGAGCATGAAGTTACCGAGTGGGGGTACCTTTGGAGAGGAGTTCGTTGGGAGAGCATTGACCAGTTTTTGGCCGGCTGGCGAAATGCGGAACAAAGTGTCACTACAGAAACTGGACCCGTCCGTAAATATATTCAGGCTCGAAGCGACGGGGAGCTCCAAAAATGGGATGTTCTGATTACATCAAAAAAATCTGGAGAGCCAGATTACTCCTTGGGTCTCCAGATTATACCTGCGGAACGAAAAGTCAGTATTAGCGACCCTAAACATGCTTATATGTCATTTAGTGGTAAAGGCATGAGGTTAGCGTCAAGAGGAATTGAAAAAGCCGGGCTTGCTCCTAGTGAGGCGCTTCAAGCGGAGGAAAGCTTTCGTTTGGCAAATAATAAAAACAAGGGTGATGTTGTGAATTATCCGGATAAAGCGTATCGCCAAATGAGAACCAAAGGGCTATTTATTCTGCATTTGGTTCAACCGAAAAAGCCTGCAGAAGATTCACAGGCGAAGTATCGTGATTTGATACCGCAAGCACCTGTAGTCGGCTGGGGTATCAGTTTGCCAGTTTCATCCCGTCCGACTGAAAAAGTAGAGTATGTTGTGAATACAGTCAGATATACCGAGTTGTTTGGGGATGAAGATGAGGATCAGGAGTCAGAATATGACGAGCCCTGATCCTTGGAGCAAACTGCCCCCGGATGAAGCCCGGCGAGTGAGTGCCACGGGGCAATTCGATTTTTTTTGGGTGACACTTGAGCTTGGTATGCCAGGCTTGATGTTGCGACTTCCGCAGTTGCCGGATCCTCTTCCCGAGCTTCCCAAATTAAAGAATCTCTCAGTTTGTTTTCGCACATCTGCTTCAGCTCCTGCTTTTGTTCTCGCTCTAAAAGAACAAAGTCAGGTAGAAATATTCGAAACGCTCTGTCGGGACGTTGTTTCTGCGTGTGAATCTGCTGACAGCATTGACCACGCCCTGAATAGGGCGATACAGCGCACCCGTCGATGGCACCATCTTCTCAGAGGTGGCAGTAGAGCTGGTTTGTCTATTGAGGAGCAGAGAGGGCTTGTGGGTGAGCTGGCGGTTCTCAGGGAACTTATAGCCGGCCTGGGTCCGGAAGCTGCTATTGACGCATGGAAAGGGCCAAGTAGAGCTACGAAGGATTTCGAATTCATCGGAACTTGCATCGAGGTGAAGACTCGTCGCGTTGCTGCCAAACCTTTTGTTTCAATCTCTTCAGCGGAGCAGTTGGCGGACGTTGAAGGCTGCCGGCTGTTTATGCGTATTGTTAATGTGGCGTCTGCAGTTACTCCTGTAGGGCAAAGCTTGCATGACCATGTAGAAATGACTGCTCAACTTTTCGCCGAAACCGTAACCGCTATCGATGATTGGGAAGTAGCTTTATATGATTATGGATATGATCCCGAAAATGACTATGGCGGGCGCCGCTGGCAATTGGGGGAAGTAAAAACTTATGAGGTAATAGACGACTTTCCGCGTATTGGTGTTCCGTTGCCACCTGGTATTGAAATGGTTAAATATGCATTGTCTATCGAAGCTTGCGCCAGATTTGAAAAAGAAATTGACCTAGTTGAAGTAATCAGGGATGGATTGAAAAATGGATGAATTATATAACTTTCACCATGAATTAATTGCCGATATACAAGGTGATGCCGATGCTTTGGGTGTGGTTACTACAGAAGCATTTTTTGAGAAAGTGGCAGAGCTTTTATCAGAGGCTGGTGAAATTGATGAAGCAAACAGGGCCTATTATGACGGAAAATATTCATTCCATCATATATTAGTCGACGGTTATGGTGGTGACCCTGGTGAAAACTCTGACGTTCTTACCCTTATATTATGTGACTTTGCGTTAAGTGATGATGTGCGAGTGGTCAATAAGGCGCATGTGGAGCGACTACGAAATAAGCTCTATAATTTTCTCTTGGCCAGTTTGAATGCTGATTTCCGGGATCGCCTGGAAGAGACCAGTGCCGGTTTTGGGTTGGCAGACCTGATTGTCACAAGGTGGAAATCAGTACAAAAAGTAAAGTTAATCATTGTGACAAATGGGAATTTTAGTGCCCGGTCAGATGCCGACAATCTTGCTGCGGTTGATGGAAAGCAGCTCACCCTTAGCGTTTGGGATCTCAAACGCTTAAAGCAGTTCATGGAGCAAGGTCAAGCTAGGGCAGACCTTGTCATTGATTTTGAGAGTGACTTTGGTGGTGGTATTCCGGTGCTGAGAGCATCCGGAGGAGAGGGGGCGTTTGAAAGCTATCTAGCAGTGATTCCGGGGGCGCAGTTGGCTGGTATTTACGAAAAATGGGGGCCGCGCCTTCTTGAGGCAAACGTCCGAAGCTTCCTGCAAGCTAGAGGTAAGGTAAACCAAGGCATTAGAAATACGATACGAGATGAGCCTAATATGTTTTTCTCGTACAACAATGGATTAAGCGCCACTGCAGATGGTGTTGATATCAAGCAAACCTCTTCGGGACTCGAAATGGTGCGCGTGGATAACCTGCAAATTGTTAACGGTGGTCAGACCACGGCCTCCTTACATGCTGCGAGAAAAACGTTTGAGGATCAGCTCAGCGATGTTCATGTACAGATGAAGCTCACTATTGTTCCTCGCTCTCAGTCTGAAAATGTTGTACCCCGAATCTCAGAATACGCGAACAGTCAGAATAAAGTTAACGCTGCAGATTTTTTTGCGAATCACCCCTTTCATATACAGGTTGAGGACTTTTCCCGCCGCATACTCGCCCCAGCCGGGGAGGATGGATATCGAGAAACAAAGTGGTTTTATGAGCGCGCTAGAGGTCAGTATGCTGATGAAAGGGGCCGTCGCACTCCAGCAGAAAGAAAGAAATATGACGCTGAGTTTCCAAGGAGCCAATTCTTCACAAAAACTGATCTTGCCAAGTATGAGAACACCTTTGAATGTATGCCACATATTGTAAGCCGTGGCGCGCAGAAAAATTTTGCCGAGTTTGCAAAGAATATTGGAAAGAATTGGGGTAAAGAAGGTGCTGTTTTTGACGAGCTATGGTTTAAACGATTAATAGCAAAAACAATCCTCTTTCGCACTATGGAAAAGCTCGTCTCCAGTGCTGATTGGTATCAGGGTGGGTACCGGGCTAATATCGTTACGTACGGTATATCGAAAGTTGTTTTTGATGCCAAGCAACATGGGCAAGTAATAGACCTTGATTTGATTTGGAAGAGCCAGCAAGTTTCACTAACTCTGAAAGCCGCACTATTGGCAGCGGGGGTAGTTGCCCAAGATGTAATAAATCATCCGCCGGAGGGAGTTCGAAATGCTAGTGAATGGGCAAAGAAGGAGGTTTGTTGGACGTGGCTGACTGAAGCAGAGGTAAATTATCCGGTGAAATTTGAGCGCGTGCTAATTTCTGCGGGCGCAGCGAGGAGTCGCGTCAAGGAGGCAAAGGCAGAGGCAAAACTTGATAGCAATGTTAATGCAGAAATAGAGGTTCACCGTCTGGGAAGTCACCTTTGGACGAAAGCTCGAGATTGGGCTCGTGAAAGAGGCATGTTGACCCCGAAAGAGCTAGGTGTGGTGGAAACCTGTGCGGCCATTCCTAGGAAAATGCCATCTGAAAAGCAATGCATTGTTGCCCTATCGGCACTGAATAAACTAAAGGATGAGGGGTTTCAAAGCTAATTTCTTCGCTACTCCCCCATGTCGCAATGGGGAGCGGTTACATGTCCGGCGCATGCTTGGTCATGCAACACGTCATTGGTTTTTTCCTTTGCTTCTTCACCAATTAGCAAAGAAGCTCATGAACAACCAAGGCAATCTTTTTAGCCAATAAAGGGGGCACGGCATTCCCGACCTGAACGTACTGCTGAGTCCGGTTTCCCTCGAAGAAATAATTATCAGGAAACGTCTGAATCCTTGCGGCTTCACGAACAGTGAGGCTGCGACATTGTGCAGGATCATAGTGAATGAAGTAGTGCCCGTCTTTTGAAATATGACTGGTAACGGTGCTTGCTACTTTGTGGCGAGATTGAACCTTGAAGCGATCTGCAAAGTGGCCACTTTTCCAGTTTTTATGAGCGGGTGCCAGCTCGTCTGGGTAGTCTGAAGATCTTGGGGATGCGCCTCCGTTGATCTCTGCATAGCAGCTAGCATAGAAGTACCTGTGCAGATCCTCCGGCATATGATTTCTCGCCTGGTGATTTGGGACGCCTCCCAGCTCTTTGTCCAAGTACCAATTTCGTAAGTCTTCAGGCATTCGTTCAAGGTTCTTTTCGGCTTGCTCTACAAATGGCAGGCCTTGGCCTGGATCTACACTAGGCCGACTGCCGGCTTCCCGTGCAAATCTTTTTGCTGCATTACGAAGCGCGGGTGTTGAGCTCGCATGGCCTTCGGCCTTTTTCAAATTATCAAGCCACGCCTTAAAATCGTTCTCAAGAACCTTGGTTTGACCACTTCTTAGAGAGGGAAGGTCATATAGGACTTGGTCGGCAGTTATTAACTTGTCGGTCTGCCACTGACAGAGGAGTTGGGCGCTGGGTACTTTCTGCTGATGGTCTTTCCTCACACCCAGAATAATGACTCGGTGGCGAGCTTGGGGGATGCCAAACTCCTCTGCACGTATAACAAAGTCTTTACCTGAGTACTTAGCACGTCCTTTGCCTATTTCCACCGCCAAGGGATAGAGATCGTACTCCACGTCACTGCCATGATTGCCAACGGCTTTGCCGGGATGCCGTAAATCTTTCTGGATCTCTTCGAAGATAGGATTTCCATTTACCTTGGATGTCAGGATGCCTTTTACGTTCTCCATTACAAAAACGTCTGGATTCACAAGGTCCAGAACCTTGAGATATTCCTGATAAAGGAAATGCCGAGCGTCGTCCTCGGGCTGATAAGACTTGTTGCCCTTGTTTCGTGCCCTCCCGACTAACGAGTAGGCTTGACAAGGTGGGCCACCAATTACAACTGTTGGCCCTTCGTGTCCTTTTAGAGCATCCTCAATTGCCGTAAAAATCTCATCGTGGTCTTCGCTACCAAGCGCCTTTGGGCCCCCCAGCGTTTCTTGCTTCGCGGCTTGGAGCTTTTCGGCGTATTGGCTGAAAGCCTCGTCCAAGTCCCCCCGGCCACCTGAACGAATGTAATCGTAATATGCCTTTGGCACTTTTTCGCCTCGGAACTGGCGAAAGAACGCTCTGAGCGTTAGTGTTTTGTGTGCGCTTGGTTCCATTTCTACAGAAGCGGCGATCTGGAATGGGAAGGCTCCGCTGCTGGTTTTCAGAGCTGAAAAACCTTCCCCCAGACCGCCCGGCCCAGCGAAAAGATCAATTATTTTGATTTGGTTTTTCATGAGAAGATCACTGAAAGTTGATGGCGCATTAGCATACCAGGCCTCTAAATGAATTCCAGGCTTTAATACCAAATGGTTGATATTGTTGATCAGAAAACACGCTCACGAATGATGTCCGGTATCCGTGGCAAAAACACAAAACCGGAGCTTGTTATCCGGCAAGCGCTACATGCAAAGGGTTTCCGGTACCGCCTCCACCGCAAGGATCTTGCAGGCAGGCCAGACATTGTGCTTCCGCGATACAGGGCCGTTATATTTGTAAACGGGTGCTTTTGGCATGGGCACAGTTGTCACTTGTTCAAGTGGCCTGCAACGCGACCAGATTTCTGGCGTGCGAAAATCGAAGCTAACCAAGCGCGTGATCGTAAAAACATCGACACACTGCTGGGCCAAGGCTGGCGAGTGTTCGTTCTATGGGAATGTTCCATAAAAGGCGCAGCTGCCAAGTCTTTTGCCCCTGTCATTGATGACCTGTCAGCATGGATTGCTGGCTCGGACGTTTTCGGTGAAACAAGCCCGGACTGGCCTTGAACCCTCAGCTGAAAGAAGCTTCGATATCAATATAGTCGGCTGCGCTTCCTTTTCTTCCTGAACCCAGCCAAGCGCTGAGAGCATCTGCCACGACATTGAAGTGGTCACATACTTTCTGCACCTCCCAGCCCCACTCATAAAAGCTTCCAACTTTGGAGCCGTGGAGGGCTTCGTCCACCAAGTACATATTATGATCGCAATATTCCCCAATCGCCGCGAAATCGGAAATGTCTTCGGGTAAAAAACTTTGTTCAATATCCCGTTCTATCCAGGCTTGGGCGACGAGCACTCGATATCGAATAACGTCTTTGGGCGTAACCGTGTCCGGGTTGGGAATCGGGATAGTGAGGCGGAGAGTTCTGTCGATGCCTTCATCAAGAACGCTCTTTGAGGTTTGAAGTTCCTTCTTCATAGTGGTGCTCCCTGAAAACAATCACTGTATTTATATACAGTATACTAGGGAGGGCGATATTTGCAATTTTGACGTTACACTCAGGTCACAAAATCGTGCGATTTTTCCTTGTTTTTCTTGGTCGCAGTTCTGTGACGCCATCTGGCTACCCATTCTTGATCAGATCAATCATGTTTGCCGGTGCAACAAAAACATCCTTTTTGCCCATCTTGTACTTTCTTAACAGCTTGAAATCGTCCGAGAGGGCTAATAAGTCCGTTCTCGCGGTCTGGTAGGCAATTCCATGGGAGTTCTGGTGGGATTTGATCGTATATTCCATTCCCGGATTATCCAGTCCGTTTTTCAGCAGTCCCAACTGCCTGTAATTCAAAACCCCGCTCAGTTTCGATTTTTCAAGCAACCTTTCGGCTTCCCTGTATTCGCTTGCCTTGTCCGCAAGGTAGCTATGCAAGTCCTTTATGGCTTTTTTTATAACCTCAAGCTGATGGATGATGAAATAGGTTGCGTCATTGCTGTCGGTTTCTGTGTGAAGGTAGGCGTACATGTATTGCGCCGGAGCCTGCTTTATTATTCTTGATATGGAAATATATTCCATCAGCCAATAGCCTTCCTTGGCCATCATCCAGTAAAAAAGTGCCCTTGCCGTCCTGCCATTGCCGTCAACAAATGGGTGGTCGTAACCAATCATGAAGTGGATAACGATGGCTCGAATGACAGGCGGTATGAAGTAGGCATCGTTTTCATTATCCATGTTTGCAAAGTTGCAAATCATCTGCAGCCGGTTTTCGAGTTCCTCGCAGGGTGGCGGGGTATGCAGTAGCTTGTCATCGTGAGAGTAAACCCTGATGTCATCGTGTTTACCCCGGAGCACACCGGCTTTTCCTGCATCTTCGTCTGATAGGGTGTCGTCCGTAACAATTCGGTGCAGTTCGAATATCATGGATTTTGTAAGCAATTCACCCTTGTATTCATGGATGAAATTCATGGCGTTATAGTTGTTGAGGATCATTTTTTCGGAATGATCTTTGGGCCTTCTTCCCGAACGTAACATTTCCTTGGCAACACGACGGGTTGTGGAGGCACCTTCCAATTGGCTTGAATTGATTGCTTCTTCAATAAGGGAATTTATAAGGTAGGTTTGCTTGGTTCGCGGGTCTGATATTTTGCTGTCAGCTTCTATTGCACCAGTGGCGTTTTCACTGATCCACAGAATATCCCGTATCACTGTATCTGGCATGCAGAACTGGAATGGTGCTCCATTTTTGTCCCTGAAAGGCAGCTCCCTTGAAATCCGGTTTCGAGCATCCCGCATCACCAGCCAGTACAATTCTGCATCATACCCTTCTGGCACGGTCAGATGTCTGAGTTTGTCCCAGTGCAGGTATCGGCCCTGGCTGTCGCATGGCCCAACAGCCCGATTGAATAGAAGCGCGATTTTGTCTGCGTCACCACTTTTGAGGATTTCGAGCAGGTTTTTTTGTGGCGGCGGTGAGGCAGGAACTTTCATCATTTTCCCCCAAGTACTAAATTCCAAAAAATTAGTATAAGCGTGGGTGCTCGCCACATCTACTAGAATTGTGAAATTTAGTACGTTGATCGAGGGGCTGGGTTGAGTCGCGGGTTTTCAGCCCATCAATGCAACTTCATCCGAGGCTGCATCGCCCTGCTAATCTTATCCATAAACCAGATTACCCCTGTTCGCAGAAAGCCGTGCAGAGCTACCTGGTGCATGCGGTAGAGCGACACATAAAACAGCCGGGCTACCTTGCCTTCAATGTACATGCTGCGGCCCGAAAGGTTGCCCATCAGGTTGCCTACGGTGGTGTAGTGGCTGAAGTTGATGAGCGAGCCGTAGTCGTTGTACACAAAGGGCACGGCATCTTTGCCTTCCAGCCGGTTGCACAGGGTTTTGAACAGGGTGTCGGCTTGTTGGTGTGCGGCCTGGGCGCGGGGCGCTACGGGCCGGTCTGAATCCGGTTGCGGGCAGGCGGCGCAGTCGCCGAAGGCGAATATGTCTGCATCCTGGGTGGTTTGCAGGGTTTGGTGCACTATCAGCTGGTTGCTACGGTTGGATTCCAGCCCGTCGAGGTTGGCCAGAAAAGCCGGGGCTTTAATGCCGGCAGCCCAGATGGTCATTTCCGAGGGCAGTTCGGTGCCGTCTTTCAGTACTACAAGGCCGGGGCGAATCTCGCTTACGGGTTGGCCATTGAGAACTTTCACATGCTGGCGGCCGAGTTCTTTGGTGGCGGCTGAAGAAAGCCGGCCGGGGAGCGCGGGCAGGATTCTGTCTGCGGCTTCTATCACGGTAATGGTTACATCCGAGGCTTGCAGGTGGTTCATGCCATATACCGGCAATTCCCGGGAGGCCATTCGCAGTTCGGCCGCCAGCTCAACACCTGTGGCGCCTGCGCCTATAATGCTGATGTTGAGCTTGTGCTCCCGGCCCTGCATGGCGTCGTGGTTTTTGCGCAGAAAGGCGTTGAGCATCAGGTTGTGGAAGCGCCGTGCCTGCTGCAGGCTGTCGAGGAACAAGCAGTTCTCCTGTGCCCCCGGTGTGCCAAAGTCGTTGGCGGTGCTGCCCACAGCCAGCACCAGGGTGTCGTATTTCAGGCGGCGTTCAGGCACAACTTCATTGCCCTCGCCGTCCACAAACGGGGCAATAATCAGCTCTTTCGCCTCACGGTTGAGGCCGTTCATGCGCCCCAGCTGGAATTCGTAGTGATGCCTGCGGGCATGAGCCCGGTAGTTTACTTCGTTGGAGTTGGCATCCAGTGAGCCAGAGGCCACTTCGTGCAAAAGAGGCTTCCACACGTGGGTTAGCCCGGCGTCTACCAGGGTTACGCGGGCTTTGCCTTTTTTGCCGAGTTTTCTGCCCAGGCTGGTAACAAGTTCGAGGCCGCCGGCACCACCGCCGACCACTACAATGTGATGAAGGTTATCCATAGCGTTCAGACCTTTAAGTAATGAGAGCCAAACGCTCTTGCGGAAAAACGCTTGGCTGTCGTCACTGGGGCAGGCTTACAGGTAGGATACGGGGCTGCGAGAAGAATTCTAGCGCGCGCCGGGCAGCTCGTACAATTGGTCTGAAGACCCATTTATCATTAGAAACACAGCAAGAGACAGGAAAATATGAAAGTAGCAGTTTACTGTGGATCCCGTTCCGGTAATGAGCCGCTATACCTTGAAAAGGCCAGGGAGCTGGGCGAGTTCTTCGGTAATAACGGTATAGATATGGTTTTTGGTGGGGGGCACGTTGGCCTGATGGGCATTGTGGCTGATGCCGTGCTGGCCAATGGCGGTAAGGTTTATGGCGTGATTCCCCAGCACTTGGTTAACCGTGAGTTGGCGCACCCTGGCCTTACCGAGCTGCATGTTGTGGATAGCATGCATGAGCGCAAGGCAAAAATGGCCGAGTTGGCCGATGGTTTTGTGGCGCTTCCCGGCGGCATTGGCACACTGGAGGAGATCTTTGAGGTGTGGACCTGGGGGCAGCTTGGTATTCACCAGAAGCCTTGCGCCCTTTATAACGTGACGGGGTTTTATGACTCCCTGCTCGAGATGGTCAAAACCATGGTCGATTCTGGATTTGTCAGGCAGAAATACCTCGATATGATTGTGTTGGCAGACACCCCGGGCGCCTTGATTGAGGGGTTCAAGAGCTATAAAGCGCCCCGGGAGAAGTGGATTCAAGCCGGTTAACGGCGTTGGAAGAATTCAAAGGCGGCTGACCCTGCCCATTAACCGGGCCCAGCCGATGGGTAACTGCCGTTCGAGGCTGGCCAGTGCTGGGTCGTGCGGGTGTATTGCCTCGATGGGCTGTTTACTGGCATACACAACAATGTTGTTGGTTTTGCTTTTGAACATGAGCAACACAGGAAAGTGTTTTCGGAGCTGGCGGAAATAAGGCCCGTCCGGGTCTGGTGTGCGGTGGTAGTTCAAGACCAGCCAGCCATTGTGGCTCAACACCCGGTTGCAGCTTTCCACAAACTGGCGTTGGGCCTGCGCCGGGCTCATACGGTCTGCGTTGTACAGGTCTGCGAGGATTAAATCCGTGCTGCTATCCGGCGCATCACTCAGGGCCGCCCGGGCATCGGCAATGGTTACTTCAATGCGCTTGCTCTCGGGTAGATCAAAGTATTCCCGAGCCACGTAGAGCACGGCTTCGCGCAGTTCAACAGCGTGAATGTGGCACTCTGAAAAAAGATGATGAAAGGCGCTGGCCATTACACCGCCGCCGAGCCCCAGTATGGTGATGTGCTGGGGAGTATTGAAGGCGACAGGCAGAAACATGGCACGATTGTACTCGTGCACGGGAAGGTGCGGGTGGCGCCGGTCGATTTTGCTTTGTTCAAACACCGAGTTGAACGTAAGTACCCGGTGTTTACGGTAGTCGATTACCAGAATGCTGCCGAGCTTGTCCCGACTGTGGTGAATAATCTGGCCTTTATTGAACATGCAGTGCTCTTTCAAAATGGAAGGGGCTGAAAGCTGGGTTATACATGAACAGGATACTGTTGATACAAGGTATTATCACAGAATAGGCTGGACTCTGGCACAATCGAGGTAGCAATTTGCTTACTAACCTCAATAACTGACAGGAGAAAACACCATGAAACTGAACGTTGAGGGGATTGAAGACGGCAAACCGGTCCCGGATACATTCGCGTTCGGCGTGTACCATCCGGAAGATCGTATGAGCTTTGGGCCCAACCGCAACCCGGGGATGTCTTGGGAAGGTGCGCCGGAAGGCACCAAAAGCTTTGTGATCATGATGTTTGATCCGGATGTGCCCAGCGTGGCAGACGATGCAAACCAGGAAGGTAAAACCATTTCGAGGGATATACCCCGGGTGGATTTTTTCCACTGGCTGCTGGTGGACATTCCCGCTCGTATCAGCAGGATTCCAGAAGGCGAAGACAGTGACGGCGTTACTCCCAAGGGCAAGGATCAGAGTTCCGGCCCCTTTGGCCTGCGCGGGGTGAATAACTTTACCCAGTTTCTGGCTGGCAATCCGGATATGGCAGGCACCTACTACGGCTACGACGGCCCCTGCCCGCCCTGGAACGATGAGCTGCTGCACCACTATCACTACGAAGTGCATGCCCTGGATGTTGAAACGCTGGGGCTTTCCGGGGAGTTTGATGGCAATGCAGTGCGCGAGGCCATGAAAGGCCACGTGTTGGCCAGTGCCCGGGTAACCGGCACCTACACCCTGAACCCGGATTTGCGCTAACTTGCCTGAACAGTAACACCGCTGTTCAAGGCTCTTGCCGGAACCACAGTGATTTGGTTCCGGCTTGTTCCTCTTTGACGTGCCCTTGCCTCTGGGGCGATAGGTGATCCCTCACACAGGGTTGGTGGCCAGAATTTTCTTCAGAAAATCTTTTGTACGGGGGTCCTTCGGGTTAGAGAAGATTTCGCTGGGTGGCCCCTGTTCCACAATGCGGCCACCGTCGATAAAGATTACCCGGTCAGCCACGTCTCTGGCGAAAGACATTTCGTGAGTGACCACCATCATGGTCTGGCGTTCTGAGGCCAGTTGCTTCATCAGCCCCAGCACTTCCTCCACCCACTCAGGGTCCAGCGAGGATGTGGGTTCATCAAACAGGATAACCTCGGCCTCGGCGGCCATGGCGCGGCCAATGCCAACCCGTTGCTGCTGACCACCAGACATGGACGCCGGGTAGGCATCTGCCTTATTTGCCAAGCCGATCTGTTCGAGGATCTGCCGCGCTCTTTGGTAAGCCTTTTCTTTGGGCCATTTATCCACCACCAGCAGGCGCTCGGCGATGTTCTGGAGTGCGGTTTTGTTGGCAAATAATGCATAGTTCTGGAATACGAAAGCGGTGTGGCGGCGCATGGCAAGGATATCCGCCCGGCTGGCGCGGTTTACGTCCACCGTGAGATTTCCCACGGTCATGGTTCCGGCGGTTGGCTGCTCCAGGAAGTTGATGCAGCGCAACAGGGTGGATTTGCCGGTTCCCGAAGGACCGATGATGACCACAATTTCGCCCTTCTCAATGGTCAGGTTGATCTCGTCAAGAACGACCGTTTTGCCAAAATGTTTGCTCAGTGATGTCAGTTTGATCATCGGTTATAGGCCTTGTTCAGGCGGGTTTCCAGATAGTTCTGAAGCTTGGAAAGCAGTTCCACCACAATCCAGTACATGATGGCGGCAACAATGAACGCCTCGAAGTACAGAAAGCTGCCGGCGGCTTCTTTCTGGGTAGCGCCCATGAGCTCGGTAACCCCCAGGGTGAAAGCGAGAGAGGTTGCCTTGATCATGTCGATGAAATAATTCATCAGGGTAGGCAAGGCCACCCGTGTGGCCTGGGGCAGCACAATCCGCCGCATCAGCTGGCCATTGGTCATGCCGATGGACAGGGCAGCTTCCGTCTGGCTGCGATCAACGCCCACGATGGCGGCGCGGATGGATTCGGCCATATAGGCCGCAAAGTGCATGGTCAGGCCCATGATGGTGGCGGTGATGCCATCAATCACTGTTAGCGCACTGAACAGTTGCGGCAACCCGTAGTAGAACAGGAACAACTGCACCAGTAGCGGTGTACCCCTGAAGAAAGAAATGAACACGATGGTTAGCTGGTTAAGCACCGGAATGCGCAGCACCCGGATAACGGCAAACAGGCAGGCAAGGATCAGTGCCAGCACCATTCCTATGCCCGCCAGTTGCAGGGTAAGCGGCAGGTACCTGAGCAGTACAGGTACCAAGCCAAGCATGTATTCGACGTTCAACACGTCCATAGGGAATCAGGCCTCGGTGTGCCCCTCAGGGCTTGGTGATGTCGGTGCCGAACCATTTCTCGGAAATGGACGCCAGGGTGCCATTATCGCGCAGGGTCGCCATGGCCTTGTTAACTTCGTCCCGCAGGGCCCGCCCGGCTTCCGTGTCGTGGAAAGGGTAAGCATTGGTGATCTGGGAAAAAGTGGGGCCTGCCAGTTCAAGGGGTAATGGCTTCTCCTTGATGATCTGGCTGGCACTGACCCGATCCATCACAAACGCATCCACACGCCCCAGGGCGGTGTCCCGCTCCAGGTTGCTTTCATAGGTTTTAATGGTGATCTGGTCTGCATAGGGTAGCTCTACCAGTAGCGCCTCGAAGTTGGAGCCCAGGTTCACCGCAACGGTTTTCCCCTTCAGGTCTTCGACACGGCGGATGTCAGTATTGCCTTTTTTGGTGACAACCTGAGCCCCGTCGTACACGTAGGGGTCGCTGAACACATAGGCTTTTTTGCGCTCATCCGTGATGGTGATCTGGTTGGCCACCGTATCGATGCGCCCGGATTGCAGCATGCCGAACAGGCCGGAGAAATTCGCGGTTTCGTACTGGATGTCACGCCCCATTTCTTCGCCCAGAGCGTTCATGATATCGACTTCAAAACCTTTGAGTTCATCCTGCTCAACAAAGGTAAACGGGAAATACTGGCCGGACATGCCGACG
This sequence comes from Marinobacter salexigens, assembly GCF_002806945.1. GTDB lineage: Bacteria > Pseudomonadota > Gammaproteobacteria > Pseudomonadales > Oleiphilaceae > Marinobacter > Marinobacter salexigens. The sequence continues at coordinate 245,156 of NZ_NIHC01000003.1, forward strand.
CGTAAGGGTTTATCCTGCGCCAGCAAAGGTGTGCTGGTGAGCAGGGAAATGGCGAGCAAGGCATGGATCAGTCGTGTTTTCATAAAGCCTCCTTAAAACGCGCATGGTACCTGAAGCATAGTCGGGGGTGAAAATTGGGCAATACCGGTTAAAGATCGGCCCAGTTGATGGCCCGGAAATCGAAGTTGCTTTCCAGAGTGGGTTTGATAATCCGGAAATACGGAGATGCATCGAAATCCCGTGGCGTGAACAAGGATGTTTGCCGGATTCGGTAATGCTCACGTATGCAGTGCTGGCAGTTCGGGTCATCTGATGGAATGGTGTCGATGGTCGGAAGTATGGGGTAGCGCAGGCGCTGGAAACCTTCTGCAATAAACGTGGAGCAAATGGTTCGCGTAGGGTCGCCGCTGCCGAGGGAGAGCAACTTGTGCCTGTGCCGTGAAGGAACCGGTGGTGTCTGGATGAGGTAGCGCGCCAGATCAAACACGTTCTTCAGGTCGTACTGGTTACCCAGCCGGCTCAGGGCGTAATCGGTAAGCATGCGAATGTTGTCGTCATTCAGCCCTACAGGTCGGCAGATCCGGGTATGGCTGTTGCGGTAGAAGGATAGGGGCAGAGGGCGAATGCCAACCTCCAGGTCTGCCTCAATCAGTGTGTGGGGCTCGCCGTCTTCTGACGTTCCCAAACCGGCATCGGGCCCCAGATAAAGAACCGCGTGAGACCAGGTGGATTGGGTCAGGTACTTTATTGCTACGCTAATGCGTGTATCACCCTCCACAAGCAAAACGTCCCCGGGCCTGAGCGCCTTTTGCATGGCCTCATAGGTTGAGGTGGCTACAGAGTGCTGCGTTACCTGTTTGGTAAGGTAGGCGGCAAGATGCTTCGCAAGCCAGTTCAGAAACATTCTTCGCTCCGGTTGTGTATATTTGGTTTTTTATCTTCAGGGTAGTTTCTCAAATTCATTTCATGCGCGCTGTAACATTCGGGCCGTGATCCTGTCACAGCTGTAGACGTATTGTTGTATACATTTCTCACAGGCTTAAACATGAAGCGAAGTAAGCTGATACTGATTCTGGCCATTGCGGCTGTGGTTGGCACTTTTATTGGCCTGGATGGCCATAAACTGCTCACCCTGGCAAACCTGCAATCCCATCAGGCGAGCCTTGACCAATGGATTGAGGCGAACCTACTGCTGGCGATTGCAGGATATACCGCTATTTATGTGGTGGTGACAGCTCTTTCTCTGCCCGGCGCAGTGATTATGACCCTCGCTGGCGGTGCTTTTTTTGGCAACCTTTATGGCCTGCTCGCGGTATCCGTAGCGTCGACTTTGGGTGCTTGCCTCGCGTTTCTTGTTGCAAGATTCCTGGTGCGCGACACTCTGCGCTCCCGCTATCGGGAAGCTGTAGCCAAGATGGATCGTGGGGTGGAAAAAGACGGCGCCTTCTATCTCGCCACCTTGCGGCTGGTGCCAGTGTTTCCGTTTTTTCTGATCAATCTGGCCATGGGCCTGACCTCGATGAAGCTGCGCACCTATGCGCTGGTAAGTTGGGTGGCGATGCTGCCGGGCACGTTTATCTATGTGAATGCGGGAACCCAGCTGGGCCAGATACAGTCCACCTCTGACATCGTTTCGGCCGATCTGCTGCTCTCCTTTGCCCTGCTGGGTGTTTTTCCGTTGATCGCCAAATTTGTGGTGGGCTTTGTTCGCCGTCGCCGTGTTTATGCTGGCTGGCAAAAGCCGGAATCCTTTGATTACAACATGCTGGTGATTGGTGGAGGGTCTGCGGGGCTGGTTACTGCCTACATTGCTGCGGCCGTAAAAGCCAAGGTGGCGCTGATTGAAAAGCACAAGCTGGGTGGTGATTGCCTGAATACAGGCTGTGTGCCTTCCAAGGCATTGATTCGCAGTGCCAAAGCGGCAGACACCCTGCGCCATGCTAATCGTTACGGGTTGGAATCTGTGCCTGTGAAGGGCTCCTTCAAGAACATTATGGGTCGGGTTAAAGATGTGATTGCCAAAATTGAGCCACACGATTCCCCCGAGCGATATCAGAAGTTGGGCGTGGACTGTATTTTCGGCGAAGCCAGTTTTATTTCCCCTTGGGAGCTGGAAATAAAGCACAACGATGGCCGCACCGAGCGCCTCACGGCACGCAGTATTGTGGTTGCAACGGGTGGTAAACCGGCTATGCCTGCAATACCCGGGCTTGAGGATATGAGCCCGCTGACCTCAGACACGCTGTGGGATCTGGAGGAGCAGCCGGAGCGGTTACTGATACTGGGAGGTGGGCCTATTGGGTCTGAGCTTGCCCATGCTTTTGTGCGTCTGGGAACCAAGGTGATTCAGGTTCAGCGTGGTGACCGCATATTGGTAAAAGAGGACGGAGATGTTTCTGCTCTGATCAAGCAGCAGTTTGAAGCAGACGGTGTTGATCTGCGCCTGAACCATGCGGCCACGAAATTCTGTATGGAAGACGGCGAGAAAGTGGCCTACTGCGATCACAACGGCAAACAGATACGCATTCCATTCGATCAGGTGCTGGTGGCCGTGGGCCGCACTGCAAACACCGCTGGCCTGAATCTGGAGCGGATTGGCGTGGAGACTCTGCCCAATGGTGCGGTGGCTGTGGAAGACGATATGAGCCTGCGCTACTCCAATGTGTTTGCTTGCGGCGATGTGGCTGGGCCTTATCAGTTTACTCACGCGGCCTCTCATCAGGCGTGGTATGCGGCAGTAAACGGTCTGTTTGGACAGTTCAAGCGCTTCAAGGTGGATTACCGGGTTATGCCCTGGGTTACCTTCACTTCGCCGGAAGTGGCTCGTGTGGGGCTCAGTGAGGCGGAGGCGAAAGAGCAAGGTGTGCCCTATGAGCTAACCCGCTACGGCCTGGATGACCTCGACCGGGCGATCACAGACGGCGAAGACTACGGCTTCATCAAAGTGCTCACGCCCCCAGGCAAGGATAAGATTCTCGGTGCGGTGGTTGTAGGTTCCCGCGCTGGTGAAATCCTCGCGGAGTTTACGCTGGCCATGAAGCACGGCCTGGGGCTGAACAAAATTCTGGGCACGATTCACCCTTATCCCACATGGAACGAATCAGCCAAGTACGCCGCCGGTGAGTGGAAGCGTGCGAATGCGCCCGAGGGCGTTCTCAAACTGTTGGAAAAATTACACGGTTGGCGGCGTGGCAAAAATCAGCGCCGGCTGCCCGACACTTCAAACGTGACGCCATAGTGTCACAGCACCAAGGAGCATCCATGCCCCTGATTGAAACAAAGCCTGCCAGGCAACGCATTCCGGCGGTAGAAGTGCTGGCACCGAGAGCCCATGACAGCTGGACGCACACCCGCAATGGTGATCCTCGGGGTTACATTGATGCGGACAAGCTGAAAGAGCTGTGGATTCACACGGGTACGGCCTGCAACCTGGCTTGCCCGTTCTGCCTGGAAGGCAGTCATCCCGGTGATGGCCGTATTCCCGGCATGAAGCTGAGCGATGTGAAGCCGTTTATTCATGAAGCTATTGATATGGGTGTGGAGCAGTTTTCTTTCACGGGTGGTGAGCCGTTCGTGATTCGCGACTTCGTGAACATTCTTGATTACGCCAGCCAGCACCGGCCCTGCTTTGTGTTGACCAATGCCACTGAACCACTGTTGAAGCGCCGGCATCAAGTGTTGCCGTTGTTGGATAATCCCTGCCCGATTCATTTCCGTGTGAGCCTGGATTTTCCTGATCGTGCCCGTCACGACAAGGATCGTGGTGAGGGAAGTTTTGATCAGGCGCTGGAGGGGATTCACTGGCTGATTGAGCAGGGTTTCAAGGTGTCTGTTGCTCGCCAGACTGATGCAGGTGAGGTGCCGGCAGAAGTAGAGGCGGCTTTCCGTGGGATTTTCCGGGAATGGAAAATTCCAGAGAATCTGGCGTTCACGGCGTTTCCTGATTTGGGTACGCCGGGTTCCGAGGATGGTAGCCCTGAGATTACTGAGGGCTGCATGGAGAAGTATCCGACGGTGGATAGTCGGGCGCATTTTATGTGTACCTATACGCGGATGCTGGTGAAGAAGGGCGATGCGGTGCGGGTTTATGCGTGCACGCTGGTGGATGATGACCCGCAGTATGATTTGGGTGGGTCGCTTGCCGAGAGTATGGATGAGCGGATTATGTTGCGGCATCACCGGTGTTTTTCTTGTTATCGCTATGGGGCTAGTTGTTCGGCGCCTGTCTGATTTTCAGGATTGGTTGGTTGGAGTTGGCGGCATGGGGGGTGACGTTTTATTTTCTTGGAAAAATAACTCGCTGCGCTCAGACATCTTTTTCCGGCGAAAATAAAACGTCACCCCCCATACCGCGGGAACACCTTGCGAGCCTCATGATTTAAAAATGTAAGTGTTTCAGGCGCTTTTTTGTCGGGGAACGAAAGAACGTGGTTCAGCCAAGGTGCTGGTGGGGTTGGGGTCAAAAAATGTGGAGCGCCAGGGATGGCGCGACCAAGCCCCCCATGGATGGGTTCACGGGCGGTTTTTTGACCCCAACCCCACCAGCACCGATACCTTCGAAGCTGGAAAACGAAAAAAAATCCCGGAATACAACGAGGAAACAAACAACAGTGAACATCACAGAAGCAGCCTTGTTTTGGGGGTTTTTGCTGGTTTATGGCGTGGTTATGTATGTGCTGTCGCCGAAGAGCAGGAACTCGGAGTCTTTTTACAAAGGCGCTGATGATCAGGGTAATCCGGTTAGTCAGTGGTCGCTTACGGCCAGTGTTTTTATCAGTTGGATTTTTGCCAAGTCGGTGACCAATGCGGCGAATCTGGGGGCGGATTACGGGGTGGTCGGGGGGCTGGCTTATGCCAGTTACTGGCTTTCGATTCCGGTAGCCGGGTATGTGATTTATCTGATACGCACGCAGACCGGCGCACGGAGTCTGCAGGATTTTCTTACGTCTCGGTTTGGGCGTTTTGCGGGGTTGGCGTTTGCGGCGGCTATTCTGATTCGGTTGTATAACGAGGTTTGGAGCAATACGGCGGTTGTGGGTGGTTACTTCGGGCTTCCGGGGGAGTTGGAGTATTACCTTGCGGCGATGGTGTTCACGGCGTTTACGCTGGCTTACAGCCTGAAGGGCGGGCTGCGTTCTTCTATTTTTACGGATGTGATTCAAACGTTCGTGTTTGTGTCTTTCCTGGGTGCGGTGCTGTTCATGATTATCCCCGCCAATGATACCTCTGCGCTCTTGAGCGAGGGTGAATTTCGGTTGAACGCGGGTTTCGATTTGCTGTTGGTGGCTCTGTTGCAGATGTTTAGCTATCCCTTCCATGACCCAGTGCTGACGGACCGTGCCTTTGTGAATAAGGAAAAAACCATGCTCAAGAGCTTTGTGGTGGCGGGTTTGTTGGGCTTTGTGGCGGTGTTTTTGTTCAGTTTGGTGGGTGTTCACGCTCGCCTTAGCGGTATTGATGCCATGGGTAATGCGCCGGTGGCTGTGGGGCAGTCGTTGGGGCTGGCGGCCTTGTTTTTCATGAGTGTGGTGATGATGACGTCTGCGGGCTCTACTCTGGATTCCACCTTTACCTCGTTGGCCAAATCTCTGGCGGTGGATTTGCCGCGGCTGGTGCAAGGGGCGAAAGACCGGCTGCCGAGCATGCGTGTGGGTGCGGTGGTAATGGTCGTGTTCGCGGTCATTGGCAACCTGCCGATGTTCGCAGGCACGGATATTCTCAAGGCCACCACCGTTTCCGGCACTATGGTGATGGGGCTGGCGCCGGTGTTTCTGTTTTATGGATTCACTCGCTGGTCACCGTGGAGCTTTCATCTCAGTTTCTGGACAGGCCTGGTGCTTGGCGTTCTATTGGCGGCGGGGCTTATTCCGGCGAGCTGGGCGATTGGGGATGGCAAGTACGCCACGCTGTTGGGCGTTAACGCTTATGGATTCCTGATCTGCACCGCTGGTTTCTTCCTGCCGCTGGCTGTGCGCCTGCTTGCGGGGAAAACTTTGGCGGCCGGAGAAGCGCGATGACAGAAGGCCGCAGTTGTCCGCTGGCGTATCGCTATCAACCTGCTTCTTTGTGCGCCGACCCTGTGCCGGTGGCCGAAGACGTTATTTATGTAATTGGCGGGCTCTACGGCAATCCGTTTGCTCTGGATGAAATTGAGAAGATGGCGCTCGCCGAAGAACGGCATGGGCGCAGCGTAAAGCTGGTGTTCAACGGCGATTTTAACTGGTTTAACGCCAGTAACGAGCTCTTCCGCGATATCAACAATCGGGTGCTGAAGCACACGGCTATTCTGGGCAACGTAGATTTTGAGCTGGCTGCTCCCAGTGCGGGTGCCGGGTGTGGTTGTGCCTACCCTGAATTTGTAGATCAGGGTGTGGTTGAGCGCTCAAATCAGATTATGTCGAGGCTGCAAAATCTCGCCGCTACACACCCCGACATTCAGCAGCGCTTAGCCGTTCTCCCAAGATATCAGTGCTTGATGCTTGGAGGACTAAAGGTTTTGGTGTTGCACGGTGATCCGGAGTCTTTGGCGGGATGGGGGTTGGCCTATGAATCCTTTGCTGCTGGGAACCAGGGCTGTCTTGACAGCTGGTTCCGGGAATCGGGCGCAGATGTGATGGTCTCTACCCATACATGTCTGCCAGTGCTTTGGTCTGGCGTTGTTCAGGGGCGGCCTTGTGCAGTGGCCAATAACGGCTCGTCGGGTATGGGTAACCTGAGTGGGGATGTGAGAGGTCTGATCACACGCATAAGCCGCACGGCACCAGCAGTTGAGTCTATCGCTGGCCTGGCTGTGGGTGGTGGGTTGCATGTGGATCTGATGCCCGTGAATTATAATGTCAGTGCGTGGATGGAGCAGTTTGATCGGCTCTGGCCGCAGGGATCGCCAGCTGAAAAATCATATCGGAAACGCATCGTTGAAGGCGCATCGCTTAGCCCTGGCGACTTGGTTTTCCCCCTGCTGTCAGAGGCCTAGTGGTGCTTGCGAACTCAGTGCTTCAGACTATTCTTAAGATAAGTATCGGTGTTTTCCGGGGTGCAAATTCCCGGTCCGACTTGAAATATATTTTGTGGTCTATATAATTTACCGCTTAATTTTAAGAGCGAACCACTTAAGTTATGACTTCTGAAGGATCGAATACCACCGCCATCACCCTTCGTACCCCCACCAAGGATGATGGCTTCAGGCTCCACCAGTTGGTAGCAGAGTGCCCTCCACTGGACGCCAATTCCATTTACTGCAACCTCCTGCAGTGCAGCGATTTTGCCGACACCGGCGTAGCTGCGGAGAAAGATGGCGATCTGGTTGGTTTTATATCCGGATATATCCCTCCCCGAAAACCCGAAACCGTTTTTGTATGGCAGGTTGCCGTTCATGAAAAGGGTCGCGGTCAAGGCTTGGCCAAGCGGATGCTGAAAGAGATTGTGGCCCGGGAAGCGTGCAAAAACGTGACCTACATGGAGACCACGATTACCGCTGATAACGAAGCCTCATGGGCATTGTTCCGTTCCTTTGCGCGAGATATGGGCGCAGAGATTGAGCACCATGAGCACTTTGAGAAAGGCATCCATTTTGGCGGCAAGCACGATTCTGAATTTCTGCTGCGCATCGGGCCGTTTACCAAGAGTCCCTGAGTGCCCGCACGTCAAAGCATCAGAGCTATCGTTTAAAAATTCTGCATTAAAATGCCGGAAGGCAATGAGGTAATACAATGGAAATTTTCAAGTCCACTGAATCCGAAGTACGCGTATACAGCCGTGCATTTCCAGTGATTTTTAACCGCGCCAAGAATGCGCATCTTTACACTGAAGACGGCAAGCAGTACCTGGATTTTCTGGCCGGTGCCGGTTCATTGAACTACGGCCATAACAACGACACGCTGAAAAAAGCGCTGCTTGAGTACATTGAGTCTGACGGTGTGAGCCAGGGCCTGGATATGTTTACTACAGCCAAGCAGGGCTTCATGGAATCCTACAAGAAGCACATTCTCGAGCCCCGTGGTCTGGACTACAAAATGCAGTTTACCGGCCCCACAGGCACTAACTGTGTGGAAGCTGCTCTGAAGCTGGCCCGTAAGGTAAAAGGCCGTACCGGCATTATTTCGTTCACCAACGGTTTCCACGGTGTAACCATGGGTGCGGTTGCTGCAACCGGTAACAAGCACCACCGTGGTGGTGTTGGCGCGCCGCTGAGCAATGTGGACTTCATGTTCTACGACGGCTACCTGGGTGAAGACGTAGACAGCCTGGCCATTATGGACAAGCTGCTGACAGATGGCTCTTCCGGTGTTGAGGTGCCAGCTGCCGTTATTGTTGAGGCTGTTCAAGGTGAAGGTGGCTTGAATGCTGCCCGTGCCGAGTGGCTGAAGGGCCTGGAAGCCCTGTGTAAGAAGCATGACATGCTGCTGATTCTGGATGATATCCAGGCAGGTAATGGTCGTACAGGTGAGTTCTTCAGCTTTGAGTTTGCTGGCATCAAGCCGGATATCGTGACCGTATCCAAGTCCCTGAGCGGCTATGGCCTGCCCATGGCGCTGGTACTGTTCAAGCCAGAGCTGGACATTTGGAGTTCCGGTGAGCACAACGGTACCTTCCGTGGTAACAACATGGCGTTTGTGACGGCCCGCGCTGCCATTGAGACCTACTGGAAAGATGACAGCTTTGCCAACGAGGTGAAGGAAAAAACCCAGGTGCTTGGCGATGCGCTGCAGGCCATTTGCGATAAGTATCCCGGTGAGTTCAAAATGAAAGGGCGTGGTTTGATGCGCGGCATCGAAGCGAAGAACGCTGAGATTACTGGCCCGGTTACCAAGCGTGCGTTTGAGCACGGCCTGATCATTGAAACCAGTGGCCCGAATGATGAAGTTATCAAATGCCTGATGCCGCTGACCACCAGCAAGGAAGACCTGAAGCTGGGTGCTGATTTGCTGGCAAAGAGTGTGGATGAAATCATGCAGGAAAGCATGAGTGAGGCGTCGTAAGACGCCTTCCATTAATCAGGACATTTACACTGCACGGTAAGCCAGGGTAGGACTATGACAAGCCAATTACATACCGTCGAGAAAATCGGCGGTACTTCAATGAGCAATTACGAAGCGGTACGCGACAACATTATTGTTGGCAGCCGCAGTAAAGACGATCTCTATCAACGTATTTTTGTGGTGTCGGCCTACGGTGGCGTAACCAATGAGTTGCTGGAGCACAAAAAAACCGGTGAGCCGGGCGTTTATGCTCTGTTTGCCGATGCCGAATCGGATTGGGCCTGGGGCGATGACCTTACCCAGTTGATCAAGTTCATCACCGATATTAATGGCGAATTGTTTGAAGATCCCATGCTCAAACAGCAGGCAGATCAGTTCATTACCGACCGTATTGAAGGGGTTCGTGGCTGCCTGATTGACCTGCAGCGTTTGTGTTCCTATGGCCAGTTTCAGCTGGAAGAACACTTGCTGACGGTGCGGGAAATGCTTGCCGGTATTGGCGAAGCTCACAGTGCGTTCAACACAGCCCTGAAGCTCCAGCAAGAAGGTATCAATGCACGTTTTGTTGACCTTACCGGCTGGCGCGATACCGAGATGTTGCCGTTGGACGAGAAGCTCAAGCAAGCGTTTGATGCAGTAGATTTAAGCCGCGAGCTGCCCATCGTGACCGGATACGCCCAGTGCAAAGAGGGTCTGATGCGTACCTTCGATCGGGGTTACAGTGAGATGACCTTCAGCCGCGTGGCAGTCATTACTGACGCCCGTGAAGCGATTATTCACAAGGAATACCACCTGAGTTCTGCAGACCCCAATATTGTGGGTGCGGATAAAGTGGTTCCATTGGGGCGCACCAACTACGACGTAGGCGACCAGCTGGCAAACCTGGGTATGGAAGCCATTCATCCCCGTGCCGGTAAAGGTCTGCGCCAAGCCGAGATCCCGCTGCGGGTGATGAATACCTTTGAGCCAGAGCACACTGGAACTCTGATTACGGGTGATTACATCAGTGAAAAGCCACAGGTTGAGATTATTGCCGGTGCAAAGGGCGTTTTCGCTATTGAGGTGTTCGACCAGGATATGCAGGGAGAGCCTGGCTCCGACCGTCGTATCCTGGATATCCTGAGCCGCTTTAAAGTGCGCTTTATGGCCAAGGATACCAACGCCAACACCATTACCCATTACGTGGGTAGCACGCTCAAGCACGTCAAGCGTGTTGTGAGTGCGTTGAAAGACGATTTCCCCAACGGTGAAATCAGTACCCGTAAAGTGGCGGTGGTTTCTGCCATTGGCAGTGATATAAAAATACCAGACATCCTTGTGCGTTCCGTCAAAGCGCTGGCAGAAGAGAAGATCAACGTATTGGCCATGCATCAGTGCATGCGCCAGGTTGATCTCCAGTTTGTAGTCGATGAAAGCAACTATGAGAAAGCGATCATGGCTTTGCACGGTGCTTTGGTTGAGCCTCACAACCATGGGTACGCTATTGTGGCAGCCTCTGAGTAATGCCTCAGAGTTCGGAGAGCCCTAGACGTCTTGGCTCTCCGAACGGCATTCAGCGTGCTGCGGGCAGTGAATCATGTGGTCGTTGACCATGCCCGTGGCCTGCATGAACGCATAAACAATGGTTGGGCCCACAAAGTTAAAGCCCGCTTTCTTCAGCGCCCGGGACATGGCTTCGGATTCCGGCGTGGTAACCGGTACCTCTTCAAAGCTGCGCCAGTTATTCTGGATGGGTGCATGCCCGACAAACGACCAGAGAAAATCTGAAAAACCCCTGCCTTCCTCCTGCAAGCTCAAAAAACCTTTGGCGTTTTTGATGATCGACTGCACTTTCAGCCTGTTTCGTACAATGCCTGGATTGGCTAATAATTCCGCCACCTTGGCATCATCGTACTGAATGATCTTCTCTGGGTTGAAGTTGTCATAAGCCGCCCGGTAGCTTTCCTGTTTGCGCAGAATGGTTATCCAGCTCAGGCCGGCCTGCTGGCCATCCAGGCAGAGCTTTTCGAACAGCGCCAGGTCTTCATACTCTGGCCTTCCCCAAACGCTGTCGTGGTAGTGCACATAAAGCGGATCGGTACCGCACCATGAGCAGCGCTCCGGAAGTGCCTGATTTGCTTGGGATGCGGGCATGGGGTGGCCTTTCAAATAGGTGTCAGGGCTGTGGCTTTGCGTGGATTTTGCGATGAAATATGGGCTCCCAGTGCGTATCCAGTGCCTGCGCCGAGCTCAGGCTGTAATCGTCAAGGGGTGGTTCCAGCAGCGTGATCCTTGGCCATGAGGCGCTTTGGTCGTTTGGGGTTTGCCTGTACACCAGTGTGCACAGAAAACCTTCAGTGTAAAAAACACAGGCTTGCCAGTGACCGTCGGGCTGATCACCGTAGAGTTCAAAGTTTTTGCGTACCTCCAGCGTTTGCAAATTGCCTGCAATGCCACGGCCAGTGGCCTTCAGCCAGGCTTCTTTCAGCGTCCAGGCCTGGAGAAAAGCCTGGGCATCATCCTCTTGAAACAGCCACTCCTGCTCCACCGGGGAGAACCAGCGCTTAACCACCTTTTGCCAACGTGGGTGTCGTTTGCTGGGTTCTATGTCTATACCCAATGCGGACCCGTATTGAGTCGCGCAGGCAGAGAGCCCATGGCTGTGGCTCAGGGAGAGGTGCCAGCCTGCCGGGCAGGCTGCGGTGGTTGGGCGCCCTTCCACCGGACAGCACAGGTCGGGCTCTATAGAGCCTGCCTTGCTTAAAGCCTGGCGGATCAACCATCGGCTGGTAAGGAACTCAGTCACGCGGTCGCCACTGAGCTGGGCGAATCGCTCGTGCTCGTGGGCTGTCAGCCAGCTCGGTGCCACCCGGGGCGCTCGCCCGGTCTGATGGCACAGTTTGATGGTGGGCTTGTGCAGAGCAGCTCCGGAATCAAGGTTGGAGTCGTTTAATGAGCCAGCCATCGCCGTCCCTCACGTATTCAAATCGATCGTGAAGACGGCTAGGGCGGCCCTGCCAGAATTCGATGCGTTCAGGCACAACACGGTAACCACCCCAGAAGCCGGGCAGTGGCACCTCGCCTTCGCTGAACTTGCGCTTCATTTCGGAGACTTTCTGTTCAAGTAGCCCTCTTGAGGTGATGGCTTTGCTCTGCTCGGAAACCCAGGCACCAATCTGGCTGCCCCTTGGGCGCGAGGCAAAGTACTTGAGGGATTCGGTTTTACTGACCTTCTCAACCTTGCCTTGAATGCGTACCTGGCGGTTAAGGCCAATCCATGGAAACAAAAGCGCCGCCTTGGGGTTCTCGCCAATTTCATGAGCCTTTCGGCTTTCATAATTGGTATAGAACACAAAACCGCGGTTATCAAAGTACTTCAGCAGCACCGTACGTAAATCAGGCGTATTGTCAGCACCTGATGTGGCCAGGGACATAGCGTTGGGCTCGAGAATACCGGCATTGCGTGCGTCTTCGAACCAGCCTTCAAATTGCTGCACCGGATCGTTGTTCAGCGCCTCGCGATCGAGGCCCTCACTTTCAAAATCGCGACGCATATCGCTGATGTCCATAAAGGCCTGCCCTCATACACTGAAGTTAAAAAAGATGTATCTAAAAGAGAATATTAATCAAGCTGAATACGAGCTTTCAGGATATAGAGTTCAGTTTCATCTGTCAGCGGTTGCTGCACAGTGGCTGACAAACAGGTGTCCACCCGACTATCCTTGTGGAAAGGTTTTCCTCGAACTTCATAGTCGCTAAGGAGATATCCGTGGCTGAAAGCCGTCAGCGCAGTCGCCTTCCCAGAAACCTGGTCATCGGCGTGCTCATACTCATCGTGTTATATAGCCTGGCCGGATTTCTGGTGCTGCCCTGGTGGTTGAAGCGTGCCTTGCCCGACCAACTGGTGCAGCAAATGGGCTGGCAGACGGATATTGGCGAGATTAACAGCAACCCGTTTGCTTTGAGCATAGAAGCTCTGAATCTGTCGGCCCAAGATAATAATAGCGAAAAGGTCGTAGGGTTTGATCGCCTGTATATCAACCTGAGTTTCTTTGAGTTGATTCGCGGCATTGTCGGATTTGAAGCGATTGAGCTGGATGAGCCATACATCCGGTTGGATTTGCTTGACGATTACAGCGTGAACTTCGCCCGTGATTTCCAGTCTGCCAGCGCACGACAAGATGGCCAGCTTGCAGAGCCCGCTGAGCCAGAGGAAAGCCAGTCGCCACCCTCTCTGTATCTGCAGCAGTTCACCATAAACGGGGGCGAGTTGTTGTTTCGGGATTTCACTCAGCCGGATATGGCCGAGTTTCGCATTAGGCCTCTGGATCTTACCCTGAGCGATCTGGCTACCTGGCAGCGGGATGATCGCAACAGCGACTATCACCTGCAGGCAGCCATAGGTGACCAGACGATTGAGTGGCAGGGCAACCTGAGTGTTACACCGCTTTATTCGAATGGGAATCTCGCCATTTCAGGGGTCGACCACAAAACCCTTGGGCACTTTCTTGCCCCTTACCTGCCCTACGGTTTGCTCGGCGGCAAAGTTACCGTGGGTTCCGATTACGAGTTGCAGACCGGGGAAAGGCTGCAACTTGTCACGACCAATGGCCGGGTGCTGGTGGAAAACCTGGCGGTTGCGCCAAATAAACAGGCTGAACAGGCCCGGCTGAGCACCGCTTCAATCGCCATCGACGATATTGGTTTTGATCTATGGGCCCGGGAAGCCCAGGTTGGAAAAGTCTCCTTGGCGCAGCCTGATGTTGCACTGGCGCGAAACAACGGCGGAGAGATTGACTGGATTGCTTCGCTTGCCGAGTTTTCCAAAGAGAGTGAGGCGGACAGCGAGCAAAAGGGCCCCGAGCCCGGCGCGCCCGCACCTGCGGAAACCCAGCAACCGTTTCGGTGGTCCCTTGCGGGCATTGATGTGTCTGAAGGCCGAGTGCTTTGGCAGGATCAACAGCCTGGATCGCCGGCAGAGCTCGTACTTGAACCACTATCGTTATCTATCGGCAGCATTAACAGTGCCATGGAAGATCAGGTGTCCTATGAGCTACAGGCTGCTCTTGGCAGTGGTGGCAAGCTTTCTGTCAGGGGCCAGTTAACACCTCAGCCTTTCACATTGGAAGCCGCCATCTCAGGCTCAGGCATTCTGCTGGCGGCCTTTGAGCCCTATTTGCAGGAGTCAGCCAATCTTGCCATTGCAGGCGGTACGCTGGGGCTGGATGGAAATCTGGATCTGGATAGCCAGCAGGAACCTTTAACCGGCACTTTCAGTGGCAATGCTGAGGTTTCCGGGTTGAATCTGCAATTGCCGGGCAGCAATGAACGCCTTGTGTCATGGCAGACGCTGCGCCTGACCCCCATTGAGTATAATGTGCACCCGGCTCGGCTGGAAATTGGCACGGTGACGCTGGCTGAGCCGGCGATTAATCTGGTGCGCAACCCGGATAACATTCATAACGTGGAACAAATCAGCCTCGATTCCAAGACCGGTGATGCTGCTGAGCCAGCTCAGCAGGAATCCACTGATGAGGCAGGTTTTATCTTCCGCATCGGCCAGCTGATGATTGAACAAGGCGCGCTCGATTACACGGATCGTACTTTGGACCCGGCGTTTACAACCTCCATCGACCGGCTCAGCGGGACGGTTTCCGGCCTTAGTAACGTGGCGCCGCAGCAGGGTAAGGTCGCCCTGAAAGGGCGAGTAGGAAGCAGTGCCAGCATTGAGTTTGACGGCACAATCGGCACCCTGGGGGCTGAAGAAACCAACAATCTCACTTTGGTGATGAAAAACCTCTCCTTGCCTGCCCTTACGCCTTATTTGGGGCGGTATCTGGGCTATAGCATCGACAGTGGCAAGCTGGAACTGGATCTTGATTATGAGATTACCGGCAGCCAGATAAAAGCCTCGAACCGGGTGGTTATGGACCGTCTTGGGCTGGGACAGGCCATTGCCAGTGAGGAAGCCATTAATGCTCCGGTGAAACTGGGTCTGGCGCTGCTGCGGGACAGCAACGGTGTTATTGAAGTGGACCTGCCCATCAGTGGCGATATGGACAGCCCGGATTTCAGAGTGGGTCAGGTGGTGATGCGCGCCTTTGTGAATTTATTGGCAAAAGCAGCCACATCGCCGTTCAGTGTGCTTGGCTCCATTGCTGAGCTTGCCGGCTTGAGTGGCGAAGAACTGGGGCAAGTGGGTTTCGAACCGGGCACTACCAAGCTGGTACCGGGGGAGGCGGAGAAGCTGGCAACTCTTGGAGAAGCCCTGCTTGATCGCCCGAATTTGCTGCTGAACATTCGCGGTGGTGTTTCACCGGATGCCGACGGGCTGGCGCTTCTGCGTGATGAAATGGCGGCAAGCCAGAGCGAAGAGTTGACCGAGGAAGCCTGGAATGAGGCCCGCGAGGCGTATCTTGCAGGCGAGCGATCACTGGCACCTGAGGCGCTGAATAATCTCGCCAGTGCCCGTGGCAGTGCGCTGATGGATATACTGCGTGATACTCACAATGTGTCGGCCAAGCAGCTCTTTATGCTCGAACCCTCCCGCGATGCGACGGTGTCGGAAGATGGCAAGGTTATTGTAGGGTTTACGCTGGATGCCCGCTAAGGCGCGTATAAATTACACAATAGTATTCAAAAGGAACACGGCGCGTGCCCAAGGCTAGCAGTCATTTTTTTGCTTACGTTTCCCGCCTGCGCTGGATCAAGCGTTGGGGATTGATGCGCAATGCCATCGAAGAAAATGTCGCAACCCATTCATGGGAAGTGGCCACCCTGGCCCATGCCTTGGCGCTGATTCGCAATCGCCACTTCGGTGGGCGTGTGAATGCCGACAAGCTTGCCGCTGCGGCGCTGTACCACGATGCCACAGAGGTTATAACCGGGGATATGCCCACGCCCGTAAAGTACCACTCCCAGGTTATGCGGGAAGCCTTTGGTGACATTGAGCATAAAGCGGAAGCGGAGCTTTTGGCATTGTTGCCGCAGGACTTGCGCGAGGACTTTGCGCCTTACCTTCAGGAGTCTCAATTACCAGATGAGGATCGTGAGCTGATCAAGGCAGCAGACCGCTTGTCGGCTTGGCTGAAGTGTCAGGCAGAAGTGCGTGCGGGTAACCGTGAATTTGAGCCGGCGGAGAAGCAGATTCGGCAAAGACTTATGCAGGAAGGCTTGCCAGAGGTGATGTACTTTATGGAGGTGTTTGCACCCAGTTATGAAGAGCCGCTGGACAACCTGCTGGGCTGAACCCAGCAGGTTGTCCGTTCCTGTGCCAGAGAATCAGGCGTTGCTGGCGCCGCCTACCAAACCACCGCGCAGACCATCCTTTTGCAGCGACTGGCGAACCACGTCTTCCGGGCTTCCGGCCAGTTCCCGGAACATACCCATAGAGCCCAATAGAGCAGACGACTCGTAGGGCACAAATACCCGCTCGCCGTCTTTTGCCATGTTTGGCAGTACCTTGATGTAGCTTTGCCCCAGCAGATAGCCGATAACCGTCTGCTTGTTTTCTTCCGACTCGCCCATGGCACTCAGTACCAGGCGTATGGATTCCTGTTCGCCCTGAGCACGCAAAATGGCAGACTGTTTGTCACCTTCGGCATTGAGAATGGCGGATTCCCGTTCACCCTGGGCCATGGCGATGGCGGCTGTTTTCTCACCCTCAGCTTCGGTAACCGTAGCCCGGCGCTTACGCTCTGCGGCCATTTGCAGGCGCATGGCCTCTTCCACTTCTTCCGGCATGCTGATGTCCTGAACTTCCACCCGCGTCAGCTTTACACCCCATTTGGAGGCAGGTTCTTCCATTTCGGCCTGAATGGCGTTGTTCACTTCAGCGCGGGATTCAAACAGTTTATCCAGCTCCATCTTGCCCACCACCGAACGCAGGGTGGTTTTTGCCAGCACTTCAACGGCCTGGCTCATGTTAGCCACTTCGTACACAGCACGGCGGGGATCAATAATCTGGTAGTAGAGCGCACCGTTGATTTTTACAGTTACGTTGTCGGTGGTCACCACCGGCTGCCCCGGGAAGTCCATGACGGTTTCCCGGCGATCGATGCGGATTTCATCGGTGGTCATGGGGTGATATTCGTCGCCCATGCGCATGTAACGAATCATGGTGATGGGGCGGGGCCGTTCGATGAACGGAATAATGATGTTTACGCCGCTTTCCAGAACGCGGTTGAACGAACCCAGGCGCTCAATCACGATGACTTCGGATTGCCGCACAATCACCAAGCCTTTGGCGATGATAAAAATACCAATAGCGACAACAATCAGGCTGATGATCAGCCCCGGTGTGATAAACGATTCCATGCTTACTGTTCCTTGTGTGTAACTGTGTTGACGATGGCAGTGGTGCCATCAAACTGTCTGAAAATAACCTCGGTTCCCTCCGGGAAATCGGTGGCGCCGGTAGTGTCGTCTCTCAGGCGGTAAAAGTCGCCGTTGATTTTGATGCCGGTGGCGCTATCAAAATCCCGCTTAAGGGTGCGATAACGCTGGCCCTGCTCCACACCGGTTCCGGTGGTTCCGTAGGCTACGCCCCTGGGCGAAAACCGCGGGCGAATCCAGCGAATCGCAATCGGTACCAGTAGGCCCGAAAATATGCCCATGCCAGCCAGTTGCCATTCGAACGACATGCCAACGTAAGCCAGTAAGGCTGTCAGAGCAGCCGCTATAGCCAGCGCCAGCAGCAGAAAGATGCCGTAAGCCAACTCGGCCAGGCCCAGTGCGAGAGCCAGAATCAGCCAGAAATGTGTAAGGCTCCATTCCATACAGAAAATCCGCAGGTTCAGGGTTAAAGAAATCCGCGAGGTGGAACTCCCGGGAGGTGGATTGTACCCAAAAGCCATGCCTGAGTCCGAGTGGCCTTGGCGTCGTGTAATGCAGAAATTAAAGGCGATATGCTGATCAGAGGCAGTTGATAGAGTATCTTCTTTAATCAGCACACCACATAACAAGAGACAAGTGCCCATGAAAGTTCTGAAAAACAAGGTAGCGGTAGTGACGGGAGCAGGGTCCGGTATCGGTCGCGCACTCGCCAAAGCACTGGCATCGCGGGGCTGCAGGCTGGCGCTCTCTGATGTTAACGAGGAGGGGCTTGCAGAAACGGCTGCGGAAATTACAGGCACGCCGGTCAGAACCTACCGTCTGGATGTGAGCGACAGAAACGCTATCTACGCCCATGCAGAGGAAGTGGCAAAGGACTTTGGCCAGGTTAATCTGATTATCAACAATGCGGGCGTGGCACTTTCTGCAACCGTGAGAGAGATGACCGACGCGGATTTTGACTGGATCATGAGTATCAACTTCTGGGGCGTGACCCACGGCACCCGAGCCTTCCTGCCTCACCTGATCGCCTCTGGTGATGGCCATGTGGTGAATATCTCCAGTGTGTTTGGGCTGATCGGAGTGCCTACCCAAAGCGCCTATAATGCGGCCAAATTTGCGGTGCGCGGTTTTACTGAATCGCTGCGCCAGGAAATGAAGCTGGAAAAACAACCCGTTGCTGTTAGTTGTGTACATCCGGGCGGCATTCGTACCAACATTGCCAACTCGGCGCGCACCAGCAAGCCAAAAAGTGCGGAAGAACTACGCAAAGGTTTTGATAAACTGGCCATGACCACGCCGGAAAAGGCCGCTGAGATCATTGTGAAAGGCATTCTCAAAAACGAATCCCGCATTCTTGTAGGAACAGATGCTTGGGGGATTGATGCCATTAATCGCCTGTTGGGTTCAGCTTACCAGCCTTTGCTAGAGCGTTTAGCCGGCAAAACGTTGTATCGCTGACCAACTCTATAACGCAAGGAATCGCCTCGCTCTATGTGTGAATTACTGGCTATGAGTGCCAATACACCCACCGATCTCTGCTTCAGCTTTACCGGGCTGACCCGCAGAGGCGGCGACACCGGCCCCCATAAGGATGGCTGGGGTGTGGCTTTTTATGAAGGCAAAGGCGTGCGGGCCTTCCATGATGTGGATGCCAGCTCAAACTCACGGCTTGCTGAGGTGGTTCAGACCCACCCTATCAAAAGCGAAGTGGCTATTTGCCACATTCGTCAGGCCAATGTGGGGGAGGTCTGCCTGGCGAACACCCATCCGTTCAAGCGTGAACTTTGGGGGCGCTACTGGGTGTTTGCCCACAATGGGCAGCTATCTGACTTCCGGCCTACCCCGGGTTTTTATGAACCGGTAGGCAACACTGATAGTGAGGCGCTATTTTGTGAAATGCTCAACCACCTGCGAAAACACTGTGATCGAAATGACTCGGCAGAGGTTATTACAAAACAGTTGGTTGAGCTCTCGAAAACGTTTGCGGGGCAAGGCGTTTTCAACCTTTTGCTGAGCAACGGCGACTGGCTGTTCACCTACTGCACCACCAAAATGGCCAGCATTACTCGCCGCGCGCCATTCGGCCCGGCAAGGTTGAAAGATGCAGATGTTATAGTGGATTTCGAGTCTGAAACCACGCCAAACGATATCGTCAGCGTTATCGTAACCGAACCACTGACCAGCGATGAGGAATGGGATGTTTATCAGCCCGGTGAGTGGCGGTTGTGGCGCAAGGGTATTGTGGATGCGAAAGGCGTAGCACTATGATTGTTAATCAATGGTTAGCGGAGAAGTCATGATTACCCGGCCTGATACGCACAGCAAATTACTGGGATACCTGCTCTGGATTTTTGGATTTCTGGGCTCCCACCGCTTCTACTACGGCAAACCCATTACCGGAACCATCTGGTTCTTTACCTTTGGTCTGTTTCTCATCGGCTGGATTATCGACTTCTTCCTCATTCCCTCCATGGACGAACAGGCCGACAACCGGTTCCGTGAAGGCGAAGTGAACTACAACCTCGGCTGGTTGCTACTCACCTTCACCGGCGTATTTGGCTTGCACAGAATGTACATGGGCAAATGGATCAGCGGCATTATTTACCTGCTGACCGGCGGCCTGTTCCTGATTGGCGTGCTTTACGACTTCTGGACCTTGAACGAGCAGATCTCCGAGCGTAATCGCGAAGCGAAGTTTAACTAGCCATGTCCTGCTCCAACTCCACCAGCCCCTCCTCCAGATAGTCCAGCATGCGCTGGAGGCTAGGTAAGGTGCGGCGGCAGCCTATCAAACCAAACTCGACCTGGTCGTTGTAGCTGGTCACGGTCATATTCAGTGCCAGGCGATCCATGGCAATCGACACAGGGTACATGCCCTCCAGCCTGGCACCGTTCCAGTAACGGGTTTCTTTTGGCCCTGGCACATTGGATATAACCACGTTGAATGTTTGCCACTTCGGGGCCATGCCGGTCAGCAAATTAAATGCTGCGGGCGCCAGGGTCAGAGCCGTGTAGTTGAGAATTTCTTCAGGCGACATGTCGGCGTAGCGTTCTTTTGCTTCTTGCATGCCCCGATTAATCTTCCTGAGCCGGTTGCCTGCGTGGCTTTCATCTGTGTGCAGGTTGGCCAGAATAACGCCTACCTGGTTGCCTTCCGTTTTCTCCTCACCAGGGGGCTGATATTTGCGCAGTGATACCGGAACCATCGCAATCAACGGCTTGTCTGGCAGTGCGTCCAGATTCATAAGGTAGGTACGCAAAGCACTGGCACACATGGCGGTAACCACATCGTTCACAGTGGCGTTGTACCCATGGCAAACGGCTTTTATGCGCTTGAGACACCAGGATTGCGCCGCGAATCGGCGGGAACCAGTAATTTTTCGATTCAGAATGCTTCGCGGAGCATGAAACATGGAATTGTAGGCTGGGTCTTTGCGGGCCTTGTTTACAGAACGCAGTAACTCCCGAGCGACTGTCGGCAAAGTCCCAAGCTGCTTGCCCGACGCTCCCAGTAAATGGCTGATACTCTGCCAGAGAGACGGGCTGCTTCTGTCCCCGCCTCGCCCTTGCCGCACAGACATATCCCAAACGGGTGGCATGTTGCGTTTTGATGGGTCCGTAGACAACATTCTCTGAGTCATTCGCATGGCGGAAATACCATCCACAAGGGAATGGTGCACTTTCACGTAAACCGCAAACTGCCTGTCTCCAAGCCCCTCAATAAGGTGGAACTCCCATAAGGGTCGCTCTCGATCCATCAAGTGCGAATGCTCGGCAGAAACAAAGGCAAGCAACTCACGGATGCGGCCGGGTGTCGGCAAGGCTTCAAAGCGGAAATGGTGCTCCAGATCCAGATAATCATCGTGCACCCACACAGGTTGTGCTAAACGACTGTCCAGGCGCTGGTTGAAAGGTGGCGTTACTTGTGTGTCTTTTCGAAGTTGCTCAGCAAGCCGTGCTACGTAATCATCAGGCGCATCGTCAGGAAAGGAAAAAATCTGCAGACCGCCTACGTGCATGGGTTGTTGGCGCTTTTCCAGCCAGAGAAAGAGCTGATCTGTAGGGCTGAGCGGCTTCACGGGCGACGTCCTCTTTATGATTATTTTTATGATCCTGCTTTATTGATAGAGGATAGCAGCATCGTACTAGCTTGTACGCCGCAGCATCTGCATGGGTACCCGGTAACGCACACCCCGGGACTTGCCCGTACCGTCCACAGTGCAGGTTTTGCGGTTAACTCTCGTAATCTCGCCCTGAAATTCCTGTAAACCATGGTTAAAAGCTACGGCCTCGCCAACTTTCCAGGCCGCCTTCTGTTTATTGGTATCAGGCATATCGAAAGACTGCTGAGGCAGATCAATGCCCTGCTGTTCCGCGCGCATTGCTAATACTTCTCGCACGGCACCTGCTTCTCCATTCTCATGCAGACCATCCAGAATGTTATAGAAGTGCCGGTTGTGAACCGAGCCAGGAAACCTGTGGCCTGCACTGTGTTGCAGCAAATGTGCGAACTCGTGGCAGCAGGTGTGTGCCAGCAGGTTAAGCGTGTTCAGCTCGCCGTCGAAATATCCGCGCCTGTGGATCTCGCGGCTGGAGAGCCAACCACTCGCCGTGGCGGGATGGTGCTTGGCCTGAATCATGCGAAGGCCGTAAGTGATTTGGTGCTGTTTTCGCTGGGGGGCAAAGCGGTGATACGTGGCCTGACCTGAGCCCACGCGGCATACCAACTTACTACCGGGTACGCGGTCTGTGACCCAGGCGGCAGCCGGCTGCCAGAGAACCTGTTCGGTAATATTGCACATCAGCTCGCCTAGCTGACGGGCCGGGATTTTAGAGTTGCTCATGGCAATTGATGGGATTCACGCTTTAGGCTTTGGTTGTTCGAACCTGGTGAGAATAACCTTCGAATGGCATGTTTGCTATGGCTCGTACGTTCAATGTTGTTTAGAGTCTCTCCACATTTTGTGTAGTGGTAGTTTCAGGAGGCACCTTGCCCCATGAATGCCGAACAGCTAAAACAACTTGAAGACGACCTCTGGTCTGCCGGAACAGGAAGATCTTGCCCGAAAGATCAAGCAGGCCATGGAGGCCATTGAGGAGTATAAGCCCGAACTGGATGGTATTCTGTCAAAGGATGAATGTTTTACGCTCACCCCCACCTTGGTGGTCAAACTGATGGTGGAAATCGAACCGCGCCACGGCATGTTATACGACCCGGCCTCGGGTTTGAATCGACAACTTAGAGAAAACCAACTCTTCCCCCCGCTTGAACCCACAATACTAATCAGACAAGCTGTCGCCAGATATCAACAAGTGGTGACTGTTTGTCTGATTCCGGCTCTGCCCGACCCTCCCGGGTACAACTCCAAACCCTGTTCCGCCAGCACGGCGGCCAGGTACCGGTTCTCCGGGCGGGCATTC
This sequence comes from Marinobacter salexigens, assembly GCF_002806945.1. Classification (GTDB taxonomy): domain Bacteria; phylum Pseudomonadota; class Gammaproteobacteria; order Pseudomonadales; family Oleiphilaceae; genus Marinobacter; species Marinobacter salexigens. The sequence continues at coordinate 267,868 of NZ_NIHC01000003.1, forward strand.
AGTGAAGGCATTGAGCAGGTAACGGTCGACGGCATCACACTGCAGGTCTACAACCCGGAGAAAACCCTGGCGGACTGCTTCAAGTTCCGCAATCGCATCGGTATGGATGTGGTGCTGGAAGCACTGGAGCTCTACCGCACCCGCAAAACCTTCCGGCCGGGCATACTGATGGAATACGCAAGAATCTGCAGGGTTGCTAATGTGATGGCACCCTATGTGGAAGCCAAGTTGTAAATAGAGTCAGGTTCTTAATGGAATAAACAAACGTGAAAGGAGATCACGATGGCCAAAGATATCGCCGCATCTGTTCGTCAGAAACTGCTGAATAAATCCCGGGAAGAGAAACGTCCTTTTCAGGAGCTGCTTCAGTATTACGCCATGGAGCGGTTTTTATATCGGCTGAGCCAGACCAGCAATGAGCCTGAGGCGATTCTGGCTCAGGTGGCTGAAATTATTGCTACTGAGGTGGCGAAGGATGCCCCTGGGGAAATCTGGAACCCACCCGGTCCATGGAGTCGGCAGGCCGATGGCTAGTTTTATTTCGGAAGACAACATTGAGCAGGCGCTGTTGCAGCGACTGCAGCATGTACACGGTTTCAATGTGCTGGATTGCTATACCGCAAAGCCAGAAGATTTCAGAGCTGTTGGATGAGAGCGTGGTGGTAGACAACGCCGAGGCGTTTAACATCAAGGAGAACCGTGCTGAATACGAAATCGTCCAGAAAGGCCAGGGCTGGGATCTGAGCAAGATTAACTACGACAAGCTCCGTGAGGATTTCAAAAAAGCGGAGTACAAGCACATTGAGATCGCTGAGTTGCGTGCTTTTATCGAAAACAAACTGCAGCAGCTTCTTGAGCAGAATCATACCCGCACGGATTTTGCCCAGCGGTTACAGGAGATCATCGACAAGTACAATTCCGGGAGTTCGTCCGCCGATGCCTTTTATGAAGACCTGGTGAAGTACGTAGGTAATCTGAAAGAAGAATCTGAGCGCCACATTCGTGAGGGGCTCAGCGAGAATGAGCTGGAGATCTACGATCTTTTGAAAAAAGACAGGCTCACCAAGGAGAAGTGTGACAATGTTTTTGAGTTGGTGGTGGAGTTTGCAGCCAATGGTAGGAAGTAGGTAGCGTAGCGGCGGACAACCTGTTCAAGTCACCACCCACAACAAAAAAATCACAAAAAAATCGTTAGATACCGGGTGATATCGATCCAGCAATTTTATCAAATTCCTCTTCTGGAAAGCTGAAAATAAGGATGGAATCGGGGTGCTCCTCATTGACCAAATAGCCGGTCAGATAATTACGGTACTTCGCAGAGAACCCTTTGAACCCTGAGGAAAAGCTGAGCGAGTTTGTTTCAACGGTCTCTGATTCCGAGTCGGATCTGAGTTTGCTCAGGAAATCAGAGGTTGAAGGAATTTCCCTGGGTACGGGCTCGACTCGGATGAATCCGATGAACTTCCCGTTACGAAAGAGGCTTGTTTCGTTGCTGTCGATGCGCAAAGTATCAAATAAGGATGATTGCACTGACACCGCGTACTCTTGGCTGGGTGACAATGATATTGATTTGGTAGATGCGCAGCCAGAAAGAGCAAAAATGAGTATCGCTATTCCAATGAACTTCATTGGCTTTATGTGTCCTTATCTTATCTCAGTGAAGTTTCCAGTGGGCCTCTGAATTGTAGCCCACGAGTCATCTTGCAGGTAAGGCTGAGTTTAACCGAGCCTCGAACAAAAGGTTCTCCTGCGGCACGGATCACTCTGATTGCCCATTTTCGGATACCATTTGCCGGCGCGAGCAGGTCTTTGGGGTTTGGCACAGCATCTATCCAACGACTGCATTCATCGCTCTCGGTAATCAGCTGCGCAATAAGCTCTAATGTCTCTGGCGTTATGCTGCCGGTGTGAAATCGGCTTGCGATGCGCTCATTGTAAAACGCAGTGATGATCGCCTGAACGGCCGCAACTTCTTCCTCAGTTAAATTAATGTTGCTCACTATCAAATTCCTTTTGATAGATTGAATGGCGAAAGAGGGGTCTTGACCCCTCTTTTTGACATCAAAGCGTAAATTACGCCTCGATCGGCGAACGCCAGTCGTCTGCACCGGAAGTGCCGGCAACAGTGTGCTCCCAGGTTACCTTGCGGTAGGACAGGGATACGGTTACCAATTGGGTGAAGTCAGCGCTGGCTGCGTCCTGGCAGTGGGGCATGGTGCAGTTGATGTCGATAATGGTGGCATCTTCCAGGATGGTAGAGAAGAAGTGCTCCTGCTTACCTTCAACCGACGTGCGGTACCACTTCAGCTCAACCTTTGGCAGCATTTCGCCGGAGGCCAGAGCGTTGTACATCAGCGGTGTGGACTTGTTCAGTGCAGATGTAAATTTGAACGGCTTGTGTACACGCTGACCAGAAGGCTGGCCAGACTGGGGATCGGTAGGAACGGTAACAACGTGGCTGAATTCCTGAACCAGCACTTCGTCTTCATGACCTTCAACGTAGATGTTGCCTACGGAATCAGAAGTGAATGCTCCAGCGGTGATGTTGCCCTGGGTTTTACCTTCGATACTGATATAACAAGGAGTTGGCATAGTCTGCTCCATGACGTTTTAATGAGTGAATGTCCTTGGGTGCTCCCTGGACGCCTGGATATAAACAAAGCTCGTGCCAAGTTGATAAATCTGATTTAAAACAGAAGGTAAGCGTTTTTTTGCAAAGCCGTTTTTTGCGCTGAGCAAGCTTATGCTCAGCATCTGAGCGAGAAATTGCTGCCTGAGCCAATAATTGCCCGGGCAGGGTGGCGTGTCTATTTCCGGTCTGTAATCCTCCGCCTCGCAAGGCTCTGGTAGAATTTGCGTCGTTATGAAGTTCGTTTTCCTGACTGATCTGATTCGCACCCGGAGGCTTGGCCATTAACATTCAATCACTGCAGAACCGAGTCAATCTGTTGTGTTGATGCGGCGCTGGCTAAGCAGCCTGGTTAACCGGGCGGTGCTTCTCGTTGTGATTGTTGTCGTTCTGACAGCGCTTCTGATTGCGCTTGCGGGCGCTCTGCTTAGCCGGCTGGAGCTTGAGCAGCAGGCGGTCACCCAGGTCGAAACCATTGCACAGCTGGTTGCGGGAGAGCTGGATGACAAGCTATCCCAGCGTTTGAACGCGCTGAGCCACGTTGCCGAGAGCCTCACCATGAGTGAGGCGGCTTTCGAGATGCGCGCAAAGATCCTGATGCGTCGCCAAACGGCATTGCAGCACCTGTTTGATGGTCTTTATCTGATTGATGCGAAAGGCAAAGTGATTGCGGAGAATCCTGAGGCTCTGAATATGATCGGGACGGATGTCAGCAATCGTTCGTACTTCCGCCTGTCTTCCGAACAGCTTACCCCTCTTACCAGTGAGCCTTACCGCTCGCACTATCAAGACAGAGCCGCTGTGATGGTGGCTGCCCCGGTATTCGATCATCGGAAGCGTTTTATTGGCATGTTGGGGGGGGCAATTGCGCTTGCGGGTGAACATCTAATTGAAGAATTTTCTGATATCCGCATTGGTAAAACCGGCTATCTGGCCATCGTAACCCGTGACGGAATGGTTCTGGCCAATGGCCGTACTGGCGAGGTTATGCAGTCGATAAGCGATCCCAATCCGCTGTTGAAAGATGCGATGGACGGATTTGAAGGCACCGCCAGGACCCGCAGCTCTGAGGATGAAAATATTATCCTGTCGGTTCAGCAAATGTCTGAGGTGCCCTGGTTTGTGGCCGCTGTTTGGCCTGCTAGCGAAGCCTACGCGCCTGCTACCCGAATCAAGGATGCATTTCTCTGGATTTTGTTGGTGGTGATGCTGCTGTTTGTTCCGGTGGCCATGTGGCGCTTTCGTCGCCTGATGGCACCTTTGGTTGAGCTTGGACAGCAGGTGCGTGAACGCCATCTGGGAGTGCGAAACACCCCGGTGGGGGTGACCGGTAGTTCGGAAATAAGCCAGGTAGCCGACATATTCAATATGGTTATGGATGAGCGAGATGATGTTCTTAGCTCTCTTGCCGAGCGGGAAGCGTTTTTCAGATCGCTCACCCGGGGTGCCCCTATCGGCATTGTGCAGGCCGATGTACTTGGCCGCATCGAATTCGTGAACCCCGTGTTTGAAAACATTATCGGGCTGAAACAGGCTGAGCTTTCAAACACTCATTTATTCGATTGGGTCTCTGATGATGACCGCGAGATGGTTATTCAAGATTGGAGGCAAGCACTTGATAAGCAAGAAATATTCCGCGGTCGCTACCAATTGCAGGGGCCGAATGCCGGCACGCCGGTTTGGTGCCAGGTAATGGCGGCGATCCTTGAAACCCCTGAAAAGGTTATGGGAACCGTCACGGTGGTAAGGGACATTACTCACGAACTGGAAGTAGAAGAAGCCCTGCGCGATGAACAGCTGAGAGCGGAGAGCATACTGGGAGTTATGCAGGACGGCGTCCTGATGGTGGATACCTGTGGTGTTATCCGATACGCGAACCAGGCCGCGGCGCACTTTTTAGGTGCCGATGGGGAGTATGTTGGCAAAAATGTATTTGAGCTGGTGGGTATCGACCATGAGAATCAGGCCCTCAGCCATGAGTGGTTTCTTGATCGGGATGACCTGGACAGCCTATACGTTACCCTGCGCAATATCAGTGGCGATCTGTTTGATGTAAACCTCAGCATGATCCACATCCGCCAAGGGCGGCAGAACGAGCGGCTGGTATTTGTGCTTCGGGATGATGCCGAGCGCAGGCGCAAGGAAGAGCGGCTGTCCTGGGAGGCAAGCCACGACAGCTTGACGCAACTGCTAAACCGTCGCGCTTTTACCGCATCGCTCACTAAGTGCCTCAGCGATATGCCTGCTCAGGATGCCCGCTCTGTACTGATGCTCATTGATCTTGATCACTTCAAGCCAGTGAACGACGAAGGTGGGCACCTGCTTGGCGATGATTTACTGCGCCGTCTTTCCGAGTTGTTCAAGGATTCGGTACGCCAGACAGATACGGTTGCCCGCTTGGGCGGCGATGAGTTTGGAATTATTCTGCCGGCATGTGGGGTGGACAGAGCCAATACTCTGGCTGAGTACATTCGCGCGGGTGTCGAAGCGCTCGAAATAGAACACGAGGGCCGGATGTTCGGGGTGACGGCCAGTATTGGCGTGACGGAATTGCACCCTACCGACCGCGAGCCTGAAGATGTGGTGGCTCGTGCCGATGAGGGCGCTTATGCTGCCAAATCACAAGGCCGTAACCGGGTTGTTGTGATACCTGCGCCGGAGCAGTAACAAGGCCTCGTTATGCCCACCAGTGTGCGGCCAGGCTGGCTTGCCAAATCAGACGCAAAGCCAGAGTGGTGAGAACCAGATTGAGCGCTTTGCTGAACCATTGATTGTTAAGTGAGTTCAGGAGGCGCAAACCTAGCCAGGTACCGGCAAAGCCACAGGCAATCATGGCCAGAATAAAGGGCAGCCAGTGTGCAAATACAAACCCCGTTATGCCAAAAACCAGAGCCTTGGGAGCGTGCTGCAGAACCATTGCAGTAGCAAATGTGGCGACGGTACGAAACCGGTCCGCATGAATCTGCTTGATAAATGCAGCGACCAGAGGGCCGGTAGCACCCACAAATAAGCTGATAAAACTGGTTACTGTGGCAGCAACAAACACGCCAATCGGGCCGAGTGCGCCTTTTGGCAAGGCCGGGCCCCAGCACAAGTAGAGTACAAAGAAGGCTATGGCCAGTTGCCATAAATAGGCTGGCAGGCTCACCAGAAACCAGGCTCCAACCACCGCACCTGCAATAACGCCAGGGACGAATGCAGCAATGGTTTTCCAGTCAATATGCTTCCAGGTCAGGGCCGCCCGACCACCGTTGGAGCCCAGCTGAATCATTCCATGAACAGGAATAATGGCCGCTGCAGGCATCCACGTGGCCATGAGAATCAGCAGAAGTACACCTCCACCAGCGCCCACGCTGGCGGTGATCATTGAGGTAACCACAGAGCTGGCCAGCAGGAAAAGCGCCACCGACAGGCTAAGGCTCTCGGGGAGCATTGTTATTTCCACGCGCAAAACTCCTCGGATTCAAGCGTTGGTGTTCGGCACAAGGCTTCAGTTGCCAGCTGCACATCGGCCACATAATACAGGGACGCCAATCCCAGCCTGTCACGACCGAGATTGTGAAACACCATGCCAAAGGCGATGTCGCCGGCGGTAAAGCGTTCGTGGTTGGCTGCAAAGTACTTGGCGGGCTTTGCCAGTATTTCATTATCAAGCAGTGCCTGCACTCGGCCAGCACCGCCGTGGTAGGCCTGAATCAGCAAGAGTACAAATAGCTCGTTACGTTTATCCTCGGGCAAGTGGCCGAAGCGTTCATCAAAGGCTGGCTCCAGATTACGGGCATTCTGTTGCATCAGGCGCAGGGCGCAATCAATTTGTGCGAGTCTGTGCCAATAGTTCTGTGGTTTTATTTCGCAGTCTTTCAGTGCAGCAGGTGAAAGCTGGAGAATGCCTTTGGCATTTGCCCGGGAGTGCGCTCTTGCCTGCCCGCCGCTTTCAATCAGGATTTGCCCAGCCAGGTATTTCGGCAAAACTGCAGGCAATGTATAGCGCTTTTGCTCGCTCCGGTGTTGCACTATGTACATGAGTGCATCGTGCAGGGAACCCGGCTGTTCTCGGGTTGCGAATGACAGGTCGTCCCATGCGCCCCAAACCCGGTCTTGTCCCCTGGCGCCGAGGTAACGGCCAACGGCGAGTTCCAGATTCACATGAGGCTGGTCGCAGGCCAAGGCAAACGGGTAGCCATTTGTGTTCGCATCACCCGCAATCCATTCATCGGCTTGACCCTTTGCGTGGAGCGCCTGGCGAGTTTCGTTCAGGCGCTTTTGAGTGGCGGCACTGGTCGTACCATTGCTGATCCAGCCCAAAAACTGCCCTCGCATATCAAACAGAATGTGACGTTCCGGGCTTGAGCAATAGCCGGACTCCTTCAGTACCCAGCGGCGGATGGTAAGAATGTTTGTGTACACGCCCTGGCTGACCCAATAAGGCGAATTTCTCACAATGGTTGTCCAGCCGGCAGGCTCAGCCATGTTGTTGTCCGCCTGTGTCTCTTCAGCCTTTGCTGGCGTATGCGCCAGTGTGGTCAGGGTGAAAAACAGAACAAGCTGACGTAAGCTTGCGAATCTTGAATTCATAAGCAATGTGTCCGTGGCACTTCGGGCACCACAATAACAAATGGGCGCCACTATGAAGCAATCTGAGTATCTGCGTTATGACGCCACCGCACTGGCTGACCTCATCCGCCGCGGTGAGGTGACCTCCCGTGAAGTATGCGAGGCCGCGGTGGAACGGGCAACCACTGTGAACGGTTCCCTGAACGCTATTTGCTTTCCTCAGTTTTCTGAAGCCCTGGCGCAGGAGTTCTCTAAGCAGGGTACCTTTGCCGGTGTGCCACTGTTGCTTAAGGACCTGGCACAGGAACAGGCTGGCCGGCCTTGTGCCTATGGCAGCCGTGGTTTCCAGAACTACATTGCGCCACAGGATTCGGAGTTTGTGCGCCGCGCTCGTGAAGGTGGACTGTTGTTTTTGGGGCGGACAGCAACGCCGGAGTTCGGCCTCAAGGCCGTCACCGAGTCCGAGCTGTGGGGGCCATCCCGCAACCCCTGGAACACCCAACTTACCCCCGGGGGCTCCAGTGGTGGTTCCGGTGCCGCTGCCGCATCGGGCATAGTGCCCATGGCTGGCGCCAACGATGGCGGTGGTTCTATTCGCATTCCTGCTGCTTATAACGGGCTGTTCGGGCTAAAACCTTCCCGCGGCCGAATCTCCAGCGGACCCATGATGGGTGAGGCATGGACCGGAGCTTCCTCAGACCATGTGGTTACCCGCACGGTGCGCGACAGTGCTGCCATGTTAGACGTGCTCAGCGGCCCGGCCTCCGGAGATCCATTTGTTGTTCCCTCTCCCAACGAGGCTTATGCGGGGTTGATGCAAAAGTCCCCCGGTCGCCTGAAAATTGGAGTGTTCACAGCATCACCCTACGGCACCGAGGTAGCTCCTGAGTGCGTTACAGCTGTTGAAGAAACGGCGCGAATCCTGGAAAACCTGGGGCACACCGTTGAGTACGCCCGGCCGGAGTTTGATGGCATGGCGCTGGCGCGCTGTTACCTCGGCCTCTATTTCGGTGAGGTGTCCGCCATGATGGCGAAAGCCAAGGGGCAGCTTGGCGCAGCGGACAGTGATTTTGAACTGGATACGCGGCTGATGGGTATGTTGGGGGACACCATGCCGTTGTCAGACTACGTGCTTCGCCGCCAGCAGTGGAATGAGTTTGCCCGGGCGCTGGGCGCGTTTTTCGCGGGTTACGATATGTACCTCTGCCCTACCACCGGCCAGTTACCGGCCCGCATTGGCGAGCTGGATACACCGGCGCACCTGAAGCTGGCAGCAAAGCTGATGCTGGCCCTAAAGGCCGGAAAACTGCTGCACCGTAGTGGCCAGGTTGATCAGATTGCGATGGAAAGCCTGGCCCGTACACCATTTACGCAACTTGCCAACCTGACGGGAACACCGGCCATGTCAGTGCCCATGCACTGGACGGCCGAGGGGCTGCCGGTTGGAGTGCACCTTGGGGCACCCCATGGCGGAGAGGGTGTACTGCTGCAGTTGGCGGCCCAGCTTGAAGAGGCTGCACCATGGTTTGGCCATTACGAGCGGCTTGAAAAAGCTTTTCCGGCAACAGGCTTGTGATCTGCTGATCGAAACCCCACGTTTATCTTTCCATACGTATCAGGCTATGCTGTGTATCAGGAAGACGATCTTCCTGATACACCCTGATGGCATCGAGGAGGCGAGCGTATTATGAACCAACCGATGGCAATCGAAGAACTGGTATCAGTAGCACAGGCAGAAGCCATGGGGGAGCTGGATGCTCCGATGATGGCGATTGTTCTGGCCAGCGAGCAAAGCTATGACTTGCCCATCAACTCACTTGAAACCGATGCCGACAAGGCACGCTGGGGATTGATTCTCCGCGCTGCCCGCGAGCATGTTGAAGCGGATGCCGTGGCGGTTCTGTACCCCGCCTGGACAACCATTCGTGAAAAAAAGAAAGATACAGAAGAAGATGATGGCCTTGAATCCTCATCAAATGACCGCCCCGAGGAGGAGCCAAACGAGCCCATAGACACTTTGTTTGTGCAACTACATACCCGGGATCATGTGTACTGGCGTGGATTTGAACAAATCCGGGACCCCAAGCACCAGCGCATCATCGGCTTTCGCCGGATCAAGGCGCTGTCTACGGACTACCGGCGTGATGAAGAGCCATCGATCGCCTCCTGGCTCAGCACGCTGTTCGACCCCCTGCCAGAACATGGTGAGGATATGGATGTTGATCTTGAGCTGTCTGGAGTTATGGATGAACCGGAAGTCAGTGCTGCGCTATACCCAAGACAGTTGCGGGCGCTGCACTAACTGACCATTCTGAAACCCTGAATTGAAAAGCCGGGCCAAACGCCCGGCTTTCAGGACCCGCGACCATGCAAAATCACGCCGAGTGGCTATCCGATGCCATCGCCCGTATTGATGCGGATTTCAACCGATCATCAGACACCCACCTGATCAAACTGGATCTGCCCGGGTTGCAGAACGTCGATGTCTACCTCAAGGACGAATCGACCCACCCCACGGGCAGTCTCAAACATCGGTTGGCGCGCTCGCTCTTTCTGTTCGGGCTCTGTAACGGCTGGATCACGCAGAACACCCCCATTATCGAAGCCTCCAGCGGTTCCACGGCGGTGTCTGAGGCGTATTTTGCCAAGCTCCTGGGGTTGCGCTTCATAGCTGTGATGCCCAGAACCACATCGGCTCAAAAAATCGCCAAAATCGAATTTTATGGTGGTGAGTGCCATCTGGTTGATAACGGCAGTGAGATTTACACCGAATCGCAGCGGCTGGCCCGTGAGCTGGGCGGACACTATATGGATCAGTTCACATACGCTGAGAGGGCGACGGACTGGCGGGGTAACAACAATATTGCTGAAAGCATTTTCCAGCAGTTACAGCGGGAGCCACACCCTGTTCCCCGCTGGATTGTGGTCAGCGCCGGCACGGGCGGCACCTCCTCAACCATCGGGCGTTATATCCGCTACGGCGGACACCTCGCTCAAGGTTGCGAATTGTGCGTGGCCGACCCTGAAAACTCGGTGTTCTATGAGGCTTTCGCCAGCGGCCGATTGGATATTACCGGCCAGTGCGGCTCACGCATTGAGGGCATAGGCCGCCCAAGGGTAGAGCCCTCTTTCAACCCTGCGGTCATCGACCGCATGGTGCGCGTGCCTGATGCCGCCAGTTTTGCTGCGCTGCGCTATCTCGAGCGTCATCTGGGGCGGCGTTGTGGCGGCTCTACGGGCACCAATCTGATTGCTACGCTAAGCCTGGTCAGCGAAATGCAAAAAGCCGGTGAGAAAGGTTCAGTCGTCACACTTCTGTGTGACGGCGGCCATCGTTATATCGACACTTATTTTAACCCCACCTGGGTGGCCAGCCAGGGTTTGGATTTAACGAAATGGGAGGCGGCTCTGGATAACTTTGATCGTAGCGGCCTGTTCGAACCGGGTCTTGCCAGCAAGTCCGTACGCTGATTCCGCACGCTGCCCAACTGTGCGGGCTCTCGTGGTGATTTGTGGGTTCGGGTTTGGCCGGTGAATAGGCTATAATCGCCCGCTTTAATCCTGCACCCACAAGGCGCTGACCGTGATTGTATTTAACCAGGTACAGAAGTCGTATCAGGTGGACGGCCGGGCGATCCCCGCGCTGCACCCAACTGATATGACCATTGAAAATGGCGAGGTATTCGGGATTGTCGGGCATTCCGGGGCGGGGAAATCTACGCTGGTGCGCCTGATCAACCTTCTGGAGCCGCCCACAGGTGGCGATATTCTGATTGATGAGGAGAATATCACCCACTACAGCGCTGCCGAATTGCGCGCTTTTCGCCGCAAAGTCGGAATGATTTTCCAGCACTTCAACCTGCTTTCCTCAAAAACCGTATCGGACAATATTGCCTTCCCCATGAAGCTGGCGGGTATCTATTCCAAAGCGGAAATCCGCGATCGAGTGCAGGAATTGCTGGATCGTGTTGGGCTGACTGACCACGCCACCAAATATCCATCGCAATTATCGGGCGGGCAGAAACAGCGGGTAGGAATTGCCCGGGCGTTGGCTTGCAGGCCGACTATTCTTCTGTGCGACGAAGCCACCAGCGCTCTGGACCCTCAAACGACGCAGTCGGTGCTTCGTTTGCTTTCCGAGATTAATAAAGAGCTTGGCCTCACGATAGTGCTTATTACCCACGAAATGGACGTTGTGCGCAGAGTGTGTGACCGGGTTGCGGTGATGGACGCTGGCCGTGTGGTGGAAATGGGGCCGGTAAGTGAGGTCTTCTTGCACCCGAAGCATCCCACCACCCGGGACTTTGTATTTGAAAGTGAAAGCATCGACAGTCAGGAACGGCAGGAAGACCTGCAAAAGGCCAGTGGTCGTATTTTGCGGTTGACCTTCAAGGGCGAATCCACCTACCAACCGCTGTTGGGAAGCGTGGCCCGAGCGTCAGGCGTGGATTTCAGCATACTCTCGGGCCGTATTGATCACATCAAAGACACCCCTTACGGCCAGCTTACGCTTTCGCTGGTAGGCGGTGATCTGGAGGTGGCAATGACTGCCCTCAAAGCGGCCGATGTACATGTGGAGGTGCTGCGCTGATGGAAGCCTTACTGAGTAATGTGGATTGGCCAGAGATCGGCATAGCGAGCTGGGACACGCTGGTAATGGTCGGCATGTCGCTGCTGTTCAGTGTGCTGGCGGGCCTGCCCATTGGTGTGTTGCTATTCCTGACAGGTAAGCGCCAGCTACTGGAACAGCCGCTGGCATACGGCGTATTGTCATTCGTGGTCAACGTACTGCGATCGGTTCCGTTCATTATCTTGTTGATTGTAATGATCCCGTTCACCGTGATGTTGATTGGCACTTCATTGGGCGTGGCGGGTGCCATTCCGCCGCTGGTTGCCGGCGGTGCACCCTTCTTCGCTAGACTGGTGGAAACCTCGCTGCGAGAAGTCGACCGTGGCATCATCGAAGCCACTCAGGCCATGGGCGCCAACGTGCGGCAGATCATTTTCGGCGCCTTGCTGCCGGAAGCCCTGCCGGGCATCATCGCAGGTATTACGGTTACCGCCATTACGCTGGTGTCCTATGCGGCTATGTCTGGCGTTATTGGCGGCGGCGGTCTGGGTGATCTGGCCATTCGTTTTGGCTATCAGCGGTTTCAGACGGATGTGATGGTGATTACTGTGGCGCTTCTGGTGATCTTCGTACAAGTGTTGCAGATGGCCGGTGACCGCCTGGTTTTGTATTTCAGCCGTAAGTAGTCTGGGTTCCGAGTAAGCCTGCGACTGCACCGATTTCACAGTAAATATCAGTAAACAGGAGAGTATTTAATGAATTTCAAAAAAGCCCTGGTAGCACTGGCTGCCGCATCTGTTTTTTCTGCAGCGGTCTCCGCTGAGAAATTGTCTGTAGCCGCAACCCCCGTACCCCATGCTGAACTGCTGGAGTTTGTGAAACCACAGCTGGCAGAACAGGGCGTGGAGCTGGATGTAAAAGTATTTACCGACTATATCCAGCCAAACGTACAGGTAGACCAGAAGCGCATGGACGCCAACTTCTTCCAGCACCAGCCGTACCTGGATGAATTCAATGACGGGCGTGGCACAAGCCTGGTGACTGTTACAGGTGTTCACGTTGAACCGTTTGGCGCTTATTCAAACAAGATCCAGTCTCTGGATGAGCTGAAAAATGGCGCCACCATTGCCATTCCGAACGACCCGACCAATGGTGGCCGCGCTCTGCTGCTGCTGCAAAAAGCCGGGCTGATCACTCTGAAAGAAGGCAGCAAGATCACCGCAACTCCGCGGGATATTGCCGACAATCCCAAGAAGATTGACTTCAAAGAGCTGGAAGCCGCAACACTACCAAGGATTCTTGGCCAGGTGGACGTTGCCCTCATCAACACCAACTACGCCCTGGAGGCTGGCCTGAACCCGTCTGAGGATGCCCTGATCATTGAAGGTTCCGAGTCTCCGTATGTGAACATTCTGGTAGCGCGTCCTGATAACAAAGACAGCGACGCCATGCAGAAGCTGGCAAAGGCTCTGAAGTCTGATGAAGTTCGCGATTTCATCAAGGAAAAGTATGAAGGAGCTGTTGTTCCGGCGTTCTGATCAAAGCCTGATCACGACCCGAAAAAATGGCATAAAAAAGCCGGGCAGTGAAAACTGCCCGGCTTTTTGCATTCAGTACCTTCTACAATCAGTCGTCGGAGTGGGTGATTAATCACCACTCCAGTTAGCTGAGGGGTCAGGCGTCATCCGCAGATAGGACTTCACCTTCTTGTAGCCCTTCGGGAAGCGCTTCGCGATCTCATCCTCATCCTGAAGTGACGGCACAATAACAACGTCTCCGCCGCGTTCCCAGTTGCCCGGAGTGGCGACTTTGTGGTCGTCAGTCAGTTGCAGTGAATCAATTACCCGCAGAACCTCATTGAAGTTGCGGCCGGTGCTGGCTGGGTAGGTGATGATCAGACGAACTTTTTTGTTCGGATCAATCACGAACAGCGAGCGCACGGTCAGTGTGCTGTCGGCATTGGGGTGAATCATGTCGTACAGCTCGGCAACTTTACCATCATGGTCTGCAATAATCGGGAAGTTCACCGCGCAGCCTTGGGTTTCGTTGATGTCCTTGATCCATTCGTGGTGGGAATCAACCGGGTCAACGCTCAGCGCAATGGCTTTAACGTTGCGTTGTTCGAACTCGTCTTTAAGCTTTGCAGTGAGACCCAGTTCTGTGGTGCACACAGGCGTAAAGTCTGCAGGGTGAGAAAACAGCACACCCCAGCTATCACCTAGCCAATTGTGGAAGGAAACTTTGCCTTCACTGGAATCCTGTTCAAAATCCGGCGCAGTATCGCCTAGACGTAAACTCATATTTGCTCTCCTTCGGTGTCACTTGTTAGTGGCTTTATTCGAGCTTCCGATGGCCATGCGACCACCGGAACTATCTTTTAAGTGTATACGAGTATCATTGGTTGGGGATGAGCTGATTGCAAGGGCCACTTGATTCACCTCATCCCACATCGGGTGTCTGCTGGTTTTTTCAGGTCAGAATCCTGCCGCAGTCTTTCGTTCAAAATGCTCTTTCGTCAGTTTGAATACAACGGGGCTGAGTAACAACAGGGCAATCAGGTTGGGCAGAGCCATCATGGCGTTCAGGGTGTCTGCCACCAGCCATACCAAGCCGAGATTCACGGTGGCACCAAGGGGAATAGCAAGGATCCAGGCTACACGGTAAGGCACGATGGCCTTGACCCCGAACAGGAACTCAACGCTACGCTCGCCGTAGAACGACCAGCCCAGCAAGGTGGTAAAGGCGAAAATCGCCAGAGCCAGCGCCACCACGTAATCACCCACACCGGGAAGCGCATGGGCGAACGCCATAGAAGTGAGCTCTGCGCCAGACTCGCCAGAGGTCCAGGTGCCTGAGGTGATGATAACCAACCCGGTGATGGTGCAAATGATGATAGTGTCGATAAAGGTGCCCAGCATGGCTACCATACCCTGATTGATAGGGTTTTTGGTTTGCGCTGCAGCGTGAGCAATGGGCGCGGAGCCCAGGCCAGCTTCGTTGGAAAAGATACCGCGAGCGACACCAAAGCGTATGGCAGCCCAAACAGCAGCGCCGGCAAAGCCCCCTTCTGCAGCAATGGGGCTAAAGGCGTGTTCGAAGATCAGCGCAAATGCAGCAGGAACTTCAGAAATATTGATAGCCAGGACAACCAGGCCAGCAGTCAGGTAAGACAATGCCATCAGGGGAACCAAAGCGCTGGCTACCTGACCAATACGGCGGATGCCGCCAATCAGTACCAAGCCCACCAGAACCATCAAAATAATGCCGGAGATCCAGTGGGGAAGGCCGAAGGTGGCTTCCATTACATCTGCAACCGAGTTGGCTTGTACGGTATTGCCAATGCCAAACCCGGCAATGGCGGCAAAAATGGCAAAGAGTACGCCCAGCCAGGCCCATTTTTTGCCAAGACCATTGCGAATGTAATACATGGGGCCACCAACGTGAACGCCCCGCTCATCCACTTCACGAAAGCGCACGGCAAGCACGGCTTCGGAATACTTGGTGGCCATGCCTACCAGTGCGGTTAACCACATCCAGAAAAGCGCGCCCGGCCCGCCCAGAAAAATAGCGGTGGCGACACCGGCAATGTTGCCTGTGCCGACGGTGGCTGCAAGGGCTGTCATCAGAGCCTGGAATGGCGGGATTTCACCATCAGATTCCGCATCCTTTGAGCTGCGCCCCGTCCACATCAGGCGTATGCCGGTGCCTAGCTTGAGTACGGGCATGAGTTTAAGGCCAAGACTCAAGAACAGGCCAACGCCAAGGATCATGATCAACATGGGCGGCCCCCAGACCAGCCCGTTGATTGCACCTACTATATTTTCAAAGGCTTCCATGGGGTTCCCCTTATGCATGCCAAGTTTTTAGTATTGTGTTTTTACTCGCATGGAGTATAAGTGGTTGAGTTTAGTCGGATATCGGCATGTGTAAACCGGCGGGCGCGGAAAATTGAGGAATGAACGTCTATTGCCTATGTTTACAGTGGAGTACAGGGTATACAGTAGAGTATCGGTTCAGGCACCACTTTTGCTGCAGGGTCATTCAATGATGCGAGGAGTTCGCCATGTGTGCGCTTAGAGTTTCCAATGTTATGTCTAACCATATTGAACCCATCCGATGCGGAACGCCGCTTACCGCAGTGGTCAAGGCGCTGCTGGAGAATCACATAACCGGGCTACCTGTAGTTGATGCAGAGCGACGAGTGCTGGGCTTTGTATCGGAACAGGACTGCATCCATGCGCTGCTGGTCAGCAATTATCATTGTGAAGGCGATCCAATAGTAGACGATGTCATGTTCCGTGAACCTCTGGCAATTCCCCCAAGCATGGCGATAGTTGATCTTGCCCAGAAGCTTGGCTCTGGCAAACCGAAAGTGTACCCCGTTGTGGAAAATGGAAAGCTTATAGGGATCGTAACGCGTACAGCGGTGCTCGCGGAGCTGGCCCGTATTGGCTGTGGACTCGAGCTTTCAAAGCACACAACCGCAGACGACTAACCGCAAGGTTAGTCGTAGACAGCTACAATATGTACGGTTTTGTTGCCCAGTACAGGTGAGTTGTAAAAAAAAGATAGCTTACGGCGAATCTCAAGTTGCGTTGGACTATGCTTTCGTTCTTAACATTGCGCTTTTATGGACAGGTGCACGCATGTTGAACCGCCTGAAAACGGACTTCCAATTATCAATCATCACGCTGCTTGGGACCGTCGCCTTTCTTGGTATCACCCCGTTTGTAGTACTCAGGATTGCCCAGGGTAATGTTGTCGCCGGGATAGTGGATGTTCTTATCCTGGCCTGTATTGGCGGCGGCATGCTCTATGCCTGGGTAACCGGGGACACTCGGCGCGTAGGCTTTGTGATGGCTTGGGTTGTGTGTTTTGGAGCCGTTGCCGCTGGAGCTGTTGGGCAAGCCGATTTTTTCTGGCTATACCCCTGCCTGATGGTTGCGTTTTTCCTGGTCAGTTCCCGTGTTGCCGTTTTGGTGAGCCTGTCAGCCATTGTGACTGCAATGGTAATCCGTAGTGACGGTTTGCAGTCGGCTGAGCACCTATGGTCGTTTTTTTCCACAACGATCATGACCTGTATCTGCGCGTTTGTGTTCGCCTTTCGAAATGAACAGCATCGTAAAAGTCTCGAATTGCTGGCCACGGTTGATCCTTTAACAGGAGTGAAAAATCGGCGCTCTATGGATGAAGGGCTGGCGATAGCGCTGGCTGATGCCAAGCGCACAAGCCGGTCCTACGGGTTGATCATGATCGATCTTGATCACTTTAAAAAAATAAATGATAAGCACGGGCACAGTGTTGGTGACGAGGTATTGCTGGACTTGGTTGCTTTGGTTCAGAAGCGTATACGCAGCACGGATCAGCTTTACCGTTATGGCGGGGAGGAGTTTGTTCTATTGCTCTCTGACGTGAATGCAAGGGGTGTAGAAATGATGGTGAATGACCTGCAACGAATTATTCGCCAACAACTGATGTGCCGTGAGACCAGGGTAACCGCGTCGTTTGGTGTTGCTCTACTCAGGCACAATGAAAGCGCGGCGGATTGGTTGCAGCGAGCGGATGCCGCGCTTTACCTGGCCAAGGAAGCCGGGAGGGACCAAGTGGTGTTTTCGGATAATGAGCCTGTGCCTCTTGCGGCGGCGCTTGTTGGCAGCCCTGAGTTGGCTACCTAGCATCTGCATTTGTGGGCCGGTAGCGAAACAGCCTCCACCCAAGCAATACACTGGCGCACGCCAGACCTAACGTGAGCCCTACCCAGAAACCTGCAGCCCCCATTGCCGGCGCCAGCAGGTCCGTAAAGGTGAGTGCATACCCCACCGGTAAACCCACACCCCAGAATGAGAACAGCATGATCAGAAAGGGAATGCTCGTATCTTTATAGCCCCTCAGGGCGCTGATGCAGGTAACCTGAATCACATCTGCCACCTGAAAAATAGCCGCAAACATCAACAGTCGCACGGTCACCGCCTGAACCTCTGCATCACTGGTGTATAGAGCAGAAACACCCCGTGAGAACACAAACAGCAAAGTGGCAAACACCAGGGCCGTCGTGGCGGCCAGAATCAGTGAGCTGCGGGAAATCAGCCGGGCTGTATCCGGTGCGCCGGCGCCAATCAGAAAACTGACTCGTAGCGTAAGAGCCATGCCAATGCTCAACGGCAGCATGAACAGCAAAGAGACAACGTTCAGAGCAACCTGATGCCCTGCTACGACTACCGGGCCCAACGGCGCAAGAAACAGTGCGATTACCGAGAACATACTGACTTCTACAAAAATGGTGAATCCGATAGGGATACCAATGCTCAAAATATAGCGAATCAGCGCGGCATTGGGCTTTGCCCAGTCTGCAATCAGATGAAACTTTTTGAATATCTTGCTGCGGCTCAGGAAGACCAACAACGCAATGGCTGCAATACCATTGGAGATAGAGGTGGCCCAGCCACAGCCAACGCCGCCCATGGCGGGCAGCCCGAGCTTGCCGTAAATGAGAACATAGTTGAGAGGCAGGTTGATCAGCGTGCTCAGCAGTGAGAACGCCATTATCACGCGGGTGTGTCCCAGACCATCGGTGAGCCCTCGAAGCGCAGCCATTAACAGAAGCGCTGGGACGCCCCAGACAAACGCATCCAGGTAGCCCTGGGTAATGCGCGCGGTATTGGCCTCAAGCTTCAGCCCTTGCAGAATCGGGTGCACATTGGTGAGCAGCAGAATCATGATGATGGCCCCCACCCCGGCAATGTAAATGCCCTGCCAGGTCGCCGGCATTATCTTTGCCGGAGTGCGCGCGCCGTTGTAACCGGAAATAATGGGCTGAAGCGCTCCGAGCATGCCCATAAACAACAGGAACAAAGGTGCCCAGAGGCTGCTGCCTATGCCCACGCCAGCAAGATCTTCCGCGCTGGCATGGCCCGCCATGACTGTGTCGATAACGCCGTTGGCCATCTGGGCTAACTGGGCAATCAAAATAGGCCCGCCGAGTATTGCCAGAGTTTTCCACTCTGCCAGAGTTCGCGAGATCAGGGATTTGCGAACTGCAACGGGCAATGGCTGGTCGGCTTCATCCATAGGGTGTCGATCCGAAAGGCTGGTGTTGTCAGGCCTGTGTGGCTGAATTGCGGGCGAAATATACTACCTGATCGGTGAGGCCCTGCGTTATAGGGAATTGTCACGCAAAGGCGCTGAAAGTCACTTTAAAACCCGTTAAAGTACACCTCCAATTTTTACGAGTGGCAGTCAATATGGGACTCCTGGTTTTTGTAACGGTCCTCTGGGCTTTTTCCTTCAGCTTGATTGGCGAGTTTCTGGCTGGCCAGGTCGACAGCGATTTTGCAGTGCTTAGCCGTGTGTTGCTGGCAACGCTCATCTTTTTGCCCTTTACACGGTGGCGCGGCGTGCCCGGTGGGCTCCGGTTGGGTATTCTGGCAACCGGCATGTTGCAGTTTGGTATCACCTACCTGTGCCTGTATCGCTCCTTCAGTTACCTGACAGTGCCGGAAGTTCTGCTCTTCACCATATTTACACCGCTCTATGTCACCCTGCTTGATGATGCACTGTTCCGGCGTTTCTCCCCGGTAGCGCTTGTGGCGGCAGCCATCGCAACCTTTGGTGCTGGCATTATTCGTTATGACGGGCTGAGCGAAGACTTCATCACCGGCTTTTTGCTGCTGCAGGTTGCGAACTTTACCTTTGCCGCAGGCCAGGTCGGCTACAAGCACGTGATGCGGCGCTTTCCGGTGGATATTCCGGCGTACCGCACCTTCGGCTACTTCTTCATGGGCGCACTGATTATTGCCTTGCCCTCTTTCATGATCTTCGGCAATGCCGAGCGCCTACCGACAACCGCGCTGCAATGGGGCATTTTGACGT
This sequence comes from Marinobacter salexigens, assembly GCF_002806945.1. Taxonomy (GTDB): domain Bacteria; phylum Pseudomonadota; class Gammaproteobacteria; order Pseudomonadales; family Oleiphilaceae; genus Marinobacter; species Marinobacter salexigens. The sequence continues at coordinate 287,490 of NZ_NIHC01000003.1, forward strand.
GGTTGGGGCTTGCCGCGTCCGGCCTAGGCCTGTTCCTGTGGAACCGTGGCGCCTGCAAAGTGGATGCAGGCACGCTGGCTATCATGAACAACGTGCTTGTGCCCGCCGGGCTGGTGGTAAATCTTGTCATCTGGAACCGTGATGCCGACCTGCTGAAGCTCGCACTGGGCGGCGGGATTATCGCGTTTTCGCTCTGGGTAAACGCTCGCCTCCATCCCCGTGCGCGCCTTGTGGGGGCTGCATAATGCGCACAAATCTCCCCGTAACCCAGCATGAAGTGACAATGCGCAAGGGTGGCCGGCTCATTACCACCACCAATCTCAAAGGTGTTATCACCTACTGCAACGAAGAGTTTGCAGAGATCAGTGGCTTTTCCGAGGCCGAACTGATTGGCCAGGCACATAACATTATTCGCCACCCGGATATGCCGCCGGCTGTATTTGAAGGCATGTGGCGATACCTGAAAGCGGGCAAAGCCTGGATGGGGTTGGTTAAAAACCGAACAAAGAACGGTGACTTCTACTGGGTGAGCGCCTACGTGACCCCAATTCGGGAAAGTGGTCAAGTGACGGGCTATGAGTCGGTTCGGGTAGAGCCCGTCCGGGAGGACGTAGCAAGGGCTGAAAAGCTCTATTCACGAATTGCTGCCGGCAAACCCATTCGGCACAAGGTGAGCCGGGTTCTGTCTACACTGAAAACTGCCTGGCCCCTCATATTATCGCTGGGGTTAAGCGTTGTTGCTCTCGGATTTGAGAAAACCTGGATGGCCGTCGGGCTGATTGTTGCAGGGCATTTGTTGGCTGTAATCTTGTTCCAGAAAAGCCTGACTGGCCGGTTGAGGAAACTTCTGGAGCTTCGCCCGGATGCATTTAACGACTCGGTTGTTGCTCGTACCTACAGTGGTGAGGCAGGCACCTTCTCACAGCTGGCAATGTTGCTGATAAGCGAAGAAGCCCGGGTTCGCACTGCGCTTGCCAGAATAGAAGATCAAGCTGAGTTGCTTTATGAGCAGGCCCGAGCTTCCCATGGGTATATCAGTGATGGCGCCGTAGCCATTGGGCGCCAGCGCACCGAAACAGATCAAACAGCCTCAGCCATCACAGAAATGACAGCTTCCATTCAGGAAGTGACAAGCTCCATGCTGGGCAACGCCAGTGAGGCTGAAGAAGCGGATCGCCTTGCCGTTATTGGCAGTGAGCGAAGCTCGGAAGCTCTGGTGGCCATTCAGCAGCTGGTTACCAGTGTGAACGGGATTGGCCAGGCCATCAGCAGGTTGGGCGAATCCACGAAAAGCATCGGTGAAGCCACCAGCCTGATTTCAGACATTGCGGATCAGACTAACTTGTTGGCTCTGAATGCGGCCATTGAAGCGGCCCGTGCCGGTGAACAGGGCCGTGGTTTTGCGGTTGTTGCCGATGAGGTTCGATCACTGGCCCAGCGTACTCGTGAGTCCACAGTGCGTATCCAGGAGGTGATTGATGATTTTCGCCTGCAGGTGGATTCCGCAGTGCAGGCCACCCAGGATGGTGAAGCGGTTGCCGGCCAGGGGCTGGAAAAGGTACGGGAAGCCGAAAACTCGCTGCGGGATATTGTTACCTCCATAGGAAACATTTCTGACAGTTTTATCAGTATGTCGGCAGCGTTTGAAGAGCAGAATCAGGTGTCTGAGGAAATCAATCGTCAGATCATCAATATTGCCGAGCTGGCGGACCATAGTGAAGAAGAAGCCGCCTCGGCCAAAAAGAGCAGTGATAGCCTGAGCACTATGTCTCATGGGCTGAAAGATCTGGTTTCACGGTTTCTCCATAAAACCGATTAAGTTATCCTGCAAGGCATCCGGAGCCAATCTTTTTGCTGGCTCTGGTAACCATGTGCCACTGCTGGCAGAATCCTCCCGCTATCGCTTTGGGGGCTGCCTGAGGCGCTTCTAAAACTTCTAAAATTCCGCTTGCTCAGCCAAAAGCACAGGAACTAAACATGTCCCAGTCTAACCCGGCTTCCGTTAACGATTCCGGAGTCTCACGTGGCCTATGGTCTTCTCGTTTTGCCTTTATCCTTGCTGCAACCGGATCTGCAGTTGGCCTTGGAAACGTTTGGAAGTTTCCTTACATCGTAGGTGAGAACGGGGGCGGTGCCTTTGTACTGGTTTACCTGCTGTGTATTGCCATCATTGGTGTGCCGATCATGATGGCCGAAATCTACATAGGCCGCAGCGGCCGCCATAACCCGATAGGTAGTATGCGGTTGGTTGCCGAGCGCAACCTCAGCTCACCTGCCTGGCGTATCTCAGCCGTTATCGGCATGATCGCCGCATTTGCCATCCTTTCTTTTTATTCTGTTATTGGTGGCTGGGCTGCCTCTTATGTTGGCCATGCGGCATTGGGGGATTTTAACGGTGGCAATTCTGAGTCTATTGGCAAGCTGTTCAGTGATCTGTTGGCGAGCCCCAAGCAGCTGTTAGCCTGGCATACCCTTTTTATGGCGTTGGTCATTCTGGTGGTGTCTCAAGGCCTTAAGAACGGCCTGGAGCGCGCGGTCAGCATACTGATGCCGGCGCTGTTCGTACTGCTGTTGATAACCGTTGGCTACGCGACCACCACCGGGCACTTCGGTGAGGCTGTCAGCTTTCTGTTTACACCAGATTTTAAAGCCCTGACAGTTAACGGCGTGCTGATTGCTTTGGGCCATGCATTCTTCACACTCAGTCTGGGTATGGCTATTATGATGGCTTACGGCTCCTACCTTGGGCGCGACGTGGCTGTTGGGCGTACCGCTGTCACTATCGGTTTGATGGATACGGCAGTAGCACTGCTCGCCGGCCTCGCCATTTTCCCGATTGTATTTGCCAACGGCCTTGAGGCTGGTGCTGGCCCGGGCCTGATATTCCAGACCCTGCCGCTGGCATTTGGCAGCATGCCTATGGGCGATTTGTTTGGCACCCTGTTCTTCGTATTGCTGTTGTTTGCAGCGTGGACATCGGGAATTTCCCTGCTGGAGCCTGTTGTTGAGTGGGTAGAAGAGAACACCAACATGGAGCGCTCGGGCAGTGCTATTTTTGTTGGTGTGCTGTGCTGGCTGCTGGGTATCGCGTCTGTGTTGTCGTTGAACGTTTGGGCAGACTTTGCACCCCTTGATATGTTTGCTCGCTTTGAAGGCGCCACCATCTTCGACTTGCTCGACTTCTTTACCGCCAACATTCTGTTGCCGCTTTCGGGCCTGTTGACCGCCATCTTTGTAGGCTGGTTCGTGGCAAAAGAGTCGCTGCAGGCCGATCTGGAAATGAGCGATGGTACGTTCGCCCTGTGGCTGAACTTTCTGCGCTTCATCACTCCGGTGGCGGTTGTAATCGTGTTTGCTTACAACCTGGTGTAACCCACCGGGTATTGAAAAGCCCGGCAGGCCGTTTGCGGTCTCCGGGCTTTTTTGGTTGGCGTTCAGTCTTCGTCGTCCTCCATTGTGGCCTTCAGTGCGTTCAAGTGAGGCCTGACGGCTTCAATGTCTGCGGCCGGTACATTGTCAGCAGCTTTTGTCATGTTAAGGGCTGCGCCCATCATTGCACGCATTTGGGCTTTCATTTCAGGGCTCATGTTCGGGTCGTTTTCCATTTCTGCCATAGCTTCAGCCATCTCCGACCCTACGTTAGCGTTTTTCATTTCAATCGCCATCAGTGCACCGAAAACCCGGTCTCCGACAGTTGCCCAGGATTGAAGGTTTTTGAAGCCATGCTTTTTAACCAAGCTTTCGAACTTGTCAAAGGCAGGGGAGCCTTTCATCTCCTCGACACCCGCCGAAAAAAGCCGCGACATGTCAGGCATTGAGTCCATGTCTTCGCTAGCTGGATCCGGCCAACCCTCTGTGTCTCCATATTGATCCTGTAGCGCCTGAGCGTCCTGCATGGATGCAATAAACGCACGGATTTTTGCGTCGGACAGGTTCTCTGCCTGTGCAGTAAAAGCCAGTAGTAATACCAGCAGTGCCAGCATGTACTGGCTGATTGTTTGACCCTTGAACATAGAACGCTCCTTATTCATGAAGGTAAACTGTATCTCTCCACCTTTCGTATTGGATGGGTAAACAGCCCAAGTTAAAGCTTTCAAGTTAAGAGTAGACCATTCCTTTTATCGTGGCGATGCTCCGGTGGCGGGAGCGCGCTTGAGGTAAATAGCGGGATCAGCTGTGGTTAGAGAGTGAACTTTTAGCGCGATGGTCACTCCATAAAGAGAAGCGCTGAAACAGGGCAGGGCCGTCATTAGTTTTATAATCATATATCCCGGGAGATGAGTTATGAGCCAAAAAATGCTCGCAATGGTTGCAGCGCTGTTTATTGCGGCAATAAGTGGTGCCTTCTATACAGTTGCTGTAACGGCTGCGGAAACCAATGAATATGCGCCGTCAGACCCTGGTTTGGAGATCGCTACTTTTGCAGGGGGTTGTTTTTGGTGTGTGGAGGCGGGCTACGAGAAGATTCCCGGCGTAGTTGAGGCGGTGTCAGGCTATGCAGGCGGAGAAGAGCCTAACCCAACCTATCAGCAGGTTGCAGGTGGAAAGACCGGCCACACCGAAGCGGTGCAGGTTTATTACGACCCAAAAGAAATTACTTACGAAGGCTTGCTGCAAGGGCTATGGCGGATGATGGACCCAACAGATGCCAACGGCCAGTTTGTGGATCGTGGGCAACAGTACCGCCCGGCGATTTTTTACCACAACCCGGAGCAGAAGCAGGCCGCCGAAGCCGCAAAAAAGGAGCTGCAGGCCTCCGGCATTTATGAAAAGCCGGTGGTAATTGAAATTACACCGCTACAAACTTTCTATCCGGCGGAGGAGTATCATCAGGATTACTACAAGACGAATCCGGTGCGCTACAAATTCTATACCTACAATTCCGGCCGCTATCAGTTTATTGAGAGCGTTTATGGTGACGACTATGAGCTGGATTTCAGCCAGTTCAAGCCCAGTGATAATACACAGAGTGCGGCTGGCACCAGCGCCAGTAACAAAAAAGGCTTTGACCCGGATGCCTTCGTAAAACCGGATGCTGAAACCCTGAAACAGCGTCTGACCAGCACTCAGTATGACATTACCCAGAATGACGGCACCGAGCGCGCGTTCAGTAATCCCTATTGGGATAACAAAAAGCCAGGAATATACGTGGATGTGGTGTCAGGTGAACCGCTGTTTTCTTCCCGCGACAAGTACAAGTCCGGCACTGGTTGGCCAAGTTTTACCCGCCCGCTGAGTTCGGACATGATTGTAGAAAGGGAAGACAACGGGTTTTTCATGAAGCGCACGGAAATTCGCAGCCGCTTTGCCGATTCGCACCTGGGACATGTGTTCAACGATGGCCCAGCCCCCACCGGGTTGCGCTACTGCATGAATTCAGCGGCGCTGAAGTTTATACCGCTGGAGGAAATGGCAGCAGCCGGCTATGGCGACTGGATTTCTGAAGTGAAGGCGTCGCAATAAGGTCGGAGCTCGTCAGAGGCAGCTCACAGCCATAAATTGCCAATAGGTGTTTGCACGCCGAAGTGATGTTGTATCTGGGCCTGCAGAAGCTCCGCAGTAGCAATGGCATCAACCAGAGCGTTATGGGCAGCATAGTGAGGCAGCCCATAACGTTTTCTGCTGTCTGCCAGACGTATGGATATTGGCTTTTCTCCCACCAAACGTTTAAAGAAAGACGGCTGGCGGTCTGGGTGCAGGTGTGCCTCTATGGCCATGGTGTCAATCAGAGGAAAGCGAATGCCTTCATTCAGCCGGTATTGCAATGCCACATTCAGGAAAGGCCGTTCGATGTGCCTGAAGTGCACCACCGGAATACGGCCGTTCAGGCTGGCAAAGACCTCCTCGAGTATGTCTGACAGGTCTGGCGCATCGCTGATATCGGCGTGGGTGATGCCATGGAAGGTGACTGATGTTTGGTGCAGCGGCAGTCTCGGGCGCACGATCCAGTGTTTTGCCTGGTTGAGCAGAATGGCGTCGAGTGTAAACGGCACCAACCCGATGCTGACGATTGAATGAGCATCTGCCTCCAAGCCCGTGGTCTCAAAGTCCAGCGCCACCATGGCAACCTCGGAGATCGGCGTGTCTTCTGAAACGCAGCCGGCTTCGTAAAAAGCTTTCAGCACCGGTGCCTGGGCACTTTTCGACAGCGCCTGATATTGCTCTGGCCAGGGCAGGTTTTTGGTGGCATCCGGCAGAGAATCGTTCTCAGACATGGCGTGTCGCCTGCGAGTTGTACCGGAACCTCAGGAACTTCTGGGCATTGCTCACAACCTGGAACGCGTCCTTGAGGTGGCTGCGCTCAAATGGCGACAAGTCTTCCGGCCGCACGTTGTTGTCTGGCTCACCGCCAGCCTCAAGGGTCAGAGCCTGGTGGCGGATCCGTACAATAGAGATGAATTCCAGTGCGTCTCTCAGGTTGCTCAGATCATCCTCCATAATCAGCTTTGTTTTGCCGATGCCTTTCAAACGTTCGAAGGAGTTCTGTGCACGGGAACCGCAAGCCAAAGCGTGAATGCGGATCAGATCGGAGAGCGGTGCTGTACCCCGACGCTTCAGGTTAAAGGTTTTCTGGTGTTTACCGTCTTCTTCAAGCACAAAGGTGCGGAAGAAACCCAAAGGAGGTGTTCGGTTGAGGGCGTTGCGTGCCATCAGGGAAAGGAAAAGCTGGCTGTTACTGGCTTTTTCACTGATCAGGGCTTTGAGCTCTTCCGCAAACTCCGTGCGGCCGTAGATGCCGTCCAGATCAAAGAAGATATTACTGTTCAGCAGGGCTTCTGCCTTGGGGTTTTCAATCCAGTCGGTAAAGTAACTGCGCCAAACCTTTAGTGGCTGACGCCATTTCGGGTTGGTGGCCATGATGTCACCGGTGCAGTAGGTGTAGCCACACTCGGCAAGGCCGTCAGATACAAACTTCGCCAGCTCAAGAAAGTATGCATCGTGTTCTTCCGGCACAAAGCTGTCGCTCAGGATCATGGCGTTGTCCTGGTCTGTTACTACCAGTTGCTCGTCCCGGGCCATGGAGCCCAAAGCCATGAAACAGTAGGGAACAGGCGGTGGCCCCAGCTTTTCTTCACCCAGTTCCAGCAGGCGCTGGGTAAAGCTGCGGCCAATACCGGCCATAGCACTGCCAATCATGTGAGAGTTGGCGTCTTCATTCACCATGCGCACAAAACTGTCCCGTACATCCCGGCTGATCTTTTTCAGGGCCTTTACATCTTGCTGATGGAAAATATTGCTCACCAGATACAGGCTGCTCTGGCTTTCGTATCGCACAATGTCGGCAAGGGCGATCACGCCCCGAACTTCATCACCGTCTATGACGGGCAGATGATGCACGTTGTTGTGTAGCATGGTGAGCATGGCTTCAAACACATAGCTACTGGCTCGAATGGTAATCAGACCTGTGGTCATAATTTCGCTGATTGGTGTTTCGGAAGGAAGCGCTTCTGTGACCGCCCGGGTGCGCAGATCCCGGTCGGTGATAATACCCACCAAGCGCTCCCTGTCGCAGGTGGCGCCGCACTCTTCGTCCATCAGCAACAGCGCCGACACGCCCTGATCTGTCATGATTCGCGCGGCTTCCTGCAGCCTCACTGTGGTAGGGGCAGAGACGGTTTCCCGGGAAATCAGGCGGTTAACGCGGGAAGTCATCAGCGCATTGGACTTTTCCCGGCGTGAGACGGCCGAGCGCAAGCGGCTGCGGTCTTCTATCTCCACAAAGTCTGCAAAGTTCTCATCGTTTTCGAACAGGTGGTGAAAGATTTCCTTTGGTACGCAATAGAGCAGGCTGTCTTCCAGTGCCCGCGCCGGAAACCTTACTTGTCCCCGCATCAGCAAGCCAAACTGGCCAAAAATCTCGCCTTCACTTATGCGGTTATAAAGCTCGCCGGAGCGCCGGAAAATTTCTACGGCGCCACTGCGCACGTAATACATGCGGGTACTGATTTGCCCGGTTTCCGTAATCTGGGTGCCTGCCCGCACATAGCTGATTTCAATGTTGGTGGTGAGCTCGTTAACCAGTTCCTCTGGCATCTCATCAAACGGGGCGTGCTGAATAAGATGGTTGCGAATGTCGATCAGTTCAGCCTGCATGCTGTCTCCCGAGTGGAATTTGGTAGCTCGTGGACAAAACTATAGCAGAAGCCGCCGGTAGAGCGATGGCGCTTGGCCTCAAAACCTGAAGCGATGCCACCCCGCTTCGCTATGACAGTGGGGTTTTACTAAGTGTTTGTCCTTAGAGTGCCTCCCAAAGCCGTATCAATTTGACAAGGGTCAAACCAAAGCGGTTCAGATTGCCTACAGTTAGCTTACTATCTTCGAGGTAATTTTTTAAGCCATTGATATTATGGAGAGTTTTATGAAGCATCAGCGCAAACTATACTTGGCTATCGCTTTGATCAGCAGTGGCATGGCGGCTGCATCGGCTTCCGCTAAAACCGTGGAAGTGCCCGATCTGGACATCGACACCTACGGTTGGGTGAATATGGCAGTTATGTACGGAGATACGGGCAATGGTTCCGAAACCTACATAGTGGACAACAAGTACGCTTCCAGCCGGTTTGGTGCAAAGATTAGTAAGGAAGTTGAGAACCTGGGTGTAAGGGTCGGTACCCATCTTGAGTTTGAATACCAGCACAACGATTCAAGCAAAGTCACGCCGGACAACCGCTCAATAAGCGGTGAGCTTGAAGAGCGCCACATTAACCTGTTTGTTGCGGGTGATTTTGGACAGGTTTCTATTGGCCAGGGCTCTGGCGCTGCTGACGGGAATACCGAAATTGACTTGTCTGGCACCAAGGTGGCGGCTTTCTCTAACCTTGGGCTCATGGGTGGTTCATTGCCGTTTGTGGCAAAAGATGGCTCTGGCAATGACGTAAAACTCATTCAGGCCCTGCATAACCAGGACTTCGAACAGCGGTACGACCGTGTGCGTTATGACAGCCCCCGGATGGGTCCTGTAACGGTTTCGGTGAGTCAGGGCTATAAGAATAAAAAGGGTACGTCAGGAAGTGATGACGTCAGTGAACTGGCAGCGAAAGTAACCCTGCCATTGGCGGGTAAGCTGGTTGCCGGCATTGGTTACTCGCGTAAAGATGTCGGTGGCGCCGCAGACAAGGTCGAGGTTTATGGCGGGTCCGCTTCCTGGTTGCACACCAGTGGTTTCAACCTGACTGGCGTTTACTCCATGCAGGACGACAAAGCGCGCACCTCCTCAGACTTCTATATGGTGAAAACCGGCTACAAAACCGGCAATCATTCGGTTGCCATTCACCACGCTGTAGGTGAAGACCGCACTGAGTACACGCCTGCGCCTGTGACCGACAGCGAAGCCAAAGCTTATGGCATCAGCTATGTTTATACGCCGGCGAAGTGGCTGGATGTGTACGCGTCGTTCAACAACTACCAGTTGAGTGCAAAAGAGCGTAGCTACGATGACGTCAACATTGCCATGACCGGTGCACGCGTCAAGTTCTGACCCGTCATTACCGAATAAGCTCTCTCCAACCTTTGCCCCGCTCGCGGGGCTTTTTGCTTTTCGGCAGGCTAGCCAGTTAGCATGCATGCCTGATCCCCGGAGATAAAATTACATGCATACATTGGTTCTTGGCGGTATCCGTTCCGGTAAAACCGCGCTTGCAGAGAGGCTGGCTTTCGATACAGGCCGCTCAGTGGTGTATCTGGCCACGGCCACCGCCGGGGACGACGAAATGCGTGCGCGTATCCAACACCACCAGCAACAACGCCCGGCTGGGTGGGGGCTCGAGGAAGAGCCTCTGGCCCTTGCTCGGGTGCTTGCTCGCAGGGCAACAAGCGGGCAGCCGCCTTGTATGCTGATCGATTGCATGAGCCTGTGGCTGAGTAATCTTTTGCACGCAGGGGAAGAGACCTTTGCCCGGGAGCGAGAAGCGTTTTTAGATCAGGTAAGGCTTTATCCCGGCGAGTTGGTGATCGTGAGCAACGAGGTTGGGCTGGGCACGATAGGGATGGACCCGCTCACCCGCCGCTTTGCGGATGAGTTGGGCTGGCTGAACCAGGCTTTGGCGGCAGTGAGCGACAAGGTGGTAATGAGCGTTGCCGGGCTGCCTATGGTGTTGAAGCCTTGAGTGTTCCGTGGGCCACCAGGCACTGAAACCGCCCGTGGGATGAAGTGTTTACCTGTATTCTGCTTCGGCAGGCGTAGGGTGTGGCCAGCCCGGAGAAAGCATGCTCCAGTGGAATGTTCATAACTTCTGCAACGATCATCCTGATCACGCCGCCGTGGCAAACAATGAGTAGGTTCTGACCTGCAAGCTCTTGTTGCCAGTGGTGCCAGCTCTCAATAACCCGGTGGTTAAAATCCCCGGTTGGTTCGCCCCCCGGTGGTGTATTGGCAGCCGGGTTGGCCCAGAACTCATTGAGCCGTTCGCCATCGCTGGCCATCACTTCCTCAGCGGTGCGCCCCTCCCACTCGCCAAAGTTTATTTCCCGCAAGCGTTCATCCGTGTGCAGGGGGATTTCGAAACGATCTGCCAGTTCCCGGGCAAAATGCACGCAGCGCAGCATGGGCGAGGACACTATCGCGTGCCAGTGGTCGGTTTCGCTGATTGCATCCCGCATTTGTTGCCAGCCGGTTTCGCTCAGCGGGTCGTCTTTGCTGCCGCGATACATAGGCCCGCCTTCCGGCTCGCCGTGGCGTATAAGATCAAACACGGTTGTGCTATCAGACATGGTGCTGCCCTCAACTGATTACTGTTCTCTATTGCTAATGCCTGCATCTTCAAAACTGGCCATCTTATTGTGTAGTTCACAAGCAATTCTAAGCAACGGAATGGCCGCTGCTGCACCGCTACCCTCGCCGAGACGCATGCCCAGATCAAGCAAAGGCTCTGCTTCCAACTCGGCCAGAATGGCCTGATGTCCTGGTTCTGCCGAGCGGTGGGCGAACAGCAGCCAGGGGCGGATGTCGGGTTGTTGGCTTACCGCAATCAACGCAGCAACTGAGGCAATATAGCCGTCTACCAAAACCGGGATGGATCGTGCTGCACAGCCGGCAAAGGCGCCTGCCAAGGCCGCAATCTCAAAGCCTCCAAAGGCCTTGAGTACGGCAACTGCATCCTGGCCGTCATCGTCATTGTCATGGCGCTGAATCGCCAGGATGATGACTTCTGCTTTGTGGCGCACGCCCGCAGCATCCAGACCGGTGCCGGGGCCGGTCAGTTTCATGGGGTTCTTGCTCATGAGCGAACTGGCGATAGCGGTTGCAGACGTTGTGTTGCCGATACCCATTTCGCCGCCGATAAACAACTGGCTGCCTTTGTCGGCTGCCCGCTGAGCTGCCGCATCACCGTGACTCAGGGCGGCGCAAAGCTGCTCCGTTGTCATGGCGTCGGTTTCGGCAAAGTTACGGGTACAGGGGGCAATGCGAGCATCTACAATGCCGGGCAAGCCGATAGCAACATCTGCAACCGTGCCCAGGTTAACAACCTCCAGCTCCGCCTCCAGAGATTTGGCCAGCACGCTGATGGCTGCGCCGCCCGTGGCGAAGTTAGCTATCATTTGGGCAGTGACTGCCTGGGGGTAGGCTGAAATGCCTTCTTCGCAAATGCCATGATCACCTACAAATACGCTGATCTGGATACGATCAATTGCGGGAGACTCTGTGCCCTGAAGCCCAGCCAGCTGAACGGCAACGTTTTCAAGCCGACCCAAAGAGCCGGCGGGCTTGGTCAGCACACTTTGGCGCTGGGCGGCCCGCTCAAAAAAGTGCGCGTCGGGTTGCTGGGGAGGGTTGGTCCAACTGCTGGGGAACGACATTTCACTTACCTTCAGACATCGAAAAGCCGTAACGCAAGCTGCGGTTACGGTGATCAGGGCTTGAGTTCAATAGAGTATGGAGCGAGATCATACTCCGACTGAATGGAATGAGGTAGGCTTGACGGCTTCATGTTCACACTGCCCGGGAACACCAGTGTTTCTATTTGCCCCTTTTATCGTATGTGTATTTGCCCTCGCCCTTGACTGCCTGATTGGCGAGCCGCGTCGCTGGCATCCGGTTGTCGGATTTGGGAACTTGGCTACTGCTGTGGAAAAGAAGTTGAATATGGCACCCGACAATCCCACGCGAAGCCTGTTGGCGGGCCTGTTTTCAGTATGCTTGCTGGTGGCGCCCATTTTGGGCGTCACCTTATGGGTTTCTACGGCTCTTGGTGGTGCCTTGCTGGTGCTGGCCCAAGCGCTAGCCCTTTGGCTGGCCATTTCACTGCGCGGGTTGGCAGAGCACGGCAGGGCCGTCGCTGAGCCGTTGCGGACAGGTGACCTTGAAAAAGCGCGTAATCAGGTAAGCCGAGTTGTAAGTCGCAAGGCCAGCGCCCTGAGCGAGCAGGGTGTGGCGGCTGCTGCAACCGAGTCCATGCTGGAGAATGGAGCCGATGCTGTGTTTGCCAGTTTGTTCTGGTTTCTGGTTGCCGGTATTCCGGGTGTGATCATGCACCGAATGGTAAACACCCTCGACGCCATGTGGGGTTATCGTAACCCGCGGTTTCAGTATTTTGGCCGGGTTGCGGCACGTCTGGATGACATCATGGGCTGGGTGCCTGCCCGCCTGACGGCCTTTACCTACATGGTGCTAGGCAATCGCAAACTGGCCTGGTGGTGCTGGCACAATCAGGCGCCACAATGGGATAGCCCCAATGCCGGGCCGGTTATGGCTACGGGGGCAGGTGCACTGAATGTTCGGCTTGGCGGGCCCTCACCCTATCCTTCCGGTGTTAAACATCGTCCGGTTCTGGGTGGTGCTCAGGATGCGAGCTATGCCAGTGTGGAGGCGGCGATTACACTGGTGCAGCGGGGTGTCTGGCTCTGGCTTGGAGCGGTTCTGATGGCTACAGTACTTATATTTCTGGTGGCGTACTCATCATGATGCTGGAACACGGCGGGCGCTTGAACAAAGCGGCAGAACTCTGGGGTATTCCCCGCTCGGAATGGCTGGATTTGTCCACCGGTATAAACCCGATTGGCTGGCCGGTACCTGAGATACCGCCGGAGGTTTGGCAACGGTTGCCGGAAGCCGATGATGGGCTTGAAGAGGTTATTCGCAGGTGGTCAGGAGTGCCCCCGGAAGCCGACTGTGTACCCGTGCCGGGCAGCCAGGCGGCAATTATGGCGCTACCGCGATTACGCAAACCCTGCCGTGTGGGTGTACCTGTACCGGGTTATCTCGAGCATGGACATAGCTGGCGTGAGGCCGGCCATACGGTTATTCCTGTTGGGCCGGAGCAAACCGGCGGCGGGGCTTCAGGCTACGATGATCGTTGGCTGGACCAATTGGATGTGCTGGTCTGGATCAACCCCAATAACCCCACCGGAGAAATCATCCCGCCGTCCACCCTGTTGCGCTGGCATCGGCAGCTGCAAAAACGGGGCGGGTGGCTGGTTGTTGATGAGGCGTTTATGGATGCTACGCCGGCATTCAGTTTGGCGTTCCGTGTCGGTTTACCAGGTTTGATTATTCTGCGTTCGCTGGGGAAGTTTTTTGGTTTGGCGGGCGTGCGGGCTGGAGTGGTGCTTTCGGATTCGGCAGTCGCAGAATCTTTAAAGAGGGTGCTCGGCCCCTGGTCACTTAGTGGGCCGGCTCGCTTTGTGATGCAGCGGGCGCTCAACGATACTGCATGGCAATGGCAAGCCCGCACTCGTCTGCAGCTTAGTGCTGCCAGATTGCGTGACCTATTGCTGTCAGCTGGGCTAACACTTGTGGGTGGTAGTGCGTTGTTCCAAACGGTGCGTGTTGAGTGTTCACAATCACTTGCGGAACGACTGGCCGCCCAGGCTGTGTTGGTGAGAGCCTTTACACAACCGGGAATGTTGAGGTTTGGTTTGGCAAACAGTGAAAGCGAGTGGGGCAGGCTCGAAACAGCGTTGGCCTGGAAGGCTTGTGATTAGTCATTGACCAAACATTAACGCGTTGTTAGCCTTGCTGTGCGTTTGTAGGTGCTGTTGTTACGCAATCATCAACGAAACAACAGTGAAACGGGAAGCCGGTTAAAGTCCGGCACTGCCCCCGCAACGGTAAGTGAGTGATCGGCGAAGAAAGATGCCACTGTGCAATAGCATGGGAAGGTTTGCGCCGATCATCATAAGCTCACAAGTCCGGAGACCGGCCTGCCAAACACACCGAACGCTGCGGAGGGCAGTTGCGGTGGGTAAACACCGGCCTGTCTTACGGAATTTTCCCACCCTTTGTTATGCCCCAGTCTGTTATTACCGGGCTTTTGCTTCCCTTTGCAGCACCAAATAACTAGCCATGCGGGTGCGCGTGGTGTGTCTGCGAGTGTATGTGATGAAAGTCTCCCGATCGATTACCGGTGCTCTGGTACTCCCTTTTGCATTCAGCCCCCTCTCGATAGCCGTGGCCCAAGACGCCAACGCGCCGAAGCTGGACCCCATTGTTGTTACCGCGACGCTTGGGCCAAAAACTGTTGGTGAAAGCCTTGCTTCCGTTACTGTCATTGATGAGGAAGAAGTTCGCTCCAAGGCACCCGCTGATTTTTCCGACCTTTTGCGTGGGCAACCAGGCATTAACGTGACCGGGAATGGCTCTTTCGGTAAAACAACCAGTGTTTATACCCGTGGCATCCAGAACGCAGGAACGGTATTTCTTGTGGACGGTGTAAAGCTGCGCTCCGCAACCAGCGGTGGCGCTTCCTGGCAGTACTTTCCCACCGACCTTATTGAGCGTGTTGAGATTGTGAGGGGGCCTCGCAGTTCACTTTACGGTGCAGATGCCATGGGAGGCGTAGTGCAGGCCTTTACATTGGACCCAAAGCACGGCAACAGGGGTTGGGTAGAGGCCGGAGCGGGCAACTTCGATACCCAAAAAGTGAGCGCCGGAGCTTCAGGTTCAGTGGGTAATACACGGTTCAGCTTGAGTGGGCTGCACAAGGAAACCGATGGTACGGCCATCATCGAAGATGGCGATGACAAAGGTTTCCGTAATACCGCAGGGCTTGGGCGGATTGTGCATGCTCTGGACAACGGCGGCGAGGCGAGCGTTATGTTGTTGCAGTCCGAAGGAAACACGGAGTACGAGGGCGGCAATATTGACTATATGATCCGCACCTTGGGTTTTGGCCTGATGACACCCTTGAATGACAACTGGAAAACGGCGATCCAGTTTTCGGAATCGAGAGACGAATCGGATACCTTTACCAGCTTTAGTGACACCACATATAACTCGCGACTGCGACAGGCCCGATGGGAAAACACATTTACCTACAATGTCCACGAACTGGTTGTGGGTAGTGAGCTGCAGCAGGATGAAGTTAGCAGCACCCAGGACTATACCGAGACCAGCCGCACTAATACCGCTGTGTTCAGCCAGTTACGGCTGAATTTTGGGCCGGTTGATGCTCAGATGAGCCTGCGTGGTGATGATAACGAGGCCTACGGAACCAATGAAACGGGCGGTGTAGCATTGGGCTATCGATTCGACCAGTCGCACCGTGTTCGTGCCAGCTATGGCACGGCTTTCAGGGCTCCCACGTTTAATGATCTATACTGGCCACTGGCATTCAATTACCAGGGTAACCCGGATCTGGAACCCGAGAAGTCAAAAAACTATGAACTGGGCGCCAGCGGGTCATACGCGAGATGGTTCTGGGACCTGGCGGCCTATCAGATGGACGTTGATAACCTGATTGGTTCCGGTCAGATTGGCACCGTTGATACCCGCGTCAATATTGATAAAGCGCGAATTCAGGGTGCGGAAGCCTCCGCCGGTTATGAGTACAATGGCTGGCGTACTGCTGTTGCCCTGACTTACCTGATTCCCGAAGATCGGAAAACTGGCAATCAGCTAAGGCGCATCACTCGTCGCACTGCCCGAATGGATCTGGACAAGGCTATCAGTAACTTTACATTTGGTGGCTCCGT
This sequence comes from Marinobacter salexigens, assembly GCF_002806945.1. GTDB lineage: Bacteria > Pseudomonadota > Gammaproteobacteria > Pseudomonadales > Oleiphilaceae > Marinobacter > Marinobacter salexigens. The sequence continues at coordinate 303,399 of NZ_NIHC01000003.1, forward strand.
GGTTGCAGAAGGCGATCGTTACGACGATGCGGCGAATACCAATCGGTTGGCTGGTTTTGCAACGCTGGACTTGCGTGCAGGCTGGAATTTTGCGCCTGACTGGAATGCCCGCCTGACATTGGTAAATGCGCTGGATAAAGAGTACTCAACAGCCGAACGCTTTGACGGTGTCAAGTACATCGCTTCAGGTCGCACAGGCATGCTTACCGTGCGGTACGATCTCCGCTGAGCGAGAGTGAATCAATGAGCTATTGGCCGGTTAAAGCTCTGCTATGCGCGCTTCTGACTCTGCCTGTAATGGCATTGGCAGAGGTGTGTGCTGAAGATCGACAGGGCACACAAGTATGCTTGCCTGAACCGGCCAAGCGCATAGCCACCCTGTCGCCAGGTGCTACGGAGTTGATGTTTGCGGCAGGCGCTGGCGAAAAGGTCGTAGCCGTTGTAAATCACAGCGACTACCCGCCCGCCGCACTGAAGATTCCTCTGGTTGGCAACCATACCCGAATCGACCTTGAAGCCCTGCTGGCCCTTGAGCCGGATCTGGTCATTACCTGGGTAACCGGTAACCCGCCCGCACAGGTGGAGATGCTGCACGAACTAGGTTTGACCACATTTGCCATCGAGCCGCGTACCTTTGAGGAGGTTTCCAGCGTCATAGAACGGTTGTCCGCTCTGGCGGGAACGGAAGCAGAAGGCTATGCAGAAGCGGAACGGTTTCGCACAGGCATCGCGGAGATTGCACAGAAATACCGCAGTGCGGAACCAATTCCGGTGTTCTATCAGGTATGGGAAACGCCGCTGATGACAATCAGCAACGACCATCTGATTGGCAAGGTGCTGCAGCTTTGTGGGGGCGTTAATGTCTTTGGTGATTTTCCACGACTGGTACCCAGGATCAGCGCAGAGGTAGTGCTGCAGGCAGATCCCCATGTCATCTTGACTGGCAGCGTGGAAGGCACAAACGATGATGAGCTCGATCACTGGAAAAGCTATTCCGGTATGACGGCAGTTTCCCGGGGGAATCTGTTCTTTATTCCCGCCTCTCCTATCTCCCGGCCCACTCCAAGGCTCCTTCAAGCCAGCGAGGCAGTGTGTCAAAAGCTGGATATAGTCCGTGAGCAGTAGTGCTACGATCAGGCAAGCCTATACGGGCTCGGGTTCGGTGATTCGTTCGCTGCTTGTCCTGTGCATCGTCGCTTTGCTGGCGGTGTTGCTGGCCTTGGCCTTGGGCAGTGTGACCATCTCTCCTGCTGACCTTCTCGCGGTTATCCAGGGTGAAGGCAATGCGCTGCACCGCACGCTTTTGTGGGAACTGCGCTTGCCGCGAACGCTTGCGGCATTTGCCACCGGCGGTCTGCTGGCCGTTGCCGGCGCGCTCATGCAGGTATTACTCCGCAACCCGTTGGCGGATCCCTATGTACTTGGGCTGTCCGGCGGTGCCGCAGTGGGGGCGCTTCTGGCCATGTTGACAGGTATGGGAACCCTGCTGATATCCGGCTCAGCGTTCGCCGGGGCAATGCTGGCCACTGTGCTGGTATTCGGCCTGGCCCATGGCACTGGCAGCTGGACCCCCTCGCGCCTTTTGCTGACAGGCGTAGTGGTTGCGGCAGGCTGGGGCGCGGTGATCACGCTTATGCTGGCCATAACCCCCTCTTACAAGCTCCCCGGCATGCTGTACTGGTTGATGGGGGATGTTTCCTATGCCCGCACACCCTGGCCACCGTTGATCGTTCTGGCGTTATCCATTGTGGTGGTTCTGCCCCTTGCCCGTAATTTGAATGTGTTGGCACGAGGCCCAATGCAGGCGGCGGCACTTGGCGTATCCGTTCGGCCTCTGGAGTGGACCATTTACATCCTCGCCAGTCTGCTGACGGCAACGGCGGTCACAACCGCCGGCAGCATCGGTTTTGTTGGCTTGATTGTGCCCCACATGCTCCGCCTGGTGCTGGGCAATGACCAGCGGATTATCCTGCCAGCCTGTGCTCTGGCAGGCGGCACACTATTGGTGCTGGCGGACACCTTGGCGCGCACAGTTATAGCGCCCGAACAATTGCCCGTGGGCGTGATTACTGCCTTGCTGGGCGTACCTACCTTCCTGTACCTGCTGCACAGGAGTCGCTGATGAGTACGTTGCGTACCCGTGATTTAGTCATCAATGTACCAGGAAGGCCTGACGGTTATGCGCTAGATATGGATATTGAACCTGGCCAGACTTGGGGTGTCCTTGGCCCCAACGGTGCCGGCAAAACCACCTTGCTGCACACACTCGCGGGTTTACTTCCTGCACGCAGCGGTCGGGTACTGTTAAATGAGTCATCGCTAGCTGGCTTGAAGCGCCGTGAGATTGCCCGTCATATCGGGTTGGTGTTCCAAGAGCGGCAAGACAGTTTCCCGGCGACCGTTATGGAAACTGCCCTGATAGGACGGCACCCCTGGTTATCCCCTTGGGAAAGCGAGCAAGGTGACGACCAGGCAAGGGCGCAGCAAGCCTTGGCTTTGCTGGATGTTGATCACCTGTCCTGTCGCTTGCTGAACACCTTGTCGGGTGGAGAGCGCCAGCGCGTGGCTATCGCCACCTTGATGACCCAAAACCCCAATGTGTGGCTGCTCGATGAGCCCACCAATCATCTGGACCTGCACCATCAGGTCAGGGTGATGCACTTGCTTCGGAATCAGGCACGTGACGGGAAAACCATTTTTATGTGCCTGCACGATCTGAATCTCGCTGCACGCTGGTGTAGCCATGTCCTGTTGCTATATACCAACGGCGACGCATGTTGGGGGCCAGCTGACGCCATGCTTGAGTCATCGGCGCTTGAGCAACTGTATAACCAGAAGTTGATGACTGTAGAAGCTGACGGTGCCCCCATATTTGTACCAGTGTCCTCCTGATTCACGTTATGAGAAGGGTAAGCCAATGAGTAAAGCCGTACCGGCCGTGATGATTACCGCTCCCGCCTCTGGGCAGGGGAAATCCATGGTGACAGCTGCGCTGGCGCGTTTGCACCGGAACGCCGGGCGTGAGGTACGAGTGTTCAAGCACGGCCCAGATTACCTGGACCCCATGGTGCTGGAAGTCGCATCAGGAAATCCTGTTTACCAGCTTCACCCCTGGATGACCGGCGAAGACGAGTGCCGGTGGCGGTTGGCGGAAGCTGCGAAAACCGCAGACCTTATTCTGATCGAAGGCGCTATGGGGTTATTTGATGGCGATCCATCCAGTGCAGATCTGGCCAAACTCATGGGTATTCCGGCGCTGCCGGTGATTGATGCGGGTGGCATGGCGCAGACTTTTGGTGCGGTTGCCTCGGGGCTTGCCAGGTTTGATCCGGAGCTCGCCGTATACCAGGTGATTGCGAACAAAATCGGTAGTCCTCGCCATGGCGATATGCTGCGGGAAGGCTTGCCCAAGGGCATCAGCCTGCTGGGAGCCATCCCCAGAAACGACGCAATGAATATTCCCGACCGGCATATGGGCCTGGTACAGCCAGCAGAACTGAGCACCCTTGATCAGCAGTTGGACAGCGCTGCCGAAGTACTCAAAGCCGCGGGGCTCAATGAGTTGCCGAAAGCGGTCCCTGTTGCTGCTGTTGAGCCTGTCAGGCCTCAAGCGTTACTGACAGGTGTCCGCATTGCCATTGCCCGGGATATTGCCTTCAGCTTTATCTACCGCGCCAACACCGAACTGCTACTGGCTATGGGAGCCGAGTTGCACTATTTCTCGCCCCTGACGGACTCAGAGTTGCCCACGGCAGACGCCTTGTGGCTCCCCGGTGGTTATCCGGACCTACACGGCAACACTCTCGGTAATAATCTGCCGATGCGCGAAGCCATCAAAGCCTTCTACGATGCTGGAAAACCAATACTTGCGGAATGCGGTGGCTTGATTGGTTGTATGGAAGAATTTTCCGATAAAGCGGGCGCTGTACACGCTCTGTTCGGGCTCTTACCCGGCCAAGCTGCCATTGCCAAGCGCCTTCAAGGCATAGGCATGCACAGTTTGAATACAAAGGAGGGTGAACTGCGCGGACATACGTTTCACCGCTTCACGCTGAACACCTCTTGGCAGCCTGTCGCCTATACCCGAAAACAAGCTGGCACAGGGAGTGAAGCCGTGTTCAGCAGCAAAGGTTTGGTTGCCAGTCTGTTTTACAGCTATTTCCCGTCAGCGCCCGAAGTCGTTGCCGCCATCTTCAAAGGCCAGCCGCTGACTTATCTCGATGACAAGGAGACTACCCATGCGTGAACGCGCAAAAGACCCCGAACGCCACGCCAAACGCATGGCCGCCAAACAGAAAATCATGCAGGCACGCATTGCCAAGGCCCAGAAGGAGCAAGGCATATTGCTGGTGCTGACAGGCCCAGGCAAAGGCAAAAGCAGCTCCGGTTTTGGCATGGTGGCCCGCGCCCTTGGCCACGACATGAAGGTTGGCATCGTGCAGTTCATCAAAGGTGCCTTTAGTACCGGCGAAGAAGCCTTTTTTCGGAATTTGCCGAACGTGGATTACCACGTGATGGGTGAAGGCTATACCTGGGACACTCAAAACCGCGAACAGGATGTTGCATCGGCTAATGCCGCATGGGATATAGTTGCCGGCATGCTGAAAGACGACAGTTACGATCTGATTTTGCTGGATGAGCTCAATATCGCATTGAAGTACGACTACCTGGATCTGGATCGTGTTCTGGACGATCTCCAGGCGCGTCCGGAGATGCAGCATGTGGTTGTTACTGGTAGAAGTGCCCCGAAAGAGCTAATCGATATCGCTGATACGGTGACAGAAATGGGCGTTGTGAAGCATGCCTTTGAGGATCAGGGCATCAAGGCTCAGAAGGGTGTTGAGCTTTAAGCCATGACCACCCTCATGATCCAGGGCACCACCTCCGACGCGGGAAAAACCACCGTTGTCGCAGCTTTGTGCCGCTGGCTGGCTCGGCAGGGCGTGTCAGTGGCACCGTTCAAGCCGCAAAATATGGCGTTGAACAGCGCGGTCACTATAGATGGCGGTGAAATTGGCCGTTCAACAGCCCTGCAGGCACTGGCCTGTGGACTTGAGCCCCACAGCGATATGAACCCGGTGCTGCTGAAGCCGCAAAGCGACTGTGGCGCCCAGGTGATTTTGCGTGGGCAAGTGCACGGCAATATGGATGCGCTGGATTATCACACCTACAAAGCCGAGGCCAAGGAGGCGGTAATGGCCGCCTGGCGCTCACTCAGTGAGCGTTACGATGTGATCATTGCAGAAGGCGCCGGTAGCCCGGCGGAGATCAACTTGCGAGCCAACGACATCGCCAACATGGGCTTTGCAGAGGCGGCAGATTGCCCGGTGCTGCTAGTGGGTGATATCGACCGTGGCGGCGTGTTTGCCCAGATTGTAGGCACGCTGGAGCTGATTTCTGCCAGCGAACAGCAGCGTACCAAAGGCTTTATCATTAATCGTTTTCGCGGTGATATCGGTTTGCTGGAGCCGGGCCTGGACTGGTTGACCGAGCGCACTGGCAAACCGGTCATCGGCGTGTTGCCCTATCTCCACGGCCTGATTGTGGATTCTGAAGACAGCATAGGCACATCCGGCACCAACGAAGCCGGAGCGCTCAATGTGATTGTGCCAGTATTACCGCGCATCAGTAACCACAACGATTTCGATCCCCTGCGCTTGCACCCGGGGGTAAATCTGCAGTTCATCGGGCCGGATCAGCCCATCCCTCCGGCGGATTTGATCATCCTTCCCGGCAGCAAAAGTACCCGTACGGATCTGGACTTTCTGCACGGCCAGGGCTGGGCGCATGCCATCCGGAAACATCTGCGCTACGGCGGCAAGGTGTTCGGTATCTGTGGCGGTTTCCAGATGCTGGGTAATCAGGTGGCTGACCCAGATGGGCTCGAAGGCGACCCGGGCAAAACGGATGGCTTGAGCTTGCTGGAAATGACCACCCGCATGGTGGCCGGTAAACAACTGAGAAACGTGCAGGGCGTGCTAAACCTGACGGTAACGGATGGTACGCAAGCAGACGTCGGTTTCAGGGGATACGAAATGCACAACGGCGTGAGTGAGGGATCGGCTCTGGCGCGCCCACTAGGCCGTATAGATGGCAGTAACGAAGGTGCGATGAGCACCGACGGCCAGATCGCCGGAACCTATGTGCATGGAATATTTGACGAGCCCGCCGCCTGTGACGCACTGCTACAATGGGCCGGGCTGAATCAATCGGGCGCTGCGGTGGATTATCAGCAGCATCGCATGACACAGCTTGACCGACTGGCAGATCAGATAGACCAGCATCTCGATACCGCCTGGTTGGGCGAGCTGCTGAACCTGAACACGATAACGGTCAACCCGGAGGACGCCAGGCACAATGAGTAGTTCAGATAACAGCTTCAGCGATAGCGAGCGCGCCGGGCTCTACCGCGCCATTTACGAACGCCGCGATGTACGCTCACAATTTTTACCAGACCCGATTCCAACACCCGTGCTGGCAAGGCTCCTGAAGGCTGCACACCACGCGCCATCCGTGGGCTTTATGCAGCCCTGGGACTTTATACTCATCGACAGTCTGGAAGTTCGCGAGCAGGTATTGGCCAGCTTCAATGAAGAAAACGCTAAAGCCGCAGATAATTACACCGGTGACCGCCAGCAAACCTATCGCAGTCTGAAACTGCAGGGTATTACTGAAAGCCCGCTGAACCTGTGTATCACCTGTAATCGCAGCCGGGGTGGCGCCCACGTGCTTGGGCGTAACTCGATTGTTGAAATGGATCTGTTCAGCACCTGCCTTGCAGTACAAAATCTGTGGCTGGCGGCGCGGGCAGAAGGCATTGGTGTGGGTTGGGTCAGTATTATCGACCAAACCAAACTGGCCGGTATTCTGAACCTTCCGGAAGACGTGTACCCGCTGGCTTATTTGTGTCTGGGCTATGTCAGCGAGTTTTTGGATCAGCCCGAACTGGAAGCCAAAGGCTGGCGCTCGCGCTTGCCACTGGATGACCTGGTACACAGCAATAGCTGGGGTGTCGAATTGGCCGATGACGACTTGTTGGCGCAAATAAAGCGCTGAGCAAACGCTCCTGTTCACTATCCCTGACAGTCTACCTACACTCAAACGACGGCATATTATGGGTTTTTCAAAGATTCACGAACGTGCCATTGCGCGGAAAGGCGGCGTCGAAGAGCTGAACGCCCTGCTGCCAAAATCGCCGCCAGCCACGGCGCTGGAGGCGCGAACGGACGACCGCTACCTCTCGGAAATAACCCGGTGCGTGTTCAAGGCCGGCTTTGTGTGGCGAGTGATAGACAACAAATGGCCGGGTTTTGAAGAGGCGTTCCACGGGTTTGTGCCCGCCTACTGGCAACAGGTGCCGCCGGAGGTTTTGGAGGCGCTGGCCCAGGATGAGCGTATTGTGAGAAATATGCAGAAGATCCGTACCGTACCAGAAAACGCCCGTATGATTATGGATGCGGCACGAGAACACGGCAGCTTTGGAGCCTTTCTGCAGCAGTGGCCATCGGAAGAGCAGGTGGGATTGTTGCTGTGGCTAAAGCGCAATGGCTCCCGCTTGGGCGGCAACAGTGCACAGTACTTTTTGCGCATGGTTGGCTGGGATGGTTTTATCCTGTCCCGTGATGTTGTTAGCGGCCTGCGCCACGCGAACCTTCTGGACGCTTCGCCAACGAGCAAGAAAGGGTTGCAGCAAGCGCAGGCGGCGTTTACCCGGTGGCATCAGGAAACCGGTCTGCCCTACAGCCATTTGTCGCGCATACTGTCGTATTCCATGGATTAAGGGAGTGGCCAGACGGGGCACTAGAGTCCAAGCAAAAGTACCAACTCACAAAGCACCACACTGGCCCCCAGTGCATCACCGGTATAGCCGCCCAACTGCCGCTGCAGATACCAGCCCCAAAGCAGAGCCACGGTAATAACTGCGATGAGTGCTGCTAGCCACAGCCCCGGCAACCACAGGCTGAAAACCAGTGCGACCAGTGCAGTAAACACGCAGCTGACCAACAAACGGTTGCGTGAGAAGCCTTCAGCCACCGGTTTACTTTTACTTGTATCCCGGTCGCTTACATAGGGCAGAAATCCCATTATCAGCAAGGGCGTTAGTCTGCTGATTGCAGGCGTGAGCAGCAACGCCAGCCAGATACTTTGGGCGTCCATTAGCAGCGCAGCTTTCAGGCCCAGAGCCATCACCAAAGCCACGGTACCGTAAGTGCCGATTCGGCTGTCTTTCATGATCTCGAGGCGCTTCTCAACGGTATAGCCACCACCCAAAGCATCCACGCTGTCGGCCAGGCCGTCTTCATGGAAGGCGCCCGTAATAAACAGGTGGAAGCACAGCACCAGCAGCACAGACACCGGCGGGCCCCAAGCCAGGCTAAGAAGGCCGAACAGCCCAGCATAGAGTGTGCCTAGCAGCAGACCTGCCAGTGGAAAATACATGCTGCACTGGTTCATCAGTTTCTGGGAATAGTCGATGCGTACAAGCATGGGAATGCGGGTGAGAAAGCCGATGGCTAACCAGAAGGCCTGCCATTCATTGGAAAGCAGATTTTTTTTGATGGGCATGTGCGACTCGGTTCAGCAGAGGGTGTTCCCTCGAGCAGTGAAATGCCGGCTATCGGGAGTTTCGGGAAGGTACCATGGATCCGGATATTTTTCCTGATGTGAGGCCCTCCCCGGCCGGTAGGCCAAGGAGGTTTGTTTTATTGCTGCGATTGTTTAAGCGGCGCTTAAAGCTGCTTTGTGCAGTAGTAGAAATCTACACAGTCGTATTCGTCAGAGTTCATGCGCTCTTCAGCACCCTCTGCTGTGGCCGCAGGTGGCACAATAACGCGTTCACCTGGCTGCCAGCCTTCGGGTGTTGCTACGCCATGCTCATCACTGGTCTGCAGAGCATCCAGTAGACGCAGAAACTCCGGAATGGAGCGGCCGTTGCTCATGGGGTAGTACACCATCGCCCGCAGCACACCATTCGGGTCGATCATGAAGGTTGCACGTACCGCTGAGGTGTCTGCAGCACCCGGATGAATCATGCCGTAAGCGCGGGCAACATCCATTTTAAGGTCGGCGATGATCGGGAAGGGTATCTCGACGCCAAACTTCTCCTTGATGTTACGCATCCACGCAATGTGTGAGTGGTGGCTGTCGATAGACAGGCCCAGCAGTTCACAGTTGCGCTTGTTGAATTCCGGCGCCATCTTGGCGAAGGCCATGAATTCAGTGGTACAAACCGGTGTAAAGTCAGCCGGGTGCGAGAACAATACCAGCCACTTACCTTTGTAGCTGTCCAGAGTTCTCACGCCGTCTGTAGTGGGGGCATTGAAGTCGGGAGCGCGCTCGTTCAAGCGTGGCAGGCCGTATACAGGGTTATCAGATTGTTCCATGGTAAGACTCCTCGGTCGTTGGTGTTGTATCCACTATAGCCCAATGATGGATTTATGGAATAAGGATATTCCAATGGGTGCTATAGAAGGTTTTTATCAACCGCCCTTGAGCCGCTGATTGGAGATAGCCCTGCATGATCCTGTGAACTACACTTTTGAAATGATGCGAATTCGCGGTTAGTAAATGAGTGATTCATGACAGGACAGTCTGACCAGCACCTCTGGCGCACTAATACGGACCCGTCGCTTCGCAGACTGGTTTCGGCTATTCCCGATGTGCTCAGCACTTATTGGCTTAGTGCCGATGGTGAGTCTCACCGGTTTTTGTTTATCAGCGAACGTGTGCTGGATGTTTTTGGTATTGCTCCGGAGGTACTGCGGGAAAATGCGGATGCGTTGTTTTCTGCGCTACATCCAGAGGATATAACCGGTGTTAAGGCGAGCATCGCAGAGTCTGCTGCGGCCCTCACCCCATGGAACCATCAGGCCCGCGTGAAAGTGCAAGCCGGGCACTACGAATGGTTTGAGGTTCACTCAACGCCCGAGCGCCTGGCGGATGGCAGCACCATCTGGTTTGGCCAGTTCCATAATATTCAACACTACAAAGAGCTCGAGCATTCACTGAGGGCCCGCGAGGCGGAGTCGGCTTTTCAGGCTGATTTTCAGAAGCTGATATCCAGGTTGTCGAGCCGGTTCATTAATCATGGCTTTGGCACCATTGATCAGTGCATTAATGAGCTGCTGAGAGCCATCGGTAGTTTTTTCGAGGTAGACCGGGCCTACCTGTACGAGTTTTCGCAGGAGTACCGTGTTATGGAGAACACCCACGAATGGTGCTCTTCCGGTGTGCAGCCTCTCATCGATGGTCAGCGTAATGTGCCAACTGACGACTTTGAATGGTGGCAATGCAAGATCGACGGGATGGTCAGTGGCAACCAGGCTGTTTTTGTTGAGGAGATTGAGCAGATACCACCTGGGCCCGAGCGTACCATGCTGAAAGAACAGGGTGTCTGTTCAATGTTCTGTGTGCCGGTTCGGGTCGGGGGCGTGGTTGCCGGTTTTTTTGGCGTGGACTCCATGCGCAAACGTGTTTGGCGCGAGGATCAGGCAGATCTCCTGATTATTGTATCCGGTTTGCTCTCCGGGGCACTTGAGCGCAACCGGCTTGAGAATGAGCTGCTGAATCAATCTATCCGTGACCCCCTGACAGCTCTGCATAACCGTCGATATCTGATACCGAGGCTGAATGAAATGTTAAGCCGCTCCATTCGTTACGGAGAGCACTTCACGCTGGCCATGTTCGATCTGGACCGATTCAAGCGTATTAATGATTCTACGGGCCACCTGGGTGGGGATGTTTGTTTGCGTATGTTTGCCGAGATTCTTCTGGAGCAAACCCGGGAGGCGGATGTAGTAGCGCGATTTGGTGGCGAGGAATTTGTGGTTGCGTTCAGTGGCATAAGCCCTGCGGATGTGCGCCGCTCGGTGAGCCGTATTATCCTTGCAGTGCGCAACCACGACTTTGTTTTTGAGGGCGAAACGGTACCGCTGACGGTGAGCGCGGGTGTTGCTGGCATCGGTGATCTGGCAGCGGCGCCCTCTTCGCCTGACCCGATTATCGGGCTGGCAGACGACAGGCTGTACGCCGCCAAGCAGGCAGGTCGCGACTGCTTTGTTGATGCATCAGGGGTATCGCGTCTATAAGAAAAGAGAATTTCACCTTATATTCCGTTTTGGTATATCCTTAGAATCATAATCTGAGATTCCACCCTAGCGGAGGTGAATGCTGTGAGTAATCCGATCGTTCAACATTTTTTTGATGAGCCCACCAATACCTTCAGCTATGTGGTGCGTGACCCCGCTAGCCAAGCCTGCGCCATTGTTGATTCTGTGCTGGATTTTGACTACGCCTCAGGCACCACCGATGTGCGCTCTGCCGACGAGATTATTGAATACGTGCGCTCAAATGACTTGACGGTTGAGTGGATTCTGGAAACCCACGTTCATGCAGACCACCTGTCTGCTGCGCCTTATCTGCACGAAAAGCTCGGTGGGAAAACCGGTATTGGCGTCCATATACGGGATGTTCAGGAAATTTTTGGCAAGGCTTTCAATGCCGGTACAGAGTTTGCCCGTGATGGCAGCCAGTTTGACCGCCTTTTTCGGGAAGGTGACACCTTTACCATTGGCGGCCTCGAATGCCGCGTAATGCACACTCCGGGCCACACGCCCGCTTGCCTGACCTACGTAATCGGCGATGCAGCCTTTGTGGGTGATACTCTGTTCATGCCGGACTATGGAACCGCGCGCTGTGATTTCCCGGGCGGCGATGCCCGTGTACTTTACCAGTCCATCCGCAAGGTGCTGTCTCTGCCTGCACAAACCCGTATTTTCCTGTGCCACGACTACAAGGCCCCAGGCCGGGATGAGTATGTACACCAGACAACCGTGGCAGAGCAGCGTGAGGCTAATATTCATGTGCACGATGGGGTCAGCGAAGATGAGTTCGTAAAAATGCGCACCGAGCGCGACGCAACCCTCGATATGCCACGGCTGATTTTGCCCTCTGTGCAGGTGAATATGCGGGCTGGGGAAATGCCGCCGGCAGAAGATAATGGCCAGGTGTACCTCAAAATCCCGGTCAATTTATTCTGAGCGCCGGATGAACCTTAAACGCTATTTGCCCATTCTTCAGTGGGCGCCTGATTACGATCGCAGCCAAGCCACCAGCGATATGGTGGCTGCTGTTATCGTAACCGTAATGCTGATTCCCCAGTCCCTGGCTTATGCCCTGCTGGCCGGTTTGCCTGCGCACATAGGCTTGTATGCCAGTATTCTGCCCTTGGCGCTCTATGCTATCTTTGGCACAAGCCGCACGCTTTCAGTGGGCCCCGTGGCAGTGGTCTCCCTGATGACCGCTGCGGCACTGGCACCTCTGGCAGAAGCCGGAAGCCCGGAGTATGTTGCCGGCGCCGTCCTGCTGGCAGTTATCTCGGGGCTTATGCTGACCCTGATGGGCATGCTGAGATTAGGGTTTCTCGCCAATTTTCTCAGCCATCCGGTAATCTCCGGTTTTATTTCTGCCTCCGGCATTGTAATAGCGGCCAGTCAGCTCAAACACATTTTTGGCGTACAGGCATCTGGCCAGAACCTTCTTACAATTGGACAGTCACTGATTCAGTCGATAGGGGACGCCAATCTGCCGACTGTGTTGATTGGTACCGGCGCTCTGCTGTTTTTGATGTTCGCCCGGAGCCAGTTGAAACCCCTTCTGATTCGTGCAGGCGTGAACGCTCGTTCCGCCGATATCCTTACGAAAACAGCACCGATTCTTGCGGTGCTGGTCACTACGCTGGTTGCCTGGCAGCTCAGGCTCGATACTCAAGGCGTTCGGTTGGTCGGAGTGGTTCCTTCGGGGCTTCCGGATCTGACGATGCCGTCGATGGATTGGGGGCTCTGGCAGCAGTTGGCGCTTAGTGCATTGTTGATCAGCATAGTGGGTTTTGTGGAATCGGTTTCCGTGGGTCAGACATTGGCGGCCAAGCGACGCCAGCGGATCGACCCAGATCAGGAGCTGATTGGCCTGGGAGCCGCTAACCTTGGCGCAGGCTTTTCCGGAGGCATGCCTGTTACGGGTGGTTTCTCCCGCTCTGTTGTCAATTTTGATGCAGGCGCTGAAACGCCGGCGGCCGGCGCCTACGCCGCCGCCGGTATTGCCCTTGCAACCCTGTTCTTGACGCCCGCGATTGCATACTTGCCACAGGCCACGCTTGCCGCGACCATTATTGTGGCCGTTTTTACGCTGATCGATTTGCCGGCACTGAAGCGTACCTGGCGCTATTCCAAAGCCGATTTCGGAGCCATGCTAGCAACCATCCTGCTTACTCTTGCCCATAGTGTCGAGGCAGGGATCACTGCAGGAGTCGTGCTGTCTATGGGGCTATTTCTTTACCGAACCAGTCGCCCCCACAGCGCCGTTGTTGGCCGGGTTCCAGGTACGGAGCATTTTCGGAATGTACTCCGGCATGATGTGGAGCTGTGCCCGGCGGTTACATTTTTGCGGGTGGATGAGAGCCTGTATTTTGCCAACGCCCGTTTTCTGGAAGAAACGGTGATGGCCTTGGCTACTCGCAAGCCGGAACTGAAAGACCTGGTGCTGGTGTGCCCGGCGGTCAACCACATAGACGCTTCTGCATTGGAAAGCCTGGAGGCGATAAATGAGCGCCTTAAGGATGCAGGAGTGCGCTTCCACCTTTCTGAAGTGAAAGGGCCGGTAATGGATCGCCTGAAGGGCACAGAGCTGCTCTCCCATCTGGGTGGTCAGATATACCTCAGTACCTTCGAGGCTTGGCAGACCCTGACCAATAACTGCGTTAAATCTGCGGCCTGATCATCCGGATTGGTGGCTGCAGGGTTGTTATAGCCGTTACTATTAGGCATCTTCCGAGTTTTGCAGGCGTGTTTTATTATGGGGATGACTGACAACCTGTTACCAGCCTGGCAGTGGTTTGTGGCGCTGGCTTTGTTTCTGCTGATACTGGTACAGGCAGCTCGAACAGTGCGCTGGGGGAAACTGCGCACCGATAATGCGTTGCAGCACTCGTTTTTTGGCGCAGCTGTTGTGTTGGGTTTCATCTGGCAATTGCGTGCCGGCATTTACCCGGGCCTTGCCATTCACATATTTGGAATTACTGCTGTTACCTTGATGTTGGGCTGGGGATTAGCGGTATTTTCTGGGCTGATGGCCTTGGTGCTTACAGTAATGACCGGCCGTGAGCCGATCACTATGTTTGCTGTAAACGGGCTGGTAACTGTGATGGTTCCGGCTCTTGTTACTCACGGCATAATGCTTTGGGAAAGGCACCGGGATTTCAGCAACTTCTTCGCTTATATTTTCTTTTGCGGTTTTTTTGGGGCAGGTATTTCAGTCGCTGTGGCGGGGCTGTTGATGTGCTTGATGCTCTGGCTTAGTGGGGCTTATGAGTTCTCAGAACTGGTGCACGACTACTTGCGATACCTTCCGCTCTTTATGCTGCCGGAGGGCTTTGTGAACGGCGTCTGTGTGACAGGCATGATGGTGTTTCACCCAGAGCGGCTGACCACCTTGGATCAGCGACGATACCGGTAGAGGTTCTTGTTACCAGCCTGAATCGCTGGTGCGAGCAGGTCCGGAAGGGTCGGAATGGTTTTCACGCCACTGGCGAACCCATTCCGGCACACAGTTGGCCTGCATAGGTCGGCTAACACCGTAACCTTGCATGTATTCGCAGCCTAAATCCCTCAAGGCGCGGGCGTGTTCCATGCTTTCAACCCCTTCCGCCAGAATAGGGTGGTTAAACCTTTGCCCCATAAAAATGACACTTTCAACGATTGCCCGGTCGCTTGAGTCTTTTAGCATATTGATCACGAAACTCTTTTCAATTTTCACCAGATCAATGGGTAAGGTGCTGATATAAGAGAGCGAAGAAAAACCTGTGCCGAAATCATCCAGCGCAGCACGGAACCCCAATGCCTGGCAGCGGGCAAGCACATCGCTGGCTCGTTTTATGTCCTCAAGCGAAGTCGACTCCAGTACTTCCAGGGTTATTTGTCCCGGCTTGATCGCAGGGTGACTGTTCAAAAAGCTTTCGAGATAAAGTGCAAAACTCCGGTCCATCAGGTGTCGAGGGCTGATGTTTATGCTGACAGATAAATCCTCGCCTGCAGCGTGCCAAAGCCCCATTTGATAAACAGCTTCTTCAAGCACCCATTGCCCCAGGGGTACCTCCAGGTGGCTGCCTTCCAATGAGGGCAGGAATGTGTCTGGGTAGAGCAGCCCTTTGTGGGGATGGTTCCAGCGGATAAGTGCTTCAAATCCAATAACTTTGCAATCTTCTATGCGCACCTGAGGCTGGAAGTAGAGCTCAAACTCCCTGTTATCCAACGCACGGGAAAGCTCTATAAGTTGTGCGCGCTTCTGTCTTCGATGTTCGTTCAGTTCCGGATCAAAAACGTGCAGCAGATTTCGCCCTTTATCCTTGGCCATATACACAGCTTGGTCTGCATGGCGAATCAGTCCCTCAGCGTCTGCACTGTCGGAAGGGTAGCGGGTTATGCCGAGGCTGGCGGATACTGTCACAGAGCCTAGATCGTTACCAAGATCAATCGGCTCGGTGATGGTAGAGAGTATCCGGTCGTAGATAGCTTCGTGGTTTTCACTTTGCAGAATAAGGCCAAATTCATCGCCGCCAATTCGGGCCACTGTGTCGCCACTGCGGAGACGCTGGGCAAAGCGGCCGGCAAGAACGCGCAGGATTTTGTCTCCCGCATCCGTTCCAAAGTTAGCGTTAATAGCTTGGAAACCATCAAGATCAACGTAGCCCACCGAAAGGCTTGTTTCGTGTGTATCTGCGTGTATTTGTGCCTGGTGCAAGCGCTCTTTCAGCAGTTGCAGGTTGGGTAAACCCGTCAGATGATCGTAGTTGGCGGCTCGCTCTATATCTTTGGCGTGGTTTTTCAGTTCCGTAATATCTGTGAAATTTGCCACATGGTAATAGCTGCCAGGCTCCTCCAGGTGAATGCGACTTATTGTTTGCAACTCCACATACTCTTCACCATTTTTACGGCGGTTCCAGATTTCACCTCGCCAGAATCCTTTCTCCTCAATGGTTTTCCACATAGAGCGGTAATAGGCCGGGGAGTGGCGGCCAGAACTGAGGATGGATGGATTAAGACCCAAAACGTCGGACCGACTGTACCCGGTAATGCGAGAGAACGATGGGTTTACATCGATAATGCGGTTATTCTGATCGGTAATAATGATGGCTTCGTGACTGCGATCAAACACACTAGCCGCTATAAGCAGGCCGCGCTCACTGTGTTTGTGGTCTGAAATATTGTTCATTATGACAATGAAACCCGGCGCTACACCTTGCTCCTTGCCAATAGGGACTCCGTAGACATGAACCCAAAAAGGATGTCCGGTGCTGGTGTATAGCAGGATTTCTTCTTCGTATTGCTCAGCCCTGTGCAGTTGTCTTGCAATGCGCCTCAGGGTATTCGGATCAGTGCCAGAGCCCCCGAGCAATTTGCTTGGTCGAGTGCCAATGATGTCTGTTAGAAGGAAGCCTGTGAAGTTGCGAAAGCTCGGGTTGACCCATTGAATAGCTCCAGCGTCACCAAGAATCATGATCATATTGCGGCTGGTGCTTGCAACCAGTGACAGGCGCGTTAGATCAACCTTGGGCGGTGGCTCAGAGTGCTCGAGCCCCTTTTGACTTGGCATGGTTCAACCTTTGGGGTTCTTGGGTGTTCAAAGATGAGCATATCTGGAAACCAGTCGATTAGGTTACTGCTATGCGGTGCGATGTGTTTTGACGTGAATCAAGTTTAGATTGCTTGTTTCAATTGCGCCAGCGAGAGTGCTTTTGTAGCTTGCGCTGTAGCGTTCGCCGGTGCATGTGCAGCGCTCGGGCTGTAGCGGACACATTACCCTCGTGCTCATTCAGCACTCGTTGAATGTGCTCCCACTCCATTTCCTCCACTGACGGTGGTTCAGGTCGAAGCTCTGGCGCAGCTTCCACGCCGTCAAAGCCGCTGATGAGCTGGGTTACGGTAACCGGTTTGCATAAGTAATTGATTGCGCCACGGCGCATGGCTTCCACTGCTGTAGCAATACTGCCATATCCTGTGAGTACCAGAACCTCGAGTCCAGGCTGCCGGTCAAGCAGATCGGGCAGGAGCTGCAGGCCACTCTCTCCTGCAAGGTTCAGGTCGAGAACACATCTTTGAAAATGATCTGCATTGATAGCGTTGACAGCTTCGGCATGTGATTGTGTAGCTGTGGCTGTGATGCCTTGGCGCTTCAGTGCGCGCTGAAGTATTCCCAGAAAGGCTGTGTCATCGTCAATAAGCAGCCAGTTGTTTTTGGTTGTCATTGGTTGCTCCCAGTATCCAGGCCAGCAAATCTTGCTTCGGGTAAATCAATAATCATAGTGGTGCCGTGTTGGTCAACCCGCGCTTTGAGTGTGCCTCCCAGGCGCTGGATGGTTGCGTTGGTAAGAAATAGACCAACCCCCATGCCATTTTCCGAACCAACAATTTGCTCGCCCGGACTATTCTGAAAGGCATCCTCCAGCCCATCGCCATGGTCTTCAACCACCAACTCCACATGGCCCTGGACAGCGTTACGCACGCTAACGGCAACCCAGGATGGGCTCGCAGTCAGAGCGTTTGCCAGAAGATTGAGAATGGCTTGATCCAGTGTGGCGTCTACCGCAACCTTGCTTTCAGGGAATTTTTCTGACCACTCAATGGGGGCCGCCGGCCACAGGAGTGTTGCAGATTCGCGAAGTCGTTCAACCCACTCCTGCACAGGCAGCGCCTCTGTTTGTGCAGTTTTTGCCTGCACTGCTGCACGGGAAAGTTGCTGTAAGTGTTTACTGCAGATAGCCAGTTGCTGCTCCATCAGGCTTAGGTCCTCAGCAAGATCCGGGTCAGGGAAAGCAGAGCGGACTTCGCCGACCAGCAGTGTCATGGTGTTCAGCGGCGTACCTAGCCGGTGGGCGACGGCTGCGGCGGAAAGCCCCAGGGCAATAATCTGTTCATCGCGAAGGCGAGTTTCCCGGATGGATGACAACTGCTCCTGTTGCAGTCTCAAGCGCTGAGCAAGGGCACCCACAACCAGCAGCAGAATTGCCGCCGTCATGGCAAAAGTGACCCACATGCCTGCCAGATGTAACTGGGCCAGGTTGGCTTCGTGGTGCTCATGGGTAATGGGGGTTTGCCAGATAACCAGTGCGGTATAAACGCCGATCCCCACCAGGGCCAGGATAATACTTTGGCGCAGGGGAACCAGAATGATTGCAACTGCGATAGGCAGTAGCAGCAGGGAGACAAGTGGGTTGGTGTAGCCACCAGTCAGAAAAAGCCAGCCGCCAATCAAGGCCAGATCAGCTGCCAGACCAACACTTACACTGATCGGTGAGTGTGGTGGCTTGCGGGTAAACCAAAGCCAGCACAGGGTCGCAAAAATGCCGTAGAGCAAGCAAAGGATGAGTGCTTCAGCGCGATGGGCAAGAGAGATAACCGCTTCAGCTACTGCGACGGCAACCAGCAGGAGGCCAATAAGGGCCAAGCGCATGCCGAGCAGGTAGCGGGCAGCCTGTTGAAAACCGGTTTGAGAGTGGGTGAGCCATTCCATGGCCAGGATTCTAGCAGGGAGGAGCCGGCAGCGGGGGATTTTCATCGCTTCCGCCACCAGCCTTTCAGTGTACTGCCGTAATCAGATAACGCCCATGGCCTCCATGGCTCGGGCAACCTTGATAAACCCGGTAACGTTAGCGCCCAGCACGTAGTTCCCTTCAGCTCCAAACTCGGCTGATGTCTCATAGCAGCTCTTGTGGATGTCGATCATGATGTCCTCAAGGCGCTTTTGCGTATAGTTGAATGACCATGAATCACGGCTGGCATTCTGCTGCATTTCCAGTGCAGAGGTTGCTACACCGCCGGCGTTGGCGGCCTTGCCGGGGCCATACATCAGTTTGGCTTGCTGGAAAATGGCGATACCTTCCGGCGTTGTGGGCATGTTGGCGCCTTCGGCAACGGCTATGCAGCCGTTTTCAACCAGTGTTTTGGCATCGTTGGCGTTCAGTTCATTCTGAGTGGCGCAGGGCAGTGCGATGTCGCAAGGTACTGACCAGATGCTCCCGCCTTTAACGTATTTCGCGTCTTTATGGAATTCGGTGTAAGCGTTGATGCGACGGCGATCTACCTCTTTGATCTGCTTGATTGCAGCCAGATCAATCCCTTTTTCGTCTACGATAATACCGCTGGAGTCGGAGCAGGCGATAACCGTAGCGCCCAATTCATGGGCTTTGGCGATGGCGTAAATAGCAACGTTACCGGAACCGGAAACGACCACTTTTTTGCCATCCAGAGAGTCGCCACGAGCCTTCAGCATCTCTTGTGTGAAGAATACAGTACCGTAACCAGTGGCTTCAGTACGTGCGCGGCTACCGCCCCAGTCCAGGCCTTTGCCGGTGAGCACGCCGGATTCGTAGCGGTTGGTAATGCGCTTGTACTGGCCAAACAAGTAGCCAATTTCGCGCCCACCCACCCCAATGTCGCCGGCCGGAACGTCCGTGTACTCGCCAATGTGGCGATACAGCTCGGTCATCAGGCTCTGGCAAAAACGCATGATTTCGTCGTCGGAGCGGCCCTTCGGGTCAAAATCGCTGCCGCCTTTACCGCCGCCAATGGGCAGGCCAGTCAGTGCGTTCTTGAAGATCTGCTCAAAGCCCAGGAATTTGATGATGCCCAGGTACACAGAAGGGTGAAAGCGCATGCCGCCTTTGTAGGGCCCCAGGGCGCTGTTGAATTCCACGCGGAAGGCACGGTTAATGTGGATTTCGCCGCTATCATCCTGCCAGGGCACCCGGAAAATAATCTGGCGCTCGGGCTCACAGATGCGCTGAATAATCTTCTTCTCGGCAAACTCTGGATATTTCACCAGAACAGGTCCCAGTGTTTCCAGAACTTCGTGTACAGCCTGGTGGAACTCGTTTTCACCCGGATTGCGGTGCAGAACGTCTTGGTAAATCAGTTCCAGTTTCTCATCAAGTCGGGCGGTCATAGGTCTTCCTCATTTCGGTTCTTGCTTATTGCAGGAAAGTGGAAAGGGTGGTGGAAAAATGGGGCGGTGATTTGAGCATATTGCGGGCGCTTTGGCAAGCCAGGGGCCGCTTCAGGTACCCGAGCAGCTACCTCTGTAGGGATGCGGCATTGTGTCTCACGCGCATTGGTGCCGGTCTGTTTATCATGTTCCGAGCCCTTTGTTTTACATGATGGAACCGTGTCCGGAGACGCCGTTGTATGAAAGATCGAGTAGTTGCGAGTTGCGTAAGGATGGTTTTCATTGGCCTTGCAGGGGTGCCCGCACTCGCACCAGCTCAGGTGACCGGAGACAGCATGGTTATTCGGGTAACGGAAGGGCGCGCAAGCGATAACGCCACAACTGTGCTGGCCAGTGAGCCGGTAAGTCGATTGACCTCAGACCCTTCGGTTTCCCTCTCCCGGATGGGCGGTCGCGGTTTGGAACCTGTGGTGCGTGGGCAAAGCCAGGAGCGGGTAGATGTATTGCTGGACGGGATTCGGGTAGAGGGCGCCTGCCCCAACCGCATGGACCCGCCGACCAGTCGCCTGAGCAGTGCGCTGGCGCCGGCGTTGGAAGTAAGAACCAATAACCGCACCCTGCGTTGGGGCTCTATTGCTGGCGGGCAGGTAGTTGCAACCACCGCTGACCCTCAGTTCGATGGCAACTTGACCACCGGCCAGGTCACAGCTGGTGGCTCGGATAATGGTAATGGCAAGCTGTTGAATGCAGCGGCGGCTGTGGGTAGTGAGCAGGCCTGGTTAAGGTTGTCTGGCGGTTATGATGAGGCAAACGACTACGAAGACGGTGATGGCAACAAGGTGCGAAGTGCCTACGAAAATGCCGAAGGCCGCGCCGATGCTGCCTGGACGGCAGAGAATGGGTTTTTCATCAAGGGCATGGTCAGTCGGCAGGAAGAAAGCGATGTGAAGTACGCTGGATCTGGAATGGATGCACCGCAAACCGACACAGATATTTACCGTATGGAGATCGGCTCCCCGGTGGCAAAGGGTGAGTGGAGCTTGCTGGCTTGGCAGGCGGATGTGGATCACATCATGGACAACTTCAGCCTGCGTCCAGCAGGTATGATGAAAATGCAGACGAACTCTGAAACCGAAACCCGTGGCCTTCGCTTCACGCTTGATCAAAGCCCGAACAGCTCAACAGACTGGGCTATAGGTGCAGATGTGGAAGCCAACGACTGGGATGCCACCCTGTTCAACGTGACCAGTCCCACGCCAATGCCGGTTTCACTTATGTGGCCGGGTGTGGAGCGTGAACGTGCCGGGCTGTTTGCTGAAGGCTTTCGACGCATTGCCCGCAACATAAAGGTAGGGGCAGGCTTGCGTTTTGACCGTGTGGAGATGGATGCCACCAAGGCAGGTAATGCCGGGAGTATGGGCGTGACCCCGACCATGCTTTATCAAGACGCCTACGGCACAACCGATGTAAAAACCGAAGATAACAATATCAGTGCCTTCGCATCGAGTGAGTGGCGACTGCCGCAGAATCAGGCGTTGGCTCTCACGGTCAGCCGCAGCGTACGTAGCCCCAGTGTGACCGAGCGCTACCTGGCCCGTAACACCATGAGTGACAGCTGGATTGGAAACCCTGGCCTGAAAACCGAAAAGCACCACAAACTGGAACTGGCGCTGAACGGCAGCAAGAATCAGTGGAGCTGGAAGCCGGTTGTCTGGGTTGATCAGGTGGATGACTTTGTATTGCGCTACAAGGAAACACCGGCCCAGTGTGTCAAACCAAAAGGCTGCACCCGCTACAAGAACATAGATGCGCGCCTGCTGGGCGTCGAGGCAATGATTGGGTGGACGAATGGCACATGGAGCAGCACGAGTACCCTGGCTTCAGTGCGCGGCGAAAACCGGGATGATGACAAAGCCCTGCCGCAGATCCCCCCGATTCAGTTTGTGCAAACCCTGGGCTGGCAAAGCATGGGTCATAGTGTCAAGGCCCAATGGCAATTGGCTCGCCGGCAGGATCGTATTGACCCGCAATCCGGGCTGGATGCGGGAACGTCACCGGGATATGGCGTATTCAACCTTTCTGGCAGCCACCCTCTGATGGAGTTCCTCACCTTCAACTGGGCCCTGGATAACCTGTTTGATAACACCTGGGCGCCCCACGTGAGCCGTGCAAACTCAGATCCGTTCAACCCGGATGCCGTTCGTGTGAACGAGCCGGGGCGCACCTTGCGCGCAGCGTTGACGGCCAGGTGGTAAACCCTGTAATGGCGGTTGCCCGCTACTCATAGCCGGCGGGTAACACTTCGCCCCGTGCAGGACATACTCCTCCTGTACGGGGCTTTTTTAATGATGCAGGGTCGATCGGCTTCTTGTGTTTTGGACTATGCTCTGGCTGAGAAGCCACATAGGAGAATGGATCGTGAGACTTGACGCAAAAAGAATTCTGGTAACCGGTGGTGCCAGCGGCTTGGGCCAGATTTGCCTGTTCTGGCCCTGAATATATTGATAACCTATGGTTATTAGTTAATAACTGTTTTAGAGGTGGCTGGTGGTGAGACATGTTGCTTTTCTGAGTGCGATCGCGCTCGGGCTGGTTTGTTCGGTGCCAGTTCTGGCTGCGCCAGCGTCAGGCCAGGCGGAGTCTGTTCCTGCAGAACGCAGTGAGCTGCAGGAAACACTAATACTCGATGGTGTGATTGAAGCGGTTCAGCAAAGCACCGTATCTGCACAAACCAGCGGTAAGGTACAGCAGCTGCCTTTTGATGTGGATGATTCGGTTGCAGCCGGCGATCTGATTGTTCAGCTGGATAGCAGTGAGCAGCGCGCCCGGTTCAATCAGGCTCAAGGCAGTCGGGACGAAGCCGGAGCCGCTCTTGACGATGCCCAACAGCAATTCAACCGGATTGAGAGCATCCATGAGCGCGGCCTTGTTTCCCGGCAGGAGTTTGATCAGGCACGCAACAACCTTGCGGGTGCTAAAGCCAGGCTGGAAAGGGCCGAAGCTGCGCTGGCGGAAGCGCAAGAACAGTTAAGCTACACCCGTATTATTGCACCCTACGGCGGCATACTGACTGAGCGCCACGTTGAAATTGGTGAGTCAGTCAGCCCCGGCCAGCCGCTGCTCAGTGGGCTCTCCCTTGAGCAATTACGGGTGGTGGTTGATCTGCCCCAGCAATATGCTGACCTTGCCAGGCGCGATCGTCAGGCCAAGGTGACACTTGCTGATGGTCGCGTTCTTGAAACCGGCGAAATGACCTTTTATCCCTACGCTGATCCTGCGACCCACACCTTTCGTTTACGCATGCGCCTGAATGAGCCAAACGGGTCCCTTTTCCCGGGCATGCTGGTGAAGGTGGGAGTTCCGGTGGCTAGCCGGGAAGTGTTGTGGGTGCCAGCCAGCAGCCTGATTCGTCGCAGTGAGTTGCGAGCGGTTTTTGTGCTCGACGATCAGGGTCGCCCACGGTTACGGCAGGTGCGTACCGGTGCCGAACAGGACGGTCGTCTGGAAATCCTGGCTGGCCTGAGCGAAGGCGAACAAGTAGTTGTGTATCCCGGGGAGCTGGTGGGTTCAGATCTTTTGAATAAGGGGGGCGGAAATTGAGCCACAAACTGCCCCCGGTTGGCCCCTCCGGGGCCATTGCCCGGGTTTTTCAGAATAACCACCTGACGCCTTTAATAGCGCTGCTCTCCATCATTCTGGGCGTGCTGGCAGTTGTGGTAACGCCCAAAGAGGAAGAGCCGCAAATAGATGTCACCATGGCCGATATTATGGTGGCGTTTCCGGGCGCCAGCGCCCAGGAAGTGGAAAGCGCCATCGCCACCCCGGCTGAACAGGTGATGAGCGAGATTTCTGGCGTTGAACACGTGTATTCCGTGTCCCGTCAGGGCCAGGCTGTGATTACTGTGCAGTTTGAGGTGGGCATTGCCCGCAAGGAAGCGTTGGTTCGGCTTTATAATCAGGTGTATTCCAATCAGGATTGGCTGCCGCCGGATCTTGGCGCCACCCAGCCGGTCATCAAACCCAAAGGCATTGATGATGTGCCGGTAATGGCACTAACCCTTTATGACCCGGCAAATGGCCACACCGGCGAAGAACTCACTCGCCTGGCCCACATGCTGGAAGTGGCCCTCAAGCGGGTGCCCGGCACCCGGGATGTCTACACCGTGGGCGGTGTGCCCGACCGGGTGGATATTCGTTTTGACCCGGCTCTGCTCGCCGGGTTCAATCTCACCCTGGGTGACATCCGCGATGCCCTGAAAGCGGCCAACGCCAGTAGCCAGGAGGTCCGCATTACCCGGGATAATCTATCCATTCCGGTTCAGGCCGGCACACTGCTGGAGAGTGTAGACGATGTGCGCGGGCTTGTGGTCGGCATGCACAAGGGCGCCGCGGTGTATCTGGACGACGTGGCAGAGGCTCGTCGTGGTGGCACAGCCCCGGATCAGAGCGTAATGACCGGCTTCGGGCCGTCAGTTGATTCAGACAGCGTTGGCCAGCCGGGGGATGTATATCCGGCCGTCACATTAGCCATCGCCAAGAAGCCCGGGCAGAACGCCGTGGATATTACCACCGCCATTGAGCAGCGGTTGGAGCAGATCCGTAACCGTGCCCTGCCGGAGGGTGTGGAAGTGATTGTGACCCGGAATTACGGCGAAACCGCCTCTGCCAAGGCTCAAAAACTCATTTCTGACTTGATATCCGCCACACTGGGCGTGGTCTTGCTGGTTCTGCTAGCCATGGGCTGGCGCCAGGCGTTAATTGTCGGCATAGCGGTGCTGATCACGCTGCTGCTGACGCTGGTTTTCTCCTGGGCCTGGGGCTTTACCCTGAACCGGGTGTCCCTGTTCGCACTGATTTTCTCCATTGGTATTCTGGTAGATGACGGCATTGTGATCACCGAAAACATCAACCGCCGTATTCGCAACTCTAACCACCCATTGAAGGACATTATTCCCGTGGCAGTGGATGAGGTGGGCACGCCTACCATCATGGCCAGCCTCACCATTATGGCTGCGCTTCTGCCTATGGCCTTTGTAAGTGGCCTTATGGGGCCTTACATGAGCCCGATTCCCATTAATGCTTCCGCCGGTATGGTGCTGTCCCAGATCGTTGCCTTTGTGGTTGCGCCCTGGCTGGCGTTCCGGTTATTGAAACGAAAAGAAGGCGAGACGATTACAGAAGCGGAGGAAGCCGGCAGTTCTGCGGATGGGGTCAGCCCCATGGCCATGAAAATATTTGGCGGTGTTCTGACCCCGTTTCTTGGGGAGCACCACTGGCGCCGGCGTTTTCTGGCCTTTGGAGTGATTCTGCTGACGCTGGCGGCCGCCTCCTTGCCAGGGTTTCAGGCGGTGATCATGAAAATGCTGCCCTTTGACAACAAATCCGAGCTTCAGATTGTGGTGGATATGCCCGAAAGCGCGCCGGTGGAACAGACCCAGCGGGTGCTGATGGAAATGGGGCATTATCTGGAAACTGTTGAGGAAGTAACCAGTTGGCAGACTTATGCTGGCACGGCTGCGCCGATTAACTTTAACGGACTGGTACGCCAGTACTACCTGCGCAGCGATCCGTATCAGGGTGATATTCAGGTTAACTTCAGCGATGAGAGCGTGCGCGCCCGACAATCCCACGATATAGCCCAGTCGCTACGGGATCCGCTGACCGCCATCGGCGAGCGTTACGGCGCCAGCGTCAAGATTGTTGAAGTGCCGCCAGGACCGCCGGTGTTATCGCCTGTGGTGGCCGAAATCTACGGTGCGGATGCTAACCAGCGTGCTGAGCTGGCTCGTTCCGTAGCAGCCGGTATGGCAGAGGTGGACGGGTTGGTGGATATCGACACCACGCTGGAAACCCCCACCCGACAATGGGAAGTTGAAGTGGACCGGGCCCGGGCCGCCCGCTTGGGCGTATCCCAGGCCCAGGTTGTTGAAGCGTTGCAGATGGGGCTGGGCGGTATGAACGTCAGTTTCCTGCACGATGATCACGCCAAATACCCGGTTCCCATTCGGGTAACCCTTGAGGACGGCGACAAGGCCCAGCCTTCGGTGCTCATGTCCCTGCAGATCCGCAGCCGTGATGGCAATCTGGTGCCTCTGGCCAGCATCGCCCAGGTGCGGGAAGCCGACTGGATGGGTGCCATCTACCACAAGAATCTGCTGCCGGTGACTTATGTAACCGCCGATATGGCAGGTGATATAGATTCCCCTCTGTACGGCATGTTTTCCATGGTGTCGCGCCTGAATCAGCAGGAAGGCGCGCCGGAACAGTTCTTTATCGATCAGCCACCCCTGCCGGAGAAAGGCACTCTCAAGTGGGACGGCGAGTGGCAAATCACCTACGAAACCTTCCGGGATATGGGCGCCGCCTACAGCGTCGGTGTGTTCATGATCTTTGTGTTGCTGGTGGCGCAGTTCCGTTCGTATATTCTGCCGCTGGTGATTATGGCCCCAATTCCACTGACAATGATCGGCATTATGCCCGGGCATGCCCTGCTGGGGCGTGAATTTACCGCCACCAGTATGATCGGCATGATTGCCCTGGCGGGTATTATCGTGCGCAACTCGATTCTGCTGGTGGTGTTCATCCAGCAGCTTCTGGAAGAGGGGGTTGAGCTGGACAGGGCCGTGGTGCTGGCAGGCGCTGTTCGCATCAAGCCCATAGCCCTGACAGCGGTTTCAGCGATGGTGGGTGCTTACTTCATCCTCAACGACCCGATCTTCAATGGGCTGGCGATCTCACTGGTGTTCGGGCTGGCGCTCTCCACCTTGTTGACCGTGGTGGTGGTGCCCCTGCTGTATTACACGCTGGCGAGGTGCAAGTGGGTGTAGAGCCCTGAGTTGCCGGACGGGCCGCTAGCTGCCCGTCCAGTAGCGCTGCATTTTCATAAACAGGAAGGAAGCGCTCCAGGTGATCAGCACCAGCCCTGTGAGCCCTTCAATGCCGGTGAGAAAACGCAGCGCGCCCAGGGGTTCGATATCACCGTAACCCACGGTGGTGAAGGTGCTGAACGAAAAGTAAACGCAGTCCAGAAAACTGCCGTTGAAGTTGCCTTCCAGGGTGCCCCAGGTATCGGCATGGTGCATGAAATAATAAGCCGCTGCGAACACCCACACCTGTGCCGTGTGGGCCAGCATCACGCCAAGAACGGCGGTGACCAGGCGCAGGTGGTGCTGGGTGTGCATTACCTTCAAAAGGGCGCTCAGGCGAATAAGTGCCTCGCGGTGCATAAACACCACAATCACCACAATGAAGGCGTTGATAACTGTGGCGCTGAGCAGGTTGGCATAGTTTTCTGAGAACAAACGTATAGTACTCCTGACAGTACGTTTTATAGTAATCCGGAGATGCCTTTCAGATGCTTTGAAGAGGTATCCTGTTATTCGTTCCCGTCTTGTGGCGGAGCTTTATTTACCTTAGCTGGCCCACACGCTATGTCCAAACGATTTATACCTGTAATTATTCTGGCCGCCGGAGTACTGGGCTTTGTGTTTCTGAAAATGACCCGCCCGGAGCCGGCTCAGGTCTCCGCTACCGAGCGTAGCTGGCGAGTAGAGGTTCAGCAGGTGGAGCCGAACGCCCATACGCCGGTGCTGCCTCTGTATGGCGAGATCGTGGCGCCGGAACAGGTATCGGTGGTGTCCACCCTGACCGGCCGTATTGGTGAGCGGCCCGTGGCCGAAGGGCAACGGGTGAGTGCCGGTGATCTGCTGGTGGCGCTGGATGCACGGGATATTGAGCCGGTGCTGGCCCAGGCCAAAGCCCAGGTAGCCGACCTTGAAGCGCAGATACGCTCGGAGCAGGTGCGCTACCGGAATGATCAGGTGGCGCTCAAAAGCGAGCAAGCCATTCTGGCTAACGCTCGCCGGCAACTGGAACGCACCCGCTCCCTGGTGGATCGCAACCTTGCTTCCCGCGAGAACCTGGAAAGCGCGACCGACGTTGCTGCCAGAGCGGAGTTAACCACAAGCATTCGACAGCGTGCCATTGATGAACACCCGGCCCGTTTGCAAAGCCTGCAGGCGCGATTGGCCCAAGCGGAAGCAACCCTTGCCACCACCCAGAGGGATGCCGAGCGCGCGCGGGTTGTTGCTCCCTTTGATGGCGTAGTTACAGATGTTCAGGTGGCGGTGGGTGATCAGGTCTCTCGCAACCAGAAGCTGCTCTCGGTCTACGCGACAAAGGGTTTGGAACTGCGGGCCCGGGTGCCTGACATGTACCGGGCCGAGCTGTTGGATGCGCTGGCGGAGGGCAAGGATCTTTACGCCTACAGCAACAACCGCGAAGTCCGCTTCCGGCTTGAGCGCTTTGCGGGCACCAGCGACCCGGCCGGAACCGAGGCCATTCTCGCCGTGGCCAATGGCGCATCGGATCTGCGCCCGGGCGCTTTGCTGCCGGTCAGCCTTGAGCGTCCAGAGCGCAGCCAGACGGTGGCCATTCCATTCAGTGCCTTGTATGGCGCCAACAACGTCTACCTGATTGCCGACGACAGCCGCATGCAGCGGGTTTCTGTTGAGCGTGTTGGCGAAGCACTTACCGCTAATGGCGAGCGCCGCCTTTTGATTGCCGGTGAGGCGCTGAAGCCTGGCGCGCAGCTGATTGTGACCCATCTTCCGAATGCCCTCACTGGCCTGAAAGTCGACATTGCCAATTCCGGCGAAGATAAAGGGAGCGCTCCCGAATGAGGCGCGGAAAAGGCGTCATAGGCTTTTTTGTCCATCACAGGGTTGCTGGCAACCTGGTGATGCTGTTGATGCTGCTGGCCGGTACCTTGGGCCTTGCCCGCATGAACGTGCAGTTCTTCCCCACTTTTGCCCTGGATATAGTCAGCGTGCGGGTGGTGTGGAGTGGTGCTTCGGCCGAGGACATAGAACAAGGCATTACTAATCCCCTGGAGCAGCGTTTGCGCAGTGTGGATGGCCTGAAGAAAATGACCTCCACCTCGGCTCAGAGCATTGCCTCTATCACTCTGGAGTTTCAGGAAGGCACCAACCCCATCACCGCATTGGACGATGTGCGCCAGCAGGTGGACGAGTTCAATAATTTTCCTGCAGACGCCGAGGAGCCCAGGGTGGCCCGCATCGAGCGCTACGAGCCCGTTGCACGGATGTTGGTGTTCGGGGATGTGGATCGAAACGAATTACGGGCTCTGGCATACCGCTATGAAGACGAGCTCCTTCAGCAGGGCATAGACAGGGTGACGTTTCGTGGCCTGCCAGAGCAGCAGATCAGCATTGATGTACCGGTTGAAAGGTTGGAGACCCTGGGGCTGAGCCTCGGGCAGGTTGCCGACAGAGTAGCATCGGTTTCCCGGGACTTGCCCGCAGGCATCATGGCCCAGCAGGATGCGGCACGGGAGCTGCGCTCCATAGAACAACGGCGCAGCCCCCAGGCGTTTGAATCCTTGCCGATACTCAGTGGTGAACGTGTTCAGCTTCGGTTGGGGGACATTGCTGAGATTCGCCAGGAAGATCGCGAAAGCCAGGTGGCCCTCACCCGCAACGGTTTTCCGGCCATTGAATTACAGCTGCAACGTTCGGAAAACGGTAATTCCCTGGAAGCCGCCAAGGTGCTGGAGCAGTGGCTTGAGGACACTCAGGCCACGCTGCCGCCTTCCATACAGTTGGAGGTTTACGATGAAACCTGGCAACTGCTGAACGACCGCATTTCCCTTCTCACCAGCAACGGCCTTAGTGGTTTGATTCTCGTTGTGTGCCTGCTCTATCTCTTTCTCCCTGGCCGCGTCGCGCTTTGGGTGGCGGTGGGGATTCCGACAGCATTTCTGGCGGCTCTGGGCGTGTTCTGGCTGATTGGCGGCTCCATCAATATGATGTCGCTGTTTGCGCTGATCATGGCGCTGGGGGTGATTGTGGACGATGCCATTGTGGTGGGGGAGGACGCAGATGCCCATGCCCGCATGGGTGAAGCTTCCATTTACGCCTCGGAAGGCGCAGCAAAGCGCATGGTCTGGCCGGTGCTAGCGTCGTCCCTGACCACGGTCGCGGCCTTTATGCCGCTGCTGGTGGTGGGTGGCGTTATCGGCAATATCCTCGGTGATATTCCGGTCATCATGATTTGTGTACTTATTGCATCCCTGCTGGAATGCTTTATTGTACTGCCCTCGCATTTACGGCACGCCTTCAAACCCCGGAAAACGAGCAAAAACAGATCAGACCCTGCTCAGCCCAGCCGCAATCCCATTGCCCGCTTCCGTAATGGCTTCGAGCGCCGCTTTGACCGCTTCCGCGAAGGCCCGTTCCGCCGGTTCTCCCGGCGCAGCCTTGAACACAGGGGCATCACCATGGCCTGTGTTCTGGCCCTGGCTTTGGTAACCGTGGGGCTGCTGGCCGGTGGTCGCCTCGGGTTCAACTTTTTCCCGACGCCGGAGCCCTCGGTGCTCTACGCCAATGCCAGTTTTGTGGCAGGTACTGACAGCAAAACCGTTGACCGGTTTATGACCGGTATGCAGAAGGCACTGAACGATACCGAGAAGGCGCTGGACGGTAATCTGATTCTGCACGCGGTAACAACGGAGGGTGCCACTCTTGGTGCAGGCGGCAGTTCCCGATCCGGTGATGAACTGGGTTCCATGATGATTGAACTGGTGCCCTCGGATCAGCGTTCGGTGCGCAATCCGGAGTTCATCAACGAATGGCGCAGCCGGCTGGACTTGCCCGCCGGGCTGGACAACCTGGCGATTACTGCACGCCAGGCCGGGCCGCCGGGGCGGGATGTGAACGTTCGGCTTGTCGGCGACAACTCGGAGAACCTGAAGTTTGCCGCAGAAGAACTGGCCGAAGCCTTGTCCACGCTGCCCGGTGTGCTGGATGTGGAAGATGACTTGCCCTGGGGCCGGGAACAGCTGATCTATCAGGTGAGCGCCTATGGTGAGGCCCTGGGCCTGACCACCACCGATCTGGGCAGCCAGTTGCGAACCGCATTTGATGGCCGGGTTGCCCAGATCTATCAGGACGGGCGCGACGAGATGGAAGTGCGGGTGCAACTGCCCAAGGATCAGCGGGAGCGTTTGTCTACTCTGTCTCGTGTCACTGTGCGTATACCGGATGGCCGCTTCGTGCCCCTCGGGCAGGTGATGAACCTGGACTATCGCCAGGGTTTTGAGGCGCTGCGTCATGCCGATGGCAAGCTGGCGGTGGAGGTTACCTCTGCCCTGAATACCCGGGTAAGCACCACCGACCAGATCATCGAAAGCCTGGAAGCCGATGCCTTGCCGGATATTGCCAGCCGCTACAACCTGCGCTACAGCTTTGAAGGCCGGTCGGCGGATCAGCGGGAAACCATTGCTGATATGAAAACCGGTATGCTGGTGGGCATAGCCCTGATGTACGTAATACTGGTGTGGGTGTTTGCGTCCTGGAGCCTGCCGTTGATTGTAATGGCGATTATCCCCTTTGCTCTGGTGGGTGCCCTGCTGGGTCACTGGGTGATGGGGATACAGCTTACGGTATTATCACTTTTCGGGTTGTTTGGCTTGGCCGGTATCGTGGTGAACAACGCCATTATTCTGGTGTCCTTCTACAATCACCAGCGTGAGAAAGGGCTGGGCATTAATGAGGCGCTGAACGAAGCCGCCGTGCAGCGGGTGCGGGCCGTGTTGCTGACGTCGTTGACCACCATCGGTGGTTTGCTGCCGTTGCTGTTTGAAACCTCATTGCAGGCGCAATTCCTGATTCCCATGGCCACCTCGATTGCTTTTGGCCTGGGGCTGTCTACGGTACTGGTGTTGGTGGTGATTCCGGCTCTGTTGTCCTGGCTGGAACAGTTCCGGGAATGGCAGGCCAACCGCCGTGGTGAAGAGGCAGAACCCCTGGGGACAGTTGACTGACAGGAAGGCGGATAGAGGGCACTGATCAACGGCGGTAAGGAGAGCAATCTGTATGACTGAATCCCTGCTGGCGGTTCGTGGCTTGAGCAAGCAGTTTGTGAGCGGCAATGAAACCGTGCCGGTTATCGAAAAACTGTCGTTTACCCTCGATGAGGGGCAGTCGTTGGCGCTGACCGGGCGCTCCGGCTCCGGCAAAAGTACGCTGTTGAATTTGTTGTGTGGCCTGGCATCGCCTGATGCTGGCACCATTGTTCTGCAGGGCCTGGTGTTTGAGGCGGGAAGTTCAGGTGCACGGCAAAAGGCTGCGGCCTGGGCCAGCTTGCGCCGGCAGCAAATAGGGGTGGTGTTTCAGGAAGCTAATCTCATGCCTGCGCTGTCGCTACTGGAGAATGTGCAGTTTCGCGCTCAGCTTGCCGGTCGTGATCCGTCCAAAAGCGAAGACTGGTTGGCCCGTCTGGATATTGGCGAACTGGCCGGGCGCTATCCGGATCAGGTATCCGGTGGTCAGCGCCAGCGGGCGGCTCTGGCCATGGTGTTTGCCATGGAGCCGGCGTTGATTCTGGCGGATGAGCCCACGGGAAGTCTCGATCGCCATACCGCCTGCGAGGTTGCCGGGGTGTTGTTTGATCTTCAGGCCCGCCACGGCTGTGGCCTGATCCTGGCCACCCACGATGCCGAGCTTGCTGCTGCTTGCCAGCACCATCTGGATCTTGGCCATTTGAGTGGCTTATGAACGGCTCCCGGTCCCGCACCCCTTTGTTACCTCTGGCCAGGGCCCTGCTCAGCCATTATCGCCGTCACCCCCTGCAATTACTTGCTCTGGCAGTCATGATTGTTCTTGCCACCATGCTCTGGACCGGGGTGAACCACCTCACCAGCCAGGCACGGGCGAGCCTGAACCAGAGTGAGCAGGCGGTGGCAGAGCGCCAGCAAGTGTTGCGGGATGATGGTCGCGATTTGGTTGTGGATGACTTTGTGTCTCTTCGCCTTGCCGGTGTGTGCGTGATGCCCTGGCTGGAAGTTACCCCTGAAACCGGCAATCGCCTTGTGGGAGTTGATCCGCTGGCCGCCCATTGCTTCGGGGCGGGAACTGGTGCCTCGCAAGTGCTGGATCAGCCACTGGATGGCAAGCCGTTTGTGGATATGCACACCGCTGCCACCATCGACGCCCTTGAAAGCCGTTTGTATCTGCTGACACCTGAAATCACCCAGGCCGCTGATCTCCCGGATGGCTACCACCTGAAAACCTTTTCCGTAAGCCCGGATACTGGTGAGCTGGGTGACAGTTTCCTGCTCAATCTGGAAGCTCTGGGGGTGTTGGTGCTGCTGATCACTGCCCTGTTATTACGCAGTGTTTACCTGTTGGGGCTGGCCCAGCGCCGGGACAGTTTTGCTCTTCTGCACCGGTTTGGTGTGCCGCCCGGGCATGTACAGAGTTGGCTGCTGCTGGAAATCCTTTCTCTGGCGTTGGTGTGCGTTGTGCCCGGTGTCTGGCTGGGCCGGTGGCTTGCTGCGGGGCTTGGGGGCGGCTTTGGCCAGGCCCTTGATGGGCTTTTCGATATCCCTCTTTATGCCGGACAAGGGCAGGGCTGGATAACGCCGGTTCTGGTTATGCTGGCGGTAGTGTTGGTTGCCTGCCTGGGGGATCTGCTGTTGCTCAGGTTTCGGGAGCTCTTTTCCTTGCCAGTGCCCGCCCGCTCAGGGTTGGCGACAGTTTTGTTGGTAGCAGGCCTGGCTATGGCTTTTCTGGCTCCATCCTTGCTGTGGGTTTTCGTAGCCGTGGCTCTGGTTTTTGCCGGTGCGGGCTGGCTGACACCGGTTGCCGTTGCCTATGTGGCCCATTGGCGGGCTGATCGCATGGCAGAGCCCCTCACCCGATGGCGCTACCGGGAGCTTGCCGTTCTGGCGCGGCGACTGACGCTCCCGCTGGTGGCCCTGCAGTTCGCTCTGGCCATGGTGCTTGCCATTCAGGCACTGGTGACTACCTTCGAAGATACTTTTGATCGTTGGCTGGGGCAGCGGCTGGAAGCTGCTTATTACATTGAAGTACCCGCTGGGGCTGACGGCAACAAAGCGGCGCAATCGCTCACCGGCCAGCAGGAGAGTGTGCCGGGCTTGCAGTGGCACAGGGTAAAGCGGGGCCAGGCGCAACTGGCCGATGTGGGTAATGCCTCTGGCTTGCAAGTGGATGTGTTTGCGGTCGCTCCCGTGGGTTCCCTGATACGCCAATGGGCCTTGCTGGAAGCGGTGGATCAGCCCTGGAAAGCCTTGGCGTCTGGTCAGGGTGTTATGGTCAACGAACAGCTGGCGCGCCGGCAAAAAATTGAAGTGGGCGACAGTCTGTTATTAACGCTCGGCGAGCAATCAGGCATGCTGCCTGTGCTGGGCATTTATCCGGACTACGGCCGCCCGGTGGGGGAAGTGCTGCTGAACTCGGAAACCTTACCAGATGGTTTCGTTATCCGTTTCGAGAGCTTTTCGGTAACGCCCGGCGAGCTTGAAATCGGGTCGATTACCGGTGCCTTGAAGCAACTCTGGGGTGTGGAGGCGCTGGCCATCAGGGATAACGGCACCATCCGGGAACTGGCCACCGGCGTATTTGACCAGACTTTTGCCCTCACCCGAGCCATGACCCTGCTTACCCTGATTCTGGCGGCCTCTGCCCTGTTGATGATGGGCTGGGTGTTCTTCTCTACTCGGGCCTGGTATTTCCGGCTGCTGGAGGTCTGGGGCATGTCGCAACGG
This sequence comes from Marinobacter salexigens, assembly GCF_002806945.1. Lineage (GTDB taxonomy): Bacteria > Pseudomonadota > Gammaproteobacteria > Pseudomonadales > Oleiphilaceae > Marinobacter > Marinobacter salexigens. The sequence continues at coordinate 337,981 of NZ_NIHC01000003.1, forward strand.
CAGGTGGCTGGCCAGTTGCTGCGCCTGGCTCTGCTACTGACTGGTGGCATTGCCATACTGGCTCTGCCTTTGGGTGTCTGGCTGACCTGGGTGCTGGTACACCGTATCAACCCTCTCGCCTTTGGCTGGTCGCTGCCTATGGCTGTTTACCCGGCATTCTGGTTGCAGCTTGCCGTGCTCAGCCTGGCCATTGGTTTGAGTATTTCTGTGTTGATGGGGCGACAGCTTGGCAAGCCCGCTGCTACGCCAGTTTCTGCCAATGCGGTGGTGGGAGGTGAACGATGACAGGGCTCTTCCGATACATGAGCTTGCTTCGCCATGTGGGGTTTTGGTTAGGGTTGCTGCTGTTCGCCGGATGCTCCGGTAATGCGGAAGACGAAGGCTTTGCTGGTCTGGCCGGACTGGAACAAACCGCCAAAGGCAATACACCCTACTTGCAGCCAGGCCCGGGTGACCGACTGGATTTCCCTGCGGATTTTGGGCCACACCCCCAGCACCGCATTGAGTGGTGGTACCTCACAGCAAACCTTGAAACCACTGCAGGTGAGCCGCTTGGGCTGCAGTGGACACAGTTCCGCCAGGCCATCCAGCCCAGGATGGCCAGTGAGCCTGTTCCGGATTCAAGCAATTGGCCAATGCAAGCCGCCTGGATGGCCCACGGCGCTGTGAGCTGGAAGGGCCAGCACTTTTTTGCGGAAAAACTTGCCCGGGGTGACATGGGCAATGCCGGTGCTACGGCTAAACCCTTCAAGGTGTGGCTGGATAACTGGCAACTGACAGGTAAGGCTGATTACAGCAAATGGCAGCTGCAAGCTTCAGGTGAGAACTGGAGTTACGATTTGTCGCTTACTATCAATGGCGAGCCGGTTGCCCATGGAAATCAGGGCTTCAGCGCCAAATCCGCCAGCGGCAAAGGCTCTATGTATTTCAGTTTGGTGGATGTTGCCATTAGCGGTGAAGCTGTTCTGGATGGTGAAGTGCTCACCGTTTCCGGCAAGGGGTGGTTTGATCGGGAGTGGAGCAGCCAACTGCTGAAAACCGGGCAAAAAGGCTGGGACTGGTTTGCCTTGCACCTGGACAGCGGAGATAAGCTGATGGCATTCCAGTTGCGAGACGACAGTGGCCATTTCTATGCCGGCACCTGGATTCCTGATAGTGGTGGCCCGATTCCTTTGGCCCCGGGCCAGTTGAGCCTCACGGAACTGGAAAGGCGTGAGGGCGTGCCTGTGCGCTGGCAGCTCGGCGTTCCAGCCTATCAGGTGAATGTGGAACTGAGCGCGCCCACCGGAAATTACCTGAATGCCGGGCTTTACCCCTATTGGGAAAGCCCGGTTGACGTGTCGGGAAGCCACACCGGAGTGGGGTATATGGAACTCACCGGCTATGCCGAATAAGCGTCATTACCAGGTAATGGTTCCGGAGTCCGAATCCGGGCTAACGGGGCGGATGTCTATAATGGCTTCACGTTCTGCTGAGTTGTTTTCGATCAGCTCACGAAGCCGCAAACGCTGTTCATCCATGGGTTCCGACATATCGATAATAATCTCGACGCGCCGGTTTTTCGCCCGATTGTCAGAGGACGTATTGGCAACTCTGGGCTCGGTGTCAGCCAGGCCTTTGACCGCCAGGCGCGTTGCATCAACATCGCCGGTGGCTAGCAGAGCATTGGCAACCGCCGCTGAGCGAGCTGCAGACAGGTCCCAGTTGCTGTAAAAGCGGGATGTTCGAATGGGAATGTCGTCAGTGTGGCCTTCTACTGTCAGCTCTCCAGGTATTTCTGTCAGTACCTTTGCCATATCCAGCAGCAAGCTTTCAAATTCCCAGGTCAGCTCTGCCGAGCCTGAAGGGAACGAGCCTTTTTCTTCAGCCCTGATCACAATTCTATGGGTGTCCTGATCGGCTTCAATCGTGATTCGCCCATCTTCGATAGCTTCCTCGAGCACCTCCTGAATGCTGGATACACTGGATTCGAAGGACTCTTCCACGGCAGCCTCCAAGGCTTCTTCCGTGGTGCTTTTCAGGGTTTGCAGCTCGGGCTGCTGATCTGTTGTGGTTTGCTTGACCTCGTTAACCAGCGTGGGCTCCGGCGGTGCCGGCGAGAACTTGTCGAAGATCGGGCTGGTGCCCATGGGGATTTCCAATGCCGGAACATCCCGTTGCACACCAAAGGCCTTGGACAGCTCCCCGGCAATCTGCTTGAATTTCATGGCGTCAATTTCGGAAAATGACAGCAGCAGCACAAAGAAGCACATCAACAGCGACATCAGGTCGGCAAAGGTGACAACCCAGGCCGGTATACCAGGTTTTTCCTCTTCTGGGAGTTCATCCATGATGTTTACCCGCTGGCGGCCTCCGCCTCAGGCGCCTTGTCGCGCTCTTTTGGGGTCAGATAGCTGGACAGCATTTGTTCTATAACCCGCGGGTTGATGCCTTGCTGAATAGCCACCAGAGCGTCGGTGTAAAGCATTTGCATGCGAGCTTCTTCAGTCATCCGCAGGGATAGCTTGTCGGCGATGGGCGATGCGATCATGGTGGCAATCATGGCGCCGTAAAGCGTGGTGAGCAGAGCGACGGCCATGGCCGGGCCAATGGATTTCGGGTCTTCCATATTGGAAAGCATCTGCACCAGACCAATCAATGTACCAATCATGCCCATTGCCGGTGCGACATCCGCCATAGCAGTAAACACTTTGGAGCCGGAGCGGTTGTAATCCAGAGTCATCAGGCGCTCTTTGTCCAGAAGCTGCTTGATGGTCTCGTCAGTTTGGCCATCTACCAGCATTTGGATGCCGCTACCGAGGAAGGGCGACCCGACTTCCCGTCCTTCAAGCCCCAGCGACCCCTCTTTTCGCGCGATGTTGGCAACTTCCACCAGCTCTTCAATGCTGGATCTGGTTTCCGGGAGTTTGAATTTGAATGCTCGTACAGCCGCTTTGAACGCCCCGAGAAACTGCGGAATGCTGAATTTGGCGAGAACAACCAGCAGCGTTCCGCCAACAACGATCAGTAGCGACGCGCCATTGAGAAAAACATCGGGGGCCGCACCAAGAACAACAGCCGTTACAATAAGTAATATGGCACCAAGAAGGCCAATCAGAGTGGCAAAATCCACGAGATCTCCAGGGGGATTAACGATTTAAAGTTGTGGGTGGTGAGGTTACCTTTAGTTCATTATTCAATCAATCAGCTTGTGCTGATTGTCTTCCTTCTTCTTCGATTTCTTTCCAGGCTGCGTACTTGTGCAGATCCGATTCGACAAGTTTCAAACATAGTGCAACCACACCCGCATCGTCCAGAAAGCCAATGCCAATGATTACGTCGGGGATGAAGTCCAGCGGGTTCATCACGTACAGCAATGCGCCCGCCATTGCAGCGATGCTTTTCCAGGGGACATCCCGGTAACTTCCGTTCCAGTAATCCCGGATCATGGAAAACATCAGTTTGATATCGGCGCTGAAACGTTTCAGCTTTCCGCTGCCTTTGACTTTTTTCTCAATGGCCTTCTGGCGCTCAAGCAGGGTTTCCAGATCGGCACGGTTTACCTTCTCTGTTTCGGCATCCAGCTGTTTGCGTGCGTTTTTCTGGCTGAATAAAGCCATGAACAAGAGTCCTCTGCTGATTAATGACGGGTTGCCGAGCGTTATAATGTCATGAAACTGGCTAGTCCGCTGTGGTCTTTGAGGCAAAAAACCGGTGAAAACTCTTCTGGAGCTGTTCTTTGCCCGCAGGGGGCCTTTGGAGTATCAAAAAAACCCGGCTTGCTCAGAGTGCCTGATCAGCGAATATTTTTGCTTCGATCAGGGAACAGCCAGAATGCAAACCAGCGGGTCATTCGTGGCATCAGCACGTAGCTCATCAACAGCATTACCACAACTGTTACCAGCATGGTTCTCAGTAGCAGTGGCAACTGGGCCAACAAGTCTCCAAACAGAACAAAGACCAAGGTTACTGCGGGGTAAAGTGCGAGCCAGCTGACAATGGTCATTTTCCATTTTGGGGGCGGCTTTACCGGGTTCTGTCCGGGTAGGGTAAACCAGGTGATAATGCCGGATGTTACATCTCGCTCGCTAGGCTGCAACAACAGGCTTTCAATTTTCGAAAGCAGCTCCGCCCGCTCTTCCGACTCTTCCCAGGCGCTCAGAGTTTCTCGGTCCTGGAACTTGAACATGATCCGGTACTCAGGATCCTCAGAGGAAGACGGCCGGAACATGGTGGCACCGAGGTGGCCTGGAAAATGGGAAGCCCTCTCCGTCATCTGGCTGCTGAGTTTTTCGAATTCTGCCTCCTTACCTGCTCTGACCCGGCGAGAGACCACGACGGTCAGGGGTTCAGCCGGGGGCTGTGTAAAATTCTTGGGCATCAATCTTTCCTTTCGGCTGTGCAAATGTTGGGCTGTTAGCGGGTACGACTGTTTTACAGAATGCCGGATTTCTTGAGCCTGTAAGCCAGTGCGGGCCGGGTTAAGCCAAGTATGCGTGCGGCTTCCGAGACATTCTGGTTGGCCATTTCCATTGCTCGTTGCATGAGAGTGGCTTCCACCTTGTCCAGACTTATGTTGTTGCAGATGATGCTTTCTGCCCAGTGCGATTCAGCGCTTGGGTAGTCTTCGGCCACAACCTGGCCGGAATCGTCGATAAACTCGAGAGATTGAGGTGAAGTTTGATGAAATTCGCTGTCTGGAAATACAGCAAATAGCGCATCCTGGCTTATGGTTTCGTTGTTATCCGTGAGTATTACGCCACGCTCAATCACGTTCTCCAGCTCGCGGATGTTTCCGGGCCAGCGATAGCGCAGACACATTTCCAGAGCCTTGTCTGAGAGACCGAGAGTGTGCTTGTTATACTCAGCCTCGAATTTCCGGAGAAAGTGCTCTGCCAGAATCGGAAGATCTTCGATGCGCTCGCGCAATGGCGGGATCTGCACCGGGAAAACATTGAGTCGATAATAAAGATCGGCCCTGAACTTACCCGCTTCGACAGCCTCGGCAAGGCTTTCGTTTGTTGCTGCGATGATGCGGACATTAACCGGGCGGGTCTGATGGTCGCCTACCCGTTCAAATTCCCCTTCCTGAAGTACTCTGAGCAAAGATGCTTGTGCCCTTGGGGTCAGCTCAACCACTTCATCGAGAAAAATGGTGCCTTTATGCGCTCTTTCAAAACGTCCGGGACGAGACTGGTTGGCACCGGTAAACGCGCCTTTCTCCACGCCAAAGAGTTCGGCTTCGATCAGATCAGGCGGAATGGCTGCACAGTTCACAGCAACAAAAGGGCCATCTGCCCTTTCGCTGCGCAGATGCACACTGCGAGCAATCACTTCTTTACCAACGCCGGTTTCCCCCAGCAGCAGCACTGATACCTTGCCCATGGCTGCTTTGTCGATCATTTTGCAAACCTTGTTGTATGAAGCAGACTGGCCAATGCCGTAGTACTGCCCCTGTTGTTTCTCAAGGCTGCTGCGCAGTGAACTGACCTGGGATTGCAGGTCGTAGAGCTCTTCTATAATAGGGTCTGCCTTGAAATAGCGGGCAAACTCTTTAGCGTCGTCCCACTGCTCTGCTGGTTTTCCCAAAATAAGACACTTTTCATCCCCGCAGCCCCGGCAGCTGGTTTCACGGAAGATGATCTCACGGCCCATGAAAGAAGATGTGTACGCGCAGGCATAGCCAAGCAGGGCCCAGCAAGCAGGCTGGTCCATCTTCCCTAATTCAGTCTGACAGATCTCTACCTCAAAGGAGTCAACCCACTCCATCTCTGCATAGAAACTCCCGGTTTCCTGATCCAGGTCGACCTGAATGGGAATAACATTGACCATACCTTTCAGAGCATGGAGTTGAGGGCCTGCGAGGAAAATATCAATCTCGTCGCAGTGAGGGCGGAGCTTGCGTGCCAATTCGGCGTCCTTCAGACCGGACTGGTAGCCAAGGCGCAGGAAAAACCCTTTTGCTCTTTCAACGCCCATACTGTTGACCATTTCACGACGGAATGCCCCCATCGCACTCACCGCCATCAACAGCATGCGCTGCTCTCCAAGCCAGATTTTTCCTTCTGCGCTCAGGAATCGGATTTGATCTGTAAGGTCTTGAAATTCTTTGTGTTTTAATTGTGGTTTATAGCTGATAGCCATGTTCCAGTCCCCTGTTATTTTTGTGCGGGGTGAATGCGAACGCTCAGAACCTGTTGCTCTTATGTATCCACTGATTGATGTCAAAAATCAACCAAATGGTAAAAAACAACCGGAAAGTCTTAGGCGGGTCCGTGTGTTTCAGCAATTGCTCACTTCTGGTTTTGCTTTTCATCAAATGATCAAGTTTTCCTGATCAATCTCAAAATTGAAGGGCTTGGCCTGGACCTTCTTTTTAACCGCTGAGTTGGCTAAAAAGCCTTTTGAAACAATGGTATGTCGTTTTGTTTTTGATGGCTTGTGTGGTTTTGGCACAGCCGTTGCTCACCTTCTGTTAGCAAAAAACAACAACGACAACGAGGTCACCCCATGGAACAACGAGTAAAGACCTTCAACGAATACACCCGTTATATCCGGGTTCGCAGTGAACCGGAAGACAAGTTTGTGGAGTTCGATTTCGCAATCGGCTATCCCGAGCTTTTCGTCGAGCTGGTGTTGCCCCGGGACGCGTTCAAGGTTTTCTGTGAGCACAACAACGTGGTGCACATGGATTCCGACATGATCCGCCAGATTGACGAAGACATGGTCAAGTGGCGTTTCGGAGAAAAGGGCCACCGCTAAAAGCAAATAATCAGCAACGCCAATATCCACCTCACAACAACAACGATGGTAGGGCAGTTATGACTATTGAGATCAAAACCACCTCTGTGGAACCCATTCGCAATACCTATTCGGCGATTGCGCGCCGTTTCGGTGACAAGCCGGCAACCCGTTATCAGGAAGCCAGCTTTGATATCGAGGCAAAAACCAACTTTCATTATCGGCCGCTGTGGGATCCAAAGCGTACGTTGAACGACCCCAGCCGAACCGCCATCCAAATGGAAGATTGGCATGCGGTAACGGATCCGCGTCAGTTTTTCTACGGTGCTTATGTAGGAAACCGCGCGAAAATGCAGGAGGCTGCAGAAAGCAACTTTTCGTTCTGCGACAAGCGCAACCTGCTTACCCGCCTGCCGGAAGAAACTCAGCATCAGCTTCTGCGCCTGTTAGTACCCCTGCGCCATGTTGAGCTGGGCGCCAACATGAATAACAGCAAAATTGCCGGCGATGCGATTGCGACGACCGTAGCCCAAATGCACATGTTTGCGGCCACTGATCGCCTTGGCATCGGCCAGTACTTGTCCCGCATTGCTCTGCTGCTGGATGGCAGCACCGGCAAAGCGCTCGACGAATCCAAAACCTTCTGGATGGACGACGAACTCTGGCAACCCATGCGCAAACTGGTGGAAGACATGCTGGTGATCGACGACTGGTTCGAGCTCACGCTTGTGCAGAACGTTCTTCTGGATGGCCTTATGTATCCGCTGATCTACGACCGTATGGATGCCTGGCTGGGCGAGCAGGGCGCTGAAGATGTGTCTCTGCTCACCGAGTTCCAGCGTGACTGGTACAAGGAATCCCTGCGCTGGACCAACGCCATGATCAAAACGGTTGTTGGCGAAAGTGACGGGAACCGTGAACAGCTCCAGAGCTGGATAACCCAGTGGGAGCCTCTTGCCTATGAAGCTCTGAAGCCCATCGCCGAAGCCACGACTGGCCTCGACGCTTTGGATGAAATCCGTGCTGAGCTTGCTGCCCGGCTGAAGAAGGTTGGTCTTGAGAGCACAGGAGTTCAGGCATGAGCCAGAAAGTATTCATTGCATTTCAGGATAACGACAACGCCCGCTATCTGGTTGAAGCGGTCATGCAGGACAACCCGGAGGCCGAAGTTCAGCACCAGCCGGCCATGATCAGAATCGAGGCAGAAAAGCGCCTGGTTATCAACCGGGAGACCATGGAGGAGACGCTCGGTCGCGAATGGGATGTCCAGGAAATGCTGATTGATGTAATCAGTATTGGCGGCAATGTCGACGAAGACGATGACCACTTCATTCTTCAGTGGAACTGATTGGGAGATCCAACATGGCTATCAAGAACAAGAAACTGAACCTTAAAGACAAATACCAGTACCTCACACGTGATATGGCGTGGGAGCCAACGTACCAGAAGAAAGAAGACATTTATCCGGATGAGCAGTTTGAGGGCATCAAGATTACCGACTGGTCCCAGTGGGAAGACCCGTTCCGCCTGACCATGGATGCCTACTGGAAGTACCAGGCTGAGAAAGAAAAGAAGCTGTACGCGATCTTTGACGCGTTTGCCCAGAACAACGGCCATCAGAATATCACTGACGCCCGTTATGTTAATGCCTTGAAATTGTTCCTTTCTGGAGTTTCACCGCTTGAGTATGCAGCGTTTCAGGGATATGCGCGGGTTGGTCGCCAATTCAGCGGGGCTGGTGCCCGGGTAGCCTGCCAGATGCAGGCCATTGACGAACTACGTCACTCCCAGACCCAGCAGCACGCAATGAGCCATTACAACAAGCACTTTAATGGTCTGCACGATGCCGCGCACCAGCATGACAGGATCTGGTTCCTCTCAGTTCCCAAGTCGTTCTTCGATGACGCGCGCTCTGCGGGGCCGTTCGAGTTCCTGACTGCAATCTCGTTCTCGTTCGAATACGTGCTCACTAACTTGTTGTTTGTGCCTTTTATGTCTGGTGCCGCCTATAACGGCGATATGGCAACCGTCACTTTCGGGTTTTCCGCGCAGTCGGATGAAGCCCGTCACATGACTCTTGGCCTGGAAGTGATCAAGTTCATTCTTGAGCAGCACGAAGACAACGTACCCATCATTCAGCGCTGGATTGACAAGTGGTTCTGGCGCGGTTTCCGCCTGCTGAGCCTGGTAGGAATGATGATGGACTACATGCTGCCCAACAAGGTGATGTCCTGGGCTGAAGCGTGGGAAGTGTACTACGAGCAGAATGGTGGGGCTCTGTTCAAGGACCTGGAGCGTTACGGCATTCGTCCGCCCAAGTACCAGGATGTTGCCAACGCGGCCAAAAACCACGTTAGCCACCAGGCCTGGAGCACCTTCTACCAGTATAGCCAGGCAACCAACTTCCATACCTGGATGCCGGAAGAAGAAGAGATGACCTGGTTGTCTGAGAAGTATCCGGAGACTTTCGACAAATACTACCGTGCCCGCTTTGAGCACTGGGATAAAGAGCATAAGGAAGGGCGTCGTTTCTATAACAACACACTTCCCCAGCTCTGCCAGGTGTGTCAGATACCGGTCATCTTTACAGAAAAAGACGACCCATCGGTATTCAGCCATCGCCAGATCAAGCACGACGGTGAGCGCTATCACTTCTGCTCTGACGGTTGCTGCGACATCTTCAAGAATGAGCCAGTGAAGTACATCCAGGCGTGGCTGCCCGTGCACCAGATTTACCAGGGTAATTGTGGTGGCGCGGACGTCGCAACAGTTGTTGAGAAGTATTACCACATCAATCCTGGCGTCGACAACATGGAATATCACGGCTCACCGGATCACCAGCGCTGGCTGGATATCAAAGGTCTGAAGCCATTGAAGTCGAATAACGAGAAAAAGACTGCTGCCTGACCAGGTTTGCCCGCCCTGCGTTGTGAGCCGGGCGGGCCTATATAACAAAAAGGAGAGCACCATGAGTGTTAACGCTATTTCCGAGTACCACGCAGAACCCAAAGACCGCGTTGAGAATTTCAATGGCATGCAATTGCTTTATGTCTATTGGCCCCATCACCTTATGTTCTGTGCACCTTTTGCTTTGCTGGTTGCGCCGGACATGACCTTTGGCGCATTTGTGGACGAAATACTCAAGCCCGCTGTTGCAGCGCACCCGGATGCTGAAAAAGCTGATTTCCTGAATGCCCAATGGCGTCTTAACGAAGAAGCCTTCACCCCGGACCCTGCTGCTACGTTGATTGGCAGTGGAATTGATCACAAAAGCATGCTGACTGTGACTACACCGGGCCTGGAAGGTATCCAGGGTTCAGCGTCCTGAGAGGTGAGCTATGAGCCATACCGTAACCATTGAGCCGATTGGTGAAGAGATTGACGTTGAAGACGGCCAGACGATACTCCAGGCGGCATTACGCCACGGTGTCTGGCTACCCTTCGCTTGTGGCCACGGGACCTGTGGAACCTGCAAGGTGCAGGTGCTCGACGGTGATGTGGATTTGGGTGAAGCGTCTTCATTTGCCTTGATGGACAGCGAGCGCGAAGAGGGAAAGGTTCTTGCTTGCTGCGCGACACTGGAAAGTGACGTCACCATCGAAGCTGATATTGATGTGGACGAGGACTTTGAGGGCCATCCGGTGGAGGATTACCAGGCTACCGTCACTCAAATTGTCGATCTGTCCCCTACCATTAAAGGTGTGCACCTCAAGCTGGATCGGGGTATGACTTTTCAATCCGGCCAGTACATTAACCTCTATTTGCCTGGAGTTAGTGGTCCCAGAGCCTTTTCACTGGCAAATCCTCCCAGCAGGCCAGATGAAGTTGAACTGCATATTCGCCTCGTCGAAGGCGGCGCAGTAACGTCTTTCATTCACCAAGAGTTGAAAGAAGGCGACACACTGAAACTGTCAGGACCTTACGGGCAGTTTTTTGTGCGCAATTCCCAGCCGGGAGACCTCATATTTATTGCTGGAGGCTCAGGGCTATCCAGCCCCCAGTGCATGATTCTGGACTTGCTAGAGCAGGGTGATGGTCGGCAGATGGTGCTATTTCAAGGCGCCCGTAATACTGCAGAACTGTATAACCGTGAGCTGTTTGAAGGGCTGGCCCGTGACCATGAGAACTTCACCTATGTGCCTGCGCTGAGCCAGGCGGAAGATGATGCAGATTGGCAAGGGTTCAAAGGATACGTTCACGATGCCGCAAAAATGCATTTTGATGGTCGGTTTTCCGGGCGGAAAGCCTATCTCTGTGGCCCTCCTCCAATGATTGATGCTGCGCTTACAACGCTCATGCAGGGACGTTTGTTTGAACGGGATATTTTCATGGAGAAGTTTCTCACAGCGGCTGACGGAGCAGAAGACGCCCAGCGTTCTGCCTTGTTCAAAAAGATTTGAGGGCTGTGCCATGGGTGAGTTCTTTCAGATCACCGAGCAGTGCAGCGGTCAGTCGTTTCACTGTAAAGCAGGCCAGAGTGTACTCAAGGCTATGGAGAGCCAAGGGCTGAAGTGTGTACCGGTTGGCTGCAGAGGCGGGGGTTGTGGCTTCTGTAAGGTAACCGTACTCAGTGGCGATTACGAATGTGGAAAGATGAGCCGGGTCCATGCGCCCGAAGAAGCCCAGGCAAAGGGTGAGGTGTTGGCCTGCCGCATCTACCCACTGACTGATCTGATTGTTGAATGCCGGCCGCAGCCTGCGGCCACGCTCACGCCTCACGCGTGAGCACACTACAACAACTACACAACAACAAGAGCAATGAGGTAATTATCATGAGAAAGGGTGTAATGCGTCCCGGCCACGTCCAGATCCGTGTTCTCGATATGGATGAAGCCGTCAAACACTACAAGGACCTTCTGGGTCTGATCGAAGTGGATCGCGATGACCAAGGCCGTGTGTATCTCAAGGGTTGGACGGAAGTGGATAAGTTCTCCGTCGTACTTAGACAAGCAGATGAGCCTGGCATGGATTTCATGGGGTTCAAGTGCTTGAGCGAGGAAGTGGTTGACCAATTACGTGGTGAGCTGGCCGAGTTTGGTTGTGAGGTTGAGGATGTTCCCGAAGGTGAGCTCAAGGATTGTGGCCGTCGGGTAAGGTTTATTGCACCCACTGGCCACGCCTTCGAGGTTTTTGCCACCAAAAAGCAGACTGGCAAGTGGGGCGTTGGCAATCACAACCCGGAAGCCTGGCCGATGGGCCTTGAAGGCATGAAAGCAACGCGTTTTGACCATTGCCTGCTCTATGGCCCGAATCTTGATGAAACTCTGGATTTGTTCCGCGACGTGCTTGGGTTTGAACTGGCCGAGCAAGTAATAGCTCCAGATGGCAAGCGGGTTGCGCAGTTCCTGACTGCCAGCATGAAGGCTCACGATGTGGCCTTTATTCATCACGAGGAGCCGGCCAAGTTCCACCACGCTTCGTTTTTCCTGGAAACCTGGCAGGATGTTCTCAAGGCAGCAGATTTGCTGTCAATGACTGACACCTCTATTGATATCGGCCCTACCCGCCATGGCCTGACCCACGGCCAGACTATCTACTTCTTCGATCCCTCCGGCAACCGGAACGAAGTATTCGCTGGTGGCGACTACCACTACCCGGACCACGAGCCAGTAACCTGGGACGCCGAGGAGTTGGGCAAAGCCATTTTCTATCACGACCGTGCGCTGAATGAGCGATTTCTGTCTGTATTGACCTGATCCGTCAACGATACACAGCGAGCATCCTTCCACGACGACCGGTGATGTAATCACCGGTCGCTGTAAAAAGCTGAGTAGGGTGCCGGTTCGTAGCGAAATAAGGAGAGGTTATGCCAATTGCACAGCTTTATATCATTGAAGGCCGCAGTGATGAGCAAAAAGAAACGCTGATCCGGGAAGTGAGCGAAGCCATGGCCCGCTCACTGGATGCGCCTATGGAACGCATACGGGTGATGATCACCGAAATGCCCAAGCAGCACTTTGGTATTGCAGGGCAGTCTGCGAAAAAACTCGGGCGCTGACTCGAAAACAAAATTTCCAACAATTACAAAAAAGGAAGCATCAATGAGATACAAAAAAGCACTGACCCTGGCTGGACTGTTAGCTGCAGCCCCACTTTCATCTCCAGCACTGGCTGCCAATGGCCACTATGTCCCCGGTGTGGAAGGCATAGGTGGCTCCGCGGTGCCACCGCCCGGCGTTTACTATCGTGGTTATCTGGTGCACTACGATATAGACAACCTGCGAGATGGCCAAGGTAACAAAGCGCCTGGAAAGAATACGGGTGAGGTGACGGCGCTGGCCAACCGGTTTATCTGGATCACGGATAAAACCTTTCTGGGGGCCAACTACGGAATGGAAGCCATAATCCCGTTGCAGGACACCTCTCTGAACTTCAGAGGGCTGGGTGTTAAGGATAGCGATAGTGGTCTTGGTGACATCTTCATTGGGCCGGTTGTTCTGGGCTGGCACGGACAGCAATGGGATGCAGTGTTTGCAGCGGGCCACTGGTTCGATACCGCAAGCTTCGATGCAACGGAGCCCGCATCAATCGGCAAGGGCTATGGCACCACCATGCTCACCCTGGGGGGATCCTGGCATTTTGATCCGGACAAGCGCTGGTCTTTTTCAGCACTTTCCCGCTACGAGATCAAAACTGAACAGGATGACACCGACGTTACACCCGGGGACAGCTATCTGATTGAGTGGGCCCTGAGTCACCGCTTGAGTAACGGGCTTGATGTCGGCTTGGTGGGCTATGAAGCCTGGCAGTTAGAGCGTAATAAAGGAGGCTCTGCGGATAAGGCCGAGAAGCATGCCCTTGGCGCGGAAGCTGGCTATTTTTGGCCCAATTATGGGCTTGGCTTGAATGCGGCTTTTTACCAGGAATACAACAACGAAGCAGGGCCAGAAGGCGCCTTGCTGCGAGTGCACCTTACCAAGGTGTTTTAAGGCCGGAGGCTTGAACTCTCAGGAAACAAGCGAGGGTTCAAGCCTTGTTGCTAACGTAGTGTAAAGGGCACTGGTTTTCGGGTGGTTTAGCTTAGAGCAGGGCGCTGGCTAGCCGCTCGTAACTGGACAGGCGATGCTGGTAGTCGTGAGTCACAGTGATAACACCGACTTCATTCGATTGGTACTGGTCTGCAATGCGTACGATTGTCTCGGCGCATTCGTCTTCGTTACCCAAGACCATTGAATTCAGTACTGCATCGAAGAAGTCCTGGTCGGCCGGACTCAACTGCTCTTTCAGGCGCAGGGCTTCATCGGGTGCTTTGACGACTTCGCGAATGCCATGCCGGAAGGCTTTTACTTTCCAGTACACAGAAGGGGCGGCCAGGTATTCAGCCTCTTCACGGCTGTCAGCACAAAGAGCCGCAACTGCGATGTTGGCTTCGGGCTTGCCTGAGTGACCTGCATCGCGCCATGCCTGCTGGTACTCGGCAATCACACTGGGAGGGGCAGGATCAGGACTGATAAACAACGCGAGGGTCATTTTCATGCCCAGTTGTCCTGCAAGGCTACTACTGCCGCTGCCGGAGGCAAGCATCCAGGTTTGTGGGGCAGCGGGTTGGCCAGGCATCACTTGCAGGGTTTTGTAGGGATGATCGTCTGGCAGTGTGTTGTGTAGCAAACCCTGTAAAAGCCAGGCTTGCTCTGGGTAGTTGCCCGAGTTGGGACGGGCCGGATAAGCCAGAGCGTATGAGGCCAGTTCGTCGCCGCCGGGCGCACGGCCAATCCCCAGGTCTATGCGCCCAGGGTACAGGGTTTCCAACATGCTGAATTGCTCGGCGATTTTGTAGGGGCTGTAATGGCTCAGCATAACGCCGCCACTACCAACGCGAATGTGTTCTGTCACGCTTGCGATGTGGCTGACCAGAATCTCAGGGCAGGGGCCGGCAAAATTAACACTGTTGTGATGCTCGGCCAGCCAGTAGCGATGGTAGCCGAGCCGGTCACAGGCGCGAGCCAAGTCGACCGTTATGGCTGTGGGAGTGGTATCGCTAGGCAGTCCTTGCACAGGGGATTGGTCGACGACGAATAGTTTCAAAATGATCTCCAGTAGCCATGAGAAGGCAAACACAGTGGCTGTCAAATATAAGCCGGCGCAGATATTTGTCTACGGGATATGCGGGATAGCATGATTTCATTATTGAGAAGAACAATATGAATTATCAGGACTTGTTCTATTTTATTAAGGTTGTTGAAAAGGGAAGCCTGATTTCCGCTGCCCGCTATCTGGATATTCCCACTTCAACCCTTTCCCGCCGCTTACAGGCTTTTGAACAACAGCTTGGCTATAAACTGGTTCACCGAAGCTCAAAGAAATTTGGCCTGACTGAGTCAGGGCAGCGCTTCTACAACAGTCTTTCTCCAATAATGAGTGAGCTTGAGTTGCGCTCGGAAGACGTGAACAGTGAGCTTTCGTCACTTTCGGGAGACATCAAGATTACAGCGCCGATTGCTTTGGGGCACCACAAGGTGAAGGCCTGGGTATTTGAGTTCATGGAATTAAATCCACGGGTGAGCGTGGAAATGTTTCTCAGCAACCAGAATGTGGATTTGGTAACGAACAGCATCGATATAGCTTTTCGTCTGGGGTCTGTGACTCTCAATGATTGGATATCCCGGCCGCTTATGAGCACGGAAATGCTGATAGTGGCTGCCCCGGAGATGATGAGCCATTACTCTCAACCCAAACAGCCTGCCGAGCTTTCTGAGCTTCCGCTGATAGTGCTGAAGCGATCGGCTTTCTGGCGGTTTCAATGTGGTGATGGTAATGCCGAAACCTTTACCCCTCATGCTCATATTCGTACAGATGAAATCAACTTTGCACTGGATGCAGTTAAACAAGGGCTTGGAGCATGCTGTGTGCCGCGTTACGTGGTAGAGCGTGAGCTGGGAAGTGGTGAGTTGGTGCAGCTACTTCCTGAGTGGTCAATGGAAAAACGCACCATGCATATGATGTATCCGCACAGGGATAATTTGCCTCTAAAAACGCGCGCCTTTATTGATTTTGTTATGGCGAAGGTGAGCGGCGGAGAGGGGAATGCCTAGCCCTGGAAAAGGCTTTGGCGCCTTCAGAGTTCCCGATTATGGGAACTTAAGACCCCGTTTCAGGTGGTTTTATCCCGTTTTTGCAAAGTTATACTAAGTTCAACCAGACGGCATGCGCAGCGCAACTTTTGCAGAGCTTCCGTGCCACTCGACAAAACCAGAACGCTGCGGCAGTGCGCAGATGTAGCTAACAAGAAAGGTGAGCCATGAAAGAATTCAAGCACTTTATCAATGGCGAGTATGTGCCCTCTGCCAGTGGAAAGTTATTCGAAAACCGCAGCCCTGTAGACAACAGTCTCATTGGTAACGTTCATGAGGCGGGCGAAGCAGAGGTTGATACCGCTGTTCGAGCTGCCAAGGCTGCCCTGAAGGGCCCTTGGGGCAAAATGACGCAGAAGCAGCGGTCGGAAATGCTTTACAAGATTGCAGATCGTATCAATGAACGTTTTGATGAGTTTCTCGAAGCTGAGTGCCTTGATACCGGTAAGCCACGTTCCATGGCCAGCCATATAGATATTCCCCGGGGGGCGGCTAACTTCAAAGAGTTTGCCGAATCCATGAGTCATCCGACAGAAGGTTTCCGGATGGACACCCCGGACGGGGCAGGCGCTTTGAACGTAGGCCACCGTACGCCAAAGGGTGTTGTCGCTGTTGTTTCCCCATGGAACCTGCCGCTGCTGCTGATGACTTTTAAAGTAGGGCCAGCTCTGGCCTGTGGTAACACTGTGGTGGTTAAACCGTCGGAAGAAACGCCCGCGACGGCCACTCTGCTTGGCGAAGTGATGAACGAGTGTGGTGTCCCGCCTGGCGTGTTTAACGTGGTGCACGGTTTTGGACCGGATTCGGCCGGAGCGTTTTTGACCACTCATCCACTGGTCGATGCGATTACTTTCACCGGTGAAACCCGCACCGGTGAAGTCATTATGAAAGCGGCTTCAGTAGGGCTGCGCAACGTTTCCATGGAGTGTGGCGGAAAGAACCCAGGCCTCGTATTTGCCGACTGCGATCTCGAAAAAGCCGTTGAAGGAACCATGCGCTCAGCGTTCGTGAATTGTGGCCAGGTCTGCCTGGGTACCGAGAGAGTGTATGTAGAGCGTTCGATTTTCGATAAGTTCCTCGCCCGGATGAAGGAAGAGGTCGCCAAACTGAAGCTGGGCCGCCCGGAAGACCCTGAGGCCAACTTCGGACCACTGGTCAGTCTCGAGCATCGGGAAAAAGTAAAGAGCTACTACGACCTGGCCCGAGAAGAAGGCGCAACCGTTGAGATCGGCGGTGGCATCCCGGATATGGGTGCTGAGCTGAATGAGGGTGCCTGGATTGAGCCAACCATTTGGACCGGCTTACCGGAAGATGCTCGCGTTATCCGCGAAGAAATTTTCGGCCCTTGCTGCCACATCCGTCCGTTTGATACCGAAGACGAAGCCATCGCGCTGGCCAATGACACCAATTACGGCCTGGCCTGTGCAATCTGGACAGAAAACTCAGCCCGCGCCATTCGTGTGGCGGAGCAGATGGAGGTTGGTCTGGCCTGGGTGAACTCCTGGTTCCTACGGGATTTGCGCACCTCGTTTGGTGGCGCCAAGCAGTCTGGGTTGGGCCGCGAGGGTGGTGTACACGGTCTTGAGTTCTACTCTGAAACCAAAAACATCTGCATCAAACTCTGAGGAACCGATATGGATAAGCAACAGATTCAGCTTTGTGGTGATGAACTCTATCAGGCCATGGTCGACCGCGTTGCCGTTCGACCGCTAACCGAGCGTTTTAGCGATATCACCCTTGGCGATGCATACAACATCTCACTTCGGGTTCTGGAGCGTCGTATCGAGTCGGGAGAAAAGGTGATCGGCAAAAAGATCGGCCTGACCTCCAAGGCTGTACAAAACATGCTCAAAGTTGGTCAGCCGGACTTTGGTTACCTCACTGACAAGATGGCCTATAGCCAGGGCGAGGAAGTCCAGATTTCTGATCGCCTGATGCAGCCAAAGGCAGAAGGGGAAATAGCCTTCATTCTGAAAAAAGATCTGTTGGGCCCCGGTCTGACGGCAGCGGATGTGCTGGCAGCAACGGATTGCGTTCTTCCCTGTTTTGAAGTGGTCGACTCCCGCATTGAAAACTGGGAAATCAAAATTCAGGACACAGTGGCCGACAACGCATCCTGCGGTGTGTTTGTGCTGGGTGATCGAGCAGTCAACCCACGCAAGGTGGATCTGGCTACCTGCGGCATGGTAGTGGAAAAGAACGGCTCCATTATCAGCACCGGTGCGGGCGCAGCAGCCCTGGGTAGCCCGGTTACTTGTGTTACCTGGTTGGCGAACACCTTGGGGCAGTTTGGAATTCCACTGAAAGCCGGTGAGGTGATTTTGTCAGGTTCACTGGTACCTCTGGAGCCAGTACAGGCTGGTGACTTCATGAGTGTGAGCGTTGGCGGAATCGGCAGCGCGTCTGTTCGCTTTATCTGACCGGCCCCATTGATAACAGGATTACGAATATGAACAAGAAACTCAAAGCGGTCATCATTGGCCCAGGCAACATCGGTACCGATCTGCTGATGAAAATGCAGCGTTCCGAATGGATTGAGCCCGTCTGGATGGTAGGTATTGATCCTGAATCCGAAGGCCTTAAACGTGCTGCCGAAATGGGTATTAAAACTTGCTCAACCGGAGTGGATGGTGTTCTGGAACATATCATTGAAGATGATATCCGCGTTGCTTTTGATGCGACATCAGCTTACGTCCACGCCGAGAACAGCCGCAAGCTGAATGAGTTGGGTGTGATCATGATTGACCTGACTCCGGCTGCTGTGGGGCCATTCTGCGTGCCACCGGTGAATCTGGCAGACCATGCCAAGAACCTGGAGATGAACGTCAACATGGTTACCTGTGGTGGCCAGGCCACCATACCAATGGTGGCAGCTGTAAGCCGTGTTCAGCCGGTAGCCTATGGCGAGATCATTGCAACTGTGTCTTCACGTTCTGTGGGTCCGGGCACACGCCAGAATATCGATGAGTTCACCCGCACCACTGCTGGCGGCGTGGAAAAAGTGGGCGGTGCCAAAGAAGGTAAGGCAATCATCATTATCAACCCGGCCGAGCCACCGCTGATGATGCGCGATACCATCCACTGCCTCACTGAAAGTGAGCCGGACCAAGCCGCCATTACGGACTCCATTCACGCCATGGTAAAGGAGGTACAAAAGTACGTTCCGGGTTACACCCTGGTCAATGGGCCAATCTTTGATGGCAAAAAGGTCAGCTGCTACATGCAAGTGGAAGGGCTGGGTGATTTCCTTCCCAAGTACGCAGGCAATCTGGACATCATGACGGCCGCCGGACTGCGCACCGCCGAGATGTTTGCTGAAGAAGCAGCCAACGGCACCATCAAACTACCGGCACGCGGCTAAGCGGGAGAAATGACAATGAATCTGAACGGTAAAAAAGTCACGTTGCACGACATGAGTTTGCGCGACGGCATGCACGCCAAGCGTCATCAAATTAGCCTTGACGAAATGGTAAGTATTTCCACGGCCATGGATGAAGCGGGCATGCCGCTGATTGAAGTCACACACGGTGACGGCCTTGGTGGGCGCTCACTGAACTATGGCTTTCCGGCTCACAGTGATGAGGAGTACCTCAGCGCGGTAGTGCCAAAGATGAAAAATGCCAAAATTTCGGCGTTGCTACTGCCGGGCATCGGTACCGTTGACCATCTGAAAATGGCCAGGGATCTGGGTGTCTCTACCATCCGGGTGGCTACCCATTGCACTGAGGCCGACGTGTCAGAACAGCACATCGGCATGGCAGCCAAGATGGAATTGGACACCGTTGGCTTCCTGATGATGGCGCACATGGTTAGCCCGGAGAAGATTCTGGAGCAGGCCAAGCTGATGGTTGGCTATGGCGCTAACTGCATTTACGCCACTGATTCTGCAGGATATATGTTGCCTGATGATGTTGCGGCACATATAGGTTTGTTGCGCTCCGAGCTGCCCTCCAATATCGAAATTGGCTTCCACGGCCATCACAACCTGGGCATGGGTATAGCCAACTCTCTGGCAGCAATAGAGGCGGGCGCATCCCGTATTGATGGGTCTGTTGCAGGGTTGGGTGCGGGCGCTGGTAACACGCCACTTGAAGTGTTCTGTGCCGTGCTTGATCGCATGGGCGTAGAGACGGGTGTTGATCTGTACAAGATTATGGATGTAGCCGAAGACCTTGTGGTGCCCATGATGGATCAGCCGATTCGTGTGGACCGCAACGCACTGACCCTGGGCTATGCGGGAGTTTACTCCTCGTTCTTGCTGTTCGCCGAGCGGGCAGAGAAAAAGTACGGCGTCTCAGCCCGTGACGTTCTGGTAGAGCTTGGTCGTCGGGGCACAGTGGGTGGGCAGGAAGACATGATTGAAGACCTGGCGTTGACCATGGCTAAAGAAAAAGGATTGATCTGATGACTGAAGCATATGAGAACAAACTGACCCAGGCGCAGATTGAAGAGTTGGCGGCCCACTGCGAGAAAGCTGAACTCGAAGCCTATGAGATCACCAAGATTACTGATGACTATCCGCAAATGACCTACAAGGATGCCTTCGACATCCAGTGGGAAATGCGTCGCCGTAAGGAAGAGCGCGGCCATAAAATCGTTGGCATGAAGATGGGGCTCACTTCCTGGGCTAAAATGGCGCAGATGGGCGTTGAGCAGCCCTGCTATGGTTTTCTGGCTGATTACTTCAGCGTTCCTGAGGGGGGCGAAATCAAGCATGATGAGCTGATTCACCCAAAGATTGAAGCGGAACTGGCCTTTGTGCTTAAGGACGAACTGAAAGGCCCGGGTGTACACATAGGCGATGTGCTGCGCGCCACCGATTTCGTGATGCCTGCAGTTGAGGTAATCGATTCGCGCTACAAAGATTTCAAGTTCGATCTCAAGAGCGTGATTGCAGACAACTCCTCCTCCAGCCGTTTTGTAACTGGCGGGCGTATGGCAGACATTGCAGATGTTGACCTGAAGAACATCGGCGTTGTAATGGAAGTCAACGGCGAAGTGGTTCAGACTGGTGCAGGAGCCGCAGTGCTGGGGCATCCTGCCGCTTCCGTAGCCATGCTGGCCAATATGATGGGGGAGCGTGGAGAGAGCTTGCCCGCTGGCAGCTTCATCATGATTGGAGCGATTACAGCAGCGGTTCAGGTTGATAAGGGTGATGCCTTCACAGTTCGCTATCAGGGCTTAGGCACTTTAAGCGGTAAATTTGTTTAAGGGATTAGGCTCGGCCTCTCTGACTGGATCAGAGAGGCCAAAACAGCATAGAAAGCTTTCGTTAGTTAAAGAACGTATAAAATCAGCGTCCTACCTGTTAAGTCAGGCGCCAGGGAAAATCTGGGATGGTCATGATGCAGCCTGAAGTGACGTCGATAACACAGACGCGAACAGTTGCTTTGAGCATTTTTTTGCCATTCGCTATCGGCTATTTCGCGTCCTACCTTTATCGTGCCATCAATGCTGTTATCGCTGATGAACTGATGGTCGATTTGGGCTTGTCCGCAAGTCAGCTTGGTCTGCTGACCAGCACCTACTTTCTCGCATTCGCTGTGGTTCAGTTGCCGGTTGGCATGCTGTTGGATCGCTTTGGGCCCAGGCGGGTTGAAGCCTCACTGTTGCTGGTCGCGGCTCTGGGCGCGGTTGTATTCTCTCTGGCCGACAGCCTTACGGCCTTGACGTTGGGCCGATTACTGATCGGTGTAGGGGTGGCCTGCTGCCTGATGGCGTCGTTCAAGGCGTTTGCGCTTTGGTTCCGGCCGGACCAACTGCCAATGCTGAATGGCAGCCTCATGGCTTTCGGGGCGTTGGGGGCTCTCGCAGCTACTGTACCTGTAGCGTGGATGCTGGAATTTACTGGCTGGCGGCAGTTGTTCATGGGGTTGGCGGCAATGACCCTGATACTGTCCGCGTTAATCTTTATAGTAGTGCCTGAGCACCGGGGGCCCCTTAAGGATGTCCATTTTGGTGCTCTGGTTGGTGGTCTGAAACAGGTATTGTGCGATCGTTTTTTCTGGCGCATTGCTCCGGTAGCTGCGGTGTTTACCGGCTCATCTATGGCTATTGCCACACTCTGGGCTGCCCCTTGGCTACGTGACATTATGCTGCAGGACCCCGGCCAGGTCGCAACAGCCTTGATGTTCATGGCATTGGGAATGGGAACCGGGTTTCTAAGCCTTGGCTTCATTCTGGCGTGGCTACTCAGGCACGGCGTTCGTCCGGTGCCCGTTATTGCGGTGCTCATGACACTGTTTATGAGCATGGTTGCAGCCATGGCCTCGGGCTGGCAGGTGCCGATGCTACCTCTGTTCATGGCCTCGATGGGTTTTTTAGGCTCTTCGTCTGCCACGATATTTTCCTTGTTGTCAGGTCACTTTGACAGCAATTTGACGGGCCGAGCCAGCACCGCTCTCAACTTGCTGGTTTTCATCGCAGCGTTTGTTTTTCAGTGGGGTGTCGGAGTCGTTATCGGCGCCTGGGGTACCACAGAGTCTGGTGCCTATCCGGTAGAGGGGTATCAGGTTGCATTCGGCACGTTGGTTGCTCTGCAAGCCATTATGATTGCCCTGCTGGTCTTCAGTGACCGCAAGCTGACAACTTGAAGAATAGGAACGAGGGTTTATTGATGCTCAGCATACTCATAATCGGCGCAGGTGGGGTTGGCGGATATTATGGCGCTCGACTGGTTGAAACCGGTCATCGGGTTGTTCTGACAGCACGCGGTGAGCATCTTTCAGCCATGCAGAAAAACGGGCTCGTGGTTCTCTATGAAGAGCGGCGGATACAGTGCAAGGTGCCGGCGGTTGATCACGCTGCACTAATGGACAATTACCGGCCTTCTGATTTTGATGTCATTTTAATTGCACTTAAATCCACCGCAACACAAACGGTGTTAGACGAGCTTGGGCAATGGTTGGCGCAGTGTGAGGTGCCGGTTTTGTCGTTGCAAAATGGTGTGGATAACGAGCCACTTTTCGCTCGTGTGCTGGGTGATACCCGCGTTCTGGGAGGCCTGGCTGTGCGGATCGGTGGCCACATTGTTGAGCCTGGTGTTGTTGAGGCCGAAGGCGTGGCGCAGATAGTCATGGGGGAATGGCCGTGTGTTCCGGGTCTCCAGGATGCTCGCCGCCCGCTCCTGGAGACCCTGAAAACTGCCTTTGAGAAGGCTGGTATTCCCACGGCGATTTCAGACGATATTCGTTACGAGCTCTGGCGCAAGCTGGTGATCAATAATGGCGTCAATCCGATTTCTGCCCTTACGGGCCTGGATACTCAAAGCCTGACCCGGCACCCGCGGTTCAGTAGGGTCGTGTACGGGATGATGGCAGAGACCGCTGCTGCCGCAAAGGCTGATGGCGTCGAGCTTGGCAAAACGGATGTAGACGAGATGTTCGATCTGATCAGCAGCTTTAATGCGATCAAAACGTCGATGCTGGTGGATAAGGAGAAAGGCCGCCCACTGGAGCTGGATAGTATTGCAGGAGCCGTGCTCCGCCGCTCTGAAGCTCTCGGTATCGAAGCCCCTTACACTGCCACCGTTTATGCCCTTCTGGAGCATACTCAGGATTAGCGATCCGTCAGCTTGATCTCGATACGCCGGTTTTTCTGAAGGGCCTCTGGTGTGGTGGCATCCGCGACCGGAAAGAACTCGCCAAACCCGGCTGCGACCATGCGGTTTTGCGGCACGTCCTGATTCGCCAGATAGCGAACCACTGCTACGGCGCGGGCGGTTGAGAGTTCCCAGTTGGAGGGGAATCTGGGTGTATTGATGGGAATCCTGTCGGTATGGCCGTCGATGCGGAGAATCCAGTCGAGGTCTTCCGGAATGGTTTCGACCACATCGAGCAGTACTCCGGCCAGTTTGTCGAGCTCGCGCATGCCTTCAGCACCCAGCTGGGCAGATCCGGATGCAAACAGCAGTTCCGAGGGCAGCAGGAAGCGGTCGCCCACAACCCGGATGTTCTCATTGGCCGCCAGAATATTCCGCAACCGTGAGAAGAATTCAGACTGATACTGCTCCAGCTGATTGACACGCTCGGCCAGCAGGGTATTCAGGCGTTGGCTGACGTTCTCCAGCTCGCCTTCTTTATCTGCAGTCATTTTCTTTTGCAGCTTCAAAGCAGCGGTTATCTGCCGCAGCTGGTTTTGCAACGAGGCGATCTGATTGGATAGCCGCAGGATCATGTTTTGCTGGCTGATGGACAGCTCAGCTTTGTCATCCAGTTCCTGATTCATGTTCGCCAGCCTTTCTGCTCTGGCTTCGGCATCAGCGGTCTGCTGCATCAGCTGGTTTCGGGTAGCTTCCAGGCGGTCCTGGAGGCCTTCATTCTCAGCCAGGCTGTCACTGAAGTTGCTCTGAACGGTGAGCATTTGCTGCTCCAGAGCTTCCGTTTTGCTTTGTTCCAGCCCCAGCAGTTGCGATATTTCGTTCAGGCGCTGGTTCAGCCGGGCCAATTCGGAGTTGCGGTCAGAGAGGGTCTGAGACAGAAAAAGCTGGCTGACCACGTAGATTAACAGCATGAAAATGACCAGCATCAGCAAGGCCGAGAGTGCATCGACATACCCCGGCCATACGTTAGTGCTGCTTCGGCTTCGACGTCTGGACCCGATCATGGCTGTTGTTCAGAGCTGGTGAACGGGTCCAGAAGATTGGTCACACCGGTTAGCCATTCTTCCAGGCCGTCGTAAAAACGGTTCTGCGCATGGCCGGCCTGAATATCGAGAAAGCCCAGTATCAGTGAGCCGCCAAGGCCAAGTAGTGATGAGCTGAATGCCGTGCCCATGCCTTGCAAGGGCGTTAATAGCCCTGTTTGAAGATCAGCAAACACCTTGCCGAAATCACCCTGGCCCATATCCAGGTTGGTAATGACCTCGCCAACCGCATTGATGGTGCCCAGCAAACCCCAGAAAGTACCGAGAAGACCGAGAAAAACCAGTAAGTTGATGAAGTAGCGTGTGATCTCACGCTGCTCATCCATTCTTGAATGAATGCCATCCAGAACCGTTCGAAGTGACATGGTCGAGAGGGTGAAGCGGTCTCGCTTGGCGTCTTCACCTAGTTGCCGTGCCAAAGGCTTGAGCAGGCGCGGCTCTTCCAGCACTGAAAGGCCGGAGTGGCCGGTGCGGAACTGGGCAATCCAGCGCAGTTCGGGGAACAGCACGAACACCTGTCGATAGGTGAGGCCGATGCCAACAAGCAGAACGCAAACAATTAACAGATTGAAGACCCAGTTCGCCATGAATGCGGTGGCCAGAGGTTTGTGAACCAACACGCCAACAACGGCAACAACCGCCAGAAAAAAGGTCATCCAGAAAAGCGTGTGTTTTGGATTACTCATAAAAAGAAGCCAGCCTTTTGATATGTTCCTCAAAAGTTAGCACAGACTGGCGGATCTTGAAGGTTAATTGCGGGACATGATGGTGGCGTTGGTCAGCGCAGCATCCGCTTCTTTGCGCAGTTAAGCCCTGCGCAGATAGATCTGAGAGCGTCTATACTCTGTATGGACTTTATTGACAGTTGTGATTTGTGAAGGTGTTCAGGAGACAAAATACAATGCGATTACTGATGGCCGCCATGCTGGCAGCGATAGCGTTTTCAGCGGCTGCACAGCAAGGTACCGAGACAGTTCGTGCATTGACAGTAACAGTAGGTGCCAACCATGCGCCGCCTTACCGGATTATTCAGGGCAGCAGTCCCTCGGGTCTTTACGTGGAGATCTTTAAGGAGATCACGGACCGGCTCGGCTGGAAAGCGCATTACAGGGAAGTGCCCTTTCGCAGAGTGCTGAAACTGGTCCAGCAGGGTGAGGTGGACCTTATGCTGGGTGCCCGGGAAACTCCCGAAAGAGAAAAATATATGGCCTTCGTTGCTCCGGCTTTCCCGGCGGATCGCCGATTGTTTCTGTACTTTGATGAGGCGAACCGCATTGAGCGCTATTCGGATCTTTATGGTAAAACCATTGGGGTTCTTGAGGGCTCTACTTACTTCAGGCGTTTTGATAGCGATGAACAGTTACGTAAAGAGCCCGCGCCTCGGTATGAGAATTTGATGTGGATGATGGAGAGAGGTCGGGTGGATGTTGTGGTGGTGCCTGAACTCATTGGCATCTACACGTTAGGTAAGCTTGGTATGCCGGTGAATGTGTCTCCGTTTTTCATGCCTGGAGAACGCTCATGGATAGCAGTTGCCAAAACCTCACCGGTTTTGGAATATGCAGATGACATAAGGGCTGCTCTAAAACTGGTAAAGACAGAGGGTATATATGAAGATCTGGTATTAAAGTACATGGATCAGTACGCACAGTGATGTTAGATAGCAAGCCGGGCCTTGTTAATGCCCCCGGCCGGTATAAATGGCTTGATACCAGGGAGCAGTATGGTCATTCACGTTTTTGCCCATAAAATAAAGATACGTACTGTCTTTGTCAGAATGTTCACTTTGCTG
The DNA here is from genome assembly GCF_002806945.1 of Marinobacter salexigens. GTDB lineage: Bacteria > Pseudomonadota > Gammaproteobacteria > Pseudomonadales > Oleiphilaceae > Marinobacter > Marinobacter salexigens. The sequence goes on from NZ_NIHC01000003.1 coordinate 364,207, forward strand.
CTAACGCTTATGGTTATCGGTAAAGTCGGAGCGGCGGATGCGCCCAATTGCAAAAAACTGACCGCAAGCGGTAATCCGGAGTATCCACCATTGCTATGGGCAGATCCCGGAGTGCCAGAACATCTCACGGGAGCAGTCACTGCGTTGCTGGGAGAGATTCTTGAATCCCTTGGGGTTGAGCTTGAGGTCGAGAACCTCGGGTCTTGGGCGCGGGTTCAGCGCCTGGCCAAGATCGGCGAACTGGATATGGTTGCCGGCGCCTTCATAACCTCTGAGCGCATCCGGCACATGGACTACCTTCTGCCGCCGTTTACCAATCTGGCTGCGTCCATTTGGGTGCCTAAAGGTAAGGCATTCGAGTACCGCCACTGGCCCGATTTGCAGGGCAAGCGGGGAGGCACGCTGATCAACAATAGCTTTGGACAGGGTTTCGACCGCTATGCAGAAGAGAACTTGCAAATTGTTGGTGTGCGAACCATCGAGCAGTCTTTTGAAATGGCAAATGCCGGGCGTATAGATTACGTTCTGTATGAGCGATTACAGGGGCAGGTAAAGTTACAGCGCCTGGGGCTGGCAGATGAATTTGTAGCCTTGGATGTACCTGTCAGCAAAGAGGGGCTGTTCTTTACGTTTTCCAAGAGTTCAAGCTGCAATACGTTTGAGTTCCGAGAGCGCATTGCAGATCGTCTGTATACCGCGATTCATGCAGGTCGTCTGGATGAGCTTATAAGCGAATACACGGCCCGTTACCTGTCTCTTTAGCCTAAATGTTTTTGGGACAATTCACTCAACCAGTCAGAGAGTTTAATCAGTATGGCTATCTGGACCCGTACACCGGATCTTGAGCATTTGGCCAAGGCCAGTGCAAACACCGCAGTCACCCACATGGGCATCGAATACACTGAAATTGGAGATGATTATGTGACCGGCCGCATGCCGGTTGATGAGCGCACGGTTCAACCGTTTGGCATTTTACATGGAGGTGCTTCGGTGGTTCTGGCGGAAACGCTGGGAAGCATGGCTGCAAATTGCTGCCTGAAAGATCCCGACACCGTTGCGGTAGGGCTTGAAGTCAATGCCAACCACATACGCCCTGTTACCAAGGGCTGGGTGTATGGAACAGCCAGGCCCCTGCATATTGGAAGTACGACCCAGGTGTGGGAAATTCGCATGTCGAACGAAGAGGGTAAAACCACCTGCATTTCGCGCCTGACAATGGCCGTTACGCGACGGCCCTAGGCGCTCCAGGAGCGTTACCTCAGGTCTTGTCTGGAGTGGCGCTTCCGAACTCCCGGAAGAGGTGTAATCTGTTTCGGCCTTTGGCTTTGGAGAGGTACATGGCTTCATCGGCCCGCGACAGCAGTGCCTCCAGGCGGTCATCATCTGCCGACAGAATGGCGACACCGAAACTGGCGGTTGGTTTGAGCTCTGTTGCTTTATAGAGAACCTTGAGCTCCTGAAGCGTTGTACGCAGCCGCTCCGCCAGTTCCATGGCCTGGTCCTGAGGGGTGTCGGGCAGTAGCACGGCAAATTCTTCGCCTCCGATGCGTGCGGCTATGTCGGATTCCCGCACTCTTGCCCGGAGCATGCTACCCACCTCCCGGAGTACCGCATCTCCGGCCTCATGGCCGTGGTTGTCGTTGGTTTGTTTGAAATGATCCAGATCAAACATGATCGCAGAGACAGGCGTGTTGCGCCGTCGCGCCTGCTTCAGAAGCTGCCCCCCAAACTGGAAAAAAGCTCTGCGGTTATTCAGCAGTGTCAGCTCGTCCTGCAGGGAGGCCTTTTCTGCTTTTTGCTGAGCATCTTTCAGGGCAACTTCCATTTTTTTCCGGTCGGTAATATCGGTGGCGATTTCCAGGCGAACCAAACGCCCGTCAGTCCACCTGATCGCCTGATCCCTGCACTGGTACCAGTGCTTATCTACTGTGTTCTGAAATTCCCATACATGGATGCCGGTGGCATTGCCGGAACTGTCAATTAACAGGTGGTTTGTGCAGAAGTTGCAGGGGCCATCGGCATTTTGCAGAACTTGCCAGCACTTTTGGCCTTGTCGGATATTGTTGCCCATTGCATTTCGGCCATAAGCATTCATATACAGCAGTTCATGCGTTTCGAAGTCTGCCACGTATACCATGGCGTCAAGATTATCGAGAATCGTCTGGAGCCCTGCATCAGCGCCCGACACTGCAGTAGCCGCAGGCTCCGCAGAGTCGGGATCAATACCCCGCACAGGAATGGTGTAGTCGCTTTTACCAGTAGTCATTGGCGTCATATTATCGGGGTATTGGTCCAGTATAGCAACGTTTAGTCGAAGGCCGGCAGTTCCCGTTTGGTTATTGGTTTTCCAGCCTCCTGCCAAGCATCAAACCCACCCTCAATGGACTGCACGTGCAGGTAACCCATTTCCTTAAGGGCTTTCGCACACAGCGCTGAGCGGCCTGAGTTTTTGCAATAAAGCACGATTTTCATATCCCGGTTTGCCAGCGCCGGGTCGTTGCTGAATTTAAATTCCAACAAGCCCCGGGAAACGTTTGTGGAGTGAGGAATGTGGCTTTGCCGATATTCATCGCCATCGCGAACATCCAGCAGCAGGTCTGCGGCTTGAATAGCGCTGTCGGCTTCTTCCAGGGCAATTTCCTGAATTTCTTGCCTTGCTTCTGCAACAAAATCCTGCGCGCTTTTCATAACAGGTTCTCCTTACTATATGAGTATTTGGTCAGACTAAGACATATTACCAAGGTGCGTAACCCTTCAGGTATGTTAAATTCATTAGCAAAGCATGATAAGGAAGCTATTTAATGGCCCTGCCGGAAACCAGTAAAGGCGTTGCATACGGTTTGTCTGCCTACATTATGTGGGGTTGTTTTCCGCTCTATTTTGCGTTGTTTGAAGGCGTGCCAGCTTGGGAAGTGGTGATTCACCGTGTGTTGTGGTCCTGTGTGTTTCTGGCGGTGATTGTTACCTTCATGAAGCGTTGGCCGCCAGTAAAAGCGGCGTTGGCGCAGCCTTCCCGGCTAGGGTATGTGCTTGGTTGTGCCGTGCTTATCGCGGTGAACTGGGGTGTGTACATTTATGCCGTTGAGAGCCGGCAGGTACTGCAAGCCAGCCTTGGTTACTTTCTTACACCTCTGGTGAATGTCGGGTTGGGCATGCTGGTGCTGAAGGAGAGTATTTCCCGGCTTCAAATAGTGGCCGTGGTGCTGGCAACCATCGCAATTCTATATCAGCTGTTTCTACTCGGCGTAGTGCCCTGGATAACCCTGGTATTGGCGTTCAGTTTCGGAACCTATGGCTTGCTTCGCAAACAAGTAGCTTTGGACGGACTTTCCGGCTTGTTTGTGGAGACCCTTCTGCTGTTGCCCGTTGGTCTTCTTGCGCTCTCGGCGCTCAGCTACGCCGGGGTGTCCCACTTCGGGGAGGGCACCGCGACCACACTCCTGCTGATGTCCAGTGGCATAGTTACCGCAGTGCCTCTGCTTGCCTTTGCCGGCGCGGCCCGCAGATTGCGCCTTTCGACCGTCGGCTTTCTGATGTACATCAATCCATCGATCCAGTTTCTGATCGCGCTACTGGTGTTCAGCGAGCCACTGAGTTCGGAAAAGTTAACGAGCTTTGTGATGATCTGGATAGCGCTGGGGATTTATTCCTGGTCGGCTTGGTCGGGGCGCAGCAAGCCGGCAGCAGCATGATGCCTATTCCATTGTTTCCAGGTACTGTGCCAACTCTTCCGCCAGCCAGCCCACAACCGCCCCGCCCTGTGCCTGTTCCGATTCCAGTGCGCTGAACACTTTCCACCAACGTGCGCTACGGTGGCGAACAATCTTGAGTTTCTCCTGTTTCAGGGCATCCGCTATCAACGGTAGGGGTAAGTCTGCCCAGCCGGCGCCATCAATCACCGCATCCCGAATCAGCTCATACATGGTGAAGGCCAGGTAATTGGCGGTTTCCGGAGACTCGGCTTCCAGTCGGTCGTTTTGCATAAAAGCCAGCGTGACTTCGGTATAACTAATGAGATCGTCCTGAGTAACCCGTTTGAGCTGGCTCAGGGGATGATCCGGGGCGGCAACCGTCAGCATGCGCACATCGGCAAGTTCCCGGAACCATTGATAGCCTTCACTCACCAATGCAGGCATAAGGCCGTAGGCTACATCCACAGACTGGTTCTTAACCAGCGGTGGCAGTTCCCGGGGCGTGCTGAGATACACGGAAAGACTGGTCTGGGGAAAGCGGATCTTGAGCCGGCGCAGCAGGTCTCGCCATACGGGCTCTGGAATGGAGTCGTCCCGGGCTATACGCAAAACCGACTCGGCACCGCTGAGGTGGTGCTGGCAGCGTGCGACAATCTGGCTGGCGGCCTGATCAAATCGACGGCAGTCCGTAACGATAGCGTGGCCGATGGTCGTTAGCTGCAATTGGTTGCCACTGCGCTCGAACAACGCCACTCCCAGCTCGTCTTCCAGCGCCGCCAGGGCCGTGCTTACGGTGGTGCGGCTGCGGTTAAGCTCCCGGGCCGCTGCAGCTATGGAGCCATGGCGAACCACAGTCAGAAACACTTTGATTTGTGAGGTTTTCAAAAAAAGCTCCTGTTCCGACGGTTTTTCCGTCGCTGGCTGACTCACGCTGTCAGCTATACAGCGATAATATGCCGGTAACTTACGGGAGATCAAAATGTTTAAGTTTATAGCGCGGGAAAACATGGCGCTGAGTTTGTCTGCGGTAGCCGCGGGCCTGTTTGCTCTGGCCGGCATTACCTGGGGTTTGTGGATTGATTCGCTGGTTATTTTATTCGACGGCGCCTATTCATTAGTCAGCCTGCTGCTGTCGCTCCTGTCGTTGTACGCGGCGCGCATTGTACGCCGCCCGGCCAGCAAGGAGTATCCGTTCGGCCGGGGTGCGGTTGAGCCCCTGGTGATTGCCATCAAGGGGATGGTGATTACGCTGGTGTGTGTGCTGTCTTTGGCTTCTGCCATTGCCGCGGTGTTTGAGGGTGGCCGTGCTGTCAGTGCCGACAAGGCGTTGGTGTTTGCCGCTGTGAGTGTTCTTGGGTGTGCCGCCGTTTGGGTTTACCTGAAGTGGGCCGAGCGTCGGGAAGCTTCCGGATTGCTTGTGGCCGAGCAGAAGCAATGGTTTATGGATTCTGTTCTCAGTGCCGCGGTGTTGATGGGGTTTGGCATTGCCTGGTGGTTGGAGCAGGGCAGTTTGTCGGTATGGGCGGTGTACGCAGACCCGCTAATGATGATCGTAATATCAGCCTATTTCATACTGGTCCCCGTGAAAATGACGGTGGGTGCCGTGCGCGAGTTATTACTGGCAGCACCGCCGGCAGAGGTTGTGGAGGAGGTTCACGAAGCCCTCAGTTCTGTCGGGTTGGCACCGGAACAGGTGAAAATGGTCAAGGTTGGACCTAACCTGATGATGGAAATCAGCCTGCCGGCCAACTGGTCGGGGCGCTCGGATCGCCTTAAGTGGCGTCTTTTAAGGCGTCTTGTGGACCTTCCGGTTCGGCCGGCGATTTTCATTCGCAGCCTGGTCAGTTAACTTGGGCCACGCCTGGTTATTGAACCATGGGTAACAACGCTTGGCGTTGGGGGGAATCACGGGCTAGTATTGCAGATGTCTGAATGACCACAATGAGATCAATCAAAAACGATAAATGGTGCTAATAATGATGACTCGTCTTTTCAGAATGGCAGCGGTAACGCTGTTGTTTTCTGTTAGTTCGCTTGGCGTTGCAGCGGATAACTACACCCTTCGACTGGCGCAAACCTGGGGGCCTAACTCGCCGATTCTTGGTGAAACCACTGAAAATATGGCCCAAATGGCCGAAGAAATGTCGGGCGGCCGTCTTAAAATCCGTATCGACAGCTCCAACAAGCACAAGGCACCTTTCGGTATTTTCGACCTGGTTCGCAACGGCCAGTACGATATGGGTCATACGGCCTCTTATTATTATAAGGGCACAATCCCCAATGCCATGTACTTCACCACAATACCGTTTGGCCTGATTGCACCGGAAATGTATGCCTGGTTCTACCACGATGAAGGCATGGAGCTGATGCAGAGGGTTTATGAACCATTCGGCCTGCTGTCTTTCCCGGGCGGCAATACCGGTAACCAGATGGGTGGTTGGTTCAACAAGGAAATCAACTCCGTAGCGGATCTCAAGGGCTTGAAAATGCGCACCCCGGGTTTTGCAGGCGAAGTAATGGCGGAACTCGGCGTTGCGGTAACCAACCTGCCTCCCGGAGAGCTTTATACTGCACTTGAGCGCGGCACAGTTGATGCCGTTGAGTGGGTAGGGCCTGCGCTCGACTTTCCTATGGGTTTCCACCAGATCGCCAAGTATTACTACTCAGGCTGGCAGGAGCCGGGCGCGGAAGTACAGTTTCTGATTAACGAAAAAAGCTGGAACAAACTGCCAGAAGACCTGCAGGCAATCTTGCGTATCGCGATGCGTACCGCGGCTTATGATATGTATATTCAAACCACGCACGAAAGCGGCGTAGCTTGGGATCGCATGAAAGAAGACTATCCGGACGTAACGCACAAGACCTTCCCACCGGAAGTTATTGATGCGATGCGCGATGCGACCAACAAACTGTTAGCTGAGGCATCGGAAAAAGACGAGCTGGCAAAGGAAATTATTGACTCCCATTTCGGCTACCTGAAACAGGTTCGCCAGTGGACGAACATTTCAGATAAGGCGTATCTGAACAGTATTGCTACCGACTGACCCCCCGCCGTCTGCACCCTGGCTGCTGTGCAAGCCAGGGTGCGCTCATTGCCGAACAACCCTCTGAACTGTAGTGCGAAAATCCCGCACTTCCCTTTTTATGCGGCGTAGTTTCTGAAAAAATGCGCGGCTATCTTGATCTTTAGGCAGGGCTGATGACTAAGACACTCCTATCGCTGAGCGGCATCAGCAAGCAGTTTGATGGCAAGGCCGTACTGGATGAACTCAGCCTTACGATTGGTGATGGCGAGTTCATAACCCTTTTGGGCCCTTCCGGCTGTGGTAAAACCACCTTGTTGCGCATGATGGCGGGGTTTGAACATCCAGACGAAGGCACCGTTACCCTGTCGGGCGTTGATATCACCCTGACGCCACCTGAAAGCCGCCCGCTTAATACCGTATTCCAGAACTACGCGTTGTTCCCCCACATGACGGTGTTCGACAATGTGGCCTACGGTCTGAAAATGGAAAAACGGCCGAAAGCTGAAATAGCTGAGCGAGTTGAAGAAGCTCTGGCGATGGTGCAGTTGGAAGACTTTACCAAACGCAAACCGCATCAGCTTTCCGGCGGCCAGCAGCAGCGCGTTGCCATTGCCCGGGCAGTGGTCAAACGGCCGAAAATGCTGTTGCTGGATGAGCCTCTCTCTGCCCTGGACTACAAATTACGCCGCACAATGCAGGTGGAGCTAAAACGCTTGCAGCGGGAGCTGGGCATAACCTTCGTGTTCGTCACCCACGATCAGGAAGAAGCGCTGTCCATGTCTGATCGAATTGTGGTACTCAAAGACGGGCAGATCCAGCAGCTAGGCACACCTCGCGAAGTCTATGAGCGCCCGGCGAATGTGTTTACGGCACGCTTTGTGGGCCAGACCAACTTTTTCCCTGGCCGGGTGACGAAAATCGAGGGCGAGCGTATCAGTGTGAATGTGTTTGGCCTGAACCGTGACCTGCGCAAACCATCGTTCCGTGTTGCCATGAATCAATCACTGCACGTGTTACTGCGCCCGGAAGATATACGCGTGCTCGCGCCGGATGATACCGAAGGCGTGGCCGGCAAGATTGTTGAGCGCAACTACAAAGGCAGCACCCTGGATTCGGTGATTGAACTGGAAGACGGCAGCCAGGTAATGGCCAGCGAATTCTTTGATGAAGACGATCCTGCATTCGATTACAGCATTGGCGAGCGGGTGCGCGTCAGCTGGGTTGATGGCTGGGAATGGTTGCTGGCGGAAGAGGGCGATGAACCACTCACCGACGAAGAGGAGCTGGCAGCCGATGATGCAGAGCATTAAGCAGCAGCCGTTCAGAGCGGCTGTCCTGGTGCTGGTGTGGGGTTGGCTGCTGTTCCTGGTACTGGCGCCCAATATGCTTGTGGTAGGGGCCAGCGTGATGACGCGGAATCCTTCTACCTTTATTTCCCTGCCGCTGAACCTGGATGCCTACCGGCAACTGTTCAACCCCCTGTATCTGGACGTGTTTCTTCACTCCCTGTACATGGCAGCATTAACGACATTGATTTGCCTGCTCATCGGCTACCCCTTTGCCTGGGCCCTGTCGCGGGTGGAAAAACGCCGGCAAATGCTGTTGATCTTCCTGTTGATTGTGCCTTTCTGGACAAACTCTCTGGTGCGGACCTATGCCTTGAAGCTGATTCTGGCGACCAACGGCTTGTTGAACAGCGCGCTTATGTCTTTGGGTATAATCGACGAGCCAGCGCAGCTGTTGTACACCGAAGGTGCAGTGATCGTCGGCCTGGTGTATTTGCTGCTGCCCTTTATGATACTGCCCCTGTACTCGGTATTTGAAGATTTGCGGCAGGATGTACTCCTCGCTTCTCACGATTTGGGCGCGGGTCGCCTGGCTACCTTTAAAAATGTGGTTGTGCCTCTGACGTTGCCGGGAGTGCTCGCAGGCGTAATGTTGGTATTGCTGCCGGCCATGGGCTTGTTCTTTGTGCCGGACATTCTGGGCGGCTCGCGCAATCTGCTGGTAGGTAACGTGATCAAAAACCAGTTTCTGGATGCCCGCAACTGGCCCTTTGGTGCCGCTGCCAGCATCGTGCTTACTCTTACCATGGCGTTGTTGATGTTTGCTCACCGCCTGAGTAAACGCCGTCTGGGCGAGGAGGGCGCCTGATGCGCTGGCTATCCCGCAGTTACCTCACTCTGGTGTATTTGCTGCTGTATGTGCCCATTGTGGTGCTGGTGGTGTTTTCCTTTAATGACTCCCGCACGGGTTACAGCTGGGGCGGTTTTAGTCTGCGCTGGTACGAATCCCTGTTTAATAATCACGCCATGGTGCAGGCCATGTGGAATTCACTGTGGCTGGCACTAACTGCGGCGACGGTATCCACGATCATTGGCGCTCTTACAGCACTGGCTCTGCACCGCTATCGCTTCCGTGGCAAAAAAGTACTGAACGGCATGCTTTTTGTGGTGATGATGTCGCCGGAAATTGTGCTGGCTATTTCATTGCTTGGGCTGTTTCTGCTGCTGGGCCTGAAGCTTGGCTATGTATCCCTGCTGCTAGCTCATGTGACATTCTGCCTGCCCTTCGTGGTAATAACGGTGATGGCCCGGCTCAGTGGTTTTGATGAGCGCCTGCCTGAGGCCGCGCGGGATCTTGGTGCCAGCGACTTCACTATGACCCGCACCGTGCTGATTCCGGTTATCATGCCAGCATTAATGGCAGGCTGGCTGCTCGGTTTCACACTCTCCATGGATGATGTGGTAGTGAGTACCTTTGTGAGTGGCCCGAGTTATGAAATTCTTCCTTTGCGCATTTACTCGATGGTGCGCGTGGGGCTTAAACCTGAAGTAAACGCACTTGGCACTCTGTTACTGGTGTTCTCTCTGGTGATGCTGATGTTGTCGCAATGGATTCTTTCAAGGAGTAAACAATGAAGAAAATCGTACTGGCCGGCATGCTGGCTCTGGGGCTGACTGGCTGTAGTTCTGATGATCCGCAGGTGCTCAATCTGTATAACTGGTCGGAATACATGCCACAGGAGGTGCTGACCCGCTTTCAGGACGAAACCGGCATCAAAGTGGTTTACACCACCTACGACAGCAACGAGGCCATGTACGCCCGTTTGAAGTTGCTGGATGAAAGTGCCGCCTACGACCTGGCCGTGCCTTCAACCTACTACGTCAGCAAAATGCGTAATGAAGGACTGTTGATGCCGATTGATCAAAACAAGATCAGTGGTTTTGATCAGCTGGATCCGGAGCTCACGGGCCTGGATATCGACCCGGGCAACCAGTACAGCGTGCCTTATCTCTGGGGCACCACTGGCATTGGCGTGGACACCGCCGATATTGATGGCGAGCCAGTTACCGCATGGGCGGATCTTTGGGATGAGCGCTTCAAAGGCAAGGTGAACCTGACCAACGATATGCGTGAAGTCTTTCATATGAGCCTGCGGGTGCTGGGCTATCCCGGTAACAGCACCGACCCCCGGCAAATTGAAGAAGCCTATGAAAAGCTGACAGAACTGATGCCCTCCGTGCGCACGTTCAACTCGGATGCGCCCCGCATGCCGTTCCTCGAAGGTGAGGCGGATGTAGGCATGATCTGGAACGGCGAAGCCGTTATGGGTAAGGAGAGCATGGAAGCGCTGGAGTATGTGTATCCGGAAGAAGGCGTTATTGCCTGGCTGGACAGCTTCGTGATTCCGAAGAATGCCAAGAATCCGGATGCGGCCCACCAGTTCATCAGCTTTTTGCTGCAGCCGGAAATCGCAGCGTTGATCAGTGAAGATATTGGCTACGCCACGCCGGTGTTATCCGCAAGGGAACTGTTGGACGATGACGTCGCCGGAGATCGTGCCAGCTACCCAACGCCGGAAGACATGGTGAATGCCGAGTTTCAGACCGACATAGGGGATGAAGCTTTGCAGGTGTATGCCAGGTATTGGGAAAAACTGAAATCCGGCCTGTAAAGCCCGGGTCCCGGGGTTGAGGTTGCAGGGCCGCTTCTTGATCCTGTAATTCCGGCTTTAGTGTGGCTGAGTGTCTGTTTTCTGTACACGTTCGAGCAGAGTGCATTATACTTGCCCGTAAAGCCATTAACGCCGGGATTCCCGTGCCAATACCCGCACGCTGTCTTAAAATCCTGATTATCCTGCTCGGCTTGCTGGGCGGGCAGGTGCCTGTTGTTTCTGCAACCCCGCAGCCTTTATCTGAAGGCTGGGAATACCGCTGGGGAGACTTGCCCTTCAACAAAGATGGCAAGCCTGATTGGTCCGTTGCACAACAACCGGAGCAATGGCACGCCACTGATATACCCTCAAACCCTCCGGGCCGGAACGGTGCTGATCAGGTTTGGTTCCGGGTAACCCTGCCTGCTGGTGACTGGCAAAACCCCGCGCTTTACATTTTAAGCGTCGATCTGATTGTTCAGGTGTGGTTGGACGGCGAGAACATCTATCAGTACGGCACCTTCGACAAGGATGGGCGGGGTAAGTTTGAAGGCTGGCCATGGCACAGTATTACCCTGCCAGAGGGTTACGAGAACAAGACGCTGTATTTTCGCGTTTTTTCTGACTATACGGATATCGGACTCTGGGGCGAAGTGAGCCTCATGGAGCGTTCCGAGCTGATTTTGCATGTTCTCCAGAACTCCCTCGAAGCATTGCTGGTGGCCGGGTTTTCCTTGCTAGTGGCCTTGTTCGCACTGATCTTCTCTGTGCTGCAGAATGACAGAAAGACGTTTTCCAGCATCGGCCTGTTCGCATTGGCGTCCTCCGTTATGCTTTTGGCAGAAAGTCAGGCCGCGCTGCTGGTTGTGTCCGATGCTCTGTTATGGAATTACCTGGCTGCGGGAAGTTACTACCTGCTGCCGGTTGCCCTGTGGCTCATGCTGGAGCAGTGGCTGGAAGACCGCCAGCCCCGGGTTATAAAGTTGATCTGGACGCTGCATCTTGCCTATGCAGTTGCTGCACTCGGCCTTTCACTGGCAGGCTTTTTAGCCTTGTCGTCTACCTTCCCCGCGTTTGATGTTCTGCTCCTGCTCTCTCTCCTTATGATGGGTGCAATTACGGTGCCTCGCTTCGGCTCGATGACGGCGGAGCAAAAGGTTCTCGTATTGGCGTGTGGTGTATTCAGCGCCCTGTTGGTTATTGATATGGGGGTGGCACATGGATTTTTGCCATGGGTGAAGGTGCCGGTCAGCCTTGGCTTGCTCTTGTTCACGCTGGCTGTGGTAATTATTTCGTTAAGGCACTATGCGATGACTCAAAGAGCCTTGCAGGAGTTGACGGTAACATTGGAGCAGCAGGTGGCTGAACGAACTGAAAAGGCAGAGACGCTTTTGCAGCGTGAGCAGGCCAGGGCGAGCTTGTTGGCGTTTGAAAATGAGAAAAGCCAGATCTTTGCTGAGGTTATTGCTGAACTACAGGCCTGTGCGAGCCTTGATCTGGCGTTCCAGTTTCTCACTGAAGCAATGCCCAAGCTCTGCAACCCGCTAAAGGGCATGATGTACCGGCGAACCAGTAGCGGCGGATACGAACGGCTAGCGCACTGGGGTTATGGCGGTGAACTTCCTGAGCTGGAACCTGTGGTTGATGCTCTCGATAATATACCGGGCCCCGTTCGCCTGACGGCGGGCTCTCTGGGTGAGGGCGGGCCGGCATGCAGAGCCTATAAAGGATTGGTGTGTTTCTCCATCAATGTTGAGTTTATGAGCCATGGAGCGGCACCAGAAAGCTTGTTGCTTCTGGAGGCTGGCAGCATCAGCAACTCCGGGCGGACTGAGGATGGCGCCGCAAGACTGATGTCCTCCATTAACCTGGTGGCTGAACGTATCGGAGTGACCCTTTCAGGTATTTCTCTCAAGGAAGAACTGCATCGCTTCTCTTATGAAGACGCTCTGACCGGGTTGAAAAATCGACGTTATTTCGATCAGCTATTGGAGCACGAAGCCACAGTGGCTTTACGTAAAGGCGCTCCTTTATCACTGTTATTGTTGGATGTTGATCATTTCAAACGCTTTAACGATACCCACGGCCATGAAGCGGGGGACGCAGCTCTGAAGGCTTTTGCTTCGGTATTAGGAACCCGTTTTCGCGGCAGTGATGTTGTCTGCCGTTATGGTGGTGAAGAGTTTGTGGTGATTCTGCCAGATTCAGATATAGAGGGTGCAAGGGAGCGGGCCGAGCAACTGCGAGAGGCCGTGCGAAACAAGCCGGTCGTATTTGAAGGCAAGAATCTGGGCTCCCTGACCCTGTCCATTGGTGTCGCCTCATGGCCCGCCAGTACCGACGAGCCGCAAAAATTGTTGAAGCTTGCGGATGAAATGCTTTACAAGGCTAAAACTGGCGGGCGAGACAAAGTTGAGGTGTGTCCGGAGCGTTAGCCAGCCGGCTCAGGTTCAGGGCAGGTTGACTAAGTGGGGTTCAGACCACCAGGACCGGGCATTTGGCGTGTGCCGCTACCCGGTGCGAAACACTGCCCAGAAACATCCCATCCTTGTCGCTATGGGTTCCTCGGGTGCCCACTACGATCAAGTCTGCTTCCTTGTCCTTGGCAAACTTTATAATCACCTTAGAGGGTCGGCCCGCTTTCACAAAGCCCCGAACCATGGTTGCCCCATGATCCTTTGCCATATCCTTGGCGTGATTGACCACATCTTTGGCGTACTCGGAAAGCACCTTGTCCGGTATGTCCATGTCAGAGGGGCGTCCAATAGACAATGAGGCCTCAAACAGGCTGTGGTGCTTATACACGCAGAGTATGAATATTTCTGTCTCAGGCATCAGCTTTTGAAAGTCGATGGCCTTATCCAGGGCCTTGAGCGAGGTTTTGGAGCCGTCTACCGCCACCAGTATCCGTTTGAACATGCCTATCTCCTTCCGTATTCAGAGTCTGGTGCGCATTAGTCTGCAAAAGCAAGATCACGCAGGAACAAAGCAATCTGCGGGAAAGCGATTATCAAACCAGCCGCTGCGATGAGCATGAAAATGAACGGTGGCGTGCCCCGAATAACCTCCAGGTAAGGCCGCTTGAAGATCGCGATGGCTGTGAAAATGTCACAACCAAACGGAGGCGTAGCCGAACCAATCGCAACCTGCAGGGTAATAAGCACGCCCACCAGCACCGGGTCCAAGCCTGTTGCCTGAATGGCTGGTGCGAAAATGGGTGTCAGTACCAGAATAACAACAATGGGATCGACGAACATGCAGGCAACAAAGAAAGCCACACAGATCGCAATCAATACGCCGACAGGGCCTGCTTCGTTTACGCCAACAGACTCCAGTATTGTCTGGGGGATCTGAGCAAACGAAATGATCCATGAGAAGCCGTTACCCACGGCCACCAGAATGAATACCACCGCCGTGATCAGGCCAGTAGATTTGGCAATTTTGTATATTTCACCAATTTTCAGGGAGCGGAAAATGATGAATTCCAGCAGGAATGCATAGAGCACGCACACCGCCGCAGCTTCTGTCGGGCTGAAAATGCCGCCATAGATGCCGCCGACAATGATTACCGGGAAAAACAACGGCCAACTGGCATCCCGAACCGAGAGCGCTCGCTGGTGCCAGCTTGCCTTGGGTTCAGTAGGGACCTTGTTTTTGTATGCGTAAAACAGGCAGTAGAGCGAGAACATGAACAGGATCAATATGCCCGGGCCGACACCTGCAATGAACAGTTCTGCGATGGAGGTTTGGGAGATAACCCCGTAAATGATCATGCCGATACTGGGGGGTATCAGAAAAGCAATATCGCTGGCGTTAATGATCAATGCCAGGGTGAACGAGTCGGAATACCCGGCCTTGAGCATTTTTGGACGCAAAGGGGAGCCTACGGCCACAACGGTTGCCTGGGTTGAGCCGGAAACCGCACCGAAAAGGGTACAGGAGGTAGCCGTGCTGATCGCCAGCCCACCTTTTATATGGCCTATGAAGGCCATAACCATATTGATCAGCCTGTCTGCCGACTGGCCCCGGGTCATGATATCAGCGGCGAGAATGAACATGGGTACAGCAATCAGTGAGGCGGGCCGTATGCCCCCCATCATCTGCTGGATGAAGGTACCCATTTGGCCGAAGCCGTCGAACATCATGACAAAGCCAACGACAGCAGCTGTCGTTAGTGGAATCATCATCGGGAAACCAAGCAGTAGCAGCCCGATCATGATGATCATTAGAATTGTCGCCATAGGTGTACCCTTTATTATCGTGCCCGGTGTTAGCCCGGATCAGACTTCCGTTTCTGAGTCAGCGTAGCCGTCAATCACCCCGGTAGAGAGATAAACGTCTTCACTGGTCAAGTTCTTGATAGCCGTGAGGAAATACTGAATGCCGGTAACAGCGAAGCCCACGGGAGCCCAGATATAAATCCACCAGATTTCAAACCCCAATGCGGGCAAAATACGGCCACGGCTGTAGAGGGTCTCAATGTATCCGTAGGAGTGGTAGCACAGGAAAAACATTACAGCGGATGTGAACAGGGCAATGAATATCATCAGCACCTTTCGGCCTTTGGGGGGAAGCGCGTCGTAAACCGCAGACATTCGTATGTGTCGCCCGTATCGTGCCGCGTAGCCTATGCCGGCAAAGGTCACCAGAATAATCAGGATGCGGTTGATTTCGCCGGAAAAGAAAAAGCCTTCGCCAAATACGAATCGCGCAACAACATTAACGCAGGTGTTTATGGCCATGAGGATAATGCCTGCGGCCAGAATGACGGCTTCGGTGTTGGCGATCCATCCGTCTATGGTTCCCAGAAACCCGGGCAGACCGGACTCAAAAGTACCGGTGTCGTCTTCTAACTCCGGGATGTTCTCGGACATGGGGTCTGCTCCAGATCATGTCGCTCCCGACCGGTCATTTATATCTGGCGGGGCGGGTCAGTTCAATAAAGTGTCCGCCGGCGGGCGCCGGCGGACAGGTGCTCTGAAAAAAATCAGTCGTTCTGCACGTCTTTCAAGTCTTGCTTGAACTGGTTCAGCAGGTCTTTGCCGCCTTGGCCAGTCATCTCAACAAATTTCTCTTCAACCTGCGGTGCGCGTTTTTTGAAGGCTTTGATCTGCTCTTCGTTCAGGCGCGTTACAGTAACCTCATCGCTGGCCGCCTGGATTTTTGCGAGAGCATCATCCGCCAAGCCATCGATATGGGTGATAATTTTCTCAAAGGCGTAATCTGCTGCGTCCTGAATGAGTTTCTTGTCCTCATCTTTCAGGCCATCGTAGAAATCCTTGTTGGCCATTGCCGCAGTCGTGAACCAGCCGTGCCCGGTGTAGATCAGGTTGGGTGATACTTCATACAGCCCACCGGACTCAATCCAGAAGATCGGGTTTTCCTGACCATTGATCATGTTGGTCTGCAGAGCACCGTAAACTTCACCCCAAGGCAGCGGCGTAGGTGTTGCACCGAACGCAGAGTAGGTTTCTGACAGCAAGGGGTTGGTCATAACCCGGATTTTTTTGTTCTTCATGCCCTCGGGCGTAGTGACTGGCTCATCCAGCGTGATAACGAACTCACCCTCGGGGTACATCTTTAGAAGTTCGAGGCCGTTTTCCGCATACAGCTTGGGGAAATCCTCGTTGATAGCCTTACTTTCACGGAAGAATTCGATAACCGTGCTTATGTCTGTAGGCATCAGGTAGGGAATGAAGAAAATCTGCGCTTCCGGGATCAGCGCGCCAGTAAAACCGGGAGACTGGTTAACAAAGTTCAGGATACCAGCCTGGGTCTGCTCCATGATGTCGTCGGACTCGCCGAGCTCACCAAAACGGTACACCTGGAGTGTGTGATCTGAGTTGTCCTCAATGTACTCCTTGAATTTGTATGCGTATACATCCTGTACGTCGCCTTCATACTCTTCGTGAGCGTAGCGCCAGTTGGCCGCGTTCACAGAATTTGCTGCGGTCATTGCCGCGAATGCGAACGCTGAAATTCCGGCCAGTTTCTTGAATTTATTCATGCTGCTCATCGGGTTTTCTCCGTTCATTTGTACTCAGACATTTATTGTTACATTAGTAGAGACTGGCAAAACTTACTGACTTTCGCAAGAAATTGGGCTGTTTGGTTGGTTTTTGGTTAATAACTGCGCGATTACTTGATGCCTGCTCTTGCAAGAAACAATCGGAACTCTTTTGTGATCCGCTGAAGGCTATTTGCCAGGCGATGGTTGTCGGGCAGAATCAGTGCCGGCAGCGCCTGTTGCCGGGCGAGTTCAATAACGGGCATTGGCGGGACCACATCATCATCCCAGCCGTGGATGATCTGTACATGTTTGGCCTGGATGCGAGGGCTGGATTGCGGATACCCCTCCATTGCAAGCGCCGGTGCGAGCAGAAAACATCCCAGAACCGGAGTTTGTTCGCTGGCTTGCGCACATACCCAGCCTCCCATGCTGGAGCCTGCAAGGATTATATTGTGCGGATCTGCACCGCTGGCAGCTATAGCGTCTTGCATCTGGGTAAGGCGAACCGCGGGGTCTTTGGTACTTCGATGGTCAATGGCATGGGCCTGGACGCTTGCAAAGGACTCCGCTAACGCTTTCAGGGCCTGGATTTTGGTTCCCCCAGGCCCGCTTTCCAGGCCATGGGAGAGAAAAACATGTGTGATGGTTTTATTCATGGTGGTTTAGCCTTCCCTGGTCTCATTCAGTATGTCGAGCGCATACCGGCGCTTCTCCGGGTCGTGGATATCAACGGTAAACATAAGTTCGTCCACTTCTACGCTGGCCAGCAGTTCATTTATCTGGGATTTAATGGCGGCTGCATCTCCGAGTAGTTGCAGGCCCAAAAAGTCCTTGACGGTTGCTTTTTCAGCAGGATTCCAAAGGCCGTCCATAGATGCCACTGGTTCTTTCATCCACAGAGGCTGCCCCCTGAAGAGCGCCAGAATGCGCTGGTAGCTGGTGGTTGCCAGGTAGTTTGCTTCCTCGCTGCTTGCGGCAGGCACAGCGGGAACTGCCAGCATACTGTAAGGCTTCTGCAGCTGCTCGGAAGGCTGAAAGTTATCCTGGTACACCTTCAGGGCTTCACGATACAGGCGCGGCGCAAAATGCCCGGCAAAGGAATAGGGTAGGCCGCGCATAGCGGCTAGTTGGGCACTGTAGAGGCTGGAACCAAGCAGCCAGATCGGCACCTTGGTGCCTGCTCCCGGAATGGCTTTCACGGCTTGGCCTGGCCTTAGGGGGCCAAGCAGTGACTGCAGTTGCGCAACATCTTCCGGGAACTGTTCCGCACCCAAGCCATCCCGACGCAGGGCGCGCGCCGTTATTGGGTCTGTGCCCGGCGCCCGGCCAAGGCCCAGGTCAATGCGACCGGGGTAAATGCTTTCAAGTGTTCCGAACTGTTCAGCTATCACCAACGGCGGGTGGTTAGGCAACATCACGCCGCCGGAGCCAACCCGAATGGTTTGGGTTTTGCCAGCAATGAGCCCGATCAGCACCGAGGTCGCCGAGCTGCTGATCCCCTCCATATTATGGTGTTCGGCCAGCCAGAATCGTTTGAAGCCAAGTGATTCGGCGTGCTGCGCGTAGGCCACGCTGTTCGCCAGCGTGTTGCCTACGGAATCACCTTCGCGAACCGAAGCGAGTTCCAGTAGTGAGTAGTCAGGAAATTTGTTCATAATGCTAGGATAGCACTTGAAGGCCCTGCTACCCCAGGGCAGTTCAGAATACCGGGGCGCACATAGGCCCACCACCAAGAAGGAAACCACTGTGCAGCAAAGTGCCTACTATGAAGACGACACCACACTGGCCCAGTACCTGGAGTTTCACTTTGGTGAGCAGTGGCATGGCGAAGCCAATTTCCCCCGGGCGCTGGCCAAGGTGGCGATTGATGCGATGGATGGTCGAACGCCAGGGCGGGCCCTGGACATTGGTTGCGCCTGTGGCCGCACCAGCTTTGAGCTGGCGAGAGAATTTGCCCATGTGGATGGCATCGATTATTCCAATAAGTTTGTGAATCAGTGTCAGACAATGGCCCGGGATAAGCTGGTTCGGTACGCCCGGCCCGAGGAGGGCGCCCTGGTGACATTTCAGGAGCGCTCGCTGGCATCTTTGGATCTGGAGGAAGTGGCCGAACGCGTGGCGTTCCATCAGGGTGATGCTTGCGATCTCAAGCCCGATTTCACGGGGTATGATCTGGTGCTGGCAGGTAACCTGATAGACAGGCTGTACGACCCTTCACTGTTTCTGACTCGCATTCACGAACGCCTGAATAACGACGGGCTCTTGCTGATCGCCTCACCTTATACCTGGCTGGAAGAGTACACTCCGATGGATAAATGGGTGGGGGGGTTCCAGAAAGACGGCGAGGACTACAGCACATTCGATGGTTTGCGCGACATGCTGGCGCCACATTTTACCCTGTTGATGGAGCCTCGAAGCCTGCCCTTTGTAATCCGTGAAACGCGCAACAAGTTCCAGTACAGCTTTTCCGAGTTGACGATCTGGGAGAAGCGCAGGGGCTGAAGGCCGCCGTTGATCGCTGAGAGTGGTCGTATAACAATTGGAAAACCATAGAATAATTAGCCTTGGTTTTATCGTGAGAATGGTCTACTTTTATTCCGACGCAGGAAATTAACCTGACGTTTACGTAAACAACAATAACCATAAGCTACGGATATGCGGGGAATAATGTCCAGTATCCTCGAAATTAATAACCTCTCGCTGTCGTTCGGTGGAGTAAAGGCGCTACAGGGTGTCAGTTTTCGTGTACCGGAAAATACCGTTACGACTGTGATCGGCCCGAACGGCGCCGGAAAAACCTCACTTTTTAACTGTATCTCCGGTTTTTACAAACCCCAGCAGGGCACCATCACCTATCAGGGTAAGGCGCTAACCGGCACAAAACCGCCCGCCCGCGCAGCTCTTGGTCTTGCAAGAACTTTCCAGAATATTGCCCTGTTCCGGGGTATGACCGTGCTCGATAACATCAAACTGGGGGCCCATGTCCACATGAAAAGCGGACTGCTGGGCTCCCTGGCTTATTTTGGCGCTGCGCGTCGCGAGGAAATGGCCGTGCGGCAGGAGGTCGAACGCCACATTATCGATTTTCTGGAGATTGACCACATACGACGTCAGCCGGTAGCCAGCTTGTCTTACGGCCTGCAGAAGCGCGTAGAGTTGGCACGTGCCCTGGCAATGCGGCCAAAGGTACTCATGCTGGACGAGCCTGTTGCCGGAATGAATCGTGAAGAAAAAGAAGACATGGCCCGGTTTATCCTGGATATCCGGGAAGAGTGGGGCGTAACGGTTTTGATGGTCGAGCATGATATGGGCATGGTCATGGATATTTCCGACCACATCGCCGTGCTCAATTTTGGCCAGGTGATTGCAGAGGGTTTACCTTCAGAAGTGCAGAATAACCAGCAGGTTATCGAGGCATATCTCGGCACCAGTGATATGGACAGCCTGCGCAAGAAACTTAACCCCGATCGTGAGGTGGCCTGAATGGACTGGCTGTTTTTTGGGGAAATCAGTCTTGCGGGTCTGGCAATGGGCGGCCTCTATGCTCTGATCGGGCTGGGTTTTGTGATCATCTACAAAGCCACCCGGGTCATCAACTTTGCCATCGGCGAAATCATGATGTTCGCGGCCTATCTTTTTCTGGCCTTTGCCGGTGGCATGGAAATGTCGCCCTGGGTAGCTCTGCCACTCGCGGTACTTGGCGGAAGCCTTCTGGGTGGTGTGATTGAAAAAGTCATGATTCGCCCGATGCTGGGAGAATCCTCGATTTCGGTGGTTATGGTCACTATCGGCATCGCCAGTATTCTGGTGGGTGTGGTTGAAATGATATGGGGTGCCGACCCGCAGTTGCTACCGGGATTTTTACCTCGCAAACCGGTGTTCATAGGTGAGATGTATCTGGCGCCCAAGATTGCCTACGGTTTCCTTATCGGTGCTGCGGTGCTCACCATTTACCTGCTGTATTTCCGCTTTTCCCGTGGTGGTGTTGCATTGCGTGCGACCGCTTCGGACCAGGCGGCTGCCTACTCTATGGGCATTAACGTGCGGCGCGTATTTAATCTGGCGTGGGTGTTTGGCTCTCTTGCAGCATCGCTTGCGGGTGTTCTGGTGGCCGCGACCGGTGGCCTGAGCCCACAGTTCGGCGCTATCGGCCTCAGTGTTCTGGTGGTGGTGATCGTCGGGGGGCTCGACAGTATTGTTGGAGCATTGATTGCCGGAGTTTTTATCGGTTGGCTGGAAACAGTGGCAGGCGCCTATCTGGGTGGTGAGTACCGCATGCCGGCTACGTTCGCAGTGCTGGCCGTTATTCTGATTTTCCGCCCCTATGGCCTTTTTGGCACCCACGAAATAGAGCGAGTGTAAAATGCGCATTGGTGACGCCAAGCAGAGCTATGAGGCCGATGAGGCCATCCTGACCAGCTCCACACAGAAAATATGGTTTGCGCTTTTTTTGCTGGCGCTTCTGCTCTTTCCGTTTATGGCCGACGCTTACCTGTTGTACCTGGGGTGTCTGGTGGGTATTGCCGTTATCAGCACCACAGGGCTGAACATTCTCACCGGCTTTACCGGCCTGATTTCTCTGGGGCAGGCGGGCTTTATGGGGGTGGGTGGATACACCGTGGCCTGGCTGTCGGCGAATACGGGATTGCCTTTTCCCGTTACGCTGATACTGGCAGGGCTGCTTGCGGCGGCGGTGGGTATTCTTGTCGGGCTTCCATCCCTCAGAGTCAAGGGGTTGTACCTGGCCATTGCCACGCTCGCAGCCAGTGTTTTCCT
Source organism: Marinobacter salexigens (assembly GCF_002806945.1). Classification (GTDB taxonomy): domain Bacteria; phylum Pseudomonadota; class Gammaproteobacteria; order Pseudomonadales; family Oleiphilaceae; genus Marinobacter; species Marinobacter salexigens. Next base: position 385,648 of record NZ_NIHC01000003.1, read on the forward strand.
GCACTTTATCTTCGCAGAGTGGGAGTCTGTAACCGGTGGCATGGGCGGGCTGAGCCTCGAGCCGGCGCACCTGTTCGGCTTGACGTTTCAAAGCGATTTCGGAATGTACTTCATCATTGTGCCGCTGGCGGTACTCATGGTACTTGCTGCCAGGAATGTATTCCGTACCCGTATAGGCCGGGCGTTTATCGCGATCCGGGACAGAGATATTTCGGCAGAGATTCTTGGCATCAACCTACTGCATTACAAGTTGATGTCTTTTGCGCTCAGCTCGTTTTATGCCGGGGTTGCCGGTGGTCTGTTTGCTTATTTTTTCCGGGTTGTGACACCGGAAAGCTTCCCGCTCTCCATGTCCATTTTTTATCTGGCGGCCGTTATTGTTGGCGGCATGGGGAACCTGCTGGGCGGCATACTCGGTGCGGCATTCATGACGCTGATCCCGGAAATCCTCAAACTGCTCACTACCGCACTGACACCGTTTTATCCAAATGCGCCGATATTCATGTCACCGATGCTCGAAATTATCTTCGGTGCCCTGATCGTCGGTTTTCTTATCTTTGAACCGCATGGGCTGGCGGAGATCTGGCACCGCATACGGCGCTTTTTCAGTTTATGGCCCTTCAAGAACTAGTGGATTTAACAACAAGAAGCCGCAAGGAGAAGAAACATGTTCAAAAGCATTCTCAATAAGGGCCGCAGGCTCGCAGGCATCGGCAGTGTTGCCGCAGCCCTGGTGGTAGCGGCGCCCGCGATGGCACAGGACAAAGAACCTATTGTATTCGGTGGCTCTATCCCGCTGTCTGGTGTATTCGCCTTTGCCGGTGTGCACCTCCACGCTGGCCTGACTGACTATACAACCTGGATCAACAGCGAGGGTGGTATCAACGGCCATCCGGTGAAGTATGTAATGGAAGACACCGGCTATGAAGTCGATCGCTCGGTAGCCGCCTTCAAGAAAATTACCGGCAGCAACACGGTTCCGGTCTACTACGGCGACAGCACCGGGTTCATGAAAACCATTGCCTCGGAACTGAACAGCAGAGGTACCACGCTGATGAGTGGTGCATCCTTCGCCACAGCGCTGACGAACAACGAGCAGTATCCGTATCAGTTCATTCCCGGCCCGAACTACAGCCAGATGTTCGGGATTATCCTTGAGTACATTGCGACCCAGGGCAAAGAGGGCGATATGCCTACTGTCGCCTTTGTCTACAGCGATACCGAGTTCGGCAAAGACCCTGTTGAAAACGGCAAGGCCAAAGCGGCCGAAATGGGTATCGAAGTGGTCGAAGAAATCGTCACCAAGCCCGGCAGTGTGGATGTGTCTGCAGAAATACTGAAGCTGCGCCGGGTGCGCCCGGACTTCGTTATATTCCACGGGTATGTGTTGTCACCCATAAACGAGTTCATGGTGCAGATGCGGCAGATGGGCCTGGATACCCAGTTTATGGGTACCTTTTGGTCCAGCGACAAGTTGATCATCAACAAGATGGGGGAAGACGCCGACGGCTATATGGGCGTTATGCCGTACAACTACTATGACAGCGCAGAAAGCGGGCCGGTGCTCGATGCACTGCGCGCTACGGCAGAGAAGAGTGATCCGGAGGCTGGTTATCGCCCGACCGGTTACATGCAGGGCTGGTTTAACGCCATGGTATGGACCGAAGTGGTCAAGCGCACCATGGATGCAGGCAAAGAGCTGACGGCCGAAAACATGGCCGAATCTCTGGCTTCAATTGAGAATTGGGACACCGGCGGCATTATCGGGGTTCCGGTTACGGTGCAGGACATGTCGTTCCCGGTTGGCCGTATCTGGCGCGTAAACGCTAAAGAAGCCCGATATGAGCCGGTATCTGACTGGATTCACCTCGACTGAGACGCTGTATGGAAGCCTTGCTGGAAATCGATAACATAGAAGTGGTTTACAACAAGGCGGTGCAGGTTCTCCGGGGCCTGTCACTGCGTGTTCCCCGTGGCGCCATTGTGGCGCTGCTGGGTTCCAACGGCGCGGGCAAATCCACGACACTGAAAAGTGTGTCCGGGTTGTTGGCTCTGGAGGACGGCGAAGTAACGGCCGGCGAGATCCGCTTCAAGGGCCACCCACTAAAAGGGATGGCACCGGAAAAACTGGTTCGCGATGGCCTTTTTCATGTTATGGAAGGGCGCCGCGTATTTGAAGACCTGACTGTTGAGGAAAATCTCGTTGCAGCAACCTACGCGCTCAGTGGGCGTAAAACCTCACTGAGCGAATCCTACGAGCTGGTTTACGACTACTTCCCCCGCCTTCGGGAACGGCGCAAGCAACTTGCGGGTTACCTTTCCGGCGGCGAGCAACAGATGCTGGCACTTGGTCGGGCGCTGATTGCTCAGCCAGAACTGATCATGCTGGACGAGCCGTCGCTTGGGCTGGCTCCGCAGCTTGTGGAAGAAATCTTCACCATTATTGCCCGCATAAACCGGGAGCAGGGTACGGCCATACTGTTGGTAGAACAGAATGCGGCTGTGTCACTCGCTATTGCTTCATACGGTTACATTATGGAGAACGGCAAAATCGTGATCGATGGCCCGGCAGACAAGCTCGCAAGCAACGAGGATGTGCAGGAATTCTATCTGGGCGTTGGTGGTAACGAGGGTGAAGCCCGCAGTTACCGCGACATCAAGCACTACAAGCGTCGCAAACGGTGGCTGTCATGACCACATCGCAAATTCGTGATCTGACACTGACGCAAATGCTTCGTGCGCATGCCAAAGAGCGCCCGGATATGCTGGCGCTTCGCCAGAAAGATTTCGGTATCTGGCAGGCCTGTTCCTGGCAGGACTATTACCAGCGGGCCCGGCACTTCGGTCTGGGCCTGCGAGCGCTCGGCCTTTCCGAAGGCGGCCACGTTGCCATTATTTCTGAAAATCGTGTGGAGTGGGTTATCGCCCAGATGGGTATTGGCCTGGTGAAAGGGATCTGTGTTGGTGTTTATCCAACCAGCCCGTGGAACGAAGTGGCCTACGTGCTGGAACACAGCGATGCAGAGATTGTGGTGTGTGAAGATCAGGAACAGACCGACAAGGTACTGGAAGCCTGGCCTCAGTTGCCGCAGCTCAAACACAATATTGTTATTGACCCTAAAGGGCTGCGGTCATATTCCGAGCCGCCATCGTCGTTCGAAGATATCGAAAACACAGGTCGGGAATTCGAGAAAAGCCATCCTGGGCTGATTGACGAGCTGCTCGACAGCCAGCAAATGGACGACATTGCCCTGATGATCTACACCTCCGGCTCTACCGGCCGGCCAAAAGGAGCAATGATCAGCTGGGGCAACCTGCATGCGGGTGCGCCCGGGCTTGTTGAACTGTTGGATGTGGATGAGCACAGCACCAGTTTGTCTTACCTGCCACTGTGCCATGTGGCCGAGCAGGCTCTGACCAATATTGCGCCGATATATGTGGGCAGTGCGGTGAGCTTTGGCGAAAGCTTGCGCACGATCCAGGAAGACCTACGGGAAATTGCCCCTACCTTTTTCCTGGGTGTTCCGCGGATCTGGGAAAAGCTGCATTCCTCCATCTACATCAAAATGCAGGAGACCGGGCGTTTTCGGCAGATGCTTTTTGATCGAGCCATGAAAGCCTGTGAGCCAATGGCGACCAAGCCCAAGGCCAAATGGAGCCTTGGTGAGCGGCTTACCTACAGCGTGTACTACTGGCTGGTGTTCCGTGCTTTGCAGAACTTTATCGGGCTGCGCCGTTGCACCATTGCGTTGACAGGTGCGGCACCGATCTCAACGGGTATTCTCAAGTTTTTCCGAACCCTGGGCGTGCCTCTCGTTGAGGTTTTTGGCCAGACCGAAAGCACGGGTGTGGCAACCGCTCAGCGCGTGGATAATGTTTGTCTTGGTACCGTCGGTACGGCTGTTTCCGGGCTTGAGGTGGCGTTGGGGGAAATGAATGAAATCATCATGCGAGGTGGCATGGTGTTCAAAGGCTACTACAAGAACGATGAGGCAACCGAGGCCACCCTCAGGGATGGTTGGTTGCACACTGGCGATGTCGGCGAGTGGCAGGACGGGCAACTGAGAATTGTCGACCGTCTCAAGGACATCATGATTACCGCAGGAGGCAAGAACTTGTCGCCCACGGAGATCGAAAATACGATCAAGGCGAGCCCCTATATCAAGGAATGCATTGTCATTGGTGAGGCCCGAAAGTATGTCTCGGCATTGATTCAGGTTGATTTTGAAACCGCCGCCAAATGGGCAGAGCAGGAGCGAATTGCCTACACTACGTTCCGCAGCCTTACCGAGCATGAAAAGGTGCAGGAGCTGATTCAGTCAGAGGTGAACCAGGGCAATAGCAAGCTGCCACAAGTGGCGCAGATCAAGCGTTTCCACCTGCTGAGCAAAGAACTGGATCACGACGATGATGAAGTAACAGCCACGATGAAAGTGCGCCGTAGCAAAATCTATGAGAAATACACAGAGGTGATCGAGTCTTTGTATAGCTGATCAAGTCGACTTGACGAAAGCTATGGTTTGCCGGGTGCACTTTGATTGATAATGTGCACCCCAATTTTTGAGCCAAATACCATGACTGAAATCAGCCGTTCCGATAAGTTACCCGTCCGGCGTTGCCAATGGCGAACCGACATCTCTCATAGTGCCCTGAAGAAATTGGCGCTTGCCATTTGCGCAATCACAGCCTTCGTGTTCAGTGCATTTGCCAGCGCAGCCACATCCGGAAGTCAGAGCCTTACCCATCACCCGGTGGGTTATATCGCCATCGTTATCTTTGTTATCGCTTATGCGTTTGTGATGCTTGAGGAAAAGCTGCACCTGCGCAAGTCCAAGCCGGTGCTGCTGGCTGCTGGCTTGATCTGGTTTCTGGTAGCCGGTGCCGCCGCCATGAGTGGCGATACCGAGAGTGCCAACGCGGCTTTGAAACACAACCTGCTGGAATATTCTGAACTCTTGTTGTTCCTGCTGGTGGCGATGACGTATATAAACGCCATGGAGGAGCGCCAGCTTTTTGATGCGCTGCGCGGTTGGCTGGTAAGTAAAGGTTTCAGCTACCTCAGCCTGTTCTGGATTACCGGGCTACTGGCATTCTTTATCTCACCGATTGCCGATAACCTGACCACAGCCCTGCTTATGTGTGCAGTACTGCTGAAAGTGGGTGAAGACAGCCCGCGTTTCATCGGCCTTGGCTGTATCAATATTGTGGTGGCGGCAAACGCTGGCGGAGCCTTCTCGCCGTTTGGTGATATCACAACGCTAATGGTCTGGCAGAAAGGTGTGGTTGAGTTTACCGAGTTCTTCCGGCTGTTTATTCCTGCCGCGGTTAATTTCCTGGTGCCCGCGGTGATCATGAGTTTTGCCATTCCCAATGAACCACCCAGGGATGCATCGGACCCGGTGATTATGAAGCGCGGCGCTCGTCGCACCGTGGTGCTGTTTTTGCTCACTATTACTACCGCTGTGCTGGGCCACAACTTCCTGCACCTGCCGGCCGTCGTTGGCATGATGATGGGGCTGGCATATCTGCAGTTCCTGAGCTATTACTTGCAGCTCAGCTTCAAGCGTGGTGTTGCCCGTGAGCGGGTCTGGGCGGAAAGCCATAAAAACACCCGCCTGCTTGCTCGCCTCGATAAGGCTGTGCCTTTCGACATATTCAATCCGATGGCGCGTACTGAGTGGGATACGCTGCTGTTTTTCTACGGTGTGGTGCTGTGCGTGGGCGGGCTTGGATATATTGGTTATCTGTCGGAGGTGTCACAGATCCTGTATAGCGACTGGAACGCAACAGGTGCGAACATTGCAGTGGGTGTTATGTCCGCCATTGTGGATAACATTCCGGTGATGTTCGCCGTGCTATCAATGGAACCGGACATGTCCCACGGCCAGTGGCTGCTGGTAACGCTTACCGCTGGCGTTGGCGGATCCATGCTATCCATCGGCTCTGCCGCGGGCGTTGCGTTGATGGGCCAGGCAAGGGGCTATTACACCCTCATGTCGCATTTGCGCTGGGCTCCGGTTATTGCACTCGGTTACGCTGCTTCCATCGCAACCCACATGTGGCTTAACGCCAACTTGTTCTGATTTTTCTGGCACGGAGCCCGTTCTGGGCTCCGTTGCATGGTTGCTTATCCCCGCCGCGCATCAGCGCATGGTCTTCAGAGCAGTTGCCCATTTTTCCATTTCGGTCAGCATCGCGGTGGCGGATGGGTCAATCAGTTCGTTGGAATGAAACACCTTGTCTTCGTCCAGGTGGTTCCAGGCCATGGGCACCATAACGCCTTCAACCATCGGCATCATCTTCAGCGTGGTTACCAACTCGCGGGCCAGGGTTGCAGCACGGACACCGCCTGCGGCACCGCCGTAGCTTACGAAGCCGCATGGCTTGTAGTTCCATTCGCTGTATACGTAGTTCAGAGCGTTCACAAAAGCGGGTGGTGGGCAGTAGTTGTATTCTGGCATCACGAACACATAAGCATCGGCAGAGTTAACGCTTTCAGACCAGCGCTTGGTGCGGTCGTGCGCGTAGATGCCTGAGCGCGGATGCTCTGCTTCGTTGTAGACTGGCAGATCAAAATCCGCCAAATCGATCAGTTCGCAGTCAAAGCCGGAGTTGTTTTCTGCAAACTCGTGAAACCAGGTTGCGATGGATGGGCCAATGCGGCCCGGGCGGGTACTGCAGATTACAATATTCAGTTTAAGAGCCATGAACAGAATCCTGAATGGGTATGAGTGCCGGCCCAAAACCGGCGAATGAATAACTGCCAGCAAATCTAAATGCTTGGGAGCCTTAGATCAAACGAAGCATTTTGAGAGAGATGAACAGGAAATCCGATCAAGTGCACAAATTGGGTCAGAGCGTTTTGCACACGAGTTTCTCCAGTTGGCTTGCTGACATGGGTTTGCCAAATGCCCAACCCTGAGCAAGCCCTACACCCATTCCTGCAATAACCATTGCCTGTGTGCTTGTTTCCACGCCCTCGGCAATAACATCCATGTCCAGCTCTTTTGCAATGCGCACCATTAATGGAACAAGCGCCGCACCCAGCCCGCCGCTATCGATATCAAATACAAAGCTGCGGTCAATTTTCAGTGTATTGCAGCCCAGATCCCGTACTTTTGAAAGGTTGGAATAACCGGTGCCAAAGTCGTCGACTGCCAGCTCAAAGCCGTTCTGTTTGATCCACTGTATGCAATCTTTTGCGGTGGCCGTATCCAGGTGTTCGTCTTCGGTGATTTCGAAAGCAATGTTAAACCGTGATGCTGCAAGCGCCAGTGGAATATCGGCATCTTTCATTCTGCTCTGGGCGATATCTGAAGGAAACAGGTTGATGTTTACCTTGAAACCGTCGGGTAGCCCGGTTGTGGAATTCAGGTCTGCCAGAGTCTTCTGCATGATCAATTGGGTAAATGGCCAGCTGTACTGGCTTTGCGCCAGCACGGGGATGAACTCGTCGGGGAGCATTGCGCCGTAGCGGTCTTCAAAACGGGCCAGTACCTCGCAACCGATAATTTCTCTGGTCTCCAGGTTCACGATGGGTTGGTAAAGTGGAAAATATGAGTCGTTCCTGATCCCCCGAACAGCCCTGTGGCCGATACCGCGCCTGTTTTTGAGTAATAGCCAGGTTGCGACGCCTGACCCTGCGCCCAGCACCAGACCAATCAATAAGAGAAAAGCTGAAAAAGCCTGGTTGCGCCTGAGAGCATCCGCATGCTTCGTTTCCATGCTGGCACAATAGGGAATGGTGGCGCTGCACGTTTCGGTGTAGGTGGACGCAAAACTGACCACCTGGCCGGATGTTTCGAACAGGTTGCGGAATACGTCCATATCTCCGAAGGTAAATTTTGCCGCAGACGGGCTGTTCCGATATACCAATTCCCACCGACCACCAGGACGGGGTTGCTGCTCAAGCCACTGGGTTTCGAGCACAACGTTAAAGGAACCCTTGCCAGCGATGGGAGCGGTGATATTGCCATCAAACAGAACAATGCGGGCAGCGGGCCAATATCGGAAGCCCTCTTTGTTGGTGTAATCCCAAGGGTCTTGCTCCAGCGGAGAGTCCAGAACACCCTGGCCTGTCGTACACACAAGTGTATTGCCCTGTACAAAGCCAATATCCCGGATGCGGTTTGCCATGAAAAGCTCCCGTCGCATGGTCGCCAACGCTTCGTCTGAGCACTGCTTGAACTCCATGGAATTCAAACGGTTTATTACTGTACGAGCCTCAGCCGCCATGGTTTCTGTCTCAGCCATGAGCACATCGAGTTTTGTAGATTGAGACGCCAAAAGCCCCTGAACAGCCAGAACAGCAATCACCAATACATAGAGCGAGAGCAGGCTCAGGCCAACTGACACTGACATCAAAACATGAGGCCAGCGGAATGGAGGGGTGGAGTTTGGCATTGAGTGGGGCTTCCTTGCGGGTTATTGCGACCAGAAGAATTGCCAGACAGGCCAGGCCAAAGCTGGTCAAAATCAGCATGTTTAAAATACTCGACGCTGTTTATTGTTGTTTGCGCTAAATGGTTGCAAACATGTCACTCAGGCGTGCCGGTGTCAATTGCGACCAGCAGTGTGTAAAGGATGGCACGGCTGAGAGACTTTGCATCGGAGAGAGGAGGAGAGGTTTTGGAGAGGGTACTTCAGTTTGTTATCTTCAGTACTACAGCATGTCCTTCTTCGTTGCCCGATCCCAGTTTGACCACACTTCCCGGCTTGGTGCCAAGCAGCGCAAGACCGAAGGGTGAGCCTATGCAAACGTCATCTTTTTCGGCTTCGGGGCAGGAGCCGGAGTCTGTTAAACGGAAGGTAAGCTCCGACGAGTCCAGGCAGTTGATCAGCGTTACGGTGCTGCCAATCATGGCCGTGTTTTCCGGGGGAATAACGGGGTTGCTGTAGAGTCTGCCCAGTTTTGCATTAAGCGTTGCGATATCACGTGAACCCAGGTTAAAACCTACATTCATCAACATGTCAGTATCTCTGCCTGCTAAAAATATTCGTGTTGCCGCTGGCGCCACAAATGGTCTGTCGATTGTGTTTTTTTAAAAAGTATCAGAAAGCTCGCGAGCACCGTATGGCGGGGCTCGCCGACTAATGGAAGGTAATCGAAAGGGGAAATAAAGAAACCATGAGAAGCTCCTTCACTGAGGTTGGCGGCACCATAGCACCTTTGTAATTAAAGGCAAGGGTGGGCCGGGTGCCTCCGAAACACGCCGATAGAAATAGCCTTGAAAACGCGCAGAGAACTGGGCAACAGAGTTGAACAGGCTAGCCCGTGAACTAGACTGTATCCGTGCCAAAGGCGCGCACAGGTAACGGGAGTGCTCAGGTAGATGAATGCAGGCGGCTGGCATATAACAAAGGATTTGAAGGACCTGTCACCGGCCTATTTTGGCATGGTGATGGCCACGGGGATTATCTCTTTGGCAGCGCACATGCTGGGATTTCAAGTGGTTGCCAAAGGTCTGTTCTATCTGAATCTTTGCTTTTATGGGGCGCTATGGGCAGCAACTCTTGCCCGTTTCGTGCTCTACCGCCGGGCATTTCTTCTCGATGTGATCGACCACCTTCGTGGCCCCGGCTTTTTTACCTTGCCTGCGGGCTCCAGTGTGCTTGGCAGCCAGTTCATCATGCTCACGGAGTTTACCCTGGCCGGGCGCGCGCTCTGGGTGTTTGCGATCGTACTTTGGCTGGCCCTGACCTACACCATATTTACCGCATTCACGGTAAAAGAAGAAAAGCCATCGTTGGATAAAGGCATTACCGGCGGCTGGCTGCTGGCGGTGGTAGCCACCCAGTCCATTGCGGTGCTCAGTGCGTTAATTGCGGTGGATATGCCGCAGCCCTATAAGCTGGGTATCAACTTTCTGGCGCTGTCCATGTGGCTTTGGGGCGGCATGCTGTACATCTGGATGATGTCGCTGATCTTCTACCGCTATACCTTTTTCAAGTTCTCTCCGGGGGATCTTGCGCCGCCTTACTGGATCAACATGGGTGCCATGGCGATCTCGACACTGGCGGGTTCTCTGCTGATCGTTAACGTAAAAGATGCGCCGTTTCTGGATTCACTGCTGCCCTTTCTGAAGGGGTTCTCTGTGTTCTATTGGGCCACCGGAACCTGGTGGATACCCATGCTGTTTATTCTTGGCATTTGGCGGCACGTATACAAGAAGTTCCCGCTGGAATACGACCCATTGTACTGGGGCGCGGTGTTCCCGTTGGGCATGTACGCCGCCAGCACCTATGAGATGGCGGAGGCTCTGGGCTTTCACTTTCTGGATTTTATCCCCATCAGCTTTTTCTATCTTGCCCTGGTTGCCTGGGCCATTACGTTTATTGGCCTGGTGCGATCGTTCAGGCCGGCGAAGCTGCCTGGCTGAGGGCGCGGGCTTTGTCTGGCGCATCATCGGCCAGCTGCTTTTGCATACGCAGGCTGTTGAGCAGAACGCATAGGCTACTGAGTGACATGGCAACGGCGGCAATCACCGGCTGAATCCAGCCCATAATCGCCAAAGGAATCACCAGAGCGTTGTAGCCCACAGCCCAGAACAGGTTCTGGTGCATGAGTTTGTGTGCCCGTTGTGCCAGTTGCAGGGTGGCGGGCACCTTGTCGATGCTTTCTGTGAGGTAAACAGCCGCTGCTGCACCCGTGGCGGAAGCCGCATTACCTACCGCTATACCCAACCTTGCACCGGCCAGCGCCAGACCATCGTTGAGGCCGTCGCCTACAAAGACGGTGGGCGTCTGTTTTTCCAGAGTGTCGATAAAGCTGTGCTTCTGCTCGGGAGAATACTCGGAGAGCACATGCTCTGGCGGAATACCCAGGCGCCTGGCCAGATCAAGGCAGGCCTTACGGGTATCACCGCTGAGCAAGTAGATGGCGTAACCCAGGCTGACCAACTGGCGTATTGTGGCTGCCGATTCCGGTCTCAAGGTTTCCTGAAATCCGATCTTGCCCGCATAAAGCCCGTTGCAGGCCAGATGGACACTCATTCCGGTGTCTTCGGTGGCTGGTACGTCGACTCCCTGTTCCCTAAGCCAACTGGCGCGCCCTGCCAGAGCAGTCTGGTCACCATTTATCCAGCGCGTACCGGCACCGGCAAAGCTTTCCCGGGTTTCTTCAGTTGCTGGCTCAGGCACCGAGGGCATAGTCGCCATTAAGCCCCGGGCAACCGGGTGGGCTGACCCTTGGAGCGTGCTCTGCGCCAATTGCAGCAGGCTGCTTTCCGTCCATTGGCCAGCCGGCGTGATGCTGTCTACGCTGGGTTCGCCCGTGGTTAATGTGCCGGTTTTGTCGAAGACAATCGCACCCACTTCGGCGGCGGCCTCAAGGGCGGCAGGGTCCTGCAATACAATGCCTCGATGGATCATATTGGCGTGGCCCATGGTGATCACCAGAGGAATGGCCAAGCTAAGGGCGCAGGGGCAGCTGATGATCATAACGGCGAGCCCGCGGGCCGCGGCCTCTGGAAGCGGAACGCCTTGAACAAGGGCAAGGCCCACCGCAAGTACGGCGGCGACCATGATAACGGGGAGTAAAATGCGGGCAATGCGATCCGTCAGGCGTTGCAGAGTGGTTTTGCGGCTGAGCAGGGCACTGATGGAGCGGGATAACCGGTCGATGCGGCGTTGGCCAGTGCTGGCGGTTATGACCAGTTCCAGTTCGCCCTCGAGCAACTGACAGCCAGCCAGCAATTCGGCGCCCGGGCCAAGTGATTGAGGCATGTGCTCGCCCGTCAGCATGGACAGGTCGGCCTGGCCATGCCCCCGCACAATCCGGCCATCCAGCGCCAACTGTTCACCGGCCTGGAGAATAATACGTTCGCCGGTTTTAATATCTTCGGCTGGGCGGGTTTCCAGTTTTCCTGCCGCGGTTTTGTGGGTGACCTGTTCAGGTACCTGCTGAAGATAGCGCCGAATGATTTCCGAGGCGCGCCGGCGCACGCTGGTATCCAGCAATCTTGCGATCAGTTGGAAGGTGATCAGCATAACAGCAGCGTCGAAGTACACATGATAACTGCCGGAGACAAGCTGCCAGACAGAGATGATGCTGGCCGCGAACACTGCCAGTAAGATCAGGCTATCGAGGCCCGGTGAACCGGCAAGGAGTGTGCGCCAGCCTACCCGGTAGAAGTGTGAGCCGGAATAGAGCACCACCGGCGCGGCGAACAAACCACTGGCAATGGCCAGTGGCCAGAGGACTTCCGGCTCTACTGCACCCAAGGGTGCCAAGTAAATCAGCAGGGCCGGCATCATGCTCCACATGCCAAAGACTAACGCGACCGCCAACCGCCGTTGTAAGTGTTTGCGTACCGACTCCGCCTGGAGTTTGCTGCGGTCAGGGTCGACCGAGCTGTGTAGCCGGTAACCCAGTCGGGCAACAGCTTGTTGAAGGCTGGCTAGAGGGGGCTTTTCCTTGTGCCAGCGAATCATCGCTACATCTGCTGCGAAGTTAACGGCGGCGTCACTCACCCCCGGCTGTTTTTTTAGCAGAGCCTCAACGGCGATCGCACAGCTGCCACAGCGCATCCCTTCAATCATCAGGATGTCCTGATTCTGTTGTTCCTGCACTGTGCTCTCGTTGTTGGTTACCATCTCAGGGTTCCCCGAAAACCTCCTTCAGTTCCTCGGCAGACCAGTCGCCGCGTTCGCCGAAACGATCCACGTGCTCAGTGACAACGGACGGATCGATTTCGCCGGCGCTATTGCCCCATTCGCTGCGGGCATAGCTCAGAACGGCGGCCAGTTCGGCATTGGAGAGAGTGCCTCCGAATTTGGGCATAACGCCCTGGAAGGTATTACCGGCCACCTCAATTTCGCCTTGCAGACCATCGTGAACAATCGCTATGGGGATGGCTGCGTCTGCGAGTAGCCATTCGCTGTTCGCTAGAGGAGGGAAGGCACCAGGGACACCCTGCCCATTTGCCTGATGGCAGGCGCTGCATTGGGCGCTATAAATGGCCTTTCCGTCAGGCTTTGCAGCCGCTGAGCTGCCACCAGAACTTGAACTCCCTGACGCCTCAGCGCCGCTGTTGGTTGCAGAATTATCGGCCGGTTTTGATTCCTGCTGCACCATTTCCACCGCGGAGCGGCTGTCACCGCCCAGCATGGGTTTGCCAATTTGCCAGGCGTAGTAGCCCACACCCCACACAATCAGTATGGCGATCCAGGCCAATACGATTTTTGGCGTGGCGCGTGTGCCTTCTTCCGGTTCGGGCGCTTCACGATATTGAGCGCGATGATCGTGCTGGTTCATGGCGCGCGGTTCTCCTTGGGCTCATCGGATTTTGGCGGAGCTTTTGGCAAAGTCGGTGCCGGGTAAGTGTGGTCCAGGGCAAGCATGTACTCGGCCAGCGCCAGTGCGTCTTCGGTGGCGACGATTTTCCCGGTTTCCGGGCCGTATGGCGGCGGTATGTTCACCACTTTGTCGCCCTCTACCGGTTCTTTCACATGGCGGAACAGGAAGGGGTAAGACGGCATGATGCTGCCTTTGATGATGGCCTTGGGGTTGTACAGGTGCATCAACTGCCAATCGATACTGGGCTGGCGAGCGCCAATGTTGAACAGATCCGGGCCGGTGCGCATGGTGCCCAGCAGGTGGGGCTCATCGTAGGCATAGTCCCCAGGCACCGACGGGCGGCCCCAGCCCCGGTCTTTGTCTCCGGGTGCGAAGCTCGGGTCTCGGGGCTGCTGGCTGTGGCAGTACACACAGCCGTTTGCGATATAAACCTGCCGGCCCCGCTGTTGCTGTTCCGTGTAGGGTTTGAGATCGGGTGGTACCTGTTCCGCAGACATTTGCAGGTAAGGCATAACCACCAAAGTAAGCGTGGCCAGCAATAGAATGAGCGCTGCGCCGACCATGATTGCGAGAGCACGTTTCATTGGGCAGTCTCCTTGGTGGCTGGGCGGAAGAGGGTCGGTTGCTCAGTAGCAGCACCACTGCGCATTAACATGGCGATGAAATGGAACGCGAACACCAAATGCCCTAGTGTCATCAGGGCACCACCAACGGTGCGGGCTTGAAGTGCGGGCAGTGTCATTTTCACAATGTCCATGAACGGCATGGCCGCATCCAGCAGTGCAACACCCTGCTTCCAACCTGCAACAGTGAGCGACACCACGTAAATCAGAATGCCGATACTCACCAGCCAGAAATGCAGGCTGATCAGTTTGCGCCAAGGCCATTCCCAGTTGGTGAGGCGGGGCATAATGAAATACACCGCGCCGAACAGAATGAAACTCAGGAAGGCGTACATGCCAAGGTGCGCATGGGCCACGGTGTAGTGGGTGAAGTGGGTGATCACGTTAATGCTGCGCAGGGCTTCCATGGACCCCTGCAGCGAAGCCACGGTGTACATGAGCGCGCCGATCCACACAAAACGCAGGGTGGGTGAGTCTTTCAATCGCCCGAAGTTGCCCACCATGGTGCCGTGATGGTTGATGGCCACAGTAATCACCGGAATCGACATCATCACACTGTGGACAATCGAGAGCGTAACCAGCCAGGTTGGAATGGGCCCGCCGATCAGGTGGTGAATGCCCACTTGGCTGTAGAACAGCGCCAGTGACCAGAAGCCAATCAACGAGAGCTGATAGGAAATGATCGGCTTGCCGAGAATTTTCGGAATCATGTAGTAGGCAATACCGATGCCGATGGGTGTTACCCAGAGCCCCAGCACGTTATGGGCGAACCACCAGTTAACCGTAGCGCCGGAGGCACCGGGGAAGGCAAAGGGCAGGTTGGCAATCAGGAACAGGAAGGGAAACCACACCAGCGCCGCCATCAGGTACCAACTGGTCACGTACAGGTGCTCCACTTTCCGGTTGGCGGCGGTCAGTAGTAAGGGAATGGCACACAGGGCACCACCTAAGACAAACAGAATGTCGATTTGCCAGGGAAACTCCAGCCACTCCTCGCCATCGGACAGGCCCAGCGTAATGGCACTCAAGCCCAGAACCAGGCCGATGTTCCAGATAAAACCGCCAATAACCGCGTACCTGCCACCTACCAGCGAGGTTTTGAACAGCCTTGGAATCAGGAAAAGTGCCACGCCGATGCCCGCCATAGACGCCCAGCCATAGGTGACGGCGTTCAGGTGTACGGGGCGAATTCGGCCAAAGGTCAGGAACTCACTCGCCGTCAAAAACTCCGGCAGGTGCATTTTGATGGAAGATGCCAGGCCGAAAAACGAGCCCAGTAGTAGCCAGAAAACCGATGAGCTCAGCCAGGTGAGTACGGCGGTTCTGGAGGATTGGTCGGCAATCCAGCGTGCTTCAATGGCCTCGGCCTGTTCGCTGTTATCGCCGGTGAACGTCTGATCGGAGGGGCGCGCAGGGTCCTCACTGTGGCCTTCCTCACCCGGAGAGAAGATAGTGCGTGCCGCATCCTGACCATGACTGAATTGATTGTTGGCGATAGACCAGATCAGTAGCAGCAAACCAACCGTGGAAAGCACGAAGGTAATGATCAGGAGAATGGCGATGGTGGGCGTCATAATCTGTCCTGTTGATTCATTGCGAATACATGTTAAGTGGAAGCCCCATTCCGTTTCATGGGAATGCAGGCTTTGAAAACAGTATTTGTATTCGTTTGAAGATAACGAAGAGTCCCAACACAGTAACGCGACAAGCTTGATTGAACGATGGTTGTCGTTGTTCTAAGTCAAGTCTGGGCTGTTCGTCATTTCATGTTGGCGTAACGCTGGCTGCGACGGTCATGGTGATAGGAGTTAACGAATATTCAGGGTCAGGCGGATTCTTCGATAACCGATGGGCGGCCGTCGGTTGGGTTTTCTTCCGTCAGGCCGCCAAAGCGGCGATAGAACCCCGGTGCTGGGCCTGGCAAGGGGCCAGAAGCATTTTCCAGGACGCTCCCCAGGTGCTCGTCAGAGCGACTGTATATCGCTCGGTAAAGGTTGCGGCATAATTGCTTGGCGCTGCGTCCCTCCCAATCTCCCGGTAACAGTTCATCGGGCAGTAATGGGTCACGCAGTAGTATTTTGCGGTATTCGTGAATGAGCAGGATGCGCGCGGTCACGCATTCCTCCGGGCTCAGGTTGTTGTTAGCGCTTAGCTCCCGCCATAGTGGGCGAAACTTTTCCAGAAAACGCTTATACCGAAAACCCAGCTCGTCCAGGTTCCAGCTTTCTTTTACTTGCCTGCGCAGAGCTCGGGGGCTTCGTTGTTCCAAGGGCTGAGTCTGCATTACGATGGTGTCTTCCAATGCGCCCCACTCTTGCAGCAGAGGCACCAATTCATGGCGCGTGAAGCGCGGGTGTTCCATTACGCCCGTTGCCATATTGCCGAAGCTGAGCCATTTTAGCTCTTCGCGCACCTTGGCTCGGATTTCCGGTTCCAGTTGGTTGAGAAAAACCAGGCACCAGCTGCCGTTCCAGTCTTCTGTGGCAAGTGTGTAAACATGTTCGAACGCTTGCTGGAAGCGCCTGAGACCAGCTCCGGTAACACTGTAGTAGCTGCAGCGACCCACTTTTTCGGTTTGTAGCCAGCCCTCTTGAACCAGCCTGTAAACCGAGGTGCGGACCAGGCGCTCACTCACGCCCATGGGCGTCAACAGCTTCATCAGGCTGCCCAGCCAAACGTTACCGCCCCGCGGATGAATAATATCACCATACGTGGTGATGATCAGAGATCCCGCACGTAATGGACGTTTTTTCTGGAAGTCCCCGATCAGGCTCTCGAGCTGATGTTTTGCAGACATGACTCTCTTATCTCCCCAATACTATCCGCAAGCCCGCTACTGCAGGTTTAACGGCGTTCGGGCGGCATTATCCCTGATACAGTGACTGGGTAAAGTCCCATGTGCTCCCGGACAGGGTCTTTGCAACAGCTGCCAGGCTGCGCTGCTGTTGGGATGTATCGGTTTCTCATGAGAAAAAGCCAAAAAACTCACTGGACCTAAGACATTGGTATAGGTTGCAATGAAAGTTGTGTGCTGTGGCGCACTCCTCAGTTGACAGCTTCGTAGTGATACAATATTTTCCATTGATATCCGTCAACGGTATCGTATTATTGAATTGGCGGATAGCCAGTAATCGCAGCGGCAGAGTAATTTCTGTCGTGCATTGCTGAATGCAGAGCGCTATAAAAGGGTTCGTGACACGAAAAAGTTCAGCCTGGGCAGGAGAAACAGTCCTGTTTTCAGGAAATTCTGGGGCATATAAAACTAAAACGCCCTGACTACATTTGGGAGAACAACAACAATGTTCAAAAAAATCACGCGTCGTGCGGGCAAGTTTGCTGCTATTGCAGCCGCCGGATTGCTGGCAATGAACGCTCAGGCAGCTGAACCTATACGTATTGGTTCGTTTCTAGCGGTTACCGGGCCGGCTTCATTTCTGGGCGATCCGGAGCTGAAAACCCTGGAAATGTATGTGGAGAAAATCAACAAAGAGGGTGGCGTGTTGGGGCGTCAACTCGAGCTGATTCATTACGACGACGCAGGCAATGCCTCTAAAGCCCGTAACTTCGCAAGCAGGCTGATCCGCTCAGATCGCGTTGATATTATCGTTGGCGGCAGCACCACGGGCGCTACCATGGCGGCTGTACCTATGATCGAGCAGGCGAAGGTGCCGTTTATTTCACTGGCGGGCGCCACTGTTATTACCATGCCGGTCAAGAAATGGGTATTCAAAACCCCGCAATCCGATCGTATGGCGGCAGAGCGTATCCTGCAGGATATGAAGTCCCGCGGCCTGACTAAAGTGGGACTGATCTCCGGCACCGGTGGCTTTGGCAGTTCCGGGCGTGAGCAAACTCTGGCGGTGATCAAAGAGATGGGTGGAGTCGAGATAGTTGCTGACGAAACCTACGGCGGTTCCGACACGGATATGACTGCTCAGCTCACCAATATCCGCGGCACCGATGGTGTGCAGACCATTCTTAACTTCGGTTTTGGTCAGGGTCCGGCCATCGTTACCCGTAACTACGCTCAGCTTGGTATCGAGCTTCCATTCTACCAGTCTCACGGTGTTGCTTCTGATGGTTTCCTGGAGTTGGCAGGTAACAGTGCTGAAGGCTTGAGACTGCCCGCATCACCCTTGCTGGTGCCGGAGTCGCTGCCAGACACCGACCCCCAAAAACCGGTGGTTGAGGCGTACAAGAGTGAGTACGAAGCCCGCTGGAACTCCAAAGTGTCTACCTTTGGTGCCTACGCTTATGACGGCCTGATGCTGGCGGTTGAAGCCATTGAGAAAGCTGGCAGCACAGACAAGGCGGCGGTTCGTGATGCTCTTGAAAGCATTCAGGGCCACGTAGGTGTTACCGGCACGTTCAATATGTCAGCCGATGACCACAACGGTCTGCAAGCTGATTCCTTCCGCATCCTGGAAGTTCAGGATGGTGGCTGGAAGCTGATCAACTAAGCACATTTCCATCCGTACCACAGGCTGGCGGCTGCCCTTCGGGGCAACTGTCAGCCGCTGCGCGAGCGGGCCAGATTATGTTCTCTGAATTCCTGCAGTACCTGTTTACCGGTATCACCATTGGTGCCACATACGCCCTGATTGCCTTGGGCTTTACACTGATTTACAACGCCAGCCATGTAATCAACTTTGCCCAGGGCGAGTTCCTGATGATTGGCGGTATGGCAACCGTATCCTTGACAGCCATGGGTGTGCCCATGCTACTTGCGATCGTTCTTGCCGTTGTACTTGCCGGTGTTTTGGGTGTTGCCCTCCAGCGCCTGGCTATTGCACCCGCTAAAAATGCGGATGTGGTTACCCTGATTATTATCACCATAGGCGCGTCTATTTTTATTCGTGGCCTGGCGCAGCTGGTGTGGGGCAAGGAATATCACGTAATGCCTAACTTCAGCAGCGAGGAGCCAATACAGATTTTTGGCGCCGTTCTGAACACGCAGAGCCTGTGGGTGCTGGGAGTCGGCGCGGTTCTGGTTGCCGTGCTGGTGTATTTCTTTACCCGCACACTCACCGGCAAGGCCATTCTGGCTACTTCAATGAATAAAGATGCTGCACGCCTGGTGGGCATTCGTACTCAGGTGGTACTGATGTTGGCGTTCATGGTCTCTGCATTGCTGGGCTCCATTGCCGGCATCGTCGTGGCGCCGATTACGTTTACCTCTTATGACATAGGTATCATCCTTGGGCTCAAAGGCTTTGTGGCGGCGGCCATAGGTGGCCTGGGTAGCGGCATGGGTGCGGTAGTGGGTGGCTTGGCTCTTGGTGTGGTTGAAGCCATGGCTGCTGGTTATCTATCGTCTGACTATAAGGATGCGGTGGCATTTTCAATGATTCTTGTGGTGCTTTTCTTCATGCCTCGCGGCCTGTTTGGCGCCAAAATTGTGGAGCGAGTGTGATGATAGCTCGACTCTCGCAATTTCGTCTCAAGGGCCTGGTGTTTCTGGCCATCGTGGTGTTTGCGCTGCCACTGTTTATTTCCAACCCGTTTCATTATGGCCTGGCTACGCAAATCGCGTTGATTGCCGGTGCCGTTGTCGGCCTTAACCTGTTGGTGGGTTTCGCCGGCCAGATCAGTCTCGGGCACGCAGGCTTTTTCGGGCTGGGCGCATACTTCAGTGCCATCATGACAAGTAACTACGGCTGGTCTGCCATCCCCGCATTATTCGTTGGCGCCGTTGGTGTCGCGATCATTGCGTGGGTTGTTGGCCGCCCGATTCTGCGATTGAAAGGCCATTACCTCTCCATGGCCACCCTCGCTGTGGGGTTTATTATCGCGATCATACTGAACAACGAGCGTGAGCTTACGGGCGGGCCAGATGGCATGCCAGTGCCGTCGTTTGACGTCTTTGGCTGGGAGCTGAGTGTCTTTGGCCAGTACTCCTTGTTCGGAATGGAAATTAGCGGCGACCTGGCCTGGTATCTGTTTGCGGGCATGGTGCTTCTGGTAGCAGTCTGGCTGGCCCAGAATCTTATCGACTCGCCTATTGGTCGGGCTTTACGTTCTGTTCACGGTTCTGAAGTTGCTGCCAGTGTCGTGGGCGTAAACACCGCAAAATACAAAAGCTTGGTATTTGTGATTTCAGCGGTCTACGCCAGTGTCATGGGCGCGCTTTATGGACACTTCCATGGTTTTATTACCCCCTCGGTGGCAAGCTTCGACTTTTCCATTTTGCTGATCACCATGGTGGTTCTGGGTGGTATGGGCTCAACCATCGGGGTGATCATAGGTGCTGTGGTGCTTGAGCTCTTGCCGCAACTGTTGGCCGATTTTCAGGAGATGGAAATGGTGCTGTTTGGTCTGATCCTGATGTTGACCATGATCTTTATGCCCAAAGGTCTGCTGCCGACTGCGGCAAATCTGCTTGCAAAACGCCGCTCGAAGTCTGCCGGAGGTGACGCATGAGCGCTCTGGTGGAAGTCAATAATTTGTCCAAGGCGTTCGGCGGCGTTCATGCCGTTGAAGATGTTAGCTTCTCGGTTGAGGCGGGTCAGGTGTATTCGGTTATCGGCCCTAACGGTGCTGGCAAAACCACCCTGTTTAACCTGATTACGGGCCTTTACACGCCCACCAGCGGTGAAGTGAAGCTGAATGGTGAAAGTATCGCGAAGCTGCAACCCAATCAGTTGGCAGAGCGGGGCATGTGCCGCACGTTCCAGCAGATGCAGATCTGTATGAACATGACGGCTATTGAGAACGTGATGCTGGGCCGGCACCTGACCCTGAAAAGCAACCTGCTGACCACGCTGTTCCGGTTGCCTGCGCTCACCCGTGATGAAAAAGCTGCACGTGAGAAATCCGCTGAGCTGATGGAGTTTGTGGGCTGTGGCGAGTATCTCGATACCGAAGCCTCCGCAATGTCCTATGGTGCGCTTAAACGGCTGGAGATCGCCCGCGCACTGGCTGCCGAACCAAAAGTCGTCCTGCTGGATGAGCCGGCGGCCGGCCTTAATGCTGTGGAGACTGCTGCTCTGGAGGAGTTGATCCGCAAAATTGCCGAGCAGGGCATAACCGTGATGCTGGTGGAGCATGATATGAAACTGGTGATGGGTATTTCTGACCGTTTGCTGGTGCTTAACTACGGGCGCGTACTGGCGGAAGGCACGCCGGAACAGATTCGAACAAACCCGGATGTGATCGCAGCCTATCTGGGCGGCTAAACGGAGCGAGGGATAACTATAATGACACCAACACCGACCAACGTTGCGCCTGAAGACAGTTACAGTCTGCAAGCCATTAGTACCATTGTTCAGGAGCACCAGTCTCTGTGGCGGATATTGGATCTGCTGGATCAGCTCCAGCACGATATGAATATCAATGAACAGAAGCCTGACGAAACCCTGTACAGCACCATTTTCGATTACATTCAGCACTTTGCCCGGCGCGTGCATAGTGCTCCCGAAGAGATAGTGCTGTACCGCGTGCTGGGGGAAAAATCGCCGGAAACCAAACCCTTGCTGGATAAACTCGCGCACGGTTATGTAATCGGCGACGAAAAGATCAACGAACTTCGGCATCTGCTGATGCTGTGCATGGAGCGCTGGCCTGATGGCAGGGAAGAGTTCAGCCATGCGCTGGCACGATTTACGGAAGCCTTGCGCAAGCACATCAAAAAAGAAGAAGGTGTGATCATCCCCCGGGCCCGTAAGCTGCTGAGCGAGGACGATTGGCAGTTGATTATCGAATCCCGGGACCAGGCTAACGATCCACTGTTTGGCGAACGGGTGCGGGACGAGTTTCGAGAGTTACGTCATCGCATTGTAAGTTACACGCCGGAGCGCCTGGGTGGTCTGGGGTTGCAACACGCGCCGCGCAGAACCGCACGACACGCCACTGAAGAAATGCTCTCTATAGAGGGCCTGAAGACGTCCTATGGCCAGATCGAAGCACTTCACGGTATTGATATCCGTATCAATAGCGGAGAAATCGTTTCCCTGGTTGGTGCTAACGGTGCGGGCAAGTCGACGTTGCTGATGACGATCTCCGGATTGCAGCCGACAGACAGTGGCAGCATCAACTTCGAAGGTAAAGACCTGCTGAAGATGAGCACGGATCAGCGTGTTGCCAATGGTATTGTGCAGGTGCCCGAAGGCCGGCAGGTTTTCAAGGACCTGAGCGTTGAAGACAACCTGCTGCTGGGCGCGTACACTCGTGGACGCGGTCCGGAAGTAGAGGACGACATGGAGCGCATGTATGTGAAGTTCCCCATACTGCGCCAGAAGCGTCACAATCTGGCGGGTGAACTGTCCGGAGGACAGCAACAGATGTTGGCTATGGGGCGTGCACTGATGGCCAGGCCCAGGTTGTTGCTGCTGGATGAGCCCAGCATGGGGTTGGCGCCGCTGATTATTGAAGAGATTTTCAATATTGTTAAAGAGCTGAAAAACGAAGGCATGACCATTTTCCTGGTGGAACAGAACGCTTCCCAGGCGCTGTCGCTTGCCGACCGTGGTTACGTGCTGGAGACGGGCCGTGTAGTCATTGAAGGCACTGGCCGCGAGCTGCTGAGTAATGAGAAAGTACGAGAAGCCTATTTGGGCATGTGATGGAGGCAGGTTCGGCCCGCTTTTAGAAGAGCTGGGCTGAGCGCAGGCACAAAAAAAACCGCCAGAGCTGTAAGCTGCTGGCGGTTTTTTTGTGGCCCGAACAATTACTCTTGCTCTTTGGCACCCTCTTTTTTGGCTACCAACGTCAGAATGTCATAGCTGGCTACCAGCTCGTCGTTCTGGTTAGTGACCTGAACATCCCAGGCAACAACGCCCTGGGGGTGGCCATCCGGTGAGCTACGACCCTGGTCGATCTTACGCTTACAGGTCAGGCGGGCACGAATGGTATCGCCCGGCGCTACCGGCTCAATGAAACGCAAGGTATCCAGTCCGTAGTTTGCCAAAACCGGGCCTTCGGCAGGATGGATGAACATGCCGGCGGCTGCAGACAGTACAAAGTAGCCGTGGGCAATACGCTTGCCGAACTGACTGTTACGGGCGGCAATTTCATCGAAGTGCATATAGAAATGGTCGCCAGACAGGCAGCCAAAGTTCACCAGATCTGCTTCCGTGATGGTACGACGGTGTGTCAGCAGTGACTGGTTGATCTGCAGGTCTTCGAAGTGATAACGGAACGGGTGCTTGTCGGTCTCGAAAACCTCGGCACCACGAACGTACTCGCCAGTGACTGCGGCAAGCATGGTAGGTGAACCCTGAATGGCGGTGCGCTGCAGATAGTGGAGTACCGCACGAATACCGCCAAGCTCCTCACCACCACCGGCGCGACCGGGCCCACCGTGCTTGAGCATCGGAAGGGGTGAACCGTGGCCTGTGGATTCTTTCGCAGCTTCCGCATCCAGCAGGTGCAGGCGACCATGGTAAGCAGCCAGTGCCGGTGCCAGTTTGGCGATAGTGGCCGGGTCGCGGGTGGTTACAGTGGTAACCAGTGAGCCGCGGCCTTTGGCAACCAGCTCAACCACTTGATCCAGAGTGTTGTAGGGAATAACCGTGGCAACCGGGCCGAAGGCCTCGATGTCGTGTGCGCCACAGCCATTCTCCGGATTACGGCACAGCAGCAGGTGCGGTTCGATAAATGCACCTTTGTCTGTACCTTCGCCAGTTGGCTTGAAGCTGCCATCGCCACCGATTACCAGCTCACTGGTTTTCAGCAGTTCCTGGACGTTGGCTTTCACGTCTTCCAGCTGGTCGAGAGAGGCCAGGGCGCCCATGCGCACGCCTTCGACAGAGGGATCACCTACGGTAATTTTCGACAGGCGCTCCTTGAGCTTGTCGCACACTGCCTGTACCTGATCCTGTGGCACCATGATCCGGCGGATTGCCGTGCATTTCTGGCCGGCCTTGGCAACCATTTCGCGGCCGATCTCACGAACGAACAGATCAAACTCTTCGTGCTCCGGCGTGACATCCGGCGCCAGAATGGCGCTGTTCAATGAGTCAGCTTCGGCATTGAACGGAATGGAGCGGTTGATGATGTTGGGGTGAACACGCAGCATGCGCGCGGTTTTGGCGGAGCCGGTAAAGGTAACTACGTCTTGCTCTTCCAGGTGCTCGAAGAGATCGCCAGTGCTGCCGATGATCAGCTGCAGGCTGCCTTCCGGTAAAGCGCCGGATTCCTGCATCAAA
Source organism: Marinobacter salexigens (assembly GCF_002806945.1). Classification (GTDB taxonomy): domain Bacteria; phylum Pseudomonadota; class Gammaproteobacteria; order Pseudomonadales; family Oleiphilaceae; genus Marinobacter; species Marinobacter salexigens. Next base: position 409,713 of record NZ_NIHC01000003.1, read on the forward strand.
CGCACGGCCAGTTCGGTCACATAGCAGGTGGACGTCGCCGGTTTTACGATGGAGGGCATGCCCGCCAGAAAAGTCGGGGCAAATTTTTCCAGCATGCCCCAAACCGGGAAGTTGTAAGCGTTTATGTGAACGGCTACACCTCCACGAGGCACCATAATGTGGGTGCCGGCGAAGTGGTTATTTTTACCCAGCGGTGTTACCGGGCCTTCGTGCATCACGTTGCCGGAGGGCAGTTCCCGGCGGCCCATGCTGGAGTAATAGAACAGGGTGCCGAATCCGCCATCAATATCGATACCGTTGTCCGTTTTGGTGGACCCGGTATGCATCGAAAGGGCGTAGAGTTGATCTCTGTGTTCTTGCAGGTAGATCGCCATGGCTTTGAGAGCCAGAGCGCGCTCCTGAAAGTCCATGGCCAGCAGGTTTTTACCGCCGACCTTGCGGCCGTATTCAACAGCCTTTTTGAAGTCCAGAGTCTCGTCGTGGGTATAGCCAACAGTCTGGCCGTTGATGGCGCTGTGCAGGACTTTGGCCTTCTGCTTGCCGACCCATTCGCCGGCAATAAAACTTTTGGTAACGGGCATTAAAAAACTCCAGAATTACTATTCGTCGTAGTCGAGGGTAACCTTGTCACTAACCGGGTAGCACTGGCACGACAACACATAGCCTGCTTCCACTTCGTAGTCTTCCAGGGCAAAGTTCTGATCCATCTCAACCTCGCCTTCTACCACCTTGGCCCGGCAGGTGGAACAGACCCCAGCCTGGCACGAGTAAGGCAGGTCAGCGCCTTCGTCGAGGCCTGCCTGGAGGATGCTTTTGGTGTCGTGCACCAGATCGAACACCACGGAGCGACCATCCGCTTTAACGGTGATAACGCTGACAGCTTCCGGGTCGATTTTTGTTTCCGCCCGGTCTTTCCGTGCCTGGGGCACACCGCCGGCAGGGGTAAAGAGCTCATAGTGAACTTTCGACTTGTCCAGGCCGTGGCGCTCAAGCGATTCCCGCACCGTTTCGGTCAACAATTGAGGACCGCAGAGGAAAGCGCCGGTCAGGTTTTTGGCGTCAATCCAGTGTTCAAACAGCTGGTCACACTTGTCAGCATCTATGCGACCGTTGTACAAATCGATGTCCTGCTCTTCCCGGGTGAAGATGTACACCAGGTTGAAACGGGTCATGTACTCGTTTTTCAGATCCTGCAGTTGGTCGCGGAACATGGTGCTGCTGGTGCCCTTGTTGCCGTAGAACAGGGTGAACTGGCTCTTTGGCTCGGTTTCCAGCGTCGTCTTGATGATGGACAGAATCGGGGTGATGCCACTGCCGGCAGCCACTGCCAGGTAGTTGCCTTCGCGCTCCGGGTCCAGGTCGATGCCAAAGGTACCTTGTGGGGGCATAACCTCGAGGGTGGAGCCGGGTTTCAACTGCTGGTTAGCAAAGCCTGAGAATACGCCGCCGGGGACACGCTTGACGGCAATGCGTAGCTCCTCGTCATTAACGCTGGAACAGATGGAATAGGTGCGGCGAACTTCTTCGCCATCCAGCTTGGTACGCACCACAATGTGCTGGCCCTGCTTGTACTTGAATTTTTCTGCCAGGTCTTCAGGCAGATCAAAGCTCAGGGATACGGCGTTTCTTGTTTCCGGTCTGACCTCTTTGAGGGCCAGTGAGTAGAATTTATTCATGATCGTATCGGCTCTATATGCATTTGAAGTAGTCGAAGGGTTCACGGCAATCAAGGCAGCGGTATAGTGCCTTGCAGGCAGTTGAGCCAAATTCACTGATGCGCTCGCTGTTTTCGCTGCCGCACAGCGGGCAAGCAATCACTTCATCAGCGCCCAACAGGCTCATTTTGCTGGCACTGCCCTGAGGCGGCGCTATGCCGAATGCCCGGAGTTTTTCCCGGCCTTCTTCAGTTATCCAGTCGGTGGTCCAGGCCGGCGTCAGCACGCGATTAATCTGCGGATCACGGATGCCCGCAGCGCGCATAGCTTCGACGATCAGCTCTTCGATCAGCTCGGTTGCAGGGCAGCCAGAGTAAGTGGGTGTTACATCCACGCTCAGGTGTTTGCCGTCCCACTCGACGCTGCGAATGATGCCCAGCTCTACCACACTGACAGCGGGCACTTCCGGATCTTTGACGTTGTCCAGCAGTTCCCAGATCGCTTCTTCTGTCAGCAGTTCCGGGCGGGCATTAGCCGGTACGCGGTCGCTGGCAATCAGTACGTCTACAGACGATGGTTCACGTTCATTCACCGGAAGTATCCTCTTTGGTCAGACTGGCTTACCAGGTGGTTGCATCCGGATAGGCGCGAGGCAGAAACTGCATCACGGCCAGGATGTGCCCCAGGTGTTCGGTGTGCTCGCCGCGCTTGCCGCCCATGTACATCCAGGCGTCTTCCGCACCGGTTGTCAGGGTGGCCTGGGCTGCAACTTCGCGCACCATGCCGAACCAGTCTTGCTTCAGTTGTTCGGGGTCCGGGCCGATGCCTGCCTTGAACATGGCATGGTCAACTTCATCCGGAGTCACCAGCTCACCCGTGAAACGCCACAGCAGATTGAAAGCGTCCTGAATGCGGCGGTGGCTTTCCTCAGTGCCGTCGCCCATACGCTTGACCCACTCCGAAGAACGGCGAAGGTGGTACGTGGCTTCCTTGACGGCTTTGGCTGCAATGCCGGCGATACGCTCGTCACTGGCATTCGTCAGGCTCTTCAGTGTGAAGTAGTGCCATACATCAAAGAAGAACTGGCGTGCAATGGTGACTGCATAGTCGCCATTGGGCTGCTCTACCATCAGCAGGTTGCGATAGTCGTGAGCGTCCCGAAGAAAGCACAGGTTATCGGCACTGCGACCGTCGTCAATCAGTTCGGCGGCGTACTCGTACCAGTTGCGCGCCTGGCCCACCAGGTCAAGCGCAACGTTCATCGACGCCATCTCTTCTTCCAGTGCCGGGGCTTTCCCCGTCAGTTCACTGAGACGCTGGCCCAGAATCATGTCGGAATCTGCCAGGCGAAGCAGGTATTCCTGTAAAGCTTGTTGCTGTGTCATGGGTCGCTCCTTACATTTGCCCGACTTCGTCAGGCAGCTTGTAGAACGAAGCGTGCCGGTAAACTTTGTCTTCGGACGGATCGAAAAGAACCTCTTTTTCGTCCGAAGCCGAGGCTGTGATGGTTTCAGATGGAACGACCCAGATGCTTACCCCTTCGCTACGACGGGTGTAAAGATCGCGAGCGTTTTGCATGGCCATTTCATTGTCGGCAGCATGAACACTACCGACGTGTTTGTGGTTAAGGCCGTGCTTGCTACGAACGAAGACTTCGTAAAGGCGCCATTCAGACATTGTTGCTTCTCCTGTTTAAGCGGCTTTGGCTGCGCGCTGTTTTTGTTTTTCGGCATAGGCAACGGCGGCTTCCCTTACCCAGGTGCCCTCATCAATTGCCTTTTTGCGAGTAGAAATACGCTCGTGGTTACAGGGGCCGTCGCCCTTGAGTACGTCGTAGAACTCTTTCCAGTTGATTTCACCGAAATCATAGTGGCCTCGTTCCTCGTTCCACTTCAGATCCGGATCGGGAACCGTGCAGCCAAGATACTCGAGCTGTGGAATGGTCTGGTCAATGAACATCTGGCGCAGTTCGTCGTTGCTCTTGCGCTTGATCTTCCAGGCCATAGATTGCTGAGAGTTCGGGGATTCGTCGTCGTGCGGGCCAAACATCATCAGTGCTGGCCACCACAGGCGGTTGATGGCGTCCTGCACCATATCCTTCTGCTCTTGAGTGCCTTCACGCATCATATCCAGCAAAATCTGGTAACCCTGACGCTGGTGGAAACTCTCTTCCTTACAGATGCGCACCATGGCACGGGCGTAGGGACCATAGGACGTACGCTGCAGCACCACCTGGTTTACAATGGCGGCACCGTCAACCAGCCAGCCAACTGCGCCCATGTCGGCCCAGTTCAGGGTTGGGTAGTTGAAGATGCTGGAGTACTTGGCTTTGCCGTCGTGCAGTTTCTGCACTTCTTCATCGCGGCTCGCCCCCAGGGTTTCCATGGCGCTGTACAGGTACAGGCCGTGGCCCGCTTCGTCCTGAATCTTGGCCATCAGCTGCAACTTGCGTTTGAGCGTTGGTGCGCGGGTAACCCAGTTGCCTTCCGGCAGCATGCCAACAATTTCTGAGTGGGCGTGCTGAGAGATCTGGCGGATCAGGGTTTTGCGGTAACCGTCGGGCATCCAGTTCTTGGCTTCAATCTTGGTCTCCGCGTCTACCTTTTCCTGGAAGTCCCTTTCTTCGGGAGACATCTCTTCCAGGGTCTTGAGGCGCTTTGTACCGGTATCAACCATTTGTGCGTACATAACTCTCTCCGAATCTGACTTGTTTTAATTTGCTGTTGTATTGCCAGCAGTGCCCTGAGACGCATCTCGGACTATGACTTCATACTATATGATACTGAATAAATATCAAGGAACTGTATTTTGTATCATGTTTGCTTTATAAGACTTTCGTCGAATACTTAACTGACTGAAAAACAACAACTAACAGTCTTTCATTAATGATTGCTTTTGGTTTCAGGAAACTCGAAGGAAAAATAAATGACCGGGGCGTTGCTTAGCGCCCCGGTCACCGGTTTCAGTCTTTGCGCCGGTCAAACACATGGTTCGCTTTGCCTTCTGAGCGACTCAAAGTGCCTGAGTCATACACTTGGACTGTGGTGCTTATGCCAATGTAAGACTTGATGTGGTGCCCTAACTCTTTGGCGGCAGTTTCCTTGAGGCCTTCGCCTTCTGCTCCCGCCTTCAACTCGACCCGAACATCCACACAATCCAGGTTACCTTTCTTGTACACCACGATTTCATAGTGGGGCGCCAGGGCGTTGCACTTAAGCACCTGTTCTTCAATCTGGGTGGGGAACACATTTACCCCACGGATTATCAGCATGTCGTCGCTGCGACCGGTGATTTTGTCGATGCGACGCATTGGCCGGGCTGTGCCTGGCAGCAGGCGGGTGAGATCGCGGGTGCGGTAACGTAATACCGGCATGGCTACTTTGGTGAGTGAGGTGAAAACCAGCTCGCCGTACTCGCCGTCGGGCAGTACTTCACCGGTTTCCGGGTTAATAATCTCCGGATAGAAATGATCTTCCCAAATAGTGGGGCCGTCTTTGGTTTCAAGACACTCCATGCCGACGCCGGGTCCCATCACCTCAGAGAGCCCGTAGATGTCCAGAGCCTGGATGCCGAGGCGATCTTCCAGTTCCGTACGCATTTCGTTGGTCCAGGGCTCAGCACCAAAAATACCCAGGCGCAGCGGCAGAGTCTTTGGATCAATGCCCTGACGGTCTATTTCGTCAGCAATATTCAGCATGTAGGAAGGCGTAACCATAATGATGTCGGGTTCAAAATCCTTGATCAGCTGAACCTGCTTCTCTGTCTGGCCTCCGGACATGGGGATAACGGTACAACCCAGGCGTTCGGCTCCGTAGTGGGCGCCCAGGCCCCCGGTGAACAGGCCGTAGCCGTAAGCAATATGAATCTTGTCTCCGGCGCTACCACCACCGGCGCGAATGGAGCGGGCAACTATGTCAGCCCAGGTTTCAATATCGCTTTGGGTGTAACCCACCACTGTAGGTTTACCGGTGGTGCCGCTGGACGCGTGTACCCGGACAACTTTTTTCATGGGCACTGCGAACATGTTAAACGGATAGTTTTCCCGGAGGTCAGCTTTGCCGGTAAACGGAATTTTGGCGATGTCTTCCAGGCTGTTGATGTCCATAGGTTTCAAACCAATGGCATCAAAAGCGTTGCGGTAGTGGGGTACATTGGTATAGGCATGCCAGACACTCCAACGCAGGCGTTGAAGCTGTTCATGGCGCAGCTCGTCCACACTGGCAGTCTCCATCCGGTCCAGTTTTCCGAGTTTGTGCATGGGTAGATTCATGGTTGATTCCTGTCTTGTTCTTGTTGCCCCGGTTTGCAGCCGGGCCAGCTTCAGTTCGTTTAACTGACCCGGGCTTGCCCGGGCCACTTCAGTCATTCAGCGTTGTCTACGCGTTCAATAATCAACGCAATGCCCTGGCCTACACCGATACACATGGTGCACAGCGCATAACGGGCGCTCTGGCCCTGCTGATGGCGACGTTCGAGTTCGTTCAACGCGGTGGTCACAAGGCGCGCACCGCTCATGCCCAGGGGGTGGCCCAAAGCAATGGCTCCACCATTTGGGTTTACGTGTTCGGCATCGTCGGGCAAGCCCAGGTCACGTAGCACGGCGAGTGCTTGGGCGGCGAAGGCTTCGTTCAGCTCGATCACGTCCATGTCGGCCAGCTCCAGGCCCGCAGTCTTGAGCACCTTGCGGGTGGCGGGCGCCGGACCCATACCCATAATGCGCGGCTCAACACCGGCAGTGGCCATGGCCACTACGCGGGCGCGGGGCTTGAGGTTGTGTTGCTTCAGGGCATCACCACTGGCCAGCAGCAAGGCGCAAGCACCGTCGTTTACACCGGAGGCGTTGCCGGCGGTTACACTGCCGTCTTCACGGAAAGGAGTACCCAAACTTGCCAGCTTTTCCAGAGTGGTTTCCCGGGGGTGCTCGTCAGTATCCACAATGAGCGGTTCCTGTTTGCGGCGGGGTACGCTTACCGGCACGATTTCATTGTCAAACCGGCCAGCCTTTTGGGCGGCAGCGGTGCGTTGCTGGCTACGCAAGGCAAAGGCATCCTGATCTGCCCGGTTAACGCTGAAATCAGCGGCAACGTTCTCGGCGGTCTCCGGCATGGAATCTATGCCGTACTGCTTCTTCAATAGCGGGTTAACGAAGCGCCAGCCGATGGTGGTGTCGAACATTTCGGCTTTGCGACTGAAGGCAGAATCGGCCTTGCCCATCACAAAAGGTGCCCGGGACATGGATTCCACGCCACCAGCGAGCATCAGGCCGGCTTCGCCGGTGCGCAATGCGCGGGCGGCACTGCCAATGGCGTCCATACCGGAGCCGCAGAGGCGGTTGAGGGTACAGCCAGGAACATCAATTGGCAGACCGGCCAAAAGGAGAGACATGCGCGCCACATCCCGGTTGTCTTCTCCGGCCTGGTTGGCGCAACCGTAGAGAACGTCGTCAATCGCTGACCAGTCCAGACTGCTGTGGCGCTCCTTCAGGGCTTTCATGGGGATGGCGCCCAGGTCGTCGGCACGCACCGTTGACAAAGCACCGCCATAGCGCCCGATGGGCGTGCGCACAGCGTCTACTATATAGGCATCTTGCAAGCGTTTTTCGTTACTCATTGATCATTCTCCGACTGGATAACTTCGCCGCGCACCTGATAGGACTTACCGCGAAACAGGGCGATTACATGGCCGTTCTGGTTGGTGACAGTAATGTCGTATACACCTGTGCGGTTGCCACGGGACTGCTCAACCGCGTTCGCGGTGAGCATGTCACCCTCGCGGGCTCCGAGCATATACTCGATGGAGCAACCGGATGCCACGGTGGCTTTGTTGTAGCTGTTGCAGGCAAAGGCAAACGCTGAATCCGCCAGAGTGAACAGGTAACCACCATGACAGGAACCATGGCCCTGAATCATGAGGCTGGTAACCGGCATGGTAACCGTGGCTTTGCCCGGGGCAACGTGGGTGATTTTCATGCCGAGATTACGGCTGGCCTGATCCCGCTCGTACATGGATTCGGCACAGTCCTGTGCCAGCTTCTGGGCATCGGGTGCGTGGTGTTCGTGGCTCATGAGTAGAACCCCTTTTCAGCGAACCGGTTTTTTCTCAACAACAGCGCGGGGCGATAACGGTCTTCGCCGTAGCTTTGTTGGAGGTGTGTCAGCACGGTGTGCAAGAAGCTGGAGCCAAGATTGTCGCACCAGCGCAGAGGGCCTTCCGGGTAGTTGAGGCCGGCTTTCATGGCGAGATCGATATCGCTGACAGACGCAACGCCATGCAGAGCGGCATCGGCGGCTTCGTTGGCCAGAGTTGCAACGGTGCGCATGACCACCAAAGCCGGGCGGTCCGCGATTTTGCTTACAGCAATGCCTGCCGTCTGGAGCAGGGCACAGGCATCATTCGTAGCTTGTGATGACGCCTGATCCGCAGCGGCAATCGCAAGGCGGCTGGCCTTGGCGTAGTCGAAAGCCAGATCTAGCAGAACCAGATTGTTGCAGCCTTCTGCTGCAGCACGCTCAGTCGCCATGCGACCATCGGTCAGCGCCAAAACAGCTTCGCCGAACCGCAGGCGGCCGGGGCCATCCCGCTCGATGGTCTTCAGGCCACTTTCGCGCAGGCGTGTGACCAGTGCGGCCAGTGGGCCGGGGTTGCCTTCAACAATGAGCGTGTCTGCATCACTGCTTGTGGCTTTGACCGTTGCAGGCTCCGGCTTTTGCACGCCTTCGGCGTAGCTGTAAAAGCCTTGCCCGCTCTTGCGGCCCAAACGACCGGCTTCCACCAGTTCTTTCTGCACCAGTGAAGGTAAAAAGCGGGTGTCCTGGTAGTAGGAATTGAACACCGACGAAGTCACTGCATAGTTCACATCGTGGCCGATGAGGTCGGTCAGCTCGAAAGGTCCCATGCGAAAGCCACCGGCTTCGCGCACGAGGGCGTCCAATGTAGCGCTGTCGGTTGTTTGCTCCTGCAGCAGGCGCAGGCTTTCGGCATAAAAAGGCCGTGCGACCCGGTTAACGATGAACCCGGGTGTAGAGGTGGCGGTTACCGGCTTTTTGCCCCATTGGGCCGCTGTTGCGTAAACGCATTGTGCAACTTCGTCGCTGGTGGCCAGGCCTTTGATAACCTCTACCAGGGCCATCAGTGGCGCCGGATTGAAGAAGTGCATGCCCACAAGGCGCTCCGGGTGCTTCATGTTTGCACCCAGGGCGGTCACCGAGATTGAGGAAGTGTTAGTGGCCAGAATGGTTTTTTCGCCACAGATGCCCTCGAGGGTGGCCAGCAAGTTACGCTTGATATCGAGGTCTTCAATGATGGCTTCGATCACCAGGCCGGCTTCTGCAAGCTCGCTGAGTTCTTTGATCGGCTTGATGCGATCCAGCAGCGCGTCGAGTGCTGGTTGTTCCATCTTCCCTTTATCAACCCGGCGTTGCAGCTGCTTTGCGATGCTTTGGCGGCCTGCCTCGGCAGCACCCTCGCGCTGGTCGTGCAGAAATACCCGGTGACCTGCCTGTGCGGCGACCTGAGCAATGCCAGAGCCCATGGCGCCGGCACCGATGACGGCAACAGGGATTTCGGTGGCAAGTGTTTGCATGCTTAGTTCCCCTTGAACTCAGGTGCACGCTTTTCCATGAAGGCCGCAACACCTTCACGGTAGTCGTCGGTACGGCCAGCCTGCCGCTGAAGATCTCGCTCCAGCAACACCTGCTCCTCAAAGCTGTTGTCTGCGCTCGCGTGCAGGGCGCGTTTGATCATCGCCAGGCCTTTTGTCGGCTGGGTGGCGAAATGGCGTGCAAGCTTCATGGCTTCGTCCTGCAGAGCGTCGTCTTCAACGCATTGCCAGATCATGCCCCATTGTTCTGCCTTTTCGGCGCTGAGCTTGTCACCCAGCATGGCCAGACCTTTTGCTCGGGCCATCCCAACTGCGCGGGGGAGCGTCCAGGTGCCGCCCGAGTCGGGAATAAGGCCAATCTTGCAAAAAGCCTGCACAAAATTTGCGGAGCGCGCGGCCAGTGTGATGTCGCAGGCAAGCGCAATGTTTGCGCCTGCACCAGCAGCAACGCCGTTTACCGCGCAGATGACCGGCATGGGCAGGTCCCGAATCGCTTGCAACATCGGGTTGTAGTAAGTCTCGATGGAGTAACCCAGATCCGGTGCTTCGGCACCTGGCTTTACATTGCGATCCGACAGATCCTGACCGGCACAAAAGCCGCGACCATTCCCGGTAAGCAGCATGACCCGTACGCTATGGTCGTTACGAATGGCTTTAAGCGCTGCCTGCATTTGCTCATGCATCTCAACGTTAAAGCTGTTGAGGCTCTTGGGGCGGTTCAGGGTGACTTTGGCAATTCCCTGGTCGATATCGAGAAGCACACTCTGCTCGGTCATGGAAGAATCCTTGTTATAGCAGTGAAACCCGTTTTTAGTCGCTTCGGGCGGGTGTTTTTATAAGACAGACAACCGCCTTGATCTGGCTCCTTCGGGAGCAGTATCTGTGGCATAGCGGTTCCGGCATTGCATTGTTCTAAGGGTTTGTCGGTGAGGCCTGACCGTTATCAAGGCGACATCCACTGGGCGGTGTTCCGCCTCATTGATTTCTGGAAAGAGTATAGGTTTGAATTGATACCGGTCAAGAATCTGAAATCGAATTTTTGTATCACATTGCAGGTGTCGCAATCGGGCGGCTTATAGGTCCATGATTCTAATAGTTATTTTTTTTGTTAGCCTTTAGTCTTAGAAAGGGTTGAAAAGGCTATGCGCTGCGCTCCCTCGCGGTAAGCTGTGCATTGTTCGTTCTGATACAGGAAAGGTAGTTTACAATGCGAAAAACAAACACTTTATAAGGAGCATTTTATGCCTTGTTACCAGATTGACGGCGTGACGCCTGTGGTGCATCCCTCCGCCTATGTGCACCCAACAGCGGTACTTATTGGTGATGTGCATGTAGGGCCTGACTGCTATATTGGTCCCTGTGCATCTTTACGCGGTGATTTTGGCCGTATTGTGATGGAGCAGGGGGCAAACCTGCAGGACACCTGCGTGGTGCATGCGTTTCCCGGGCGTGATGCGATTATCCGGCGCAATGGGCACATTGGGCATGGCGCTGTGTTGCACGGCTGCGTGATAGAAGAGGATGCGATGGTGGGAATGAATGCCGTGGTCATGGATGAAGCTGTTATAGCCACCAAATCCATCGTTGGTGCTGCCGCCTTTGTGAAAAGCGGCTTCACGTGCGAGCCGGCTTCGTTGATTGTAGGTTCTCCAGCCAAGGTTTTACGCCAGTTGAGCGACAAAGAGGTTAGCTGGAAGCTGCGCGGCACGGAGGAGTATCAGGCTTTGACACGCCGTTGCCTGGAGAGTATGCGGGAATGCGCGCCGCTGCCTGAAATTGATGCGGACAGGCCCAAGCTGCAGATTGGCGAGCATGATCTGAAGGGTCAGTAAGCATTGCGGCTATGCCGCCTTGCCGTAGGGGGTGTTCAGGAATGCAAAAACACCTCGATAGGTTGCGGAATGCCAAAGAAATAGCCCTGCAGGTGTACATGAGGGTGTCGGATAGCCAGAAAGTCTGCATGAGCTTGTGTTTCTACTCCCTCAGCGACTACGCGTGCTCCCATGGTATCGCCAATCCGTACGACCATCTCAACGATGTTGGCATTCATGGGGTCTTCCGGCGCGCCCAGCACAAAGCTCCGGTCGATTTTAACCTCGGAAATCGGCAGGCGCTGCAGTCGTGATAACGAAGAGTAACCGGTTCCAAAATCATCCAGTGAGAAAACGCAGCCGAGGCGACGGATGGCCTCCATTTTCTCCACAACGATGTCCAGATTGTCGGCTGAGACGCTTTCTGTCAGCTCGAGCGTCAGTAGTTCTGCCGGGAATCTGGCGTTAGTGACTGCGTGTTTAACCGTTGCCACAAAGTCGTCTTCTGCAAAGTGCTTTGCCGATATATTCACCGCACATCTGAGTGTGGGGTTTTTGCTGTGCAACTCACGCATCTTCGCCAGCGTTTTGCGCAGCACCCAGCGTTCAATTTTGACAATCTGCCGGGAGCGTTCTGCATGCGGTATGAACTCACCCGGGCCCAGAAGACCACGCTCGGGGTGATTCCAGCGGATCAGAATTTCCAGCCCGCAGAGAACTCTGCCTGGTGAAAGCTGCGGCTGTGCGTATAGCACCAGCTGATCCTGTTCTAGAGCCTTGTTGAGCTCCGATTCAATCTTTAGCTGCTGGCGAATTTTATCGCTCATCGAATCTTCAAAGATTGCGATTGGCCGGTTGGCCGCCTTGGCGCTTCGGTGAGCCGTTTCCGCGTGTTGAAGAGCAGAGGAGGGTGAGTCAGAACTATCAGTGGGGTATAACGCTGCGCCTACGGTTACCTGAAGGTGCAGGTCGGGGCTGCCCTTATACTGGATAGGCTTGGTCAAGCTGTTTTGTATACGGTCATATAACGCAAGAATAACCCGATAGGCATCATCAATCGTCCACCGTTTAGGTGCCAGAACAATGCCGAACTCGTCGCCGGAGAGTCTGGCTATAGAGTCGTCAGAGAAAACAGCCCTGCGCAAGCGTTTGGCGAACTCCTTGATAACTTGATCACCGCATTTGAAACCGTAGGTTTCATTGACGTAGCGAAAATTGTTGATATCAACAACAAGCACAGCAGTAGAGACATTTCCGTGACTGCAGAATTTCAGAACTGTGCTCAGCTCATTCAGGAACAGGGCGCGGTTTGATAAGCCAGTAACCGGGTCGCGCCATTTGAGTTCTTCTAAACGTTGCTCTGTCTCTTTTACACTGGATATATCGTTGAAAACGATAACGTAGTGTGTGATTTCATTGTTTTCTGAGCGAATAGTGCTGATTGTGCGGAGCTCAGGATAGAGTTCTCCGGTTTTTCGACGACTATGAAGTTCCCCTGACCAGTGGTCATGTTCAACAAGGTACGCGCGGATGGTGTCCAGGTTCAGCTGTGAGTCGATGTCTTTGCTCAGCTGCGCGTAACTGTCGTTGATCACCTCATTTTCAGAGTAACCCGTAATGCGGGAAAATGCGGTGTTGACCGCTATTATTTTTTCGCTGGCATCCAGAAGGATAATGCCTTCCGAGGTCGCCATGAAGACTCTCTCGAACAGATTGTTGTCGGGCTGATCGGAGGTGTCAAACTGCTCAAGTTGCTTTTTGAGCTCCTGATTGAGGGCCGTAATGTGATCAAGCATTCCACTCAGGGAGATGTGAGTGCGAACCCTGGCCCTGACTGCAGACAAGCGGATCGGCTTGTGGATATAGTCTACGGCACCGGCTTCAAACCCCTTCTCTTCTGATATCGAGTCGCTCAGAGCAGTGATGAATATAACCGGGATATGTTGCAGATCACGCCGGGCTTTCAGGTTTCGGCACATCTGAAGACCATCCATTCCCGGCATCATAATATCCAGCAGGATGAGGTGAGGCTTGCTGTCTTGCTCGAGAATGCCCATGGCCTCGGTGGCACTGGTTGCAACAATCAGGTCGTAATCCTGGCTGAGCGCGCCTGTCAGAACCCGGATATTGGTAGGCTCATCGTCAACCACCAGGATTTTCGGATTGTAACCTGGCCTGAAAACAACTGGCTCTCCTTGCCGGGGCAAGTCAAAGTATGGGTCTGACACAATCACGCCCCCCGCCTTCCTTGGCTTCATAAAGGTGTTTGTCCGCCGTATCAATCAGCTCAGCTGCACCGGATGACGATGAGGGCCAAGCTGCTGAACAGCCCACGGAAATGGTGAAAGCGGGGCAGTTCTTTTTATAACGCTCGCAGCCCTGACACTGGCTCTTCACCGCTTCGGCCAGATGATGGGCTGCGGCTACCGTGCTATACAGATCGGCTCCCGGGATAATCGCTGCAAACTCGTCTCCACCCAGGCGCGCTGCAACTTCTCCAGCTCTGGCAAAGCTGGAATTCATGGCTTTTGCGAGATTCTGGAGGCAGAGATCGCCCTGGGCATGACCATACTGGTCGTTAATCTGTTTGAAGTTATCAAGGTCAATAAGCACCAGGCCAACCGGGCTGTTCTGACGCCGGGCGCGTCTCCACTCCAGGTCAAGCTGTTGGTCAAAGGCGCGACGATTACCAATGCCGGTAAGCGGATCAGTCTTTGCGGCAGCTGCCAGCAGGTCGGTTTTGCGCTTCAAATCAATAAAGGTGGATACCTTGGCGCTCAGTATGGTTTTGTTGAATGGCTTGAGAACATAGTCTGTTGCGCCATGCTGAAAGGCTTTTTCAATATCCAGAGTATGATCTGACGCGGAAATACAGATGACAGGAACCGATGCGTAAGTTTCTGCAGCTTTCAATTCGCGCAGAAAATCCAGCCCGGAACCGTCGGGGAGATACAGATCAAGAAGGATGAGATCTACATCTGCACACAAAAGCCGCCGGGCTTCGGCAAGACTCTGACTGATGATCAGTTCACAGGCGTCCCCGAGAATACCGTTCAGGCTCGCGATGCCTACTGGGTCATCCTCCACAATCAGTACTGTCGGTTCGTTATTTACGTCCATCAGGCTGCCTTCCCGGGCTGTCAGGGTCGATCTTTATCAGCAGATCGACTGCCTGTTCAAATTTGTAAGTCTCAATTGCCTGGCGCAGTTGCGAAGCAAGGTTCGTTTCGTTGATCGCGTTCAAAAATTCCAGTACCTGTGTGATGTCGCTGTCGCGTGCGATACGGTTGGCACTCAGGCGCTGCATCATTCGGGCAATGATGCGTTTGATGGGCTCTCTTTCAATATTGTCGGCCAGTGCCGGGAGCTTAGTAGCGTCGGCTGTCGCCGAAAGCTTCTCGACGTGCTCCATCAGCATTGTCAGAAGCCTTTTCAGACCGCGCACAGCTGGCTCTGGGCCCGGGGCTAATTCAATCTCCTCCGCAAGTTGCATCAGTTCCTTGTCGGCAATGTTGGCGGCAGCGCCCCGGATTTTATGGGCGATGGCTTTTGTTGAATTCTCGTCATCAAGGTGCAGGCAGCTTTCAATATCAGTGATCATTTGTGTGGAGCTGGCCAGAAAACTGCGCACGCACCGTGCAAAAAGGTCGGGATCGGCTCCGAACATCTCCTGATACAGGGAGCGAGAAATGAATCCTGGTAATTCGGAGTTGCGGGTATATTCCGGCTCGTTGGCATCAACGCCAGAATCCGGTTCGGGATTTGCTACCGCATGTGATTTGAAAAAAGCTTGAAGCAACCTCTGGATGTCACCGGGAAGAACGGGCTTGGTGAGGTAATCATCCATACCTGCGGCGTATGAGCTACTGCGGTCATGTTCGGATATAGATGCTGAAAGTGCAGCTATAATCGGCTGCTGAATGTTCTTAAGAGCACGAATCTGCGTGGCAACATCTTGCCCGGTCTCTCCGTCCAGATGCAGATCCATAAGCACAAGATCAAACGACTGGGTTTCAAACTGCCGCATCGCCAAGGCTCCACTCTGGACGGACTTTGAATCCACTCCAAATGAGCTTAGATAGCTTGCGACGATTTCGCAATTCAGTTGCACGTCATCAACGATCAAAGCTTTCAGGTTTTGAAACACCGGGCGGGAAGCGGATACGACAGTGTGTTCCTCCAGTTGCTGTGGCGCCAGGTGCTCAAAAAGCTTGGAGGGTGTTAAAGGTTCGAACGCCAGGCGCCCACCAGAGCTCTGGAATTCGATCATCCAGTCGCGTTTGAAACCCGCAGGAACGATAATCAAAAGCCCCGCCAGACGATAGAGTTCTGGTGCAGCCATTAACTCCTGTACAAACCTTTCGATAACACTGGCTTCAATATTTTCCATATCGATGATCGCCAGCGAAGGTTCAGGGCTTCCTTTTGCCGGAATCCCTGCCAATGCAGACCTGATGTCCTGAAGAGTGGCGGCCGGCTTTATTTCCAGTGACCAATGCTCGCGATAGGCTTCCAGCAGAGCGAGGTTATGATTCAGGCCATGATGATAGACTTTGATGGGGTTGGAGACATAGGGAGGGCCAAAGTTTTGTGCGTTCTCCGCCAGATCCACTGGAACCGATAGCGTGAATTTTGAACCCTGTCCTTCCGCGCTTTCCAGTGTGAGCGTCCCGCCCATCAGTTTTGCAAGGCGACTGCTGATTGCGAGACCAAGGCCTGATCCGCCAAAAATACGGCTTGTGGATTCATCAGCCTGGCGGAAATTTTCAAACACCCGTTGTTGGTCCTCTTCCCTGATTCCGATCCCGGTATCCCATACCGTAATTATCAGGTTTCCCCGCGCGCTTTCATTTGCCTTGAAACTGAGGCTGACGGTTACGCTGCCGTCGTGGGTAAACTTGATTGCGTTGCCGACAAGGTTGCTGCATATCTGGGAAATGCGCAGAAGGTCGCCGGAAACGTGCCTGGGTGTTGATGGTGCAACGTTGACGCGCAGCTTCAGCCCTTTCTCTTCGGCAACAATGGCAAACAGCTCAACACTTCGCTCAATAAGTGCCTCGATTTCAAACGGCTGATGATCAAGCTCTATATGGTCTGCTTCGATTCTCGACAGATCCAGAATGTCGTTCAGCAGTTGCAGTAGTACTTCCGATGCTGAAAACGCCTTATTCACCAGACGCCGGGGATAGTCATTGAGTTGTGCTTCCTTTAACAGGACCAACATGCCGAGAATGGCGTTCATGGGCGTGCGGATTTCGTGGCTCATGTTTGCGAGAAAGGCCGTTTTTACCTTAACGGCTGATTCGGCGGCCTGTTTCTGCGTGTTGAGCTCAGCCGTTTTCTCTATGACCTCCTGTTCGACCCGTCGTTTTGCGTTGGATAGCAGCATGAACGCGGCCAGTATCAGCCCGTTGATAATCAGGCCGCTCACGAGAATAGCGGCCGGCTGCCTGCTCACATTGTACTGCTTGAAAAGCCGCGTTGACTGCACATCAAATGTCCATTCCCGGCCATATATACTCAACGAGTAGGAGGTCTCGAACATGGGCGAAGTGTCGTAGTTGTTTTCTGTAGTTTCGTTGAATTCGCTGTATAGCTGGTGTTCACCGTCACGGATACGGAAATGCAGCAGTCTGTTGGTGTTCGCGAGGGTGCCTTCCATTAGCCGGGAAACAATAAAGGGGGCGTAGACAAGGCCAAGGAAATCGGCTTCTCTGTTTTCTTGTTGCGTTACTTCCGAAGTGCGATAGAAAGGATGGTAAAACAGGAAGCCGGGCTTTTGCTCGTCGTCCTGCACCAGGGCTATGGGGCCCGTAATCTGGGTCTGGCCTGTGCGCATGGCTTTCAGGGCTGCTGTGTAACGGTTTGACTCGTGAGCCATGTCGAGGCCGATGGCGGCTTCGTTCCCGGCCAGCGGCTCAAGATAGGTGATAGGCCAGAAATCCGATCCTTCATGAGGTGGGTGAATACGAAAGTCTGGCCGGTCTTCCCGTTGCTCAGCAAGATATGACGCTAATTGACTCTCTGGAACCCGCTTGATGACACCGATGCCAAGAATGCCGGGTAATCTATCCTGTATTGCAAGAACGTCTGCAAAGCGTTTCCATTGGGAGAGTGAAGTGTCGCCATCGTTGACCCGAATGGTGCCGACCCCGGAAAGCAAAGCAAACTCGTACTTCTGCATCCGGTCCAGCAGCAGTGCATTCAGTTGCTCAATGCGTTGACCAAACTGATCTTCAGCTCTGGCGTCTGCAATCTGTGCAGAAATCTGCCAGGCAATGACAGTCAGCAAGACGGAAAGACCGACCACAACCCAATGAAGTTTTGTTATTTGAGCCATGGAGCCCCGGATTTTTGCCATATGCCGGCCCGGCCTCGATGAAGGGATGGCGAATGAAGGGTCAGATTAACTGAACTTGTGAAAAGGTTCTATTATTACAATGCGTTACAAAAGGAAAATTATGAGCCCCGAAGAATGGCAAAATGTTCTGGAAGTGATTCCGGATGTGCGCGATGGCCTGACCCGCACCGAGCGGCTTATTCTGTATCTGATACACGAGACACAAAAGGAGCGTAACGGGCGCAATGTTCCTACCGTTATGCTTTATGGCCGGGTACTGGAGTATGTTGATATGAGTGAGGCCGAGTTGCATGTTTACCTCGACCGCCTGGGCGTTCGGGGTGACGGCACGTAACACTGTCTTGTTTACTGATCGAGCACGTAAAGCCGGCGCCCGGCTCCGAGCCCTGCAATGATGGCTCCAATGGCGATCAGGACAAGGAAGGCGCCTGCAACATTCCAGCTGTCGAACTTCGCGTGCAGAATGCCGACAAACAAGGGCCCCAGTGCCGCCATGGTGTAGCCGATACTTTGAGCCATCCCGGACAAGCGCGCGGCAATGTGTGCATCCCTTGCTCTTACGGCCAGTAGCGTCAGCGCAATGCTGAACGAGCCACCCTGGCCTAGTCCCAGCAAAACCACCCACACCCAAACGCCTTCAACAGGCGCATAAATACTGCCACAAAGCCCTGCCAGAGTTGCCAGCATCACCAGTACCACCATGAATCTCTGGTCGCGCATACTGCTGGCTATCCAGGGTGCAGCAATAGCGCTTGGCACTTGCACCAGAATGGAGACCGACAGCGCCAGACCGGCATCAACCGGTGGCAGGCCCCGGTCTTGAAGAATCGTAGGCAACCAGCCAAACACCGTATAGGCCAGTGATGACTGCAACCCCATATAAAAAGCGATTTGCCATGCTAGTTTATCTTTCAAAAGAGATTTCCCGACTGCGGATGGCGGCTTGGGAACCTGCTTGCCATCAAGCTGCAGCCACCAGGCACCGGCGGCGATAACGGCGGGGATTGCCCAGAATGCCAGTGCAGGCTCCCAGTTGCCGGAGAAGGCGATGCGAAGCGGTTCGGTTGCACCGGCTGCAACAGAGGCTCCGGCGCAAAGCATGGCGGTGTAAATGCCCGTCATCAGGCTTGTGGAGTTGGGAAAATCCCGTTTCACGATGCCCGGAAGCAAAACACTCATAACGCCGATGCAGCCACCGGCCACCGCCGTGCCCAGGAATAAGCCACTTGCGCCAAGATACGGGCGTGCCACTAACGCCACACCCAGAATGAGAAGGGCCACCAACACCGCCCGCTCCATGCCGAGTTTGCGCGCTGCGCGGGGAGCGATCGGCGCGGCGAGACCCAGCAGCAACACCGGCAGGGTTGTGAGTACGCCCTGGCCGACGGACGACAGCGGCAGGCTATCGCCGATGGTTTTCAAAACCGGGCCGATGCTGGTCAGTGCCGGCCTCAGATTGAGGGCGACCAGCATCATGCCCACAAACATCATGATGGCGTTACGAGCTTGCTGGGGGGTGGTTTTTTCAATCATGAAGAGGGGCTTTTGCCTGTTTTCGGTAACTGATCCGGTGTTAGCTGAAACCAACGTTTGAAGGCTCGTCGGACATTGGAGTTGTCATGGTAGCTGAGGACGCTGCGGCCCTCCAGTTCCAGCCTTCGCAGGAAGGCTGAGATGGTGACGCTTTGGCGATTGGTGATGAGCCCTGTTTGCCGTATCACCGCGCCCCACCGCTGCCCAAGGGACTGTTCACAAACTGCATAGCTTGCTTGGTGACTTTGTCACTGTGCTTCGTGGTTTTCTGGCCTAGCCTTGTTGAAAGGGCTGGGAGACCTTGAGCGTAGATCAAGCCGGGGTCGCTCAGCAATGCGGAGGTCATCTGCATTTCGCTGACAAACTAGTGAGGCCGGCATGAAGCAACTGCACTTTCAGGAAAAGTACCCCATCACGGTTTTGGATATCAATAAGTCTGAAACTCAATACGAATCCGCCGAGCAGATTGCGGATTACTTTAAACGCTGCATAGAAGAGGCTCCCAGAGTCTCCTACATCACCATGTTTGATCACTTGGCCCACAGCCGCGAGATCGAAGGAGACGTCGCGCCTGATATTCAAGCCGCGATAAACGTGGTGTTCTGCTTTGGGCGCAAGCTTCCGAACCCCTTTGTGTTGGCGGTAAGACCTCGCTCCATTGGCATTGCCGATATGGGGGATCGTTTTGTGGTGAGTTTTATGGATGCCCCGCAGGCTCCAGCCAACGAAGCCATGCGTGCCTGGGCACTGGCGCTTCGTAACAGTTAACCTGTGTTCCGGGGAGGAAGACCTATGTGGCCATTACTATTCTGGATGCAGAAGCATCTGGTTTGGAGCATCCCTTTAGCCATGATTGCCGGCTTCCTTGCCGGGCAGATTGTGGAACCAAGCCCGTTGCGCTGGGCGATACTTCCGCTCACCTTCCTGATGGTTTACCCCATGATGGTAACCATGAACCTGCGCCAGTTGTTGCAGCCCGGGGGCGGCAAGTTGATGTGGGTAACTCAGCTGCTCAACTTTGTGCTGGTTCCTGCAATAGGGTATGGCGCAGGCTTGCTCTTCTTCCCGGATGAGCCCTTCGCCAGGCTGGCGCTTTTATTAACGTCGTTGCTTCCAACCTCAGGCATGACCATCTCCTGGACAGGCTTTGCCAAAGGCAACGTGCCCGCTGCGGTGCGGATGACGGTGGTGGGCCTGATTGCCGGCTCTCTGCTTGCGCCGCTTTATCTCAAAGGGCTGCTGGGTGCGGTGATTGAAATTCCGGTTTCTCAGGTGTTCATGCAGATCGCGCTGATTGTATTTCTGCCCTTGGCATTGGGTTACTTCACCCAACGGGCGCTCATATCAAAGCACGGTCAGGAAGAATTTCAGAAGAACATCAAGCCGAAGTTCCCGCCGTTTTCCACACTTGGGGTCCTGGGTGTGGTGTTTGTTTCAATGGCGCTGAAGTCACAAGACATTCTGAACAATCCCGGGTCGCTACTGGCGTATCTGATACCTCTGGTGCTTATTTACGCCCTGAACTTTGTAATCAGCACGCTTGTTGGCAAGGCGCTGTTCCCACGGGGTGATGCGATTGCGCTGGTGTATGGCACGGTCATGCGGAATCTTTCTATAGCACTGGCGATCGCCATGGGTGTATTTGGTGAGGAGGGCGCGGATGCTGCCTTGTTGATCGCACTGGCATACATTGTTCAGGTGCAGGCAGCTGCTTGGTACGTTAAGTTCACCGACCGCCTGTTTGGTGCGCCAAAGGGCTAGGGGCTAACTGAGGAAGTATGGCTTCTGTACGTCCATCGGCGAGTGGGATCGCAATATCAACTCGGCAGAAATTGATCCTGCGGCCAGAGAGTTGATCTGTCATTTTCTCAGGCGACTGTTTTGCCATAGCGTGATGGTGTTTTGAGGGAAGAGTAATGTCAGAAACAAATACGCCCCGGAAGACCGGGGCGTATTTGTTATTGCTTAACAGTACGTTTTAGAAGTTGTACTGGGCTGCGAACATTACGCGGTTAGCGTCTGTAGAGCTGCCACCAACGGACTCTTGATCAAGGTAACCATATTCTACGCCCATCATGACATTTTTAACTGGAGTCCACATGTAGTTGACTAGAACGTTCTGGTTGGTTTCTGCATCTGAGTTAGTTGCTGCGCCGGCAGCAACAGCGTCATCAAGGTCTAGTTTCGTCATGCCGTAGCCAAGGTTGATGCTGCGACCACCGCCAAGGTTCATGCTTACGCCAACAGAGCCGCCATAGCCTTTGATGGTCTCAACGCTGTTGCCGTCAAGATAGCCGCTGGCGCCATTATAGTTGCTGCCAGAGCGCCATAGGTAGCCTGTTGCACCATCGGTGTAGTTAATGGCGCCTTGCAAAGAAAACATATCGCTGAGTTTGAATTTTGCCGCACCGAAGACGCCATAGCCGACAGCACTGTCGTCATTCGTGCCATCATCTGCTGTGATCTGGCCGACTAAAGCCGCAGCAGAGAATGAAAGTGCATCCATCGAATCTTCAAATCTTGCTGTCAGTACTGGTGCAGATGTGCGGCCATCGGCAGTTGCAGGTGCAGTGTCAAGAATTTGCTGTGAGGCCGGATCTTCAAGCGAAAATGACATCGCACCAGAAGTGTACCGGATTTGCTCAGCGCGATCCTGGCTGCCTGCAGTTCCTGCCAAGCTGTCAAAGTCCAGTGTCGGAGTGTTGCCAACAAAGCTCAAGTAGTTAGACCAAGTTCGGCCAGCCAGAAAGCCCTGGTACTCACCGTAAGCGTGGCGCATGCGAAGGCTGCCTGGGCCTGAGCCAGTTCCCCGGAAGTCACCTTCAACAGTGACTGCAACACCAGAACTGTGTTTCACTTTAACACCCAAACGGCTCTGCTGGACATCGGCACCAAAGTGGCCTGTTACATCCTCGTCGCCACCACTGAATTTGCCTGACCGAGTAGATGCGGCCCTATCAGCGTCAAAATCATAGCTCATGTTCAACCGGGCATAGCCATAGAGGCTAGCTTCAACGTCGTCTCCAACGCTCAAGTTCACCGCATTCGCCTGGCCAGCTACACCCAGCACAGCTATAGCCGCTGTCGCACGAATGGCCATTCTCAATTTGTTGCTTTGCATTGTTGTTGTCTCCACACATTAGACAATTATTTTTGTAAGACCCGCAGTCAAGATAGTTACCATTTCATGACAATTCAAATAATTTTGTATATTAATTAGACGAAGGTCTACTGAAACATTTCTTTCCTATACAGCAGCCTGCGCGTGCCTTTCGATTTTAACCATTAACTCATGGCCTCCAAGGGCAGGCCTCTTGCACAAATCAGGTGCGCATTTCTCGATATTGAGGCAGTTGGATTGCCGGCCAACGTTCAAATCCATCTGAATGAAAAGCTGGCACAATGTGCGCAGCCCTTACTCGACCTGCGAGGTTGTCGATGGTGGTTGAAACCCGGAGAGCGCTTTTATTAAATCGTACACCCGTTTCCGTTTCTGAAGCTGAATTCCAAATAGAGCGAGGAGAAGATTATGTCTGAAGTCGTAACATACAGCCGTGAAGGCAAGGTAGGCGTGATTACAGTGGATTATCCGCCGGTCAATGCCCTCAGCCACGCGGTGCGCACTGGCCTTGTTGCCGCGCTGGAGCAGGGGCAGAAAGATTCGGAAGCCAAGGTGCTTTTGCTGGTGTGTGCGGGCCGCACCTTTATTGCGGGTGCCGATATCCGTGAGTTTGGTAAGCCCATGCAGGAGCCGGGGCTGCCGGCGGTGGTTGAACAGTTCGAGAACAGTGACAAGCCTCTTGTAGCCGCTATTCATGGCACAGCCTTGGGCGGTGGTCTGGAAACCGCTCTTGGGTGCCATTACCGGGTTGCGCTGAGCAGTGCCAAGGTGGGCTTGCCCGAAGTAAAACTCGGCTTGTTGCCAGGTGCCGGTGGTACGCAACGCTTGCCGCGCCTGGCGGGTGCGCAGAAAGCACTGGAGATGATTACCACAGGCGAGTTTGTAGCAGCCAAAGATGCGTTGGCCTTCGGCATTGTGGATGCCGTTGACGAGGGTAATGATGTGAAGGCGGCCGGAATGGCCTATGCCCAGAAGATTGCCGACGAGGGCAAGCCGGTGCGTCGGGTTCGTGATCTGACCGACAAGCTTGCAGCGGATAAAGGTAGTGAAGTGTTTGAACAATTCCGTGTGGCGCTGGAAAAGAAGGCTCGCGGGCTGTTTTCTCCGTTCAAGTGTGTGGACGCTGTTGAGGCGGCGTTCAACCTGCCGTTCCCGGAAGGTATGAAGCGTGAGCGTGAGCTGTTCATGGAGTGCATGGGTTCACCGCAGCGCGCGGGCCTGGTTCACTCTTTCTTCGCAGAGCGCCAGGCATCTAAAGTTAAGGGCTTGCCCAAGGATACGCCTGTGCGTGATGTGAACAGCGTAGGCATCATTGGCGCCGGCACCATGGGCGGCGGTATCGCCATGAACTTTGCCAACGTTGGAATCCCCGTCACTATTGTGGAGATGAAGCAGGAAGCTCTGGATAAGGGGCTGGGCATTATCCGCAAAAACTACGAAAACTCTGCCAGGAAGGGCCGGATTACCCAGAAGCAGGTGGAAGACCGGATGGCTCTGATCACCGGCAGCCTGAACTATGACGACTTCAAAGACGTGGATCTGGTGATTGAGGCTGTGTTTGAAAACATGGCGGTCAAAAAGGAGATCTTCGCGAAACTGGATAGCGTCTGTAAGCCTGGAGCCATTCTGGCCTCCAACACGTCTACGCTCGATATTGATGAAATTGCCTCTGCCACCAAGCGTCCGGAAGACGTTGTGGGTATGCACTTCTTTAGTCCGGCTAACGTAATGAGGCTGCTGGAGAACGTTCGCGGCAGCAAGACCTCAGATGAGGTGAAAGCGACCGTGATGGCTGTGGCCAAGAAGATCAAGAAGGTGGGTGTGCTGGTAGGCAACTGCCACGGCTTTGTGGGTAACCGCATGTTGCACAGGCGCGGTGCCGAAGCCCTGGCCTTGGTTAATGAAGGCGCAACACCGCAACAGGTCGACAAGGTGCTGACCGATCTGGGTTATCCCATGGGCCAGTTTGCCATGTCGGATTTGGCCGGTATTGATGTGGGTTATCGCATTCGAGAAGAGCTGCGCAATGCTGGTGAAAAGGTAGCGCCCAGCTGGTTGGATAAGCTTGCTGAACTGAATCGTTTTGGTCAGAAGAGCATGGCGGGCGTTTACAAGTATGAAGAGGGTAGCCGTAAGCCGATTCCAGATCCTGAGGTGGAGCGGATTATTGAGGATTTCCGCAAGGAGCAGGGCATCGCTTCCCGTGAGATTACCGATCAGGAGATTCTTGAGCGTTGCATGTATGTGATGGTTAATGAGGCGGCGAAGATTCTGGAGGAGGGTATTGCTGACCGGGCTCTGGATATTGATGTGATCTGGATTTATGGCTATGGCTTCCCGGCTTATCGTGGTGGGCCTATGTTCTGGGCAGATCAGATCGGCCTGGATGTGATTCTGGCTGCGGTGGAGAAGTACCGCAGTGAAGTTGGAACTGAGCACTGGGAGCCTGCGCCTCTGCTCAAGCAGCTGGTTGCTGAAGGGAAGAGGTTCGGCGATTTGTGAGGTTGATTTGACATTGCGCCGGCCTCAACAGCAGAGGGTCGAAGTGTAAAAGACCTAGTTTCCGACTGCTGTTGAAGCGCGAGATCGATTTCCCGGTGTTACCGGGAAATCGTTTTGCTTACAGTAACCGACCAATCGCTTTCAAGGCCATTGGTGTCTACGGTTTTCATTGCGAAATACCAGGTCCCCTCGGTAAGGTCAGCGACTCGGTATTCCATCGCTTGGCCATCTTCTACAACCACTTCATTCGTTCTCTCATCAATGCTGCGCTCGGTGCCGTACTTGACGATGTACTTGTCGATTTCACCCATGGCCAGTGACTTTCCATCGACTCGGGTCGCAGGTGCATTCCAGCTCATCGTCGCGAAACCAGTTACCGGCTTAGTGGGTGCCTCAGTTTCAGGCGTTGTCTCAGTATCAGGTTCAAGCTCCGGGGTTGTTCCAGTGTCAGGGTTGCCCCCAGGTGCTGTCCCAGTCTCTGGTTGGGGCTCAAGAGGTGTTTCAGTTTCGGGTTCAGTCTCAGGTGTTGGCTCAGTCCCTGGTGCAGGTGTCTCAGGAAGGTCGGGGTCAGTTTCAGCCGCTGGTGGAGCGCTGGGCATTGTGGAGTTCAGGGTTTCTTTAAGGCTTGCAATAGTATCTGCCAGAACGCCATCCTGAACGCCTGCTTCTTTCAGTACGTCCGTTAGTGCTTCTGCTTGCTTAATGCTAGCAAGTACCAGCATATCAACGCTCAAAATCGGGCTGTCATCAATGCTCAGCGGTAAATCACCATCAGGCTCTGAAGCCGCCACGGCTGCCAGCAGAACATCGCCCAGCGTCCTCCACTCCCGACCGTCTACCAGGCTCAGAAACGCGATGTTCAACAGGGCAGCTTTTAGGTCCTGCGTTTGAATGCGGCTCAAGTCGGGAGCTGCGAGATCAAACGGCTTGTTTGTCAGGGCGCCAGGAGCAAGGCCAAAGAGCTCTTCCTGGTCGCGAAGCAGCTCGTTGAACAGGGGAGCCCCCCCTTCCGGAGCCTTGAGGAATTTTTCAAAGGCCAAGGTTACCAGTGGCGTTAAAACAACGCCTTGTCTGGCCCTGGACGGAACTGCAAGGGACTTCAGCTGCAAGTTGTCGCCTGGCGAGAACCACTCACCAAAGTTGACGCTACGCCCAGCAGGTGTGTTACACGCGGGTTGTGCATCACAACGCATCAGGGTTTGAGCATCTGACTGCAGAATCACCTTCAGCGGCTGAGCTGAGTAGGCTTCAGGTACTGAAATCCGGAACCCGCCACTCCCGTTGGTTTTGACGGTTTCACCAATCTTCACCCAGTCGCTGCCCCTGGGGCCAAGTTCATGATGCCAGATAGAAATAAGCCCGCCGTTTATAGCACCCTTGACGGCATAGCCCTCCACCCAAAACTTCTGCTCCTGGGTTTCTCCTGAGGAGGTGTTATCACCGGGCGTGGTCACCGATGGGCTGGGTGCTTGCGTTGCCGGGGCTGAGGAATCGCCGCCGCCACAGGCTGTAAGCAGCGTACTTAGAGCTATGGTAAGGAGGCTCATTCGCGTGCTCTTAATGAAAGGCATTTTGCATCTCCGGGGAATTTGGATGATGCAATGCTATCGGTCAAGCGTGTTAAATGGTGTAAAAAATGGCGCTTTTTGGTTACTTTTTGAGCCAGTTTATCGTCACTGCTGCTTCCAGATGCGGTTTTTTGGGTGAACTGAGGGAGTGCGCTGTACCTTACGACCGCAACGGGTAGGGAATGCTCGCGAGGCGCCGGAGGCCAGCTGCCAATGTAATTTTTCATTCTTGAGTCCCGGGGTGCACCCATACACAAAAAAAGAGGGGTATCAGGGTACGCCTCAGCAGGGGCTTTCACAATTTCTGATTGCTAATTATATATGTCCATTTTTTTAGTATTTGAGTCAGTACAGTCAATGCCGTGCAGTAATCTGGCGCTATGCTGGGCCGCCTAAGGAATCCGGTATTAACAGAAACAAGGGAGACCATGCTGAGCGGGTCAGGCATGGTCTATGTTCATTTGAAAGGAGTCGGTCGTGATCCCTATTGTCATTTGGTCTTTCTGAACAGATCCAACTCAATGTCATAGCTGGGCTCTGGCTTTTTGAACAGGTATTCCCCGTTGCGAATCGATGCCAGCACATCCGCCCGCTGGCGAACCGCTTCAAATGGGCTGGTGGCATCCAGCACCAGAAAGTTGGCGGGTTTGCCCGCTTCCAGGCCGTATTGGTCTTCCACGTTCAGGGTTTTCGCGCCGTTGAAGGTGATAAGGTCAAGACAGGTATCGAGTTGGTCCATCGACATGGTTTGTGCCATGTGAATGCCGTTGTCCAGAATGTTCATCAGGTTTCCGTTTCCTACTGGATACCAGGGGTCGTTGATGGAGTCCTGGCCAAAGCAGACGTTGATGTTGCTCTCCCAGAATTCTTTAACGCGAGTCATGCCCCGGCGTTTTGGATAGGTGTCTTGCCGGCCTTGCAGGTAGGCATTCTCAGTGGGCAGGGCAATGAAGTTCAGGCCTGATTTCTGGAACAGCCTCATCATGCGAAATGCATAAGCGTTATCGGCGGAGCCGAAGGAGCAGGTGTGGCTGGCCGCAGTGCGGGTGCCTATGTCTTCGGTCATGGCAAGGGCGTTCAAGAGCTCAACAAACCGACTCATTACATCATCGGTTTCATCGCAGCGTACGTCGATGAGCTTGTCGTATTTGGTGGCCAGCTCAACGGTGCGATGGATGGATTTCTCGCCAATTTCCCGTGCCCATTCAAAGTGTGGAATGCTGCCTACACAGTCGGCGCCCATCTTCAGGGCTTCTTCCACCATTTCATCACCGCCTTTATAGGCGTACATCCCCTCTTGGGGGAAGGCGACGATCTGAATGGTCACGTTATCCTTCAGTTGCTCACGCACTTCCAGCATGGCTTTCAACCCGGTGAGGTTCGGGTCGCATACATCGATATGGGTGCGGATGAACTGCACACCTTTGGAGACTTCCTCCTTGATGCCTTTTAAAGCGCGCTCTTTGGCATCATCGAAAGACTGGTTCTTTTTTACATCGTGCCAGCGGGCTATACCCTCGAACAGAGTGCCAGTATTGTTCTTGGCGCCTTTGCTGCCGCCGGTGTAGACGTAGTCCAGATGCAGGTGGGCGTCCACATAAGGTGGCACAACGAGTCGGCCTTTCAGGTCGATGGTTTGCTCCGCAGAGGGGAGGTGGGTGCCAACGTCCCGAATGGCACCGTTTTCCACAAGGATTTCGGTGGCATCGCTGTTGCGGTAAATGTTCGCGTTGATAAATTTTTTCATTGGAATGTCCCCGTACGTCGGTGCATGGAGGGTTGGGAGCAGGTGTCGTCAAGAAAGATAGCAGTGCAACTCACGAGTGTCGTCAGGCACGGAAAACAAAAAAGGCCCTACGCTTTCGCGTAAGGCCTTAACAATATTGAGGGCTCGGTAGTATTTGAGCCTCTCCCGACCTGCAAATTACGCCGTTGACGACTTTGACTTGGTGGCTTCTTCGATAAGCTGCTGCACCCGCTCTTGTGTTTTGCCCAGTGCACTGGACAGTTCTTCACGCAAAAACTTGATGCCAAGGTTCAGGTGCCTGCGGTCCGTCATGCTCAGTGGGTTTTCCTCCTGCATAACGCTTAGGCCTTTAACCATCTCGGCGTAACCGTAGGGGTCGCCTTTGTCGATTGCAGCCTGGTTTGCGGTTGAGCGGGTTTTCCACTGTTCGCTCAACTTCCCCTGCCAAGTCTTTACGTGCTTGATGATCTTCTTCGCTTCCTGAGCACTCATAGGAAAGCGAATGTTGCTTGGAAGGTCGTTGGCGCGCACTAGCCAAGTGAGGTCGTCACGTTCGAAATAAAGTTTTACGAACTTGGTTTTGTCCTCGCCAGAAAAACTCTTTTTAAGAATGGATTCAACGATTCCGATACCATGACCGGGGTGAAAAATACGATCGCCCTGATTAATAGTGATAATATTCTCCTTGTTTTAGTAAGAAAATGTTCCCTTTAAAAAATAATTATAATCAGCATGTTACATGATTTCAGTACAAAAATCAAGCAGGTGCTATTTGTGGTGAGGTTGTGGTTTATTTTGATCAGTTATTTATATGGAAAAGTTTTGTATTACCTGATGTTTTTATGTGATTACTTTGGTTCAGAGGCAGGAATTAAATAAATACAGGCTCAGTTTCCATGAAATGTTATGTAGGAGTTGGCCCTGGAAAACCCAATTTAGCGGCAGAAAGATCTTGCGAAGTCAAATGATAACAATTAGCATTCACTGTAATTGATGCCATCAAATTGAGGGGGCGTAGTGGGCGCTGGTTCATCTGTACCGTTCGTTGCACAGCTACAAGGGCTGTTGATCACCGGTGGTCCGGTGGTGTGGATTCTGGCTGTGTTTTCTGCAATTGCCATGACCATCATTCTAGTCAAACTCTGGCAGCTCATTCACATGCGCGCCGAGAGTACAGCTGATGTGGATGCGGCATTAGGCCTGTGGCAAAAAGGGGATCACGCCAAGGCAGTAAGCTCCCTGAATGCACGGCGACCGATTTCCCGGGTTGTGTCAGTGGCCATGCAAGGCCAGCTGAATACCACCAGCGATGGCATCCTGCGCGAAGAGGTTGAGCGGGTGGCGACCGGGTACCTGAACGACCTTCGCAGCTTTTTTCGTCCACTTGAGGTGATTGGTTCCCTCAGCCCGCTATTGGGGTTGCTGGGTACCGTTATGGGAATGATTATTGCCTTCCAGCAAATGGAAGCTGCCGGCAACCAGGTGGACCCTTCCGTGCTTTCCGGTGGTATCTGGCAGGCGTTGCTGACAACCGCAGTGGGTCTTTCCGTTGCCATACCGGTAGTGGCGGTGCATTCCTGGTTTGAACGAAAAGTGGAGCGCGTGTCTGCGACCATGAGCGATGCCGTAACCCGGGTGTTTACTTGCTCACCGCCGCTACCGCCCAAGGAGGCCGCTGCCTCGCCAGAAGTGCTCAAGAATGCAGCTTGATTCGACACCGGTAAGGCGGGCCAAAGGCATCAGCCTGACACCCTTGATTGATGTGGTGTTCATCCTGCTGCTGTTCTTTATGTTGTCGTCCACGTTTATCACGTGGCGTGAGCTGAATGTGGCCTCGCCCGCCGACAATAGTGATCAGCCCCCCAAAGACTTGCAGGTGATCCGGCTAACCTCGAACCAGGGCCACTTCGAATTGGGTGGGCGTGTGTATGCGGATGCCAGCAAGGATGATCTGGCTGCGCTGGTGGCGGCAAACCCGGATACTGTGTTTGCCATTCAGGCCGATGCTGGTTTGCATACCCAGGCGCTTATCACCTTGCTTGATCGGTTGAAGAATGCCGGTGCGGCCCATGTGTCGCTTGCAGAGGGGCGGTAATGAAGCTCTCAGCAACAACGCCGAGCAAAGATCTGGCGTCGGATGACAATCTGGTTCCGCTGATTAACATTGTGTTTCTGATGCTGATCTTTTTTATGGTGGCGGGGCAAATCACCGCCTCCGATGCCGTGAAGGTGCAAGCCCCCGAATCTCTGACTGCCGCCCGGGGTGAAGAGCACTCCGTGACTATTCTGGTTGCCGCTAACAGTGCCATGTACCTGGATAATCTGGAGGTGTCTCCGGATCTTCTGGTTGAAAAGCTGGAAAGCTTATTGGGTGAGGCGGATACCCCTGATGAGGTTTCCGTATTGGTCAAAGCGGATGCGGCACTGCCGGTTGACGAGCTGCAGAAAGTGCTTCGCCATATCAAGAAGGCCGGGCTGTTAAAAGTGGCCCTGCTGACTCGCCAGGGTGATGCCGTATGATTGCGAAGCGTCATTGGCTCGCTGCGGGGATATTAACGCTAGCCCTCCACGCCCTGTTGTTTGCAGCCTTTGTGCGCAGCACCACAGTGCCCGAAGGAGCGAAAGCGCCAGGGGAGGGGGGTGTTGAAATTGATTTGGGAATGCTGGGCGACCTGGGCGCAGAAGCAGAAACCCGCCAGGATGAGCCCGCGCCTTTTGAACCGCCAAAACCCGTGGCCGAGCCTCCTGAGTCAGAGCCAAGTGAGCCAGTGCAACCCAAGCAGACTGCTGAGGTGGCTGTAGAAGAGCCACCAAAGCAGAAACCCGAACCTGAGCCAGAACCCGAACCTGAGCCAGAACCCGAACCTGAGCCTGAACCCGAGCCTGAACCCGAGCTCGCCCCTGAACCTGAACCGGTGCCCCATCCCGAACCAGAGGCGACCCCGGATCCGGTAACCCCTCCGCCGAGCCAGGCGCAGCCGGATACCACGCCGACCGAAAACCCCAACGCGACAGCGGCACGCAAAGCTCGTAGCGGCAAGGCAGAATCCAGTGCTTCCGGAGGTAACCCCGGCGCCCGCAGCTCTTATCTGGCGCTGGTCGCCGCCAAACTTGCCCGTGCCAAGCGCTATCCCAGGCTATCCCGCCTTCGCAGGCAGGAAGGGGTCGTGGGGCTCAGTTTTACCCTTGATCGCCAAGGGCGGGTCGTAGAGTCCAGCATTACGACACCGTCCGCCCATTCTGAATTGAATAAGGCGGTCATACGAATGCTTGAAAACGCGGCACCACTGCCGGCGTTCCCAGGCGACCTCAAGCAGAATACCTTGAGTGTATCCATCCCTGTCGCCTTCAAGCTCAGCGATAGCCGGTAGATATAACCACCTCTCCTCCCTATTTTCCGGGCTGGCAGTGGCACGGCCCTTCCCCACTCCGGTTTACTTCGCACGCGTAAGTGCCTTTACCCATGCTCCCGCCAATGCCAGCGAGATAAAATACTAATAATAATGCAGTAATGGTGACTGGAACCGACTCAACATCAACCGCAACGGTTCGACTGATCAGTCGTGCTATATCCACTACAGGGAGCGTAAGGCAATGCCATCACTCAGGGGCAGAGGACTACTCCTCTTATCAACTGGGTTCATACTGAGTTTGCTGGGATTTGTCGTTTTTCAGGGAGAATCCGCCGCGGCGTTTTTTTCCGGATTACAGCAAACTGTTGCCTATAGCACCGGCTGGCTGCTTATCTTCATTATGAACGCGGCTTTGCTATTCGCACTGTATCTGCTGTTCACCCCTCTGGCTAAAGTCCGCCTTGGTGGCCCGGATGCCCAGCCTGAATTCAGCCTTATTGACTGGGTAGGCATGTTGTTTGCCGCAGGCATGGGGATTGGGCTGCTTTTTTACAGTGTGTCTGAGCCTCTTCAGCACTACGCGTCATTTCGCCCACACAGCAGTAACGATGCTCAAGCCGCCCGAATCTCTATGGAAATGACTTTTCTGCACTGGGGCCTGCACCCCTGGAGCATTTACGCTTTGGTGGGTTTAACCCTGGGTTTTTTCCATTACAACACCGGGCATAAACTGAGTTTTGAAGCGCCGTTGCGGGAATTGATGTCGCCGGCACGGGCACGCAGATGGGGGTGGATTGCCAACTTTGCAGCAGTGGTAGGTACAGTGTTCGGCATTACTTCGTCACTAGGCCTGGGCGCAAGCCAGGCCAGTGCGGGCATCGCTCAGCTTAGCGGCATTGAGGCCAGTTCAAACCTCAACCTGGCGGTCATAGCCGTTGTGTGCGTTGTAGCGATGATCAGCGTGCTAAGTGGCCTGGGTAACGGCGTACGCATACTCAGTAAAGTGAACCTGCTGGTGGCAGCCAGTCTGATGCTGTTTGTACTGTTTGCCGGTGAAACACTGTTCATTGCCCGGGCGTTTGGCGAACACCTGGGTGCGTATATCAATGACCTGCCAAGACTATCTACTTGGAACGAAACCTACACAGGCACCAATTGGCAATCCAAATGGACCGTGTTTTACTGGAGCTGGTGGATTTCCTGGTCGCCTTTTGTCGGTATGTTTATTGCCAAAGTTTCCAGGGGCCGAACCGTTCGCGAGTACCTGCTCGGTGTCCTGTTGGTGCCGGCTACGTTCAACTTTCTGTGGATGACCGTGTTTGGCAGCAATGCGCTGTACCTGGAGCTTTTTGCAAACGCAAACTTTGCCGAGCTGGTCAACAATGCGCCCAGCGAAAGCCTTTACCGCCTGCTTGATTATCTGCCACTGGCCACGCTAACCACAGCAATTGCTGTAATCGTCGTGCTTGTATTCTTTGTCACATCGGCGGACTCAGGTGCCCTGGTTATCGCCACACTGACTTCTAACGGCAACGAGCCAAGTTGGCGACAGCGTTTTTTCTGGGTAGCCAGCGTCGGCCTGGTAACAGCTTTCCTGATGAACGCAGGGGGGCTGGGGGCTTTGCAATCTGCCGCT
Organism: Marinobacter salexigens; assembly: GCF_002806945.1. Lineage (GTDB taxonomy): Bacteria > Pseudomonadota > Gammaproteobacteria > Pseudomonadales > Oleiphilaceae > Marinobacter > Marinobacter salexigens. The sequence continues at coordinate 442,600 of NZ_NIHC01000003.1, forward strand.
ATTGCCAGCGGATTGCCCTTCAGTCTGTTACTACTGGCGTTTATACCGGCGCTGCTGATTGCGCTGAAGCGCCCCTTTGTACAGCCGTCCAAGCTACATAAATCATCGACTGAAACTGAAAAAAGTACGGGTTAAACGGCGACTTTATCAGTCGCCGCGGCCGGCTGTCTGCCAGAGATGCAAGATGCCGGCCTGCTACTGTATCTCGTACTCAGCTGATTACATCAGGGGTTTCTGGCAGTATCTGACCGCCATCTACTACCAGCGACTGGCCAGTGATGTACTTCGCTTCTTCTGAGGCAAAGAAACAAACGGCCGCGCCGATATCCTCAGGTTCACCCAGTCTTTTCATCGGCACGGCTTTGGCGCCCTGCTCACTTAAAACACCCAGCTCTTTTTTCAGGCTCTCTGTTGCAATCATGCCAGGCTGGACTGAGTTTACGGTAATGTTATGAGGGGCTCCCTCAAGTGCTGCGCTGCGCATAAATCCGAGAATGCCTGCTTTGGTTGCGCCATAAATCGAACCACCAGGATATCCGGTAATATCACCAGTAATGGATGAGGTCAGAATAATGCGGCCATAATTCTGGTTTTTCATGGCAGCCAAAACCGGTTTCACTGTGAAGAAGATTCCTTTGAGGTTAATGTTTTGAATCTTTTCCCAATCTGCTTCTGTCATATCTGCGATCGACACTTCCGGGTAAATACCGGTATTTGCCGCCAGCACATCAATTCTGTCGTGTTTCTGAATAATTTTCTGCACAACGTCATTAATGTTATCGCTATCGGTCACGTCCATTTTATAGAACTCACCGCCTGCATCCCGGGCCGCTGCTTCTCCTGCTTGCTCATCTATATCGCAGACCATAACTCTGGCTCCTGCCCTGGCCAGTGTTTTCACGATACCATTACCTATACCGTTTGCTCCGCCAGTAACTAACGCAATTTTATATTTTAATTCAAACATATACTTAAGCCTCCATTTAATCTGACTCATCTGGAGGATACTACAACTGCAGCTGATATATCTTCAAACCTGTGGCTTATGCTTATAACGCTCTCCCAGGCCATTTTGCTGTGATTACTTCACACCCAGTTCTGCTGGCTCGTCCATCATCACCGGATTAAAGTTACGTATACGGCTATTTCCGCCCGTATTCGCCTGAACAGGAATTACTGCTTCTCCCGAGCCTGAATGAGTGGCTGCCGACAATTTCCTAAAATATCGAACCTTGTGCGATTTTCGCAAACAGCACCTGAGTGCCTTCAGAGAGGTGTTTGTTCAGGTCATCCGGATTGCCAGCAAGCACAAGACGAGCATTTCGGTTCTGCCCAACGGGGCGATGAATAGCCAGAAGAACTGCAACACCGCCAGTCGCGGTTAAGCAAGATCCGGGCAGCGAAAGCCAGGCATCCGCTGAAAAAGTCTTTGTTTTTTATTGACAGAAATCAAAATCTAAACAAGAATGCTTCTCGTTACCGTCTGTGCCTGTCTATTTTCAGTCAGGTCCGCCTCAGAGGAGTTGAAGTCAGTGATTTCTGCATGTGGAAAGAATCGTTCGATGCTGTCGCTGTTTTCTGTGGCTTTGCTTGGCCTGAGCGCCGTCGAGCCGGCAGCAGCGGGCGCCACACAGCAGCTGTCCTACTACCTCGACGAAATTGTCGTTACCGGCACCCGCTCCAACCGCACGCTCAGCGACACTCCGGTGCGCACAGAGCTGGTGACAGAGCGTGAGCTGGAAAAGACCCACGCCCGAAACGTTGCTGAGGCCATCGAGAATGTTGCCGGCGTGCAGTTGCGGAACATTCATGGCAAATCCGGCAAGGAAGTCTGGTTGCAGGGTGTGGGAGCCGATCGGGTATTGGTGCTGGTGGATGGGCTGCCTCTTACCGCAACCACAGGCTCATCGGTTGATGTCAGCCAACTGGCATTGCTGGATGTGAAACGCATTGAAGTGGTGAAAGGCGCGGGCTCAGCACAATACGGCAGTGCGGCCATTGGCGGTGTTGTAAACGTGATTACCCGGGATCTTGAACCAGGTTACCGGGGCGAAGTCACGCTGGATGGCGGCAGTTATGGTGAGCAAAACCCCAGTGGCGATCGCGCAGATTTCGGCCGCTACGGTGCGCGGGCCAATATTGATATGGGCAGCGACCAGCTGCGGCTTCGCCTGAGCGGCTCCCACCAGAAATCCAACGGTATTGATCCCGAGCCTGCCACCTGGGCGAGGCCAGGCGATGAAACCGATCGCAGCCAGCTCAACACCCGGCTGCTGTGGCTACCCAATGACAGCCACCGGTTGTTTGCTGAACTCGGTTATTTTGATGAAGCCTCCAGTTCCCGGTTTTTGAACGAAAAGGCCGGCACGGTTCTCAAACAAGGCAAAGAAGAAACCGTCGAGCGTTGGCGCACCGTGCTTGGTGGCGAGCATGTTGTGAGTGATGCCCAAACCCTGTTCTGGAATCTGCTGCGGGAAGATCTCACCGACAACACCTACAAGTATTCAGCCTTTGGCGAGTTTGATCGCCGGAACGCCGACCAGGTGTTATCCCAGGCCTCGGTGCACAATGAAGTCGCCGTCGGTGAGGCCCACCTGCTGATGTTGGGGGCTGACTTCCGCCATGAGTCCCTGGAACAAACGATTGATGGCCAGGCTGAGCTGCTTGGTGGTGAGCGCACGCGCAACAGCAAAGAAATCTGGTTTCAGGATACCTGGGTACCCACCCAGCGTTGGGAATGGGTGGCCGGGCTGCGCGGCCAGCAGGATTCTGATTTCGGTGATCACTACGCCCCCAAGATCAACACCCGCTATGAGCTGACACCGGACAGCGATGCCCACCAGTACCTGCGCGCCAGCTGGAGTGGCGGCTACCGGGTACCCAACCTGAAAGAGCGCCATTACCGATTCGATCACAGCCAGCTTGGCTATGTGGTTGAGGGTAACCCGGACCTGTCCCCGGAAACCTCTCAAAACCTGCAGTTGGGCTGGGGCGTTAACTACCTGAACGCCGGCTGGCTCGAGATTAACGCCTTTCAGAACCTGATCGACGATCTCATCCAGACCCAGTTTGATGCAGATGCCACCGCCGCCCGTGGTGATGGTGTGGATGTGTATCGCTACGCCAACGTTGATAAGGCTCGTACCCGTGGCGTGGAAACCACCGCTGGCTGGCAATTTGCCCCGGGTTGGGAAGTGTCTGCGGGCTACACCTTTACGCAAGCGGAAGATCGCACAACCGGATTTGAACTGCCTGATCGGCCGAGGCACCAGGCTCGGCTAGGCCTGGATGGGCCCGCCGGAATTCCCGGGCTGAACTGGTCGGTACGGGTGCGTAACCAGAGCTCCGAATATGTCGACACAGACGAAACCAAAAAATCCCCGGGCTACACCACGGTGGATTTGAAACTGAATCAAACGTTGGGCGACAACCTGCGGCTATTTGCCGGCGTCGACAACCTCACTGATACACAACGTGATTTCAACGATGCCGATGATTTCGGCCCGGTAGCTGGGCGTTTTGTGTACATGGGCGTGACGCTTGGTTTTGGAAAATAACGATCAATTAATAAAGGAGATGATGAATGAACACTAGGCGCATTTTTCTCGGGCTAGCAGTTTCCGCTGTGCTAATGAGTGGTTGCGGGGGCAGTGATAACACCTTGGAGTCTACTGGTGGAGGCAGCCCGAATGATCAGTTCAGCCGGAAGGTGGTTGATGCCACCTCTAATAACGAGGCCACTTACTTGAATCTGGATACCGGCAAGGTTGTGGAGCTGACTGAAGAAGAAGCCAAAACCTCATCTGCCTGGCACCTTTCGTTCAAGCGAGACGCTATCGAAGTGAACAATGGTGTGATAGGTGGCGGCAAGGTAAAGGGCGCGGTTGTGGAGCCCCAAGACAAATTTTACACCAGCAGTGGCGAGCCCAAGTTCGATTTGCTGAAGCAAGCTGCCGAGAACGACTCGGAGAAGGCTGCATTAACAGCGGATTATTCAGCGCCGGATGAATGGTACGGCGGCGAAGTAACCAACCGGTTCGGTGACAAGTGGTTCACCTACGACCGCACGACTCACTCCGTTGTAGAAGACAGCAGCGTAGGTTGGCTGGTGCGCTCGGCTGAAGGAAACAGCTACGCCCGCATGCGTGTTGAAAAACTGAAATATGATCCTAAGCCAACCGCCACGGATAACCGTTTTAGCATCAGGTTTGATGTCCAACCTGAGGGAACCGAACAGTTCACGAACAGCAATATCATGTTTGAAGGCCCCTTATCCCAATTGGAAACCTGCTTTGATTTTGATGCAGGCATTACCGGGGGCTCTGGTGCAGGGGCCACAGTAGATTGCGCAACCTCTGATCTCTGGGACATCAAACTGGTGTTTGATGTTAACGCTCGCAGTCTTGAGCTGCGCACGAACAGCGGCGCCTCTGGAGACGGCAATGGTGGGGCTTTGGGAGAGTTTGCCTGGACAGACCTCAAGGAGTACGGCAAAGCCACAGAAGAGCCGGTTAGTGGCAAGTCCCTTGTCAATCTTTACGCACCTGACGCCAGCGGCGTGTTCAATGTGAAGAGCTGGTACGCCTATGATCAGGACGGCGGCCACCTGCTTCGCCCCAACTTCCGCGTCTACGCCATAGACACAGACTCCACCGATTCCTCTGCACCTGTGTACGCCGTTCAGATTGCCGGCTACTACGGTGACGATGCCCAGTCAGGTCAGCCCATTGTGCGCTGGACCGAAGCCTCATTGACCGAAGGAGAAAACTGAGATGACTGCAACCATGGAAGCCCCCACAAACCAGGGCGGCACATCTTTGAAAAACCGTTGGCAGCAACTGCTGGTCGAGCAGCCAAATTTACGCATTCGTAACGCCGCGAACCTGCTTGAAGTCAGTGAGATGGAACTGATGATGTGCCGTGACGCGGGCGACCTGACACCTCTGTCCAACGACTTTGGTGCGCTGGTCACCGAGTTGGAGTCTGTTGGCGAAGTGATGATGCTCGCCCGCAATGATGAAATGGTGCATGAGATTACCGGCCACCTGAAAGGTTTCAAGGTAACCGGCGGTGGCTCCATGGGGCTGTCCGTTGGCGAGATGGACCTGCGAGTATTTTTCCGAAGCTGGGCGTTTGGCTTTCAGGTAGTTGAAGAGGTGCGCTCCGGCACTCGCCACAGCCTGCAGTTCTTTGATGCCAGCGGTCGGGCCATCCAGAAGGTGTACAAAACCAAAGGCACCAACGCAGAAGCCTGGGATGCACTGGTTGCCAAATACAAAGCCGAACAGCCCGCAACGCCGGAACTGAAAGCCGCGCCCTCGCCAGAGCCGCGGGTGGACCCGGCCAGTGTTGATGTATCTGCGCTGCAGCAGGATTGGGCAACCCTGAAAGACGTGCATCATTTCCACGCCATGCTCAAGCGGAATAAGGTCGACAGGCTCACGGCGGTAGAGTTGGTTGGCCGGGCTTACACCCGCAAACTCAAGCGCAGCTCTGAGTCCATCGAGTCGCCACTGGACGAGCTTTTGCTGCAAGTAAAAACCAATCAGTGCCCGATTATGGTGTTCGTGGGTAACCCCGGCATCGTGCAAATCTGGACCGGCCAGGTGGACAATATTCGCCGGGTAGGTGAGTGGATGAATGTGCTGGACCCCGGTTTCAACCTGCATGCAAAAACAGGCGAAGTCACTGATTGGTGGACGGTAAAACGGCCTTCAGTTGATGGCACTATTACCTCGGTTGAAGGCTATAACGCCAATGGGGAAATCGTACTTACTGTGTTCGGAAAGCGTAAGCCTGGCCAGACAGAATCAGCGGACTGGCAGGCAGAAGTGCGAGCTCTGGAGGCAAAACTATGCGGTTGATAGGCATTCTGCTGACAACCCTGCTGGCACTTCCGGCTTTTGCCGGGGGTGCCAGTAATGAGGATGCCAAAAGCTCACGCATTGTCAGTGCCGATGGTGCTGTAACGGAGATCTTGTTTGCGCTTGGGGTAGAGGATCAGCTGGTGGGCGTCGATACCACCAGCAAATACCCGGCAGAGGTTAATCAGCTGCCCAAGGTGGGCTACCTGCGAGCCTTGCCTTTCGAAGGCGTGCTGTCGCTGGCGCCAGATCAATTGATAACCACCGAAGAGGCGGAGCCGGAGCAAACCCTGCAGCGGCTGGAACAGGTGGGTGTGAAGGTCACAAGGTTGCCCGTTGCGCAAAGCCCGGAGCAGACCCTGCAGCGAATAACGGCCATTGGTGAACTGGTCGATCGGGAAGCAGAAGCGGCACAACTCACCAATGAGTTGCAGGCGGTATTTGCGGAGATTGATAACAAGGTGGCTGCAAGGACCTCGGCGCCCAGTGTGTTGGTGCTGTTGGCTGCGGGTGGCCACGGCGTCTCATTCGGCGGAAGCCACACAGGTGCAGATGCCCTGCTGAAAGCCATTGGGGCGACCAATGCCGTCAGCAATATCCGCGGCTATAAACCTGCCAGCCGTGAAGCGATCATCAGCGCCAACCCTGATGCCATTGTGGTGGCCGAGTCTTCACCGGGGCAGTTCCGGATTGCCGATTGGCCTGAACTAGCCCAACTGCCCGCCTGGCAAAACGGCCACCGGTATGTGGGTGACAGCATGTTGCTGCTCAGCTTTGGCCCCAGACTGGCGGAAGCCTTGGTGATACTTGACGGTATTCTGCCAGACACAGCCATGGCTGGGAGCACATTAGCCAGCAGCCATGGCGATTGATACGGCAAAACGGGCGCCAGCCAGTCTCATTTTTATGGTTCTAGCAGCGCTGGCTATGCTGGCGGCTTTGTTCTCGCTGACCAATGGCGCTTATCCTCTGGGCGCCAAAGATGTTGTGAGCCTATTGGTGGAGCCCGCGGCCGCAAAACCCGCAGCGCACATGGTGTTTTTTGATGTGCGCATGCCCCGGCTTATTCTCGGGTTTCTCACCGGCGCCGTATTAGCGGTTTCGGGCACCTTGCTGCAAGGCCTGTTTCGCAACCCGCTGGCAGACCCCGGGTTAATCGGGGTGTCTGGTGGCGCAGCGCTGGCAGCGGTGTCGGTTATTGTGCTTGGCGGCAGTTGGTTGTCCGGATGGGCGGTACTCACCGGCCGCTGGGCGCTGCCTCTTGCGGCCTTTATAGGCTCGGTGCTCACCACGTTGCTGGCCTGGCGCATTGCCAGCCGCTCCGGCAGCATCGCCGTGGCTACTTTGCTGTTGGCGGGCATCGCTATAAATGCAGTAGCCGGCGCATTAACCGGGCTGCTGACATTCTATGCCGACGATGGCGAACTGCGTTCTTTAACCTTCTGGAGCATGGGCAGCCTGGGCCATGCCAGCTGGGAAGACCTGAAAATTGCCGGCCCCTGGATGTTATTGGCTCTGCTTCTGGCACCTCTATTGGCCAAACCCCTGGATGCCTTTGCCCTGGGTGAGTCGGTGGCGGGTCACCTCGGGTTTTCGGTGCAATGGGTAAAGGGGGCAACGGTTTTGTTGTCGGCATTGGGTACCGGCGCCGCGGTGGCGGTCACTGGCCTTATCGGATTTGTTGGTCTGGTTGTGCCGCACCTGTTGCGCCAAATTGTAGGCGCAGGCCACCGAATATTGATTCCCGCCAGTGCACTGGCCGGTGGCGTACTTTTAGTGGCGGCAGACAGCTTGGCCCGGGTTGTAGTGGCGCCGGCAGAGCTGCCCATTGGTTTGATGATGTCTTTATTAGGCGGCCCTTTCTTCCTGGTGCTGCTTATGAGGCTGCGCATTGGTGCATAGGGAGCAGACAGCATGGCCGTTTTGAGCGTAACTCAGTTGGGGCTTAGCCTGGGCCGGAGCCAAATACTGCAAGATGTATCACTCACCGTAGAGCCAGGAGAGCTGGTTGCGCTGCTCGGCCCCAATGGGGCTGGCAAGTCGTCATTGTTGAAGGCCTTAGCCGGAGAGCTGGCCTTCGGGCAGGGCAGTATTGAACTGTTTGGTCGCGACATCCGGCGCTGGAAAGGCGCTGAACTCGCACGCCAGCGTGCGGTAATGCCTCAGCGGGTGGATGTCAGTTTTCCATTCACTGCCCGTGAGATAGTGGCGCTGGGATGTTCCGGCTTAACCGTGTTTGAGCGCAATGAACTGATTGACTACCTGCTGCAGCGCCTTGGTATCGGTGATCTGGCCGAGCGCCTGATGCCAACTTTATCAGGTGGTGAGCAGCAACGGGTGCAGCTTGCCCGGGTGCTGGCACAACTGTGGAACACCAGGGGGCAAAGGTTGTTACTGCTGGATGAATGCACCTCGGCGCTGGACCCGGCCCAGCAGCAAACCGTGTTCAGCTTGCTGCGGGAGTTGGCGAAAGAGCAGGGCTACAGTGTGGTGGCTGTGGTTCACGATCTGAACGTGGCGTCTTGTTATGCGGATCGTCTGGTAATGATGGCGGCAGGGCGCATAGTGGAAGATGGCCCAGCAACGACCATTCTGGAACCGGGGCTACTGGATGCGGTATTCGGATTAAAGGCTCGGGTGCTGGCGTTGCCTGAGGGGTATCCGGTGGTGATTCCTCAGACATAGTGTGCTGTTGCATTCATTATCCCAATTGCCTGCGCCAGCGGTTTTCGATGATGTTTAGCTCTTCCGGGGCCGTAGCAGACCTGTTAATGGGCTCCATAGTACGCCCACAAATGATCCCCCAAATCATAGTGCCACCATTCGCTGGGCAAGTCGGCGAATGTTTGCTGCTATGGTGATGGGCTAATGCGGGCAATGATGCCCGAGGTGATGGAGGTAGCAGCGGCGGATGGCTACCCCATTGACGAGTTGCTGATCGATAAAAACATTGAGAGCACTAGCAGAATGCCTGCGCACAAAAACAGTATGGCTCAAGATTGATTGAGCATTCGCACGTTTGAGTGGGACGCTGTGCTTGAAGGGCGAGAATAGAACCCACTAGAGCTGACAGCTCGCCTTCATTCCGCCGTTTGTCGAATTGAAGTGACTGACGCTACCGCGGTTAGTGGCTTGGGGAGTGGTTCGGAGAGTGGCTTGAAAACACTTTACCCGTTGTAGATTGAAGTGTTGAACGAATGAATGTGCTCAGCTTTGTAGACAGCGCGCTGGTCTTTTCTGCAATGTATTTGCTGCGCTCTCTTTTGGCCAGTTCTACAGCCTGATTGATTTCGGTAATGCTGGGTACGTGTGATGTTTGAGTGTTCATTAAGAATAATCTCCTTGGTTTTCACCATATTAGTGCTATAGGGGATAGGCTACTTAAGTCGAGAAATTTCGGAAAGCGATTGTTTTTAATGAGAGTGCTGAGAAAAATTCATGGTAAGTAGTAGGGCCTATGCGACAACTTCCCCCTTTGAATGCGCTTAGAACGTTTGAGGCATCCGCCAGAAACGGCAGCTTTGCGGCTGCAGGCAAGGAATTATTTGTCACTGCATCGGCAGTGAGCCACCAGATCAAGACACTTGAGGATTATTTGGGGGTGCAGCTATTCAGCCGAAGTGGGCGCACAGTTGAGTTAACGCCTGCGGGCCAACAGTATCTGGTGTCTGTTAAGCACGCGCTGAACGAAATCGAAGTGGCAACCCACAGGCTGACAGCAAGCAAAGAAACCAATGTGGTTCAAATCAGTGTTGCGCCCAACTTTCTGACCCGTTGGTTAATGCCGCGGATGTCACGCTTTCGGGAGATGTTTCCGGATATAGAGCTGCAGATAAACGCCTCTGTAGGCTTGCTTGACTTTAATCAGTCGAGCACAGATATGGCGGTCTACTACGGCGGTGGCGAGTGGGATGATATTGAAGTCTTTTTCCTGCAGAAAGTCCTGCTTGTACCTGTGTGCAGTCCAAAACTATTAGAAAGCGGGCACCCTTTGCAGGTTCCTGGTGATCTGCGGCACCACACATTGATCTACGTAAGCACTCGCATGTGGGAGTGGGAGAGTTGGTTTCAAGTTGCTGGTTCAGAATACATTACGCCAAAAGACAGCCTCCAGTTGTCCAGCAGCCAGCTAACCACCGCCGCTGCACAAGAAAGCCTGGGCGTAGCTCTGGCGGACCTCACGTTAACCTCCAGAGAAATCAGTTCCGGTAATTTAGTCGTGCCATTTGATATTCCGCTAGACACCCGAAAGGCTTTTTATCTCGTGCACCAGAAAAATCGCCCGTTAACGGTGGCTATGAAGGCGTTTAAAGAATGGTTGATTACGGAGATTCAGGCTTCCGATGTGTATGGGGCTGAACATAGCGGAAGTTTGCCAGGTACCGGACGCTGATTGCACCTCGATGCGGTCATCGGGAAGTTGGCCCACGGAGTGGCGCCTCTTAAGCACCACAAGAGTACGCCCAACGCAGCGAACAACTGGATGGCGTTCAAAGCAACCTGCTGGACCAGGCCAGCTAGGGTCAGATAGCGGCACAGACCCTGGAATACATCGGCCAGTTGTACCAGGTCGAGCGGGCAGCCAAAGACCTGTCACCGGATAAACGACAATCCATCAACAATGAAAAAGCTCACCCCTCTGCCGACGGAGAAAAGCAGCGCTATTGATGAACTGCTACCGCACAACTGGAAGCTGGTGAGCATTAGCAGTGTGTGATGGCCGGGCGCTTACGAATAGGATTGGTCGAAGATATGCTTACTAAAGATCACACAGTTTCAGTTTAGGCTAAGCTGTTAACCTAAACGTCCTTATGCTTTTCAACGCCATTATGGCTTTTTAATATAGGTAGGTTTTCAGTCCATGAACGATTCCGCCAAACGCCGCAAGGGCTCCTCGATCCATCGGGTGCTAGAAATTATTGAGCTCGTGTCCACCAGTGAGCGCCCACTGTCACCGGCAGATCTGGCTTTCACCCTAAACATCCCTAAGCCTAGCATTCATCGCCTGCTGCAGCAGCTGGAGGTCGACGGCTTTGTGCAAACAGACTGGCGCGGTTTGGTGGTGCCCGGTGCTCGGATGGTAAAGTCCGCAATTGGCGTGCTTACCAGTAACACGCTGGAAAGTCAGAGATTGTCGGTGTTGCAGCGGCTGGCCGCCGAGATAGGTGAAACCTGCGGCATTGCTATTCCGGTCGGACTGGAAATGGTGTACACCGATCGCGTACAAAGTAATTTGCCGCTGCAACTGTATTTGCAGATTGGCAGCAATGTGCCGGTGTGGTGCACCTCCAGCGGCAAACTGTATTTGAGCTCTTTGCCCAAAGCACAACGCAAGCGTCTGATTCGCAATATGCCGCTGCAGGCGGTAACTCAAAATACTTTGGTAGACGAAAAAACACTGGAAGCGAGTCTGGAGCAAATTGCCGAAACCGGTGTGGGGGTAGACAACGAAGAGTTTGTAGCCGGTATGGTAGCCCTGTCGGTGCCAATACTGGCACCGACAGGGAATTACTTTGCCAGTTTGTTTACCCATGCACCTACGGTACGCAAATCGTTGGAAGATTTGCAGACGTTTGTCCCTCAGCTAAGAGCGGCCGCCAAGGAGCTGAGTTTTATGCTTAAAGAAACGGCTCAGTCAGGTACCGCTCAGCTGCGCGGCCCGGATTGACAGGCCGCAGAGCTTAGCCAGGATGCTAGTTCAAAGTAGGCATGGAGAACTGGGCTCCTTCGCGTAAGTTAGCGCTGGGCCAGCGCTGGGTAATAGTTTTCCGGCGAGTGTAAAACCGCACTCCGTCTGGGCCATAGGCGTTCAAGTCACCAAATAGCGAGCGTTTCCAGCCACCAAAGCTGTGATAGGCCACCGGTACTGGCAACGGCACGTTCACCCCTACCATACCTACCAGTATGTGATCGCTAAAATAGCGTGAGGCTTCGCCGTCACGGGTGTATATACAGGTGCCATTACCGTATTCATGATCATTGATCAGCTGCATGGCCTGCTCCATGCTTTGCACCCGAACCACCTGCAACACTGGGCCAAAAATTTCTTCCTTGTAACTTGTCATTTCTGGAGTTACCCGGTCAATCAGTGTGGCGCCAACAAAAAAGCCTTCTTCGTACCCTTTTGGCTGAAGCTGGCGGCCATCTACCACCACAGTGGCACCCTGCTCTTCTGCGCTATCGATATAGGCAACAACTTTTTGCTGGTGTTGGCGGGTAATTACTGGGCCAAAATCATTCTGAGTGTCTGAGTAAGCCCCCACCTTGAGCGTCTGGATTTCAGCCTGCATGCGCTCAACCAGCCGATCGGCAATATCGTCGCCCACAGCCACTGCAACCGACAGGGCCATGCAACGCTCCCCTGATGAGCCAAACGCAGCACCTAGTAGCGAGTTTACAACATTGTCCAAGTCTGCATCGGGCATCACGATAGCGTGGTTTTTGGCGCCGCCTAGAGCCTGGCAGCGTTTGCCGTTAGCGGCTGCAGTGGAGTATATGTATTCTGCAATGGGAGTGGAACCAACAAAACTGACGGCCTGAATGCGGGGGTCATGGAGTAGGGTGTCTACCGCTTCTTTGTCGCCATTCACCACATTCATTACACCGTCGGGTAAACCCGCTTCTTTTAGCAAGCTGGCAATGAACAGAGTGGCACTGGGGTCACGCTCAGAAGGCTTTAATACAAAACAATTGCCACATACTATGGCCATTGGATACATCCACAGGGGTACCATGGCCGGAAAGTTGAACGGGGTAATACCGGCGACTACGCCCAGCGGTTGAAACTCGCTCCAGGAGTCAATGCCAGGGCCGACATTTCTGCTGTGTTCTCCCTTGAGCAGTTCGGGGGCACCACAGGCGTATTCCACGTTTTCAAGGCCGCGTTGCAGTTCACCGGCGGCATCGTGCAGAATCTTGCCATGTTCTTCGCCAATCAGCCGGCAAATATTGTCAGCGTTTTTCTCCAGCAACTCCTTAAAACGAAACATCACCCGAGCACGCTTGATGACCGGAGTTTTGCGCCATTCCGGAAAGGCTTGCTCAGCGGCGGCAATCGCCTGCTCTACGGTTTGTTGACCAGCGAGGGCCACATCTTTGATAGCCTGGCCGGTTGCTGGATTATAAACCGACTGTGTGCGCACGTGATCGCTGACGCTTTGGCCGTTTATAAGATGTCCAATTAAATGCATGTTGTTATCCTCTTTTTGGGTGTTATGTTGACTGTTCAGTGCCAAAGTTGCTGGTAGAGCGTGATCATTTGCTCAGTGCTTGGTACCCGTGGGTTATTGTCCGGCGAACCGGAGGCGAAGGCCTGCTCGGCCATGGTGTTAAGCAGTTGGTCAAAGTTTTCCTTGCTAACACCAAACTCAGCTAGGGTGGGCACTTTCAGCTCGCGGTTAAAATCGTTGAGTTTGTCCAGCAAGGCTTGATTGGCCACCTCATCGCTATCCCCAGCATTGGCTACGCCGATTGCACGTGCACAGTCGGCGTAGCGTTCAGGGGCGGCCGGTATTGAAAACTTAGTCACGCTGGGCAGAAGCATGGCGTTCGATAGACCGTGAGGCACATGAAAGAACGCGCCAATAGGGCGGCTCATACCATGCACAAGTGCCACTGAGGCGCTGGAAAACGCCATGCCTGCCAAGGTAGAGCCGAGTATCATGGCTTCTCGTGCTTTCAAATCGTTGCCGTGAATATAAGCACGCTTCAGGTTGGGCCCAATTAGCTTCATGGCAGAAAGTGCCTGGCTGTCGCTGAATGGGTTGGCCTTCTGGCTAACATAGGCTTCAATGGCGTGAGTCAACGCGTCAATGCCAGTGTCGGCTGTGGTCCGGGGCGGTACGCTCAAGGTCAGGTTGACATCCACGATGGCAGCCATGGGCATAAGGCCGACGCCGGCGCATAGCATTTTCTCATCGTTGATTTCGTCAGTAATGATGGTAAATCGGGTTACTTCTGAGCCTGTGCCTGCGGTGGTTGGAATTGCCACCAAAGGAATGCCAGCTTCATTGACTTGGCGGGGGAATTTGTAATCGCGGATGTTACCCCGGTGCCGTCCCAGAATGGCAATGGCTTTGGCGCTGTCAATAGGACTACCACCGCCTAGAGCGATAATCAGGTCGTACTGGTGCGTCAGCACGCATTGCAAGCCAGCCTCAATGGATTTCGCCGTAGGCTCGGGCTCGGTGCCGTCAAACACATCTACATGCAGGTTGGCTGCCGAAAGCAAAGCCTGAACTTCCCCTGCGTAACCCAGGGAGACCATCATGCTATCGGTTATGATCAGCACTTTTCGCCCCCCTAACGACTGTACAATCTCCGGTAACTTGGTTAGAGCTCCCGGGCCGATTTCCATAATTCTTGGTAGAACGACTGTGGCAGACATATATTTTCTCCTAAAGTACTGTTACTTTTTGTTGTCGGTAAGAAGATGCGGCCCATATGGCTCTGCTTTGAATGCATCACTGGGTCAGCGCAGCAAGAGACCAGGCAGGCTTGTCACCAACCAGGGGAAAACGGCCAATAGCACGCAAGCGATTAAAATCAGGGCAACAAACGGGATAACTGCCTTGTACAAGTCGATAATTTCAATCCCGGGTGGAGCCACGCCTTTCAGATAAAACAGGGCGTAGCCGAAAGGTGGCGTCAAGAAAGAGGTTTGCAGTACCACGGCGACCATCACCACAAACCACAACATGTCGACTCCCATCGTATCGATAATTGGCAGCATGATCGGGAAGCTGAGCAGTACAATGCCGGTCCAATCAAGGAACATGCCCAGAAAGAACACTAGAAGCAGCATCAAAATTAAGGCACCGGTATTGCCGCCGGGCATCGCCAATACCAGGTCGCTGATAACGTTCATGCCACCCCCGCGAGAAAAAACACCGGTAAAGGCCGTAGCACCGACCATTACCAGCATCACCATGGTCGTGGTTTTACTGGCGTCGATCAGGGTGCTGTAGCAGGTGCTAAGTTTTCGGTCGCCAAATATCATAAACAGCAAAAAAGCGATAAATACCCCAATAGCTGAGGCCTCCGTGGCGGTGGCAAGGCCAGTGAACAGGGCGCCAAGAACCCCCAGGATCAATGCCATCGGCGGCAGCACGTACTTGAACAGCATCATGACAAGTTCACCATTACTGGTTCGTGAGCGCTCTTCAGCCGGCACTTTCGGGCCGTGGTCGGGCTTGATGTAGCAAATCACCAGCACGTAGAGGGCGTACATAACGCCCAGCATCAAGCCGGGCACCAGGGCACCGGCAAAAAGGGCTCCCACCGATACTGGCGAATAGCTAGCCATCAGAATCAACATGATGCTGGGCGGAATCAGAATGCCCAAACAGCCGCTGGCCATGATAACGCCGGTGCTCAACTCCTTGTTGTAGCCGTACTTCAGCATAGGCACCAAAGCAATCATGCCCATTACCGCAATTGATGCACCCACAATGCCAGTAGTGGCCGCCAGCAGCACAGAGACGATAACAACAGTTAGGGCCAAGCCGCCGCGCAGGTTAGCCAGTAGCAGGCGCATAGCATGGAACATCTTCTCGGTAACCCCCGAGTCGTTCAGAAAACGCGCCATCAAAACAAATAGTGGAATAGCCACTAGCACGTAGTTGTCCATGGCGTTGCCGTAAATATTATTCACCAGGGTGCCCATCACGTTCAGCCCCGGCCCAGCCAGTGCACCAATCACTGCCACGCCGCCCAGCACAAATGCCAGTGGGTGGCCCATAAACAAACCGATAATTAACCCCACAAACATCAGGAGGGTTAGTGCTTCAGGGCTCAAGTTCATGCTTGCTCCTCCCGCAGCTGCTGGATTGCGCGGATAACAATGGCAATGCCCTGTAACGAGATCAGCACGGCCGTGACGAAGATAACGCCTTTTATTGGATATACTGGAATTGACACCATGCCATAGGTTGTTTCACCTCGGCTGAACGAGCGCATGAAGAAGCTCCAGCCCAGATTTAGCAGCATCCACATAAAAGGCATGAAGAATATCAGGTAGCCAATCACGTCAAGGAGAGCCTGTGTTTTGAGCGACAGCAGCCGCTTGATTACGTCCACTTCGACATGAATGTGGTGTCGCAAACCATAAGCTGCCATCAGCATGAAGTGAGCCCCGAAGAGCATTTTAGTGATGTCGAATGCCCAGTCGCTGGGTCGGTCAGTGAAGAAGCGTAATCCGATATCGTAAAGGACAATAAGGGTAATCAGCGCAATCATTGGCGCAATGAGACGCCCAAAGAACTCATTAATAGTATCGATCGCCTTGGCAATAGCATTCATGATGAACCTCCGAAATCAAAACGGAAGCAGGCCCGACGAGGGTGCCAGGCCTGCTAGGGGCGTTTTACAAGCATTTTTCGATTGCGGCTAAGGAGGGCAGGTTGTCGATACTACGGCTCATGTTGAATGGAGCAGTTAGATCACGCCAATTGGCGTAATGTTCCATGTAGCTAACCATGGAATGGTAGATCTTGGCGTGCATGGGATCTTCGCATGCACCGCGCACAATTACCTCGTTGGTTATGTCTTGAATTTTTTCGAGGTCTTGGTCAGAGAACTGGTGAATTTTGACCCCTTGTTCCTGTAGCTTGATGGCACCTTCGGTTGAGGTGCGCTCTGTCCAAGAAAAGGACCAAGCCATGGTAGCCTCGGCGGCAACTTTCAATTTTTCCTGGGTGTCCGGGGACAGTTTGTTCCAGGCATCTCTATTGATCATTACACCAAACACACTGGCTGACTGATGCCAACCGGGGGTTGCCCAGTGCTTTGCCACTTCACCAAACCCAAGAGCTTGATCAACCCCCGGAGTATTGAACTCACCGGCGTCGATAACGCCTCGTTCGATGGCCTGATATACTTCGCCTCCGGCCAAAGTTACTTGGGAGCCGCCTAGTTCTTCCAATACCCGCCCCTGGTCTCGGCCAGAGAGCCGGATGCGCTTGCCCTTAAGGTCAGCTAAACCTTTTATGGGTTTACCCCCCATGAAACCCGATTCGTTATTGGTGACAGCGTATGGCAGATACACCATGTTTTACTTGCCATACACTTCCTGGTAAAGATCAAACCCACCCCACTGCTGGATCCAGTTCATATAGTCAACACCGTTGAACAGGCTAGTGGTCGTGGCCAGAGGCGAAAATGCTGAACTGCGACCGGCCCAGTAGCCTGGCCAGTCGGCCGCAGCCTCAATGCTCCCGGTTTCAGTGGCATCAAACACTTCAGTGCCGGGCATCAGAGTACCGCCAGCGCGGAAATTAATGGTCAGATCGTCACCGGTCAGTTTGTTAGCCAACTCTACCCAGTGGCGATCAATTTCAATCAAAGCAAGGTTGTCTGGCCAAGTAGTAGTCATGGTCCAGCGTTCCTTGGCCTGAGCCACTGTGGAGAGAGTGTTGAGAGCGATACCCGCCGCCAGGCTGGTCAGAACAAATTGCATTTTTTTATTCATGGCATGCTTCCTGATGTTTAGTTTGTAAGTTGTTTTTACCGAAGGAAACTTAGAGCTCACTGCAAGTCAAAATACCGATGAAGCTGTGCTTTACGAGCCTTCAATATTTCACGAGCCTTTCATATTTGGCCTATAACGATACGAAACGTATCTATATAAGAGCCGAAAAGCATTCTTTCTCAAGCTCAGAAAAATGTCAACTGATGGTTTTTAGGGGAGGGGGGAATTTACGATGCTACGATTTTAAGAATGGTGAGTTGGCTCGTGGCTCGGCATCTTGGCCATCCCTTCCACGCAAGCAGTCACTGATTCCACGGCAATACGGGAAACAGACGCACCAGGATTTTGGCACTCGGACACCAGCCGAGCTTTAAATTCTGGGGCGTGCCGGCGACGTCTTCGATAAGGGCGGGTTACGCTTACGTTGGTCAAGATAAGTGCCCACTAAGGAATAAGTGGACGCTATATTGAAGGCTTCGGTATCAGGCTCAAGGTGGGTTTGCCGGACGGTTGCCATTGAAGAGGGGCTGAGCAGAGCTAACCCGTGGTAACCACAATCGCACTGTCTTCGCGGACGACGGCGCCGGGAGTGGGGTTTTGTGTGGCTACTTTGGCATCCGCATTCGCTTCGTCGATTCCTTCAAGAACCAGATCGAAACTCTCTGCCAGAATTGTGGCCTGGGCGCTCGTCATACCGGTGAAGTCAGGAACAACGCGGGCGGCTTCCGCGCCGCTGGGGGCTGGAACGGCAACAATGCGGAACTTGATTTTGGCTCCCACCGTGCCGGTGAAACCGTAGCTGTTGCGATAGCCGGCATCGACCGGAGCCGCATAGATGCGAGGCTTGGCCGCCACTCGGCGGCTGAGCATTTTTGTGCCGAGCGGGGCGAGGGGAGCTGCACTGGGAGTTGGTTGTGGCGCCGAGTTTCCGGTAACCGTCAGGGACAGGGTTAACTCGCCTTCGGTTTCGGGAATTGCGTAGAACGTTGGCCTATAGCCCGTCTCGCGCATAATACGCGTAAGGTCGTCGCCGTTTTCATACAGCGCCAAACTCTGTTCCAGAGAGCCAGCATCCAGTGCGGCTTGGGCTTCCGCAACCCCCCGGCCCACTGACGCAATCAGATCGCCTAATGGAGCTGCGCCAATATCCTGTGCAAGTTTTCTCAAGTCTGACATGTCAGCTTTCCTTTTGAGGTCCGATAGCGACCATCAGGCGGATGATTGTCTCGGGTGGAAGATCGCCGCCTGCGGCGGGATTCTGCGTAATAATTGCACCCACGGGTTTACCCGGCACCTCGATCACTTCAACGCGGCGACCGAGCGGGCGGAGGATCCGGGCGGCTGAGGCCGGTGTCAGGCCAACAACGTCAGGCATGGCCCGACCGCCAGAATCTGAGGCAGACGACTTGGGCCGGACACCGAAGCTGATCTCGCTGGCGGCCTTGGAGTCAACGCGTGACAATTCGGCAGCATCGAACGGCTTGAACCGGTTGCCGCCATCGGCCAGGTAGCCTTTTAGCGTGATGCGTGCGTCAGCAAGCTCAACGCCCTCGGCTTCCATTCCACGTAAAGAGTTAGCGATTGTGGTGGCCAGGGTACCTATCTGAGGGGCAGCTGCTTCGGCGCCGCGCAACTCGTCCAGTTCGGCTTTTAAATTATCGCGTTCAGATGTCAGCCCGTTGAACCGAGAGTTCAGGGTGTCCTCACGTGCCTTGTGGTCTCGCAATGCAATTTCGGAGCTGAGCAGTTGAAGTTTCAAACGAGAAATTTCCTGAGTTGCAACATCGTCCATAGGGCCGGATTGTGGCATTTCGGTTTTTTCAAGCTGCGCCTTAAGGTCAATCAGGTTAACGTCCTTTTGCGCAATCTGGGCTGCAAGTTCATCGCGGTTTTTTTCCAAAGCCTTGGTAGTCTGTTTGGCGTCGAGAAACCGCTGCATCAGAACGTCTTTCTCTGCCTTGAGAGTCTGGGATTCGCGCTCGGATTTTGCCAGGCGGTCTCTGAGCGGATTGGCTTGGCCACCGCGCACTGTCTTGCCAAAATCCACAATGAGCGTGGTTCTGCCCACTTCTATTAACGGGTTCTCGGCCAACACTTCGCCCCGGCCGCCCGCAAGACGAAAATGAGGCATAACGTTCAGATTCTTCAGCTCGCTTCCGTCCATTCTCAGCTTGAAACTGCCGGCTTGGGTCGTTCGTGATTGCGCTATCGTTTTCCAACCGCCTTTCAGTGTTTGCAGTTGCAAATTTACAACCAGATTAGCGGCGGGTTTTCCGTTGGAGTTCAGAAGAGTACCTGTCCCGACGATGGCTCTGATCATAGATCACGCTTCCTTTTTCAAGCTGATGCGCGTTTCAGCGCCCGCCGCGCGCACCAAAACAATGGCGCTTTCACCGGTCTTTAATGCGCGGGACCCTATACCGATGATGGCTATTCCGGTCTGGTCAGTTTGGGTTTGCTGCTCAGCAAGAAGTGCCAGCCGTCGAGCTGATGTCAGCGTCGTTCCGTGCATAGCGCTGCTTGCCTCTGCGTCAAACTCCAGTTCCACCGGAGTCTGTGTGAGAATTTCGCCAGCGCTGTTAGATAAGCGCACTTCAATTGAGTTACCGCGCTGGATTGCGGCAATGAGGGTTTGCGGCAAACCACCGTTGGGTGGCACGGCGACGATTTTACCACTGATGGTCGAACTGATCGTATTTCGAGATGATGAAGTACCAGAGGGCTGTAACAGCCATCTTTTTCCGCTACTGCTGGTGTTGCTGGCCTCAACTGTTTCTATTTCAAAGGTGAAGTCCAGTTCGGGAATGCGGTAGCTCGGCAGTGGCCGGCCAAATGGGTCTGCAGGCGGCAATTCTGCCATCGTCTGTTGTGCATCGGTCAGGGCGCTGGCCAGCCCGCCCAGAAGGGCCGCTATCGCGTCGGCTGATATATTGGCTGGGTCAGACATGGTCTGTTCTCGCTCCTTGTGTGCTTCGTCGGTCTAGTCGGGCGGCGTCTCTGCTCGCGTCAGGATCCTGCGGTCTGCGTTGGCGCTCGAGTTCACGTGCTTCTTGAAAGCGTGCTGTGCGCCGCGAAAGCGCTAGCGCGCGTAATTTGTCAAGATCGCCGGAACCGCCGCGTAGAATATCCAGTCTTTCAGATGCTCGTTCCAGTGCTCCGGGCCTCTCGGGCAAGCGTGGCTCGGGCAGGGTGGTTTTCAGATCACGCATGTCTGGCGACTCGCGCAAGCGCATCATCCGCTCCAGAGGGTCCGATTCGGCCTGAGTTGCCGGGCTTTTCAAATTGCGTAACCCGGTTCTCTCCGCGAGATCTTGAATTGCACGCTGCCCGGTTCGCTGTGGTGGTTCTGAGGCACTTGCCTGGGTTGCTTGCAATACTCGTCTCAACCTGCCGTCACTCAGTTCATCGTGGGGCGAACCGGGAGCCTGCCGCCGATCTCTGGCTGCCGCCCAGGCATCGTCGGCTGCCCGGCGAACCGAAAGGGGGGTAATAGGGAAACGGCTGTCGCTATTATCCGCCGGACGCCCGGTCAGAGCCGCCATCCGCGCTTCCAGCGCCTCCCGTTGATGCAAAAGTGCCCGCAGATCCGCCGGCAGCATACCTGCGTTTATTTGCGGCGTTTCGGGCGCTGCATTTGCGCTTCTCGTGCCCAGGTTGCGAAGAGAGTTACGGGCCATAGTTTACGTGTCCGCTGCAGGAGAGGGCGGAGTAGAAAGAGCGCGCAGACGCTCTTCAAGAATGGCCGGTGCCGGCACGGTAACCAATTTCGTACGGAGCAGCGATGAACCCTCTGCGCTGTATTGATACTTGCTGGAATAGCTGGCTGAAACCGTGGACACATTGGCCTTGGCCGAGGCTGAGAAGAATCCCACTTTGCCCGATACGGAGGCGGCGACTTTTGTCGATGATGTCTTTTCCGCGTCTTCCTGGCTCATGGTGATTGAGATTTTTACCTCGATCAAGGTGTCGACGAATTGATAAAAGGTTGGGGTGAAACCCAACTCCAGCAGCGAATAGCTGTCATTCGCTTTGTTGGGGCCTATCTGAACGAGATTGTTGCGCCCCGCATCAAAGCCGGTCCCTCTTTCATCGTCTTCTTTTTCGGGGCTGAAGCCCGCCATAAGACGCGCGATTTTCATCGACACTATGTCCAGTTCATACTGCGCTTCGGCAATGGCGAGCCCCATCGACCGAATCATCGCAGGGAAGGGAACGTTGAGCAGGTCCTGTCCGATGGCCATCTGTTAATCCTCCGATCAGGTGTTGTCGTCAGTATCCAGAATTTCCGTGAGACGGGCGCGGCGGGTTTCTTCCTCGATGTCCACGAAACCGCGAATGCGTTCTTCAAGAATCGCGGGTGGCGGCACCGGAACCAGTTTGGTTCGCAGCAGGCTCGCCCCCTCGGCGGAGTAGGAATACTTTGACGAGTAGGTCGCATCGACCTGAGTTGTTTGCACCGACGATTTGCCCGCATAACTGCGCGAACGCTTACCCCCGAACAGCCCCATCAGTCCCCCGCCGCGTTTTGAGCGTTTTGATGATGAACTTCTGTCGCGCGACGCCTCGGTGCGGGTGCGTGTGGACTCGTAACTGCGGGTCATCTTGATTGCGATTTTTACTTCAATGATTGTGTCCACAAACTGATAGAACGTGGGGGTAAAGCCCAGTTCCATCATCGACAGGCGGGTAGGCACGCGAATGATTTCGTCCAGCAGTGGTTTGCCGTCAACCTGCGCACTGGCGATTGCAGATTCGCCGTTACTAGCCAGGTCTTTGCTTTGAGTGGCGCTAAGTTGACCCAGTTCGCTGACCAGGTTGAGTACCACCTCTGTTAGTTTGACGGAATCGGCGTCCAGCGCGCCGGTTAAACTATCGTCGAAGATTGCGTAGGCCAGTGCCGCGCGCACACTCATGTACTCGTAGCCAAAAAAGATGCGGCTGTCGTCGAAGGTCTGGTTGCCTTCATCGTCGAAAACCGATTGCAGGCCACCCATCATTTCGGCGGTTCGCATGCCCGACTGATCAAGTTGGAACTGGCTGTCGGCGATTGCGAAAGCCATGTCCCGGATCATCTCCCCCATGGGAACGTTCAGAAGGTCCTGTCCGATTGACATGTGTCTAATCCTCTTAAGCTGTTACGGATTTGCCGGTTTTGGCAATGTGGGTGTTGCCGCCCGAAGTACCTCTAAAAACTGTTCAGGTGGTGGCAGTGAGACCAGTTTGGCGGCTATGGATGACGCGCCCTCAGCCGAAACAGAAAACTTGCGTTCGTAACTGGCGGAAACAGTCGCCGCAGCCATAAAGAAAGGCGTGCCGCCCGAGGCGGAAACTTCCAGGCTACCGCCATAGCTTGTGCCTTCGCTCATGGTGTAGGACAGCTTCGCTTCGACCGTGGCCTCGGTGAAGGCGTAGAAGGTTGGGGTGAAACCGAGCGAGAGCAAGTTGTAGTTGTTGCCGCCGATCTCGACGTTGGTTTCAGCCATGGTTTTGGCAAGATTGGCCGAGTTTAAATCCAGCGCAAACTGCGCACCTGCGATGGCCAGACCCAGTTTTTCAACAATATCGGGCAGTGGCGCCTGGGTAAGCGCCTTTGTGGTTTTAACGACGCTGCTCATTTGTCTAGCTCATTTTGATAAGCGCGAATTTGCTCCAGAAACTCTGGTGGTGCGGGAATCGACACCAGACGCGCTGAAATCGCTGAATTGCCGGTGACTTCCTGGTTAAACTGTCGCGAAAAACGGGCATCGACGGAAACACCCACAGCCGTGGTTCGGTTGGCGCCCTGTTTTTGAGATTTTACGGTGCGTTGGCTGCGGGAGAATTGCGACGTGATCGTGAAATTGCTGCTTTCGGAAATACTGATTTCGCGGTTGTCTTTGGTGAACAATTGCACTTGAAATCCGTCCTGCGCCCGCGCTACCTGAACCACGTTGCCGGTTGCCCAGGCGCTGAGGTTGGCGGCGGCGTTGATGTCGCGGGCCAGATTGTTGGCGTAAGAAATCGCCGTTCCGGGGCTGCTCTGATTTGCCGAGCCGCTGAAGCTGAATGATGTGCCTTCTACGGTGACACCGTTGCCGGCTAATACTGTCGACAACTCGACTACATTATAAAGAGACACGTAGGCGTTGCCAGGCCCTGTCGGGTTTCCAATATTGTTTGGTGCAATTTCTGCCGGCACGAAATCTGATTTATGGCCAGCGAAAACTAGATAGTAATCAAGATCTAAAATTGTAATAGATGTTGTTCGGTAAGCCTGATTATCTTCTGGTCCAGTTGGATCATCCGCGCGGTGTTGTGCCTCGCCACGGCTGCGTGGGTTTGAGTAGGTAACCTGCGAGGCTGGAACGCCCCAGCGGTTAACTAAACACTCCCACACTTTTTCAGCTCGGGCAATGCCCAGCGTAATGTTACGTGCTTGCGAACCTTGGCGGTCTGTGAGCCCTTCTAGCTCAACGCGTAACCCTGTGTCTTTTAAAACCTGTGCGAGTTTTTCTAATAACGAGATACTTTCCGCACTGAGATTCGATATACCTTTGGCGTATTTCACTTGGGGTGTAACAAGAGCACGAGCGCCCGGGGTGAAATGCCCGGTTTCAAAACCAGCGGCCTGTAATTGGGATTCAAAATGAGCGATATAAGATGGTAGATCGGCTTGCGCAGTCGTCGACACCGTCAAAGTACTGTTAACGATGAAATCTGTGCCTTGGTTCTCGCGAATACGGAATACAGCGTTGTCAAAATCCGGGCTTAAAAAAGCAATCGTTGGCGAGTTCACCAGCACTTTGTCGGTTGGGGTATTCAGGCCCATTGCGGGACGTTCGATCGGGTCACGCTCAATCAGCGTGTCGATACCGCTGTCGCCTGCGGTCAGCAGACGCCGCAGGTCGGCGAGTCTGGTCATGGGATTGTCACCGGCCGGCGTAAAGCTCTGTCCAGTGTTCAAAACCAGAGCGCCCTGGCTGTCGGCGCGCATGGTCATTTTTGCGCTTTTGATCTCGGAGCGGTTGCTGCTTTCGTTGATGATTTCTTCACTATCGAGGTTTCCGCTCTGGCTGTCGTCGCTGGTGTCTTCGGCCTTGGCCGAAAACCCGAATTCGTCACTGCTGCCGACCTCCATACGCAGCTGCATGGAGCAGCTGATGTCTGCATATTGGTAGTGGTAAAAAGCGGGTGACAGGCCTAAATCAAGCAGTGATCGGCCACCAAGGTCGTCGCGCCGCGTGGTAAACGCTTCGATCTGTCGAATCGAGTTGTTGTCCAGGTCTACCTGCGCAGCGGCAATGCCCTTTCCGAGTTCTGAAATAAAAGTGGCGACGCTGCTGTCGGCGAGTATCTCGCCCGGGGTCATATCTTTAAGATCCGGCACAGGCGTTCTCCTTCATGAAATGAACTTCACCGGCTTCGGCATCTGCGTGGCGCAGTGCCTCAGGATTTATGATGCTTTTGCTGTGCTGCCGCAGTATTCCGGAAAGCCAGCTTGGGGTGATGGTTAACTGGCGCCGCCGGGCATCCTGCAGTGCATTGAGAATGGGGCCGCCCAACCCTGCGGCCTCAGCCAGCGCGGCGTCGGCCTCTTGCTTTTGCTCCAGGGTAAACAGTAAAACGATGCGCCTTTGCAACAAGCCGGCTCGCACCCGGCTGCCTAATTCGCCTCCTTTCTCCTGCTGCTCCTCCAGAGCACGCTCGGTCAGCGCCAAGGCTTGCCGGGCTTCGCCTGCGGCCTCTAGCGCGTCCAGAATGCATTCGGTGTAGTGATACAAAAACACCGGGTTTGCTCGCTGCTTTACCGCAAGTTGAAGCGCATGACGATAACGTTCCAGCGCGGCTGGGTGATTGCCCTTCAGGCTATGTTGTTTTCCGGCTTCGGCAATTTGTAAATGGATCATGGCGCGACTTCCTCGAAGCGGATTGGGGCGCCGGCTTTTTCGATACTGTAGGCCAACCATCGGGCATCCAGGTCTGGCAAATCGGTGCCTACCCGCGCGGGTAGATGCTCTGGCAGATTCTTGCCTGCTGCCGCCAAAACGTTGGCCAGAGCGTTGCGGTCGGGGGCGTCTTCGA
Organism: Marinobacter salexigens; assembly: GCF_002806945.1. GTDB lineage: Bacteria > Pseudomonadota > Gammaproteobacteria > Pseudomonadales > Oleiphilaceae > Marinobacter > Marinobacter salexigens. The sequence goes on from NZ_NIHC01000003.1 coordinate 467,992, forward strand.
CGACCAGATCACAGCGTTCGAAACCTGATGCCTCAAGGGTTACCGGCAAACCTGCGGCAACGCACCGGCTGACGGCTGCGGATGCCTCGTCAAAAGGCAGGCGTTCGGCAAGAGCCAGGGGGGCATGAGTTTGTAACAGGGGTATTTGATCGGTCGTCACTCCGAACAGTTCTGCTAGAACGGGTGCAGCGAGACAGGAAAGGGGCGGCGTAGAGGCAAGCACCACGTCAAACCGCAGCAGGCCCCGCGGAATCAGGCGCGCGATGCCCTTGGGAATGCGTTGATACAGAGCTTTCGCCTGCTCCGGCGCTAATCCCAGTGGAATCAGTCCTTTTTTGCTGCCGGCCAGTTCACTAATGGCAGGCAGTGAGGCCATGCTCTGGGTTAGATAAAGATCGAATAGCCCCTTATCTTCGCTGGCTGTCATCAATTCGATGCCTGTACCAAGGCGCTCCCGCAGGGCTTCAACGGCGGCATGACTAACATTACCGAGAACCAGTCCGGGCGGCATCGCCAACATTCTGAAAACCTGATCGGGAGCAACCCCGGTCACCCGTGCAATGGTCTCGACGGCATGTGGGATACGTGCGGAATCTGCAATGTATACAGCCAGCTGAAAAGTTTTTACGGTCTGGGGAACCGTCGCATCGTTTGCAGCACTTGTGACATCAAGCCCGAGTCTGGCGCAATGGCTCAGCAGCTCTTGCAAGTTGTCGGCCGGGATGTTGCGAGCGAGTACACTTGGCGCACGGTATATGTCTTGAGAGAGTGATTGCACAGGAACACCAAGGGCAGACGCCATTACAGTTATGCCCGCCATATCAACCTGGCCAGGTGACTGGATAATTAACGCGTAGGTTTCCACATAAGAATCCTCTTGCCAGCGTTCGAAGCGACATAACTTCATGGCAGTCGTCAGACTTTTTTAAAACTGTATATGCGACACTTTCAAGTTAGTTTGTTTTTGTTAATTAGCGAGAAAATAATTGATTTTAATAGAGATTGTGTCGTTCTGCGCGACGCGTCTGAAAAGGCGACTGGATTTGATTTGCAGGCTGTTACGCTGGTTAGTAGCGGTAATATACCTGCAACTCGCCAAGCCTCTACGAAACCAAGTGTGATTCAGTTTGGGCTTTACTTTGCTGCAGTAGTTAATGTTGACTATAGTTCAGATAGCACATGAAATGGGTGAGTATCGCACTTATTGAGTAGTCGTGACTTCGATCAGCTTTAGCTGGTGCACTCAACAAAGAGTTGTAGTGAGTTGGCGGGAGAGATCACATGACAATGAATGCCCCATGCTACCCGATCATTTATGTTCGGGGCTTTGCAGCGACGATGGCGGAGATAGACGAGACTTCGGCTGACCCTTACATGGGATTCAACCGTGGATCAACCGTGCTAAGGCAAGACCACCAACGCAAGCCTGTATCCTTTATCTTTGAATCGCCACTTCTTCGCCTGATCAAAGACCACGAATATATAGATGCATTTCAAGGAGGTCGCTACCTCGATAAGCCTGGTGAAGTTCCAGCGAAGTCAATTTGGGTGTTTCGTTATTACGAAAGGGCTTCAAATTTACTTGGCAATGGCGAGCGGGTCAGTATGGAGCAGTTCGCGCTCGATCTGAGACGCTTTATTCTGGATGTGCGTGATGCTACGTGTGGAGACAGTCAGGTTCAAAAGGACGCCTTCAAGGTGCACTTGGTTGCGCACTCAATGGGTGGTTTGGTTTGCCGTTGTTACCTGCAGAATATCTGCCGTCATGGTGTGCCTGATGACTTGGATGGATCAGGTCTAGAACTCACTGAAGAGGGTGGCAACCCGCATTATGTAAGTAAATTGTTTACCTATGGTACACCGCATAATGGTATTGATGTGCTGGGGATTAACGTGCCTGATTTAGGGCCGATTGACCGGTTCCATATATCCAACTTTTCCAAGAAGCGCATGCGAGAATATTTGAAAATCAGCAAAAAATCTGTTGCTGTGAACTCGCTGGATGGTGCGCTCGATCCCGAATGCTGCTTTTGCTTTATCGGTTCTGATTTCAAGGATTACAATGCATTCTTCAAACTCTCTAAGCAGGTAACCGGGCCCGCCAGTGATGGGCTGGTCATGATGGCCAATGCGTACGTTGAACAGGCACCGAGATCGGTGACATATCGTAGTCACTCTGGGCATTTTGGGTTGGTGAACTCCGAGTCAGGATATCAAAACCTAAGGCGATTTCTGTTCGGGTCGATTCGGATAGCGGCTAGGCTACGTGTGAATCGTGTAGACCTGCCGCCAGGAGTGCAGAATAAGCGTGCCAATAACGCTGAGGTGAGGGGCTCCTACTACTTCGATACCGTGACACGCGTGCGGGCCGCGCCAAACTATGCTTTGCACGAAAGACGTTACGAGCATGCTTCTGCGCTGCTGCGTAGTTATGACGAGCTAATTAAAGAGCAAAAACCGGTATATCTGTTTACTGGCTATCTGACCGAAGATGCCCGGCAAGCATCTGACCAGGCTTTGATATTTACGATAGATATCGGGGTACGTGCTCCATTATTCGAAGTTAATCGCAAGTTTTGGTTTGATGAGCACTTTGAAGGTTTTATGTACCAAGAGCAAATTACATTGGCAATACGCGATAAAACTATTCGGTATGGGCTTTCTTTGAAGGATGGAATCGGCAATGCTCCCCATAAGACGGAGATAATTGAGGAGCAGGGCCAACGGAAAATCCATTTACCGCTGGGCACTGCTACAAATGCGCGTCCGGGTTTTCAGGGGAATCTGGAACTAATTGTAGATGAGTGGCATTAAAGGCTATTTTACCAGCCTCGAAGTTATCGCGGGCTGTCCAATACTTATTTATATTAGTTCAAAGTAAATGTTGCCACATGCATACTAGAATAGGGTTAGTGTTCTTAACTTCCGAAAACATTGCGGGAAAAATGAGGGGAAGGGGGCCGTGCAGCCCGAGTGATGTTGGAATAACTTATTTTGGAGTTGAAAGCGATGCTTCTGAAAATCGGGGCCCAATCGAGCCGCCCCTAAAATAAAGCGCTATAAAAGAGCTCCCTCTATGTTAAGTGGCCTGATAGAAAGAGTGGTTGACAAGCTGGGGTTGCAAAAACTCGTTAGCATTATTTTTTTTGTCTCTTGCGTTTTTTACGCTCCAATTTTTCTTGTTGCACCCATCATTATTATTTTTTGGATAATTCCATTTAATGATGTTGCTCATTTAATGATGGAAGGTTGGTTCTGCATAATTAAAAATACAGAAAAATATCTTCCTGAAGCTCTTGAGAATATTGGGATAACTGAAAAATTTTCAGAATTATTGATACTTATATTTTTTTTGATTTTGCCTTTTGTGTTCATCGCTATAAGCGTTTTAGTTATTGCTATCGTGGCCATGATGGTAGCGAAGTTTTTTGGGGAATCGATTAAAAACTACCGCGATAGCTATAATCATTCTTTGAGATATTTGTATGTGAAGGCTCTGTCTAATTGGTTTGAAGCGAATCGCGAAAAGAACTTACATAAGCTGGAGATATCCCACATATATGAACAAAACAAATATTTTATGGAGCAATGTGAAAAAGTAAAAAACGGAGAGCACTATTATTTGCCAGGTTCAGATTTTAACGAATTAATTAATATGTCTGATCATGAGCGTATGACGAAGATCCTGGAAAAATCTCAAAGTATATATCAGGAAGTTAAAAGCAATCAGAGTTTTATAGAAAAGCCATGTCCTAAAAGCTTTATAATGGAAGTCACTATTTTTTTTGCGGTGATACTTTTCGTTGGGTTAGTCTGGAAACTTGTCAGATTGGTTTTATAATGCACAGTAATCAACTAAGATTGACCACTCTTTAAGAGAAAGGGAGTTGTTTGACAGTGACTTTTAGTTCCGATGAGTTTGCTCAATTCGGTAGTGGTTGGCCCGAGTCCGAGGATCTTTTCGAAGTGCGAGCTTAAAGCTAAGCGACATAGGTTTAAGACATGAGAGGGCTATTTCTGTGGACACAATTTGGGCACAGCCAAATAAAAAGGCCCTACGCTCTCACGTAAGGCCTTGAAAAATATGGCGCGCCCGACAGGATTTGAACCTGTGACCCCTGCCTTCGGAGGGCAGTACTCTATCCAGCTGAGCTACGGGCGCATTCGAATACGACGGCTGTGCGTCAATTTCGAGAGCGCAATCTTACGTGCGCAGGCCTGCGCTGTCCAGCCTTGGTGTGTTCGTGAAGGCAGTCTGGGTTACGGAAAAAGCTGGGCTGGCGTAATATTTGCCAGCGCATCCTCATTGCTGAACGACACTTCGCCATCCTGAATGGTCACCTGATAATTCATGTTCCGCTCAGCGAGTTTGGCCAGGGCTTCGGTGGATTCGCTCTGTAGCTCAATTATCGTCAGGTTTTTGAAACGGCTCAGCTTGCTGTGATGTTTTTCCAGCCACAGCGGCACAGCACGGCCACCGTAAGCGTAGAGGATAACCTGGCGCGCGCGGTTGCAGGCTTTGCGCAGGCGGTTTTCGTCGGGCAAACCCAGCTCAATCCAAAGTTCAATCTCATCGCTCAGGCTTTTCTGCCACAGTTCCGGTTCGTCGTCTGTGCTCAAGCCTTTGGTGAATTCCAGGTCGTCGCTGGCATTCAGGGCAAAGGCCAGGAGGCGAATCATCATGCGCTCATCATTCTCTGAGGGATGCTGCGCTATGGTGAGCTGATGGTCCGCATAATAGTGCCTGTCCATGTCGGCAATATTGAGCGTGGCTTTTACTATAGTTGCTTTAAGCGCCATGGCTGTCCTGCATTGGTATCAAGATGTTGATTTGCGGTAGTGTAAAGCAATTCTGTGGGTGGTGAGTAAGACGACATGCCAATGTTGCGTGGTTTTCTGATTCTGGTTCTGTTTTTCCTGCTTGGTGAAGCCATGCGGGTACTTTTTCTGTTGCCGGTCAGTGGCGGCGTGCTGGGCATGATTTTTATGACGCTATCATTGATGCTGCGGGGCAGGGTGAGTGAGGACCTGGCAACGGCAAGTCAGGCGCTGATCTCAGTGCTGGTGTTATTGATCATGCCGGGCGTGGTGGGAGTATTCTTTATGGCTTCACAGTTCTCCGGCCAGTGGTTGGCGGTGGCTGTTGCCTTGTTGTTGGGGACCTTCCTGAGTGTTCTTACAACACTGTTGATCATGAAAGGCATGCTTCGTTTGTCGTCTCGAGGGCGTTCAAATGACTGAGTTGGCCAGCCGCTTTATCGCTATACCCGATGTGTTGTCAACCAGCCCTGTGCTCGCAATCGGGCTTACCCTGAGCGCCTTTTTTGTCGGGAACTGGCTGTTCGCTCGCCTTGGAAAACCGCTGTGGATGCCACCGGTTTTGCTCTCTGCCGTTATTTTGTCAGCGGTGATTGCGGTGTTATCCATTGATTATGTTCGCTATCAGGAAGGGGCGCTCTGGATTACAGTGCTGCTTGGGCCGGCTACCGTGGCTCTGGGGATTCCCCTATATCAGCAAATCCACCATATCCGCGCCATGTGGCTTCCAATAGTGGTTACTCTTCCTCTGGCAGCCACTATGGCGGCGGTGTATGCCGTGGTGATTGCCTGGGCCATGGGAGCTACGCCTGAAGTACTGGCATCGCTCGCGCCCAAATCTGTAACTGCGCCGATAGCCATAGGGATCACCGAACAATTAGGCGGGTCGGTAGCGCTGATGATGGGGGGGTTGCTCATAACCGGAGTGGTCGCCACTTTGTTTGTCGACCTTCTGGCAAGGTGGCTGCCGGTTGAGGATGAGCGCATTCTCGGTTTTGCGCTTGGCCTCAATGGCCATGCGATTGGCACGGCCAGGGCGTTTGAAATCAGTCATACCGCCGGAGCTTTCTCCTCTCTGGGTATGGGGCTTACAGGTGTCTTTACGGCACTTATCCTGCCTCTGGTGTTTCGCCTCTGACGGCACGAAACGCTTGCTGAATGCATCGTCATTCAGTTCGTGCATAGCCGTAAGTTGCAATTTCGATTGCCGTAAGTAGTTTCCGGGGCTAGTTTCTATAACAGGCGTCCGGTGCGCCTGAAGTTAGGTGTGCCGTAAAAACTCGTAAAACAACGACGGAAAACGCAATGAAAAAACTACTTGCAGCATTTATTGGTACCATGGCGCTTGCTACTGCGCCTGTAGCTCTGTCTGCTGAGGCAACGAAAGAGCTTAAAATGGCGTATGACGCCGATCCGGTCACTCTCGATATTCATGAGCAGCTCTCCGGCGGGATCCTGCAGTTGTCTCACATGTCTTTTGATCCGCTGGTGCGCTGGACCCAAGAGTTGGATTTCGAGCCCCGCCTGGCCGAAAGCTGGACCCGTGTGGATGACAAAACCATGCGTTTTAAACTCCGCGAAGGGGTCAAGTTCCACTCAGGAAACGAGCTCACCGCCAAAGATGTTAAGTTTACATACGATCGCCTGAAAGAAAGTCAGGACTTCAAAGCCATCTTCAAGCCCTTTAGCGGCATCAATATTATCGATGATTACACCTTTGAGCTGGTGACCAGCGAGCCATTCCCCCTGTTACTCAATACCGCAACATACATCTTCCCGCTGGACAGCGAGTTTTATTCCGGCGAAACAGAAGACGGCAAGATGAAGGGCGCTATCCTCAAACATGGCAACTCCTTCGCTTCCGATAACCTTTCTGGCACCGGCCCCTATAGAGTGACATCCCGCCAACAGGGCGTGCGCATGGAGTTCGAGCGCTTTGCGAACTACTGGGATGAAGAATCTCCCGGCAACGTGAAGAAGATCGTTCTGACTCCGATCAAAGAGAACAATACCCGGGTTTCGGCACTGCTGTCTGGCGGCGTGGATTTCATTGCGCCGGTGCCCCCTACCGATCTTGATCGCATCAAGCGTGACAAGAACTCGGATCTGGTCACCATGAGCGGTACCCGCATCATTATGTTTCACATGAACCAGGATCGGGTTGAAGCCTTCAAGAACCCCAAGGTCCGTCAGGCGGTAGCCTATGCCATCAACCAGGAAGGCATTGCGGCCAAGATCATGAAAGGCTTTGCCACACCTGCCGCCCAGCTCTCGCCGGCTGGCTACCAAGGCTACAACGAATCCCTGAAGCCCCGATATGATGTGAAAAAAGCCCAGGAGCTGATGAAAGAAGCGGGTTACGAGGACGGCTTCACCATCACCATGATGGCGCCGAACAACCGTTATGTGAACGATGACAAAATCGCTCAGGCAGCGGCCGCTATGCTGGCTCGCATCAACATCAAAGTGGACCTTAAAACCCTACCAAAAGCGCAGTACTGGCCAGAGTTTGATAACCGTTCTGGTGACATGATGCTGATTGGCTGGCACGCGGATACTGAAGATTCCGCCAACTTCTATGAGTTTCTGACCTTCTGCACCGAAGCGGGCAGTGGTGCAGGCCAGTATAACGCAGGCAATTACTGCAACCCGGAAATCGATGCGCTGGTTGCAAAAGCCAATGTTGAAACCGACATAGAAAAGCGTACCGCTATGCTGCAGGAAGTTGAGCAGCGCCTGTACGACGATGCTGCTTTCGTGCCGCTGCACTGGCAGGATCTGGCTTGGGCCAGCAAGAAGAACGTGAAGATTGAGCCGATTCTGAACGTGATGAACTTCCCGTACCTGGGTGATCTGATCGTCGAGTAAAGGGGGAAATTGCCCCTCTCTCCAACCTCTCTCCCGCTAGGGGAGAGAGGCTTTTTAAATACTCATCAGTGGTAATTCCTGCATGTTAGCGTTTTTGGTTCAACGCATTTCCCAGGCAGTGTTGGTCATGTTCGTGATCAGTGTGATCGCTTTTGCCATCCAGGACGGTCTTGGCGACCCGCTTCAGGAAATGGTCGGCATGTCCGTTTCCATGGAGGAGCGCGAAGCCCTGCGTGAAGAGCTGGGGCTGAATGATCCCATGGTGGTTCAGTATCTGCGCTTTGCAGGTAAAGCCATTCAGGGCGATTTGGGGAATTCGTATTTTTACGGCAAGCCAACGCTCACAGTGATTGCTGAGCACCTGCCGGCAACCCTGGAGTTAGTGATCGGGGCCAGCTTGATCATCATGCTGCTGTCTGTGCCCATCGGCGTTTACGCTGCCATCCGACCGCAGGCGTGGTTGGCCAAATTTTTCATGGGTGTGAGTACGGTTGGTATATCTATTCCGGTGTTCCTCACGGCCATTGTGCTTATTCAGATCTATTCCATTGGCATCACTGTTGAGTGGTTCCCTGCGGATACTGGCTGGGGCCAGTGGCTGAATGGTGCCCTGAGCACGGAGGGTGGCATGCCGTCCTACGGTCGTGGGGATGATCTCACACACTTGTTCGGCACCTGGTATTCCGGCTTTTTTACAGAGCTTGGGTTGATGCACCTGGTACTGCCTTGTGTATCTTTGGCGTCCATCATGCTGCCCTTGTTTATCCGGCTGATTCGCGCAGAAATGATGGAAGTGCTGCAAAGCGATTACATTCGCTATGCCCGGGCGAAAGGCCTGAGCTCGGCGCGCATCAACTTTCTTCACGCACTTAAAAACACCATGTTGCCCGTTATCACGGTAGGCGGTGTTCAGGTGGGCGTTATGGTGGCCTATACCATTCTTACAGAAACCGTATTCCAATGGCCCGGCGTCGGGCTGATGTTTCTGGAAGCGATCACCCGTAGTGATATCCCATTGATCGTGGCCTACCTGATGGTGGTTGGCCTGATTTTCGTGATCACAAATACATTGGTAGATCTGGTTTACGGGCTGGTGAATCCCACGGTGAAACTGACAGGTAAGAAAGCATGACTACGGCGACCCTTTCCCGCTGGAATCGCTTTCGCGAATCCTTCCTCTGGTACAGCTTCAAACGCGACAAGGTGGCAATTGCCAGTTTTATTGTATTGCTTCTGATGGTGTTTGCGGCTGTGTTTGCGCCTCTGTTCGCTCCCACGAACCCCTACGATCTGGCGCAGATCGATATCATGAACTCGGAACTTCCGCCGGTGGGTATGCCGGGGGCCGATGCAGCCTTCCCTCTGGGTACGGATGCCCAGGGCAGGGACATGCTCTCCACTATTCTGTACGGCACCCGTGTGTCACTGCTGATAGGCTTTGGCGCGGTAGTGCTGCAGGCGGCGCTGGGCATTTTATTCGGGCTGCTGGCAGGTTATCTGGGTGGCAGGGTGGATTCCATTCTGATGCGCATTGCCGACGTTCAGCTGTCCTTTTCTACCCTGATGGTTGCCATCATTGTAGGTGCAGTGTTCAAGGCCAGTTTTGGCAACCTGATGTTTGGTGAAATCGCCATCTATATGCTGATCTTCATTATCGGTGTGGCCGAGTGGCCGCAGATTGCCCGAACCGTTCGGGCATCTGTGCTGGCGGAGAAAAAGAAGGAATACGTGGATGCAGCCAAGGTGATGGGCTATCGCACCAACCGCATCATGTTCCGCCATATTCTGCCCAATACCCTGTCGCCAATTTTTGTTATCGCCACCGTGCAGATTGCGAATGCGATTATTTCTGAAGCAGCCCTGTCGTTTCTGGGCCTGGGTATGCCTGAAACCCAGCCGTCGCTCGGTTCGCTGATCAAATCCGGCTTTGATTACATTCAAAGCGGTTCCTGGTGGATAACGCTGATTCCCGGCCTGGTGCTGGTCGTGCTCGTTCTGGTCATTAACCTCTTGGGTGACTGGTTGCGGGATGTTATGAACCCACGGCTGTACAAGGGCTAGATATGAAAAATCACACACCATTGCTGGAAGTAAAGAATCTGGATGTACGATTTGCCGTTCGTGGCGGTGATCTCACAGCCCTGCGCGGTATCAGTTTCAGCCTCGATAAAGGTGAGCGGTTAGGGTTGGTGGGGGAGTCCGGCGCCGGTAAGTCCGTCGCAGCCTTCTCCATTCTCAACCTGATTGCGCGCCCCGGTTATATTGCCGGTGGGCAGATTTTGCTTGAAGGGAAAGACCTGGCCGCCATGAGCGAGCGCGAACTGCGTAAGATTCGCGGCAACCGCATAGCCATGATCTTCCAGGACCCCATGATGACCCTCAACCCGGTGCTGAGCATTGGTACCCAGATGGTCGAGGCTATCAAGGCGCATCGCCGGATCAGTACCAAAGCGGCGCGGGATATCGCCCTCGACAGGTTGCGCAAGGTGCAGATTCCCTCCCCGGAAAAGCGGCTTGACCAGTATCCCCACGAGTTATCCGGCGGTATGCGCCAGCGGGTAATTATTGCCATCGCCTTGCTGTTGGACCCTGAAATTATCGTGGCTGATGAGCCCACTACCGCGCTGGATGTGACCATTCAGGCCGAAATCATGGCGCTTTTGCTGGAGCTGTGCGAACAGGAAAATGTCGCACTTATGCTGATTACCCACGATCTGGGTGTTGTTTCCCAGGTTACCCAGCGCATGCTGGTAATGTACTCGGGCCGCATCATTGAGCAAGGCCCCACCCGGGAAATCATCAACGATGCCCAGCACCCCTACACCCAGGGGTTGATCAATGCCCTACCACAGATGGGTGAGCCGGGTGCGCGACTGTTCCAGATTCCCGGCTCCATGCCGTCTCTGAAAAACGTACCGACTGGTTGCCCCTTCCACCCGCGCTGTGACTTTGCCACCGACCAATGCCGGCAAACCATGCCGGAGTATGTTCGTTCGGGGAATGTGGATGTGGCGTGTTACGAAGTCAGCAACCTGATTGAGCAGGAGAAACGCATGCAGGAGGCCGGATCATGACCTCCCCGTTGGTAGAAATTCGCGGGCTGGAAAAACGGTTTGATTTGTCTGGCGGCCTGCTTGAGCAAATTACGTTCAAGGGCGGCCGGTTTCAGCGCAAACAGGAAGCGGTTCATGCCATTAACGGTGTGGATCTGCAGGTACGCAAAGGTGAGGCCTTGTGCGTGGTGGGTGAATCCGGCTGCGGTAAATCCACGGTTGCCCGTACCGTTATGGGTTTGTTATCGCCCAGTGCGGGTGAAGTGCATTACGACGGCCAGCGCATCGACAACCTGAAAGGCCGGGATGTACTGCCGTACCGTCGTAAAATGCAAATGATCTTCCAGAATCCCTATGCCTCTCTGAACCCGCGCATGACGATTCAGCAGACTCTGGAAGAGCCGATACGCTTCCACCAGCCGGATATAGCTCGCAGTGAGGTACAGGCCAAGGTTCAGGAAGTCATGGCATCTGTGGGCATAGACCCGGATTGGGGCAGCCGGTTTGGTCACGAGTTCTCCGGCGGCCAGCGCCAGCGCATAGCCATTGCCCGCGCTTTGGCTGTAGACCCTGAGTTTATTGTGGCGGATGAACCCATCTCGGCACTGGATGTCTCCATTCAGGCCCAGGTGTTGAACCTGCTGATGGAAGCCCAGGAAACCCGAAACCTGACCTATTTGTTCATCACCCACGATCTGGCGGTGGTAGAGCACTTTGGTACCCGGGTGGCGGTGATGTACCTCGGGCGGGTGTGTGAGCTGGCGGACACCAAAACCCTGTTTGCCGAGCCGCGACACCCCTATACCCAGGCGTTGCTTTCCGCTATCCCCAAGCTGGAAGACGACCGGCCAAATTACATTCGCTTGCAGGGAGAAGTGCCAACGCCCGTGAACCTGCCATCAGGCTGTGTATTCCATGGCCGTTGCCCCTATGCCAATGAGCGCTGTCGTAAGGAAATACCGAAGCTGATTGCGACAGACGGCGGCGCACAAGTGGCATGCCATGCGGTGGAAGAAGGGCGGTTATAGAGCAGGATTTAAGAGTGCTGGTGCAATGGGCTATGATGCGCGCAGAGAATGGCTTATGAAAAAACCATCACTCTTTACCTTCACTCGATACTGCAATCTGCTGGGGAGCCCATGGAAATACGTTGGCTGGAAGATTTCATGGCGCTGGCCCGCACCCGTCATTTTTCCCGTGCTGCTGAACTTCAGCACGTAAGCCAGCCCACGTTCAGCCGCCGAATCAAACTGCTTGAAGAAGCCATGGGTGCAACACTGGTTAACCGGCAGACACTGCCGTTGTCTCTGACACCTGCCGGAGACGTGTTTTTTGAGCTTTGTCAGCGAGTAACCCGGGATGTTCGGGACGTGCGCGGGCAAATTGCCAATATGGAGGCAGAGGTGTCTGCGCGCATCAGTGTGGGCTCAACCCAAGGGCTTTTTTCCCATTTTTATCAGAGTTGGGCCAGCGAAGCGGGTGTTGCAGACCGTCTTCAACTGAACTTGAAGACCACCAGCTGGGTGGGGGAACAGTTTCTCGATGCCCTCGACAGCGGCGAGTGTGATTTGGTGCTGTGTTACTGGCATCAGGATTTACCCTGGGGTGACAGATTGGGCCGGGGCGAGTACGAATCCATTGTCCTTGCTCGCGAGTGGCTGGTGCCAGTGAGTGTAGCCACGGAAAACGGTGAGCCCCGGTTTTCTCTGCCGGGGGCCGCAGGGCAAACAGTGCCGCTGATTGCCTATCACGGGCGGGGCTTTTTGCAGCCTGCCATTGAGGCGCACCTGTCGCGCAGTAACGCATCCGTACACCTTTTGCCGCTGAACGAAAATACCCAGTCGGCAAGCATCAAAGCACTGGTGAAACAGGGCTTTGGAATGGGTTGGCTACCCAGCCGAATGACAGAAAAAAGCGAACACTTTGGCAGCCTTACCCGGGCAGGCGACGAGCGCTGGGATGTGCCACTGGAGATTCGCCTGATCCGCTTGCGGGAACCCCGTTCAGGCGACCTTTTAACCCTCTGGAAAACACTGGAAAATCAACATGCCTGACACCGACCTGCTATCTCTTCAAATAGACCATGTGGGTATTTTGCAGAGCCGCTATGAGCAGGTTCTGGATGATCACGGCTATGACGGCCTGCTGATCAGTTCTGGCGCAGCTCCCTTGCGCTATGGCGATGATCAGTCCTGGCATTTTCAGGGTTATGGGCCGTTTTTGCACTGGACGGGGCTGGCGGGTTTCGAGCATGCATGGCTGCTGATTCGCAAAGGCAAAAAGCCACTGCTCTCGTTGCACCAACCGGTTGATTTCTGGCATGCGAGCCTTGAACTGCCGAAGGAGCCCTGGCTGGAAGAGTTCGAGCTACGCTTCAGTGAAAGCCCTTCGGCGCCTGCACTGGAAGAAATAAGCCAACTGGCGGTTATCGGAGATCCATCCTTGCTGACCGACTTGCCGGGTGATGAAAACCCGGGTGCCCTTTGCGCCAGCCTTGATGAAACCCGGGTGCACAAAACAGCCTATGAAATTGCCTGCCTGGCGCAAGCCAACAAACTGGCCATGGCAGGCCATCAGGCTGCCCGTGATGTCTTTCTGGCGGGCGCCAGTGAGTTTGAAATCAGTCTGGCTTACCAGCGCGCGACACAGCAGCGTGAGGTCGATGCGCCCTATAACAGCATTATTGGTGTGAATGAGCACGCTGGCATCTTGCACTACCAGTATTACGATACGGCAGCCCCTGTTAAATCCCGCAGCTTGTTGATAGATGCCGGTGTGCGATACCGGGGTTACTGTTCCGATGTTACCCGCACTACTGCGGGGGTTGGGGAAGGGCGCTTTGCGGCACTCGTGCATGGGCTTGAGCAATTGCAGTTCCGGCTCTGCCAAATGGTGGCCCCGGGTGTTGATTACCTGGAAATCCATCGTAAAACCCACTTGGGCATTGCCGCACTATTGAATGCAGCTGGGCTGGTGGACGACCTGAGCGACGAGAAGCTGGTTTCTGAAGGCATTACCCGGGCTTTTTTCCCCCATGGCATTGGCCACTTCCTCGGCGTGCAGGTGCACGACGTAGCCGGTAAACCGGTGGCGCCCCCCGCCGATGCGCCTTTCCTGCGCCTCACGCGAACACTGGAACCCGGCATGGTGGTGACCATTGAGCCGGGACTGTACTTTATCCCGTCCTTGCTGGAGCCGATATTGTCTGGCCCCCTCGGGCGCCACATTAACCGCCCTTTGCTTCAAGAGATGCAGGGGTGCGGCGGCATACGCATAGAAGACAACGTTGTGGTAACCGACACTGGATATCGTAACCTCACCCGTGAGGCCGAAGACTGACATCCGACGCTGCACAAAAATAATACAACAGGCTTGCAATCCTTGATGCTAATGATAATAATTATCACTCATTTTGGTGATAATGGTGAGATTGCATTATGTACGTATGCCTATGCCACGGAGTCACAGACAGGGACATCCGCGAAGCTGCTGAAAACGGAGTGTCATCCATGCGCCAGCTCGGTAAAGAGCTGGGTGTAGGTACTCAGTGTGGGCGCTGTGCCAGCATGGCTCGCGGTATTCTGCGCGAAAGTCGTTCACCGGATTACCTGGCTTTGGCGAATTTGTTAGCAAGCCCTGCCTGACCTGTCCGGCGTATATTTCCTTTCCGCAATTTTGTAATGCGCGCCAACGCGCTATCCTTGTTGGGTGACGAAAAAAAGTAATCAGGAACTGGCAAAACAGTTCTGATTGCTCACGAACCCGAATCTACCAGCCGGCACCTTTCCTGAGAGAGTCCTCCCGGTTGCGATCAAGGAGCGCTGCAATGAAAGGCGACAAGAAAGTAATCCAGTACCTGAACAAAATTCTTGCCAACGAACTGACGGCCATCAACCAGTATTTCCTGCATTCACGCATGTACAAAGACTGGGGCATCAGCAAGCTCGCAGCCAAGGAATACGAAGAATCCATCGACGAGATGAAACATGCCGATCAGTTGATCGAGCGCATTTTGTTTCTGGAAGGCCTGCCCAACCTGCAAGACCTGAACAAGCTTATGATCGGCGAGAATGTTGAGGAAATGATTGCCTGCGACCTCAAAATCGAACACATCGCCCACGTGGACCTTAAAGAGGCCATTGCCTATTGCGAAGAGGTTCAGGACTACACCACTCGCCAACTGCTCCGCAGTATTCTGGACAGTGAAGAAGAGCACATCGACTGGCTGGAAACTCAGCTGGAGATGATCAATCAGATGGGCTTGCAGAACTACATACAGCTACAGTCATCCGCAGCGGAGTAAATTCTTACAATGGATCTGTCTTGTTTCAAAGCATACGACCTGCGCGGCAGCGTGCCGGATCAGTTGAATCCGGATCTGGCCGAGAAAATCGGCCGTGCTTATGTCGAAATTACCGGTGCGAAAAAGGTCATTGTCGGGTACGACATCCGCCTCTCGAGCCACGAAATCACGGAAGCCTTGAGTTCCGGTCTCATGGCTGCGGGTGCCGACGTGTTCGATATCGGCTTGTGCGGTACGGAATATGTGTACTTTGCTACCAGCCACTATGGAATGGACGGCGGCATAATGGTCACCGCCAGCCATAACCCCAAACATCATAATGGCATGAAGATGGTCGGCCCTGAATCCCGGCCGATCAGCTCGGACAACGGTTTGAACGACATACGCGACCGGGTCAAAGAGCCGTTTGCTGATGCGCCGGTGCAAGGCAGATACGAAACGTTGGAAGTGACCAGCGCATACATCGACCATCTACTGGGTTACGTAGATGCTGCCACGTTGAAACCGATGAAAATCGTCGTCAACGCAGGCAACGGTGGCGCCGGCCTGGTGATTGATGAACTGGAAAAACACCTGCCATTTGACTTCATCAAAGTACATCATGAACCAGACGGTAATTTCCCCCACGGCGTGCCAAACCCTATCCTCGAAGAAAACCGTGCGGCCACCGCCGACGCAGTGATCGAGCACGGTGCAGCAATGGGCATCGCCTGGGACGGTGACTACGACCGCTGCTTCTTCTTCGACGAAAACGGCCGCTTCATCGAAGGCTACTACATCGTCGGCCTGCTGGCGGATCAGTTCCTGCGCAAAACCGGCCCAGGTAAAGTTATCCACGACCCAAGGCTGATCTGGAACACTCAGGACCTGGTAGAAGCCGCAGGTGGGCAAGCCATCGAAAGTAAAACCGGTCACGCCTTCATCAAACAGCGCATGCGCGATGAAGACGCCGTATACGGTGGCGAAATGAGCGCCCACCACTATTTTCGAGACTTCGCCTACTGCGACAGTGGCATGATCCCCTGGCTACTGCTCGCCGAACGCCTTTGCCAGTCCGGCAAACCCTTCTCATCCCTCATCGACGCCCGAATCGAAGCTTACCCGGCCAGCGGCGAAATCAACCGCACCATCGATAACCCACCCGCGGTAATCGCAGCCATAGAGGAAAAATACGGTGCCGACGCAAAAAGCGTCAGCTACGTAGACGGCCTCAGCGTGGAATTCGACAACTGGCGTTTCAACCTGCGTATGTCCAACACAGAGCCCGTCGTTCGCCTGAACGTGGAATCCCGTGCTGACATACCCTTGATGAAAGCGAAAACTGAAGAATTGCTCGCAGAAATGGAGCGATTGAATAAGTAATTGATACAGAGACGGTGGCTATAGCCAAAGATGGCGTTGGCCACACAGCTTGGGGCCGGGGTGCCGGAAGGGTGTTCGGAAACTGTGCGGAGCCATGGATGGCGGAGCCAAGCGTACACGGACGTATTCACAGCGTGTTTCCGAACACCCTTCCGGCATCACGGTCTTGCACTGAAACTGCGGCTAAGCACCAAACTCAAAGCCAGTCGTTCAGCATAATCCCAAGCCCAAACCGCTCAATCCGATGATTGTAATCAATCAGACTCTCGCCATACCCGTTGTAATACTGAAAGAACCCCTTGATCGTATCGCCAATAGGGAAACTATAACCAAATTCCACAGACGTACGGTTATCCGAACGAAGATTGTTCATAAGCTGCAGGGAAAAAGTCCGATCCTCTGCAAGCTTGTAAACAACGTTGTAGTTGGCGTACCCCAGATACTTCTCAATGTCCGCATTGTCGTCCTCGCTGGCGCTCTCCGGAATTCGGTACCAGGGCCGTATAGCAAACAGCCAGCGATCATAAGTAACGGCGCCGCCCACTACAATCCGGTTCCAGCTCCGTGAACGGGGTTCCGATTGGCCGTTGGACTGGTGATTAAGGCCAATCGTTAAACCGCTAAGCGTCAAGGGGCCCAGGTTCAAATTCGTCTGATGGCGGAGAAAAACTTCTGGTTCGTAATTGGTCTCTCGGAACGGCGCAGACTCGTCCTGGTTATAAACCTGCCAGAATGAACGCTGGGTATAACCGAACCATAGCGTTGTGCGCTCATCCAGCCAGCCTGTCAGCATGGGAACCTTGAAGCTGATCTGATATTTGGCTTCCTCGTTTTCAAGCCCGTAATCGTAACCCGTCGCGCCCAGCCTGGGGCTACTTGGCGTTTTGTTGGGGGCATCCACCCAGGTGATTGGCATGATGTAAGTAGGGCGATGGCTAATGAAACTGCCCGAGAACGAAAACAACGCTTTCTCAGCGGAGAAAGATTGATCCACTATGTTGGTCATTACGCCACTGTCGGGATCATCCTCGTCGTTGATCTCAGCCAACCGTTTCCGGTTCTCCCGGTTGGGCGCCAAAGTGTCGGCTGCTTGCTCAGCATTTTCAACGGCCTGTTCGCCCGCCTGTTCGCGAGCGGTTTGTGGATCGTTGAAGAGGTCGTAGCAGGCCAGGCGCTGCACACCCTCCTGAATCAGGGCGCAGTCCTCAAGGGAGGTTGCCAGACGATCGTCTGCGGGTATTGATTCTTGCGCAATGGTGAGCGCCGGCCAGAGCATTACAAATGCTGCAGCCATTGAGACCCGTGTGTTAGGACGATTGTTCATACTTCGGACCTCTCTATGTTGACTATGATGCATTGAGGCTAAGCCAGGTGCTGGCAATGCCGTAAACCCAAACACTGATCAGGGTCAGGGCCAGTAACGAAAAAACAACTTTGTGGCGGAGGCTATTGGTCGCACTCGCGGCCACTACCCAGCGCAGGTACATAAGGCCAATAAAACTGATGAAAACTACCAGACTGGCAAGCGCGGGTATCAGCAGCCACGCCGGATTGATACTATGGCCGGTGTCGGTCTGGCTCGAGAACCAGCCCATAGAGGCCAGCAGCAAAGCCAGTGCACTGAATTCTGCAATCAGCAGTGCCTTGCGCAGCGGGTGCGAGGCAGGTTTCTCCGGGTTATTCATGGGGCGGATCCTGGAAATTCTTGAGTAAGCTGCAATATGGTAACCGGATGGCCTGAAAGAGTCTCCACGCTTACGAAATGGCAATAAAATGGTGGAAATCAAATTATGATTTTGCTATTCGGTTTTTTTGCCGGGGTTCAGTCGCTATAATGCGGCGTCTAAAGATTATAACGCTCAAATGCGAGGTGCATTGTGAAGATGAAGAGAGTCCTGGCTGTTGTATTGCTTGGTTTCGGTATTACTGCCGGCGCCGTTATGGCAAGTGTTGATGATGAAATCCGCGCGCGCATTCAGCCGATTGGCGAAGTGTGCCTGCAGGGTGAAGAATGTGGTGAAGCCGCTGCTGTTACCGAAACCGCCAGCGCCGGGGCCCGGTCCGGCAGCGAGGTATACGACGCGGTATGCATGGCGTGTCATACCACAGGCGCGGCAGGTGCGCCGGTAATTGGTGATACCGCCGCCTGGGCACCTCGCATTGACCAGGGCATGGAAACTCTGTTCAACCACTCTCTCAATGGTTTTAACGCGATGCCGGCCAAAGGCGGATGTGCCAGCTGCCCTGATGAGGAAATTACGGCTGCAGTGGAACATATGGTGGCAGAGAGTCAGTAACTCTCAGGCTCCCACCATTAAAACCCCGCATAGGCATTCTACAATGCAACATATGTGGGGTTTTTGCGTTTTATAGCCCCAAATCGCCTAGCAGGGCACTTAGGGTTGCCTTGCCTTTCTTCTGGTTGGCTTCAACGTCCAGATCTCCGGTGCCCTCCCAGCGCACATCGTCTTCGGGCAATTCGTCCAGAAAACGGCTGGGAATGGTCTCTATTTTTTCGCCATATTGCCTGCGCTGGGCGGCATAGGTAAGAGTCAGGGTTTCTTTTGCACGGGTAATGCCCACGTACATCAGGCGCCGCTCTTCTTCTACATTGCCTTCTTCAATGCTGGATCGGTGCGGCAGAATTTCTTCCTCCAGCCCCAGAATAAACACATGGGGGAACTCCAGGCCCTTTGATGCATGGAGTGTCAGCAGTTGTACCTTGTCGCTGTCATCCTCTTCCTCCTGTTGCTCCATCATGTCCCGCAAAATCAGCTTGGTGATGGCGTCTTCTATGCCCAGCTCATCTGCGGTGCCCTTGCCATCCTCCAGCATGTGCTGGATCGATTCCACCAGATACCAGATGTTCTCCATGCGGCGCTCGGCTTGTTTTGGCGTTCCGGAGTGCTGATGCAGCCATTCTTCGTACTCAATATCCGTGAACAGTTGCTTGATGACGGGCACCGGGTTCTCGCTGTGCAGGCGTTCGCAGGTGACATCCACCCAGTGGGCAAAACGGCGCAGACGATCCAGCCCCTTCTCGGTTACGTGAGACTCGGCTCCCATGTCACTCAGGGATTTAAATAAGCTTACGTTGCGCGCCCGGGCGTAATGGCTGAGCTGTTCAAGGGTGCGCGGGCCGATTTCACGCCGCGGTACGTTCACTACCCGCAGGAATGCGGCGTCGTCATCCGGGTTAATCAGCAGGCGCAGGTACGACATGGCGTCCTTGATTTCGTTTTTCGAGAAAAACGATTGCCCTCCCGAGATGTGATAGGGAATCTGGTAAGCCTGCAGCTTCATTTCCAAAAGACGGGCCTGGTGGTTGCCCCGGTACAGTACGGCAAAGTCTCTGAATGCCAGTCCCTTTTTAAGCTTTTGGTCGAGGATTTCTGTCGCCACTCGCTCGGTTTCTGCATCTTCGTTGCGACACCGCACAATGCGGATTTCATCGCCGATGGTGTGGTCGCTCCACAGGGCCTTTTCAAACACATGGGGGTTGTTGGCAATAACCGTGTTAGCGGCCCGCAGAATGCGTGAGGTGGAACGATAGTTCTGCTCAAGCTTTACAATCTTCAGGCTCGGGAAATCTTCCTTCAGTTGGGCCAGGTTTTCCGGCCGTGCGCCACGCCAGGCATATATCGATTGGTCATCATCGCCAACAACGGTGAACGCCGCGCGCTCGGCAACCAGCATCCTCACCAGTTCGTACTGGCAGATGTTGGTGTCCTGGTACTCGTCCACCAGCATGTAGCGTATTTTTCTGCGCCACTTGGCCAGCACCTCAGGGTTGTTTCGGAACAATTGCACAGGTAGCAGGATCAGGTCGTCAAAGTCGACCGCGTTGTATGCCTTCAGGTACTCGTTATAATGCTTGTACACGATGGCGATGCGCTGTTCCCGCTCATCCGCCGCTTTGCTGTATGCTTCTGCGGGTCCGCGCAAGGCGTTTTTCCAGGATGAGATGGTCATCTGTACATCATTGAGCTCGTCACCTGCGTCGGCGCTGGCCTCTCGAAGCATCAGATCCCGTATCAGAGCCTTGGCATCCTCTGCATCGAAGATCGAAAATCCCGGGTGGTAACCCAGGTGGACATGCTCCTCCCGGATCATGTTCAGGCCAAGATTGTGGAAGGTGGAGACAGTTAACCCGCGGGCGAGTTTGCGGTCGACAATCCGGCTCACCCGCTCTTTCATCTCGCGGGCTGCCTTGTTGGTGAAGGTAACGGCGGCAATGTGGCGTCCCGGAATGCCAAGGTGTTCAATCAGGTAGGCTATTTTGCGGGTGATTACGCTGGTCTTGCCGCTGCCAGCACCGGCCAGTACAAGCAGGGGGCCGTCTGTGTAGCGCACTGCTTCATTTTGTCGCGGGTTTAGTTTATTCACGAATACACTGCCAGAATGGTTTGAGACGGGGGATTCCTCATCAGGACATTAGTCTACACCAGCCAGACTTGCTGTACCTTGCCGATCCATCAGCTATCCTTTTAATAGAGCAGTTTTGTTGCACACGCACCCACGGACTTTGGATCAATGATATTACCCTTGGAAACCGTCGAGCACGACCAACTCCGCCTTCTCGTTTTGACACCGGATTATACCGATTTTCTATGGCTCAATGCGCTGCTCGCGGATGACCCGGAATTTACAGCAGATTCAACCTGGTGCCCGGAGCTTGTGGAGTGTGACGATCTTATCCGCAACGCGAAGTTCGATATTGTGGTGTGGGACTGTGCGTTTCATGGTGGTTCGGAGACCGCGTTTTTGCAGTACCTTGCTGTGGCCAGTGGCGACCGCCCTGTCTTGGCATTGGGCGCTGAAGCGCCCCGTGAACGCGCGGAAGGCTTGCTTTCCGGTGGTGCGTCCGATTATTTGAGTCGACAGGAACTTGATTCCTGGAGCTTGCGCCGGGCAGTAAAGTGCCTTTGGTATCGGGAGCAGTTGGCAAATTCGGCCCATAGCCTTTTGGGCCGAGGGATCGCAAGTGGGTTCATTAACCGGGATTTGTTCTTTGACAGGTTGCAGCAAGCGTTGCACAGAGCTCAGCGGGGGAGGCATCGGCTGGCGCTCTTGCATCTCAATATCGACGATTTCCGCAGTATTAATGAGTCCTTTGGTTACCAGCAAGGCGATCAGTTGATGATCAAAATCGCGGCCAAGGTTCGGCAGGCGCTGCGTCGCGTGGACTCCCTGATGCGCATAGGCGGGGACGAACTTGCCATTATTGTTGAAAAAATGGAAGACACGCTGGATGTGACCCAGATTATTCGCAAAATTGTTCAGGTCCTCGATGAGCCCCTAACGATTAATAGCCAGAGTGTGGTTGTCAGCGCCAGCTTGGGTGTCGCCACCTATCCGGAATCCGGAGACAGCCCCGAGAACCTTATGCGCCGGGCAAATCGGGCGATGTTTGAGGCCAAGCGGGATCCGGGCAGCAGTTACCGCTTCTACGACCGCCAACTGCACATTTCAGCCGGGTATCAGCTCCGACTGGAAGCGGATCTTCGCAATGCGCTCAGAGGTAATGAGCTGGAGCTTTATTATCAGCCAAGAATCGATCTGGCCAGTAATGAGGTGCGAGGTGTTGAATGCCTGTTGCGCTGGAATCACCCGGAGCGTGGGCTGGTGGGGCCGGATGAATTCATTCCCGTGGCTGAGCGCAGTGGATTGATCGTTCCTATTGGCTATTGGGTGATAGAACAGGCCTGTAAGCGCCTGCAGGAGTCTGCGGAGATCGGGTACCCCGGGCTGGTGTTTGCGGTCAACCTTTCATTCCGCCAGTTTCACGATCGCAAGATGACGGAAACCATATTCCGCATCATCTTCAACGCAAATGTTGATACCAGCCTGCTGGAACTGGAGCTGACTGAAAGTGCCATGATGCACGATCCGGAATACGCGCAACGCTGCTTACGGGAACTCAACCAGCTGGGTATCAGTTTTGCGCTGGATGATTTTGGTACGGGCTTTTCCTCCCTCAGTAACCTCCAGCACCTGCCAATTTCACTGGTTAAAATCGACAAGTCGTTTGTACAGGCACTTGGAAAGTCTGCCGATGCGGAGCACATTATCCGCGCGATCATCAGCTTGGCCCACAGCCTCCAAATCAGTGTGGTAGCCGAAGGTGTGGAGACTGAAAGTCAGCTTGAATTTCTGCGTCAGCAGCACTGTGATGAGATCCAGGGTTATTTCTATGCACGCCCCATGCCCTGGGCCGACCTTGTACAATTCATGAACAAGCGGGGCGAGTCCGCTTGCCTGCAACTGTAAGCCGCTGTACCTTTGCTGCTTTATCAGAAACGCATCACAGAGGTTGCATGAACAGTATCTCCAGTCGCATTGCCGACGAACTTGGCGTACGCGAGCAACAGGTTAATGCCACCATCGCCCTGCTGGACGAAGGTTCCACCGTTCCGTTTATAGCCCGTTACCGTAAAGAGGTGACCGGCTCTCTGGATGACAGTCAACTGCGGTCGCTTGAAGAGCGACTGCGCTATCTCCGGGAACTGGAAGACCGACGCAGCACCATCCTCAAGACCATTGAAGAACAAGGCAAGCTGACCGACGAGTTGCGTGCCAGCATAGAAAGTGCGGATGCCAAGAACCGGCTGGAAGATCTGTACCTTCCTTATAAGCCAAAGCGCCGCACCAAGGCCCAGATTGCCCGGGAGGCGGGGCTGGAGCCTCTGGCTGACGCACTATATGGCGACCCGACACTGGAGCCGGAAGCCACAGCGGAAGGCTATATCAACGCCGATGCTGGCGTTGCAGACACCAAAGCTGCCCTCGACGGCGCCCGCTTTATCCTGATGGAGCGCTTCGCGGAAGATGCGGAGCTCCTGGGTGCACTGCGGGACTTCATCTGGCAGCAGGGGCAGTTGAAAGTCACCGTGATTGAAGGCAAGGAAAACGAAGGTGCCAAGTTCCGGGATTACTTCGATCACGTAGAGCCCTTGAAGAAAGTGCCTTCGCACCGGGCTCTGGCGATTTTGCGGGGTCGTAACGAAGGTATTCTTGCTTATACCCTGATTGTGGCTGATGAGAGCGACGATCGTCGCCAGCCGCATCCTGCAGAGCAACGCATTGCCGCGCACTGGAACATTCGGGATAGCGGCCGTGCCGCCGATAAATGGTTGTCAGAAGTGGTGCGCTGGACGTGGCGGGTAAAGCTGTCGACGCAGATCGAGACAGATCTCATGGCCCAGGTACGTGAAGCTGCTGAAACCGAAGCCATCAACGTATTTGCAGCCAACCTGAAAGACCTGCTGCTGCTGGCGCCCGCCGGGCCGCGCCCGACTCTGGGGCTGGATCCCGGACTGCGCACTGGCGTGAAGGTGGCCATCATTGACGGCACGGGCCAGGTAGCAGGGCATGGCGCCATCTTTCCCCACGCGCCTAAAAACCAGTGGGACAGCTCCATCGAAAAACTCGCAGCCTGGTGCCGTGAATACAAAATTGAGCTGGTGGCCATCGGTAATGGCACAGCCTCCCGCGAGACCGAAAAGTTGGTGGGCGATCTCTGCAAGCGCTATCCGGAGCTCAAGCTGGCACGGATAGTTGTGAGTGAGTCCGGGGCGTCGATTTATTCCGCTTCCGAGTTTGCGTCCAAGGAATTGCCAGATCTGGATGTGACCGTTCGCGGTGCGGTTTCCATTGCCCGCCGTTTGCAGGACCCACTGGCCGAACTGGTGAAAATTGAACCCAAGTCCATTGGCGTTGGCCAGTATCAGCACGATGTTTCCCAGGTTCAGCTCTCCCGTAGCCTGGATGCCGTTGTTGAGGACTGCGTGAATGGTGTCGGTGTTGATTTGAACACGGCCTCTGCGCCTTTGTTGGCGAGGGTGTCGGGCCTCAATCAGACCATCGCCCAGAACATCATCGAATACCGCAACCAGAACGGCATGTTCCGCAACCGCAAGCAATTGTTGAAAGTGCCCCGGTTGGGCGCACGTACATTTGAGCAGGCCGCCGGCTTTTTGCGCATTGCCAGTGGGGAGAACCCGCTGGATCGCTCATCGGTGCACCCGGAAGCCTACGGGGTGGTTGAGAGCATCGCAGCAAAGAGCAGCCGTAAAGTTGAAAATATTGTGGGCGACTCAGCGTTTCTGCGTGGTCTGAATCCCCAGGACTACGTAACAGATCAGTTCGGTGTGCCGACCATTCGGGATATTCTCTCCGAGCTCGAAAAGCCAGGCCGCGATCCGCGCCCGGAATTCCGTTCCGCAAGCTTTGAAGAAGGCGTGGAAACCCTGAGCGATCTGAAGCCTGGGATGGTCCTGGAAGGCTCGGTTACCAACGTGACCAATTTTGGCGCCTTTGTAGACATCGGCGTTCACCAGGACGGGCTGGTGCATATCTCTGCGCTTTCCCATACCTTTATCAAAGACCCTCGGGAAGTCGTCAAGGCCGGGGATATTGTGAAGGTCAAGGTAATGGACGTGGATATTCCCCGCAAACGGATTGCGTTATCCATGCGAATGGACGACCAGCCAGGCGAAAAAACGGATTCAAAACGGACGGCTTCCGGCAGAGCGGCCGATAACCGTGGTGGGCAGCCAACAGGCAAACCGAAGCCCCAGGGTCAGAACAAGGGCGCTGACCGGGGTGCTATGGCGGGGGCTCTGGCACAGGCATTTGCATCCGCCCGCAAAGACAAACGCTAAGCGATTTCAACTAATTCCAACAGCCGGCACTGCCCATAAGGCATAACCGGCTGAAGCAGGAGTCAATCATGGCCGAGTCCCGGCATTCTCTTTTTCGCCAGCTTGCAGCAAGCGACTGGAACGGGTTTCTGAAGGGTGTAGAGAAAGAAGGTTTGCGCGTTGACCGCAATGGTTTTATTGCTCAGACCCCGCATCCGGAAGCCTTGGGCTCTGCGCTGACGCATTCATCTATCACGACAGACTATTCCGAAGCACTTCTGGAGCTGATAACGCCAGTGTGCAGCAGCACGGCCGAAATGATGGAGTCTTTACGCAACACCCATCGATTCGTGCAACAAAACCTGGGGGATGAGGTTTTCTGGCCGGCCAGTATGCCCTGCGAGTTGAATGGTGATGCGAGTATCCCTATTGCGGGATATGGGTCGTCCAACGTAGGTCGGCTCAGGCATGTATACCGTCAGGGGCTGGCGGTCCGGTATGGGCGTATGATGCAAAGCATAGCCGGTACGCATTACAACCTTTCTTTGCCCGACAGCTTCTGGGAGACCTGGCAGCGCGCCTTGGGTGACCAACAAAGCATGAAGGACTTCAAGTCCGATCAGTATTTTTGGCTCATTCGTAATTTCCGTCGCCGCAGCTGGATGTTGATGCTGCTGTTCGGCGCCTCGCCGGCACTTGATGCGAGCTTTGTGGATGGTGTTCAGCACGATCTCAGTCGTCTTGATGATCGCAGCTGGTTTGGTGATCATGCAACGTCGTTGCGCATGGGTGACCTTGGCTATCACAACAATGCCCAGTCGTCGCTGAATATCTGCTTCAACAAACTCAGCACTTATACCCAGACTTTGGATAGAGCCATTCATACGAATTGGCCAGCCTATGATGCGATCGGCACAAAGCGTGATGGTGAATTTATCCAGATCAATACCAACGTGCTGCAAATTGAAAATGAGTACTACAGTGCGATTCGACCCAAGCGCACAGCCAAAAGCGGAGAGAAGCCGATTCATGCGCTTGAGTCCCGTGGTGTTGAATACATTGAGGTGCGCTGTCTGGACCTGGATCCTTTCTCCCCTGTAGGGGTCAGCGAGGCTCAGGTCGACTTCCTTGATCTCTTCCTTTTCGACTGCCTGCTGTCAGAGTCTCCGAGAATCGGTGATGCTGAGTGCAGCCTGCTTGATGACTACTTCAAAGATGTGGTTGCCGAAGGCCGAAATCGCGAACTGACGTTTGCCCGTAACGGTAAACGCACCCCCATCGGTGAGGCGGCCACCGCTATACTGGACGGACTTGAGCCCTTGGCAGAGGTTCTGGACGGATTGAGTGGAGGGGAGGTATACCGCAAAGCGCTGTCAACCCAGCGAGGGGTTCTGACAGGGGATAGCCAGGTGCCTTCTGATCGGGTTATTGATTCCATGCAGGCCTCTGGGCTTGGACATAGAGACTGGGCTATGGATATGGCCCTGAAGCATCAGGATGCCCTGCGGTCAGAAACTATGGATGCCAGTGTGAAAGAATCCTACGTTGCTGCTGCTACGGATTCATTGGCAGAGCAGAAGCGGATTGAAGCGGCCGATACTTTGGCATTTGAGGATTTTCTTGAGCAGTATTTGCGCTCCTGAGGAAGTGTGAGCAAGTATCATGGCAGCAGGCGTTTTTGACTGTTTTTATGATCAGTGGGCCTGCTTCACAGATTGCTGAACAAAAAATTGTCACTTTGTGACGCTGGTGCTAAGTTCGTTAGCATCAGCTAAAGGGAGATGTGGCATGGCAAGGGATATAAAACTGGGCTGGGATGTAGAGGCGTTGAATAAGGCCTATCGTCAAGGAAACATGGCAGCGGCCATGAATATGGATAAAACTCGCTGTCCTTATCGTGGTGAAGTCGTGGTAGCCGCCTGGGAGGCTGGCTGGGACGATGCTGTCGAGGCAATCCGGGAAGAAAAGGCCATCAAGGACATGGATTTTTACTCACGGATTGCCTGAAAGAGGTCATTTGCGACGCTGTTGTGTTTATCTTGTAATATTTCTGCGCTATTTCTGCACGACGAATTCCGTAAACAGAACTCCGGTGATTGATTCGCCGGTTTTCTGCTCTTCAAGTACGCCGTTAATTCTTGATTTCGCTTCTTCACGCAACGCCTGCTGACCTTCCATTGTGGTCAATTTGGCTGTATCCGTTTGTTCACCAAATAACATCACAAGTTCGTGGCGTAATCTGGGCATGTGGCCTTCTACTGCCGAGCGTGTGGTTTTCTGTGAAGCTCTCAGGCTGACTGCAGCTTTCAGATAGGTCAGTTTGCCACCAGGTGTGCCAACGTGAGTTACGAAGGCCGGTTCCATGGCAATATAATCGGTGATACCTTGTTTTTCTGCTGTTTCCCCGTCTGTGCTCTCGGCATCTTCTGCCCAGGCAGCAGGAAGTGATGAAAGCAGCAGGAAAAGACTGATCAAAACGAATTTAGGTTGGTGTGTCATAAGCTTGCGGTTCGTGATGGTTTAAGGTTTAGTTGCAAAAATTAGCAGTAACCCTGCCGGATAAACTGAGAGTAGCAGGCCGGGCAACGCATTTGTGGAAAACCGAGGAAACTTTGTGAAGGTAAGAGCAATATTTGCATTGGTTTTTGTTGTCTGCGCCGGATTGCTGGGTGTGGCCTTTTACATGGAGTATGTAATGGGGCTTGAACCTTGTCCATTGTGTTGGCTGCAGCGCTTTGGCTTTATGGGTGTTGGCCTGGTGAGTCTTCTGGCCGCTTTGCATGGCCCCAGAGAATTGGGGGCGCGAGTGTATGGGTTGCTGCTGGCCATCACCGCCGGTGCCGGGCTGGGAGTGGCTGGGCGCCAGTTATGGTTGCAGAGCCTGCCAGCCGATCAGGCGCCTGCCTGCGGCCCCTCTGTAGACTATATGCTTGAAGTTTTGCCACTTGGCGAAGTGTTAATGACCGCGCTCAAAGGGACGGGAGATTGTGCTGCTGTAGTTTGGCGCTTTCTTGGTTTGAGTATCCCGGGCTGGAGCGCTGTGTTTTTTGTACTTCTGGTTATTCTGGGACTGGCGATGCTCTTCCACCGGGGAAACACTAAAAGTTGGTTTTCAGATTGAAACGGTTGCGACCGGCAGCCAGCATAGGGTAACTTGATTCGGGCTTAATCGGTATTAGGGTCACGGCTGAATAGCAGGATTTTCAAGCGGAGAGCAGGCGTTATGTTGGAGAATTGCCGAAATGCCAGGGAGCGCTGGGGCGGTGTCAGTGAACTGATCGATCGCTGGCTAAAGGATCGACAGGAACTGTTGGTTCATTACTGCGATTTATCGGGAGAAAGCGACTTTTCGCAAACAGAAGCCTTGAAGCAAAAGCTCGACCGGCTATGTGAGGCCCTGTTGGACTATGTTTCTACCGGTCATTTTGAAATCTACGAGCAACTGGTAAGAGAAGCGCGGGAGTTTAACGACGGCGGGCTGGAGCTGGCTGCCAAGGTATACCCTCGTATTGAGAAAACCACAGAGGTGGCGCTCAATTTTAACGATCAGCTGGGGCAGGGCGAGTTGTCCGAGGAAGACGTTGCAGCATTGTTCGACCAGCTTTCTCATCTTGGTGAAACGCTGGAAAGCCGCTTTGAGATGGAGGATTTTCTGATAAAGCACCTCCACAGCGCACATGCAGATAAAGTGGAGTCAGCCTGAGCTGGATAGCCTGCCAAACGTGAGCACAAAAAAACCTCAGTAGCGAAAGCGCTCTGAGGTTTTTTATTGCTTCAGGCAAGCTGATGCGGTTTTTCCGGATTACTCGGTCGCAGAGTCTTCTTCGTTTGCAGTCGGGTTGATGGCAAGTAACTCCACATCGAATACCAGGGTCTCGTTGGGGCCAATTGAGCGATTGCCGCCAGGGCCATAGGCCAGGTCAGAAGGGATATACAATTTGTAGCGGGCACCCTCGCTCATGAGTTGAAGGCCTTCAGTCCAGCCCGGAATAACTTGATTCAGGCCAAAAGTTACCGGTGCGCCGCGTTCGCGGGAACTGTCAAAAACTTCTCCGGAGAGCAGCTCGCCCGTGTAGTGCACCTGGACCATATCGGTGGCACCTGGCTGTGCGCCAGTGCCTTCTTCCAGAACCTCATACTGCAGGCCGGAATCGGTCATTACGACACCGGCACGCTCGGCGTTCTCTTCAAGGAAGGCTTCGCCAGCGTCGAGGTTTTTCTGGGCCAGCTCTTCAATCTGCTTGCTTTGCTCTTCCTGCAGCGACTGTTGGTATTCCATCAGAGCTTGCTGTATTTCTTCGCGGCTCATACGTTTGGCTTCTTCATCGCCAGCATGGCCATGCTGAATGCCCTGAAGGAACTGATCCATTTGCAGGTTTGGCAGGTCGTTACCCATGCGCTCACCTAACACCAGACCCATACCATAGCTGACCTTCTGATCGGTCGAGTCCAGATTGGGGTCCATCGGAGTTTCAGGTGGAGTAGAGCAGCCGGCAACCATGCCGGTTATCGCCAGTGCAAGTAGCGTTTTTTTCATTGCTGAATCCTTTTCGATTATCAGGGGTGGGCTGAGAGGCCCAGGCTTTGCGTTTGTCAGAGGAGGAAAGGTAACGGGTTCAGAGCTCAGATTCCACTGAACATCTGTTAAGGCGCTACAGATGACTTCTGGCTGGCGAGCAGGTCGTCAACTTTCATTGCTTCGGGCGCCAGGGCTAAGCGAGAAGGGGGCGCTGTAGGGAGACTGCCAGTCGGTCTCAGGATTTGAAAGCTTTGCAGGTGGTCTTGGCTTGTCGGTTCTCTCTATGGCAAGTGTATTCCATGGCCCCTGTTCCGGTGGTTGGTCCGCATAGTGCCAGTTACCGTCGGTATCCTGCCATTTGAAGACAATGTCCGGGCCTTCAATCGGAATTGGGGGTGGAACCAGCCCTTCAAATGCAGGCATTTCAGGCTGTGCTTCTGTAGCGACAGGCTCGGAGACTTGTTCTGCGTCATTCAGACCGAAGAAGATAAGGAGCATTAACAGGCCAAGGGCCGGGAAAGCGAGCCGGACAAGCCATTTGATCAGCATGGCTGTGAGTCTCCCGATTGAAAGGCAGAAATAGTATCACCCAGGGTAAGTAGAAGCAGTTTCACGCCCGGAATTGCATCAGGCGCCGGCGCTGCAGCAGCAAGATTGGACTGGATGAGCTCTTCACATACGTGCATATTACGTGATTCCGGTTTTGGGGCTGTAAAACTACGCCAGGCCAGAGCAAGCTCAATGCGCTCCGCCTCCAGCTCAAGGCTGGCCAGGTGTGTGCGCAGACCATTGTATGCAGTCTGCGCCTTGGGTACCGACGTGCGAATGGCACGCAAGCTGCCGGTTACACGATCGCGCCACTCTGTTACGGTAGGGTGTTCGATTCCGGTGTATGCTCTGCCGTTGAGTGCAAGCCATCCCGCACATAAAATTCGTGTTACGCTCCAGCCCTCATTTTGTAGGGTCAGGCAAGTTTTTTGCGCCGCTGTGTGCTGCCAAAACTCAAGAGCGAAATGCCAAAGGGGGTTGTCTGGCTCCAAGTCAGCCGGCAACACCATGGTTTTCAAAGGTAAACCCGAGGTGGTTTGCAAGCTGGCTGGCATGAGCGTTGAACCGTCCCTGACCATTTCACGTTGATTATATGACAACATGTTAACGATAACCGATCTCAGTTTACAACGGGGCGGCGTCTGGTTGCTAGATTCAGTCGCCCTAACGGTGCAATATGGCCAGCGAGTGGCAATTGTCGGCGCCAATGGTGCCGGAAAATCCAGTCTTTTTCAGCTGTTGCTGGGCCAACTGGCGCCCGAGCAGGGGAGCGTGTCACTCCCTGGCGGCTGCCGTATCGCGCACATGGCGCAGGAAGTTAAGGCAACCGGGCGTAGCGCGAGGGACTTTGTTCTTGATGGAGACATTGATCTGCGCCGGCTTGAGCGAGAGCTTGAGCAAGCTGAAGCCAAAGGCGACGATAACGCTGTTGCCCACATACACGGTGAACTGGACATGCATGAGGCTTGGTCTGCGGCCCGGCGAGCAGAGTCCTTGTTACGTGGTCTCGGGTTTCAGGATGGGGATGCGGACCGGCCCGTATCCGCATTTTCCGGCGGGTGGCGCATTCGACTCAATCTCGCTCAGGCGCTGATGCGACCTTCAGATCTTCTGCTGCTGGATGAGCCTACTAACCACCTGGATCTGGATGCCTGCCTCTGGTTGGAAAACTGGTTGCGTCGCTATGAGGGTACTCTGCTGTTTATCTCTCACGATAGAGACTTCATGGATCGGGTGGCCACCCACGTGGTGCATTTTGATCAGCGTAAGCTGGAGCTTTATACCGGAAATTATTCTGCCTTTGAGGTTCAGCGTAGCGAAAGACTCGCTCAGCAGCAGGCAGGTTTCGAACGACAGCAGGCGAGAATAGCGGAAATCCAGCGCTTTATTGATCGCTTCAAAGCCAAGGCTACGAAAGCCAGGCAAGCACAAAGCCGGGTGAAATCCCTTGAGCGAATGGAGAAGATAGCGCCAGCTCATATAGATTCGCCATTCAGCTTCGAATTCCCTATGGCAGACAAAGTCTCCAACCCGCTACTCTCCATAAGGCATGGGCAGGCAGGTCATGGTGACACTACCGTACTCAGTAACATTAATCTGACCCTGCTTCCGGGCAGTCGCATCGGCCTTCTGGGGCCAAATGGCGCCGGTAAGTCCACCTTGATGGATGCATTGTTGGGGCAGGGTGAGCAGGGAGTGGCAAGTACCTTGCTATCTGGTGAACGCACCTGTGGCGAACACCTGGCTATAGGCTACTTTGCCCAGCATCAGTTGGAATCCCTGGATCTGGACGCCAGCCCTTTCTTGCATTTGCAGCGCTTGTCGCCGCGAGCGTCCGAACAGAGTATTCGCAACTTTCTGGGTGGTTTCGACTTTCACGGAGATGAAGCACTGAGTCCCATCCGCTCCTTCTCTGGTGGAGAGAAGGCCCGGGTTGCCTTGGCAGTTATTGCATGGCAAAAACCTAACCTGCTTTTGCTGGATGAGCCCACGAACCACCTTGATCTGGAAATGCGCCAAGCTCTGACCATGGCGCTGCAGAACTTTGAAGGTGCCATTGTGGTGGTGTCCCACGACAGACACCTGTTGCGCAACACCGTTGACGAGTTCTGGCTGGTGAATGATGGCTGCGTTGTGGAATACCAAGGCGACCTCGAAGACTATGAGGCCTGGCTGGCGGACCGTCGAAAGGACGATGCCGAAGCACCAAAACGCCAACCCGCTGGCGCTGCACTCACCGGAGACGCCGCGGAAGCGGGTGCTGCTGTGGGCGAAAGCGCTGAAGACCGGAAAGCTCGCAAGCGTGCTGAGGCAGCGCTACGACAAAAGCTTAGCCCCTTTCGCAAGCGCCAGGCAGCACTGGAAAAGCAGATGGAGTCACTCAACGAAGTTTTGAGTGCCTTGGAGGCAGAATTATCCGACCCCGCGGTGTATAGCGATGAATCTAAAACCCGCCTGAAAGAGTTGCTGGCCAAACAGGCTGAGGCCAAGGGGAAGCTTGAGGATATTGAAACAGAATGGCTGGATGTCAGCGAGACTGTAGAGGCCATGGAAGAAGAGCTGGCGGGGTGACGGGAGTGATGGTCCTGTCAGCCTCCTGCCAGTTCAAGCACGAAGTTTTGTTTGGCGAGATAGTCCTGCTCGTTTTTCAGGTCGGCGTAGGTAAGTGGGCGCTTGTCAAACCAGCCATTGGGAAACGACAGTAAAAGGCCGTTTTCTCGTGGCTCTAGTGTGAAGTCGGGTGGCGGCTCAAGATTTCGGGAGTGCTGAATCAGCACAGCCAGTCGCACCAGGATGCACAGGTGACGGAGGCGCTGCAGATCGCCTGGCTCGACCCCGTCAAATATGGATGAGCTGAGTTTTCGGCGATGACCGCGAACGAGAATGGCCAGTTCCTGTTGGGCTTGTTGAGTAAAACCTGCCAGATCTGAATATCGAAGTAGATAGGCCCCGTGTTTGTGGTACTGGCTGTGTGATATGGCAAGGCCAATTTCGTGGAGACGGCAAGCCCAGCGCAGTGTTTCTTCGTCTGAAGACGAGGTTAGCCCCCAATGTTCTGCAATCTGCTCCCATGCGGCAATTGCCGTTGCCTCCACAGCTGCTCCGTGTTTTTGATCTGCCTGGTACCGTTTCTGTAACGCCGAGATGCTGCGCTCTCGGACATCCTCGTGTTGGATCCTGCCGGCGATACCGTAAAGAAGACCTTCACGGAGAGCTCCATCAGTGTAAGACATTTCCTGGATGTTCAGGGATTGGAATGCTCCCATCAAAATAGCAAAACCGGCAGGGAAAATACTTTGGCGATCCTGGCGAAGCCCCAGGTCACCAAGCTTTTCGACGCTGCCCATATCTATCAGCCGGCGGCGCAGTTCCTCCATAGCACTCCAGGTAACTGTGCCATCACTGATCTTTAGCGTTGCCAGCACGCTACAAATGGATTTTATTGAGCCAGAGGAGCCCACCGTGCTTTCCCAGCCGATTGAACGAAAACGTCGACGAATGCCCAGCAATTCCTGTTCGGCATGAATAATGGCTTTGTCCATTTGCTTGCGGGTAATCCGACCGTCGGCAAAGTAGCGATTTCGAAAAGACACGCAGCCCATGTGAAGGCTTTCCAGCTCCAGGGGCTCAAAGCGCTCACCAATAATCAGCTCCGTGCTGCCACCACCAATATCGATCACCAGGCGCTGCCCGGCATCATCAGAGAGGGTGTGTGAGACCCCCAGATAGATCAATCGGGCTTCCTCACGCCCTGCAATTATCTCTGCAGGGTAGCCCAGAGCCTCCTCTGCCCGGGCAATGAACTGGTTGGCGTTGCGCGCCACCCGAAGTGCATTGGTGCCTACAATCTGCACACCTTCCGGAGGTGTACCGTTTAGCCGTTGGGCAAACCGCCGCAGACAGTCCAGGCCGCGCTGCTGGGCCTCTTCCGTTAAATTGTTATCAGAATCAAGGCCGTCGCCTAGCTGAACTTTTTCGCCCATGCGCTCCATGGTGCGGATTTCACCCTGTACGAGGCGGGCAATCACCATGTGAAAACTGTTTGAGCCCATATCAATGGACGCAAGCATGTCTGGTGGCGTAGCAGAGTTTTCGGCGGAAGAGGTGTCCGTCACGTTGATCAGGATCCTGTAGTAAATGCTTGCGGCTACTATAAGCGATTACCCCGGGGTATGTCAGTCAATGCGCGACCGACTTACCGCGGGAAAGGCGGTCAAATTGATTGGGGTCACAAGATTATTGAATCAACCCTGTGGATCTACTGCTTCACAGACGCGGGATCAATCGCGTAAAGTAGTCACTAAAGTGATGGGCGTGAAAGGGTGTTTTCGAGCAACGACACCCCTAATAACAGTCAACAGCACGTATATGCAGACGGCGGCGTTACTGCCGAAAGCCTGCTGTAGTGCATGAATCAGGAAATCGAAATGAGCGGAAATATTGTAAACGTAACGGATGCATCCTTCGAACAGGACGTGCTTCAGTCTGACGTACCTGTGCTGGTAGATTACTGGGCGGAGTGGTGTGGCCCATGTAAAATGATTGCACCTGTACTCGAAGAAATTGCCGACGAATACGCTGGCAAACTGAAAGTCTGCAAACTCAACATCGATGAAAACGAGCAGACCCCGCCCAAGTTCAACATCCGTGGCATCCCGACTCTGATGCTGTTTAAAAACGGCAACGTTGATGCGACTAAAGTTGGTGCGCTGTCGAAGTCACAGCTCGCAGCATTCCTGGATAGCAATCTCTGATTGCATCCTGATTGTCTGAACGAAAAAACCGCCCCGAAACACAGTTCCGGGGCGGTTTTTTCGTTCAGGCAATCTCTCGTTTGCGCAGCAGGGTCGTACGAACTTTCTCAGAAGCAGCGCCGGCCAGTAGCCCAAAAAACGGATCAATCCACACAGTTACCAAAGCCGTAATAGCAATAACCGGCCAGCAGGAAGGTTTTGCTGTCCACAGGCGTTTGGAAATGGCAAGCTCCGCTGCAGCCACGAACAACAAGGCTCCGAGCCCTGCCATTGGAATTGCCGCAATCATTGAAAGGCCGCCAGGCATTAACGCAATGAAGAGCAATCCTGTCCCGAGCAGAACGGGTGCGGTACCGGTTCTGGCGCCAAAGCGGTGATGGGCGGCCACTCCGCCTGCTCCGTGGCACATGGGCAGGGCGCCAAGGGGTACCAGAATAAGATTGGCCAGGCCGGTGGACACCGATAACCGGGCGGGTGTGACATGGCGGGATTGCTCGCCGAAGTAATCCCCAGCCACCAGAGCTGTCAGAACGATTGCGTTGGTTAGCGTCAGGGCTAACTGGGGTAGCACCAGCGTCGAGAGCCCCTGCTGCCAATCCCCAAGCTCAGGCAATTCAGGTAAAAAGAATACTGCGAAACTGGCCTCGGGAAGTGTGAGCCCCTCGGCGCCCATAAAAGCGCCGAGGGCAACAGCGGCAATAAGCCCGATCAAAGCAGCCGGCCAATGTGGAAAGAACTTCAGGGTGATGCCCAGTAACGCCAGGGTGACAACACCCAGTGGTAAAGAAGTGGCCATCAGGCCAAAGCTCATATAGGCCAGCATCAGCCCCAGGCCTAGCTGAAGGCCGCTTAACACTGAACGGGGTATCAGGCGGGCAGCTCCATTGATCCATCCGGTCAGGCCCAGAATCAATAATATTGCCCCAATAAGAACACCACCGGCTACCAGGCTTTGGGAGCTCACCTGAGTGGTTAGCAGCAGCGCAGCAACCGCTTTCATGGGCTGTACGGGTATTGGCAGGCGGTAATACAGCCCGGTTGCGATGTAGAATATGGCAAACCCCAGTAGTACCGGTACGGGCGCCAGGCCTGCCAACCCTATAACCCCGAGGCCAAGCGGAATCAGGGTGCCAAGATCTCCCAGCGCCCCGCTGGCATCCCTCGCCAGTTTTTTTTGCACTGAACGCATCGTAAAATGCCTGTTTGTTGTTATTGCCGCTGTTCAAGCGTTGTAAACGACTTTCCCCAGCTCACTGGTGTCGTAGCCACCGAGTGCTTCTGCACGCTTTCTGAAACGTTCGCTGCCTGCAAACGCCAGCAAGCGTTGCATCGCCGGCTCAAAATAATGACGCCGACGCATCGCCAGGTCAAAGTGCTCTTGTTGCAAGGGGATAAAAGCCAGCCCCTGACGCCGTGCGGCCGCTTCAATTCCCACTCCAATATCCGCTTCACCCTGGCGGATAGCCAGAGCCAGATCGTCCTCGCTGAGTGAGGGGTGAGGGGTCCATGACACTTGCCGTGCATCGATCTGGTGGCGAGTCAGTAAGCTCTGCAGCAGGTGGCTCACTCCGGCGTCTGGCTGGCGGTGTGCAACACGAATGCCGGGGCTCATGAAATCTCCAAGCCGCGTAATGCCAAGGGGATTATTGGCTGCCAGAAGAAGCCCTTGCTGGCGTTTTGCCCAGCGTATCAGTATCAGATCACGCATTCCGCTCAAACCCAGGGTGTTGGGGTCGTTGTAACTCTGACTCTCAGCGTGCCAGATATGCATGCCTGCAAGCATCGCCCGCCCGTCGACCAGCCTTTGTACGCCGTCCCCACTGCCTTTACACAACAGCGCCAGCTCGGCACCGCTTTCCTTTAAGGCCCATTCCAGAAGAGGGTCCTGGCTGCCGGCCAGAACCGGGGGGATGGACGAACTGACGGTGTCGTCGCCCTCCAGGTGGTTCATCAGCCACAAATCAAGACGCTGACGAGGAAACAGGAGTTTACCTGTCACGCGCACACAAGGAATAACACCCTGACTGACCAGATCGTAGACCTTACGCTCTTTCAGACGAAGATATTCGGCAGCTTCAGCCGTAGTGAGGTAAGCGGGGAGGGGCATTTGTCTCTCCAGTGGGGCGAGTAAAGCGTAAGCCTGTTTTGCACTGCATATTTTCCAGTAGACTGTGCAAAGCGTAGACATAAACGCGAGGATGCTCAATATCAAGGAGACGAAGTCGTGGAAAATAATGCGTTTTATGTGGCACTAACGCTGCTGTTAAATCTCGACGCTTCGCTTTTTCAGATCGTGGCGCTTTCACTTCAGGTTTCGCTTCTGGCGGTACTCATAGCAGCCTTGTTGGGCTTTCCATTGGGCGCGGCGGTGGCGATATGGCGCTTTCCGGGGCGCGGCGGAATGATTGTTGTGCTCAATGCCCTAATGGGCCTGCCTCCAGTGGTGGCTGGGCTTATGGTGTATTTGCTGCTTTCCCGTGCGGGCCCGCTGGGGGAATGGGGTCTGCTATTCACTCCGGGTGCCATGATACTGGCGCAGGTGGTGCTGGTATTGCCCATACTGGCAGCACTGTCGAGGCAGAAGGTGGAAGAGCTTTTGGGGGAATACCGGGAGCAGTTTGTCTCGTTGGGCATGTCGAAATCACGCATGATGCCGACCCTTTTGTGGGATGCACGTTTTGCGCTTTTAACGGTTCTGCTTGCAGGCTTTGGTCGCGCCAGCGCCGAAGTGGGAGCGGTGATGATGGTAGGTGGTAATATTGATGGTGTTACCCGGGTAATGACCACCTCCATCGTGTTGGAAACCGGCAAGGGAAATCTGCCACTGGCATTGGGGTTGGGCATGGTACTGCTCACGCTGGTGATGGTGATCAATGCCGGTGCCTATATGGTGAGTGAACTGTCCAGGAGGCGGGTAGGGTGACCTCCTTCCATGTACCAAGTCTCGCGTCGTTTATCATATCGCCGCCACCAGAGCTGTGCTTTGAGGATGTTATTTTCAAGCACGAAGACAAGGTGTTGCTGGGGCCTTGCTCATTCACGCTCAAGGGCTCAGGCCCCACATTTGTAATGGGTCCTAACGGAGCTGGGAAAAGCCTTTTGCTGCGCTTGTCCCACAGTTTGCTTCAACCGACTCAGGGTCGGATAACATGGTCGGGTGGGCCTGGCCCCCGTCAGGCAATGGTCTTCCAACACCCGGTGCTCTTGCGCCGCTCTGCCGTTGCCAACCTCGTTCATGCACTGGCGGTTAACAAGGTGCCGCGAAAAAATCGCGTCAAATTGGCTCATGATGCACTTGAGCGTTTCGGCCTGACTGCCTGTTCCAGCACCCCTGCCCGGGTACTTTCTGGTGGTGAACAACAGCGCCTGGCATTGGCGCGGGCCTGGGTACTTTCACCCCAGGTACTGTTTCTGGATGAGCCCACTTCCGCGCTCGACCCAGCGGCTATCAAGGCGGTAGAAGCGGCGGTACAGGAGTTTCATCAGCGGGGAACCCGCGTCGTCATGACCACTCATGATTTGCATCAGGCAAAACGGCTCGCAGGGGACATTCTTTTCCTTTCAGGGGGCAAGGTGCGGGAGCACACGCCTGCAGAGGCATTCTTTGATAAACCTGTCTCGCGAGAGGCGCAAGCGTTTATTGCAGGAGAACTGGTCGAGTAACTCGACTCCACTATAACAAGGAGAAAACAATATGAAGAAATCACTAAAACTGCTACTCGCAGGTGTCGCCAGTATTGGGTTATCGCTCGGCGCTTATGCCGAGGACTACATTACCCTTGCATCAACTACATCGACTGAAAACTCAGGGTTATTCGCATCCATTTTACCGAAGTTTGAAGACACTACGGGTATTCAGGTACGGGTAGTGGCCGTGGGTACCGGGCAGGCGTTTGAAATTGCCCGCCGCGGTGACGCCGATAGCCTTTTAGTACACGATACTGCAGGTGAGAAGCGTTTTGTTGAGAACGGCTTTGCCACCGAGCGTGCGGATGTCATGTACAACGACTTCGTGTTGATTGGCCCCGCTGATGATCCTGCCAATATCAGCCAGGCGCAGACTGCCAAGGAAGCCTTTGCGGCGATTGCGGCGGCTGAGGCACCGTTTGCATCGCGGGGCGATGACAGCGGCACTAACCGAGCTGAACTGCGGCACTGGAAGAGCGCGGGCGTTGACCCCGATGGCGACTGGTACCGCGAACTGGGCAGTGGCATGGGCCCAACGCTCAACACCGCAGCCGCCATGGATGCCTATGTGATGTCGGATCGTGCCACTTGGGTGGCCTTTGGAAACCGCCAGAACCTGAAGTTGCTTTTTGAGGGTGACAAGGTACTGTTTAACCAGTATGGCAGTTTGCTGCTCTCCCAGGAAAAACACCCGCACCTCAAGGGCGAGATGGCTTTGAAGTGGCACAACTGGTTACTGTCGGAAGATGGCCAGCAAGCCATTACCGACTTCAGAGTGGGAGGGCAGCAACTGTTTTTCCCCAATGCCAAATAGGCTAATCTCTGGCATTATCCGAACACACTCCATTCGGTGCCGCCCTTGAGGCGGCAATATCAAACATGACGATTGACCTCATACTTCCCGACCCTGAAGACCCTCGGCTGTCCCGCGCAGTTGAGGGCGTTGATGAAAATGGCCAAAGTAAATCAATCAGTGTGATAGAAGAGCGCCCTCTCACTATTTACCTGAACAGCCAGGAAATCGTCACCGCCATGACCATTGGCGATCACCCGGAGTACCTGGCGCTTGGCTTTTTGCTGAATCAGGGCATGCTGAAAGAGAGCGATCAGGTTACCGGGATTGATTTCGACGAAGAGCTTGAAGTTGTGGTGGTCCGCACAGCGGGCATTACCGATGTTGAGGACAAACTTGAAAAGAAAACCCGCACGTCAGGTTGCGCCGTGGGTACTGTTTTTGGCGACATGATGGCCGGGCTCGAAGGGTTGTCGCTGCCGGACACTCCGGTACACACCAGCACCTTCTACGATCTCTCCTATCAAATCAACCATACGCCCAGCCTGTATATGGAAACCGGCGCTATTCATGGTACGGCTTTGTGTCAGGGTCGAAAAATCCTGGCCTATATGGAAGATGTAGGGCGACACAACGCAGTCGACAAGATCGCAGGCTGGATGCACTTGAATGGCATTGCCGCCGCCGATAAGGTTCTTTATACCACTGGGCGTCTGACCTCCGAAATGGTTATAAAAACCTCGCTGATGGGGATTCCAACGCTGATCAGTCGGTCAGGCTTTACCGCTTGGGGGGTGGATATTGCCCGCCAGGTGGGTTTGACCCTCATCGGGCGGATGCGAGGCAAAAAGTTCACCTGTCTGAGCGGCGAGCATCGGTTGGTGTTCGATCAGGACTTGTCGCAGGTGCCGGATGAAGACAAGAAAATGCGGCGAAAAGGGGCGAAGCATGACTGATTGTGCCGTAATTCTAGCCGGGGGGCAGGCCAACCGGATGGGCGGAGGCGACAAGGGGCGCCTGGTGCTCGGAAACCAGTCACTGATCGAAAGAGTCATTGATCGGATTTCACCGCAGGTTGGCCCTGTGGTTTTGAATGCCAACGGAGACCTGAGCCGCTTTGATGATCTGGGGCTTCCTGTAGTTGCCGACTCGATCGGTGATTTTCCAGGTCCGTTGGCGGGTGTTCTGGCGGGCATGGATTGGGCAGCTGAGCAGGGTTATGAATGGCTGATCAGCGTCGCAGCCGATACCCCGTTTTTCCCTCTGGATCTGGCGGAGCGGCTGGCCGAACACGATACCCCTGTGGTGCTGGCAGCGACACCAGACCCCAAGCGTGGCCGCTTGCCTCAACCTACCTTTGGGCGTTGGCGTGTTGCGCTGCGGCATGATCTTCGGGCCGCGTTAAATGATGGCGTACGAAAAATACGACAGTGGACGCAGTCCCAGGGCGAAACACTGGTGATTTTCGACGAAGGCGATTTTTTTAACATCAACACGCCAGAAGATCTGGCCTGGGCGGAGCGGCATCTAAAGTGAACGTTATAGGCATTGTGGGCTGGAAGAATTCGGGCAAAACAACGTTGGCCAGTGCACTGATTCGGGAGCTGACCAGTAGAGGGTTAACGGTTAACTCTGTCAAGCATGCCCACCACATGGTGGACGTGGATCAGCCTGGTACTGACAGCTATAAACATCGCGATGCCGGCGCCCAAGAAGTCATTCTGGCCGGTGGTCAGCGCTTCGCCATCATGCATGAGCTCCGGGGATCCAAAGAGCCAACCCTCGATGCGCTGCTTGAGCGGCTGGGCCCTTGTGACTGGGTGGTGGTGGAGGGGTTTAAAACAAACGCGCACCCCAAAATCGAAGTACATCGCCGGGGAAGCACGGGTACGCCTCTTTATAAAGACGACCCCAATATCGTAGCGGTAGCTGCCGATTACGCTGCGGATTTTCAGGGGCCTGTTCTCGATCTGAACGACGTACCCGCCATCACAGACTTTATTCTGAATCGTGAATAATCATCGGCGGTA
Source organism: Marinobacter salexigens (assembly GCF_002806945.1). GTDB lineage: Bacteria > Pseudomonadota > Gammaproteobacteria > Pseudomonadales > Oleiphilaceae > Marinobacter > Marinobacter salexigens. The sequence continues at coordinate 509,370 of NZ_NIHC01000003.1, forward strand.
GGGTGCGTATATCAAGCTACCGGATACCAATCTATCGGAAGACAAAAAGCCATGACCAAGCTTCGTAACGACTGTTTTGCACTCCCCCCCGGCGTAAACTGGACGCCGGTTGAAGAGGCGCTGGAGCGTTTGCGCTCGCGTTTGCACCCTGTCGTTGATGTTCAGCGCTCTGTTCCTCTGGCTCAGGTGAATGGCCGTATTCTCGCAAGCGACGTCTATGCGCCCCGAGCCCATCCCCCAAGTGATAACTCCGCGGTTGACGGCTATGCCTTTATTGGCCCTATAACCGATGTGCCAAGTGTGCTGCCTTTGGTTGATGGCCGAAGTGCAGCAGGGGAGCCCTACCGGGAGCGGGTACCCGCAGGCTACGCCATCCGGATTCTGACAGGTGCGGTCGTTCCGGCAGGCACAGACACCGTCGTTCTGGAAGAAGATTGCGACATCAAGGGTGGCCAACTGCATTTGAACGGCACCCTTAAAGCCGGCGCCAATGTGCGCAAAGCCGGTGAAGACATCAAGGTGCAGGACAAGATCCTCACTGCAGGTACGCGGCTGAGCCCGACCCAGCTTTCTGTGCTCGCCAGTGTGGGGGTTGAATCGGTGGATGTGTATGAGCGGCTGCGGGTGGGGGTTCTTTCTACTGGAGATGAGGTAAAGCCTGTAGGAGCAGAGGTGACCGATTGGCAGATCTACGATGCCAACCGCCCGATGTTGAGTGCCCTGGTTACGCAGCTTGGCTATGAGTTGGTGGACCTTGGCCATGTGCTTGACCGCCCGGATGAGGTGAAAGCAGCGCTGGAGCGAGGAGCGGAACAGTGTGATTTGATCCTGACCAGCGGTGGGGTGTCAGCCGGTGACGAAGACCGTGTTTCCGAAACGCTGAAGGAGCATGGGGAAATCAGTAATTGGCGCATTGCCATCAAACCCGGGAGACCTCTCGCACTGGCCATGTTCCATGGGACACCGGTGGTGGGTTTGCCGGGCAACCCGGTGGCGGCCTGGGTGTGCACGCTACGTTTTGGCGCGCCGGCAATGGCGTTGCTGGCAGGCGGGGCGTGGTTCGAGCCTCAGGGTTATCTCCTGCCCGCCAACTTTTCAAAAAATAAAAAGCCTGGCCGCAGCGAGATGCTGCGGGCCCGGATTCGAAACGGCAAGGTTGAAGCATTCGGCTCTGAAGGCTCTGGTCGGGTAACTGGCCTGGCTTGGTCCGATGGTTTGGTGGAGCTGGATGAAAGTGCTCTGCAAATCGAGCCCGGAACGCCCGTCCGGTTTATTCCCTACGGCAGTTTCGGGTTGTAATCAGTCGACGCTGCCATGAACCGCAAATGCCTCGAGAGAGGCATCTTGCGGCGCTCGCGAGCGGTAGGTTTCCTCAACACCCAGTTCGGTCAGGGTACGGCTGACCATCAGCAGAGTGTTCTCCTCGAAGTCTTCACACATAGCACGCATCTGATCAATCTCGTCACAGGCCACAGGGTAGGCCGCATCGAAGTCCGGCGCGCCATAATGATCAACAAATGTCTGAGCCAGGGTGGTACGGATTTGCTCCAGCTCCGTGTCGGTAATATTGCACACGCCCACAAAGCTGGCGCGACCGCCAGACTCAATGCTGTACCAGCCGTTACTGAATGCCTGGCGGGCTTTCCCCTTCAGGTTCGCTTCGCTCCAGTTGGAAAACTCGAAGCCACCGGAGATTGCCCATTCACCGCTGGGCGCAGGCTTTTCGAATACGTTTTCGTCAGATATATCCAGTTGCAGGGTTCGGGCCAGCTTCATACATGCTCCGCGAATTCAATCAAACTCAAGGTCTCGGTCATGACATCCTGACGCAAAAGCATTCGGCCTTTTTCATCCAGGCCAACAAAGATACCCTGCCGAGGCTTTTCGATCACCTTGCCCAAGGTATCGCAGCGCGGTCGCCAGTCGTTGTGTACCCGTTCAAAACCACTGTCCATAAAATAGGTCAGCCACAAGAGGGTGTGCTTGGACCAGCTTTCCAGCAACGTCATGGGTGTAATATCAACACAGCCTTCTTCGTAGAGACAGGTTTCATTCGGATTCTCGCCAGGCTCGCCGGCCTTCTGGGTGAAAGGCATAGTGACGCCGATGACCAGCCAGTTTGGATAAGCCTTGGGATCTGAAACATCTGCTGCGAACCTGACGTTGCCGCAGAGTGCGCCATTGACCTTGATTCGATCCGGCCATTGAAAGTGCACCGGTACTTCGGGGGGAGCCAGAGCGCCCAGGCTCTCCGCAAGGCCTATTTGTGCCACATAAACTGCTTGAATGGCATCTTCCAGGGGTGTTTCCGGTGCCAATACCAGAGCCGCATTCAAGGTGTCGTCAGCTTCAGAATAGAAGATGGTGCCTGAATCAACACCCGCGATGGCTCTGCTGACCGCTTTGTCAAAGGGGTCAGTGTGCTTGGGTACCACTTCGCCGGTCAGTAATGGTGGGAACAGGGGGGATTCGTTCATAGGATGGCCCGGGCGTATGCATCTGAGGTGATAATTTCATCTGCAATGCGCTGGAAAGCCTGAGCCTGGGGGCTGTCCGGCTTGGAAACCACAATTGGGACGCCACCGTCTGAACCAATTCGGATATCCAGATCCAGCGGAATCTCCCCAAGAAAAGGCGCGCCCAGTTTCTCGGCTTCGGCTCGGGCGCCCCCGTGCCCAAAGGGGTGGTGCTCTTTATTGCAGCCATCGCAAATGAACGAGGCCATATTTTCGATTAGCCCGAACAGCGGCACGTCCATTCGCTGGAACATATCAATGCCTTTGCGAGCGTCCATCAGAGCGATATCCTGAGGTGTGGAGACTACCACCGCACCGGCAACGAAGAACTTCTGGCTCAGGGTCATCTGAACATCGCCGGTACCTGGTGGCAGATCCACCAGCAACACATCGAGGCGCCCCCACTCCACCTGGTTCATCATCTGTTGCAAGGCTCCCATCAGCATGGGGCCGCGCCAGACAATAGCCTCATCATCCTGTGTCATCAGGCCCAGAGACATTAATGTAACCCCGTGGTTTCTCAGTGGCAGAATAGTGCTTCCATCCGGGCTTGAAGGTCGGCCCGAAACACCCAGCATGCGGGGTTGGCTGGGGCCGTAGATGTCAGCATCCAGCAGGCCTACCTTGAGACCTTTCGAGGCCAGTGCCACGGCCAGGTTTGACGATACAGTAGATTTCCCGACGCCGCCCTTGCCTGATGCAATGGCGATGATCCGGTCAACGCCTCTGGGGTTTTTGTCCTGGGGTCGGGGGGCATCAGTGCCGATCAGGTTCGGTTTTTTACCAACTTCGGTGTACTCGACCATGGTGTGTCCCGTTATTTTTAACTGTCCAGATAGTCATCACTGGTGCGGATCCGGGGCCGCTCACCGCCCGCCATGGGGGCGCTGTCCCCATGGAACTGAGCCTTGACCCTGCAGTCGTCGCACATTTTGATGAGCTGAACATTGTCAGAATTCTTGTACATCCAGTGCTGGTTTTCCAGCTTCTCGATGATGCGGTTGATAGTGCTCGCAACGCCAAACGGCGTACCACAGCTAATGCACTCAAAAGGCTCCTCACTGTGCAGTGTCCGGGGGCTCAATGCCGCCTTGGATACATCCAGTTGGGGTTTCAGGGTGATGGCTGTTTCCGGGCAAGTGCTGTCGCAGATGCCGCACTGTACGCAGGCGTTTTCTGTAAATTGAACCTCAGGCCTTTCCCCATGATCACCGAGAGCTCCGGTGGGGCATAGTGATACGCAGGCCAGGCAGAGCGTACACTTGTCGGAATCAATTTCGATCGCACCGTATGGGGCACCCTTTGGGAGTGGGATCGGTTCTTCGAGTTTGTCTGACATGGCGGCAACGGTGACTCGTGTGATGTCACGACGACCACCAACCAGCAGGATCGGATCGCTCACTCGCGCGGCATTTTCACCTGCATTACAGAGCTCTATAGCAGAGATAACCCGCACTCGGCTTGGCGAGTTTTGGGTGCCTTGGAGCAAGGCCTGAGCCAGCTCAACTTCCGCCGCCACCATCCGCTCATCCAGCTGGTTGTCTGCCAGGATGAGTACCTCGGCATAGCCGGCGCCAAATGCCGCCATTATTTCGGCATGGCCAACCCGGTCTATATGTTCGAGCCCGATTGGCAGCAGGTCATCTGCCAGCCCGTCATCGTATCGCGCCAGGTTGGCAATGGCCTCAGCACCTGTATCCAGAGTATGGAATACCAGGCGCGGAGATTCGTTGGTGTGTTCCCGGTAGACCTTTGCCATTACCTCCGCGGTTTTGGTGATTCCTTCGAACGAGGTTTCGTTCATGGTAATCGCGGAAGTAGGGCAGACCGCGGCACAGGCTCCGCAGCCTGCACAAATGTCTGAATCGATCTGGATGTGATCCCCTGCGGAAAAAATGGCTTCTGTACAACAGACATCCAGGCAGCGTGTGCAGCCGGGCTTGCTGGCTCGCGAGTGTGCACACAGGGATTCTTCCAGTCTGAAATATACGGTTTTCTCGAATTCACCTACCCGTTCCCGGGCAGTCAGAGCAATGCGTTCCAGTTCGCCTGTTTTCTTCGGGTCAGCCCAGAAATAGCCGTTGCGCTTCTCATGGCTCGGGAATGCAGGGGCCATACCCCTCAGATCAATAAATACATCGCATTCGCTGCGGGCGGTGGATTTGACTTCGCCATAGCCCAGCTCACCTCGCCCGGCCGGATTCAGGGTCTGCAGCTGGGAGAACTCCAGTTTGAAGTTGCCAAGCGCACCGTAGGCGCTTGTCAGCTTGCCCTTTGCAACATCGTAAGCAGCTGAGGGCAGTTGAATTGGCCCTGCGTCATTAACTATACAAGTGACGCCCAGATCGTCCTGGACCAGCTCGGCCATTCTGATGGCTTGCTCGGTGGGGCCGACAATGCAGCAGACACCGTTGGATTGAGTGGTTTTTGCCGGTGCCATGGGGGCGGGCAGTTGCGCGGCAGCAATCAGTGCAGCCTGCTTGGCATGCTGGCGCTCCGGTTTTGCATCGGGAGCGCTCCAGCCAGCTCTGTCCCGGATATCAATCGTATGAAGAGGCGCTGCATGGCTAATTTCGGCGTACACGTCCTCGGACAGGCGCTCGAACAAAGCTGATTGTTGGCCGCACGCAATGAGCACTTCATTGTTTGTGCCCAGATGTTCAGCGGCGACGTTCAATTCTGTTCCGCACAGCTGATCCACGGTGATCACCTGCTCAGCGCCAGCTGCTTTCTGCAGGGCTTCCGGATTGAAAGTCTGAGTTTTGTCACAACTGCATAAAAGCAGTGTCTTGTTTGCCGTCATCAGGAGTTTGACTCTTACGTTGTTTTTGTAAATGCACATGTCAGATTTACTCGCTGAGCATGCCACAGCCATTTACTTTTGGACAGTTGGATAATATTTGTGGCCCTGCTATTTTGGGGCTGAAAGATAACAACGAGAATTGCCATGAGTAGTCGGACAGATCATTGGAGACGCGAATTGCAGGTAGGCGCGGTTGTGCGCCGTACTCCTGGGGTGACGCGCTGGGCACGTGATATCTGGACGCCGGTGGCTGTAATACCGGGTGCGCCGGACGCATTTTGGAAAGAGTTGGTTCGTGAGGGGGAGGTAGTCGATTACCATGCCGGCACGGTTACTATGGAGCTGTTCCGTGCCGATGTAGAGGGTTATCTGGTATCCCTGAATATGGCGGCGCCTTCGGTGTGGATCGTAATGGATAAAGATGTCACGGGCCAATCGCCCTCCGGGTGGATTGTCAGCACCATAACCGCCAGCGCCCACGAAGCCTTGGACGCGCTTGATAGCGGCGAAAGTATTGTCGAGGCGGTTACGATTCCGGAGTCCCTTGCGGCATGGATCAAGGAGTTTATTGACATGCATTATATCGAAGAGCCCTTCAAGAAGCGCCGCCGGAATGAAGTACGAATTGATGGCGCTGAAGACGCCAAAGGGGACCCCCGTATCCGCCAGGCGAGCGATGTTTACCGCGCGCCCGCTAACATCAAGAAGACGAGGCTTCAGTAATGACCGAGTCACGCCTGCAGCGCTGGTCGCGCCAAAAAGCCGAAGCTGCCAGGAAGCAGGAAACTCCGACACCTCCGGTTGTTGAGGCGGAGCCGTCTCCTGAAGCGCAGGAGCTTGCAGTTAATGAGGCTTTGCCGGAGCAGGAGGTTCTGGTGAAGTATGGGCTGCCTGATCCGGACAGCATTGTGCTGGGCACCGACATTACCGGTTTCATGCAGAAAGAGATTCCAGAATTATTGCGCCGCAAGGCTCTTCGGGCGTTATGGAGGTCGAACCCTGTGCTGGCGGTGCTGGATGGCCTTAATGACTACGACGAAGATTTCACGGACGCCGGCCTGACGATTAAAGGCGCAAAGACCCTTTACAAGGTCGGGCAAGGCTTCATTGACAGAGCCAAAAAGCTCGATGGGCAGGTTGAAGGTGAGACCGAAGAAGTTGCCGGCACGACGGATAATGTCAGGCCTCCAGCGGTCGCTGAAACCCCGGTATCAGACGCTCCCCTTGAAGCAGGTGCTGGTGGCGAGCCGGAGCGCCCTGAAGTGAGCCATGAGAAAAGCGAACCAGCTCAACCGGAAGAAGGCCAGGCGCCTCGCTTCCGTCCCCGTATGCGCTTTCACTGTTAAACGGAGACCGATTCTGCTAAAAGCGAACGAGAGCAAAGTATCCACACGATGCCTGTGCATGTACTAGAATGATAGCTCAGGCTGTACAAAATAATTAAAGGAACACGGTTTGAACAACACGGCGGAAACTCAGTGCCCGCGTTCGGTCACCGAAGAAGATCGCGCACGGGCCCAGATCTATCAGCTCTTGGGGGTCTTGCTTACCGGACCACCTTCGAGCGAGTTGTTGCAAGGTTTGGGCGCTTTGCAGGGTGACGACACTACTCTGGGCGCGGCGTCAAAAAACCTGTCAGTGCTTGCGGAGCGCACCAATCCCTATGATGCAGAGCGTGAGTACAACAACCTGTTTGTGGGGCTCGGTCGTGGCGAGCTGCTTCCGTACGCCAGTTATTACCTCACCGGTTTTTTGAACGAAAAGCCTCTTGCGGATCTGCGCACCGATCTTATGGCCAGGGGCATAAAAGCCCGTAGTGATGTAAAAGAACCCGAAGATCATATTGGCACCTTGTGTGAGGTCATGGCGGGTATCATTGCCGGCGAATTCCCCTGTGACAGTGATCTGCCGTCTCAGAAAGCCTTTTTTGATGCACACTTGGCAAAGTGGGCAGCCTTGTTTTTCGCTGATTTGGAGCAAGCGCAAAGTGCTATCTTCTATGGTCCTGTGGGCTCGCTGGGGCGAGCGTTCATGGCTGTAGAATCAGATGCCTTTGCAATTGAGTAACCGGGATCTGAACGATCCCTTAACCCATGGGGAGGTGTCCTATGGACAACCCGAAGCGTGAAAACAGCCGTCGCCGTTTCCTGAAAATGGCAGCGACTGCAGCTCCGGCTGCTGTTGCAATGGCGGTTGCACCGAACGCTGCGGCCGAGGTCGTTAAACAAAACGTACCGAAAAGTCGTGGCCTGCGTGACACTGAACACACACGTAAGTATTTCGAATCGGCTCGCTTTTGAGGAAGCGTGAGTTATTCAAGGTTGCGTGATGCTCTTGGATAACCACACCTCCAGCAAAAACGAGAATAATAACGAGAGAGGTAAGTGACATGTTAAGGAAGAAGACCAACGGGGTAGCGAAAGGCCCCCGTGCAGGCTCTTTGCTTTCATCGCTCACTGCAAAAACGTTGGACCGCCGTCAATTTTTAACGGCTTCCGGTGTCGCAGTGGGTGGCATGGCGGCTTTATCACTGACGTCGGGGAGGGTTGAAGCTGCACCCCCAACGACCGGAGGTGGTGAAGTCGTTCGCAAAAAATCAGTGTGTACGCACTGTTCTGTAGGGTGCACCGTTGAGGCCGAAGTACAGAATGGCGTATGGACGGGGCAGGAGCCAGGCTGGGATAGCCCCTTCAACCTTGGTGCTCACTGTGCCAAGGGCGCGTCAGTCCGTGAGCATGCTCACGGTGAGCGGCGCCTGAAATCCCCCATGAAAATGGTCAATGGCCAGTGGCAAAAGATTCCCTGGGATCAGGCGATCAATGAAATTGGCGACAAGATGCTGCAGATCCGCGAAGAGAGCGGGCCTGATTCCGTCTACTGGCTGGGCAGTGCCAAGTTCAACAACGAGCAGGCGTATCTTTACCGAAAGTTCGCGGCCTATTGGGGGACCAACAACGTTGATCACCAGGCCCGGATCTGTCACTCCACAACGGTCGCAGGCGTAGCTAATACCTGGGGCTATGGTGCGATGACCAACTCTTACAACGACATCCATAATTCCAAGGCGATCTTCGTTATCGGGGGTAACCCCGCCGAAGCGCATCCGGTGTCGCTGCTGCATATATTGAAAGCCAAGGAAGAGAACAACGCACCCCTGATCGTGTGTGACCCGCGCTTTACGCGCACCGCAGCTCATGCGGATGAGTTTGTCCGATTCCGGCCGGGCACAGACGTTGCGTTGGTGTGGGGCCTGCTCTGGCACATCTTTGAGAACAAATGGGAAGACAAGGAGTTTATCCGCACCCGGGTTTGGGGGATGGATGAGATCCGTAAAGAAGTAAAACGCTGGAATCCGGAAGAAGTCGAGCGCGTAACCGGTGCGCCGGGTGCCCAGCTTGAACGTGTCGCCCGTACCCTGGCCAACAACCGCCCTGGTACGGTGATCTGGTGCATGGGTGGTACCCAGCATACCAACGGTAACAACAACACCCGCGCTTACTGCATTCTGCAGCTGGCACTGGGCAATATGGGTACGTCTGGTGGCGGTACCAACATTTTCCGAGGGCACGATAACGTGCAGGGCGCCACCGACGTGGGTGTTCTGGCCGACACCCTGCCTGGCTATTATGGCCTGAGCGCGGGAGCCTGGGCCCACTGGATGCGTGTCTGGGAAGAAGATACAGACTGGCTGAAAGGCCGGTTTGCCGTGTGGGACAAAAACGGCAAATCCAAAGCCATGATGAACGAGAAGGGTATCCCGGTATCTCGCTGGATTGACGGTGTTCTGGAGGCCAAGGAAAACCTTGACCAGCCGGACAATACCCGTGCCATGGTCCTCTGGGGCCACGCACCCAACTCCCAGACCCGTATGCTTGAAATGAAAGAAGCTATGGAAAAGCTGGACCTGTTGGTTGTAGTGGATCCTTTTCCCACCGTTTCGGCCGTGTTGCACGACCGAAAAGATGGCGCGTATCTGCTGCCAACGACCACTCAGTTCGAGACCATCGGATCGGTAACCGCATCGAACCGGTCACTTCAGTGGCGCGAGAAGGTGGTTGAGCCTCTGTTTGATTCGAAGGTTGACCACGAGATCATGAAGCTGTTTGCGGACAAGTTCGGTTTCACCGATCGCATGTTCCGCAACATTGCCATTGAAGGCGATGAGCCGGTGATCGAGGATATCACCCGTGAATTCAACCGGGGTATGTGGACCATTGGTTATACGGGACAATCACCTGAGCGTCTCAAGAAGCACATGAAGTACCAGCACCACTTCGACAGGACCACCCTGCGTGCAAATGGCGGGCCTTGCGATGGCGATATCTACGGTTTGCCATGGCCTTGCTGGGGCACTGCAGAAATGAACCACCCGGGCACGCCGAATCTCTACGATATGTCCTTGCCGGTATCCAAGGGCGGCCTCACCTTCCGCGCCCGGTTTGGTGTTGAGCGCAATGGCGAAAACCTGCTGGCAGAAGGCGTTTATTCGAAAAACTCGGGGATCAAGGACGGCTATCCAGAGTTCACCATGCAGATGCTGATGGATCTGGGCTGGGACGGTGACCTGACGGCAGAGGAGCGGGCCAGCATTGACGCTGTGGCTGGTCCCGCAACCAACTGGAAGACCGATCTTTCAGGGGGTATTCAGCGCGTCGCCATCAAGCACGAGTGTGCACCTTTCGGCAATGCGAAAGCGCGTACTGTGGTCTGGAATTTCCCGGATCCGGTGCCCGTGCATCGTGAGCCGCTCTACACCACGCGTCGCGACCTGGTTGCGGATTACCCAACCTATGCAGACAAGACCTTCTGGCGGGTCCCGACTTTGTATGAGTCCATTCAGAAGAAGGATTTCAGCAAAGACTTCCCCATCATTCTGACCTCCGGCCGACTGGTCGAGTACGAAGGTGGTGGCGATGAAACGCGATCCAACCCCTGGCTTGCTGAGTTGCAGCAGGACATGTTCATTGAGGTGAATCCGCGGGATGCGAACAACCTGAACATTCGCGACGGCAATGACGTTTGGGTAGCCGGGCCTGAAGGCGGGCGCATCAAGGTCAAGGCCCTGGTCACCGAACGTGTCGGCGAAGGCGTTGCCTTCATGCCGTTCCACTTCGGCGGGCACCTGGAAGGTAAATCGCTGAGGGATAAATACCCCAAGGGCGCTGATCCCTATGTTCTGGGTGAATCTACGAACGTTGTTCAAACATACGGGTACGACTCGGTCACGCAGATGCAAGAGACCAAAGCCACCCTGTGTTCGATAATGCCGGCATAACAAGAGGTGTAGACCATGTCACTTAATGGACAAGCACGCGCAAAATTCCTTTGCGATGCCGAACGCTGCATCGAATGCAATGCCTGCGTTACGGCCTGTAAGAATGAGAACGAAGTCCCCTGGGGTATTAACCGTCGCCGTGTGGTTACCATCGAAGATGGCAAGCCAGGCGAGCGTTCGATCTCGGTAGCTTGCATGCACTGTTCAGACGCGCCTTGTATGGCCGTTTGCCCGGTCGACTGCTTTTACCAGACCGAAGACGGTATCGTTCTGCACTCCAAGGATCTGTGTATCGGTTGTGGGTACTGCTTCTATGCTTGCCCCTTCGGCGCGCCCCAATTCCCGCAAGCGGGCAATTTCGGCAGCCGGGGCAAGATGGATAAGTGCACCTTCTGTGCCGGTGGTCCCGAAGAGGACAACTCAACCGTTGAGTTCGCCAAGTATGGAAGCAACCGCATTGCCGAGGGAAAATTGCCTCTCTGTGCGGAAATGTGCTCAACCAAAGCCTTGCTGGCCGGTGACGGCAATGAGGTGGCGGACATCTATCGCCAGCGTGTGGTGAGCCGTGGTTTCGGTTCGGGCGCCTGGGGATGGGGCACAGCTTACGAGAAGAAGGGTGCATAAGATCGCCTGAGTATTCCGGGGCCTTTTGGCCCCGGAGCATTTTCGGGCAAAGAATTCTTCTTGTTGATTCCCTTGGAGTGCTCACATGAATTTAAAACTATTGGGTGTCGCTGTCTTTTTTCTGGCGACACTGTCAATCAACTCTGTCTGGGCGGAAGATGTCCCCGCAGTTGATCGAACAGCGACCGGGGGCGCTCAAACCCTGGAAGATATAATGGCCCGCCAGCAGAAATTGAAAGTTGACGGGGCATTCCGTTCTGAAAACCTGGGCGATCCAGCCAATGCAGCGCCAGCTACCGATCAATTAGGTACGCGGGGCGGGGTTTCTATCTCAGACACCTACCGCTCCATCCGCTATAACAAGTTTGATGCCAATACGCAGGCTCGTGGGCCAGCGGCAGACGTTCTTATCCAGGATGGAGGGATGGGGTGGCTTAAATTCCGAGAGGGGCCGCTCATCACCTACGGTGGCGGCGCGCTTCTGGGGTTTATCGCCCTGCTGGTGGTGTTTTATCTTGTTCGCGGCAAGATCATGATCGAAGGTGGCCCTGCAGGTACCACGATTGAACGGTTCAAAGCGATTGAACGGTTTGGCCATTGGTTGTTGGCCGGTTCGTTTATTGCTTTGGCGACAACCGGGCTCATTACCCTGATGGGCCGCAGCTTTCTGATTCCCGTAATAGGGCCCGATGCCTTCGCGACTCTGGCTGCAGGCTCCAAGTGGGTTCACAACAACATCTCCTGGTCTTTTATGCTCGGCCTGGTGATGACGTTCTTCATGTGGGTGGCCCACAACATTCCAGATAAAGTGGATTGGCAGTGGATCAAGGCGGGCGGCGGTATTTTTACCAAATCCCATCCTTCAGCAAAGAAGTTCAACGCCGGCCAGAAGATCGTGTTCTGGACGGTTATGGTGTTGGGCTTCTCGGTCTCTCTGACTGGCCTGTCATTGCTGTTCCCGTTCCAAATACCGATGTTTGCGGACACATTCAGCATCATAAACAGCGTATTGGGAACAGACTTTGCCACGGTTCTGACACCCCATGAAGAAATGCAGTATTCCAATCTTTGGCACTCTATCGTGGCTTTCGCCATGATGCTGGCCATTATTGCCCACATCTATATTGGCACCGTTGGTATGGAGGGTGCTTTTGATGCCATGGGCAGTGGTCAGGTTGATGTGGAATGGGCGCGACAGCATCACGATTTGTGGGTAGCCGAGGTCGAAGCCAAGCAAGGTAAAGGAGAGAATTCGTGAAAGTTATGATTGGGGCATTTGCCGCTTCCTTGCTGATTGCCTTCGCCGCGCCGGTGGTTCTGGGCCAGTTCGGATGGTCATCGGCCGAGCAAGGCAGCAGCGCAACGAGCGTTCGCCTTGACTAAGCCATCAGACACACACCAGATCGATGCTGTCGGTTTGGTGTGCCCTCTCCCCGTCTTACGCTTTAAAAAGCGGGTTCAGGGCTTGGCTGGCGGGACACTGGTCGAGTTCTTGGCGGATGACCCTACAGCACGTAAGGATTTGCAGGCGCTGTGTGATATAGCTGGGCACAGGATTGAATGGGTACGGGAAGAAGGTGCGGGGGTTATCCGTTATTGTATCTCTCTGGCTTGAGTGAGGTTCGGGACTACTTGTCCCAAGCCTCACCACGAGCAACATCTGAAGCTTTTTGCTCCACCCAATGCTCGCCATCCTCAGCGAGTTCTTTCTTCCAGAATGGCGCCGAAGTTTTCAGGGCATCCATAATGAACTCGCAGGCCGCAAATGCATCTGCTCTGTGGGCGCTACACACACCGACAAACACAATCTGTTCTCGCAGTAACAATCTGCCAACCCGGTGGATCACCCGTGCTTTACGCACATCCCAGCGCCGGGAAGCCTCTTCAATCAGCCCTGCAATCACCTGTTCCGTCATTCCCGGGTAGTGCTCCAGAAACAACCCCGACACATCCTGTGTATCGCCATGGTCGCGCACCAGTCCGGTAAATGTAGCAATAGCTCCGGTACCCGCTCCACTATCACGCAACGCGGTATACTCAGAGGCGGTATCAAAATCTTCAGTCTGGATGCTTATCATACTAACCCCCGGTTACCGGTGGGAAAAAAGCCACCTCATCGCCGGCCTTCACAACTGCAGCGGGTTTAACCATGGCCTGATTGATCGCAATCATCACCGGCTGGCTACCTTGCAGTTGTGCCCAGGGTCCACCTCGGCTGGCCAGTTCTGCCAACAGGTCGCCAGCAGTCTGCTCCTCGTTTGCCGGCATTGTGAGTTGCTCCGTACCTAATTCCTCCCGGAGGCGGGCAAAAAAACGAACGGTCAGGGTTTGTTCAGTCATGTCAGCTCAATAAGTCAGTAAATGGATAGTAGGTTAGCAGGTCTCCCTCTGCTATCAACGCATGTTCCGGAACCACTGCCAGCCCACCGGACCAGCATGCAGAGCTCAACATGCCTGAGCTCTGGTTTGTATAAGCAGAAACCTGAATTTTGCCGTTAACGGATTCCGTCCGCGCCCGCAGGAACTCACGGCGCACGGAAGGTTTGGTCACATTAAAGGCAGCGGGTACCTGTTGCCCTACAGGATGAACCTGCAAGCGCCCCTGGCAGGTGCGAATATAAGGCATACCCACCATCAGAAAGGTTACCAGGACCGAGGCGGGATTGCCGGGCAGGCCGAACACAGGTGTGCCCTTGATCGAGCCAAACGCCAGCGGCTTGCCGGGCTTGATCGCCATGCGCCATAGAGACAGCTGGCCGGATTCTTCCAGTACCGCTCGCACGTGGTCTTCCTCACCGACTGAAACGCCGCCACTTGTAATAACGAGATCGGCTGCAGTAGCTGCGCGCTCAAGGGTTTCTCGGGTAGTTGAGCGTGTATCCCCAAGTGTCTCACACAGCACTGCCTCGCAACCTGCCTCGGCCAAAAGCCCAAGCAGGGTGAAGCGATTGGAGTTGTATATCTGACCAGGCCCCAGCGGAAGGCCCGGCTCCACAAGTTCATCGCCTGTTGAGAGAATCGCCACTCGCAGCTTTTTCACTACATTAACTTCGGCGACACCAATGGATGCCAGAAGGCCCATTTCCTGGGGCCGGATCTTGCTACCTTTTGCCAGGGCCAAACTGCCCTCCGCAAGATCCTGGCCGCGCCTGCGAATGTTTTGGTCAGCTTTCACTTCTCCGTCGATGAGAATGCCATTGTCTGTAACCTCAACCCGTTCCTGCATGACAACAGTGTCTGCACCAGCCGGGATTTCGGAGCCGGTGAAGATGCGGGCGGCTGTTCCGGGTTGCAGCGTCCCGGGTGGCGAACCAGCCGGAATTCGGGCAGATACTGGCAGAGGCTGCCTCTGCGCATAATCTGCGGCGCGCAAAGCATAACCATCCATTGCACTGTTATCCGCTGGCGGAACATCCGCTGGCACACGATAATCCTGCGCCAGCACTCTGCCCAGGCTCTCTGTCAGGGGGAGAAGCTCGGTTTCCGTAATCACCGGTGCTTTGCTCAGCAGGTGAGCGATAGCCTCATCAACCGGTGTCAGGTTGGCTGCCATGATGAATGTCTCCGTGTTCTTAATTAGCGTGTGGCGAGTTTACCAATAACCTGTTGCAGGCGTTCAACAGCACGTACCGGCTTGCGCCCAACCAGAGCTGAGAAGTTGCAGGGGCCGTGGCGGCTGTCCAGCTGGGTGCTCAGAATGCCGTTCCAGCCAGTGCGACAGGCTCCCGTAGAACCGGGTAGGCAGAAAATTGCGGTGTGGTTCGCCAGCCCGCCAAAGGCTCTGGACTGAATGGTGGAACTGCCGATTTCCAAAGCGGATTGACGCCGGAACTCTTCGCCAAAGCCTTCAATGGCCTTGTCCAGCAGAGGCGCAACCGCTTCCGGTGTGCTGTCGCGCTCGCTAAAGCCCGTGCCGCCTGTGATGATAATTACCTGAATGTCCGAATCTGCAATCCAGGATGACATCGCTGCCCGCACCAGATAAACGTCGTCTGGCAGAATACGCCGCGAAACCAGCCGATGACCGGCCTCCACAACACTGTCTTCGAGAAACTGACCGGAGGAGTCTTCTTCATAGCCGCGGGTGTCGGAGACCGTAAGAATCGCGATGTTGAGGGGTTTGAGTTCGTTCGTGGGTTCAGTGCTCATGGCAAGGTACTCCGAGAATCACAGGGGGAATTTTGGATATCAGTATCCCTTTCAGAGCAAGGTAATGGAAGGGAGTAACCCATCAGGGGGAGGCTATAAGTCCCTTCATATAGGCATTTACGCCGAAAGTTGGCGTTAATTTGGTCAGTACACTTGACATTGCCCGCCAAGGTGGATGATTATCGCTCTTGCCCTACGAACGTTTGTACCCACTCTAACTGGCTCCTGTTTTTCCGGACTTCTATTTACACCGGTTGCTCGATCTGGCCAGCATCAGTTTTTACAACGAATCATACAATCTGTTCAGGGGCGCCCCTGTCATACCAACTTCCGTTTAATTCCATTCCTGAAAATCTAATAACCTATGAATCTTACTGAACTCAAGCAGAACTCCATGCCCGAATTGCTCGATATCGCGCAAGAGATGGGTCTCGATAACCTGGCACGTTCCCGCAAGCAGGATGTTATCTTCACCATATTGAAGAAGCATGCAAAAAGCGGTGAAGACATTTATGGCGACGGCGTACTGGAGATTCTGCAGGACGGTTTCGGTTTCCTCCGCTCTGCGGATGCCTCCTATCTGGCAGGCCCGGACGACATTTACGTCTCTCCTAGCCAGATCCGCCGCTTCAACTTGCGCACAGGTGATACCGTTGCCGGCAAGATTCGACCGCCGAAAGATGGTGAGCGCTACTTTGCCCTGTTGAAGGTTGCTGAAATCAACTTCGACAAGCCGGACAACGCCCGAAGCAAGATCCTGTTTGAGAACCTCACGCCACTGTTTCCAGATGAGCGTATGCAACTGGAAGCCGGTAACGGCAGTACCGAAGATCTGTCCTCCCGAGTGCTGGACCTGGTCGCACCCATAGGTAAAGGGCAGCGCGGGCTGATCGTATCTCCGCCCAAAGCCGGTAAAACTCTGCTGATGCAGAGCATTGCCCAGTCGATCACACGTAATAACCCGGAATGCCACATTATCGTTTTGCTGATTGACGAGCGTCCGGAAGAAGTGACCGAAATGCAGCGCACTGTGCGCGGTGAAGTGATCGCATCTACCTTTGATGAGCCACCTGCGCGCCATGTGCAGGTGGCTGAAATGGTTATCGAAAAGGCCAAGCGCCTGGTTGAGCACAAGAAGGATGTGGTCATCCTGCTGGACTCCATCACCCGCTTGGCTCGTGCCTACAACACGGTAATCCCGTCGTCCGGTAAAGTACTGACTGGTGGTGTAGACGCCCACGCACTGGAAAAGCCCAAGCGCTTCTTTGGTGCGGCTCGTAATGTAGAAGAGGGTGGCAGCCTGACCATCCTTGCCACGGCCCTGGTGAACACGGGTTCCAAAATGGACGAGGTGATTTACGAAGAGTTTAAAGGTACGGGCAACATGGAAGTGCACCTGGATCGCAAAATTGCCGAGAAGCGGGTATATCCTGCGCTCAACGTTCGCAGCTCCGGCACGCGCCGTGAAGACTTGTTGATGAGCGAAGCGGATATCCAGCGTGTATGGATTCTGCGCAAGCTGCTGCACTCCATGGACGACGACACTGCGGCCATTGAGTTTTTGCTTGATAAGCTTAAAGACACCAAGACCAACGACGAGTTCTTCCAGTCCATGAAGCGCCGGTAATCGCCGGAGCTCTGGTTTTGCGCCTCAGGGTTTGTGGGGCTGGCAGTACCGGGGGCACCCTCCCCGGACACGCCGTGAATACGTCCCTGTAGGCTTGGTCTTGCCATCCGTGGCAAGACACAGTCCGGGGAGGGTGTCCCCGGTACTGCTGATCAAGTTTTGGGCGCGCGCTTTTATTGGATTACAGTTAAGTTTTTGCGGGTTTTGGCCTTGAGAAAACGGGTAATTCCGTGAACGCGGTGAGGGCCTGCTTTCCCAGACTGTGTCTTGCCAGGGATGGCAAGACCAAGCCCCCAGGGATGGGTTTACGGCGTGTCTGGGAAAGCAGGCCCTCATTGCGTTCTGGCACCGGCTTGGAAGTCTGGAAGGCGCACAACTCCGTATTAGAAGCTAACCGTGAACGGAGCCAACGATGAAATACAACGATCTGCGGGACTTCATTGACCAGTTGGAGAAACTGGGCGAGCTGAAACGCATCTCAGTGGAAGTAGACCCCCACCTGGAAATGACCGAAATCTGCGACCGCACACTGCGGGCAGGTGGCCCTGCGTTGTTGTTCGAAAACCCCAAAGGCTACGACATGCCCGTGCTCGCCAACCTCTTCGGCACCACCAGAAGAGTCGCCTTGGGCATGGGTCAGGAAAACGTTACCGCGCTTCGGGACATAGGTAAACTGCTGGCCTACCTCAAAGAACCGGACCCCCCAAAAGGCTTCAAAGACGCCATAGACAAGTTGCCACTGCTCCGGCAAGTCATGCGCATGAGCCCGAAAGTGCTCAGGTCTGCGCCCTGCCAGGACGTGGTGATCGACAAAGACAAAGTCGACCTTTACCAGATCCCCGTTCAGCACTGCTGGCCGGGGGATGCCGGGCCATTGGTGACCTGGCCATTGGTCATCACCCGCGGGCCGCATAAAGAGCGGCAGAATCTTGGCATTTACCGGCAGCAGGTGATTGGCCGTAACCGGCTCATTATGCGCTGGTTAAGTCATCGCGGTGGGGCCCTGGATTTTCAGGAGTTCCAGAAAGAGAATCCCGGCAAGCCGTATCCTGTAGCGGTGGCCCTTGGGGCCGACCCGGCTACCATTCTGGGGGCTGTAACACCCGTGCCCGATTCTCTATCAGAATACGCGTTTGCAGGCTTGCTGCGAGGCAGTCGTACCGAATTAGTGCAGTGTGGTCTCAGTGATTTGCAGGTTCCTGCCAGTGCCGAAATCGTGCTGGAAGGCTTTATTTACCCGGATGATATGGCGCCTGAAGGTCCGTTCGGCGATCACACGGGTTATTACAACGAAGTGGACGAATTCCCGGTGTTCACCGTTGAGCGGATTACCCACCGCAAAGATCCGATTTATCACTCCACATACACTGGCAGGCCGCCCGATGAGCCCGCTATTTTGGGTGTGGCGCTGAACGAAGTGTTTATCCCGATTCTGCAAAAGCAGTTTCCCGAGATTGTGGATTTTTACCTGCCGCCGGAAGGCTGCTCTTACCGCCTTGCCGTGGTGACCATGAAGAAACAGTACCCCGGCCATGCCAAGCGGGTGATGATGGGAGTATGGTCTTTTCTGCGCCAATTCATGTACACCAAGTTCGTGATTGTGACAGACGACGATGTGGATGCCCGTAACTGGGAAGATGTGATCTGGGCCATCACTACCCGTATGGACCCGACCCGGGACACCACGTTGGTGGAAAACACCCCCATAGATTATCTGGATTTTGCGTCGCCTGTGTCTGGGCTTGGCTCCAAGATGGGGATGGACGCCACCAACAAATGGCCGGGTGAAACCACCCGCGAGTGGGGTGAGCCCATAGCCATGACTGACGCCGTAAAACAGCGTGTGGACGAACTCTGGGGCAGCCTGGGTATTGAAACTTCGGCTGATCGCCCCGATTGATATGAACACAAAGCAGTGGCAGGTGACTATGGAACCCTCTGGCATTCGCTACCTGGCGCCTGCTGATGTGGACTTGTTAAGCGCCGCTGACAGTGCCGGTATTGCCGTTCCTCATGCCTGCAAAAATGGTGTATGTGAACTATGTGAAGCTCGCCTGTTAAGCGGCTCCGCTGTGAATACCCGAAACCAACAGCTGATTCCGGTTGATGCGCGGCTGATGATGTGCAGAAGCACAGCGCTCGACCATCTTGAATTGGAGATGAGTGCCGTTATGGCAGCAGGAAAAAACCAGCCCCGAAAGTATCAGGCAAACGTAGTGGATGTGAGTTCCATCAGCCACGACGTGTATCGGGTTGAGCTTCAGTTGCCACGGCGGCGGGAACTGTCTTTTCATGCGGGCCAGTACTTGTCCATCAACCTGCCGGATGCCGAACCCTGCTATTTTTCCATCGCCAGCAGCCCATCCGAGCAGAATATCGAGTTGCATATTCAGGCTTCCCCCGAGTGGTTGTCGGCGCAAAAGGTGATTGATGCGCTCACTTCCGGTGAAACCGTCAGTCTGGAATTGCCCCACGGCAAAGCCTGCCTGGCCTGTGCCCCCGAGAAGCCATTGCTTCTGGTCGCAGCCGGTACCGGTTTTGCGCAGATGAAAAGCCTGGTGAGTTATTTGCGAAATGCTTCCTTTTCCCGGCCGGTAAAGCTTTTCTGGGGCGTGCGCCGCCATGAGGATATGTACCTCAGGTCCATGGCCCGTAAGTGGGAGCAGGAGTGGCAGGAATTCACCTTTCATCCAGTGGTGGGTGATGACGAAGACAGCGAGTGGAGCGGGCACCACGACCAGCTTGTGCGCGCTGTGCTGGCCTCTGGTATGGACTGGGGTAACGTGGAAGTTCACGCCAGTGGTTCACCAACCATGGTTTACACACTGATGGACGCTTTGGTGGACGCCGGGCTGCCAGTCGAAGCGTTCTTTTCCGATGTGCTGGAATACGCACCTCGCGGTTGAGGTGCATCACGTAGGTGACTGAAGCTCCGGGGCAGGGAGCTATACTATGGCTGGTCAGGCCCTGGGCATGGGCAATTCCGGCAGCCCGTTGTCGGTTGCCAGGCCCTGCATCATCAGTTTGACGCTCAGTTCTTCGTCGCCCATGTGGGCACTCAGGCGGCTCAGTTCTGCCAGTGTGTCCCGGCTGCGGCGTAACCTCAGGCTGGTTTCGAAATACTCCCGGGCTTTACCCCAAAGTTGATTTCTCAAGCTGAGCCGACCCAATGCCAGAAGCAACTCCGCATTGCTGGGGCGATCCTTTAGCCACTGCTCTGCGGTAAGAAGCTGTTCGTCGGGTTTGCGCCCTTCTATCCGGCCATAAAGATTAACCAGGTCATCACTCCAATGGTTGTGCAGAACCTTGCGCAGCAGGGTTTCGGTTTGAGCTTCATCGCCTAGATCGGCCAACAGGCGAGCATAATCACTGATGGTTTTCTCGTCTCTGCGCAGAAAACCTGGCAATTCATCCCACAGCCGGGTGAGTGGCTCCAGGGATGCGTTCGGGTCATCTTGTTGCTGCCGCCGGCAGTCTTCGGCAGCCTTTTCCAACAGGTTGTGCCATACCAGACGCTCAAGTTCTCCAAGCTCCGCTTCCGGCAGTACACTGCGCTTGCGCAGTTCGGGTAAAAGCCTTGAGAGTTCACGCCAATCTTCAAGGCGAAGGTAGGTGGTCTTCAGCAGTTTGAGAACGAAAGGATGGTGTGGAGATTGTTTGCGCAGGCGTACCAATGTTGCCAGCGCCTGCTCCAGGCGATTGCCGGCAAGCTGTAACTGGGCTTGGGTAATGCCGACGGCCATATCCGATCCTGGGGTGCTTTCAAAGGCTTTTCTTAGCAGTTCATCGACGGCTTCATGGTCACCGCACTCAAAGGCAGCCTGAGCTGCCGCCAGATAGTTGATAAGGGGCGTGTCAGCGTGGCCGGCGGCCGAGGTCAGCATCTTGCGCGCCCGCGGCCAGTTACCCTCTGCCAGAGCCAACAGGCCTACTGTGGTGCGCCGGCGGGCTCTTCGCTCCTTGCCTCGGGAAACCCAGTTGGCGACCAGCCCTGATCCTTGCCGCATACGGCGGAGCAGGTTAGCGGTGAGCACTATCAGTGCAACCACCGCGACGATGAGCGCAAGCCCAACCCAGAAGTTGGTTTCGAGTAAATAGTTGCCGAGGCTGATGCGAATGTAACCCAGGTCATATTGCAGCCCGAGTGAAAGCGCGGTGCCAATGAGCAGGGCAAACAGAATGATCAGAAGCAGGCGAATCATGAATCACTACTCCCGCTTGCTTCGTTGCTTCCGCTGCCCTGATTAAGCCGACCTGCAAGCCGCTCTTTGAGCAGACCCAGGGATTTACTGATGTCGGGGAGATCCGGTGCTACGTTATGCGCTTGCAGCTCAGCAAGGGTCTTGTTCAGGGCACTTACCCGAGGGTTGCTGCCATCGTACCAGTCGTCCACCGCCGCTTGCGCTTTGGCAAGAGCGCGTTCGTACAGTGGCTGGTTACCCCTCAGCACAGCCATCTCGGCTTCTTCAAGCATCAATTGCAGATTCAATCGTGCGTAAGCGCTTTGATCCGGCGACAGCAGCGGCTTGACTGATTCATCCAGGCGCCGAACCACAACCACTTGCATTAATGTAGATTTGAACTTTTTCCAGGTTTTGGCCAGTAAGCTGGGCTCGCCGCCCTCCTCTGGGCCTTCCTCATTCGGTGTGGAGCCTATAAACCCCGGGGCCTGTTCGCTGATAAGTGCCTGATCGGTTAGCTGGTGCACACTGTCAATGACGGCTTCAAGGGTGAGATAAAGCCCTGTTCTGTCGACACCGGTAATGCCTTTAAGTGCCAGAATTTCGCGAGCCAGTTGTTGACGCACTGGGTAAACACCAATGTCGTCCGACTCGGTAAGCACTTCATCAGTTGCTTCAAGCGCAGACAGGGCGCCGCGAATGTCTTTTTCAATCAGTAAGCGTTGGTTGGCAATGCGCAGCAGGTACTCGGCTTCTGCAAGTAGCCAGTCAGTGCGGGTGCGGTTTCCGGCTTCCAGTAATTCCCGGGCAGTGTGATCAATCTGTCGCTGTTGGGTCGCGATCAATTCACGTTGGGCTGAAAGCTTGTCTTCCAGTGCCTGCAAGCGCTGGCTTTGCTGGCTGCCCCTGTCGCCATAAAGGCTCTCAAGTTGCGCAGTATCCTGCTCCAGGCTGTTGAGAGTGCGTAGAGTGGCCTGGTTATCGTTCCACTGCTGCCAGTTCCATAGCGCCAGTACAATGACACAGATGAGTGCGATAATGGAGATGATCCAGACTGGCCAGATCCTCTGGCGGGCAGGCTGTTCTTTGGCAATCGGTGCGGGTAGTTTTTTTGTTGTCTCTGTCACGGGCATCCTTACTTGGCTGTTCCGGAGCCACCGTCTCGGCCGGCCAGTTGCTCTGCGACGGCGGCCACGATGTCATTATCGGCAAGGCTTCCTGGTATAAACGGAGCCTTGAATCCCGCTATGTGAGCCTGATCGGCGATCCGCCTTGCGGGCACAATTACGGGGCTGTCGTATAGATTATGGCTGCAATTGGCACATAGTGCGATTAGATTGTTAAGGGTTTCGCCAGAGAGTGCAATAACCGCGTCTGGTTCAAAATCCACGAGCGCAGCATTGATCTGGGCCGGAGTGTAGTCCGGGCAGAATCTGCGATACAGCGGCATCACAGTTACTCGGGCACCGCGCCCTTCCAGTGTTCGGCGGGTCAACTCCCGCCCCTCTTCACCCCGGGCAACCAGTACGCGTTCACCATCGATATTCGCCAATGAGGGTAGCTTCAGCAGGGCTTCGCTGGTCCAACCCTCGTCAGGTTTGTTCGGAGTTACCCCGTATTCTGCAAGAGCTTTGGCGGTCCCGGCGCCTACGCCATACCAATTCAAACCAACCGGCAATTGCGGCCACCATGAGTCGAGCTGATCCAGCAGCAGGCGCGCCGCATAGGGGCTGACGGCTATGATGTGGCGATATTCGTCGAGGTTCTGGAGAATTGTACGGCGTTCCGCAGTCTCTGGAAGAGGTTCTCTTTCTACCAGAGGGAACACGTAGGTTTCGGCACCGGCAGCCTGAAACTGCCGGGCCAGTCGGGAAGCTTCCGGTGCCGGCCGGCATATGAGAACGCGCCGGCCGGTCAGGTTACCTGACTCAGTTTGGAGTGTGGCCATAAACTTCAGCCAGAATCTTGTCTGCACCCTGCGCCAGAAGGTTTTCTGCCAGTTCACGGCCCAGGCGCTCGCCTTCAGCGCGAGGTGCGCGACCTTCTACGCGGAGGATTTTGCTTCCGTCTACGGCGCCAACCAGCGCACGTAGCCACAAGGTGTCGTCGTCTTCCAGCAGCGCGTAGGCTGCGATAGGCACCTGGCAACCACCCTCAAGGCGACGGTTAAGTGCTCTTTCGGCTTTTACCCGATCTGCCGTATCCGCGTGGTTCAAGGGCTCAAGCATCTTGCGCAACTCGTCATCATTGAGGCGGCACTCGATGCCAAGAGCGCCCTGGCCAACAGCTGGCAGGGATAGGGTATCTGGCATGGAGTAGCGAATACGGTCATCAAACCCAAGGCGCTTGAGGCCAGAGCTGGCAAGAATGATGGCGTCGTAGTCACCAGCGTCAAGTTTTGCCAGGCGAGTGTTTACGTTACCCCGAAGTACCCGAATCTCCAGATCTGGTCGGTAGGCACGCAGCTGGGATTCCCGGCGCAGGCTTGCCGTACCTACTATGGCGCCTTGTGGCAGAGCGTCTACATTGGCGTACTGGTTGCTGACAAAGGCATCTGTCGGGTCGTGCCGTTCACAGATGGCAACCAATCCCAAGCCTTCGGGAAACGCCATTGGCACATCTTTCATAGAGTGCACAGCAAGATCTGCCCGGCCATCAAGCATGGCTTCTTCGAGCTCTTTTACAAAGAGGCCTTTGCCGCCAATTTTTGCCAGGGGCACATCGAGGATTTTGTCGCCCTGGGTTTTGATCTTGATCAGCTCCACAGTAACGTTGTCGTGGAGCCGCTCTAACTCGGACTTGATAAATTCTGCCTGCCAGAGCGCCAGAGCACTACTGCGGGTTGCAACACGAAGAGTTCGTTTAGACATGATGCTCACTGCCGGTTCTGAAAATGTTCGTCAAGGTTACCCTGTGACGCCGTAAAAGTCCCGTGGGAGGCTGCCTCACACCCTGCTGTGTGGTGCAACAAAAAAACAAGTGTGGGCTAGCCTGGCTGCTGCCCGTTTAGCCACTCGCGCACGATGGTTGTATGGCGTCGACTGACCTGAAGCTCGCCCAGATCATCTTTGAGCAATAGCATGTTATGTCCATCGGGTGTGCGGTTTAATGCTTGAATAAATCGCACGCCAACCAGTGTATTTCGGTGAATCCGGAGCAACTGGTTCGGATAGGCACTTTCCAGTTCTTTTAGCGTGTAGTCAGAAACTGTTTCGCCACGGGTGTGGTGAATGGTCACGTATTTCTGGTCCGCCTGACAATAGCGGATCCCGGCTATATCAATTAACTCGGTTCCTCGGTGAGTTCGAACCGAGAGATGCTCATCTGCTGCTGCATCTTGTTTAGCAAGGCCGTCAGAAAGCGTTCGCAGCTGTACCCGGTTAACCCGCCCGGCACGCTCCAGTGCTTCTGCCAGCGCAGCCTTGCGCACGGGCTTGAGCAGGTAGGCTGCTGCCTGAACCCCAAATGCCTGGATCGCGTAATTATCATAGGCTGTGCAGAAGATGATAGCCGGGGGGTTGCTGAGCTGGCTCAGTTGGGCGGCCGCCTCCATGCCGTCGAGACCAGGCATGCGTATATCCAGCAGCAGAATGTCCGGGTTCAGTTCGGCGACTTTTGCGAGAGTGGACTGGCCGTCATCGGCCTCACCACAGACCTGGTACTCCGGCAGGTCCTCGACCAGGCGGCGGAGGCGTTGCCGAGCCAGTGGTTCATCGTCAGCAATTAGAATCTTTTGCATATTCATGAGTATTGAGTCGTTTTTGGCAGCCTTAAGGTTACGGTATAAACGTCTCCTTGATGGCTGTGTTTAAGTACCGCCGCCTCCCCGAATAGCGCTTGCAGCCTTGCCTGAGTATTACTCAACGCCATGCGATTACCGCTGTGCTGGCTGTTTTTGCTATCTGGTTTGGGGTTTTGAACCAACAAATACACATAATCGCCCCGCGCTTCGGCCTCTACACGCACCATGCCGCCCTCAGGGCGAGGCTGAATGCCGTGATAAACCGCATTTTCAACCAGGGGTTGAAGGGTCAGAGGTGGAATTGCCTGACGATCCAGCCCTTCGGCAATGTGCCACTCCAGTTTAAGGCGCGAGCCCAGGCGCAGGGATTCAATAGCCAGGTAGCGTTTGCAGAGATCCAGTTCTTTGGCCAGCGGGATCAGTTGGTCGCCTGTGCGTAAACTGGCGCGAAAGAGTTCCGATAAATCCAGAACTGCTTCTTCCGCTTGTTCGGGGTCGGATGCAATCAAACTGGCAATGGTGTTCATGCTGTTAAAAAGGAAGTGCGGCTGTATGCGTGCCTGCAATGCAGCCAGATGCGCTTGCATTTCAGCCTCCCTCTGCTGTTGTCCTTGATGCTGAAGGAAGAAGTAGCGCAAAACCATGAGGGTGATCAGCAGTGCCAGTAGCATTTTTTTCGCAATAGCCTGCCAATCTATAATGCCAGGCTGGGGGTGCAGAACACTGTCGGCAAACAGACTGAAAGCGAGTACGTCCAGTAATACTATGGTGGCAATGGCAAGGGTGGCTCGGGGAACTGACATGCGAGCCAGGCGGGTTCTGAGAAGGCAAATCAGCGCGGCGCTGGTGAGAGTGGTCCACTGAACAAACAGAGACAAAAGCGCGAAGTAATTCCAGTCAATCCAGCCGTCGCTGGCCTGAACAATGGCCAGTACCAGTACCAGTAACTCGCTGGTGACCAGCAGCATGAATACAGAGCGCACCCTGCAGAGATCCGGCACGAAAAAATTCTGTATCAAGACGGCTTTATCCCTGCTCAGGGGAGTCACTTTTCTACGGGTCAGAATGTTATACTCCCACCATATTCAATGTATCCAGTTCCCGCGAGATAATGCCGGGCTGCCAGCAGGAAATATAGACTATGACGGATCAGAAAAAATCTGACCAAGCCAATACCTCCGAAAAACCCTGGGGCGGACGCTTCAGCGAGCCCACTGATGCGTTTGTAGAGCGTTTTACTGCCTCTGTCGGGTTTGATCAGCGTTTGTATCATCACGATATTACAGGCTCTATTGCCCACGCGACCATGCTTGCTGCTGTGGGCGTGCTCACTGAAGAAGAGCGCGATAGCATTATTGATGGTCTGAAAGGCGTTAAAGAAGACATCGAAGCAGGGCGTTTCGAATGGTCCGTCAGCCTCGAAGATGTTCACATGAACATCGAGGCTCAGCTAACCAAGCGTATTGGTATTACCGGCAAAAAGCTTCACACAGGGCGTAGCCGTAATGATCAGGTGGCAACGGACATCCGTTTGTACCTGCGCGACGAAATTGATGTGATTGCGGAAGAACTGCGTCGCCTGCAAGCTGGCCTGCTGGATCTGGCCGAGCGCGAAGCTGACACCATCATGCCCGGTTTTACCCATCTTCAAACGGCGCAACCAGTCACCTTTGGACATCACCTTCTGGCTTGGTATGAAATGCTGGCGCGCGATGGTGAGCGTTTGCAGGACTGCCGTAAGCGGGTGAACATCATGCCTTTGGGCGCTGCTGCCTTGGCGGGCACCACTTATCCCATAGATAGAGAGATGACTGCCAAGCTGCTGGGCTTCGAGCGCCCAACTGAAAACTCCCTGGACTCCGTGAGCGACCGCGATTTTGCTATTGAGTTCTGCAGCTTTGCGGCTCTGTTGATGACCCACATGTCCCGCTTTAGTGAAGAGTTGGTGCTCTGGGCTTCTGCGCAGTTTGATTTCATTGATCTGCCGGATCGCTTCTGTACCGGTTCCTCAATAATGCCCCAGAAGAAGAACCCGGATGTACCGGAGCTTGTGCGTGGTAAAACCGGCCGTGTGAATGGCCACCTGATCAGCCTGCTTACCCTGATGAAGAGCCAGCCACTGGCTTACAACAAAGATAACCAGGAAGACAAAGAGCCTTTGTTCGATACCGTGGATACGGTTAAGGGTTGCCTCAAGGCCTACGCCGATATGGTTCCCGCTATTCGTGCCAAGGCCGAGAATATGCGCGTGGCAGCCAAGCGTGGCTTCTCTACAGCAACAGATTTGGCGGATTATCTGGTTAAAAAAGGTATGCCCTTCCGGGATGCCCACGAAGTTGTCGGCAAAGCCGTGGCCTTTGGTGTTGCTGAAGAGCGGGATCTCTCAGATATGACTCTGGAAGAGTTGCAGAGCTTCTCTGACACCATTGGTGAAGATGTGTTTGATGTGTTGACCCTGGAAGGCTCGGTTCAGGCCCGTGACCACCTTGGTGGCACGGCGCCGGCTCAAGTGCGAGCGGCGGTTGCACGAGCACGCAAGCTGCTGGGTTGATCCGTTAAGGTTGCGCCCCTGTGCTTTTAAGCGAAGGGGCGCAGCTTAACCACCAATCCGCCCGGTGGGCAGATCGACAGCCGCCGGAGCCAGCTTTTCCAGAGGTGCAGGCGGGCCTAGCCTGAACCCCTGACCAAAGTGAATGCCCAAAGTTCTGACCTTCCGGAGAATGTCATCATTCTCGATAAAGGTGGCCACTGTAATTTTCCCTGCCTTTTCCGCTATCCTCAGCAATGCTTCAACCATGATCTGTTGAACCGGATCATCTCCCAGCTTGAGCATCAGGCTGCGGTCCAGTTTGATCACATCCACTGGCAGCTTTGCCGCTAGCCGGTAGCTCTCCACAGAGGCGCCTGCACCATCCAGTGCGACGCGGCAGCCGATCTGGTGGAGTGCCTCGCATAAAACAGCTACTTCATCCGGATACTGGGTTGCATGAGCTTCGCGAATCTCAAGATAGAAGCACTCCGCTGCGTAATTCGAGACCCTGATGACAGATTCCAGGAAGTCGGGGAAGGTGTCGTCGAGCACGCTGGCCAGGGACAGATTGAAGCCGCAGTATTTTAGCCTTGGCTCCAGTAGCAGTTGGTTGCCAAGCCATGAGAGGGTTTGCATGATTACTTGTCTGTCCAACCGTTTGGCCAGATCAAACCGCTCTACTACCGGCAGAAACTGATCCGGGAGTAGTTCTTGTTCGTGCACGCCACACCCCGGGATTCTGGCGAGGATTTCAATGTGATCGCCCCAGGTAACACTGGCTACGGGGCGCAGTGGCTGAAACTCCAGGATGAGTGCCTGTTTATCCAGGGCTTTGCGTATCTGGTCCAGGTGCTCATTATTGTCGCTGAGATCTGATTCGGGGCGAGAGGCATGGGCGGCATGAACTCGGTTGCGTCCGGATGTTTTGGCGCCGTGGCAAAGATCTGCGGCCTGGGTCAGCAGGTCTTCAGAGTTTGGGGGCGTGGCTTTGCCCATGATCAGCAAGCCACCACTGGCAGTGGTTTGCAGCTGGTGGCCCTGCCACTCGAAAACGAAATTCTGGATGAGCTTCAGTATGCTGTCTGCGAGCTTGCGTGCGGTTGCCTCTGTGCAGTTTTCAATGAGCAAGGCAAAGGTATCGCCGGAAAGTCGCGATACCGTATCCTGTGTCCTGCTGCGCACGTCGAGAATGCTGGCCAGCTCTCTGAGATAGCGGTCGCAGGCGCCGGCCCCGGCAGTGCTGTTGAAGCGCTCGAAGTCATCCAGATTCAGATATAGAAGGCTGCTGCCGATTGATTCGCCGTCTGAATGTTCCATGCGTCGCTGAAGGCGAGCAATAAACTCCCTTCGGTTTATCAGCCCGGTAACCGGGTCGTGCCTGTATCGGTACTCGCTGTCACCGGTGCTGCTGGCGCGGTGGCTTATGTCGGTGGCCACAACAACTGCGCCAGTGGTCAGGCCCTGGACGGCATTCTGCTTGCCAGGTTGGTCGCTTGTCAGTCGCTGGTAATGGAACTCATAGACAGGCCACTCGCCGCTTTGTTGGGTGATGGGCATGTCTACAACAAAGCTGTCCTGTTCGAAGGCTCGCTGCCAGAGCTGTTCCGCCAAGTGTCGCTCATTCGGATGCTTTTCGAGGAGCTGGCTCAGGTTGTCGCCTACCTTGGGTGATGCACCATAGATGCTGGTGAATAATCTGGCATAGGGTGCGTTAAAGTGCAGGAGGTTCAGGTCTCTGTCCACAGCAGCTACCAGCCCGGGGCATGCCGCCGAGGTAGCATTGAGAATGTCTTTAACCCTTTCAAGGGCACAATCACGCTGCATTTCGCCAGAGCGATCCACCAGGGTCCCGCCGAGTTTTTGCACCCTGCCGCCGGTTTTAAGGGGGCGGCCATTCAGGATTGCGCGAATGCTTTTTTCTTTTGCGGTAACCAGATCAAGCTCTATCGAAAAGGGCTCGCCTGTGCGTGCACATCTGCGAAAAAGAGCCCGAATACGATCCGGGTTATTCTGGCAATAAAATAGTGCTTGCTCGGGAGTGATGTTTGCGCCGGGCTTTAGTTCAAGTAGCCTGTATATGCCCTCTGACCAGGTAATCTGGTTGCTCGAGACCTCCAGCTCCCATATTCCGAAGCCCACGGTGCTTTCAGCACAGCGCAGTAGGCGTGGATCTATAGCGGAGCTTTCCTGCTGAGTAATGCGGGCGCTCGCGGCTTCGTCTGCATCCCGCATACTGATACGTAACGAAAGGCTCGCGGTGTAGAAATAACCTTCTTTGTGGCGGAGTGTGACAAGTACAGTCTGGCCGCTTTCAATGCGATGTCGGTTGGCAGGAGCAAAAGGGTCGTCTTCTCTGGAGGCCAAAACCCGGTGTACCATGGTGCCTTCCAGTTCGATGGCATCATAGCCAAGTACAGCTTCCGCGTGATTGTCGGCAAATAGTACCTTGCCTTCGTTATCAATACGCACCAAAGTTTGGCGACCGGTGCCGCTGGAAGTGTCAGCACGATAGTGTTGTATCACAAACTCTTTCACTGAGCAGGGCCTCGGGTTTTCTTGAGCGTGTTCTGCTTTTATTATCTGATTCTTATGCCACGATGAGTTCATCATACTGATAATTAAACTGGAAAGAACCTCTCTCCCGGAGCTGCCTTGACTGCTCACTCTTCGCCGATAGCCCTGGATTTTGATGAGGGCATTGATCGCAAAACCCTGCGCTGTCTGCGGGATAGATTTCTTATGCTTAATCGTGAGCGCTGGAAGAGAGCTCACTCATCGTTGACCTATCGGCAGCAAGTGGTTTTGGAAATACTGCCGCTGGTGTTTCACATCAACCATCCTGCGCTGCCTGGCTATCTGGATGCAGACTGCCCCTATGGTTTAAGTCACTACCAGCCGGATGCAGCAACCAAAAGCGCAGCGCGGCGCTTGGCTCGTACCTTTAGCTTGCGGGATGAGGGCAAGCGCCGGGCAGACTTGGAAGCCCTGTTTCTGATGGGTAGCCCCGGCACCCTGGGGCACTCTGTCGCAAGTGATCTGGATGTATGGTTATGCCACAGGGACGATCTTCAGGAGTCTGGGGTGCGGCGTCTTGAGCGCAAGGCTGAAAAGCTCACAGAGTGGGCCTTGTCCTTTGGCATTGAGTTGAATGTGTTTGTGTTTTCCGCAGCCGACTGGCGCAAAGGCAGGCAGCGGGTGGAGGTAAGCGGGGAAAATTGCGGAAGCGCCCAGCATTATCTGCTGCTGGATGAGTTCTACCGCACAGCCATACATTTAGGGGGCTGCTACCCCTTGTGGTGGCTTGTTCCCCCGGAGCAGGAGGGAAATTACCGGAAGTGCGTGAGCAGGCTTGTGGATTACCGTTTTATCAATGGCGATGCATACATAGATTTTGGCGCCGTGCCCTCTATCCCGACCAGCGAGTTTCTCGGTGCGGGTGTATGGCAACTCTACAAGGGTATTGATGTGCCATGGAAGGCGATCCTGAAGCTGCTGCTTATTGAGTGCTACGCCCAGACCCAAGCGCTTCCGGTTCTGTCCCTTGTTTTCAAGCAGGCGGTGTTTGATGGCGTTGCAGATGTGGATGTTCTGGACCCATACGTGATGCTTTACCGGCGGCTGGAGCAGTGGCTGATGAGTGAAGGCGCCAGCACCAGGCTGGATTTGGTGCGTCGCAGCTTGTACATCAAAGCCGGGCTGCCGCTGACCCGTGCCGGAGTGACAGGTGAGCAGGGAGCCGAGCCCTGGCGCGCCCGAATGCTGAGGGAGATGATTGATGACTGGGGTTGGCAGAAAAAACAGATCGAGGCACTGGATAATCGTCACCGCTGGCAGGCGGAGGAGGTATCCGCCCTGCGTCGTGTGGTGGTCTCTGAGCTGACTCACAGCTATCGGCTGCTGTCGAAAATGGCACGCGATCATGGTGGGCAGGCTGCCATCAGTGCAAACGATATTAACCTGCTGGGTCGTAAACTTTACGCAGCATTCCAGCGCAAGGCCGGGAAAATAGAGCAGATCAACCCGGGGCTGGTGCCGTCGTTGGTGGAGGAAAACCTGGCTTTTCATCACCAGTCGGAACAGGAAGGCACAGGAACAGGTTGGCTGTTATACCGGGATCTGGAAGATCCTTCAGATGCCTTCTGGCAGCCCGTTATTCGGCGCTCCGGAAATCTCGCAGAGTTGGTAGTCTGGAGTTATTTTAACGGTTTACTGACCCGCTCTACCCGGCTCAATGTTCGGGCAGGGCAGGGCATTGCCTCCGTCAGTGAGTTGCGGGAAATGCTCGGCGCGCTTGCAGAGTTTTTACCACTTCCTGTTGCTCCGGCCGAGCGGGAAGCTCTGGCCCGCGGCATTCGCCCTCTGCGCAACCTCCTGCTGGTTAATGTGGGGGTTGATCCACAGTCTCACCTTTCAGAACGTGGCTTGCACAAGCTCAGTGCCCGGCATGATTCTTTGGGCTTCAGTGGCGGACGTGAGAACCTGGTTTTCACCATTGACCAGATCATGCTGAATAGTTGGCAAGAGGTCAGTCTCCAACACTATGCATCCGGGGATACCTTGATCCAGTGCCTGAAGAACGTGCTCGCCTCCGTTGCCCTGGCTCCCCGCCACATTCCCGGGATTGAAGTGCATAGCCATAACCGAGGGCATGGGAGCGCCATAGCCCGGAGAGTCCGGGAACTGTTTGCCGATGTATTGCGCCAGTTTTTTGCAGGAGGTGCGGGGCCGCATCCCTTGCGATATATAATTGAAATGGACCGCCGGTATTTTTTGTTGGAATTCAGCGGAACTGAGCCCGGGTTTACGGCTCTGGAAAGCCGGGCAGCCTTGATGGATTGTCTTGCCCAGCCCCGAGATGTATATCTGCCTGTTGTGTTTGATCGGCACGCACTGATGGACGAACCGGCTCTGCGCGCGGCCTGCCAGGCCAGTGAGCCTGATAGTATCCAGGTGTTTTATCTGCTTCGGGGTGAGCGGGTGCAGATTTGGGTGATTGATGAGCGTGGGTCTGTGTTTGGCTGGGATCAGCGGGCCAGTCGCCGTCCTCTTGCCCCGCTGCTGCGTTTTCTGGAAAACCTGCTGGAACGGCGCTCTCTGCGCAATAGCCAGGTGCCTGTAGCGTTGGCTGGAGTCCGCTGTTATGAGCTGGTTTCAAACAGCGGGGTTTTACGAACAGAATATCGGCCGCAAGCGGATAGCAACGCGACTTTGCCCGGGTTTGAAGTGCAAGCCGTGGGCGTTCAGGAAGGCGATAGCCGGGTACGTTTTGATCTTTACTGCGGTGATCAGGAGTTTACCGTGTTGCAGTACGGCGACCAGCTGATCCCGGCTGTTGCTCATTATATTCATTCACTGCGTCAAAGCAGTGAGCGCTACCCGGTTTATCTTACGGATGTGCACCTGCCCCACGACCTGGATCCAAGGGTGTATCAGCAAGATATACAAACCAGTCAGTACCTGTATTACCGGGCTTTTCTGGAGGATGCCCTGAACCGTGAGCTGGGGGCGTTTCTCTAACCCTCCGGCCTCGCCGTGCAGGGCGTGGGTCAGGTATACTTTGGCTATAATGAACTCAGGGGTGCCAGGTATGCGCGCAAGGATACTTCCTATAATGATGCTGATTGTGGCAGCGGCGCTTGCAGGCTGTGGTCAGAAAGGGCCGTTATACCGGGAGAACCCGGAAGTAATATCCGGGGTTGCCGAAAATGCAGCCGATGCGGGAGTGCAAAAACCGCTCTCATCCAGCCGCGATTCGGACGATCAATAATTCTGCGCATACCCGCACTGCTAAACGAAACAGGAATCAAATGGATTACTTTAACTACCGTGATGGTGAACTTTACGCCGAAGACGTACCCGTCTCCTCGATAGCTGAGCGCTTTGGCACACCGGCTTATGTGTATTCCCGAGCCACGTTGGAGCGCCATTACCGGGCCTATAACGAAGCGTTGAATGAGCGAGAGCTGCTCATTTGCTATGCGGTAAAAGCCAACAGCAACCTTGCCGTGCTGAATGTGCTGGCGCGAATGGGTGCCGGCTTTGATATTGTCTCTGCGGGCGAGTTGGAGCGAGTGCTGCGTGCAGGTGGTGATGCTGGCAAAGTGGTGTTTTCCGGTGTAGGAAAACAGGAATGGGAAATGCGCCGCGCCCTGGAGGCCGGTGTTCGCTGTTTTAACGTGGAATCTGACACTGAGCTTGATCGTCTTAATGCGGTAGCTGGCGAGCTGGGCGTTAAAGCGCCGATCTCCTTGCGAGTGAATCCGGATGTTGATGCGGGTACGCATCCCTACATCTCTACCGGTCTTAAAGAGAACAAGTTTGGTATTGATATAGCGGAAGCGTTGGCCGTTTACGCGCGGGCTGCCACATTACCCAACCTGGAGATCAAGGGCGTGGATTGCCATATCGGCTCTCAGCTTACGTCGGTTTCTCCATTTCTGGATGCATTGGATCGCGTGCTTGAGCTGATTGATGCGCTGGCCGATAACGATATCCATATTCGGCACCTCGATATGGGTGGTGGTCTGGGCGTAACCTACAACGATGAAGAGCCACCCAAGCCCGCTGAGTATGTAAAAGCGCTGGATGAGCGTATTGGTGAGCGCAAACTGGAGCTGATTCTGGAACCGGGTCGTTCCATCGCTGCCAATGCCGGTATTTTGATTACCCGGGTCGAGTTTCTCAAGTGCACCGAGCACCGTAACTTCGCGATCATTGACGCGGCCATGAACGATCTGATTCGCCCGGCTCTGTATAGCGCCTGGCAGGCCATTGTCCCCGTGCAGCCTCACCAGGATGCAGAAGAAAAAGTGTGGGATTTGGTTGGCCCGGTGTGTGAAACCGGGGATTTTCTTGGCAAAGACCGGTCTCTTCAACTCAAGGCCCGGGATTTGTTGGCCGTGCGCTCTGCCGGTGCCTATGGCTTTGTTATGAGTTCAAATTATAACACCCGCAACCGTCCACCGGAGTTGATGGTTGATGGCGAAGAAGTGCACGTAGTTCGCCATCGTGAAACCATCGAGGATCAACTGGCACCCGAAAGCTGCCTGCCGGAATGAGAGATGGGCAGGAGATGAACCAGCAGCGTCGGAACCAGGGCCCACTGCTACGATTCAGCAAAATGCATGGGCTGGGCAACGACTTTGTTGTGGTTGACGCTATCAGTCAGCCATTCAGGCTGCGCCCGGAAACGATTCGGGAGCTGGCAGACCGGAACTTCGGTATCGGGTTTGATCAGCTTCTGGTTGTGGAGCCGCCTGGGCTACCCGATGTGGACTTTCGTTACCGGATATTTAATGCCGACGGCACCGAAGTCGAACAGTGTGGCAATGGTGCCCGGTGTTTCGCAAAGTTTGTGCGCGACCAGCGCCTGACGAATAAAAAAACCTTGCGTGTCCAGACAGCCGGTGGAGTCATTGAGCTGCGAGCAGCTAAAGATGGCATGGTCACAGTCAATATGGGTGTGCCTGAGCTGAACCCATCGGCGATTCCCTTTGTTGCCGATCACCGCCAGGACGTTTATTCAGTGAAAGTGGGGGCGGAAACCGTAGAGCTCAGTGCTGTTTCCATGGGTAACCCCCACGGCGTTGTTGTTGTCGACGATGTGGATGCAGCGCCGGTCGGACATCTTGGGCCGTTACTGGAAAGCCACTCGCAATTTCCGGAACGGGCTAATATAGGTTTTTTGGAAATAATCAGTCGTAGCCACGTGCGCCTCAGGGTGTATGAGCGTGGCTCTGGTGAAACGCTGGCCTGCGGCAGCGGTGCTTGTGCGGCGGTAGTCGCAGGGCATTTGCGGGGGTTGCTGGACAACCGTGTGGAGGTCGATCTTTGTGGTGGCCGGCTGGCCATCGAATGGCAGGGTGAAGGGGCGCCTGTTATGATGGAAGGGCCCGCCACAAGCGTATTTGAGGGGCAGTTGCGACTGCCAGGTGATTCAGGTGGCAGCCGGCGTCGACGGCCCAGCCGCCCACACAAACAACGGAACTGAAAGCCAGGAGAGCGTGATGACAGATCAAACGGCCCAACAGAAGGCCGGTGAGCTCACCCGGGAAGCGGTGGCTGAGTACCTGAAAAACAACCCTGAATTTTTTGTTGATCAGGATGAGCTGCTGCGCAGCTTGACCTTGCCCCATAACAGCGGCCGGGCCATTTCACTGGTTGAGCGCCAGGTGCATCTGTTCCGCGAGCAGCGGGATACCCTGCGTAACGAGCTGGTTGAGCTCGTATCCATTGCCCGTCATAACGACCGCCTGTTTGAAAAGAGCAAGCGGTTACTGATGCAGGTGATCGAAGCCCGCAACCTTATTGATATGGCATCCACTATTGATGACAGTATTCGTGGCGACTTCGGGCTGGACGCAGCATCGGTAATCCTGTTTACCGACGCGGAAGTGCCTGGGAGCTCACAGGGTGCTTTGCACGTTGTGACTCCGGCCGAGGCTCAAGAGCGCCTTGGCAATCTTTTAGAAGGCAGTCGGGCGGTTTGTGGTCAGTTCCGCGAGAGCGAGCGGGAGTTTCTGTTTCCGGATCGGGATGAGCCAATTGCGTCCGTTGCCCTGGTGCCTTTGCGCCATGATGAGCTGGTGGGGGTTTTTGCAGTTGGCAGCTGTGAGGCTGGTTATTTTGACCAGAGCATGGGCTCGCTGTTTCTCAGCTATATCAGTGACACGCTGAGCCGGCTCTTGCCCCCGATGGTTCGTCGCCACACCACGGCCATACCGGTCGCCGACCTTGCGACAGAGTCTCGCTGAAGTGACCGCTGTGCCAGCGACAGCTCAGTTACCGGATGAGCTGGGCCGGCACATGACGAGTTTCGCGCAACACCTGACGTCGGAAAAGCGCTACTCCCCCCAAACCTGCAAGAATTACCAGCGGGACTTGCAGCGCCTTGCCGCATGGCTTGTGGGGCAGAGTTATGCTGAGTGGCGTGCTGTCAGTGGCCATGACCTGCGCCGTTATGTTGCAAACCTCGGTCGACAGGGGCTGAGCGGTCGCAGCATTGCTCGCCATCTGTCCGCCATAAGGCGTTTCTACCAGTACTTATTGCGGGAAGGGCTGGTCACGGACAACCCCGCACTGGATATACGAGCTCCGAAAAGCGGTCGCCGGCTGCCCGCTGTAGCCGATGTAGACCAGTTGAATTACCTCCTTGATGTCACTCCGGATGACCCGCTGGAAGTGCGCGACAGGTGCATGTTTGAGTTCATGTATTCATCAGGCTTGCGGTTGGCGGAACTGGCCAGCCTGGACGTTGATGCGGTTGACCGCAAAGGTGGCGAGGCGCGGGTAGTCGGGAAAGGCGGGAAAACGCGATTGCTCCCCGTGGGTCGAAAAGCTCTGGAAGCTCTGGCCCAGTGGTTACCCATTCGCGCAGGGTTGGCCCCAGAGACTGAGCCGGCACTGTTTGTAAGCCGTCGTGGCAACCGTATCAGTCACCGCAGTATTCAGGCGCGCCTGAGTCGCTGGGGCATTGCCAAAGGTGCGGATCAGAAGCTTCACCCCCACATGCTTCGGCATTCTTTTGCCAGCCACATGCTTGAGTCCAGCGGTGATCTGCGCGCAGTTCAGGAATTGCTCGGCCATGCGGACATAGCCACCACACAGGTCTATACTCATCTTGATTTCCAGCATTTGGCACGGGTTTATGACCAGAGCCACCCCAGAGCGCGCCGACGTAACTCGCGTGGCTATGACGACCAGAACTCCGGACAGGAAGGAAACGTTTGATGTCATCGGATCAAACCTGGAAAGAAAAGTACTTCCAGGAGCTTGAGTCTGCAGAGCAGCAGGAGGCGCATTGGAAAGCCGAACGTAATGCTCTGGAACGAATGCTGGTGCGAACCAGTCTCGCGTCAGCAGGCCAGGCACCAGAGCTGGACCACTTGCTTGAACAGGTTCGGGCGGATCTGCGTAAAAACAGAGTTGATGTGGAGCGCTGGCGGCAATTGCAGGAGCAGATAGATCGCCAAATTGCTTTGCTGGATGATGTGTCCACCCCAAACACCGGAAATAATCGGGAGCCGCTTTCGGCGGAGCTATCAGAAGCAAGGCCTGTCGCTGAAAATGCCGGTGACGAAGATCAGCCGGCATCCGGGGTCAAAAGTTCAGAAGACCAGAGCCAACGGCTCCGGATTGCCCGGCGAGTTGGTCATCTCCTTGGGCAATTGCTCACTCAGGTTTCTTTGGAATCAGATGCCGAAGCGCGGGCAAGAAACTTGCAGAGAGCGCTTCTGTCCAGTGATGACTGGGATGAGTTGCGAGAAGGGCTGAATCAGGTTGCAGACTTGATTGTCGCCGCTGTAACTCGCAGCCAAAGGGAGTTTGAAGCCTTCCTCAAACGTCTTGATGAGCGCCTGGTGGTGCTGCAGGAGCATTTCACTGTGCAGTCGTCGGCACAGTCTGGCCGCGAAGCCGC
Organism: Marinobacter salexigens; assembly: GCF_002806945.1. Classification (GTDB taxonomy): domain Bacteria; phylum Pseudomonadota; class Gammaproteobacteria; order Pseudomonadales; family Oleiphilaceae; genus Marinobacter; species Marinobacter salexigens. The sequence continues at coordinate 547,234 of NZ_NIHC01000003.1, forward strand.
AGTTGAAAAGCTTGATCGCAACATCCGAGAGGAGATTGAGCAGGTTGACCAGTGCATCGAGGCAAGTGGTGATATCCATGAGCTGAAGCAGTCAGTCAGCGGCCACCTTGAGCTCATTGGTCAGGCGGTAAACCGCTTTCGGGTTGAGGAAGCCGAACGGGAACAATTACTGTCTGCGCAACTGATGACCATGCAGGAAAAAATGGCGGTCATGGAAACACACTCTGAACAGATGCGTGGGCAGATCCGAAAAGAGCGTGAGCGTGCCGTAACCGACTTGCTGACGCAGTTGCCCAATCGGGACGCCTGGCAGGAGCGCCTGTCCTTTGAGTACAATCGCTGGAAACGTTACCAGTACCCACTGACGGTTGGCATTCTGGATATCGATCTGTTCAAGCGTGTGAATGATTCCTACGGGCACAAGGCGGGCGACAGGGTGCTCCAGCTTGTGGCCAGAGAAGTTAAAAAGCGGCTGCGTAAAACGGATTTCGTTGCCCGTATTGGTGGTGAGGAGTTCGCCCTGCTGTTTCCGGAGACGCTCCCTGATGATGCTCGCGTTGTGCTGGACAAGCTTCGTGGGCATGTCAGCGCGCTGCCGTTTCATTTTGGTGGGCAGCCTGTGACGGTTACCTTCTCTGGTGGTTTGGTAGGCTTTGCTCGGGACGACACTGAAGAGTCGGTCTTTGAGCGTGCCGACCGTGCGCTGTATCTTGCCAAAGAGAGTGGCCGGAATTGCATCAAGGTCGGCTAGGGCAGCGCAACGTCTGAGGAAATTCCGTGAAGGTCACTCTTCTGTATTTATCTTGCTGGCTGCTGTTGGTTTTTCAATCCGTTGCACTGGCAGACCCTCCCCAGGCATCCCCCGCGCCGGTGCTGGGAGATCAGGACTGGGCTTGGATCAGCGAGCAGGAAAGCCTCAGGATTGGTGTGTACGCCGACCAGGTGCCTCTGGTTTTTAATACTGGCAGCGGTCATCTTGCCGGTACTTATATTGATTACCTCGCGCGACTTTCTGACAAGCTCGGCCTGCCTGTTGAGCCTGTAGTGATGGGGGCCAGCGCTGCCGCTGAGCTATCGCCTGATCAGCCAGAAATGGATGCGCTGCTGACTACCAGGATTCCGGGCACCCCCGTGCCTGAGGGCAAGCGCTTCACAGGCCCTCTGATGACACTCACCTACGGCCTGTTTATCGGTGCTGGTGATGCCTCAATTCGTTCACTGGCCGATCTTGAGGGTAGTCGCATAGCCGTGGTTGAGGGTGATCCTAATCAGTACGACATGCTGGATTCTGTTGAGAGTTTTACGCCGGTAGCGGTTCAGAGCTTGGGTGAAGCTGTCAGCCGAGTCTTGTCCGGGCAGGCCGATGCCTTTTTGGGGCCGGTCCCGGTCGTCTCGGACTATCTCCAGTCAGCCATGATCAATGGTATCGGCCTGTCGGTGCTCCTTGATCAGAGGTCGGTGGATGTTGTGTTTCAGGTGGAGGAGAACCGTGGGCTCGCTTATCGAGTTCTGGATCAAGCGGTAAAAGCGATAAGTCATAACGAGCACAGGGTTATCCGGCAGTCCTGGTTGCAGGTGGATCTTTCCGCGCTGGAACAGAGTGGTGTGGAACTCTCGGCTTCTGATATTGACTGGCTCAAGCGTTATCCTGAGCTCAAGGTTGCATACCGCTCTGACTGGCCACCCTTTGAATATGCCCAGGATGGACGCGCTACAGGCCTGGTGCCAGATCTCGTGGCGCGTCTGGAGAATCAGTTGGGTGTGCGTTTTGAGAAGAAACTTCTGGAAGACCGTGTGGTTGCGGAGCACGCATTGGTGGCTGGCGAAGTGGATATATTGCCCGGATTATCGCGTACGCCCCGCACTGAAGAATCATTTCTGTTTACCAGGGCGTACGTGAACGTGCCGATTGCTCTGGCCATCCGGGACGATGGACGTTTTATCGGAGACCTTCGCGAACTGCGCACCGAGCGTGTCGGTGTGGTTAACCGGCATGCGGCGCACGATTACCTGCTTATCAATCACCCAAACCTGGATCTTTACCCCACAGCAACGATAGAGGCGGGTTTGTTGGCGCTTTCGAATGGCGATCTTGACGTTATGGTGACCCACATTCCGGCGGTCAGCTATACCGTTGCCAGGCTCGGCCTTTCGAATCTCAGGATCACCAGTATCACGCCTTATCAGTACGATCTCCGGCTTGCGGTACGCAAAGACAGCCCGGAGCTTCACCGAATCCTGAACAAGGCTCTGGGCAGTCTGAAACCAGCCGATACGGAGGCCATCTATAACCGTTGGATCCACCTGGATATCGAGCAGGAAGCCGATTACACCGTGGTTCGCCGGGTTGTGTTGCTGGCCGTTGTGGTGGTGTTGATCTTCCTTTACTGGAACCGCAAGCTGTCGCGGGAGGTTGACGAGCGCATACGGTCTGAAAATGCCTTGCGCCGGAGTGAAGATGAACTGCGGGCTGCCAAGCTGGAAGCAGAGCGCCTGGCACGGAAGGCGGAGGCCGCGAGCCTTACGAAGAGTGAATTTCTGGCCAACATGTCCCATGAAATCCGAACACCCATGAATGCGGTGATTGGCTACAGCGACCTGCTCAGTAACAGTGTTACTGACCCTCAGCAGCGTAACTACCTGGATGCCATCCGGGCAGGTAGCCGAAGCTTGCTCATGCTGATTAACGACATCCTTGACCTGTCGCGAATCGAAGCCGGTAAAATGCGACTGGACTATTCGCCCGTATCTGTACGCCGGCTTCTTGATGATGTGCGCCACATATTTGATCTGCGCGCGCGGGAGCAGGGCATCACACTGGAAGTCAGTGTTGGCTCGGATATGCCAGTTGCCATGATACTCGATGAAACCCGGTTCCGGCAGGTGCTGTTTAACCTTGTGGGCAATGCAATCAAGTTTACCCACGAGGGCGGTGTTGAAGTGCGGGCCACCGTCGGGCCGCTTAAGGGCGAAGCTGCAGAAACATCGGAATATCAGAGTTATCGGCTCTCCATCAAGGTGAAAGACACAGGTATCGGAATTCCAGCCGATCAGCTCGGACGTATCTTTGACGCTTTTGAGCAGCAGGAGGGGCAGAACACCCGCCGCTACGGAGGAACCGGGCTTGGACTGGCGATCAGCCGTAAGCTGGCTCAAATGATGGGTGGTGAACTGGAGGTGAAAAGCGAGCCCGGCCAAGGCTCTGTTTTTACGCTCACCCTACCCAATGTTCAGGCGACCGGTGATCAGGCCGAGGATGACGGCGAAACGAAAGAGTCTGAACGGTTGTTGGCTCAAACACTGAGTATGCAGGAGCGAGGCTGGCTGAGAGAGCAGTTAACGGCAGATTTCGGTGACGAGTGGGAGGCCGTGAGGGAAAGTGGCGATCCTGAAGAAATGAAAGATTTTGCGCAGCGCGTATTGGATTGGGGGCAGCGCTATCGTTCTCGTTCTGTAACACGATACGGCGAGAAACTCATGGCAGATGTAGACGCATTCAATCTCGATGCCGTTAACAGCGCGCTTGATGCGTTCCCAAAACTGCTGGGGCGGGAGGAGTGAGCCGGACTACTCCGGGTGCCGCGAATCAGATTTACAGGCAGTCGAACTGGGAGCGGCGATCAAAGGCTACAGAGACCATGTCATAGCCCGAATCCGACAGCCTTCGAACCAGCTCACGGTCTTTCAGCAAAGCCATACAGACTTTATGAACACTGGCTTGGAGTTGCTCTGTGGCAGGCTGGCTGGTAGCTAGACGGAAGTCGACAACCAGGTACTTGCGTTCTATGGCAGAGGCAACAGGAATGTCCTCGCGCTCAATGCTCTCATAGCCAATGTAAGTTGCCTGATCCTGGGGGAATACCTGGCTCATTACGATATCCAGATTCTCCGCTTGGGCTACGGGAGTGCAAAGCAAGGTTGCAGCGCCTGCCGCACGGATCAAGTTCTGAATGTTCATTATTGGCAGCCCCCGGTAGCCGTACTGCATTTAATGTAACGGAATGTAATGTTTGGTTACAACTGATTATTGCAAAGACTGTCAGCTATTGCGCGGCTTTGGGCTGAGTTTTTTCAATTGTTTGCAGTTTGCATACATTAGTCGTTGTGCATTGACTCCTGGGGGCTCCCCTGGGGTTGCACTATCAACTATCATGAAACGAAATCCGACGGCAGGAGAGTTGCCCATGTTTCAGCTCGTATTCAAGGGTGAATGTGCCCCCGGCACCGATTTGGCAACAGCCCGGAACAATGCCCGTGCACTGTTCAAGGCCAGTGTTGATCAGATAGAGCGCATGTTCAGCGGCAGCTCGGTAGTGATCCGTAACAAACTTGATGAAGGGCAGGCCGAGAAGTATCGGCAAGTGTTACGCAAGCACGGCATGCTAGCCTACGTTCAAGCCATGCCCCAAAGCCAGGTACAGGAAAGGCCCGTGCCTGCACCAGCATCGAAGTCTCAGCCGACGAGCCCTGCGCCAGATCCCGATAAACCGGTTGCCCGTTCTACCACTCCGGATGTTGAGCCGGGTGACCGTTTGCCAGTAGCCGGGGACAAGGTCGATGATATTCTGGCGGGATCAACGCTCGGGCTTGACCCTGTTGGTGTAACACTGGTGGAGCCTGAGGAAGTAGAACCACCTATGTTTCAACATCTGGATGACTGGACGCTGGCACCTGCCGGCAGTGATATAGGTGTCGAGCGGGATCTGCCTCCACCGATGGTGCCGGATGTGTCACACCTGTCGCTGGTAGACGATGATTCGAAGAAAAGTTGAACATGATACCCAGGGAAACTGTCGGGTTTTGACGTCATTTTCATTATTAGCTCTCGCTTGGCTGGTTTTAATATCCCCCGCATCCCTAGCTGCTGGAGCCAGTGATGGCGCCGCTGATCGCCCTCGCGTAGGACTGGTGCTCAGCGGCGGTGGCGCCAAAGGCATGGCCCACGTGGGAGTGCTCAGGGTGCTGGAAGAAATGAAAATCCCGGTGGATATGGTGGTAGGAACCAGTGCTGGGTCTGCGGTAGGCGCACTTTATGCCTCGGGCATGTCAGTTGCCGAGATCGAGAATCGTTTTCTTGAAATGGACTGGCTATCGAGCTTTCGGGATGACCCTGGCCGGGCCTACAAACCCGTTCGCCGAAAGCAGACAGAGTGGCGATTTCCCGTTAGTCCGGGCCTTGGCGTTAGCCTTGATGGCCTGCATCTGGGGGCGGGCATTATTGCCGGCCAGAATCTTGGTTTTATCCTCAACGAACTTACCCAAAGTGTCGCACTGGTTGAGGACTTCGACCAGTTACCCATTCCCTTCCGGGCCGTCACAACCGATCTCGAAACTGGCGAGATGGTGGTGCTTGGCAAAGGCAACCTTGCCACAGCACTACGTGCAAGCATGAGTATTCCCGGCGTGTATGCCCCGGTTAAACTTGATGAGCGTTTGTTGGTGGACGGCGGTATTGCGAACAACCTGCCTGTTAACGTTGCCCGTGAAATGGGGGCCGACATCATTATTGCTATTGATATTACTGACGCTTTGGTGGGCTCCGATGAACTCCAGGAAGCCTTCTCGGTATTTGGTCAGCTAACCACCATGATGACGCGCCGCAATACTGAACAGCAGCTTGATTTGTTGGACGAGCAAGATGTTCTTATCCGGCCGGATTTACTAGGTTATGGCGTTGCAGATTTTAGTGGAGCTGCCGTACTTTTTGAGTTGGGAGCCACCAGTGCGCGGGGGCATGCGGTGGAGCTCAACCGGCTGGTGGTAGCAAGCGACGCCTGGCAGGCCTACAGGGCGAGGCTAACCTCTGCAAGCCGCGAAACTGAAGGGGTTATTGCCCGCGTTGAAATCGAGCATGACCGACGTTTGGGTGGTGAGTTTCTGCGGGGACGGATACGCCAGAAGGCCGGCGCGCCGCTGGACGTAGAAGCCCTGGAAGCTGATCTCAAGCGGATCTACGGGCTGGGCTATTATGAAACTGTGTCTTATTCCTTATCGCCATCAGCTGAGGGCACGCGGCTGACGATAAAAGTGCAGGAGAAAAGTTGGGGGCCGAATTATCTGTCTTTCGGGATGAACTATGAGGATAACTTTGATGGTGATACCCGCTTCAATCTCACGTCTTCGCTGAGGGTGACTGAGCTGAATGAACTGGGTGCCGAATGGCAAACAGGCCTGCAGCTTGGTACGGAGCCACAGATTCGTACCCAGTGGTATCAGCCTCTTGATTATGGGTATGAGCGTTTTCTGGTGGCGGGCGCCGAGTATTCCCGGGATACCATCAGCGTTTATGCTCCGGAAGGCACTCGCGTTGCAGAGCTGGATGTTAGCTTTCGCTACGCTGACCTTGGCTTCGGGGTGGAGCTGGGTGGCAATGCTGAGGCCCGCCTTACCTACACACGCGGATACGCCACTGTGAACAAGCAAGTTGGCACCGCGGATATCCCGGCAGACGAGGTGCATCAGGGCGGTATCACCCTGCAGTTGGTGCACGACTCTCTTGATGATGCCTTCTTCCCCCGCGACGGGGCCTTTGCAGGAATCCGGGGCCGTATCGAGCGCGAAGGCATGGGCTCTGAGCGGCACTTTGACGCCATAACCGGTATGGCGTTGGGTACAGGCAGCTGGAAAAACTTTACTCTCACTGGACTGCTTTATGCCCACGCCGTAACCCGCGGGGAGCCGGGCTTGGAAAACACGATACGCCTTGGGGGGTTCCGCCGTTTGTCTGCCTATGCACCCGGCCAGATTACGGGTGACAGCGCGGCAATGGCCTCGGCCTATGCCAGCCAGACGTTTGGAGGCCCGATTACCCCCTGGTTTGCAGGTATGGGGCTGGAAGTAGGTAATGCCTGGGAATCACTCAGTGATGCCAGGTGGCACAGTTCCGTAAAATCCTGGAGCGTATTTACCGGGAGGGACACTTTTTTGGGCCCAATGCAGATAGCGGTAGCCTACAATAATAAAGATAACTGGACAGCCTACCTGAATATCGGGTTTTCCTTCACTCAGCTCTTTTACTAAGATGCTGCTGCCAACCGGCCGGTGGCGGACTTCCATTTGCTTGCTGTCGCTTCAAAGGCTGATTATAGCAAAGGCGCCAGCAGGCGAACTGCGCGGCAGGTCAGCCGGAACGCAATGGAACGCCCCTGATAATCTTCTTGTGTCATTCTACGGCAGTGGGAGAGGTCTTCTGTGAGCATGGTATCGACATCAGAAACAAACGATTCAGATGTATTGATCGCGATTATTTCGAAGTTGAGTCGCATGGAGCGGTTATCCAGGTTTGCGGTGCCGACGGCGGCATAGTGATCGTCCACCAGAACAACCTTCTGGTGCATGAAGCCCGGTTGGTAGCGATAAATACCAATGCCCGCCTGGCTGGCCTGTATCAGATAGGAGTATGCGGCAAGGCCTACCAGCAGGTTGTCTGATTTCTCCGGGATTATGATTCGTACGTCTACCCCCCGGAGGGCCGCCAACTGCAACGCGTTCACAATCTGAACATCCGGCACAAAATACGGTGATGCAATCCAGAGTCGATGTCGGGCGTTATTGATACAGCTCAGGAAAAAAAGTGTGCAGGTCTCCCAGGTGTCTGCAGGGCCTGTGGGAAGCACCAGAACCTGTTCATTGCCTGGCATCGTGCCCTTCGGAGCCCAGTTCAGGCTGGGGAATTCATTGCTTGCCCAGTTCCAGTCTTCCAGCCAGGCAAGCTGTAAACCGGTTACGGCAGGGCCTTCTATGCGGCAGTGGGTATCCCGCCAGAACCCTTGGCCCATTACCGTGCCCAGATACTCATCGCCCAGGTTGATGCCCCCGACAAAACCGATTTGGCCATCACAAACCAGCAGCTTGCGGTGGTTGCGGAAATTGATCTGAAACCTCCGGCGTCGAATATTACCATCACCAAAGGAAGCCACCTTGGCGCCGGCTTTCGCGAGTTCTTTCAGGTAGCTGCGGGATAGCCCGAAACTGCCTACGTCATCGTACAAGAACCACACTTGCACGCCTTCGGCGAGTTTTTGCTCAAGGGTGGTTTTGATGCGCTGGCCAATCTTGTCTGAGCGCACGATGTAAAACTCAAGAAGGATATAGGAGGTGGCGTCCTCCATAGCCGTAATCAGAGCCTCAAACGTAGCCTCGCCATCGCGCAGCAGTGAGCATGAATTACCCTCTGTGAACGGCTGGCGTCCTAACTTGCAAAGAACCTGCAAAGGACTATCAAGATGCTGCTGTTCCGGCATGGAGAGGGAGGTGGTCTGTTGTTCGAAGCGTTTAAGCAAGGCCGTGAGGGCCTTGTCTCCCATGCGCCGCGCTTTAACATAGCCGCCGAAGCGGGAGCGGCCAAAAATAAGAAAAAGTGGCACGGCAACATAGGGCAGGCCTAACAGTCCGATAATCCAGGCAATGGCTCCCTGAGTTGTTCGATAGGTGAGGAGAATTCGATAAATGCAGGCAACCGAGCCCAGATAAAGCAGGCTGACGGCAATAGCCACTAATGAAGTATCAAACATTATTCATTCGATTTCCGGGTAAGGTGCTGCTCGCGATACTGGGCCGGGGCCAGGCCGGTCCAGCGTTTGAATGCCCGGCTGAACGCGCTTAGTTCAGAGAAGCCCAAAAGGAAGGCAATCTCGCCCAGGGCATAGTGGTCAGACGCAACGTAACGCAGAGCTTTGTCTTTCCGCACATGCTCTACAAGCTCATGAAAACTGTAACCTTCTTTTTTCAGTCTCCGGTACAGGGTTTGACGGCTCATGTGGAATTGCCGGGCCAGAGTATCTGCATCAATCTTGTCGGTCGCCATCTGGCGGGATATCAGCTTGCGGATTTTGCGGCTGAACGATCGCCGCGTTTGCAGGCGAGCCAAAAGGCCGTTCACCTGTTTCAGTACAGCGGAATACACATAGGGGTTGCTGTGGGGTATCGGGTGGTTCATGTGACGACTGTGGATGGCAAGCCGGGTTACGGCAGAGCCGAACACCACTGGGCCGCCCAGCAGCTTCTCATATTTGTCAGCGTAATCCGGGCGAGAGTGTGCAATCTCTGCCCACTCTACATTGAGTCCGGAATAGATAAAGTGCCGTCCTCGCGATAAAGCCGCGGCAATCGTCCGATCCATATCCTGACGACAATAGTGCTCCGGTGAGTCCGCCTGCCAGGTGAGTATGGCTACATCTGCAACCTGTTCGAAGCTCAGAATCACGGATTCATTAATCAGTCTGTGCAAACGCACATATTGGGTGACTGCCTCGCCCAGTGTGTCGCAGTTAAAGAATACGTGCCCCACCAGTCCCATACGCTCCGGGTCAATAATCTGGCCTGCTTTCAGACCCACTGCGGAGTCGCCAGTGACACTCTCAGCATAGTCCCAAAGACGATAGTGGGCCTGCGCTGGTACGCGCCTGTCTGGCTCCCTGAGTGCGGTCAGGTCCAAGCCAATAATGTCCTCAACCTTCTGCCTGTTCAGTACGCCCTGACGGTTCAGGTAGTGAGCAAGCGCCAGCGTACTGGAGGCGGCTACAAAGGGGGTTGTTGTAGTGATCGGCGTTTGGGTCACATTTGCTGGCTCATTAGCGCGTTGTCATGGGTTTGTTACAGAATGTCAAGTGATTGGGACAGTCTGTCAACGTACTCTATCTCTTGTAACGATAGTATATAAGTCACAGGTTGAAGTAATGGAAGACACATCCAGGAGGTGTTTTATGAAACCAGTCATTTTTGTACCCAGTACTGAGCTTGAGCGCAAAAACGTAGCAGCGCTGGCGGAATATCTGGGTGAGATTTACTACTGCTGATCACAGATTGGGATAGCTATCGACCTTTTGACCGGGCATTATTGCCCGGTTTTTTTTGGCCTCAAGAAACACTTGCCTGCAATACACCCTCTTGTTCGCCCGTCTGGCAATGTTAATGTATTGGCTTCTGAACATTGTGATCCCTGACGGAGAAGATCTGCCCATGAGTGCAATACTGAACCATAGAATTACCGGAGAAGGTGCCCCACTTATTCTGATGCACGGCGTTTTTGGGGCCCAGGAAAACCTGGGTGCTATTGCCCGGAAGTTCCATACACAGTGGCAGGTTCACGCCTTGGACTTACGTAATCACGGCAGTTCTTTTCATACCGACACCATGGATTATCCCTCCATGGCCGGGGATGTAATTGCATACATGGATGCGCAGGGAATCGACAAGGCATGCCTGCTGGGACACTCGATGGGCGGCAAGGTTGCCATGCAAATTGCTCTGCATGCGCCCGAACGGGTCGAAAAATTGATTGTTGCTGATATCGCCCCGGTAACCTACAAGGCACGGCACGATGCAATCCTTGAGGGCATGATGCGGGTTGATCTTGCAAGCGTGCGTTCCCGAAGGGATGCCGATAAGCAACTTGCTGAGTTTGTAGAGACGCCCGGAGTTCGGCAGTTCTTGCTGATGAACCTTGAGCGTATCCCCAACGAGGAAAAACCGGAAGACGGTTCGGTATACCGGTGGCGCCTGAACCTGGAAGCAATCGATGCCTGTTATGCCAACCTGGCAGCGGCACCCGAGGCTGGAGCCCCATTTGAGGGTCCTGTGTTATTTTTGAAAGGTGCAGATTCGGCCTATATTCAGGAAAAACACCGGGATGAAATCACCCGGCTGTTTCCCAATGCTCAGCTTCGCATTATAGAAGGTACCGGGCATTGGTTGCATGCTGAGAAAACAGATGTTTTTGTAGAGTTGTGCGAGAAGTTTTTAAAAGGCCAGGATGACCTCTAGGCCATCAATAATAACAAACCGACGGGTTGATGTATGAAGTGGTTGGTGGGCAGTTTGCTGGTGTTTTTTATCTTGCTGGGTGGCTTTTTTATGGCGCCATCTCCTATTGATGCAAAAGCTTGGCAAGCGCCGAGTCCGAAAGCCATGACAGGCCCGCTCGCCCCGAACGAGCATTTGCGCCAGGCAGAATTATTGGCAAAAGGGCAGGTTTATGGCCCGGAAGATACTGCTGTTAATGCCAACGGTGTGGTCTTTGCGGGTACCCAAGACGGTTACATTGTTCGGGTGTTTCCCGATGGTCAGGTTGAAAACTGGTTGTCTACAGGAGGGCGCCCCCTGGGTATGGTGTTTGACCAGGGCGGCAACCTGATAGTCGCTGATGCCTGGAAGGGTCTGTTGTCAGTTACGCCTGACGGCGAGATTAATGTCTTGGCCACTGAGGCTGAGGGGGTACCCTTCCGGTTTACAGATGATCTGGATATTGCCCCTGATGGGCGCATTTACTTCACCGACGCCAGTTCACGCTTCTACCAACCGGATTACCTGCTTGATCTTCTGGAAATGCGGCCTCATGGTCGGCTGTTGCGGTATTCCCCGGAAACCGGTGCAACCGAGGTTTTGCTGGGTGGTATGCACTTTGCCAATGGCGTTGCGGTGGCACCGGGGGGCGATTATTTACTGGTGAATGAAACCTGGAAGTATCGTATCCAGCGATACTGGATAAAAGGTCCGAAAATCGGCCAGGCGGAAATGTTTGCGGAGAACCTGCCAGGGTTTCCCGACAATCTGGCAGTGGATGAAAAAGGCCGGTTCTGGGTGGCCTTCCCTACACTCCGCAATGCTCGCATTGACACACTGCACTTTAAACCCTGGCTCAAAGAGCTGGTTGCCAAATTACCGCGAAGCCTTCAGCCAGCGCCTGAGGAATACGGCCTGGTGGTGGCGTTTGATGGCGAAGGTAAGGTAATTACCAGCCTGCACGATACCCAGGGCCAGCACTTGCAGGAAATTACGTCGGTTAACCCCCACGGAGGCTATCTCTATTTTGGTTCGCTTCACAATGATCGCATCGGGCGACTCTCGTTGCAGAACATTCCTGGATTGGGAGGGCAGTAATGACTGGGCTGAAGGCAATAAAATGGGATCTTCCAGACCCGTTTACTCTTGAAATTCTGGTGGTGGACGCCGATACCGACGAGCTGGGGCATGCCAACAACGTGGTCTATGTGCGTTGGCTAGAGGACATCAGCTGGGCGCACGTCAAGAGCCTGGGCATGACCTGGGAGCTGCATGAGGCCACCGGCAAGGCCATGGCAATTACTCGCACAGAGATTGACTATCTTGCATCTGCGAATCCCGGTGACCAGCTGGTTCTGGGTACATGGCTTACGGGCTTCGATGGCCGTTTTCGTTCTGCGCGGCAGTTCCAGTTGGTGCGGCCAGCTGACGGTAAAACACTGATGCGGGCAGTGTCTACACACGCCTGTGTTGACCTGAAAACCCAGCGCCCATCCCGAGCTCCAAAAGAATTTGCCGATATCATGAAAGCCGCGACTGTAGCCGGAGGGAAAGGTTTGTAACCTGGTGTGAGTCACTATTGTCACCAACTTCTGGTAGTCTGGAGGATGAATGTAAAGTCCTACCTCTATCAATCACTATCGACGTCTTTTTCCGGAGATACCCATGGATACCCCTATTGATCAGCATTCTGAATCGTCCATGAAAAAGGTGGTCTACCACCAGTTTGGTGAGCGCGATGTTCTGGAAGTCATCAACGCAGATATACCGGTACCGCAAGAAGGCGAGGTGCTGATTCGTGTTCACGGGGCTGGGCTGAACCCCATTGACTGGAAAACCCGTAAAGGGTTCGGCTTCGTAGCTCAGCAGATAGAAACCTCCCTGCCATGGACGCCAGGATACGATGTGGCGGGCGAAGTTGTTGCCATCGGGGACGACGTAACCACTTTGGCACCCGGCGACCGGGTGATGGGGTTGGTGGGTTTTCCACTGAACGGAGGTGGCTATTCGGAGTATGCGTTGGCGACGGCAGACGAGTTGGCCGTTGTGCCTGAGGAGCTTGACCTGGTAACCGCTGGGGCTCTGCCACTGGCGGCGCTGACTGCCTGGCAAGCGCTGTTTGAGGTGGCCGAACTTGAGCCTGGCCAGAAAATTCTTGTGCACGCTGGTGCTGGCGGTGTAGGACACTTGGCAGTGCAGTTTGCGCTGGCTCATGGTGCTCACGTTATTGCAACGGCCTCCGCTGGTAATCGTGATTTCCTTGCGGAGCTTGGTGTGCACGAAGTGATTGATTACAACACCACAGATTTTGCTGATGAGTGCTTTGGGCTGGATGTTGTGTTGGACCTGGTTGGTGGAGATACGGGCAAGCGGTCCTTGCGCACACTGGGGGAGAGTGGCGTGCTGGTTACCATTCCCACCGTTACTGCAGATGAAGTTGTCAGTTCAGCCGAAGCTCAGGGTTTGAAGGCCCATGGTATGACTGTGCGCCCGGATGTGTTTAACCTTGAGGAAATTGCCGAGCTAATCGAAGATGGTGATGTGAAGGTTCACATTGGCCAGGCTTTTGCGCTGGATCAGGTTGCACAAGCCCACGAACTCCTTGAGGGTGGGCATGTGCGAGGCAAGCTGGTTCTGGATTGTAGCTAAGCTTCAAAAAGCGGCGCAGTAATTAGCTTTTGGGGGATGGGCTTTCGGTAGAAGGCTCTTCTCCCAGCACAGGCGATTCTTTCCCCGGTGCAGATGGTTCTGCCCCCTCTCCATCACTTTCCCTGGTTTTCCGCTCTTTATGGTATTGCGGCGGCACCAAACTGATCAGTATCCAGTCGTCATCCGGTTTCAGATCGTCCATGTTGCGCACGGGCTTGATGCGGCTTTTACTATCGAACACAAACAGCACCAGAGCGTCGCCGTTATACTTAGCCAAAAAGTCGTTGTAGCCAAAGGTTTCGCTGAGTTGTGTGGTTTTAATGGTGTAACCCTGGCTCTCCAGGCTGGCGAGTTTGGCGTAGCTTAGATCGTTGAACAGGCCACGGGTCATCTGGATCTTGCCCGCTGTCTGGTGTCGTGCCTTCTGATCCTGATCCCCTTCCGACAGGCTGAACACACTGTGGTCACCGAACCAATCCAAAAAGTGGTAGGTGGCCAGTGAGTTCATATGCTTGTAGGGAGAGATAACCAGCAGGTTGCCGATACCCGTTAGGTCCAGGTGAGTTGAGGCGTGCTCGGAAATCGGGTTGCCAAAGTATACCTTCAGATTGTCCATCCGCGCATGGCGCACGTTTTCCCAGTTAGTGTCTGCCAAGGCCACCGGCACCTCATGTTTTTTAAGGGCCTTCCCAATCATCCGGGCCATCGGATTGGCGCCCAGAATCAGGAATCCGTACTCAGCTGGCTCCGTCACATTCAGCAAGCGGGCGATTGGCCGCGCTGTCAGGCTTTGCAGGGTAACGGTGGCAATAATCAGTACGAACACCATAGGAACAAGAGCCGCAGCGCTTTCATAGCCGAGGTTCTGCAGTTGGAATGCGAACAGGGCAGAAACCGCTGCGGCGACAATCCCTCTTGGCGCTATCCAGCTTAAAAACAGTTTCTCCCGCAGGTTCAGATCAGTCCCTATGGCTGAGAGAAACACACTGAGCGGCCGAGCCACCAGCATCAGCACGGCCAGAACCACGGCCAAGCCCCAGCCCAGATCGGCAATGGCGGCAAACTCTACCCGGGCGGCCAGAATGATAAACAGCGCTGAAATAAGCAGTACGCTCAGGGATTCTTTAAACTCCAGGATACTGTCGACAGAAACCTGCTTCATGTTGGCCATCCAGATGCCCATCACTGTTACGGTGAGCAGGCCAGACTCGTGGGCCATTTCATTGGAGAATGCGTAAACACCGAGCATGAAAGTAAGTGTTGCTGCATTGTGTAGATACTGGGGCATAAGGTGCTTGCGCAGCACAAGGCCGTTCAGGTATCCGGCCAGGGCACCAGTGACAAAGCCAATGACCAGGGTTTTGCCAAAAATATAAAGAGAATGGCCGAATACGTTGCCCTGGCCCCAGGACACTATGCCCTCGAACACCAGAACAGCCAGCAATGCCCCCACCGGGTCAATGATAATGCCTTCCCAGCGCAGAATATTCGCCAGTTTGGCGCTTGGCCGCACTGAACGCAGAAGGGGGGCGATAACGGTTGGCCCAGTTACAACGGAAATTGCCCCGAAGAGCAGGGCGACGGCCCAGGAAATATCCAGAACCCAGCGCGCTGCCAGGGTGCCAATGATCCCGGTAACAGCGGAGCCAACGAATATGAGATTACGGGCCATTTTGCTGTGCCCGCGAATTTCATCAAAGCGCAGGGTCAGGCTGCCTTCAAAAAGAATGATGGCTACGGCCAGTGAAACCATGGGAAACAAGAGGTCGCCAAACACTTCGTCTGGTTTCAGAAAGCCCAGTACCGGGCCTACAAGTATGCCGCCGGCAAGCAGGAAAAGAATGGCCGGTACGCGCACGCGCCAGGCAAGCCATTGAAATGACAGTGAAAGAATACCAATACTGGCAAGAATCAGGACTGTGCTGGCTGGCATAGAGATCTGGAACCCGTGTGATTATTGGTTAGCGCGTTTTGCAATACGATTTAACAGCCGGGAGGCTGCAAACAGACCAAAGCTGGCTGTAACAGGACAGGCAGCACCAAAGCCGGTAGCGCAGTCAAGCCGCGTGGGGCCTGAGGTTGCAGGCTTTTGCAGGCAAACTTCACCCTCTCCGGCAGGATATGTGAGTTGTTCAGTTGAGTATACGGCTTCGATCCCAAATCGTCGCTTTGGGTTACGAGAAAAACCGTACTCCCGGCGTAAAAGATTGCGAACCTTGGCCAGCAAAGGGTCTTGGGTGGTTTTGGCAAGATCGGCCACCAGAATTTTGGTAGGGTCCATTTGCCCGCCCGCTCCTCCGGCACAGACAACCGGAATCTTTGCGCGCTGACAGTGGGCAATCAGTGCAGCTTTTGGTTTAACGCTATCAATTGCATCCACCACCGCTGTTACATCCGGAGTGACCAGTTCTGTGAGGTTCTTCAGAGTGAGGAAGCCAAAGTGAACCCGAATGTCCGCATGGGGGTTAATGGCTTTTAATCGCTCTGCCATTGCATCCGTTTTGGTACGACCGTATTGGCCTTCCAGCGCATGAAGCTGGCGATTGGTGTTGGATACGCAAATATCATCCATGTCGATCAGGGTGATAGTGCCAACTCCGCTGCGCGCCAAGGCTTCAGCAGCCCAGGAACCAACACCACCCAAGCCAATAACAGCAATATGGGCATCTCGAAAGGCGTGCAGCGCACGGCGCCCGTACAGACGTTCAATACCGCCAAAGCGAAAGGCATAATCGTTGGCGTTCATAGGGCCTCCGTTTGGATCCGGGCACAAGCCGGAGAATTCAAGGGGCGCGATTATACCCTAGTGCCGGAGCAGACATGAAATACCTGCAAAACAGCCACGCAATGCGTAGCTGTCAGGGGGCTAAGTGGGGTGCAGCTAAGGTGTGACGGCCGCGCCGGGAAGGGGCTCATGATTTCTTTTTTAGCAGGCGACAACTGAGGGGATTGGCGGGAATTGGAGTCGAAGTCAGCGAATAAAAGGGTTCAGCAAGCGCGTGAAGGTTCCTGTCAGTTTGATTGGAGCACTCAGTACAGAAAGCGTGATGCAATCTTCAGAACCAAGGGCCAATGGTTTGTGCTCGTCCTGCTCGGTTAACACCACAAAATCCCACTGGTTAAAAACGCCATTCTGATCGGAAAATGTCCCCTGCAATACGATGGTCGTTTCAGTACCACGATGGGTATGGGCGGGTGCCTTGCCGCCTGCTACCAATTTCTGCAGAACTACCTGTTCATTCTGGCCCGGAAACTTCCCGGTAATATCCAGAACGCTAACGTCTCCCAATTGCCGCTTCCAGGGAAGGTTGTTGATGTCCTGCCCCAGGAGCTTCTTCAGAAGATCTGTTTTGGGATGCGCTTTAGATCGGGGCTTGGGCTCTGGCGAGCTGTCTATTCTGGCGAGTATGTCATCGAACATTGACCCGGAAACACTCACTTTTGGCTGCTGCTCCATCATCACGGCACCCAGGCTGTCGAGGGTGTCGACCTGACTGCGACAATGCGGGCATTTGTCGAGATGGAGACGAATGCACAGAGCATGGGGTTCGCTCAGGTTGCCTGCACTGTATTCCATCAGAGTCAGGCTATCGGGGTGATGCCGTGTCATACGTTCTGATCCTGCAAAATTACTTTCAGTTTGCTCAGTGCAAGGCGCACTCGGCTTTTCACAGTTCCGAGGGGAATGTTCAGTTCGTTGGCCACCATCTGGTGCGACTTCTGCTCCATGTACACCTTGGCTATGACGGTAATCTGGTCTTCGGGTAATTGGCTTAACGACTCCCTGACCCGACGCTCAGACATGAGGCGGTGCAGTGAAGTGATCGGCTGATTATCGTCTTCTCCGGGAATCTGCCACAGATCCTCTGTCTCCACCGGCATCTCCACACTGGTGCGACGCATTTTGCGTAACATGTCGATGCGCTGATTACGTGCGATGGTAAAAATCCAGGTGGAAGCCGCGGCCTTTTGCCAGTCATAAAGGCAGGCTCGGCGCCAAATAGAAACAAACACTTCCTGTACCAGTTCATCTGCGTGGCTGGCCATGCCATTTGCCATGGCGTAATACTTGAGCTGCGGCGCGAAGTGTTCGAACAAGGAGTGATAGGCCTGGCGATCCTGGCTCTTTCCGACTTTCACCAACAGCTGACTCCAGGGGTCCTTTCGGCCCTCGGCACGTGCTGGCTGTTGATCCAGTGTGGTCACCGGACGCTCCTTGACAGTTGCATGGCTTATGTTTGTTACGTTGCTCATTGTATGCACTCGCCCCGGGATTGTCAGTCACCATATTTACGGGCCGGTTTTCAGTGCGGATCAGTTTTCTACCAAAGAAACGTTTTGGCGGGCTACTCTTTGCACCCCAAACTCATCGAGACGCTTAGTCTTCGAGGTAGGTGTAACCCTCAAGCCCGGCAGCCAGTTCTTTCAGCAGCCTTGACTGAGCAGCCTCAGGCAAACCGCTTGCGGCAAACTTGTTGCGGTAGGCTTGCAGCAGGTTGCTGGGCTCGAAGTTCACATACCTGAGCACATGGGCCACAGTGTCGCCGATAATGGGCGTGTTGATATCGTAGCCACCGGCGTCGTTCAGGCGTACGTCTACAGAGTGCGTGTCTCCAAACAGGTTGTGCATATCTCCGAGAATTTCCTGGTAGGCACCGGTCAGGAAAAAGCCCATCAGCAAAGCCTCGCCGGGCTCATCTTCGGGCAAAGGCAGTGTGGATTCCGTGCTCTGGCCATCCACGTAGCGGTCGATGCGGCCATCTGAATCACAGGTGATATCCTGGATTACCGCCCTGCGGGTGAGTGGGCGATTCAGGCCGTTTACCGGCATAACCGGGAATATCTGGTCAATACCCCACACATCCGGCAGTGACTGGAACAGCGAAAAGTTCACGAACAGCTTGGCGGCCAACTTTTCGTTCAGCTCGTCAATGATTTCGCGGTGGGCCCGACTATTTTTATCCAGTTGGCTTTGTAACAACCGGCAGCAGCGAATGTAGAGTATTTCTGCGTTTGCACGTTCCTGTAGTGAGAGTGTGCCGTGGGCAAATTGGCCGTGAACGTCGGCCATGGCATGCAACACATCATGATAGATTTCCGCCAGCGAGCGCGGGGAACCTGGGTCTTCCAGGCTCTGCAGGTCACGCCAGAGATCCTGTAGTGGTGCCGGAGCATCCTGTCGGGGTTGTTTGCCAGATTGCTCTTCGGGCACCTCGTGATCAATCACATTGGTGACCAGCACCGAGTGGTGTGCGGTCAACGCGCGCCCGGATTCGCTGATCAGATCCGGATGAGGAAGACCATGGCGGTCACATTCCGCCTGCAGCACGTGCACCACGTTGTAGGCGTATTCGTGCATGCTGTAGTTCATGGAACAGGCGCTTCGGGAGCGGGTGCCTTCGTAATCAACCCCAAGGCCCCCGCCAATATCTACGGTGTTCACCGGAGCACCCATGTGCCTCAACTCGCTGTAAAAGCGCGCGCATTCCCGCAACCCAGTCTGGATATCGCGGATGTTGGCTATCTGGGAGCCCAGATGGAAGTGCAGCAGTTGCAGGGTATGCAGGGCATCAGCTTGGCGCAGAGTGTTCACCACATCCAGCACCTGGCTGGCGGACAATCCGAATTTTGATTTCTCGCCCCCCGTGTTCTGCCAGTTACCCTTACCGATAGTGGCCAATCGAACCCGAACGCCAATGAGCGGAGAAACCTCCAGTTTTTTGGCTTCGTCCAGAATCAGCGGCAGCTCTGACTGTTTTTCCACCACAATAAACACCCGGTGTCCAAGCTTTTGACCGATCAGAGCCAGGCGGATGTACTCTCTGTCTTTGTAGCCGTTGCACACGATAACCGAGTCGGGTTGCCTGGCCAGTGCCAGCACCGCCATGAGTTCCGGCTTGCTGCCTGCTTCAAGGCCAATTTGCCCGTTGCTGGCCGCCGGCTCCGCTGCAATCAATTCCTCAACCACCCGGCGTTGCTGGTTTACCTTGATGGGGTAGACCGCCGTGTACCGCCCTTTATAGCTATGCTCTGAAGCCACCTTATTGAACGCGTTGCACAGCTTGTTCACCCGGTCGTGAAGGATGTCGGTAAAACGGATCAGCACGGGCAACTGCAGCCCGGACTCCACCAGCGAGCGAGTCAGCTCTGGCAGATTGATCTCCGCCTCGTTCTTGCCCCGGTTTGGCCGGATAACAACCTCGCCCTCGGGATTGACGCCGATATAGCCATCGCTCCATTGGGTAATGTTGTAAGTCTTGTGAGCCGGGGAGGCGCTGGTGTTGCTCATGGCTGCAATCCTTCTGGGAAACGCTGGGCCGGGCAGACCGGCTGAATGGCTGGTATTGTAGGGTTTAGCCATTGCTGCTGAAAGAGCCGGTCGCCGTCGATCACGACATGCTAGGCCTAATCAGTAATATTCGATAATAAATACTATGGCTGGCCGATAAACAAAACCTACAATACAGGCTTTGGCCATTGCATCAGGTATTTGCGGGAGAGCACCATGACGACACTGAGTAACGATTGGTTTACAGAGGTTTTCCAGGATCAAGGAACGGCGTTTTCACTGCAGGTGAGAAAGAAGCTGCACGAAGAGCAAACACCGTTTCAGAAGCTGGAAATCTACGAAACCGAAACCTTCGGCAACCTGATGGTGCTGGATGGCTGTGTGATGCTGACTACCCGGGATAACTTTCTGTACCACGAGATGATGACTCACCCGGCGCTATTCACCCATAAAAACCCGAAAAAGGTGGTGATTGTGGGGGGCGGTGACTGCGGCACTTTGAAAGAAGTGCTGAAACACCCGGATGTTGAAGAAGCCTGGCAGGTTGAAATCGACGAGCGGGTCACTCGCATGTCTGAGGAATATTTCCCGGAATTGTGCGAATCCAACGATGACCCACGGGCCAATTTCTTCTTTGGCGACGGCGTTCAATGGATGCGAGAAGTGGATCCCGACAGCATTGATGTCATCATTATCGACAGTACCGATCCGGTTGGCCCCGCTGAAGGCCTCTTTGCCCTGGATTTCTATCGCGACGCCATGCTGGCGCTGGGTGACGGCGGCATTATTGTGCAGCAGAGCGAATCGCCGCTGCTTCACACCAATACCATCATCAAAGACATGCACAACGACATGCGCAAAGCCGGCTTCGACCACGTGCAAACCCTGCCGTTCCCTCAGCCGGTTTACCCCACCGGCTGGTGGAGTTGCACCATGGCCAGCAAGGACAATCCGCTGAGGTATTTCCGCGAGGATGATGCCAACAAGCGCCCCTTCGTAACTCGCTACTACAACAGCGGTATTCACTACGGCGCCTTGGCCATGCCCCAGTTCATGATCGAAGCCCTGGAAGACGAAACGCGACCGGCAGTGTGTTAGTTGGTGGCTACTTCACCGCCCAGATGCGCTCGAGCGTCAGTTCGTCCGGGTCAAACTGGTACACGCTGATGCCACCGGACGACTGATGCCCCATCGCCAGAATACCCGCCTCGGGAGAGGTGGCGATGGCGGTGTTGCGGTCGTAGTTGCTGCCGTAGGTGACCAATTTGGGCGATTCACCCAGATCAAAGTACTTCACGGGCCAGGGGCTGCCGGTTTTGAATAGGGCGGCTATGTGGCTGTTGTTGCCGAAGCGCAGGTAGTATTCGCTGTTGTGGATGAAGGCCACGGCGATGGTGAAGGTGTTGAGGCCTTCAGGGGCATCAATGAGGCCGCTTCTATCTCTGTTTCGAGGGTCGCCCGCCTCAAACGGAGTGTCATCGAGATACACGCCACCATAATAGGTTGCTAACCTATGTCGGGTTCCTGGCTGAGCTGTATTCCAAAAATAACCGATACCATTCTCGTCTGCGCTGACCACCCATTGCCCGTCTGGGCTAATGGCGGCGTGAGTTTTGACTGAATTGCCGTCCAGTTTAGCAATTGGTTGCCCGGTTTCGAGACCCCACAAAGCGACACCGTTCATGCGCTGGTATTTCTCCCCTTGATCACGAACTTCTTGTATCGACCGGTAATAGGGTGGTTCAAATGCTTTGGATTCCCCGCTTCCTGCAGAAACCAGCCATTGCTCTGACTCGTCCATCGAGAGATTGAAGAGCTTGTGGTAGCCAAGAAAAGCTCTGCCATCGGTTGCTTTGATTGTCTCTGTAGATCCGTCTTTCCATCGTCGAAATATGCCCCAGCCAATGTCAGAGTAGTAATAGGTGTTGAGATCCTGAGTCATGAGATGACCATAGGTCGGTTTGTCTAACTCAAAAGTTGTCTGGGGCATTCCGTTTGTTGTTTGGGCGGTCACGACGTTGTCGAGATCCTGCCATAGAAAAACATCCCGCTTTTTAATGAAATAGGCACTATAGATGTTAGCCTCGCGGCTAATGATTTTCCGGTTACGTGCTTTCAAATCCCACAGAATCAACTTCTGATCCCTGTGGGCCGTGATGGCAAATGCCCCGTTTGAGGAAACTGAGGCACTTACGACGGGCCCGGCTGAGTTGTAAACTTTCCACAAGGTGAACCCTGCAGCCAAAGTCACTCCCACTAGTAGAAGTGCCCGTAGATTGAATTTGCTCATCAGTAACGCCCAAACTTTGAATTTGCCAGTAATTGGCTCTGCATAATTTCTCGCTGGTAGACCTCTTCAAACAGTTCTTGGGTGGGGATGCGCATTCCTGAATGGCTGAAGAGCCAAGAGCTTTGATCAACCTCCGCCCAAGATCCATCCTGCAGGTTATCCTCGATAAATCCATCTCGAAAGAAGCCAGTTCCTTCACCCGTAACCTTGGCAAACCCCACATACCCCAACGCCGGCCTCGGCGACTGCTTCGGAAACCACCCATTCACCGCAAGCCTCTTCAAACGCAAAACATAATCCTTCGCCACCTGCGGGCTTATGCTGGCGCGGTGATTCAACGGCGACAGCAGGGTGTACTCAGGCGGCCGCTCGCCGATACGCAGGCAGTCTATGCAGGGCTGCCAGAGAGCGTTTGCTTCGGCTAGAATTTCTTGTTCCAGCCTGCCCCAGTTGGCTTTAACGGTTTGTTTGAGCACCTCGGGTACATACGCCGAACGCTGAGGGTGGGCCGTTTCCCCGGCGTCAAAGGTGAGGGGCAAATACTCCTTGTAGAGCTTTTCAATGGCAGGCTCGAAGCCATTGTCCAGAAAGCTCGGGAAGCACCACCATTTCTTGTTATAAGCTCCGTGCAATTTACCGAGTATGTCATCCATCGGATCCTCGGCCCTGGCCAGCGCCCAGGCGGTCATTGCTGCAGGGTGGATACGGTACAGGGCCTTTTGCCACCAGGCCCTGTCGTCGGTATTGTCTGGCCCGAGAATCCCGTCACCACGGGAGTGCAGCACGACAATTTTCCGGGCGGCGCTGTGGGCGGACGGAAACACGCCGAGCCCCAGGGGGTGCGCATCACGGGAGCTGTCGTTGGTGAGAGCGTTGTCGGCGACCGCTGGCTGCCAGAGAAACAGGTGGTCCACCAGGTTGCTATGCCCGATGGTACCCAGAATATTCAGTGCAGTGAGGCCCACCCGTGCGCCCAGTGAATGAGTGATGATGTTGATGGCAATGCCAGCGTTTGCCAGTTGTTGAATTATGGCCACCAAACGCCGCCCACTCGCCATGGCATTCAGTTCGGCCTGCATAAAGTCTGTAGCGCCGGTATTCCCAGGCCAGGAAACATTGATAATGCGGCTGTAGGGCATCCAGTCCTTGCCATCAAAACCCGCAGCGCGATTCAGTTGGTATTCCATGTGAATGGCCCAGCTGTGCGCGCCTGTGCCGTTCACTTCGTCGTCTTTCAGCGGGGTGGCGGTATAGTCCGATAGCGCCCCCGTATCCTGCCAGACCGTAGCCTTGTTTGGGTGCCAGGCAGTTCTCGGTACTGGCCCGTGGCCGCCGTAACGTTTTTGGCTATCCTTGCGGTTCAGGAATCGCCCCCACTCTCCATGGGGCACGTTGTAGCCGTGTATGTAGATAAGCGCGTTGTTGCCATTCTCCCGGAAATAATCCAGTTGCTCGTCTGTCAGCAAGTCGCCCGAGGCAGGGGCCGGATCCCGCAGGTTGATGATTACCGGCGGCGGCAAGTGTATAGCCCTGGCTTTGCGTTCGCCCTGAATAACCGTGAGGTCTACACCTTCATCGAGGTAATGACCGGGGGCGAAGCGGCGTTGTTCACTCACAGTATCGAAACCGATCAGATGCTCGCCTTCCGGCTCCTCCGGCCAACGCCATCTGGCATTTCCGGTGACGAGTTGAGTGAAGATGGCTTCGGTATTGTCTGGCGTATGTTCTGTGCCATTTTCCAGTTGAGCGGTTACAACCTTGCCGCTCTCATCGGTGATTGTGCCGGCGCCGATAAACGCCCTCGTGCGCTTGAGGTTGTCCGAGCGTTGCAGGCGCACGTTTGCGGTTTCGTGGGTGCAAATGGGCGCGCCGTGGGCGCCAAAAGGTGCTGAGCTGGGTGAAAAGGGCAGGTGGCTTGCGGCTGTCATTCAGGTTCCCTCCTGTAAGTGCGCTAATGTTGAAAGTGCTTCCAGTGTGCCGGACCAATGGGCTCCTTGCCGGGTTTTGCGTACAGTCGCCAGCTCATCCTGGTTCAGAACTCTGGTGAAACCTTGCCGTATCAAAAGCTCCGCGCCTTCTACCAGGGCTTGTTCATTCGGAGCCCCTAATGTGATCAATTGCTGGAACCAAGAAGAAACGACGCCATCCTCCAGTCCATTGCCCTGAGCAAGGGACTTCACCAGCAGGTTCTGGCGACAGTGCTCCACGGCTGCCAGGTTCTCTTTGGTCAGCACCAACGGTTGCGAGACAGTGTCAGCCAAACCGCTCGAAGCTGCCCGGGTCTCGTTTTTCACAAGCGACCAGTTGGCACTTCCATAGTGCCCCTTGATAGCGGTTAGTGGGCCAAGCACGCGCAGGCGTTGATGGGGTGAGAGCGAAGCCCCAAGGCTGCCCAGTGTTGCCGGATCTGAGTAACGAAAGAGGCTGTCGCCGTGCGGGCCGCTAACCGTGTTCAGGCTGACAAGATGATTGCGGATGTCTTCGAGCGTCAATTGTGGGCCGTGTATGGCCAGGGCTTTGCCCTCTGCTAGCCATCCTTGCAGCCAATGCTCACTCTGGTGAGTGACAGGCTGAGTAATCAACGGGCCATCAAAGGCTTGTTCACGGTATTGCGAATGGATGTAGGGCAAGTCGTAAACCGGCACCGGGTCCTGCTCGAAAAGCAGGCGCAAGGCTTCGGAGTGCTTTGCCTGGTCAATCAGATACCAATTGGCATCTGCATCAAAAGAACCTGAATGATGATAAAACGACGTGGTTTCGTGAGCCTTTCGGCTCTGGGCTGTGGAGTCCTTCATGGCTGCCTTCATCTATCCTTAGATGACCAAAATGCACAGTGATGGTAGCCGAATGTGTAAATACTGTCACCCGGTCTGGCGGCCCGGACGCATTGTTCAAATACCGCGATTCAGAAACCGGGAAGGAATACCCATTCAGGTATCCCTCCCAGGCTCACCTGAGGTTGGCTATTTTCCGGTAACAAACTCCGGATAGGCTTCCATGCCGCACTCCGCCAGATCAACACCCTCGTATTCATCCAGCTCGCTGACTCTTATCCCCGTTACAGCCTTGATAATGCCCCATACCAGCAGGCTGGCAAGAAACACCCAGCCAAAAATGGTTGCCGCACCAATCAACTGGCCGCTGAAGCTTGCGTCGCCGTTGGTTACCGGCACCAGCATTAGCCCCAGGAAACCGCAGACACCGTGGGCAGAGATGGCGCCCACCGGGTCGTCGATACGCAGTTTGTCGAGAAAGATAACGCTGAACACCACCAGCACACCGCCAAGACCACCCCAGAGCGTTGCAACCAGTGCGCTTGGGGTCGATGGCTCGGCGGTGATCACCACCAGGCCAGCGATGGCTCCGTTGAGAAGCATGGTCAAATCCGCTTTGCCAAACAACAGGCGACCGGTTATCAGGGCGGCGATGGCTCCACCTGCGGCAGCTGCGTTGGTGTTGAGGAAGACCATGGCAACCGAATTGGCGCTGGCGATATCGCCTAGCTTGAGAACAGAGCCGCCATTGAAGCCAAACCAGCCCATCCACAGGATAAATGTGCCCAGCGCAGCCAGCGGCAGATTGGAGCCGGGAATGGCGCGGATTTCGCCGTTGGGGCCGTATTTGCCTTTGCGGGCACCCAGCAACAGCACCCCGGCAAGGGCCGCGGCGGCACCGGCCAGGTGGACGATGCCGGAGCCGGCAAAGTCACTGAAGCCCAGGTCGCCCAGGCTATACAGCCCGAAAACATCCTTGCCGCCCCAGGTCCAGGAACCTTCCAGCGGGTAGATAAGCCCGGTCATCACCGCTGCAAAGGCGAGAAATGCCCACAACTTCATTCGTTCAGCAACGGCACCGGATACGATCGACATGGCGGTGGCTACAAACACCACCTGGAAGAAGAAATCCGCCGCGCTGGAGTAAATCGCACCGCCCTCAAAACCATCTTCCCGACTGGCAATGTCAGCCAGAACTGCTGCCGCATCTATTCGCTCAATGCCGTTCAGTAGAAGGGTGCCGTCGTACATGAGGGCATAGCCGCACACCAGGTACATGGTGCAGGCAATGGCATAAAGCGCGACGTTTTTAGTGAGGATTTCAGTGGTGTTTTTAGCTCTTACCAGCCCGGATTCGAGCATGGCAAAACCCGCAGCCATCCACATAACTAATGCGCCGCACATCAGGAAATAAAACGTATCTATTGCATACTGCAGGTGAAAAACATTGCTTTCCATAGGAAGCCCTCCGCACAAGGCACTTCAAGTTGATTTTTTTGCGTTGGTTTTTTAGCTGATCAGGGCAATATCAGACGGCTTCTTCGCCTGTCTCACCTGTCCGGATCCGAATGGCCTGTAGCAGTTCGGTCACGAAGATCTTGCCGTCGCCAATCTTGCCGGTGTTGGCAGCTTTGGTAATGGATTCGATAACCTGGTCGAGCAGGTTGTCGCCAATGGCCACTTCAATTTTTACTTTGGGCAGAAAATCCACCACATATTCCGCGCCACGATAAAGCTCTGTGTGGCCCTTCTGCCGCCCGAAGCCTTTCACCTCGGTGACGGTTACGCCTTGTACGCCAATCTCGGATAGTGCCTCTCGGACATCATCCAACTTGAAAGGCTTGATGATCGCTGTCACAAGTTTCATTACTTTCTCCTTGGTAAAACCGTCCCAACATGAGAGGCCATCGGCCATTTGTTGAGTTCGGAGTGCTGCCGCTCTGCACGTCAACTGTGCGGATTGCGTACAAGAGCTAAAGCACCGGGTGTGCCAACGCAAAAAAATAAATTCAAAACAGTTGCTTAGTAAGCTTTGGTCGCAGAGTGTTATAGATCTGAGAACCAGATTTTGCACCACAACAGGGCGCTCAGCCATCCCATGAGCCACACTGGAGCAAGCCAAGGGATGGAGAAGGCTATTATAGTGCTCACCGCGCCTAGTATGGCAGGGCTGGCGGTGTGATACACTCCTGCAAACAGGTCGCGGCCCGTGTCTTTTGGCCGAAACCGGACATTATTTTAATCAGTGAGGTGATGAGTGAAAGGCCCACAGGATATTTTTTCGCAGATTCAGGGGCAGTTTGGGCAATTTGTACCAGATATGGCTCGTGCCGCCCGGGAAGATTTTGAAACCCAGGCTCGCGCTGCGGTTACGTCGGTTTTGGCGCGTTTGGAGCTGGTGACCCGTGACGAATTTGACGCCCAGCAAGCAGTGCTTATGAAAACCCGCGAGATGGTAGAGGCTTTGGAAAAAAGAGTCGCGGAGCTGGAAAAGTCTCAGAAATCACAGTAAACCCAGATTGCTCCCGGCAGGAAGTCGGGCTCATGTTGGCCGATGTATTTTGGCCTTGGACTGATAACCAGAAACCATGGAAGGTTGTTATGCTTGCCGTTGTCCATTCCCGCGCCAGCATTGGCGTATCTGCGCCTGAAGTCACCGTTGAGGTCCATCTTTCCGGCGGGCTCCCCGCGCTTTCTATTGTTGGTTTGCCTGAAACCGGTGTGCGTGAAAGCCGCGAACGAGTGAGAAGCGCGTTGTTGAACGCAGGCTTTGAATTCCCGGCACGCCGTATAACCATCAATCTGGCGCCGGCAGACTTGCCCAAAGAAGGCGGCCGCTTTGATCTGCCAATCGCGCTTGGCATTCTTGCCGCTTCCGGGCAGATACCTACCGAAAGTCTTGCGTCCTGTGAGTTTCTGGGAGAGCTTTCCCTTGATGGTGCGCTCCGCCCGCTAAAAGGCGTGTTGCCTGCCGTTCTGGCGGCGCGAAAAGCAGGGCGTAGCTTGCTTATACCCAATAGCAACGCAGAAGAAGCCGCGCTCGCAAGCCAGGGTGATGTGCTGGCAGCGGGGCATATATTGGCTGTTTGCGAGCACTTGTGTGGGCGGGCCCGACTGGTTCCTGTGGCCCGCACAAAGCCTGATCCCCTGGCGTATGGAGACATGCCGGATCTTGCAGATGTGCGTGGCCAAAGTGTCCCCCGCCGGGCCTTGGAAGTCGCTGCTGCCGGGTCGCACAATCTTCTGTTTTTCGGGCCGCCGGGAACCGGGAAAAGCATGTTGGCCAGCCGCTTACCCGGAATTTTGCCAGATCTGAGCGACGATCACGCCATGGAGGTGGCCAGTGTGCATTCGGTTGCCGGGCTGCGGGTAGGAGAAGGCGGTTGGCGCCAACCGCCATTCAGATCCCCTCATCACACCGCGTCTGCCGTGGCGTTGGTGGGTGGTGGCAGCAGCCCCAGGCCCGGAGAAATCTCTTTGGCCCACAGGGGCGTACTTTTCCTCGATGAATTGCCAGAGTTTGAGCGCCGGGTTCTGGAAGTGCTGCGGGAGCCCATGGAAACCGGAGAAATTTCCATCAGCCGAGCCGCTCGGCAGGTGAGTTTCCCTGCAAGATTTCAGGTTATCGGCGCGATGAATCCCTGTCCTTGCGGCTACAGCGGGCACCCAACCATTGAATGCCAGTGCACGCCCCAACAGGTTATGCGCTATCGCTCGAAAATTTCCGGCCCGCTTCTGGACAGGTTCGATTTACACGTGGAAGTGCCTGTGCAAAGTGGCGATGTACTGATGCAGTCTGGTGGTGATGGTGAGTCCAGTGCCGCAGTACGAGAGCGGGTGGGGCTTGCCAGAGAGCGTCAGGCCCATCGGGGGTGTGTTAACGCAACTTTGTCCGGGCGCGAACTGCAGACGGCCTGCAGCCTTGCCCCCTCCAGTGAAAAGCTGCTTTCCGGCGCCATGGAGAAGTTGGGGCTGTCAGCCCGTGCACTGCACCGGATACTGCGGGTTGCCCGTACTCTGGCCGATCTGGACGGGGCTGAAGCGGTTACACAGGCGCATTTGGTGGAGGCGCTGGGGTATCGCCAGTTTGATCGCCAAACCGGTAAGAGCTCTGTGGTCTCCGCCTGATTCTTTTTACTCTGGTAAACTGTGTGCAAACTCCGTTAATCAAACCCGCAGCCAGCGGTTGAGGATTGCAGATGACTGATCAGAAAGAACCGCAAGATCTTGGTGATGATAACCCACAAAAACAGCCAGCCAGCGATTCGCCCATTACCACCCGCCGTGGTGTTCGCAGTTTTGTGTTGCGCCAGGGGCGTATGACCGAGGGCCAGAAAAAGGCCTACGAGCGCAGTTGGCCGAAGTTTGGCCTGAGCCGTGAAGACGGCATGATCGACCCGCGCCAGGTATTTGGCCGCGACGCTATGCTCAATCTCGAAATTGGTTTTGGGATGGGCCGCTCCTTGGCGGAAATGGCTGAAGCAGCGCCAGAGCAAGACTTTATTGGTGTAGAAGTTCACCTGCCAGGCGTCGGCGCACTGCTCAAGGAAATTGAGGATCGTGGGCTGGAGAATGTCCGCGTTTACAACATAGATGCCAATGATGTGATCGATTTGTGCCTGCCGGACGCTTGTCTGGACCAGGTTATGGTGTTTTTCCCGGATCCCTGGCACAAAAAGAAGCATCACAAGCGACGACTGGTTCAGCCTGAATTTGTTCAGCGCATTCGCCATAAGTTGCGAGTCGGTGGCATTCTGCATCTGGCCACAGACTGGGAAAACTATGCAGAGCATATGATGGAAGTAATGGGTGAATCTGAAGGGTTTGCCAATACCCAGGAGCAGGGCGAATACTCACCACGGCCTGACTACCGCCCGATTACCAAGTTTGAAAAACGTGGCGAGAATCTGGGGCATGGTGTTTGGGACTTGCTGTTTCACCGCACTAACTAAACTACGCGGTGAGGCATTTACCCTGGCGTCAGTGGATGACGCCGGGCTGCGCGGATAATCACCAGGCCTGCAATGCCAAGTGTGAGAGCTGTAAACTTGGCCAGCGCGCTGATGGCAGCTGCGGAGCTGATAGCATTGGTGGGTGCATCAAGGTTGTTCAGCAGGAGCATGTTCTCCGTAATATCGACGACACCAGCAGTTATAAACAGGGCGCGAACCCAGCGTGCGGCCGTGCGCTCGCGAACACCGGGCCTGTCCTGAGTGCAGTGCCGGGTGAGCAGTATCAGAGTCAGGCAATAAATCGGAATAAACAGGAAATCCAGCCACAAGGAGAGCTTGGCCCATTTCAGGTTCTCAGCGCCCCAGCTTTGTACAATCGCCAGCGCCTGCTCGGCACTTCCCGCCAGCTGAAAACTCACAATACCCTGCTGCGCAGCCTCTGTTTTCAGGGGCTGGTTGATCAACACCAAGGCTGCCAGTAACACCACCGTTGCTATCAGGCAGGCTTTCAGGCTTTTGGGGAAAGCCGGTAATCCCTTTTCCGTGTCCATTACAGAAAACGCTCCAACAGACTATTCAGATACCTTTGCCCCAGGCTTGTGGCTTGAAGGCGGTCACCCATGAGCAATTTATCATCACGCAGCTTCTGAAGTTGTACCGCAACGGATGCCAAGGGTAAACCCGTGCGCTCATAGAAAAGGCTTTCATCCACGCCTTGCCGCAGCCGTAGTGCGTTCATCAGAAACTCCAGGGGCAGTTCCTCAGGCTCAATATTAGCGCTCCCGGCGGTACGGCTACCTATGCGGTTGAGGTAGGCCTCAGGCTGTCGTGTTTTCCAGTAACGTTTGATCGTGCCATCGGGAAGGCTGATTTTACCGTGCCCTCCTGCCCCCAGCGCCAGATAATCTCCGAAGGTCCAGTAGTTAAGATTGTGTCTTGAAGCTTTGCCTTCCCGGCACCACGCAGACACCTCGTAATCCTTGAATCCGTGCAGGTGCAAGTATTCGCTCCCGCGCTGAGCAATCTCCCAGAGCAGGTCGTCGTCTGGCAAATCCGGTGGCCGGCTGTAGAACTCTGTATTGGGCTCAAGAGTCAGTTGGTACCAGGATATATGAGGCGGTTCATGGCTCATTGCAGTCTTGAGATCTTGCAGGGCCTCGTCTGGGGTTTGGTCTGGCAGGCCGTGCATCAGGTCCAGATTGAAGTTATCGAAGCCCGCTTTTTTGGCGGACTCGATTGCTCTATGTGCTGCTGCACTGTCATGGATACGGCCGAGGGTTTTCAGGTGTATCGGGTTAAAGCTCTGCACACCGATAGACAAGCGATTGATGCCGGCGTTGCGGAAGGCCTCAAATCGCCCTTCTTCAAGGGTGCCGGGGTTGGCCTCCAGTGTGATTTCAACATCCGCAGCAAAGTCCAGGCGCTCCCGCAGTCCTTCAAAAAGCGTTTGGTAAAACTCACCGCTCATCAGGGAGGGCGTGCCTCCGCCGATAAACACGGTTTCCACGGGGCGGCCTGATGCCAGTGCGAGATCCTGGTCAATGTCTTCAAACAGTGCGTTCAGGTAGGCGGATTCGGGGATGTCACCCTGGATGGCGTGGGAATTGAAGTCACAGTAGGGGCATTTACGCACGCACCAAGGCACATGAACATACAGGCTCAGAGGTGGAGTTACTGGCGCTGACATATTCACCGCCATGGAGGTCAGGCCTCTGCCTTAAGCTGTTCCGTCAGCAATGCCAAGGCCCGGCCTCGATGGCTGATCCGGTTTTTCTCGCCCCGGCTCAGTTCCGAGGCGCTGCAGTTCTTTTCCGGGCAGAGAAAGATGGGGTCGTAGCCAAATCCACCGTCGCCCCGGGGTGCTCTGAGGATTGTGCCGGGCCACCGCCCATGGCAAACAATCGGTGTCGGATCGTCTGCATGGCGCAAGTACACCAGTACACAGTGAAATTGCGCGCCCCGTTGGCCATCGGGTATATCAACCAACGCTTTCAGCAGAGCGTTTAGATTGTCCAGATCGGACGCACCAGCGCCTGCATACCGTGCCGAGCGCACTCCCGGTGCACCGCCTAGCGCATCCACTGCCAGCCCGCTGTCATCTGCCAGGGCAGGCAAGCCGGTTTCCCGGGCGGCATGACGTGCTTTCAGAATGGCGTTTTCCACAAAGGTCACCGCCGGTTCTTCGGCCTCGCCAACCCCCAGTTCGCCTTGGGATACGGGCACCAGGTTTAACGGTGCAAGAAGCTCCGTGAATTCGCTGATTTTACCTTTGTTGTTACTGGCAATAACAAGTTGCTCAGACATAGGCTGCTCAGTCGCCAAAAAGGGTGTGGGCAAACCGTACCGGCAATTCCTGCTTATATCCGGTAGGGCGGGCGGTAACGTTGAATGTCATCAGCTCTCCGGACGAATACTGATACTGGGCAATAAAGTAAACGGAATCGCCTTCCTGTATTCTGCGAAAGGCCAGAAACTTTACTTGCTGGATATCGTTTGAAACCTTGCCTTCCACCTGGCCGGATACAGGGCTGATAACACCGTTTGCATCTTCCTGCATAATAGAAATATTAACGACGCCAATACTTCTGCTACGCTGAAGGTTGTTTGTCTTTGCTACTTCAGGTGTCAGAAAGGTGCTTGGGAACACACTCCAGTGGATCTGGTAGTCTCCGAAGTCTTCCGACCCGGCGAGAGCAGGAAAGCTCAAGAAGGCGGCGAAGAGAGCAGCTGCCGCCATGCCAAGAATGTTGTGCAGGGCTATGGTTTTCATTACATTTTCTCCCGGGTGATGCGGTAGATTGCGATCTCGCCCAACAGGTTTGGCCAGAAGCGCGCCAGCCAGTTGTTCTGGTGCTGACCATCTACTACGCGACGGCTTTTTATGCGAATGCCCTTCTGACGGCATAGAGCTTCAAAATCCTTGAAGGTACATAACCGTATGTTGGGGGTGTTGTACCATTTATATGGCAGGGCGTCTGATTCGGGCATACGGCCGCTGAGGGCCAGCCCCCAGCGTAGCCGCCAGTGCGCGAAGTTGGGAAAGGTGACTATTCCTTCGTCGCCCAGGCGCAGCATTTCATCCAGTACCTTGTCTGGGCGGCGTACCGCCTGCAGTGCCTGTGTCATTAGTACAATGTCAAAACTGTTGTCTTCAAAGTTATCCAGACCCTGGGTGTCCAGGTTCTGCTCAATGACGGAAACTCCGCGGTTCATGCAGGTGGTTATATGGTCGGGGTTAATTTCCAGACCAAACCCGCTGGCATTGCGTTCCCGCTTGAGGTAGTCGAGCAGTGTGCCGTCGCCACAGCCAAGATCCAGTACATGGTGGCCAGGCTTTACCCATTGTTGAATGATTTCAAGATCCGCCCTCATGCGCCCACCTCTCTGGCGACACGATCCATGTACGCGGTAAAGATATCAGTATAGCGCGGGGTTGGAATAAGAAACGCATCATGACCCCAAGGTGCATCAATTTCTGCGTAGCTCACCTTCCGGCGTGCGGCGATCATGGCATTCACCATTTCTTCCGAGCGGGCCGGTGTAAAGCGCCAGTCCGTGCTGAACGAGAGCACCAGAAACTCACAACTGGCTTTGGCCATCGCTTTTGACAAGTCGCCGCCAAACTCGTAGGCCGGGTCAAAGTAGTCCAGGGCCCGGGTCATCAGCAGATAGGTATTGGCGTCGAAACTTTCAGAAAAGCGCTCGCCCTGATAACGAAGGTAGCTTTCCACCTGAAACTCCGCATCGTAACCAAATTTGTAGGCCTGATCTCTTAGCTCCCGGCCGAACTTCTCCCCCATGGAAGCATCTGAGAGATAGGTAATGTGGCCTACCATACGGGCAAGCATCAAGCCGCGGCGAGGCAGCGCATTGAAATCGGAGTAGCGGCCTTCATGGAATTCCCGGTCTGAGGTGATGGCCTGACGTGCCACTTCGTTAAAGGCAATGTTCTGAGCTGTAAGACGGGGGCTGGATGCAATGGCTACTGCATGCTTCAGGCGGTCCGGGTAGTCCAGGCTCCATTGCAGCGCCTGCATGCCGCCCAATGAGCCGCCCACCACGGCTGCCCAGCAGTCGATCCCGAGGCGATCCGCCAGCAGTGCCTGGCTTTTTACCCAGTCACCCACCGTAACCACGGGAAAATCCGGGCCGTAAGGTTTGTTTGTGTTCGGGTTTATCGAGTTGGGGCCTGTGCTGCCATGACACCCACCCAGGTTGTTAAGGCAGACTACAAAAAAACGGTTGGTATCGACTGGCTTCCCGGGGCCTATGCACGTATCCCACCAGCCTGGTTTGCGATCGTCCATGGAGTGGTAGCCGGCGGCGTGGTGATGACCGCTCAGAGCGTGGCATATGAGCACAGCATTGCTGCGGTCGGCATTGAGTTCGCCATAGGTCTCAACGACGAGATCATAGCGTTCCAGAGTTTGGCCACATGCGAGCTCAATGGGCTTTTCAAAGTGATATGTCTGCGGGGTGACTACCCCGACAGAATCCACAGGCAGGGATTCGGGCATCGGCGCGACAGGTTCCTGGTTCGGTCTGTTGATAACTGCTTTACTGGTCAGGGAGAACCTGAACCAATAAAACAGTTTAAAGGCGGGTCGTCACGGCTGCAACTGACAGACTGTGCAGGAATGTAGCAGGAGGCTAGATTGCGCCCGAGATATTGACCACTTTTTGCTGGATCATGGTGGGTGCGGGCTTGCGAATTTGTCGCTGCATGGCATCTGCCAGTTCCAGTTGCCGGCGCAAATCGGTGATGGTATTGCGCAGTCTTTCCCGTTCGGAGCGGCTGTCACGATCGCTTCTTACCATATCCCGCAGGCGCTGTATTTGATGCTCCAGTAGCTGCTTTTGCTCCATGGAGTATTGCATGATCGGAAGCAGCGCTTCTGAGGGCCAGCGCTCTACATCACTTTGTACACGGGCGTGCAGGGTTCTGGCTTCACTCACCATGACATTGAAAAAGCGACGTACCAGAATCGACTGTTCTGTGAGAAGGTTCTTGGGGTTGGCGCGGAAGCGACGTGCTTTTTTACGCAGTTCTCTTACTGCGATGACGTGGCGGCCGGCACGTAGTGGAATGGGTTCCAGATGCCGTGCACGGGTATCCTCGTTGTAGCGACGGTAAATGGCACCAACCATTTTCTCCGCGAGACGCCCCTCGCTAAGCAGATTGGCGAAATCACTCTCCAGCAACTCAAAAAACTGGTCCATGGCATTGTTCATGCCCGCCGTGGTCCAGCTTTTCGACATGCTTTTGCGGACTTTTTCGGCATGAGTCTCAAACCGACTTTCATCTACAAGCTTTTTCAGCATGTCGCCCTGGGAGTTCATAAGCCGCCGGCTCGACCTTAGCGTTATCAGCTTCTTGTAATAAAAATCGTAATCTTTCTGGGCGCGATCGGCTAGCCGGGTGAGAGCAGCTTTATCCATGGTAGTTCCGGCACAGGCGTTGAATTCCTCATTAAGGGAATCAAGCCGGGTTTGCATGGCCGCCTGGCTGTTCTGGAGCATGCCCAGCAAGTCGTTGATCAGGCTCTGGGTGATCAGTTGCTCCTTGTGCATCAGGATGCGCTGAATGATCAGCTGCTCCAGATTGCCAATGTTTGAACGCGCGAACAAATCGGGGTCTTTCCGCACTCTGGCAACCAGCCCCTGTTTTGCTGACAGCGGGATGACATCTTGCTGGCGGATGCCCAGGTGGTCTGCGGTATAGCCACGCACCCGTTCAATGGCATCGTGAGTGTGTTTCTCACCCTGCAGGTCGTCCCATAGCACGTCAATCTTGTTCAGTACCGCAAAGCGCCCGGCACGGTGGTCAGCGTGCTCTATATCAATGTACTCTTTCCAGATGGTCATATCGCTGGCGGTGACGCCAGTATCGGCACTTAGGACAAAGATAATGGCGTGGGCCTGGGGCAGCATGCTGATGGTAAGCTCTGGTTCGGAGCCAAGTGCATTCAGTCCCGGCGTGTCCAGAATCCGCAGTCCGCGCTCAAACAGAGGGTGGCGAATACTGATCTGGGCGTTGCGCCAGGCAGGAATCAGAACTTTGCCGGGAACGTTACGATCATGCTCCAGCATGCTTTCGTCGAAGCCCAGAGCGCGGGCTTCTGTAGGGGAAACGCTTTTGACCCGGGCCACTTCACCCAGTATTTCACGCATGATTTCAGGATCGCTCTCATCCAGTTCGTGCTTTACCCAGCGCTCCGGCTGTTTACGCAGTTGCTGCAGCGACAAATCGCCAGTGCGGGTTTCGATGGGGAGCAGCAGGAGGTAGTTTTCGTTGGCGTTGCGGTCAAAAAACAGCTCTGTGGGGCACATGGTTGTGCGCCCAGCCTGGGAAGGCAGCATGCGCTGGCCGAATTCTGAGAAAAACAGGGCGTTTATGAGTTCGGTTTTGCCGCGAGAATATTCACCGACGAACGCGATGGTCAGCTCGTCTTCAATCAGCAGTTCAAGCCCGTGGCGAATCCTTGCACTGATGTCGTCAGAAAACAGGTTGTTGTCCTGAAGCCACAGGCGGTAACGGCCGATCTGGCGGATCAGCTCTTTTTTCCAATTATGGTAGGCCTCTACCTGCTGGGTAAGATTTCCCTGAAGGCTCATCGGATATTCCCTCTGCACGACTTCCGGCATTTTCCCGGCTAGCTGAGCCAGGATCCGCGTGATGGACGAATTAATTCCTTTTAATATTAACCTGTTCCCGAGTGTTTTGCGGGGCAGTGTATGCGGGTGTGTCGTACTTTCAGGCAGGATGTAAAAAATAAAAGCCGGAAAATCAACAGGTTAATTTTCCGGCTTGCAGATCAGGCTTTTTGTGGAGAAGTGTTACAGATTGTTTGTTTGAGACTTGGGTTACATCCCCAGCCCAATAGCCCCAAGCCCGACAGCCATTTTCATGTGCTCAATGACAACAGAAATGACATTGAGAATAAGGAATACGATAATGGGTGACAGATCCAGCCCACCCATGGAAGGCATCAGGTTGCGCACCGGGCGCATCACCGGCTCAGTGATCTGTGCAACAAGCTGAATGGCTGGATGACTGCTGCCAGGCGCAATCCAACTGATAACCACTACGGCGATAACGGACCAGAAATAGATCTTTACGATCAGATCCAGAACATTCAGCACGGCCCAGACCAGCAGGGTGAGCGGATTAAATGATGGAATGCCGCCACTCAAGGCCACAAGAATCAAAAAGAAGGTAATGGCCTGGATAACGATGGCAAGCACCAAGGCGGCACCGTCAATTCCGCCCCAGCCCGGAATAAAACGGCGCAAAGGCCTTAGCAATGGGTTGGTTGCTTTCACCGCGAACTGGGAAATCGGGTTATAGAAATCGGCCCGGGCCAGTTGCAGCAAAAAGCGCAGCAGAATGATGGTCATGTAAAAAGTGGACGCGATCAGCAGGATCGTAATCAGGATGTCTGCCAGCATGTAGCCTGTTCTCCGTTGTCAGTGACTGTTTTACTCTTTGCCTGCCAGTTCTTTGGCCATTTCTTCCGAGCGCTTGTAAGCAGCGTTGTACGCCTTTTTAACCAATTCACGCATGCCGCCTTCTTCAAAGGTATGAACGGCCTGTTCAGTCGTGCCGCCCGGAGACATCACGTTTTTCTTCAACTGCGCTGGATTGTGTTCGCTCTTGGCAGCCATTTCAGCAGCGCCTGCCATGGTCTGAATAGCAAGTTGACGGGCGGTTGCAGGGTTTACACCGGCTTCTGTTGCCGCAGTCTCAAGGGCCTCCAGCATCAGGAAGAAATAGGCTGGGCCGCTACCTGATAGGGCGGTTACGCCATGAAGCAGCGCCTCATCCTCAACCCATACTGCAATGCCTATGCCTTCGAAAACCGACTGCACTGCTTCTTTCTGGGCTCTGGAGACGCTTTCGTTGGCAAAAAGCCCGGCTGCGCCCTTGCCCACCAACGACGGTGTGTTGGGCATAACCCGCACAACAGGAAGGCCGCCACCAAGCCACTCATCAAGGGTTTCTGAGCCCAGGCCAGCTGCGATAGAGACCATCAGCGGGCGAGTGTTCTGAGCGATGGGCGCGATGTCACGACACACGTCGGCCATAGCCTGGGGTTTGACTGCGAGTACCACTATATCTGCCTGTTGTGCGCAGTAGCGGTTATCTGTTGTCACGCTGATTCCAAAACGCTTACGAATGGATTGCAGGTGCCCGTCGTCCGGCGCACTGGCCCAAATGCTGCTGGCTTTGAAGCCGCTATCCAGCATGCCGCCAATAATGGCGCTGGCCATGTTGCCCGCACCGATAAACGAAATGGTAGGTGATTTGCTCAAGGTTTGCTCCAGCGGTTATTCGGTTATATCCGGTTCCGATAATAGCAGGTACGGGCCTGTTCAGCTCTTCTGTGAGCGCTCACCAAAGATAGCCGTACCAATGCGAACACAGGTGGCGCCTTCGGCTATTGCTGTTTCGAGATCTCCGGACATGCCCATGGACAAGGTGTCCAATGGCCCTGCCTCCGGGTATCTCAACTGTAGCTCTTTCAGCAGGTTGGCCAGGTTGCGAAAGCTCTCCTTGAGGGCCGATTCAGTTTGGCCCGGATCGGGGATTGCCATCAGCCCCCTGAGCCGGAGCCCCGGTAACTGGCTTACCTGAGAGGCCAGTTCTGGCAGTTCATCTGGCCGGCAGCCAGACTTGCTCGGTTCATTGTTAATATTGACCTGAAGGCAAATATTCAATGGGGGTAGACCGGTTTCTCTCTGCTCGCTCAGTCGTCGTGCCACTTTCAGGCGATCTACGCTGTGCACCCAGGAAAAAGCTGAGGCAATCTGCCGGGTTTTGTTGGATTGAACCGGGCCAATAAAGTGCCAGTCGATGGCAGTCAAGTCGCGGAGTTCTGCAATTTTGTCGAGGGCTTCCTGAAGGTAGCTCTCCCCGAATGCCAGTTGGCCAGCCGACACGGCTTCTCGCAGTTCTTGTGCGGAGCGTGTTTTGCTGACCGCCAACAGGCTCACAGAACCGGGTTTACGGCCTGCCTGCAATGTTGCTTTTTGTATGCGTCGGGTTACGCTCCCGAGGTTGTCTGCTATGCTGCTCATAGTATGAAATAGTCGCGTTTGGTCTGCCCATTCTATGGCGACACGTTACTCGCAGGTCACTGAAATGCCAAGTGATCAGAGTAGGATCATGCCAGACAGGCGCTACCTGGATAAAAGAATAAGCCTTCCGAGGACTTGTATGGATATTACTGAACTGCTTGCCTTCTCGGCGAAACAGGGTGCGTCTGATTTGCATCTTTCCGCCGGCCTGCCACCGATGATTCGTGTTGATGGCGATGTTCGCCGCATCAACCTTCCGCCCATGGAGCACAAAGAGGTTCACGGGCTGATCTACGACATCATGAACGACAAGCAGCGCAAGGACTACGAGGAATTTCTGGAAACGGACTTTTCCTTCGAAGTGCCCGGTGTTGCCCGCTTCCGTGTTAACGCCTTTAATCAGAACCGTGGTGCTGGTGCCGTTTTCCGTACTATCCCCTCAAAAGTTCTGACAATGGAAGACCTTGGCATGGGCCAGGTGTTCAAGGATATTTCCTCTGTGCCCCGGGGGCTAGTGTTGGTTACCGGGCCAACGGGTTCGGGTAAGTCGACCACCCTGGCGGCCATGATTGATTACATCAACGATACCCGTTACGAGCACGTTTTAACGATAGAAGACCCGATCGAATTTGTGCATGACTCCAAAAAGTGTCTGGTTAACCAGCGGGAAGTGCATAGGGATACCCTCGGTTTTAACGAAGCTCTGCGTTCCGCCTTGCGGGAAGACCCCGATATTATCCTCGTTGGTGAGCTTCGGGACCTGGAGACCATCCGTTTGGCGCTTACTGCGGCAGAAACAGGGCACTTGGTGTTCGGCACCCTGCACACCACCTCGGCAGCAAAAACCATCGACCGGGTTGTGGATGTTTTCCCGGCTCAGGAAAAGTCCATGGTGCGCTCCATGCTTTCCGAATCTTTGCAGGCGGTTGTTTCCCAGACTCTGATGAAAAAAATGGGCGGTGGGCGTATCGCCGCGCACGAAATCATGATTGGTACATCTGCCATCCGGAACCTGATTCGCGAAGACAAAATTGCCCAGATGTACTCATCCATTCAAACCGGTGGCTCGCTGGGCATGCAGACGCTGGATCAGTGCCTTGAGCGTTTGTTGCATAAAGGTCTGATTTCCCGCGAGGCTGCGCGGGTGAAAGCGAAGATGCCAGACAACTTTTGACCCTGAGCTGCTCGGGCAGGAGAGGGGTGGCAAGGGGCGCAGGGACACGCCGTGAATACGTCCGTGTAGGCTTGACGGCAGCATCCTTGCTGCCGACAGTCCCTGCGCCCCTTGCCACCCCTCTCTCAGATTCTGACGAGTAGTCATTTAGTACAGAAAGCATAGGTAAAATAAAATGGAATTCGAAAAGCTGCTTCGTCTCATGGTCGAGAAAGGGGGGTCAGACCTCTTTATCACCGCAGGTGTTCCTCCCAGCATGAAAGTGCACGGTAAAGTGCTGCCGGTTACCAAAAACGCACTAACGCCGGAGCAGACGAGGGAGCTGGTTTATGGCGCGATGACGGATAAGCAGCGCGTTGAGTTTGAGGAGTCTCACGAGTGCAACTTCGCGATCAGTGCCCGCGGCATTGGCCGTTTCCGGGTAAGTGCTTTCTTTCAGCGCAACCTGTGCGGCATGGTACTGCGACGGATTGAGGTGAAGATTCCTCAGGTTGACGATCTGGGGCTGCCGGATATTGTAAAAGAACTGGCCATGACCAAGCGTGGCCTGATCATGTTTGTGGGCGCCACAGGCACTGGTAAATCAACATCGCTGGCTGCCATGCTGGGCCACCGCAACCGCAATAGCCGTGGTCACATCATTTCCATCGAAGATCCCATTGAGTTCGTGCACCAGCACCAGGGCTGCATTGTGACCCAGCGGGAAGTGGGCATTGATACCGAGAGTTTTGAAGTGGCGCTGAAAAATACCCTGCGCCAGGCTCCAGACGTTATCCTGATTGGTGAGGTGCGCACCCGCCAGACCATGGAGTATTCGGTTCAGTTTGCCGAGACCGGTCACCTTTGCCTGGCAACACTGCACGCCAACAACGCCAACCAGGCGCTCGACCGGATTATCCAGTTCTTCCCGCCGGAACAGCACAACCAGATATGGATGGACTTATCGCTGAACCTCAAGGCCATTGTGGCGCAGCAGTTGATTCCCACACCGGATGGTAAAGGCCGTAAGGCTGTTGTTGAGGTTCTGATCAATACGCCACTGGTTGCCGATCTGATTCGTAAGGGCGAGGTTCACAAGCTTAAAGAACTGATGTCCAAGTCCAACGAATCCGGTATGCGGACCTTCGACCAGGCGCTTTATGAGCTGTACGCTGAGGGCTCGATTACCTACGAAGATGCCTTGGCTCACGCCGATTCTGCCAACGACCTGCGCCTGATGATCAAACTGGGCGCGGATGCCCAGGGGGCAGACAAGCTTTCGTCCTCTGTTGACAAGTTGACCATACAGGATAACTGACAAAGTATTGGCCGGTCGGGGTCGAAGTAGTTAGTAGTGTAAATTATTAGGATTGGCATTTGAGGCCATCAACCCCGGCTGCGTATACTCCGCCACATCCACACAATGGAGTTACCGCTGTTATGAAAATTACAAATCTGAATCGAGCTATTCGGCTGGCCGCGCTGGCCGCAGTAGCTGCCCCGGCCAGCGTTTTCGCTGGTGGTTACACCCTCAACGAGCAGAGTGCGAGTGCCATGGGTGTTGCTAACGCCGGTGCGGCAGCAAATCCGGAAAATGCGTCTACCGTGTTCTTCAACCCAGCCGGCATGAGTCAGCTGAAGGGTACCAATATTTCTTTTGGTGCGGCTGTTTTGAGTATTGATGCTGAGGCAAAGAGAGCAGAGGCCCGGCGTAATGTGCCTGGTGCAAATCCAGTAATGGTTGATGGTAATCTTGGCGGTGATATTGCCGACCTGGCCGTACTCCCTAACTTTTACCTGACCCACGAAATCAATGACTCCGTTGATGTGGGATTTGGTATCCATGCCCCATATGGCTTAGCTGCAGACTATGACGACAATTTTATTGGTCGCTATTTTGCTGATAAAACGGAACTGACCGCGATTGCATTTACTCCATCCATTTCTGTGAATAACGGCAATGGCTTATCGATGGGGCTAGGGTTTAACGTTATTTATGCTGAGGGTCGCCTGACAAAATATCAAGATGTGTCGGCTTCTGCCGTTCAGCAAGGTGCTACTCAGGGTGCACAGCAGGCTGTAGCTGCGCTCTTGGCTAACAACCCTCAAGCTACGTCTCAGCAAATTGCTGCTGCCCAGCAGGCGGGTGCTGCGGCTGGACAGCAGCAGGCTTTGAACAATCTGCCAGCAGATCCCTATGCTGATATAGAAGGTGACGATATTGGCGTGACGATGCGGGTTGGATTCCTCTATGAATTGAATGATCGTACCCAGTTTGGGTTGTCGGCTCAAACAGGCACGGAACTGCGGCTGAAAGGGGATGCCAAGATCTCCAATTTCCCGGGTTCGTCACAGCCCTTGACGGAAAAAGTAGAGGTTGCGCTGCCAGTTCCAGAAAGCATTACCTTTGGGGCCAGGCACAGGTTAACCGATGAGTTCACAGTTCTGGCCGGTGCCACCTATGCTCGCTGGGGGCGCTTTGAGGAGCTGGATATCTATAGCCGGGAAGGTGGCACTGGTGCTGTTTCCAGCCTGGCTGGTGATCCTATAACCCACATTACCGAAAAGTGGCAAAATACGTGGCAGTTCAACCTTGGTGGTATCTGGCAGGCTACGCCTGAGTGGGCGTTCAAGGCAGGCTACGCTTGGGATGAGTCACCAGTCGACCAATATATTACAGCGCGTATTCCTTCCAGCGATCGTCACTGGTTAACCCTTGGTGCGCAATGGAAAGATATTCAGAGCGGTTGGGGTGTCGACGTGGCAGTGGGTACGCTTCTGTTCACCGACGATCCCGAGTTCACCGAGCGAAATTATCAACATGCCAATCCGGACCAAGTGGCCAACCTGCCAGGAACAGCCATCGAAGATCCGAGTTATTATAAGGCGAAGTATGATCTGTCTGCCTGGAGTGCAGCCATCGAGGTCAGCAAAGCTTTCTAAGCACAGACTTAGCTAACTGGAAATGAAAAACGCCCGGTCGAGTCCTCTCACCGGGCGTTTTTATTCAGTGTGCCTGATCCCAGTTATCACCCACGCCAGCTTCCACCAGCAGTGGCACTGCAAGCTTCGCCGCTTCAGACATGCGTTTGATCAGCCCCTCGCGAACCGCATCAACAGTTTCTTCTTTCACTTCAATGATCAGTTCATCATGTACCTGCATGGTCATGCGGGCGGTATCCGGGTGCTCTGAAAGCAGCCAGTTTTCCACTTCAATCATCGCCAGCTTGATGATGTCCGCAGCTGTGCCCTGCATGGGGGCGTTGATCGCTGTGCGCTCGGCGGCCTGTTGAAGTTGCTTGTTGCGGGCATTGATTTCCGGCAGGTACAGGCGTCGGCCAAACAAGGTTTCAACAAAACCGTCGTCGTGTGCCTGCTTGCGGATGTTGTCCATGTATTGCAGTACGCCCGGATAGCGCTCGAAGTAGCGGTCTATGTATTGCTGCGCCACCTTGCGCTCTACATCCAGCTGGCGAGCCAGCCCGAAAGCTGACATGCCATAGATCAGGCCAAAGTTGATGGCCTTGGCGCTGCGGCGCTGGTCGCTGCTAACGTCACTTAAAGGCACACTGAACACTTCTGAGGCTGTCGCCTTGTGAATGTCTTCACCGTTCTCGAACGCTGTCAAAAGCCCCTTGTCACCAGACAAGTGAGCCATGATCCTTAGCTCAATCTGGGAATAGTCAGCAGCCAGAAGCTTGAAGCCTTTTTCGGCAATAAACGCCTGGCGAATACGTCGGCCCTGTTCTGTGCGTACCGGAATGTTCTGCAGGTTGGGTTCTGATGAGCTCAGCCGGCCGGTGGCGGTTACAGCCTGGTGGTACGAGGTATGCACACGGCCTGTGCGATGGTGAATCAGTTCCGGCAGAGTGTCCGTATAGGTGGACTTGAGCTTGCTCAGGCTGCGGTGTTCCAGAATCAATCTGGGTAATTCGTGCTCATGGGCCAGCTCCTGCAAAACAGGTTCTGCGGTAGAAGGTGCGCCTTTTGGTGTTTTCTTGATGACTGGCAGCCCCATTTTCTCGTAGAAGATGGCCTGCAGCTGCTTGGGTGAAGCCAGGTTGAAGTTTTCGCCAGCCACATCGTGGGCAGCTTTTTCCAGCTCTGCCATTCGTTCTGCCAACTCCTGACTATGCTGGCGCAGGGTGCTTGCACTGATTAAAGTACCGCGCTGCTCCATGCGAGACAGAACAGGTACCAA
Source organism: Marinobacter salexigens (assembly GCF_002806945.1). Lineage (GTDB taxonomy): Bacteria > Pseudomonadota > Gammaproteobacteria > Pseudomonadales > Oleiphilaceae > Marinobacter > Marinobacter salexigens. The sequence goes on from NZ_NIHC01000003.1 coordinate 591,402, forward strand.
GGGCAGGTCTATGTCTGTATAAACTGATTCCAGCTTGCCCACTTTGGTCAGTTGCGGGCGTATAGCCTGGTGGAGACGCAGGGTTATGTCTGCGTCTTCAGCGGCATAGGGGCCGGCTTTTTCCAGATCCAGCTGGTTAAAAGTGAGTTGTTTGGCCCCTTTGCCGGCAATGGATTCAAAGGAGATGGTTTCCTCACCCAGGTAGTTTCGGGCCAGAGTGTCCATGTCGTGGCGGGAGGACACGGAGTTCAGCACGTAAGACTCCACCATGGTGTCTTCGGCAATGCCTTCCAGGCATATGTCGTGGTTGGCCAGCACGTTTTTGTCGTACTTCAGGTTCTGGCCCACTTTTTTCAGGTTCGGGTCTTCCAGTAGAGGTTTGAGTTGCGCCAGAACGTCATCGCGATCAAGCTGCTCCGGGGCGCCCATATAATCGTGCCCAAATGGCACATAGGCGGCTTCGCCTGCTTCAATGGCAAAAGACACGCCCACCACTTCAGCGCTCATGTACTTCAGACTGGTTGTTTCGGTATCAAAAGCGAACAGCTCGGATTCCTTAAGCCTTGCTACCCACTCATCAAGCTCTGTTTGGCTGGTGATTACGCTGTAGCGCTTGTCTTTTGGTGTCTGCGGGGTGTTGTCTGGGGCGCCGGGGCTTGAGGTTTCCTGGTCCTGTTCTTTTGTAACAGATTCTGATGTTTTTGCTTCCAGCTCTTCGGTCCAGCCGCGTAGCTCATACTCCCTGAACAGTTGCAGCAGCTCTTTGTCACTTTGTTGCCGTTCCTCCAGGTCTTCCAGGCCGAACGCCAGTTCCACATCCATTTTGATGGTGGCCAGTTCACGGCTTAATGGCAGGGTGTCGAGTGATTCGCGAAGATACTCGCCAATTTTCCCCTTGATTTCATCGGCATGCTCCATTACTCCATCCAGGTTACCGTAGGCCTGCAACCACTTTGCCGCTGTTTTCGGGCCGCATTTATTGACACCGGGAATGTTATCCACCTTGTCGCCCACCAAGGCGAGATAGTCAATTATCTGGTCTGGGCGAACATCAAACTTTTCGACAACGCCGTCCCAGTCCGTGTGGACTTCGGTCATAGTGTTGATCAGGGTTACATGATCGCTCACCAGCTGAGCCATATCCTTGTCGCCGGTTGATACCACTACATCAATGCCCTTGCTGGTCGCTTCGTTGGCCAGAGTGCCGATCACATCGTCAGCCTCAACCCCTTCCACAATCAACAGTGGCAGGCCCATGGCTCTAACCATCTGGTGAATGGGTTCAATCTGTATAGCCAGGTCTTCCGGCATCGGTGGCCGGTTGGCTTTATACTCTTCGTACAGATCGTGGCGGAAGGTTTTTCCTTTGGCATCGAATACCACAACCACTTTGGAGCCGGGAAAGTCCTGGTCAAGGCGCCGAATCATCGCGATAACGCCTTTTATGGCGCCAGTGGGGTGGTTCTTGCTGGTGGTCAGTGGCGGAAGTGCATGATATGCACGGAATAAATAGGACGAACCGTCCACAAGCACCACGGGTGGGGTCTTTTGTTCAGTCATGTCAAAACGGATCCGGATTCTGATTGAAGCGTGGGTTGGCTTATGCAACTCTGTACTTAAAATGATGATCGAAAGGGTATCACGAAAATGAAACGAATCACCTGCTCTGCTTTTTTGCTAGTTTGCGGCCTTGGTTCGGCACTGGCGCAGGAAAGCGGTGCCTTGAATGAGGGCCTTGTAGAAACGCCCAAAGAGCCGGTCGTGATTTCTGACTATCAGCCATCCAGCGCTGGCCCCCAGATTGTTATCCGGCCTGGCGAGGGTGAGGTGTTCTACGAGTACCGGGTGAACGGGCAGCTTATGGAGATCAAGGTGGTGCCAGAAGTGGGCCGTGAATATTACCTGGTGCCCGCGGATGGCGGCGGTTGGATCCGGGAAACCGATTCCGGCATGCTGGTGCCTAGCTGGATTCTGTTCCGCTGGTAACCTGGCTGACAAGGGAGGAGTCCGTAAAAGTAACTATGCTGCATCGAGTGCGCCAAGTTGCTTTTAGTATGAACATTCTAATTTTTCACCGTAACCTTAGTTACAGATTCAGAGAAAGACGCTCAACCCTTTACTGGCTCAGCAAGTACAAATTGTGGTCAGAGTTGTAGGCAAGAGAGTCTGGAAAATCTTCATCAAGCTAAGGAGAAGTGATATGAGCAAACTTAAAACTTATCAGGAACAGCTTCAGGAAATCGTTGAGAAAGGCATCAATGCCGCTGAAGAGCAGCAGAAGAAGCTGGCAGCCAAGCCTTTCGACTTCGCTGAAAAGCTCGAAACCGAAGCGCGTGAGTACAGCGTTAAGTCTCTGCGTAAGCGTTACAACGGCTACAGCGACAGCTTGTTTGGCCAGCTGCGCACCCTGAACGACCGCTTTGGCAACTTTGCCGCTGAGCTGGTTGCGAAGCTTGAGAAAGAAGCAGCTGAAGGCGCAGATGCGGTTTCTGAAGCAGCAGACGATGTATCTAAAGCTGCCAAGGATGCCAAGAAGACTGTAACCGCCAAGAAGCCGGCCGCTAAGGCGACTGCGAAGAAGAAGCCAGCTGCTACTGCCTGATTTCAAGGTTATGCAGTGATGCTTGCACGAAGTTAGTGCAGGCGAACAAGAAGGGGCACCAAGCTAGGTTTGGATGCCCCTTTTGTTTGGCCGATGGTATTGCGCTTACTCTGCAGCGAAGGCCGGCTAATCTTCGGAGTCAGCGGGTTCCAGTGACAGCGTGCGGGTTTCCCCGGTCACTCTTTCGAGTCGTTCGATGTCTGTTTCGTACACTCGTTTCAAAGAGTCTATTTCCTGAGCTTGCCAGGAGATTTCCCGCTCAATATCACGAATCTGGGATTCAAGGCGGCGGATCTTGTCGAGGGTTGCCTCGGGTATTTTCTGGCCGGATCGCTCCATATTGGCTGCGCGGCTTTGTTCGCTGTCGAGCTGGCTTGATATAACGGAGATGTTGCCCCGCTTGAGCTGAATCAGTCCCCGCAGTTCATCCAGTTTGCGGTGCATGGCCTTGATGGCCTGATCAGGGTGGCTGAAACGTTTCAGGAGCTGTGCGTCTTGCTCGCGCTGAATCGCGAGTTCTTTCTGGCGCTGCTTTTCGGCCTCGCGCGCAGCGATTTCATCTGCAGTTGGCGCCGGGGGGATGGTTTCTATCACACGCCCGCTGGAGTTGAGGATGTCATAGCCGCGCTTGGTGGCCGGCTGTGGAATGGTGTTGCTGATGACGAGTTGGCCGTCTTCATCCGTGAAGCGATACATGCTGGCCTCTGCTTTGGCTGGCATAACCAGCGAAAGCAGAAATGCCGAGGCAGTAGCTGAAAATACGGTGCGGCGTTTGTGCATCAATCAGACTCCATAGCGTTCCCGGTAGCTGGCTACCTTTGCGGCATGGCCAGAAAACTCCGGGTTGGTCTCAAGATAGTCTAAAATCTGTTCCAGGCGGATGATACTGACCACCGGAATACCAAATTCGCTTTCTACTTCCTGTATTGCAGAAAGCGCGCCTTTCCCCCGCTCCTGCCTGTCCAGCGCGATAAGTACGCCGGCCGGTTCGGCGCCGGAAGCGCGAATAAGGTCGATGGATTCGCGTATCGCAGTACCGGCAGTAATGACATCATCGACGATTAACACTTTGCCCTGCAATTGGGCGCCGACAATATTACCGCCTTCACCGTGATCTTTCTTTTCTTTACGGTTGAAGGCAAAGGGCTTGCTGTTGCCCTCTTGGGCCAGCGCCATGGCGGTTACAGTGGCCAACGGAATGCCCTTATAGGCAGGCCCGAATATGATGTCATAATTAACGCCGCTGCGGTCGATGGCAGCTGCGTAGGCCTGGCTCAGATGTAGTAGGTCGTCTCCGGTGTTAAATAGCCCGGCGTTAAAAAAATACGGGCTGGTGCGACCGGATTTAAGAGTAAAATCACCAAAACGAAGTACATTGCGACGGATGGCGAATTCAATGAATTTTTGCTGATAGTCGTGCATGGCAAGGCTTCTGGCGGTGTGAATCTTTTAATAACGTGTGAAATCGGTATCATACACACAAACCGAATCAGGGAACATGTATGCGGGTAGTATCAATCAGCGTCAACGGTCTTGCCCAGGCCGTTGAAAAGGGTTTTTTTGACTGGCTGGCCGAGCAGGATGCAGATGTTGTCTGTGTTCAGGATCACCGCATGCGTGCCTATGAGATTGAGGACTTCAACCTCATTCCAGAAGGCTATGATGCCTACTTCATAGATGGCGAAAACAATGAGGATGGTGGCGTGGGTATTTACACGCGGCATTTCCCCAAGGCTATCATGTACGGTTTTGCCAACGAGCAGGCGGACCGGGAAGGGCGTTTTATTCAGGCGGATTTCGACAAGGTTTCAGTTGCCTCTGTGTTGGCACCTTGTGCCCTGGGGCGTGAGGAAGAGCTGATCAGTGAAGACGATCTGACAGTTCTTGACCATAAAGATGACTTTATGGACGCTTTTGGTTTGCACATGCAGAAAACCCTGCGTAAGCGTCGGCAGTTTATTTTTGGTGCCAACCTGCAGACTGCCCATCATGTAACGGATGCAAGCCCGTTGTATCACCGGTTGGACTTTTCCGGGTTTCTTCCCCACGAGCGGGCCTGGCTGGATCGTTTGTTTGATGAAATGGGGTGCGTGGATGCGTTCCGGGATATCAACAAGCAGAGTAATCAGTTTACCTGGTGGCCGGAGCAAGCCGAGGGTTCTCGGAAGAAGGCGGGGATTCGGGTGGATTATCAATTGATGACACCGGGTATTCGCAAGACCATTCAGGATGGCTGGATTGATAGCACGACCCGCTTTTCGGATCACGCTCCGGTGATTATGGATTACGATATCGAGATTGGCATTTGAGGTAGGCGGTCGCGTGTTCGGCGGGGGAAGCCTCTCCGAAACACGCTACAAGCACATCCCTGTGCGCTCGACTCCGGCCGTCCTTGGCCGGAGACGGTTTCGGAGAGGCTTCCCCCGCCGAACCCGCTAGATTGCAATAAGCTTCAACAGTCTGGGGCAGCGTCACCGCGCAGGCACCCAGACTTATGAGTTGCCTTCCTTAGCCTTCCAGCGCTTCTTTCTGCAGTTCAAACAGCTTCTCAATACCTTGCTTGGCCAATGCCAGCATGCTGTCCAGTTCTTCCTGGACAAACGGCGCAGCTTCTGCAGTTCCCTGAATTTCGATGAAACCACCCTGGTCGGTCATGATTACGTTCAGGTCGGTATCGGCTTCGGAGTCTTCCGGGTAGTCCAGATCAACCACCGGTTCTCCTTTGTAAATGCCAACAGACACGGCCGCTATCATCTGCTTCAGCGGTGATTTTTTCAGGCGCTTGGTTTCAACCAGGTGGTTCAGGGCGTCTGCCAAGGCCACGCAGCCGCCAGTGATGGCTGCAGTGCGTGTGCCACCGTCGGCCTGGATTACGTCGCAGTCGATGGTGATGGTGTGCTCGCCCAGCGCTTTCATATCGACAGCCGCGCGCAGGGAGCGGCCAATCAAGCGCTGGATTTCGACGGTGCGGCCGCCTTGTTTGCCGCGGGCGGCTTCGCGGCCCATGCGGCTGCCGGTAGAGCGGGGCAGCATGCCGTATTCGGCGGTGATCCAGCCTTTGCCTTCGCCGCGCAGGAAGGGTGGTACTTTGTTTTCTACAGAGGCCGTGCAGATAACCTTGGTGTCGCCGAATTCCACCAGTACGGAACCCTCGGCGTGGCGGGTGTAGTTCCGGGTAAGGCGAATTTCTCTGGGCTGTTCGGGCGTTCTGCCGCTTGGACGCATAGTGTTTCCTGATTTCTGAGGTAAGTGTCCGGGATGTCGCCCCGGGTGAGTTCGAATTTGGTAGCCGGCAAGTATATCACGTTGGATCTGGGTGCCGGGCTGGCTGCTGGCTGTTAGACTCTGGCTTTACGAAAACTATTACGATTAGCAACCAAGCCGGAGCTGCCATGATCAGAAGTATGACCGCATTCGCCCGGAAAGATGTTCAGGATGGCCAGGGAACGCTCACCTGTGAGATTCGTACCGTAAACCATCGGTATCTGGAGCCATCTTTCAGATTGCCAGAGGCTCTTCGGGAGCTCGAGAACCCTTTCAGGGAGGAGCTGAGGAAGCAGTTGAAGCGAGGCAAGGTGGATGTGTCGATTCGCCTGCAGTCTGCGGAAGCGGGTGTTCCCGGGTTTGAGATCAATGAGGACATCGCCAAAGCAGTTAATGATGCTGCCAACCACGTAAACCGCATGCTGGATAATCCTGCGCATATTAATGCTTTGGATATTCTGCGCTGGCCGGGAGTGCTTTCAGTGCCCGAGCAAGACTACAGCACTGTTAAAGAGGCAGCTCTGAGGTTGTTCAAGGAGACCGTTGAAGAGCTCTCGGTTGTAAGAGCGCGCGAAGGGGAGCGGTTGCGGCCTCTATTTGAAGATCGCCTCACGCACATGAAAACCCTGGTAGAAACTGTCCGCGAAGGCATGCCAGGGCTGCTTAAAGCACAGGAAGAGCATCTGAAGGAGCGATTCCAAAAGGCTCAGGTAGAGCTGGATCCCGAGCGCATCGCTCAGGAAATGGTCATGCTGGCGCAGAAGATTGATGTGGCTGAAGAGCTGGATAGGCTGGATGCTCATATCAGTGAGGTGACGGACACCCTCACGCGAGATGAGGCTATTGGTCGCCGGCTTGATTTTCTGATGCAGGAGCTGAATCGGGAAGCCAATACCCTGAGCAGCAAAAGCATTGATGCCGGCGTAACCAGGGCAGCAGTGGATTTGAAGGTGCTGATAGAGCAGGTGCGTGAGCAGGTGCAGAATATAGAGTGATTCCCTCCCGGGGGCGGCTTTTGTGCTGTCGCCCTTTATTGTTGCCCAGCCGCGACCCGGTGAATCAACTGCTCCGCCGTGGGTGCCAGTGCCATCAGAGAGTTGCCATCTTTTTCAGTGAGCTCATAGAGAATGAGCTCGTTGATCCCCGCCACCAGCGCCATGCTCATTAGTAGGCTCAAAGGCTGCAGTGTCGTGTTATCCGCGCGCTGCTGCTCCACTTGTTTCTGCAAGAATACCGGTGGCACCTGCCCCGATTACCAGCACTGAAGGCTGCCTTTTATTTTTCATAATATCTCCCTCTAGCTGGCCGACATCCGGCCCTCTGCACTCCGCTGTATTCCGAGCGTTTATCTGGATCGGCTTTTCGTGAACACTTGTGGTCAAAAGTGTTCATGGGCGGTTAACAGCTAATTATAAAAGAAGTGCAGAAACAAACTTTTTGAACCTTGGTGACTTGTTTTAGATATTGATGTTCAAATTTAGGTTTGAGATCTAAGAAAAATCGGTTCCTCATGAAAGATATCGCAGATGAATATTTGCGTTCAGAGGTACAGTCTAGGTATACGGAAAATAGCGGCCGTGATCTTGGCAAAGTTGCGAGACTCATGGCAGCCGGGGTGCAGGTTCTGGTTGATGCCGGCGCGAAAACAAAAGAATCGATTTAACTGAGAAGGAACGATGAAATGAGTGACACGCCAGTTCTTTTGTCCCGCGATGGGCAAGTTGCGACGATTACACTCAATCGGCCGGAGCACTACAACGCTCTGAATGCGCCTATGCGCAAAGCCTTGACCTCGACTCTGGCTGAGGTGGAGGCAGATCCAACCATTCGGGTTTGCATTATCGGTGCAGCCGGTAAGGGCTTTTCTGCAGGGCAGGATTTGCAGGATTTCGATTATGAGCAAATATCCGATCTGTTGCTGGACGAATACGAGCCGCTGCTGAAAACCATTCACCATGGCAACAAGCTGTATATCGCGCGGGTACATGGCCAGGCTGCCGGTATTGGTGCCGCGTTGGCGCTGACATGCGATCTGGTGATGATGGCGGAAGATGCCAGGGTCTATCTGGCATTTGCAGCCATTGCGCTCGTGCCGGATGGCGGATTGACCTGGCACCTGCTGAATGCCATGGGGCGTCACCGTGCGCTGTCGGCAATCATCGAAGGAAAGCGGCTTGATGCGGCTACTTGTCTCGATTACGGGCTTGCCAATAAAGCTGTGCCTGCTGATAGCCTTGAGCAAGAAACCTTTGATTGGGCCAGTTCATTAGCAAGCGCTGCGCCACTTGCTGTCGCAGGGACCAAGCGCTTGCTGAGAGAAGTGGCCAGCTGTGACTGGCGCTCGGCGTTAGCCGCAGAAGCCAAGGAGCAGAACGTTACAACGAAATCAAAAGACTTTATGCGGGGCGTTCAGGCGTTTGCTGATCGCCGTGCCCCAGAGTTCAAAGGTAACTGAGTGTGCTCACTCGGCCAGGGTGGCAAGCTCTTTCGGCAGTTCCAGTTTTACCCGCTGGTGGCTGAGGGGGCAGTCAAACTCCAGGCCGGCAGCGAGTAGTTGCAGGGGCGCTCGCGCAGGTTTGCCGTAGAGGCGATCGCCAATAATCGGGTGCCCAATGCTTTGCAGATGCTTGCGGATCTGGTGTTTGCGTCCCGTCTCGATAATAACTTGCAGAAGGCTGGTTTCGGCGGCGTCATCGATGCTTAGCGTAGACGCGTGACTGATGGCGGCCTTGCCGTCAATCGGTGCGTCTATTCGCTGGTTCTGGGTGTTGATGACACCGGCTACTCTGGCAAGGTAGCGCTTGGCCATGGTGCGCCCGGAGAAACACTGGGACAGAGACCCTGCGGCTTTTGAGTCGTGGGCAATCAGCATGAGCCCGGCCGCGTCACCATCCAGCCGGTGAATGAGGAAGCAAGGGCGCTTCAGCTCAAGCTCAGCCGAGCGCAACAGGCTGCAGTGGTCTCCCCATTGGGAGCCTTGGGCCAATAAACCGTGTGGTTTGAACCAGACACTGTAGCGGCTTTTATCCTCGATCAGAATTGCCGCTTCGGGTTTGCGGTTCAGCACATTCTCATCGTAATAAAGCTGTAGCCGGGTACCGGCTTTTACCTCTTTGGTTGCGCGCCGCAGCCTTACTTGCTTGCCTTTCAGTGTCCACCAGCAGGCACCCTTGTTCATGGCATCTTTAATGCGCTGGCGAGACAGCCCTGATGCCTCGCTCAGGGCTTCACTCGCTGTGGTGGGCTGGTCCGTTGTAACGTCGAATTTCCTGCGCATTATTGGCCGGCGTCCCCGGGCTTGATGGCAAGCAAGTCGGTCCTCAGGTGAGTGAGCACCTTCTCTGCGGTGTTGCCAATCACTCTTGCCCGGAGGCCGGTTTTTCCGCTGGTGCCAATCACTACCATATCGGCCTTCAATTTACTGGCGACACGGGGGATAACCTTGTGTGCAGGCCCGACGGGCAAGTGAATTTGTTCCGGGCTCAGGCGCCAAGTGTTGCAAAGGTGGGTGATAACCGGCTCCAAAGCCGCCCTGCGCCTTTGCTCATGTTCGACCACATTGATGATCTCAAGGTCTGCGAGTACCTCGGAAATGTGCAGGGCGTGTACCAGATGAATTTTCGTGTCGAGGGCTTTCGCAAGTTCGGTGGCCTGCTCAATGATTTTCGCATTGAGGGCTTTTTTGACCGGCTTGGTGGAGCTTAGATCGACCGCCGCCAGAATCGGGTGAGCATGATTCCACTTTTGTTCTGCAACCAGCATGACCGGTACCGGGCATTCACGGATCAGATGCCAGTCGGTTGGTGTATACAGCAAGGTTTCCGAGCGGCTTCCAGTTTTGATTATGGCCTTGAAGCGGTTTGGGTGGCAGTGCTCAATGATCCATTGGTGGATATTTTTCTCCCACACAGTATGCGTGGTGACCTGCAGATCGCTGCAGTCTGAAAGGGCCAGCATCTGGTCGAGCCAGCGCTGGCGAAGTTCAATCAGGGCATCCCGGGCACGCTGCTGCACAGTGGGGTCCGAAGGCAAAGCGCCGAGATGTTCATGGGTGAAAGCCACAATTTCAAGATGGGCGCCTGTGGCGCGTGCCAGTTCGATTCCCCGGGCCAGAGCCTTCTGGTGCTTGTGGGCCGGATCCATGACAATCAGAAGTTTATCCATGCTGCCTACCGTCTTTTGTTGAGCTTGAGTGTGGTGCGTTGTCGTTCCACTGTTATACCCTAGATGTTACCAGTTGTGGCCGCATCCGGGATGCGGTGTTTCGTCAAAGGTCGTATAATTATTCGCTTTGCGGGCCCCGGTAAGGGGTCGGGTCCAGTGCAGGAGTTGTTCAGTCATGAGCCAGGCCGGTGAAATGGGTACGTTGTTTGTTATTTCTGCGCCATCGGGTGCTGGCAAGACCAGTCTTGTAGCAGAAATGCTGCATGCTGACCAAAGGCTGGGAGTGTCTGTTTCCCACACTACACGCCCCATGCGTGAAGGCGAGAAAGACGGAATTAACTACCACTTTACGAGCCGTGAAGAGTTTGAGGCCATGATTGGCCGTGGCGATTTTCTGGAGCATGCTGATGTTTTCGGTAATTACTATGGCACCTCCCAGGTGTGGGCCAGGGAAATGCTCGCCAGTGGTCATGACGTTATTCTGGAAATTGACTGGCAGGGCGCCGCTCAGGTGCGCCGATTGATACCTGAGTGTGTGAGCATTTTTATTGTTCCGCCTTCGGCTGAAATTCTCCGGGAGCGCCTTGTGGGCCGGGGTACCGATGAGCCGGAAGTTGTGAATCGGCGCCTGACGGAGGCCAGAGAAGAGTGCCGCCACGTTGGCGAGTTTGACTATATAGTTGTAAACGATGATTTCAAGGAAGCGCTGGCAGACTTGCTGGCGGTTGTTCGTAGCCAACGTTTGCATGTAACGGCACAGCGCTTACGGCACAGGCAACTGCTTGCGGGGCTTTGTGGTGAAAGCGAGAGCCCGGGCGCATAGGGGCTTTTGCTGTATACAAATTGTGCCGCTGGCAGTACACTACGCGGTCTGCTAAATCAGTCATTTTTATTATTGTCGGGGATTTCATGGCACGAGTTACTGTTGAAGATTGTCTGGAACACGTAGATAACCGGTTCCAGCTGGTCATGTTGGCTACCAAACGCTCCCGTCAGATCGCCACTAAAGGTGCCGAGCCGATGGTTCAGGAAGAAAACGACAAGCCGACGGTTATTGCCCTGCGCGAAATCGCTGGTGGTTTGGTGAGCCGCGATCTGCTGACCGAAATCGAAGAGGATTAAGACGGCTGCAAACAGATTATGGAGGCGAGGTGTCGCTTGACGAGGCTACGGTAGAAGCGCTGGCTGTTGAGCTCAGCACCTATCTGGATACCAATCGCATTAATCAAGTGCGACGTGCCTACTATTATGCCGAGCAGGCCCATGAAGGCCAGATGCGCAAAAGCGGCGACCGCTACATAACGCACCCCCTTGCAGTTGCTCATATACTCGCTGGCCTCAAGCTCGACCATCAGAGCTTGATGGCCGCGATGTTGCACGATGTTATTGAAGATACCGGTATCCCCAAGGACGCCCTTGCTGAGCAGTTTGGCGAGGATGTGGCGGAGCTGGTGGACGGTGTCAGCAAACTGACCCAGATAGAATTCCGCTCCCGTGCGGAAGCCCAGGCTGAAAACTTCCAGAAAATGACTCTGGCCATGGCCAGAGATATCCGCGTTATTTTGGTGAAACTGGCTGACCGCCTGCACAACATGCGCACTCTGGGCCCCATGCCCTACGAAAAGCGCAAGCGTATAGCCACAGAAACCCTCGATATCTACGCTCCCATTGCCAATCGTCTTGGCATGCATGCCATATCCACAGAACTTGAAGATTTGGGCTTCGCGGCACTGCACCCGATGCGTTCCCGCTATATCTCCAAAGCCGTGGACAAAGCGCGCGGCAGCCACCGTGAGATTATTGAAGAAATACGTGGTCGATTGCAGGAAAAACTGCAAGAGCGTGGCCTTCCGGGCCGGATAATGGGGCGTGAGAAGCATCTGAACAGCATCTATAACAAGATGAAGCTCAAACAGAAGTCGTTTTACGAGATTATGGACGTATACGCCTTCCGCATCATTACCGACACAGAAGACGATTGTTATCGAATCCTGGGGGCAGTTCACAGCCTCTACAAACCAATGCCGGGCCGCTTCAAAGACTACATCGCCATGCCCAAGGCAAACGGTTATCAGTCTCTGCATACCACACTCTTTGGGATGCATGTAAATATCGAAATTCAGATCCGCACCGAGGAAATGGAGCACATAGCCAACGATGGTATTGCGGCCCACTGGATGTATAAAAACGAGCCAACCGGTGTTACCAGCGCGAACCAGACGCGAGTCGATCGCTGGGTTAAAGGCTTGATGGAGATGCGTGAACGTGCGGACGACTCTCTCGAGTTCATCGAGCATGTAAAAGTGGACCTCTTCCCGGATGAAATCTATGTTTTTACCCCGAGGGGCAAGATCATGGAACTGCCAAGAGGTGCCACTCCGGTAGATTTCGCTTATGCAATCCATACGGACATTGGCAATGCGACGGTCGCTTGCCGTATCAACCGGAATCTCGGTTCTTTGAGTAAGCCTCTTCAAAGTGGTCAAACGGTCGAAGTCATTACAGCGCCGGGCGCTCGCCCCAATCCTGCCTGGCTCAGTTTTGTGGTGACCGGCAAAGCGCGCAGCAGCATACGCCACACCCTGAAGAGTCAGAAACTGGCAGAATCTCTGGAGTTGGGGCGCGTGTTACTGAAAAAGTCCCTCAATGGGTTTGGCAAGCGCTTGTCGGATATTGATGATGCCCAGAAGCAGGCGGTTGTGAAGCATAACCAGGTGAACAATTTCGATGAGCTGATCAGCGAGATTGGCATGGGTAATCGAATGGCGTATCTGGTTGCACGCCAGCTAGTGGTTGATTCTGAGGGCGCAGAGCCCGGTGAGGCTGCCATGGATATCCAGGGCGGCAGCGACGCGCCAATCACCATCCAGGGCACCGAGGGCATGCTGGTTCACTTTGCCGATTGTTGCAAACCGATCCCTGGGGATCCGGTGGTTGGTGTTATGGGTACAGGTAAGGGAATGGTTATTCATTCCGACACCTGTTCCCGTTTGCCGGAAGACAGCGAAGGTCGCTCCCGCTTGACCCATCTTACCTGGGCCAAGGATATTACTGACGAGTTCTCCGTAGAGCTGAGGGTTGAGCTGGAGCGGCACCACGGGGTGATCGCCGAAGTGGCCAATGCGGTGGCTATGGCAGACGGTAATATCGAGCGGATAAATGTAGACGAACAGAATGCCCGGTATGGCGTGGTCAGCCTTGTGGTGAAGGTGCATGGGCGTAAACATCTGGCTCGCGTGATGCGCAGGGTTCGAAACATCAAAGCCATAACGTCGATCAACCGCGTGAAATACTGAGTTCTGCCAGAATAACCTGGTTGACAGCTCGCGTATGGAAGGGCGACGATTAGCGTTTTAGACGAAAGGGAAACGCGGTATGACCAACAAATCCATAATTCAGACTGAAAGCGCACCCAAGGCAATAGGGCCTTATTCCCAAGCCGTAAAGGCGGGTGATACGGTCTATATTTCTGGCCAGATTCCGCTGGATCCTGAAACCATGGAAGTGGTTGCCGGGGACTTCTCAGCCAAGACCCGTCAGGTATTCGATAACCTCAAAGCCGTATGTGAAGCTGCTGGAGGTGGATTGAAGGACATTGTAAAAGTGAACATCTACGTGACTGATTTGGCAAACTTTGCCACGGTCAACGAGATTATGGCGACCTATTTTCCAGAGCCATACCCCGCTCGGGCGGCAGTTGAGGTTTCAGCATTGCCCAAGGCTGTTCCAGTAGAGGTAGAAGCAGTCATGGTGCTGAGCTGATATACAAGTGCATCAGGATGTTCAGAACAAAGGCGGCTTTCGAGCCGCCTTTGTGCGTTTAGGGCTTAGCCACTATCGATCATTTCGCGGTAGCCGGTGCGGAAGTCCGGGTAGCGAAAGGAAAAACCGGTTTGCAGTAGCCGCTGATTGCTGCAGCGTTTACTGCCAGCCCGGCCACCCTTCCTGGCGCCGGCTACAGGCTCAGCGCAGGGTACCTGCTGGCGCACCCAGTCAACCACCTCGTCAAGTCGAACCGGTTCACAATCGCTGGCAATATAGCAGTTACCCAGCGGCATACCTGATAGCGCCAGCCCGTTGAGGTAGGCAACGGCTGCTGCAGCATCGTCTTCATGAATACGGTTGCTGAACGGCGCCGGCTTCACCGGGTTCATGCGGCCTTCAATCACCTCCTCCAGAAAGCGCCTTCTTGATGGCCCGTAAATCCCGCTAAAGCGAATAATGGTGGCGGGGTGGCCACTGTTCAGAGCCGTTTTCTCCCCAGCCAGAATTTGCTGGCCTGTTACCCGAGTGGGCTTGGTTGGGCTGGTTTCATCAACCAAACTGTCGTCATTCTGGGCATAAACGCTGGTGCTGCTGATAAAAAACAGCCGTTTTAGCCGCTGGTTACCTATCGCCTCCAGCAAATTGGATAAGCCGTTAACGTAGGCGTCGCGATAGCCCTGCTCGTCATAGCTTGAAGGCGTCAGGCAGTAGATAACTGTATCCAGAGTATCAGGCAGTTTGCCCACTAAGGTTTCCGGGCGGGTCAGGTCCGCGCCTATACTCGCAACGCCCTCGGGTACCTTGGCAGGGTTACGGCGTAAGCCATACACTTGTGCCGACTCTGTCAGCATGCTGGCGATGGCCCCCCCTAGCTTGCCACAACCTGCTACGAGAATTCCCGGCATACTATTGCGATCAGCGATTGCCATAGACAATATCAATCCTTATCCTCTGTCTCATAAATAAGTGAAACCTCGATCCGTATCCTTTTGACCGGAGATCACCATGACTCTTACCGAGTTACGATACGTCGTTACGCTTGCCCGCGAAAGGCATTTTGGCCGTGCCGCCGAACGCTGCCACGTTAGCCAGCCGACACTCAGCGTTGCGGTCAAAAAGCTGGAGGAGGAGTTGGGTATCCCACTGTTTGAGCGCAGTAAAAGCAGCATTCGTGTAACAGAAACCGGTCAGCGCATTGTAGCGCAGGCCCAACGTGTTCTGGATCAGGTGGGTGTAATCCGCGACATGGCACAGGATGGCAAAAACCAATTGAGCTCGCCGCTCAAGGTAGGCGCCATCTATACTATCGGGCCTTATCTGTTCCCGCACCTGTTGCCGGAGTTGCGCCGCGCCGCGCCAGACATGCCGCTCTATATCGAAGAAAACTACACCGCTAACCTGCGTAAGAAGCTGCGCCAGTCCGAGTTGGACGCCATTATCATTGCGCTGCCGTTTGAAGAGGCGGAAGTGCTGACCCTGCCACTGTACGACGAGCCGTTTGTGGTGCTACTGCCGGCGGACCACCCCCTTGCGGCCAAGGCGGAGGTCACAGGGGAAGAGCTGGCCAACGAGCAATTGCTCTTGCTGGGCCCCGGCCACTGCTTCCGGGATCAGGTGCTGGAAGCCTGCCCACCTCTGGTGGAGGCTGTCACTCGCCGAGCGGATGCAGGGGCGCCTTCGCTGGTTACTGAAGGCAGCTCTTTGGAAACCATACGCCACATGGTTGCCTCCGGATTGGGAATTACCGTACTACCACTTTCCGCCGCCACCGGTATGCGCTACCAGCAGGATGTGCTTGTAACCCGGCCTTTTGCCGCGCCGGTGCCATCTCGAACCGTGGCCCTGGCCTGGAGAGTCACTTTCCCACGGCCCAAAGCCATTGATGTTCTCTCGCTTGCAGCTGGCCAGTGCCGGGTGATTGAAAAGGCGACAGAGGACACCCCGGTTGCTGCCGCAACGGACTGACCCTAGCCATGGCCTCACTGGATGATATCCCGGTTACCGAGCTGAAAGGCGTAGGCAGCGCCCTTGCCGAGAAGCTTGGGCGGCTGGGTGTCGCCTCCATGCAGGATTTATTGTTCCACCTTCCCCATCGATACGAAGACCGCACGCGAATTATACCCATGGGTAGTTTGCGGGTAGGTGATGTGGCCGTTGTGGAAGGCGAGGTAATGAAAACGGATCTGGTGATGGGGCGTCGCCGTAGCCTGCAGGTTACCCTGAAAGACAGTAGCGGGTTCTTGGTGCTACGCTTTTTTCACTTTAACGCGGCCCAGAAAAATCAGCTGTCGGAAGGTACCCGGGTTCGCTGCTTCGGGGAAGTACGCCCGGGCCGTGCGGGTTACGAGTTTTACCACCCGGAGTACCAAACCAACCCACCGGCTATGCCCACAGGGGAGCAAGCCACCCTTACGCCGGTTTATCCACTGACTGAAGGCATACAGCAGCCCAGGGTGCGAGGGTTGTGTCAGCAGGCTGTGGGATACCTTAAGCGCCATCCCATACGGGACTGGCTGCCTGCTGAGTTGCTGGCGGGCTATCAGCTACCGGGAATTACGGAAGCCGTGCAGTTGGTGCATTCTCCACCGGCCAGTGCTCCGGTTCATCTGCTGATGGAAGGCCGCCACCCGGCGCAGCAGCGCCTGGTTATGGAAGAGTTACTGGCGCATCAGTTGAGTATGCTGCAGGTTCGCGAACAGATTCAGGCCCGGCAAGCATTGCCCATGCTCCCTGCGGGCGACCTGCCTGAGCGCTTTCTCGAGGAGTTGCCATTCAAGCTTACCAGTGCCCAGTGCCATGTAATGAGCGAGATCCGGCAAGATCTCAGCCAGCCCCTGCCTATGCTGCGATTGGTGCAGGGGGATGTAGGTTCAGGCAAAACCGTGGTGGCCGCGCTGGCAGCGCTACAGGCCATAGGCGCAGGTGCCCAAGTTGCGCTCATGGCGCCCACAGAAATATTGGCTGAACAGCACTACCAGAACTTTAAAGGCTGGCTGGAGCCTCTGGGCATCCAGCTTGCCTGGCTGACTGGCAAGGTAAAAGGGAAAGCCCGAAAAGAGGCGCTGGATGCAGTGAATACGGGTACCGCCAATGTTGTAATCGGTACCCATGCACTTTTTCAGGATGAGGTGTTGTTTCACCGTTTGGCCTTGGTTATCGTGGATGAGCAGCACCGGTTTGGCGTGCACCAGCGCTTGGCCTTGCGGGAGAAGGGTGTGGGTGGAACTCTGGCTCCACATCAGCTCATCATGACGGCAACTCCCATTCCGCGCACCTTGGCGATGAGTGCCTACGCTGATCTTGATACTTCGGTGATCGATGAATTGCCCCCGGGCAGGAAGCCGATTGAAACCATAGTGATTCCCGATAGCCGCAGGGAAGATGTGATTGAGCGCGTGCGCAACGCTTGCGCTGGCGGTCGCCAGGCCTACTGGGTGTGCACTCTGATTGAAGAATCGGAAGCCATGCAGTGCCAGGCGGCAGAAGCCACAGCGCAAGAGCTCACGGAGCGCTTACCCGATTTGAAGGTTGGGTTAATTCACGGCAGGCTGAAATCGGCGGAAAAAGCCGAGGTGATGGATCGATTCAAACAAGGTGAGGTGGATCTGCTTGTTGCCACCACTGTGATTGAAGTGGGTGTGGATGTGCCCAACGCTTCCCTGATCATCATAGAAAACCCGGAGCGCCTGGGTCTGGCGCAGCTGCACCAACTCCGTGGCAGAGTGGGGCGGGGTGAGCAGGCCAGCTTCTGCGTACTCATGTACCATCCACCCCTGTCTGCTAACGGCAAAGCGCGTCTGCAGGCCCTGCGTGACAGCCAGGATGGCTTTGTTATTGCCGAAAAAGACCTGGAAATACGTGGGCCGGGAGAGGTGCTTGGTACCCGCCAGACTGGCATGATGCAATTCCGGCTGGCAGACTTTGAGAGGGATAAAGGCTGGATTGAGCCGGTGCGCGAGATGGCGCCTGGACTTATGAGGCATCCACAGCTAGTGCAGGCTTTGATCCGGCGCTGGCTGGGAGGAAAAATACGCTATGGAGACGTTTGAGCCAGCTTAAGGTTAGCGGAGGCCGGAATGCATCTCCTTGAACGGGGGCTGCATCAACATTTACAGCGCAATCATGTCCTATACTAAAGACCCAACGGCAAATTGTGATGGCCGGATGGCAAACAGCGATACTCGGGAGAAAATGATGGAATTACCTGTCACGGTGCAACAAGCTCTGGGTGAATCTGCCAAGGGTGTGTCGCTGAGAGATATGCGCCAGGCTAACCAACACGAACTGTTGCGGATGGTTTTGCTCCACGATGGGGAGGGCAGCCTTCAGGTGATTTGCTGCAAAGACGACCTGATTGACCTCGAGAGGCTGAATAAGCAGCTGGACCGGGATTTCCGTCTGATGAAGCCCCGAGAGCAAATTCGCGTTAAAGAGCGGGCAGGGCTAAGGGAACTCCCCGCATTGCCGTCGCTTACCGGTTGGCCCACCATTGTGGACCGCCGGGTAGATGACTTGCCCTCAGTCGCTTTGGCCTTGGGGGAGCAAAATCTGGCCATGGTGATGCCCGCGGATGATTTTCGAGCGCTGACGGCTGATGCGGATCGCCGGCCGTTTACGGTTGTATCGGAAAACATAGTGGTAAATCTCGATGATTCAGCTAATGACCGCAGTCAGCTAACCTTCGCCATCAAAAAGTTTACCAGTCTGCGTATTCAGCAGCGCCTGGAAGACACGCTGGAATTACCGCCTCTCCCGGAAACAGCTCAGCGCATTATCCATCTCCGCGTAAATCCAAATGCAGCAATGGGTGATTTGGTCGATATTGTTGAGAGCGACCCTAGCCTGGCCGCCCAGGTGGTTAGCTGGGCATCTTCATCCTTTTACGCTGCGGCGGGGCAAGTGCGTTCCGTGCATGACGCCATCTCACGCGTGCTTGGCTTTGACATGGTGATGAACCTGGCCATGGGGTTGTCTTTGGGGCGTGCACTCAAGCAGCCTCAGGATAACCCGGAAGGCTACGTGGATTATTGGCAGCAAGCTATCTGGCAAGCCCAGTCTGCCGGAATTCTGGCGAGCATGATGCCTAGGGGCGAGCGCCCGGTATTCGGGCTGGCCTATCTCTCAGGCCTGCTTCACAATTTTGGTTACCTTTTGTTGGCTCAGATTTTTCCTCCTCACTTCAAATTGGTGTGCCGCTCATTGGAAGTCAATCCGGATATCGACTCTTCGGTCACCGAGCACTACCTTCTGGGCATTACCCGAGAGCAAATCGCAGGGCAGCTGATGGAAAACTGGGGTATGCCAGATGAGGTTACTTTGGCGATAAGGTATCAAAAGAGCCAAGGCTACCAAGGTACCCATAGCGTCTATGCCCGGCTACTCTGGCTTGGCCGGCAACTGCTGAGCGCCAGGGGTGTGGCTATGGGCGCCCATGTACCCGTAGGCCAGGAGGTCTATGACGAGCTGGGACTTAACCGTGAACAGGTAGAAGAACAGTTTGATGAGTTGGTGGCCAGCAGAGACAAGATTATGACCATGGCAGGGATGATGAACCAGTCATAAAAAAGCCGGCCCGAGGGGCCGGCAAAGCTTCTGCTCATAGCAGACTCGTCCGAACATAACAGGAGAAACAACACTGGGCGAGCAACGTAATAGAAAAAAAGCGAGTCGCCTTGGTTATAATCTAGACAATAACGTTGAAAAGAAAAGGCAGATAAGCTGGCAATAAGAAGCTGAGAACCTCGTCACTTTTTGTTTACAGAGCAAACGACTGATATCAAATCGTTAAAATTGTTTCTTGCACACACTCGAGTTACAAAAAGACACAAAACAATCCTGATTAAAACCCGTGATTCCGGATGGCAGTGGCCGCGCGGCGTATTTCATCAGCATAGCGCTCCTCCACTTCAAATCTCTCCTTGTCCATCTTTTCCACGAAGCGGGCTTCTGTGTTTTGGCGAGCCTGATGCGTTGGCATATGACGAAGCTGTTCGTATACCTTCATGAATACCCTATAAGGCGATCTTTCCATCAACTCTGGCGCAACATGATCCAGCAAGCCCTTCAGGCGTAAACAGGCCTCTGAATATTCGATCTGATCTTCCTCAACGGCCATCGCGATAACCCTGATGCTCTCGATCATGTCTCGCCGGCGTTTCGCGTGAAATGCCGCGGCCTTTTTTTCACGCCTGCGGTTTTCTGCCAATATAATCATTTGCCGCCGGATAAAACCCAGCAAGACAAGGATGGCGATTGTGCCTGCAATAATCAGGCTCCACTGCAGCCACTGAGGCATGTTGTTCTCCAATTCTATTTCAGGCGGCGGGTAAGGGTTGCTGTTTTGATTGCCAGACTTTGACAGTTACTGGCTGGCCATTCAATACAGAAGTGCCCGCTACGGGGTCGGTTATCTGATCACACAACACATCGTTGATACTCGCACCCGCATGGGCTGCCGCCGTTGATTGCACAGTGCCGTCACGGTTATGTCCCCAACCGTGGGGGATAGACACTACACCAGGCATCATATCTTCAGTAACTTCCACTGGCAGCACTACATAGCGCTCATCGGCACGGATCTCGGCGCTGCTGCCTTCATTCAGGTTCAGCCGCTTGGCATCATCCGGGTGCATAAGCACGGTGCAGCGGACCTTGCCTTTTACGAGCCTGTGGCTGTTGTGCATCCAGGAGTTGTTGCTGCGCACATGGCGCCGGCCAATCAGCAAAAGCTGGCCGGGGGATAATGAGGTGAAGAGTTTCTGATTGAGGCGCTCTACGTCTTTAAGGTAACGCCGCGGGGCCAGATTGATTTTACCGTCCCGGGTGAATAATCGGTTAGGTAGTGTTGGCCGCAGAGCGCCAAGGTCAACCCCGCTTGGATTGTCTTTTAATCGTTTCAGCGACAGTCCTTTAGGGAGTTCCCGCCATTGCGGATTGAGAGAACTCAGCTTGGCAAGGTCGCGCAGAGGGTGTGGTTTGGGGAGTAGATCCAGAAACAGGCTTGTGGCAGGTTCCAGAAGGCCGCGTGCTCGGCCAGCATCTGTGCCATAGGGTCCGGTACGCAGGAGTAAATCAATAATCGGGTCGGGGCCCAACCGTTTGAAAGCCTGCCAGCCCAGCTCTGAACGAATTGGTAGTTTTCCACCCTTGCGCAGTTTCTCCAGCCGATGAGCAAGCTCCAAAAGAATTTGCCAGTCGTGGCGGCTGCCTGGCCCCGCATCAAACAGTGCTTCGCTGTATTTCGACACGTTGCGAACCGCCAGCATGTTGAAAATAATATCGTAATGGCTGCGCTCAAGTGCGGCTGTTGGCGGCAGAATAATGTCCGCATGGCGAGTGGTTTCGTTTATGTAGTAATCCACCGACACCATAAAATCCAGCCCGGTTAACGCCTCATCCAGCCGGCGCCCATTGGGGCTGGAAAGCACAGGGTTGCCTGCCACAGTCACAAAGGCGCGAATTTGCCCCTCACCCGGGGTAAGCATTTCATCGGCCATGGTGCTGGCGGGATACTCGCCGGCAAACTCCGGTAGCCCTTTTACTCGGCTGTGGCGCTTGCCGAAATGCCCCCGCTGCCCAGACATGGCGCCAAGAGCGATCAGGTCAATGGCAGGTTGGGTAAACATAACGCCGCCTACGGTATCCAGCTTGCCGGTAAGAATATTCAGGCAATACGCCAGCCAGGTGGTGATACTGCCAAAGGTTTGGGTGCTGGTGCCCATGCGGGTGTAAAGTGCTGCTTTAGGCGTGTTGGCGAGCTGGCGCGCCAGGCCCCGTATGCTGGCTGCTGCAATACCTGTGCACTCTGCGACGGCGTCAGGCGTGAACGGAAGCGAGGCCAGACGTAAGAGATCCAGATCCTTTACAAGGTGTTCTGCGGCGCCGGGGCGGATCAAATCATCGGCAAACAGCGTGTTTACCATAGCCATCAGCAGAAATGCATCGGTGCCGGGACGGATAAAATGAAATTCTTCCGCCAGTTTTGCGGTTTCTGAGCGCCTTGGGTCCACCACAATCATTTTGCCGCCGCGCTGCTTCAGCGCTTTCAGCCGGCCACGGAAATCCGGCACGGTCATCAGGCTGCCGTTGGAAGCCATGGGGTTGCCGCCAATACAGATAAACAGATCGGTGTTGTCGATATCCGGAATAGGGAACAGAACCTGGTGCCCGAAAATCTCCAGGCTCGCAAGCATGTGTGGCAACTGGTCATTGGATGTAGCAGAAAAGCGGTTCTGGGAGCCAACAGCCCGCAGAAACGGCATGGTAGCGATTAGTGAGCCGTGGTTGTGCACATTCGGATTGCCCAGATACACGCCAATGCTGTTGCGACCATGGGTTGTACGGGTGCTGTGAAGTTTTTCAGCCACGATGGTAAAAGCGTCATCCCACTCAATTTCCTCCCAGCCGGCGGATGTTTTACGAACCGGCTTGCGTAAGCGCTCAGGGTCTTCGTGAAGATCCTGCAGAGCCACCGCCTTAGGGCAAATATGCCCCCGGCTCAATGGATCCTTCTCATCTCCGCGAATCGACGCGATCTTCCCTGCTTTCACTTCAACGGCAACGCCGCACATGGCTTCGCACAGATGACAGGTGCGGTAATGGGTGCCGTTTTGCATGAGAGGTCTCCCGAAATTATTGTTGTTACAGGTTGGGTTTCATTGTGCAACCAGATTAGCAGGAAAATGGTGGGGGTGGGTAATGCTGGTGCTTTGTTTTAGGCATGAAAAAGGCCAGTCCGGAGACTGACCTGTTATTTGTCGCCGCAGTATTACTGGACTGCGGGTAGGTCTTTTACAGGGTTGGATATAAAGTTTAAATATAGCCCCCGCTCTGGAATGACTAGCGGTATCTGCTTCTTCACCAAGCCCGCAAGCACTTCTGACTTAACTGTCACTTCAGGTATGTTCAGGTTGTACTGTTCGATTTGCATGCGCCCGTCATCGAAGAAAGTCACGTCCCCAACCAGGTCCAGCGTGAACTCGTAATTAAACAAGTTGTGCTCTGCTGTTAGGATCGACTTGAGGCGCAGGCCCGGTGCATCAAGGAAAACATCCACCTTTGTTTTGAAAACAGACTGGCCCTCATCATCTTCAATGATATAACCCGGGATCAGCTGGTCCCTGGGGCATTCGCCGCCACTTGCTACGCACTCAGCATCTTTAGCATACCGCATTCTGAGAATCTGGGGTCCAGTGGTAGAGACAATGCTGAAGAGCTCAAGGTGCACGTCCAGCGACGATGTTACGATTGTTGTTGGGTACAAAAGTACCTTTATCGCGTCCTTTCCTTTGTCAGGACCTTCTTCGATAGTTGTAACGCCAATGACTTCGGTGTTCAGGGCATAAGTTTGATAAATGAACTTATTTCGTTCGCAACTTTCGGTTTCCGTTGAACCGACAGCACATCCCACACGAGCCTCTTGCGTCTCACTTCCATAGTTGGTGAGAAGTTTCGCAGCGTTAGCTGATGGCAGATAGCCACCATTGCCGTCCGGCTTATGAGCAAATGGTTCGTTTTCCTCATCGATCTGGAAGTCTGCGTTGACGTCGCGAACCGGCAGATTACGCAAGGCAGTAAATACACTGTTTTTTGCTTCTACGCCTTTGAAATAAATTTTTAGAGACTGAACGGGCTCATTACCTTTTCCTCCTCCGTCATTGAGTCCTTCCAGTAGGTCGGTTTTCAATGGGTAGTTATTGGTTCCACAGATTGAGGTCGGCTCAGGCCCGAGACAGTATTGGGAGTATGCAGGTTTAGCGACCTCATCAGTCCCTCTTTTGGATACCAACGTGTACTGGTAGTAGGCGCCGTCTTCCCAGGCTTTGTCAGGGTAAAAACGAATACGTTGATTGTTTTTTTCCAATCGGCCTTTTACTTCTCCTTTCTCACTCTCGATGTCGCTTCCATCGGCGTTTACCTTCCTCACTATAAAGGTTTTACCAAGCTGGATTGACTCGAGGTTCATTGGTTGAGAGAAAACCACCATGATTGGGCGGTCTGCAGGCATCTCGCTTACGGGTAGGAAATCTCCACCAGTCGTGGTGTCTTTGCTCGATTCAATAGAGTTCGCGCCTTTTGTGTAGCACTCGCCAAGAATGTTATTTTCGAAGTCGAGCTGAGCGTAATTTGTTTCGCAAGGGAAACCTGGGTAGGTCGTGAGGGCAACGGGAGGTGCGGCGGCGGGCGCATCGCGCTGGCCATCAAGGCTGAAGGATAGATCACCCGTCAATACGAAAGGGTTTCCGGCCAAGTCGACTAAGCCTGGAGCTGAAACCTTGTATTGAACACCGGGCTTCAAGCCGCCTTGCGGGTTCACTTCCGGGTTCGCTGCCGGATTCAGTGTTAAAGTTGTCCCGTCGAGAGCGGTGTTGAGCAGGCCATTGGCTGCGGTAAGCTCTTGACCATCTGCATAGAGTTTTACACCTTCGGCGATTGACGCAGGGTCCAGCGGCTCATCAAAAAACAAAATCACTGGATCTCCAGGCCGGTGCATCGACTGCCGAGTTTTAGGGATGGCATCTGCTGCCCCAGGCGCCCAGCTCACCAATTTGGGTGGTGTGTTGTCCAGTTCGCGAAGCAGTTCTGCATCCAGAACCGATTCAGCATCGGTATTTGCCTTAAGGTGGAAGGCAATGGTGGAGTCGGTGTACTCCTGGCCAAGCAGGTTGGGTTCAACCATGCCGATGGCATCAATGGTAAGCACGCCATCTCTAACCAGCGCTATACCTCGCAGTTCCACGCCCATAAGATCCTGGGAGAGGGCGGCGTTCGGCTGTGCTTCTTCCGTGTTCATGGAAACATCCATGAACAAGGTGATTTGCCGGGGAGCATTTATATCGTTGGTGTAGGCGTTCGGGCTCAGGTAGCCGGATGCATCGGAGAGCATGGTTACCTTGATGTCACCCGTGGTTTGAAGCTGGTTGGTTGCAGCATCAAGAACGGGCACCTTGCCGCCAACGAGCACATCCAGGCTGGTGCTTCGAAGAACACTGCCCTTTGCAATGCGCAAAGGCAGGGCTTCGGTCGCCTCGAACGCAGGTGCATAAGCAAGCTCGGCGAACAGGTCGCCGGTCTGCTGGGAGGGGCCAGCCACGCCCTGCAGTACGGAATTCAGTGTAACGCCATTGATGATCTGGCCGTTGAGTATGGACTTGGTGAGGTTTTCCTCATTGCTCTCGCCGGCTGCCAGGCCGGAGTCAATCGCGCTTTGCTGCAGAACTACCGTCGGGCCCGTCTCCCGGGGGGTAAAGTTGAACTCACCGTTAAACCGGTTTTCAGCGCTGGAGTCAGTCAGGCTTGCCAGTTCAGTGAACTTTAGGGTGTAGGTTTCGCCGCTGTTGAGAACGTCGTCTTTGCCGCCGCACTGCACTTGGCTCGGCGCCACGCAAGGGTCAACTGTAATGCGGTTGCCTTTGGCCAGAACGGTTGCAGGTACTGGCTGGCCATCTTTGTCCAGCAGTTCAATTGTACCGCCAAGTTTTCTCCAGTCCGGGTGTACCGGCTGCGTCATGGCAAAGCGGAATGTGGAAAAATTGAGCGCCTCAAAGCGCTTGTCGGCTTGGCTGTCATCGGCCGGAACCTTCCAGGCAACATCAAAGCTGTTTGTGAGGTTCGCTAAACCTGCCAAGCCGGAATAGCTACTCCGGGTATCGAACTGAATACCCGGCTCACCGTCACCATTGGGTGTATCGATCAAGCGATTGCCTTCAGCCTTAAGTGGCTCTTTAAAAGCAATAGAATAGCCCGATGCTGTTTTAAGGGATGCGTCTGTGGTCAGTTTAAGGCTCTTTCCGCCGTCAATTTTCTCAAGACTGAAGTCGATATTGTCAGCGCCAGATGTCAGGCTGATTTTATCCTTCAGATCCTTCTGTTCTTCAATAATCGCATCGGAAAACCGAAGCGCAA
The DNA here is from genome assembly GCF_002806945.1 of Marinobacter salexigens. GTDB lineage: Bacteria > Pseudomonadota > Gammaproteobacteria > Pseudomonadales > Oleiphilaceae > Marinobacter > Marinobacter salexigens. Next base: position 617,101 of record NZ_NIHC01000003.1, read on the forward strand.
TATCTGTTTTAGGGCTGACATCCGCTTGGCCATCCGCCGGGTACGAGTAGATCACCGAGCCAGGTGTTGTTTTCTGGTTCATGGTCTGTTCATCCCCGCCACATGCTGCCAGCAGCAGGGCGGGAATCAGTGCCAGGGTCTTGTTGTACTTCATGGCAAACCTCTCCTCAGAACTTCAGGGTAACTGAGCCGCTTACAATGTGAATGTCGCCGTCTGCTGTTACGTCGGTATCGGTTACTACACCGTTGGTGTCGGTGGATACCACCGTGAAGTCGCGCTTTTTCAGCTGCTGGTATTGATAGCCCAGGTCAAGGCGAACAGGGAAGGCCAACAGGCGGGTGCGATCGTAGGTGGCGCTTATGCCGAGGCCAACGATCAGCTTGTCATTGTCCATATAGTTGATTTCGGGATTGCGCGTGGTTTTAAGAGGGGATTCCTCATAGGCCACACCGCCCCGCACCGAGAAGTTTTTGTTGAGGTCGTACTCGGCCCCAAGGCGTGGTATCAGGATGTCATCAAACTTTATCCGGCTGGCAGCAGGGGTTGTGGACTGGTTTTTGATGGTGTCGCCTTTGAAAATATTCGACAGCTCAGACCAGTTCTGTTGCTCAATGCTGCCCCCAATGCGCCAGCCATCGCCCTTGTACTGAGCGCCGAACCCAATGGTTTCGGGCTGATAGGAGTCGATGGTTGTTACCGCCAGGCTGAGGCCGGGGTCGGGAATGGTTTGTGTCACAATGATGCTGGAATCAACAGTTGTAGATGCAGATGACTTGGTGCGGTAGGTGAAAGCCGTTTCCCAGCCTTGCAGAAAACAGTCGCTGTCAGGGCAGAAGGTGCTACCAAGATCGATGCTGGTACCAAGAATAGTTTTGAGCTGGGGCTCGGCATCAACTGCCAAACGCTCCCGGCTGGTTTCGCCGCCGAGTGTAGAAACAGCTTCAAGGTTCGCCGTTGCATCCAGGGTGATACGAAAGGACGCTCCCACCGAAATGCCTCGCCATATTGGTGTGGCGCCGCCCAGGTTAAGGAACAGAGGTTCTCTTCCATGCTGCAGGAACTGACCGGTTTCTGATGTTCGTGAATCGAAGGCCATCATTTCCTGGCCGTACTTTTCTACACCGGCAATGAATCCCAGGTAGAGCGGGTGGTCAAAACGGGTCAGGGATCCCAGGTTGGTTTTCATGCCAATCAATACGTGCTGGCTGGGTGAGCTGGACACCACGTCTCCATTGGCGTTCGGGTTTTTGGCCCGCAGCTCCTGCTCGGAATGCAGGATGCCTGAGGTCAGTTCACCACGTTCGTCCCGGGTTAGGGAAGCCGGGTTGTAATAGGTAACAGAAACCTGGTCGTTAAACATGGAGAGAGACTGGGCGGTAGCAACATCTATGGGCATTACGCCATAGGTTGTACCTATGTTGCCCATGCTGGCAGAGGCCGACATGGCGAAAGTTGTGGATACCGCTGCAACCGCAAGGCTCAGCGCCCGTACTGATAACCGGGTGGTGGGAACCATTAATACACTCCATCTATCGCGTTGTTTTTATACTCTTATCGCGCGTTCATCACCTTGGGTGTGGGCAACTTTGCACGACTGGTACCTTGACTCGGGCGGCAGTGTATTCAGCTTGCTCTGGCAGGACGTTGGCATGATTGACATGGGAGCGTGTCGAAATGACCATTCCTGGTGAGTTGTTTCAATAAAGCTATTTAAAAACAGATGGTTATCGTTATATTAAATTTACGATACGCTTGGGGATTGCGGGGAGGAGGGGGGATGGCAATTGGAGGAGGGTAACAAGCCCCACATCATTTTGCGGGGCTTGCAGAAGCTCGCCGGGTTCAGCTTGCCATTGAGGCTTCATAGTCGCGGATCATGGCATATAACTGATCTTTCAGACTTAACCGCTTCTTTTTCTGTTCCTCCAGATACTCGTCGGAAGTGGTCTCCACTCCCTGTTCTATGCGGTAAACTTCATGATCAAGGTCGTGATAGGTTTCGAAGAGTTTCGCAAAATGCTGATCGCTTGTCTTCAGGGTATGAATTGTCTCCTTGGACTCCGGGAGGTCATGGGCAAGATCGTGTTTTTCAAGTGGCATTCGTTAGTGCTCCTTGGTTAGCGAAACAAACAGTTCAGTTCGAGTTTACCGCTCCTGGATATTCCCGTCTTTATCGGAGATGACAATTTCTACCCGGCGGTTTTGTTGCCGGCCTGCGGAGGTGTCATTACTGGCGACAGGGTGCTCTTCTCCAAAGCCTCTTGTCTCCACCCGGCTTCGGTCAATACCTTTTGAGACCAGTTCATCGCGAACCGCCTGGGCGCGGCGCTCGGACAGCTGTTGGTTATAGGTTTCGTCACCGGTGCTGTCGGTGTAGCCTTCCACCCTCACTCTTCTGTCTTCATACTCCCTCATGAACTCAGCCAGCCGCCCGATGGTTTGCTCACCGGAAGATTTCAGGTCGGCTTTGTTGAGGTCGAAAAGCACATCGCCCAGTGTCAGTACCATGCCACGGTCCGTTCGCTCAGCCTGTAGCTCTTCCATTCTTTTGCGCAGCATTTCAGCTTCTTTACGGGCCCGTTCGGCTTCACCGGAGCGTTTGTCAAGCATCAGGGTGCGGCGGCGCTCTTCTGCGGAATCAATCTGTTTTTGCAGCCTTGCGCGCTCTGCTTGTTCACTGGCAATCTGGGCGTGGCGGTTGGAAAGATAGGCCGCATGTTCAATGAGCACGATGTCTTCGCCCTCTTGCAGCAAGGACTCTGCACGATTCAGTTCGTCTCTTGCACTACGCAATTGACGGTCGCCGCTGCGGGCAACATCCGGATCATCTTTAATTTTGGCATAAGACGCGCGAGCTTCATTTACCATCGCGTTTTCAGACGGCGCTGAAGCACAGCCGGCAATCATGACTGACAAGCCCATCGCCATGCCCAGTGTTATGTTGCGTTTGTTCATAACAATCTCCTTTCCAGATGGGGCGGTTACTGGTCTTGATTGATTTGCTGGCGCAGAGACTCAATATTGCCATTGATCTCCTCTACGGCGTGCTTAGCCTTCGCAGTGTCCGCACGTGCTCCCGCAAGCTGTGCATCAACAGCAGCTTGTTCGAGTAGCCGCTCGGCCTGTGAGTACTTTTCCTGTTCAATCAAATTTTTAGCGTCGGCCACTTTGTTCTGGGCATTGTTGAGCAGAACAGGCTCGAATTCGCGGGCGTCTGCCGCAACGGCCTGCTGAAGAGAGCTCTCTGCGGATTGAAGGTCGGAATCCGGCCGTTCGCCAGAGCTGGCGCAACCACCCAAGGTGAGCACTAGTCCGGCAATGCCGGTGGTGTATAACATCGATTTATGCTTCTTCATGCACGGTCTCCTTTCAGCGATATATCTGCTCTGCAGGAAAGTGCTGGCTGCACGAATACAATCCTGCCGTCGGGTTTGACGGTCACTTACATGAACGGCAAAACGTGCCGTAAAACTGCGGAGTGCCATACGCACCTGTTTATAAGGTTAGCAGTCAGCTGGCAATCAACCATGACTGATTTGCAATAAATTCGGGTAGTAGGCCGCTGCGGACAAGCAGCACGACGGTTGTGAAGGGAGCTCAAGTGGCTGAAATAGGGGCTGTTTGGGCAGTCAGGCGTGGTGTGAATCAGCTGTCACGATGGGTGATTGGGTGGCCGGTAATCAAAATGCGCTGGTAAAGGTAAGCCGCAAACAAAAAAGCCCGCTCGAAAGCAGGCTAAGTTGTTGAAGAATATGGTGGGCCCAGGTGGACTCGAACCACCGACCAAAGGATTATGAGTCCTCTGCTCTAACCAACTGAGCTATAGGCCCGAAAGGCAATGCTTGCTTTAAGAAGTTTCCGGAAGGGGAAACAAAGCGGGCGCCATTATACCGATGAGGCGCGGCGCCCGCTACTGTTAGTTCTTAAGAATTACCCCTGATTTCCCTGGTCGTCTATAAAGCCGCGCAGGTGATCGGAGCGGGAAGGGTGGCGCAATTTGCGCAGTGCCTTGGCTTCGATCTGACGGATCCGCTCACGGGTTACGTCGAACTGCTTGCCGACTTCTTCCAGTGTGTGGTCTGTGTTCATCTCGATACCGAAGCGCATGCGCAGTACCTTTGATTCACGTGCGGTGAGGCCTGCAAGTACGGAGCGTGTAGCTTCGCGCAGCCCCTCTGCCGTGGCAGAGTCCACCGGTGATAGAGCCTGGATGTCTTCAATGAAATCTCCCAGGTGGCTGTCTTCATCGTCACCGATGGGTGTTTCCATGGAAATCGGCTCTTTGGCGATTTTCAGAACCTTGCGGATTTTGTCCTCAGGCATTTCCATGCGCTCACCCAACTCTTCCGGAGTGGGCTCGCGACCCATTTCCTGTAGCATCTGCCTGGAAATGCGGTTGAGCTTGTTGATGGTTTCGATCATATGCACCGGAATACGGATGGTGCGGGCCTGGTCCGCAATGGAGCGGGTAATAGCCTGGCGAATCCACCAGGTGGCGTAGGTAGAAAACTTGTAGCCACGACGGTACTCAAACTTGTCGACAGCCTTCATCAAGCCTATGTTGCCTTCCTGAATCAGATCAAGGAATTGCAAGCCACGGTTGGTGTATTTCTTGGCGATAGAAATAACCAGGCGCAGGTTGGCCTCAACCATTTCTTTCTTGGCGCGGCGGGCTCGCGCCTCACCAATGGAAACACGACGGTTGATTTCCTTGATGTCGACAACCGCCAGGTCCACTTCTGTTTGCACATTCATGATGCGCTTTTGAAGGCGGACGATTTCGTCCATACGCTCATTAATAGCGGCAGCGTAGGGTTTTTTGCTCTTGCCAATCTTCTCGCCCCATTCCTGGTTTGCTTCATTGCCCGGGAACGATTTGATGAAGTCTTTACGTGGCATTTTGCACTCGCGCACACAGATCTTCATGATTGCGCGCTCGTTCTCGCGCACCAAGTCGTTGGTAGAGCGAACAACGTTAACCAGCTCGTCAAAGGCTTTGTTGCCCAGTTTGAACGGAGCGAAAACCGCGCCCAGATCGTTCAGGGCAGCCTGGGTTTTCTTGTCAGCACGACCATGCTTGGCCAACAGTTTATCTGCCGCTTCCAGTTTTTCCTTGAGTAGCTCAAAGCGCAAGCGGGTCTCTTCAGGATCTGGACCACTCTCTGGTTCTTCTTCCTCTTCCTCATCGTCAGCATCTTCGTCGGTTGCGTCATCGGATGAGGTTTCGGGCTTTGGCGGTGGTTCCGGCATGAACGGTTCTGCGTCGTCCGGATCCAGAAAACCGGTGATGATGTCGGTGATGCGGCCTTCATTCTCGATGATGCGGTCATAGGCCTGGATAACGGTACCCACGGTGCCCGGGAAGTGGGCAACGGCGGCCATAACATCGCGAATACCTTCCTCGATGCGTTTGGCGATAACAATTTCGCCTTCACGGGTCAGCAGTTCCACGGTGCCCATCTCGCGCATGTACATGCGGACAGGATCTGTGGTGCGGCCTGCGTCTGACTCTACGGCGGCGAGAGCGGCAGCAGCTTCAGCAGCAGCGGCTTCGTCGGCGGTGGAATCACCATCGGTCATCAACAGGGTATCGGCATCCGGTGCCACTTCGGATACCTGAATGCCCATATCGTTGATCATGCGAATGATGTCTTCGACCTGATCCGGATCGGCAATGTCTTCCGGGAGGTGGTCATTTACCTCGGCGTAAGTCAGGTAGCCCTGTTCCTTGCCTCGTGCGATGAGGTCTTTCAAACGTGATTTCTGCGAATTGCCTGACATAGACACCCTGTGAACTCGCTTAAATAAATAAAAATGAAACAGCCATTATAGCTGTCGCTCTAATGCACTGCCACCGAATGGTTAGATGGTGATCAATGCGCAAAGTTTCAAGTGCTGTTATCCGGGGTTCCCCGGCTCAGCTCTCGCAGCTCCTGCCGTTGGTCGGCGGTAAGGTTTGAGAAGTTACGTAAAAGTGTAGCCAGTTTTTGCTGTCTTGCTGCTTCTTCGTTGGGGCTTAACAGTTCTCGTGCCGCGGCCAGCGTGCTTTCCCGGGTTGGGATGTGCTCAATGCCGTCAAACAGGTTGTAGAACCGTTCCCGTGCCTGGCTATCCGTTGCCAGGGTCGTTATAAGTGATTTCCGATCCCTGATTTTTTGCTCCAGAATAAAACCGGCAAATGACATGGCCTGATTGAATTGGCGGGAGCTGCGCGCCAGTTCTGTGACTTCTGTGGCCAGATCCGGCGCTTCCAGAAGGGCAAGGCACAAGATGCTGTCTTTGCTCAGCTTTACGTCAATGCGTTCTTCGGTAACTCGGTCCCGCCGTTCGCCTTTCCAGTTGCCCCACTGTTGTGGCTTACGGCCTTGCCATTGGTTGCGTCCCCCGCATAGCCGCAGCATTTCGTGCCACATGGCATCCCTTAGGGTGCTTCTGGGCATTTTGTTCAGAAGCGGTTCCGTTCTCGCTCTCAGCTCGCCGCGGTTTTCCGGCAGTTGCAAATCCAGGCCTTCGCTCTGGCGGTCAAATAGATACCGGGAGAACGGAGTAGCGCCATCAACTCGTTTCTGGAAGGCTTCCGGGCCCTCTTTACGTATCAGAGTGTCCGGGTCTTCACCTTCAGGCAGCATTAAAAATTGCAGGTGTAGCCCGTCTGCCATTAACTCCAGAGCATTCTCCATGGCTCTGTCTGCTGCTCTGAATCCCGCCTGGTCGCCGTCAAAACAGAACACGATATGTCGCACCTGTCTTAGCAGGGCAGTGAGGCTGTCCTGGTTTGTGGCTGTGCCCAAGGTCGCCACGGCGTAATGAATGCCATTTTGTGCAAGGGCAATAACATCCATGTAGCCTTCAACTACGAGCAGCTTGTCGAGCTGCTTTAGCGCCTGCTTTGCTTCAAACAGACCGTATATTTCACGGCTTTTGTGAAATACATCTGACTCCGGAGAGTTGATGTATTTGGCTTTGTCATCGCCAAGCGTCCGGCCGCCAAAGGCTATAGTTTTGCCCCGGCTGTTACGGATAGGGAACATTACCCTGTTGCGGAAAAGATCCCGCGGTCTGCCGTATTTGTCAGAGACAGTGCCTGTTTCCAGCAGTGGTCCCTGTAAATCTTTGTTTGCGGCATCAAACAGTGCAGTGCCTGTAGAGGGTGCATAGCCCACTTGATACTGCTGAATAATAGTGTCGTCCAGCCCCCGCTGCCTAAGATAATCGCGGGCGAAGGAGCCTTGCTGGGCATTAAGCGCCGAATGGTAAAAGCGGCTGGCAAAGTCCAGCGCGTCCGTTAGCGTTCGTGCCTGCTGAATTTCTTGTCTTGCAGCTTGGTCGTAAGGTACTTCGAGTCCGGCGCGGCGCGCCAGCTCTTCTACGGCGTCGGTAAATCCCAGGCCTTCAAACTCACGAATAAAGCTGATGGCGTCTCCGTGGGCGCCACAACCGAAACAATGGTAAAAGCCTTTGTCAGGCCGAACATTGAATGACGGCGTTTTTTCATCGTGAAAAGGGCAGCAGGCCTTGTAGTTGGCGCCGGCCTTTTTTAGTGTAATGCGCGAGCCGATCAGCTCTGCGAGATCCACCCGATCGAGCAGGTCTTCAACAAAGCGTTGGGGGATCAGTCCGCTCATAATGGCTCCACAACAGGCCGATAGTGCATAAGGGCCAATAGCCAAAAATGCCGCCGAAGCCAAGCCCCGGCGGCATTTTTAGTCGCTCTGTGCAGCCTGTGGCTGAACAGGCAATCAGTGCTTTGCAGTCAAGCGGCGTCTGCTGTAACTCAGTACAGACGCTCGAACTTGCGCTGTTCCCGCTGAAGCTTCTTGAGATGACGCTTAACGGCAGCGGCTGCTTTGCGCTTGCGAACGGAAGTCGGCTTCTCATAGTGCTCACGACGACGTACTTCCGAAAGCACACCCGCTTTTTCGCAGGAACGCTTGAAGCGACGCAGTGCTACGTCAAACGGTTCATTCTCTTTCACTTTAACAGCTGGCATTCGACAATCACCTACCTGATAGATTCGGTTTCAATTAGATGCGCATCTGGCATTGCCAGACTGGCTCGATTCTCTCGATTCCTGGTCTGATTGGCTAAAACTCGACCAGTTCGTAATTTAGGGCGGCAATGATAGCGCCTGGATCATGGCAAGGTCAATGTTTGTTCGATGAAACTGCCTGTGAGTTTCGGGTTTCTGCTAAAATACGGCCCGTTTATTCATTTACGCCAACCGATGTGGCCAGGTTATATGCTGATTCTGGGTATTGAGACTTCCTGTGATGAAACCGGTGTTGCGCTGTTTGATACCGAAAAGGGGCTTTTGAGCCACGCTTTGTTCAGTCAGATCGACATGCACGCTGATTATGGCGGCGTGGTGCCGGAGCTGGCATCCCGTGACCATGTTCGCAAGTTGCTGCCTCTATGTGAGCAGATTCTTGCAGAGGCGGGCTGTGTTCGCGAAGACATTGATGGGATTGCGTACACGGCAGGCCCAGGTTTGATTGGCGCATTGATGGTGGGCGGCTCAGTAGCGCATGCGTTGGGTTTTGCCCTTGGTATACCCGTGTTGGGCGTGCACCACATGGAGGGCCACCTGCTAGCGCCCATGCTGGAAGACAATCCGCCGGCTTTTCCGTTTGTGGCTTTGCTGGTATCGGGTGGGCACACCCAGTTGGTGCGGGTGGATGGCATTGGGGAATACCAAATGCTGGGGGAGTCGGTAGATGACGCAGCAGGCGAGGCCTTCGATAAAACCGCAAAAATGTTGGGTTTGGATTACCCCGGTGGTCCCCGGGTTGCAGCGTTGGCCGAAAAGGGTGTGCCTGGCCGTTATCGTTTTCCCCGGCCTATGACCGATCGCCCAGGGCTGGATTTCAGCTTCAGTGGGTTGAAGACATTCACCCTGAATACCGTCAATACAGAGAAGAAGACTGAAGAAGGGCTAAGTGATCAAGTTCGAGCTGATATTGCCTTGGCGTTTGAGACGGCAGCGGTTGATACCCTGGTGATCAAGTGTCGCAGAGCCCTGGAGCAAACAGGCTGTGACCGCCTGGTTATTGCTGGGGGAGTGAGTGCTAACAAGCGGTTGCGGGCTGGTTTGGAGAAAATGGCACAAAAGCTTCGAGCCCATGTGTTTTATGCCCGCCCGGAATTTTGCACGGATAACGGGGCGATGATTGCTTATGCCGGCGCACAGCGCATGAAGGCAGGTCAGCGCGACGGCGAACGCATTGTAGCGCTGCCCAGGTGGCCAATGGATAAGCTTCCATCTCTCAGTGAAACTCGGCTGGAAGGTCTTGTGGATTGACTCAGAGGCCGGCTTCACGGCCTTGAGCAAGGCGGATCAGGTTATTGCGATGGCGCACAACAACCAGAATCGCGAGAAAACCGAACATAGGGAGGTGTTCGGGTTCTATGAACGCGCTGATAAGAGGCCCGCTGGCAATAGCTATTACGGATGCCAGCGCGGAAATCCTCCAGCGCCACACCACCAGTAGCCATATCGCAGCCATAACCAGAGTGGTAACAGGTGCCAAAGCAAGGCCAGCGCCTAAAGCTGTTGCAACTCCCTTGCCCCCTTTGAACCGGTAAAAAACCGGGATCATATGTCCCATAACTGCAAATAGTGCCACCATCGCCTGAACTAGCGGTGACAGCCCCGCAAGATTAGCAAGCCACACTGGCAACCAGCCTTTTGCTGCATCCAGCGCCAAGGTTAGTGCTGCCGGAAGCCATCCTCCAGTGCGGTATACGTTGGTAGCTCCTGGGTTTGCTGAGCCTTGGGCACGAGGGTCTGGCAACTTCCAAAGCTGGCTAACTGGCAGTGCAAACAGCACAGAGCCTCCCAGATAGGCGGCCATGCACAGCAGAACGGTTACTACCGGGTCACTCAAGGGCATTTGGAGTCTCAGAGACGAAGACGTGTCAGGGTAAAATGTGCGAAAATGCCGGCCCTCAAAATAGTAGGTTGGCAAAGTTACAGTAGCCGCAGTTTGTATGTTATTCAATCAGTAGAGTGTGGGAATTCCCCGGGAGCCCTCTTGGCAGACAGCGTATTGATCGAAGGACTGGTTGTAGAAACCGTTGTGGGTGTTTACGACTGGGAGCGTGAAGTAACCCAGGCATTGGTTGTGGATTTGGAAATGGCTTGGGATAACCGTACCCCTGGCGCTTCTGATGATGTGGCAGATGCACTTGATTACGCCTCGGTCAGTGAGTGTGTCGCGTGCTGCCTGGATGAGCTCAAGCCAAAGCTTCTGGAGCACGGCGCCGAGGTGTTGGCTGGCGTTCTACAGCGGGAGTTCGGCATTGACTGGCTTCGGCTAACCATTCGTAAGCCGGGAGCTGTTCCGGCAGCACGGTCTGTAGGCGTTTGTATAGAAAGAGGTGTTCGGTAATGCCAGATCAGGTTCCGGTTTATATCAGCATTGGCAGCAATATTGACAGGGAGCGTTATGTGGGGGCTGCTTTGGATGCGCTGGAGGGCTGGTTTGGTGTGCTGGACATCTCTCCGGTGTACGAAAGTGAAGCAGTAGGGTTTGACGGCTCGCCGTTTCTGAATCTGGTTGTGGGAGTGAAGACGAATCTGTCTGTAGGTAAGCTTTCACAACACTTCAAACAGTTGGAGGCTGAGAACGGTCGGCGGCCCGACGCTCCTAAATTCAGCGCAAGAACTCTGGATCTCGATATTTTGACGTATGGTGAAGCAGTGGGTCAGCTGGACGGCGTTGAGCTACCCAGAAGCGAGATACTGAAAAATGCGTTTGTGCTGCGCCCATTGGCGGATCTGGCACCGGGAGTTAAGCACCCTATATGCCGTAAGAGCTACCTTGAGCTCTGGCAGGCTTATAACACCGCCCAGAAACTCTGGCCGGTGGATTTTGTCTGGCAGGGGAGAAAAATTTCAACTGCTGTTTGCTGAGCGGAACAGGGCAATAAGGTTGTCTGTAGCGCTGTCGCTTGGTTCGCCGGAGCGGGATGAGCCCAGCAGTCTCGGTAGAATGTTTTCGCCCAGCTTCTTGCCCAGCTCAACGCCCCACTGATCAAACGAATCAAGGTCCCAGATAACGCCCTGCACGAAGGTGCGATGCTCGTAAAGTGCGATCAACGCGCCGACTGTTTCCGGTGTGACCTTCTTCATCATCAAGGTGTTGCTGGGCTGGTTGCCTGGTATCACCTTGTGTGGCGCCAGGCGCTCGATCTCCGCTTCTGCCATGCCGCTGGCTGCAAGTTCGGCTCTCGCCTCTGCAAGTGTTTTTCCCGCCATCATCGCGCGGGATTGGCCGAGGCAGTTGGCGAACAAATCCGCATGATGGGTCGCAACCGGGTTGTGAGTTTGCAGCGGTATGATGAAGTCGGCCGAAATCAACCGTGTGCCCTGGTGGATCAACTGATGGTATGCATGCTGACCATTGGCACCAACACCGCCCCAGATAACGGGCCCTGAGTGGTATCCAAGGGGTTGGCCCTGCTGATCCACGCGCTTACCACTACTTTCCATATCCAGTTGCTGGAGGTGGTCCGGCAGGCTGCGCAGGTAGTGGTCGTAAGGCAGGATAGCGTGGGTTTCCGCGCCCCAGAAATTGCTGTACCAGATGCCCAGCATGGCCATGACAACGGGCAGGTTCTTTTCCAGGGGTGCATCCCGGAAATGGTTATCCATGGCATGGGCGCCTGCGAGCAGGGCCCGGAAGTTGTCCATGCCTATGGTCAGCGCTACGGGTAATCCGATGGCCGACCAGAGGGAGTAGCGCCCACCGACCCAGTCCCACATAGGAAATACGTTGCCGGGGTTGATGCCGAATTTTTGCGCGGCGCTTACATTGGCAGTCACCGCCATGAAGTGGCTGGCAACCGCCTGCTCGTTCCCGCTGCGCTCTATAAACCAGGTTCGTGCGACCTTGCTGTTCTCCAGGGTCTCCCGGGTGCCAAAGGATTTCGACTGAACCAAAAACAGAGTGGTTTCAGGGTTCACTTTCGCCAGGGTTTCGCTGATTTCTGTGCCATCAATGTTGGCCACATAATGGCAGCGAATGCCGGGTATCCGGTACGGTTGCAGCGCTTCGGTCACCAGCTTGGGGCCCAAAAATGAGCCGCCGATGCCAATGCTGACTACGTCGGTGAACGCCTTGCCGGTATAACCGGTGCGGGAGTGGTTCAGCACCTCTGCCACGAAGGTCCCCATGCGGTCCAGAGTGGCATTTACTTCCGCAATCACATCTTGCCCGTCGACTCTGAGAGAACCCGTTCCCGGGTTGCGCAGCGCGGTGTGCAGTGCTGGGCGGGCCTCGGTAATGTTTACCTTGTCGCCGCGCAGTAAAGCTGTTCTGCGATCTTCCAGCTTCCGGCTACGAGCCAGAGCCATCAGTGCCTCAAGGGTCTCATCGGTTAGCCGGTTTCTGGAGAAGTCGAGAGAAAGGCCGGCTCCTTCGATGAAGTACCGGGTTGCCCGCCCTGGATCTTCTGCAAAAAGTGCTTTCATGGGACGGTTTTGCAGGCGCTTCTTGCAGGCCTCCAGTTCGAACCACTCAGGAGACGATGTCAGTGCAGCGTCTGGAAAAATCATCAGAGAATCCCTTCTTCGAACTTTTGTATCATGTCTCAACGCGTTACTGAGATGTTATCAATTAGCCTGGTGGTGCCAAGAAAGGCCGCTGCCAGCAGGGTAACCTCTTGGTCTTCCGATGTGGCAGGCTTCAGGGTCTGGCTGTTTGCAATGTTGAAATAATCAAGGCGCAGGCCGGCTTCTTGCAGGCTTTCACCTGCCTCCTTTGCCAGTGCGGCGAAATCATCGCGCCCATCTGTAATCTTTGCGGCTGTGGCTTGAAGCACCTGATATATAGCCGGGGCAGCCTCGCGCTCTTCTACGGAGAGATAGCCGTTGCGGGAGCTTTTTGCCAAGCCATCTTCTTCACGCACAGTCGGTGCGCCAATCACCTCAACAGGCATCATCAAGTCCCGCACCATCTTGCGAATAACGGCAAGTTGCTGAAAGTCTTTTTCGCCAAAGACAGCAAAGTCAGGCTGAATCATGTTGAACAGAACAGACACTACTGTTGCGACACCTTCAAAGTGCCCCGGGCGGCTGGCTCCGCAGTGGCCATCACTCACCTCTGGTACCGCAATGCGAGTGTGTCGGGTCAGGCCATCCGGGTAGACCTCCTCGGCTGAAGGCGCGAATACCAGAGTGTTCCCGGCTTCCCCGAGTTTGTTCTGATCGTCGATCAGGGTTCGCGGATAGGTGTCGAGATCCTCGTTGGCACCAAACTGCATCGGATTCACGAAAATGCTGGTGACCACAATATCTGCCGCTTCCGCAGCTTTGCGAACCAGTGAAATGTGCCCTTCGTGCAGGTTGCCCATGGTGGGTACCAGGCCGATGGTTTTTTCCTGCTGGCGGTAACCGCGGAGGATGGCGCGCAGTTCTTTCAGCGAATGTACGGTTCTCATGCCTTGAACGTATGCTCCTCGGCGGGGAATGTGCGCTCACGCACTGCTTTTGAGTAGGCAGCAATGGCCTCCTGAATGGAGTCGGTCTCTGCCAGAAAGTTTTTAACAAATCTTGGTTTTCGGCCTGTGGTAACGCCCAGCATGTCGTGCAGTACGAGAATCTGGCCATCTGTGTCGGCGCCGGCACCAATGCCGATCACCGGAGCTGTTACGGCCTGGGAGATGCGGGCGGCCAGCGGTGCCGGTACGCATTCCAGCAGGATAACGTCAGCGCCGGCTGCTACCAGTTCGCAGGCGTGGTTGATCATCAACTCTGCAGATTTTTCGTCACGACCCTGAACCTTGTATCCGCCAAACTTGTTGACGAACTGGGGCGTGAGGCCCAGATGTGCGCATACCGGCACCGCTCGCTCGCTGAGCGCGCTTATGGTGTCTTTCATCCAGTCTGTGCCTTCAAGCTTGACCATGTGGGCGCCGGCCCGCATGAGCTCTGCGGCATTTTCCAACGCAGCCTCTACAGTGCCGTAACTCATAAAAGGCATATCAGCCATGATCAGGGAGCCACGGTTGCCTTTGGCGACACAGCTGGTGTGATACACGATCTGATCCATGGTGACGGGCAAGGTGCTGTCGTGGCCTTGAAGCACCATGCCCAGGGAATCGCCAATCAGGATAACATCCACGCCGGCTTCGCTGACTACCTGTGCAAAGGTGGAGTCATAAGAGGTGAGGGCGGAGAAGGCTTCGCCTTTTTGCTTGTATTCCAGCAGGGTGTTGATGGTAACAGCCATAATATCCTTGCCTTTTGGGTAGGTGGGCCAAGACCGTGCCGGGATGACCGGCGTTCAGTTGCTATCTAATTGCTATCTAATTGCTATCCAATTGCTAAGGGTAATCCCGAGGCGGAAGTTTGCGCAACCGGTTGTCAGGGCATTGTGCCCTCAAGTTAGCGATTGTGGTGCCATCAGGCAACTTCAGGTCGGGTTTTAGATCCAGTAGCGGCTGAAGGGCAAAGTTCCTGTTAGGGAGTTCTCGGTGGGGAACGGTAAGTCGGTCGTCGTCCAGTACCTGGTTGCCAAACACCAGCAGGTCAAGATCCAGAGTCCTTGGCCCCCAGTGCTTGAGACGTTCCCTGCCGTGGGCTTGTTCAATGGCTTGAAGCTGGTCGAGCAGGGCGTGGGGCCCAAGCTCGGTGGAGATCCATGCTGCGCCATTTACAAAGTCTGGCTGATCTTGCGGGCCCACGGGACTGCTGGCATAAAACGGCGATTGTGCGATCAGCGTCGTCTCGGGTAGGGCGGCCAACTCAGCTACCGCTCTTGCCAGCTGGGCTGCTGGCTCTTGCAGGTTGCTGCCCAAGCCAATAAAGGCATCGGTTTTCATCAGGGCGCAGGCCGTTTGACCGGCTTGCGGCGACGGCGCTTTTTAGGGGCGTCGCTGCTGAGTTCTGAAAGCATGCGCTCTTGCCCGCGCTCATCCATGCGCTGAAACTCTGTCCACCAATGGCCCAGGCCAGATTCGATCTCGCCGCAGTCTTCCCGCACCAGCAAGAAGTCGTAGGCCGCTCGGAACCTCGGGTGGCTCATGGTTACATAGGCTCGCTTGCCCTGGCGGCGGGGCAGGCGCATCTGGAGTTCCCAGATCTCCTTCATGGGGCCCGAAAAGCGTTTGGGTATAGACGTTGCTTGCACTTGGCGGCCAATGACCTTGCTGATTGCGCCATGCAGAGCAGGCTGTACCGGGTCGCCGTTATCCTGACGGTGGCGCCATTCTCTTTGCAGTGCAGGCCAAAGCATGGCTGCAAACAGAAAGTAAGGGGTAACGGACTTGCCTTGTGCAATCCGGCTATCGGTGTTGCGCAGCGCCTGCCGAATCAGCTCATCCGGTTCCCCCGCCCCAATAGCCTTTACGGTCTCAGGGAACAGGGGAGCCAGCAGATCGTATTCGGTAAGAAGCTCGTAGGTTGCTGCGCCATAGCCGGCAGAAAACAGCTTCAGTACCTCTTCAAATAACCGTGCGGGTGGGATATGAGTCAGTAACGGGGCTAATTCACGGATGGGAGCTTCGGTTTCAGGCTCAATTTCAAAATCCATCTTGGCGGCAAAGCGAATAGCCCGGAGCATGCGTACCGGATCTTCACGGTAGCGGGTTTCAGGGTCGCCAATCAGGCGCAACTGGCGGTTGCGAAGATCTTCAATGCCGTTGGCAAAGTCAACAACGGTAAAGTTCCGGATGCAGTAATAAAGCGCATTAACGGTAAAGTCCCGGCGCAGTGCATCCTCTTCCAGGTTGCCATAAACATTGTCTCGAAGTAACAGACCATGCTCACTGGTTTTGCGATCGTCGTCAGCGCTGTCGTCGGCTTCTGTCGCGTTGCCGCGGAAGGTAGTCACTTCAATGACTTCGCGCCCAAAGACAACGTGAACGATCCGGAAGCGCCGGCCGATCAAGCGGGAATTGCGAAACAGGTCGTGAACCTCTTCCGGGGTGGCGTTGGTGGCTATGTCAAAATCTTTAGGCTGTTCTCCCAGAAGAATGTCGCGGACGCCACCGCCGACAAGATAAGCCTCGTAACCTGATTTATTGAGGCGGCTGAGAACCTTCTTGGCAGGCTCGCTAATAGAGGAGCGCGAGACGTTATGCTGGTCCCTGGGAACCTCTCGTCGTTGGTAGACTCGGGCCTTTTTCTTCCCGTTTCCGGGCATGAAGGAGCGAAGCTTATCGACAGATTGCTCGAAAATAGAGGAGAGTGTTTTTGACATTGAAATCCGTGGTTGCGTTTAGCAAAACCGAGAGTTTAACGGTTTGCGCAGGATTTGCACACGTTTGCAGTGGAATCTTGCATACCCCGAATAATCAAAAGGCGGATTCGCTTACACGAATCCGCCTCCAAAACGTTGACGATCTGCTTTGTTTTTATTCTTTTCGGGATTTTTCTTCGTTTTTATACCCCACTGTATATCCCCAAAACTGGAGCTTCTCAGTAGTGCAAACGGAAAGCTTTGAACACAATGAGCAGTCAACGACATAGAGCAGGTTTTTGGTAGGTGCTGTGTCACCTCAAGGGTGATTCTTCTCTGCAACTCTACAACCCACACATGCCAAGGGACTACCAAAAAAGCAAAGTACCCAAAACACTCAGTTCGCTCACGCTCTATTTTTGTTTTTGTTACTGAGCGCATTCCCGCAGCTTTTTGTTTTTGTTGAGGCGCTGCTTTGTCACTGTTGTTTTTGTTGTGGTGCACTTAAATAGAGTGCAGTTGGCGTGCCAGTATTTGAAAGTCGTTTAATAACAATAGGTTATGATTTTGCGGAGTGTAAGTGTTACCCCGTATCCGATATAAGTGTTACCCGTAACCTGTGCTTTCTCTGAGAAGTGTTACCAAGAGGAACATGCGGTAACAACTGAGTGTTGATTCACGCTTTGTTTGGTGCGGGCGCGAGCCCGAGCAGTGGGGGAGTCAATTCCCGGAGGTTTTTTTACGGGGGATACCAAGTCGTTGCCGGCGCTCCCATAGAGATTTGCGGCTAATTCCCAACTTCTGGGCCAACTCGGTTTCGCTCATGCGATCCTGGTTCTCCAGGACAAAGTGCTGGAAGTAGTCTTCCAGTGAAAGGTCGCTGGCGCTGTCTGTCTCTCGGGATCGAAGTTGCTCGTTATTGCCTTCCACTAATGTTTCCGGAATGTATTCGTCGCCACCTTCGCCATCGAGATCCAGTAGGGATGGCGTGATGATATCGCCATCGCACAGGATGCTGGCGCGCTCAATGGCATTTTCCAGTTCTCTTACGTTTCCTGGCCAGCGATGTCGTTCAAGCGCACGCATGGCCTCGGGGCTGAGGTTCAGGTTGGGTTTGCCCACTCTGTCGCCTTGGGCCACAAGAAAGCGACGAGCGAGCCCCAGGATATCGCTTTGACGTTCTCGCAGGGGTGGGATTCTTATCTGCATTACGTTAAGACGGTAGTAAAGATCTTCCCGGAACTCGCCAGTACGGGTCATCGCTTTCAGGTTTCGGTGGGTGGCGGCAATCATGCGCACGTTCACCTTGCGGCTCTGGGTTGAGCCCACTTTGCGGATTTCGCCCTCCTGCAGAACGCGCAGCAAGCGAGCTTGTGCCTCCGCTGGAAGTTCGCCGATTTCATCCAGGAAAAGGCTGCCAGCGTCGGCTGCTTCAATCAGTCCGGTCCTGGCAGAAACCGCTCCGGTGAAGGCACCTTTTTCGTGGCCGAACAGTTCCGATTCGATGAGGCTTTCGGGGATGGCAGCGCAGTTTACCGAGATCAGTGGCTTGGCCGCGCGTGGGCTTGAAAGGTGAAGTGCGCGGGCAACCAGTTCTTTACCTGTACCCGATTCACCTTGCACCAGCACGGTGGTTTCCGTGGGCGCGACCTTACGGATAAGGGTGAACACTCTTTGCATGGGTTCGCATTTGCCATACATGATGCTGGCGGGGTCACCGTTTTCAGAAGGGTTCGAACCGCTTTCCCTGCGTTCCTGCGTGGGTGACTCGGTACGAGCAAGAATGCTTTCTACAGCGGCCAGCATTTCATCATGATCAAAAGGTTTGGCGATGTACTCCACCGCCCCCATTTTCATGGAATCCACTGCAGAGCGCAGGCTGGCGTAACTGGTCATGATCAGCACCGGCGTATTGGGTGCGCGGTTGATCAATTCTGTGCCAGCAGCACCGGGCAAGCGCAGATCCGATATGATCAGGTCAAATTGATCGGGGTCGTGGTTGAGTTCGGCCTCTTCTACAGAACCGGCATCCTCAACGTCATAGCCCGCGTGTAAAAGTAGTTTACGAACAGCGGAGCGAATAATATCTTCATCTTCCACGATCAAAATACGGGGCATAGCAGTCTCAGGACCTTTCGTTCGGGCGTGTGGCGGAGGACGCTGTCTCCGGCTCGTAAGCAGGCAGCTTTAATCGTACGCAGGTTCCTAGCCCGGCTTGGAGGTTGGCGGGGCTTTCAACCTGAATGTTTCCATAATGTTCTTCAATAATGCTGTAAACCAGCGACAGACCAAGACCAGTTCCTTTATTGGATGCCTTGGTGGTATAGAAAGGCTCGAAGACATGATCAAGCTGATCTGCGGGTATGCCCGAGCCCTGATCAATGATCTCGATAATAGCCGAGTAGCCGTCCTGCTTGCCAGCTACCTGGATTGAGCCCCCATCAGGTGAAGCGTCGCGGGCATTGGCCAGCAGGTTGACAAAAACCTGTACAAGCCGTTGTTCGTCACCCAGAACCTGTAGTGTAGCGGGACAATCATTAACATAGCGAATGCCCATGCCTTTATCGCTGAGGGATAGAAGGTTGCGAGCCTCGTCCACGCAGCGGCGGATGCTCACAGGCTCATAGCGGTTGTTACGGGAGTGATTGCCGGTGCGGGCAAAATTCATTAGCGATTGCAGAATGGTTGATATGCGGCGCGTTTGCTGTTGAATCTGGCTGGCGGTTTCGAGAATGTCCGGGTTGTCTGTCTCCAGCTTCAGGTTTTGTGCCAGGGAAGAGATGCCCGTTACCGGGTTGCCGATTTCGTGGGCAACGCCGGCGGCAAGCCTCCCCACGGAGGCCAAACGCTCACTGTGCATCAGTTCATCTTCCAGCAAGCGGGTTTCAGTTTGGTCCTCCACCAGGATCACACTGCCGCCATCCGGGTGATCCGGGCCACTCAGCAGAGCCTTGTGCAAGTTCAGCCAGTGCGGGCGGCCTTTCAAGTCCAGGCGGTGCTTATAGCGATGAAGATCTTCACCTTTGTTAAAATCATCAAGCAGATGATGCCAGTGATCAGGCAGAGCCATCAGTCGGGCACCGACAACATCGTCGGCCGTGATGCCGGTGAGCTCTTCCATGGTCTGGTTCCACATCAGTATCTCGCCGTCTTCACCAACGGAGCAGGCAGGTATTGGAAGGTTCTGAAGCGTTTGCCGGTAGTGCCGGCGCAGGGTGTCCAACTCCCCCGCGAGCCCTGTAAGCTGGCTCTGATAATCACCTAGTGCACGTTCAACATAGTGAATGTCTTGGGCCGAGCCTCCCCTGGCCATCGGTTTGAAGCCCAAGTGGCGCTTAACCATATCTCTGGCCACTGACGGGCCGAGCAAGCCAGACAGGTTAGCTTCAACTTGATCGCGCAATCGCCGTAGTTGGTAGGGCCGGTATTCAACGGTTGGTAGCTTAAGCTGCCCAAGAGCTCTCTCTATTTCACGCTTGGCGGCATCTGGCCCAAGTGGTTTAATCAGTTGGCGCACAAAGTCATCGGACGAGCTTGCCGTTAGTTCACGGCGCTGAGGGCGCGACAGCGCTCCCATTGAGCAGGCTTGGGCGGCACTTGTTTCTTCATTTGAGGTGGGGCTTAGCATTGACGTCAGCGTAAAGACGGTCAGATTTGCAGTGAGGCTTACAAACGTGAAGATGTGCCAGTTGCCGTAGTCTGGAACGACAGGAGCATTCAGCCAGTCAAGTAGATTGGCAGTATGGGAAAATGGCAGCACCAACGTAATCAGCCAGATGGCCAGGCCGGTAATCAGGCCGGCAATCAGGCCCCGCCTGTTCCCTTCGGGCCAGTAGATAACGCCCAGAGCCCCGGGCAGTAACTGCAGTGTTCCTGTGAGGGAAATGGCACCAAGAATCGACAGGTCCAGGTTCTTTCCGAGGGTTTCATGGAACAGTAAGGCCAGCAGAATAATAGCCGCAATCAGCAGGCGTTTAACCCACTGGAGCCACCTGTAAATATCCCCTTGGTCTTTTGGTGTTTTCAGAGGAAGGACAGCATGGTTGAGAACCATGCCTGCTAACGCAAGGGTGCTGACAATCATCAGGCCACTGGCGGCTGACAACCCCGCGATGTACATGAACAGAGTTAGTGCTGGGTTCTCAAGTGCCTGGGCAATACCGAGTGTGTAAAAGTTCGGGCCGGTGGGGACAGCCAGTTCCTGGCCCCCCCACAAGATCAGCGGCACAGGTATGCCTAGCATCAGCAAATAGAGCGGAAGTCCCCAGCTTGCTTTGGCCAGTGCTTTTTGTGATGGGTTTTCGCTGAATGTCATGTGGTACATGTGCGGTAACACCAGTGCCCCTGCGAAGGACATCAGCATCAGCGCTCGCCAGCTGCCGTCGTCGATGCTCAGGGACATGGCAGCTGCAGGTGTAGTGTTGCCGGCCAGCCAGATTTCAAGACCGTCCATACCGCCAAAAACACTAAAAAGAACAACGCCGCCAATTATCAGCAGGGCGATGAGTTTCACCAGTGAATCGAAAGCAATGGCCAGTACCAGCCCAGGGTGATTCTCCATTTCCTGGTTGCGTCTCGCCCCAAAGAGCATGGCAAAGAGCACGACTATCAAGCTGAACATAATGCTGATCAGGTGGGGGGAGGTATCCGGAGCAAGAATGCTGGCGGATGTAGAAACAGCCTGTATCTGCATGCTCAGCAGAGCCAGGATGGCGAAACCCGAGCACAGGGTAACCAGTGTGCCTGCCCACTGACTGCGATAACGATAGGCGAACAAGTCGGCCAGAGACGTAAGCTGGTAGGCGCGCCCAATCCGCATAATGGGGTTCAGCAAAACCGGCGCCAATAAAAAAGCACCGCTGATTCCCAGGTAGTAAGCAAGAAAGCCGTAGCCGGATTCCGCAGCTAGCCCGACGGCAGCATAAACTGCCCAGATGCCAGCATAAACGCCCAGGCTAAGGGTATATACAAGCGGGTGGCGTACCCAGTGGCGGGGGATGATGCCGCGCTCGGTTATCCAGGCAATGCCGAACAGGAGAATAAGGTAGAGAAGACTGGCAAGCAGTAGCCCTGGTGCACTAAAACTCATTGGGATCCCTTCGCCACTCCAGCCAAAAACCAACGGCAATAAGGCCGCCCCAGATCACGAAGGGGCTGTACCATGCGTTCTCGGGGGAGGTCCACCAGTCGAGAATGTTGGGTGAAAAAATATAGATGGCCAGAACCAGCAGAAAAACCAGGCGATATATATACATCCTGCATGCGATCCGTGCTGATGATTGTGAATGGCTTTATACCACGGCAGTCACCGGGATGTCAGGTGAATGGCCTCGGGCTTCCAGTGCGAGCACCCCCATTCCAGAAGATTTTCTGGCGACCCTGAAAGCAGGGTTTGTGGCGGCTGCTGGTTTAAAGCGTTGAGTGCGGAAAACAGGTTGTGCACCGGTTTGAGGTTATCCAGCCCGGGGGCATGGTTTTGTTTGGACAGTTTTTGCCCTTGTTCATTAACAATCACAGGAATGTGAAGCCAGCGCGGTGGCGTTGCATCCAGTGCGCGGTATATCTGTATCTGCTGTGCGGTCATATCCAGCTGGTCAGAACCCCTTACCACATCGGTAATGCCTTGTTCGATGTCATCTACTACCACCGCAAGTTGATAGGCGAAAAAGCCTTCCTTCCGGAGCAGTACAGGGTCGTCAATTTCTGCGCGGACAGTCTGTTGTTGTGGTCCCAGTAACTGATCCTGCCAGTGGCAGAGTTCATCCTGGAGCGCAAAGCGTATGGCAAATGGCTGGCCAGTGGCTGTGGCGCCGTCCCTGCAGCGCTGCGGGTGTCGACCATGGTGCGCCTGCAGTTGCTTGCGTGAACAGCTGCAACGGTAGGCCAGGCCTTTGTCCAATAGCTGTTCAATGGCTGCATGATAGGCAGGATGCCTGTGGGATTGAAAGAGCACAGGCTCGTCGGGGAACAGTCCGTGGGCATCGAGGCTGTTCAGAATTTCGCCCGTAGCTTCCGGGGGCTCCCGAAGTGGGTCAAGATCCTCAATTCGAATCAGCCATCGCCCGCTACGGGATTTGGCTTCCAGGTAACTTGCCAGAGCGGTAACCAGCGAACCAAAATGCAGAGGGCCAGTGGGTGAGGGCGCAAAACGGCCCCGGTATCGGCTTGGCTTGGTCATGGGTTCGACTCATTGGCCGGCTGTGCCTTATCAGGCTGCGCCGGCCAGGTCGGGGGTGTCGCCTCAGATACCAGTTTGGCGCTCGCGGATTTCAGCAAGGGTTTTGCAGTCAATGCACAGTGTTGCAGTAGGGCGCGCCTCAAGGCGACGGGCGCCAATTTCCACACCGCACTGATCACAAAAGCCGTAGTCGTCTTTGTCGATACGCTCAATGGTTTGATCAATCTTCTTGATCAGCTTGCGCTCGCGGTCGCGAGTACGCAATTCCAGACTGAATTCTTCTTCCTGGGTTGCACGGTCGCTGGGATCCGCGTAGTTTGCAGCGTCTTCCTGCATGTGGTGCATGGTGCGATCCACTTCTTCCATGAGTTCCTGCTTCCATTGCAGCAGCAGCTCTTTGAAGTGCTCCCGCATGCCAGTGCTCATGTAATCTTCACCCTTTTTCATCACGTAAGGGGTGAAGTCGGTGAAACGCTCGCGTGATTGGTCTGCTGTGGTTGCCATATGTTCCGGCCTCTTTTTATATACCTCACAAGAACGCTGTGCTTCCCTGCGCGCCAGCCCCCGTCGCGGCGCGGTTATCACTTGGATGAAGCAGTCGTCCTGAAACGGGATTTTGCGGAAAATAGCAGATTAGTCACAGAGGTGCCAGCCCTGTGATGCCTGCATCAGTATTGGAGAGCTTATGAAATTCCCCGAACCTTTGATAGAGGGGCGCTTGATTCGACGTTATAAGCGCTTCCTGGCCGACGTACGATTGCCTGGTGGCGAGGAGGTAACGGCCCACTGCCCGAATACCGGCTCCATGCTGGGCTGCCAGCCATCTAATGGCAGGGTGTGGCTTAGTCGTAGCAATAACCCCGCACGCAAGCTGCCGTTCACTTGGGAGCTGGTTGAAACTGCCCCTGGAATGCTTGCGTGTGTGAACACAGCAAGGCCCAATGCCCAAGCGAGGGAGGCTATTGCAGCGGGGCGTGTTACTGAACTTTCTGGTTACAGCGATATTCGGTCGGAGGTACGGTATGGCGAGGAGAAGAGTCGGATCGATCTATTGCTGGCGGGCCATGAATCAAAGCCAGATGCCTGGGTGGAAGTAAAAAACGTAACTCTTGAGGAAAGCGGCCAGGGTTACTTTCCTGATGCGGTAACAACCCGAGGCCAGAAACATCTGCGCGAACTCATGGCTCAGGTTGCCTTGGGTGATCGTGCAGTGCTGTTTTTTGTGGTGAATCATACCGGCATTAACAGCGTGCGGCCCGCGGATCATATTGATCCGCGCTACGGTCAGCTCTTGCGACAGGCGAAGGATGCGGGCGTGGAGATCTTGGCCTACCAGGCAGACCTGAGCGGAGCCGATGGCAACCCATCAGGCAGGATGGCCCTGATGGAGTCAGTTCCGGTTATTCTGGAAGCCTGACTTCCAGAACCCCACCAGATTCCTGCAGGTCCAGGGCGGTGAGGGCATCGCCTTGGCAAGGCCCTGCAATGCATTCTCCATCCTTGGGCTTGAACAGGGCGCCATGAGTTGAGCATTGCAGGAACAGATTGTCGGAATCCATAAATCGGCCTGGTTTCCAGTTCAGTTCAACGCCCATATGAGGGCATCGGTTCAGATAGGCTCTGGGCGTGGCACCGTCGAGAAACACGAAGCCTGTCAGCGGCAAAGTGTCGGGGTGCTTTGCAAGTTCTGCCTCGGTGCGGGGCATTGTGAATTCTATAAATCGCCCCGCCTGCAATTCCGCCCTGGTGCACACCGGCAGCCAGGAGCTGCCAGTTTTAACCAAGGGGCAGGCCAAAATGTTGGCGTATGCGCTCTGCCACAGCTTCTGCAACGTGTTCCTGATCGCTGCGCAGTTGGACCGTGTAGGTTTTTTCTTCGGCTGTGAGGGGCTCATACCAATCTTTCTGTGCATCCAATAGCTCCACTGTCGCCTCGGAAGCATCGCCCTCGCGGTTGCGTATCCATTCTTTGCGTAGGTCTTCAGGCGCTTCGCAGTGAACCAGGGCAAAGGGCACACCCTGGCTTTCGGCCACTGCTGCAAACAAGGCACGTTCCTTTTCCTTCAGGCAGGCGGCATCGATGATAACGGGCATGCCAGCAGCGAGCAGGTTGGTGGCAAGAGTCGCCAAGCGCACGTAGGTTTTTTCATTGACCTCGGCAGAATAAAGGTTTGCTCCGGTGGGCGATTGGCTGTCTTCTAGCGGCGTAAGCCCATACATGCGCTTGCGCTCTATGTCTGACCTTAGGCGGATGAGGTCCAGTTCGGCGGACATAGCTGCACTCACACAGGTTTTTCCACTGGCAGAGAGACCTACGGTGGCCAGCAGGAAACGATTTGGAATGTTGCTGTAGCTCTCAGCAAGCTGGGCGTAGTCGCGGTAATGCTGCATCAGCTTGTCTTTTTCCTGCTCATCCAGGGAAGGATTTCCCAGCGTAAAGAGTGCAATTTTGGCCCTGACCATTGCGCGGTAGGCCTTGTACAGCGGCAGCAGGGGCAAGGCTTCAAAGTCGCCCCGGTATTCCAGGTAGGTGTTCAGAACAAGGTTCGCCAAGGCTGACTCGCGCCGGGATTCAAGATCCATCAGTAAAAACGCAAGATCATTGATGACATCAATCCAGCGAAAGGGCTCGTTGAATTCGATGCAGTCGAATACGGTGACTTTGCCCTTGTAAACAGTGATGTTAGCCAAATGCAGGTCGCCGTGGCACTCACGCACATAGCCGTCTTGCCGGCGTTGTATAATCAGATCACGGTGGCGCTCGAAGGTGGTCTGGGTCCAGGCTTCGAGGTTGTCGAGCTGGCTGATCAAGGCTGCATCGCTGATTAGTGGTCTGATCTGGTCAAAGTTTTCCTGCATGGCCGCGTAGACGGCTTCCGGCGTGCCCAAGGGTTTGTCGTCGGGAATCGGCTCCAGGCTGTTGTGGAAATTAGCCACCTGTTGCGCCAGGCTGGAAAGCAGTTCTGGTTTCAGTTCGCCTGACTCCTGCTGCTGATCAAGCAACTGGTTTTGCCGGAATTGACGCATTTTAAGCATGTATTCAAATGGCTCGCCGTCACCCCCAATAACGGGTTTCTCAGGGCTGCCGGTAATCGGAACCACTTCGAGGTAAAGCGGCTCAGCAAGGCGACGGTTCAGGCGCAGCTCTTCTTCACAAAAGTGCTTGCGGCGTTCCAGAGTGGAGAAGTCAAGAAACCCGAAATCCACAGGTTTTTTGATTTTATAGGCATACTGACCCGTCAGAATTACTTGGGATATGTGAGTTTCGATAATCTGAAATCCATCTACCGGGTGGTGATATAATGCGGGGTTCTGCAGTGCCAGCAACAGATTGCCTGGGGATGTTTCACTCACGGTGTGCTCCTCGCTTCCCTGAACTTATTGAAGTTTTATCGTCCCATCATAACGGGCAGGTTACAGAAATAACACATAGTTGGCCTGCCTTATCTTGTACAGGCTTCGTTATAATCCTTACATGAAAAAAAACAGCGCCTCTGCAAAAAAGCCCAATAGAAAAGCCCAGAAGAAAAACCTTCGAAACTCACGCCGGCCCTGGTTCTGGAAATTGGTGATGCGAGTGTCGGCCGTAGGCCTTGTGCTACTCGCTTGCTGGATGGTCTACCTCGATGCTGTTGTTACGTCCAGATTTGAAGGGCGGCGCTTTGAAGTGCCTTCCCGGGTGTATGCACGGCCCCTGGAACTCTACGATGGAGCGAGTGTGGGCTCGGGTGCTCTGGAGCGGGAATTGGCGCTTTCGGGCTATCGTAAGGGTGACGGCGCAAAGCCAGGCAGTTATCGCCGCAGTGGCGGCCACTTTGTTATCAGCACCCGCGGCTTTCGTTACCCTGATGGCGATGAGCCCAGAAGAAAACTGTCGCTGAATATCTATGGGGACCGGATTCAGGATTTTTCTGTGTCTGCGGGCGACAAAGCCGCCATAGTGCGGCTTGAGCCCGCCCGAATTGGTGGAATATACCCGGCACACAAGGAAGATCGCATTCTGGTGCGCCTTGAAGAAGTGCCTGAGCTGTTGCCTGAGGCCTTGATGGCAGTGGAAGATCGAAAGTTTTATAGCCACTTCGGGATAGCGCCAGCCAGCATAGCCCGCGCCATGCTGGCAAATATACGTGCCGGGCAGATCGTTCAGGGCGGCAGCACCCTCACACAGCAACTGGTAAAAAACTTCTTCCTGACCCGGGACCAGACCCTGCTCCGCAAGGGAAACGAAGCCTTGATGTCCATCTTGCTCGAGCTGCACTACGAGAAGGACGACATTCTGGAAACTTACCTGAATGAAGTGTATCTGGGACAGGCGGGTACTCGCAGCATCAATGGGTTTGGATTGGCCAGCCAGTTCTTCTTTGGCGAGTCATTGAAAGATCTGGATGTGCACCAGATAGCCTTGCTGGTGGGCATGGTCAAAGGGCCAAGCTATTACAACCCCCGCCGGCACCCGGAGCGGGCAACAAAACGCCGGAACCTGGTTATTAGCGAAATGGAAGATGCGGGCCTTGTGGAGCCCTCAAAGGCTGCCAGAGCCCGAGGTTTACCGCTGGGTGTTAGCGCTAAACCTTCGTACTCGGAAAACCGCTATCCCGCCTACATAGACCTTGTTCGGCGCCATTTGTCCCGGGATTACAAAGAGGAAGATCTGCGCAGTGAAGGCCTGCGGATATTCACAACCCTGAATCCTGCGATTCAG
Organism: Marinobacter salexigens; assembly: GCF_002806945.1. Taxonomy (GTDB): domain Bacteria; phylum Pseudomonadota; class Gammaproteobacteria; order Pseudomonadales; family Oleiphilaceae; genus Marinobacter; species Marinobacter salexigens. The sequence goes on from NZ_NIHC01000003.1 coordinate 644,163, forward strand.
TATGCTGCCGAGTTTGCCGTTACGGATACTTTGCCAAGGCTGGCTCGCGGAGAAGCTGCAAAAGCCTTGGAAGCTACACTCGTAGTGACCGCCAAGGATACGGGTGAAGTGTTGGCTTTGGTTGGTGGAAAAGACCCGCAGTTTGCCGGGTTCAACCGGGCGCTGGATGCCAATCGCCCCATAGGATCGCTGATCAAGCCTTTTACCTATCTGACCGCACTGGAACAGCCTGATCGCTATACCTTGATGACACCCGTATTGGATAAGTCATTCACGCTCGAGTTTGATGACGGGCGGCGCTGGCAGCCAAAGAACTACGATGGCGAAGAGCGCGGTGAAGTGCCTCTGCATCGTGCCCTTTCCAAATCTTACAATCTGCCCGCAGTGCGCGTAGGCTTGGACGTTGGTGTGCCGGCAGTTCGCAAAACCCTGCGTGCCTTCGGTGTGGTTTCGCCAATTTCGGAATACCCTTCAATGTTGCTGGGTTCTGTTGCCATGAGCCCCGTTACCGTCGCCCAAATATATCAAGGTCTGGCCACATCCGGGTTTAACACGCCGCTGCGCACCATCAGAGAAGTGACGGATTCCAGTGGCGGAGCCCTCTCGCGCTATAGTCTGGAGGTGGATCAAGTGGCAGACCCGGCCGCGGTGCATCTGCTGCAGTACGCCATGCAGGAAACCATGCAGGAAGGCACAGGGCGCTCAGCGTATTACACGGTTCCTGAAGAGTTGACCCTGGCCGGTAAAACCGGAACTACGGATGGTGGTCGCGATGCCTGGTTTGCCGGGTTCAGTGGTGACTTGCTGGCGGTTGCCTGGGTAGGGCGGGACGATAATGGACCAACTGCGTTAACCGGGGCGTCGGGTGCCTTGCCGGTTTGGTCGCGTTTCATGGCGCAAGTGCCACAACACGGTTTTTCTCCGGTAATGCCTGATGGGGTGAGTTACCACTGGGTAAACCCCGAAAAACAGGCATTAACCGATGAGCATTGCGATAATGCCCGCCTTCTGCCGTTTATATCGGGCAGTGAACCAACGCAAAGGGTGTCTTGTGGTGGCACCTTTGAGCGTAAAATTCGAAGCTGGTTTGAAGGATTGTTCCAATGAGTAGGCAAGGTGTTTTACACGCAGGTATGTTGGTAGCTCTATTGAGTCTGGCCGGCTGCGCGGCTGGCCCGGGCGGCCCTGTTTATGTGCCTGTTGGGGGTGCTGAACCTGCACCGGAGCCTCCGCAAACAGCGGAGAAAGAAGAGGTGCAAGTTTGGCGTAAAAGCGAACAAACGGTAGACAGGGAGCCAGCACCACAGCCCCAGCGCAGTAACAAGCCGAGCTATCGAGAAGCAGGGGATGAACTTTCACCGGCAGCACTTGGCTTGGTACGAGAAGCGGATGGCCTTTTAAAAAGTGGTGATACCCAGGGGGCGATTGTTCGTTTGGAGCGAGCCCAGCGCATCGCGCCTCGGTCCGCAGAGGTCTACTTTAAACTCTCGGAAGCCTACGTGGCGGCTAACAAGCTCGGTCCTGCTGAGCAGTTTACGCTGAAGGGGTTGTCGTTGGCCGGTAGTGATGCTCGTATGCAGCGGGCAGGCTGGCTATTGCTGGCGGATATCAGAAGGGCGCGGGGCAATGTGGCTGGGGCGAACCAGGCTGAGCAGCGCGCATCAGCCTTGTAACCAAAAGAGCTGCTGACCCTGCCGAAACCTACACCCGGCAGGGTCTTTCCTCACTTACAAGCCAGCGTTCTTCAACCGGTTTGCATGTTGCTTGATCACAGCTTTCGGGTCTGTCTCAAACAAGCTGTGCAAGCCCAGCGCTTGGTTAACTTCATCAAGATGGTTCATGAAGTAGTTGTCGCGGATAACCTTGCCGAAGCGGCTGCTGCAGCGCTCTACAAGGCCGTCATGCTGAGATGAACCCATTGCCAGGCTGGTAACGCCGAGCAGGGCATCAGAAGGGTCCAGAACGTTGGTGAGTACGCCAGTGCCACCCCAGGAATAGAAGCGAACGCCGTTTGCGGAGTAAGCACCTTCACCGCATGCGGTTGTCGGAATGCCTGCTGGTGCAAAGTTATTGAACTGTGCACTGCCTTGGGTTGTGAGAGATTGCAGGCTTGCTTCCATATTCTGGTCATACCCGCCGCCAGAAATCAGATCGATCAGGCCACCAAGTGCGTTGCCCAGAGTGCCTGCCAAGCCACTGGCCGGTGAGTTCACGATAACATCGGCAACGTTGGAACCCTTGTGAGGCGAGCCTATGGAAGTGACTGAAGCAACCAGATCAGGCCGTACCCGGGCAACGTAACGGGCAGTGGGCCCACCGTGGCTATGGCCTACCAGGTTTACTTTGCCGTGCACGGCAGCAATGGATTCTACTTGCGAAAGCAGCACCTCACCTCGGGCAATGGTGCTTTCCAGCGCAGGAACCTGAGAGGTGTATACATCTGCTCCGTTCCTGCGAAGATCTTCCGCAATGCCGTACCAGTAGTCTACGCCGATAATGGAATCGAAGCCGAACATGCCGTGTACCAGCACTATTGGATATTGAGTGTCGGCATAATTTGCAGGCTTCCACCACCAGGCGGCGGAGGGGGCTGACCAGGCTATGGTCACAACCAGAGCGAGTGTTTTGATCCAGAGTTTCATGGCTTTTCCTACAGTTTGAGGTTGTGTTTTTTATTCAAACTGCGGCGCAACCTAACGGGCTGTTCCAGATACTTCATGCCTGTGCCAAAACGAATGGCGCAGAACCTCTGTGCACTGACTTCCATGTTTTTTTTGTTAGATGTTCGCCGTCAGCGTATCTCTACGGACACTTGGCCATAATTTGATCAGCTGGGTTTTATAGTCAACGGCTAAAAGGGCAAATCTTACGAGGATAGGAAGGAAGTGTGACGGGGGTCTCAGGCTGCCCCGGCAGGACGTGGCTTAGAAGTCCTGCCGGGTGCCGTTTATCGCTTGGTCAATTAAAGCGTTGCGAATACCTTTGTAGCTGCAGCAATCGTATCGGCAATATCTTCGTCCGACAGTGCATCGCTGGTGAAACCAGCCTCGAAGGCAGACGGCGCGAGGTATATGCCTTCTTGCAACATGCCCTGGAAGAACTTCTTGAAGCGCTCAGCGTCGCAAGCCATTACCTGCTCAAAGCTGGTAACGCTGGATTCTTCTGTAAAGAAGAAACCGAACATAGCGCCTGCGCCCTGAACAGCCAGAGGGATGCCAGCAGCATCTGCCGCAGCTTTCAATCCATCCCGCAGCGCAACCGTTTTCTTGGTCAGGCGATCGTGAAAACCCGGCTCGGAGATCGCATTCAGAGTTGCCAAGCCGGCGCTCATGGCCAGAGGGTTTCCGCTCAGCGTGCCAGCCTGGTACACCGGGCCAAGTGGTGCAATATGCTCCATGATTTCACGCTTGCCACCAAAGGCGCCCACAGGTAGACCACCACCGATTACCTTGCCTAGCGCTGTCAGATCCGGAGTAACGCCATATAGACCCTGAGCCCCGCCAAGAGATACACGGAAACCAGACATTACTTCGTCAAAAATCAGAACGGTCCCATGCTCATCGCAGACTTCGCGCAGGCATTCAAGAAAGCCCGGAACTGGAGGAATGCAGTTCATGTTGCCCGCAACAGGCTCGACAATAATGGCCGCGATCTCGTCGCCCATTTCTTTAAAGGTATTACGAACACCTTCGATATCGTTGAAGTCGAGAGTCAGGGTGAGCTCTGCAAGGCTGGCAGGTATGCCCGGTGAGTTGGGTACGCCCAGCGTTAGAGCGCCAGAGCCAGCCTTAACGAGCAAAGAATCCACATGCCCGTGATAGCAGCCTTCGAACTTGACGATTTTTTCGCGCCCAGTGTAACCGCGAGCCAAGCGAATCGCGCTCATGGTGGCCTCGGTGCCTGAGTTAACCATGCGCACAAGATCAATGGAGGGTACGAGTTCGCATACCTTTCGCGCCATGTCGGTTTCAATGGACGTGGGTGCGCCGTAACCAACGCCAAGGTCGACTTGAGCATGCAGAGCCTCTTTAATGCGGGGATCTGAATGACCAAGAATCATCGGCCCCCAAGAGCCAATGTAATCGATATAGCGCTTGCCATCTTCGTCGTATAGATAGGCGCCTTCGGCATGTTTGAAAAAAACAGGGGTGCCGCCCACACCGCGGAATGCGCGAACCGGGGAGTTAACACCCCCCGGGATATACTTCTGAGCCTGTTCGAACAGGGATTCGGAATGTGACATGTGCTAAGACTCCTGTTTATGGGGAGTTGAAAAGAATGGATGGTGGCTGGCAAACAGCCTCTGAAAATCTTTTGCCTTCTGTTTTGTGGTTTCGGGATTACCCCCGAAAAGCCCGCCAACGACGGCCAGTAAATCGGCGCCAGCCCGGATAAGACGCTCACCATTATCTGTGGTGATGCCGCCAATGGCTGTGACCGGCAGGCTGAAACGTTTGGCTTCGGCCAATATGTTGGTTGCGGCGGGCGGGGCATCCGGTTTGGTTGAAGATGTGAAAAACCGGCCAAATGCCAGGTAATCAGCGCCTGCCGCGGTGGCAGCCTCGGCCATCTTGATGTTGGCATGGCAGGTGATGCCGATAATTGCATTATCACCAAGCAGCTGGCGGGCCTCGGTAGCTGAGCTATCGCCTTGGCCAAGGTGGACGCCGGCTGCACCTATGCGTTTTGCCAGTTCTATATCATCGTTAATCAGCAGGGGGATGTCTGTAGTGGCGCATACGGATTGCAGATTTCTTGCTTGGGCCAGGCGCTCCGCCATGGGTGCAGACTTTTCCCGGTACTGCACGATTACTGCACCACCGAGAATAGCTGCCTCCACTGAAGCAACCAATGTTGCCGATGGTGTAAGCTGGCTGTCGGTAATGGCATAAAGCCCAATCGGAACCGGATTGTCTACTGTTCCCACAGAATGCCTCGATCCGGAACCGGCTGGCCTTTACCTACCTCAAGAGCATGCAAAATCGCTCGGTGTACGTAGTTCTGAGCTTGGGAAATGGCGGCTCGGGGGGAGAGCCCCAGCGCTCGCCCTGCAGAAATTGCCGCTGCAAGTGTGCAGCCGGTACCGTGATGCTCGCCGCCAATACGATCAAGTTCCCACGAGATGGGTGTGGGGGAGTGGTTATAGAGTGTATTGGTGATGCGAATACCGGTGCCATGGCCGCCAGTTGCCAGCACCGACGTGCAACCCTTTTCGAGCAGCTTGCGTGCGGCCTCGGCCGGGCTGGAATTTTCGCCCAGCAACTCCAGTTCAATGCCATTCGGGGTGATCATTTCGGCCAGTGGGAACAGCCGTTCCTTCATGGTGACAAGCAATTCGTCATCCGCCAGGTCACCACCACCCGCCGCCTTGATTACCGGGTCGGTTATCACCGGGATATCCGGGTGCTTTTCAAGAAATTCCACCAAGACGTCCACCACCTCAGAATTACCCAATGCACCGGTTTTCACCGCATGTATGGGGGCATCCTCGGAGATGCATCTGAGTTGTTCGCGGATCAGTTCGGGGTTGACGGCTTCGGCACCGTATACATTCCGGGTATCCTGAACAGTCAGGCAAGTCAGCACTGGCAGCGGGTGGCACCCCAGTGATGTGATGGCCTGAATGTCCGCCTGGATGCCGGCGCCGCCGGAAGGATCCAGGCCGGAAAGAACAAGTACTTGGGGGCGAGTGTAGTATTTGATTGCTAAAACTCCCTAGAACGGCTTAACAACAGCGAGAATAACAACTGCGAGCAAGATAAGCACCGGCAACTCGTTGAACCAGCGGTAGAACACATGGCCGCGAGTGTTGTGGTCGTCGCGGAACACTTTGACGAGATGCCCGCAATAAAAGTGATAGATGATCAACAATGCCACGAGCAACAGCTTCACATGCAGCCAGCCTTGGCTGAAGTAGCCCGACATGTTGTAAGTGAGCAGCCAGGTCCCAAATATCACTGTGGCAACCATTGAAGGAGTGGTAATGCCCCGGTACAGCTTGCGCTCCATGATTTTGAAACGCTCTCGCCCTGGCTCGTCTTCGCAGGCGGCATGGTAGACAAATAACCTGGGCAAATAAAACAGGCCGGCAAACCAGCACACCAGAGAAATTATGTGAAAAGCTTTAACCCACAACATTACTAGCTCCGTCGATATTGATAATAACTTTCGATATCAGATTTAAGAACAACGCCGTAGACCCGTTGAATCATGGGGGCCACAAGGCGCTGCACGTACAGTGCTTCTGCACTGGTGTTCTCGAACTCGTGCATTGCCTCTTCAAGGGTGGCCTGATATTGCACAGGTGCGATGTCACGCCTGTGTGCGGGGATATCTATCAGATCAATGGATTCCACGGGTTCGCCCGTATCGCCCGAGAGCGCTTCTGCAGCATCTTCCAGATAGCGGGCGAGGTCAACCGCGGGCAGCAAGGCTGTGGGACCGTTTTTGCCATCAACTATCAACCACTTAGGTTCTGCCTGGAGCGCCTTGCGGGCTTCTTCCACCGTAAGGTGCCTGTTAATGCGCAGTATGCCCTTATCCATAATTGCTGCCACGGATACCCGGCGCAAGGCCTGGATAACCGGTGAATTCTGATAGCTCAGGCCTTGGCTTTTAAGTACGGTCAGGAACAGGGATTTTTTTCCGAATGCCTCGCTCGTAATGAGCGTGGCTGTGGTAATTACCAGCATCCCCGGGAGAATAATGTTGGGGTTTCGGGTTAGCTCCATCAATGCCATGAGCGCAGCTAGTGGAGCCTGTAAAACCGCGCCCATCATTGCGCCCATTCCGAGCATGGCATAAAAGCCAACGGAAGAGGCATGGCCAGGAAATATGTCGGCACCGATGAGCCCCAGGGCACCACCAAGTGTGGCGCCCATAACAAGTGTTGGGCCAATAATGCTGCTAGGCATGCCCAAACCTACTGTCAGAGCGGTAATGATCAGTTTTGCAGCGCCTACACCCAGCAGCAGCCAGAAGCCGAGTTCGCCGTTCATGGTTTCGTTTACGGTGTCGTACCCAATCCCCATGGTTTCAGGAACCACTACAGCAGCCACGGCCATCAACATGCCCGCAATCATAACTCGTAGCAAAACAGGTCGGTGGCTGAAACGCCCCATCGCGTCGACAAGATGAATGAACAGTGCCGCCGAAAGACCGATAATAACAGCAATCACCAGAACCCATGGGATCTCTAGAAATGTGTTCATGGTCAGCGCGGGCACGTTAAACGCCGGCTCCGCTCCATACACAAGCTGGGTAACCACCGCAGCACTGACCGCCGCAAGAATAATGGGGGTAAATCCGGCTATGGTGTACTCCATCATCACCACTTCCATGGCGAAAATAACGCCTGAAATCGGCGTGTTAAATGAAGCGGAAATGGCAGCAGCGCAGCCGCAGGCCACCAAGGTGCGTATGCTGTTGTTGGGTAACCGCATCCATTGGCCCATCAGGCTCGAGAAGGCTGCGCCCAAATGAACGGCAGGGCCCTCGCGGCCAGCGGACTGCCCGGTGACGACAGTGCCCACGCCCACGACGAACTGGATAATGGCACTTCGCACAGTGATGTACCCTTGGTGGTAATTCAGGCGTTCCATCACATGGACGACACCAACCTTCCGATCGTGAGTGGCAAGGTGGTGTAGAAACAGGCCAATACCGAGCGCGCCCGCCAGAGGTAGTATGCCGCGGGTAATAAGGTCCAGGCTCTCAAAGGCTTCCGAGCCTTCACCGGGAAGGAAGTGCTCCAGCGGCCATTCAATAGCCAGCCGGAATACGAGGATCACGCCACCTGTAACCAGCCCGGATAACAGGCCGAGAAAAGCCAGTTGCGGCAAAGAATCCACTCCCGACAAGCTGCGAGTGAAAACAGAGGATATTGCTTCGTTAATCCGATGCCAGACTTTAGTCATGAGTGCCGGTGTTCCGGTACAAGAGGGTGGCCTTCCACAGGGTTTCTGACATCATTGTAACTGCCGCCCTGCAAGCTGCAATGAGTCGTTGGTTTATCATGATAGACTAAGGCGTTAAGCTACAGAGAAAGACCCTTCTAAATTCTTACCCAACGTCGCTGGAGAGCAAGTTGATTAAAGTAGGCATTGTGGGCGGCACCGGCTATACCGGCGTTGAGCTCCTCAGAATTCTCGCTGTTCATCCGGAAGTCACGGTCAGCTGCATAACCTCAAGATCTGAGGCCGGAGTTCCGGTGTCCGATATGTACCCGAATCTTCGTGGGCACTTTGATCTGGCTTATTCTGAACCAGACCCCAAGGTTCTGGCTGCCTGTGATCTGGTGTTTTTTGCAACGCCGCACGCCGTTGCCATGGGGTTAATTCCGGAGTTGATGGCTGCGGGGGTGAGGGTGGTGGATCTCTCCGCAGACTACCGACTGAAGGATCTGGAGGTTTGGTCTCAGTGGTACGGTATGCCCCATAAGTCACCAGAGTGGGTTGAGAAAGCCGTTTATGGGCTTCCGGAAGTTGCCCGGGACGAAATTGCCAAGGCGCAACTGGTTGCCAACCCGGGATGCTATCCAACAGCTATCCAGCTAGGTTTTTTACCTCTTCTGGAGCATGATCTGGTTGACCCAACCCGACTGATTGCCGATGCGAAATCCGGTACCAGTGGCGGTGGCCGTCAGGGCAAAATTGGTATGTTGCACGGTGAGGTGGGCGAGAGTTTCAAGGCCTATGGTGCGTCAGGTCATCGTCACTTGCCGGAGATTCGTCAAGGGCTTTCTGATGCTTCAGGTACAGAAGCCGGGGTTACCTTTGTGCCTCATCTTGTACCGATGATACGTGGCATAGAAGCAACGCTTTATGCAGAGCTGAAAAATCTTGCCGATTTCGATCGCCTGCAAGAGTTGTTTGAGGAGCGCTATCGTAGCGAGCCATTTGTAGACGTGATGCCATTTGGAAGTCATCCGGAGACCCGGAGTGTGCGTGGTGCCAACTTATGCCGCATGGCTCTGCACCGACAGGAGCAAAGCAATATCGTGATTGTTACCTCGGTGATCGATAACCTCGTTAAAGGGGCAGCTGGTCAGGCAGTTCAGAACATGAACATCATGTTTGGTATAAAAGAAACGCTGGGCCTTGAAGCTCCTGCGCTACTGCCGTAAGGAGTGCCAGTGAGCGAACGACGCAAGCCGAATGAAGAATATGTTGTTATCAGACATCGACCGGGATACCGGTTGAGGCGGCTGCTGATTCTGATTGTATTCACGGTCGGGGCTGCAGTAGCAGGCTACACGGCCGGTTTGGCCCAAGGCGGCTTTCGCTCTACCAGTGTGGCGGCATCCAATGAGCAACTGGAAAGCAAAATCGCAGCCTTGGAAGCCAGTTATCGCGAAGCACAGCAGCGTCTGGTTAATCTCGAGCGTGGCAAGCTGATTGATGAGCAGGCGCTCAATCAAGCCAGGAACATAATTGTTGAGCTCGAAACCCGGGCAGCTTCCCTGCAGTCGGATCTTACATTCTACAAGAACATCATGGCGCCCTCTGAGACCAGCAAAGGGTTGCAGGTTGATCGGCTTGCACTGGCAAATGATCGCGAAGCAGGCGTTTACAATTTCAAACTTGTACTTACGCAAGTTGGTAACAACAAGAGCTATATTGGCGGTGTTGTTGCCGTCAACGTAATTGGTATGCGCGATGAGGAAAAGGAAGTCATTGCGCTGCGAGACCTTTCTGAGGAAATAGACGATCTTGGTGTGAAATTCCGGTTCCGCTATTTTCAGGATGTGGAAGGAAGGCTGACATTGCCAGATGGTTTCGAACCACTTGAAGTACAAGTGGTTGCGCAGGCCCAAGGGCGCAAGTCCTCTCAGGCAGAGCGCACATTCGACTGGAATGAATTAACGGAGAATTAGAAATGCTTGGCAAGAAAAAAGCGAAACCCCGCCGGCCTGCAGGCAACTTTGACACACTGATTTCCTCCCGCACGACCATAGAAGGGGACGTGCACTTTTCTGGGGGCTTGCATGTTGATGGACGCATACGCGGTAAAGTGCTTGCTGAGGATGGCAGCGATGCCGTCCTGCGAGTTTCTGAGGTAGGAGAGGTGACCGGGGATATAGCGGCGCCCCACGTAATTATCAATGGAACAGTTCATGGCGATGTCTACGCCTCAACGCATCTGGAACTTGCAGAAAAGGCGGCCATTAACGGTAGTGTTTACTACAATCTTATCCAGATGGCGATGGGATCGTCAGTAAACGGTAACCTTGTGCATCAGCGTGAGCCGTCGGCATTGCTGGCCCAGGATAATAAAGCCCCGCGCTCTGAAGCGAACGGGGAGCTTCCTGACGAAAGTGAAGAGGAGTTGTCGGCGGCAGATAGTGGTAAACCTGAATAGTTGATTGTTTTACTCAGGAATACCATAATCCATGTAGTTGTATCAGGTAATCCGGAGGCAAATTTGAGTGTAGTCCAGCAGCAAATGGCAGCCCCGCTGTTTTTCAGCGATAGTGCGGTCAACAAAGTACGAGAATTGGTTGATGAGGAGAACAATTCCGACCTCCGGCTGCGCGTTTTTGTCACCGGCGGTGGATGTTCCGGCTTCCAGTACGGATTCTCGTTCGATGAAACCCAAGATGAGGAAGATACCGTAATTGAGCGGAACGGAGCGGTCTTGCTGGTAGACCCCATGAGTTATCAATATCTTGTAGGTGCAACCATAGATTACCAGGAAGGCTTGCAAGGATCTCAGTTTGTGGTGCAGAACCCCAATGCTAGCTCCACCTGTGGTTGCGGAAGCTCCTTTACGATTTAACCTGCCGAAAAAGTCGGTGACCAGCAGGAATGTTCACCGACTTTATGCGGGGTAGATTGCCCCCAGTATCCTTGGTCCTTTTGCGCCTGTTACTTCCGCCAGGTTCCCTGGTTTGCGGTTCATTGTTTGTCTGGCTAGCCATGCGAAAGCTGTGGGCTCAACCCATTGCGGATCCAGGCCTAGCTCAGCGGTGCTGAGTACACGGATTGGGCTTAGCGCTTGAGAAAGTTCCCTCATGAATGGTTGGTTCCGAGCCCCTCCTCCACACACGTAAACTACCATGGCAGGTGACTGGGGCATTTGCCGGGTGGCCGTTATCACCGACAACTGCATTAGCGTGCGCTGAACATCTTCCGGACGAACCGTTTCGTGCCGCTTCAACAGAGTCTTGATCCACTCAAGGTTGAACTTTTCCTTGCCAGTGCTCTTGGGGGGCGGGCGTTCGAAATAAGCGTCTGAAAGCATGTCACTGAGCAATGACTGGTCAATAATGCCTTCATTGGCCCACTGGCCGTCTTCATCGTAAGAGCGGCCGGTTTGGTCCTGGCACCACGCGTCCATCAAAGCATTGGCAGGCCCGGTATCAAAGCCGGTCACCAGAGTATTTGGGTCAGATGGAATCCAGGTTATGTTTGCTATGCCGCCGAGATTCAGGATGCATCTGTCTTCCGTTTCTGAGCCAAAAAAGTGCTGATGGAAGGCGGGTACTAGCGGAGCCCCCTGGCCACCTGCCGCCATATCCCGGCTGCGGAAATCACCGATAGTTGTAACTCCGGTCCTTTCTGCAATGATTGAAGGATTACCTATCTGCAGTGAAAATCGGCCAGGGCCGGAAGGCTGATGGCGCAGGGTTTGTCCGTGGCTCCCGATGGCACGAATTGACGATCTGTCAGCTGAGGATTTGCGAATCAGGTTTTCTGCTACATCTGCGAAAAGAGTGCCCACTAACGTGTCTAGTTCACCCACTTCGTCCGGAGAAGCCTGGTTCTGGCTTGCCAGCGCCAAGCGCTTACGAAGATCTTCCGGGTAGGGGGAGGAATGTGTTTCGTAAGTGTGGATAGCCTTGCCCTGAAAGGACACCAGCACGGCATCTATGCCATCCATGCTGGTGCCAGACATCAGTCCTATCCAGGTGTCCATGTGGCTCAGTTTTCCGAAGCCAAAGCGAGATGCTGGTAGTTCATCCGGAAAGCTTCAAATTGCGCAACCTGCTGCTGTGTATGCTTTCTGAATCGAGCCATTTCGGCTGCCGGAATTGGTTGTGCATCCGGGAGTTTTACAGTCCGGGAATTGCGGGGGGAGCCATTAACCCGGAACTCATAGTGCAGGTGCGGGCCGGTTACCATGCCTGACGAACCAACGTAGCCAATGGTTTGCCCCTGCTTGACCCGGGCGCCGTTTTTTACACCCTTGGCAATCCGGCTCATGTGTGCGTATAGCGTGGTGATGTTGTCACCGTGCTTCAGGACAATTGTGCGGCCATAGCCACCTTTCCAGCCAGAAAACTGAACCCTGCCATTGCCGGCCGCTTTGATCGGAGACCCCGGAGGGGCGGCATAGTCTGTGCCTTCATGAGGGCGTACTACATCTAGTACCGGGTGACGGCGTTGGAGGTTAAAGGAAGAAGAGATGCGTGCGTCGATAGGCGTGCGCAGGAAAGCTTTGCGCATGCTTTTGCCAGCGGGCGTGTAGTAATCGCTATCGCCATTGCTGTCCGTATAAAGGAGCGCAACGTTTTCTTCGCCACGGTTTATGAAGCGGGCAGACAGAATGCGGCCTGTGCTGAATTTTTCACCGTCGAGATACAACTCTTCATAGACAACTTCGAACTGGTCGCCTTTACGGACGTCGTAAACAAAGTCGATGTCCCAGCCGAAAATTCCTGAGAGCTCCATGGTCAGGCGGTCGTTAAGTCCCGCTTCGCGCGCTGCAAGGTAGAGAGAACCATCAATGGTGCCGGAAGCATAAGCTGGCTTGGGTTCAGGCTTACGCATTTCGGTTTGGCCTGAATAGGAGTCTTCCTGCTTTTCGATTTTTAGTGTTTCGAGGCGGCTGCGCTGGAGTTCCACTGCTGCAAGCCCGCCATCCTTGTCAATTGCGAAGCGGATGGTTTCACCGGCGTAAAGGCGTTGCAGCTTGTCAGCTTCACCTTCGCCATGAATAACGGAAAGCATGGTGCCGTCGTTGAATCCCGCGTTCTTGAAGAGGGAAGACAGGGTGTCGCCCGATTTAATATCGAATGTTTGCCAGGTAAGGTGGGGCGAGGGCTCTGGGATTTCAGGCACTGAAGTCTCTGATACCTCTGGAGTCTCTGATGCCTCTGGGGTAATAACTGCGAGTTGATCCTGCCCTTCTACAGCAGGTGCAGTCAGGGGTTTCTGCTGCTTATGAGAGGCGACAACTGAGGCCTTGCCTTGCTCTAGGTCCAAAGTATAGGACATCCGGTTAGCCTCAACTTCTGCGCTGGGGCTCATCAGAATCGCCGCAGACACTACAGCGGTTGCAGCGGCAGCAATGGTAATATGAGTTTTTGGAAACATTTTTAGCACGTGTCGCATCTGTTTCAATCCGTATTCCGACAGCTTGTGCTGCCAAGTTAAAGCTGTTGTTCAAGTAGAGAGCAACAGATTACCGTATAAAAAGCACGCGGAACAGCGCTGAACATTACGGTTAATGCGCTGTCAGCCGGATTTTTTGCGGTGCCATTGTTATAATGCGACCGCTAAAAATGCCCGGTTCTGTTTAAAAATTGAGCACTCACACTTTAGCAGGGCTCCAGGTAACTCACAGAGTTCTTTTGTTGAAGTCTGTAACTGATAATTTATATGCAAAAACGATTGGGGATAAATGATTCATGGCATCTATCGATGAAGCGCTTGCGATACTAAAGCGGGGTGTAGACGAGCTGATACCGGAAGACGATCTGGTTGCGAAGTTAAAAGAAGGGCGCCCTTTGCGTATCAAGGCAGGATTTGATCCTACTGCCCCGGATTTGCATCTTGGGCACACTGTGCTCATTAATAAGCTGCGCCAATTTCAGGATCTTGGGCACGAGGTGATCTTTCTTATCGGTGATTTTACCGGAAAGATCGGCGATCCGTCCGGCAAGAGTGCTACTCGTCCCCCGCTAACGGATGAAGAGGTCGCCCAAAACGCGATTACCTATAAAGAGCAGGTGTTCAAGATTCTGGACCCGAAGAAAACCCGGGTGGTCTTCAACTCCGAATGGATGAGCAAGATGGCCGCAGCAGATATGATCCAGCTGGCGGGCCAGTATACCGTTGCCCGCATGTTGGAGCGTGATGATTTCACCAAGCGCTACCGTGCCGAGCAGCCTATTGCCATACACGAGTTTCTTTATCCCTTGATACAAGGCTACGACTCTGTTGCGCTGGAAGCGGATGTTGAGTGTGGTGGTACAGATCAGAAGTTTAACCTTCTGATGGGGCGTATCTTGCAGAAGCACTATGGGCAGGCACCCCAAGCTGTCTTGACCATGCCGATATTGGAGGGGCTGGATGGCGTTCAGAAGATGTCCAAGTCGCTGGGCAACTATATAGGTGTTAATGACGCGCCCGGCGAAATGTACACCAAGCTTCTTTCTGTGCCTGATGAATTACTCTGGCGCTACTTTGAGCTGTTGAGCTTCCGACCGCTTGCAGAAGTGGCCGAGTTCCAGAAGGCGGTAGAGGAGGGGGCTAACCCACAAGACTATAAGAAGCTGCTGGCAGAAGAGATTATTACTCGCTTCCATAATGAAGAGGCGGCAAGGACGGCGCATAAGTCTGCTGGTAATCGGGTTGCGCTGGGTGAAATTCCAGAGAACGTACCTTTGGTAGAGGTTTCTCTAGAGGGGCAATCTGAAATAGTCATGGCGTCTTTGCTGCGAATGGCGGGTCTTGTTAAGAATGGGGCTGCTGCCCGAGATGTTCTGGGGCGTGGTGCTGTTTTTGTTGATGGTCAGAAATTTGAGGGCGATCGCGCCTTCGTTGAAGGTGATACTTGTGTGATTCAGGCGGGAAAGAAGAAGATTGCCCGTATATTGATCACTGTTTGATCGATTTTCGGCTATTTTGAGTTTATTTCAAAATGGCCGTTGACAGATTCCTGTGCGTCTGTAGAATGCGCATCTCCTTCGAGGGACACACCGCTGAGACGGGTGATCTGAGAAGGACAACTGTTTGAAAGTATTAAAGAAAACGAGTTTGAAAATTCTTTAATTAAACGGTTGACAAGGCGGCGAGACGATGTAGAATACGCCACCTTGATTGAGCAACGGCTCAAACGCTCTTTAACAAATTGACCAAGTAATTCGTGTGGGCGCTGACTGGAGTATTTCG